>NZ_JASGKP010000001.1:0-3902500 GCF_047600585.1 Aestuariivirga sp.
TCATCTCGCCCATGTCGCTCGCGATTCTGAACTCGGTGACGGCACCCGCCGGTATTCCACAGATCTCGCCCGCCTCGTCGTCGCCGACGCTCACCGCACTTGGCCGTGAAGGCAAGACCAACGGCGTGTTCTTCCGCACCATCACCTCGGATGCGCTGCAGGGCACGGCGGCGGCCAAATACGCCATCGACCAGGGCCTGAAGAAGATCGCCATCATTCACGTCAACAACGACTTCGGCGTGAACATGCAGAAGGAATTCGAGGCGGCCTACACCAAGCTCGGCGGCACCATCACCTCGGTCACGCCCTACAATGAAAAGCAGTCGAGCTACGCCACCGAAGCGAGTGCTGCCATGAAGGACGGGCCGGAAGCCCTCTACCTCATCAGCTATCCGGTCGATGGCGCAACGATCGCCCGCGCATGGATCTCGGGCGGCGGCCCCGCCAAGTTCCTGCTCAATGACGGCATGAACTCCGACGACTTCATCAAGGCCGTGGGCGCGCAGTACCTGAACGATGCCTATGGCACCTCGTCGGGCACCGCCGAGACGGAATCGACCAAGTACTTCTATGCCAACTACGAAGCCTTCTCCGGCGGCATCAAGCCCGATGCACCGGCGGCGGACCGTTCCTATGACGCGGGCGCGATTGCAGCCCTTGCCATCGCCAAGGCCGGCAAGCCTGACCCGGCGGCCATCAAGGCGGCGATCCCGCAGGTGGTGGCGGCGGACGGCACGCCCATCCACGCCGGCAAGGAGGAGTTTGCCAAGGCCCTCGGCCTCATCAAGGAAGGCAAGCCCATCCGCTATGAAGGCGTGATCGGCCCCATCTCCTTCGACCAGTACGGCGATATCACCGGTCCATTCCGCCTGTGGCGGATCCAGGACGGTGCGGTGAAGACCGTGGGCGAAATGAGCGCCGAAGAGGTCGACAAGGTGAAAGCCTCGCTCAAGTAAGAGCGTTCTGAAGATCATGAGACGCCACTCCTCACGGGGTGGCGTTTTGTTGTTCAGGCGATGGCGGCGGCGTTGACCACGAGCTTGGGGTTCAGCTTGCCGTCGAAGCAATCGAGGATGTTCTGGGCGGCGGCGAGCGACATGCGCATGGCGCATTCGGCGGTCAGCCCTGCATTGTGCGGACTGATCGTGACGTAAGGGTTCGAGAGCAGGGGATGGGCCGGGTCCGGCGGTTCCTGCACCAGCACGTCGAGGGCAGCCGCTCGGAGACGGCGGGTGCGGAGGGCGGCATCAAGAGCCAGTTCATCGACCACGCCGCCCCGGGCCGCATTGATGATGATGGCATCCGGCTTCATGTGGGCGAGTTCCGCAGATCCGATCACTGCGCCCTGTCCACCCGGCATGTGGACGGTGACATAGTCGGCTTTGGCCAGCGCCTTTGGCATGTCGGGTTCGGGCTCTGCGCCTGCCGCCGCCATCTGTTCGGGCGTGACAAAGGGATCGAAGGCAGCAACCGTCATGCCGAAGGCCTTCGCAAGTTCGCCGACCCTCCGGCCAATGCGGCCGAAGCCGAGGATGAGCAGGCGCTTGCCGTCGAGTTCCAGGGCATCGAAGCGATTGCGCTCGTTCCAGTTGCCCTGCGTGGCGGCGAGGTGATGGGCGACGGTGCGGCGGGCCGCTGACAGCATCAGCATCAGCGTGTGTTCGGCAACCGCCCGTGAGTTTACGTCGCCCACGATGGCGAGCGGGATGCGGCGGGCATTGAGGGTTGCCACATCGACCGCGTCGTAGCCCACGCCGTGGCGCGAGACGATCTTCAGCCGGGGCGCCATGGCGATCTCGGCGGCGGTCATGGGTTGGGTGCGGATCAGGATGGCATCCGCCTCCGGGAGATGCGGAACGTAGGCCTCCTTCGTCACCGCCTCCACCAGATCGACGGTGATGCCGGGGCGCGACCGCAACAGGGCGAGGCCCGCTTCATGCACCTTGCCTGCCACCAGCACGCGAAATCCAGCCGCCATCTTTCATTCCTGTCATTTTGCCTTCGCGGTGCCTGCCGCGACTGCGGGATTTGTGTTGCCTCTCCCCGCCCGGCGCAACATAATTTTTTTCAGACGGCTGCCGGCCGTGCGGCGATCGGGCGCGTCTTTGGCCATATCGCTTGCAGGCGCCACGGGGCCACAATAGAAACCACAGAAATGGCGAAAAGCCTTCCGGGAGGACCTGACATGCCGACAATCCGCTTGACCATGGCGCAGGCCCTGGTGCGCTATCTCATCAACCAGTTCACCATCGTGGATGGCGAGGAGGTGCCGCTCTTCCCCGGTCTGTTCGGCATCTTCGGGCACGGGAATGTCACCTGCCTCTCCGAGGCGCTGGAAGCGGTGAAGGATGTCTTCCCGACCTGGCGCGGCCAGAACGAGCAATCCATGGCGCTGGCAGCCATCGGCTTCGCCAAGGCGAAGCGCCGCCGCCAGATCATGGTCGCCACTTCATCGATCGGTCCCGGCGCCACCAACATGGTGACGGCTGCCGGTGTCGCCCACTCGAACCGCCTGCCGATCCTCATTCTCTCCGGCGACACCTTCGTCAACCGCCGCCCCGATCCCGTCATGCAGCAGGTGGAGCACTTCGGAAATCCCACCATCAACGTGAACGACTCCTTCAAGGCGGTGACACGCTACTGGGACCGCATCGTGCATCCCGAACAGATCCTCTCATCACTGCCGCAGGCGGTGGCGGTGATGCTCGATCCCGCCGATTGCGGGCCTGCCTTCATCGCCCTGCCGCAGGACATCCAGGAAGTGGCATGGGACTATCCCGCCAAGTTCTTCGAGAAGACCGTGCATGACATTCCGCGCGCGCGACCTGACCGCAAGCGCGTGGCAGAGGCGCTCAAGCTGCTCAAGGCCGCCAAGCGGCCACTCATCATCGCAGGTGGCGGCACGCGCTATTCGGGGGCCGAAGAGGTGGTTGCCCGTTTTGCCGTGGAGCATGGCATTCCCATCACCGAGACGATTGCAGGCAAGAGCACCGTGCCGCACGATCATCCCGCCTATGCGGGACCGATCGGCATCGTCGGATCCACCTCCGCCAATGCGCTCGCTGCGGAGGCGGACTTGATCGTGGCGATCGGCACGCGGCTCATGGATTTCACCACGGGGTCGTGGACGGTGTTCGGGGCCGATGCAAAGTTCATCTCCATCAACGCGGCGCGCTGGGATGCCACCAAGCATCGCGCACTCGCGGTGGTGGGTGATGCAAAGGAGACGGTTGAGGAACTTGCCACGGCCCTCAAGGGCTGGAAGGCGGATGCGGCGTGGACGAAGAAGGCCGTGAACCTGATGGCCGACTGGAACAAGGCTCTGGATGGCTATCAGAAGCCCACCAATGCGCCGGTGCCGACCTATGCGCAGGTCGTGGGCGTGGTGAACAAGAAAGCGGAGCCGCGCGATTACATGCTGACCGCGGCGGGCGGCCTTCCCGGCGAGACCATGAAGAACTGGCGCTGCAAGACCGCGAACTCCTACGATCTCGAATTCGGCTTCTCCTGCATGGGTTACGAGATCGCGGGCGGCTGGGGCGCCAAGATGGCCGATCCGACGCGCGATGTGATCGTGATGGTGGGCGACGGCAGCTACATGCTGATGAACTCGGACATCTATTCAACGGTGCTGACGGGCCACAAGCTGATCATCATCGTCTGCGATAACGGCGGTTACGCCGTCATCAACCGCCTGCAGAACTTCAAGGGCACGCCGAGCTTCAACAACCTGATCAAGGACTGCAAGACGGCAATCCCGCCCTTCAGCGTGGATTTCGTCAAGCATGCGGAAGCGATGGGAGCGCGGGCCCGCAAGGTGGAGAGCCTCGCCGAACTCGAACAGGCGATGGACTGGGCCAAGGCGCAGGACCGCACCGCCGTGATCTCGATCGTCTCCGATGCCTATACCTGGACGCCGGGTGATGCGCTGTGGGATGTGGGCGTGCCGCAGGTCTCCTCGCGCAATGATGTGAACGAGAGCGCGAAATATCAGGCCGACGTGCGCAAGAAGCAGCGCGTGGGCGTGTGAGGACTGGAACCGGCATGAAGGACCTCGGCATTGGTTTGATCGGCACGGGCTTCATGGGCAAGGCCCATGCCATCGCCTACCGCACCGCGCTTTCGGCGTTTCCGGACATTCCCGTGCCGCGGCTCGTGATGGTTGCGGATGTGACGGCCGAGGCGGCCGCGAAGGCGGCGCATCAGTATGGCTTCGAGACGTCCACCGCCGATTGGAAGCAGGTGATCGCCAATCCGGCTGTGCAGGTGGTCTCGATCACCACACCCAATTCTTTCCACAAGGAGATGGTGCTCGCGGCACTCGCCGCAGGAAAGCACGTCCATTGCGAGAAGCCGCTCTCGCCTACCCTTGCCGACTCCCTCGAGATGGTGGAGGCGGCGGAAGCGAAAGGTGTGTGCACGCAGGTCGGCTTCAACTACATCAAGAATCCGCTGCTCAAGATGGCGCGGGACATGGTGGCGGCAGGCGAGCTTGGCGTGATCACCGGTTTCCGCGGCATCCATGCCGAAGACTACATGCACGATCCGCAGAGCCCGTGGACGTGGCGCATCGATCCATCGGGCGGTCCGGGCGTGGTGGCCGATCTCGGCTCGCACATCATCGGCATGGCGCGCTTCCTGCTGGGCGGCATCGCCGAGGTGAATGCCGATATCCGCACGATCATCTCGAAGCGTCCCGTCGCCCGTGGTGCAACGGAGATGAAGGCCGTCGAGGTCGATGATGTGGCCCGCCTCCTCGTGCAGTTCGAGCGCGGTTGTGCCGGAACGATCGAGGCGAACTGGGTGCAGACCGGACGCAAGATGCAGCTCGCATTTGAACTGACGGGCGAGAAGGGCAGCCTTGTCTTCACCCAGGAGCGGCTGAACGAACTTCATTTCTACAAGGCAGGTGGAGACAGCCGGCAGATGGGCTTCACCAAGATCGAAGCAGGGCCGCAGCACGAACCCTACGGCGGCTTCTGCGTGGCGGGTGGGCATCAACTCGGTTTCAACGACCTGAAGACCATCGAGATGGCGGAGTTTCTCGGTGGCATCGCAAAGGGCAAGAGTGCGGGCCCCGATTTCCGCGAGGCCTACGAGATCCAGAAGGTTGTGGAGGCGGCCCTTGCCTCATCGCGGCAGCGGAGCTGGATCAAGGTGTGAAACTGCACCGTTCCCGGGAACCATCCCCGCGCGAAGTCATTAAGTCACCTGTGTGACAATGATCTGGAGGATGTTCCATGAAACCGACCATTTACGCGGCGCTGGTTGGTGCTGCCGCTGCTGTTTTTCCGCTCGCAGGTGCCCAGGCGGCGCCGGTGAGCCCCATGCCTGTTCCCATGATGGATGAAGCCTCTCCGCTGATGACGCCCGCCGCCGACAAGCGGATGCGTCACAATTGGGACCGCAAGCGTGACGGCCGTCGCTGCTCATCGCGCAATGGCAATTGCCGCCACTACCGCGGCGGCTACTGGTACGAAACGCCGTGGTGGACCCTGCCGCTGATCGGCGGCGCCATCATCAACGAGTTGGTGCACCGTGACCGTGGTTACAGCCGCCATGTGCAATGGTGTCTCGACCACTACCGTTCCTATAACATCCGCACCAACACGTGGGTGGCCTACAGTGGCGACGTGCGCGAATGCATCAGCCCGTACCGGTAACACCGGCTGCTGACTGATCTGGAAGGGCTTCGGCATGTCACGTGCCGGAGCCCTTTCCGTGCCGCGGCGCACCAGCCTTTCCTGCGGCGAAGGTGTCGCTGGCTCCACCTGCACGTGGCAGCTATGACTCCTCCTATGACGGGTGAACGCAGGGATTTGCTTCAGACAGGCGTGCTCTTCGTGGCCTTGGCGGGCCTCACGGGCGGGCTTGTGTTCTGGTGGCTCGGTGAGGATGCCACGGCCACACTGGTGTGGCGCATCGGCGTTGTGCCGGTGCTGCTGGCGCTTCTGTTCGAGATCGTTCGCAGTCTCCTGAAGGGTGAAGTCGGCCTCGACATCGTCGCGGCCCTCTCCATGTCAGCGGCACTGGCAACGGGCGAGACCCTCGCGGCTGCTGTTGTCGCCGTGATGTATGCGGGCGGCAGCTTTCTCGAAAGCTATGCCGAAGGCCAGGCCCGCCGCGCCATGCATGAACTCCTCGCGCGTGTGCCGCGCCATGCCACGCGCCATCGCAACGGCGGGCTTGAACAGGTGGCACTCGATGATGTCGCGCCCGGCGACAGGCTGCTGATCCGCCAAGGCGACGTGGTGCCTGTCGATGGTACGGTGATCTCCGAAACCGCCTTTGTCGATACCTCGGCACTGACGGGCGAATCCCTGCCGGTCCGCATGGCGCATGGTGCTTCGGCCATGAGCGGCTCCACCAACGCGGGCGAGGCCTTCGACCTTCTGGCGACGCGGATTGCGCGGGACAGCACCTATGCCGGCATCGTCCGTCTGGTGGAAGCAGCACAGCAATCGAAGGCGCCCATGTCCCGCCTCGCAGATCGCTGGTCGCTCGGCTTTCTGGCTGTCACGGTGGCTCTGGCCGGCGCCACATGGTGGCTGACGGGTGATCCCATCCGCGCCGTGGCCGTGCTGGTGGTGGCGACACCCTGTCCGCTCATTCTGGCGGTTCCCGTGGCGCTGGTCGCCGGCCTCTCCCGTGCGGCGACCTATGGCGTCCTGATCAAGGGCGCCAAGTTCCTGGAAAGCATGGCGCGAATCCAGACTCTCGTCCTCGACAAGACCGGGACGCTCACCGAAGGCCGGCCACAGATAGCACGGATCGAAAGCAAGCGCGGCCTGACGGAAAGCGAACTCCTGCGGCTTGCTGCAGCGCTCGACCAGGCTTCGCAGCATCCCATTGCCCAGGCCCTTGTTGCGGAGGCGCGGGCGCGGGCGCTGGTGCTGGCGGTTCCGACCGAGATATCGGAATTTCCGGGGGAAGGCGTCTCCGGCATGGTGGACGGGCGCGAGGTCGTGGTGGGTGGAGATGGCTTTGTCTCACGGCATGCGGGTCATCCGCCAGGTGCCCATATCGCCACGTCGGCCGGTTCGGTGCTGGTGGCAGTTGCCGTCGATGGCCATCTCGCGGGCTACATTCATATGGCGGATTCGCTGCGGACGGGAGCAGGACGCGTGCTCTCGGCCTTGCGCAGGAATGGGGTGCAGCGCATCCTGCTCGCCACCGGTGACCGCCGGGACGTTGCCGAACAGGTGGCGGCCTCGCTCAAACTCGATGGCCTGCACGCCGATCTCACGCCCGACCAGAAGGTGCTGCTGGTCCTCTCCGAGCGGAAGAACGGACCCGTCATGATGGTGGGAGACGGGGTCAATGATGCGCCGGCGCTGGCCTCTGCCGACGTCGGCGTCGCCATGGGGGCGCGCGGGGCTGCGGCGTCCGTGGAAGCAGCGGACGTCGTTCTTCTCGTCGATCATATTGACCGGCTGGTGCCGGGTCTTGAGATCGCGCGCGGCGCGCGGCGCATCGCGCTGGAGAGCGTCTCCGTTGGCATCGGTCTTTCACTCGTCGGAATGGTGGCCGCATCGCTGGGCTATCTGACGCCTGTGCAAGGCGCGCTGCTGCAGGAAGCCATTGACGTGGCGGTGATCCTGAATGCGCTGCGGGTTCTCCGCATTGTGCCGGTCGCGCCGGAGGAAAAGCCGGTCAGCGCGGAAGCCGGGGCGACATGATCGCCCGGCCCGTGAGTAGCAAGGCGATGAACACCACGACAGCAATGGCTGCGTGACCATACTCCCAGCGCAGGCGGAATTCTTTCCAGTCTGCGGGAATCTGAGTCCAATTCGACGTTGCGCCGTTGGCGGGGAACACCAGTCCGAAGAAGATGACGAGACTGATCACCGTGAGGACGGAAGACGCCCATGCGGCGCGCGCTGCAGTCGGGTCGATCCGTCTCAACCGGTGGCCGAGCAGGGCGTTGGCGCCGATGGCCGCAATGATGGGAACGGCGAAGAGCGCCCATCCCGCATAGATCTGTTGGACGGCGAAGTAACCCTCGTTCGACAACTGCATCTTGGCGGGCAACTCGAACAGGTGAGCGCCGCTTGGAATGAGGATCAGCGCCATGAGGGCGAGCGCAATCAGTTTGAGCCACATGAGAGTTGAATGCGGCCTCTGCCAGTGGGTTCCCTCCTGAACGCGGAACCTTTCGGGATGTCAGCAAGTTGGATCAGCATCCAAGAGAGGAGAATACCATGAATACCATGTGGCTTCTGCCGGTCTGGCTGCTCATTGCCCCGCTCGCACTGGCGATCATCGATCTTGCCATGGTGAACCGCGGTCATACCGCGCTTGCCCGCACCGAGTACCGCCCGCTGGCGTGAGACGGCGGAGCGACCTGAAGGTCCGGTTTGAACAATGAGGCCTTTTTTGCTTTGGTGCGGAACCGAAGCAGGAAAGGCCTTTTTGCGTGCTCAAGAACATTGCCAGTGAACTCAGTCCGGATCTCCTGTGGTGCCTTGCATCGATGGGCCACGGGGAAACCATCGTCGTCGTTGACCGCAATTTCCCTGCCCACGAGGTGGCGAAGAACACCTCCTCCGGCAAGATCATCGAGCTGCCCGGACTTGATGTGCCCGCTGCCTGTCGCGTCATGCTCTCGGTCATGCCGCTCGACGATTTCATTCCCTCGCCGGTTGCCTGCATGCAGGTGGTGGGCGAGCCGGAGAAGATTCTGCCGATGCAGCAGGAGGTTCACGAGATTGCTCTCAAGGCCGAAGCGCGGACGTTCCCCATGGAGCGGCTGGAACGCTTTGCCTTTTACGAGGCCGCCAAGAAGAGCTTCGCCGTGGTGCGGACCTCCGAGTTCCGTCCCTATGGCTGCTTCATCTTCACCATGGGCGTGATCTTCGACCGCCGCTAGAACACCGCATGGTCGCCGCGCTGCACGGTCTTCTCGCCGCGCAGGACCGCCGCATAGAAGTCCCGCAGTGTATCATGACCCGTGGAGGGCGTGGCGTCGGCATCATAGCGGCCGGTGGCCGGATCCAGCACCAGCATGGACTCCGTGGCGTAGTAGCGTCCGATGCGGGCAAGCTCCGCCTTTTCCCGCGCCTGCGGGACGAGCGTGCCGATGGCTGACAGCACGCGGATGATGCCATCGAGAAAACCCACCGGAACCCGTTTGACACGGGGCTCGCGGCCGAGAAGTTCAAAGAGCATGCCGGCCTGATCCATGGGCGTGATCGCGGGGCCCGGCCCGCCGATGGGCAGGATGCGGTTTTTCAGGGCATCGTCCTCGAGGCATGAGGCGAGGAACTGCCCGAGATCAGCGTCGCTGATGGGCTTGCAGGCGGTGAGCCTGCCATCGCCGAAGACCAGGAAGGGCTTGCCCGCCTTCACCCGGTCAATCTGGCCCGAGAGCGATTTGAAGAACGCTGTTGGCCGGACGATGGAATAGGTGAGGCCGGACTCGATCAGTGTCTGCTCGAAGGCAAGCTTGGCCTTCTGGAAGGCGAGGAGCGGCTTCTGCACGCAGATGGCCGAGAGCAGCACCATGTGGCTGACGCCCGCCTGGCGGGCGGCGACGAGGGCGTTCACGTGGGCCTGATGGTCGATGGCCCAGGCATCCCTTGGCGCCCCGGTCCGGGAGGCCATGCAGGACAGGAGCACATCGAACGGTTCGCCGCGGAAGCCGTCGCGGGCAAGCGAAAGCGGGTCGGTGACATCGCCGTGGCGGAGCGTCGTGGCGGGGAGGGTGGCCTTGCTGCCCCTTCTCAGGAAGCACACAACATCGTGGCCGCGCTCCACCAGGGCCTTGACGGTGGCTCGCCCGATCGTGCCGGTGGCGCCAAGCACCATCACGCGCCCGTGGCCTCTTTTTGCCATGATTTCAGGCGATCGTCCTTCACTCATGGCTTATGGTTTACAATCATTTACCGGCGCCCGCCACGCCCGACCGAGAAAAGTCCTTGCAAAACAGGCGAACCCGGGCCATATGGGCGATATCGAGTTTCGGCCGGTTGGCTTGGCTCTGCACTCCATATGCAAGTGTATTAGCTCCCCCTCTATACCAGAACGTCGATCTTCCTACCCCGTGCGCCTTATCCGCGTACGGACAACTACATTTGCATTTCTCTAGGAGTCTCTCATGCAAACAGGTACCGTTAAGTGGTTCAACACCGAAAAGGGCTATGGCTTCATTGCCCCGGTTGACGGATCCAAGGACGTTTTCGTCCACATCAGCGCCGTCGAACAGGCCGGCATGTCCACGCTCAAGGAAGGCCAGAAGCTGTCCTTCGACGTCGTGGCCGACCGCCGCACGGGCAAGTCGTCTGCTGGCAACCTCAAGGCTGCCTAACAAGATCTGAAACACATTTTCCCGGGAGCCACGGATGTACTGGCACCGGGGTGTTTCGTGCGAGCGCCGGTTTCTGAAGCCGGCGCTTTTGTTTTTGGCGGGTACTGACTGCGCCGCATCCCGCCCGCACTTGGCATGCTGCCCCTGGCCGTGCCATGCATCCCCTCACTGATCGTGAAGTGACGGAGGGCCTGACGTGGACGCGCCTGCATTTGATGTTCCAGCATTTGATGTGCCAGCATTTGATGTGATTGTCTGCGGCAGTCTCCATCTCGACATCGTGGTAGAAGCGAAAGCTCTGCCGCGCATCGACGAGACGGCGGTGGGCAGCGCCTGGAAGCAGGTATGCGGCGGCAAGGGCGGCAATCAGGCCGTTCAAGCGGCGCGGGCCGGCGCACGCACGGCGATGATCGGCCGGATCGGCCGGGATGAATTCGGCCGTACGTTGCTCGCCCATCTCACAACTGCGGGTGTTGATGTGAGCGGTGTTTCGGTCGACGACGCGGCCGGTTCCGGCATGAGTGTGGCCATCGTGCAGGAGGATGGCGACTATGGCGCCGTCATCGTTTCAGGGTCCAATCTCAAGATCGATACGGGCGCGCTTGCCTCGCAATGGGTAGCGCTCGGTGGCGCCAGGGTGCTGGTGCTGCAGAACGAGGTGCCCCATGCGGTGAATGTCGCCATGGCGTCCGTGGCGCGGGCGGCGGGCGCGCAGGTTCTGCTCAATGCGGCGCCGGCGCGTGACGTGGGCCGCGATCTTCTCGATCTTGTCGACCTTCTCATCGTCAACCGGGTGGAGGCGGAAATGCTGGCGGGACGCCCTGTCTCCGACAGGGCCTCGGCAACGGACGTGCTGTCGCGCTGGAGCCTGACGCCCGCCACGGTCATCACGCTCGGCGGCGATGGCCTTGTGGTGCGGACGGCGGCGGGGGACGTGACCGGGATTGCGCCCATTCCCGTCAAGGTCACATCAACCCATGGTGCGGGCGACTGCTTTGTGGGCGTGCTCGCCCGTGAGCTGGCGCGCGGCGCGGCATTGCCGGAGGCCTGCAAGACGGCGAATGGCGCCGCCGCCGCCTTTGTTTCGCGAGCCGCCGAAGCTTGAACTTCCTCTTGTGTTCTGATTGAAGGCAGTCATGTCGAAAGTATCGTTCCCCAGCTCATACAAGTATGCGGCCCGCCTCAACTCCTTCAAGAACAAGGCGGGCGGTGCTGCAGCACTTCCCGGTGTCCTGGGGCTTCTCTCCCGCGCCGCCACGGTGCCGGGACTCAACGCTGTCGATCTCAACTTCCCGGACCATCTCGAAGGCAATGACCTCAAGGAAATGAAGCGCCATCTCGATGGCCTCGGCCTTGCGGTCAATGGTTTCGCCATGCGCTACTACAGCGATCCCGGCTTCAAGATCGGCGCCTTCACCAATCCGGATGCCAGGCTTCGCCGTCTCGCCATCGACCAGACAAAGCGCGGCATCGACCAGATGCTGGAACTGGGCGGTTCGCTCATGACGCTGTGGATGGGGCAGGACGGTTTCGACTACTCCTTCCAGGCCGACTATGCCCGGCTGTGGGACCAGACGCTCGAGGCGATCTCGGAGGTGGCCGACCATGTGCCGACGTGCGAGGTCAGCATCGAGTACAAGCCGAACGAGCCGCGCAGCTTTGCCTTGATGCCCGATGTCGGCACCACCTTGCTGGCGATCCGCGAGATGGGGCGGAAGAATGTGGGCGTCACGATCGATTTCGCTCATGTGCTCTATGCCGACGAGATGCCGGCCTATGCGGTGGCCATGGCGGCGCGCAGCTCGAAGCTGTTCGGCGTTCACCTGAACGACGGCTATGCCAAGCGCGATGACGGGCTGATGGTGGGCACGGTGCATCCCGTGCAGACGCTCGAGCTCATCTACGTGCTGGAAGAGATCAAGTATGACCGTCCCATCTATTTCGACACCTTCCCCGATACGACGGGGCTCGATCCGGTGGAAGAATGCAAGGCCAATATCGCCACGGTGGAAGCCATGCGCGAGGTTGTGCGGAAACTGCAGGCTGACAACCGCTTGAAGCAGTCGGTTTCAGCGCAGGATGCGGTGAGCTCCACGAACATCGTGCGGGAGGCGCTCTATGGCTCCCGGAAGGAATCCTGACCCTGCGTGACGATGGTCAGCGCGGTCGGGCCTGCGCCGGCCGCAGATGCATGGTTCCATAGGCCAGCAGATAGAGGCCGAACGCGCCGATCCATGCCAATGCTGCGAGACTCCAGCCCCAATCCGTGAAGGACGGGAAGAGACCCGCGGCGAGGCGCAACACGACGCATGCGATCAGCAGAAGATAGACGATAAGGGTCAGGGGCGGCGCAGTCAGAGCCCGCCCGGTGTGGCCGCGTGTCGCCCGGGTCATCACCGCGACGGTCATCACGCCGATGGCGCCGGCAAGCCAGACATGGAGTGCGCTCGGGAGCGGAATGTAACCTGCGGCGGCGGCTGAAACGGCGAGAAAACCCAGGGCCAGAAACGCATATCCCGCGTGAAGCACCCAGAGGAGCGGCTCGGCCAAGGTCTGCTGTCCCTGCCAGCGCGAGAGGCGGACAAGGTTCGTGAGACCCGCCACGGCGCAGAGCAGGGCCGTGACGCCCGCTTCCGGGACCGCAGCAAAGCTGATGAGAGCGGCGCCCGTGATCAGGAGCGAGACGTGATCGAACGGCCCCGCGGGCTCGGGCAGGCTTGACGCCTTCCGCTGCACAAGCCAGTTGCGCATGAAGGAGGGCACAATCCGTCCGCCGATCAGGGCGATGAGCATGATCTCGCCGGCGAGGGCGAGGCGGAGTCCGATGTTGTCTCCGGTGCTGGCCCCTTGTGCTGCCTGCCAATGAAAAAGACCGTTGGCCAGCGTGATGACCGTGAGCAAGCCCAGAACGGGGAGATTGCGCCAGTTCCGGCCGATCAGGATTTCGCGTCCCAGGAAAAACAGAAGCGCCGTCGTGAACGACAGGTCGAGAAGGGCCACGGCAAGGGCAGGAATGCTGGCAGAAACGGCCACTGCGACGCGCCCGGCGAGCCACAGTGCAACAAGGCCCGCAAGTGGCCGGCCGACAACCGGAAGACGCCTGTCCAGTTCGGTACGGCGGTCAGCAGAAAGCCTGCGATCACCGCAGTCACGTAACCGAAGACGAATTCATGGGCATGCCACGTGAAAGGATCGAAGGCCGTGGCCAGAACGGAATGCCCTGTCAGGGTGAGAAGCCAGAGGATCATGGCGCACGCGGCCCAGAGCCCCGCCAGGAAGAAGAACGGGCGGAACCCATGGCTCAGAACCGCTGGCCCCTGCCAGGCCCGCATCTGCTGCATCGTGCTCATGTCCGTTCTCCGTCCCGCCAAATCGCGCGGGCACCATAGGCGCGCTGGGACCGGCTGTCCCGCAACCTCCCCGGCAGCGGGACTCTTGGTCACAGTCTCGTTCCCGCCGCGTTGAATTTTCAGAGTTCTGCCGGAACCGAATGCCGTGAGATGCGTTTGAGTGCGGGGTTCTGCTACCGGGGCGTTCAGCTTTTGGATGATCTGCGGCTCATTCCGCCGCGGCGGGCAAAATTCCCACACGGGCTAGGACCAGCGACGGGCAGGACGGAATCATCGACGATGGCCAGTGTGCCGCATTTCCCCTACGACAGACTGTGGCAGGATCTTTCGGCTGTGTGGCAAAAGGTTTGGAGCGCCCGCCCCACCGTCACGTTCGTCGTTCTGCTCTATGCCGCTTACATGGTGGCGGCGAAGGTCGGTGAGGGGTTCTCCATCATTCCCGGCACCAACATCACCTTCTGGCCGCCCGCCGGCCTGATGGTGGGCATGCTGCTGGTCACTCCAAGAGCGTCATGGCCGTGGCTCTTGCTGACGGGCGCGCTGGGCGAATCGACTGCCAATGCTCTCTGGTTCGGCAATCCGCCTTCGCACACAGTTCTCTATATCCTCGGCAACATCCTGGAGGTTTCAGCGGGTGCCCTCATCTACGCGAAACTTGCGCAGACCCCCGACCGCGTCAACACGCTGCGGGACAGCATCGCCTTCGTCCTCTCCGCGCTGGCGGCGCCGGTCGCAGGGGCGACGGTGATCGCAAGTGTGGATGCCTTCATCGCCCAGAAGCATGATTTCGCCGAAGCTTGGGCGCTGCTGTGGCTGGGCGACACCACGGGCATACTTTCGACCACGCCCCTTGTTCTGGTTGCGGAACGGGTGTGGGCGGCCCGCAATGACCTCTCTCGCCTGCGCGTGCTGGAGGCGGCGCTGGTGATCATTGCCGCGCTCCTCGTCTTCATCGCGGCGATGTACGGCTGGCAGCAGTTCGCCTATTCCAACCTGCCGCTGCTGGCGTGGCTGGCGATCCGCACGCGCTTTGCCGGCGCTGCCGTCGCCATGGCGCTGCTCACCCTCACGGGCACCATCATCGTGTCGAACGGCCTTGGCGTCTTCGGGCAGGACGAAAACTTCCTGCCGGTGCGGGTTGTCTTCCTGCAATCCTACCTCGGCGTGTCGGCGCTGGTGTCTCTGCTCGTGGCGGTGCTGGCGCAGCAATATGAAGAAACGCTGTCCCGCCTCAAGGAACTCAACCGCTCGCTTGAAGAAAACGTGAAGCAGCGGAGTGAAAGTCTGCGGGAAACCGATGAAAGGCTGCAACTCGCGCTCGAAGCAGCCGAATCCGGCACCTGGGCCTGGGATGAGCGGGCGCAAAGGACAAGCTGGGATCAACGCTTCATGGAAGCCCATGGCCTGTTGCCCGAGCAGCCCATGACGATCGACACATGGCTCTCCGCCATTCACCCTCAAGACCGTCAGGCCGTACGAGAACAGTTCGAGCAGTTCAGGATGGTGTCCGGCGCCGAGCGCTGGGAGCGGGAGTATCGCATCCAGCATCCGCAATCGGGCGAGAAGTGGCTTCTCACACTGGGTAAGGCCGAGCGGCAGAACGGCGGCAAGCTGATCAGCCTGAAGGGCATCTGTCTCGACATCACTTTCCGCAAGACCCACGAAGAGCGTCTCCGCATGCTGATGCGCGAGTCCAATCACCGGAAGAAGAACCTTCTCGCTGTGGTCATGGGCATTGCGCGCCACACGGTTGCCTATCAGCCCGAAGATTTTCTCGCGCGCTTCCAGGCGCGCATCCATTCGCTCGCTGCGGGATATGATCTGCTGATCGGTAATGCCTGGCGCGGTGCCGATCTCCGGCAGTTGATCGAATTGCAGCTCGCCCATCTCACCGATCTGGTGGGCAAGCGGATCTTCATCGAGGGCCCCAAGATCCAGGTCGGCGCTTCCATCTCGCAGCCTCTGGGCATGGCGCTCCATGAACTTGCAACCAATGCCAGCAAATATGGTGCGCTATCGAACAGTGACGGCGAAGTGCGGATCCATTGGGAACTTGATCCGCCGGCTCATCCCGTCGAGGCCACCACGTTCCGATTGAGCTGGACCGAAAGCATGGGCCCGCCCGTCGTTAAGCCATCGCGCAAGGGCTATGGCACCGCCGTCACCGGCAACATGATCGAGATGGCCGTGGCCGGAGATGTGCGCATCGCCTACGAGCCGCAGGGCCTCACCTGGTCTATGTCGTGCCCGCTGAGCCGGCTGATGGAAGGCGACGGCATGGCGCCACCACCCGATTTCAGCCGCTGACGTTCACGGAACAATTCACAGCAGGCACAGTTCAGGAGAAGGCGCCTCGCCGCCGGAACTCCCATTAGCGCAATCTGCAAGAGGTTCACCATGAACAATCGTGATTATCAACGCGACGGCCAGCAGGGCCGTGGCCGCAGCCACTCAGGGTTCGAAGACCGCGACTTCGACAACCTGCGTGGTCACCGAGAAGACTACGAAGGCCGTGACGTTGGAGGCCGTCGTGACGACTTCGAAGACGAGCGTGGCGGGGGCCGCCGTGGCGGCTTCATGAATGCCCGCGACCGCTACGCCTCGGAACATGACGCCGACTACGAAACCTGGCGCCGCCAGCAGATGGACGAGATCGATCGCGACTATCTGCAGTGGCAGGAGGAACGCCGCAAGAAGTTCGCCGACGAGTTCGAGAAATGGCGCGGCGAGCGCAAGACGAAGTCGCAGACCACTGAAGCATCGAAAAAGCAGTAGAGCGGAGGAGAGCTGATCATGAAGATCCAGAGTTTTGAAGACCTCTTTCAGGACATGTTGCAGGACATCTACTATGTCGAGAAGAAGCTGGTGAAGACGCTTCCCGGCATGGCGAAGAAGGCAACCGCGCCTGATCTCCGCACTGCGATCGAGGATCACCTGACCGAGACCGAAGGCCATGTGCAGCGGCTCGAACAGGTGTTCGAGCTGCTCGGCAAGACGCCGAAGGCGAAGAAATGCGAAGCCCTCGAAGGCCTTATCGCCGAGGCAGAGGAAGTGATGAGCGAGATCACGGACAAGCAGACGCTTGATGCCGCGATCATCGCCTCTGCCCAGGCGGTCGAGCATTATGAAATCGCCCGTTACGGCACGCTCTGTGCCTGGGCCGAGCAATTGGGCCAGGACGATGCGGCCGATCTCTTCGAGAAGACCCTCGAAGAAGAAAAGGCAGCGGATGAGAAGCTCACCGAGATCGCCGAGGAGGAGGTCAATCCCCAGCCGGCATAGGTGCATTTCGACAGCGACGTTTCGTGCTGAAGGCGGCCTCCGGCCGCCTTCTTCCATTTGCGGGTGAAGGTGGACGTGATGCCGAAGAAGTCGGGGAACAATCAACCGTGGTGAAGATTGTTCGAGAGAAGGCATGGCGGAGCCTCGCTTCTGGCCCCGCTGGTATTGTGTCAGTGGTCACCGGCCTTCGTGTCCGCACCCAAAGGAGAATCCAGAGATGAACAGGTATTCGAATGAACGAGACCGTGACGAAAACGGCCGTTTCGTCAGCGACGATGACCGTGGCGGCAACCGCGGCCGTGGTGGCTACCAGTCGTCCTCGCGCGATGACGATGACCGCCGTGGCTATGGCGGTGGCATGAGCCGTGGCGGCGGCGGCGGAAGCGGCCGCTATGACGATGACGACCGGCGCGGTGGCAACCGCGGTGGCGGCCGCTACGAGGATGATGATCGTGGCTACCGCAGCCAGTCCCGCTACGAAGATGACGATGACAGCTATTCATCGCGTGGTGGCGGTTCCTCGCGCTACGACGACGATGATCGCGGCAGCCGCGGTGGCAACCGTGGTCAGGGTGGCTGGTTCGGTGATTCCGAAGGTCATTCTGAAGCAGCTCGTCGCGGCCGCAGTGGTGGCCAAGGCGGCGGTCAGGGCGGCAACCAGGGCAGCGGTCAGGGTGGCCGTGGTGGCCAGGGTGGACACGGCGGCTGGTTCGGCGATCCCGAAGGCCACTCCGAAGCCTCGCGCCGTGGCTGGCAGAGCCGTGACGATGATCGCGGCGGATCAAGCGGTGGTGGATATCGTTCGAGCTCGCGTGGTGGTGATGACCGCCGCAGCAGCGGTGGCGGCCGGGGCCGTGATGACGACGATCAGGGCCACGGCGGCTGGTTCGGTGATTCCCGCGGCCATGCCGAGGCCGCCCGCAAGGGTTGGGAAAACCGTCGCTGATGCATGAAAAAACTGGCCCGGGCACATGTCCGGGCCAGTTACTGGGGAACTGTTCCGGCGTCAGACGACGTGGAACAGGTAGAGCAGGATGATGATGGGCAGTGGAATGCCGATCAGCCAAAGCAAGACTCCGCGCATGGGTTACCTCCTTTTCCGTTTGAAACGGATAAGGGCCGGGATGGTTCCGCTGATCGCTTCGCGGCACAGCCGGAACGGGAAGCGGGTCTCCGGCATTCACGCTCGATACGTGCATCACTTGAATGAGGATTGTGGTCATGTCTGACGACAAGAACGAAGAAGCCGTCCAGACCGGACAGCGCCCATACCCGCAAGAGTTTCCGCAGGAACATGTGGAGCGGCCGGGCTTCGAGAGCGAACTCACGCCGAAGCCGATGTTCGAAGCGCCCGCGTATCTGGGTTCGGCGAAACTCGAGGACAAGGTGGCCATCATCACCGGTGGCGATTCCGGCATTGGCCGGGCAGTCGCCGTCCTGTTTGCGCGGGAGGGCGCAGACATCGTGATTGCCTATCTCTGCGAGGATTCCGACGCACAGGAGACCTGCAGGCTTGTCGAAGCCGAAGGGCGCCGCTGCTGTTCGCTGGCCGGCGATGTGGCAGAACCGGAGCATTGCGAGAAGGTGGTCAATACGGCGCTTGAAGCCTTCGGCCACGTGGACATCCTGGTCAACAACGCCGCCTTCCAGCAGCACAACGCATCCATCGAGGACATCGAACTTGCGCAGTTCGAGCGCACGGTGAAAACCAACCTCTTCGGCTATTTCAACATGGTGAAGGCTGTCCTTCCGCATCTCCCCCATGGCGGTTCCATCATCATGACCGGCTCGGTAACTGCTCTCGACGGAAGCGGCCAGCTGATCGACTACTCCATCACCAAGGGCGGCATTCACACCTTCACGCGCTCTCTGTCGATCCAGCTCTTGCCCAAGGGCATCCGGGTCAATTGCGTGGCGCCAGGACCCGTGTGGACACCGCTCAATCCCGCCGACAAGGACGACGAACAGATCCGCACCTTCGGCAGCGATACGCCGATGAAGCGTGCGGCGCAGCCGGAAGAACTGGCGCCGGCCTATGTGTTCCTCGCTTCGGAATGTTGCTCCAGTTATATCACGGGTGAGATCCTGCCCGTGGTCGGCGGATACGGACACTAGGTCACATCTGCACCGAGCTTTGCGCCGCTGGCCTGCTACTGTCTTCTGAAAGGATCGCTGGTGACGATTCCGACAGGAAGTCGCCCACAGGCCGCAGCCGCTCCACGTGCAGGGCAAAGACTCGCAGCGTCACGAGCAGCGGCACGGACACGATGATTCCGCCGATGCCCCAGATCCAGGCGAAGAAGGCGAAGGCCAGCAGGATCGCCACCGAATTGATCTCAAGCCGGCGGCTCAGCACATAGGGCGAGACGAGCTGGTTCTCGATTGTCACGACCATGGTGTAGATGGCGGGCGCCAGCAGGGCGTAGCCCAGGGACGGGAATGTGACCACGGCCGAAACGGCGGCGAGGCAAGCGCCCGTCAAGGGTCCCGCATAGGGAATGAAGTTGAGCACGAAGGCAAGGAGACCCCAGAGGAGGGGATTGCTCATGCCGATGGCCCACAGTCCCAGGCCGATCGCCGCGCCGACGCCGGCGTTGATGGCCGTGAGAGTGAAGAGATAGCCCGAGACCTCGCGCTCCACGGCATACAGCAATCTCAGCGCCTTCTTCTTGTCCGTGAGGGTGGGCATGGCGTGAATGATCCGCTCGTAGATCAGGTTGCCTGAGGCCATCAGGAAGAGGGAGAGCACAACGGCACCGCCGAACATGATCATGTAGCCGGCAGGATAGGTCGCGAACCAGAGCAGTGCGGGAATGGCCGGTTCCGCCACGACCACGGTCTGTGCCTCTTCGTTCGCAGGGGCCGAGGCGACGGACTTGATCGTTTCCGTGATCTTGGCCACACGGCGCAGGGGCTCGGTCAAAGCCTGCATCTTTCCGGCGAAGTCCCTCTGGATTCTGGGGGGCCTGTGCCACCCACTCCGCCACCGGTCCGCTCAGCAGGTAGCCCGCCGTCAGGCCGCCCAGCATGAGAAAGACCGCGAAGGTGAAGGCACTTAAGGGTGGAGCAATCCCACGCAGTGCCAGCCAGCGGATGACCGGCCGGAAGGTGATGGCGATCAGGACGGACATCACCACCGGAACGAGAAATTCCCGTGCCACGAACATCAGGTAGATGAGCGCGATGAAGAAGATGCCTCCCAGCAGAAAAGCGATGCGCCGGAGCAGGAGCTTGTCTTCCTGTTCCGGCGCCGGGTCTTGCTGGCTATCGGGCATCAGTGACGCGTGCTGGCGCGTGAACGTGAGGAACCGCTGCCCACATGCATCATGCCGGTCATGGACGGCAGCATCGCGCCGATGACCATGCCGATGGCGATGCCGACGGCACCGAGAACGATCGGGCGGTTCTCCATGGCGGACTTAATGTTGCCGAGCTGCGGCATGGAGAGGTTGGAACGGGCATCGGCCACACGCTGGCCGGTCTTGCTCAGCCAGTCGCTGATGCCACCCGAGCGGCCCTGGCCGCCCGAGCTGCCCGCGCCTTCGCCCGCACTGCGGCGGCTGCGGCCGGAGCCCGACGCCGAGGCGCTGCGCTTGCGGGGTGATTTCTTCTTCGCTGTCTTGCTGGTGCTTTCCATGGTGGTCACTCCTTTTTCAGGTTCAGTTGCTTGATCGCTGTTCCTTGTCGGTCAGCCATCGTGTGATCATGCTGTGGAGCTGCGGCCTGATCCGCAGGGCCTGCCGTGCCCAAAGCACGGCAAGGCCTGCAAGAATCAGGCAGCCTGCGCCGGTGATCGCAAGTCCACCACTCTCGCTGCCGAGATAGGTGCCGGCGAGAGTGGCAACCGCTTGCAGCAGCATCATGAGGCCGGCGATGAGGAAGGCCAGTCCCAGCACGCCGAGGACGGCGCCTTTGACAATGCTGCGGAGCACGGCCTTGGCATCATCCCGGCCTTGGGCGAGTTCTGCCCCAAGCCATTGCGTGGTGCTGAGAAAGAGACGCCGCAAGATGCCGGGAAGGGACGGCTCTGTGTGCCGTCCGCGACCGGACATGTCCGCGGCGTCGCCATCAGCCATTGGCAGGGCTGCCGCCATTCGCGCTGCGTGCGCCGGACTTGCGGTTGCTGCGGCCGCCGCGAGAGCCGGCCTTCTCGGTTGCCATGAAGTTCCAGCTCGAGGCCGAGCGGGGAGAATTCCCCATGGAAGTGCGCAGCACCTGGGCGGCGAGAACGCCGCCGATCAGGCCGGCGCTCACAACGGCCCAGGGATGACGGTACGCGAAGTCCCGGGCGTCCTCGAGCATCACATCGATGTCGGTGTCCGAAACATAGTTTGCGAGATCGTCAAGACTGTCCGCCGCAAGTTCGGCGTATTCCTGGATATGCGGCGTGCTCGCCTGCTCTTCGGAATAGTTGCGCGCCAGTCCGGCGAGAGACTGGATTTTCTCTGCGCCATATTCGAGCCCGGTGCGGGCGATGGCGCCGGAGAAATACGCGGCGTTGCCGAGCAGGCGGTCATAGAAGCCGTTGGATTGCCGCCCGGTGCTGCGGCTGTTTTCGCTGGTGGTACGGTTGCGACCGGTCTTGGATTTACGTGACTTTGCCATTGGGCACTCCCTTTCAGGTGGAAAGGGAACGACACCATTGCCGGTTTGGTTCCATCGCGGAAATGCAGAAGGCGCGCGAGCCGCCGCTTCCCGCGCGCCTTCGCTGTGGCCCCGCTTACCAGCGGATCTGTTCGATCTGGCTGAAGTCGATGTGTGTGCCGTCGCTGTGCTGGATGTAGCCCGCAGCGTCGGTCGAGAGGTTCATCGTTTCCGTGCCGGTGGAGACAACCGAGCCTGAGGTCAGCACCAGCGTCCAGTCGGAGGGGAAGGCGCCGGTATAGGATGTGCCGGAGGCATCGCGCAGGTCGATGGCATCGACCCAGCTTGCGCCCGCGCCGCCGATGACGGTGTCGTTTCCAAGGCCGGCCTGAATGATGAACAGATCCGAGCCGTCGCCGCCGATCAGCGTGTCGTTGCCGGCGCCACCGAAGAAGGTATCGTTGCCTGCGCCACCGTTCATCGTATTGTCGAGGGCGTTGCCGATCAGCGTGTCGTTGGCGCTGCCGCCGACAGAGTTCTCGAAATTGTAGAACTTGTCTGCACCTGCAGGATAACTGGTGTAGTAGCCCAGGCCCTGATTGAGGTCGATGGTCATGTCCTGGGTGCCGACCGAATAGTCGATCGTGTCGGAGCCGCTGCCACCGTCGAGGTAATCCACGCCGCCGCTGGCATAGACATAGTCATCGCCTGCGCCGCCATAGATCGTGTCATTGCCGTTGCCGCCGCGCAGGATGTCGTTGCCAGCACCACCATCGAGGACGGAGCCCGTGCTGGCCGCGGTCAGCGTGTCATTGTAGCTGCTGCCCGTGACGTTTTCAAAACCCGTGATGCTGTCACCCTGGGCATCGCCGCCGGAGGCCGTGTTGTTGGACAGGTTGACCGTGACCCCGGCCGAGCTGCCCTCGTAGCTCAGGGTGTCGATGCCGTTACCGCCCGTCAGGTTGTCGGAGCCGGCGCCGCCGTTGATGATGTCGTTGCCGTCGCCGCCGTTGATGGTGTCATTGCCCGCGCCACCCCAGATCGAGTTGGCGTTGGCGTCACCCGTGAGAGTGTCGTTGTAGATCGAGCCCACAAGGTTCTCGACGCCGGTGATGGTGTCGTTGCCGGAACCGCTGGTATTCTGCGACGTGGTGATAGAGAGGTCGACGATAACGGCCTTTGTGGCATCAAAGTATGTGACCGTGTCGATGCCTGCGCCGCCGGTGATAATGTCGTTGCCATCACCGCCGTTGAGAATGTCGTCGCCTGCACCGCCGTCAATGGTGTCGTTGCCTTTCCCGCCATAGATGATGTTGGCATTGCCGTCACCGGTGAGCGTATCGTTGCCGTCGGAGCCGAGGATGTTCTCGAAGCCGCTCAACGTGTCGTTGCCCATGCCCGTGTTCTGGGCAGTGGTAAGGTTCAGGTTCACCGTGACGCTGTTGCCGTCGGAGTAGCTGACCCAGTCGTTGCCAGTGCCGCCCGTCAGGATATCGTCGCCCGAACCGCCCTGGATCGTATCGTCACCGCTGCCGCCGTCAATGGTGTCGTTGCCCGCGCCACCGAAGATGGTGTCGTTGCCGGCATCACCGGAGATCACGTTGGCGTTCCCGTCACCCGTCAGGGTGTCGTTGAATGTCGATCCATACAAGTTTTCGATGCTGACCAGAGTATCCGTGCCGGCGCCCACGGTGTTCTGCGCCGATGTTATGGCGAGGCTCACCGTCACACCCGCAGTTGCGTCGATGTAGGAAGCCGTGTCGGTGCCGCCTTCGCCGTTGAGGTAGTCATCGCCAGCGCCACCGATCAGGACGTCGTTGCCCAGGCCGGCCCAGATCGTGTCGTTGCCCGCACCGCCATAGATGGTATCGGCGGCGGTGTCGGTGTCGTTGGTGTCGAAGGTGTCGTTGCCGGCCCCCAGATAGAAGGTCATGTTGGAGGCGCCGCCACCGACATAGTCGGCATAGTCCGTGCCGATAAAGATCTCGAAGCCTGAGTATATGTCGCCTGTGGCGTCACCGCTGTAACCGCCGGCTGCCATGTTGGTGTAGAGGCCGCCAACACCTGTACCGTTGGTGTTCGAGAAGGACAGCGCAACGCCGGAGGTTGAGGTGGAGTAGTCGACCGTGTCGATGCCTGCGCCGCCGATCAGTGTGTCACGGCCGGCGCCACCGATGATGATGTCGTTGCCGTTGCCGCCGTCGATCGTGTCGTTGCCGGCGCCGCCATACAGCGTGTCGTTGCCATCACCGCCGGACATGGTGTCTTCTTCGGAGGTGCCCGTGGCGGTGTCGTTTCCCGTCGTGCCGGTGTAGCTGCCCGCATAGTTGGCAATGTTGACAGTGACGGACTTGTCGTAGGTCAGGCCGCCGCTGTCGGTGACGCGGATGGTGAGGGTGTAGGATGGCGTGGTTTCATAGTCGAAGGTGGCGCCGGAGGCGACCTTGAGCTGGTTGCCGCTGATGACGAACTGGCTGGAGGTGCCGACAATCGAGTAGGTCGCGGTGTCGCCGGCATCCGGATCCACGGCGGCGAACGTTGCCACGACGGGCTGCGTGCTGCCCGGATCATAGGCCGTGCCGATGGTACCGCCGGAGGTGACGGTTTCCTGGACCGATTGCGAACCGCTGACCGTGATGTTGGTCGGGCCTTCGTTCACGTTGGTGACGGTGATGGCCACGTCCTTGGTGGTCGAGAGGCTGCCGTCCGAGGCCGTGACCTTGATGTCGTAGACGTTGTTGCCGCCCGAGTCAGTCGGCGCTTCGTAGTTCGGGGCGGACTTGAACGTCACCGCACCGGTCGTGGCGTTGATGTTGAACAACGCCGCGTCGGTTCCGGAGATCGAGTAGGTGAGGGTTGCGCCCGCATCCTGGTCGGTAGCGGTCGCGGTGTAGACCGTGCCGGTGCCGTTCTCGGCGAAAGTTGCCGTCGCAGCAGAGGTGACGGTGGGCGCCTCGTTGACATTGGTGACGGTGATCGCAACGTCCTTGGTGGACGTCAGGCTGCCGTCTGAAGCTGTGACCTTGATGTCGTAGACATTGTTGCCGCCATTGTCGGCAGGCGCTTCGTAATTCGGAGCCGACTTGAAGGTGACCGCGCCCGTGGTGGCGTCAATATTGAAGAGGGCAGAGTCGGTGCCTGAGATCGAGTAGGTCAGGGTCGTACCGGCGTCCGGATCGGTTGCCGTGGCAGTATAGACCGTGCCGGTGCTGTTCTCGGCAAACGTCGCTGTCGCACCGGAGGTGACCGTCGGGCCTTCGTTCACGTTGGTGACGGTGATCGCCACGTCCTTGGTGGTCGAGAGGCTGCCGTCAGAGGCCGTGACCTTGATGTCGTAGACGTTGTTGGCGCCCGCGTCCGTGGGTGCTTCGTAGTTCGGGGCCGACTTGAAGGTGACGGCGCCCGTGGTGGCGTTGATGTTGAACAACGCCGCGTCGGTGCCGGAGATCGAATAGGTCAGGGTTGTGCCGGCATCCTGGTCGGTTGCCGTGGCGGTGTAGACGGTTCCGGTGCCATTCTCGGCGAAGGTTGCCGTCGCAGCAGAGGTGACGGTGGGCGCCTCGTTGACATTGGTGACGGTGATGGCGACGTCCTTTGTGGACGTCAGGCTGCCATCCGAGGCAGTGACCTTGATGTCATAGACATTGTTGCCGCCGTTGTCGGCCGGCGCTTCAAAGTTTGGAGAGGACTTGAAGGTTACAACGCCCGTGTTGGCGTCGATGTTGAACAGAGCAGCATCCGTGCCGGAGATCGAGTAGGTCAGGGTCGTGCCCGCGTCCGGATCGGTTGCCGTGGCCTGGTATACGGTGCCAGTGCCGTTCTCGGCGAACGTCGCAGTTGCACCCGAGGTCACGGTCGGGCCTTCGTTGACGTTGGTGACGGTGATCGCCACGTCCTTGGTCGAGGTCAGAGAACCGTCTGAGGCCGTGACCTTGATGTCATAGACGTTGTTGCCGCCAGCGTCCGTGGGTGCTTCGTAGTTGGGGGCGGACTTGAAGGTGACCACGCCGGTTGTGGCGTTGATATTGAACAACGCTGCATCGGTACCGGAGATCGAGTAGGTGAGTGTCGTCCCAGCGTCCGGATCGGTTGCCGTTGCGGTATAGACCGTGCCTGTGCCGTTCTCGGCGAACGAGGCCGTTGCACCGGACGTGACCGTCGGACCCTCGTTGACGTTGGTGACGGTGATCGCTACATCCTTGGTCGAGGTCAGGCTGCCGTCGGAGGCTGTGACCTTGATGTCATAGACGTTGTTTGCACCGGCATCGGCCGGGGCTTCGTAGTTCGGAGTCGACTTGAACGTCACCACGCCCGTGGTGGCGTCAATATTGAACAGAGCGGCGTCCGTTCCTGAGATCGAATAGGTCAGGGTCGTGCCGGCATCTGGGTCCGTCGCCGTGGCGGTGTAGACTGTGCCGGTACCGTTCTCAGCGAAGGTGGCCGTGGCACCAGAGGTGACCGTCGGGCCTTCGTTCACATTGGTGACGGTGATGGCGACGTCCTTGGTCGAGGTCAGGCTGCCATCGGAGGCTGTGACCTTGATGTCATAGACGTTGTTGCCGCCGGCATCGGCCGGGGCTTCGTAGTTGGGAGCTGACTTGAATGTGACAACGCCAGTCGTTGCATCGATGTTGAACAGGGCAGCATCGGTGCCGGAGATCGAGTAGGTCAGGGTCGTGCCAGCGTCCGGATCGGTGGCGGTCGCCTGGTAAACTGTACCGGTACCATTCTCCGCAAACGAAGCAGTGGCGCCCGAGGTAACAGTAGGGCCCTCGTTCACATTCGTGACGGTGATGGCGACGTCCTTGGTCGAGGTCAGCGAGCCATCCGAGGCCGTAACCTTGATGTCGTAGACGTTGTTGGCGCCGGAATCGGTAGGCGCTTCGTAGTTGGGGGCCGACTTGAACGTCACTGCACCCGTGGTCGCGTCGATGTTGAATAGCGCGGCGTCGGTGCCCGAGATCGAGTAGGTCAGAGTGGTCCCGGCGTCCGGATCGGTTGCGGTCGCCTGGTACACGGTCCCAGTGCCATTCTCGGCGAAGGAGGCCGTTGCACCCGACGTCACCGTCGGGCCTTCGTTCACATTCGTGACGGTGATCGCCACGTCCTTTGTGGACGTCAGGCTGCCATCCGAGGCCGTGACCTTGATGTCATAGACGTTGTTTGCACCGGCATCGGCCGGGGCTTCGTAGTTGGGAGCTGACTTGAATGTGACAACGCCAGTCGTGGCATCGATGTTAAAGAGCGCAGCATCCGTACCCGAGATCGAGTAGGTGAGATTCGTGCCTGCGTCCGGATCGGTCGCGGTCGCCTGGTAGACTGTCCCCGTGCTGTTCTCGGCAAAGGTCGCCGTCGCACCCGAGGTAACGGTCGGGCCTTCGTTGACGTTGGTGACTGTAATCGCCACGTCCTTTGTGGACGTCAGCGAGCCATCCGAGGCTGTGACCTTGATGTCATAGACGTTGTTGGCACCAGCGTCGGCCGGAGCTTCATAGTTCGGGGCTGACTTGAAGGTGACGGCGCCCGTTGCAGCGTCAATGTTGAAGAGCGCAGCGTCTGTGCCCGAGATCGAATAGGTCAGGGTCGTACCGGCATCCGGATCGGTTGCCGTTGCGGTATAGACGGTGCCTGTACCATTCTCGGCAAACGTTGCGGTGGCACCTGAGGTGACCGTTGGTCCTTCGTTCACGTTGGTGACAACGATCATGACATCCTTGGTGGACGTCAGGCTGCCGTCGGAGGCGGTGACCTTGATGTCGTAGACGTTGTTGGCTCCAGCATCCGCCGGGGCCTCGTAGTTGGGAGCAGATTTGAAGGTGACGGCGCCCGTTGCCGCGTCGATGTTGAACAGGGCAGCATCCGTACCCGAGATCGAGTAGGTCAGCGTGGTACCAGCATCAGGATCCGTGGCTGTTGCCTGGTAGGCCGTCCCGGTGCCGTTTTCTGCGAAACCGACCTTTGTGCCCGACGTCAACGTGGGGGCCTCATTCACGTTCGTGACGGTAATCGCCACGTCCTTGGTGGATGTCAGGCTGCCGTCGGAGACCGTGACCTTGATATCGTAGACGTTATTGCCGCCAGCATCCGCGGGGGCCTCGTAGTCCGGTTGAGAGCGGAAGGTAATGGCGCCGGTCGTTGAGTCAATGTTGAACAGGCCCGCATCGGTGCCGGAGATCGAGTAGGTCAGGGTCGTGCCGGCATCCGGATCGCTTCCCTTGACCGTGTAGACCGTACCCGTGCCGTTCTCCGCGAAGGAGGCTGTCGCACCCGAGGTGACTGTCGGGCCTTCGTTCACATTCGTGACGGTGATGGCCACGTCCTTCGTAGACGTCAGCGAACCATCAGAAGCCGTGACCTTGATGTCATAGACGTTGTTGCCGCCGGCATCTGCCGGAGCCTCATAATTCGGCGCAGACTTGAAGGCGACAACACCCGTGTTGGCATTGATCGTGAACAGGGCGGCATCGGCACCCGAGATCGAGTAGGTCAGGGTCGTGCCGGCGTCCGGATCGGTTGCCGTTGCGGTATAGACCGTGCCTGTACCATTCTCGGCAAACGTCGCGGTCGCACCCGAGGTGACCGTCGGTCCCTCGTTCACATTGGTGACCGTGATTGCCACAGCCTGGGTGGTGGTGTTCCGCCCATCGGAGGCGGTCACATTGATGTCGTAGACGTTGTTGCCGCCCGCATCGGCCGGAGCTTCGTAATTGGGCGCGGATTTGAAAGTCACCGCGCCTGTGTTGGCGTCGATGTTGAACAGCGCCGCGTCGCTGCCCGAAAGGGAATAGGTGACGGTGGTGAGCGGGTCCGGATCGGTGGCGCTGGCCGTGTAGACGGTGCCGGCCGTGTTTTCGGCCACGGTTGCGGCCGTTCCGGAAACGAAGGTCGGTGCTTCGTTCAACAGGTCCGCCGGTTCCTTCACCGTGATCGTGCCATTGGCAAACTGGAAGTTCTCGACCTGGCTAACGGTATCCGTGCCGTCGGGCGAGCCCTTGCGCATGTCGGTGATCGTGAAGGCCTGCGTCTTTTCATCATAGGTGATGAGATAGTCGGAATAATTGCCGGTCAGGATCAGCGTATCGCTGCCCTCGCCGCCGGTGATGACATTGTCGGCGCTGCTGCCCACGAAGATGTCGTCATTTGCCGAGCCGCGAACATTCTCGATGCTCTCCAGCTTGTCGCCGCTGGCATCGCCGCCCTTGCCATAACCATCGGCAAGATTGACATACACGCCTTCCTTGGAGGTGGAGTAATCAGCCGTGTCATTGCCTTCGCCGCCCACGAGAACGTCGGCGCCTTGTCCGCCTGCGAGAACGTTGTCGCCGGCATCGCCGATCAGCGTATCGTCTCCGGCCGAGCCGATGACATTCTCGATGCTTTCAAGCACGTCGCCGGTGGCGTCGCCGCCCTTGCCGAACCCTTCGGACAGATTGACGTACACGCCTTCCTTGGAGGCGGAGTAGTCGGCTGTGTCAAACCCACGGCCGCCAGAGAGATAGTCTGCACCCTCCCCGCCGGTGAGAACGTTGTCGCCGTCATCGCCCACCAGCTTGTCGTCGCCGCGGGTGCCTACGATGTTCTCAACGCCCTCGTAGCGGTCGCCCGTGGCATCGCCGCCGTCGCCCACGCCTTCGGCGAGGTTGACAGAGACGGGACCTTCCGAATTGGAGTAGTCCACGGTGTCCATTCCGGCGCCAGCCGAAATCGTATCCGCTCCGGCGCTGCCGAAAATGGTGTCGTTACCCGCGCCCGTGACAATGCGGTCTTCTTCCGACGTGCCCTGGACCTGGACGGCCTCATCCTTCGAGGCATAGTCGCCCGCATAGTTCGTGACCGCAATGGTCACGGTCTTGTCGAGGAAGTTGCCTGCAGAGTCGGTGACACGGACGGTCACGTCGTGCGTCGGAGCTGTTTCGTAGTCGAGGGTTGCCCCGGCGGCGACGACGATCTGGTTGCCCTGGACCGTGAAGAGATCCGTGGCGCCACCCACCAGCGAGTAGGTGAGCGTTTCGCCGGAGTCCGGGTCCGTGCTGGACAGTGTGGCCACCACGGGCTGCGTGCTGCCCGGATCATTGGCTGTGCCGATGGTGCCGCCCGAGGCCACGGTTTCCTCGACGGACAGAGGACCGTCCACAGTCAGACTGGTCGGGCCTTCGTTGACGTTGGTAACGGTGATCGCGACATCCTTGGTCGAGGTGAGCGAACCATCCGAGGCCGTGACCTTGATGTCGTAGACGTTGTTGCCGCCATTGTCGGTCGGAGCTTCGTAGTTGGGAGCTGACTTGAATGTTACAACGCCAGTCGTGGCATCGATGTTGAAGAGCGCAGCATCGGTGCCCGAGATTGAATAGGTGAGATTTGTCCCGGCGTCAGGATCGGTCGCCGTGGCCTGATAGACGGTTCCAGTGCCGTTCTCGGCGAAGGAGGCGGTCGCACCGGAGGTAACGGTAGGGCCCTCGTTCACATTCGTGACGGTGATGGCGACGTCCTTGGTCGAGGTCAGCGAGCCATCCGAGGCCGTGACCTTGATGTCATAGACGTTGTTGCCGCCGGCATCGGCCGGGGCTTCATAGTTGGGAGCTGACTTGAATGTTACAACGCCCGTCGCAGAGTCGATGTTGAACAGGGCGGCGTCGGTACCCGAGATCGAGTAGGTCAGGGTCGTGCCCGCATCCGGATCGGTCGCCGTCGCCTGGTAGACTGTCCCGGTGCCGTTCTCGGCAAAGGTCGCCGTCGCACCCGAGGTAACGGTCGGGCCTTCATTGACGTTGGTGACAGTGATGGCCACGTCCTTTGTGGACGTCAGGCTGCCGTCGGAGGCCGTGACCTTGATGTCATAGACGTTGTTGCCGCCGGTATCGGCCGGGGCCTCATAGTTCGGGGCGGACTTGAAGGTGACGGCGCCCGTTGCCGCGTCGACGTTGAAGAGGGCGGCGTCGGTACCCGAGATCGAGTAGGTCAGGGTTGTGCTTGCATCCGGATCGGTCGCCGTCGCCTGGTAGACTGTCCCGGTGCCGTTCTCGGCGAAGGAGGCGGTCGCACCGGAGGTGACGGTCGGGCCTTCGTTGACGTTGGTGACGGTGATGGCGACGTCCTTTGTGGACGTCAGTGAACCATCCGAGGCCGTGACCTTGATGTTATAGACGTTGTTGCCGCCGGCATCGGCCGGAGCTTCGTAGTTGGGAGCTGACTTGAAGGTGACAACGCCAGTCGTGGCATCGATGTTGAAGAGCGCAGCATCGGTGCCCGAGATTGAATAGGTGAGATTTGTCCCAGCATCCGGATCGGTTGCCGTGGCCTGATAGACGGTTCCAGTGCCGTTCTCGGCAAACGTCGCTGTCGCACCCGAGGTGACGCTCGGGCCTTCGTTCACATTCGTGACGGTGATGGCCACGTCCTTCGTCGACGTCAGCGAACCATCCGAAGCCGTGACCTTGATGTCGTAGACGTTGTTGGCACCTGCATCGGCCGGGGCTTCATAGTTCGGGGCGGACTTGAAGGTAACGACACCCGTTGAAGAATCGATGTTGAACAGGGCAGCATCGGAGCCGGAGATCGAATAGGTCAGGGTCGTGCCCGCATCCGGATCGGTCGCCGTCGCCTGGTATACTGTCCCAGTGCTGTTCTCGGCGAAGGTCGCCGTCGCACCCGAAGTGACGGTCGGGCCTTCGTTCACGTTGGTGACGGTGATGGCCACATCCTTCGTCGAGGTCAGCGAGCCATCAGACGCCGTGACCTTGATGTCGTAGACATTGTTGCCGCCAGCGTCCGCCGGAGCTTCGTAGTTCGGAGCCGACTTGAAGGTAACGACACCCGTTGAAGAATCGATGTTGAACAGGGCAGCATCCGTACCCGAGATCGAGTAGGTGAGATTCGTGCCTGCATCCGGATCGGTGGCGGTCGCAGTGTAAACCGTTCCCGTGCCGTTTTCGGCAAACGTGGCGGTCGTACCCGAAGTGACGGTCGGGCCTTCGTTCACGTTGGTGACGGTGATAGCCACATCCTTCGTCGAGGTCAGCGAGCCATCAGACGCCGTGACCTTGATGTCGTAGACATTGTTGCCGCCAGCGTCCGCCGGAGCTTCGTAGTTCGGAGCCGACTTGAACGTCACTACGCCCGTCGTGGCGTCGATGTTGAACAGGGCGGCGTCGGTACCAGAGATCGAGTAGGTCAGGGTCGTGCCGGCATCCGGATCGGTCGCCGTGGCGGTATAGACGGTGCCTGTTCCATTCTCGGCGAAGGTTGCGGTGGCACCCGAGGTGACAGTCGGACCTTCGTTGACGTTGCTGACCGTGATGACGACTTTCTCGGAGGCCGAGTTCACGCCATCGCTTGTGGTCACAACAACATTGTAAACGTTGTTTGCGCCGGCATCGCCTGCAGCCTCATAGTCCGGTGTGGACTTGAATGAGATCTCGCCCGTTGCCGCGTTGATGTTGAAGAGGGCAGCATCTTCTCCCGAGAGGGAATAGGTGAGCGTGGTGCCGGCGTCGGGATCGGTACCCTGGGCCAAGACGACGGGGCCTGTGGCGTTTTCGGCAACCGTATAGCCGGTGCCGGGCGCTGCCCCGCTGGTCTGGAAATCCATGTAGCCCTGCCAGGCCATGGTCTCAGAGCCGTGAAGCACATTGCCGTTCACGTGATAGTCGGCCGCTTCAGCTTCGAAGGCCGTGCCGTTGACAATGATCTTGTCGATGACAAGATTTCGGTCGCCAACGCCGATACCGCCCCAGGCATCATTGATGTATTCCACCCGCACGTTGCCGGGGCCTGCGGTACCAAAATCACCGGTGATTTTCACATCTTGCCATGTGCCCGTGGCATGGTCCGCCGTGACCGTATAGGTGCCGACGACGACGCCATCAACCGAGACGCGCATCTGTGGCGCGCCCTGGTACATGTCACCTGATACCCGCAGCGTGATTTCGCTCATGGGTGCCGCGGACTGGGCCGGAGACATCGCGGAGGTGCTGATGGACGGGCCTTCGTTCACGTTGGTGACGCTGATGGCCACGTCCTTGGTGGACGTCAGGCTGCCGTCAGACGCCGTGACCTTGATGTCGTAGACGTTGTTGGCGCCAGCGTCCGTGGGTGCTTCATAGTTCGGGGCTGACTTGAAGGTGACGGCACCGGTTGCGGAGTCGATGTTGAACAGAGCGGCGTCCGTTCCCGAGATGGAGTAGGTGAGTGTCGTGCCGGCATCCGGATCGGTTGCCGTTGCGGTATAGACCGTGCCGGCGCCGTTCTCTGCGAATGTCGCAGCCGAACCCGACGTGACCGTGGGCCCCTCGTTCACGTTGGTGACAGTGATGGCGACATTCTGGGTCGTGCTGTTCGTGCCGTCCGAAGCCGTGACCTTGATGTCATAGACATTGTTGCCGCCGGCATCTGCTGGGGCTTCGTAGTCCGGAGCAGATTTGAACGTCACAGCGCCGGTGGAGGCATCGATGTTGAACAGCGAAGCGTCCGCGCCGGAGATCGAGTATGTGAAGGTTGTGCCCGCATCCGGATCGGTCGCGGTCGCCTGGTAAACGGTGCCGGTGCCGTTCTCGGCGAAGGACGCCGTTGCACCCGAGGTGACGGTCGGGCCTTCGTTCACATTGGTGACGGTGATCGCCACATCCTTGGTCGAGGTGAGCGAACCATCAGAGGCCGTGACCTTGATGTCATAGACGTTGTCGCCCCCTGCGTCGGCCGGAGCCTCGTAGTCCGGAGACGACTTGAAAGTGACGGCACCTGTCGCGGCGTCGATGTTGAACAGAGCGGCGTCGGTGCCCGAGATCGAGTAGGTGAGAGTCGTACCGGCATCCGGATCTGTGGCAGTCGCCTGGTATACGGTACCCGCGCCGTTCTCGGCGAATGCTGCTGTGGCAGCGGAGGTGACTGTCGGGCCCTCGTTCACGTTGGTGACGGTGATCGCCACGTCCTGGCTTGTCGTGGCCTTGCCATCGAACGCGTTGACGGTGACGTTGTAGATGTTGTCCTGTCCGGCATCCGCAGGGTTGTCGTAGTCCGGTGAGGATTTGAACGTCACGGCGCCGGTTGCGGCGTCGATGTTGAACAGCGCCGCATCTGCGCCCGACAGGCTGTAGGTGATGGTGTCGCCGGCGTCTACGTCGGTTGCGGTTGCCTGGTATACGGCGCCCGTGATGTTCTCCGGAACGCTTGTGCTGCTCGCGGATGTGATGACCGGTGCGTCGTTGGTGTTGGCAACCGAGACCGTGAAGGTCTGGGTGGCGGAGGCACCGGCGTCATCGGTCGCAGTCACCTTCACGGAGACCTGGCCCACATCATCATTCCCCGGCGTGCCGGAGAAAGTGCGGGTGGCGGGGTCAAAGGTCAGCCAGGCGGGCAGGGCGGAGCCATCTGAGAGAGTGGCGGTATAGGCAAGGTGATCGCCGACATCGACGTCGGTGAAGCTGTTGGCAGGGACCTGGAAGCTGAAGCCGGCATCTTCCGTCGCGGCCTGATCACTGATCTGAGCAGAGGCGGCGGGGCCGTCATTTGTGTTTGCGACAGAGACCGTGAATGTCTGGGTGGCCGAGGCACCGGCGTCATCGGTCGCCACGACTTTTACGGAGACCTGACCCACATCGTCGTTCCCCGGGGTGCCGGAGAATGTGCGTGTGGCAGGATCAAAGGTCAGCCAGGCGGGAAGTGCCGAACCATCGGCCAATGTTGCGGTGTAGGCAAGGTGATCGCCGACATCGACGTCGGTGAAGCTGTTGGCCGGGACCGTAAAGGCAAAGCCGGAATCTTCCGTCGCAACCTGATCGGCAATCTGGGCCGAGGCGACAGGACCGTCATTGGTGTTGGCAACCGAGACCGTGAAGGTCTGGGTCGCAGAGGAACCGGCGTCATCGGTGGCGGTGACCTTGACGGAGACCTGACCCACATCGTCATTCCCCGGCGTGCCGGAGAAGGTGCGGGTGGCGGGATCGAAGGTCAGCCAGGCGGGCAGGGCCGAACCATCAGCTAGCGTCGCGGTGTAGGCAAGATGATCGCTGACATCGACGTCGGTGAAGCTGTTCGCCGGAACCTGGAAGTTGAAGCCAGCATCTTCCGTCGCGGCCTGATCAGCGATCTTGGCCGAGGCGACGGGGCCGTCATTGGTATTGGCCACAGTCACATTGAAGGTCTGGGTGGCTGAGGCGCCAGCATCATCCGTTGCGGTGACCTTGACGGACACCTGACCCACATCATCATTCCCTGGCGTGCCGGAGAAGGTGCGCGTGGCGGGATCGAAGGTCAGCCAGCCCGGGAGGGCAGAGCCATCAGCCAAGGTGGCGGTATAGGCAAGGTGGTCGCCGACATCGACGTCGGTGAAGCTGTTGGACGGAACCTGGAAGCTGAAGCCAGAGTCCTCGGTTGCAGCCTGGTCAGCAATCTGGGCGGAGGCCACCGGGCCGTCATTGGTGTTCGCAACCGAGACCGTGAAGGTCTGCGTGGCGGAGGCACCGGCGTCATCCGTCGCGGTGATCTTGACGGACACCTGACCCACATCATCATTCCCCGGCGTGCCGGAGAAAGTGCGCGTGGTGGGGTCGAAGGTCAGCCACGCGGGAAGCGCGGAGCCATCAGCCAGTGTGGCGGTGTAGGCAAGGTGGTCACCAACATCGACATCGGTGAAGCTGTTGGCAGGGACCGTAAAGGCAAAGCCGGAATCTTCCGTCGCGGCCTGATCGGCAATCTGGGCCGAGGCCACAGGGCCGTCATTGGTGTTGGCAACAGAGACGGTAAAGGTCTGGGTTGCGGAGGCGCCGGCATCATCCGTTGCGGTGATCTTCACGGACACCTGACCCACATCGTCATTCCCCGGCGTGCCGGAGAAGGTGCGGGTAGAGGGATCAAAGGTCAGCCAGGCGGGCAGGGCTGAGCCGTCGGAAAGGGTTGCGGTGTAGGCAAGATGATCGCCGACGTCGACGTCGGTGAAGCTGTTGGCAGGCACCTGGAAGTTGAAGCCAGCATCTTCCGTCGCGGCCTGATCGGCAATCTGGGCCGAGGCGATAGGGCCGTCATTGGTGTTTGCAACCGAAACGGTGAAGGTCTGCGTTGCGGATGCACCGGCATCATCCCTCGCGGTGATCTTCACGGACACCTGACCGACGTCATCGTTCCCCGGCGTGCCGGAGAAGGTGCGGGTGGCGGGATCGAAGGTCAGCCAGGCAGGCAGTGCCGAACCATCGGCCAGTGTTGCCGTGTATGCGAGGTGATCGCCGATATCGACATCCGTGAAGCTGTTGGCAGGGACCGTAAAGGCAAAGCCGGAATCTTCCGTCGCCGCCTGATCAGCGATCTGGGCCGAGGCGACAGGGCCATCATTGGTGTTGGCAACGGAGACGGTGAAGGTCTGCGTGGCGGAAGCGCCAGCGTCATCGGTGGCGACAACTTTGACCGAGATGTTGCCGACATCGTCGTTCCCCGGCGTACCGGAGAATGTGCGCGTGGCCGGGTCGAAGGTCAGCCAGGCGGGCAGTGCCGAGCCATCAGCCAGCGTGGCGGTATAGGCAAGGTGGTCGCCGACATCGACGTCGGTGAAGCTGTTGGACGGGACCTGGAAGCTAAAGCCCGAGTCCTCAGTTGCCGCCTGATCAGCAATCTGGGCGGAGGCAACGGGGCCATCATTGGTATTGGCGACCGAGACGGTGAAGGTCTGGGTGGCGGAGGCACCGGCATCGTCGGTTGCTGTGATCTTGACCGAGATGTTGCCCACATCGTCATTGCCCGGTGTACCCGTGAACGTGCGGGTTGCGGGGTCGAAGGTCAGCCAGTCGGGCAGGGCCGAGCCATCGGACAGGGTTGCCGTGTAGGCGAGATGATCGCCGACATCGACATCGGTAAAGCTGCTGGCAGGCACCGTAAAGGCAAAGCCAGAATCTTCCGTCGCGGCCTGATCGGCAATCTGGGCCGAGGCCACAGGACCGTCGTTCGTGTTGGCAACGGAGACCGTGAAGGTCTGGGTGGCGGAGGCACCGGCGTCATCGGTCGCCACGACTTTTACGGAGACCTGACCCACGTCATCATTGCCGGGCGTACCCGAGAACGTGCGGGTGGCAGGGTCGAAGGTCAGCCAGGCGGGCAGGGCCGAGCCATCGGACAGGGTTGCCGTGTAGGCGAGATGATCGCCGACATCGACATCGGTAAAGCTGCTGGCAGGCACCGTAAAGGCAAAGCCAGAATCTTCCGTCGCGGCCTGATCGGCAATCTGGGCCGAGGCCACAGGACCGTCGTTGGTGTTCGCAACATTGACCGTGAAGGTCTGGGTCGCAGAGGAACCGGCATCGTCAGTCGCGACGACTTTGACCGAGATGTTGCCCACATCGTCGTTCCCCGGCGTGCCGGAGAAAGTGCGCGTGGCCGGATCAAAGGTCAGCCAGGCTGGAAGCGCAGAGCCATCGGCCAATGTTGCTGTGTAAGCGAGATGATCACCGACATCGACGTCGGTGAAGCTGTTGGCCGGGACCGTAAAGGCAAAGCCAGCATCTTCCGTCGCGGCCTGATCGGCAATCTGGGCCGAGGCCACAGGACCGTCGTTCGTGTTGGCAACGGAGACCGTGAAGGTCTGGGTGGCGGAGGCACCCGCGTCATCGGTGGCGACAACTTTGACCGAGATGTTGCCGACGTCATCATTCCCCGGTGTGCCGGAGAATGTGCGCGTGGCAGGGTCAAAGGTCAGCCAGGCAGGCAGCGCCGAGCCGTCAGAAAGGGTCGCGGTGTAGGCGAGGTGATCGCCGACATCGACGTCGGTGAAGCTGTTGGCGGGGACCGTAAAGGCAAAGCCGGAATCTTCCGTCGCAGCCTGATCAGCAATCTGGGCAGAGGCAACTGGGCCGTCATTGGTGTTGGCAACGGAGACTGTGAAGGTCTGGGTGGCGGAGGCGCCCGCATCATCGGTGGCTGAGACCTTCACGGACACCTGACCCACGTCATCATTCCCCGGCGTACCGGAGAAGGTGCGCGTGGTCGGATCGAAGGTGAGCCAGGCCGGAAGTGCCGAGCCATCGGCGAGGGTGGCGGTGTAGGCGAGATGGTCGCCGACATCGACATCACTGAACGAGGCAGCTGGAACCTGGAAGCTGAAGCCCGAGTCCTCGGTTGCAGCCTGATCAGCAATCTGGGCCGAAGCGACGGGGCCGTCGTTCGTATTGGCAACGGAGACCGTGAAGGTCTGCGTGGCAGAGGCACCTGCATCGTCAGTCGCGACCACTTTGACCGCGATATTGCCGACATCGTCATTCCCCGGCGTACCGGAGAAGGTGCGGGTGACCGGGTCAAAGGTCAGCCATGCCGGAAGCGCGGAACCATCGGCCAGGGTCGCCGTATAGGCGAGATGATCACCGACATCGACGTCAGTGAAGCTGTTGGCAGGGACCGTAAAGGCAAAGCCCGAGTCCTCAGTTGCAGCCTGATCGGCAATCTGGGCGGAGGCGACGGGGCCGTCATTGGTGTTGGCCACAGTCACATTGAAGGTCTGGGTGGCGGACGCACCGGCATCATCCGTCGCGGTGATCTTGACCGAGATATTGCCGACATCATCATTCCCCGGCGTACCGGAGAAGGTGCGTGTGGCAGGATCAAAGGTCAGCCAGGCGGGCAGGGCCGAACCATCAGCCAGCGTGGCTGTGTATGTGAGGTGGTCCCCCGCATCGACATCGCTGAAGCTGCTCGCCGGGATCTGGAACGTGAACCCTGCGTCCTCGTCAGTTGTCTGGTTGGCGATCGGGTCACCGGCCGTCGGGTCATGATTGACCGCCGGACCATCCGGCGGTGGCGGGTTTACGGCCGTCGTGGTGACATCCGGACGGACATTTGCCTGAGGTTCGCTGGCGCTAGACTGCGTGGCAGCGGCCGGCATCTTGTTGAACACCACCTCGTCCATCGCGGGCAGGTATGACGATCCGGCTGTGGCGGCCGAAGAATCCCCCTGCAGCGGCGCATCCCCGGCGGTTGCAATGTCGGCCTCGGTGCCCTTCGGCACGTCGACCGGAGCGGCTGCGGTGGTCGCGTCCTCAGATGCGGCGGGCGGGGCTTCGTTTCCAGCCGCCGGAACATCTGATGTGAAGGCCGTGTGAGCTTCGACTGCTTCGCCCGGTTCAATCGCCGCTTGTCCCGGCAGCATGATGTTGGACAACACCGTCTCATGCCGCTGCGCCACTTCACCAGAGGTCTGCTGCGTCCGTGCAGCCGCCAACTGTCGCCGGAGTTCTTCGGCGATCTCGGTTTCCAGATCGGGTGTTGGGGTGACGCCGTCTGCACTGGGTGACATGAATAATGAAGCCCGCTAGCGCAATCTGGCCACATCTTCTGGTTTCATCACCCGTACGATTCGCTTTACGGCTGCGTTCCCTCCCACATGAGAACACTCTTCCGTTGCGCCATCCGCCGGGCATCTCCACCGTGAGATGCATCAGATCACTGGATTTATTGAGGAAATTCGGACACGCCGAGCGCTGTCGGTCTGATGGATGACATCATGTCGCCAAGCCCCATTTCACTATGGGCCGAGGCCATCACCGCTCAGGCTAGAAAGAGATTGAAAAGATTCTGTTATTTCACGCGAAGGTTTTTATCGATTTCGCCCGATAACCACGAAGTTGTCTAAAGATTTCTGATTTTTGTCAGACCTGCCAGAGGTTTAGCCGCGCAAGGCACAGGTAAGGCTCCGGCCTCATATTCAATAAACATGGTTACCCATAGCTTAAGTCATTCGACTTCGGCGCGCAGTGGGTGCTGGGGTTGAACGAGGGGACGTGTGCGGCAGGCAGCGTTGGAACACTTGGCAGCAGAGCTGAACCCGGAAGCGATTCCGCACCGGGCGGTTGAGGCTGCTTGCGCCGTCACGTTCAGCGCATTCCTCGAATGTCCGGATCTCGATCATGGCTAGGCGCGTCAAGCCAAAGCGGGACGAGACGGCGGGCACCAGCGCAAAGCTGTCGTCCATCATTCTCTCGGCATGTCTCGATCTCTCACCCTTCGTGGCGGTCTCCTCGGTGCTGATCAGCGCGCTCTCGCTGTTCATGCCGCTTGCCATCATGGTGGTCTATGACCGGCTCATTCCCCACAGGTCGGTCGAGTCCCTCACCCTCTTGGTGTGCCTGATCATCCTCTCGGTCGCCATCGAGGCGGTCTTCCGCATTTCCCGCAATCACATCGTGAGCTGGGTCTCGACCAAGCTGGCCTGGCGCACGCAGCGCGAGGTGCTGCGCCGTTTCATGTCGGCACCGGCGGGGATCACGGAATCGGAATCCACCAGCCGCAACTTCGACCGTATCCAGGCCCTGATGAATTTCGCGGAGTGGCACGGCAGCCCGTCGCGCCTCGTGCTCATCGATCTGCCCTTCATCGCCCTCTACATCAGCCTCATGGTGGTGGTGGGCGGCTGGCTCGCCGCCATTCCCCTTCTTCTTTTCTGCACGCTCGGCATCACCGTGCATCGGCGCAGCAAGATGATGCGCGACATCAACCGCGAACGCGCCTCTGAAGACATGAAGGTGAAGGACTTCCTGGTTGAAACCCTGACCGGCCTCTCCACCATCAAGGCCAGCGCCATGGAGAGCCAGATGCAGCGCCGCTTCGAGCGCCTGCAGCAGACCGCGGCGGAACAGTCCTTCGATACCATCAAGATTTCGGAAGAAACCCAGTCGCTCTCCGGCCTGCTGTCGAACCTGACGCAGATGGTCACGGTCACGGTGGGTGCCGTTTTCGTCATCAATGGCTCCACTTCGGTGGGTGCGCTGGCCTGCTGTGTCATGCTTGCAGGCCGCGCCATCCAGCCCTTGCTCCGTCTCATCGCGGTGTGGAATGAATTGCAGTCCGTGGTGGTCGGCGTGGAAAAGGCCGAGCCGCTCCTCAAGCTTCCGCCGGCACCCAACTACGAACGCCTCGATCCGCCGCGCGGGCCACTTGAGGTCCGCTTCAACGCCGTCTCCTTCCGCCACACCGAAACGTCCCCGCTCCTCATGCGGGATGCCTCGTTCTTTGCCCCTGCCGGAAGCATTGTCGCCATCTCGGGGCGCGATGGCTCCGGCAAATCCACCGTGGCGGATCTTCTGTGCGGCTATCTCACCCACTATGAGGGCGACATCCGCATCGGCAACATCGATCCCCGTGCCGAGGCCCGCCGCCTGAAGCGCTGCATCTCGATCGTGCGGCCGGGCGCCTCCGCCATGCGCGGTTCCATCATCGACAACATCACCATGTTCCGGAAGGGCGAGGAGGTCGAACTCGCCATGAAGGCGGCCCGCCTGATCGGGCTTGACGCCGATATCTACCGCCTGCCCCGGGGCTACCAGACCATGATGTCGGAAGGGCTCTCGGCAGAACTCCCTGCAGGCCTCGTGCAACGCATTGCCATTGCCCGCGCCATCGCCCGGCGTCCGGGATTGCTCATCCTCGACGAAGCGAACGGCGCCCTCGACATGAAGAGTGATCGCGCCCTCATCGAGGGCCTGATGCGCATCAAGGGCTATACCACCATCATCGTCATCACCAATCGCCCGTCGCTTGCGGCGATTGCCGACCAGAAACTCTGGCTGGAGAACGGCGCGCTGCAAGGAGCTGCCGAACCTCCCGCTTCCGTCCAACCCTCCCCCATTCAGGTGGCCAATTGAGCGTGATGTTTGACAGAGAGGAAGAGCATCCGATCCGGGCGGCGCATCGCCGGATCGCCGACGCCTTTGCCCGTGTCGTGCCGCCGGCGGGTGGCCGCAAGGATACGGGGCTGCTCACCTGTCTTCTTCCCATCGCCGAATCGATCGGCTGGCAGGGCACGGCCCGCCAGATCGCCGAGGCCATGCCCCACGATACGCCGGTCAACGACGTGGAATCGCTGCGCATGGTGCTGCAGCGGATCGGCATCGAGACGGAAAAGACCCCGATTCCTGCCAAGCGCATGCGGAACGAGTATTGTCCGTGCCTTGCCATCACCTCCGACCGCGACCTCGTGCTGGTCAACGCCATCCAGACCAACACGGCCCAGATCTTCGATCCCAAGGTGGGCGATTGGCGTCTGGTCAAGCGCAGCCAGCTGTCGGGCGACATCTATACGGTGCGCCTGCTCGATCTCTTCGCCCAGCAGGAAGAACTGCTGCGCGATGGCTTTGTCTGGCCCTTCCTGCGCAAGTCCTACACCCAGCTCAAGCTGGTCTTCTGGCAGAGCTTCGTCATCAACGTGCTCGGCCTCGCCTCATCACTCTATGTCATGTACGTCTATGACAAGGCGATCGGCACCAAGTCGGTCGATACGCTGGCGATGCTGTTCATGGGTGGTCTCGCCGCCGTCTTTCTCGAGATGCGCCTCAGGGGCAGGCGCGGCGCCAACATCGCGCGGCTGGGTGCGAGGTTCGATGCGCTCGCCGTCACCGGCGCTTATCAGGCCGTGCTGGAACTGCCGCTTTTCATGAGCGAGGGCGCGCCGCTCAATGCCCAGCTCACGCGCTTCAAGCAGTTCCAGGTGGGCCGCGAGATCTTCGGCGGCAGCCTCGCCACCTCGCTCATCGATCTGCCCTTCACCTTCATCTTCTTCGCCATGATGTTCATCTTCGGCGGCTATCTCGGCTTCATCCCCGTGGGCTTCGCCGTCATTCTTGCCTTGATCGGCATCGGCACAAGCTCGATCCTGACGAAGCAGATGCGCGACATGGGCGACTGGAAGAGCAAGTCGGATTCCATCCTGCTCGAAATCTGCTCCCGTCTCCATCTGGTGCGCGCCGACAATGCCGAAGACGTCTGGCTCACCCGCGCCATCGATTCCTACCGGAAGTACCTCACCAGCAAGTTCGCCAGCCAGCAGTTTTCCAACACGCTGCAGGTGATCGCCCAGGCGGGCGTGTCGATCTCCGGCTCCCTTGTCCTCGGACTGGGTGCGGTCGAGGTGATGAGCGGGCAACTGTCGCTTGGTGCCCTCGTGGCGCTGATGGCCGTGCTGTGGCGCGTGCTGAGCCCCATCCAGATCGTGTTCCTCTCGGCCCACCGCCTCAAGCAGACGGTGTCCACCGTTCGCCAGATCGACAAGCTGATCCAGATGAAGCGTGAGCGTGAAGCCGGGCGGATGAGAGGGGCGGGTTCCGGCTTCGTCGGCCGCCTCAGCCTCACGGGCGTCTGCTTCCGCTACCAGAACCGCACCGAGCTTTCGATCAAGAACGTTTCCCTCGATATCGCACCCGGCGAGATCATCGCACTGGTTGGCCCGAGCGGGGCGGGCAAGTCGACGCTGCTCAAGCTGATGCTCGGCATCTACCAGCCCCAGAGCGGCAGCGTGCGGCTGGACGATTTCGACCTTCGGCAGATCGACACCACCGAGGTCCGGCAATCGCTGGGCTATCTCGGGCAGGACCCCAGCATGTTCTATGGCACCGTGGCGCAGAATCTGCGGCTGGTTGCCCCCGATGCCTCCGACGATGAGCTGGTCTACGCGCTGGGCGCGGTGGGGATCAGCGTCGACGACCCCGCCCTACCGGAAGGCCTTGAAACAAGGCTCAACTCCTCAGCCCGCCGCAGCATGACCATGCCCTTCATCCAGCGGTTGGCACTGGCCCAGGTGTTCCTGCGCAAGTCGCCCGTGCTGTTCCTTGATGAGCCCGCCAACCATCTCGACCGTGATGGCGATCAGGCCTTGATGAACATCATTGCCGGCCTGCGCGGCAAATCCACCGTCATCATGACGACGGCGCGGCCCAGCCACATGAAGATGGCGGACAAGATCGTCGTCCTGAACGACGGCGCGATGGTGGCGAAGGGGCGTCCTGAAGAAATTCTGCCTGTTCTTCTGGCTCAACAATCACGGATGGCGGGGTAGCGCAATGATGCTCGCAACCCCCCGTCCGGCAGCGGAGATACACACGTGATGCTCGCGACATGGATCAACAGAAGCGACAGGAGCCAGGGCAAGTCCGCCTACATCCTGCCGATCGAACTGGAGGATACGCGTCCCGTTGAGGTGCAGCGGCTCATCCTCCGTTTCGGAAGCCTCCTTCTCGTGGCGGTGACGATCTGGGCCGCCGTGACGCCGATCCGCGAAATGGCCATCGCGCCCGGCGTGATCATTCCGCAGGGAGAGGTGCGCGCCGTTCAGCATTATGAAGGCGGCATTGTCGCCGAAATCTATCGCAAGGCGGGCGATACCGTGCGCGCCGGCGATCCGCTGATCCGTCTTGCCGCCGGGCAGGTGGGGGCAGATCTCGGTCAGATGACGGTCCGCCTGCAGGACCTGCAGCAGACCGAGGCCCAGCTGCGGAAACTTCTGGAGCGGGAAAAGCAGCATCTCCCGATTGGCCCGGCCGAGTTGGCGGGCCTCGACCCGGTGCAGCAGGCTGTTCTCGTGGCCCGCGCCAACGAGCGGAATGACGAACGCAATACGCTCCGCTCGCGCATGGAGCAGAAGAAGATCGAGATCGAGACGTCCACCCAGCAGATTGCCATCCTCGAGAAGATGGTGAAGCTCCGGACCGACGCGCTCAATGACCGCGAATCCCTGTTGCAGCAGGGCCTTGCGACACGCCGCGCTTTCCTTGATGACAATGCCGCCCTCGAGCAGACCCGCATCCAGCTGATGAATGCCAAGGCGCAGCAGAAGGCGGCGGGAGAAGCGGTGATCGAAGCCCAGAGCATGCTCGCTGCGTCCGATGCCACCGCACTCCGCACCTGGTCGGAAGAATTGGCCAAGGTCTCGGCAGAGATCAACGAGACGGAAGAATCGATTGCCAAGCAGAAGGACCGCTACGAGCGTCTGGTGGTTCGCGCCCCCGTCGACGGCACGGTCCAGGTGGTCAGCCTCAAGTCGGTGGGCGAGGTGGTCAAGCCCGGCGACACCTTCATGAAGATCGTTCCCGGCAATGTGCCGCTTGTTGCGGAATTGCAGGTGAGGCCCGACGACATCGGCAACGTGAAGGTCGGCGATACGGCCGAGCTGAAGGTCACGGCCTTCGATGCTGCCATCTACGGGAAGCTGACGGGGCGCATCGAAAGCGTTTCGCCATCCTCTTTCCAGCGTGAAAATGGCGATTACTTCTATAGGGCTACGGTCACCATCGAGAATTCGAAACTGCTGGGGAATGCCCATATCACGCCCGGCATGATCGTGTCGGCCGAGATCATCACCGGCGCCAAGTCTTTCCTGCGCTACATCCTCAAACCGATCTTCAAGGTTGTCGATCCGGCGTTTGCAGAGAGGTAACCATGTCCGGACCACCAGTTTGACGCAAGAAGGCTTTGCGAACACTCGCAGAGAGTGTTGTTCACCCAAGGATTCGCAATGGACGTTGCGTTGAAGCCAAAGAGGAAGCTGTCGCGCCAGCAGGTTCTGCTGCGCGAGAATGCTGCCTTGAAGGACAAGATCAGGCTTCTCGAGGCGGTGATCGACAATTTCCCCGGCGGCATCGTGCTGACCGACAAGGATCTCAACATCCTCATCTGCAACCGGCAACAGCGCTCGCTGCTGCAATATCCCGAGCATCTCTTCGCCAGCAATCTCACGCTTGAGGACCTGTTCCGCTTCAACGCAAAGCGCGGCGAATATGGCCCGGGCGAGGTGGAAGAGATCGTGGCGGGCAAGATGGCCCTTGCGGCGAAGGCCGAGGCCCACGCCTTCGAGCGCACCAGGCCCAATGGCCAGGTCGTTGAAATCCGCGGCACGCCGCTGCCGGGTGGCGGCTTCGTCACCAGCTATATCGATGTCACCGAAAACCGCGCCATGCAGAAGGGCGTGGCCGAACTTGCCCTCAAGGATTCCCTTACCGGCCTTGCCAATCGGCCGCTCTTTCTCGACCGCCTCAAGCAGGCGATTGCGCTCGCCCGCCGCGGCGATCATTTCGCGCTCCACTACATCGATCTCGACAACTTCAAGCCGATCAATGACCAGCATGGCCATGATGCGGGCGACGAGGTGTTGCGCGAGATTTCCAGGCGCTTCAAGCGCGTTGCCCGCGAGACCGACATGGTGGCGAGGCTCGGCGGTGATGAGTTCGTCGTCATCCAGACCAAGGCGAGCAGTGTTGAGGCGGCGGAAAAGCTGGCCGTGCGTCTGCTGCAGGCCACGCAGCAACCGATCGTTTATGGCGGGCATAATCTGATGGTCGGCGCCAGCATCGGCATTTCCATGTCGATGCATTCCGTCCTCGAAAGCGACCAGATGGTGAAGTTCGCCGATCTCGCCCTCTATGAAAGCAAGCGGCGCGGCAAGAACCGCTTCCGCATCTTTGGCGCCGGCCCGCAAAGCGACCCGACCTGATCCTGTTGGGTTTACGAAATCTCGAATGTGCAGTGATGATCGGCGCCACAGCGGCATCCGGTTTCGCGCACCGTCACCGGGCCACGGATCAGCGCGCTGAAGATCGTCTCGAACACGGCGGTGTGCCAGATGCAGCCAAGGGATGTGGCAATCGGATTTTCCGAAATGGTGATGCTGGCGGGTGATCCCGCCCGATAGGTGACGTGGCCCGTGCCGGCAAAGGTCCAGGCATGCTTGCTGATCGCCTTGAGCAGGATCCGCATGGCGAGTGCGCGCGGCAGGCGGGGCAGCAGGGCGCGGGCAAAGGCGGGAATGCGGTTGGCAAGGATATAGCGTCCGGTGCGGCGTCCGGCATCGGCAAAGAGGGCCCGGGCCGCCTGCGGGTCGGCCTCATCGCTCACTGCCTTGAACAGCCGCGCCACCTCGCCTTCATCCACCATGGCCTCCGGCGGGTGGGCGAGATAGGGGAGAAGCCCGGCACGCCCGTAAATCCGTGCGGCGCGGGCCTGTTCCTTCCTTGCGCTCAACGCCTCACCCATCTGGATGATGGCGTTGGGACCGATGCGGGCCGTGATGGTGGCGGTCATTCCGGCCTCAGTGGAGGGACGCCCCGTCATCCATCTGCCCGCCACCACCGCAGGCGAGAACCGTTTCGGTCTCGCCGGCCTTGTCCTTGGCGAGTTGCGCCTTCACCGCTTCCTTGCGTTCGCGGGCCTTCATCTTGCGCTCGCTGATCGCCACCCAGTCTTCCATCTGGGCGGGCGCGATTTCGCGTGAACCGTCGAAGTGGAAGTCCACGTTCTTCTTCGATTGCGGGCCCCAATAGCCCACCTTGCCGAGATCATAGAAGGTGCGCTGCACGCCGGCGCGCAGGAAGGCCTTGAGGCAGCCGAGGAGGTAGCGCCGGCGGAAACCGGTGCCGCGCCACGGGTAATGGAACAGCGCCTTCTTCATGTAGAAGCGGCGGTAGTTGTTCATCACCCGGTCGAGCAGTTCGGCGCGGTCCATGGCGTCAGGTTTCATGATGGGGGTGACGAAGTTGTATTTGGAGAAGTCGAAGACCTCCACCTTGTCGCCCAGTTCCTGGAAGAGCGGCGTGAAGGGCCACGGCGTGTACATGGACCAGTTGGCAAGATCGGGCTGCCAATCCCAGGCCATGCGGTAGGTTTCTTCCAGCGTTTCCGGCGTCTCATTGTCGAGGCCGACGATGAACTGCGCTTCGGTGAAGATGTCAGCTTCGCGCAGCAGGCGGATCGCTTCCTTGTTCTGCGCCACCTTGGTTTCCTTGTTGAAGCGGTCGAGCTTCAACTGGGCGGCCGCTTCCGTGCCGAGGCTCACATGCACGAGACCCGCCTTGCGCCACATCTTGAGATCATCACGGTCGCGGTAGATGTCGGTGACGCGGGTGTTGATGCCCCACTTCACCTTGTCGGGCAGGCCGCGGGCAATGAGCTCTTCGCAGAACTCGGTGAACTTCTTCTTGTTGATGGTGGGTTCCTCGTCGGCGAGGATGAAGAAGCCGACATTGTGGTCGTTGACGAGCTTCTCGATTTCATCGACCACCTTCTTGGGATCGCGCACGCGATAGTCGCGCCAGAACTTCCACTGCGAACAGAAGGAGCAGGTGAAGGGGCAACCGCGGGCCATGTTGGGAATGGCGACGCGCACGCCGAGCGGCACGTAGATGTATTTGCTCCAGGTGAGGATGTCCCAGTCCGGCATGATGCCGTCCAAGTCCTTGATGGTGGGTGCGGCCTGGGTGGCGACGATCTCGGTACCCTCACGGTAGGCGAGGCCCTTGATCCCCGCGCGGTCGGCGGGCCAGCGGCCTTCATCCACGGCGCGCACGAGGTTGACGAAGATCTCCTCGCCCTCGCCGCGCACGATCACGTCAATCCATGGCGCTTCGCTCAGCACCTGCTTGAACATGAAGGTGGCATGGACGCCACCCAGCACGCGCACGGCCTTCGGAATGGCACGCTCGGCAATCTTGAGAACATTCTCCGCCTTGTAGATGGAAGGCGTGATCGAGGTGACGCCGATCACATCGGGGTTTGCATCGCGGAGTTTCTGTTCCAGAACCTCGTCGCTCAGGTCATCGGTCATCGCATCGATGAAGGTGACCTTATCGAAGCCGGCCGACTTCAGCCCGCCTGCGAGATAGGCCGCCCAGGCGGGTGGCCAGTTGCCGGCAATTTCCGCACCACCGGAGTGATAGTTCGGGTGAACGAGTACGACATGCATGGGTTTCCCTCCCCGTAGCTGTTCGGGCGAGGTTGCGGTGTTCCCGGTAGAGGGTCATTGACCCATGTCAAAGACTGTCAAGTTTGAAGGACAGGCATTCTTTTCTGCGGGAGGTCGCCAGTTTATCCCTGCAAAACCGTGTCTTCGCTTTCCTGCGGTGTTTTGACCAAGTGTCAATCCCGCTAGACAGCGATTGATCTTGGAGGCCGAAGGGCCTAGCCTGTGACGCGAAATTCGGGAAGGACGTCCCCATGCTACGGGAAACCGCCACACGAGAGAGCAGGGCAAGCCTGCAAGGACGGCGAGCGGTGTTTCCGTTTTCGGCCATTGCCGGACAGGCCGATCTGAAGCTGAGCCTTGTGCTGACCGCTGTTGATCCGCTGATCGGCGGCCTTCTTGCCATGGGTGACCGCGGCACCGGCAAGTCCACCACGGTCCGTGCATTTGCAGCGCTCCTTCCTGCCATCAAGGCGGTCAAGGATTGTCCTTATCATTGCGATCCTGCTGCACCGCAGTCGGCGTGCGAATCCTGCCGCGCCGCCTTTGCCGCCGGTGCCAAGCTCAAGACCGAGACCATTCCCGTGCCGGTCGTTGATCTGCCGCTCGGCGCCACCGAAGACCGTGTCGCCGGCGCGCTTGATCTCGAGAGGGCTTTGGCACGGGGTGAAAAGGTCTTCGAACCCGGCCTCCTCGCCAAGGCGAACCGTGGCTATCTCTATATCGATGAGGTCAACCTCCTCGAGGATCATCTTGTCGATCTGCTGCTCGACGTGGCGGCCTCGGGCGAGAACCTGTTCGAACGTGAAGGCCTCAGCGTCCGCCATCCCGCCCGCTTCGTGCTGATCGGCAGCGGCAACCCGGAAGAGGGCGAGCTTCGCCCGCAGCTGCTGGACCGTTTCGGCCTTTCCGTCGAAGTCCGCACCCCGCAGGATGTGCCCACCTGGGTTGAAATCGTGCGCCGCCGTGAGGCCTACGAGCGCGATGCCAATGGCTTTGCCGCCACCTGGGACAAGGACGAGAAGGCTTTGCAGGGCAAGATCCTCTCCGCCCGCAAGCGCCTGCCGGATGTGACGGTTGCCGATGACATCCAGGAAAAGGTCGCGGCCCTCTGCCTTGCGCTCAAGACGGACGGTCTGCGTGGGCAATTGACGCTGATCCGCGCCGCCCGGGCGCTTGCCGCCTTCGAAAAAGCCAAGGCGGTGACGCTCTCGCATGTGAAGCGCATGGCGCTGCCGGCCCTCCGTCATCGCCTCCGCCGCAATCCGCTGGAAGAGACCGGATCTGCCGTCCGCATCGAGCGTGCCATCACCGAGGTGCTCGGCCCATGACCGACACCCGCCACAACGACGCCACATGGGCCGCAGGGCTTCTGGCGCTGTGTGGCGAAGAGATGGGGGGTGCACTCATCTCGGAGGAGGCGGAAGAGTCTTTCGTTGCGGCTTATAAAGCAGCCGCGCCCGACCAACCCGTTCATGCGGTTCCGGCGAGTGTTGCCATCGAGGCCTTGAACGGCGCACTTGATCTGGCCGAGACGCTGGCGATGGGCCGGCCCATTCACTCGCCAGGTCTTCTCAATCGTGAAGAGCCACTCACGCTTCTGTTGCGGCGGGCCGAACGTCTTGATCCGTCCTGTGCCGCCGCCATCGCCGATGCGCTGGACCGCCGCTCGATCCTGCTTCTGGCCATCACGACCACCCGCGAGGATGATGAACCGGTGGCGCAGCGCCTGATGGACCGGCTGCCCTTCTGCGTGGTCGAACGGGCCGAGGCCGTCTGGACACCGGATGCCATCTACGCTGCCCGCAATCTCCTCGCCGGGGTGACGATCGCGCCCGCTTGGATCGATGAGTTGGTCAATGTTGCGATGATGCTGGCGATTGCCGCCCCGCGTGCCGCCATCCAGGCGGTGGAAGTGGCGCGGGCCCTTGCAGCACTGCGCGGTGCTGCCGTCGTCGGTGAAGATGATGTGACACAGGCCGCGCGGCTTGTTTATGCGCCGCGCGCCCAACAGTTGCCCCCGCCTCCTGATGAAGATCAGGAGACGGAGCAGCCGCCTCCGCAGGACCGCCAGTCTCAGGCGGAGGCGGTCCAATCCCTACCAGAACAGCCGGAAAATGCCGAGATCATTGTGGAAGCGGTGAAGGCGTCGCTGCCGGAGCATATTCTCGCCGATCTCGTGTCGGGGCAGGGGCGAAAGGGTGCAGGCCGCAACATGAAGGTCAACGCGCCGCGCAAGGGCAATGGCCAGCGCGGCCGCAAAACGGGCCAGCGCCGTGCCACCTCGCTCGCCCGCCAGCGGCTTGACGTGCTGGCGACCCTCCGCACTGCGGCCCCGTGGCAGCCCGTACGGCGCAAGCTCTATGGCAGTGACCGCGTCACGGTATTGCGCGATGATTTCCGGGTGGCGCGCATCAAGCAGCGCAACGAGGCCACCGCCATCTTCGCGGTCGATGCCTCCGGCTCCACCGCTTTCCAGCGTCTTGCCGAAGCCAAGGGGGCGGTCGAATCCGTCCTCGCCGAATGTTACGTCCGGCGTGACAAGGTGGCGCTCGTCTCCTTCCGCAGCAAGACCGCCGATGTGCTGCTGCCGCCCACGCGCTCGCTTGAGAGGGCAAAGCGGGCACTTACCAGCATGCCGGGTGGTGGCGGAACGCCGCTTGCCTCGGCACTCGATCAGGTTTTCGCGCTCGCCCTGCAGGTGAAGCGCGGCGGCGGCACGCCCACCATCATCATGCTCACCGATGGCCGCGCCAATGTCACGCGCGAAGGCGAAGGCAACAAGGTGAAGGCGCTCGAGGAAACGATGGCGAGTGCTCGTCTCCTTGCGGCGGAGGGGATCGATGCCATGGTCATCGATGTCTCGCCCGAGCCGAAGCACCATGCCCGGGCTCTGGCGGATGCCATGCGTGCCCGCTATCTGCCGATGCCCCGCGCAGGCGCCCATGACATCGCACGGCCGGTCAACCAGGCGCTCCGGGCCCTGACGCAATGAGTGTTGCCGTAGAGCAGGAGCAGGAGCGCATCGCGACGCCGGAGCCGAAAGAGCATTTCGTGCAGGCGGACGGCTTGCGCTGGCATGTGGTGGAAGAGGGCGATGGCCCCACCGTGCTGCTGGTGCATGGCACGGCGGCCTCGGTGCATTCCTGGCGCAAGGTCATCCCTCATCTCTCCGCCCGCTTTCATGTTGTCGCGCTCGACCTGCCGGGCCACGGCCAAACGACTTCGCGCGGATCGAGCGATCTCACCCTGCCGCGCATGGCATCGGGCGTGGCGGCGGTGATGAAGGCGCTGGGGCTTTCCCCTAAAATCGTGGCGGGACATTCGGCTGGTGCGGCCATTCTTGCCGAGGCCGCCTCGCGCAAGCTCATCGCACCCACCACACTCGTCTCGTTCAACGGCGCCTTCTTTCCCTTCGGCGGGCTGGCGGGAAGCCTGTTCTCGCCCATCGCCAAGTTCGTGGCCTTCAATCCCTTCGTGCCGCGGCTCCTCTCCGGTGTGGCGCGCCAGTCGACGGTCGAGCGGCTTCTGCGCGACACCGGTTCCGAGCCAGACCCCGAAGACATCGAGCACTATTTCCGCCTCTTCAAGGACCCGGACCATGTGGCCGCAGCACTGGGCATGATGGCTGCCTGGGATTTAAGCACCATGGAACAGGCGCTTGCGCGGATTGAAGCCTCCTGTATCTTCGTTGCCGGAGACAACGACAAGGCGGTGCCGCCGGCCTCTGCAGACAGGGCGGCGTCACGCTGCCGTCATGCCGTCACGCTCCACTACAGGGGATACGGGCACTTGCTTCACGAAGAAAATCCGCGCCTCGCCGCCGGCATCATCATGGGTCTCGAAACATGAACCCCCAGGTGTTCTTTCTGCCCGAGGATCATCCGGACCGGCGCGCCCTCAATGACGAGGTGCATGCCCGCCCGCCGGACAGCCTCGAAGCGCCGATGCGCATGTCCTATCTGGTGCTGGTTGGAACCGGCAGCCGGAGCGACGATCTTCATGCCCTGTCGCAATTGCTGGAAGGCACCGGCGCGCCGAAGCCCGCCCCCGATGCGAACCATTTCGTGGCCGACCTCGGCTCGCACCGCGTCAAGTGGGAGCGCCATACCGAATTCTGCCGCTATACGTTCTTTGCGCAAGGCATCGAGAAGAAGCCCTTCTCGGAACCCGCGATTTCGCTTGTTCCCCAGAACTGGCTGAAGAGCCTGCATGGCCGCACCATCGCCGCCATCCATGCCACGGTGATCCGCAGCCCCAAGCCGCCGGAACCCTCGAAAATTGCGGAGTCCTATTTCAACGGCAACACCATCATCGGCTCGACCATCTCGGGTCATGCCGGCCGCGCCTACACGGATTTCCGCATCCATGCCGATGGCTTCGGCCGCCTTCTGGTCTGGGACCATCACATGACGCCCCGGCAGGCCGGCCGTCTGGTGCAGCGTCTCTTTGAAATCGATACCTACCGCATGATGGCGCTGCTGGCCCTGCCGATGGCGCGCAAGCTCACGCCCTTCCTCGGAACGGCGGAAAACGAGCTGATTTCAGTGATGAGCGCCATGAAGACGGCAGGCGAGGCGGAGGAGCCCGGGCTTCTCGACCGTCTCACCCGGCTCGAGGCCGACGTCGAACGTCAGTATACGGACAATCAGTACCGTTTCACGGCGGCGAACGCCTACTACGACATCGTGCAGCAGCGCATTGAGGAACTCCGCGAAGAGCGGATCGAGGGCCTCCAGACCTTCCGCGAATTCAACGACCGCCGCTTCTCGCCGGCGATTGCCACCTGCCGTGCCGTCTCCGCCCGGGCCCAGGCCCTGTCGGAGCGGATCTCGCGGGCCTCGCTGCTGCTGGCCACCCGCGTCAGCGTCTCGCGCGAAAAGCAGAACCAGAGCCTGCTCCAATCCATGGACCGCCGCGCCAACCTGCAGCTTCGCCTGCAGCAGACTGTGGAAGGCCTCTCCGTGGCGGCGATCACCTACTACATTGTCGGCCTCGTCTATTACGCCGCCAAGGGCATCCTGCCGAAAGAGGGGGGCAGCGTGACGCCCGAGTTCGTGGCCGCACTCGCGATCCCGGTCGCTCTTCTGGCCGTCGGCATCGGCCTGCACCGCTTCAGGAAGTCGCTGCACGACTGAGAGGTCTTGCGTCAACTTCAATTGCGGCGTCTAATGTCCAGCAATGTTGACATCACATGCCATGCCTCATGCGGTGGTGATCGGTGCCGGGCTTGGCGGCCTCGCAGCGGCCATCCGTCTGGGCGCGCGCGGATACCGGGTCACGGTTCTTGACCGCTTGCCGCAGCCGGGCGGCCGCGCCACCGTGCACAAGCAGGATGGCTTCACCTTCGATGCCGGGCCCACCATCATCACCGCACCCTTCGTGCTGGAAGAGCTGTGGCGCTTCGCCGGACAGGACTTCAACCGCGACGTGACACTGAAGGCCATGGATCCCTTCTATGTGATCCGCTTCGACGACGGCGACACCTTCACCTGCCGCAGCGATCCGGAGGCGATGAAGAGGGAAGTGGCCCGTATCTCACCCTCGGACGTCGAGGGCTACACGCGCTTCATGGCCGAGAGCGAGGAGATCTACCGCATCGGCTTCGAGCAGCTGGGCCATGTGCCCTTCAATTCCTTCATGGACATGGTGAAGCTCGTCCCCAGCCTGGCCCGGCTCAAGGCGTGGCGCTCGGTTCACGGCCATGTCGCCCACCACGTCAAACATCCCAAGCTCCGCATGGGGCTGAGCTTCCATCCGCTCTTCGTCGGCGGAAATCCCTTCCGCACCACCAGCGTCTACAGCCTCATCGCCTATCTCGAACGCAAGCATGGCGTGCACTGGGCCATGGGCGGCACCCACGCCATCGTCAAGGCGATGGTGAAGCTCATCGAGCGCCAGGGCGGCACCGTTCTTCCGAATATTGAAGTCGCTGAAATCACCCACGAAAACGGCCGCGCCACGGGCGTGCGGCTGAAGACGGGCGAAACCGTTCCGGCCAACATCGTCGTCTCCAACGCCGATGCGGCGCACACCTATCGCACGCTTATCCAGGGCGGCGCGCAGCGGCGCTGGACGCCTGCGAAGATGAAGCGCGCCAGCCATTCCATGTCGCTCTTCGTCTGGTACTTCGGCACGAAGCGCCGCTTCGAGAGCGTGCCGCACCACATCATCCTGATGGGCCCGCGCTATCACGGCCTGATCAAGGACATCTTCGACCGCAAGGTGCTGGCCGACGACATGAGCCTCTACCTGCACCGGCCCTCTGCGAGTGACCCCTCGGTTGCGCCCGCGGGCTGCGATGCCTTCTATGTGCTGTCGCCCGTGCCCAACCAGGAGTCCGGGATCGACTGGTCGCAGCAGAAGGAGATCTACCGCAAGCGCGTCGCCCAGCGTCTGCACGAGACCGTGTTGCCGGGCTTCGAATCCGAGATCATCTCGCAGCGCCTGATGACCCCGGATGACTTCGAGCACGGCCTCCTCTCCTACAAGGGGGCGGCCTTCGGCCTGGAGCCGGTGCTCACGCAAAGCGCCTGGTTCCGCCCCCACAACAAGAGCGAGGAACTGGAAAACCTGTTCCTTGTTGGGGCAGGCACCCATCCCGGTGCGGGTGTCCCCGGCGTGATTTCTTCGGCCCGCGTGCTTGATCTCACGGTGCCGCCAGCAGAAGTGTTTGCCCGTGCTGCGCCTTGATTTCGCGACACCTGCCGACCTCGCCCACTGCCGACAGATGATCCGGCAGGGCTCGCGCAGCTTCCATCTCGCCTCGCTGCTGCTTCCCGCCAATGTCCGCGAATATGCCCGCGCTCTCTATGGCTTCTGCCGCATGGCGGATGATCTGGTGGACCACTCGGACAATGCCGCCGAGGCGGTGGCGACACTGGCGCGGCGGCTTGACCTGATCTACGCGGGCGAGCCCGTGGAGTCGCCGACCGACCGTGCCTTCGCCGATGTGGCGCGCCGCTTCGGCATTCCCCGCAGCGTGCCCGACGCCCTGATCGAAGGCTTTGCCTGGGACGCGAACCGCCGCCGCTATGACACGCTCTCGGACGTGGTCGCCTATGGCGTGCGCGTGGCGGGCACGGTGGGCGTGATGATGTCGCTCATCATGGGGCAGCGCAATCCCAACGCGCTCGCCCGCGCCATCGACCTCGGTGTCGCCATGCAGCTGAGCAACATCGCCCGCGACCTCGAGGAGGATGCCAAGCTTGGCCGCGTCTATGTGCCGGGCGACTGGCTGCGCGAGAAGGGCTGCACGCCGAAGGACGTGCTCGGCAATGCCGCCTGTGCCGCCGATGCCGCGAGCCGCCTCGTCACGGAAGCCGAGCAGCTTTACATGCGCGCCCGCGCGGGCATCGCCATGCTGCCGCGCTCCTGCCGCGCCTCGATCAATGCGGCCCGTCTGCTCTACCGAGAGATCGGTTGCCTCGCCGCGCGCCAGGGTCACCGTGGCCGGGCGGTGGTGGGTGGGCGGCGCAAGGCGGCCCTCGTCCTCCGCGCCATTGCGGAAGTGCCGGCGCTGCCGCGGTCAAGCGAAGTCCCCTGCCTGCCCGAGGGCCAGTTCCTCATTGACGATGTTGTGAAAACCCCGCTGCCACCGTCTCCGTATCAAGGCCTGGGCGGTCAGATGGGCTGGGTCATCGACATGCTCATGGCAGTGGAGGCACGGAAGCAGTGAGCAGCGGAACGATCATCACCCTCGAGATTGCCGTGGTGACCATCGTGGTCGTCGGCTGGGGCCTGTGGGAACTCTACAGCCTCAGGAAGGGCCGTTAACCTTCTGTATTTGCAGTTCTTCTAGCCGCGCCGCGGCATGCGGAAGGGGAGCATCCACTGCACCACCGGATGGCTGAAGCGGGTGAGCGACAGGCTCTCGTGCACGGCATCGACAGGTTTTCCGCCCAGCGTCAGCTCCACATGGTTGCGGGTGTAGAAGGGCGCATCCTCCAGCTTCAGCATCAGCCGCGGCGGCTGCTCCGAGAGGATCGGGCGGCGCATGCCCCAGAGCCCGCGCGGCAGCTCATGATGGGAAGCAAGCGGATGCTCGCTCACCTCACCCTTGGCAAAGTGCCTGCCGAAGGCGCGGCGTTCGTTCGCCACCGTGGTCACGTCGTAAAGCACCGTGGTGCCCTCAGCGGTTTCGGCGCGTGACCACGTCCAGTCGCGGAAGGCCGCTTCCAGCGGTTCCTCGCCCCAGTTCATGTCGTGATAGGCGGTGCCCGACCAGGAGAGGTTCGGCGCCGTGAGGTTGACCTCGATCCGCGCGTCCGTGGCGACGGCCCGCCAGTGGTGCCGCCCCGCCGCATCGAGCGCCACGGGCGCATCGTAGAGCGCGCCCGGCGTGAGCCGCACCTCGCCGCGCAACGGAAAGGGGATGGGCGAACAGATCTCGTGGATGTTCACGGTGAGACCGCGCTCGTCCCAGGCCATCGATGATGGTCCGACGTGAAAGGCGTCTTTGGATTGATCCACAAAACGTGCGGCACGTTCGGTCATGGCCCAGCGGCGCGTCTCGCCGTAGAGGGCGACATTGATGCAGCAGAAGTTGCCGGGGTCGCCCGCGCCGCGTTTGCGCGCCGCCGCGTAGTAAGGCGAGAAGACGCTGCCGACGAAGCCGATGATGGTGAGGCCGTGGCGGCGGTCGTCGCTCAGGGCATCGACGTACCACCAGCGATAGCCGTTCTGCGGAACCTGCGCGTCGAAGCGTGGTCGCTGAGCAGCGCTTCCGCGGCCCGCAGCCCCGAGAGCGTCGCCATCGGCACGCCCGGCCCCGGATGGACGCTGCCGCCCGCGAGATAGAGGTTGGGAAGATGTGTGCGGGCCTGAGGCCTGAGGAACGTCGACATCCATCCGTGTGAGGCCCTTCCGTAAAGCGCGCCGTGGGTGGCGGGATAAAGCGCGGCAAAGTCCTTCGGGCTCCGCCGCAGGATCTCGCCGTGAGAAAGATCGAGACCAAGCCCCTGTGCCTGAAGCCTGCGGAGCACGGTGGCTTCGAGATCAGAGGGTGCAGCCATGCCGTTTGCGGGCGCATTCACCAGCACCAGCTTGCGGCCTTCGCCCTGATCGCAGAGATAGATGGTGGGATCAGCTGCCGGCCCTGTGGAAAGAGCTGCAAATTCAGCCGGGTAGTCGGCGGAGAAGAAAACGTTGTGATGGTGGAGGGGAAGGCCGTCATGGGCGATCCTGCCCGCCCAGGTGACGGCGGAGAGAGACCGCTCCTTCGCCTGCAGGACCTTCGCTGCGGGCTTCATCGCATCACCCAGGAGGCCGGTGGCCAGCGCCGCGGCATCGGCATTCACCACCACGGCATCGCAGGCGTGGCGGGTTGCGCCTGAGTCGATCACCGCCGTGACGCCGCTCCGCGTCGCTTCGATTTTTGCAGCGGCGGTGCCGAACAGAAAGCGGACGCCAAGTGCGACTGCCGTCTCGTGCAGTGCGCGCGCGAGGTCCGCCATGCCGCCGGGCAGGCGCCAGACGCCACTTGCCTCCACATCCGCGACCAGCATCAGCGTTGCCGGGGCCTTGAAGGGCGACGAGCCGCAATAGGTGGCGTAACGGCCGAAGAGCTGCCGCAGGCGCTCGTCCTTGAAGTAGCGGCCAAGCGCGTGCCACAGGCTCTCGAAGGGATTGATCTTGAAGAGATCGCCGAGCGGCATCGCAGCCGACAATCCCCACGGTGTGGGACGCTGGCTGTTGAGGAAGGGTTGAAGCAGCGAGTCGTGCATGGCCTTCGCGGCGGCGGAGAAGGCGAGATAGCCCTTGGCCTCGGTTGCCCCTGCGAAGCGGCCGATGGCATCGGCGCTTTCCTCCCGGTCGGCAAAGAGATCGAGATTGGCGCCGCCCTGCCAGAAATGACGGGCGAGGGTTTGGAGCGGCTCAGGCTTCAGGACCGCACGCGCGTCTTTGCCCGCGAGGCCGAAGAGATGTTCGAACACCCACATCATGGTGAAGACCGTGGGGCCCGTGTCGGTGGCGCTGCCATCGAGCGTCACGGGCAGCAGCTTGCCGCCCGGTCCGGCCTGGCGCTCGAGCACAAGCACATCCTCGCCTGCTGCTGCGAGGGCGATTGCGGCGGCCAGTCCGCCGGCACCTGCGCCGATGACTACGGTTGCCATGGTGGTTGCCAAGGCCTTTCGATTGTGTCAGGTTAAGATGACACTTGCGAATGACAATGACAATTGTCGATTTGGGAGGCGCCACCATGGATGCCGAAAACCCCCTCGAGAAAGCCTTGGCGCGTGCGCTGGCTTCTCCCTGTTCTTCAGACTGTCCGCCCCGGCTTGCAGAGGTGCTGCAGTACGCCATCTTTCCGGGCGGTGCGCGTGTTCGTCCGAAGCTCGTCCTTGCGGTGGCGCAGGCCTGCGGCAAGGCGGACATGGCCGCGGCCCTTGCCGGCGCCTGTGCGATCGAGATGCTGCATTGCGCCTCCCTCGTGCACGATGATCTGCCCTGCTTCGACGGTGCTGCCTACCGGCGCGGAAAACCCTCCGTACACGTTGCATATGGCGAGCGCCTTGCGGTGCTGGCGGGCGACGCGCTCATCGTGGAAGCCTTCAATGTGGTGGCGGCCTATCCCGACATGGTCCGCATCATCGCCCAGTCGGTGGGCGCCCCCAACGGCATCTGCGCCGGCCAGGCGTGGGAGTGCGAAGACAAGATGGATCTCGTCCGCTACCAGCGGGCCAAGACGGGTGCGCTCTTTGCCGCCTGCACCATGCTGGGCGCGGTGGCAGCGGGACGCGAGGCAGCGCCCTGGCGCCAGTGCGGCATGCTGATCGGCGAAGCCTTCCAGGTGGCCGACGACCTGCGCGACGTGGGTGGCATCTCCGGCGAGATCGGCAAGCCCACCGGACAGGATGCGGCGAACGGCCTGCCCAACATGGTCTCCACGCTCGGCTTCGAGGGCGCCATGCACCATCTCGAAAATCTTCTGGCGCGGGTGACGCAGAGCACGCCGGAGTGCCCCGGACGCGATGCGCTCAACAGCCAGATCGTTGCGGTGTCGCGCGCGCTCGTTCCCAAGCAACTGCATCGTGGCGCTGCCTGAGTTCCTGATCCGGCTCCGCAACCGGCTGCTCACCGATCCGCGCTTCATCTCCGCCGTGCAGAAGCTTCCGGTCGGGCGCTCGATTGCCCGCAGGAAGTCCCAGCAACTCTTTGATATTGTAGCTGGTTTCACATACTCTCAAATCCTCTCGGCCTGCGTCTCGCTGAAGGTCTTCGAGCGCGTCGGCCGCGAGGGCACGAGCCTTGCCGAACTCACCCGCGCCACGGGGCTCACCACTGATCGCTGCCTGATGCTGGTGAAGGGGGCGGAGGCGCTTGGCCTTTTGCAACGCGCGGGCGGCACCGTTCACCTCGGAGAGATGGGGGCTGCCCTTTTCGCCCAGCCCTGGATCATGCGGCTCATCGAACATCACGAGCATTTCTATCGTGACCTGTCCGATCCGGTGGCGCTGCTGAAGACGCCGAAGCCCGCAGGCGACCTTCAGCGCTACTGGGCCTATGACGACAGCGGCGGCGACAAGGCGCGCTACTCGGCGCTCATGGCGGCGTCACAACGGGCGGTCTCGGAACAGGTGCTCGCCGCCTACGACTTCAGCCGTCACAGCCGCATGCTGGATGTAGGCGGCGGGGCAGGGGCCTTCCTCCGCGCGGTCGGGGCACAGTATCCCAAACTCGCGCTCAACCTCTTCGATCTGCCCGCCGTCGCGGCCCTTGTGACGCGGTCCCCTGACACATCGTCACTGCCTTTAATTCAGGCGCATGGTGGTGATTTTCGCAGCGACTCACTTCCCGCCGGCATGGACCTTGTGACCCTCATCCGCGTGGTCCACGACCATGACGACGATGCAGTGCTGGCCCTCTTCCGCAACATCCGCCGGGCGGTCGAACCAGGCACCACACTGCTCATCGCTGAACCTTTGTCAGGACAATCTGGCAGCGGCAAAGTCGCTGATGCGTACTTCAATTTCTATTTCACCGCGATGGCCCAGGGACGTACGCGCACCCCGGCAGAAATCGCTCAAATCGCTGCCCAATCCGGCTTTGGCGCGCTGCGGCAATGGGACACTCCAAACCCCCTCATCGCGGGCGTCCTGACCCTGCTCGCCCACTGATCAAAAGCGTAAAAGAAGATTGACAATAGGTAATGTCTAGTTAAGCTGACACCCAAGATGTCTTGCCACAGTGACAAGCGTCAACAGGGCGGAGGCTGGCGATGGATACCACTGCAGTGGTCTTTGCAGCTCCTGGGCGATTAGCTCTCGAGGTTCTGCCTCTGATTCCACCAGATGGGGCGTCAGCGTTGGTGGACGTCTGCTTTTCAGGCATCAGCACAGGCACCGAACGTCTGCTCTGGACAGGAGACATGCCGGCGTTTCCCGGCATGGGTTATCCGCTGGTCCCCGGCTACGAAACCGTCGGCCGCGTGAGCAGGGCCCCGAGCCATTCGGGTCTCCATGAAGGCGATCTCGTCTTTGTTCCCGGCGCCAGCTGCTATGGCGCGGTGCGCGGCCTCTTCGGCGGTGCCGCCAGCCGCATCGCAACGGCCCCGGCCAAGCTCGTCAAGATCGATGAGAGCCTGCTCGAGTCCGGCACCATGCTGGCGCTTGCCGCCACGGCCCATCACGCCGTCAAGCTTGCACGCCTGCCCGACCTCATCGTCGGCCATGGAGCGCTGGGCCGTCTTGCCGCCCGCATCGTGATCGCGCTCGGCGGTTCGCCCACCGTCTGGGAGACCGACGACCAGCGCATGGGCGGCGCCAAGTCCTATCGCGTGGTGCAGCCGAACCTCGACGAGCGCCGCGATTATGGCTGCATCCTCGATGCCAGCGGCGACACCCAGATCATCGACCGTGCCATGAAGCATCTCGCCCGCCACGGCGAAATCGTTCTCGCCGGCTTCTATTCCGAGCCGCTGCATTTCGTCTTCCCGCCCGCCTTCATGCGCGAGGCAACGCTCCGCATCGCCGCGCAGTGGGACCAGGCAGACCTCACCGCCGTGCTGGACCTCGTGTCGGCCGGCAAGCTCTCCCTCGACGGCCTCGTCACGCACCGCAGCCCCGCTGCCGATGCACCGGTGGCCTATGAAACCGCATTCACTCACCCGGGCTGCCTGAAGATGGTGCTCGATTGGAGGACGTTCCAATGAACGCTGTCGACACACAGTTGCTGCTTGATGCACGCCTCAAGTCGGAAGCGGCCAAGGAGCCCGATCCCGTCCACACAGGCGAGGTGAAGAAGGAAACCCAGATCATCGCCATCTATGGCAAGGGCGGCATCGGCAAGAGCTTCACGCTCGCCAACCTCTCCTACATGATGGCGCAGCAGGGCAAGCGCGTGCTGCTCATCGGCTGCGATCCCAAGAGCGACACCACCTCGCTGCTCTTCGGCGGCAAGGCCTGCCCCACCATCATCGAGACCTCCTCGAAGAAGAAGCTCGCCGGTGAAGACGTGAAGATCGGCGACGTCTGCTTCAAGCGCGACGGCGTCTTCGCCATGGAGCTGGGCGGCCCGGAAGTGGGCCGCGGCTGCGGCGGTCGCGGCATCATCCATGGCTTCGAACTGCTGGAGAAGCTGGGCTTCCATGAGTGGGGCTTCGACTTCGTGCTGCTCGACTTCCTGGGCGACGTGGTCTGCGGCGGCTTCGGCCTGCCGATCGCCCGCGACATGTGCCAGAAGGTGATCATCGTCGGCTCGAACGACCTGCAGTCGCTCTATGTGGCGAACAACGTCTGCTCGGCGGTCGAATATTTCCGCAAGTTGGGCGGCAACGTCGGCGTCGCCGGCATCGTCGTCAACAAGGACGACGGCACGGGCGAGGCCCATGCCTTCGCCGAAGCAGCGGGCATTCCCGTTCTCGCTTCCATCCCGGCGCACGACGACATCCGCCGCAAGAGCGCCAACTACGAAATCATCGGCAAGCCCGGTGGCGAGTGGGGTTCGCTCTTCGAGGAACTTGCAAAGAACGTGGCGGAAGCCCCGCCCCAGCGTCCGAAGCCCCTCAGCCAGGACGGCCTCCTCGGCCTGTTCTCGGGCGACGTGGTGGGCCGCAACGTGGTGCTGCAGCCGGCAACAGCTGAAGACATGTGTGGCGGCGTCATCACCCAGAAGGCGTCTCTCGAAGTGGTTTACGACCAGGTATAAAGATGGCGACGATCTTCAACAGGACCGGAAAAGTGCAGGGCGCAAGCAGCGAAGCTGCTGCGGCTGTTCCTGCCGACGGCGCCTGCAGCAACAAGGACGAGCTGAAGGCCGCCGCCGAAAAGGCTGGCAAGGCCGGCGTGCTCGACCAGTTCGCGCGAGATTATCCCGTCGGTCCTCACGACCAGCCGCAGAGCATGTGCCCGGCCTTCGGCAGCCTGCGCGTTGGCCTCCGTATGCGCCGCACCGCCACCATTCTCTCGGGTTCGGCCTGCTGCGTTTACGGCCTCACCTTCACCTCGCATTTCTATGGTGCGAAGCGGAGCGTGGGCTATGTGCCCTTCAACTCGGAAACACTCGTCACCGGCAAGCTCTTCGAGGACATCCGCGACGCCGTCTACGAGGTGGCGAAGCCCGAAGACTATGATGCGGTGATCGTCACCAATCTCTGCGTGCCGACAGCCTCGGGCGTGCCGCTGCAGATCTTGCCCAAAGAGATCAACGGCGTCCGCGTCATCGGCATCGATGTGCCGGGCTTCGGCGTGCCGACCCACGCAGAAGCCAAAGACGTGCTTGCAGGCGCCATGCTGCGCTATGCGGCGGGCGAGATCCGCACCGGTCCCGTGGCGCGGCCCAAGACCACATCCGATCTTCCCACCGTCACGCTGCTGGGCGAGATGTTCCCCGCCGATCCGGTGATCATCGGCCGCATGCTCGCCCCCATGGGCCTTGCGGCGGGCCCCGTGGTGCCGACCCGCGAGTGGCGCGAACTCTTCGCCGCCTTCGATTGCGCCACTGTTGCCGCCATCCATCCCTTCTACACCGCCAGCATCCGCGAGTTCGAAACCGCGGGCCGCAGCGTGGTGGGCTCTGCACCCGTCGGCTACGACGGCACGGCCGCCTGGCTTGAGGCCATCGGCCAGGCCTGCGGTGTTGCAGGTGAAAAGCGCGCCGAGGCGCAGAACCTCATTCTTCCTGCAATCAAGGGCGCCCTCGCCCAGAAGCCGATCCAGGGCCGCATCACCGTCTCGGGCTACGAGGGCTCCGAGCTTCTGGTGGCACGCCTGCTGATCGAGAGCGGCGCCGATGTGCCTTACGTCGGCACCGCCTGTCCGCGCACGCCGTGGTCGGAAGCGGATCGCGTCTGGCTCGAAGCGCGTGGTACTCACGTGCAGTACCGCGCCTCGCTGGAGCAGGACATCGAAGCCGTCCTCGACGTGCGGCCCGATCTTGCCATCGGCACGACACCCGTTGTGCAGAAGGCCAAGGCGCTGTCGATCCCCGCGCTCTATTTCACCAACCTGATTTCGGCGCGGCCCCTGATGGGTCCGGCCGGTGCCGGTTCGCTGGCGCAGGTCGTGATGGCCGCCATCCGCAACAAGCATCGCTTCGACGAGATGAGCGCCTTCTTCGAGGGCGTGGGCTCGGGCCATGCGGCAGGCATCTGGCGCGAAGTGCCGGTCGACCGTCCCGACTTCAAGAAGAAATACGCAGGCATGCTGGCCGCCAAGGCCAAGGCCGAAGAATCGGTGGGGACCTGACCATGCTGGTTCTCGATCATGACAGGGCAGGGGGTTACTGGGGCTCGGTGTATGTCTTCACCGCGATCAAGGGCCTGCAGGTGATCATCGATGGTCCGGTCGGCTGTGAAAACCTCCCCGTGACTTCCGTGCTGCATTACACCGATGCGCTGCCGCCGCACGAACTTCCGATCGTCGTCACCGGCCTCGGTGAAGAAGAACTCGGCAAGCTCGGCACCGAAGGCGCCATGCGCCGCGCCCACAAGGCGCTTGATCCCGGCCTTCCCAGCGTCGTCGTGACGGGCTCGATTGCCGAGATGATCGGCGGCGGCGTCACCCCGCAGGGCACCGGCATCCAGCGCTTCCTGCCGCGCACCATCGACGAGGACCAGTGGCAGAGTGCCGACCGCGCCCTGATGTGGCTGTGGACGGAATTCGGCGCCAAGAAGAAGAACGCCACCCAGCGCAAGCCGCGGGTGGAGGGCGAGAAGCCGCGGGTCAACATCATCGGACCCATCTACGGCACCTTCAACACGGCGTCCGATCTCGCCGAAATCATCCGTTTGGTCGAAGGCATCGGGGCCGAGGTCAATATGGCCTTCCCGCTCGGCAGCCACCTCGCCGAAGTGCCGAAGCTCGCGAATGCGGACGTGAACATCTGTCTCTACCGCGAATTCGGCCGCAAGCTCTGCGAAGCCCTCGACCGTCCCTATCTGCAGGCGCCGATCGGACTTCACTCCACGACGAAGTTCCTGCGCAGCCTCGGCGAACTGCTCGGCATCGATCCCGAACCGTTTATCGAGCGCGAGAAGCACACCACCATCAAGCCGCTGTGGGACCTGTGGCGCTCGGTCACCCAGGATTTCTTCGGCACCGCGAGCTTCGGCATCGTGGCGAGCGAGACCTACACCCGCGGCGTGCGCCACTTCCTTGAAGAAGAGATGGGCCTGCCTTGCAATTTCGCCGTCTCGCGCGAGGCCGGCAAGAAGACCGATAACGCCGCCGTCCGCAAGATGGTGAAGGAAAAGCCGCCGCTTGTGCTGTTCGGCTCCTTCAATGAGCGCATGTATGCCGCGGAAGCCGGCGCCAAGTGCGCCTATGTGCCCGCCTCCTTCCCGGGGGCCATCATCCGCCGCCACACCGGCACGCCCTTCATGGGCTACGCCGGCGCCACCTATCTCGTGCAGGAGGTCTGCAACGGCCTCTTCGACATGCTGTTCAACATCATTCCGCTCGGCACCGAGCTGGACAAGACCGAGGCGACGCCCGCCACTCATCTCAAGATGATGGACTGGAGCGATGCGGCCCGTGCCGCCCTTGAGGAACTCGTCGAGAAGCAGCCTGTGCTGGTGCGCATTTCCGCCGCCAAGCGGCTTCGCGACAACGCCGAACGTTTCGCCCGCAATGCCGCAGCAGCACGGGTGGAAGAACCAGATGTCCGCCAGGCGAGCAAGGTCCTGGCGGGTGTGGAGTAATGGGAGAAAACAAGAATGAGCAGCAAGCACAAACACAGGGAAGGCGAGATGGAGTTCAGGCTCCTGATGGCCGTGACAGTGCCCTTCTTCTTTGCCGCCACCGTTTTCAAGCGCGCCATGCCGTGGAACTGGGGACGCGACAAGCGCTCCGTGTTCGCCGCGACCATGTCGGCTGCGCACAACAGTCTTCCGTTCGCCTTCATGTGAAGCGCGATCGGTCCGACTTTCACGGGGGAGACTCCGTGAAATCCTGCCTCGGGGAGTTCCGAGGTGAATGGGTCCCTCAAAGGATCCCAGCCGGAGGTAACACACATGGCTGACACTAACCGGTCTGGCAGCGCGTCAGGCTTAACCGAAGCGGAAGCCAGGGAATTCCATGGCATTTTCGTCACGAGCTTCATTGTCTTTACGGTGATTGCGATTATTGCGCACATCCTCGCATGGCAATGGCGTCCGTGGCTGCCCGGACCCAATGGCTACACCACTTCACAAATTGAAAACGTTCTCCCCGGGACCATGAAGTCCCCGGTTGAACTGGGTTAAGGAGAAAGAACATGTGGCGCATTTGGCTTCTGTTCGACCCGAGGCGTACTCTGGTGGCTTTGTTCACCTTCCTGTTCGTCTTGGCTCTCGTGATCCATTTCATTCTGTTGTCTACGGACCGTTTCAACTGGTTGGACGGACCCCGCAAGGCGGCAGCTTTGGAAGTGCAAACATCAGAGATGGTCGCCTAACGGCGGAGTCTCATGGCCTGCGGGTGGCGGGTCCACCCGCAGGTGACCAATTCATAATGATAACGAGACCGGAGACTGGCCATGGCTATGCTCAGCTTTGAAAGAAAATATCGTGTCCGTGGTGGAACGTTGCTCGGTGGGGACCTTTTCGACTTCTGGGTTGGCCCGTTCTATGTCGGATTCTTCGGTGTCATCGGTGCGTTCTTCACGCTTATCGGTGTTGCCCTGATCGCCTATGCCGCGTCGCAAGGGCCGACGTGGAACTTCTGGCAAATCAACATTGCACCTCCTGACATCAAGTACGGCCTTGCGCTGGCGCCGATGCAGGAAGGCGGCTTTTGGCAAATCATCACCTTCTGCGCCATCGGCTCATTCGTGTCCTGGATGATGCGCGAAGTGGAAATCTGCCGCAAACTTGGCATGGGCTATCACGTTCCCATCGCCTTCGGTGTTGCGATTGCAGCCTATGTTACCCTGGTGGTGATCCGCCCGATGCTCATGGGCGCCTGGGGATATGGCTTCCCCTACGGCTTCATGAGCCACCTCGAGTGGGTGTCCAACACCGGCTACACCTACGCCAACTTCCACTATAACCCGGCGCACATGATCGCCATCAGCTTCTTCTTCACGAACTGTCTGGCGCTGGCGCTGCACGGTTCGCTCATCCTCTCGGTCACCAATCCGCAGCAGGGCGAGCCCGTGAAGAACGCCGAACACGAGAACGCGTATTTCCGCGACATCGTGGGCTACTCGATCGGCGCGCTTGGCATCCATCGCCTCGGCCTCTTCCTGGCGCTCAGTGCCGTGTTCTGGAGCATCGTCTGCATCATCATCAGCGGACCTCTCTACGCCGGTTCCTGGCCTGAGTGGTGGACCTGGTGGCAGCAAATTCCAATCTGGTCCTGACGGGAGCAATCGTCATGTATGAATATCAGAACATATTTACCCGGGTACAGGTCCACGGACCTGCCGATATGGGTGTGCCCATGCGGCACACCAACTTCAGCCGCCAGGGCAATCCCCGCTTCAGCCACCTGTTCGGCATCTTCGGTGACGCGCAGATCGGCCCGATCTATCTGGGCTTCCTCGGGGTCGCATCCCTCATGTGCGGCTTCGTTGCGATCGAGATCATCGGCCTGAACATGCTCGCCTCGGTGAACTGGTCGCCGCAGGCCTTCATGAAGAACTTCTTCTGGCTGACGCTCAATCCGCCGGAAGCCAAGTACGGCCTCCGCCTTGCCCCCCTGAAGGAGGGCGGCTGGTGGCAGATGGCCGGCTTCTTCCTGACCGCCTCGATCCTGCTGTGGTGGGCGCGCACCTATCGCCGTGCCCGCGCGCTCGGCATGGGCACGCATGTGTCCTACGCCTTCGCGGCCGCCATCTGGCTTTACCTGGTGCTGGGCTTCATCCGCCCGCTGCTCATGGGCAACTTCAGCGAAGCGGTTCCCTTCGGCATCTTCTCGCACCTGGAATGGACGAACAACTTCTCGGTCAACTACGGGAACCTGTTCTACAACCCCTTCCACATGATCTCGATTGCCTTCCTCTATGGCTCGGCTCTCCTCTTCGCCATGCACGGCGCCACCATCCTTGCGGTGTCGCGCTACGGCGGCGAGCGTGAAATCGAACAGATCGTCGACCGTGGCACCGCCTCGGAACGCGCCGCCCTCTTCTGGCGCTGGACCATGGGCTTCAACGCCACGGCTGAATCGATCCATCGCTGGGCCTGGTGGTTCGCGGTGCTCTGCCCCATCGCCGGCGGCATCGGCATCCTTCTCACCGGCACGGTGGTCGACAACTGGTACGAATGGGGCATCAAGCACGGCCTCACCACCGGTGCGCCCTACGAAATGACGGTTCCGAGCACGCTGCCCTAACGCATCGTGCGAGCAAGTGGGCTCCACTTGCGAAGCGAGAGATGCGTTAAAGCAAGTATCTGGCGCAACTTTCCGCTCTCAAATCGTTCCGATTTGATCGCCCGTTGCGCTAGACGTCCCCGGACCCACCCCAAGTCGGCCCCGCAGCGTTATCGTTACCCTCCTGCGGGGCCTCCCCAACTGCCCCAATTCAGGCAACCTGGCGCTCGTTCTGTCCGCCAGGTTTTTTCTTGGTGCGCCGTACCCCGCTTCGCGCGGCAAACAAAAACGCCCGGTGTCACCACCGGGCGTTTATCCGTTCGGAAGCCGATCCGATCAGGGATGGGCCTTGAGGTAGGCAATCACGTTGGCAATGTCGGCGTCATCCTTCAGGCCGGGGAAGGACATCTTGGTGCCGGGCACCATGGCCTTCGGATCCTTGAGGTACACGGTCAGCGTGGGTTCATCCCAGACCTGGCCGTCGGCGCCCTTCTTGGCCATGGCGTCGGAATACTTGAAGCCCTCGACCGTAGCGGTCTTGCGGCCGACAACGCCCTTGAGCGTCGGGCCGACGCGGTTCACGCCCTTTTCGTTTTCGTGGCAGGTCTTGCACTTGAGGAAGACCTTCGCCCCGGCTTCGGCATCGCCATCAGCCCAGGCGGGCGCAGCCATGGCCACCAGGGCTGCGCACATAAACGCAAGTTTCTTCATTCTTGAAATCCTCCATTACGGGGTAGAACCCCGATTTCATTACGAAAGCATGTCCCAAAGGTTTTGTCTTCGGGGAAAAATGTCTCAAGTCATCGCAGCCGGGCGCGCCGGAGGTCGTCCAGCCTGGCCGAGCCCGTGGCGAAACAGGCAATCCGGAGGGCTTCCGCCCATTCCCGGACATGCTGGATCACCTGCTCGGTGCCCTGGGTTGCCGCCGGCAAGAGGGCGGCCGCCTGCCCGACCAGGGTTGCCCCCAGGCGGATGGCCTTGGCGCCGTCCAGCCCGTGACGGATGCCGCCCGAGGCAATGAGCGGCATGTCCGGCAAAACTTCACTGATGTCGTGAAGCGCCGCCGCCGTCGGAATCCCCCAGTCGCGGAACAGTTCCCCCAGGTGCTGGCCTTCCTGGGACGAGGTGCGGCGGCCCTCGACCGCCGCCCAGCTGGAGCCGCCAGCCCCCGCCACATCGATGGCCGCCACGCCATAGTCGGAGAGGCGCTGGGCCACGGGAACGGAAATGCCCGCCCCCACTTCCTTGGCGATGACGGGAACGGGCAGTGCCGCGCACAATTGGGCAATCGCCGCCGAGACGCCGGCCCAATTGCGGTCACCGCCCGGCTGCAGGGCTTCCTGCAGGGGGTTGAGATGCAGGATCAGGGCATCCGCCTCGATCAGGTCCACGGCGCGGCGGGCATCGTCCACGGTCATGCCGTGCACGAGCTGCACGGCCCCGAGATTGGCATAGAGCGCGATATCCGGCGCCACCCGGCGGATCGACTTGTCGAGGCCATGGTTCACGCCGCCGCCCAGTGCAATCCGCTGCGAGCCCACGCCCATGGCGAAGCCCAGCTCCTGCGCCGCCTCGGCGATCGACATGTTGATGCGCCCGCCAAGCTGCGGACCACCGGTCATGGAGGAAGCGAGGAAGGGAAGGCGCAAGGGCTTGCCGAGAAACTCTGTGGAGAGATCAATCTCGGCGAAATTGATCTCGGGAAGGGCGTTGTGCTCGAAGTCGATGTCGTCGAAGCCTGCGGGCCGCGCATGCTTCGCCTGCCCCGACAGGATGATGTCGATGTGGTCCTTCTTGCGCTGCTCGATGTCGTGGGCGCCGCCCCGGAGCGGCGTCAGTGCGGCAGGCGTTTTGCGAGGCGCAGACATTGCTGGATTTCCAAGATGTGAAAGACGAAGCTGATGGCAAGGAAAAGGGCGATGATGTGCCAGGTGTAGCCGAGCAGGCTCGACCCCAGCGCCATGACGAGCGAGGCGCCGGCGCCAAGCCCGGTCGCAATCATCGGAAGCTGTTTCAGGTGGTCGCGGAGGATGAAGAGCTCCGCCGCCATGACGATGAGGATCACCAGCGTGACAAGACCGGAACTGAACAGCGTGGCAATGCTCATGGCCGGTTCAACCTGACGATCTGGTAGTTGAGGACGCCCGCCGTGGTCACCCAGGCGAGATAGGGCAGGGTGAGGAGCACGGCGGTGCGGCTGATACCGCTCATCACCAGGATCACCGTGACGATGCTGACCCAGAAAATCACGAGCTCAATGAAGGCGAGCGGCGGATTGCGCATCATGAAGAAGATGCCGCTCCAGGCGATGTTGAGAAGGCCGTTGGCGGCAAGCGCAACGAGCAGGAGCGGGCGTTGGGTGAGGGAGGCAGCCGCCCAGGAATGGGCAATGGCAAAGGTGAGGCAGAAGAAGACGATGGTCCAGATGGGTCCGAAGGCCCAGTCGGGCGGCTTCCAGGCGGGCTTGCGGAGCGCATGGTACCAGTCGCCGATCCGCGTCAGCACGCCGCCGGCGATGGCCAGCACCACGCAGAAAAGGGCGCCCCCCAGCAGTCCGGCATAGAATGGGTCCTGTGGGATCATGGCGCCACGATACCCAGCAAATGCGCCACATCCTTGACGAAGATGCGGACATGGGCGAGCGGGTTGGAGCGCACCATCTTCTTTTCGGTGTAGGCGGCCCAGGTCAGGCGCTGCACGTCCTTGTCGCGGCACATGGTAACGAAGCGCTCGAGGCGCTTGTCGTGGCCGTACCAGAAGTACTGCATCATGCCGAGAATGCGGAAGATCACGCCGTGGGCGCGCATGAAGGTCTTGCGGGCCTGCTTCAGCACGCGGGCGTCGCCGGTCTTCAGGAAGGCAAGCCCCGTTTCGGCGGCAAGCTCGCCGCCCAGCATGGCATAGTAGATCCCTTCGCCGGAGGCGGGCGCCACGACGCCTGCAGCATCGCCGGCGAGCAGAACATCGCGGCCGTTGTCCCAGCGCTTCAGCGGCTTCAGTGGAATGGGCGCACCCTCCTTGCGGATTGTCTTCGTGCCGTCGAGGTGCATGTCGTGGCGGAGGTGGGCGACTGCCTCGCGAAGCGCGAAGCCCTTGTGGGCACTGCCGGTTCCGATGCTCGCCGTCTTCCCGTGCGGAAAAACCCAGGCATAGAAATCGGGGGAATAGCGGCTGTTGTAATAGACGTCGCAGCGCGCCGGTGAATAGGTGTCGGTGGTCTCCGGCTGCTCGATGATCTCGTGATAGGCGAAGACGAGATTGGTGCGGTCCGAGCCTGCGATGTGATCCTTGCCGAGTTTGGAGAGCGCGCCGTCGGCGCCGATGGCAAGGCGGGTGCGGTGTGAGGCCTCGCTGCCGTCCTTCAGGGTGTAGTGGATGCGGAGCATGCCGTCGCTGTCGCGGCTCGAATGGCTGTAGGTGCCGGTCGCCCGCGTGGCGCCGGCTTCCGCGGCGCGGCTGCGCAGGTATTCATCGAAGTCGGCGCGGTCCACCATGCCGACATAGCTGCCGTCGACAGGCATGTGGGCGAGGCGGCCCGACGGCGAGACGATGCGGGCCGCATCGATGCGGGCAACGATCAGGTGCGAAGGGATCGCGTAGTCGCGGATGAGGCGGGGCGGAATGGCGCCGCCGCAGGGCTTGATGCGTCCGGCCCGGTCGAGCAGCAGCACCCTGGCGCCGCCTTCGGCTGCCTTCTGCGCGGCCGTGGAGCCCGAAGGTCCGCCGCCCACCACAATGATGTCGAAAGTCTCGTTCGCGTTCTTGCTCGTGTCGTATGCCATGTCAGCCACCGAGGTCATGCTGGGCCGAAAGCACCAGCGGATTGGCTTTGCTCCGCGCCTGCCCGATGCTCATGGCGAGGAAGGCGGAGATGATGAAGAGCGCCGCCTCCGCAGCAAAGACGCTGCCGTAGCTGATGGCGTTCGATCCGGTGAGGCTCTTGAGAATGTCGGCGGAAACCGTTCCGGCAAAGCCACCGGCCCCGAAGGCGATGGCCTGCGCTGCACCGAAGAGGCCCATGCGTACGCCTTCGCGGGCATTTTCGCCCACGGCGGCGCTGAACATCGAACCGATAGCAGCGACCGCAAAGACGCCGTTGGTGAAGCCCAGTGCAAAGACGGTGGGCTTCAGCGGCCAGCCCGGCCCGGCCTGGGCGGCGGCCACGAGGCCGATCAGGGCGAGTGCCGAGCCCAGACAGCCGGCGATGGTCCAGTTGCGGAGTGCAAGGCCCTTGGCCTTGCCAAAGAGCGTTGCGGCAAAGCCCACCAGCAGCATGCCGGTGAGCACGCCGCTGTTCTGCGTGCCGGAGAGGGACGTGGTTTCACCCGGCGTCATCTGGAAAACGAGGCCGGCGAAGGGTTCGAGGATCAGGTCCTGCGCGCTGTAGCCCAGCATGGACATGAAGATGAAGATGGCGAAGCGCCGGGCGTCGGCATCGCTCCACACGCCGGCGATGGCCTCGCGGAAGGCGGTGTCCGTGGCCTTGGCGGCGCGCGGCTTGGCGTGGCTCTTCTCTATGCCGAGGACGGCGAGCGTGCTCACCACGAAAGCCGTTGCGGTGATGGCGCCGGCCACCCACACGAGGCGGGTGAGGCTGAACGGATCGAGCAGCTTTCCGGCGACGATCGAGGTGATGATGAAGCCCACGATCATCATGGTCCAGACGATGGTTGCGGCGGCGGGGCGCCTCGTCTGCGCCACGGTTTCGGCCATCAGCACGAGAAGCGATGTGCCGGCAGCACCCACACCGATGCCGATCAGTGTGAATGCGGTTGCGGCAAGGGCCATGCCCGCCCAGAAATTCTGTGCGGTCAGCCACACCGCAGCGGCAGCCAGAAATCCGCCAGCAGCCAGGGTCGCCATGCCGCCGATGATCCAGGGGGTGCGCGTGCCGCCCGTATCGGAGCCATGGCCCCAGCGTGGGCGGAGTACCTGCAGCGCGTAGTGCCAGGCCACCAGAACGCCCGGAATGACGGCCAGGAGCGAGAGCTCCACGATCATCACGCGGTTGATTGTTGATGTGGTCAAAACAACGATTGCGCCGAGCGAGGATTGCACGAGGCCGAGGCGGGCAATGCCGAGCCAGCCTAGGCCTGCTTCCGGATTCTTGCTCATGCCACACCTCCACGCACGGCGATTGCCGCTGCCATCATGCCGAGAACATAAAGCGTGACGCCGGTGCCGTTGTACCAGGGCGCATAGGCCTTGGGGTCCTTGAGCAGGCGGATCATGCAGAGGCCCTGCAGCACAAGCGAGAGCACGATGAAGCCGGCGTAGAGCGGCCGTTGCCAAGACACGAGGAGTGCGGCGACGACGACCTGCGGCACCGCCATCACTACGCAGGCGAGGAGGGCGGCGCGGCGTTCGCCGAGGCGGACGGGAAGCGACCCGATGCCCATCTGGCGGTCGCCTTCGACGGCCTTGAAGTCGTTCAGCGTCATGATGCCGTGCGCACCCACCGAATAGAGAAGCGCAAGCCAAAGGATTTCCGCAGGCGGCATGCCGCCCTGCATGGCGGCCACGGCGGTGAACCACGGCAGGCCTTCGTAGCAAAGGCCGACGGCGCTGTTTCCCCACCAGCCGTTGATCTTCAGGCGGAAGGGCGGCGCGCTGTAGGCCCAAGCGGCGATCAGTCCGAAGGCGGTTGCCACCAGCACCCAGGTGCCAAGCGTTGCCGCGACGGCGAGCGACAGCAGCGTCCAGCCGATCGCGATCCACAGGCCCCATTGCCCCGGCACGCGGCCCGACGGAATGGGGCGGTGCGGTTCGTTGATCGCATCCACATGGCGGTCGAACCAGTCATTGGCGGCTTGCGAGGTGCCGCAGACGAGGGGGCCGCAGAGCAGCACGCCCGCGGCAAAGGTCCAGAAATGGCTGGTGAGGGGAACGCCTGAGGAAACGATGCCGCAGCCATAGGCCCACATGGGGGCAAACCAGGTCACGGGCTTCAAAAGTTCGAGTACGGCCCGCGGCGCCGGAGCCGACACCGAACGAGGAACGGGCACAGAACGGTCCATGGGGAAAGATTGGACCCGGCCCCTCGAAGTGTCAACGAAGATTTACAGTTTCAGCTGTCAGTACGCTAATCGGCAGAGGACGGATCATCGATCCCGTAGCGGTGCAACTTCATGTAGAGGCTCTGCCGCGACAGGCCGAGCATTTCTGCCGCGCCGGCGCGGTTGTCGCCGTTCATCTGCAGGGCTGCTTCGATGCACAGGCGCTCGATGATGTCGGTCGATTCCCGCACCAGTTCCTTGAGCGGCACCTTGCCCACCAAACGGGTGAACTCGTCCACCGAGCGGAGCAGGCCGGTTTCGGACTTGCCGGCGGTCACCCGCTGGCGGCTGAAGCGGTGCAGCGAGAAGCCGAAGCAGGGGGAGTCGCTGTCCATGACGGCGACGGCGGAAATCTCCACGTCATCGATCGAGCCGTATTGCCCGCGCACGATGGTGTGGAAGTTGCGGATCTCGCCCCGTTCCTGAAGCTGGCCCACGACGATGCCGAGATCGACGCCCTGACGGCCGAGCCAGCGTTCGAGCGAGATGCCGCGCGCCTGTTCCTCGGAGCCGAGCTGCACCAGATCGAGGAAAGCCGCATTGGCCGTGAGGATGTTGAGGTTGGTGTCGGTGACGACGAAACCATCGGGCATTTCGCTGATGATCTTGACGACCTTCGACTGGGTCTTGGGCAGCACCACCGCGGCATCGCCCACCATGTGGGGCACCATGCGGAGCAGCACGTACTGGGTGTTTTCCTGGCGGAAGATGCTGAGCGAGACGAGCGCCTGCTGGCGGTTCGCATCCGGATGCAGCACGATGTCGTCGGTGCGGCCGACATTGCGGAGGTTCTCGATCGCAATACGAACCGGTTCGCGGTCGGCTTCGGGGAACATCTCGAGAAGCTCGGCCCCCTGCATGCGCTTGCCCGAACGGCCGAGCAGCGAAGCGGCCTTGGCGTTGTATTCGGCAATCTTTCCGGTCCGCGCCTCGGCGATCATGATCGCGTCGGAGGCGGATTGCAGCAGCATGCGGAAACGCGTTTCGGCATTGCGCAGGCGCTGGTATTCGGCCTCGACCGCCTGTTCGGCGGAGAGCAGGCGCTGCTGAAGCTGCGCCATGGTGCTCATGTCGCGGCCGATGGCGATGATGTGGCCCTTGGGGCCCGCCTTGATGGCGCTGTACATCACCGGAACGTCCGCGCCGTCGCGCATGGGGTGATTGACCTGCCGCCAGCGCGAGGCCTTGCCGGTGTTGGCTTCGTCGATGATCTGCTCGACCTTGATGCGGCTTTCCACCGTGACGGTGTCGCGCAGCGCCTTGCCGGGCCAGCCGGTGAAGAGATGCTGCGGCATCTCGGGGCCGGTGTGCACGTGATCGCAGATCACGCCATCGGGAGTCATCAGAACTGTCACGTCGACGGCGGCGGCCAAAATGGCGGCAACCACTGCCGGATCCTGCTGGGCGAGGGCTTCGCCTTTCAGTTCTGGGGTGCCGATCCCGAGAGACATGATGAACGAACTTCCTTTTTATCTTGGGGCCGCTGCTTCGTAGGCCCAACGATTAAGCAAGGTAACAGTCGATGGAGCGTCGGGGGCATATGCATCTGCGCCCAGGCTTTCCACCAGGTCCGGCCGTTCCGAGAACAATTGGCCACCGATGAGGATCTTCGTTCCGGAAGACTTCGTAATGTCGCGTATTTCTGCGATAGACGAGCGCAGGGAGTCGATCAAGGTCTCGCCGCTCAAAGAAAGTCCGATCACATCGAACTCGCCTTTTGCGACGATTTTGTGGATGTCCGCGACCTTGGGTACGGAGCGGGTGATCACCGACCAGCTCTCGCGCAGCAGGAATTCCTGGACGAGGCGCAAGCCGAAGGTGTGCTGTTCGCCCGGCACCGGCATCAACAGCACGCTGCGGCCGGCTCCGACCTGGCTCCACATGTGTTCGGGCACGCCGTCGAACTCCCGCAGGATGCGGTGCATGCGGGCGACGCCCAGGGTCACTTCCACAAAATTGGTCGAGTCATGGGCCCAGCGCTCGCCCAGTTCGCGGGCGGCAGGCGCCATCAGTTTCAGGAGCACGTCCTGGAACGCGACGCCATTGTCGAGGAGGCCCTGGACGAAGCCGATCGCCGCATCGGGCTCTTCGTCCATGGTCAGTTCGATGAAATCCTTGACGCCTTCGCCGTCGAGGCGGGCGCGCTTCAGGGTGATGCGATTGGCGTTGTGGACGTGGCTCATGAGGAGCCGCGGCACGATGATGTTCTCGATGACCGAGGCAAATTCCTCGAGGTGGCTTTCGGTTGGAGCGGCAACAGCGGGCGAAAGGGGCTCAGTGAACGGCTTCAGACGTTCCATGGCCTGATCGTGGTGCTGGAGCGGGGTCCATTGCAGATCGTTGGACAACGCCTGAACCTCCCGGAGTGCTTGGCCCTTTGCGGGTCTCCACACTCTCACATGTCGTTACGGACAGAACACCCTGACACTTCCACCGTCAAGCGAATAAAAGGCAGGCCACCTGCAACCCGGGGACGACACTACTGTCAAGTAAGTTAGACGTCAAGAAAAGTTGACACTTGGACGGGGGTGGGGTTAACCTCCCTCCGTGGTCCGCAGAAACGTCCAGAAACAAGGGCGGGCCCCGGAGGCAAGATGGGAAGGCTGTCACCATCATCCGAAGGCAAGGCTCTCTATACGATCGAGCAACGGCAGCGCCGCGATTCATCGCCATGGACGGCCGTGCAGGGGTTCCTTGCCGCCTTCCAGTTCCTGGTCTTCCTTGCGAGTCTCGGCCTTGTCGTCCGTACACTGATCACCGGCGAAGGCGCCTTCTTCGCCAACGCCTCGGTGCTGTTCAAGACCCTCGTCCTCTACACCATCATGGTGACGGGCTCGCTGTGGGAGAAGGACGTCTTCGGACAATATCTCTTCGCCCCCGCCTTCTTCTGGGAAGACGTGGTGAGCTTCGTGGTGATCGCGCTCCATACTGCCTATGTGCTGGCGCTCCTCACCGGTTCGCTCAGCCAGCATGAACTCATGCTGCTCGCCCTCTCCGCCTACGGACTCTACGCCATCAACGCCGCCCAGTTCCTGTGGAAGCTCCGGCGGGCCCGTCTTGGCGCCAAGCCCGCCATGGCCGATGGCCGCCAGGGAGTGCGCGCATGAATAGTCCTGTTATCCTTGCCGAATCCAAGACCGGCTCCTGCGACGCTCCCCAGGTGAAGCGTGAGCGCGGCCAGCGCGAAGTGTTCTGTGGCCTCACCAGCATCGTCTGGCTGCACCGCAAGATCCAGGACGCCTTCTTCCTCGTCATCGGCTCGCGCACCTGCGCCCATCTCATCCAGTCGGCGGCGGGCGTGATGATCTTCGCCGAACCCCGCTTCGCCACCGCCATCATCGAGGAGCGCGACCTCGCGGGCCTCGCCGATGTCGACCAGGAACTCGACCGCGTGGTGGGCCGGCTGCTGGAGCGCCGCCCCGAGATCAAGATGCTCTTCCTCGTCGGCTCCTGCCCCTCGGAAGTGATCAAGCTCGACCTCAAGCGGGCGGCCGCGCGCCTCAACCGCGAGCACATGCCAAACGTCCGTGTATTGAATTATTCGGGCAGCGGCATCGAGACGACATTCACGCAGGGCGAGGACGCCTGCCTCACCAGCCTCGTCGCGGAATTGCCGGATGCGGGCGCGCAGAAATCGCTGCTCATCGCCGGCTCGCTGCCCGATGTGGTCGAGGACCAGTTCGCGCGCATGTTCCGTGAGCTGAACATCCCGTGCGCCTTCCTTCCGGGCCGCAAATCCACCTCGCTGCCTAAAGTTGGGGCAAATTCCCGCGTCCTTATGGCGCAGCCGTTCCTTGGCGATACGGCAAGAGCGCTGACAGATCGCGGCGCAGCCATCATTGCTGCACCTTTCCCCTTCGGTGCAGAGGGCACGCGCCTTTGGCTGCAGTCCGCAGCCGCCGAATTTGGCGTGTCGCAACAGCTGTTTGAAGCGGTGACGGGCCCGGCCTTCCGCCGCGCCGAAGCGGCACTCGCCGAACATCGCGCCCGCATGCAGGGCAAGCGCATCTTCTTCTTCCCCGACTCACAGCTTGAAGTGCCGCTCGCCCGTTTCGCGGCGCGCGAACTCGGCATGGTGCTGGAAGAAGTGGGCACGCCCTATCTCCATGCCCAGCACATGGCGCAGGAACTGGCGCTGCTTCCGGCCAACACGCCGCTTTATGAAGGACAGGACGTGGAACTCCAGCTTGACCGCTGCCGCGCCGTCCGCCCCGACATCACCGTTTGCGGTCTCGGCCTTGCCAACCCGCTGGAAGCCGAGGGCCTCACCACCAAGTGGTCGATCGAACTGGTGTTCTCGCCGGTGCATGGCTTCGAACAGGCTGCCGATCTGGCAGGCCTCTTCACCCGCCCGCTCAACCGCCGGGAAAGGCTGATGGTGTAAGTCATGCAGCTCACCCTCTGGACATATGAAGGACCGCCCCACATCGGTGCCATGCGCGTGGCAACCGGCATGAAGGGCCTTCACTATGTGCTGCATGCGCCGCAAGGCGACACCTACGCCGACCTGCTCTTCACCATGATCGAGCGCCGGGGCCAGCGTCCGCCGGTCACCTACACCACCTTTCAGGCCCGCGACCTCGGCACCGATACGGCCGAACTCTTCAAGATGAGCGTCGCTTCCGCCCATGAGCGCTTCAAGCCGCAGGCGATGATCGTGGGTGCAAGCTGCACTGCCGAGCTGATCCAGGACGACCCCGGTGGCCTTGCGGCAGCCCTCGGCCTTCCCATTCCGGTCATTCCGCTCGAGCTTCCGGCCTACCAGAAGAAAGAGAACTGGGGTGCCGCGGAAACGCTCTATCGCCTGGTGCGCGGCCTCGCCAAGCCGGTCGAGGCGCGCCGCCCCCGCACCTGCAACATCCTTGGCCCCACGGCACTCGGCTTCCGCAACCGCGATGACGTGGTGGAAGTGAAGAAGATCCTGGCCTCTCTCGGCATCGACGTGCTCGTCACCGCCCCGATGGACGCCACCCCCGCCGATATCGCGCGTCTCCCCGAAGCGGAGTTCAACGTCTCGCTCTATCCTGAAATCTCGGAACAGGCGGCCCGCTACCTTGAAAAGAGCTTCGGCCAGAAGTTCACGACCGTGATCCCGATCGGTGTCGGCGCCACCCGCGCCTTCATCGCGGAAGTGGCTGCTCTCGCCGGTGTTGATGCAACGGCGGTGCTCTCGGCGCAGAACGCGCGGCTGCCGTGGTATTCGCGCTCGGTCGACTCCACCTATCTCACCGGCAAGCGCGTCTTCATCTTCGGCGATGCCACCCATGCCATGGCCGCCGCCAAGGTCGCCCGCGACGAACTCGCCTTCAACGTCGTGGGTCTCGGCACCTATTCCCGCGAACTGGCGCGGCCGATGCGCGAGCTCGCCAAGGAATTCGGCCTCGAAGCCCTGATCACCGACGATTACCTCGAGGTGGAAAAGCAGGTGGCCGAGCTTCATCCGGACCTCGTGCTGGGCTCGCAGATGGAACGCCACATCGCCAAGCGCCTGGGCGTGCCCTGTGCCGTCATTTCCGCACCCGTGCATGTGCAGGATTTCCCGGCGCGCTATTCGCCGCAGATGGGCTTCGAAGGCGCCAACGTGATCTTCGACACCTGGGTCCATCCCCTGATGATGGGGCTTGAGGAGCACTTGCTCCACATGTTCCGCGATGATTTCGAATTCCATGAACAGGCTGCCCCTTCGCACCTGGGCCACCGCAAGCAGGAGGACGCGCCCACCGCTGCGGCTGCTCCCGCCACGGTGAGCTGGCTTCCCGATGCGGAAGACGAATTGAAGAAGATCCCGTTCTTCGTGCGCAAGAAGGCGCGCCGCAACACCGAGGCCTATGCCGCGGAGCGTGGCCTTGCGCACATCACTGTCGAGACACTGTACGATGCCAAAGCCCACTTCAGCCGGTAGCATCACCAAGGTGGTGATCGTGACGCTGGACCATCACCTGGCCGGCGCCGTCTCCCGCATCAATGCGCGCCTCGCCAAGGTGGGCGTGAAGCTTGCGCTCCATGCTGCGTCCGAATGGTCGACGCGGCCCGAAACCCTGCAGCTCTGCCGTGAAGACATTGCCTCGGCCCAGGTCGTGATCGCCAACATGCTGTTCATGGAAGAGCATGTGAATGCGGTGCTTCCGGCCCTGCAAGCCAAGCGTGACTCGCTCGATGCCCTCGCCGTCTTCATGTCGGCGGGCGAAGCGATCCGCCTCACGCGCATGGGCCGCTTCGACATGGGCGCCAAGCAGAGCGGCTTCATGGCGCTGCTCAAGAAGCTGAAGGGCTCCAAGTCCGAGAACGCGTCCTCAGGCGAACGCCAGATGGCGATGCTGAAGCGCGTGCCGCAGATCCTCCGCTTCATCCCCGGCCCTGCCCAGGATGTGCGCGCCTACTTCATCTCGATGCAATACTGGCTCGCAGGCTCGGAAGAGAATGTCGAGAACCTGATCCGCTATCTCGTGGCGCGCTATGTGCCGGGCCGTAACACTCTCGCCCACGAACCGCCGCGCAGCTATCCCGAGACCGGGCTTTATCATCCGCGCGGCAAGAGCAAGGTGGTGGAGCAGGTCTCCGCGCTGCCGAAGAGCACCGGCCAGGCCGGCACGGTGGGCCTGCTGCTCATGCGCTCCTACGTGCTCTCGCAGGATACCGGACATTATGATGGCGTGATCGCCGCGCTCGAGGCCAAGGGCCTCACGGTTCTGCCCGCCTTTGCCACAGGCCTCGATGCCCGCCCCGCCATCCGCAAGTTCTTCATGAAGGACGGCAAGGCTGCGGTCGATGCCGTGCTCTCCCTCACCGGCTTCTCGCTGGTGGGCGGCCCCGCCTACAACGACGCCAAGGCGGCGGAAGACATGCTCGTCGAACTCGACGTGCCCTATTGCGCCGCCCAGCCCGTGGAATTCCAGAGCATCGACGCCTGGGAAGCCTCGGAGCGCGGCCTTCATCCGATCGAAGCCACCATGATGGTGGCCGTGCCCGAGATCGACGGCGCCATTTCGCCCATGGTCTTCGGCGGCCGTCAGGAAGGGGCAGGGGGCGAACGCCCCATGGCGGCGCACAAGGAACGGGCCGCAATGCTTGCGTCGCGCCTCACCGACATGGTGGCGCTCCGCCGCACCGCCCTCAAGGACCGCAAGGTTGCGGTGGTCCTTTTCAATTTCCCGCCGAACGCCGGCGCCACCGGAACGGCGGCCTTCCTCGCCGTTTATGAATCGCTCTTCAACACCCTGAAGGCGATGAAGCAGGCGGGCTATCAAGTGGACCTGCCCGAAAACGTCGATGCGCTGCGCCGCTCCATTCTCGAAGGCAACTCCGGCAATTTCGGCTCGGACGCCAATGTCATCGCTCGCATCTCGGCGGATGACCACGTGCGCCGCGAGAAATACCTGGACGAGATCGAGAAGCAGTGGGGCGCTGCCCCCGGCCGCAAGCAGACCGACGGCTCGCACATCCTCGTGCTCGGCCAGAAATTCGGCAACGTGCTGGTCGGCATCCAGCCCGCCTTCGGCTACGAGGGCGACCCGATGCGGCTGCTCTTCGAGCGCGACTTCGCCCCGACGCATGCGTTCTCTGCTTTCTACCGCTATGTGCGAGAAGACTTCGGCGCCCATGCCATTCTGCACTGGGGCACCCACGGTGCGCTGGAATTCATGCCGGGCAAGCAGGTGGGTATGTCGGCGGCCTGTTGGCCGGACCGCCTGATCGGCTCGACACCGAACTTCTATCTCTATGCCGCCAACAATCCGTCGGAAGGCACCATCGCCAAGCGGCGCAGCGGCGCAACGCTGATCAGCTATCTCTCACCGCCGGTGACGAGTGCCGGCCTCTATCGCGGCCTCATGGAACTCAAGTCCTCGCTGACGCGCTGGCGGCAGCTGGAGGAGAACTCGCACGAACGCCCTGTGCTGGAAGAGATCATTCTCTCCCAGGCGAAGGCCGTCGATCTCGCCGAAACCGACATCTCCAAGCTGGTGAATGCGGTGCATGAACTGGAATACACGCTCATTCCCCACGGCCTCCACGTGGTGGGCAAAGCGGTCTCCGATGAGGAGCGAAAGGAACTGCTGCAGCATGTGGCCGAAGCCTCGGAAGACCGTGAGGTCGATCTCGCCGCACTCGAAGACCTGCTGCGTGAAGACCACGAAGTGCCGGCACTCCTCCGTGCGCTCGACGGCCGCTTCATCCGCCCGGTCTGCGGCGGCGACCTGATCCGCACGCCGGAAATCCTGCCCACCGGCCGCAACATCCACGGCTTCGATCCCTTCCGCATTCCCTCTGCCTTTGCAGTGATGGATGGCGCCCGTCAGGCGGCCCTCGTGCTCGACACGCACGCGGCCCAGGGCGGCAGCATGCCCGAGACAGTGGCCATGGTTCTGTGGGGCACCGACAATCTCAAGAGCGAGGGCGGACCCATCGCCCAGGCGCTCGCGCTCATGGGTGCGGCCCCGCGCTTCGACTCCTTCGGCCGTCTTGCGGGCGCCCGCCTCCTGCCGCTTGCCGATCTCGGCCGCCCGCGCATCGACGTGATGGTGACGCTCTCCGGCATCTTCCGCGATCTCCTGCCGCTGCAGACCAAGATGCTGGCGGAAGCCGCCTATCTTGCCGCCAGCGCCGACGAGCCGGTCGAGCTCAACTACATCCGCAAGCATGCGCTGGCGCTCGCCGCGGAAACGAACATTCCGCTGGAAGAGGCGGCCCTCCGCGTCTTCAGCAATGCCGACGGCGCCTATGGCAGCCACGTGAACCAGCTCATCGACTCGGGCGCATGGACCGAGGAGGAAGAGCTGGCCAACATGTTCACCACCCGCAAGTGTTTTGCCCATGGCCGTAACGGTCATGCCAAGGCGCACGCCGGTGTCATGAAGTCGGTGCTGAAGGGCGTCGACTTCGCCTACCAGAACCTCGAGTCAATCGAACTCGGCATCACCACGGTCGATCATTACTTCGACTCGCTGGGCGGCATCACCCGCGCCGCCAAGCAGGCGGGCGGCCAGGACATTCCCGTCTACATCGGTGACCAGACGCGCGGCAAAGGCCAGGTGCGCACGCTCGCCGATCAGGTGGCGCTGGAAACCCGCACCCGCGCCCTCAATCCGAAATGGTACGAAGGCATGCTGAAGCACGGCCACGAAGGCGTGCGCCACATCGAATGCCATCTCACCAACACCATGGGCTGGTCGGCAACGACCGGGCAGGTGGCACCGTGGGTCTACCAGCAGTTCACCCAGACATATGTTCTTGACGAGAAGATGCGCCAGCGTCTCGCCGACCTCAATCCGAAGGCGGCAGCGAAGGTGGTGCACCGGCTCCTCGAAGCCCACCGGCGCGACTACTGGAAGCCGGACGCAGCAACCCTCGAAGCCCTCGAACGGGCGGGCGAGGAACTTGAAGACAAACTCGAAGGAATCGGCATGGAGGCCGCGGCATGACACTGGTACTCGACCGGACGCCCACGCGGCGCACACGACCCGATGGTGAAGGCAGCGTTCAGGTCCACATGGACCCGGCAACGATGCTCTCGACCGCGAAGGTCTTTTCCGTTTACGGCAAGGGCGGCATTGGTAAGAGCACGACCTCTTCCAATCTCTCCGTTGCCTTCTCGAAGCTCGGCAAGCGCGTGCTGCAGATCGGTTGCGATCCCAAGCATGACTCGACCTTCACCCTCACCAAGCGGCTCGTGCCCACGGTGATCGACATTCTCGAGGGCGTGGACTTCCATTCGGAAGAACTCCGCCCGGAAGACTATGTCTTCGAAGGCTACAACGGAGTGATGTGCGTCGAAGCGGGTGGCCCGCCCGCCGGTACCGGCTGCGGCGGCTACGTCGTGGGCCAGACGGTGAAGCTGCTCAAGGAGCATCACCTTCTTGATGACACCGATGTCGTCATCTTCGACGTGCTGGGCGACGTGGTCTGCGGCGGCTTTGCGGCCCCGCTCATGCATTCGCACCGCTCGGTGATCGTCACCGCCAACGACTTCGACTCGATCTTCGCCATGAACCGCATCGTGGCTGCCATCCAGGCAAAGGCCAAGAACTACGGTGTGCGTGTGGGTGGCCTCATCGCCAACCGCAGCAAGGACACCGACCAGATCGACCGCTTCGCAGAAGTGGTGGGACTGAAGCGTCTTGCCCATCTGCCGGACCTCGATGCCATCCGCCTGAGCCGCCTGAAGAAGGCAACGCTCTTCGAGATGGGCGACGCGCCGGAAATCGTGGCGGTGCAGAACGAATACATGCGCCTTGCGGCACAGCTCTGGGCCGGCGTCGAGCCGCTCGATGCCAAGCCGATGAAGGACCGCGAAATCTTCGACTTCCTGGGATTTGATTGATGAGTGAATCCTACCACCAGCGCCGCTCCGAAATCGGGGCCTATTTCGACCGCACCGCGGCCGAGGCCTGGAAGCGGCTGACCTCCGACATGCCGGTGGGGCGGATCCGCGCCACCGTGCGGGCGGGGCGCGACGCCATGCGGAGCGAGTTGCTCTCCTACCTGCCCGAGGATTTGAAGGGTGCACGCGTGCTCGATGCCGGGTGCGGCACGGGTGCGATGTCGCAGGCACTTGCCGAGCGTGGCGCCGAGGTGGTGGCGGTCGATCTCTCGCCACAACTGGTGAAGGTGGCGGAAGACCGCACGCCGCAGCATCTTCTCTCCCGCATCCATTACCGGGCGGGCGACATGACGAGCCCGCAGCTGGGCCGCTTCGACTTCTGCGTGGCGATGGACTCGGTCATCCACTACGAACAGCACGACATGGTGGCCTGCCTCGCCAAGCTTGCCGAGCGCACCGAGACGGCCATCGCCTTCACTTTCGCGCCCAGCACCACGCTGCTCGAAGCCATGCACAAGGTGGGTAAGCTCTTCCCGCGCGGCAACCGTTCGCCGGCCATCGTGCCGCAGAAGGCCGAAAGCTTCCGCCATCTGCTCCACAAGGCGACCGGCATGGTGCCGCGCCGCAACCGCCGCATCTCGTCGGGCTTCTACATTTCCCATGCGCAGGAGTTGATCCGGCCATGAAGAAGTTCTCCAACATCTGGATTCAGCTTGGACCGCGCTTCCTGCCCTTCGCAGATGCCGCGACGGACCAGTTGCCCTTGGGGCGGCTGCTTCGCCTCTCGCTCTTCCAGGTGTCGGTCGGCATGGCCATGGTGCTGCTCACGGGCACCCTCAACCGGGTGATGATCGTGGAGCTTGGCGTGCCCGCCTGGCTCGTCGGCATCATGGTGTCGCTGCCGCTTCTCTTTGCCCCCTTCCGCGCCCTGATCGGCCACAAGTCGGACGAGCATCGCTCGGTGCTGGGCTGGCGGCGCGTGCCCTATATCTGGTTCGGCAGCATGATGCAGTTCGGTGGCTTCGCCATCATGCCCTTCGCCCTCATTCTGCTCTCGGGTGACACCCACGGTCCCGCCTGGATCAGCCATGCGGGTGCGGCTCTCGCCTTCCTGCTGGTCGGTGCGGGCATCCACACCACCCAAACGGCGGGTCTGGCGCTTGCCAACGATCTCGCCCCCGAAGAGGCCCGTCCGCGTGTGGTGGCTCTTCTCTATGTCACGCTGCTTCTTGGCATGATGGGCAGTGCCGCCGTCTTCGGCGTACTGCTCCGCGAATTCCGCCAGGTTCACCTCATCCAGATCATCCAGGGCGTGGCGCTCACCACCATGGTGCTGAACTGCATCGCCATGTGGAAGCAGGAACCGCGCAACCCGACCGTTACCTCGGCCGAGAATCCGCGCACCTCATTCTCTGAAGCCTTCGGCCAGTTCGTGCGCACGCCGCGCGTCATGCGCCTTCTCGTGGCGCTGGGCTTCGGCACCGCCGGCTTTGCCATGCAGGACATTTTGCTCGAACCTTTCGGCGGTGAAGTCTTCGGCCTCAATGTCGGCCAGACGACGTGGCTGACCGCACTCCTCGCCTGCGGCACGCTGATCGGCTTTGCGCTCTCGGCCCGCATGCTGTCGCAGGGCAGCGATCCCTGCCGCATCGCCTCGGCGGGTGCGGTGATCGGCATCTTCGCCTTTGCCGCAGTGATCTTCTCGCCGGCCACGGGCTCCATCAATCTCTTCCGGCTTGCAACCGCCTCGATCGGCCTCGGCAGCGGCCTCTTCGCCGTCGGCATGCTGACGGCGGCCATGGAACTCGCCGACAAGGCGGCCTCAGGACTTGTGCTCGGCGCCTGGGGCGCGGTGCAGGCCACGGCGGCGGGCCTTGCCGTCGCCACCAGCGGCGCCATGCGCGATGCGGTCAGCGAACTCGCCATGGCGGGTGACCTCGGCCACACCCTGCAGCAGACCGCCACCGGATACAGCTTCGTCTATCACACCGAGATCCTGATGCTCTTCGTGACGCTCGTCGCACTGGGACCGCTGGTGCGCGTGAGTGGCATTACCAATCTGAACCTGCGGACCGGGAAGTTCGGCCTCGCTCAACATCCAGGGTGATCTGAAAGGGAGAATACCCATGACTACACAATTCACGTCCTACATCGATCTTGCGCAGGTGGTGCTTTACCTGTTCATCGGCTTCTTCGCGATCCTGGTGTACTACCTCCACCGCGAAAACAAGCGCGAGGGCTATCCGCTGGAAAGCGAGCGCTCGCAGCACATCACGGTCCAGGGTTTCCCGCCCGTGCCCGCGCCCAAGAGCTTCCTCCTGCAGGATGGCACCACGGTGCAGGCGCCCCGCGCCGAACCCCGTGACCTGCGTCCCGTGAATGCAACCCCTGCCGCCAACTTCCCCGGCGCGCCGCTGGTTCCCAACGGCAATCCGATGACGGCGGGCGTCGGCCCCGGCGCCTATGCCGAGCGCCGCGACGTTCCCGACCTCACGCTGGGCGGCGCACCGAAGCTCGTGCCGCTGCGTGCAGCACCCGGCTTCTATGTCGATCCGGAAGATCCGAATCCGGTGGGCATGGCGGTCGTCGGCGCCGATGGCGCCAAGGGCGGCGTGATCTGCGATATCTGGGTCGACCAGTCCGAGCACCTCATCCGCTACTATGAAGTGGAAACGGGCGAGAAGGGCCAGAAGCGCAATGTGCTTCTCCCCGCCAACCTCGCGCGTGTGGTGGGTGCGGCCCGCGAAGTGCGTGTGAAGTCGATCCTGGGCAGCCAGTTCGCTTCCGTTCCGGTGTCGAAGAAGCCGGATGTGGTCACCCGCCTCGAAGAAGAGAAGATCTTCGGCTTCTATGGCGCGGGCACGCTCTATGCCACGCCGCAGCGTGCGGAACCGATGCTGTGACCCACGAGAGCGACATCATCCCCGCCGGCCTTCCGGATTATCTTCCGGAGGGCGAGACGCTGGTGTGGCAAGGCAGGCCGGACTGGTTCCGGCTTGCCCGTGACGCCTTCCACGTCAACAAGGTGGCGATCTACTTTGCCGTGGTCATTGCCGGCCAGGCAGGTTTGCGTCTTGCTTCCGGTTCAAGCTGGAACGAGGCGCTGAAGGCTGTGCCGGTACTGGTGGGGCTTGCCGTTGCGGCCTGCGCCATCATCCTGGTGCTGTCCTACATCAGCGCCCGGACCACGCACTACACCATGACCACCAAGCGGGTCATCATGAAGGTGGGCATCGCGCTCCCCGTCATCATCAACATTCCCTACAGCCAGGTCGATGGAGTGTCCTTCGCCCTGACGGGGGGCAACCGTGGCAACATCGTCTTCAAGCTCGGCGGCAAGGTCCGCCTCGCCTACCTGATGCTCTGGCCCCATGCCAGGCCTTGGGCCTTCAGCAAGCCGCAGCCCTGCTTCCGCGACATTCCCAATGTCGAAGCGGTGGCAACGCGCCTTGCCCAGGTGATCGGCGGCCACATGCCGAGTGAAACCAAGCAGGCTGCCGATGCCGGCGGCCGGCTGGTCCCAGCGGAGTAAGGATCATGAGCGTCTCCACCACAAGCCAGGACATCATTCCCTCACGGGTCTTTGCGGCGATCGTCGCGGGGCTCGTCGGTGTCGTGGCCCTCGTGGCGGTGATGCGGCTGGGGAGCACCGGCGGGGAGACCGTTCCTGCCGGTGCTCCGCAGTCCTCGCTGGACATCAAGGTGGAAGACGGAAGTGCCGGCAGCGTGATCGTGAAGAACGCCACGTCCGGCCAGGTCATCCAGGTCTTCAAGGCGGGCGAGGGCGCATTCCTCCGCGCGACGTTCCGTGCACTGATCAATGACCGGCGCCACAAGGGGCTGCCGGAACAAGGAGATTTCAGGCTGGAGGCCGACAGCGCCGGCCAGCTCAACCTGATTGACGCGGTCACCGGCAAGAGGCTCGTCCTCAACGCCTATGGCCCCGACAATAGCGCGGTCTTCGCCGCATTCATGTCCAACCAGAAAGGAGAGGGTCAATGATGAATCCCTTCGCCGTAAAATCGAGCGAACACGTCATGTGCACCGTCAATGTCGTCAATACGTTCGAGAGCCTTGCAGCCCATGTGGTGCTGGATGGCGATGTGAAGATCAATCCGGGGGACGAGGTTCTCGTCCACGGTCCTGAAATCCGCGTGCCCTATGGCGAAACGCGGAGCGAACGCCGCGAGGCAACCATCACCCGGGCCAACTGGCTGGAACGCAAGTGGACCGAACTCACCGGTGACCTGGAATACATGGAACTGCTCGAATTCTCCTTCTCAGAGGAGCGCCTGTCATGACCATCGAGAAACTCGGCATCAAGGCGAAGAGCACCACCGAAATGGCCGCGGCGAGCACCGTTCTCAGCCCGCGCTTCTACACCACCGATTACGCCGCCCTCGACCGCATCGACGTCTCTTCGGTGCGCGAGGAATGGGACCGCCTGCTGCAGGAAATGCGCGACGATCCCAACAAGACCCATTTCCGCCGCACGGAGGAATGGGACAAGGTCTCGCTCGATGACCTCGAGCCGGGCCTGCGCAAGGAGTTCGTCGACTTCCTGGTGAGCTCGCTCACGGCGGAGTTTTCGGGCTGCGTGCTCTATGCGGAGATGCGCAAGCGCGGCACCAACCCCGATATGGTCGAACTCTTCAAGTTCATGAGCCGCGATGAATCCCGCCATGCCGGCTTCATCAACGACACGCTGAAGGACTTCGACATCGGCGTCGACCTGGGCTTCCTGACGAAGGCAAAGAAGTACACCTACTTCCAGCCCAAATTCATCTTCTACGCGACCTATCTCTCGGAGAAGATCGGCTACGCCCGCTACATCACCATCTACCGCCACCTGCAGAAGCATCCCGACCGGCGCTTCCATCCGATCTTCAAGTGGTTCGAGAAGTGGTGCAACGACGAGTTCCGCCATGGCGAGGCCTTTGCCCTGCTGATGCGCGCCAACCCGCACCTGCTGGAAGGCATCAACAAGTACTGGGTGAAGTTCTTCCTGCTCGCTGTTTTCGCCACCATGTATGTGCGCGATCACCAGCGGCCCTATTTCCACGAGGCGCTCGGCGTCGATCCCAAGGAGTACGGGCGCACGGTCTTCCGCACCACCTCGGAGATCGCCCGCCAGGTCTTCCCGCTGGAGATCGACATCGACAATCCGAAGTTCTTTGCACTGCTCGAGCAGTTGCTGGAGATTTCGGACAAGGGTGCCGCGGCGGCTGCCAAGGGTGGCCTCTCCGGCAAGCTCGCCAAGCTGGGCACCAGCCTCAAGGCAGGCTTCGTCTTCGCGCGGCTGATGATGATCCCGGCAAAGAAGAACGATCTTCCCGAAAACATCCGGCTGGCGCCGAGCTATTGACGCCATGATCACTGCCGCCGCCATCCTGTTTGTGGTTCTGCTGTGGGGCATCTCCACGGCTGTCATCTTCTTTCTCGACAGCCTGCCGCCCCGCACCTTCCCGTACAGCATGACGGCGGCCACACTTCTTGTCGGGCTCGGGCTTGTCGCGGTCTGGTGGTGGCAGGACGATGCCACCGTGCTGGCGGTGGGCATGAGCTTCGCCGCGGGCCTCCTCATCTGGGGCTGGACGGAGATGGCGCTCTACATGGGCTATGTCACCGGCCCCCGGAAGCAGCGCTGCCCGGCCGGCTGTTCCGGGCCCGCCCATTTCGGCCATGCGGTGGCCGCCAACCTCTGGCACGAGCTGCTGGTCGTCGGGCTTGCAGGCTTGATCTGGGTCACAGACAACCAGACGGCCCTGTGGTGTTTTGTCATGCTATGGCTGATGCACCTCAGTGCAAGGCTCAACGTATTCCTGGGTGTTCGCAACGTCAGCGAGGAATTTGTGCCGGATTCCATGGATGTGCTGAAGGGTTTCCTCCGCCGCCGCAACATGAACTGGCTGTTCCCGTTTTCCATGGCCGGACTGGTCGGGCTGATCTACATTCTTCTTACCCGCTTCTCGGGTTTCGAGGCCACCATGGCCGCCACCCTTGCGGCAATTGGCCTCCTTGAGCACGTCCTGCTCATGCTGCCACTCCCCATCGAAAAGCTGTTCCGCTGGTCCCTGTCGGACAGCCATAAATCTGCCGTGACGCACCCGTCTAAGGACGCCGGGCGTCACAAGAATCACAACCATCCACTTCTGGGAACGTTGACATGAGCAAGACCTTCTTTGACCACCAGGCCTATTTCTCATCTCAACTGGATCACCTGAAGGACGAGGGCCGCTACCGGGTCTTCGCCGAACTGGAACGCAAGGCGGGTGATTTTCCCCATGCCAAGCAGCACGTGAACGGCGAGGTCCGCGACGTCACCATCTGGTGCGCCAACGACTACCTCGGCATGGGCCAGCACCCCAAGGTGATCGACGCCATCTGCACCGCCATGCGCGCCTACGGCACCGGCGCCGGCGGCACCCGCAACATTTCCGGCACCAGCCACGAGCATGTGCTGCTCGAGCAGGAACTCGCCGACCTCCACGGCAAGGAGAGCGCCTTGCTCTTCACCTCGGGCTACGTTTCGAACTGGGCCGCCCTCGGCACGCTGGCGAGCGGCATTCCCGATTGCGTCGTTCTCTCCGACGCCGGCAACCACGCCTCGATGATCGAAGGCATCCGCCATAGCCGCGCCGAGCGCCGCATCTTCAAGCACAATGACCTTGTCGACCTTGAGCGCCACCTCAAGGAAATCCCGCCGGAGCGTCCCAAGCTCATTGCCTTCGAATCCGTCTATTCGATGGATGGCGACATCGGCAACATCAAGGGCATCTGCGATCTCGCCGACAAGTATGGCGCCATGACCTATCTCGACGAAGTGCACGCCGTGGGCATGTATGGCCCGCGCGGCGGCGGCATTGCCGAGCGCGAAGGCCTGATGCACCGCATCACCGTGATCGAGGCAACCCTCGGCAAGGCCTTCGGCGTGGTCGGTGGGTATATCGCTGCGTCCAAGGAACTCTGCGACTACATCCGCAGCTTCGCGTCGGGCTTCATCTTCACCACAGCACTGCCGCCGGCAATTGCCGTGGGTGCGCGCGTGGCCGTCGCCCACCTCAAGCAGAGCGACATGGAGCGCCAGCGCCAGCGCCGTGCTGTCGCCAAGGTGCGCGCCGCGCTCCGCACCATCGGCATTCCCGTGATGGAGAACGAAAGCCACATCGTGCCGGTGATGGTGGGCAATGCCGCCAAGTGCAAGATGATCAGCGACATCCTGGCCGACAAGTACGGGATCTACATCCAGCCGATCAACTATCCGACCGTGCCCAAGGGCACCGAGCGCCTGCGCATCACGCCCTCGCCGTTCCATACGGATGAGGACATTGCCAAGCTCGCCCACGCGCTCTCGGACCTCTGGAACCACTGCGCCCTCAGCCGCGCCGTCGCCTGATCCGAACGGCGCGCAACGCTCCCCTTCCCATGCGGTCTTGGCGCAGGCGTTTTCCTGTGCTGTGATGCAGTGCAATATCCGTCCGCCCTCGCGCCTTCCCCGGGTGCCCGCTGGCGGATGCCTTGATTATGGACCCTGAATGACCCGCCCCATCAATTTCCACGAATTGGCGAAGCTCTCGCCGGAGCAGCGCCGCAAGCTGCAGCAGCGCACTGAAACGGACCTCACGGATTTCGAAGCCAAGGTGCGCCCCATCATCCAGGCGGTGCGCAACGAGGGCGACGAGGCGCTGGCCCGCTTTGCCCGTGACTTCGACAAGGCGCCGGTGAAGGCGGGTGAGATTGCCGCGACGGAAGCCGATTTCGCGGCCGCCGAAAAGGCGCTCGACCCCAACGTGCGGGAGGCGATGGAATTTGCCGCGCATTCCATCCGCAAGTTCCATGAAGACCAGATGCCGGAGGAGATGTGGCTGCACGAGGTGCGCCCCGGCGCCTTCGCGGGTGACCGCTCGCTGCCGATCCCGTCGGTCGCCTGCTACGTGCCGCGCGGCAAGGGGGCGTTTCCCTCGGTCGCCCTGATGACGTCCATTCCGGCAAAGGTGGCGGGCGTGAAGGACGTGATCATCATCACCCCGCCCGGCCACAACGGAAAGATCGATGATGCCACGCTCGTTGCCGCCCGCATGGCGGGGGTGCAGGGCGTCTACAAGGCGGGTGGCGCGCAAGGCATTGCCGCTGTGGCCTATGGCACGCAGGCGGTGCCGAAGGTTGCCAAGGTGATCGGCCCCGGCAGCCCCTGGGTTGCGGCCGCCAAGCGTCTCGTCTCGCATGTGATCGACACGGGCTCGCCCGCGGGCCCGAGTGAAGTGATCATCTTCGCCGATGACACCGTTGATGGTGCACTCGCCGGCCTCGATCTTCTGATCGAAGCGGAACACGGGCCGGACAGCTCGGCCTATCTCGTCACCTGGAGCCGCCGTGTGGCAGAAGAGGCGCTTGCCGCCATTCCCACCTATTGGGCAAAGATGGGCGAGCAGCGCGTCTCCTATTCCTCCACCGTTCTGGGCGGCCCCATCGGCGGCATCGTGCTCGCCCGTGATGAAGACGACGCCATCGCCTTCTGCAACGAATATGCAGCCGAGCATCTCGAGATCCTTGCGAAGGAACCCTTCGCCTATCTCGGCCGCATCACCAATGCGGGCGAGATTCTGCTTGGCGAACATACGCCCACCACGCTCGGCAACTTCGTCATCGGCCCCAACCATGTGCTGCCCACGAGCGGCTGGGCCAAGACGGCGTCGGCCGTCTCTGTGTTCGATTTCCTCAAGCGCAACTCGATCGCCTATGTCACCAGCAAGGGCTATCCCGAGCTTGCGCGCCACGCCCATGCCCTCGCGACCTACGAAGGCTTCGAGGCCCATGCCAATGCCGTCTCGCCGCTCCGCGACAAGATCCTCAAGCGATAACCTCAACCGCAAGACCAAAAAGGGAAGCACATGATGAACTGGACCCCCACCCGCCGCTCGCTCCTCAAGGGCACCGCCGCGCTTGCCGCCGCAACACCCTTTGCCCGCGTGGCCTTCGCCGACGACATTCCCACGGCACCCGAGGCCGGCGATATCAAGATGGGCATCGAGCCTTGGCTGGGTTACGGCCAGTGGCACATCGCCGCCAAGAAGGACCTCTTCAAGGCGCAGGGCCTCGGCAATGTCGAGATCGTCAACTTCAACACCGACGCCGACATCAACGCCGCCCTTGCGGCAGGCCAGCTGCAATGCGGCAACATCGCCACCCACACGGCCGTGAACTTCATCGCCGCCGGCCTGCCGCTCAAGATCGTGGCGCTGCTCGACGTCTCCAAGACGGCTGACGCGATGATCTCCGACGGCTCGGTCACCGACATCAAGGGCCTCAAGGGCAAGCAGGTGGCCTATGAGGAAGGCACCACCAGCGACATCCTCCTCAACTATGCCCTCACCCAGAACGGCATGACCATCGCCGACATCGAGAAGGTGCCGATGCCTGCCTCCGACGCCGGCTCCGCTCTCATCGGCGGCAAGGTGCCTGTGGCCGTCACCTACGAGCCCTACCTCACGCTCGCCATGCAGCAGAACAAGGCGGTGAAGATGATCTACAGCGCGGGCGAGAACCCGGGCCTCATCTCCGACGTCTTCGTGGTGCGCGAGGAATTCCTCAAGGAAAAGCCGGGCCAGATCGTGGCGCTGCTCAAGGCCTGGGATGCGGCCCTTGCCGACTACCGCAAGGATACGGCGGGTGGCCGCGCCATCATCTCGGAAGCGGTGGGCGCCAAGCCGGAAGAACTGGCGACCGCCTTCGACGGCGTCGTCTACTACTCGCTCGCCGAGAACAAGAGCGAGTTGGGCGGAAATTTCACCACAAAGGTGGTGCCGGAAGTGCACGCCGCGGCGCGTACCGCGGGCATCCTGCAGAAGGATGTGGACCTCTCGACCGCCATCGACGCCCGGTTCGTGGATGCCGCAACCAAGTAAGCCGGCAAGCAAACCGGTGAGGCGGCCCGCCTTCGCGCTGGGCCGCCGCATCTCCACCGCCGAATTCCTCGGGATTGCGGGCCTCGTCTTCGCGGGGCTTGCCATTCTTTGGACGCTCGTCACCGAAGGCGGGCTCATCCGGGCGCTCTTCCTCCCCTCACCGCTGCAGGTGCTGGCAAGGCTCGGCGAATTGTGGAACTCGGGGCAGCTCATGACCGACATGGGTGTGAGCATCTACCGCATCACCTTCGGCTTCATCGTGTCGACCATCGTCGCCATGCCCATCGGCATCCTGATCGGCAGTTACCGGCGCTGGGAAGCGGCGATCGAGCCCTTCGTCGATTTCATCCGCTATATGCCCGTGGTGGCCTTCGTGCCGCTCACCATTCTCTGGGCCGGCACGGGCGACGTGCAGAAGCTGCTCATCATCTTCATCGGCACCTTCTTCCAGCAGGTGCTGCTCATCATGGACAATGTGAAGTCGGTGCCGCGCGACTTCATCAACCTCGGCCGCACCCTGCAAATGCCGCAATGGCGCATCCTGCAGCGGATCGTGTTGCCCAGCGCCTGGCCCGCCATCTGGGACTCGCTCCGCATTTCCCTCGGCTGGGCCTGGACCTGGCTGGTGGTGGCGGAACTTGTCGCCGCGACGTCAGGCCTCGGCTACCGCATCACCACGGCGCAGCGCTTTTTCCAGACCGATCTCATCTTCGGTTATCTCCTCATTCTCGGCCTGCTCGGTCTTGCCACAGACCAGGTGATGAAGTGGGCGGGCCGCAAGCTCTTCCGGTATCTCGATGTCCGCTGACAAGCTGGTGATCGCCGGACTGGGCAAGACCTTCCGCTCTTCGCAGGGTGAGACGGTGGCGCTGAAGGGCGTCGACCTCACCGTGGGCGAGAACGAGTTCGTTTCGCTTGTAGGCACGTCAGGCTGCGGCAAGTCCACGCTTCTCTCGATTGCGGCGGGCCTCGAGGAGCAGAGCGAGGGCCGCATCACCATCGACGGCGAAGACATCACGTCCCCCGGCCTCGACCGCGGCGTCGTCTTCCAGAGCTACACGCTGCTGCCCTGGCTCACCGCGAAGCAGAACGTGGAATTCGCGCTCCGGGCGGCGGGGCAGGCGGGTGCCGCCCTCAGGGATGCGGCACAGGAACATCTCGAACTTGTCGGGCTGCAGGGCTTCGAGAACGCCTTTCCGGCGGAGCTTTCGGGCGGCATGAAGCAGCGCGTGGCGATCGCGCGGGCGCTGAGCTACCGCCCCAAGATGCTGCTGATGGACGAGCCCTTCGGGGCGCTCGATGCGCTTACCCGCCATCACATGCAGGAACTGCTCACCGGCATCTGGGAGAAGCACCGCCTCACCGTGCTGTTCATCACCCATGATGTGGAGGAGGCGGTCTATCTCTCCGACCGGGTGGCTGTCATGACCAACCGCCCGGGCCGCATCAAGACGGTGATCCCCGTCGATCTGCCGCGCCCGCGCCACTACGGCATGGTGGCGACGCAAGCCTTCCAGGATCTGCACCGGGCGGTGCTCGATGCCATCCGCAGCGAGTCGCTTGCTGCCGCGAAGCTCTCGTCTGCCCTGAAAGACTGATCTCAGCCTGCCATGTCGATGACGACACGGCCGACGATCTTGCCCTTGCGCATTTCGTCCAGCGTGGCGTTGATGTCCTCGAGCTTGATCTTGCGGATCGTTGCCCGCACCTGATCATTGGTGGCGAAGGCGATGGCCTCGTTCAGGTCCTGCCGCGTGCCGACGTTGGAGCCGCGCACCGAAAGCTCCCAGTTGGTGATGGCCGAGATCGAGGTGCGGATCTCGTCGGCCTTGCCGCCGGGAAGGCCGATGTAGGCCACCGTGCCGCCCGGCCGCAGCATGAGGATCGCCTGTTCGAAGGCCTTGCTCGCCACGGCGGTGACGACGGCGGCGTGGGAGCCGCCGATCTGCTCCTGGATCGCTGCGACGGCATCGACGGCGGCGCCGTTCACCAGGACTTCGGCGCCCAGCGCCTTGGCGAGGGACAGTTTCTCGGTTGCCACATCGACAGCGGCGACGCGAAGCCCCATGGCCTTGGCATATTGCACGGCGATGTGGCCGAGGCCGCCGATCCCCAGGATCGTCACCCACTGGCCGGGGCGCGCGCCCGTGCGCTTCAGGCCGCGATAGGTGGTGACGCCGGCGCAGAGAATGGGAGCGAGCGCATAAGGATCGGCATCGTCCGGCAGGCGGCCCACATAGGCGGCGGGCGCCACCAGGTATTCCGCATAACCGCCGGGCTTGGTGTAGCCCGTGGCTTCCGCCTGCTTGCAGATGGTTTCCATACCGCCCAGGCAGAATTCGCAGGTGCCGCAGGAGGAATACATCCACGGCACGCCCACATGGTCGCCGACCTTGAAGCCCGTGACGCCTTCGCCGATCCTGGCGATGCGGCCTGCCACCTCGTGGCCGGGAATGAGGGGAATGACGGGCGGCGGCGTCCAGTCGCCGTCCACGGCGTGCAAGTCGCTGTGGCAGACGCCGCAGGCGGTCACCTTGATCAGAAGGTCGCCATGGCCGGGTTCCGGCACCGGCACCTGCTCGATCGTGAGCGGCGTCTTGAGGGCATGCAGAACTGCGGCTTTCATCGTGGCGGCCATGGTCGTCTCCCGGTTGTCGTCACCCTGCTTAGCGGGTCTGGCGCGATTGCGGCCATATCTCCAAAGCGATAAGGTCGGGGACCATGGGTGCACGTCTCGTTTTGCTGGAACAATGGAGCAAGGGCATTGCGCTGCTTGCGGGAACCGTGGGGGAACCGGAATTTCCCCCGGCGCTGCTCGAGGCGGTGCGCCGCCTCGTCGACTTCGATTTCATCATGGCCTTCGCCTACCGGGGCCGCGAACAGCCACTGATGCTGGCTGACACGCTCACCGCGCCCCGCCATCAGGTGATCGCCGTCGACTATTCGGCGGGGCCCTTCATGCTCGATCCCTTCTACCAGCTGGTGAGCAGCGGCGTGCACGACGGCTGCCACCGCCTGCATGACATTGCGCCCGACCACTTCCGCCGCAGCGAGTACTTCCGACTGCACTATGGCCGCACCGGCATCGGCGAGGAGATCGGCTTTGCCTTCCCCATGGCGGGCGGGTTCACCGGCGTCACCTCCTTTGCCCGCTGGACGGACTCGCCGCCGGTGACGCGGGGCGAGATGGAGGTGCTGCGGGCCATCGGCCCCGCCATTTCGGCCCTGTCCTCAAGGCACTGGTACCATGCCGGAACGGAAACAGAGGGGCAGCCGCTTCCCACCTCGCTTCCCGGCCTGCACCAGCGCGGCTTCCAGACCCTCTCGGTCCGCGAGCGCGAAATCGTCAGCATGATCCTGCAGGGGCATTCGACAGAGTCCGTGGCGCTCCGCCTCGACATCAGCCCGGGCACGGTGAAGGTTCACCGCAAGAACATCTACCGCAAGCTCAAGGTCTCGTCGCAGGGCGAACTCTTCGCGGCCTTCATGGGGCTTTCGCCCGCCCACCAGCCATATATCCCAAGGGATATTCCGGGTGCGACGGATATCCCGCAATCTCGGGTGAAGATCATCGCGGGAGGAAAGACATGACAAAAACCTGGTACAGCGATCTGCCGAAGTATTATCAGAACCAGATCAAGGCCATGGGGCTGGACGAGGCAGGCCTTGCCCGCCGCCGCTTCATGAAGGGTGCTGCCGCAGCTGCGGGCGTTGCCATGCTCGGTGCCCACTCGCGGCAGGCGAGTGCCGCCACGCAAATGACCTACATGTGCTGGGAAGGCTACAACGACCCGCGCATCATCGATCCCTTCAACAAGGCGAACGACACCGAGATCGGCTTCGACCTCATCGTCGACAGCCCCGGCGGCTTCGCCAAGCTGCAGGCGGGCGCCTCGCGCGAGGTCGATCTCGTCTCGAGCGACATGCCGTGGATCACCCGCATGGGCCCGGCAGGCCTCGCCATGGAGCTGAACCCGGACGACTACGCCGACGTCTATGCAACCTTCTACGACCAGTTCAAGCCGCCCTTCGAGCCGCTGATCAACAACGGCCAGACCATCGGCGTGGCCACGCGCTGGGGCTGGGTGGGACCCTGCGTCAACACCGACGTGACCAAGCCCGAGGTGTGGAAGACCTATGACCCGGTCTTCGATCCCGCCAACAAGGACAAGATCTGCGTGATGGACTGGGGCGACTGGCCGATCCTGCCCATGGCGCTCCATGCCGGCATCAATCCGTACGAGGAACTGGACCAGGCGGCGCTCGACGAAGTGCGCAAGGTGCTGCGCGCCATGTTCAAGAACACCCGCACCATCGTGGGCGATCTCACCCAGGCGCAGAAGGGCCTGCTCGATGGTTCGCTGCTGGGCTGCATCGGCGCCGGTTCCTACCTCACCTCGGCGGTGCGCAAGCAGGGCCACCGCAACATCATGGGCCTCGTTCCCGAACCCAAGAACGGCCTGAAGCAGGGCATCATCTGGGTGGAGGCAACCGCCATCCTCAAGGAAACGGACCAGCCGGAACTGGCCCAGAAGCTGCTCAAGCATGTGGTCTCGAAGGACTCGGGCAAGATCCTCTCGCTCCTCGATTCCACCTGCAACGTGGTCACCAACAAGGCGGTGGAAGAGCTTTATTCCGCCGACGAAAAGGACATCCTGCAGGTCGACTACATGTGGCACGCCTGGGACAATTCCCAGATGCACCGCATCGCCCCCAACATCGACGAGATGCTGGCGATCTGGCAGGAAGAACTGGCTGCGGCCAAGTAAGTGCAATATGCATGAGGGGCGACATCCGTGCCGCCCCTTTGCATTTTCGAACGGCGGTTGACACCAGCGATGACCAGCGCCCCGATCCTCGATATCCGGGACATCCACAAGGACTACGGCACCTACCAGGCGCTGAAGGGCGTGTCGCTCAGCGTGCGGCAGGGGGAATTCATCGCCCTCGTGGGGCCCTCGGGCTGCGGCAAGACCACGCTCCTGAAGCAGATCGCAGGCTTCGAGGATGCCACCTCGGGCACGATCAGCATCGACGGCCGCGACATGGCGGGCGTGCCCGCAGCCCAGCGCCCCACCAGCATGGTGTTCCAGAAGCTGGCGCTCTTTCCGCACATGACGGTGGCCGAGAACATCGGTTTTCCCCTGAAGCTCCGCAAGGTGGCGCCCGGTGAGATCGCCAGCCGCGTGAACGAGATGCTCACGCTGATGGAACTGAAGCCCATCTACCTCGACCGTTTCCCCCGCGCCCTCTCGGGCGGCGAGCAGCAGCGCGTGGCGCTGGCCCGCTCGATGATCTCTTCGCCCAAGCTGCTCCTCCTCGACGAGCCGCTCTCGGCGCTGGACGTGAAGCTGAAGAAGGTTCTGCAATCGGAACTGAAGCGCCTGCACCGCTCGCTCGGCGTCACCTTCGTGCATGTGACCCACGACCTCGAAGAAGCGATGATGCTGGCCGACCGCATCTGCGTGATGCGGGCCGGGCGCATCCTGCAATTGGGCGAGCCGTCCGACATCTATTACCGCCCGGCCGATGCCTTCGTTGCGGGCTTCATCGGCGAGACCAATCTTTTCCCGGTGGAGGTGACGGGCCGCAAGGTGGGCTCCGTTCACTACAGCAGCACCGCGTTCGAGGATGCGACCGGCACGCTGCCGGCCGATGCTGCTGCGGAAAATGCAAGCGGTGCTGCGCTCATGAACGTGCGGCCCGAACTTATCCGCCGCATCGGCCCCAAGGACACGGCCGATTGCGCCGTGAATGCCAAGGTGACGGAAGTCTTCACCAAGGGCGGCACGGTGCAGTATCGCGCCCACACGCCGCAGGGCATGGATCTCGCCATCGAGATCCAGGGCACATCGCAACTCCCCATGCAGGTGGGCGAGAATGTGCGGCTCGGCTGGAGCAAGAAGGACATCTGGATCCTGCCCGCCGGAGAGGCCTGATGGATCAGGGCGTCAGCAGGACCTGGAGCGACCCGCAGCTTCTCTGGAAGGCGCTGCCCAGCGTGCTGCTGCAGACGACGTGCTTCGTTGCCCCCCTGATCATGACATTCATCCTCACCTTCCAGCGCACGCGGGATTTCCAGCTGCGCTGGACCTGGGACCTGGCGACCTGGACGGAGGTGTTCTCGAAGCCGCACTACTGGACCATTCTCGGCCACACGCTGGTGATGGCGGTCGCCTGCGTGGTGATCTGCCTCGTGCTGGCCTTTCCCATCGCCTACGGGCTTGCCACGCGCTTCAAGCGGATCGAGAACGAGATCAAGATCCTCATCACCTTCGCCTTCATCACCGACGCCACCCTCAAGACCTTCGGCTGGGTGCTCTTTCTCGACAAGAAGGGCGCCGCCAACTACGTGCTTTCGTCACTCGGTTTTCCGCCGGAAATGGTGGCCTTCCTCTTCACCGACTGGGCGACGCTGCTCGGCATGGTCTACAACCTGCTGCCCTTCGCCATCTTCACGCTCTACCTCTCGATCGACAACATCGACCGCAACCTGATCTTCGCCGCCTATGATGCGGGTGCCAGCAAGTGGCGGGCTCACTGGGAAGTGACACTGCCGCTGTGCAAGCCCGGCCTGTGGGCGGGAAGCGTGCTGATCTTCCTGCTCGGTGTCGGCGTCTTCCTCGAGCCCAAGGTGCTTGGCGGCGGCACCTCGCCGATGACCGCGGAACTGATCCGCCAGACCTTCGAGACGCGCGTGAACTGGCCGCTGGGGGCGGCACTCACCTTCGTGCTCATGGTCGTCTCGGTCTTCCTCGTCCTGCTCTTCACCCGTGTCCTCAACATGAAGCGTTCGGGGTTCGGCGGATGAGCGCGCACGCCCAGGACAAGCTCATCAACATCATGCTCTATGGCGTGATGGCGGCGGTGCTGCTGTTCTTCTACATCCCGATCTTCACCCTCATCGCCTTCTCGCTGCAGGAAGGGCGCTATCTCACGCTGCCCTTCGAGGGCATCTCGATCAAATGGTATGGCGAACTGCTGAACAGCGCGCCCGCCCTCACGGCCCTCAAGAACTCCACGCTGATCGCCTTCTTCGCCACACTCATTGCCACAGCAGTGGGAACGACGGCGGCGATCGTCGCCGTGCGCTACCGCTTCAGCGGCAAGGCCATCTTCCAGGCACTGACGGGCGCACCGCTCGCCTTCCCGCAACTGCTTCTCGGCATCGTGCTTCTGCTGTGGTTCTCGGTGCTGGGGCGCTGGTTCGGTTTCAACACCGGTATCGTCACGGCCATCATCGGCCACATCGTCTACATCACGCCCTTCGTCATGGTGATCGTGGCGGTGCAGGTCTACAATTTCGATGCGCAGCTCGAAGATGCCGCGCGCGATTGCGGCGCCACCACCTGGGAGGTCTATCGCCATGTGACGATCCCGCTGCTGTGGCCCGGCATCTTCTCCGCCGCGATCTTCGCCTTCCTGCTGAGCTGGGGCAATTTCTACATCACCTACAGCCTTGCAGGCTCCACCCGTACCGTGCCCACCTTCATCTTCAGCGGCATCGCTGTCGGTTCCTCGCCGCTCTATCCCGCCATCGCCACGGTGGTATTCATCCCCGGCCTCATGCTGGTGGCGATTGCCGCCCGCATGCGGGGGAGCGCGCCGAAATGAGGCAGATTGCCTAAAACACAGGCGCTTCCTGCCCGCTTCCCGCCAGATCGCCCAACATGCGGTCTTGACCGCAGAGGGCCGCTCTCGCAGTCTGCGCGCGGGGGCAGGGGACGGATTTCATGCGCATTCTCGTCGTTGCCGATCTTCACTACTCGCTCCCGCAGTATGACTGGCTGCTGGCGGAAGCGCCGCGCTACGATCTCGTCATCATTGCCGGCGATCACATCGATCTTTCCTCGGCGGTGGATGGCCGCGCCCAGATCCTGGTGATCTCGAAATATCTCGACATGCTGCGCGAGAAGACACGGATCATCACATGCTCGGGCAATCATGATCTCGACGGCCGTGATGCGCATGGCGAGAAGACGGCGAAGTGGCTGGAAGACCTGAACGCCACCGGCATTCCCGCCGATGACAGCACACTCGAGATTGACGACATCCTGTTCAGTGTCTGCCGCTGGTGGGATGGTCCTTTGGCGCAGGCGCGGCTGGCTGAACAGCTGGCGCGCGACAAGGCCGCGGTGCGCGGCAAGTGGTTCTGGGTGCACCACGCCCCGTCGTTCGATTCACCCACAAGCTGGTCGGGCTCGCGCTCGCTCGGCGACAAGACGGTGCAGGAGTGGATCAACACCTACCAGCCCGACATGGTGTTCTCGGGCCACATCCACCAATCGCCCTTCACGCGGGCGGGCTCATGGGTCGATCGCATCGGAAAAACATGGGTTTTCAATGTCGGTCAATATGCCGGCGCGCCGCCTGCGCATATCGCCATCAACACGGACGTGAACGAGGCGGTGTGGCTTTCCATGGCCGGCATCCAGACGGTGAAGCTCGATGGTGAGATCAAGCATCCGGTGCACGCCCAGCAGCGCCCGCCGGAATGGATGATGCTATGAGGCGTTGGGCTCGCGGTCGGAGCCGGGGTCATAGGCCCGCGCCGGCTGGTTGACGAGGCTCGCCAGCACGTCGCTCACCATGGCAAGGCCGGAGCCAGCGCCCGCATACTGCTGCTTCAGGTCAGCGAGATAGGTGGTGGCGGTGTTGAGCCGCTGGGCCAGAAGCGCCGCAATGGCAAAGGTGATCTCGGGGTCAGAGCGCATGAAGGCGCTGGCATCCTCATAGAAGTAGAGTTCGCACGGGGTGAGGGTGCGCACGGTCGCCGTGTGCGGTGTGTCGAGCAGGATCGACATCTCGCCGAAGACGGCGCCGGGATCGCTGATCATGGCCACGCGCGTCTCGCCGCGCAGCACTTCGACCGTGCCCGAGGCAAGGACGTAGAGCCGCCCCGTCCTCTGGCGCTCGCCCAGCAACACCTCGCCCGCGCCATAGCTGCGCTTCAGCTTTTCATCACACTTCGAAAGGATCGATACCATCCCCGGCCCCAGACTGTTTTACCCGACAGTGCTACGCAAGAACCGCGCCAGACGCCTTGCCAAAGCGGGTCTTTCCTCAAAGAAATCAGGGGGCATGACGCCCCCTGAAGACTGCGCGATCGGGATGCCCGCTCAGCTTTCGCGGTAGGCGCCCGACTTCTTGGCGGCTTCCGTCGCCAGATAATCCATCAGGCCGGGCGAGAGGCAGTCATAGGGCTCGAGGCCGAGCTGCTTCAGGCGCTTGCGGATTGCCGGCATCTTGGACGGCGGCACGCCACCCTCGATCACAGAGGAGACGAAGGCGGCGAAGCCCGGCGGCGACCAGCCCTTTTCCTTGGAGAGTTCGGTGTGGATGAAGGTGAGCCCGTTGAAGGGATGGCCGGCGCGCTGCACCGGTCCGTGGAGATGGGCGCCGCAGCCGGTGCAGGCATGTCGCTGGATGAGCGCGGAGGGATCGACCACCTTCAGCTTGTGCTCGTTCTGGGTGACGACAACCTTGTCGCTCGGCACCACAGCCACGACCGAGAAGATTGCACCCTCGGGCTTCCAGCACTTGGTGCAGCCACAGGCATGGTTGTGGGCGCTCTGCGAGGAGATTTCCACCGTCACGGGATCGGTGGCGCAATTGCAGGTGAGGGTGCCGCCGGCAAAACCCTTCTTCGCCGACTTGGCGAAGCCCTTGTCGATGCCGGGGTGGAGCGCAATCGCAGGCGCGCTCTTCTTTGCCGATGCCTTCTTCACCGCCTTCTTGGCGGTCTTCTTTGCCTTCTTCGCCTTGCGTGCCATGTGTACCTCCCTGGGTTTGAACTGGCCTCAGCTCGCGCAACGGACGATCAAATCGGAACGATTTGAGAGAGAAAAGTTGCGCCAGATAGTGCGCATCTTTACTTCGCAAGTGGAATCCACTTGCTCGCACGATGCGTTAGAATATGACGACACTCCTGATCGACTTGCCCTCGTGCATCAGGTCGAATGCCTTGTTGATGTCTTCGAGCGGCATGGTGTGGGTGATCATCGGATCGATCTGGATCTTGCCGTCCATGTACCAATCGACGATGCGGGGAACATCGGTGCGCCCGCGGGCGCCGCCGAAGGCGGTGCCTTTCCAGGTGCGCCCGGTGACAAGCTGGAAGGGACGGGTCGAGATTTCCTGTCCGGCGCCCGCCACCCCGATGATGATCGACTGGCCCCAGCCGCGATGGGCGCATTCCAGCGCCTGCCGCATGACCTTCACGTTGCCGGTGCAGTCGAAGGTGTAGTCGGCGCCGCCGATCTGGTCGGCACCGCGCTTCGTCATGTTGACGATGTGGGGAACGACGTCGCCGTCGATCTCCTTCGGATTGACGAAATGGGTCATGCCGAAGCGCGTGCCCCACTCCTTCTTGCTGTTGTTGACGTCGACACCGATGATCATGTCGGCGCCCGCCAGCTTCAGGCCCTGGATGACGTTGAGGCCGATGCCGCCCAGGCCGAAGACCGCGGCCGTTGCGCCCTGTTCAACTTTGGCGGTGTTGATGACGGCGCCGATGCCGGTGGTGACGCCGCAGCCGATGTAGCAGATCTTGTCGAAGGGGGCGGCGGGGTTCACCTTGGCCACGGCGATTTCCGGCAGCACCGTGTGGTTGGCGAAGGTGGAGCAGCCCATGTAGTGGTGGATCTTCTGGCCCTTGTAGGAGAAACGCGAGGTGCCATCGGGCATCACGCCCTGGCCCTGGGTGGCGCGGATCGCCGTGCAGAGATTGGTCTTGCGCGACAGGCAGGAGGGGCACTGGCGGCATTCCGGGGTGTAGAGCGGAATGACGTGGTCGCCTTTCTTCACCGAGGTGACGCCGGGGCCGACGTCGATCACCACGCCTGCACCTTCATGGCCGAGAATGGCGGGGAACAGGCCTTCCGGGTCAGCGCCCGAGAGGGTGAATTCGTCGGTGTGGCAGATGCCGGTCGCCTTCACCTCGATGAGGACTTCGCCCGCCTTCGGGCCTTCCAGATCGACTTCGACAATCTCAAGGGGTTTGCCTGCGGCAAAGGCCACGGCAGCACGCGTCTTCATCAATTCCTCCCGCGTCATTTTCTTTGGTGCGAGATTATTTCATAAGTGCATAAGCGAGTCCATGCAGCGCGACGCGGAAACAGTCCGAATTTGCGTCTTTCGTTGGCTTTGCACGGGAATTGAAACGGAGGCATCATCGCTGGGGGAGAAACGCATGGCACGACTGAGCATCCGCATCGATTTCGGACCGGACCAGAGGATCGGACCGGGCAAGATCCAATTGCTCGAGCACATCGCGGCACTGGGCTCGATTGCCGCGGGCGGCCGGGCGCTCGGCATGTCCTACCGCCGCGCCTGGGAACTGATCGATGAACTGAACGGCATTTTCGGCAAGCCCGTCGTCACGCCGAAATCAGGCGGCAAGCAGGGCGGCGGGGCGGCGCTCACGCCACTCGGCCTTGCCCTGATCTCGCGCTATCGCGCCATCGAACTCGCGGCGACCGGTGCTGCATCTGCACAGATGGAGGCGCTCCGCCAGGAGATCGCCAACGTGAAGGCGAAAGATTGACCAAGAATTATTTTCCCGGCGGCCGCACCGACATGGTCTTGACCACGGCATAAACCGCCTTGCCGGGCACAATTCCCAGGCGGTTGCCGGAGAAGCGGGTGATGCGGGACGAGAGTACGCTGCCGCCGGCATTGATCCGGACCTCCAGTGCGGCACCCGGCAGGTCCGTGACGGCGGTCACCACGCCTTCGAAGATGTTGAGGGCGCTCACGTCCTGTGGGCGCGCCGTTGCCAGCATCACATCGGCGGCGCGGATATGCACCCGGTATGATCCGTCCGAGGCGGCCATGCGGCCCGCAATGCGGATGTCGCCTGCAGGAGAGGCGAGTGTGGTGAGATCGTTCGCCGCGTCATAGGCCTTGAAGCTGGCCTCGAGCAGAACGCCGGCGTCCTGTGCCAGCTCTCCTCCAGCCTCTGCAAGAAGCGGCAGCACCTCGGCCACCGGTCCCGCCTGCACCACGCGGCCCTTCGCCATCAGGACGACATCGGTGGCAAGGCGCGCCACCTCGTTCACGCCGTGGCTCACATAGACGATGGGCACCTTGATCTCGTCGCGCAGGCGCTCGATATAGGGCAGGATTTCGAGCTTGCGCGCCTCATCGAGGGAGGCGAGCGGCTCGTCCATCAACAGCAGCCTGGGCGATTGCAACAGGGCGCGGCCGATGGCGACGCGCTGGCGCTCGCCACCCGAGAGATGCGCAGGCTTTCGTGTGAGCAGGGGCGCAAGGCCGAGCAGCGAGACGACGGCGCTCTCGTCGGCGTAGCGGTCCGCGGCAGGTGTGAACCAGAGGCCATAGCGCAGGTTCTGCTTCACCGTGAGGTGGGGGAGGAGGCGCGCATCCTGGAAGACATAGCCGATGCGTCGGCGGTGCGGCGGCACCCATGTGCCCGATGCGGTATCGGCAAAGTCATGCCCGTCGAGAGCGACGCGCGCCTGATCGGGGTGCAGCAGGCCGGCGATGGCATTGACGACGGAGGTCTTGCCGCAGCCGGAGGGACCGAAGAGCGCGGTCAGCCGGCCGCTGCTCGTGAAGGCCACATCAAGCGCCATGTCCGGAAAGCGGTGCTGCAGGGAAACCGAAAGCGTCATTCCGCAACCCGTGAGGCCACGCGGCGGGCGAGCACTTCCGAAACGATGAGCGCGCCCACCGAAATCACCACCGAGACGAGCGTGAGGCGGAGCGCGTTCGCATCGCCGCCCGGCACTTGCGTGTAGGAGTAGATGGCGGAGGGGAGCGTCTGGGTTTCACCCGGAATGTTGGAGACGAAGGTGATGGTGGCGCCGAATTCGCCCATGGCCTTGGCGAAGCAGAGGATCATGCCCGCGACGATGCCCGGCAGCGAGAGCGGCAGGGTAACGGTGAGGAAGACCCAGGCCGGGCTTGCACCCATGGTGGCGGCGGCATCTTCCAACCTGCGGTCCACCGCTTCGATGGAAAGCCGGATCGCCCGCACCATGAGCGGAAAGCCCATCACGGCGCAGGCGAGTGCTGCACCCGCCCAGCGGAAGGAGAAGACAAGGCCCACCGTCTCGGCGAGGAAGCTTCCTACCATCCCGCGCTTGCCGAAGGTGAGGAGCAGGAGATAGCCCGTCACCACGGGCGGCAGCACCAGCGGCAGGTGCACGAGGCTGTTGAGCAGCGCCTTGCCCCAGAAATCGCGGCGGGCCAGCAGCATGGCCACCGCAATGGCCACGGGCAGGCTTGCAAGCATGGCGACGGTGGCGACTTTCAGGCTGAGCCGGACGGCAGTCCATTCCTCCGGGCTGAGCGAAAGCCAGTCCATCGCTCAGTTGGTGGCAGGCACCAGAACCGCGAAGCCCTGATCCTTGAAGATGGCCTGGGCCTTGGCGCCCTGCAGATAGGCGACGAAGTCCTTGGCGTCGGCGCTCTTGGACGCGGCAACAAGGCCGACCGGATAGACGATCTCTGGGTGCGAGTCCGCCGGGAAGGTGTCGAGCACCTTCACGCCCTTCTCCGCCTTGGCATCGGTCGTGTAGACGATGCCGAGCTTCGCCTCGCCCGTGGCGACAAGCTTCAATGCGGCCCGCACGTTTTCGGCCATGGCAACCTTTCCTTCGACGGAAGACCATACCCCCAGCGTTTCAAGCGCGGCCTTGCCGTACTTGCCCGCGGGAACGGCCTTCACGTCACCCATGGCGAGCTTACCATCGCCCAGCAGCCCTGCAAGGTCGAAGCCCTTGGCGATCTTGGCTTCGGCCTTGGAATCGGCTGTAGCGACGAGAACGATCTGGTTGCCGAGCAGCTTCACCACCGAACCCTCGGCAATGAGCTTGCCCTCGGAGAGCTTGTTCATCCAGTCCATGTCGGCGGAAATGAAGATGTCGGCGGGGGCGCCTTCCTGGATCTGCTTGGCGAGCGCCGAGCTTGCCGCATAGGAAACGGCCGTTTCCTTCTTGGTGTCGGCGGTCCACTGGGCGCTCACCGCATCGAGGGCGTTCTTGAGGCTGGCCGCGGCGAAGACGGTCACCTTGTCGGCGGCGAAGGAGGCGGTGCTTGCGGTCAGCAAGAGGGTGCCTGCGGCAGCGATGCGCGAAATCCGGGAGATGAGTGTTCTGCGGTTCATGGTGCCTCTTCCTTGTTTTGCCATTCGTTATTGTTTTTGAACTATTACGATTGCCTTGGCAAGGGGCCTGCCTTGACGCCCTTCACGCGGCGGTGCGAACTGCTTGGCAAAGGGAGAAACGGGCATGACGGTTCGCGTCGGATTGATCGGGGCAGGGGTGATGGGAACGGATCACGCCCTGATCATCGGCCGGGAGCTTCACGGCGCGGAGCTGGCCGTGGTCTGCGACGCCGACCCGGCCCGGGCGAAAGCCGCTGCCGACAAGGCGGGATGCAGCCGCGTTGAAACCGATCCGTTTGCCGTGATCGCGTCACATGATGTGGACGCTATACTGATTGCCAGCCCGGACCAGACCCATGGTCCCCTGACGCTCGCCTGCATCTCGGCCGGAAAACCGGTGCTGTGCGAAAAGCCGCTCTCACCTTCGGCCGAGGAATGCCGGACAATCGTCGCTGCCGAGGTGAAGGCGGGGAAGCGCCTGGTGCAGGTGGGCTTCATGCGGCGCTTCGATCCTTCGTACATGGAGATGCGGAACGCGGTCAGCGGGGGCACCATCGGCAAGGCGATGATGCTCCACTGCTTCCACCGCAATGTTTCGGCGCCTGCCTGGTTCACGGGCTCCATGGCGATTACCAACTCTGCCCCGCATGAGTTTGATATTGCAAGATTTCTATTGGGCGAAGAACTGGTCGCCGTGACCGCCTTCCAGCCTGCCGTGGCGCGCGCCGAAGGAGGCGTGGCGCCCGTCTTCATGGTCTGCGAAACGGCGGCGGGGCAGCTCGTCAACATCGAGGTCAACAACAACGCCACCTACGGCTACGACGTGCGCGGCGAAATCGTGGGCGAGGAGGGTGCCGTCTCCATGGCGGCACCGGCCCACAGCACGCTTGATCTTCGTCTCAGCCACAGCACGGCCTATGCCGCCGACTGGCGGCCACGCTTCGCGGAGGCCTACCGCCGCCAGAACCAGGCCTGGGTGAACAGCATTGTTTCGGGGCAGCCGGTGGGAGCGAGCGCATGGGATGGCCTGTGCGCCACACTTATTGCCGAGGCGGGGGTGAAGGCGCTCGCCTCCGGGCAGCGCACAGCCATCGCGATTCCGGCCCGCCCGCCGCTCTACGGCTAGCCGCCCGCGAAGAACGTGGCGATCATGAAGTAGCAGGCCAGCAGCAAGACGAGGCTGATCAGCAGCACGTAGCGCACGTTGTGGCCGGTCACGCCCTGGCGGACGCGGTTCTCCGGGTCGGCGCGTTCCTCGCGGGCCGTCTTCGGTTCATCCGCAGGGGTTTCGTTCTTCCCGTCCGTCATTCGCGCATCCTCGTGGTTGGGCTTGCTTGCAGGCACGTCGGCTCTGGCAAACAACGAGCCGGACAGCGCAGGGGTTCCGGAACCTCGCGCAGCGGGTCCGCGTTTCCCTGTGGTCTCAACCTGTGATTCCGTTCGAGTGAGGAAAGCCATGCCGGCAGGACGTCGCGCCTATTGGAAAGGATACCTGCGGTTGTCGCTGGTCTCCGTGGGGATCGAGCTCTTCGACGCCGAAGAGAAGAAGGCCCAGATCAGTTTCAACCAGATCCACAAGCCCACCGGGCGCCGCATCAACTACGTGAAGAGCGTGCAGGGCGTGGGGCCGGTCGACAAGGACGACATCGTCTCAGGCTACGAGATCGACAAGGACCGCTATGTCACCCTCGACCCCGAGGAACTCGATGCGGTGAAGCTGGAAAGCAAGCGCACCATCGAGCTCAACCGCTTCGCGCCCATGGAAGATGTGGACGCCCGGTTCGTGGAGCAGCCTTACTATGTAGTGCCGGCGGACGAGTATTCCGCCGAAGGCTACATGGTGATCCGCGAGGCGCTGGCGAAGACGGGCCGTGTCGGCCTGGGCCAGATGACGCACGGCGGCAAGGAGCATCTCATTGCCGTCAATGCGCTGGGTGACGGTTTGGTGCTCTACCGCCTCCGCTACGCCAACGAGGTGAAGGCAGCCGATGAGTTCTTCTCCGATCTGCCGCGCGGCAAGCTGGACAAGGAGATGGTCGATCTTGCCAGCGAACTGATCGAGCGGAAATCGGGTGACTTCGATCCGGAAGACTATGCCGACAAATACGCAACCGAATTGAAGAAGCTCATCGCCCGCAAGGCGAAGGGCGAGCGCATTGTCGCCACGCCGGAGCCGGAACCGGCGTCGAGCAATGTCATCAATCTCATGGATGCGCTGCGCAAGAGCCTTGGCTCCAAGGAGAGTGCGCGGGAGCGAGAGGCTGAGGGTGACGATGACGATGCACCGCGCGAGACGCGCTCGCGCAAGTCTTCTCCGGCGCGGAAGAAACCCGCCCGCAGCCACAGCCGCAAGGCAGGATAGCAGCCATGGCAGTGACGGCGCGCAAGACGGCAAAGAAGCCTGTGCGGAAGGCGGCCGCGAAGACGAAACGCGTCAAGGCGGAGCTCAAGACCTACCAGCGCAAGCGCGACTTTTCGCGTACCGCCGAGCCGCCGGCCGCACCGGGCGACAAGACGGGCAACCGCTTCGTTGTGCAGAAGCATGATGCGCGGCGTCTGCATTTCGACTTGCGGCTTGAACTGGGCGGTGTGCTGAAGAGCTGGGCCGTCACCAAGGGACCGAGCATGCGCTCCGGCGTGCGGCGGCTTGCGGTCGAAACCGAGGACCACCCCACGGGCTACATCGACTGGGAGGGGGTGATCCCCAAGGGGCAATATGGCGGCGGCACAATGATCGTCTGGGACCAGGGCACTTGGACACCCGAGGGCGATGCGGCGAAAGACCTCGCTGCGGGCAAGCTGGTGTTCAACCTCGAGGGCACGCGCCTCAAGGGCCGCTTCAACCTTGTGCGCATGAAGGACGAGGGCAAGCGCCACAACTGGCTTCTCATCAAGGGCAACGATGAATTCGCGCTCACCGAAGGCGAGGCCGAGCCCGCCGAGACGGAAACCGCCTCGCTGAAATCGGGCCTTGCCAACAGCGATCTCGCGAAGGGCGAGTTGCGCCCCGACCACAAGGCCCGCGCCGCCAAGACGAAAACCGTGAGCGTCGCCAGTACCGCGAGCCTGAAGCGCATCGCGGGCGCCAAGGGCGGCATTCTCCCGCCTTTCGTCAACCCGAGCCTTGCCATGAGCGTGACGGCACCGCCCAAGGGTCAGGGCTGGATTCACGAGATCAAGTTCGACGGCTATCGCATGCAGGCGCGGCTCGAGGGTGGCGAGGTGCAGTTGCTCACCCGCAAGGGTCTGGACTGGACGCACCGCTTCCCGCCGATCGTGCGGCGGCTCAAGGAACTGCCCGTGGGTGCGGCCCTGATCGACGGCGAGATCATCGTGCAGGATGCGTCAGGTCATTCCAGCTTCAGCGGCCTGCAGGACGACCTCAAGGCCGGACGCCACGACCGCATGAGCTACTGCATGTTCGATCTTCTCCATTGCAACGGCGTGGACCTGCGGGGTGCCACGCTGGAAGAGCGCAAGCGCGTGTTGCAGGAGATCATCGCTGCGGCACCGGCATCCTTCGCGCTCCGCTTCAGCGATCACATCGGCGAGGAGACCAGCCGCAACATTCTCTCGGAAGCCTGCCGCCTGGGCCTTGAGGGCATCGTCTCGAAGCGCGCCGATCTGCCTTACGTCTCTGGCCGGGGCGATCACTGGCAGAAATCCAAGTGCAGCCTGCGGCAGGAGTTCATCATCGTGGGCTTCGTGCGCTCGGAAGCGCAGCCGCGCGCCGTGGGGTCGCTGGTGCTCGGCTATCTGGAGAATGGCAAGCTCGTTCACGCGGGCCGCGCCGGAACGGGCTTGAATGCGAAGGAAGCGGCTTTGCTCGCCGAGCGTTTGGAGGGATTGCGCGCCGAGATGCCGGCCTTCTCCAACACGGTGCCGCCTGCCTCACGGAAGAGTGTTGTGTGGGTGAAGCCCACGCTCGCCGCCGAGATCGAGTATCGCGGCTGGTCATCACAAGGGTTGCTGCGGCAGGCGGCGATCAAGGGCCTGCGCGAGGACAAGCCCGCAGCCGAAATCGTGCTCGAGCAGGCCGCGCCGCCCCATGATGTGCCGGAGGAAGAGCCCGCCCCGAAGACATCCAGCAAGCCCGCTGCAAAGCCCGCCCTCCCTTCCAAGGCGAAGCCCACGGTGGCAAGCTCGGCCCCGGCGAAGAAAGGGGGTGCCGCCGTGACCGATGTGAAGCTGTCGCATCCTGACAAGAAGCTCTGGGCCGACGTCAACGTCTCGAAGCAGATGCTGGCCGACTACTACACGCTCGTGGCGGAGCGCATGCTGCCCCACGTGGCGGACCGCGTGCTCGCGTTGCTCCGCTGCCCCGAAGGCACCAGCGGACAATGCTTCTTCGCCAAGCACGCCTGGATGGGCACGAGTGACCACATGCGCTTCGTCGATGTGGGGAGCGAGAAGCCGATGCTGGCAATCGACGATCTCGCCGGCCTCATCCACCTCGCGCAGATGAATGTGCTCGAAATCCATGTGTGGGGTTCGCATGTGGCGCATCTGGAAAAGCCGGACTGGATGATCTTCGATCTCGATCCGGAGCCTTCGATCCCCTGGGCGGTGTTGCGGGATGCGGCACTCGAGGTGAAGGACCGCCTGCAGCGCCTCGGCATGGAAAGTTTCGTGAAGAGCACGGGCGGCAAGGGATTGCACGTGGTGACGCCGCTCACGCCAGATGCGTCATGGGATGAGGTCAAGGATTTCTCCAAGGCCTTCGCCATGGCCATGGTCCATGATGCGCCCAAGAACTACACCGCGGTGATTTCGAAGGCGCGGCGCAAGGGCAAGATCCTGATCGACTATCTGCGCAACGGGCGCGGGGCGACGGCGGTTGCTCCCTATTCGACGCGGGCACGGCCCGGCGCACCTGTGGCGATGCCCATTCCGTGGTCGGACCTGAAGGGTGAACGCCCGCTCTTCACGGTTCCCGCCATCCTCAAGGCGGGCAAGCTTCCGGCCGATCCCTGGGCAGGGATCACGCGTGTGAAACAGAAGCTTCCCAAGCTGAAATGAGCTGATCGCAGGCCTGCCTTATTCTGAAACATATTGACTTTTCAGGATACAAATGTTCATTGCGAGTCATGGCATAATGGGGCCTGCTGGCAGGGAAGAATGCTGTGAAAGCCGCTGTTCTGAAGGCTGTGAACGAGATCGGCTGCGAGACCGTCGCAGCCCCCACGCTCGCGCCCGGCGACCTCCTCATCAAGGTCCGTGCCGCCACGATCTGCGGCACCGATATCCGCATCCTGCGCGGCCGCAAGACCGCCGGCGTGCGTTACCCTTCCGTCCTCGGCCACGAATTTTCGGGCGAGATCGCTGACACCGGCGGCCATTCCCAGTTCCATGTGGGCGAGGCCGTGGCAGTGTGTCCGGCCTTCGCCTGCGGCTCCTGCGATGCCTGCACGCGGGGGGCCGAGAACCTTTGCCGCAACCTCGTCGCCATGGGTTACGAGATCGACGGCGCCTTCGCCGATTATGTGCGCGTGCCCGCCCAAGGCGTGGCCTCGGGCAATGTCTTTCCGCTGCCGCAGGGCCTCTCCTTCGAGGCAGCAGCACTGGCCGAACCGCTCTCCTGCGTGATCAACGGGCAGGAGCGTGTGGGCGTTGCGCTGGGCGATACCGTGGCGGTGCTGGGGGCAGGGCCGATCGGTCTCCTCCACGTGCAGCTCGCCAAGCTCTCGGGCGCCAGCAAGATCATCGTCAGCCAGCGGAGCGCGCTCCGCCGCGAGGCTGCCCTCGCAGCGGGCGCCGATCACGTCATCAATCCGCAGGACGAAAATGTCGTCGAACGCGTCCGCGCCCTCACGGGTGGTGCCGGCGTCGACGTGGCGATCTGCGCCATCGGTGATCCCGGCCTTGCCAATGATGCCATCCGCATGGTTCGTCCCCGCGGACGCGTGTCGCTCTTCGCCGGCTTCGTGAAGGGCCTGCAGGCCGAGCTTGATGTCAACGCCATCCACTACAGCGAACTGGTGGTGACGGGGGCTTTCGGCCTCACCCGCCGCCAGTTCGGTCTCGCGCTTGATCTCATTGCCAGCGGCAAGATCAACGCACCCTCCCTCATCAGCCACCGCTTCCCGCTCGAAGACTTTACGGCCGCCGTCGCCACCGCCGAGCAGGGCTCCGCCATCAAGGTGGCCATTACCAGCACGTGAAGCAGCAGACATGGCCAAGACACCCTCACTGAAACAGCATTACTCCGTTCTCATCATCGGGGCCGGCATCAACGGCTGTGGCACCTTCCGCGATCTCAGCCTGCAAGGCGTGGACTGCCTGCTCATTGACAAGGGCGACATTTGCCAGGGTGCGAGTGCGGCACCCTCCCGCCTGATCCATGGCGGCATCAAGTATCTCGAGACGCGCGAGTTCCGCCTGGTGAAGGAATCGGCCATGGAGCGCAACCGCCTGCTCCGCAACGCGCCGCATTACGTGAAGGCGCTTGAGACGGTGTTCCCGTCACGCTCGTGGTTCGCGGGGCTTGTGCCTGCAGCGCTTGGTTTCCTCGGATTCAACCCGCCGATCCGCAAGCGCGGCGCCATCCTGATCGAACTCGGTTTGCGCATCTATGATTTCTACAGCCGCAAGGTGCAGGTGCTGCCGGATCATTATTCCATGAACACCGCGCGGCTCCGCCAGGAGTATCCCGCGCTGGCGCCGGACCTGATGGCGGCGGGCGTCTATTGCGAGGGCCGCGTCAGCCACGCCGAACGCCTCGGCATGGAACTGGTGCAGGATGGTCTTGCTGCGAACCCGGCGAGCGCACTCCGCACCTACATGGCTGTCGATGGCCGGCCCAACGGCAAGGTGCTCACCCTCAAGGACCAGATCAGCGGCGAAACCCACGCCGTCACGGCGGATGTGGTGATCAATGCCGGCGGTGCCTGGATCGACAAGGTCAATGCCGGCATGGGCATCAATTCGCAGCACATGGGCGGCTCCAAGGGCGCGCACCTCATCGTGAAGAATGCCGCGCTCTACGAGGCACTCAAGGGCCGCATGCTCTACTTCGGCACCAGCGACGGCCGCTTCAACCTCATCTATCCCTTCTTCGGCAACGTGCTGGTGGGTTCGACCGATATCCCCTGCAAGGATCCGGACCTCGCCCATTGTTCGACCGAAGAGGCCGACTACCTTCTCGATGCCGTGCGCCAGATCCTGCCCGGCGTGCCGGTGAGCCGCGACGACGTGGTGCTGACCTATTGCGGCGTGCGCCCGCTGCCGCGCGCCGAAGGCAAGGACATCGGCGCCGTCACCCGCGACCATGCCATCGGCCAGAACAAGCTGCCGGGCACCGACATTCCCGTGCTCTCGCTGATCGGCGGCAAGTGGACCACGCACCGCGCCTTCTCCGAACAGACGGCGGATGCGGTGCTGGCCCTCCTCAACAAACCCCGCAAGCTCTCGACCGAAGACATGGCGATCGGTGGTGGCCGCAACTATCCGAAGGGCGATGCCGCCCGCACGGACTTCATCGCCAGGCTGGCGAAGGAGCTGGCCGTGCCGACGCAGCAGGCGACGATCCTGTTCGAGCGCTATGGCACCACCGCACTCGCCCTCAAGGATGCGCTTTCCGGCACGGGCAGCACGCCGCTCGCTTCGCTTCCCTCCTATTGCGTGGGCGAGATCGCCTGGATCTGCGAGAACGAGCAGGTGCGCCGCCTCGCCGATCTCGTGCTTCGCCGCACCGTCATCACGATGGAAGGCCTTCTCACCTCGGACGTCATCTCAGAGACGGCTGAAATTGCTGCAAAGACATTGGGTTGGGATGCAAAGCACAAGCAGGCGGAAATCGCCTTCGCGGAAGCCGAAATGGCAAAGCGCAGCATCCGCAACACCCGACCCGAGAAGGCCGCAGCCTAAAGGATCAGCCCCTCAACCCTTCGGTCATGACGTTTGCGATGTGTGCGCACGCCTCGCTCACCGACACGCTTGGCGCGAGATCCGTGATGGCGCCGAAGGTTGAAGGCGTGAAGGGAATGTCCATCATCCGGTAGGCGTCGGTGACTGCTGCCAGTGCCGCAGCGGAGGGCGCGACGGAGATGACCGCCCCCATGTGATAGCCGTGCTTGCCGATCCGCTGCGCGAGCCCGGCGAGTTTCACCCGACCCTCTGCGTTCACGCTGTAGTCGCCGGGGCAGTATTCGCCCGCGACCTCGCCCATGCGGGCATCGATGCCGAGTTGGGAGAAGGCCTTCACCATGAGGCCGGAGAAGTGGCGGTAGCGGTCGCGGGTATTTTCGCGGGGCTCGGGGTGGGGTGCCACAAGATCGATGACGAGTGCCGACTCATCATAGACGGCAAGCTGTCCGCCGGCGCCGCGCTCTCCCGGGCGGAAGCCTCTCGCCTCCAGCATGGCCATCACGGCCGCATGGGCGGGATGGCTGGTATCGCGGGGCGAGAAGGCCGCTGTCGCTTGCGGCCGGTAGAAGCGGAGCGACGCAGCACTCTGCTGCGTCAGCCCCGAAAGTGTCTGGCGGACGCGGGCCATGTCTTCGGCAGGGCTGAGGGGTGAAGGCTCTTCAACCTTGACCTCGCCGAGGACCTGAAGGCTCGCGCCGAACGCCGGGTTCACGGTGGCTCAGCGCTTGGCAGGCGCCTTTCCGGCGCATCCATAAAGCTTCATCTTTTCCACCGTCGCTGCGATCATGCGCTTGCGTCCCTCGGCCATGGCGGTTTCGAGCTGGGCGTCGCCCTTGCTCCACACCGCTTCCATGCCTGCGCGGAAGGCGTGGCGCAAGTCGGTATCGGCATTGAACTTGTGCACGCCGGCGGCCTTGGCCGCTTCCACTTCATCCTCCGGAATGCCGGAGGCGCCGTGCAGCACCAGCGGAATGCCGACGGCATCGCGGATCTCCAGCGTGCGCTTGATGGCCAGCGGCTGCGGCTTCACGCCGGGGACGACGCCATGGACGATGCCCACCGAGATGGCGAGATAGTCGACGCCGGTTTCTTCCACGAACCGCTTCGCCTCGCCCACGTCGGTGTAATAGTCTTCCCAGTTCACGCTTTCACCTGCATCCGGGATCTTGCCGAGTTCGGCTTCCACGGGAATGCCGAAGTCGTGGGCGATCTCGACGATGCGGCGTGTCGTCTTGATGTTGTCCTCGAAGGGAAGATGCGCGCCGTCATACATGATGGAGTTGAGGCCGAGCTTGATCGCTTCCAGGCACTCCTCCCACGGGCCGTGATCGAGGTGGATGACGAAGCTGGCGTTGGAGTTCTCGGCGATGCGCTTGGTCATCTCGAAGGCGCGGCGAAGCCCCATGTGCGGAACGATGGCGCGGCCCACCTGCAGGAAGACCGGTGCCTCCGCCTCTTCGGCAGCGAGCACGAGGGCTTCTGTGGTCTCGTCATTGTGCATGTTGAAGGCGCCGATGGCATATTTGCCGGCGCGGGCATCGGTGATGAGCTTGCGGGGATCAACCCAGGGCATGTGACTTATCCTTCTTCAGTTCGTTCAGGCTTTTTCGATGATGGCGACGGGCGTGCGGACAGGCACCACGGTGCCGGCCTCCATGAGGATCTCGCTCAGCGTGCCGGCGGCCGGAGATTCGATCACCTCCACCGTCTTTTCCGATTCCACTTCGGCAAGCGGCTCATCCTCGGCCACGGTGTCGCCCACGGCCTTCAGCCATTTGACGATGGTGCCTTCGCTCATGCCCATGCCCCACTGCGGGAGCAAAACCTTGATGCGTGCCATGGTTCAAGCCTTTCTCGATGTACCGGTGACCTTGCGGACGGCGGCCGCGATGGTGTCGGCGTTGGGGTAAAGCTGCTTCTCCAGCGCGGGGCTGAAGGGGATGTGGGTGTCGGGCGTCGTCACGCGGATGATGGGCGCCTTCAGGCTATCGAAGGCCTTCTCCGCCACCATGGCGGAGACTTCCGCCGCGGCACCGCAGGTGCGGTTGGCGGGATCGGCGACGACGAGACGGCCGGTCTTGGCGACCGAGTTCAGCACCGTCTCCCAGTCGAAGGGAACGAGCGTGCGCGGATCGATGATCTCGACGGAGATGCCTTCTGCCTCGAGCTTCGTTGCGGCCTGGACTGCGGCGGGAACGGCAGACGAGATCGCCACGATGGTGACATCGCTGCCGGTCTTCACCGTGCGGGCGACACCGAAGGGAATGTGGAAGGAACCGTCCTCAACCTCTTCCTTCATGCCCCAGAGCATGCAGGCCTCGAAGGACATGACGGGATCGTCCATGTCGATCGCCGTGCGGAGCAGGCCCTTGGCATCGGTGGGCGAGGCGGGCGCCATGATCTTCAGGCCCGGCATGTTCATGAACATGGGGTAGGGGCGGTCGGAGTGATGCGCCGCGGTCGACAGGCCGTAGAACATGGCGGAGCGGAAGACCACCGGCAGCGAGGCCTGGCCGCCGAACATGTAGCGGCTCTTGGCTACCTGGTTGATGAACTGGTCCATCGCCATGTAGAGGAAGGTCGAGTAGGAGAGGTCGACGATGGGGCGGAGACCCGTCATCGCGGCGCCGGCTGCCGTTCCCACCATCACCTCTTCCGAGATCGGCGTGTTGCGGATGCGGTTCGAACCGAACATCTGCAGGAAGTCGCCCTTGTCGGCGCGGGACTTGCCGCCCATGGTGCCGTAGACGTTGGCTTCGACGTCTTCGCCGAAGATGATCACGCGCTCGTCCGCTTCCATGGCTTCGCGCTGTGCGGCGCCGATGGCGCCCAGATAACTCATGACGGTCATTGCATCACCTTGAAGGGTTCGGTGTAGATGTCCTTGAATGCGACGGAGGGTTCCGGATAGGGGCTGTCCTCGGCGAACTGCACGGCGGCATCGACCTCCGCCATCACCTCGGCCTCGAGTGCCGAGAGCGTGGTCGCATCGGCGACGCCCTGCTCCTCGAGATAGCTGCGGAACAGCTTCACGGGATCGCGCTTCAGCCAGGATTCCTTTTCGGCGGCGTTGCGATAGTCGACGGCAAGGCGCAGGCCTTCCGAGTGCTCGTTGAAGCGGTAGGTCACGACTTCAACGAGGGACGGGCCCTTGCCGGCGCGCGCCCGGTCAACCGCCTCGCGCACCGCATCGTGCACGGTGAGCACGCTCTGGCCGTCCTCGACGCGCACGCCCGGCATGGCAAAGCCATGGGCGCGCTCGGCGACGACACCGGCGGTCACGGTGTGGGCAGGCGTGGAGAGGGCATACTGGTTGTTCTCGCACAGGAAGACGATGGGGAGCTTCCACACCGAGGCGAGGTTCATGGCTTCGTAGAGGCAGCCCTGGTTCGCCGCACCGTCACCGAAGAAGGCGAGCGACACCTTCTTGGTGCCGAGCACCTTGCTCGAGAGAGCCGCACCGGTGGCAATCGGGATCGAGGAGCCGACGATGCCGGATTCGCCCAGGCTTCCGACCTTGAAGTCGGCGAGATGCATGGAACCGCCCTTGCCTTCGCACACGCCCCAGGCCTTGCCGACGAGTTCCGCCATCAGCGGCCCGAGCCTGGCACCCTTGCCGATGGGATGGCCATGGCTGCGGTGATTGCCGGTCATGTAGTCGCCCTCGGACAGCGCCATGCAGGCGCCCACCACCTGGGCTTCCTGGCCAATCGAGGTGTGAACCGTGCCCGGAATTTCGCCGCGCTTCACCATCTTGGAGGCGCGTTCGTCGAAGTAGCGAATGCGGAGCATCCGCCGCTGCATCTCCAGCAGCGTGTCGTTTGCGAGTGTCATGCTGTTCCTTTCGGGGTGGTGTCAGTGCCGCGCGGCGCGGCCATGAGATAGTTCGCGGTGTTCACGTCGGTGACGAGGACATCGATCCATTTTCCGGCAAGGGCACCCGCCAGCGCCTGATGCTTGGCAGCGCCACCGGCAACCGCGATCTTGCGCTTCACGCGGCGGAGCTGGTTGAGGGTGATGCTGATCACCTTGTCGTCGAGGTCGGTCTTCACGGGATTGCCGTTGGCATCGATGTAGCGCTGGTGAAGCTGCCCCACGGCGCCCGCCTTGCGGACCTCGGCCAGCTGCTCGGCGGTAAAGAAGTTGTCGCCTTCCTCGAGCGGCCCGTGGAAATCGGCGGGGCCCACGCCCACGAAGGCAATGTCGATCACGTCCATCAGCCGCAGGGCGGCGGAGGTGTGCGCGTCGCTCATGGCGAGCTTGCGGAGCTCGGGGTTCTGGATCACGCCCGGGGTGCGCAGGAACACGGGTTCGGCATCAAAGGCGCGCGCCACCTGCTGGGTGGCAAGGGCTGCCTCATGCTGCAGGCGGGGCGAGCCCAGGTCGCCCAGCAGTTCGACGACGCGGGTGATGCCGGTCTTGCTGCGGTGTTCGAGGTTGCGGGCCATTTCGCGGAGCGTGGTGCTCCACGAGGTGAGGCCGAGGAGAGGTCCGCCCTTCAGTTCGCCTGCGAGGCATTGTGCAGCGGCAGCACCCAGCGCCATTTCGAGGCCGGTTTCACGGGCGGAGATGTCGACCACATAGGCCGATTGCAGGCCGTATTTCTCGACCAGGCTTTCCTCGAGTTCGGGATAGAGCCCTTCCGGCGGCACCACGATGGTGCGGACGATGCCGTGTTCCTCGGCCATGCTGAGGAAGCGCGAGACGCTGGCCTGCGAGATCCCCATGTCCTCGGCGATTTCCGCCTGGCGCTTGCCCTGCAGGTAATGCAGGCGGGCGGTGCGGGTGATGAGCCGCATCTGCTGCACGTCGAGGCGCGAGACCCGGGGCGCAGTTGCTGTTGAACGCTTCATGGCGTCTTCTCCGAGATGAGGCGGAAGGTGGTTTTGAGACCGGGATAGATGCTGCGGTAGGCCTCGAAGATGCCGCTGTAACGGTCGTGGGATTTGGGATCGGGGGTGAAGCTCTTGCTCACGCCGGTCATGGCGTCGGCGGCGTCGCGCAGGCCGGGGAAAAGGCCTGCCGCGGCGGCGGCGTGGATGCCGGCACCCAGTGCGGTGCTTTCCTGTTCGCGGGCAAGGCGCACGGTGCGGCCCAGCACGTTGGCGATAATCTGGCACCAGAGCGGGCTGCGGGCGCCGCCGCCGAGAAGTACGATCTCGTCGAGGACGCGGCCGGTGGCGCTTTCGACACCAGTGGTGAGAAGCCGCTCTTCGAGTGCGATTGCCTCGAGGATGGCGCGGTACATGTGGCCCTTGCCGTGCAGGCCCGAGAGGCCGACGAAGGCGCCGCGGGCATGGCCGTCCCAATAGGGAGTCATGGCGCCGGTCCAGTAGGGGAGGCAGAGGAGTTGGCCCGCACCTTCCGGCACGTCCGCCGCCATGCGCTCCAGAACCTGCTCGGGGGTTTCGCCGGGCTTGAGCGTCTTCGCGTCGATGCCGGCGAGCTGTTCCACGAACCAGACGATGTTCTGGGTGCCGCCGCCGATGAAGGTTTCGAAAATGTAGGTGCCGGGCACAGGCCCGCCCATGGTGCGATAGGCCATGGCGTGGCTGTAGCTCTCGGCATAGACGCCGGAGACCGTGCCGGTGCCGATGTTGAGATATGCGCGGCCGGGGCGGGTCACGTTGCAGCCCAGTCCGGCGGACTGGCCGTCGCCTGCACCCACCACAACGGGGAGGCCCAGGGGTAATCCCAATTCGCTTGCAATCTCCGGAAGAACCGGTCCTGCGACAGCGCCGGGCGGCAGCAGCTTGCTCACTTTGGATCGATCCAAACCAGCTTTTTCCAGCAGCTTGTCGTCGTAGTCGAAGCGCTGGAGGTCGACGAGGCCCAGAGGATCGGCACAGGCCCAGGAGGTTGCCCACTCGCCGGTGAGTTTCTGGATCAGGTAGCCCGCCACATCGACCACATGGGCGGTGCGCGCGATGGTCTCGGGCTCGTGTTTCCTGAGCCAGAGGAGCTTGTACCAGGCGGGCGTGGGATTGGGCGGCTTGCCGGTGATGCGGTGCACCTCTTCGGTGCCGTAGGCGTCCACTTCCGCGGTGGCGCGAATGTCCATCCAGGTGATGGCGGGGCGGATCGGGTTTCCCGCCGCATCGAGGCAGACGAAGGTTTCGCGCTGGTGGGTGACGGCGATGGCGGCGATGCGGTCAGCCCCCACGGCCTTCACCGCTTCGGCGATGGCGCCGGAGGTGGCCTGCCACCAGTCGGGGGCATTCTGTTCCACCCAGCCGGAGCGGACGTGATCGAGGCCATAGGTGCGGCGGCCCGTGGCAATGGCCTTGCCCTGGACGTCCCACACCACGGCCTTGGACGCCGTGGTGGAGCAGTCGACACCGATGACGAGATCGCGGCTCATGCCACGGCCTTTGCGGGAGTCTTGGTGGTGGCCATGGTCCAGTCGATCAGCTCCGGCGTCCACAGGCCCATCATGTCGAGGAGGTCGACGAGGTTGAAGCGGTTGCGCATGAGGTGGCAATTGGCGACGGCCCAGCGGGCGAGTTCCGGATTGATCGAGGGCGCCAGGCTCTCAAAGGTGGCGGGCGCGCCCGAAGCGATGAGGGCAGGGCGCAGCGTTTCCGAGGGCTGCACCATCTTCGAGAATTCGCGTGCGTGGTCCTTCCAGTTGGCGACGACCGACTGGAAGCGGTCCCAGTTCGCCTCGACGAGTTGCAGCTTCTTCTGGCAGTCGCGCCAGCATTCCGCCGCAATGGCGCCCGTCTTGTCGAGATGGCCGAAGGCGGCCTTGATGCGCTGCTCCATGGCGGCGGGATCGGGCTTCTTGAGGAGTTCCGGCTTGATGAGGTCGGTATCGATGGCGCGGCGCCAGATGCGGGTGGCGACCAGTGTGGCGACGCCAACCTGCGCACCGTGGAGGCCGATCGGCTTGTGATGGGCCGCGTGATAAAGATCGAGCATGTGGCTGATCACATGCTCCACGCCCGAGAGACAGGCGGTGGTGTTGGAGACACCCGAGACGATACCGCGGAGCGCGAGCAGGCGGGTGAGGTTCTGGATGGCGACACTCTCGCCCTTGGAGACGCCCTCGGCCCAGCTGGGCGGTTCTGCGGCAGCCGCCTTCAGCAGCGCCATGGAGGCGGGGTGGAAGGTGGTGTCGAGGCCCGTGAGGTTGGCGAGGTACCAGTCGGCGGGCGCGGTGAAGAGCGAGATCGCCTCCCCGAAGCCCGAGGTGTTCAGTTCGAGCGGCGCATCGGCGATGGTCACGGCATCGGCCAGCACGAAAGTCGGCCAGCGCGAGGGGATCGTCCGCTTCACGCCATTCTTGAGAACGACCGAGACATTGTCGGTGAAGCCGTCGACGGAGGCGGCGGTCTGCACCACCACCTGGGGAATGTCGCCGTTGCGGTTGGTGGCAACCTTGCCCACGTCGGTCATGGTGCCGGAGCCGATGGTGACGACGAGGTCGGCGCCCTTGACCGCAGCGGTCGCGGCATCGAGCGTCTGCTCGTGGGCATGGAGGGTGGCGTGACCGTCGTCGAGCACCTCAGTGCGGACGGCGTGATCGGGGGAGAGCTGTGCTTCCACGATCTGGCGCAGGCTTTGGCCTTCGCGCTTGATGGCGGACTTGTCCACGAGGACGACGACGTTGGCGCGGCCCGTCTTGCCGGCGGCGGCGAGGGCCTGTTTCACGGCAGCACCGACACCAAGGTGGGCGTCGGAGGAGATGGTGACACCCATCATGTCGAGGGAGAGCAGGCGCTGGTCCTTGTCCTCGGCCTTCAGGTAGAGGCGGAGGCCGTCAAGATCGGTCGGATCGGACAGGTTGATGTGTCGCGTCATGACGCTGCGGTTCCCATTTTCGTTGTGACGTCGCGGTGAAGCCGGTCTCTCGCGGACCGTGTTGCGCATGTTTATACATACACCGAATTTTTATGCAATAGACTGCCGCGCGAATCTGAAAATAATTTTCAGGCGTTGACCGGGAAGCACCTCAGACCAATGAAATCAACCGGTTATGGCTTGTTCCTCAGAGCCTTCCAGACCGGCCGGATGGCCTTCCGGGCCGCCACATACTGGGGGAACACCGCCTCATAGGTGCGGGCGAGGGCGGCATCGGGCTTCACCGCCTCGCCCAGGTGTGGATCGATCCAGCGGGCGGCACAGGCGGCCATGTCGGGAAAAAGTTTCTGCTGCACCGCTGCCATCATCGCCGCTCCGGCGGCGCCCGCTTCCTCGCGGGTGACACTCCGGACCTCGGCATTGAGGGCGCTGGCGAGGATGAGGCGCAGCGCCCGGGAACGGGCCGCCCCGCCGGTGATCCGCACCTCCTCCGGCACCGAACCCATCACCGCGTAGCAATCGCGGGCGGCGAAGGCGAGGCCCTCGAAGACGGCCCGCATCATGTCGTGATAGGTCGCGGTGGTATCGAGACCGTTGAAGCTCGCCCGCGCCGCCAGGTCCATGAAGGGGCCGCGTTCGCCCGCCCGCGAGATGTAGGGGTGGTAGAGGAGTTTCGCCGCCTCGCGCTCCATGATGCGTGCGTCCATGCCGGCGAGGAGGTCGCTCCGGGATTTCGTCGTGCCGTGCTCGGAGAGGATGCCCAATGCCACATCGAGCAGCCAGTCGATGTTGAGGGTGGAGGCCATGTTGGACTGCATCTGCGCCACCATGCCGGGCACCGGGAAGATGCAGGTGAAGCCGGAGCGCTCGTCGTTCAACTGCACGTCGTCGGCGCTGGTGCGGAGGCGCTGGTGCATGCCGGTCGAACCCACGATGGTACAGCCCGACCGCCCCGACGGATCGAAAAGCCCGCCGCCGAGGCCGGAGCAGACGATGTCGATGTAACCGAGGCAGACGGGGGTGCCTTCACGCAAGCCGGACTCCTGCGCCGCCGCCGCGCTGAGCTTGCCTGCCTCTTCCGTGCCTTCCAGCACGGGGGTGAGCAGGCGCTTCGCCGCGGAGGCGCCGAGATGGTCGAGAATGTCGGGCTGGTATTGCTGCGAGCGGAAATTGCCAAAGGTGAAGTTCGCCTCCGAAGGGTCTGTGACGCGCGCACCCGTCAGCTTGAAATAGATCCAGTCCTTGCAGTGGAAGGCCTCCGTGGCGCGGGCCAGCATCTCCGGGCGGTGGCGCTGCATCCAGGCGAGCTTGCCGCTCATCTGAACCACGGTGAGGCCGGTGCCGGTCCGCTTGTAGTGGGAGTCGTAGTTTGGCGTCACCACATAGTCCTCGATGATCGAGGCGGCGCGGTTGTCGAGCCAGAGGGTGGCGGGGCCAACGGGATTGCCTGCCTTGTCGATGAGCCACAGCCCATCGCCCTGTGCGGTGACGGAGACGGCGATCACGCGGGAAGCAAGGCCCGGAATCTTCTCGCCCAGTTCCCGCAGGGTGGCGGCGGCCGAGGTCCAGGTGACGCCCATGTCCTGTTCGACGCCGCCATCGGCATGGGTCTCGTAGACGTTGGGAATGGCTGCGACCGCAAGCTGCGTGCCGTCGGGCGCGAAGGCCACGGATTTGATGACGGAGGTTCCGGCATCGATGCCGATCAGAATTCCGTCCTTCATCGTCTTATCCTCATTCGCGTGTGACCTGATGGGCGGGCGCTTTACATGGCGGTGTAGCCGCCATCAACCATCAGCACGGTGCCGGTGATGTAGCTTGCCGCATCGGAAGCGAGGAAGAGCACCGCATTGGCGATCTCCTTCGGTTCGCCGAGGCGGCCCATGGGGGTCATGCGCATCCAGGTCTCGAACCACTCAGGCTTCGAGCGTCCCGCCAGCGTCAGTTCCGTAGCGGTGTAGCCCGGCGCCACGGCATTGACGCGCACGCCCCTCTTCGCCCACTCCACCGCGAGCGACTTGGTGAGCAGGTTCACCGCCGCCTTCGAGGCGTTGTAGGCGGCCTGTGGTTGCGGATAGACCGTGACGCTGCCGCAGATCGACGAGATCGAGACGATCGATCCCTTGCCCGCCTTCACCATCTCCTTGCCGAAGGCCTGCGCGCAATAAAAGACGCCGTTGAGATTGACATCGATGACGCGCTGCCAGTCTTCCATCGCGACGTCTTCGGACGGGCCGTTCTGCACGATGCCGGCATTGTTGACGAGAATGTCGAGGGCGCCATGCTGCCGGGTGATCTCTGCGGCAACCGCGTCGACCTCGCTCTTTCTGGTCACGTTCAGCTTCACAAAGCTGCCGCCCAATTCCTTTGCCGTTGCCTGTCCTGCCGCCTCATCCATGTCGGCGATGACCACCTTTGCGCCTGCCGCCGCAAGCGCCTCCGCGCAGGTCCGGCCAATGCCCTTCGCGCCGCCGGTGACAAGGGCCGTGCGGCCGGAAATGGAAAAGGGGGACTGGCTCATGGGGTTCCTCTGTGGGGTCTCAAACGGACGCGAACGCTAGCAGACCTGATGAAAAGGCAAAGGGCACTGTCTCGCAGCTGCGCTCCCGCACCCTTGCCCTCTTGCTGATTTGTGGCAGCATGCGGAAAAAACTGCGGAGGACCGGATGCCCACCTGCCTGATCGGAATTGATATCGGATCCTATGAATCGAAGGGCGTTCTCTCCGGCCTCGACGGAAAGATCCTCGCCAAGGCGGCGATCAAGCATGAGCTGCAATTCCTCAAGCCCGGCTTCGTCGAGCAGGACGTGGAAAAAGTCTGGTGGGGTGAGTTCGTGGAGCTGTGCCGCCTTCTGATCGAACAGGCCAAGGTGAAAAAGGAGGACGTGAAGAGCGTGGGCCTCAGCGGCATCTATTCCATGGTGCCGGTCGATGCCAACGCTGATCCCCTGCGCTCGGGCGGCATCATGTACGGCGTCGATACGCGCTCTGTCCTCGAGATCGAAGACATCCTCAAGAAGCTCGGGGCCGAGCAAATCTTCAAGCGCACCGGCAACGGTCTCTCGGCGCAATCCATGGGGCCCAAGATCCTCTGGGTGCAGCGGAATGAGCCTGAGGTCTTCCGCAAGGCGCACAGCTTCCTTCCCTGTGCCAACTTCATCGCGGCGCGACTCACCGGCAATTTTTTCATCGATCACCTGACGGCCGGTTTCTTCGGCCCGCTCTACGAGCCCGACAAGCTCGCCTGGGCGCCCGACCTGTGTGAAGGGATTGTCGATCCCCGCCGCCTGCCGGAGCCGCGCTGGGCCACCGAGCTTGCGGGCCATGTCACGGCAGAAGCGGCGAAGCGCACCGGTCTTGCGGAAGGCGCCGCCGTCACCATCGGCACGTGTGACGTGGCGAGCGAGGCCATGAGCATCGGCGTGCGCTCACCCGGCGACATGATGCTGATGTATGGCTCGACCGCGTGGATCACGCTCCTCAGTGACGCGCCGATGATGGACGAGAAGCTCTTCGCCACGCCCTATATCTTCCCCGGTACCTACTGCCTGCATGGCGGCATGGCGACGAGCGGCTCGCTCACCCGCTGGTTCCGCGACATGGTCGGGGCCGATCTCGTGGCGGCAGAGAAGGCGGGTGGGCCTGACTCCTACAGCGTCATCTCGGAGGCGGCGGCGAAGGTGGCGCCGGGGGCGGATGGTCTCGTGGTGCTGCCCTATTTCTCGGGCGAGCGCTCGCCCCTCAACGATGCCGATGCCCGCGGCGTGATCTTCGGCCTCGACATCGGCCACACCCGCGCTCACCTCTACCGTGCCGGGATGGAGGGCGTGGGCTATTCCATCAACCACTCACTGCAGGTGATGGCGAAGGCCGGTGCCAAGGCCAATGTGATGACCTCGGTCGGTGGCGGCACCAAGAACGCGGCCTGGCTGCAGGCCGTCTCTGACATCACCAAGGTGCCGCAACGCATTCCCTCCATGACCATGGGCGCCTCCTACGGCAACTGCTTCATCGCCGCCTATGCGGCTGGGCTCATCAAGGATGCCGCCACCATCAACAACTGGGTCGCGATGGACCGCACGGTGACGCCCGATCCTGCCAACTTCCCGGTCTATGAGCGGCGCATGGCGACCTATCTCGAACTCTATCGCCGCAATGCCGACCTGATGCACCAGATCAGCCGGGAACAGCGGTCCAACGCCTGATTGCGCCCGCCTTGCCGTGACAAGAACGGGAAGTGGGGTTAGGGTGTTGAAACCACAGGCCGAAGGACAAGACACATGGCAAGCAAGGTCATCATCTCCGTTGCAGTGACGGGCTCCATCCACACCCCCACCATGTCACCGCATCTGCCGGTGACGCCGGACGAGATTGCCGAACAGTCGATCGCCGCCGCCAAGGCGGGCGCATCGATCATCCACCTGCACGCCCGCGATCCCAAGGATGGCCGCCCGACGCCGGACCCCAAGGTGTTCATGGAGTTCCTGCCGCGCATCAAGCAGAACTGCGACGCGGTGATCAACATCACCACGGGCGGCGGCGCCAACATGACTGTGGATGACCGCATGGCCGCACCGCTCGTCGCCAAGCCCGAGATGTGCTCGCTCAACATGGGCTCGATGAACTTCGGCATCTTCGGCCTTGCCGACCGCTACAAGAACTGGAAGCACGACTGGGAAGAGCCCTTCCTGCGGGGCACCGACAACTTCATCTTCCGCAACACCTTCGGCGACATCACCCGCATCCTCAAGGAACTGGGCGAGACGCACGGCACGCGCTTCGAGCATGAATGCTATGACGTGGGCCATCTCTACACGCTGGCCCACTTCGTTGACCGCGGCCTCGTCAAGCCGCCCTTCTTCGTGCAGATGATCTTCGGCATCCTGGGCGGCATCGGCGCCGACTTGCGCAATCTCGTGTTCATGAAGGAAACCGCCGACAAGCTCTTCGGCAACAGCTACCGCTGGTCGGTGCTGGCCGCAGGCAAGAACCAGATGGCCTTCTGCACGCAGGCCGCCATGATGGGCGGCAACGTACGCGTCGGCCTCGAGGACTCGCTCTGGCTCGGCAAGGGCCAGCTTGCCCCTGACAATGCCTCGCAGGTCGCCAAGATCCGCCGCCTCATCGAGGAGCTTGGCCTCGAGGTGGCATCACCCACCGAGGCCCGCGAGATGCTCGCCCTCAAGGGTGGGGACCGGGTCGGGTTCTGATGCCGCTCAAGATCGACAGCGCCGAACTCCGCGTGGTGCGGCTACCCTTGCTCACGCCCTTCACCATCGCGACGGGCACCATGCACGAGAAGCTGTTTCCGCTGCTGGTGCTGAAGAGCGGCGGTCTCGAAGGCTATGGCGAAGGCGTGATGGACCCTTATCCGGATTATCTGGACGAGAGTCTTGCGGGCGCCATGGACCTGTTGCGGGCCGTGCTGTTGCCGCAGATCGTGGGCAAATCCTTCGACAACCCCGAGGCACTGGCGCGGCATCTCTCGCCGTGGCGTGGTTTCACCATGACGCGGGCGACGATCGAGATGGCCTTCTGGGACCTCTGGGCGAAGTCCCTGAACCTGCCGCTGAAGACGCTGCTTGGTGGCGACAAGACGGAGATCGAAGTTGGCGTGTCGCTGGGAATCGCGCCTCTCGATGTGTTGATGGAGCGCGTGGCGCAGCACGTGGCGCAGGGCTACAGGCGCATCAAGCTGAAGATCATGCCGGGCCATGACGTCGCCATTGTCGCTGCCGTGCGCAAGCGGTTTCCGGACATCCATCTCACCGTCGATGCCAACAGCGCCTATACGCTCGCCGACACGGACGTGATGCTGGCGCTCGATGATTTCGGCCTCGACTACATCGAGCAGCCGCTCGCCTGGGATGACATTCACGATCACGCAGAACTGCAGAAGCGGATGAAGACGGCGATCTGCCTCGACGAATGCATCCGCACGGCTGCGGACGCGCGGAAGGCGCTGGCCTCGGGTGCGGCGCGGGTCATCAACATCAAGGCGGGGCGCGTGGGCGGGCATCTGGAGTCGCGGCGCATCCACGATCTCTGTGCGGCGTGGTCCTGCCCCGTCTGGTGCGGCGGGATGCTGGAGGCGGGCATCGGCCGCGCCCACAACATCCATCTCTCGGCCCTTCCCAATTTCCGCAAGCCCGGCGACACCTCGAGCGCCAGCCGTTACTTCGCCCGGGACATCGTCAACGAGAAGCTGGAAACGGCAAACGGCCTGATGCCCGTGCCGACAGGCCCCGGCATCGGCGTCACGCTGGACTGGAAATTCCTCGACACCGTGACAGAGTCACGTGAAAGGTTTCCCGCGTGAGCCTGGTGCTGCGCGATCTCTCGGGCATGCCTGAATTCCTCGCCGCGGAGGAGTTGCAGCGCCAGATCTGGGGCAAGGACGACACTGCCGATCCTGCCGATTTGATGATGGTGATCCAGCACGAGGGTGGGCTCGTTGCGGGCGCCTTCGAGGACGGCACGCTGGTGGGCTATGTCTTCGGCTTTCCGACCCGCGAAGCACATGTGCAGCATTCGCACCGCCTTGGAGTCTTGCCAACGATGCGGGGTGGCGGGCTTTCCCTGCAGTTGAAGCGCTATCAGCGGGATTGGTGCCTTGCCCGCGGCATCACGCTGGTGCGCTGGACCTTCGATCCCCTGCGCGTCACCAATGCGCATCTCAATGTGGCGCGGCTCGGCGTGATCGTGCGCACCTATCATGCCGACTATTACGGGGCGATGGCGGGGATCAATGCAGGTCTGCCGTCGGACCGGCTGCTGGCGGAGTGGCATCTCGATGCGCCCGCCGTTGCGGCGCTGGCCCGGGGCGAGCGGATTCATCCGCCGGAGGAGGCGCGGCGCGTCGTGATCCCGGCCGACATCGACGCATTGCTGTCGACTGCGCCGGAGCAGGCACTGGCCGAACGGCTCAGGGTGCGGGCGGAGATCAGCGCAGGCCTGAGGGATGGCTACGTCATCACCGGCTTTGACCGGGCAACGCCTGCCTATCTCATGGCCCGCGCGATGGCGTGAGGGCTCAGGCCTTCTGCGCGTCCTCGAGGAAAAATTCGCGCATGCGGCGGGTGAGGGGGCCCGGCTGCCCGCCGCCAATCCGCTTGCCGTCGATTTCGACGATGGGCATCACGAATTGCGAGGCGGAGGTCAGGAAGGCTTCGTCGGCGGCAAGTGCTTCTTCCGGCGTGAAGGCACGCTCCTCGATCTTCACGCCATGCTCGCGGGCGAGGCGGAACAGCGCTTTCCGTGTGCAGCCCGCAAGGATGCGGTTGGAGAGCGGCCGGGTGATGATGGTGTTGTCCTTGATGATGTAGGCATTGGACGAGGTGCCTTCGGTGACGAAACCATCCTCCACCATCCAGCCTTCGGCGGCGCCCTTCTCGTAGGCCTCCTGCTTGCCGAGAACGGGGGCGAGCAGCATCACCGACTTGATGTCGCGGCGGAGCCAGCGGATGTCCGGCGTGGTGACCACCTTCACGCCGGTGCGGGCGTTGGGATTGTCGATCAGCGACATGGTCTGGGTGAAGCCCACGAGCGAGGAGGTCGCCTCCTTCGGGAAATTGAACTGCCGGTCGGCGACGCCGCGCGTCACCTGCATGTAGATGATGCCTTCCTTCAGGCTGTTCCGCTTCACCAGTTCCTCGTGCATGGCGCGCATCTCGGCAGCTGTGCAGGGATGGGCCATGCGCAGTTCCTTGAGCGAGCGGTCGAGGCGCTCCATGTGGGCGTCGTAATCGACGAGCCGGCCGTTCACGATCGGCGTCACCTCATAGACGCCGTCGGCGAAGAGGAAGCCGCGGTCGAAAATCGAGATCTTCGCGTCTGCTTCCGGAAGGAAGGCGCCATTCACGTAGACAATGCGGCTCATGCTTGATTTTCCCGGGAAATGTTGCAGTGCAAACTTGAGGGGTTGAGGTGGCCCCTTAAACCCGGCTAAGGCCATGGTCAACGGTAACAACAGCCAGGTCCATCTTGCGTTCACACATCTCGGATGCCGCCGTCGAGGCCATGCTCAAGCGCGAAAAGAGCCTCTTCGTCCAACGCAATCCGAAATCCAAGGCCCTCGCCGACCTGGCGGCCCGGAACTGGCTCCGTGGCGTTCCTATGCATTGGATGGTGGACTGGGGGACACCCTTTCCCCTGTTCGTGACCGCCGCCAAGGGCGTGGACCTCACTGACGCGGACGGACACAGCTACATCGATTTCTGCCTCGGCGACACGGGCGCCATGTTCGGCCATTCGCCGCCTGCCGTGGTGAAGGCGTTGCAGGAGGAAGGCGCCAACGGCCTCACAACCATGCTGCCATCCGGCGATGCGGCCGAGGTGGGGGCGCTCTTGGAAGACCGCTTCGGCCTTCCCTTCTGGCAGGTGACGGCAACCGCATCGGATGCCAACCGCGCCGTGCTGCGCTGGTGCCGCGCCATCACCGGCAGGCACAAGATCCTCGTCTTCAATCACTGCTATCACGGCTGCGTGGACGATACCTTCGTTACCGCCGATGGCGGCGCGGTGAAGATGGTGGATGGCCTGGTGGGCGAACCGCGTGACCTGACCCGCTTCACCAAGGTGGTGGAGTTCAACGACGAAGCGGCTCTGGAAGCGGCGCTTGCCCCCGGCGACGTCGCCTGCGTGCTGGCCGAGCCTGTGATGACAAACATTGGCATGGTGCTTCCCGCCCCCGGCTTCCTTGAAAAGCTCCGTGCACTGACGGAAAAGACGGGCACGCTGCTCATCCTTGATGAGACCCACACGCTGTCGTCCGGCCCCGGCGGCTACACCCGCGTTGCGGGCCTCTGCCCGGATGGCCTCGTCTTCGGCAAGCCCATCGCCGGCGGCATTCCCGCCGCCGCCTACGGTTTCTCGGCTGACGTCGCCATGCGCATCCGCGACTATCTCGGCAAGCGCGGCGAAGGCCGCTCCGGCATCGGCACCACGCTCTCCGGTTCGCGCATCCAGCTGGCGCTGATCAAGGCCGTGCTCAAGGAATTCTTCACAGAGGAGGCTTTCGCCCCCCTCATCGACCGCGCCCGGCGGCTCGAAAAGGGGATCGCGGATGTCATCATCAAACATGGTGTGCCCTGGCACGTGACCCGCGTGGGAGCCCGCGTGGAATTCATGTGCTGCCCGGAGCGTCCGAAAAACGGCTTCGAGGCGTCGAAAGTGATCCACCGGCCGATCGACGAGGCCGTGCATCACTTCCTTCTGAACCGCGGCGTGGTGATCACGCCGTTCCACAACATGATGCTCATCTGCCCGGCAACCACCGACGCCCATGTCGAAACCCTGATCAGCGGACTTGACCGCTGCCTTGCCGACCTGAAGAGTTGAACTGCCCGCAAGGGAGGACCCGAAATGTCTACCTATGTCACACCGAAGCGCGGTGCGGAGGCGCAAGCCTTCCTCGACGCCAATCCCGATATCGAAAGCGTCCAGATCGTCTGGACGGACCTCTGCGGCGTGGCCCGCGGCAAGGTCTTGCGCCGTGATGAAGTGGTGCCCGCCTGGAACGACGGCCGCTTCTTCCCGATCTCCGCCATGGTGCTCGATGCCACGGGGCAGGATGTTCCGGAAACGGGCCTTGTCTTCGACGAGGGCGACCGCGACCTGCTGCTCTGGCCGGTGAGCGGCTCGCTCTATCGCGTGCCGTGGCTGGAAAAGACGGCGCAGTATGTGGCGGCGATTCACGACCTCAACGGCGAACCCGCCTATGCCGATCCGCGCAATGCGCTGGAGAAGGTGGCCAACCGCTTCAAGTCCGACCTCAACATGACGCCGGTCGGAGCCATCGAGCTCGAGTTCTTCCTCATGGACCGGGCCTCGGCCCTGGCCGGCAAGCCCATTCCTCCGCGCTCGCTCATCAACGAGGCGCGGCCGCAGCATTACCAGGCCTATTACCTGCAGGACACCGACGACTTCGGTCCCTTCTTCAAGGACCTCTACGACTGGTGCGACCAGCAGGGCCTGCCGGCCAAGACATTGATCTCGGAATATGCGCCGGGCCAGATGGAGATCGTACTCCGCCATCGCGCCGACGTGCTGAAGGCCTGTGACGAGGCGATCATGCTGAAGCGTGTGATCAAGGCGGCAGCCGAGAAGCACGGCCTCTGCGCCACCTTCATGGCGAAGCCCTATTCGCAGTGGACGGGTTCGGGCATGCATGTGCACGTGTCGTTGGGCGATGAGGCCGGCAACAATCTCTTCGCTGCCGACAATCCCGCCGAGAACCAGTTGCTGATGCATGCGATCGGCGGCCTCAAGGCGGCAATGGCGGAATCGATGCTGATCTTCGCGCCCAACGCCAACTCCTACCGCCGCTTCCGCCGCAATTCCTATGCGCCGGTTGCCGCCAACTGGGGCGTCAACAACCGCACGGTCAGCCTGCGCATTCCCGCAGGCTCGGCCAAGGCCTGCCACATCGAGCACCGCCCGTCCGGTGCCGATGCCAATCCCTATCTGGTCATGGCCGCGATCCTCGCCGGCATGCACTACGGCATCACCGAGAAGGAAGACCCGGGCAATCCGGTGGTCGGCAACGGCTATGAAAAGCGGGCGAAGTACATTCCCGGCAACTGGTTCGACGCCATCGATGCCTTCTGGCGCGCCTCGATCCTGAAGGAATATTTCGGCAAGGAATTCGTCGATACCTTCTGCACCCTCAAGGAGGTGGAGGCAGACCGCTTCTTCGCCGAACCCGTGGCGCGCGATTTCGAATGGTATCTGCGGACGGTCTAAGCCGTTCAGCGTTTGCCGGACAACGACAAGGCGGGGATCACTCCCCGCCTTTCAACTTTTTGCCGGAGGCCATCAGCCGGTCGATATAGGCCAGCAGCAGGGCCGAGAAGACGAAGGCCATGTGCACGATCGTCAGCCACATGATCTTCTCGCTGTCATAGGTGTTGGCGTTGAGGAACACCTGCAGGAGGTGGATCGAAGAGATCGCCACGATGGTGGAGGCGACCTTGATCTTGAGGGAGCCCGCATCGATCTTGCCGAGCCAGGAGAGCTCGCCCTCCTTGCTTTCGGCCTCGTCGAAGCGGCTGACGAAGTTCTCGTAGCCGGAGATGATCACCATCACCACGAGGCTTGCCACCAGGCTTGCGTCGATCAGCGACAAGATCTTCAGGATCGCATCGGTCTCTTCGATGATCCAGATCTTCTCCAGGAACTCCCAGAGCTTGCGCAGGAAGGAGATGCCGTAGAGCAGGAGGGCGAGCGTGAGGCCGAGATAGAACACCACCAGCAGCCAGCGCGAGGCCAGGATGACGCGTTCGATCATGAGTTCAAGCTGCTTCATGGTCCACTCCCCTCAACGTGCAAACTCTCTAGCCGGACAGGCTCAGTTTGCAAGCGTCTCCTTCGGCGTGTCGCGGCTGGTTTTCCACAGAGAGAAGAGGATGCCGGCCGCAAGGATGCCGATGGTCAGGCCCAGCGACAGCAGGGTGTCGACCTTGATGCCCATGGGCACGAGGAAGATCTTGATGCCGACGAGGACCAGGATCGTGGCCAGCGCCACCTTGAGGTACTTGAAGCGGTGCATGGCCGCGGCAAGGGCAAAGTAGAGCGAGCGCAGGCCGAGGATGGCGAAGATGTTCGAGGTGTAGACGATGAAGGGGTCAAGCGTCACCGCGAAGATGGCCGGCACCGAGTCCACCGCGAAGATCAGGTCGACGAATTCGACGAGGATGAGGGCAACCGCGAGCGGCGTGAGCCAGGTCACCACCTTGCCGGTGGCCGGATCGGGCTGCTTCACGGTGAAGTCGTGGCCGTGCAGTTCCTTGGTGATGCGGAAGTGCTTGCGCAGGTAGACGAGCACCGGATTGCTGTCGAGGTTGGTCTGCTCCTCGCCGCCCTTGAACATCTTGTAGCCGGTGAAGACGAGGAAGGCGCCGAAGACATAGAGGATCCAGTTGAACTGGGTGACGAGGGCGGCACCGAGGCCGATCATGATGGCGCGCATGGCGATGGCGCCAAGAATGCCCCAGAACAGCACCCGGTGCTGATAGGCCCGGGGCACGGCGAAATAGCCGAAGATGGTGGCGATGACGAAGATGTTGTCCATCGCCAGCGATTGCTCGATCACGTAGCCGGTATAGAATTCAAGGCCGCTCTGGGCACCCCGCGACCACCAGACCCAGGCGCCGAAGGCGAGCGCGATGGCCACGTAGCCCGCATACATGATGAAGCTTTCCTTGGCGGAAATCTCGTGGTCGTCCTTGTGGAGGACGCCGAGGTCGAAGGCGAGGAGCGCCACGACGATTGCCGCGAAGGCCATCCAGAAATAGGCGGGGGTGCCGAAGACATCGGCCTGCAATACGGCGAACATGAAATCCATGCCGGGCTCTCTCTTGTATGCTGTTGATCTTTTCCAGCTCCGACATCGCAGGAGAGGGGTGCTCTCCTGCCAGAGGGGCCCGGCGCTGGTTGACTGCGGACGTGGTGACGAATTGCGGATATTCAAGGGGGCGATCGATTAAACGTTTGTAAGGTTGCCCGACTGGCTCTATTTCCCTGTCTTCTTTGGAGTTTCGGATGGAAATTCTCCCTGTCACCTGCCTCGTTCCCGCCGCCGACAGCTTGGGCGAGGGCTGCATGTGGGACCAAAAGGGGGCATGCCTCTGGTGGCTGGACATTGCCCGGCCCTCCCGCATCCACCGTCTCGATCCGGCAACCGGTGCCCACCGGATGTGGCAGACGAGTCTCACCGTCACCGCCATGGCCATGCGCCAGGCGGGCGGCCTCATTCTCGCTGGCGAGGACGGTCTTTACCTGTTCGATCCGGGGACCGGGGCCATCTCCCCCTTCGCCCGGCCGGAGACGGACCGGCCCAACAACCGCTTCAATGACGGGGCCTGCGATCCGCAGGGGCGCTTCTGGATCGGCAGCATGCACCAGAACATCGGCCCCAAGGGCGAGGACCTGCCCATCCCGGCCGACACGGGCGCGCTCTATGCCGTCGACGGCAAGGGCGCCTCGGTCAAATGGGAGGATAAGGTGGGCGTCTCCAACGGGCCTTGCTGGTCGCCCGATGGCCGCACCTTCTATTTCTCGGATTCGAAGAACCAGGTGACCTACGCCTACGACTTTGACGGGGCTGCGGGCCGCATTTCCAACCGCCGGGTGCTCAACGACACGAAGGACTACGGGTATCCTGATGGTGCCACGGTGGATGCCGAAGGCTTCCTCTGGAGCGCCCGCTGGGAAGGGGCATGCGTGCTCCGCATCGATCCCAAGGGCCGCATCGACCGGGTGATCGCCATGCCGGCGGAGCGGCCGACCTGTGTCTGCTTCGGCGGGCCTAATCTGGATACGATGTATGTCACCTCGTCGCGCGCCCATCTGGATCAGGCCTCCATGGCGCGCTATCCGCTGCAGGGCGGATTGTTCTGTTTCCATCCGGGCGTCAGGGGAACGCCCAAGTTCACTTTTGCTGGTTGAAAGGCAACGACAATGAATATTGTTCAGTACACGAACGAAAAGGGCAAGCGCCAGGTCGCCGTCGTGAAGAACGGCATGCTGCATCCGCTGAAGGGCCTGCGCAGCACGCTGGAAATGGCGGAACACGCCCTTGTCGAACGCACCAGCCTCTCCACACTGGCTAAGCAGCTCGCCTCCGCCAAGGGCGAGGATTATGCCGCCGCCCTCAAGGAGCGCCGCGTGCTGCCGCCCGTCGATCATCCCGATCCGGCCCATTGCATCATCACCGGCACGGGTCTCACCCACCTGGGTTCCGCTTCGGCGCGTGACTCCATGCACAAGAAGCTCGACACCAAGGAAACCGAACTCACCGACAGCCTGAAGATGTTCAAGATGGGTCTCGAGGGCGGCAAGCCCGGCAAGGGCGAGGCCGGCGTGCAGCCGGAATGGTTCTACAAGGGCGACGGCCGCTGGCTGGTGCCGCCGGGCGGGCCGCTCCCCAAGCCCAGCTTCGCGCTCGATGGCGGCGAGGAACCGGAGATCGCGGGCCTTTACCTGATCGACTCCAAGGGCCGCCCCGTCCGCCTCGGTTTCGCGCTCGGCAACGAATATTCCGACCATGTGACCGAGCGGCAGAACTATCTCTACCTTGCCCATTCGAAGCTCCGCCATTCGGCGATCGGACCCGAGATGATCACCGGCGCGCTGCCGCAGAACATCGAGGGCAAGAGCCGCATCATCCGCAAGGGCAAGGTGATCTGGGAGAAGCCGTTCCTCACCGGGGAGGGCAACATGTCCCACACGCTGGCCAACCTCGAGTACCATCACTTCAAGTATGAGCCCTTCCGCAAGCCGGGGGATCTGCATATCCATTATTTCGGCACAGCAACGCTTTCGATTGCCGACGGCATCGTCACGGAAGAGGGCGACATCTTCGAGATCGAGGCGGCTCCCTTCGGTGCGCCGCTCCGCAATCCGCTGAAGCAGATGAAGCCCGACTTCAAGCCGGGTGGCGTGAAGAGCCTGTGATCGGCGCGTCATGAGCAGGAGCTTCATCGCCGTCGACTGGGGCACCACGTCGTTCCGCGCCTATCAGGTGGATGGCACGGGCAAGGTGGTGGACGAGCGCGCCGATGCGGGCGGCATCCTCTCCGTCAAGGACGGAGCCTTCGAGGCCGCCCTCGAACAGAAGCTCGCCGGCTGGGACACGGGCCTTCCGGTTCTGGCGGCGGGCATGATCACCTCGCGCCAGGGCTGGATCGAGCTTCCCTACGTGGATTGCCCGGCAGGCCCTGCCGAGCTGGCGAAGGCGCTGCACCGCCACGTGCTGGCCTCGGGCCGCATCGTGCATTTCTCGACCGGGCTTCACTATGCAAGCCCCAGTCTCGGCCATGACGTGATGCGGAGCGAGGAGACGCAGGTCTTCGGTGCCCTCGATTCGGGCGCGAAACACTTCATCACACCCGGAACGCATTCGAAATGGATCGACGTGGAGGAGGGGCGGATCGTCCACTTCGACACCTATGTCACGGGCGAAACCTATTCGGTGCTGAAGGCACACAGCATTCTGGGCCGCCTGATCACCGGCGAGGACTTCGATGCCGCCGCCTTCCGCCGGGGCGTGGAAGCCTCGCTTGGCGATCCGGCGGGCCTCACCCATCTGCTGTTCTCGGCCCGCAGCCTCGGCCTCTACAACGAGTTGCCGGGCACGGCGATTGCCTCCTATCTCTCGGGACTTGTGGTCGGTGCCGAAGTGGCCCACGCCCTCATGAGCCGGGACCCCTCCGCCGATTACCTCATCCTTGCCTCGCCAAAGATCGGGGGTGCCTATGCGTCCGCGTTGGAGGTGGCAGGCGCCAAGGCACGCTATGGAGAGCCCTTGGCGATCGTCGCCGGACTGACCGCCATCGGGCGGGCCGCCGGCATCATCTGAACGTTCTTCAACAGACAGGGGCAAGTGGGCCATGAACAAGGTTGCATTGATCACGGGCGCCGGCACCGGCATTGGCCGGGCCTGCGCCATCGCGCTCTCCGAAGCGGGCTATGACGTGGTGCTCACCGGGCGGCGCATCGAGGCGCTCGAGGAAACAAAGGCGAAGATCAAGGGCAAGGCGATCTGCGTCGTGGCCGACGTCACCGATCCCGCCAGCGTCAAGGCGCTCTTCGCCAAGACGGTGGAGGCCTTCGGCCGTCTCGACGTTCTCTTCAACAATGCTGGCACGGGCGCACCCGGCACGGTGCTTCTGGAAGATCTCACCTTCGAGCAGTGGTCGGCCGTGATGAACACCAATCTCACCGGACCGTTCCTGTGTACCCAGGAAGCCTTCAAGATCATGAAGGCGCAGACGCCCATGGGCGGGCGCATCATCAACAACGGCTCGATCTCGGCCACGGCGCCCCGTCCCAACTCCGCGCCCTATACCTCGACCAAGCACGCCATCACCGGCCTCACCAAGTCGACCTCGCTCGATGGCCGCAAGTACAACATCGCCTGCGGGCAGATCGACATCGGCAACGCCGCCACCGACATGACGGCGCGGATGACGGGCGGCGTGCCCCAGGCCGATGGCCGTCTCGCTCCTGAACCCCGCATGGACGTGGCGCATGTCGCCTCGTCGGTCGTTCACATGGCGCAGTTGCCGCTCGAGGCCAATGTGCTGTTCATGACCGTGATGGCGACCAAGATGCCGCTCGTCGGCCGGGGTTGAGGTTGCAGCGGACGCACCTCGCCATCATCCTGATCTTCGTGGGCTTCGGCGCCATCGTCGGCACCCACACGGGTGCAATCCCGACGCTCGTCAGCCGCAGCGGCATGTCGCCTTCTGCCTTCGGCATCGCTGGCAGTCTCGGCATGCTGATCAACATCGGCTGCATGGCGGCGGGCGGATACATCAACCGCTTCGCCAGCCCGCGCACCATCTTGCTCTATATCCTGCCGGCAGCGTTCCTGGTGCTGACGGGCGCGCTGCTCACCACGTCGGTTGCGGGCTTCGTCATCAGCTTCCTCGTGCTCAGCGCCTGCATCGGCACCCTCGACATCTTCATGAATGCCGAGGCTTCGCTCGTCGAACACGAGATGCAGCGGCCGGTGTTCAGCACCTATCACGCCTGCGCCATGCTCTCGATTGCGGGCTTTGCTCTTCTCGGCAGCCTGACCTCGGTGCTGCTCGCGCCCTGGGTGGGTGCGCTCCTTGCGGGTGTTGCGCTCTTCATGGGCTGGCTCAGCGCCCTCAAGCACCTGCCGGAGCGGGACCCGGTCGTTCCGGTCATCCGCAAGAGCCAGGCGCCCATGCCGCGCGGCATTCTCACCATCATCGGGCTTGCGGCGGGCTTCAACGTCACGTGCGAGGTGGCGGCGATCCAGTGGTCCGGCCAGCTGCTGGCCAAGATCGCGCCAGAGATGGCGGCGATCTCGGGCTTGGGCCTGTGCTTCTTCGGCCTGTGCAGCGGCATCATGCGGCTCTTCGGCGATCACCTCCGCACCAGCTTCGGCGACCTCCGCATCATGGCGGTGGGGCTCACGGTGGCGGTTGCGGGCTTTGCCGGATTGGGCGCGGCCCCCGGCTTCTGGATGTCGGCGCTCGCCTTCGCGGCGGTGGGTGTCGGCCTGGCGCTGATCTTCCCCTGCCTCTTCTCGCTGGCGGGGCGGCTCTCGCCCCATGCCCGGGCGGCGGCGATGAGCTACACCGCCCTGATCGGCGGCCTGCCGCGGGTCACGCTGCCGTGGATGCTCGGCATGCTTGCCGCCTCGAGTTCGGTACACATGGTCTTTTCGGCCTGCGCCGTCTTTGCGCTGGCAGCGCTGATCCTCGTCGTCATCGCCTTCGCCCGCGCCGGGCATCGGCTTCGCGCCGCCTGAACGCAAAAAGGGCAGCACTTTCGCGCTGCCCTTCTTTCCTGTCGCCGTCTTGATAACTTTTAGGCGGCCTTGGCCTCGATGGCCTTCGGCTTGTCGCCGCTGTTGATGGCGATCTGCCGGGGCTTCATGGCCTCAGGCAGGACGCGGACCAGCGCAATGTGGAGGAGACCGTTCGCCATGTCGGCACCCTTCACCTCGACGTAGTCGGCGAGCTGGAAGCGGCGCTCGAAGCTGCGGCCGGCGATGCCCTGGTGCAGGACCTCGACGCTCGGATCAGCCTTCTCGGCCTTCTTGCCGGAGACCGTGAGGGTGTTGCCCTTGGATTCGATCGCGATGTCGGACGGGCCGAAACCGGCGACGGCAATGGTGATGCGGTAGTCGTTCTCGCCGAGGCGCTCGATGTTGTAGGGAGGCCAGGCCTGATTCTCGACGTTTGCGGCTTCATCCAGCAAACGGAACAGGCGGTCAAAACCAACGGAGGAACGGTTGAAGGGGGAATAGTCGAACATGTCACACTCTCCTTGAGCAGTGTTTGCGTCACCCGCCACAATGGCCGGGTTTCATTGGGATTTTCGTGGCCCCGTCTGGCGGCCACAGTCCCTAGGTAGGAAGCCCGGCCGGGAGTTCAAGGGGGGTGGAAAAGGCGAAGATGAACGGCAGATGAACGCCACCTTAGGGACATGTTCAGGTGGCAGCGTGTAGGTTCAGTTCCAACGATGGCCAATCGGGGCCGTCCACCCGCTTCCAGGAGAAGTACCATGAAGAAGTCACTGATCGCCGCCGCCGCGCTGACCGCCGTTGTCGCCGGCGTTTCTGCCACCTCCGCCCAGGCCGGCAAGGTCCATGTGGACATCGGTGTCGGCGGCTGGGGCCCCGGCTACCCGGTCTACGCGCCGTATCCGGCCTACGAACCCTATCCGGTCTACGTCGAGCCGGACTATTATCCCGAACGCCGCTGGGGCGTGTCCTGCGGCGAAGCCAAGTGGCAGGTGAGGAGCGCCCACTTCCGCAACGTCAGGGCCTTGGACTGTTCGGGCCGCGTCTTCAGCTTCACCGGCTGGAAGCATGGCGACCAGTATCGCATCCGCGTCAGCCGCCGCGATGGCGACATCATCTCGGTGTCCGCGATCTACTGATCGTCTTTCCCACAAGTTCCTGAGCAGGCCCGGAGATTCCGGGCCTGCCTTGTTTCTGCCACCAAGCTGAACCGCAGATGAACGGCTTGGTCGGTTAACATTCAGCAAGTTTCTGCCACTTTCGCCGCCTAGGAACCGGATGTGTCCGGGCACGTTTCTGGACCGGAGGCGAAAACCATGAAAACCACTCTTGCGATGGCGATAGTTGCCGCATTGGGCGTATCCGCCCTGGCCATGCCTGCCGATGCCAAGCAGCGTCATCGCGACCCCTTCTGGGACAACTTCTTCGAAGACCGCGTGAACTGTGGTCAGGCCCGCTATGAAGTCGCGGTGCGGGGATTCACCAAGGTCGTCACCAAGAATTGCGCTGGTTCCACCTACCGATTTACGGGTAACAGGAACGGCATTCGCTACAACATCTCGGTCAGTGCCCGTACGGGGCATCTTTGGATCAGCAAGATGTGATCCGGGGCGATAGCGTCAGGATCACGAGAGAAGAGAATTCACGGGGAAAAGTCATGCGTATCGTTCGTACAACAGCCATCTCACTGCTTGCCTTGTTCACCATCGCTGGAACGGCGGCGGATGCCTTTGCAGGCCACCGGCACCGCATCTGGCCGCGGGTCTACATTCCCTTCATCAGCGAGTTCGATGGCCCAGGCCCGGGCTACTATGACGACAGCGAGGATCCGGTGATCTATCAGCGCCGCCATCCCCGCCGCGACATCGTGCAGGACTATTACGACGAGGAGGACCTCGAGCCTGTCTACGATCCGCCGGTGGAGCGTGTGGTGAAGCCCAAGAAGAAGGTGGCGACGAAGCCCGTGAAGAAGGATTCGTCCACGGCCTCGGTCGTGGTCAAGCCCAAGGTGAAGCCGGTGACGTCGAAGCCGGTCGAGACGGCCAGCATCACCGCCACGGAAACGGGTCTTCCCAACAAGTCTGCCGTCGTGACCTCCGGCAAGTCCCTGCCGGACTTCCAGGTGAAGGGCGCCATGGACAGTGCGGTCGACGATGAAGCACCTGCCGCGCCGACCACCACGCTCTCGACAAAAAGCAGCGCCGTGACGCCGGTGGCACCCAAGGTGGTGACGCCGAAGGCGGTCACGCCGATTGCTCCCGTGACAACCGCTCCGCTGAAGACGGCGGCGAAGCCCGTGACGGACACGCCTGCCGCCAAGACGGCTCCGGCCACGACCAAGGTAGCCAGTGCGGCGTCTCCGGCCGCCACGGGTGCCACGCCCAAGGGTGCGATTGCCTGCAGCAAGGGCGCTGAAATCGTCTCCGGCTACGGCTTTACCAGCGTGAAGCCGAAGGTGTGCAATGGCGCCACCTACAGCTTCGACGCCAGCCGCGCAGCCAATTCCTATGTGATCAAGGTCTCCGCCGCGACCGGCGAAATCACCGACGTCCAGAAGCTGAAATAACGCGCCTTGTTCAATGCCGTGGGCTTGCTATAGCTGGCCCCGGCATGGAACTTTATCCGACCCTTGAAAACCGTCTGCCGCCGAACGCCGAAGTCTTTACACTGAAGACGGCGGATGGTTTCGAGTTGCGCGGCATGAAATGCGGAACGGGCGAGCGCGGAACGATCGTGCTCCTGACCGGCCGCAGCGACTACATGGAACGCTACTTCGAAACCATGCGCGATCTCGTGTCGCGCGGCTTCTGCGTGGCGAGCTTCGACTGGCGCGGGCAGGGCGGTTCGGAACGGCTTCTCAAGGATCCCTTGCGGGGCCATATCGGCAATTTCCGCGCCTTCGACGAAGACCTGCGCACCGCCATGGACCAGCTGGTGCGCACCCATTGCCCCGGCCCGTATTATGCCCTGGCGCATTCGACCGGCGGACACATCCTGTTGCGCAGCATCCTGCGCGAGACATGGTTCTCCAAGGCCATTCTCACCGCACCACTCATCGACCTCAACTACCAGCTCTGGCCGCGGCCGGTGGCGCGATTCCTCAGCTATGTGATGACGCGGGCAGGCTTCTCATGGATCCTGCTTCCGGGGATGCGGCGCGAACCGATGATGGCGCGGGACTATGTGGACAATCCCCTGACCCTCGAGCCCCGCCGCTGGGAGCGCGACCAGATTACCCTGCAGCGCTTTCCGTTCCTCGGCCTTGGCGGTGCAACCTTCGGCTGGCTCAACGCCACCATGGACAGCGTGCACTCAATCCGCGGCAGCAACTGGCCGAAGGGACCGAAATGCCCGGTGCTGATGATCCTCGCCGGGCGCGAGCGCGTGGTGGACAATGCGGCGGCACAGGATTTCGCGCGGCGCGTGCCCGGCGTCTCGCTGGTCTACATCCAGGATTCGCTCCACGAGATCATGATGGAGCGTGACGTGATCCGGCAGGAGTTCCTTGCCGGGCTCGACAGCTATTTCGGCGTGACCGAGGCCGCCAACTGATCGTGGGCGACGTTGATGCGGGCCAGCATGGCGGCCGCATAGTCCTTCATTTCCTGCGGCATCTCGAGATTGGCAAAGCGGTCGGGGTGGTACATCTTGACGAGGGAAAGCCAGGCCGCGCGGATGTCGTCGGCGCTTGCCTCGCGAGTGACACCCAGCACGGCCCAGGGATTGAAGCCCGACTGGTCGGAGGAGCGGCGGTTGAGGTTGAGCGAGGCCTTGGGCGGATCGGCGGCGGCGACCCGGTGCACCATGTCTTTTGAGAGGAAGAACTGCTCCCCCTCCGGACCCAGCACATCGAGGTAGCGATCGGCGTTGTTCAGGACATCGGCCAGCTTGCCCGACATGGGCAGTTTCAGGCTCACCATCATGGTCTTGCCACTGGCCAGCGTGAGGTGGACCAGCGACCGTTGCGGCCCGCTTTTCTCGAACATGGTTGATTTCCCTTTCGCAGGCGCGGTTTAAGGCTTTTCAGGCAGTTTTCAGGCGGTTTTCCTGCTTGGCACGCTATGCGAGAAAAATTGCCAAAGCATTGCTGCATGTGCTAACGGCGCAGCCAATCTCCCCGTAGCTTGTTTCAGAAAGTCAGGCGCAACCCCATGAATCTGCGCAACATCGCCATTATTGCCCACGTCGACCACGGCAAGACCACGCTCATCGACCGGCTGCTCACCCAATCCGGCACCTTCCGCGACAACCAGAAGGTGGCCGAGCGCGTGATGGATTCCAACGACCTCGAACGTGAGCGCGGCATCACCATTCTTGCCAAGGTCACGTCCCTCAACTGGAAGGACACGCGCATCAACATCGTCGATACGCCCGGACACGCCGACTTCGGCGGCGAGGTGGAGCGCATCCTCAACATGGTGGACGGCGCCGTGCTGCTGGTCGACGCCGCCGAAGGCCCGATGCCGCAGACCAAGTTCGTGCTGCAGAAGGCTCTCAAGATCGGCCTCAAGCCCATCGTCTGCATCAACAAGATCGACCGCCCGGACGAGCGTCACATTGAAGTGGTGAACGAGGTGTTCGATCTCTTCGCCGCTCTCGATGCCACCGAAGAGCAGCTCGACTTCCCGATCATCTACGGGTCCGCCAAGCATGGCTGGATGGCCGAGAAGCCGGAAGGCCCGCAGGACAACATGAATGCGCTCTTCGACCTGATCGTGCGCCACGTGGCGCCCCCGGTCGTCGAGGAAGGTCCGTTCCGCATGCTGGCGACGACGCTGGAAGCCAACAACTTCCTCGGCCGCATTCTGACGGGCCGCATCCGTTCCGGCACGGTGAAGCCGAACCAGGCGATCAAGATCCTCTCGCGTGACGGCTCGGTCGTTGAAACCGGCCGCGTCTCGAAGGTGCTGTCGTTCCGCGGCATTGACCGCGTTCCGGTGGAGGAAGCCTCCGCCGGCGACATCGTCGCCATCGCTGGGCTTGTGAAGGCCACTGTTTCCGACACCTTCTGCGACCCCACTGTGACCGAACCGATCGCCGCCACGCCGATCGATCCGCCGACGCTCGCCATGGCGTTCCGCATCAATGACGGTCCGCTTGCTGGCCGCGAGGGCGACAAGGTTCAGTCCCGCGTCATCCGCGAGCGGCTGATGCGCGAAGCAGAAGGCAACATCGCGCTCCGCGTGACGCCGTCCGAAACCGAAACGGACGCCTTCGAAGTGGCGGGCCGCGGCGAACTGCAGCTCGGCATTCTCATCGAAACCATGCGCCGCGAAGGCTTCGAACTCACTGTCGGCCGTCCGCGCGTCGTCTTCAAGATCGATGAAGCCACCGGCGAAAAGCTGGAGCCCGTCGAAGAAGTGATCATCGACGTGGACGAGGACTATGCCGGCGTCGTCGTGCAAAAGGTCTCCGAGCGGAAGGGCGAGCTTCGCGACATGCGCCCCTCGGGCACCGGCCGCCAGCGTCTCGTGTTCCACGCGCCGACGCGCGGCCTCATTGGCTACCAGTCGGAACTCCTGTCGGACACGCGCGGCACGGCGATCATGAATCGCCTGTTCCATGCCTATGCGCCGCATATGGGCGAGATCCCCACGCGCCATACGGGCGCCCTCATCTCGAACGGTGAAGGCGAGGCCGTGGCCTATGCCATCTTCTACCTGCAGGACCGCGGGCCGATGTTCATCGATCCCGGCACCAAGGTCTATGCCGGCATGATCGTGGGTGAACACACCCGTGGCAATGATCTCGAACTCAACGTGCTCAAGGAAAAGAAGCTCTCGAACGTCCGCGCCTCGGGCAAGGACGAAGCGATGATCCTCACGCCGCCCATCCGCATGTCGCTGGAAAAGGCGCTCGCCTACATCGGCGAGGACGAGTACGTCGAGGTGACGCCGAAGTCGATCCGGCTGCGCAAGGCGATCCTTGACCCGCACGAGCGCAAGCGCGTGAGCCGGGCCAAGGAAGCAGCTGCATAATCATCCGTTACGTGAAGACGCGGATCCTGTGACCATCGGGATCCGCCGCCGTGCAGGTGTATCCGAAATCCATCTGCTGCGGCGGCTGGAGGATGGTGATGCCGGCGTCGATCCAGGCCTTGTGCTGACGATCCACCGCGGCGCTGTCGGCCACCTGAACGCCGAGCTCGCCGGCCCCGGCTGCGGCCTCCGGGCTGGGCAGCACGCCCTTCCTGTTCCAGAGTCCCAGCATGGTAGCGTCGTTCAGCTTCAGCATGCCGAAACCGGGCGAGAGCTCGAGCGTCTGGAGGCCGAGTGCGGTCTCATAGAAGCGGGCGCTGGCCTGCGGATCGGTGACGTAGAAAAGAACCGTGTGATTGGCTGACATTTTCGTTTTCTCCTGTGCAGGCAAAGCCATACAGGACGGGAATGTCAGCTTCTGTCAGCAGGGTGAGTTGTGAGCGCTTTTACAACCCTCCATGCCCGGCCACGGAGAAAAAAGGCAGCGTGATAGTCCTCACTCCCGGCACACGTCGTCCGACGCGATGTTCTCCGTGGGCGTGCCAGCGTTTGCGATATAGACCGGCTTTGCCGTCGTGCACGCGAAACCTGCAACATAAGTGTCTGCGAGCTTGCGCGCTTCCTCATTGGCATTGGGGTAGGCGCCTTCCACATATCCCACATGGCAGGTGTTGCCCGGGCGGAGCGAGGTGACGACAAGCCAGGTCTTGGTCTTGCTCGAGTCTTCAGAGTCGTAAGAAACAGTCCAGCGCAGAATGGTGGCGATGGGTTTGCCGTTCTTCAGGCGCCACTCGATCTTGTTGCCGACACTGTTGAAGCCGCTGAAGGTCTGGTGGAAGGCGCACGCCTCGTCTCCACCTTTGCCGAAGGAGACGAGCGAGCGGAGATCGCCCTCGGCAAAGTAAACGGGAATGCCGGCGTGGCCCTTGCATTCGAAGGTGCCGCTGCCTTCACCTTCATCACCCGATGTTTCGGGCGTGAGTTGCTTGCAGGCCTTGAGATCGAAATCGGTGTAGGTGCTGGCGTTTCCGGCGGCGGCCGGCGTGGCGAGAAATGCGAGCAGGAGAAGTGGCAGCGCGCGCATGGCATGTCCTATTTTCGTGAGAGCCCCTCGGCCCAAGTCTGGACTGCTTCGGCGTGGGAGACAATACGGAAGACCTTGTTGCGGTCGGTCTCACCTGCCACCTGTTCCAGCGCCGATTTCGGAATGCCTGCCGATTTGGCAATGAGGCCCACGATGGCGGCATTGGCCTTGCCCTTCTCGGGCACACTGGTGACCTTGATGGCCACGGCCTCGCGGCCATCAGCGAGGGGGACGATGCCCGTCACCTCGTCGCGCGACGCTTTCGGCGTTGCCTTCACAAAAAGGTGGAGCCCCTTGGCCGTCTGCCGCAGCGCCTGGGTCACATCATCATCAGGCGCGGCACGTAGTAGGCGATCAGGTATTGCAGGAACTGGATGCCGATCAGCGCGATGATGGGCGAGATGTCGAGCCCGCCCAGGTCCGGCATGATGCGGCGGATGGGGCCGAGCACCGGTTCGGTGAGGCGGTGCAGGGCATATTCGATCTGGCGGACATACTGGTTCTGGCGGTTCATGATGCCGAAGGCCACGAGCCAGCTCATCACCACCGTGGCGAGGATGATCCAGAAGTAGATGTTCAGAATTGTGAGAATGAGCCAGATGAAGGGATTCATGATGCACCGGTTTTTGCGTGCCACAGATGTAGTGGGCAGCGGGCTCGCGCGCAAGTGCAGGGCCGGGCGGGGAAATTGGCGGCTTTGCCACCGCCTTGACGGCGCAAGGGGCCGACCGTAAAAGCCCTTCACCTTCTTGGAAGGGGCGGTAGCTCAGTTGGGAGAGCGCGGCGTTCGCAATGCCGAGGTCAGGGGTTCGATCCCCCTTCGCTCCACCAGGGCACTCTAGGATATTGAAACTCCTAGATTAACTGCGAAATCAACAGCTTACGGTTCAGTCTGCTACACCAATGTGCTACACACTGGAGCATGGAAGACGTGCCAAGAGCCACCCAACTTTCGCGCCGAAAAGGCGTCTACTATTTTCGTGCTCGCGTCAGTTCGGAGATTGCAAAACTGCTCTCCGCAAAGGTGACAGCGTCGGTCAAACAAACGCGTGCGAGGGTTCGTCGCCCTGCATGGACAGCGCTTCTTGGAAGGAATGGTGAACCTAGGAAAGAGTTGCTTGTTTCGCTGAGGACGTCGAAGCTCTCTGAAGCGCGCGAGAGGTTGCTTAAGGAGCAAATCAAACTTCAAGAGTTATACCGCATGGTACAGGCTGAGTTTGGGATCGCACCTGCTCAAGCCTTGAGGCAAGCGACCGCGCAGGATATCGATGGCATAGCGCAGAGATATTTTGCATCCTTAGAGAATCCACCGCTTTCAAACAAAGCAGCTGAAGTGAGAGCATCCTCGACGGAGGTCGAGGAGGACCTAGTCAGTGGCCTCGTTTATTTCAGCAGTGACGATGAATCTGTCATCTATGGGTACCGCAAGCAGGCTGCCGATCTGTTGAAAGCCGACAATCTCTCCCCAGAAAATACAAGCGCGGTTGACCGCTTGGCCAAGTACCTCAGGCGAGCAGATATGGAGCATTCAAGACGGAGCCTAGATCGACTGAACCACGACTATTCCAGCCATCATGATAAACTCTTCCCAGCGCGTCCTACGTCTGAGGTCCACGATCATCAAGTCACTGGGTCAGATAGAGGTGTTGCTCTAAGTGCGCTGATCGCCGCTTTTCAGGAAAAACGTCTCAAGAACATCAAAGAGAAATCCCTCCAAAAATACCAATTCTTCTTTGGTGTCCTGAGCGAGGTGATTGGCAGTGAGAAGGGTGTCAAATCAATTACGCGCTTGGACTGTCGTCGTGTCGCAGAGGTCCTCGAAAAGCTCCCGCCGAACTACACCAAGAATACAAAGTTAAGGCGCATGGGAGTTGTAAAGGCGGCAAGCTATGCGGCTGCAAATTCTATTCGTCCACTTTCTGTCAAGACGCTGAGCGATTATCTGTCTAAGTTCTCGCGCCTACTTCAGTGGGCCGTTGATGAGGACATTGTAGATAAAAATCTTGCCCGGAGCCTTGTAGCCCTCGCTAAGGATGGAGCAGCAGAAGACAAAAGGCGCGCTTTCGATGATGCGGCACTCTGCATGATTTTTGGTGCGAATGCGCTATTAGGCTTGGGAGAGAGCAAGTTTTGGGCCCCCGTCATCGGTCTCTTCTCTGGCTTGCGTCTAAGTGAGATACTTCAGCTCTACGTAGCTGACATCAAGCAGGATGGAGAAGTTATCTATTTTGATATCAACGTTGAAGATGAGGAGGGTGGGAAAGCCCGAGATAAGTCTCTTAAGCGTAGTAGCTCGCGACGAAAAGTTCCGGTCCACTGCGAGCTTGTCGCGCTGGGCTTCTTAGATTATGTCCAGACCATCCGCTCTCGGAACGAACAAAGACTGTTTCCAGATGCTGTGATGGGTCAAGACGGAACTTACTCTTCTCCATACTCAAAATGGTTTTCGCGTCGGCTTAAGGCCTTTGGGATAAAGAAAGATCGAAAGCTCTCGTTTCATAGCTTTCGACATACGTTTAGAGACGGGATGAGAAGATCAGGCTTGCCTTCGGAAGTGGTTGACGCGCTGGGCGGCTGGGCTCCAAGCAAAACATCAGATATTTATGGATCCGGGCTTTCCCCAAGAGAGCTAAAGCCAATGATAGACAGTGTAATCTATCCTGGACTTGATCTTACGCACCTTAAGAAAAATCGTTGAGAATTGCACCCGGGTTCAATGAGAAGAGGGAGTTTAGTCGCGGACAGACCTCGTGCTTCAGCTTCGTTACTAAACTTGTGGCGAGGTCTAGCGAGCTGGAGATGCGGGCCTACCGTTACTTCGATCACGTGCCATGGGTGGTGAACTACATGGACTACACCCGGCTCACCAAGCTGCGGTCAACTTACGTGGGTCACCCGGCCACCAACGAGGAAGACGCAACCGGGTTCTGGCAGTACATTCACAACGGCAAAATCCACCCAGCTTTCCACATCGGACGGGCTGTCACCGGGCGCTCCTCTTCTACAGACCCCAACGGACAGAACCTACCGAAGCGTGGGCGCGGCAACATGAAGGCAGCAGTGAAAGCCTTCCGCCCTACCTTCATCGCAAAGCCGGGGCATGTCCTGATCGAAGCCGACTTGAGCCAAGCCGAACTCCGAATTGCGGCGTGGATGGCTATAGATAGGCGCATGATTAGCCTCTACAAGAAGGGGGCGGACATTCACGCGGCGACTGCTGCCCGCATCATGGGCATCAGCATTGACGCCTTCATGGCCCTCCCCAAAGACGTGCGCGACATGAAACGCTTCCAAGCGAAAGCTGTGTCTGACTCCGAGAAGAAATAATTCCAAATTTGCACTGGGCTAACTTGATGGCGGGGTCTGGCGCTGGATATGAATGCTCGAAGCGAGGAGTGTTTCTTATGCAAAAAAACAATGGACAGTTTAAGTGTGGTAAAGATCATGCCAAGTGGAGAGATAAGGAAAAGCAGCTCGCATCGTTGAGAGAACGGGATCTTGGTACATTAAGAATTTATGGTGACCGTATCGAGACGATTGAGAGATCAAGATCTGTGATCAAGACACAATGTGTTGCGTGCGGCACGATAAAGGATCATTTGGTCGAAAGTCTGGAAAGGTCTCTGACGACTAGTTGCAAGTGCCAGCGGGGTCGCAAATATCGAGACAAGAGGGCAAAAGTCTATGGAGAACGGTATGATTCAATCAAGCAAAGATGTGAAAATCCCTTAGATGCAAATTATGCCAACTATGGAGGGCGGGGCATCGAGAATCGCTTCACCCGAAGTGAATTCATTGAATATATGCTTGAGCAAAACCCAGATGTGCATGACCTGAGCAACTGGCACATAGATCGAATGAACAATGATCTTCACTATCAAAAGGGGAACGTCCGCTTAGTCACGCCAGCAGAAAACCAAAGGAATAAGTGGAACAACCGAATCGTTCAATGGGAGGGTGAGGCGGTTTGCATCACTGACGTACCGGATCGGATTAGGATTATTCATCCTGAGTGTACACTGGCGGACCGAACAATCATAAGACTCATATCTGAAGGCCACGGATTGGCTGAAATCTTGACTCGTCGAGCTCGGAGAAAGCGTTCAAAAGCGTCAAAGAGCCATACATCGAGTTTAGATGGAAAGCCGTTGGCACAGACAAGAAAGCTCAAGATTATACGCCGCGTTCGCATGATGGAGAGTTGAGCTCCTCCTCATGACCGGCCCCCAAATTTACTTCGACGTTCGCAGATGTCGCCTAACATATGCGACAACACCCAGCTTCCTGATGATGTTCGCATCGCAGTGATCGCAACAGCCAAACTGTTTGGACCGTCGCTCCTGCGATCCAAAGGTCCAGTTCAAAATGACTTCTGAAACGGTGCGTTTCGGGGCGCTGGCCTGTCCAAAATACTGCCGGAATTGCGTCCGCACACACGACTCGGCTCTGAGCAGCTCTTCCAAATGCTTGATCTGTAAATATCGGTGTTGCAATGCATGTTCGGCTCGGTCTTCTGGGGCAGACGAGCGAACTGTCATTTCCGCCATGTACCGGAGCCGTCCGACGTCCCGACTTTCGGAATCATGGAAAATCACTGAGACTGCCGATTTACCGTCTCGGCCAGCCCTTCCCAGCTCCTGAAGTTGGTCTTCAATTGAAGCTGCTTGTTGCCAATGTATGACCATTCGGACGTTCGGCAAATCCAGTCCCATGCCGAAGGCATTGGTGCAGATGATCTGATTTAGAGGTGGCTTGCTCTCACCGGAAAATCGCTTCTGGAGTTGTTCGCGATCCCAGGGCGTACCCAGTCGCGAGTGGTAGAAGGGGATATCTGTCCCGAAGGAACTCAAGTCTGCTTTCAGTCTATCGCCAACCTTGATGGACGGCACGAATATCATGCAGCGCCCTGGCCGAACTTCAGGTAGTTGGAGCAAGTTCTGGATTTGATTTGCCCTTCCAGATTCAGGGCACTTCCATCTCAGCAGTGCGATATTTGGACGGTCGACGTCCCGCACAAACACCCTCGCGTCGGGTATGCCAAGTGACTCCAGGATGCGGTTCTGCATCTCCTTTCCGGCCGTTGCAGTAAACGCGAGGACGGGTGGGGACCCCAGTTTGGTTCGAACTTCATCTAGTCGCGCATACTCGCGACGAAAGTCTCTTCCCCACTGATCCACACAGTGAGCTTCGTCCACGACAAGAAAGCTCGGCCGACTTTGCTTGAGAACCTGCCGCTCATACTCATTGTTCACGAAGAAGCGTTCCGGGGCGACATAGAGAAACTTGATGAGGCGCCGAGAAATCCAGGATAGCCGAATACGCTTTTCTTCGGCACTTAGGTCGCTGTTGAGAAAGGTAGACGGAATCTTCTTTCGCAGCAGCGTTGAGGTTTGCTCTGTCATCAGAGCCTTCAGGGGCGAAACCACCAGTGCCAGTCCGGGAGCGAGAACAGCTGGCAATTGGAAGCAGAGCGTTTTCCCGGAACCCGTCGGACTTACGACCAGTATGGATTTGCCGGAAAGTGCTGCCAGAATGATCGGGAGCTGACCCTCTCGAAACTTCGGAATCTGGAAAAGTCTCAGAGCTGCTCCGAAATCGAAAACAGAGTTTGGAACACGGCCGTGCAAATCCAACAGACGGGCTAGGCTGACTGCGGCCTTTTCCAGCCAACGGCGAGCCAAGCGGCCTGCTAGCTTGGGGTGGAAGCTTGCGTGACAGCCGTCGCAGAGAGTTATCAGGTTGGAGGGCTGATCATTACCACCGCGGGATCGTGGCAGCAGGTGGTGGACGTCCGCATTACGTCCAGTCACCTTTGAGCCGCAGACGACGCATTCATAGCCGTCTCGTTCGAGGACGCCCCGTCTGACCGAAGCCCAGTTGCCAGTTGCCGAAATCGCTTTGCTCCAAGGTTCTTCGCTCTTTAGTCGATACTCTCTGAAACCAAAAAACATCGCAATGAGAGATCTCGTGGTGAAAAACCTCACGCTTTTTCAATCTATTAGATTGTTTTCTGGAAAATCTTGAAATGACTATATCCCTCTGGCACCGTTGAGCTTGTGCAAAAAGCTTATTACCAAGCCACCTTCGAAGAATTTCGGTGTGCAGATGCCTCTTTCATTCTGGGTGAACTCGTGCGTGCACATGGCTTTGCGCTCGAGCATCAGCAACGACAAGCGTGGATCGAGCAGATCGAGCTGCTGAAATCAGCTGCCCCGAGGTCTGGCGACGCTCACGTGCTCTTAGAATTCGCCATTCCCCGAATGGGAAAGCGTGCAGATGCAATCATCGTATTGGCCAATGCAATCCTTGTCCTTGAATTCAAGGTGGGAGCATCATCCTTTGATGCGTCTCATATTGAGCAGGTCTATGATTATGCGCTGGATCTAAAGAACTTTCATGTCGGCAGCCACAACGCTCCAATCGTCCCTATCCTCTACTCAACGAGTGCTCCGGGCCAGTCGGGATTCGATCTTTCATGGGGCCACGACCGCGTCGCTAAGCCTATTAGCATTGGCACGGGCCAGCTTGGAAAAGTTCTGGGGAACATCGCGTCGGTAAACACCGGTGGCTATATCAACTACGAGGTTTGGCTGGCTTCTGGATATCGGCCTACTCCAACTATCGTGGAGGCCGCGCAGGCACTCTTTCAACAGCACAATGTTGAGGCCATCACGCGATCGGACGCTGGAGCCCAAAACCTGGGCGCCACGACGAAAGTTCTCGAGCGGATCATCGAGCGATCGAAAGTCGCTGGAGAAAAGTCGATCTGCTTTGTCACAGGCGTCCCAGGTGCGGGTAAGACCCTGGCCGGCCTCAACATTGCGACCATGCGCGCACGAAGCCATGAAGACGAGCATGCGGTGTTCTTGTCGGGCAATGGGCCGCTTGTTGACGTTCTACGTGAGGCACTTGCACGTGATGAAAGTGCGCGTCACGGAATATCTAAGTCTGAAGCGCTAAGACGCGTCAGGAGTTTCATTCAGAATATCCACCACTTCCGAGATAGCGCACTACTAGATAGTAGCGCTCCAGTAGAGCGAGTTGTTGTCTTCGATGAGGCTCAGCGCGCTTGGACAAAGGATCAGGCCGCAAAGTTCATGAAGGCGAAGCGGGGAGTAACAGATTTCTCCATGTCAGAGCCTGAATTCCTGATTAGAGTTATGGACCGTCATGAAGACTGGTGTGTGGTCATTTGTTTGATCGGAGAAGGACAGGAGATCAACACGGGTGAAGCTGGATTTGCTGAGTGGCTTACCGCTTTGTCACACTCCTTCAAAACCTGGCGCGTTTACGCATCTGATCGCACTGGGGATAGCGATGCTGTTTCTGGAGTATCCTTCCCAGAAATGAAACCGAGTTTGGAGGCTGACTTGCATTTGGCGGTCTCCATACGTTCCTTTCGTGCTGAGTCGCTGTCTGATTTCGTTGATCATCTTGTAACGAATAAACCAAAAATGGCGCTGGGGTCCTACGCGAATATCTCAGATCGCTACCCCATCAAGATCACGCGAGACATAAACCTCGCACGTTCGTGGCTGCGTTCCCAGGCGAGGGGAAGCGAACGATATGGGTTAGTAGCTTCTTCGGGCGCCCTGCGACTGCGTCCGGAGGGCATACACATTAGAGCACAGATCGATCCACCGGTCTGGTTCCTAAATGGCAAGTCCGACGTGCGCTCCTCTTTCTATTGTGAGGAAGTGGCGAGTGAGTTTGACGTGCAGGGTTTGGAGCTCGATTGGACAGGTGTGTGTTGGGACGCCGATTTCCGCTACGTGGCGGGCCAATGGGATAGTTTTGATTTCAAAGGTACGCGCTGGCAGCGTGTTCGGTCCGCGGAGGCACAGGAATTTCTCCGGAACGCATATCGAGTGATACTGACGCGAGCACGCCAAGGAATGGTAATCTTCGTCCCGAAAGGAGATCCATCTGATGTCACCCGCCCGCCCGAGTTTTATGATGAAACGTTCAAGTTCCTCCAGCTTTGTGGTTTGGACACGCTTTGAAGCGAGCAACAGGAATGATTGCTACCGGATCGCTCTGGGTCCGAAACGATGGCATAAGGACTTTCGTCATTCTCTCAACCCACCTTACGCTGTGGCTTCTTCTTGTCTCAGATCGCGAGGAGCCTAATCGGGGTGCCGGAACGATTAGGTAACTCTCAGCTCTACATTGCCCAAGAAATCGATCCCGATCACGACAAGATCGCCAGTGCTGATCCACTTCGTCTCAATGAGGCTGCCGAGGAAGACGAACTGACCCTGCTTCAATCCTAATCCTTGCGATGCCCTCAGATTCGCCAGCCACGCCAAAGCTTCGAGTGGATGCCCTAGGACCATAGCCCCAGTTCCCCGCCCAACTTCCATACCATTGATTTCCATCCACGCGGTAACGTGCGGCAATTCCAATGATCGCCAAGCCTTGAAGGGCACTCCCAGCACGCAGCCGGCGTTGAAAAAATTGTCAGCAATGAGCGTCGGAGCACCAAGCGTTCGATAGTCGAGATATCGGTCATCAACAATCTCGATTCCTGGTGCAACAGCCTCGAAGTACTGGCTGATGGACTGAACCGTATAGGGAACTCGCTGCGGTTGGATGTCGGCGCCAAGAATGGCGACGAGCTCGCACTCAACGCCGAGCTTGCGATGGTTCGCGGAGCGTACTGTTCCTTTTTCGTGGGTAATCGTAGAGCAGAACACTTCGCCAGCACAGGGGCCTGAGATGCCAAGAAATCTTTGCGTTACAGGGGTGGTACAGCCGATCTTAAGTCCAGCGACGGCACCGAGCTGCTCTGACAATAAGTGGTTGACTTCTCGCTGCAGTGCATACCCTTCCATTTCGCTTGGTGGGCGCATAGACGCCGTTAGAAAGGTCGGCGAGAGTGACATCCGTTGATCGCGTAAAGATTGCGCGGATGATGGGCCTTGAGTCATGGACGTCTCTGAGCTGGGTGGTCAAATTCAGTATTCACACAAGCGCGACACCCCAAATGTCGATCATCCTGTCATCGGCATACATATCAGGCTTGACCGGTGTTTGTACAAGCAACAGAGAGACTATTGAATGGTCGGCATCTTCGTCGCTTGGACGGATTGGTGTATGACCGTCATAGGGCTTCAGGCTTGTAGCCAACGAGATTGTGGTCGTTTGGTGTTTTGATGAGTGCGCCGATTACCGATACTCATAAGCTATTTGAGTGAAATGATCATTCTGGCGGGACTGACAAACCCAGGCCATGCTTTGCCGGCATTCCGCGCCTTGACCCCTATGTTGGAGTGGGTTGGATGGGGCGGGACGGCAGCAAGTTGGTGAACGGGACCTGACCGTATAGCGAAGGGCTTCTGGGTGATCGTGAAATTCGGTGCCCTCGCATCATTCACTCTTACCGACCAGGGAAGCTACAGCAGAAAACTCTAACTCAGAATGATCCAGCTCGCTGTGGGTGAGGAATAATACCAGCCCTGGGCCGATTTTTTGGAGATCGTGAGGGGCGGGTTACAAGAGTACCACCATTTTTGAATGATGATCTTCACATCATTCTAGCCGTCGCCAGAGGTGACGAAGTTGACGTAGCTAGGTCATGCGCCCTATTTCATGAACAGCTTGAACCCAGAGTAGGGTGCCACGAGAGGCCAATGAAAAAAGGGGTTTTGGTTTTAGCGGGAATTCTAGTGATCTTCGGGTTATCTCAACCTAGCAGCCGAAAAAACCTGTCTAGGTTGGCGATTCCAGCTCCGGAAGGCGATCCGGTAGTCATTCTAAGGCCGAACCCAACGAATGCGAAGGTTGCGGCCCCAACTGGCATGACACTTCCGCAATCCCACACCGTTGCCGTCGCACCTGCACCGGACCCAGGCCCTACAACCATTGCGCGCCCCGCTATATCGCACGCGCCAATATCAACTCTAGATCGTCCGCTTGCCGAACGGTCAGAGGATTCACCAGTTTTAGCCCGCCCAAAACAGTCTAGTCTTCCAGATAGTACAGTGAGTGCACCTGAAGACAATTCTCGAGATACTGATCATGAACACTCTCCAGCGAGGTCTTCAATATTGGATATGGGTGCATCGCAAAACGGGTCGGAAATCATAGAGTTAAAGGACATTTCAGATGGTGGTGGTCCTCCCATTTTGCCAAACTCGGTTGCTGGGGGGAGGGATTTTGTGGTCACAGCCATACGATTAAATGTCAGAGCTGAGGCCTCGCCCACATCGGCTAAGGTCGGGGAATTGTTAGCAGGCGAGGTGGCCTCTGAAGTAGTCAGTCTGTACGGAAATGAAGTGAAAGACTGGATACTGATAAAAGCAAAGAATGGTACATTGGAAGGATGGGTGAAGAAGTCCTATCTCTCGCAAAAGACTGAATGAGTAGGTCAATTTCTCATGCTCAATGCTGAGCCTTCCATCCCAATACTAGTTCTCCAGAAAAAAATCTGCCAGTATATCTGTCTATGGGCATAAGGTTCTCAAAATCTATCTCGTTGTCCAAGCTCTTTAGAGTGACAATCTCAAAGGGCGGGTTTTCAGCGAGCGTTGGTGTTCCTGGGTATCGAAAGACCATTTCCAAAAAAGGTGTAACGACAACGTGGACATTGCCTCGGACGGGTCTGTCTTATCGCACCTATGCGCGACAAAAAGCTAAGCCCAACCCGACCATCGCTAAGGGCCCAACACTGCATAGGATTCGGTACTTTGGCGTCCTAACAGCAGTATTGGCATGTGCTTTGATTTTCTGGAAATTTCATGGATATTGATTTTGTCATGAGTGGAAATCCTGGAGCGGAAAATGAATGATTTTGAACAACAGCCGTTTGGAGCGGTAGAATTTGCTGAGAACACAGAGCCACGGTGTCCTTGCCTTCTTTTGCTCGACACTTCCGGTTCTATGGGGGGGAATCCAATTCGCGAGCTAAATGAGGGTTTGCAGCAACTACAGACTGAACTCCAAGCTGATAGTCTCGCTGCGAAACGTGTGGAGATTGGAATCATCACCTTCGGCCCAGTTAACGTCCAACTTGACTACACATCCTGTCAGAACTTTATTGCCCCGCATCTTGAAGCGGGCGGCGACACTCCAACGGGGAAAGCAATAGAACAGGGTTTGGCACTGCTGAAGGAGAGAAAACAGCAATACAAGCTGAACGGCATTACGTATTATAGACCTTGGGTGTTCCTCATGACTGATGGTGCACCAACTGACTCAATTACAAACGCAACCTCCCTTGTTAAGTCAGGGGAGGATCGCAAAGAGTTTATGTTTTATGCGGTTGGGGTTGGTGACGGCGCCGATATGGATCGATTGAAACAAATCGCAGTTCGGACCCCACTGCGGTTGAAGGGCTTGGCCTTCAGAGAGTTTTTCGCCTGGCTTTCGAGTTCCTTGAGCCAGGTCTCCCGGTCAACACCCGGTGAAAGCGTTCCGCTTTCCAACCCCACCAGTCCAGATGGGTGGGCTGTAGCAGGATAATGTCACGCTGGACTTGGGCGAGAGCCAGTTGCCGCGGTACCTCCCATGTTAGGCAAGGTACGCGCAAACAAGACGCCTTCAGTTGCGTAGTAGCTAAACTATCGACGCTTATTGTAGTCGTGAGTGATGGTGCAGGCAGCGCCAGCCATGGGGGGGAGGGCGCCTCTGTTGCTGCGAGACACATTGCGCGCCATGCGGCCGAATATGTTAACCGAACAGGTTCCCTGCCACACGATAGCGAGATCTGGTTCTGGACGGATGAAGTTCGGGATTTGTTGGCTGTGGCCAGCACTAGACGTGGCACTGATCGTAAGAACTTTGCGGCAACTCTAGTGGGCATCATATCGACTGGTGATCAGACGATTGTATTCCATATAGGAGATGGTGCGGCGGTTGCGCGCAACAAAGATACCAAAAAGTGGGAGACATTGAGCTGGCCGGAGCAGGGTGAGTATGCGTCGACCACATTCTTTATCACTGACGAGCCATCCGTTCGATTGCGGATCGAAAAGCGGGAGATGGGAGTTGATGCAGTTGCAGTTTTTTCGGACGGTATAGAGCGGTTAGCTCTGTCCTTTTCACAAGGAACCCCACATGCTCCATTCTTTGAGGCGATGATCAAGCCTCTCGATGAAAGTTCGGCGATAGGCTGTGATCTAGTCCTCTCGAGAAAACTTCACAGTTATCTAGACAGCAGCGCCGTGAACGATCGCACCGACGACGACAAGACGCTCATACTAGCCGTACTGAAATGAACCGCCCCCAACTATATTCGAACGGAAAACAGATCGTACTTGATAAGCGGATCGGAAAAGGCGGCGAAGGAGAGGTTTACACGCTGGTCGATTCGAAGGACTTTGCAGTCAAATTCTACACAATACGAGATTTGGCAAGCCGTGAGGCAAAAATCACGGCAATGTTGAGTGCCAAATTGTTTGAGCAATCAAAGTTGGTAGCTTTTCCCACTGCAAAAGTTACTGACAGGAGCAATAAGTTTGCTGGCTTTGTCATGCGACTTGTTGCGGATTGCAAGCCCTTACATGAATTGTACGCTCCTGGATCGAGAAAAACCCACTTTCCTAAGGCAGACTATCGATTTTTGGCGCGTGCAGCCTCGAATGTTGCTCGCGCAGTTGCGCAGGTGCACGCTACTGGTTGCGTGATCGGGGACATTAATCATTCGGGTGTGCTGATATCGCAGCAAGCAACGGCCGCACTGATTGATGCAGATAGCTTTCAGATCACAGAAGCTTCGAAAAGGCATCTCTGCAAAGTTGGCGTTCCAGAGTACACGCCGCCGGAATTGCAAGGCCAGAAGCTGGATGTAATCGTAAGAACCCCCAATCATGATTGTTTTGGATTGGCAATTGTCATATTCCAATTGCTCTTTATGGGGAAACATCCGTTCTCCGGTCGCTACACTGGTCAAGGTGATATGCCAATGGAGCGGGCCATCGGCGAGTTTAGGTTCGCATACTCCAGAAGGCGGAAAACAGGCTTGTCTCCTCCGCCCGCAGCTTGTGACTTATCCGACATTCCCACATGGTTGGCCGACATGTTCGAAGATGCCTTCGGACAACAAATGTCGAGTCAGAGACCTACCGCTGCGCAGTGGGTTAGTGCATTGGAGCGCTTTGAAAACACACTTATCAAGTGTACGCAGAATGGACTTCACTTTTATTCCAACGCAGCAAGGTCTTGTCCATGGTGCGATATCGAGCAAAACGTGGGTGTGGTCCTATTCGTTCCTGATGCGGCGACATTTGTTCAGAATGCATTTGTTGGTGGATCGTTCGATGCGGAGCGGCTGTGGCGCCAGATTGAAGCGCTGAACGTTCCCGCGCTTGGCATGGCGAACGCGCCGTTATCTCAACTTGCGGGAAGAGTTTCAAAGCAAGCCCATGACGCTAAGGGGGGCTCAAAACTTCTGCAGCTTAGGCGTTTCGCAATAGTTTTAGGGGCAATCGGACTTACGCTGGCTAAGCCCGAGGGTTGGATGTATTTCGTAGGTGCGGGTGTGCTCTGTTGGTTCGCCAACGAGAGGGGAGGCGTAGATCTGCAGCCGTTCACTGAGCGCAGTAGAATGGCAAATGAAAAATTTCAATCCAGATTAGCTCTCTGGCACAAAAGCTTGAATTTGGATCGCCTTGCCCAACTCTATTATGATGTTGAACTCTGGACGAATGAATACAAGGGTCTGAATGGTGAATACAAGGCACGAAGTGCCGAAATATCCCGTATTCACAAGGAACGGCAGCTAGATGACTATCTCGAAGGTTTTCTCATAGCTGATGAGTTTTCAAAGGGGCGTTTGAAGATACGTGGTTTTGGACGTGGAAAATTGGCCGCGCTGCTGTCCCATAACATTGAGAGTTTCTCAGATGTAAATGAGGACGATTGCCTTGCTGTGCCCGGAATAGGTCACGCGATTACGAAAGGGCTAATTGATTACAAGGACGATTTGTCGTTTAGGTTTAAACCTAGCTCGTCTGTTTCATTGGCTGAACGGCAGGACCGCTCGAGGGTTGATGCAGAGTTTCAAGCCAGAGCAATTGATCTGCAGAAGCGGATTGAAAGCTCAAGCAAAGAACTTTCGCTTCTCGCGGCCCAAGCAAAGGCAGCTACTTCAAATCGAAGTGCGGCGCTCGAAGCACTTTACCAAGAAGCGTTGAATGCAGCCGAAGATCTAAATTTCTTGGGTGGCAGTGCATCGGTTGGCGTCACTCTCCCCAGCAATCCTTTCAAACTGCCTCGAACACCAACAGCTTCATATACCGGCCGCAATCTTTATGGTGCATTCCCTGCCAATGCTTCAATTCCAGCCACTAGTGCGCCTTCGTGTCCTAACTGCGGGTCTCGCATGGTGAGGCGTACGAACCGAAGACGCGGTAACTTTTTTTGGGGTTGTTCTACTTACCCAAGTTGCAAGGGAACAAAAAACTTTCCTTAAAGTGCTTCTGGGGACGCCCATAGGCCTCACTTGTCGCTGAAGATTTTCTCTAGCTGGAATTATGGACTGGCCCAGGGGAAAAGACGGCGCTGATATTGAGGCAGTTCAGGGAAGAGCAGATCATCCTGAGGCTAGGAGCCTAGACCAATTGAACTTTGAACCTGGGTTCAAGTTCGAAAAATCTACTAAGGTATTCGAGTATGAAGAGGTGCAAAGCTCTAGGCTGATTTGGCGGAAATCGTCAGGGGCAGATCATAAGCAGTGGTCTAACGCAATTTTCAGATCGTTCAGGACTTAATGATGTGAAACCTAGTTTGAATAAGCGGCGCTTCAGACAACAAAGAGCTCAAATCGCAATTGGCATAGTCACGAAACTTAATGTGCCCCGTATCCGATTTTCCAAGGCACCCAGCACACATTGTGTCTCTTAACCACTCAGGTATTTTCGGAAAGTTGGGACGATCATCTTCGCTAACGTCCGTCAACTTCTCCATCACCAAAATGCTGCCGGTGTGGCTAATCTCCAGACACTGACCGAAAATTGGCTCTAGGGCGGTTCCGCGAAGTGCATTTCAAATGATCCACTCGATGTAGTTTGGGTCGCTGTTGAGTTGATGTACCCGCTTGACAACCAGCGCCGGGTGGCTCTTCACCTCAAAGACCTCTCTCGCTTCGCCGCGCCCAATAGCAGGCCCTTGGATCAGTTTCTCGCAGAATTCGTCAGGCCTTGTTTTTCCTTGTGTCGGGAAATTATCGATATCCAGATTGCTCAGCATGGCAGTTTTGCCTTGTCGCAATTGGCTAGATTGAGGGCAACAAGCTTTAGGCCGCGTCTTAGGTCAGACGGAGCGTCGAGAAGGAAAATCTCTAAGTGCCTACTGGTTTAACTGTCGTTGAGCCATTTGGGACGTTTTCAGCTAAAGATCCAACTTCATTTGTTGCGGAGTTGCGTGAAGCGAAATTCTGAAGTGGTCCTTATTCAGTACAACAATGATCTCGATGCCCAGCTGCTCAACTCGCAGAACCTTCTGCATCCCTATTGGCGAGAACCCGAAGAAGGTGAACGGTATCTCGTAAGTTTCACCGTCTATCATCCTTATCTGCTCTAGATCTTGGTCTGAGGGGCTTAGAACTGCTTCTCCGCTATGAGCAGAAGGCAAGCTAGTTTCAAGAAGTATCGCGCCAGCGTCGAAGCCACCGAGCTTCGACCTCTTCCGATCTGCTGCTTCTGCGATCTCTGCAAGGGTGTTGCCCGTGGCCGCTATCAGGCCCCGCAGAACCTCGTAGATATCTGCCAGTTCTGACCTCCTTTCGTCATCGGTGGTCGCTTCTCTAACCTCGAGTAGCTCCTCGACGAACTTGGCGATCAGGAAGGCCTGTTTGATGGAAGATGGCACGGTAATCGTGACCGCGTGCTCTTTTTTGGAAGCTATTTTCCCCGGTATTCCGTCCCGTACAAGCTTTCCAAACTGTGCTTGCTTTCGAACACGCACATGGTCCTTGTCACCAAGGAGGATAACCGTGCAGCCGTTCTTTTGAAGTTGATAGTAGGCATGGGATAGGCTCGATCCCCTCATGTACACCGGGACGCTGTGTTCAACTGCAGCATCGGCAACTGCCTTTAGGAATTTGTTGTCGCGGAATAGCTCGATGGTTTTGGGCTGTAGATCAATGGCCAAGTTTGGGTACTTTCTTCTTAGTTTCCCAACTTGGTTGAGGTCGTCAAATCCAGCTGCTTTGAAGAGCCGTGGTCTCTGTCGGCCAATATGTTCTTCCGTCTTGTGGGCCTCAGTCCAATACCACGGTATGTTAACTTCCTGATCACTTGGATCAGAACAAGCAACAAACCACATGATATGCATAGGGCGGCCAAGCCTCTTTGCAATTTCCATGCTGCGAGTTGTGATGTCCAGTATGTTCTTTTTTGCGATGCTTTGATGTCTCGCTACATCATTGCGGACGCGTTCGTAGCGCCACTTTCCATCGCCAGCGGCTAACAATATATGTGATTTGTAATCTGGATATTCTGTCACGTCCTGGCTATCTACATGGACTTCCCAGTTGTCATACGGGCAGTACTGCAGGGCGTCAGGCAAGCCCCATGTGCCATGGACTTCTGCAACTGGATTGGCTGGATCAACGCGGACCCACGCACTTGCACGTGCAGCTATGAACCTATGTATTACGAATGCCAAACCGTCAATACCGGTACCTTCAGACTGTAGGTGGGACAGGGTGTTGAAACACCAGTCTACAGCTTCTGAGGGGGTCAGACAGTCTGTTCTTGGCAAGTTGGTCTGCTTTTCGAGATTTGCCAAACCACTCGTTCGAATGACAATGTTATTGGCAAAAAGGGTCCTAAACTCCAGTTCCAACTTAGTTCTAAATGAGGGGTCGTTCGTTCGGTTCAGCAACGTGTTGCAGGTCAAAAGGTACAGCCGAGGAGAATGCTGTGACTTCTCCTCATAAAGCTCCTTCAAAACACGAAGCTTGTCCCAGCGCTGTATGTCGTCTTTGGTGGGGTAGACTATTAGCTCAGTTTTTTGGTCGACTGTCTGCTGCCACTTTTCGATAGTGATCTGATGTGGATTAATTCCGAAGACGTCTTCGTCTTCAGCATCTAGCTGAACAATCCAGAAAACACCTTCAGACAATATCCACTCACAGTTGATCCGGTGTGTGGTCCCGCGAACCAATTCGTTGTTCACCCATGCGCCAACAGGGCCAAAAAAACGTTCTCGACTTATGCCGCTTCGAGCCGATAGAGGATGATCGACGGGCGGAGGAGTGTCTCTCTGAGTGTTGACGCGATCGGTTTGGTACACTTCGCCTTCACCACGGGCAGAGAGTTCCCATTGATCACGTGTTTTGGAAACTCTCAGAACATTTCCAAATTCACCTGCTTCTGAAGGGGGCAAAAACTTCTGAACAATGATTGCGACCTTCTTTTGGGGAGCGGATTGTGCAATCCGCTCCAGCGCATCCTTGATATGTGACCATTCCAAGGGCTTGTGAGATAATCTTACGCTTTCATATGTGCCTCTGTCCCAGATGGTCTCCCCGACAATGCTCGATCGCAGGATGATCTCTGCGTCGTCTTTAAATAGATGCTGGATAGACTGCCAAGCGACTGCTTCTTGTTCGGATCTTGCATCAAGAAGGGCTTCAACGATTTCTTCGGGCCACAATACGAACTGCGGCGTCCATGCACGTGGCAGGCAGAGCAGACGAGCACCCTTTGGTCCATACTTCGCCACCAAAGTTTCGGCTTCGGACCAAGAGACTGGTGAACTTTGATGTGATTGGATGATGCCTGAGTTCATTTCTTCTCGATGACAGTGCCAAAAACGGCATTGGCCACATTTGTTAGCAGCCCGCTAACACCATCCGAGAAAAGACCAACGAGAAACGCGATTGAGACCGTTGTGACTATGCCGGTTGCGTTCCCACTGGCCTGCCCACCGATAAATCCACTACTGACCAGACCGTGGATCATGGTCGAATAAACCCCGCCTATCCATGGCACGAAAATACGCCACAGAACTCGATCTTGATGCCATTTGCCCGTTCCAACTGAATGGATGAGCCACTTAATGGTCAGTATTGTGCCCCCAAGGCCGCCGGCAAAATAGCATGCCAGCCATTCTTTGGAGAGCAGAAACTGACTGCAAACCACTTTGCTCTGATCGGCAACATCCTGCGCACAGAAGACATTGAGCGTGAACAGTTCGGGCACGTAGGTTGCAGAGGCCACAGTTGTTGAGCCAAAAATCGCTAAACAAACTAAGAGATAAGCAGCTTCCAGCCAAATCTGTCTGTGAGCGACCGCGGGAAAGCGAGTCTCCCACTGCCAAGGCGCGCGCCCGTCCGCAGTCCCAGTTTCGTTATCCGGTACGAGCTTATCATTTGCCGACGTTTCATCTGTCATCAAGCTGCATCTTTGATCGCTTTGCCAAAGTTGTTGCAAGTAGCAGCGATGTTCGCGCTGAATGGATACGACTTGTAGTCCCATTCGGCGTCCCGTTTGACGAGACGTGCAACAACGCGCCTGAAGAATTGGCTGCCCAACGATCTATTGTTGTTGCCGACAAAGGCAGACCGTCCCTGGCCAAACACGTAGTAGTCTTCCTCAAAAGGAAGGTCGTCATAAGGGGATGGCTGGTTAGCCAATGGTCTCCACTCTACACCTGACAAGGAATGAGCGGCGTTTGCAAATTCACTGAAGTCAATCTGACTGTCGATCAAAAGATGCAAATGAGCGTAGTCCACACCACATCCGATTGGGCTACCTGAGCTTGCGGCGCCATGTTCAAACCAAATTGCCTTCTCGAAATCGTGCCCGAACTGTTCACAAAAGAGTTCCATCGAAAGCAATGGGTCGCGCCCCGTATTTGTGTTCCAATTTCGGTAATTCAGCGAAGGCCATGTGGGTACAAAAAGAAGCCAGTTGGGAACGATGCTGCCAAGTGTCGGTACTACGACCATGTCTTCAAGTTCTGCCAGTGCCCTATTGTATAACGGCTTACATGACGGCGTGAGGTCAAGAATTTGCGTGAATCGATGATTGTTTGTGCTCATTATGCTATCCAATCTATGTCGGATCAAAATCCACAGCCCAATATGGGTATGATACAGCCAAAGCCTCACCTCTTCAACGAAGAGAGGACCTTCACAAAATCTCTCCTCTAGATGGTCTGCGGTAGTGTTTCTTTCTCACGAGAGGGATATGAGGGGATATTTTTTTTGATTAACTCATTGTTTTCTTTGTGATTATTGTGTTTCTTTGCTGGGGCTCGGCGAATGATGACCTGTTTGAATGGGTCTAGACTATGCCTCTGAAAACATTGTGAATATTGTCACTGACATTACCTCCATATTTTTGAACCCGGGTTCAACTTGTCGGCGAGCTTCGAGGGCACCATGTCCGGGGGTTAAATGAGGGCAAGCTTCCACCGATTGCGTCGAATTTTGACGGGCGGCTCACCCAGAGTTGAGTTAGGCTCTGGCAATGAGGGCATCACTTGCCGTGTCTTAGTTCGCTTAAGAGCACAAATCCAAATTGTAGTGCTCGATAGGCGCTGTCTTTCGAACTGAGGGATTTTTCATGAGTTTTTCAGGAAGAAGGGTCATGTACCATGGAAGTGTCTATTCGCATTTCCAACAATACAAACTTAGTCCCGGACACTCTATTCCTAGTTTTGGGGTCGACCTAAGCCGTTGCCGGCCACGTACAGATTTCGGTCGGGGGTTCTATCTGACTACAAGTCTTGAGCAGGCAGAGAAATGGGCGAACATAAAGTCACTTAGATCGCGGAGCGCCGACCAGCCCTTGATTTTGGAGTTCAATATTGATCTGGAAGTCTTTTGCAAACTCGATTACCTCTGGTTTGTCCGCGCAAGCGATGAATTCAACGCATTTGTGCGACGTTGTAGGCGACATGATACTTGGCACAAGGTATCGAGGACTGATGATCCTTACGATGTAGTCCTCGGTCCGCTTTCAAAATTCCCTGGTCATACGGTTTACGATGGTTGTGATCAGTTTAGTCTGCATACGCAGAGAGCAATTGGCCTGATGCCCAAGCCCATGGTTAGATCAGTGATGTCCAAGTCAATACAGCCCGTGACATCACCTGCAAAGTTGAACTGATTTATGTCAAGAAGCCTACCCTCCCAATACGATGAAAGTGCTCGCGAGTTCCAGCGTAGGGTGGAATGGGCCTTGGAGAACGTTTTCTCGGTCTCCCGGGCTGTGGCCACTGACTACTGGAGGAACATTGAGCTATTGGATGAGGGCCCGTCGCTCGTCATGCACGGTCACCCTCTGCATGTTGCCGCTGATCTTGCGGATATCTCGGAAATACTCCCGGAGCATTGGTCAATTTACGATGCGCGCTTTGACGATGAAACTGATGCTCCCTCAGAAGCCAAGGACTATGACGGAAATCGTGGTGAGCTGACGCAACAGAACCTACACGGGGAACTGATTTGGTCAATGTCGCGTGCTGCACGCTTGAGTTACGCGATGTATCGAGCAGAACAAATTCGTTTGAACAGAGAAGCTGAGGTCAAACTCAAAATTGAGTTGCCTAGTCGCTTTTCTCGAGGTTTGGCCGCCGTGATAACGTTATTGGTGATTTTGGTGATATTGAATTCTCTGCAGATACCCCTCGTGCGTGATTTCTTTGCAGGGATGAAGTGATTGGATGAACTGCAACTGAAGCTTTTCATGTAAAATCCAAAATCACGAGCAACGGCCTACCTAACACACCAGGTTCAGCGGCGGGCGTGAGTAAGAGCAATCAGTCCGAGCAGCGTGGCACTCTTTCGAGGAAAGTTTTGAAGCAAAGACTACCGGGACATGGGTAAATCAGTGTGAGTGATCTGTGGATGCTTGGTGACGGCAAGAAGGTTAGTTTCGTGAGGCCTTAGCAATTGTCCGAAAGAAGTCCAAAACGCTCGGGCATACTGCCAAGCGACAGCGGTCGGGTAAGAATTCAGTCGGCGAAGCGAACTTGAATCTGCTACACACCAATGCTACACAAGCGAGATTGGACTGACTGTTAAATTATTGATTTAGCGGTGTATGGGGCGCGCCCTACGAGCTCCCCCTCCACTCCGTCTTTCCTAGCGGGAATTGAACCCGGGTTCATTCTCAAAGACCCACTGCATCTTTCAATTTGATGTCGTAAGTGGCTTTGGATCGAGATGGTAGTATTCTCGTCTCTTCTCAGGGCCTGCTCCAAGTCTATCTGGAGGAAGTCTAAAGGGCAGGTCAGGTACCATGGCCTGCAGGCCAGGCTGGCCCGACCACAGGGGATCCCGCGTCATTCCGATAGATTTCCACCTTTGTCCCGAACACTTTTTCGATCAGCCCGATGGTGAGAAGTTCTCTGGGATCACCGTCGCCCACAATACGACCTTCGGACAGGCAGATGATACGGGTCGCAAAATGCAGCGCTATGTTCATGTCGTGTACAACGGCGACGACCGAAAGCGTCTCTCCGACCATGCTGCGGGCAAGCTCCATCGTTTTCATTTGATGCGCAAGATCGAGCCCCGTGACGGGCTCATCGAGGAAGAGTGTCTGCGGCTGACCGGATTGCGTTGCCCAGAGCTGCACCAGGATGCGGGCGAGATGCACACGTTGCTGTTCGCCTCCTGAGAGTTCCGTTACTTGACGGCTTTCGAAACCGCACAGCCCCACGCGCGCGAGTGCGCGGTTGCAGAGTAGCGGCAGATCCCGGTGAGGTGCGTTTTCCGGCACGGAAAGAAGCAGTGCTTCACCTACCAGAAACGGGAAAGTGATGTGTGTGGACTGCGTCAGCACGGCCCGGCGGAGGGCAAGACCGGATACCCCCCAGGCATTGAGGTTCTGTCCCGAGTAATTCACGGTGCCTGATCCGGCCCTGATCCCGCCCGCGAGGAGATGAAGCAGGGTCGACTTGCCCGCACCATTGGGTCCGATGATGGCTACGCATTCACCCGTGCCGATGGAAAGATCAATATCAGTGAGCACAACACGCCCGCCACGCGTGAGGTTGACGGACCGGGCCTGGATGAGGGCGCTTTCCATCTCACCCTCGCTGCAGTCGGCGGTCTCGCAGCAGCATCCACAGGAAGACTGGGCCGCCGAGACAGGCGGTAATGATGCCGATGGGAAGCTCCGTGGGCGCAGCTACCGTTCTGGCCAGCGTGTCTGCCAGAATGAGCAGGATGGCTCCCAGAAGCGCTGCCGCCGGAAGCAGCAGGCCATGGGATGGCCCGAAGCACAGACGCAAGACATGCGGGACCACGAGGCCGACAAATCCGATCATGCCGGAGACTGCCACGCTCACGCCGGTGAGCAGCGCGGTGATGACGATTGCAACCCGCTTCAGGCGTTCCACCGACAGACCTGCAAAAGCAGCCTGTGCCTCGCCCAGCGCCAGTTGATCGAGACCACGGGCCAGCCTTGTCCACACCGGGAAGGACAGGGTTACGGCTGCTGCGAGCAAAGCGACCTTCTGCCATGTCGCGCCAGCAAGGCTTCCCAAGGTCCAGAACGTGAATTCGCGCAACTGCTGATCACTTGCCATGAAGATGAGAAGACCGGTCGCAGCACCCGAAATGGCACCAAGTGCGATGCCGGCGAGCAACATGGTCGTTACGGATGTTCGCCCGCCCTGCGTCGCGGTCGCGTAAAGCGTCAACGTCACGGCGAGACCACCGAGAAACGCCGCAAGCGGCAACCACGCCATGGCGACTGTCCCGAACACCTGCTGCCCCGCCACGATGACTGTTACTGCGGCGAGGGCAGCACCGGCGGAAACGCCCGTGAGGCCGGGATCGGCGAGGGGATTGCGGAACAAGCCCTGCATCAGCGTGCCCGAGAGCGCGAGGGCTGCTCCGACACTTGCGGCAAGGGCCGTGCGGGGTAGGCGGATGGCCCAGACGATCAAGTCGTCACGCGTGCTGCCGTGGCCCGACAGGCTGGCCAGCACTTCGCCGAGCGCAATCGGTACGGCGCCCATCGAAATGGAGAGCACAGCCGTGGCAGCGAATGCCAAGGTGAGGCAGGCGAGTACCCATTTCGCAGCATGTCCCCTGCTGGCCGGGTGGCGCAGGCTCTGTCGCAAGGTCAGCGAACCGGTCATTGCATTCTCACGTCTTCGGATGCAGCGCATCTGCCAGCTTCCCGGCCTGCACGAGCGTGCGCGTCCCGAAGCTCAGCAGGGCTGCGCCATCAACGAGAATGACAGACCTGTTCTGGCTGGCCGGCGTGGCAGCTAAGGCAGGGTTGGTTAAAATGCTCTCCGGGCTAGCCTGGCGAGGATCAGTGACCATCAGAACAATAACATCCGGAGGATCGGCCGCGACGATCTCGGGTGACAGCTGTTTGTATCCCGAGATACCGTGGGCAATGTTGTATGCACCTGCCATTTGCAAAACGGAATCAGCGGCGGTACCCGCGCCCCCCACGGTGAAGCGGTCTGTCGCTGTGCCGAGGACAAACAGGGCTTTCGGTTTTGACGAGGTTGTAGCTGCGCGGGTGGTAAGATCCTGAGCCTGGGCACGGACACGCTTGGCGAGGTCATCTGCCTTGGTCCGCACGTCAAGTAGTGTGCCAAGCAGATTAATCTTGCTCAAAATGCCATCAACCGTCGGCTCGACGGGAAGCAGTGCCAGCGGAATACCGGAGGCGCGCAGGCTGTCGATCACTTCCTTCGGGCCGCTGTCCAGCGTGGCCACGATGAGATCGGGCGTTTGGGCAAGGATGCCCTCCGCCGCAAGCGCACGCATGTAGCCGATGTCGGGCGCCTGACCTTCCGGCAAGACGCCGCGTGACGTAGTGTCGATGGCAACAATGCGGTCGGCAAATCCAAGTTCCACCAGGATCTCGGTCGCCGCACTTCCGATCGAAACGATGCGCTTCGGATGGGATGACTTTGCCATATGGCCAGCGGCATCAACGATCTCACCAGCCGCAGCCATACCGTTTGGCGCCATCAGTACCGTCGCGCAAGCGAGCAGGCGGCGGCGGGAAAAAGGGATAGTAAATCCGGACATGACTGAGCCTTTCGATGGGGGATCGTGGCAATCAGCTAGTCCCGTTGGAGTAAGCGAAAATTATTGTTGACTAAATACGTCGGGATTCGATAGTGAGTCAAGTACGGACGAAATATGTCCGCAAAACTGCCAGCCAAGTCGGGCACTGATCAGAATTCAGTGACCAGCAAGCCAGCCCAAAGATCCGAAACTCATGTTTGACGGGGCTTGTCATGCGACCTGGTACTTTTTCCTGCGCGCTGCTTTGTAGCACTGCGCTCTTGGCACTTCCGGCGGCGGCGCAAGCCCAAGAGCCAGTGGAACTCGATCTCATCACAGTCACTGTTCTCAAGATCAAGCAGGCGCTCAGTAGTGTTGCAGGTGGTGTGAGCGTGGTGAGCAAGGAAGAAAAGGACCGCCATGGCAATGCCACGGTCGCGGACGTGCTCGCACCAATACCCGGTGTGTCCACAGAACAGAGTGCAAATGATCCGGCGACCGCAATCAATATCCGTGGCCTACAGGATTTCGGCCGAGTGGCGGTGACCGTAGACGGCGCTCGCCAGAACTTCCAGCGCACGGGTCACAATGCTGACGGCATGTTCTATCTGGAGCCCGAGCAACTCCAGCAGGTCTCGGTGACCCGCGGGCCCATCGCCAATGTGTATGGCTCTGGTGCAATCGGCGGTGTCGTATCCTTCGACACGCTCGACGCGCTGTCCTTTCTGCGTGACGACGAGGAGATCGCAGGCTCAGAAAAGGTCACCTATAATACCAATGGCAAGTCCATCTTGTCGAGCACCACGGGCGCCCTTCGCCTCGGCGACTATGGTGGAATTCTCGGCAATATCGTCTATCGCGACAACGGCGACTACGAGGACGGTGATGGCAACACCGTGGCCGACAGTAACCGCGAGGTGGCGGCGGGCCTTGCCAAGCTGTCTCTGACACCCACAGCCGACTCGCGACTTGACGTATCCTATCTGGTCAACACCGACGATTTCGAAAACGGTACTGCGACCAGCCGCTACGGCAACGAGGTCAAGGCCGAGACGCTTGCCGCGAAACTGAATTGGGAAGCCGCTGGCAACGACTGGATCGATTTCACGGCCAGCAGCTACTGGACATCGACCCATCAGGATCAGGAACGGTTGACCGCTTCCAATCCGGCGCTGATCGGCCTGCACCGGACATTCGACATCGATACGGTAGGTTTCGATCTCTTCAATACATCACGCTTCTCAACCGGCGGGTTGCAGCACGTGCTGACAATCGGTGGTGATGCCTTCCATGACGATGTGAAGGTGGTCGATCCGATCAGCACGGCGGATCTCTTCACGCCCTCAGGCGAGCGGACGGCAGGCGGCGCTTTTGTCCAGGATCAGGTCGATGTGACACAGTGGATGCAGGTGATCGTGGCCGGTCGTTACGATGTCTATAGCCTCACGGGCACAACAGTGGACAGTGACGGGTCACACTTCTCGCCCAAGGCAACGCTGGTTTTGAAGCCATTCGAAAACACCGCACTGAAGGGGCTGCATTTCTATGGCACCTATGCCGAGGGGTACCGAGCGCCGTCGACGACTGAAACAATGATCGGTGGCTTCCATCCGGCGCCCGCGCCCTTCCAGTTCCTGCCCAATCCCGACCTAAAGCCCGAAATTGCGGAAAACCTCGAAGCGGGCATCACAGGACAGTTCAGCAATGTGCTGGACGCCGAGGATGCGCTGTCGATCCGCGCGGGTATCTTCAGGAACAACGTGGATGACTACATTGGCGCACAGTATCTCGACAACGGTACGCCCGCCAATCTCGCGGATGACACTTACCAGTATGTCAACATTGCCAAGGCTGAGCTGTGGGGCGTCGAGGGTGAGGTCAGCTATGATGCTGGCTTCATGTTTGCCAGCGTGGCGGCAAGCATGATCCGTGGTAAGGACAAGACGGCCGATGACTGGTTGCTGACGGCGCCGGCCGACAAAGTTGTCTCGACGCTTGGTGTCCGCTTCCTTGACGAAAAGGCTACGCTCGGCGCTCGCTGGTTCGCTGTAGCCGCGCAGGACCGCGTGCCAACGGGTGGCATTCCGGCCGATGCCTACAACCTCGTGAACCTCTTCGCTTCCTATCAGGTCAATGACAGCCTGAAGCTCGCCCTGAATGCGGAGAACATCTTCAACGAAGATTATCGCCGATATCTTGACGGTACGGATTCGTCGGGTCGCAGCATGATGTTCACTGTCGAGACGCGCTTGGGCCGGTGATGGAGACAGGTGCCGCCATTGCAGCAGAACGGGCGGGCGGCGGTCTCGACTTCGTCAGCTTGTTCCTGCACGCCGATCCGGTGGTGAAGGCCATCATGCTGGGGCTTCTGGTGGCGTCGTTTGTCTGCTGGGCCATCATGGTGGAAAAGTCGCTCGCGCTATGGTGGCAGCGCCGCACTGATCTGCAAACCCTGTCCGCCTTCCGGTCGCGCACGGTGCCGCCGCGGCGTGGCACCGGAGCGGCCCATATCATGCGGCGGCTGGATGACGAGGCGCCGCTTTCCGCGGGCTGGCATGATGCGGTGCGCGAGCGCTTCCTAGCGCGAGCAAGGCTCCTGCTTGGCACTTTGAAACGTGAGCGGGAAAGGGGCGTGTCGGTGCTTGCCACAGTTGCGTCTGCGGGCCCGTTCATCGGTCTCTTCGGAACAGTGTGGGGCATCATGAACAGTTTTGCCGCCATCGCCGAAAGCAAGAACACCAGCCTCGATGTGGTGGCACCCGGCATCGCCGAGGCGCTGCTTGCGACCGCCATTGGGCTTTTCGCGGCCATTCCCGCGGCCGTTTTCTACAACCGCCTGACATCACAGGTGGGTCGGTCCCTCGTTCCGGCTGAAGAGCTTGTGCAGGAAATGCTCATCCTGCGAGCCGGGGAGGCTGCGGCAAGATGATGATGCAGTCTCATTCCCGGCAGGGGACGGGGGACAGTCTGCTGCCCGAGACCGCTTCCCTCAACAGTGAAATCAACGTCACGCCCTTTGTCGACGTCATGCTCGTCCTGCTGATCATATTCATGGTGGCGGCGCCAATGCTCACGGTGGGCGTGCCGATCGACCTGCCCAAGGCGGCGCTCGAACAGCTTCCGCCGGAGGACAAGCCTCTCGACGTCTTCATCCAGAGGGATGGCCAGAATCTACTTCGCTGACAGGCCCGTGTCCTCCGATGCCATCGTGGATCTTGTGAGCAGCCTTGACGCGGCAGTGCGTGAGGGACGGGTGCGGCTGCGCGCCGATGTGGCGGTCCCCTATGAGAAGGTGATCACGGTTGTTGAGGCGCTTTCCAAGGCGGGAATCACGCGGATCGGCCTCGTTGCAGCACCCAGGCCGGAGGGCGCATCGCCATGATCTCGGCGCGCGGTCTTTTTGTCTCGGTGACGGTTCATGCCCTCTTTGCCGGGTGGGTAGTGAGTGCTGCTCCAGTGGCACGTGAGGTGATTGAAGATGCAGAAGCGATGCCGGCCGTCGAGGTGGTTCTCGAAGTTCCTCCCGAGCCGGTGGCCGAACCTTCGCAGGCGTCCGAGCCGCAGGTGGCGATGGCCGTCGATCCGAAAAGGGCCCTTCCGGTCGTCGAGGACCATGCAGAGCCCGAACCTTCGCGTCCGGCTCCGGCTGTGCCTGCACCATCTGCGACACCTCCCACACCTGTCATCGCGACGCCTGCACTGCCCTCGACGGACGTTCTGCAGGGTCCCACGGAGATCACAGCTCCTGTAGGCGCCCCATCAATTCCCGCCGTGAGGGCTGTTCCGTCTGTTCCGCAATCGGCACTACGCGAACCTGATCAACGCACTGATAGCCTGCCAGTAGTTCGACCCCTCAGACAGAGTGTACCAACGCCTGAACCGCAGAAAGCGGAAATGCAGAAGAAGAAAAAGCAGGCGCGCGCCACTGCTGCGAAGCCGGTCGTCAGAAAGACACAGACGAAAGTGAAGTCGGCGGCGTCAAGGCGCGCCTATGCTGCTGCGTCTGGCCGAAAGGCTGTTGCCAGTGGCGGGACCGCCGTGGACCCTGGCTACAAATCGCGGGTGCTTGCCAAGCTCCGTGCCGCCAAACGCTCGCCCAGGGGCGGCGCGTCGGGCCGAGTCATGTTGAGCTTCCGCCTTAGCAAGTCAGGTGGCCTTCTCTCCGCTCACATCGCCCGGAGTGGTGGCCACCCCATGCTCGATCAGGCGACGTTGGCCATGGTCCGCGCTGCCGCACCCTTTCCGCCCATGCCTGCTTCAATGTCGCAGACCAGCATGAGCTTCACTGTTCCCGTGCAATACAACTGAGGAGAACTGCACATGACCTATATCGCCATGAACCGCTTCAAGGTGCCCAAGGAAAACGGCTCTGCCTTCGAGGACGTGTGGGCCAAGCGCGAAAGCTATCTCGACGAGATGGAGGGCTTTGTGTCCTTCCATCTCCTGCGCGGGCCTGAAGCAGAGGACCACGTGCTTTACTCCTCACATACGGTCTGGGCGAGCAAAGAGGACTTCCTGGCGTGGACGAAGTCCGATGCCTTCCGCAAAGCTCACGCCCGGGCCGGAGATACCTCCAAGCGCGTGTTCGTGGGGCATCCGCAATTCGAAGGCTTCGAGGCGGTGCAAAGCGAATTCTCGAAGAAGCCGAGTGCTGCCTGATGCCGGTCGTCGCAAGCGAGCGCATCGATGCGGCCATTGCGGCAAAGCCCGATGGCGTCCTTGAGGTTATGGCGGATACGGCTGGCGCAAGCCTATTGCAGGTGATGGAACGCCTGCCGGACAAGAGTGTGAAGCTTCTGCCCGCCGAACGCTTTGACGCGATCTGGGCCGTACTGCAGGCGTGGGGTGAAGTGCTGTTCATCGTCCACACACCAGACATCGTTCTAGAGTGTACGGGACGGTTGCCAGAAGGCAGCCATGGCCATGGCTATTTCAATATCCACGGAGACAGCCCGATAGGCGGCCACATCAAGGTGGCCAACTGCAAGGCGATTGCTCTGGTCGACAGGCCCTTCCACGGCCGCCGATCCTGTTCGGTGCAGTTCCTCAATCAGGACGGAAATGCCATGTTCAAGGTCTTCGTGCGACGCGACAAGGATAGATCGCTTCTGCCCCAGCAGCTTCTCGCTTTTGAAAGCCTTTGGCTCGACGTATAGGAATTCCGATTAAGAGCAATCCGGCAGCTTTATCTGCCTCCGACATTTTGCTCGATCGTGAGAATTCAGTTCTGCAACTGATAACTGGTAACTGCAAATATTCTATAGCTCCGTCGGACTTTGCGTTTCACGTCTCGCTTTGAACCCGGGAGCATTCCTTCTAGAACCAGATTTCAGCTGCCAAGTGCGCTGGTGTGGCCATCCAACAGGATCTGCGCCATAGACGCAGTGCAGCTATCTTGACTTGTTACACTTTGTTTCTACACAAGCGATCGTGGACGATGCTCTAAGTTGTTGAATTATTTGTGGTAGGCGAAATTCTAACGAGTTCCCCCTTCGCTCCACCAGGCAGTCCTTTGACGGACGTGATTTCCACCGGTTTTAAAGATTGGCCCGCAGTTGGCGGGCTTTTTCGTGTCCGGGAGCAGCTGATGGGTCTCTGGAGCGGTCTCCAGGCGGGCTTCAGGAGACAATTCCAGCTCCGGTTTCCGGGCCTCCAGTTCTTTTTCCAGGTCTCGGCGGCATGCCAAACAGAGACTTGTTCGTCACCGCGCCGAGACTGGTTCGCATCGGGTGGTGTCGGACCTTCTGGTGGGCGTAGATGCTGCGCTTTTGCACTCTGAATCGGCAACACTCGACGGGAAGTCGGGCGGTTGGCGTGCGGTTTGGAGAATCAGGCCAGTCCGAGCGTGTGTTTTGGCTTTGTCCATTGCAGGGGAAGATCGGTCAGCTGAGTGACAGTGATTCCGCGGGTCTTTCCTCTCAGCAGCAGCTTGGATTGCGCTTGCTGTCGCCCTGGCCGTAACTCTTGAACCGCTCCATTACATTTGCAATCTCTGCATCGGGCAAGACGTGAGGCACGCCGATCTGCAGCGCCCGCCAGTATTGTGCCGCAATTGCTTCGACCTCCACAGCCAGCCACGCAGCGCGCTTCAGGTTGGGACCGATGCAGACCATGCCGTGATTTGCGAGGAGACAGGCGAGACGGTCCTTGAGCGCATCGACAATGTAATCCGCCAGTTCCTGTGTGCCCCACGTGACATAGGGCACACAGGGAATGGTCGGACCATTGACGGCCGCTATCATGTAGTGGACGGCCGGAATCTCTCGCCGCAAGATCGACAGGGTGGTACAGAACATGGAATGGAGATGAATGGTGCAGCCAACCTCTGGCTTTTTCTCCATGATGTCGCGGTGAAAGCGCCATTCGGTCGACGGTTTGCGCGTGCCTGAGTGAGATGCGTCGATTTTCATGAAGACGATGTCGTCAGGTTGCATTTCGGCATATGGCACGCCAGACGGAGTGATCAGGAAGCCGCCGTCCACCCTCACACTGATGTTGCCAGAGGTGCCCTGGTTGATGCCCTTGTCGTTCATAAAGTTGCAGGTCGCGATGATTTCGCGACGAATGGTTTCATCGTCTTTCATGGTGTTCTCCGGTTGATGGAAGAGGAGTCAGATTGATTTTGGGTTTGCAACGAGAACGTCGACGGCAAGCGGCGACAATACCTCTGCCATTTCCCGGTTCGGTTCCCTGTCGGTCACGAGGTAGTGCGCCTTGTCGAGGCTTTCGACCCGCACGGGCGCGTAACGCCCAAATTTTTGATGATCAGCAGCAACAATGACAGTTTGGGCCGATCGGACCATGAGGCTGTGGAGTTCGGCTTCCTCCCGGCTGAAGTCCATGATGCATCCGTTGGGCGCGATTGCGCCTGCGCCGACCAGTACAAAATCAGCAAAATAATTTGAAAGCATCTCTGTCGCGTCGCGTCCGAGGCAGGCCTGGTTCTGCGACTGGATCTCACCCCCAAGGAGATGAATCCTGTTCCTGTTGCGCCCTGAAAGCTTGAGGGCGCTGGCGATGCAGTTGGTGAAGATGGTGAGCGACTGCCGGCCCTGCAGTGCATCAGCAGCGCTCTGCATGGTCGTGCCGCTTGCCAGGATTACGGATGCTCCGTCTGGAATCATGCTGGCAGCCAACAGCCCTATGGCGCGCTTGCCTTCAACATTCGTGGTCTGACGCACGGCCATTTCGGGCTCGGTACTTTCGAGAGAAATCGCCCCACCATGTGTTTTTCGCAATTTGCGCTGCTCGGCCAGCGTCAGCAGATCGCGGCGAATGGTTTCCCGCGAAACGTTCAGGCTGCGCTGGATGTCGGTGATGGAGATCGAACGGTGGGATTGGACCAGCGATAGAATCTGCTTTTGACGTTCTTCTGCAAGCACGGTGACGGCTCTCCTCCCCTGTGTCGGGTGTTTGCGATATTGTGCAGTTTATAGCATTTTCTTGCAATTGGTAGCAATATTGTTGTATACGTTGTGAACTGAAAACAAGAACATCATCAAGGGAAGGAGCTGAAAAATGCCCAAGGCACTGAAAGGACGTTTGAATTCACTCAATCGCCGGCACCTCCTGAAGTCTGGAGCCGCGGTGCTTGGTGCTACCGCACTCGGACCCTTTGCACCGTTTGTCGCTCCCGCTCGCGCGGCCACCCCGACATTGCGGTTGCTTATGTGGCAGCCCTACGCAATCAAGGAGATCATCGACGAATTCGAAAAGACGACCGGGGCCAAATTCGCGCCGACCTTCTTCGACGGAAATTCGGAGGCCTTCAATAAATTGAAGGTGGGTGGCACCAAGGATTTCGACATGGTTATGGCCGACGGCTTCTGGCCCCGTCTCTATTTCCGTCAAGGGCTCACCAAAGCGGTGGACTACACCAAAATCCCGAATATCAGTGGCGTCTTTCCGGATTTCCTCCCGAGCAGCTTCAAATTGCTGGCCGACGAGGAGGGCAAGAACAATGTCGCGGCACCCAACTGCTGGGGTGGTTATGGCATCACTGTCAATACAAGCGCAGTGGCACCGGAAGACGTTGGTTCGATCGACCTTCTCCTCAATGCCAAGTATGGCGGACACTTCGCCACCAACTCACGCTTCGAAGAGAATATCGCGCTGATGGGCATACTCGCCGCCACGCGTATGGGCACCAAGGACCAGCCACGTCCCGACGGCAAGCCGTTCAATCCCTATCAGCTCACCGATGCAGAATTGGAAGAAACAAAGCGGCTGCTGATCGAGCAGAAGAAGCTGCTTCTCACGCGCTACCAGGACTACGATTCCCTGGACCGTCTGATGCGCGCAAATTCCGTCTGGGCGGCGCCCGAGTTTGCCGAAACTTACCGCCACCTCACCGTGCTGAAACGCGACGGAAAACTGCCCTTCGAAGTCCAGCACGTGTTGAAGCCGAAGGAGGGTGGTCTCGGTTGGGTTGACACCTGGATGATCAGCTCGGAAGCGGATCCGGAGCGGACAGAGCTGGCCCATGCCTGGATCAACCTGTTCCTCCAAAAGGAAAACTATGCGAGGGTCGTGCGGTCCACCGGTTATGGAGGAGTCGTCGATGTGCGGTCCATCCTTACGCCTGATGAGTCCGAACTCTACTTCCAGAACAGAAGCGCCGAGGCAAGTCAGCTCCACATGTTTGACCAGCCCTCTTCCCCCGAGAAGTGGGAGCGGATCTGGTCGGATGTCGAAGCGTCCTGATCGGCAGGCCCGGCTGGCGACATGAGAGGTCTGGATCAGAGCGCGGGAGATGTGAGACCGGCCGAACCGCCCGTCTCGCTCTCCCTGAATGGCGTGAGCAAACACTTTGGACCAGTGCGTGCCGTCGACGGGATCGAACTCGCAGTGAGGCAGGACGAGTTCCTTTCCCTTCTTGGGCCGAGCGGATCCGGCAAGACAACATTGCTTCGCATCATTGCGGGGCTGGAACTGCCTGACCGCGGGGCGGTGATGGTCGGTGGAACGGATGTCACCCGGCTTCCGCCTTACCGCCGTCGCATCGGCATGGTCTTCCAGAATTTTCTGCTGTTCCCTCACAAGACCGTCGCGGAAAACATCATCTTCCCGCTGCGCATGCAGGGTCTTGGAAAGACGGAGTGTGGAGAGCGGCTTTCATGGGCGCTGGGGCTGCTGAAGCTGAAAGGCCTCGAAGACCGCTATCCCAACCAGTTGTCCGGCGGCCAGCAGCAACGCGTGTCCCTCGCAAGGGGACTGATCTCGCGACCGACCCTGCTTCTGCTCGATGAACCGCTAGCAAATCTCGACCGGGAACTCCGCGCAGAGATGGAAGTCGAGATCAGGCGCTATCAGAAGGAACTCGCAATCCCCTTTATCTATGTCACCCACAATCAGGAAGAAGCCCTTACGATGAGCGACAGGATCGCTGTCATGCACAACGGGGTTTTTGAGCAAGTGGCGCCACGGGTCGAAGTTTATCAGCGGCCGGCGACGTCCTTTGTCGCATCCTTCGTAGGGCAGTCGAACCACCTCGTTGCGACAGTATTGGGCGACGAGGGCGAGAAGCTGGTGATCAACTGGCAAGGACATACCCTTAGCGTTCCACGCAAAGGCTCCTTCGCAAAGGGCGACATCGTGCGCTACTCGATCAAGTACGAAGACGTGAAGGTGACGGGGCAGCGCAAGACACCCATTGAGCGGAAGGGGCAGAACTTCATCGCGGGGAAACTCCGGGACATCATCTTCAAAGGTCAGACTGCCAACTTCATCCTCGCGCTCGATCATGGATGCGAACTCGTGGCCAGCGGATCGCTGCGCGAGACCGACGCACAGATCGGGCAGGATGTGATCGCGGAATGGCCTCACGAGGCCGGGGCGTGTTTCCGTGACGGCGCCTGACATTTCTCCGCTCGCCACTCCAGCGGCGAAAGGGGTCAAGTTACCCCCTGCTGTCCTGTTGATCGCGCCTGGTGTGGTGTTCATCATTTGCACGTTGCTGCTGCCGCTTCTCGCGATTGTCGTGTTCAGCTTCTGGAAAACCGAGAGCTACGAGCTCTACATGGACTGGAATCTCGACAACTACCGAGTGCTCTTCCGTGAGCCCGCGTATCGCGTCTTTCTGTTGCGCTCCATCTTGGGAGCTGCCGTCACCGCCGTGATCTGTCTTTTCTATGCCTGGCCTGTCGCCTATTTCATTGCCCGCCACGGGGGGCGCTACCGCCTGCTGCTCGTACTGCTGCTCGCGGCCCCCTTTTTCACCGGGGTTATTCTGCGCATCGCGGCCCTTCAGGGCATCCTCGGTCCTGGCGGATTGATCAACATGGGACTGGGGATGATGGGTCTCAACCCCATTCAGGCGCTGATGTACACTCCGGTGGCTGCAACGCTCGGCCATGTTTATCTTTTCATGCCCTTCATGGTCACGGCCATCTATCTGTCTCTGGTGAATTTCGAATTCGCACTTCTCGAAACAGCAAAGATCAATGGTGCGGGACCGTTCCGCGCCTTCATTGAAGTGACGTGGCCCTTGAACTGGATTGGCACAGCGATCGGCCTCATCCTTGTCTTCATCCCGTGTCTGGCCTCCGCAGTCACACCCCGCTTCCTCGGCGGGCCCAAGGCAACATCCTTCGGCATGAGTCTTGGACAACAGTTTGGCGAGACGGGGACCTGGGCGCTCGGTTCTGCGATGAGTGTCGTTCTCTTCTTCGCGTCCTGCGCCGTGGTGGTCATCATGGGAATGAGTGTCAATCCGCGCCGCAGCGGCTTTACGGGACCAGGGCGATGACAGCCAAGGCATTGGAGGGAACGGCTTATCGGAAGTGGGTGATGATGGTGGCGCTCTGCCTGCTTTATGTGTTCCTGTATTCGCCGATTGCCTATGTCGTATATGCGTCCTTCTCGAAGGATATCGTCTGGCCGTTCCCGCCGGATTTCACTTTGCAGGCTTACGTCAACGTTTTCGATGATTCCCTTTACCACGATGCCTTTCTCAACAGCCTCAAGATTGGCATCGGAAGCGGAATCGTGTCGACGGCAATTGCCACTGCCGCGGTGATCGGCCTTCTCCGCTATCCCACTCGGATGCGGACTGTGCTCTTCATCGTCTTCCTGTCCCCCCTCTTTGTCGCCGAACTCCTGATCGGGATTTCCTCTCTCGCCTTCAATGCCCGCGTTCTTGGCCTGTCCGGCAACCTTCTGTCGGCCATTGCTGCCAATGCGGTGGAGGGCGTGGCATTCTCCTTTCTCATCATCCTGTCGCAACTGGTGCGTTACGACTGGCAGATGGACGACGCGGCAATGGTATTCGGAGCCCGCCCGCTCCGTTGTTTCTGGGAGGTAACACTCCCTACCATTTGGCCGAGTATTTTCGGCGCCTTCCTCATCAGCTTTATTCTGGCATTCAACAATCTCGAGATTTCGTTCTACAATCTTGGTGCCATCCCAACGCTGCCGTCGGTGGCTTGGGGATCGCTACGCTTCGGCCTAGGGCCCGAGCTTTTCGCCATCGCGGCGATGACCAACGCGTTGGTCTTCACCATATTTGCCGCCATGTACGTGCTGATGCGCACCGGAATTCTGAAGTTCGGTTATCGCGGCACTTGAGCGACGGTCATGAGCCTGATGCCAGTGTCTTGAGATGGGAAAACAGGTCGCGGTAGCGGCGGTGGGCCTCGCGATAGATTGGTGCTTGCGCCGATGTGGGCGTGATCCAGGATGAATCCCGGTTGAGCAGGGGCTGGGCCGCGCTGATCGTTTCCAGTTCCCCGGCAGCCACTGCTGCAAGCACTGCTGCCCCGAGGGGAGAGGCATCCCTCACATGACAGACCTGCACCGGCAATTGCGCAACATCGGCCCGGATTTGGCCCCAAAGCTTGCTTGACGCGCCGCCGCCTGCGAGCCGGATGCTGTCGAAGGAGACTCCCATTTCGGTGAGCCGAAGCTGTACATCGTGCATGGCGAAAGCAGTTCCCTCGAGAACGGCCCGCGCCAGGTGTGCAGCACTGTGATGTGCGCTCAGATGGTGGAAGCAGGCATGCACATCAGCATTCCATTCGGGCGCCATGGCCCCCGTGAGCGCGGGCATGAACAGCACTCCTTCGCATCCCGGGGGTACACTGGCCGCAAGCTGGTTGAGTTCTTCCACGCCTCTGAGACGCAGAAGGTTCAGGAGCCATGAAATTGCCCCGCCGCTGAGCCAGCCCGGATTTTCGATAAAGAAAAGCCCACGGCCAAAATCATGTGTCTCCACAAGCCGCTGGTGATCAACCACCTGCGTGGGATGAAGTGCGCCCACCACTTCGCCCGTTCCGATCTGGCAGAGCATGGCGCCGGGGGACAGGAGCCCAGCACCGATGGCGTTGGTGAAGTCGTCACCTGTCCCGACCGCTACCCTGGTGCCCTCGCGGAGTCCGGTCAGGTCCGCACCACTGGGGGTAAGAACTCCCGCGCACTCCTCCATGCCCCGCAGCGCGGGCAGACGCGTCCGATCTACACCGAATGGAGCAAGAAGGTCATCGGCCCAATCCTTCTGTGCCAAGTCGTATAGCATCGTTGTTGAAGCGAGGGCGCGGTCCATCACCGCTGCTCCCGTGAGATGCTGAACGATGAAACTCACAGGCTGGTGGAAACAGGTTGTCTCCCGTGTGATGTCTGGCCGGTTGTCCCGAAGCCAGGCGATCTTCGGGGCCATGTGCGTGGCATCGCTGATGATCCCGCAGCGGGCGCGAACAACATCCTCCGGCATGAGGCCGGCTTCTCGCGTGGCCCTCCGGTCCATCCAGGTGAGGCAGGGGTGGAGCGCCGCGCCGGTGCTGTTGACTGGAACACAGCCATCGAGTTGCCCGCCCACTCCGAGACCATGGATATTGGCGGCGGACACTCCGGCTTCGCCGAGAGCTGATGCGATTACAGTCCTGAGAGCGTCCAACCATGACTGCGGATCCTGCTCGATCACGTTGCCGGGTCGCGTCGAAAGGGTAAGCGGCACACTCCCCTGGCCTCGCGGCGTCAGGCTCCCGTCGACGACAAGAGCCTTGACGGACTGGCTTCCAATATCGATGCCGAGATACATGCGGCAGAACCCTCTTCACCGGGCAGATGGCGGCCCGGTGTCCCGCATCAAGGCAGTCCTGCTGCCTTTTTGCAATCCGCGATCACCGCTTCGAGCTGGGTGATGATGGATCCCGCGTCACCTTTGTATGTCCCGTCGAAGATCGCAGAGCCGATCGTAAAGGCGTCGGCTCCGGCCTCCGCGATCTCCGAGATGCGGGAGAGCGAGTTGATCGAGCCTGCAACGATGAGAGTGCCCTTGCCCAGTCCGGCGCGGGCCGCCTTCACCAGCGCCAGAGGCTCTGCCTCGGTCGCACGGTAGGCGAGAATGTCGCAGCCTGCACAACCGCGATCCATGAAGCTGCGGCAATGCGCGGTAACGTCGGCGGGCTTGCCGGCGAGCTTGGTCGGATGGCCCTGCGGGAAACCCGGGAATGGATAGTAGGCGGTGGCGCTTCCCTTGGTGATCGCCATCACGGCATCGACATCGGTGCCGCCCAGCAGCCTATCGACACCAAGTTCCACAGCCGTTTTTGCCGAGCGAAGCGCGTCATCGGGCGACGTCGAAACCACTTCCATGTAGGCGGTGGCGCCGTCCGCCCTGATCCGCTTGGTGAGTGCCGCAAGCGTGTCCCGGTCAACTCCCACATCCTTGAAGCCCACATGCGTCAGACCGACGGCGCGGATCTCGTCGTAGAGACGCAGGCAATCGCTGATCGTCCTGTCCTGACGGGTGAGCATGAAGATGAAGTCCATCGGGTTCTCCTTAGAGAGTTGGAGTGAGAACAGAAAGCCGCCCTGCGCTTGCCGCGAGATCAAGAATGGTAAAACGGTTGCGAATTTCTCGGCAGCAGAGGATTGCCGTTTCGTAATCGCCGCGGTCCAGGTGAATGTCCTCAGGGACGATGGGCGCGCCCGCGGCGACGAGAACATCCTGCAGGTACTCTGGCGGAAGCATGGCCTGGCGCAGGCGCGCGCTGATCCCGTTCCACTCAGAATTCAAGCGGGCATTCAATTTTTCGGCCTTCTCCGCTGTGATGCGTTTCTTGGAAAACTCCTGCCAGCACGAGCGTCCCAGCACTTCACCATAGCGGCTGACAAGATCGGATTCGCTGGTCGTATCGGCGTGAAGCACCGGTGGCGCGTCCAGCATGCGCGCTTGCAGCCGCGCCATCGACAGGGTGGTCACGCCAACCTGTTCACCATGGTAGACGAGCGGCCGTTTGGGTTTCTCGAACATGTCGAGGAAGTGACTGACCAGATGCTCGCTCTGGCTTGCGGGTTGGCTATGGCCAATGATTGCGGTGCCGAACCCTGCCAGCACGAGCGTGCGCACAAGCCGGGTCATGACCTCAAGATCGCCTGCCATAAGTGCGGCGGCGTTGTCGAAAAGAGGAGCTTCGTCTTCGGACAGCAGGACAAAGGGCAGGGTTCGGTACTCGCTGCCAAACATCAGGTGCGAGAGGAGCCAGTCTGCCTGGGCCGTGCAGCGGCAAAGGCTGTCACCGAGCCCTGCACGGATGAGACGGGCAGGGGCGGCTGCAAGCACCTCAAGGTCGAAGAAGACTCCCTGCGGTACCTGCGCCGGCAGCGACAGCTTGTGCCCATGCACGGTGATTGCCGCATTGTAAGATGTGTAGCCGTTCATCGACGGCGCAGTCGCAAAAACAGCATAAGGTTTGCTGTCGAGTGCCGAGGCATATTTGCATAGATCGTTGATGGTGCCCGAGCCCACGGCAACGATGGCATCGGCCGGTTTGGTCTGTTCCCGCAGGAGCTCCACGGTCTTATCGTCGGGATGCGGATGTCCCGGCAAGATAATGCTGTCGACCAAACTGCGACCGGCGAGGCCACGTTCCACACGCTCTGCGAGTGCTTGGTGTGTGTTGGAATCACTCACGACCGCAATACGGCGCCCCATCGACAGGGCGTGGACCAGATCGCCTTCGTTCCCGGCGAGCGTTTTCTCGATTACCAAACTTCGCGTGCCCACGCTCACAAGCTTGCCGGTATCCGGATCGGAGAAGCGGCCTGCCAGGAGGTCACTGATCATGCTGCTGCTCATGGGGATGTCCGAAAGCGGAGGGCACACACCTCCAAAGACAGCCGCATCGTCTTTGTGGAAAGTGAGGTAGGATTGACTGAATTGCGTAGTTTTGAGAAGTCTGTCAGCATCACCTGAACCCAGAATGACCGTTCAGTCAATCTTCTGTCACTAAATGACCGAACGGTCAATGAGGAACTGCGATGAAGCCAGCTGATCGTCACCGCCGGATTGTCGAGCTCGTCCATGCACAGGAGAGGGTCTCGGTCGATGAACTGGCCGATCTGCTGGACGCCTCACACGAGACTGTGCGGCGCGATCTGAGCCTGTTGTCAGAGCAGGGGCTCCTCCGGAAGATCCATGGTGGCGCAACGGCAATGCAGCCGGCACAATCCGTGCGCGAAAGTCCGCTTGCCGAAAGACGTGCCAATGCCCGTGATGAAAAGATGCGGATCGCATTGGCGGCTGCCGCGCTGTTCAACCCTGGCGATAGCATTCTCATCAACTGCGGAACCACCACGATCTACTTTGCTGAACAATTGGCGCGCCGGGGCCCCTTCACGGTGATCACCAATTCCACGCTTGTAGCCCATGAACTGTGGGGTTCCGAGCAGCGCGGACCGATCCATCTGCTCGGCGGCTCTTACTTCGGCGAGGCTTGCGAGCTGCTGGGTCCGCAGGTGGTCGAACAGATAAAGCAGATTTCGGCGGATCATGCCGTGATCGGCGTGAGCGGCATTGGCGAGACCGGCGCGATGATGGACTTCAATGCGGACGAAGCTTTCGTAACGCGTGCCATGATTGAATTGGCACGTCAGGTGACGGTGGTTGCGGATTCATCCAAGCTTCAGCGCAATGCGCTGTTCCAGGTGTGCGGGCCTGAGAAAATTGACCGCCTTGTCACCGACCGCATGCCGGGCCCCATTCTCGAGAGCGCATTGCGCGCAGCAGGTGTCGATGTCGTGGTGGCCGAATTTGCGAGCACGGAAGCATGACTGTGTCGTGACACGTCCACAGAAAAGACCATATGGTCATTTTTTGCGTTGACAGATTGACCGAATAGTCATTCTATGCGGCCGTCCATAGTGAAAGACACCGAGGGACCTCCTCCTCTCCGGTGAGCATTCCTCGGGATGACGGGCAGAAGTGGTGGGCCAATCTTTTGGCCCGAACCTCCATCGCGCTGCTTCGCCCGCCACACCCCTGGTGCTCGTGGTCTGCCACTGTCGAGACCGAGAACTGCGCACTGAATGCTAAATCAGGAGCTTCCCATGAACATGAACCGCAGAACCTTCAGCACAGGCATCGCATTGTCCGCGCTGACGCTGACCGCCGCTCAGGCCTTCGCCGAAACGCTTGAGGAGATCGAAGCTGCCGCACGCAAGGAAGGCACGGTCGTAAGTCTCGGCCTGCCTGACGACTGGGCGAATTGGGGCGGCCAATGGAAGGACATCATGGCGAAGTATGGTGTCACCCATACAGATACCGACATGAGCAGTGCCGAAGAACTGGCGAAATTCGAAGCGGAGAAAGCCAACGCCAGCGCTGACATCGGCGAGATCGGACTGGAATTCGGGCCGATCGCCAAACGCAAGGGAACGAGCGCACCCTACAAGCCAACCAACTGGGGCAAAATCCCCACATGGGCCCGCGATGACGACGGTCACTGGATGTTGGGTTACACCGGCACAATCGCTTTCATCGTCAGCAAGAAAGTCGAAAATCCGCCCAAGGCTTTCGCGGACCTTGTGAACGGCACCTACAAGGTCGCCGTGGGGGACGTGGGCAAGGCGGCTCAATCCAACGCACTTGTCCTCGCGGCGGCCATTGCGGGAGGTGGCGGTGAAGAAAACCTCCAGCCCGCGCTCGACATCTTTTCCAAGCTGGCGGAACAGCAGCGTCTTCTCACGATCGGCGCAAATCCCGGCAACATGGAAAAGGGCGAAATAGAGGTGGGCATCGTCTGGGATTTCAATGCCCTCAACTACCGCAATCTCGTCGGCAAGGACAAGTTTGACGTTTGGATTCCTTCTGACGGCTCGGTCACCTCCGGCTACACCACGATCCTCAATGCCTATTCCACCCGTCCGAACATTGCCAAGGTTGTGCGTGAATACATCTTCACGGAAGCCGGTCAGCTGAACTTCGCCAAAGGCTTTGCCCGCCCGATACTGATCGATTCCATCAACGTGCCGCCGGAGTTGAAGGACAACGTTCTCCCCACCGAACAATATGCAAAGGCAAGGCCGGTGAATGCAGAGCTATGGATGGAATCAGCCAAACAACTCGGCAAACAATGGCAGGAACAAGTCCTGTCGAAGATGTGATCTCCTGCAGCATGCGGCCGCCCCGCTTCTGGGGCGGCCGTGATTCCAATCCGGATTGTGTCCATGGTCCCTGCAGCGAACCGCACCAAGATCCTCGCCTTCCTGTGTGTGACGCCCTTTCTCCTCGTCGTGTTCCTGTTCGAGGTCGCGCCGCTCCTTGCCGTGACACTGAACAGCCTTTTCTCTGGGGATGAATTGTCGGCGTTCAATTACGCGGAAATCCTGTCCAGCCGCTTCTATCTCGGAGCCTTCAAAGTCAGCTACCTGATCTCCGCGGCAACGGCACTGATCGGTCTCGCTGTCGCCCTGCCGATCTGCGTGCTGCTCAAGAGGATGCCGGGCCGAGTGCAGCAACTGATCTCGATCTGCGCCAACATCGGCGCCAACTTTACCGGCTTTCCCCTCGCTTTCGCCTTTGTCATCCTGCTGGGGATCAGCGGTTCCTTCACGCTGCTCTTCGCCCGCATCGGGATCCTGCACGGCTTCAACATCTACGGCACGACGGGGCTTGTCATCGTATATTCTTATTTCCAGATCCTATTCGCTATCCTGCTCCTGCTGCCGGGTCTGGGTGCACTTACCACTGAAATCAGGGAAGCGGCATTCCTCATGGGAGCCAGCACATGGTCATTCTGGCGGCGGATCGGCCTGCCGATCCTCGCGCCCAGCCTGATCAGCGCTTATCTACTGCTTTTTGCAAATGCCATGGGCACCTACGCTACGGCCTGGGCTCTGGTGGGTGGCAGCGCAAACGTGGTCACCATTCGCATCGGCGAACTGACTGCGGGCGACGTATTCTCCGATCCGAACCTGGCCGATGCGCTCGCAATCTTGCTGGTTGTCAGCTTGATCATCCCCATTCTGGCAGACCAGTTCCTTCTGAAGCCGCGGCAGCATCACGATGCGTGACCGTAAATGGTTGGATTGGGCTCTCGTCTTGCTGGTTGCAGCTTTCCAGTTGCTGCCTATTCTTGCAGTGGCCCTCAATGCCTTCGCCACTGACTGGGCAGGAACCGTCCTTCCCGAGGGATTGACGCTGGACCATCTCCGGGCGATCACGTCCGACCCCAGATTTCTGCAGTCAATCTACAACTCCCTGCTCGTGAGTCTCGGCTCCCTGATCCTGACGCCCCTGATCGTCGTACCCGCCGTGCTGATCGCTCACTGTTATTTTCCGCTTCTCGACAAGTGGATGGCGGTTCTCGTCATTCTGCCCTTTGCAGTGCCCGGCATCGTGCTGGCGCTGGGACTGCTGCGGATCTATTCCGGCAACTACGGCATCGTGCTTACCGGCACACCTTGGGTTCTGGTCTTCGGATACTTGCCCGTGGCCGCGCCTCTATACTATGTGCCGATCAAGAACAATCTCCGCTCACTGAGATTGAACGAGCTCTTCGAAGCGGGACGCCTGCTCGGCGCGTCCGACTTTACGATCCTGACCCGGGTCGTCGTGCCCTGCGTCAAGCAGGGCCTGATCATTGGGCTTGTCATGAACTTTACGCTGGCGATCAGCGACTTCGTTTATGCCAATCTCCTCGTCGGCGGCCACTTCCCCACCCTTCAGATATATATGGGCGTGCTCAATGGCGGCAGCGGACGCAAGCTTAGCGTACTCATTACGACCTATTTCCTTGTCATCTTCGCCTCAACAGCCATCGTGGTCTGGGCCGCGTCACGGAGGAACGAACAGTGAGCTATGTCGAGGTCCGCGCCCTATCCAAGGGCTATGACGGAGTTTCCGTTTTTCAGAACATCGACCTTGATGTCACGAGGGGCCAGATCTGCGTACTGGTGGGACCTTCTGGCTGCGGAAAAACGACACTTCTGCGCGGCATTGCAGGCCTGACGATGCCGGACAGCGGGGTGATCCGCATCGACGGCCGGGACGTCACGCGCGCTCCGCCCAAGGATCGCGGTGTCGGCATGGTCTTCCAGCACTATGCGCTCTTTCCGAACATGACGGTGGAGCAGAATCTCTCATTCGGGCTGGAGCAGCAGAAGCTGTCGAAACACGAGATCCAACAGAAAGTGGAGGGAATGATCCATCTTATGGGTCTGGAGGCCCGTGCCCAAGCGAAGCCAGCTGCGCTCTCGGGCGGCCAAAAGCAACGCGTCGCGCTCGCCCGCGCACTCATCCTGGAACCGAAACTTCTCTTGCTTGACGAACCGCTTTCGGCACTTGACGCCCAGATCCGCAAGCGCCTGCGAGAGGAACTGAAGCGCTTGCAGCATCAGGTTGGCTTCACCGCCATCTTTGTCACCCATGACCAAGAAGAGGCATTGATGCTGGGCGATGTCGTCGCCATCATGCAGAACGGGCGCTTCGTACAAGTGGGCGCACCCGCCGAAATCTATAATAGTCCGGCCAGTCTTGACGTCGCGTCCTTTATCGGTGACTTCAACCTCCTGACACCCGAACAGGTCAAAAGCCTCTTCAAGAAGACGACGGACGCAACGTGGGCCATCCGGCCTGAATCGATTGTGATCTCGTCAGCGAAAAAACCCCAGGAAAATGGCGCTGGCGGCAACATGCTCACGGGCACCATCTCGTCGGTGCAGGTGCTGGTCGCCATCCTGCGCTATTACGTATTGTGCAATGGCGTCTTCCTGAAGGTTGACGTGCTGAACTCACCCAAGAGTCAGAAGTTCGCGGTTGGCGACAACGTCACACTGGATATTGCGCGCGGTTCCATAAATGAGATGAAATCATGAAGGTTGTTCCTGACAAACCCAACGTCTTGCTCATCTGTGCGGATCAGTGGCGGGGTGACTGCATTGGTGCGCTGGGCCATCCGAATGTCCGGACGCACAATCTCGATCAACTCATGAAAAAGTCGGTCACGTTCACCAGGCATTATGGACAGTGCACACCCTGCGGGCCGTCCCGCACCAGCCTTCTGACCGGCATGTACCTTATGAATCATCGCTCTGGCCGTAACGGAACTCCGCTTGACGCCCGTCACACCAATCTTGCTCTTGAAGCCCGCAAGCTCGGATATGAACCGTCTCTCTTTGGCTATACGGATACGACTCCTGATCCGCGCCTGCTTCATCCCAATGATCCGTCACTCAAGGCCTATGACGAGGGTGTGTTGCCTGGCTTCTCGACGCCGCTGCACTTGCCGGAGGACATGGGCAAATGGATTTCGCATCTGAAAGCTCTGGGTTATGATATCCCCGGTGGCCGCGCTGATGTATTCAGGCCGCGCCCCCAATTCGACAAGCCTGCCGATCGGGGCTTCCGCTTCATTCCGACCTCTTTCAAAGCTGAGCACAGTGAGACGGCCTTCCTAACGGATGAGTTCCTCAAGTGGCTGCTGGTGCGCGAGGCGAAACCGTGGTTTGCCCATTTTGTGTTCTTCCGCCCGCATCCACCATTTATTGCGCCCGAACCCTACAATGCGGCCGTTCATCCGAATGACGTCAGCTTCCCGGTCCGCAAGGAAAGCCCGGAACTGGAGGGCAAGCAGCATCCCTTGCTTGCGCACGAAATCAGCAACGTGGCGCGCACGGATTCCTTCGACGAACACAATCCCATGAATCTGGTGGAGGCGGATGACCTCGAGATCCGCCAGATGAAGTCAACCTACTTTGGACTCATCGAGGAGATGGATCACCACCTGGGCCGTATCATCAGCTATCTGGAGGCCACGGGGCAACTTGAGCGGACGCTTATCATTGTGACAAGCGACCATGCCGAAATGCTTGGGGATCACTATGTCTGGGGAAAAGAGATTTACTTCGACGGATCCTTTCACCTGCCGCTGGTTATCTTTGATCCATCCAGAGCCGCCGATGCCACGCGAGGTACGCGGGTTGACCGGTTTACGGAAGCCATTGACATCATGCCCACCATTCTCGATTGGCTTGGTGCTGGGAAGCCACGAAGCGTGGACGGACATTCACTTGTACATTTCCTGCACGGCACTGCGGTGGAGCACTGGCGTGATGCAGTGTTCTTCGAGCATGACTTCCGCAACGTCAGAAGTCAGCGTGTCGAAAAGGCGCTCGGAATCTCCTCCGATGAGTGCTCATACGCAGTCGTGAGAGACTCAAGGTTCAAGTACATTCATTTCACGTCCTTGCCGCCCCTGTTGTTTGATCTGACGACCGATCCAACGGAAATGAACAATCTCGCAGGACGCCGGGAATATGCGGCGGTGGAACTTTCATACGCCCAGAAGCTGCTCAGTTGGCGGCTCTTGAACCAGGAGCGCGTGCTTACGAATATGCATATTGGAGAGGGGGGGCTTTACGTCCATTCTCCGTAATCGCGAATGATGCACGTCCCCGCTGCAGACACTGCTTGGCAGGACTGCTGATGAACGGAAGCTGTTGCGCATCATGCATAGCAAGAGGAATTGGACAACAGCTGTGGCCATCCTAATCAGTTTACGAAGATCGCTTTGCGTGTGGCCATGTGGAGATAGAAATTCCGTGGCCCCGATCGAGTGTCGAGAGCAAGACGAAAGCTGCCAAGCCGAACACTGCAGAAATGCAGAAGGCAAGCTTGTAGCTGCCCGTGAAATCGAATAGTCCGCCGCCCAGATATCCGCCCATTCCCATGCCTAGCCAGGCGATAAAAAGGATGCAGCCAACGGCTGATCCAATTCTTTCTGGAGGAGCCTCCTCACGGATACAAAGCAACATACAGGTCATATTCCCCGAAAATGAAAATCCGAAAGCGAGCGACAGGACAATGAGTGAGTTGAAGCTGCTCAAAAAGGGAAAGAACACAACGCAGAGCGCCTGACTGAGAGCTGCAGCTCTATAGGCGGAAAAGTTTCCAATGCGGTCTGCAAGAAGGCCAAAAACTACACGCCCGACTGTGCCGCTCAACATTGCCACCAATAGGCTTGTTGCTCCGAGGTTTGCAGACCCGCAGATCATTGATATGTATCCTGCGAGATGGACGAGCGGCATTCCCATACAGGCGCAGCAGCAGAACGCCGCGAACCCAAGTGCCGCAAGCCTTGTTGAAAATAGAACTCGAACACCTTCCCCTTCAATTTGACTGGAACGGCGTTGGATGCGGAAGCGAACAGTCGAGAAGATTGTTAGCTGTGTGATCAGCATGGCGAGAGCTAGAGCCCAATATGCAGTGCGCCAACCATACGCCGTGATGAGAGTCTGTGCCCAATATGGCAGCGCCCCTTGGCCTATTGCGCCACCGGCTGTGACAATTCCCATGACCAGACCGCGACGTGAGATCGCCCAATCACTCGCCACTGCAACGAAAGGTGCGTAAAGTGCACCAAATCCAAGAAAGCCCAGTATCAGATGGGCCGCAAAGAACTGCCATGGATATGAGACGTGCGCGAGCATTGCCAGTGGCAAAACTTGAAATGTGCCACCCATAGCGAGCATCCACCGGATATCTATCTTGTCAAAGACGCGCCCCCACAAGAGACCGCCCGTTGCCATCCCGATAGCTGCGCAGACATAGCCCAAGCTGACAGTTCCACGGTTCCATCCCAATTCTTTGGTCAATGGGTCCAGGAAGATTGAAGAAAGTATCATGACGCCGAATCCTGCCGCCATTCCAATAGTCGTGCCGGCGACGGCCAAAATTCCGCGAAGCCCAAGTTGTGGAAGATCGGTCTCACCCAATCTGGAGGCGTCAGTGTTCTCGTGGATCTTCGTCATGGAAACTAATCGTATTAACAGTCGGGAGTCGGGGTTTGGCAGAGAGACGTTGGAAAGGGCGTGGGAACCCACATGGGAATAATCGTGGATTCGTAGGAGTTGAAAGGAGGTGGAAGGAGACCTGGAGCGCTTCAGGCGTCCCATTCGTTCTGCACTCCGCGTTGATCACGGATCATGCTGCAGTTCGTGTTGCCAACCATTTTGGCAAATAGTCTCTGGCAGAGAAGGAAATCTCGGTTGGCGAGAGTCCGGACTTCACCAGCAATGGCGTCAAAGTTCCCTGCTCATGAAGGCTGAGAACATCCACCGCACCACCCAGGAGCCTGCCCTTCAGGAAAATCTGCGGGATCGTGGGGGAACCCGTGATTGCATGCAGCGCATTTCGTATCTCCTGACTGAAGCCGTCGGATTGCAACTTCAGGCCATCGAGATCAACGGAGACAAATGGCACGCCAATAGCTCGCAGGAATTTTCTGACTGCCCAGCAGAATTCGCACCATTCCAATGCGAACATCACAAGCGGATTCTGTTGGTCATTGATGGTTGTTCGCACGAATGTTTCGGCGCGTTCACTGACTTGCGAATGGACCGCCGCAGGTCCAGTGGAAGCTGGAGGAGCGGAGATAACGAAGCGGCCTCGTGGAGTTGAGTTGGAGATCTCCCTCTCCTCGGCTGTCATCTCCTGTTCAATGTTTTCAAACAGAGGCGTGGACAGGTAGCGTTCCCCCGTATCAGGCACCATAAACAGTATGCGGCTTCCCCTTGATGCCGATTTCGCGGTGGCAAGGGCGGCCGCAAGGGTGGCGCCGCCTGAGATTCCGCAGAAGATTCCTTCCTTTCGCGCGAGTTCCATCGTCAAATGGAGTGCATCCGTTCCGCTCACCGGCTGTATCAGGTCCACCAATCCTTTGCCGAAGGCTTCGGACGTCAGGCGAGGAATGAAGTCGGGCGTCCAGCCTTGTATGGGGTGTGGCCGGAAGTGCGGGTGGCTGGCGCCGGGTGTACCATCGCCGTTGTACGCCTGCCTTATGCCGCTAGCGAGAATTGGAACGTTTTCAGGTTCCGCCACAACAATTTTGGTGTTTCCGCTTTCGATCCGAAGGACGCTCGCTACACCTTGGAGGGTCCCGCCGGTGCCAGAACCGGTGACAAAATAATCAAGTCCGTGCGGCCCAAAGGTCCGCAGGATTTCAAGCGCTGTTGTCTGCCGGTGGATTGCAGCATTGGCGTCGTTCTCGAACTGGCGTGTCCAGAACCAGCCGTGAGCCGTTGAAAGCTCACGCGCCTTCTCTATCATTCCCGTTCCTTTCTCGGCGGCGGGCGTTAGGACGACTTTCGCCCCCAGAAAGCGCATCAGGCGTCGCCGTTCCACAGAGAAGCTTTCTGACATCACCACGACCAGAGGGTAGCCTTTCCGGGCGCAGACCATGGCAAGGCCAATGCCCGTGTTGCCACTTGTTGCCTCGATGACTGTCTGACCTGGCTGCAGCTTGCCTTCACGTTCGGCAGCTTCGATGACTCCGAGGGCCAGCCTGTCCTTGATTGAACCAAGTGGGTTGAAGAATTCCAGCTTCGCGTAAAGCTCTACACCGTCCGGCTCGAGACTTGACAGGCGGACCACAGGCGTATTGCCGATTGTATCAAGTATGGAATGATAAGTCCGGGGCAGGGGAATGTCCGCTGCCAAGTTGGCGTCAGTATCTTGAGTTAATGTCATGACTATTGTCCAGTTGTGAATTCTGCAAAGAAAATGTGATTGTCATTTCCGGTTCTGCGTTTTGCAGTCATCGGATTCCATGCGGCGACCAGCATCAGCATCGGTCTGCTCTTCAACCGAAGGGGGATTCCCGGGTGAGATAGTAAGAGATTGGTGGAAAGCAGTGATTTCGTTCGCACCTGATGATCGGCGTCTGCCTCCGAGAGCGCCTCGGAGAGATCAGCCAGTTGCGACGACAAAGGTGCGAGCCGAGCTCGAATCCAGCACTTATGTATCCCATGCCACCCGCTCTCTTCGAGAGAAGGCGGTAAATCTCTTCGTTTAAGCTGTTGGACTTCATATTGCTGTTTTCCGAGTGGGTTCTCATCTCGGAATCCGGTAGCAGCCGGCCAAGCCGCTCGTCCTTACCGCGCCCTGATCATTATCTGATTTCTGCTTCGGTTAAGGGCGGCTACTTCGATGAACAAGGGACTGGGTGCACGGTCGTCAAAATTCAACGAATGCTGGCACATGACGTGCCACGAGTGAGTGGCCATTCAACCCTCGACCTGCTCCACTGTGCCTGCTGCAGTACCCTTTCGCCTTTGTAGCCCTTCCTATCAATTCAGTTCCGGCCCTCTGCCTTGAGCTTCTCCCAGGTGGTTCGCTCATCCCGCGACTACGGGAGCAGCGTTGACGTCAGTCCGGGTGCGGAGGCGCAATGGCCGCAAGCGGGCCATTGGCGTATGGGCTCCGCTGCTTGTGGAGGCCAGGATGAATGGCAGATGGTCGCTCGACTTAGTGCATGACAATGACAGGCGGTTCGGGGTCCTGAACATGACCGATAACATCACCCACGAGTGTCTTGCGGCCATTCCGGACACGTCCCTCTGCGGCAGCCGGGTTGCCCGTGAGCCGCCTGCCCTTGCCGTCTTCCTTTTTCGGAGACTTTTCCACGGGTTTGGAACGAGTGCTGCCGCTTGCCTTTACGTCGAGGCGGCTTTCCTGTTGGGGGGCAGTTTCGGTCCCTCTTATGCATAAGAAATTCCCTGTTTTGCGCGACAGGGAATTCGCTCCTCGCGGGTTTTTCATGCCCGAACACTGCTGGCTGGTCTGCCGCTACGCCGCTTCCAACGGAACCAAACCCCTCCAGGCCAGTTAATGCGGTATCCAACGACAGGAGACGTATCATGGCACCTCCTTCTCCCCTGACATACGAAGAAGCCGTCCATCTCGAGAAATCCTACTGGGATGCGATGAAAGCGAAGAACGGATCCAAGACTGCGGATCTTTCGGCGAGATCGAGTCTTGTGGCCGGACCCAAGGGCATCATGCGCATTGAAAAGCGCGAGATGTCGAAGATGACCGAAGAGGGGGACTGGATTCTCGACAACTATGAATTCGAGGATGTGGAGGTGACCACGCCATCACCGGGCGTCGCGATCATTGCCTATACCGTGCGGCAGGATGTTCGCATCGGCGGAACGGCGAAGAAATTCAGGGCAGCGGACATCTCGACGTGGGTCAAGGGATCACGCGGATGGGAATGTCATGCCCACAGCGAGACGATACTGGGCGCGGAAGGCGCCTAGGGTTCGGCGCTGACCATCTCATCGACGGCGACGCGGGCGTTCTTCTCCGCCTCGGCCAGTCCTTGCGAGAAGGGATGACGTTCCAGCAATTGCGGCATGGAAAGGCAGTAGACGTTCGACGGTCCGGCGGCCGTCTCTAGTCGAAACGGCTCCACCAACGGCGCGGTCTCATCCTTCAGCGAACGGACGAGCCCCGGGAAGGGCAGCTTCGCAAGGGGTGCAGGTGCCTGGCCGCGCGCGTCGATCATCACGTCAAAGTGGAATTCCGAGTCGCCTGCGACGACCGTGACGCCGCCCTCCGGAGAGGTTTGGAATACCGCATCGTCCCCGCTTTCCCGGATGTGGAGAACACCGGCATCGTGAAGCGCGATGACCCGCGCCAGCGACAGGTGCGGCACGGCTGCATAGCAATCCGTGAACACCGGCAGCAGGGTTGATTGAAACATCTCCCAATCCTTTGCCGTGAATGCGCGCAGGGCGAGATCGACATTCTCGTGGGCGCGGAGGAGGGCATAGCGGTAGGGGATCGTGCGCCGCTCACGCATGCTGGCGCGGGTCTTGCGGAAATCCCGCTTCACCGCATCAAGTCCGCCCAGTTCCCTGCGGGCCTTGAAATAGGCGGCGCTGAAGCCTTCGAGCGTGACGGCCGATGCGCCAAGTGACGCAACGTAATCGGGATCCGATGCTGTCAGTTCCTCATGGAGCAGCCGAAAGAGCCGCTCCAGAAGACCATCGCTCCCGCGCTTCACCTCTGCGGCGACAGCATCAGGTGACAGGATCTTCAGGGGCTGATACGGAAAGGGATAGTAGAAATCCCCTTCCGGCATCACGCCCATCTTGGAGATCATGGTGATCCGGAGGTTCGCCGAACCTGCGTTGCCACGCCACGAGAGTGCACCGTCCTGCTCTTCGAATGTGCCGTGGGTGAAGGCGAGGGCCATGGCAATGTCGATGGCTGACAGGGATGATCCGAGAATGCCGATGTTCGTTGCGGGGAGCGACGTGATGTTGGTGTAGGGCCATGGCGAGAGAAGCTTCGCCTGGCCGATGCGCGGCTGACGCGGCCAGACATGACCCGTTGCAAGGATCACCTTGTCAAAAGTCCGCTCATCACCTGCATCCGATACGACCACGGCACCGTTTGCGTGATTTAGGACGTCCGTCACACGCGTCTTGGGTTCCAGCGTCACGCGATGGCCCAGCTGCCCGGCAGCATTGCAAAGGCTCTCGAACTCGCTGTGCAGGTATTCTCCGATGAGGACACGGGGGTAGAAGGCGCGTGCGCTCAGGTCATGCTCCGACAGTTCCCAGGCCGTGAGCTCCCGCGGCGGCAATCCCTTCAGATACTGCAGCAGGGTTTCCGTGACGGGTGGAATTTCCCGGCTGAAGGCATTGCACAGCATGTAGTCGGCATTCAGCGTCTCGTCATAGGGCATGCCCTTGCCGAAATGCGGACCGCTTTCGTACAGTGTTACCGCAATGGGCTTTGAAAACGCACACTGCCTGAAGAGGTGCTTGAGACAATAAAGAGCGGTGGCACCTCCACCCACGATTGCGATTTCAAGGGACATGCCAGCAGAATGCGCGCCGCTCGCGAGAGTTCCATGCGGCATCACCGCATGCAGCGAGTGGCACCCCACGAGAGGGATTGTGCCTTGCGCGGGGTTGCGCTCCACTGCCCTGAAAATGACCAAGGACCGAAACATGACAGTGACGCTGAACTCCAGAGCCGATTTCACGCTGGAGACCTACAAACGTGTGGCCTGGGGCGGAGCGCCCGTCCAGATTGCGCCCGCGGCCCGGGAGAAGATGAAGGCGGCGCGCGCCTATCTGATGAGGCTCGCGGAGCGGCCCGAGATCACCATCTACGGCGTGAACACGGGTTACGGCCATCACGCGAAATGTCGCCTTGATGCCGAGGCCCGCCAGAAACATGCGGAGCAGCCGACCTTCCACCGCGCAGCGTCATGGGGTGATGCGGTGCCGGAGCGTGTTGCGCGGGGGATCGTGTTCGCCCGCCTCACCAACTTCATTGAAGGCCATGCCGCTGCCTCGCCCGCGCTTGCGGATGCTGTTGCCTCGATGCTGGATGGTGCGCCCCTGCCACCCGTGCCCGCCCGCGGGCAGGGCGGGGCCGGGGAAATCCTGTCGCTCTCGCATCTCTTTCTCCGGCTCTCCGAAAAGCACCGGATGCAGCCGAAGGACATGCTGTCGCTGGTGAACGGTTCGCCTGCGGCGTCTGCCCTGATCGCGGATGCAAGTCTGGCCGCCCGCCCACGGCTCACTCTCTCGGCCGAGGTCTTTGCCCTGGCGGCAGAGGCGTTCAAGTCACCCCACGGGCATTTTGCTGCGGAGTTGCAGGGCTACTGGAACAATCCTTACGACACCGAGGCCCTGTCGCTGCTCCGCGCCCTCATGGGCCCGGGGCACGGCGGACCGCGCCGGCCTTATCAGGCGCCGGTGAGCCTCCGCATCCTGCCGCGCGTCCTCGGCGAAGCGCTCCGCGCAGCGTCGTTGGCGGAAGACATCGCCCGCCATTCGCTGATGGCAATCACCGACAATCCGGTGGTCATCCCGGAAGACGAACAGGTGGGCGCAGACCCGGTGATCAGCACCGGTGGCTATCACAACATCCAGGCCGTGTCGGCGATGGACGCCCTCGTCGCGGCCTACACCAATCTTGTCGTGCTGGCCGGGCGCATCGCCGCGAAGCTGCAGGATACGTCTGCGTCACTGCTGCCGCCCTTCCTGGGGTATGGCGAGGGGCGGAGCTATCTGGGCTGCCTGCCCATGGCGCTGGTGGGCTATGAGGAGGAGATGCGGATGCTGGCGCAGCCGACACTGTTGCCCGGCTCGGAAAGCGGCGGCTTCGGCCAGGACGATATCGCCTCGCCGGTGTTCCTCGCCTGGTCGAAAGTGGATCGCGCCGGTCAATTGTTCGATCAGGCGCTGGCCACGCTTGCACCGATTGCGGTGCGCGCGCTCGATGTGACCGGACGCCCCGCGCCGGAAGCCGTGCTGGCGATTGCAGAGCTTGTTGCGAAGCACTTTCCGGACAAGGGCGACAATGTGCCGATGGGCGAAGACATTGCGAGGCTTGCCGAGGCGTTCAGGACCCGCATCTATTCCGCGCAGCCTTAGGGTTGCGGATCGGCGTCCAATCGCAAAGGTCTGCTGCGGCCCCCCGCTCCGGTTTCTGTCCCTGAAGCCATGGACGGGGTGTTGGGCCCGGAGAGAATGAGGTCGGCCACGGCCTGCGGCGCCATCGTCCGGTAGTGGAGATCGCCTGCCAGCGCATCCGTGGGCCGCATCGTCCATGCTACCGAATGAACCGCGACGTCCGTTGCCTCGCCGGCGCGGGCGCGGATACGCCGCTCGAGGTAGCGCTCGCGGGAGTGGGACGGCGCCTCGAGATGACAGATCAGCACGCGTGTGACCGCGGGCGGAAGGATGACAGCACGGCCCGCAAGGATGAACCCTTGCGGCATCATCTGGCAGGATATGCCGCGCTCCCGCAGATAGGCCGAGACGGCCAGTGCGGCGGCGAAATTGAGCGGGCCGTTGGCGGCCACGATTGTGATCGGAGCAGTTGATCCCGCTGCCTCGAGATCATCCTCGAACACTTCGTCCAGCGTATCGGCGAAGGTCTCGGCCACCAATGCGGCCTGTTCGCGGGCGAGTACGCCGCGGCGCTCGTCCTCCCGCGCCAGCAGCAAGCCGGGAATGGCGACATCTTCCAGGAAACTGATCCGGGATTCTTCCGTGCCGGCCGACTCCGCCTGTTCGATGGCTTCGAGGGCGTCGCGTGCCAGCATGCGCTGGTAGAAGACGACGGGCGGGGGCAGCACCGCTTCGTTGCCGAGCAGCACGTCAAGAAAGCGCAGGCTTTCGATATTCTTGCCGATGACGAGCAACATGATGGTGAGCGGTGTGGAGAGAACGAGTCCGATCGGGCCCCAGATCGCCGTCCAGAAGATGGCGGCAACGACGATGGCAAGCGGTGATAGACCCGTGGTCTTTCCGAAGGCGAGGGGCTCGATCAGGTGCCCGACGATCACTTCCACGCAGAGGATGGCAACAGCCACCGTGCCGCCGAGCAGCCAGCCTTCGCCCACCGCCAGCGCCATGGCGATGGGCAGTACCGAGGCAATGAGCGTGCCGACATACGGCGCAAAGCGCATCATCGCGGTGATGGTGCCCCACAGCCAGGCGCCGGGAACGCCGAGGATGAAGAGCATCGTTCCGATCACCGCGCCTGCCGTGCCGTTGATGATGAGCTGGGTGCGGAAGAGGTTGGCAAGGCGGGTGGTGGCATCGTCGATCGCCATGGTGGTCTGCTTCACGTCGCGCACGCCGGCGAGATGGACGAAGCGGTTCCGCATGTCCTCCCGGTTGAACAGCATGAAGGCGAGCATGATGAAGGTGATGAAGAGCTGCGCCAGGGGATGCGCGGTGCGCTCGAAGAGATCGATGAAGGGCTGCAGAGCGCCGTAGTTGCTTTCCTGCACTTCGACCAGGATGGGCTTCCGGCCGGGCTCGCCCGCAGGCTCCGCCGGCCGTTCGGCATTGCGCGTGATCTCCTCGTTCAGCCCGGCAATGACATCGGCGGCCTTTTCGAAGGCGTCACCCGATGAGGTGAGCAGCTTGAGGTTCGCGGCCTTCTCGCGCAGGTTCGATTCATACTGGGGCAGTTCGGCTGCGAGATTGGAGACCGCCACGCCGAGGAAGCCGCCGACGGTGGCGAGGATGAGGAAGGTGAAGAGGACGACGGACACCACCGCCGCAATCTTGGAGCGGAGGACAAGCTGCACGCGCCTCACAAGAGGAGCGAGCAGAATGGCCAGCAGCGCCGCCATGAAGATCGGAATGAGGATATCCTGGGCGAAATAGAGAATGCCCGAGAGCGCGATGAACGCCAGCAGGGTGTTCATCATCACCTGTGACAGCGGTGCAGGCCGGATCGCATCCGGCATGGCGGCATTGGAATGGAATGTCTTCACGTGACCCCTGCGCGTTTCATCTGGAACGTGCACGGCGCAACTAGGTTCCTGTCCAGCGGCGGCGCATGAGTTCGAGGACGCGTCTTGGTCCTGCCGGCCAGGCCGCGGGACCTGTGCTCACGGGCGCGTCAAGCAGCCGGAGATCGGCCACGATGGGGAGGTGATCGGAGGCGACCTCGGCAAGTTCGGAGGTGAGGACCCGCGCCGATACGCTCTCGATGCAGTCGCTGATGAAGATGCGGTCGAGCGCCAGCACGGGATAGGCGGAGGGGTAGCTGCATTGCCAACCGGTCGCCTCGCGCAGCAGGGTGCCGAAGGGGGTGAGGCCCGAGCGGCGCTTTTGCCGCCATTCATTGAAATCGCCCACCGCCACCACGTGCTCCCGGGTATGTTCCAGCACATAGTCCCGGATAGCCTTGGCCTGGAGTTGGCGTGACAGGCGGAGAAGGCCGAAATGAGTGGCGATGAAGTGCAGGGTCTGGCCATGCCACTTGAAGTCCACGGCTACGGCGCCGCGCGGTTCCAGTCCCGGAAGGCTGATGCGGCGGATGCGCTCCACCTCGCCCTTGCGATAGAGCACCACATTGCCGTGCCAGCCGTGGCTGAGACTTGTCGCGGGTGCGCTGGCAACCATCTTGTAGCCGCCCAGTCCTTCAAGATACCCGGGGTCCAGCAGGCCTGCCTTTTTTCCGAAGCGGGCGTCTGCCTCCTGAAGGGCAATGATGTCGGCATCGAGGGACTGAATGACGTCCGCCACCCGGCGCGGATCAAAGCGGCCATCCATGCCGATGCATTTGTGGACGTTGTATGATGCAACGCGGAGCAGGTTCGAATGCCCGCCGTGCTGATGCTCAGAGCCCAATGTTCTTGCTGCCTTGGAACCAACCACGTTTCTGCGAGTTCAACTTGCGTTGAAGGCAAAGACACTAACGCAGGATGACTGTCGCTGTTCCAATAGAAAACAGAAAATTGCAGGAAGTCCGGATTGCACCCGCTGGCGGGGCGTCATCCCGCACGCGCCTCGTCTGCAATGACAAGGATGCATTGGCTGTGCGGCTGGCGCTGATTGCGTCGGCTGTGCAATCGGTCGACCTGCAATACTACTATTGGGCGCCTGATCTTTCCGGCGGCATCATGATGGCGGCCGTCCTACAGGCCGCAGACCGTGGCGTAAAGGTTCGCATCCTCCTCGATGACTTCAACGCGGGAGGCCTCGACGGCAGCTTTTCGGCGCTCGACTCCCATCCCAACGTGGCAGTCCGCCTGTTCAATCCGCTGCGCTTCCGCATGAACGGCCTCCTGCGCATGATCGACTTCCTGTCGACCTTCGTGGCGGCCAACAACCGCATGCACAACAAGAACCTTGTCGTGGACCGGCGCCATGCGGTGGTGGGCGGCCGCAATCTGGGTGATCCCTATTTCGGCCTCGACCGTGGCACAAACTTCCACGACATCGACCTTCAGGTTGAAGGGGAGGGAGCGGCGGAAGCAGCCTCGATTTTCGATGCCTACTGGACCGCAACGGCAAGCAGGCGAGTCTCCCGGCTGATCGGCCGCAGCCCTGCGAAGCTCGCGCGCCTTCGCATCCAGCTGCGGGCCATGGAGAGCAGTGAGGATGCGCAGGAGCTGCTCCGCGAGGTCAGCCGGTTTGTCGATGCTGACAGACAGCATCCCCTGCAGGACGTTGCCCGTCTGGACATTGCGGCGGACCCTCCCGCCAAGGCCGTGCTCCGCGAACGGCCGGAGTGGGTCGGCCCCCGGATCGAGGCGCTCATCGCGTCGGCGCGGCGCGAGGTGGTGCTGCTGTCGCCTTACTTCATCCCCGGGACGGATGGTTGTGAACTGCTCGAACGGGTCGCGGCCCGCGGCGTGACCGTGAAGGTACTGACCAATTCATTGGCCGCAACTGATGTGGTCATCGCCCATAGCGGCTACGCCCGTTACCGCCGCCGCCTGCTGGCGGCAGGACTGGACCTCTACGAGCAGCCCGCCACGCTGCCGCGGGAGAAGATCAGGGTCTTCGGCTCACGCAAGGCGAGCCTCCACACCAAGTCCATTCTGGTCGATCGCGGGAAAGGGTTCCTCGGCTCGTTCAACTTTGACCCGCGCTCCAGATCGATCAACACGGAAATGGGACTGTTCTTCGAGGATGAAGGCTTGGGCGAAGACCTGGGGCGCGAGCTTGACCGGCACCTGGCGCATTGCCTGCGCGTTTCGGTGCAGGATGAGGTGATGGTGTGGAGCGATGCTGCAGGCAAGGTCGTCGCGCGGGGTGATGAGCCCTTTGCCGGACCGGGCCGGCGTCTGATCGCCTCCGTGGCCGGAGCCCTTCCGCTGGAGAGCCAGCTTTGAACACGAAGCGACATTCAACCCCGGCGATTGGGCGGGGAAACCGCATCTTCCGGCTGCGTCCGGGCTTCGCGGCAACCTGCGGCCAAGATTGCCATTGAGTGGAGCAAGGGAGTTGGATAGAACAAAAAGCGAACATGACAATGCTCACCCTTCAACAGAAGCTCGAAATCCTCAGCGACGCGGCGAAGTACGATGCCTCCTGCGCCTCGAGCGGGACTTCGAAACGGCATTCCGACAGTTCCGGCGGCTTGGGATCAACCGAGGGCCACGGAATCTGCCACGCCTATGCGCCGGACGGCCGGTGCATTTCACTTCTAAAGATCCTGATGACGAACTTCTGCATCTACGATTGCGCCTTCTGCGTGAACAGGGCGTCCAGCAATGTGCCGCGCGCCCGTTTCTCGGTGGAGGAGATCGTGACGCTGACGATCGAATTCTACCGCCGCAACTACATCGAGGGCCTGTTCCTCTCGTCCGGCATCATCCGCTCGCCGGACGCCACCATGAACGACATGGTGCGCGTGGTGAAGACGTTGCGGACCGCCCATGATTTCCGCGGCTACATCCACCTCAAGACGATCCCGCATGCCGATCCCGCCCTGATCGAAGAAGCGGGGCGCTATGCCGACCGGCTTTCGGTGAACATCGAATTTCCGTCGGATGACTCCTTCTCGCGGCTGGCGCCCGAGAAAGACGTGACCGAGATCAAGAAGGCCATGGCCGGCATCCGCAGCCACATCGCGGAGTCATCGGAAAAGACGCTGGTCACGAAGAGGAGCAAGACCTTCGCCCCGGCGGGACAGAGCACGCAGATGATCGTGGGGGCGGATGCCGCCGATGACACGGCGATCCTGTCGCGGGCCACGGCCCTTTACGGCAGTTATGGCCTGAAGCGGGTCTACTATTCGGCCTTCAGTCCCATTCCCGATTCGTCGCGCATTCTGCCGCTGATCAAGCCGCCCATGATGCGTGAGCATCGGCTCTATCAGGCGGATTGGCTGCTGAGGTTCTACGGCTTCACCCTGGAGGAGGTGACGTCGACAGCGGAGCAGGGCATGCTCGATCTTGCGGTTGATCCCAAGCTCGCCTTTGCGCTCCGGAACCGCGGCGCCTTCCCGGTGGATGTCAATGCGGCACCCCGCGAACTGCTCATGCGTGTGCCGGGCATGGGCGCGAAATCCGTGAAGAGGATTCTCGCGGCCCGCTGCCATGCCACACTGGGCTTCGAGGACCTCAAGCGCCTCGGGGTGAAGATGAAGGTGGCTAAGGCCTTTCTGGTGGCGCGGGACTGGTCGCCGCGGGGCATGCTGGATGGCGAGCATCTCCGCGCGTCGCTCGTGCAGCCCGAACAGCTGTCTCTGCTCTGATGCGTGAGCAGCGGCTTCCTACGGTCGGTTCCTTCGCGGTATGGCGCGCGCAGGCCCGGGACCTTGCCCTGCGCAACGTGCCTGCCGAGGAGGTATCGTGGCGGCGGCATGATGCGCCGCAGAGTCTGCTGTCGGGTGTTGATGACGCGCCACTCCCCCCGCCATCGGTCACGGCCTTGAACGTGCCGCAGTCGTTCCTCGACCTCGCGGAAGACGCCGCCTGCCACTCCGCCGCGGATGCGCATGACCTGCTCTATGGGCTGCTGCTTTGTGTGGTGAAAGAGCCGGGCCTCATGTCGAACCCGGCCGATCCGCTGCTGGCGCGGGTGCAGGCCATGGCGAAATCGGTCCGCCGCGACTGTCACAAGATGAAGGCTTTCGTACGCTTCCGCGAGTTGACGGGCGAAGGCACGGAACGGCGGCGCTTCGCGGCCTGGTTCGAGCCCGAGCATTATATCGTGGAACGCATGGCGGGCTTTTTCACCCGCCGTTTTGCAGACATGGATTGGCTGATCGCCACGCCGCGGGGCAGCCTCTCCTTCATCGCTGGCGCCTTGGCGTTTTCTGCGGAGGAGGCAGCCCGGCCACCGGACCACGATGATGTCGAAACCCTGTGGCGCACCTACTACGGCAGCATCTTCAATCCCGCCCGCCTCAAGGTGAAAGCCATGACGGCGGAGATGCCGAAGAAATACTGGAAGAATCTGCCCGAGGCCGCGTTGATCCCCGATCTCATCCGGACAGCCTCCGAACGGGCGCAGGCCATGCGCAATTCCATGCCGACGCTGCCGCCGGCCCATCTGGAGAAGATGAAGGCGCCTGCCGTCCAGCGTCCGGCTGAGCCCGCAGGCGGATTTCAAAACCTGGGTGAGCTTCACGACAGTGCCCGTCATTGCCAGCGCTGCGACCTCTGCCGCCATGCCACGCAAACGGTGTGTGGGGAGGGGCCCCAACAGGTGCGTCTCATGTTTGTCGGAGAGCAGCCGGGCGATCGCGAAGATATCGAGGGGCGCCCCTTTGTCGGGCCGGCTGGGCAGCTTTTTGATGAGGCGCTGGCGCAGGCAGGTCTTGCGCGCTCCGCTGTTTATGTCACCAATGCGGTGAAGCATTTCAAATTCCTGCCGCGTGGCAAGCGCCGCATTCACCAGCGGCCAAATACCAGTGAAATCGAAATCTGCAGGTGGTGGGTGACGCAGGAAATCGAACTCGTGCAGCCCGGACTGCTTGTGGCGATGGGTGCGACCGCTTTGCTGTCCCTCACCGGGGATGGCAGCCGCGTCATGGCGCGGCGCGGCAAGCCCGAAAGGACGGCAGACGGGCGCTTGCTTCTGCCCACCCTGCATCCCTCCGCCATCTTGCGGCATCCGGATCAAGAGGCCGCTCGCGAGTTGATATCACAGCTGCATCAGGACATCCGGGCCGCTGTGGCGCTCGCCGGTCATCCCGCCGCAGCAAGCGCGGCGCGGCAGTGAATGTCGACGGTGTCGAAGACGGGTACGGAGACATTGCCCGCATGGAGCAGCATGCCCACTTCGGTGCAGCCCAGAATGAGGCTGTCGGCGCCGGCTTGCACCAGCCGCTCCGCGATCTCCTGGAAGCGGAGCCTGCTGTCGTCCCGCACCTCGTCACGGCAGAGTTCTTCATAGATGATGCGGTGAACGGTCTGACGGTCGGGCTGTGATGGAATGACTGGAGCGAGACGGGCCGCTTCAAGGCGCTCGATGTAGAAAGGCTGCTCCATCGTAAAGGCGGTGGCCATCAGTCCGGGCCGCTTGAAACCCGCGCTGACGATCTCACTGGCGGTGGCATCCGCGATGTGAATGAAGGGGAGGTCGATACCCTCCATCACGGCGTCCGCTACCTTGTGCATGGTGTTGGTGGCAAGCAGCAGGATCTCCGCGCCACCGGCCTTGAGACCGCGCGCGGCTCGATTGAGAAACCGTCCGGCTGCGGCCCAGTCGCCGGCGCGCTGCATCTCTTCGATGGCCGAGAAATCCACCGAACGTATGAGAAGATCGGGAGAGGCGAGGCCGCCCTTCGCGTCCCGGTGGAGGTCGCACAGTCGGCGGTAGTAGACGAGTGTGGAGGCGGCGGACATGCCGCCCAGAATGCCGATTGTCTTCATGCCCCTGATGTCCAACAGCTGCTCAAGGTTTCCTGTTAACAGGATATTCGGGACGGCGACAGGTGCATTGCGAGGGCCCGCTCTCAACCGGATGGCTAGCCGGGACGGCGCGGGTTCAGTTCAAGCAGAATGTTCTTCGCGGCTTCCCGCACCTGCGGGATGGTGGCCTTCAGGATGGCGTTGCGGTCGAATTCGCCCGGCTGCGCCGCAAGAAAGCCGCGCAGTGCCGTGCCGAAGGCCATGCGGAGTTCGGTTCCGATGTTGAACTTCTTCACACAGTATTGCGTGGCGAGAAGCCTGCGCGTGGCGGAAGGAATGCCGCTTCCGCCATGCAGCACCAGTGGCACGTGGGTGACGGCCTGTATGGCGCGGAGCGCGGCAAGATTGATCTCCGCCTGTTTCTCCGTCTGGAGATGGACGTTGCCGATCGAGATGGCCAGCGCGTCGATTTCCGTCTCTTCCTCGAACCTGCGCGCCTCGTCCGGCGAGGTGGCGCTCGAGGCCGAACCACCGCTGTAGCCCACGACGCCAACCTCGCCTTCAATCGAGACGTTCACCTGGCGGGCGATGTCGACGACACTGCGGGTGAGGGCGATGTTTTCGGCAAGCGGCAGATGCGACCCGTCGATCATTACCGAGGTGAAGCCGCTGTCGATTCCCTCCTGGCACTCCGCCAGCGTGCGGGCGTGATCGATGTGGCAGACCACAGGCACGGACGCCTGCTCGGCGAGATGACGGAACATCTTGCCGAGGATCGGCACGGGCGTGTGCTTGCGGCAGCCGGGGCCTGCCTGCAGGATCACCGGCGTTCCCGCTTCTTCCGCCGCTTCCGTGAAGGCGAGCGCATCTTCCCAGCCGAGCACCACGAGGCCCGCAACGGCGTAGCCCCGCGCCATGGCCGGCTTCAGCACCTCGCTCAGGGTTGCCGCGGTCATTTGAACTTGGCGATCATGTCTTTGATCCCGGGGATCGTTTCGATCTGATAGGCGTGGGCCGGCTGGAAGAACTGCACCAGCGGCCGCTGGCTGAGGCCGCCCAGAATGGTGAAGTAGTACATCTCGTAGCCGGGTGCCGCGACACAGGGGTGAAAGCCCTGCTCGAGAATGATGGTGGAGCCATCGACCAGATGATAGGCGTCGCCCACCTTTCCGTCTTCGCGCTGCACGAGTTGCAGGCCGAAACCATGATTGGGCCGGAAGCGGAAATTGTAGGTCTCGTCGTGGCGCGTCTCCAGCGGAAGACGGTCGGTGTCGTGCTTGTGGGGCGGAAAGCCGGACCAGCCGCCCTGTCCGACGGTGAAGAGTTCGGAGACCAGCAACCGTCCCACCTTGCCGTGATACTTGCTGCCGAGAATATGCTTGATCTTGCGGTGCGTCTTGGTCTCGTCGGAGCCGTACTGCACCACATCGATATCGGCGGCGCGCACCGCGAAGGGCGCAAGATCGCCATCGAACTTCGCGCCCGCGATGAAGATTTCCGCCGCGGGCGAAACGCAGGTGAACGTGGCCTTGGCCCCCTGCGGGACATAGACGCCTTCCGGTTCGCCATCCCAGACATCGATGCCGCGCTGGCCGATGCCGTTGAAGGACTCTCCCTCCACGGTCACGTCGATCCGCCCGGTCGCGGGGACGATCGCCGTCTCATAGCCCGGCACTTGGTAGGTAAAGGATTGACCGGCGCGGAGCTTGACGATGTTGAAGTAGTTCAGCGGCACGCGCGCATCATCGGTGTCGATGATGGGGCGGTTGCCGTTGTCGTGGGGTGGAATGTGCATCGGTGGTCCTCAGCGTGCTGACCTGGAGAGGAAGGCGTGAACTTCGGCGGCGTCCGGCATGGCGGGAGCGCAGCCCACCCGGGTGACGACGATGGCGGCGGTGGCGGCACCACGGCGCACGGCGGCGGGCAGGCTTTCACCCGCGGCGAGGCCAGAGATCAGTCCGCCCATGAAGCCGTCGCCCGCACCGGTCGGCTTGAGGGCGGTGACGGGGAAGGGTGCGGTGAAGAACTGTTCCTTGCCGTGAAAGGTGCGGCAGCCGCTGGCACCCATCTTGTAGATGACGATGCGGTTGTGCTCCTGCGCCATGGCCCCGGCGAGGCGCTCGCCGCCATCTCCACCGGCAAGCACGGCGAATTCCTCGTCATTGCCGACGATGATGTCGCAGAGGTTCGCAGCTTTCATGCAGACCGCGCGGGCTTCATCACGGGAGATCCACGAATAGGGTCGGTAGTCGATGTCGATGATGGTGACGAGACCTTGGGCGCGGGCCCGGTTCAGGGCTTCCAGAGTGGCGCTGCGCGAGTGCTCTCGGGCGAGCGCCGTTCCCGTCACGATCAACGCGCCATAGGAGGTGTAGTCGATGGCGGCAGCGGCAGTGGCGGTCACTTCGAAGTCGGCGGCGCCATTGCGGTAGATCACGGACTGGCAGTTCTCGGCCTTCGTCTCCACCACGGCGAGCGAATTCCGGGCCTCACCACCCACCGCATGGATGTGACGCGTATCAATGCCGTATGATTGCAATGCGTTCAGGGTGTAGCGGCCCACGGCATCGTCCGAGATGGCGGTGAAGAGTGCTGCGTGCCCGCCCTGACGCACGATGCCGACGGCAATGTTGGCCGCAGAGCCGCCGAGGGCCGCCGTGAAGCGGGTGGCGTGTTCGGTCTCGGTGCCGGGCGGATCGGCATAGAGAATCCAGTCCGGCCCGGCCGACAACGAGAAACCTGTTCCGCCGCAACCGTTCCATTGTGTCAGACGCCCTGCCGCTGGCGCTCGCGCCTGCGGGCTTCGACATCTTCGTGGGCCTTCAGCACCTCGGGCCGTTTCGAAACGGAGGGTGTGCCCATTTCCCACCAGGTGTGGCCTTCCTGGGTCCAGCCATCGAAGGCATCGACCTTCAGGCAGATGACATAGGTCTTCTTCGCGGCTTGCGCCCGGGCGAAGGCCTCCTTCAGTTCTGCGATGGAGTGCACATCTTCGGCGGATGCACCCATGGTGCGGGCGTGGGTGGCGAAGTCGACGGCGAAGGGCTCGCCCTCGATGTTGCAGTCGGCGATGAGGTTGTTGAAGGAGACGTTGCCGGTGTTGTTCTGCAGCTTGTTGATGACGGCGAAGCCACCGTTGTCGCAGACGATGATGATCAGCTTGCGTCCGCTCAGCACCGAAGAATAGATGTCCGAGTTCATCATCAGGTAAGAGCCGTCGCCGGTGAAGACGATTGTCTGGCGCTCGGGTTCCGATTCCATCTGGGCGATCCGCGCGCCCCAGCCGCCGGCGATCTCGTAGCCCATGCAGGAATAGCCGAACTCCACATCGACGGTGCCGGGCGAGAGGGTGCGCCAGTTGGCGGCCACCTCAGCCGGAAGACCGCCCGCTGCGGCCACAACGCGGTCGCGCGGATGGCAGAGGCCGTTGATGGCGCCGATCACCTGGGCATAGGACATGGGCCGGTTGCGGCCTTCCTCTGTGGTGGGCGAGGTGTTGCGGTCGACATAGCCGTCCCAGGCGCGGCGCTCCTGGTCTGCAAAGCCGGCCCAGGCTTGTGGCGCGCGGTGGCTGCCGAGATTTTCTGTTAGCTGCTGGAGCGAGAGCTTGGCATCACCGACGACGGCGGTGGCCATGTGCTTCGTGGCGTCGTGACGGCCGACATTGATGGTGATGATCTTCGCGTCGCGGTGGAAGGCTGTCCACGATCCGGTGGTGAAATCCTGCAAACGCGTGCCGGCGGCGAGCACGCAGTCGGCGTCCGCGGCGATCGCGTTGGCCGAGTTCGATCCGGTCACGCCGATGGGCCCGATGTTGAGCGGGTGCCCGTGCAGCAGGTTGGCCCGTCCGGCGATGGTTTCGACGACCGGAATGTTGTGGCGCTCGGCGAAGGCGACGAGGTCTTCCGTGGCGCCCGAATACTGCACGCCGCCGCCTGCAATGATGATGGGTTTGTGAGCTGCGCGAAGGAGATCGGCTGCCGCCTTCACTTCAAGCGCGTCGGGAGACTGGCGGCGGATGTGATGGGTGCGCTCCTCGAAGAATGCGATGGGGTAATCGTAACTCCAGCCCTGCACGTCCTGCGGCAGGCCGAGGAAGACCGGGCCGCAATCGGCGGGATCCAGCATGGTTGCGATGGCGCGCGGCAGCGACTGGATGATCTGCGCGGGGTGGGTGATGCGGTCCCAGTAGCGGCAGACACTCTTGAAGGTATCGTTCACGCTCAGGGTGGGGTCGCCGAAGTGTTCCACCTGCTGCAGGACGGGGTCGGGCAGGCGGGTCACGTAGGTATCACCGCAGAGGAAGAGGATGGGGAGGCGGTTGGTGTGGGCAACCGCCGCCGCGGTCACCATGTTGGTGGTGCCGGGGCCTGCCGAGGCGGTTGCGAACATGAAGCGGCGGCGCAGCTTCTGCTTGGCATAGGCCACGGCGGCAAGTGCCATGGATTGCTCGTTCTGGCCGCGCCAGAGGGGAAGCTCCTTGCGGAATTCGTGCAGGGCCTCGCCCAGGCAGATGACATTGCCATGGCCAAAGATGCCGAAGCCGCCGCCGCAGAGGCGCTGCCGCACGCCTTCGATTTCAATGAATTGGCTGGCAAGATGGCGCACGAGGGCCTGCGCCATGGTCAGGCGGATGGTGCGGGGCGGCTGCGGCATGGATCTCTCCCGGACGTCTTGACGGAAGAGATTATGTCGTGTGTACTCACATTGCAAGCGCTTGCAATAAATCAGTCGGGAGGCTGGCGTGCGGCAGATCGGGATCGGCATCGTCGGGGGCGGCTATATGGGCAAGGCCCATTCCGTGGCGATGGGGGCCGTGGGCGCCGTGTTCGATACGGCGCACCGGCCCTCCCTCGAGATGATCTGCACCACGACCGAGCAGGGCGCGGCGGAGAAGGCGCGGGCCTTCGGCTTCAAGCGCTCCACGGCGGACTGGCGCACACTTGTGGACGACCCTGCTGTCGAGGCCGTGGTCATCGCGAGTCCGCAGGAGACCCATCAGGAGATTGCGCTGGCTGCCTTCGACAAGGGCAAGCACGTGCTCTGCGAGAAGCCGCTGGGTCTCGGGCTTGAACAATCCCGCACCATGGCGGTGGCCGCGACGAAAAGCGGCTGCATCCACATGGTGGGCTTCAACTACATCCGCACGCCTGCTTCTCAACTGGCCCGCCAGATCATCGCGCGGGGAGAGATCGGTGACATCACCTTCCTCCGCGCTGAACATACCGAGGACTTTCTTGCCGATCCGCAGATGCCCGGCGACTGGCGGACGCAGGGCCGCGCCAACGGCAACATGGGTGATCTCTCGCCCCACATTCTCAATGCAGCACTGGCGCTCGCCGGGCCGATCACCTCGCTCGTGGCCGACATTGCCACGGTCCACAAGACACGTGGCGGCCTGGCCGTGGGCAACGATGACCAGAGCGCCATCATGTGCCGCTTCGCCAGTGGCGCCATGGGGCAGCTTTTCATCAGCCGCATCGCCACCGGCCGCAAGATGGGTTACGCCTACGAAATCTACGGCACCAAGGGCTCCATCCGCTTCGATCAGGAAGACCAGAACGCCCTCTGGCTCTACCGAGCCGAAGGCCCCGAAGAACGGCGGGGCTTCGCCAAGATCCTGACAGGCCCGCTGCATCCAGACTACAAGCCCTTCTGCCTCGGGCCCGGTCACGGCACCGGATATCAGGACCAGATCATCATCGAGGCGCGCGACTTCCTGCAGGCGATCCACGAGGGCAAGCCGCGCTGGCCGACATTTGACGACGGCGTTCTCGTGAACCAGCTCATCGAGGCGAGCTGGCGCTCCCACGAAACGCGGCAATGGATTCAGCTATCCGATGTCTGAGAGAATGAAATGACCATCAAGATTGGAAATGCCCCCTGTTCCTGGGGTGTGGAGTTTGCCGACGACCCGCGCAATCCGCCGTGGCAGCGGGTGCTCGATGAGTGCAAGGCTGCCGGATATGACGGTATCGAGCTGGGCCCCATCGGCTTCATGCCGGAAGACCCGGCGGTGCTGGCGGATGCGCTCGCGGCACGTGACCTGACGCTGGTGGGCGGCGTGGTCTTCAGGCCGTTTCATGATCCCGCCCGCTGGGACGAGGTCAAGGATGCCGCCATCCGCACCTGCAAGTCACTCGTCAGCCATGGCGCACGTCATCTGGTGCTGATCGATTCCATCTCGCCCCGCCGTGCGCTCACCGCGGGCCGGCCAGCAGAAGCCGAACAGATGACGGCGGCGGAATGGAAGGGCTTCGCCTCCCGCTTCCGCGACATCGCCCGCATGGGCAGCGACGAGTACGGCCTCACTGTCTCGGTTCATCCCCATGCCGCAGGCTTCGCGGACTTCGAGGTGGAAACCGAACGCCTGCTGGGCGACATTGACGAGAGGCTTCTCAAGCTCTGTCTCGACACCGGCCACAGCCACTACGCCGCCTTCGATCCGCTGCCGTTCATGAAGCGGCACCGGGCACGATTGGCATACGTGCATTTCAAGGACATCGATCCCGCAGTGCGCGCCGATGTGGTGGCCAAGCGGACCGGATTTTATGATGCCTGCGGGCAGGGCATCTTCTGCAACCTGGGCAAGGGCATGACCGATTTCAAGGCGGTGCGGAGCTTCCTGCTCGAGACCGGCTATGACGGCTGGTGCACGGTGGAGCAGGATTGCGACCCCGCCGGTACGACGGTTCCCGTCAACGATGCGCGGGCAAACCGCGCCTTCCTGCAATCCATCGGTTTCTGATTTCGGAGCGGCAACATGGCACGATTGAACTGGGGCATGGTGGGGGGCGGCGAAGGCAGCCAGATCGGGCCTGTGCATCGCATCGCCTCGGCGCTGGATACGCGCTTCGACTTCAAGGCCGCGGCGCTCGATGCGGATGCGGAGAAGGGCCGCGCCTATGCCCGGTCGCTCGGCATTGCGCCGGACCGTGCCTATGGCACCTGGCAGGAGATGCTGGCGGGTGAAAGCAATCGCAGCGACAAGCTCGACCTCGTGACGGTTGCCACGCCGAACGCAACCCACTTCGAGATCACCAAGGCGTTTCTGGAAGCGGGGATCAACGTGCTCTGCGAGAAGCCGATGACCGTGACGGTGGAGGAGGCGGAAACAATCGTCGCCACCGCGAAGCGCACCGGCACCATCTGTGCGGTGAACTACGGCTACACCGGTTATCCTCTGGTGCGGCACATGCGGGCGATGGTCGCCCGCGGTGATCTCGGCAAGATCAGGCTTATCGTTGTGGAGTTCTCGCACGGCTTCCATGCCGATGCTTCGCAGGCCGACAATCCGCGCATGCGCTGGCGCTATGACCCGTCACAGGCCGGCGTCTCCGGACAGTTCGCCGATTGCGGCATTCATGCGCTCCACATGGCAAGCTTCGTCTCGGGCCAGAATGCCCACATGCTCTCTGCCGATTTCGCCTCGACCATCGCCAGCCGCGAACTCGAGGATGATGCCATGGTGAACGTGCGCATGGATGGCGGCACCACGGTGCGCCTGTGGACCAGTTCGGTGGCGGTGGGCAGTTTCCACGGTCTCAACATCCGCGTGTTCGGGGAGAAGGGCGGCTTGCGCTGGGCCCAGCAGTGGCCCGACCAGCTTTTCTGGACGCCGCTCAATGGCCGCACCGAAACGATGGAGCGTGGCATGGGCGGTCTTTCGGCCGATGCCGAGCGGGCGACGCGCATTGCCGCCGGCCATTCCGAGGGCATGCTGGTGGCCTTTGCCAACATCTATGCCGATCTTGCCGATGTCATCGAAGCAGGCCGCGCCGGGCGTGCCCCGACACCCGAGGCGCTGCATTTCCCCACGGCCGAAGATGGCCTCCGGTCGATTGCAGCCATCCGCGCCTCCGTTGCCTCGTCGCGGGCGGGTGGCGCCTGGGTGGTGGCAGAGCCTGCCAGCCTGAAGCGCTAGCGCGCGCGCAGGGTGCCGCGCAGCACCACCTCGCACGGGAATGGCCTGCCGGAGGTGTCGCCCTCTTCACCGCTCACAACCTTGATGGCGCGGTCGACGGAGGCCACAATGATCTCTGCAATGGGCTGGCGGATGGTGGAGAGATTGTAGGCGGGCCACGAGGCCATGGCGATGTCGTTGAAGCCGAGGATGCCGATGTCCTCCGGCACGCGCCGTCCATGCTCCTTGCAGGCATCGAGCGCGCCGATCGCCAGGATGTCGTCGCCGCAGAAGACGGCGTCGATCTTGTTGCCTTGAAGCAGCGTGGCCATCATCTGCCTTCCGCCCTCGTGGGAGTAGCTAGCGGCAAAGACTTTCGTGACCGCAGCCGTGCCGCCCACCTGTAAGCCGCTCTCGAAGCCCTTCAGGCGCTCGATGGTCGAGGTGGCCTGCTGCGGCCCGCCAAGGAAGGCGATGTGCCGATAGCCCCTCGACAGCAGGACCTCGGCGGCAAGCCTGCCGCCCTGGCGGTTGTCCGCACCGACCACTTGCACCGATGACTGCCGTGCCGCCTTGCCGAAGGCATGGATCACGGGAATTCCCGCTGCCTTGCAGCCCGCGATGAAATCTGCCGACACAGTCGAGGATGCCACGATCACGGCATCCACGCTGTATTGCCGAAGCATGGAGACGGCTTCTTCCGGCCCCGGAAGGCCCGAGAGATTGACGAGAAGCGGCCGCAGGCCATGTTCCTGCAGCTTGCGGGTGAAGAGATCGAAGATCTCCATGAAGGCGGGATTGTCGAAGTTGTTTGAGACAAGGCCGATGAGCTCGGTGCGGCCCGTCATCAGGCTGCGGGCCATGACGTTGGGCTGGTAGCCAAGTGTCTCTGCCGCGGCGAGGATCTTCTTGCGAGTAGCCGGGGAAACGCTGGCCCCTGGCGTATAGGTGCGGGACACGGCCGAGATCGATACGCCGGCGAGCATCGCCACATGCTGTGCCGTCACCCGTTTCGCCTTTGCCGTTCCGTGCTCTGTGGACACGCCGTGGACCTGCCAATTGTCGCCGGTCAGTGCTGTTCGGGTCCGGCCTCCACCGGATTTGTCCCCTGGGCCGGGGGAAGTCAATCGGAGGGCTGCCCCTTCAGCCGCATGTCCCGGCATCGGTCAGTCCGGTAACCTAGCGTTAGTCTTGCAAGGTTCGGACAGGCTCGACTCAATAGCCATCTCCCAAAGGTCCCGTGGCCGCGAATCAGTCGCGGCGCGGGAATTGGTTTCGGCACCTCTCGGGAGAACCCTCATGTCGATCGTTTCCAGCCTGTCAACCCGCCAGATTGCAGCGTTGAGTACGACGGCCGTGAAGGCCCTCACCACAACGGACATCCAGGCGCTCAGCACGACGCAGGTTGCGGCACTTTCCGCAACCCAGATCAACGCCATGGAGACGACAGACCTCCAGGCCATGGCCGATACCCAGATCCAGGGCATCTCGGTGACGGCGACCAAGGGCCTGATCGCCGACACGCTGATCGCCATGACCGATACCCAGACGGCGGCGCTCACCACCAACCAGATCTCGAACCTGCAAACCAGCGCGGTCGAAGCACTGAACTCCACCGACGTGCAGGGCTGGAGCACGACGCAGCTTGCGGCCCTCACCTCCAAGCAGCTTGCCGGCCTCACCACAACGTCCCTTGCCGACTTCACCGACACGCAGCTCGGCAGCCTGACCTCCACGCAGCTTCGCGGCCTGACCACCACGCAGCTCAACAGCATGGCGGACACACAGCTCAACGCCATCACCGTCACCGATCTGTCGACGACCCAGATCAAGGGCATGACCACGACGGCGCTCGCCGCCCTGTCGACCACCCAGGCGCAGTCGCTGACCGCGACCCAGATCGGCCAGCTCTCGGCTGCCGGCCTCGAAGCGCTGAGTTCGGAAGAAATTCAGGGCTGGAGCAACGCGCAGCTCGCCGCCGTCACCTCGCGCCAGCTTGCCGGCCTCACCACCACCGGCCTTGCCGATTTCGAGACGACCCAGCTTGGCTCTCTGACCTCCACGCAGGTGAGAGGCCTCACCACCGCGCAGTTGAACAACCTCGCGACGACCCAGCTCAATGCCCTCAACGTTACCGACCTCTCGACGATCCAGATTTCGGGCCTCAACGCCACGGGTGCGGGCAACCTGTCGTCCACCCAGGCGCAGGGCCTCGCAACCCTCCAGATCGCCGCGCTCTCGACCACGGCGTTGAGCTCGCTTGCCTCGACCGATATCCAGGCCTGGAGTAACGGGCAGCTGGGCGCCGTCACCTCCCGCCAGCTGGCCGGTCTCTCGACCACGGCGATCGCCAACTTCTCGGACACGCAGTTGGGCGCGCTCACCACCACCCAGGTGCAGGGCCTCTCCACCACCCAGCTCAACAACCTCGCCACGACCCAGTTGAACGCGCTGGACGTGACGAAACTGAGCGGCCTGCAGATCAAGGGCCTCAGCACCACCACCCTTGATGCGCTCTCGACCACGCAGGCGCAGTCGCTCACCGCAGCGCAGATCGCCACGCTGTCCTCGTCCGGCATCGAGGCCCTCAGCTCGGATGAAATCCAGGGCTGGAACACCACCCAGCTCGCTGCCCTCACCAGCCGCCAGCTTTCGGCATTGAGCTCCGCTGCTCTCGCCGACTTCTCGACCACGCAGATCGGCAACCTGACCTCGACGCAGCTTCGTGGTCTCACCGCCTCGCAGTTGAATGGGCTCGATACCGCTCAGCTCAACGCCATCAACGTGACCAATCTTTCGACCTTGCAGGTGTCGGGCCTCAGTTCCACCGCCGTCAGCAATCTCGACACCACGCAAGCCCGGGCCTTCACCACATCGCAGGTTGCCGCCCTGTCGGCGAGCGCGCTCGGGGCCGTTTCCTCGACCGACCTGCAGGCCTGGGACACGACCCAGCTTGCCGCCATCACCAGCCGCCAGCTCTCCGGCCTTTCGACCACGGCGATCGCCAATTTCTCCGACACGCAGCTCGGCAGCCTCACCACCACGCAGGTGCAGGGTCTCTCGACCTCGCAGCTCAACAACCTCGCCACCACCCAGCTCAATGCGCTCAATGTGGATGACCTCTCGGTCGTGCAGGTGAAGGGCCTGACCACCACCACGCTCGATGCGCTTTCCACGACACAGGCGCAGTCGCTGACCACCGCGCAGATCAGCGCGCTTGCGGCAACGGGCATTGATGCCCTCAGCTCCGACGAAGTGCAGGGTTGGGATACGACCCAGCTTGCCGCCCTCACCTCCCGCCAGATCGGCGGCCTGTCGACGACAGCGCTGGCCGACTTCACCGATACGCAACTCGGCAGCCTTACCACCACGCAGATGCTGGGCCTCTCCACCACCCAGCTCAACAATCTCGACACCACGCAGCTCAATGCGCTTGACGTGACGAAGCTCTCGGTCACCCAGATCAAGGGCCTCACCTCCACCACCTTCGATGCGCTCTCCACCACCCAGGCGCAGGCGCTCACCACCACCCAGATCGCCGCCATGTCGGCGACAGGAGTCGAGGCTCTCAGCTCCGATGAAGTGCAGGGCTGGAGCAACAATCAGCTGGGCGCGCTCACCTCGCGGCAGATCGCCGGCCTCACCACCACTGCACTGGCCGATTTCTCCACCACACAGCTGGGCAGCCTCACCTCCACGCAGGTTCGCGGTCTCACCGCCTCGCAGCTCAACAGTCTCGATACCACGCAGCTTCAGGCCCTCAACGTCACCGACCTCTCGACGGTGCAGATCGGCGGCCTGAATTCGACCGGCGTCGGCAATCTCTCCAGCACTCAGGCCCGCGCACTCACCACCGCCCAGGTGGCGGCGCTCACAACCACGGCGCTCAGTGCGATTGCCTCGGATGACGTGCAGGCCTGGGCCAACACCCAGCTCAACGCCATCACCACGCGCCAGCTCTCTGCCCTCTCGACCACAACGCTGGCCAACTTCTCCGACACGCAGTTGGGCAGCCTCACCACCACCCAGGTGCAGGGTCTCTCGACCTCGCAGCTCAACAACCTCGCCACGACGCAGCTCAATGCGCTGAACGTCGACGATCTCTCCACCTCGCAGATCCGCGGCCTGACCTCCACCACGGTGGATGCACTGTCGGATACCCAGGCGCAGGCCCTGACGGCGGCACAGATCGCGGTCATGTCCTTCACCAACATCGAAGCGCTGAGCTCCACCGACATCGGCGGCTGGAACACGACGCAGATCGGCAGCCTCAGTTCCGGTCAGCTCGCCGGCCTCACGGCCACCGGCCTTCAGGACATGTCCACCACGCAGTTCTCCGAACTCACCTCCGCGCAGGTGCGCGGCATCACCGCCACGCAGCTCAATGGCGTGGCCTCGGATTACCTGCAGGCCCTCGACATCACCACACTTTCCACGGTGCAGGTCTCCGGTCTCGACACCACGGCCATCGGCAATCTCTCCAGCACCCAGGCGCAGGCCCTGTCCACGGCCCAGATCGGCGCGCTCTCGGCAACCAGCCTCGGTGCGCTCGGCTCGACCGACATCCAGGCGTGGGATGCATCCCAGCTTGGCGCTGTCACCGCGACGCAGCTTGGCGGTCTCTCGACCGACGATGTCGCCGACTTCAGCACCACACAGCTCAGCAGCCTCAGCACTACGCAGGTTCGCGGCCTGACCACGACACAGCTCAACACCCTCGACACCACGCAGGTGAACGCTCTGAACGCCTCCGACCTCTCCACCCTTCAGGTTGCGGGCATCACCGCCACCGGCATCGGCAGCTTCACCGATACCCAGATCGGTACACTGACGGCGGCACAGTTCGGCGTCCTGCAGACCGGCGCGCTCAACGCGCTCTCCACCGACGCCATGGGCGCCCTCACGGCCCAGCAGGCTGCGGCCCTCACGCTGCTGCAGCTCAATTCCATGAGCACCACGAACTTCGCGGCCATGAGCGAGACAACCGGCATTCCGGCGCTGAGCACCTCGGCCATCGCCGGCATCACCACGGCCCAGATCGCCGCGCTCTCAACCACGCAGGCCAACGCCTTCACCTCCGGCCAGATCGGGGTGATGAGCAACGCCCAGGTCGAAGCCCTGATCGCCGCCGCCAACGCATGAGGACATAGATGACATCCATGACGATCACGGAGCTTTTCAGCGAAGCCGCGCGCCTTGAAGCCCAGGGCGACACGGCGGCAGCCATCAGCCTCTATGAGTCGTGGGTTGCTCTTCATCCTGCCGATCCGCACCTTCACGCCGCGCTGTTCAATTATGCGGTCGTCGAGGGCCGGGCCGGCAACAAGTATGGCGCCATCAACACGCTGCGCCATGCCATCCAGCTCAAGCCGGACTTCCAGCCCGCCTACATCAATCTCGGGCGGCTTCTGGAAGACGTGGGCCGCGGCGGCGATGCCGTTGCCCAATGGACGGCGCTGGTCAACCAGATGGGTACGGTCAACGGCGAAGGCATCAAGCACAAGCTGATGGCGTTGCAGCAGATGGGCCGCGTTCTCGAGAACGGCCACATCGACGGTCCGGCCGAGGATGCGCTCCGCATGTCACTGGAGATCAATCCGCAGCAGCCGGAAGTGGCCCAGCACTGGATCGCGCTCCGGCAGCGGCAGTGCAAGTGGCCTGCGGTCGAGGCCACGGAATTCATCCCGAAGACTGCGCTCTATGCCAACATTTCCCCGCTCTCCACCGCGGTCATGCTCGATGACCCGGTGTTCCAGTTGGCGCGCGCGGCGGCTTACGCGAAGCAATCGATCCCTCTGCCCACCCGTGCAGCGCCGGATTACCAGTCGCGCCAGGGGCCACGTCCGCAGAAGCTGAAGATCGGCTACGTCTCCTCCGACCTTCGCGAGCACGCCGTGGGCTTCGGCCTTTCGGAGCTGATGGAGCTTCACGACCGCGAACGTTACGAGATCCATGCGTACTATTGCGGGATCAACCGCGAAGACGCCACCAAGGAGCGCATCCGCAATTCGGTCGATCACTGGGCCGACATCAACGGGATGAGCGACGATGCTGCGGCACAGCGCATCCGCGATGACGGCATCGACATCCTCATTGACGTGAACGGCTTTACCCGCGATGCACGCACCGCCGTCTTCGCGCGGCGTCCGGCCCCCATCCAGGTGAACTGGTACGGCTTCCCCGGCACCATGGGCACGCCCTACCACAACTACATCATCGCCGACCCTTACGTGCTGCCGGAAGAAAACGAGATCTTCTTCAGCGAGAAAGTGGTGCGTGTGCCGTGCTACCAGCCCAATGACCGCAAGCGGAAGGTTTCCGACCAGACGCCGGACCGGGCCTTTGAAAACCTGCCGGCGGAAGGCTTCGTGTTCTGCTGCCTCAACGGCACCCAGAAGATCACCGACACGATATTCGAGGCCTGGATGCGCATTCTGGCCGGCGTGCCCGGAAGCTGCCTCTGGCTCCTCGACAGCATCCCGACCACCAACGACCGCCTGCGCGCCTTTGCAGCGGCCCGCGGCATCGACCCCGAACGCCTGCGCTTCGCGCCGAAGCGGCCCAATCCGCAGCACCTGGCGCGCTATCGTCTTGCCGGACTGTTCCTCGACACTTTCCCTTATGGCGCCCACACCACCGCGTCGGATGCCATGTGGATGGGGATCCCCGTGCTCACCATGGAAGGCCGCACCTTTGCTGCTCGCGTCTGCGGCGGGCTGGTGACGGCAGCAGGCCTCCCGGACATGGTGACGCCCGATCTCGCCTCCTATGTGGCGACTGCGATTGCCATCGGCAACAACCCCGATCTTGCAGAGGGCCTGCGCAACCGGCTGGAACAGAACCGTGCCACCTCGGTGCTCTTCGACACGCGGAAGCTCGCCCAGAGCCTCGAGGCCCTTTACGATGGCATGTGGGCTGATTTCGCGGGGGGCCGCCTGCCGGTTCCCGATCTCCGCAATCTCGATCTCTATCACGAGGTCGGCATCAGGATTCACAGCGCCGGCGAGGCCTTCGGTGTTGCGGACTATCAGCGCCATCTTGCCGCGATCAACAGCCATGCCCCCATCTGGCCGGACAACCGCCTTTGGCAGCGGCCTGCGGCGGAGACGGTCGAGATGGCGAAGCATCGCAAGCCGCCGGCACCGGCAACCATTCCCGCCGCACCCGATGTGGCGTGGCTCAAGAGGGCGTGACGCTCATGCGCGTGGCGATCATCGGAACGGGGTATGTCGGTCTGGTCACGGGCACATGCCTTGCCGAACTGGGTCACAGCGTCACCTGCATCGACAAGAACCCGCAGCGCGTGGCACAACTGAAGCGGGGACAATGCCCCATCCATGAGCCGGGCCTTGAAGACCTGATGGTGGCGAACGCCGCCGCCGGCCGACTGAGCTATGCCGGCGAGTCAGAAGACGCCGTTGCTGAAGCCGACATCGTGTTCATCGCCGTGGGCACGCCGCAGTCGGCCTCGGGCGGCAAGGCTGACCTCTCCTATGTTTCGGCCGCCGCTGAAGAGATTGGCCGCGCCATCCGCGGCTTCACCGTCGTGGCGGTGAAATCGACCGTTCCGCCCGGCACCTGCGACCAGGTGCAGGAGATCGTCAACCGCTTCGCCCGGGAGGGTGAGGCTGCCGTTGTCTCCAATCCCGAGTTCCTGCGCGAGGGCGCTGCTGTTTCCGACTTCATGACGCCGGACCGGATTGTGGTCGGGGCCGAAGACCAGATGGCCCGCCAGATGATGGAAGAACTCTATCTGCCCTTTGCAGGAAAGGCGCCCATCCTCTTCACGCGCCGCCGCAACAGCGAGCTCATCAAGTACGCCAGCAACGCATTCCTCGCGACCAAGATCGCCTTCGTCAACGAACTCGCCAGCCTGTGCGAGACGAGCGGTGGCGACATTGCCGAAATCACTGCCGGCATGGGGCTTGATGCCCGGATCGGCGACCGCTTCCTTGCCGCAGGGCCGGGCTATGGCGGCTCCTGCTTCCCCAAGGACACGGCAGCGCTGGCCGCCTATGCGCGCGAGCAGGGGGCTTCGCTCCACGTGGTGGAAGCGACCATGCATGCCAACAGCGAGCGCAAGAAATCCGTGAGCCGCCTCATCGCTCGCGCCATGGGTGGTGATGTCAGCGGCAAACGCATCGCCGTGCTGGGCGTCACCTTCAAGGCCAATACCGATGACATGCGCGATGCGCCCTCGCTCACCATCCTGCCGGAACTGCAGGCGATGGGGGCCGATGTCGTTGCCTACGACCCTGCCGGCATGAAGATGGCCCGCCCGCTTCTTCCCGGTGTGACATTTTTCTCCAGCGCAGAAGCTGCAACGAAGACAGCAGATGCTCTGGTCGTCCTGACGGAATGGCCGGAATTCAAGACGCTGGACTATGCCCGCATCTCAAGAGGGATGACGCAGCCGGTGATCGTCGACTGCCGCAATCTCCTTGATGCGAACCTTCTGAAGGCCAGCGGTTTCACCGTTGCGGGCATTGGCAAGAGCATTTCCGGGACAGAGGATGGTACACGTCATGACAACAGCATCATTCCCTTCAAGGCGCGTCCTGATCGCGGGCGGAGCGGGCTTCCTGGGCTCGCACCTCACCGACAGGCTGGTGGCGCGCGGCTATCAGGTCGTCATCGCTGACAATCTCAGCACCGGCCGTCTCGAGAACATCGCCCATCATCTGGTTGCGGGGCGAGTGACCTTCATCCATCACGATGTCACCGATCCGCTGACCCTCGAGGTGGATGACATTTACAATCTCGCCTGTCCGGCCTCGCCGCCCCACTATCAGGCTGATCCGTTGCAGACGGCGTTGACCAGTTCACTGGGCGCCATGCACCTGCTGGCGCTCGCCAAGAAGACGGGCGCCCGGCTGTTCCATGCCTCCACCTCGGAGATCTACGGCGATCCGGAGGTTCATCCCCAGCCCGAAAGCTATTGGGGCAACGTCAACCCCATCGGCCCGCGCTCCTGCTACGACGAGGGCAAGCGCTTCGCAGAAACGCTGCTGATGGATGCGCGGCGGCAGCACGGTGTGGATGTCCGCATGGTGCGCATCTTCAACACCTATGGCCCGCGCATGCGCCCCGATGATGGCCGCGTCATCACCAACTTCATCACCCAGGCGATGGCCGGTGATGACCTCACCATTTATGGCAAGGGCGAGCAGACGCGCTCATTCTGCTATGTCGATGACCTGATCGACGGCTTCCTGCGGCTGATGGACCTGGAGCAGGGGCCCGATACGCCCGTCAATCTCGGCAATCCCGGCGAGTTCACGGTCCGCGAACTGGCGGAACGCGTGATCGGCATGGTGAAGTCGGGCTCGCGCATTGTCGAGCATCCGCTGCCCAAGGATGATCCGCGCCGCCGCTGCCCGGACATCACGCTGGCGCGCACGCTTCTTGGCTGGGAGCCGAAGATTGCGCTCGCCGAAGGGCTGCTCCGCACCCTGCAGGCCCTGCAGAAGACCGAGACGGTTGTGCCCGCCTTTGAACCGGAGCGCCGCGTGGCCTGAGGCTATTGGGCGTTGACGGCTGACGGGTTGTCGAGGCTGTCCGAGCCTTCCACCTTGATCGAGAGCTTCATCGCCGTGACGAGGGCCTCGATGGCGTGCGTCTGGGCAATCAGGCCGTCAATCGCCGCCTGTACCACGGCATTGCCCTCGGTGTTTCCGGCAGCAATCATCTGGTCATAGGCTTCCTTGCCGCTGTCGGCCCGGTCCTTCATCGTCTGCATCTTCGCCAATGTGTCCTGCATCCGGGTGTCGAGAACCTTGGCTTCGGCCGGCGCTTCTTCAGAGGCGAGGTCCTGGAGGCCAGGTCCGTCCAGCGTGCTGCCGTCGCGGCGCGTGTAGGTGCCGGTGTAGATCGCCCACATGCCGGCCTGGTCGAAGTAGTGCGAGTTGTGGGTGTTGTCGGAGAAGCAGTCCTGTTCCTCCTCGGGATCGTGCAGGATGAGACCCAAGCGCATGCGCTCACCCGCCAGTTCGCCATAGGAGAGGCTGCCGAGCCCCGTGAGGATGACGCCGAGCCCGTCGCGGGCAGGCTTCGCAGAGAGTTCGGTGCGTGCGGCACCGCCTGCCTTCCAGTCGTTCGCCATTTCAGCAAGGTCCGCGACGAGAAGCCCGGTCACAGCCTTCAGGTAGGCGGCGCGGCGTTCGCAGTTGCCGTTGGTACAGTTGGCCGTGTCATAATCCGTATACGGACGGTTTCCGGCGCCGGCCTTGGTGCCGTTCAGGTCCTGGCCCCAGAGCAGGAATTCGATGGCGTGATAGCCGATCGCCACGTTGGCTTCGTTGCCGCCCGCTTCCTGCAGCGCCTTGATGCTTTCGGACGTGATGGAGGTGAGATCGATCTCGTCATTGCCGATCTTCAGTTTCGGATTGCCGATGGCATTGGCGACGTAGAACGGGTTCTCGTCGGACTCCTCGCCGTAGCTTTCGGTCGCCACATAGTCGATCAGGCCTTCGTCAAGCGGCCAGGAATTGACCCGGCCTTCCCATGCATCGACGACAGAGTTGCCGAAGCGGAAGCCTTCACTCTGCTGATACCAGGGCCGTGCATCGATCCATGCCTTGCGGGCGGCGGCGAGTGTCTCAGGCGAAGGCTTGGCAATCAGCGCGTCGACAGCCTTCTGCAGATCAAGCGCCGCCGCATGGGCATCGCCGAACATCGCTTCGGCGATATCGGAATAATGTGTCATGACAGCCTCGGGGGCAGGCGCCGCTGCGTTCACCGCTGCTGTGGCGACACTGAGACCCAGAGCCGTTGCTGCAATCCATTTCGCCCACGTCTCCGTCATGTCCGATCTCCCTGATCCCGTTTCAATTTCCTAAGTTGAGTGAATTGATCGGGTTTAAAATCAATGTCAAGTATTTTAGTCGGAATAAACATTGCGACGACTCGTTTGGACGCGGGCGAACGATATGCCAGTCTGGGCGCCTGAACCGCTCTTCCTGAGGAAATCCCATGATTTACAGCAACCTGCGAGACACCGACGGACGCCGGGTTGGGCTGCGGTGTGAGGGCGGATTGATCGCCGAGATTGGTCCTCGCCTTGTCGATGCGCCGGGCGTTGCGGGTGAGGGTCGGCTGTTGCTGCCCGCGCTCGTCGAGCCCCATTGCCACCTCGACAAGACCCTGTGGGGCGAGCCGTGGCAGCAGGGGCCGGGCGCGCAGACACTCCGCGGCTGGATCGAAAACGAGCGGCGTGTGCTCTCTGCCTGCAAGACACCGGTTGCCGTCCGCGCCGGCCGCCTCATGGAACAGATGCTCATCTGCGGCACAACGGCGATCCGCAGCCATGTGGACGTGGCACCCGACATGGGGCTCTCGCATATCGAAGCGATGCTCGAGGTCAAGCAGGCCTGGGCGCCGCGCGTGGACCTTCAGCTCGTTGCCTTTCCGCAGCAGGGCGTGATCTCGCGGCCGGGCACGCTCGATCTTCTGCGCGAAGCGATGAAGCTGGGTGTTGAAACCATGGGCGGGCTCGATCCTGCCGGCATCGATGGCGATCCCGACGGTCAATTGCGCGGCATCTTCGATCTGGCGCAACAGTTTGACCGCGGCATTGATATTCACCTGCATGACAAGGGCGCGCTCGGCGCCTGGCAGATCCGCCGCATCGCCGACTACACCGAAGCGAGCGGGCTTGCGGGCCACGTGATGGTCTCGCACGCCTACTGCCTCGGCATGATCTCCGACAGTGAACTCACCGCCATCGGCGAGCGCCTTGCCGCGCTCAAGATTTCGCTGATGACATCTGCACCGGGCGATGTGGCGGTACCGCCCGTGGCGCGGCTCACCGAACTTGGCGTCACCGTCTGTTGCGGTTCCGACGGCATCCGCGATGCCTGGTCGCCGCTCGGCAACGGCGACATGCTGGAACGCGCCTATCTCACCGCCTTCCGCTTCGACTGGAGCGGCGATGCGGAATTCGCGCTTGCCCTCTCTTGTGCCACCTCCCGCGCCGCCACGGCGATCGGCTTGAACAATCGCGGGCTCACGGTGGGTGCCGTGGCCGACTTCCTGATGGTCGACGCGCTCAACATCGGGGATGCCCTGGCGCGGCGGCCGCAACGGCGGCGGGTGGTCCGACATGGCCGGCTCATCGCGGACGACGGGCAGCTGTTGCACTAGCCCGACCGCACGGGTTTGCCCGCGAATCCGGCAAGGCGAGTCAAAGTTTTCAGCGCCCTGCCGTGAATCCCGGCGCAGACGGAATTCTTCACGGGTGGTCAAATCCAACCAGCTTGACTCCGGCGTAAAACCGGACATTGATGACGCGCAGCCGGAGTTTCCGGCATAAGACATGACCCCTTGGGGTCGCCGGGCAATGTGGCCCCATGGTGCTCAGCAATGTGCTGCCCGCATCATGGGGTTTTGTATTTTTGGGGTTTTGTATTTTGGGGAGTGAGATGCGCAAGGCGCACCGGATCGGCATCCTGTATTCGACCAGCGGCCCCTATGCCGCCATCGGACGGGATTGCCGTGACGCCGCCGAATTCGCCATCGCCCAATATGCCGCCGTCATGCCCGGCCTCGTGGAACCTGTTCATGTCGATCCCGGCGCCAGCCTGAAAGGCTATGTGGAAGGCGCCATCACAATGCTCCGCGACCGGGGATGTCGCCACATCATTGGAACTGTCACGTCTGCTGCGCGAAAGGAGATCATACCGGTCGTCGAAAAGCACGATGGCCTGCTCTGGTACACCTGCCCCTATGAGGGCTTCGAGGCGAACCCGAACGTGATCTATACGGGCGCCTGCCCGAACCAGCATCTGCTGCCGCTGTTCGATTACCTGCTGCCGCGCTTCGGTAACCGCCCCTATCTCGCCGGCGCCAACTATGTGTGGGGCTGGGAGATGAACCGGCTCGCCCGTGAACTCATCAATGCCAGCGACGGCGAGATTGCCGGCGAGCGATATCTTCCGCTGGAGGAAACCACCGTCGACCTGCTGATCGCGGATATCGAGCGGGAGAAGCCGAGCTTCATCCTCAACAACCTGATCGGCCCTGCGAGCTATGCCTTCCTGACGGCGATGCACGTGCTTGCGCTGCGCAATCCCGCCTTTGTGCCGGAGCGCTGCCCGGTCGTGAGCTGTGATCTCACCGAGTGCGAGCTTGGCGAGTTCGAAGGCGACATGGCGGTGGGGCAGATGTCCGCCGCCTGCTATTTCGACGGGCTCGGCAGCGAAAACGAGAAGGCCTTCCGCCCTGATTTCATTCGCAGCTTCGGGCCGGAGCGGCGCATCTCCTCGATCTTTGCCGCAACCCATGCCGCAACCGCGCTCTGCCTCGAAGCCATTCATGCGATCGGCGACGACGAGCCGCGCGCCGTGCGCCAGCACCTCTATTCCACCACGACGCAGACGGTGCTGGGTCCCGTGCGCATCGACGCCACGACGAACCACGCAGCACTCCCCTTCCATCTCGGCCGCATCAACCGCCAACGCGGTTTCGATGTGCTGGCTTCGCGGCCTGCGATTGCTGCCGATCCCTATCTCACGGCGCAGCGCAGCGCGGCGCGGCCCAGACTGCGGGTGGTGTCATGAGGCACACGCCCAACTTCTCCCATCGCCGCGCGGTGCTTCTGCACCGGCCCGATTCCAACACCGACAAGCTGGTGCGCCAGCTCAAGCTGCTTGGCCTCGTCGTCGAGATGATCTGGGAGCCGCTGCCGGTGGGCGATGCGCCCGACATCGTTCTCGTCGATGCCGACCAGGGCTGGGATGGCCTGCTGCCTTGGAAGAGCGCCGACGAAGCGCCTTGTCCGGTGGTGGCTCTCCTCGGCACCGAAGCGCCGAGCCGCATTGCCTGGGCGCTGGAACAGGGTGCGGGCGCCATTCTCGCCAAGCCGATCAATCCGTCCGCCGTGTTTCCGGCCCTCGTCATGGCCCATGCCCGCCACGAGGAGCGCATCGCGCTCCGCGAGCGGCTGGCCCATCTCGAGGAGCGGCTGAAGCTGCGCCCCGTCGTCCATGCGGCGGTGAAACTGCTGATGCAAAAACGCGGCATTTCGGAAGAGGACGCCTATGCGGCCCTGCGCAGCGTCGCCATGCAGCAGCGGCAGACGGTCGAGGCCATTGCCGCCGCCCTTGCTACGGGCACCATGAAACTGCCGGAGACCGGCTGATGCGCGTACTCCGGGAGATGATGAGCCGTCCTTCGGCGGTGTTCGGGCTTTTTGTGGTGGGGGCCGTGGTGATCCTTGCGATTGCGGCACCGCTGCTCGCGCCCTACAGCCCGGACGAACAGATGTTCGACGGTCTCAGCCTCGAAGGCGCGCCTCTGCCGCCCTCGGCACAATTCCTGCTCGGCACCGATACGCTGGGCCGCGATCTTTTCTCCCGTCTGCTCTTTGGTGCGCGCACGTCGCTGCTCATCGGCCTCGTCGCGAATGGTGCGGCTGTACTGATCGGCCTCTTCGTCGGTTCCGTGGCGGGCTACCTGAGGGGGTGGCCGGGCAACCTTCTGATGCGCTTCACCGACCTGATGACGGCCTTCCCGGCGCTGCTGCTCGCCATCGTCCTTGCGGCCCTGCTGCGCCCCAGCCTGTGGATCGTGGCGCTGGTGATTGCGCTCGTGAACTGGGTGCAGGTGGCGCGCATCGTTTTCACGGAAACACGCTCGCTGGTGGAGCGGGACTTCATCCTGGCGGAGCGCTCGCTGGGCGCCGGACACGCCCGCATCCTCATTCACCACATCCTTCCCCACCTGATGCCGGTGGCGATCGTCTGGGGCACGCTCGGCATTGCCACCACGGTGCTCCTCGAAGCCTCACTCTCCTTCCTGGGCGTCGGTGTGCAACCGCCGCAACCGAGCTGGGGCAACATCATTTTCGAAAGCCAGAGCTATTTCCAGTCGGCACCTTGGCTGGTGTTCATTCCGGGCGCGGTGATCCTGCTCACGGCGCTCTCGTTCAATCTGCTGGGTGACGCGCTCCGCGACATCCTCGATCCGACGCAGCGGGGGAGGGGCTGATGCCGCTTCTCATCCTCCGGCGCCTGTTGCAGGCGGCACTCATCCTGCTTGGCGTGGCGCTGATTACCTTCGTGCTGCTCTACGCCATGCCGGCCGACCCGGCGCGGATGATCGCAGGCCGCAGTGCCACGGCGCAGACGGTCGCCAACATCCGCCATGAACTGGGGCTCGACCTGCCGCTCTTCACGCAATTCTGGAACTATCTCACGGGTTTGCTGCAGGGCAACCTCGGCCGCTCCTATGCCCAGAAGACCGAAGTGGCGACGCTGATCGCCTCACGCCTGCCGGCCACGCTTGTGCTGATGGCGGCGGGCATTTTCATGGAATTGGCGCTGGGCCTGGTCTTCGGCATCACTGCGGCCGTCAATCGCGGCGGATTCGTCGACCGCACCGTGATGATGGCCTCGTTCGTGGGCGTTTCGGCGCCGCACTTCGTCATGGCGCTGCTACTGCTCTATGTCTTTGCAGTGACGCTGGGCTGGTTCCCGATGAGCGGTTTCGGAACGCTGGCCCACGTGGTTCTGCCCGCGACGACACTCGGTCTGCTCGGGGCCGGCTGGTACGCCCGCATGGTGCGATCAACCATGATCGACGTGCTGGCGCAGGACTATGTCCGCACCGCCAATGCCAAAGGGCTGAGCACGACGCGCATCCTGCTCCGCCACGCCCTTCCCAATGCTCTTCTGCCGGTCATCGCGATGATCGGCATCGACATCGGCCAGTTCATGGGCGGCGTGGTGATGGTCGAGGCCGTCTATGGCTGGCCCGGCATCGGCCAGCTTGCCTGGCAGGCGATCCAGCAGGTCGATATTCCAATCATCATGGGTGTGACGCTCGTGTCGGCGCTCGCCATCGTCACCGGCAATCTCATCGCCGACGTCACCGCACCCCTGATCGATCCCCGCATACGAGCCCAATGAGTTCAACAGAGAGGAAAGCCCCAATGAAGAACATGCTGAAATACTCCGCCTTCGCCTTCGCCCTTGCGATGATGCCGCTTCCGGGCTGGACGCAGGACGCGCCCAAGCAGGGCGGCGACATCGTCGTCACCTACAAGGATGACATCGCCACGCTCGATCCGGCGATCGGCTATGACTGGACCAACTGGTCCATGATCAAGAGCCTCTATTCGCGCCTGATGGACTACAAGCCCGGCACTGCCGAGCTGATCCCGTCGCTCGCCGAAAGCTTCGAGGTCTCGCCCGACGGCCAGACCTATACCTTCAAGATGCACAAGGGCGTGAAGTTCTCGAACGGCCGCGAAGTGAAGGCCGCCGACGTGAAGTGGTCGATCGAACGCGCCGTGAACCCGAAGACGCAAGGCCCGGGCGCCGGCTTCTTCGGCGCCATTGCCGGCTTTGACGATCTCTCGGGCGGCAAGAGCGAAACCCTCTCCGGAATCGAGACGCCGGATGACTACACCGTTGTCTTCAAGCTGTCGCGGCCCGACGCGACCTTCCTGCATGTGCTCGCCATCAACTTTGCCTCCGTCGTTCCGAAGGAAGCGGTGGAAGCGGCAGGCGGCGACTTCGGCAAGAAACCGGTGGGCTCTGGCGCCTTCGTGCTCAAGGACTGGGTGATCGGCCAGAAGATGGTCTTCGCCCGCAACCCCGACTACTTCGTCAAGGACACCCCGCACATCGACGGCTTCACGGTCGAGATCGGCCAGGAGCCGCTGGTGGCGCTGCTCCGCCTGCAGAAGGGTGAGGTCGACATCGCTGGTGACGGCGTGCCGCCCGCCAAGTTCCTGGAAGTGAAGAACGGGCCTGACGGCGCCAACATTCTGGTCGATGGCGAGCAGCTCCACACGGGCTACATCACCCTCAACGTCAAGGTGAAGCCCTTCGACAACGTGAAGGTGCGTCAGGCCGTGAACATGGCCATCAACAAGGAGCGCATCACCCGCATCCTGAATGGCCGCGCAACGCCCGCGACCCAGCCGCTGCCGCCGCTGATGCCGGGCTACGACAAGAGCTACACGGGCTACGCGTATGATGTGGAGGGCGCCAAGAAGCTTCTGGCCGAGGCAGGCTTCAAGGATGGTTTCGAGACCATTCTCTATTCCACCAACACCGATCCGCAGCCGCGTATCGCGCAGGCGATCCAGCAGGATCTTGCCGCCGTCGGCATCAAGGCCGAGGTGCGTTCGCTGGCCCAGTCGAACGTGATTGCGGCGGGAGGCACCGAAGGTGAAGCGCCGATGATCTGGTCGGGCGGCATGGCGTGGATTGCCGACTTCCCGGATCCGTCCAACTTCTACGGCCCGATCCTTGGCTGCGCCGGCGCGGTGCAGGGCGGCTGGAACTGGTCGTGGTACTGCAATCCGGAGATCGACAAGCGCGCCGTCGCCGCCGACTCCATGTCGGACCCCGCCAAGGCGGCGGAACGCCAGGCGGCCTGGGGCAAGATCTTCACCGACATCATGGCTGACGCGCCGTGGGTGCCCGTCACCAACGAGCGCCGCGTTGTCGCCAAGTCGCTGCGCATGGGCGGCGAGGGCAACATCTACATCGATCCGACGCGCGTCATCAATTACGACGCCATTTGGGTCAAGTAAGCCACAATTTGAGAGAGCCCCGCGTCACTGCGGGGCTCTCGCCTCTTTCGGAGTTCACACGCATGTGCGTTGCCTGCAATCACACCATTCACCGCGCCAAGCATCACTTCGGCTGGGACAATTCCTTCAAGCCGCAGATCATCGCCAAGCCGGGTGAAACGATCCATTTCGAGTGCCAGGATTCCTCCGGCGGTCAACTGGGCGCCGATGCCACGGTGGCCTCCATCGCCGCGCTCGATTTCGGCAAGATCAACCCCGTGACCGGACCCGTCTATGTCGAGGGCGCAAAGCCCGGCGATGCGCTCAAGGTCACGCTGCGCAAGTTCATTCCCTCGGGCCACGGCTGGACAGCCAACATTCCGGGTTTCGGCCTGCTCGCCGACCAGTTCAAGGACCCCGCGCTGCACGTCTGGACATATGACGCCAGCAGCATGGCGCCCGCCCTCTACGGCCCCAAGGGCCGCGTGCCGCTCAAGCCCTTCGCCGGAACGATCGGTGTTGCTCCCGCCGAACCGGGCCTTCATTCCGTGGTGCCGCCGCGGCGGGTGGGCGGCAATCTCGACATCCGCGACCTGACCGCTGGCGTCACGCTCTATCTGCCGGTCGAAGTGGACGGCGCGCTGTTCTCGATCGGCGATACTCACGCCGCGCAAGGTGATGGCGAAGTCTGCGGCACGGCCATCGAAAGCCGCATGGATGTGGAAGCCACCATCGATCTGGTGAAGGGCGCCAACCTCGCCTCGCCGCGCTTCACCACCACGGGCCCCGTCACACGCCACCTCGATGCCGAAGGCTATGAGGTGACGACAGGGATCGGCCCCGATCTCATGACGGGCGCCAAGGAAGCCGTGGCGCGGATGATCGACCTGCTTTCCGCGGAACATGGCCTCAATCCGGTCGATGCCTACATGCTCTGCTCGGTCTGCGGCGATCTCCGCATCAGCGAAATCGTCGACATGCCGAGCTGGGTGGTGTCCTTCTACTTCCCGCGGATCGTCTTCACCTGATGAAGGACACGCCGCCGATCCTTGCCGTCTCGAACCTGTGTGTCGACGCGCGGACGCCCACCGGCCTGAAGCCCGTGCTTCAGCAGGTGGGATTCAGCGTCGCAGCCGGGGAGACCCTGTGCCTTGCCGGTGAATCGGGCTCGGGCAAGTCGGTGACGTCCCTTGCCATCATGGGGTTGCTGCCCAAGGCCTCGCTTCGTGTCTCGCAAGGTTCGATCCGCCTTTCGGGCCGTGAACTCGTCGGGCTGCCCAACAGCGAAATGCGCAAGATCAGGGGCGGCGAGATCGCCATGATCTTCCAGGAGCCGATGACCTCGCTCAATCCGGTCATGACGGTGGGCGCGCAATTGACCGAAGCCATTCGCGAGCATGGCGGCGGCGAGGGCGGTTCCGCCGATGCGGTGGCGCTCCGCATGCTTGATGCGGTTCACATGACCGAACCGGCGCGGCGGCTCACGCAATATCCGCACGAGCTCTCGGGCGGCATGCGCCAGCGGGTGATGATCGCCATGGCGCTCTCCTGCCGTCCCAAGGTGATGATCGCAGACGAGCCGACGACAGCGCTCGATGTCACGGTGCAGGCGCAGATCCTCAAGCTGATGAAGGAGCTGAAGCAGGAATTCGGCACCTCCATCATCCTCATCACCCACGACATGGGCGTCGTCGCTGAGATGGCCGACCGGGTGCTCATCATGCAGCAGGGCCGCTGCGTGGAGGAAGATCGGGTGGCGCGCATCTTCAACGCGCCGAAGGAGGCCTATACCAAAAGTCTTCTGGCCTCGGTTCTGGCGCTGGGGTCACGGAGCGGCACCGATGGCCCGCCGAAGGTCTCATCTGCGTCCTCGCCCGTCGCGGCCTCCGCCGCGCTTGTGCTGGAGGTGAAGGACCTGAGCGTCACCTATGGGGCATCGCAATCCTGGTTCCGGCGGCGCGAGGTTGCGGCCACCGTGCAGGGCGTGAGCTTTTCGATCCGCCCCGGTGAAACGCTGGGGCTCGTGGGCGAAAGCGGCTCCGGCAAGTCGACGACGGGCAAGGCCGTGCTCGGTCTCGTGCCCTTCTCCGGCAGCGTGAAGATCGGCGGGCAGGAGATCGCCGGGCTCTCCGCAACCGAGATGCGGCCGGTGCGCCGCTCCGCCCAGATGATCTTCCAGGACCCTTATGCCTCGCTTGATCCCCGCATGGCGGTGGGAGAGGCCATTGCCGAGCCTCTGCTGATCCATGGCTTGGGTACCGAGGGAGAGCGGACGTCGCGCGTCGCTGATCTGTTGCAGCGCGTGGGCCTTCCGGCTGATGCGGCGGCCCGCTACCCGCACGAATTTTCCGGAGGTCAGCGGCAGCGCATCTGCATCGCGCGGGCGCTGGCGCTCAATCCGAAGCTGATCGTGGCCGATGAAAGCGTGGCGGCGCTCGACGTTTCGGTGCGGGCGCGGGTTCTGGACCTGCTGCTCGAACTGCAGGAACAGCTCGGCCTGTCCTATCTCTTCATCTCCCACGACATGGCCGTGGTGGAATACATGTCCCACCACGTCGCCGTCATGAAGGCGGGCCGAATCGTGGAAATGGGAAGCAGGCGAAAGCTCTTCGAGAACCCGTCAAACGACTACACCCGCGCCCTCATGGACGCCGTGCCGGTTCCGGCCGTGGCGGGATGAGCGTTCAGGCCTTCTTGACCGCGCAGGTGTTGATGCCGAGCAGCGTGTAGGCCGGGCACCAGCCGATCAGGCCTGTGAGGATCGGCACGATGCCGATATAGCCCCAGGGCGTTTGCGGCCCGATAAACGCGAGCGAGAGAACGCCAATTCCCACGATGATGCGCAGGGCACGGTCGATTGATCCTTCATTGGTCTTCATGATGACCCTCCTTCTTTGTGATGATGCTTCCTTAAGCCACGGCGGGCGGCCCTGTCTGTGACCTGGTCACACAACTGGTCCGGAGGCTGGATCATTGACAGAGTTTGGGCGCTGGGCTTCGTTTGGCGCGAGGAGAATGATCATGTGTGACAGCGCCAAGGCCGGAAATGCCATTCCCACCGTCTTCATCGACAACGAGCGCGTGCGTGTCACCGAATGGCGCTTCAGGAAGAAGGGCGACAACACCGGCTGGCACCGCCATGCCTATGACTATGTGGTGGTACCAATGTTTGACGGACAGCTCGAGATCGATCTCGGGGGCGGCAAGCGCACCGTGGCGCCGCTCAAGAACGGTGTTCCCTATTTCCGCAATGTGGGCGTGGAGCACGACGTCATCAACGGCAACGACTTCGAATGCGCCTTCATCGAAGTGGAGATGAAGTGAGGTTTATCCGGAAGCGCCGCCGAACGACAGGCTGAAGAATTCATGCAGGGTCTTGGTGGCGTCGGACTGGACGCGCTTGCGGTTCCAGGCGAGGCCCACGTCCATCGTCGGAATGTCGGCGGCGATATTCCGGAGTTCGATGCGCTGCCCTTCCAGTGACCAGGCGCGATAGACCATGTCCGAGAGAATGGTGACGCCGATCCCGTCCGCCACCATGCTGCGCACCGCCTCCACCGACGAGGTATTGAAGACGATGTTGGGCTTCAGCCCCGTGGGCTGCCAATAGCGCTGGGCCGTCTTGCTGGCCTCGTCGACGGTCAGCATGATGTAAGGGAGCGGCATCACGTCCTCGAGGGTGATCACTTCCGCTTGCAGGAGCGGATGCTCCACCGGAAGCCAGAGGCGGCGGCGGGAGCGGAACAGCGTCTCGTAGGCGAGGTGGTTGCGGTCGGCCATGTTGGAGACCAGCATCACGGCGAGGTCGAGCGAGCCGTCCTTCAGGCCGCCCTCGATGGCATTGCGCGGCAGTTCGTAGATGTCGACCTTGACGCGCGGGAAGCTGCGCTTGAAGCGGGCGTAGTGGCGCGGCAGGAAGTAGCCGGCGACGGTGTAGGAAACACCCACCTTCACCGTGCCGGTGATGGCTTTTTCCTCGGTGAGCGGGGCGTTCTCGGCGCTGTTCACCGCCGCCATGATGTTGCGGGCATGCTGCAGGAAGCGCGTACCCTCGGCGGTCAATGACACGCCCGAATTGTGCCGCCGGAACAAGGTGACGCCGAGATCTTCCTCCAGCTGCTTCACCGCAGCGGTGATCGCCGATTGCGAGACGTTGACCTCGATCGCCGCCTGGCTCACCTGGCCTGCATCCGCCGTGGCGATGAAATAGCGGATCTGTTTCAGCGAAAGCGGCATTATCTGTTTTTCCGATACTCGTTAGCAATTTTTCGTATTTTACAATATCCGGCCCCCGTCACAATCTGAAAAAAAATGACACGGGCGGGCGTCAAGTCAGCCGTACAAACAGGGAAGAAACGCATGGCAGCGATCAACTGCGACATGGGCGAAGCCTTCGGCTTGTACAAGATGGGCGACGACGAGGGCCTGATGCCCCTGATCGACGAAGCCAATGTTGCCTGCGGCTTCCATGCCTCTGATTTCAATCACATGCGGAAAACGGTGCGGCTGGCCAAGCAACATGGCGTGAAAGTTGGCGCGCATCCCTCGCTGCCGGACCTGCAGGGCTTCGGACGCCGCGAGATGAAGATCGGCCGGGAAGAACTCGCCAATTGCCTGATTTACCAGGTGGGTGCGCTCAAGGGTTTCCTTGATGCCGAGGGCATGAGCCTCAGCCACATCAAGCCGCATGGCTCGCTCTATGGCATGGCGGCGCGGATGGAAGACGTGGCGCACGCGGTTTGCGACGTGGCCGACATCTTCAAGGTGCCGCTCTTCGGCATGGTCAACACCAACCACCAGAAGGTCTACACGGCGCGCGGCCACACCTTCGTTCCGGAATTCTATGCCGACCTCGACTACAACGACGAGGGTGGTCTCATCATCACCCGCGAGCACGACGCCAAGGACCCGGCCGAGGCGGCGGCGAAGTGCGTTCGCGCCATCAAGGAAAGCAAGGTGAAGACCGTGGGCGGCAAGGATGCCACCGTGGGTGCTGCCACCATCTGTGTGCATTCCGATACGCCCAACGCCGTCGATATCGCCTTCGCAGTGCGCGAAGCCATCAAGCCCTTCCGCAAATCCTGATCATCTGGAGCCACCCATGAGCAAGCAACTCCTTTCTCCCCTTCCGGGCACCTTCTACCGCCGCCCCGCGCCGGACAAGCCGGCCTACAAGAACGAGGGTGACACGGTGGCGGTGGGCGACGTGATCGGCCTCATCGAGGTGATGAAGTCCTTCACCGAGGTGAAGGCGGAGGTGGCGGGCAAAATCGTCAAGTTCATCGCCGACAACGAGGAGCCCGTGATGGCGGGCCAGCCCCTGGCGGAGGTTGGTTGAACGCAATGAAAATCAAGAAGCTCCTCGTCGCCAACCGGGGCGAAATCGCGGTCCGCATCATCCGGGCTGCGCGGGAGCTTGGGCTGAAGACAGTGCAGGTGCACAGCGTGGCGGATGCGGATTCGCTCGCCGTGCGCATGGCCGACGAAGCCGTGAACATCGGCCCGCCCCATGCGGCGAAGTCCTACCTCAATATCGAAGCCATCCTGAATGCCGCCAGGGCGACAGGCGCCGACGCCGTCCACCCCGGCTATGGTTTCCTCGCCGAGAACGCCACCTTTGCCGATGCCGTCGCGGCGGCGGGTCTGGCCTTCATCGGTCCTTCGGGCGATGCCATCCGCACCATGGGTGACAAGGTGGCGGCCCGTGTTGCCGCCATGAAGGCGGGTGTTCCCTGTGTGCCGGGATCGCAAGGGCGCATCGACGACCCGGACGAAGCGCGCTGCGTGGCCCAGTCCATCGGCTTTCCGGTGATGATCAAGGCTGCGGCCGGGGGCGGCGGCAGAGGCATCCGCATTGCGCATTCGATGGAAGAATTCGAGACATTGATGCCGCAGGCGAGTGCCGAAGCAAAGGCAGCATTCGGTGATGGTGGGCTCTATCTCGAAAAGGTGATCGAGAAGGCCCGCCACATCGAAGTGCAGATTCTCGCCGATGGCGAACGCGCTATCCACTGCTTCGAGCGGGAATGCTCGCTGCAGCGCCGCCGCCAGAAGGTCTGGGAAGAGGCGCCGTCGGCCGTGCTGCCCGAAAGCGTGAGGCAGGCGCTGTGCACCTCTGCGGTGGCGCTTGCTGCCAACACGAAGTACCGCGGCGCGGGCACGCTCGAATATCTCTACGACGATGCCTCGCAGTCCTTCTACTTCATCGAAATGAACACCCGCATCCAGGTGGAGCATCCGGTGACGGAGATGATCACCGGCATCGATCTCGTCCGCGAGATGATCCGCGTCTGCGCCGGCGAGCCCTTGCGCTTCAGCCAGGCTGATGTGACCCGGCGTGGCCACGCCATCGAGGTCCGAATCAATGCGGAAGACCCGGCGAAGAACTTCATGCCGGCACCCGGCACGGTCGAAAGCCTGAAGGTGCCGGGCGGTCCCGGCACGCGCTTCGATACCATGCTGTATGCGGGCTACACGGTGCCGCCGTTCTATGACTCGCTCCTGGGCAAGCTCATTGTCTGGGACGACACCCGCGAGGGCGCGATTGCGCGCATGGCCCGCGCGCTCGAGGAGCTCGAGGTCAAGGGCCTCGCGACAACGAAACCACTTCACCAGATTCTCGCCACCGATCCGCAGGTGATTGCAAGCGATGTGCACACACGCTGGCTGGAGCCGTGGCTGGAACAGAATGCCCATCGGTTGACCCAATGAAGGAGGCGGGCCGGACATGAAAAGCAGGTACTCATTTGGCGGTGACGAGCACATCTTCGTTGAATGCGACGAAGCAATGTCCCTCGAAGCCTTCTTCAAGTCGCTCTCCGTCACCAATGCGGTGAAGAAGGCGAAGATCAAGGGTGTCACGGAAATCTGCCCGGCGAACGCCTCGTTCCAGATCAAGTTCAATCCGGATGTCATCAAGCCCAATGACATGCTGAAGGAACTGAAGGCGATCGAGAAGGATGCTTCGAAGGGCAAGCACACGCTCAAGACCCGCATCATCGAGATCCCGGTGCTCTACAACGATCCCTGGACCCACGAGACGCTGATGCGCTTCCGCGAGCGCCACCAGGACCCGAAGTCGACCGATATCGAATACACGGCGCGGATCAATAATCTCGATGGCGTCGACGGCTTCATCAAGGCCCACTCCGGCGCGCCGTGGTTCGTCTCCATGGTGGGCTTCGTCGCGGGCCTGCCGTTCCTCTACCAGATGGTGGACAAGCAGCGGCAGATCCAGTCGCCCAAGTATCTCCGCCCGCGCACCGACACGCCCAAGCTGACGGTGGGCCACGGCGGCTGCTTCGGCTGCATCTATTCGGTGCGCGGCGCCGGCGGCTACCAGATGTTCGGCATCACGCCGATGCCGATCTACGACCCCAACCAGAAGATCAAGTACCTCCGCGACTTCATGTGCCTGTTCAAGCCGGGAGACATCGTGAAGTGGAAGCCGATTGACCGCGCTGAGTACGACGAGACGGTCTCTGCCGTCGACAAGGGCAAGTTCATGCCGAAGATGCGGGACGTGTCCTTCTCGCTCGATGAATTCAAGAAGGACATGGATGGCTACAATGCCAAGCTGATGGGGGCGCTCAATGGCCGTTAATGTCGTCAAGCCCGGTCTGTCGACCACGGTGCAGGATCTGGGCCGTCCTGGCTACTATCACATCGGCATTCCGCTCTCGGGTGGCATGGACCGCCTTGCGCTGCGCTGCGCCAACCTGCTCGTGGGCAACAAGGAAGATGCCGCTGTCCTCGAAGCCGTGTTCATGGGCCCTGAATTGAAGTTCACTGAGGACGCAACGGTTGCCGTCACGGGTGCCGAGTTGCCGCCCAAGGTGGACGGCGAAGCGAAGCCCTTGTGGACCTCCTTCAAGGTGAAGAAGGGCCAGACGCTGAGCTTCGATTTCCTGAAGAAGGGCGCGCGCGCCTATATCGCCATCTCCGGCGGTATCGATGTGCCGGTGGTGCTGGGCTCACGCTCGACCTACACGCTGGGCGCGCTTGGCGGCTTCAAGGGTCGCAAGCTGGAAGCAGGCGACAAGCTGCCCACCGGCAAGGGCAGGGGCGCCAAGGAAGGCCGCACCATTCCCGAAAAGCTGCGGCGCGGGCCTGGCGCGCCTGCCGAACTGCGCATGGTGCCGGGCCTCTACTGGCACCGCATCACGGCAGAGGCGGGCAAGCACTTCTTCGAGGACACCTGGAAGGTGGCGCCCGAAGCAGACCGCATCGGCTACCGCTTCCGTGGCGGCAAGGCGCTGGAGTTCGTGCCGCGCGAGCAGCCCTTCGGCGCAGGCTCCGATCCCTCCAACATCGTCGATGCCTGCTACCCCTATGGCTCCATCCAGGTGCCGGGTGGAACCGAGCCCATCGTGCTTCACCGCGATGCCGTCTCGGGCGGCGGCTACTTCATGGTGGGAACCGTGATCTCCGCCGACATGGACCTGATCGGGCAGCTTCAGCCGCACAGCCAGGCGCGCTTCGTGGAAGTGACGGTGGCGCAGGCGCTGAAGGCCCGCAAGGACCGGGCGAAACTCATCGACAAGATCCGCAACAGTCTCTGAGGACATGGACATGGCTTCTTCCACACTTGCTTCTTCCCTCTGGCAACCCGCCCGGGACAGCCTCGCCGCGAAGGCGGCTCTCGTCGCCATCGGCGTGCTGGCGCTTGCGCTCTCATCGAAGATCCAGGTGCCGTTCTGGCCGGTGCCCATGACGCTGCAGACGGCGGTGGTACTGCTGATCGGCGCCAGCTACGGCGCGCGTCTTGCCGGCACGACACTGCTGTCGTTCCTTGCGGCAGGTGCTGTCGGTCTGCCCGTCTTCGCCACGGGCGCAGGGCTTGCCTACATGGCGGGGCCGACGGGCGGCTATCTCCTCGGCTTCCTGCTGGCCGCAGTGGTGATGGGTGTCATCACCGACAAGGGCTTCGGCCGCACGCCGGTGCAGGTGATCGCGCTCATGCTGCTGGGTGAAATCCTCATCTTCGCACCGGGCATCCTCTGGCTCACGGGCTTCATCGGTCTGGAGAAATCCATTGCCGGGGGTCTTCTGCCCTTCATTCCGGCGGAGGCGCTGAAGGCAGCGCTGGCGACTGCGCTTCTGGCGGCGGGCTGGACGGCCGCGCGCCGCGACTAGATCAATTCCCCGGGCGCGGGCTTGCCCCGCGTCTGGGCCCTGTAATCCTTAGGCGAGAGTCCGAAATGGGCCTTGAAGTTCCGCGAGAACTGCGCCTGATCGCTGAACCCCCAGCGGTAGGCAATCTCTGCCACCGTCATGGTGTTGGCGGGGTCGGACAATGCTTCGCGGCAGGCCTCGAGGCGTTGGTCGCGCACCCAGCTTCCGACGGTCTGGTTGGTGTCGCGGAACAGTTCGTGGAGATAGCGGGTGGACATGCCGCAGCCGCGCGCGATGGCTTCGGGCGAGAGCTCGGTATTGCCGAGATTGCGGCGGACGAAGCTTTCGATGCGGGTGAGATGCGCGACACGCACGCTCGATGTGCCGCTGGTGAGCGTGCGTTCGTCAGCACGCAGGGCCAGCACCAGAAGATCGACGAGTTGCAGGCCCACGGTGTTCCGCGTCTCGGCCGACATGGCATCGAAGCGCGGCGGGATGAGGTGCAGCATGTCGGCGAAAAGGCCGCCCGCGCCTTCCGCCGCATTGAACTGCAGCGAGCAGAAGCGGTCGGGCTGGCGGATGCGGCCGCCCAGTGCCTTGGCCTCCACCTTCAGCACCCAGAGGTCGGCGGCCTCGCCATGGCTGAACTCGTAGGGCTCGTGGCTGCGCTCGAGAATGAAGCCGCCGGGATTGCAGCGCACATCCTTGCCGCACTGGGAGAAGAAGATTTCGGACTGCGCCGGAACGGTGACGAGGAAATGTTCGTCGCGTTCGGCGCGGAAATGCTGGGGCAGGCGCTGGTAGCGCAGCGCTTCCGAGGTGAGGCGCGAGAGCGAGACGTTGTTGCCGAGGTCCCAGATCGTCACTTCGCCGGAGAAGCGGTCGGGCTCGCGGAAGGTGAGGTCGAGCGGGAAATAGGTGGCGGCGATGGCTTCGTGCCAATGCCGGCTCCTCTCCCTGGGCTGTGTCTCCGCCGTCGTGATCAGCGTCTTCATGGCAGGCTCTCCCGCGTTCCGGAAACGATAGTGTGTCTGCAACCCCTGCGCAACGGCAAGCCCGCCCGCTGCATCTTCCAGTGCACCCCGCGTCAAATGCCTGTTCACCGCCAGCAAAGACCCGGCCGTCCCGCCGCCCGTAGCCTCCTCTCCTTAACTGGCACGCAAGTTGCCGGACTGGGGGAGGTCAAGCGGCCACGGCGTGGCCGTTCGCCCGTCCATGTCCCGTCATGCCAGCAGCAAGCGAGGACATCATGAAGGCAAAATCCAAAGCGAAAACAAAGGTCGATCCGATCACTCTTTCCGTGGTCCGCGGCGTTCTGGAAACCACCCAGCGCGAGATGACGCTGTCGCTGGAAAAGACGGCGCGCTCCTCGGTGTTCAACCTCGCGCACGACTATTCGACCGCGCTCTTCAATGCCAAGCCGGAGATGATCCTGCAGGGGCAGGACATTCCGATCCACCTGGGCTCGCTCATTCCCGCCATGAAGGCGGTGGCGAAGTTCTTCGGCGACGACATTCACGAAGGCGACCTCATCCTCCACAACGATCCGGTCTTCGGCGGCAGCCACGCCATCGACACCTGCATGTACAAGCCGGTCTTCCACAAGGGGAAGCTGGTCTACTGGACGGTGTGCAAGGGCCACCTCACCGACATCGGCGGCCCGGTGCCCGCGGGCTACAATCCCAATGCCAAGGAAATCTACGCGGAGTGCCTGCGCATTCCGCCGGTGAAGATCTGGGACCGCGGCAAGCCCCGCAATGACGTGATCAACATGATCCTCACCAACATGCGGGCGCGGCGCGACCAGGAAGGTGACTTCAACGCCCTGATCGGCGCCTGCCAGGTGGGTGAGCGCAATCTCCTTGCCATGATCGAGAAATACGGTTCCGCGACCGTCGATGCCTGCATCGGCGAACTGCTCGACATGGCCGACAAGCACATGCGCACCCTGATCGCGACGGTGCCCGACGGTACCTACGAGGGTGTCGCCCTCCTGGAAGACGCAGGCCATGGCTTCGGCGACTTCGAGATCAAGGCCACGGTGACGATCAAGAAGGACACCTGCCACATCGCCATCTCGTCGCCGCCGCAGATTCCCTACTTCATCAATTCCTACGAGGGAAACTCGCATTCGGGCGTCTATCTCGGGCTGATGATGTTCGCGGCCCTGCCGCCGCCCTACAACGAGGGCCTTTACCGCTGCGTGAGCGTGGACTTCGGGCCGAAGGGCACGATCTGCAACGCGCAGGAGCCCGCACCCCATATGAACTGCACGACGACGCCGATGGAGACATTGACGGATGCCGTGCGTCTCGCATTCGAGAAGGCCATGCCATCGAAGGTGGCCGCCTCGTGGGGGCATGCCAACGGCCTCAACGTGGCGGGCTGGGACTCGCGCACGAACGAGGAGTTCGTGACCATGGTGCTCGCCACCATCATCTCGGGTGGCGGTGCCACGCCGCAGCAGGACGGCTGGCATGCGGTCGGCCCGGAATGCTGCTTCGGCGCACTCACCTCGGGTGACGTGGAACTGCTTGAATACTCCTATCCGATCATCATTCACCGCTACGCCCTGATGACGGACTCGGGCGGTGCCGGCAAGTTCCGCGGCGGCTCCGGCACGGCCTGGGAGGTGGAGCCTCTCGACAAGGATATGCTCTGCATCGGCTTCGGAGAAGGGCGCCGCATTCCCGCCATGGGCGCTGCGGGCGCCAAGTCACACGACATCGACTCCAAGGTCGGCCGCGTCGAACTGAAGAAGGGCGGCAAGACCAACGTCGTCCGCACCAACATCATGGAGACGATCAAGCCCGGCGAAACCGTCACCAACATGAACCCCGGAGGAGGGGGATACGGCAATCCCTATGAGCGGCCCATCGAGAAGGTGCTGTGGGATGTGAAGAACGGTCTCGTCTCGCTCAGGGGCGCGCGCGAAGACTATGGCGTGGTGATCACCGACCCCGAAACACTTGATGTCGACATGAGCGCCACCAAGGCGCTGCGTGCGGCGGCTTGAGGGAGGGCGGAACCATGAACCAGTTTCGTCTTGGCATCGACGCCGGCGGCACCTTCACCGATTTCGTGATCGCCAACAAGAAGACGGGCGACGTGAAGCTCTTCAAGGCGCTCTCCACGCCGTCTGATCCCACCAAGGCCATCGAGAACGGCCTCAAGCTCATCGCCGATGATCTCGGCCTGCCTGCCTCCGAGATCGTGGCCGAGTGTGACCTCTGCATCAACGGCACGACCGTGGGCCTCAACGCTCTCATCACCCATCGCGGCGGCAAGACCGGTCTCATCTGCACGGCGGGCCACGAGGATTCGATCGAGATCAGGAACGGCCACAAGGAAGACGGCTACCGCTACGATCCGGAATATCCGGCGGCCACCATGCTGGTGCCGCGCTACCTGCGGAAGGGCGTGCGCGAGCGCGTGCTTTCGGACGGTTCGGTGCGCACCGTCATGGAGGAGCAGGACGTGCGCGCCGCCTGCGAGCTGTTCCGGAAGGAAGGGGTGGAGACCGTTGCCATCTCGTTCGTCTGGTCGGTGCTCAATACGGCGCATGAGCGCCGCGCCGCGGAGATTGTCCGCGAGATGCTGCCCAACGTCATTCTCACGGTGGGCTCGGAACTCTATCCGCAGGTGCGCGAATACACCCGCACCTCGACGGCAGTGGTGAACGCCTATCTGGCGCCGGTCATGCGGCGTTATGTGACGGCGGTCGACGCCTACTTCCGCTCGCTCGGCGCCAAGCAGCCCGTGCGTTACTTCCAGTCCAATGGTGGCCTCGCCATCGGCCAGGCAATGACCGACCGCTCGGTCTATGCCATCAATTCGGGCCCGGCGTCCGCCCCGCAGGCGGGTCTCTATGTCTCGGCGCCGTTCAAGAAGAAGAACGTGATCACCGTCGACATGGGCGGCACGTCCTTCGACATCACGCTCACCAAAGACGGCCAGACCAACCTCAACAAGAACATCGACTTCCTGCGCTATCGCATTGGCGTGCCTATGATTCAGGTCGAGACACTGGGGGCAGGCGGTGGCTCCATCGGTTGGATCGACTCGCTCGGCATCATCCAGGTGGGACCGCAGTCGGCAGGTTCGGAGCCGGGCCCCGCCTGCTATGGGCAGGGCGGCACGGAGCCCACCACGTCGGATGCCAACCTCGTGCTCGGCTATCTCAATCCCGATGGCCTGCTCGGCGGCAAGCTGCCGCTCGATCTCGGCAAGGCCCGCGACGCGGTAAAGAAGGTTGCCGATCCGCTCGGCATCTCGGTCGAGCGCGCGGCCTATGGCATGTACACCATCGTCAACAACAACATGGTGAACGGCATCCGCCGCGTCTCGGTGGAGCGTGGCTATGATCCGCGCGACTTCGTGCTGGTGGGGGCAGGCGGTGCTACCGCCGCGCACATCTGCGCGCTCGCCCGCGAGATGGGGATCGACACCATCATCCTGCCCAAGCTTGCCTCCGGTCTTTGCGCCTTCGGCCAGATCATCTCGGACGTGAAGTACAACTACATGGCCACCGCACCGCTCCGCCTCGATAATGACAAGGCCTATTCCCGCATCGACGAGCTTTACACCTCGATCGAAAAGCAGGGCGTGGCGCATCTCGAGAAGGATGGATTCAAGAAGGGCCAGATCGAGATCAAGCGCAGCCTCGACATGCGCTACGTGGGCCAGGTCCACGAATGCACCGTCGACATCGGCACCTTCCCGATCAACGCCAAGACCATCGACAAGGTGAAGGATGCCTTCCACCGCCGCCATGAGGAGCTCTACACCTACGCCGAGCGCCACAACGCGGTTGAAGTGGTGAACATCGAATCCACCCTCTATGGCCGGATCGACAAGCCCAAGGCGCCGAAGCTGAAGGCGGGCGGCACCGCGGCGAAGGCCGTCAAGGGCTACCGCAAGGCGATCTTCGATGCTTCGGGCAAGGCCTCGCGTACGGCGATCTACGACGGCGCGCGCCTGGGGGCAGGTGCGAGTGTTGCCGGTCCCGCCATCATCGAGGAGGTGACGACCACCATCGTCATCGAACCGGGCTGGACCGCGAAGCTCGACGCCAGCGGCTCCTACGTCATCACGCGCAAGAAGCGATAGCAGGAGGTTCATGGCAAACGCACTCTCCGCAAAGCAGGTTTCGGTCTCGTTCGATGGCTTGAAGGCGCTGTCGAACGTCACCCTGTCCGTGCCGCGCGGAGAGGTGATCGGGCTCATCGGCCCGAACGGCGCGGGCAAGACAACCTTTGTCAACGTGTTGACGGGCTTTCAGCAGCCGGACACGGGGCAGGTTCTGCTCGATGATGAAGACGTGGGCCACCTCAAGCCCCATCTCATGCGACGCCGTGGCATTGCCCGCACCTTCCAGTCCGGGCGCCTCTTCGCCGAGCTCTCCGTGCTCGACAATCTGGAGGTGACGGGTGTCGGTCTCGGCCTGTCGCGGCGCGAGGCGGCGGAGAAGGCCGAGGCGATGCTGGACTGGATCGGCATCTCGTCGCTGGCCGAGCGCACCGCCGGGGGCCTGCCCTATACGGACGAGCGCCGTGTCGCCATCGGGCGTGCCCTGATGCTGGAGCCGAAATACATCCTGCTGGATGAGCCCGCCGCCGGCATGTCCGCCGAGGAAGCGGCCGATCTCGTGAAGCTCATCCGCCGCATCGCCTCGGAGGTGGGCTGCGGCGTGCTGCTGATCGAGCACAACATCGGACTCGTGCTCTCGATCTGCAGCCATATCCACGTGCTCGATTCCGGCGAAGTGATCGAGGACGGGCCGCCTGCCGCCATCAAGGCCAGCGAGCGCGTTCGCCATGCCTATATGGGAACACAAGCCGATGCAGAGGGGGATATCCTGTGAGCCTGCTCAGCGTCGACCATGTCAGCGTCAACTACGGCCGGCTCAAAGCTCTGCGGGATGCCTCTTTCGCCATATCGGAAGGCGAGACGCTGTTCATCACGGGCCCCAATGGCGCGGGCAAGTCGACGCTCCTCAAGGCGATTGCCGGCGTGGTGACGCCGCGCCAGGGCGAAATCATGCTGGATGGCCATGCCATCGGCGGCAAGGCGCCGGAAGTGATCGCCCGCAAGGGCTTCTCCATGGTGCCCGAGGGCCGCCATGTCTTCGGTGCGCTCACCATCGAGGAAAATCTCCGGCTCGGCGTCGGCATGCGGGCCGACAAGGATGCCGCCGAACGCGACCTCGAGCAGATCTACACGATCTTCCCCATTCTCCGCGACCGCAAGGACAAGCCCGCGGGGCTTCTCTCCGGTGGACAGCAACAGATGCTGGTGATCGGCCGTGCCCTCATGGCGGCACCCCGCCTCATCGCCATCGACGAGCCCTCGCTCGGCCTTGCCCCCAAGGTGATCGATGACGTTTACGTGGCGCTGCTCAAGCTCCGCGACACCCGCGGCCTCACCCTTCTCATCGTCGAGCAGAGCGCCACCCGCGCCATGATGACGGGCGGGCGCATGATCCTGCTGCGTTCCGGTGAAGTGGCACTCGAGGGCGACGCCCGCGAACTGGCCAAGAGCGATGCGCTCCGCAATGCCTATTTCGGAATCGAGGAGCATTGAGATGACGGCACTCCTGCAGGTCTTCTTCGATGCGTTGAGCCTCGGCAGCCTCTATGCCCTGGGGGCGCTCGGCATCGCCCTCATCTTCGGCGTGATGCGGCTCGTCAACTTCGCCCATGGCGACTACATCGCCTTCTGCGTCTTCGCCATGCTGTGGCCATCGATCGATGCGGCGGCCATCGTCTTCCTCGGCAACCTGCCGGCCTGGATCCTGATCCCGATCATCCTGCTGCTGGGAGCTGGTGTTTCGGTGCTGTCGGAAATCCTCGTCTTCCGCCGTTTTCGCAATGCCAATCCCGCGACGATGATGATCGCCTCCTTCGCGCTGGGCTTCGTCATCAAGTATTTCCTGCTGATGCTCTATTCGAGCCGGCCCAAGTCCATCGACCTGTGGTCGGCGGTGAGCCTGCCGCTCGAAATCTTCGGGGCGCGCATTCCGCTGCTGCAGGTGATCACCATCGTGGTCACGCTGGTCATTCTCCTCTGCCTCGTGCTCTTCCTCAAATACACCCGCTATGGCCTCGAGATGCGCGCGGCGGCCGAGAACTTCACCATGGCGCGCATGTTGGGAATCCGCGCCAACACCGTGATCATGCTGGCTTTTGCCCTGTCGGGCATGCTTGCGGCGGCAGTGGGCCTGATCCTCGCGACGCAGTCGGGCACCGCCGACATCCAGATGGGTGCCAACCTCATGCTGGTCGCCTTCGTCGCCACGGTGGTGGGCGGCCTGGGCAGCCTGCCCGGTGCCGTTTTTGCCGGCTTCCTGATCGGTGGACTTTCCTCCCTCATGCAGGCTTATCTGCCCCCTGACGCACGCCCCTTCCGCGATGCCTTCGTTTATGGCGCCGTGATTGTGATGCTGATCTGGCGGCCCAATGGCCTCTTCACCTCCAAGTCGGCGAAGCAGAGGGTCTGAGCCATGCAGAGAAGCCAGACCATTCTCCAGCGCACGCTCTCGACACCGGTGATCCTGATCGCGATCCTGGCTGTCATCGCGCTCCTCGCTGCTGTCGTGAACACCGGCCCCTTCAACCAGACGGTGATCGAAATCTTCATCCGCGTCGTGCTCGTCGTCGGACTCTATGTCTTCATCGGCAATTCCGGCGTCATCAGCTTCGGCCACATCGGCTTCACCTGCCTCGGTGCCTACATGACGGCGTGGCTCACCATCCTGCCCGCCCTCAAGAAATCGAAGCTGAAGGGCCTGCCCGACATCGTGCTCAATGCAAAGCTGCACTATGGCTGGGGGCTTCTCGCCGCCACGCTGTTTGCTGGCGCCTGCGCCTACCTCATCGGCAAGGTGCTGATGCGGCTTTCCGGCATCGCGGCTTCGATCGCCACCTTCGCCGTGCTTGCCGTCATCATCCAGGTCTATTCCAACTGGGACAGTGTCACCGGCGCGCAAAGCTCGGTTGTCGGCATTCCGATCGTGCGCACGGTCTGGCCCTATTTCGCCTGCGCCGTTCTCACCGTGATCGTGGCCTACTTCTATGCCATCAGCCGCTCCGGCCTCGCGCTGCGTTCGGCCCGTGACGAGGCCATCGCTGCGGCTGCCTCGGGCGTCGACATCACCCGCGAGCGCCTGATCGCCTTCGTCATCTCGGGCGCCATGATGGGTCTTGGCGGTGCGCTCTATGCCCACTCGGTGGGCGTGGTGACGCCGGATACGTTCTACCTCGGCCTCACCTTCGTCTGCCTGTCCATGCTGGTGGTGGGCGGCATGAACAGTCTCTCGGGTGCGGTGCTGGGCGTGGTCATTCTCTCGGCGATCATCCAGCTCCTGCGCTGGTTCGAGAAGGGCGTCGACATCGGCGGAACGTCCTTCGCCCTGCCGCTGGGTGTGCAGGAAATCGCCATCGGCGTGGTGATGATCGTCATTCTCATGTTCAGGCCCTCGGGCCTCACGCGAAACAAGGAATTGTTGTGGCCGCACTGGCCCTTCAAGCAGCTTCCCGCAGGGCGCTCGCGCGCGCCCACGGGATGATCGGAACTATAACCACAGAACCCATGGAGGAAGTCATGAAAACGTGGATGAAGACCGGACTGGGCATCGCCCTGTCCGCCCTTGCGCTGGCGCTGCCGGCGCGGGCCGATGACGACAAGATCATCGTCGGCTTTGCAACGGCGCAGTCGGGCTTCATGCAGGCTTACGACAAGCCTGCTGAAGATGCGGCGCGCATCCGCATCGACGAGATCAACAAGGCCGGCGGCCTGCTCGGCAAGCAGATCGAGATCGTCGCTGCCGACACCAAGACCGACCGCGCCGAAGGCGCCAAGGCCGGCCTCGAAGTGCTCGACAAGGGCGCTGACCTGGTGGTCGTGTCCTGCGACTACGACTTCGGTGCGCCTGCTGCCCTTGCGGCGGAAGGCGCCGGCAAGGTCTCGTTCTTCCTCTGCGCTGAATCGGTGAAAGCCGGTATCCAGGGCGTGGGTCCGCACTCCTTCTCGGCCTCGGTTCTCGCGGCCGTGCAGGGCGCGACCATGGCCGAATGGGCCTACACCAAGAAGAACGCCCGCAACTTCTACCGTCTGCTCGACACCTGGACGGAATACAACAAGGGCATCTGCGACGGTTTCGACTGGATGCTGCCCCGCCTGAAGGATGCGAAGCTTGTGGGTGAAGACACCTTCAAGAACGACGACGCATCGATCGCCGCCCAGATCACCCGCATCAAGAGCCTGCCGCAGGAACCCGATGCGATCATGCTGTGCACCATGATGCCGGGTGCCGTGTCTGCCGTGAAGCAGATCCGCGCCGCGGGCATCAAGGCGCCCATCCTGAACGGTTCGGGCATGTCGGGCGGATACTGGCTGTCGGCCATTCCCGATCTTTCGAACTTCTATGTTCCGGATCAGGGCTCGGTCTATGGCGACGACCCCAATCCGAAGGTGAACGAGTTCAATGCCACCTACAAGAAGGTGACCGGCTCGGATCCGTCGAGCCAGTACGTCTATCCCGGCTACGTGATGATCGACGTGTGGGCCAAGGCGGTTGAACGCGCCAAGACCACGGACGCCGACGCCGTGGTGGCCGAGCTGGAAAAGATGAAGGATGAGCCGACGCTGTTCGGTCCGCGCACCTTCACCAGCGAGTTGCATCACCAGAACAAGGGCCGTTACCTGATCACCGAGATCAACAACGGCAAGCCGAAGGTGATCGACGAGTGGACGATCTCGGAAGCCATTCCGGTCGACTATCTCGCCAGCAAGTAATCCGGCATCAGCAATGTCGCGAGCGGCCGTCCTTCGGGGCGGCCGTTTTGCGTTTCAAGTGGCGCGCGCGGGAACCAAAGGATTTCGTGGGCGTTCGCATTCGGATCGGCACTGTGCTGCCGGAATCTGGACAGGGAGCATTCGCGTGGCGAACAATGACAGGAAAGATCAGGACCGCGTCTGGTCGGTCGCAGGTGGTGCAGGGTTCTGCATGCTGGTGACGATGGATGGCAACCAGCCCTGGGGCCGGCCCATGGGTGTGATCACGCGGCCCGAGGAGGGCAAGCTCTTCATGCTCACCGACAAGGCCTCGTTCAAGGACAACCAGATCAGCCGCAACCCGGCGGTTCTGCTGCTCTTCAACCAGAAGCCCGATTTCCTCACGCTGCGTGGACGCGCCAAACTCCGTACCGACCGTGAAACAGTGCGGGAACTCTGGAGCCCCGGCGCCCAGGCCTTCTGGCCAGAAGGCCCGGAAGACCGCAATGTCATCGCCATCGAGGTTTCGCCGCAGCAGGCGGAACTGTGGGAGGGCGACAATGCACTCCTCTCCACCGTCAAGTTTGCCTGGGCCATTGCCACGCGGCAGACGGCCCGGCCCGGCGACAGCAAGAAGCTGACGCTCAACGCCCGCCCGTCGCGGAAGCGCGCGTCTGCAGGATCGCGAAGCAAGCCGCCCGCAAAGAAGGCTGCGAAGAAGGTGGCGAAAGCCCGGCGCGGATCGAAGTAACGGGCCCCCCTCCCATGGGCATCGACCACGGGGCTTCCGGTGACCACTGAGCAGATCCTCGCTCTCTCACTTGTGACCGGCATGATGGCCATGTTCGTGTGGGGCCGGTTCCGATACGACCTCGTTGCGGTGGGAACACTGCTGCTCGGCGTTGCGGCGGGCGTGGTGCCGGCCAAGGACATGTTCTCCGGCTTCAGCGATGACATCACCATCATCGTGGGCAGCGCCCTGATCGTGAGTGCTGCGATTGCGCGCACCGGCATCATGGAACATGCGGCGCGGCGCTATCTCCCGCAGTCCCTCAACATGCGGGCGCAACTGGCTGTTCTTATTGGATCCGTGGCGCTCCTCTCCGCCTTCGTCAAGAACATCGGCGCGCTGGCGATCATGCTGCCGATTGCGCTGCAATTCGCCAAGCGCTCCAATGTGCCGCCGTCGGTGTTCCTGATGCCCATGTCCTTCGCCTCGCTGCTCGGAGGACTGATCACGCTCGTGGGCACGTCGCCCAACATTGTCGTGTCGCGGGTGCGGGAGGAACTCACCGGCCAGCCCTTCGCCATGCTCGACTATGCGCCGGTGGGCCTGCTGCTCACGGGCGCGGGGCTCGTGTTCATGGTGGGCTTCTCCTGGCTGGTGCCGCGGCGCACCCGTGTCGATCTCTCGGCAAAGGAGGCCATCGAGATCAAGGACTATCTTGTCGAAGCGAAGGTTCCGGCCAATGCGGCGGCAGAGGGCATGACCATTGCGAAGCTCCTGGAGCTTGCCGGTGAAGAGGTCACCATCCTCTCGATCCTGCGCGGCGGATCACTGCAGATCAGGCCGCTCCCCGATGCGACGCTGGAACCGGGCGACGTCCTGCTGATCGAGGGGCCGGCCGAGTCGATCGACAGGCTGGTCGTCGATGCCGGGCTGGACCTGACCGGACAGCGCGGGCTCGCACCCTCCGACACCAGCGAGGCCGTCATCAATCTCGAGGCGATCGTCGAAAGTCATTCGGGCCTTGTCGGTGCAACGGCGGAAACCATCCGGCTTTTCCACACCCACAGTGTCAATCTGCTCGCCGTCAGCCGCAGGAACCAGCGGCTCGGCCAGAAGCTTGGCAGCGTGCGCTTCCGTGCCGGCGATATCCTGATGCTGCAGGGGAGTGAGACTGGGCTTGCCGTGCTGGTGCGTGACATGGGGCTACTGCCGCTCGCCGAACGCAAGATGCTGCTCGGCAGCGTCCGGCGCGCCATCGTCCCCGTCGCCATTCTACTTGCGGCGATGCTGGCGACATCGCTTGGTCTTGTGCCCGTCGCGGTCGCCTTCTTTGCCGCGGCGGCCGCCATGGCGCTGTTCCGGGTGTTGCCGCTCCGCGAGTTCTATACCTCGGTCGATGCGCCCATCCTGATCATGCTGGCAGCGCTGATCCCCGTGAGTGAATCCCTCCAGGCCACGCGCACGACCGACCTGCTGGCGAAGTGGCTGTCGGCGGCGGGTGTAGGGCTTCCGGCCTATGGCGCCATCGCGCTGGTGATGGTGACGGCCATGGCCGTCACACCCTTCCTCAACAATGCCGCGACCGTGCTGGTGGTGGCGCCCATCGCGGCCCGATTTGCAGAAGGATTGGGCTACAGGCCCGAGGCGTTCCTCATGGCGGTGGCGATTGGCGCGGGCTGTGATTTTCTCACGCCCATCGGCCACCAGTGCAACATGCTGGTGATGGGGCCGGGTGGTTATCGTTTTGGCGACTACATGCGGCTCGGCCTGCCGCTGTCACTGCTGGTGATCGTGGTGGGTGTTCCGGCGCTGGTCTATTTCTGGCAGAGCTAGATCAGCGCTGTTCGCGCTCGCCACCCGCCACCACGATCACCGCGATGATGATGAGACCCGTCAGGATGAGGCGGATGCCGGCGCTGGCGCCGAAGGTGTTGAGCATGGTGACGAGCAGGTACATGAAGAGCGCCGCTCCCCAGATGCCCGGCACATTGGCGCGACCGCCCGCCACCGAGGTTCCGCCGATCACCACGACGGCAATGGAGGCGAGCAGGAATTCCTCACCCATGTTGAGGGCGGCACCGCCCGAGAATCCCGAGAGCAGGATGCCGCAGAGACCGGCAAGGAAGGCGCTGAGCAGATAGGTGAGGAAGCGCGTGCGGTCCACGGCCAGGCCCGCAAGCCAGGCGGCGCGCATGTTCTGGCCCACCGCAAGAACGCTGCGGCCATAGAGGGTGCGGCGGATGACGAGCGCGATGACCAGCGAGAGCAGCAGCACGAGGATCGCCGCCACCGGAACGCCCATCACCCGCATGGTGGCGAGTTCCGCGAGCGGCGGCGGCGGCTTGATGCGAATGCCGCGGCCATAGGAAATGGCTGTGGAGAGAACGAGGAAGCTCGACGACAGCGTCGCGATGATGGGCGGAATGCGCAGCAAACGGATGAGGATGTAGTTGAAGACGCCGACAAGCAGCGCCGCCCCGAGGGCCGCCACAACGCCGATGAGGAGGCGGGCGGAATCCGTATCCATCACCTTCATGGCGACAACGCCTGAAAGGGTGATGGTGGCGGGAATGGAGAGATCGACGTTGCCGGGGCCGGTGGTGATGACCATCATCTGGCCAAGGCCGACGATGATGGTGAAGGTGGCGAAGGAGAGGGCGGCGGTGATGATTTCGCCCGCGCCCTGTCCGCCGGTGTAGGCGATGGTGGCGAGCCAGACGAGCAGTGCTGCCGCGAACGACCAGATCCAGCCGCTGTTGCCGAGGCGCTTCAGAAGAGCGTTCATGCGGTCTTCTCCCCGTAGGTGACGAGCGCACGAAGGGCGAGCACGATGATGAGGATCGCGCCCTGCGCACCGATCTGCCAGTCCGGCGAGATCTTGAGGAAAATGAGGAAGGCGCCGGCCAGTGCCAGGGTGAGGGCACCGACGACCGCACCCATGGGCGAAACGCGCCCACCGATGAACTCGCCGCCGCCGAGGATCACGCCGGCGATGGAATAGAGCGTGTAGCGGTCAGCTACATGCGCATCCGCCGAGGTCGTAAGGCCGAGGAGCGACAGGCCCGAAAGGACGCCGAAGACGCCTGCCATCATGTACATCATCACCTTGGTCCGAAGCATGCTCCACCCGGCGCGGGTGAGCGCCTTGGGATTGCCGCCGGCACCCCGCGCAATCACGCCGTAGGACGAGGTCATGAGCGCGACATGCACCACGAGGCCTATCACCACGGCGGCGACGATGGGGAAGGGAACGACAGGAAGCTGCAGCCCCATGATCGCCTTCAGCCAGTCCGGCGCCTTGCCGCCGGGCGAGGGCAGGATGAGCACGGCAATGCCGAGCCAGACGAAGGAGAGGCCGAGCGTCACCACGATCGAGGGCAGGTTGCGGAGATGGATCAGGGCGCCCACCGCGCCATAGACGGCAATGAGCAACAGCAGCACGAGGATGCCGAGCACCGGCTGTTCGTAAAGCAGCGTTGCGCCGATGCAGCCCACCAGTCCGACGAAGGGCCCGATGGAGAGATCGAGATCGTTGACCGTGATCACGAACATCTGGGCGATGGTCGCAAGCGCAATCGGGATGGCATACTGCAGCATCAGGTTGAGGCCGAAGTAGCTCATGGCCCGCGGCTGCACATAGAAGGTGGCGAGGAGCACGATGAGCAGGGAGAGGAAGGGCAGGGCCTGCCGCAACAACCGCCGGGTGATCATGCCGCCGCCTCGGCGAAGGAGGCGGAGAGCACATTCTCCTCGGTGATGGCATCACCCGCGAGGGCCGCCGAGATTGCGCCATCGCGGAAGACATACGCGCGGTCGCAGTGGGCCAGTTCGTCGATTTCGGTTGTGTACCAGACGAAGGTGCGGCCCGCCGCCGCCTGCGCGCGGATCATGCCGTAGACTTCCTGCTTGGTGCCGATGTCGACGCCGCGCATGGGGTCGTCCATCAGCACGATCGTAGCATCGGAGGCCAGCGCGCGCGCGAACAGTGCCTTCTGCTGGTTGCCGCCCGACAGCGTGAGGATGTTGTTGTCGACGTCCGGCGTGCGGATCGCCATGCGCTCGCGCCAGTCCTGTTCCAGCGTCTTTTCGGCGGCGAGATCGATGAGACAGGCCTTGCACAGCTTGGGCAACGAGCGCACCGTGATGTTGCGGCCGATGGACCAGAGATTGAAGATGCCGTCGGACTGGCGGTCACCGGCGATGAAGGCGATGGCGCCCGAGACGTCCGCGTTCCTGCGGGAGAAAAGCTGCAGCAGCATGCGGGTCTGGCCGTGGCCGGCGAGGCCGGAGAGGCCGATCACCTCGCCCTGATGGGCGATGAGTTCGCTGCTGCCGCCGGTATCCGGCTTGGCGCGCAACACAACCGCGCGGCCCTCCGCCGAATGGGCTGAGCGCGGCCCGCTCTCGCGCGCTTCCGAGCCCATGGCGGCGACGAGGCTCTCGCGGGTGAAGCCGCTGGCCGGGCGCTCGGCAACGGTCTTTCCGTCCTTCATCACCACGATGCGGTGGGCGGTCGAAAGAATTTCACGCAGCAGGTGCGAGATCAGGATCACCGAGGTGCCGCGCGCCGTCTCGGCCTTGACGAAGGCGAGGAGTTGTTCGGCGGTCACGGCATCTAGCGATGAGGTGGGTTCGTCAAGAACCACCAGCTTCAGGGGTTCGTCGGTCACGGTGAAGGCGCGCGCAATCTCCACCATCTGGCGCTTGCCGATGGGAAGATCGGCGATTTCGTCGCCGGCGGAGATGCCGTGTCCGGGGAAGATTTCATCCAGCTTGCGGGCGATCAATTCGGCGGCGCGGGACTTCCAGCCCCATCCGGCAAGGCTGCGGTGCATGATGCGCACGTTCTCGGCCACGCTCAGATTGGGGCAGAGTGAGAGTTCCTGGAATACGCAGCGGATGCCGTTGAGGCGCGCGGTGTCCGGCGTCCAGCGCTCGGTCTCCTCGCGGCCTGCGATGCTCAGCACGCCGGCACTGGGGCGGAGCGTGCCCACGAGGATGTGCATGAGTGTCGACTTGCCCGCGCCGTTGTGGCCCACGAGCCCGATGCACTCGCCCGCGCCCACGGTGAGTGTGACGCCCCTCAGGGCACGGACGGCGCCGAAAGATTTTTCGACGCCGTCCAGTCTTATGGTCTCAGTCGTCAAGGCATTACTTGCCGGCAACGACCTTGGCTGCATCTTCCGCAGTGTATTCCACGTTGGCGACGCCGCCCTTCTCGGTGGTTGCGAGATTGGCTTCAAGCGTGTCCTGGTCGATGCGCAGGAACGGCACGGTGAGGTCCTTCGGCACTTCCTTGCCGTCGAGGATCATCTGCGCCACCCAGAAGGCGAGGGTGGAGACGCCGGGCGCGATCGAGACGGACATGGTCTCGTAGCCGTTGGCGTCCTTCTGTTCCTTCCACCACTGCAGTTCGTCCTGGCGGTTGCCCATGATGATGGTGGGCGTCGGGCGGCCGGCGGCAGCGAAGGCCTGGGCGGCGCCATAGCCGTCACCACCCTGGGTCACGACAGCCTTGATCTCGGGCAGGGACGGCAGGATGCCGGCCACGGCCTTCTGGGCCACTTCCTGGGCCCAGTCGCCGTGCACGGAGCCGACGATCTTGAACTGCGGATTCTTGGCAACGGTTTCGTTGATGCCCTTGGAGATTTCGTCATCCACGAACACGCCTGCAAGGCCGCGGATCTCGAGGAGGTTGCCGCCTTCGGGCATCTTCTTGGCGAGATATTCCACTTCCGAGGCACCCATGGCCTTGAAGTCCACGGCGATGCGCCAGGCGCAGGGCTCGGTCACGATGCCGTCGAAGGAGACGACGATGATGCCGGCGTCACAGGCCTGCTTCACCACGCCGTTGAGGGCGTCCGGCGAAGCGGCGTTGATTACGATGGCGTTGTAGCCCTGCAGGATGAGGTTCTGGATCTGCGCGGCCTGCTCGGTCACCTGGTTCTCGGAGGTGGTGAAGGGATCGGCGGCGGCCACGATGCCGTCGGCCACGGCCTTCTTCGTCACCTTGTCCCAGCTCTTGAGCATGGCCTGACGCCAGGAGTTGCCGGCGTAGTTGTTGGACAGCGCGATTTTCTTGTCCTTCGTGTCGGCCAGAGCCTGGCCTGCGGTGAGCAGGGCAACAACGGCCACGGCGCCCGCGAGTGTCTTCTTCAACATCGGATGGATCCTCCCATTTTTTCCCGGAGCCCTCTTTGCGAGGTGCCCTCGGCGCGGATGCTATCACAGCGTGCTCCTTTGGCAACCGCGATGACACCGCTGTCAGAGCCGGACACGTGCGCTGCAAACACGCGATTGCCTTCAATTCCGCATCATGATGTTGCAGTGCGGAACAAGTTGATCCGTGGGGAGCGTTGCTTTGCCGGCAGGGCGCTATGGCGAAGTTCCGTGGGCACATCCGGAGCAAATCCTGTTATGGGCAGCCGGACAAAGCCCAAGCCGGGAACAGCTCCGTTCCCGGCAGCAAGACGAGCCCCTGCCGTGTCCTTTCGCGCGCCCCAATCCGCCAGCCCGCTTGTGCCGGTGATCATCTGCACGTTCGCCATCCTGATCCTCTCGGGCATGGATGCGGCGATGAAGTCGCTCGTCATTGCGATCGGCGTCTACAACACGGTGATGTGGCGCAGCATGTTCGCGGCGGTGGTCTCGGGCATCGCCTGGTTCTCGGGCACGCCAAAGCGGCCCAGCATGGAAAACATCAGGCTTCATGCGCTGCGCGCGGTCATCATCTGCGTGATCATCCTCGCCTTCTTCTGGGGCCTTGCCCGCTTGCCGCTTGCCGTCGGCATCGCGCTCAGTTTCGTGGCACCGCTCATTGCGCTCTTTCTTGCTGCCCTCGTGCTCGGCGAAACAATCCAGCGGCAGGCCATCTGGGCCTCGCTCGCGGGTCTTGTCGGCGTCATCATCATCACTGTCGGGCAATTCACCCACGTCAATTTCTCGCAGGACGTGATGTGGGGAACCGCCGCGGTCCTCGCCTCCACCGCCTTCTATGCCTACAATCTCGTGCTGATGCGGCGGCAGGCGCAAATGGCCTCGCCCATCGAGATCATGTTCTTCCAGAACATCGTGCTCAGCATCCTGTTCCTGATTCCGGGCCCGTGGCTTGCCAGCGCGCTTCCGTTCAATCTCATCTGGCCCATCATCGGTGTGACGGCGCTGTCACTCGCCGGGCAATATCTCATGAGCTGGTCCTACGCCCGCGCCGAGGCACAATACCTGATCCCAACCGAGTACACGGCATTCATCTGGGCGATTGGGCTGGGTTGGTATTTCTTTGGCGAAGGGGTGAGCTGGACGACCCTTGTTGGCGCGGGGCTCATCATCATGGGCTGCCTCATCGCCGCACGCTCCAACCCGAAACTGGCGGAGCCCATCGAAGCCACCGTCTGACCTTCTGTGTGAAGCCCCTCACAGACACGAAACTGCAATCCGCCGCACATACCCTCTCACCCCGGAACCGGAGTTCGGTCCGCACGGGGGTGCAGACAGGGAACCACGCGCGTGTCACATGGCCAGGCCAACCGGTTGATGATCCTTGCCGCCATCCTCTGGGGGCTCGGAAATGTGGCGCAGCAGACGGTGCTCGTGCATATCGGACCCTTCCTCGCGATCTCGCTGCGCTGCCTTATCGCAGCACTGGTCTTCGTTCCCGTCCTCACGCTGACCTCGCGGTTCACCACCCGGGTGGCCCGCCCGGCCCGCTGGCCGGCCGTTGCCAGCACCGTCGCCTTTGCTGCCGCCGTCACCCTGTCGCAGGCGGGCTACGGCCTCACGACGGTGACCAACGCCGGCTTCTTCATCAACACCACGACGGTGATCACCCCGATGCTGGCGTGCCTCATCCTCCGGCAGAAGCCGCCGCCGGTCACGTGGATCGCAGCCCTCCTGATCTTCAGCGGCGCGGTGCTCATGTCTGGCGGATCCATTCATGGCTTCCGCAGCGGCGACGCGCTCTGCTTCGCCTCTGCCCTCTGCTATTCGTTCTGGATGATCTATGTCAGCGATTATGCGCGGCGGGGTGGCGAAGCCTCGGCACTGACGCTGATCCAGTTCTCGTTCACCGCACTTGTCTGCCTGCCGCTCGCCTTCATCTTCGAACCCGTCACGCCGCACGGCGTGGTGGCGGCGCTGCCGGAACTGTTGTTCCTCGGCCTCTTCTCCACGGCGGGTGCCTACTTCCTGCAGATCTATGCGCAGCAGCATACCAGCGCCAGCGAAGCGGCAATCATCGGCAGCGGCGAGGCCGTGGTGGGTGCCATCGCCGCATACTTCCTGCTCGATGAGATATTGACCCCTTCAGGCGCCTTGGGCGCGGTCATCATCTCCCTGGGCATCGTGCTCGTGGAATGGCCGGCCCTTCTGTCGAAGATCATGGCCCGCAAGCCGCGCGAGATGCCGCGCGCCACGCCCTCCCATCCCCATGGCATCACCCTTCACGGCGGCGACGGCCCACTGTTCATCCCCGTTCCGTCGCGCGCCAAACCTGGCTCGTATCACCGGAGGACCGAATGAAGAACTACGACGAATTCAAGGGATACAGCTTTCGGCTCGACTTCGATCCCGTGAGCAAGACCTTCGTGCCGCAGAAGATCGAACCGGTGATGGCCCCGCAGCCACCCAGGCAGCCTGCACCCGCAGATCAGCCAAAGACCGCGGAGATCGAGGACATCGCCGCTGCCAAGGTGCGCAAGAAGGCCACGAGCCTTCAGTCGGCGGGATCACCGAAGGCGATGCGCTCGAGAACTGGCATTTCCTTGAGGAAGATCCTTCCCCGCTGAACGTCGACCAAGCCATCCTGTTTCCACTGCATCAACGTCTTGTTGACCGATTCCCGGGTCGCTCCGGCAAAATCAGCAAGGTCGGTCTGGGTAATGCCGATACTTCTTTCGGCATCGCCGAAGCTCTTGTTCAGCACCAGCAGCCGGCGCGCCAGCCTGAGTTCGAAAGAGTGGAGGGCATATTCTTCCACCGAAGCGCTGACCCAGCGCAGGCGCTCGCAGAGAATGTCCATGAGGTTGACCGAAAGCTGCGGGCAGCTCGCGGCCGCATCGAGAAACGCCTTGCGCGACACGGAGAAAAGCTTCGTCGGTTCCATGGCCGTGGCGGATGCGGTGCGCGCCTTGTTGTCGATCATGCTGATCTCGCCCACGCAGTGGCCGGGGCCGATCTGGTTGAGGACAATTTTCCGGCCCGCGTCATTGATGATCGAGATTTCGAGGCGTCCCTCCTGGACGACGAACATGGTGCCGCCCTCGCCACCGCGCTCGAACAGGGTTGCGCCCTTCTTCAGGGTGAGGGGAGGCGCGACGCCGAGGAGGCGTTGCCGCACGGCCTCCGGCACCTGCGAGAACAGGCGGGCCAGTTCCACCGTATCCGTCTTGACCTTGGCGCCGCTCTTGATGTTGGACGTCATGTCGAACCCCTTCGCCCGCACTATAGTTCGCGCCTCGCGGGAGGCAATCCTTCCCGGTGCAAGGTATGGTTTTGGCGGGTTTTTTGGGTTGGTTTGGCCGGACGAAGCCGGGTCCGGCGTCGAACCCCGCATCAGCGCGGCAGGCCGGCTTCGAACAATGCTTCTTCGAAGTCTATGCGTTCGAACTCGTCGGTCATCGGCTGGATGCTGACCCATCTCTCCACCGAGAAGTCCGGCTGCATCTCGAGGATCTTGGCAACGTGCGGGGAAGGGTCGAGCCCGAGCCGCACCTTGCACGCCGCCATGAGGCGCTGGGCCTGACTCTGGTCACGCATGCGCGAGACCCATGAGAGGGCCTGCTTGTAGTCCTTCATCGAGTGGTAGACATCGCCGAGCGACCAGAGCCGGTAGTCGGCGTCGTTGGGCACGTTGGCGATCGAGCGCTGCAACACCGTTGCGGCCTGGGAGAAGCGCCGGGCATAGCCGAAGACCATGCCGGCATCGGCTGCGAGTTCCGGATGGTAGGGCAGCGCCTCGACGACCCGCTCGTAATGCCAGACCGCCTCCTCTGTTTCGTTGGCCCAGAATTTCGCGAAGGCAAGGTCGGCTTCGCAGAGGGGATGATCGGGTTTCTGGTGATAGGCGCGCCTGGCGAGGTCCAGTGCCTGGGAAAGATGATCGGTCTTCTGGTCCCACCAGCCAAAGCGCCAGGCGATTGTGTGGGCCCGGGCAAGACTTGAGTGCAAAAGCGGATGCTCCGGATCGAGGTCTCTTGCCGCATGCAGGTACTTCAGCGCCAGCTTCATGCGCTCGGGTGTGAAGGCCCCGATTTCCATGCGGGCGGCGGTGATGAGCTGATGCAACCCGGCAGACTTCATGTGCGCGGCGCGGTCATGCTCGCATCCGGCAATGGCGGAACCGACAAGCGATACGAGGGCCATGACCTGTTCGTGGCCCGATGTCGTTTCGGCAGCATCGCGGCTGAAGGTCTGCGCTCCGCTGCTGAGATAGGGGGAGCTGAGTGACACGAAGACGCGCACGCCGCTTCCGGTCCTCACGCTCCCGCACCTGACGACATAGTCTGCGCTGATTGGAGGTCCGCTGCCACCCTTGCCGTTCTGATGGAATGTCGCCGTATTCCATCCCTGGCTCGAGAAGAAACTGGCGAATTCCCATTCCAGCGCCTCCAGGATGAAGCCCGCGAGGATGCCGTTTGCTCCGGCCTGCGACAGATCGCTTGGGAAGCAGATTGCCACGAATGGTTCATTATGATCGCGCGCTGCGGCTTTCTCGACCGAGTTGCCGTCAGCGCCGATCTCGACGAAATCGACAAAAGGCTCTTCCGGCTTGGCGAAAAGCCGGCGATGGCGTTGCGGCCGTTGCGCTGCGAATTTCTGCACGAAGGGCCATGCCATGGCGCCTATGCCGATGTTGCCCTTTGCGACAAGCGAGCTGATGCGGGCCGCGACATTGATGCAATGCCCGTAAAGCGTATCGCCGCGCGTCTGCGCCCGGCCTGATGTGATCCCCATGCGGTACAGGAAGGGGATGGGATGGAGATCCGACGCCTGCGCCTCGCTCGTCTTCCGGGCGACGGTCTCGGCCGCAAGATAGGCGGCATCTGCACGCGGAAAGGCGAGGAGTATGCTGTCGCCGACCTTGTCGAGAACGCGCCCGCCGAAGGCTTGGGCGGCTTCCTCGAAGAGCGCCTGGCCGGCGCGCAAGCGCTCAACCGAGTTGACCTCCGTCTTGGCCATGGCGGCAGCAAAGCTGCATGCATCCGCATGCAAGAAGGAAAGCTGCTGCGTGGTTCCCATGACGTGAAACCGGTCCCAATTGACTGCCCCCGCAGTTCCGACCAATCTGACTTGTCTGTGAAGCATTTCACAGAACGCCGACATCGAACAATCTATTGTTGTCTTAATTGCGCTGCAAGACAGGAGCTGGGAAAACTTCACATGCCGGACACTCCGCAAGAGAAACTCAAGGCCAAACTGGGCGCCGGGCTGCTGGTTGTGCGCGGTTCAACTTATAGCTTTTGTCCTATCACCGACCTGCAGAAATGCCGGATGCCGGAAGAATTTCAGGAAGAATTTCCCGGTGTTGCCGCCAAATTCTTCGAGAAGCAGAATGCGGGTGCCGGAGTGGATCCGAACGAGAAGGGCGTGATCCACCGTGAACTCGACAGATTGTTCAGCCAGTTCTGGGTCGCCGACGGCCTCGTCCAGGCGATATGGATCGAAAATGCTCCAACGCCCGCGTTCACAGCCCTGAACGCGGACACGTTCATCAAGGACTTCCAAGGTGCTGGTCTGCTCGCGTCGCGCGACGGTGTCTACTTCTTCATCCCCTCGGGCAAACTCAAGACGCTCGACAACGATCCGGGATGGAGCGACGAAAAGAAGGCGGAACTTGATGCGTTGCTCCGGCAACGCCGTGCTGTCGATGGCCTCGAACAGGCGATCTGGGTGAGCATCAAGAAGCCGGTGTCAGGCAAGCCTGCGAGCCGGACCGGCGGTTCTGAAAAGATCATCTTTGCGTATACACAGGACGAACAGAAAATCCTGGTGGACATGTCGAAGGGTGGAAAGCCCTCATCAGTTTACTGAGACTGTGAGGGATACGGTGAAACACGGAGATTGACCGGGGACGATCGGGATATGGCTGCGACCGCTGCTTTGTCTGAACGGATTGGTGTCACGCGGCTGGCAAATCTCACTGGTCTTGATCGCATCGGATATCCCGTCGTTGCCGCCATACGCCCCATGTCACGCAATCTTACGGTCAGCATGGGGAAGGGGGACACGATTGCCCACGCCGAGATGTCGGCACTGATGGAAGCGGCGGAGCTTAACTTCAGTGAAGCCCCCGCGGTTCCTTCCCGGTTTGCGGCGTTTGACGACATGCCCCCCGGCACGGCCCTGGATCCAAGCCGACTGGCTGAGCCGCATTCCGGTCCTCTCGGCGCGCTCCTGCTCCAGTGGGTGGAAGGCCGGTACATTGATTCCGGGCATCCGGTGTGGGTGCCCTGGCCTGCGATCTCCATGGATTTCACCGAAGAGGCCTTGAAGCAACCGTGCGTGTTTCGCAGCAGCGGTACCGGACTTGCCGCCGATACGTCGCGGGCCTCTGCCGTGCTGCACGGTCTTCTCGAAGTTGTCGAGCGTGAAGCTCATGTCCATTGGAATGAGCTTGAGAACGCCGCGCGCTTCAAGACACTGGTCGACCCTGATCGCGTCGAGGATGAGCGGACCAGGGCCTTGCTGGCAAGAATACAAGCCGCGGCGCTACATGTCTTCATCTGGGACCTGACCTGCCGCGATGGCCTGCCCTGCTACATGGTAGAGATCGTGGACTTCGCGGCCCATGCCACAACACCCTTTGCGCAGGGCGCGGCCGCCCATATCAATGCCGGCCTTGCCCTTCACAAGGCGCTCGCCGAGGCGCTGCAGGTTCGTCTCACCTACATTTCCGGAAGCCGTGACGACCTCGGATGGGACGAGTATGACGGACGTTTCGCGGCTGTGGTCGAGAACCGGCGAGGGATTGCCATACGTCATCAGGGCAGACATCCGTCCGTCGCAGGGATCGACAGCAGCGGGGATCCGGGCGGCGCGATTTCAACCATTCTCCTGAAGCTGGGCGATGCAGCCACCTCGGCTCTCGCCGTGGACCTGACACCACCAGATGCGGAAATGGCGGCGGTGAAGGTGATGATCCCCAGCGCTCGCGACACACCCGATAGCAACCACTATCATCTGCAGCGCATCATGGGGCGGGCCTGACCATGCCTCCACTCCGCCCGCCTGCCATCTTCCTCGGTCCAACGCTTGACCACTGCCAGGCCGCTGGGCTTGTCGAGGCGGATTTCCATCCCCCGGCCGCGATGGGTGACATCACGCGCGTCGTGACCGGAGGTTCGAGCGCCGTGATCCTCATCGACGGCGTGTTCGAAAGCGGGCCTTCCGTTTGGCACAAGGAAATCCTGCTGGCCATGCGAGCGGGTGTGCCCGTGATCGGGGCGAGCAGCATGGGCGCATTGCGCGCAGCTGAACTGTGTTCCTACGGCATGCTCGGCTCAGGGCGCATTTTTGAAGACTTTGCAAGCCGCCGCCTGACGGATGACGACGAGGTAGCAGTGGTTCATGGACCTGCCGAGACAGGTTGGATGCCGCTTTCGGATGCGCTGGTGGACATCAGGGCGACGGTGGCGCTGGCTGCGGAAGAGCGGATCATTTCGCCTGCCATGGCGCACGGTGTGATCGCTCATGCCAAGGCCACGTATTTCAAGAACCGCAGCCTGTCCGACAGTGTCGAAAGTGTCCAGCCGCAGTACATGCCCGATAACGAGAAAACGCAGATCAGGAACTGGTTTGCGGCCCATGCCGTCAGTCAGAAGCGGAATGACTGCGTTGAACTCCTGAGACATCTGCCTGAAGCAATTTCGACTGCAGCAGAGCGGGTCGCCATGGCCGCGATGGCCAAATCCACGGCATATCTGCGTCACTTCAACGATCGCGCCGCGCCGCGGCTTTCCGGAAGACCATCATGACAACACCAGAAACCAATATCTTTCTCTACATGTCGGCCCAGAACGAGCTGTCGGATGCAGCCGAGCGGAATGTGGGAGAGATCGCCAGGTCGGTGCCCCTGACCGGCCTTTGCCTGTACATCCTGCTCGACAAGACAAAATCCGAATACGAAAAAACAACGATGATCTACGAGGTTCCGCCGGACGCGAGCGCAAAGCAGTTTGCGGCCTCCGTCAAGCTGGCCCCCATCGACAAGGAGGTGAGCAGTCCGGATGTGTTTCGCAACAGGTTGAAGGCTGCCAACGCCCATTTCGAGAAGTACACTGCCGGAAAGCCGATGGGGCAGCGTATTCTCGTGCTCTGGGGGCATGGCGGTGGCCTCGTCCTGCTGGACGAGTATCAGGCTCGAAGCGTGGAAATCGCGCGGGGCAGACTTGCCGATTTTGCCAAGGTGCTCGCCAACAATGAAGCGGAAGGACGGTTCGACATCGTGGCGTTCGACTCCTGTTACATGGGAATGCTCGAGACCATGAACGAGCTGCGGGGCTGCGCGCTCTATGCCTTGTCTTCAAGCACCATGGTTGACTCCCAGGGATTGCCCTACACGGAGATCATTGCCGACCTGAAGAACCACGACAGCACACGCACGCCACATGCGACGTCCGAGGCGATCTGTCAGCTCTACAATCATCGCTACAGGGAAACCTATCCGGATGGCAGCCGCCAGTTGCTCATGTGTGATCTCAGCAAGATCGCCAATGCAGCAGATCTCCTGAATGCGCTCGGCACCATCCTCGGCAACCTGATCGCGACGCCAGATGCCAACGATCCGGTCAGGAGCGTCATCCGCGATGCGCTTGTCTGCGCAGGCGGTGAAGCCGACTATGCGTTCTGCCTGACATTGCTGGACCTTCTTGAATACAAGTTGCCGGATGTCATCCCTGCGAAGAGCCAGGTTACCCTGCTTGAAGCGATCGCCGATCTCCGCCAGGCGACCAAGGAAGCATTCTCGATTCCCCATGGAGAAGATGAGCCATCGCAATCGCCGATCATCTGGGCACCCTTGAGCAGGCTCAAATACGTGAAGATGTCTGCCGACTATAACGCCTTGAAACTGAGCGCCGGCGGCAAGGCGGGATGGGCCAGTCTGTGGCGCAAGTTCCACAATGTTGCGGATGGCCCGCCGATACCACCGCCAGGATCACCGACCATCGGTCTGCCACCGGTGACAGTCTTGAAGCCGGCGCTCAAGTAGCCCTTCCTCGAAACTCCGGGTCAGACGCGGACAGACGCCAGTGTGTCCGCCGGTTCGTCGCGCGCGTGGGGTTCAGCTCCTCGGCTGCCAAAGCTGGCGGACGTGTGAAGCAGTTCACAGACACAAGCTTCAACCTCGTTCATCCTCCTTCTCAAGGCTGGCGGGCAAGGTCCAAGACCCAGGAGAACACGACAATGAAACGTAATCGCAAAATCCCCCTGTTCCTCTTTTCCGTGGCCGTGATTTTGGGTGCGCTGGCGCCCTATGCCTCCGCCACGGCATCACCGGACGCACTCAAGACCTATCAGACGCTCTGTGCGCAGAATGCCCAGTGCAGCGCCGAGATGACCGAGCGCGGACTTCTCTTCAAGCTCCGCATGCAGAACCGCACGCAGCTGATGCTGTGCCAGAGCAACGGCCTGTGCGAAGCGCTGCTGCCGCGCAGCGTCCGCTACCGCGTCGAAGATGCGCGGGATTGGTTCATCGTGAAATAGTTCGGCGCTCCCTGCCGATGGAGTCCGCAGGGCAATGCGCTGTCGCCGGATGGACTTTCCGCCACGTGCTCCCGTAACGCCCCCGTCGGGAGCGGGTGGTCAGGATGGACCCTTCTTGTACTGCGGATTGTCCTGCGGCCCTGCTTTCAGGCGGCGAGGGACTGCTCTTCCGACTGCGTGTTCATGATGGCGATGATCTCTTCCCTGCAGCGCTCGAAGGCCGCAACGCAATCCGGATCGAACTGGCGGCCGGCCTGCTCACGCAGATAGAGGAAGGCGCGCTCCACCGGCCAGGCGTCCTTGTAGGGCCGCTCCGTCGTGAGAGCGTCGAAGACATCCGCCACGGCGGCGATGCGCCCGGACAATGGAATGTCGCTGCCGGCCTTGCCCATGGGATAGCCGCGGCCATCCCAGCGTTCGTGATGGCTGAGGGCGATTTCAGCGGCAAAACGCAACAGGTCGCAATTCGAGTTGGCGAGGATTTCGGCCCCGATCAGCGTGTGCTTCTTCATCTCCTCGCGTTCCTCATCGGTGAGGGCGCCGGGCTTGCCGAGAATGGAATCAGGGATGCCGACCTTGCCGATGTCATGCATGGGAGCGGCAAGTTGCATGTCGCGGCAGTAATCGGGGCTGGCGCCCAGCTGCTCCGCGAGGGCGGAGCAGTAACGCGCCATGCGGATGGTGTGGAGCGCCGTTTCCATGTCCTTGTAGCCTGCCGCTCGCGAGAGGCGTCGGATGATTTCCTCCTCGCGCTGACGGAGCGTGCGGGTTGCCTTATCGACTTCCGTGTTGAGCCATGCCGCGCGGTCGGAGAGCTTGCGCTGCGCCTCCGACAGGCGCAGCAGGTTCTTCATGCGGACGCGGAATTCGATGGGCTCGATCGGCTTCTGCAGGAAATCGACGGCGCCCGCATCGAGGGCGGCAAGCCGCACATCCGTTTCCTTGTCGGCCGTCACCATCACGATGGGCTTGTCGGCGTGGCGCTCCTGCATGCGCAGTTGCTTGACGAAGGAGACGCCGTCCATCTCCGGCATCATGTAGTCGACGATCGCGACTTCGAAATCCTGGGTGACAAGCGAGGTCAACGCCTGGACGGCACTGGTGAACGTCAGGACCTCGCAATCGGCAAAGCTGCGGAACAGCATTTCCATCAGCATCAGGTTGGTTCTGTCGTCATCCACCACGACGACTTTCCGTTTCGGTGTCACGTGTTCCTCCATCACGCGGCCTGCTGGCCAAGTGCCCCGGTTGCCCGGTCACATTCCTTGATGATTTCGTCCATGCTGATCTCTTCCGGCGACATGTTGCGGAAGGACTGGGCCAGTTCCGCAAGTCCCGTCAGTCCGAGATTGGCGGCAGCGCCCTTGAGCGTGTGAAGGACGAGGTCCACTTCGCCTTCCTTGCCTACCGCAATGGCGGCGCGCAGCTTTTCGGTCATGAGCGGCAGTTCCGCCACGAAGGCCGCGATCAGGTTCTGCACGCCTTCTTCGCCCACGATGCTGCGCAGTTCCTCAATGCGATGGATCTTGCGGGACTCCGGCAGTTGCGCGGCTGCGGGTTCGGCGGCCGCTTCCGCATCGGCGCTGCCGCTGAAGCGGTGCAGCAGGTTGGTGAGGGCTGCGAGCGAGATGGGCTTCGATTTAAAGCCGTTCATGCCAGCGGTGAGGCAGGCCTCGCGGTCGACGTCGCTGGCATTGGCCGTGAGGGCAACGATCGGCACATTGATACCGAGCTTGCGCAGGTTCCGCGTCGCCTCGATGCCGTCCATGACGGGCATCTGCATGTCCATGATGACGAGGTCGTAGTGCCGGCGCATGGCGGCAGCCACCGCCTCGGCGCCATCCGAGACGACGTCGGCGGACTGGCCGAGCTTCTCGAGGAACTGGCGGATAACCTCACGGTTCATCGGGTGATCCTCGGCAACGAGGATATGGAGAAGGGGCGGTTGCTTTTCCGGGAGATGGACCACGGCCTGTTCGCGCGGCGGTGCATCGGCGGAGACGCCGGGCACTTCGAACCAGAACAGGCTGCCGATGCCGGGGGTGCTTTCGACCCCGATCTTGCCGCCCAGTTCCTCGACGATGCGCTTGCAGATCGCAAGACCGAGGCCGGTGCCGCCGAAGCGGCGGCTGGTCGAGCTGTCGACCTGGCTGAAGGGCTGGAACAGCTTGTGGCGGGCCTCTTCGGGAATGCCGATGCCGGTGTCGGCCACGGCGAAGCGGATCTTGCCGTCGAGCTTCTTGACGTTGAGGCGGATGATGCCGTTGTCGGTGAACTTGATGGCATTGCCGACGAGATTGAAGAGGATGCGGCGGATATGGGTGGGGTCGCCCGTGATCCAGTCGCCTTCCTCCACGCCATCGGTCACGAGATCGAGGCGGGTGTGCCGCGCGTCGGCACGGGCGCGCATGACACGGATCAGCTCCCGGGCCAGTTCGACGGGCTGGTAAGGCAGGTGCTCGCGGCTCATGGAACCGGCCTCGAGCTTGGTGAAGTCGAGGATCTCGTTGATGATCTCGAGCAGGGCCGTGCCTGAGCTGTTGATTGCGGAGACGCTCTCGCGCTCGCGGGCCGAGAGCTTGCCATAGGAGAGCATCTCCGACATGCCGAGGATGGCATTGAGCGGGGTGCGGATCTCGTGGCCGATGGTGGCGAGGAATTCCGATTTGGCGCGGTTGCCGGCTTCGGCCAGTTCATAGGCCTGGCTCAGGGTCGACGTGGTCTTGCTCAGTTCCTGGCTGGTGACGCGGAAGAGCTTCACCTGGCGGAGCAGGCTCAGGATGAGAAGGCCGATGGTGAAGCAGATGGCCACGACAATGATCGCCGAGAAGCGCTGCAGCGACATGATGTCGTCGCGTTCCATGGTGCGGGCTTCGGAGACGGCGCTGTTGGTCTTGTTGAGGAGTTCGCCCGTCACCTGCATCAGGCGCGTGGTCTGCTCGCGGGTCTTGCTGATGTCGGCCGCGGAGGGCTGCTTGCCCTGGGCGAGGCTGTCAAAGAAATCCTGCATGCCCAGCGTCAGGTCCTGGGCCTCCTTGCGTTCCGCTTCAGTGTTGGACGAGGAAATCCGCTTGTCGTCGAAGTTTGCTTCGTTGAGCAGGGTGAGACGCGAATAGAGAATGTCGAAGCGCTTGCCCAACTCGTGGGGCGCGGGCGGCGGCAGCACAGACGACTGCGCGTAGTGATCGAGCATGTTGTCGAGGGTGCGGGCCTCGCGGTCGAGCTGATAGATGGCCCAGAGCTTGTCCTCGCGGATGCTGTCGCGCATCGAATCCTGGCGCGCGATGATGGTGGCGAAGATGGCCGCCAGTGCCAGAAGCAGGGCCGCGGACGAGATCAGCAGCACCTTCGTGGCCCTGCTGGCAAGCCTCACGGCATCCTGACTTCTGGCAATGGGGTCACTCAATTGACGACCTCGACTTCCATCACCTGCCACACCGAGCGGGAGAAATACTTCTCGTTGTAGAGTTCAGGGTTGGTGTCGAAGGGATAGATCATGAAAAGCGGACCCTTGTCGCGCACCGACATGAGCTTGCTGTTCATGCGGACGGCGAGGATGGTGTCGAGGTCCTTGGCGTCGGCAATCGGAACGTCGGAGGAGTAGTCGTTGAGGGCCTTGACCTTGAGGACCTTTCCGTCTGCACCGGCGGCCGCGAGGATGGCGCGGATCAACGGGCCCTGGAATTCGGTCTTGCCCTTGGTCCAGGGCGTTTCCATGCTGGCCTTGCGGCCCTTCAGGGCCTCCAGCATGTCGAGATCGAAGGCGGCAACCTTGCCGTCATTGGGAGTGCCGACATTTCCCGTCACCCGCAGGATGACTTCGCCCTTGGGCTTGTCGAGTGCGAAGGAGGGGCTGGCGGTGGGGAGGAGGAGCGCGATGGCGCTCGCAATCAGGATGCGTCTGAGCATGACTCTGGCCTTTTGCAGGCCTCTGTGGGCCCGCGCGGTTTTGCGTTGGTGGGGCACATTCCGGGAGGACCGGGGAAAGCCTTGGCCTCATGCCAAGTCTGAACCGCCTTGGGCGGCTCACGTCATGCTTCTATGCAACCTCTTCGTTTAAGAGACCTCAATTCCGGCCCGTTTCCGTTAAGCGTTTTTGCTAAGGCTGAAGAAAGGGTTTGCGGGCTGCGTAAAACTTGAGGGAATGCCCTTGCCTGTGCCAGCCGCCTGCTCTTTGCTGAGGAAAAACAGGAGCAAAGGCAATATGGCTGCCATCTACAGTGATCTTGCGGGGCGGGTGGTTCTGGTGACGGGCGGAGGCTCGGGGATCGGCGAGGCGATCGTGCGCCGCTTCGCCGGACAAAAGTGCAGGGTGGGCTTCATCGACATCCAGGACGATCCCTCCAGGGCGCTGGTGAAGGAACTGACGGGAGAGGGCCACACCGTGCACTACGAGCATGCGGACCTGAGGGACATCGCCGCCCTCCGGAGCGCCATCGCCCGCATCAGCGAGGCGCTGGGTCCCGTCGAGGTCCTCGTCAACAATGCCGCCCACGATGAGCGCCACGCCACGCCCGACGTCACGCCGGAATACTGGGACGAGCGCATTGCCGTGAACCTGAAGCATCAGTTCTTCGCCGCCCAGGCTGTGCTGCCTGCGATGCAGGAGGCGGGTGGCGGCGTGATCATCAATTTCGGTTCGATCTCGTGGATGATCGGGCAGGGCGGCATGGCGGCCTACACCGCATCGAAGTCCGCCGTGCTGGGTCTCACCCGCTCGCTGGCGCGCGACTATGGCCCGTACAACATCCGCGTGAATGCGATCGCCCCCGGCTGGATCATGACGCAGCGGCAGATCGACAAGTGGCTGACGCCGGAGGCGCTGAAGGAACTGGACGCGCGCCAGTGCCTGAAGCGGAAGATCATGCCGGACGAGGTTGCGCGCTTTGCCGTCTTCCTCGCCTCGGAGGAAGCGTCGGCCTGCACGGCGCAGCACTACATCGTGGATGGCGGATGGGTGTGACCGGCTGATGCACGCAGCACTGCATCCCTGACACGTTTGCCGTTACACCGTACACGGAAGAAGTGTGGAGGCGGCCCCGTTGAAATCTGCTTTTTCTCTGCGCGTTTGAAGCCTGAGGTGGTTGTGAAAAAATCTTTCAACGAGAGAGGGCTTGATGTGCGTCATGGCGCAAGGACGCTGCGTATGGTCCTGTGATGGTCTCGGCAATTCTGCCCTGCCACTGCGCAAAGGACGACCTCCCATGAAACGCCGCTCCCTGCTCTCGAGCATGATCAGTGTCACCGCTGCATCACTCCTTCCCTCTCCGGTTGAAGCTGCAACGCTTCCCAAGCTGAATGTCTACCGCAGCCCGGGGTGTGGCTGCTGCGAAGCCTGGGTGCAGCACATGCAGGCCGCGGGCTTCGAAGTCTCGGTGATGGATGATCCCGACTACAACAGCCGCCTGCCGCAGGCGCTGTCGCAAATGACCAGTTGCCACGTGGCCATTGCCGATGGCTTTGCGTTCGTGGGGCATATTCCCTCGGCCGATGTCATCCGGTTCCTCAGCGGTCCGCCCGTCGGCGCCGTGGGCCTCGCGGTGCCCGGCATGCCCACAGGCTCGCCCGGCATGGGCGCACCGGGCAGCGGAAATTATGACGTGTTTCTGCTCTCGGATAATGCGGACCCAACGGTCTACGAGAGCCACTAAGCAGTCCGCAAAAGGAAAGGCCCACCGTCCGGGTGGACGGCAGGCCTCGCGTGCCAGATTTCAGGTGTCCGTTCCGCCCGCCTTACGGGTTGGCGGGAGGCGTTGCAGGGGCCGGGGTCGTGCCCTGTGTGTTGTCTTGGGCTGGAGCCGTGGTGTCGGGAGCCGGCGTTGCAGGAGCAGGGGTCGTCTCCTGGGTCTGTGCAGGCGCCGGTGCCGGCTCGGTTGTGGTGGCAGGAGGCGTGGTGGTGTTTTCCTGCGTGGTTGTCGTGGTGCTCGAGGTCGGCGTGGTGCTGTTCCGGTTCATGATCAGGAAGCCGATGATCAGCACGGCAATCACGGCCGCAACCAGTGCAATGGTACCGGCCCCGCTGCCGGAATTGACGTTCCGGATGGTAGGCCGCCCGGAGGGATCACGATTGGGATCGGTGGACGTCATGGTGAACTCCTTGTTGTGCCCGCTTGAATGCATGCAACCTCACGGACAAAGCCGCTCCCCAACAATGCGCCTGCTGCAGGAGCGGTTCCCTTAGTCTCTGCTGAAAAGTGGAAACGGAGGTCTTTCAGGCCCTTGCTGCGGGTGTGAGGGCGCGCAGCACGGGCAGCGTCTGCTTCCTGATCCGCTCCATCAGGTCCTTCACCGTCATCTCCTCCGACTTGATGAAGATGATGAACATCATGTTGGTGTTGTTGAACACAAGTTCGGCGAGGGCGCGGGCGTCGACACCCTTGCGGATCGCGCCATCTGCCTGCAGGGCTTCCACCAGCTTGCAGGTCTGCCGCGCGAGCGCGATGTCGAGGGTGGAAAAGGTTTGCCCGAAGGGACTTTCCGGCTGCTGGGTGGAGATCGCCATGGCGTGGCGCCACATCTCCTTGTTCAGGTAGACGAGCGAGTGCTCCACATAATTCGCCATCAGCTTGACGATCGCCTCGCCCGCATCCTTGGGCCGGCGCGCAATCACCTTCTCGCCCGAGGCCAGCACCTCGTTCACTTCCATGGCGACGATGGCGACGAGAAGATCGCCCTTGTTCTGGTAGTAATTGTAGATGGTGCCGATCGAGACTTCGGCGTTGGCGGCGATGGTTTCCATCTTCACCGCATCATAGCCGTGCTCGCGGAACAACTCTGTTGCCGCTTCAAGAATGCGTGTGTGCCGGTCGGCTTTCTGCTTTGCTCTGAGGCCCGCCATTTGGGCAGAGTGCCACATTTTTGGAATTGACTCAATTTTGTAATTCGTTCAATTTTGCAAAAAACACAAACAGGGAATGGAAAGAATGACTCTCCGTGCATTTCTGAAGATGTCGGCTGCTGCACTGGCCGGACTCTGGCTGGGCGGACAGGCGATGGCCGCTGACCTCAACGCGCTCGTCTGGTGCGATCACTCCGACCCCAACCTGCTCAAGCCCTTCGAGGATGCCAACGGCATCAAGGTCAACGTCAAGGAATTCGAAGGAACGGGCGCAGGCTTCGCCATCGTGGACCAATCGCAGCCGGGCGACTGGGATGTGATGGTGATCGACTCGATCGACGTGCCGCGCGGCGTGGAGAAGGGTCTCTTCGATCCGCTGCCCGAGGACAAGCTGCCCTTCGCCGATCTCTTCCCTGAAGTGGTGATGGACGGCAAGACCAAGGTGGACGGCAAGCGCTACGGCATCACCGAGAAGTTCGGCTACAACACCATCGGCTATAACAAGGCCAAGGTGGACGTGAACGACATGCAGTCGCTCGCGGCCCTCACCGATCCCAAGTACAAGGGCCGCATCGCCATCTATGACTATTATCTGCCGGTGATCGGCATGGCCGCCATGGCGATCGGCAAGAAGACGTCCGAACTCACGGAGGCCGATCTTCCGGCGCTCAAGGACGTGCTGCTCAAGATGAAGGCCAACGCCAAGGCCGTGACCGACGTGGCCGCCAGCCAGACGGCGCTTGCCACCGGCGAGGCGGATGTTCTGGTGGGTGGCGGCGAGTGGGTGACCGCCGGCATTGCCAAGGACAATCCCGATCTCGATTTCTCCATCCCCAAGGAAGGCGCTGTTCTCTGGTCGCAGTCGCTTGCCATGTTCAAGGACAGCAAGAACAAGGAGATGGCGCTGAAGTTCATCCAGTACATCCTGAGCCCCGAAGGCCAGGCGCGGCTCGCCACCTCCTCCTGCTACTGGGGCATGCCGTCCAACAGCAAGGCCGCCCTCAGCGATGACCAGAAGAAGATCCTGCGCTTTGCCGAGCAGCCGGACTTCCTGAAGCGGGCGCAGCCCTATCCGGCGCCCGATGAAGCGCTCGACAAGAAGATGCAGGATCTCTGGACCGAGATGCTGCAGTCCCAGTGAGCGGCCTCGCAAGACAAGACCGGGGGCCACAGAACCGGGCGGGATGGCTTGCCGTCTCGCCCGCGCTGCTGTGGACCGTTCTGTTCTTTGCGATTCCCTTTCTCGGCATGGTGCTGATCAGCTTCTCAGTGAAGGGCGCGGGCAACGGGCTCGGCAACTACAGCCAGTTCTTCAGCAATCCGAGCTACTGGCGGGCGATGACCAACTCGCTCGAGGTGACGGCGATCGTCACCGTGATTTCGGTGCTGCTGGCCTATCCCTTCGCCTGGATTCTCGCCTTCGTGGTGCCGGAGCGCTGGCAGCGGCTGGCGCTCATGCTGGCGGTGCTGCCGTTCTGGACCTCTTACGTGGTTCGCTCCTATGCCTGGCTTCTCGTTCTCGCCGAACAGGGCGTGATCAACAAGGCGCTGGTGGCGTCAGGGCTTCTCTCCGACCCTGTGCAACTCGCCAACACGCGCGCCGCCACCGTCATCGGCTTCGTGCATTTCTTCGTGATGCTGCTCACCCTCACCATCTATGCCAACCTGAAGCAGCTCTCGCCCAATTACCGCAAGGCCGCCGCCGACCTCGGGGCGGGGCCGATGCAGTCCTTCATCCATGTGGTGCTGCCGTTGACGCTTCCGGGCATCATGGTGGGGGCCTTCCTCACCTTCGTGCTGGCAATCGGTGATTACATCACGCCGCAGATCCTGGGCGGCAACAACGAACTCCTCATGCCTCAGCTCATCATGATGCAGATCGGACGGCGCGGCGATTTCGGTTCGGCCTCGGCGCTCTCCATCCTGCTCATGGCGGTTGTCACCGTGGCCTATATCGCCTGCGCCCGCTGGCTCAAGATCGAGAGGGCCTGAGATGCGTATCGCCGCCACTGTTTATGCCGCACTCGTCTATCTCTTCGTCTTCCTGCCGGTCGCGGTGCTGGTGCTGTTCTCGTTCCAAGGCAGCCTCTTTCCCATTCCGCCCTTCACCGGGCCGTCGCTCCGCTGGTACGAGGCTGTGCTGTCGGACGGCCGCCTCACCTCCGGTCTCGCCCATTCGATTGCCGTTGCCATCATCTCTTCGGCCCTCGCGACGCTTCTCGGCTTTCTCTCGGCGTGGGGCTTTGCCCGCTTCATGCTGCCGGCCTCGGCCCTGCTGCGCGGTCTGATTACCTTGCCGCTCACCGTGAGCTATCTCATCATCGGCATGGGGCTCCTCGTCACCTTCACGGCGGTGGGCGTGCCGAAATCGCTGCTGGCGGCTGGCGTCGGCCACGTGGTGATCAATCTTCCGCTCTGCTTCGCCATCATCTACAGCCAGATGGGCGATCATCAGGCCAACATCGAACGCGCCGCGCGTGATCTCGGGGCAGGAGAGTGGCAGGTGCTGACGCAGGTGACCGCACCCATGCTCTGGCCCGCGCTCTTTGCCAGCTTCTTCCTCTCCATGACCTTCTCGTGGGACGAGTTCATCATCTCGTTCCTCCTGACCCGCTTCGACACCACGCTGCCCGTGGAAATCTGGAACCTGCTCAGGGCCGGGCTCAATCCCAAGACGAATGCCGTGGGCTCCCTCGTCTTCGGAGTCTCGGTCGTGATGGCCATCATCTTCGAACTCGTCGCCTTCAGGAAGCGTCCGCAATGACCACACTCGTTTCCGTGCGCGGCGTCAGTCACCGTTTCGGTACGCATCAGGCGCTGGACAATGTCTCGATGCAGATCGATCCCGGCAGCTACACCGTGCTGCTCGGCCCGTCCGGATCGGGCAAGACGACGCTGCTCTCCGTGCTGGGTGGTTTCCTTGTGCCGGATGACGGCCGCATTGAGATCAATGGCGTGGATTGCACCGCCCTTGCGCCGGCCAAGCGCCCCACCACAACCGTGTTCCAGGATTACGCGCTCTTTCCCCACATGAGCATCGGCAACAACGTCGGCTTCGGTCTGCGCATGAAGGGCGTGCCGCGTGACGAACGCGACCGGAAGGCGCGCGAGATGCTGGCCGTGGTGGGGCTGGAGCAGGCCTTCGACAAGAAGCCACATCAGCTCTCGGGCGGGCAGCGGCAGCGCGTGGCGCTGGCCCGTGCGCTGGTGGTGGAACCTGCCGTTCTGTTGCTCGACGAGCCGCTGGGCGCGCTCGATCTCAAGCTCCGCCGCCAGATGCAGGACGAGCTCAAGGCCATCCAGAAGCGCGTCGGCACGGCCTTCGTGCATGTGACCCACGATCAGGAAGAAGCCATGGCGCTGGCCGATCATGTGGTCGTTATGAACAACGGACGGATCGAGGACGAAGGCACGCCGGAACGCGTCTATGCCCGTCCGGCAACGCGCTTCTCCGCCACCTTCATGGGCGAAAGCACCATTCTCACTGGCCGGGGCATTACGCCGGGCAGGGTGGCGACGGCGCTTGGAACATTCGCTGTGGAGGGCGTGGCCGCAGGTGCTGAAGCCCATCTTGCCCTGCGGCCCGAGCATGTGACGCTGGGAGCGGGATCCGATGCCACCGTGCGCGACGTGGTCTATCAGGGCAGCTTCAAGCGCGTGAGCTTTGCCGTGAACGGAGAGCCGGGCCTCGTTGTGCTGTGCCGTCTTGCCGCGGAGACGCCCATCGGGGAAGGGCAGGCCGTGAAGATCAGCGCCGATCCCGCCCGTCTCGTCCTGCTCGGAGACTGACGATGGAACAGGTGGATGCCGCACAGTGGTATGAGACGATCCGTTTTTCCGATGACGTCACCCTCATCCATGAGCCGTGGATCAAGCCGTTCTTCCGCTGCAACATGTGGCACGTGCGCGGCCGAGACCGTGATCTGCTGTTTGATACAGGGCTCGGGCATTTCAGCCTGCGGGATCATGTGCCGCTGGTGACGGAACGCGCGCTCACCTGCGTGGCAAGCCACACCCATTTTGACCATATCGGCTGCCATCACGAATTCGGGCACTGCGCCGTGCATGAAGCGGAGGTCGCCATTCTCGCAGACCCGCGCAATGAATGGACGCTTGCGGACCGCTATGCCACCGACGCAATGTTCGACCGCATGCCGAAGGGCTGGGCGCAGGAGACGTATCGCGTGCGTCCTGCTAGGCCGGAGAGGCAATTGCGCGGCGGTGACGTGATCGACCTTGGCGACCGGCATTTCGAAGTCATTCATACGCCGGGCCACTCACCCGGCGGCATCGGCCTCTTCGAGAAAAAGACCGGCATCTTTCTCTCGGGCGACATCATCTATGATGGTCCGCTCATTGACGATACCTATCATTCCGATCTCGCTGCCTATGCCGCGACGCTTGAGCGGCTGGCAACGCTCCCGGTTGCGGTCGTGCATGGCGGGCATTTTCCGAGCTTTGGCCGCACCCGTTACCGGCAATTGATCGATGAATATCTCGCTGGACGCCGCGCGCCAGGGTGCCACCTCTCCGCCACGCCGTAGAGGCTGCATAGCCTGTCCTTCGTATGAATGGGTTTCAATCTAGCGGGCATTCACTGCAGCTTTACTCATTTGACCCTGCGCAGCCTGCGGGATGATGCTTTGCTTCGGACGGATGTTCAGTCTCAGGAGCAAACCCATGAAGAAACATGTCCTTGCCGCGGGAATGACCGCAGCTGCACTGGCCGTTGCGGCATCCGCCGCCCTCGCCGCCGCTCCGCCAAAATTCACCGCGTCATGCCCCGCCGGCCTCGCCGTCACCTCGAACGGCAGCGGCAAGGTGGAGGTGAACGGCATGGGTGTCGCCGTCCAGACCCTGAGCAGCACGTCGTGGCGCTCCGTGTCCAATGGCGTCACCGTCGACATGGGCCGCGATGGCGCGCAGGTCTTCGTGAGCACGACACCGGGCGATATCTGCCAAGTGACCAGCACCAGTGCAGCACCCAATGCCGATGGCTCCATCGGCGGCGTGCCGCGCTCCGACCAGAAGGCCTGTCTCAAGGCCGTGAAGCGCAAGACCAAGAACTCGGTTGTGGTCCTCACCGCCACCAGTGCCGAAGCGAACAACAACGTCACAATCGGCGTCGGTCCTGACAAGGCGAAGTGGCAGTGCCTCGTGAAGAAGGGCCGCGTGGCAGAGGTCATGTCGCTCACCGATGAGGGCGCGCAATAGCGCTTTCAGGATCGTCCTCGGGATTACATTTTGGCAAATCCCTGCAACCGGGGCGGGGGTGGACTTGCGCCTGCTTCCATGCGTTTATGAAAACGCAAAGGACATTCGCATCATGCTTCACACCGCCAGCAACCGCTTCAACGCACAGGACCTCTGGCAGAAGGACCACGACCACTTCCTCCATCCCTTCACCCATTTCGACAGTTTCAGGAAGGAGGGTTCGCTCGTCATCGTGGAAGGCGACGGCTGTTTCCTGCGTGATGTGAACGGCAAGCGCTATTTCGACGGCATCGGCGGCATGTGGTGCGTCAATGTCGGCTATGGCCGCCGCGAGATTGCCGAGACCATGGCAGAGCAGGCGATGCAGCTCTGCTATTCCAACGTCTTCGTCGACGTCACCAATCCGCCGGCCACGGAACTGGCCGCCAAGCTTGCAAGCCTCGCCCCCGGTTCCCTCAATCATGTCGTCTATGCCAATTCCGGAAGCTGTGCGGTTGATACCGCCATCCGCCTTGCGCATTTCTGCCAGTCACGGCGCGGGCAGCCGAGCCGCCGCTACATCATCTCGCGCAAGAACTCCTATCACGGCTCCACCTATCTCGGCATGACGGTGGGCCGCCGCGAGGGCGACCAGTCCGAACACTTCAAGTATGTGCCCGACCTGGTGCATCATCTCTCCGCGCCCTATCCCTACCGCCGGCCCGAGGGCATGACGCTGGAGGAGTTTTCCGATTTCCTCGTGGAAGAATTCCGCCAGAAGATCGAGGAGCTGGGCGCGGAAAACATCGCGGCCTTTATCGCCGAACCGGCGCAGGCCTCGGGCGGCGTCACCATTCCGCCGCCAAACTACCTGCCGCGCATGCGCGAACTCTGCACGAAGAACGGCATTCTTTTCATCGCCGATGAAGTGGTGGTGGCCTTCGGCCGCCTTGGTCACATGTTTGCCTCGCAGGATGTCTTCGGCATCGAGCCGGACATCATCATCTGTGCGAAGGGCCTCACCTCCGGTTACATCCCGTTCTCCGCCGTCATCTATTCCGATGCGGTGCATGAGTTGATCTCGGCGCCGGACCCTGATGTGTGGTTCACCCATGGCTATACCTATGCCGGACACCCCGTGGCCTCCGCGGTGGCGCTCAAGAATATCGAGATCATCGAGCGTGAGGACCTGTGCGGCAATGCCGCCCGCGTCGGTGACTATCTCGAGGAACGCCTGAAGGGCTTGAGCGACCTTCCCATCGTGGGGGACGTGCGCGGCAAGCGGCTGATGATGTGTGTCGAGTACGTGAAGGACAAGACTACGCGCGAGAAGCTTCCCGATGATGTCCACATCTCGAAGCGCATTTCCAATCTTTGCGAGGCCAACGGCCTGATGGTGCGGCCTATCGGCCATCTCGATGTTCTCTCGCCGCCCCTCACCATCACGAAGGGCGATGTCGACTTCGTCGTGGATACGTTGGGTGCCGCCATCCGTCAGGTCACGGACGAGCTGGTGCGGGAAGGGGCGATCTGACGCTGCTGTACGGTGACGGGATGTTGGCATGACGAAGCAGGCCGGCAGAGGCGCAAGCGTGAAGCCCCTGCGCGTGGGCATCATGCTTACCCGCAACTTCACCCTCAGTGCCTTCGCGCTCTTTGTCGACACGCTGCGGCTTGCCAGCGACGAGCTCGACCGTTCGGGGCGCAAGTATGTGGACTGGGACGTGGTGAGCGACGATGCGCAGCTCATCCAGTCCAGTTCCGGCGTTCCCGTTGCGCCCACGGCCCGCCTGCATGAGCGGATGCAGTATGAATATCTCGTGGTCGTGGGTGGCAGGCTCACCGTTGAAGAGCGCCTGAGCCCTGCGCTGATGACGTTTCTCAAGACCAGGGCCGCCAAAGGAACGCCCGTCGTCGGCCTCTGCACGGGAAGCTTCGTGCTGGCGGAGGCCGGGCTTCTCACTGGCAAGACGGCCTGCGTGAGCTGGCTGCACCGCGAGGATTTCGAACAGGCCTTTCCCGACATCGCACACGTCTCGCACCGCCTGTTCCTCGAGGATGGTGGTATCACCACCTGCGCAGGGGGAACGGCGGTTGCCGATCTCGCGGCGTGGATCGTGAAGAAGCACGTCGGGGAAACGGCAGCACGGAACGCCATGGAAATTCTCCAGATCGAACGCCCGCGCGACGGCTCCGACATTCAGGCACGGCTGCCGCTCAATCTTCCGCTGGTGAAGGATGCGCGCGTGAAGTTCGCCTTGCTGCTGATGGAGGAGCTTGCGCATCAGAAAGGCGATGTCGAAGCGATTGCAAAACGTGTCGGCGTCTCAAGCCGGCAGCTCGAACGGCTCTTCAATCAGGAGCTGGGCTATGGCCCAAGCAAGGCGCTGCAGCGCATCCGCCTTGAGAAGGCGAGGCTCTTCGTGGAGCACACATCGCAATCGATCATGCAGATTGCGGTGGCCTTCGGCTATGACAGCCAGACCCATTTCAGCCGCATCTTCCGCGCCCATTTTGGTGTAAATCCCAGCGAATTCAGGCTTCGCACCAACGGGCCCCACCAAAGTGTATGACACCGGCGAAACTTCATTGTCGGCCGTGAGGGCCGCGTCACACTTAAGCAGTGTGCCCTGTTACGACTAATTCCTTTGCAACCTTGGATGGGTTTTTTCCCACGTTTTTGCGGGTCTGTTGCGTTAATCAAATCTTAAAAACATGCAAATCGGATATTGACTCTCATACAGATTGTGTCGAAGTTTAACCTTGGTTGTACACTTTGGTGTTGCTGATGAGTTCAACTCCAGCGGCAATACCTAACACCTCGAGGGGGTCGAGGCGTGCAACCGGGGACTGGACTTGGCTAAGACTCGCATTTGGGGCCGGCGGCCCTGAATTTACCGTTTCGCTAATCCGGCACTTGTGGCTTCAGGCCTTCACCAGGCCCGAGGAGAGCAGGAAGGCAGCACCGGTTCGCTGATCATCAGAACCGGGCGTCATGGGCCGGGGCGCACTACCTGAAAACCAGAATCGTTTGAACGCGCGAAGTCAATTCGTGTGACGGGAGAGAATTGTCATGACCATCACGGATCCGTCTCTGAAGCCATTTGTAATCGACAATACGGACATCCAGTTCCTTCTGGATCAAGTCAATTTCATTCCCCTGTTTGATGCTGCCGGAAACGTCATCATCAACTGGGATGGCACCGGCCGCGTGTACAACGCTTACGGGCGTCTCCTCGCGACGGGCGGCACGGTCGCCGGCGATGCTGCTGCACTCGCAGCCATTGCTCTGGTGGGCACCTCATACCAGAACACCACGGATCTTTCCGGTCTTCGCGATCCCTCCGGCTTCAACAACAACCTCACGCCCATTCATGCTCATTGGGGCCAGGCCGGCTTCGAATTCCCGAGGACGGTTCCCGCCAATTTCACCAATTACGCGCAGGAAGTGCTGAATGTTCCCGCTGATACGGTGTTCACCCCACTCGCACCAGAAGTTCTGGCGCACACCGACCAGACCTCGCTTGTCTCGGTGTCCAACACGCAAAACACCAGCACCTCCACTGTCGCCGGCATCACGATCACCAAGAACGTGACGGACGAGCTGGGAACAGGCACCACCATCAGCACGGCCTCCGTTCTGAACAAGCAAGTGAAGGACGGTCACCACAAAACAGTGACCATCACGGAATCGTCGGCCGACACGACGGTGACGACGTCGACCTTTGTCTATGACAAGGTCACGACAGTGACGACGATCGGCAACGGTGGTCCCACCGCAACGTCGACAGATGTCAACATCACCCAGACGGCGCCGGTCGTTCAGAGCACTGCCGTCACCCATGGCCCCACCACGACATCGCTTTCGGGTGGCGAGCTTGACACCACGACGTCGATCCACTTCGCCACCGACGGCAAAGATCATCTCGCGCACAGCTTCAAGGGCCTGGTGAGCGGCACCGTCGGCACCCAAGGCACCTATCGCACCATCACGAACGGCGTGACGACAGCAGCCGACTATCACAATCCGTGGGACAGCGTCGTGGACTACACGCCGCGCATGATCAGCCGCACCACAACGACGGCTGACGTACAATATGACACCTGGGCCAATCACCAGAACGACGCCAATGCCTCCAAGCATATGGCCAACGAAATCTACTACGATCCCAACACCGGCGTGGCCAAGGTGCTGGATTGGGGTCAGCTCAAGACCGTCGCCGATGGCGGCCTTGGCCAGGTTGATACGCAGGCCCGCTTGAACGCGTCTGCCGGCCAGGATGATCACTTCATTGGCGGCCTGAACCCCGGCGTCTCCCCGTCCAATGGCTTCTTCGTCCTGTTCGGGCAGTTCTTCGATCACGGACTCGACTTCATCGACAAGGGCGGCCAGGGATCCACGATCCAGATCGCGCTCGCCGTGGATGATCCGCTCTATGGAATGATCGGTCCTGACGGCAATCCGGTAACCTCCATCACCATAAATCGCGCCACCGTTGACTCGGTCAGCCCCGATGGCACGCCGCAGTATGTGAACCACACCTCGCCCTTTATCGACCAGAGCCAGACCTATGGCTCGAACAGTCAGCTCACCACCCTGCTGCGCGAATGGGTCAAGGACGCTAACGGCGGGACGGGTTATCATGCCGGCATGTCGATGTTCGACGGCCACACGCTGGAAACCGCGTGGAAGAAGCCGGACGGCACCATGACGAATGCCACACTGCCGACCCTTGCGGAACTGCGTCAGCACATCGTCGATACCGGTCGGGACGACTTGAGCTGGGAAGACATTTCGAATCTGCGCAACCGTGACGCTGCCGGCCACGTTACCACCGGCCTGAGCGGTTCCGCGCTCATTCTCGACATGAATCCGCGCTTCGACATCGGTCATCTGCACGGCTTCAACGACAAGGACGGCGACGGCGTCAAGGACGCCAACGAAATCAGCTACGCAACCGCAGCCCAGGTGGCAAAGGTGGATGCAGCGATTGCGGCGCTCGACGCCGACGTCAAGGCGACCTATGGAAACGGTGCCGGCCTTTCGATCCAGAACGGCATCCTGACCCTGTCCGGCATTCCGGGCCCGAATGGCCCGATGACGCTGACCGGCGCCAGCGCGCTCTATCCGTGGGTCGACTTCTCCAACTTCAGCATCATGCAGACACATGCAGGCACCATCAACGCCAGCATTTCTTCCGCTGCCCATGCCGCAGTTGGTGAAATCCTCATGGCGTCGGTGGGTGACCACTACATCGCCGGTGACGGCCGCGTGAACGAAAACTTCGGTCTCACGTCCGTCCATCACATCTTCCACGAAGAACACAACTTCCAGGTCCAGAACCTGATTGAAGCCCTGCACACCCAGGACGTGGCTACCAATGATACGGCCCACACCAAGCTGCACGGCTTCCAGATCGCAACGACCCGCATGAACTCGCTTGGCGACTACGTCTATGTTGCCGGTTCCCTGACCCAGGCGAAGGTGAATCCGACCGACGTTCAGATCTTCGGCACCAACGGAAATTCCCTCGGTTATGCAGTGGCCTCGAATGTCACCGTTGCGTGGGATGACGAGAAGATGTTCAACGCCACGAAGCTGATCGTGGAAATGGAATACCAGCATGCTGCCGTTGACCAGTATGCGCGCAACGTGACGCCCAATATCCAGGAATTCGTTGGCTATTCGCCGGACAAGGATCCCGGCGTTACCCTTGAATACGCCCAAGGAGCGTTCCGATTCGGCCACTCAACTCTTCGCGAAACGATTGACACCATCGATCCGACTGGGGGCCTTACCGGCAAGATCATGGGCTACGCGCTCCGCGATGCCTTCCTCAATCCGGGCAAGTATGGCGAACTCGGACCGGCATCGATCCTGCTCGGCATGTCCCATCAGCAGATGAACGAGGTCGACGAATTCGTGACGCCGGCCCTTAATCAGGGCCTTCTCGGTCAGCCGCTTGACCTCGCGGCGATCAACATTGCGCGCGGCCGCGACATCGGGCTCCCGACACTCAATGATTTCCGCGAGGCCATCGGCCTCGTGCGCTACACGAGCTGGACCGACTTCGGCCAGAACATGCAGCACCCCACATCGCTGGCGAACTTCATCGCGGCCTATTCCTTCGACGGCGACATGGACCGGGCGAAGGCCATCGTTGGCCTCGCCGATGGCTCCATTGCGGAAGGTTCCGCAGCAGCGATGGGAATGACGGCGGTTGCAGCTCTCGCCTTCCTCGACGGCGGTGACCTTGGCTTCAACAAGATCGACACTTGGCTTGGTGGCCTCGCCGAAATCCATCAGCCGGGCGGCATCCTGGGTGAAACCTTCGACAAGGTGTTCGTTACCCAGATCGAGTCGCTGATGGACGGCGATCGCTTCTACTACCTTTACCGCCTTGCCGGACAGCAGTTCGGACAGGAAGTTGCCAACGGCCAGCTCAAGGACATCGTGGAGCGCAATACCGGGCTGACGCACCTCAACGGCAACATCTTCGGGTATGCCGATCAGTACGTCGATCTTGCCGCGAAGAAGGAGGTCGTCGGCCCCAACCAGGAAGCCCTGACCACCGGCAACGAGCACAAGTACGGCAACATCACAGCCGTCGATTCAGGTGCGATGGGCGTCTACTCCAATGGTGGGCTCAGCAACGCCAATGACGGAAACACCATCAGCCTCAACACGGTCGATGGTCTGCAGACCTACATCCAGGACACGCGACTGGCCGATACCGACCCGAACAGTCTGTATGGGCAGAACGGCTTCGTGAACCTGGACGGCACGCCGAACTCCGGCGCAGAGTCCAACGAGGTTATCGCCGGCACCAAGGGCAATGACATGATCTATGCCCAGGGCGGTGACGACACCGTGTACGGTGACGGTGGCAACGACATTCTTTACGGTGGTTATGGCATCGACCGCCTCTATGGCGGTACGGGAGCCGACACCATCTTCGGTGGCGACAACCCGGATCTGATCGACGGCGGTGCCGGCGACGACAAGCTCTACGGCGAATCGTCGGGCACGGACATCAATGGTTCCGACCAGGTTATCGGCGGCTCCGGCAACGACTATATCGATGGCGGCACGGGCATCGACAAGCTGACGGGCGGCTCAGGTGACGACCACATCGTCGGCGGACAGGATACCGATCCCTTCACCCATGGCGATGACGGCAACGACATCGTCGAAGGCAATTCCGGTGGTGACATCCTCTACGGTGACAATGGTGACGACCTCGTCATCGGCGGCGCCGACCAGGACCAACTCTTCGGCAACAACGGCGACGACATCCTGCGCCCTGGCGACCCCACCGGTGCACTCACGATCGGAACCGATGAAGTGCTCGGCGGCGACGGTGTCGATGTCAATGACACCGGCTTCGACCTCATCGACTTCAGCGACAACACGGCGCGGCCCGGAGGCGTCACCTTCGATGTCGGCAACCAGCAGAACCCGAATGTCACAGTCAACGGCACGCCGGTCCAGCTTCCGTCCTTCCAGATCGACGGCGTCATCGGTTCCGTGTCTGACGACACGCTTACCGGCAGTGACTCGTCAGATGCCGGAAACGGCGCTGATGCCAGCATTGCCGGCAAGAACTGGCTGATCGGCGGCACCGGCAACGACACGCTGCAGGGCTCGGGCGGCAACGACCTGATCATCGGTGGATCGATCCGGCTCGATACTCTGATCGGTACCTACAAGGGCGTCCAGTATGATGCCAACGGCATTGCCTTGAAGGGTGCGAACGGTCAGCCGATCCTCACTGGTTTTGCTTCGACTTATGATCACAACAACAACAACTGGGGTCTCACCAGCGACACCGCGTTGATGGACGCCCGCTACCAGGGTGCTTCGCATCGCGTGGGCTATGCCGATGTGCTCTCTGGCGGCCTGCTGGGTGGTGCCGGCGTGGGGGCGGGTTTCGAGCGCCACTTTGCCGACATGCTCCGCTCTGACCAGTTCAAGGATGCGGTTCTGGGTGATGGTGGTGCCGACACGGCATCGTCCGATACCGCCGTCTATACCGGCAACATGTCGCGCTACACAATCGTGGCGCTCGACATCAACGGCAACGTCGTAAGCAATCCCCACACCAACTGGGGCAGTGTCTTTGCGGTCAAAATCACCGACAACCGCACGGCGAACGAGTTCATCGACAACGCCGGCAATCCGCTGCTTGACGCCAACGGCAATCCGCTCGTCAACGAGGGCACGGACATCGTCGTCGGTGTGGAGAAGCTGAAGTTTGCCGACCAGACGATCAGCCCCGAGGTTTACTTCGACAAGGCGCCCAAGCTCGATCTGAACTTCAATCCGATCGTGGTGATCCCGCTGACCACGGACAACTTCTCGGGTAACAACGTCAACGTTTACGCACGTGGCACGGCCTGGGCGGGCAACTGGTCGGAGTCGGGTGACGGCAATGGTCAGGGAAGTCCAGCAAGCGGCCAGATCATGGTGGATGCCATCGGTTCCGGTGTGGCAACCAACCTCGGTCTCCACATCACAGGCGGCATCGGAAACGCTTACAATGGCGCCACTGTTTCGCGTGGCGTGGACTTGACGGGTGTCGAGTCGGCAACCGTCAGCTTCGATGTGAGGCAGACCGGCATCGGCGGGAATGAGACCGTGAGGGTCTATGTTCTCGATCACACCCCGGGCAACGGCGACGTACCGCTCTACACCATTCAAACGGGTGCAGATTCGGCGGCGACAAACCACACCTTCAACATCCCGTCGGCCATGTTCAACGCAAATGCGCGCGTCTACTTCGTCGCGTCGTCTATGAGTGCGGCCACCGACAATGTCTTCATTGACAACATCACGGTGACGAAGACTGCGGACACGTCCACGTCCAATACCGCAAGCTACACCGAGTTGTCGGCGGCCGCGGCCATCACCACCACGCCGAAGATCACGGATCCGGATGCGACCGACAAGATCTACTCAGCGAAGATCGTCATTCGCGAAACGGTTGCCGGTGACCATCTGACCATGTCGGGCAGTCTGCCGAGCGGCATTGTGGCCAGTGGTGTTGGAACGGGCGTGATCACGCTCACGAGCGCTGCCGGTTCGAGCATGACTGATTTCGAAACAGCCCTGAAATCAATCCTCTTCTCGAACGACGGACCAAACCCGACCAACTATGGTCAGTCGACATCGCGGCACATCGACGTGACGGTCAACGACCGGCTGCTCGACAGCCCGGTGGCCACGACCACGGTCAACATCACGGCGATCGACAACGCCTCGGTTGTCAACAACGATACCGTTGTCACCAACTTCGCAGCCAACACCAACATCGCGATTGCGGACTGGACCCTTCTGGCCAACGATAGCGATGTGGACACCATCCTCCGGGTGTCCAGCATCGGCAATCCTCAGAACGGTGTCACACTTGTGGGCCAAGGGCTTGGCCACTCGAACGGTTCAGCAACCACTACGGTGCGGGACGTCGACGGTGGCAGCGGCGCGTTCAGCTACACGTTGAACACAGGCCCGACGGCAACCGTCAACTTGGTTCAGCAGACCAGCCTGACGACCCTCACGGCCAACAGCAGCGGCAACATCCTGCTCGGCACCGATGCCATCACCACCTTCCTCGGTGGCGCTGGCAAGGACGTGATCGTGACAAATGGCGGCAACGACACCGTCACCGCCGGTGGGGAAGATGACATCATCTCCTATACTGTCACCACTGGTGGTGGCGGCGGCGGTGGTGGTGGCGGCACCGTGACCAGCGGGCGCGACATCATTGATGGTGGTGCACAGGGCTCTGCAGGTGACCGCTTCATCCTCAACGGCAGCAACGGTGCGGAGACTTTCCGCATCTTCTCCAACACGGATGACTGGGACAACAATGCGGCAAACGGCATCCAGAGCAGCGCCGCACATGCCGGCATCACCGGGCTCAATGCCAACACGAAGATCGTCATCACCCGCAATGGTACCTTTGCCAACGGTGTGCTGACGGGCGGAACTGTCCTGGCAGAGTTGAACAATATCGAGGAAATCACGGTCAACACCCTCGATGTGTCCGCAAACGATGGAAACGGCGTTCCGAATGGCGGCACCACCGGTGGCTTCAACGGCGACACCGTCCAGATCGTGGGTAACTTCACCAACACCGGCCTGAACTACTCCACCATCACCATCAATGGCGGAGCGGATGACAAGGTCGACATTGGCGGTCTGACGTCGGCGCACCGCATCGTTTTCAACGGTGCTGCGAGCACTGACCAGGTGATCGGCACGCTGCGTCCGCAGGATGTGGTGAATACCGTTGGCGCCGGAAATGCTCCGGCCCAGCTCCTGCATGAGGTCATAGGCACCGACAGGCGCGAAACCCTTGCCGGTACGGCGGATGATGACCTCATCGACGCCAAGCGGGGCAACGACACGGCCAAGGGTGGCGATGGCCACGACCACTTCGTGGGTGCATTCGGTGACGGCAACGACAAGTACTACGGAGAAGGTGGCAATGACCTCTTCACCTCTGTCGGCAGCGACGGCAGGGACTTCTATGATGGTGGCGAAGGGAGCGATACCCTCGATATGTCCGGCGTCACCAACTCGATTGTCGTCAAGCTGGTGGAAGGTGCGAACGGGTCTGCCACGATCGGAAGTGTCGTCGATACCCTCGTGTCGATTGAAAACGTCCGCACTGGCAGTGGTAACGACACGATCTACGCATCTACTGCCCACAACTACATCGACACGGGTGCGGGCCATGACACGGTTGTGTTCCTGACCGCCGCTCATGCGAATGACGACGTGATCGACAACTTCGAAGCGGGTGACGTGATCGACCTGAAGGCCTTCATGGGAGGCACCATTAACCTTGTGCAAGGTGAAGTGGCCCAGAACGGCGAGGTGGCGTGGCACTTCGACAATGAAAGCGGAAATACCGAAGTCCATGGCGTCACCAGTGGCGGTACCCACTTCGACTTCGAAATCCGCGGCGATCACAAACTCACCACAACCGACTTTGGCATGTGATTTGCAGTAACAATATAGGAGAGGAGTTTTCGGACTCCTCTCCATGAAATCACCGACGTTTGTGAGCAAGGAAGGCCAGATGATGGCGCGTAAGTCGAATGGTGTGGCAACCGCAGCCGAAAAGGCAGCCAAAAGCCTGGGCGGCATCATTCTCTTCCTGATGGTCGTATCGGGCGTGATTAACCTTCTGGCGCTGACCGGCTCATTCTACATGATGCAGATCTACGATCGCGCCATTCCGTCCCAGAACGTTCCAACCCTTCTGGCCTTGTCTGGCCTCGCCATCGGTCTTTACCTTTTCCAGGGGCTTTTCGAGACGATCCGCAGTCAGATCCTCGTGCGCGTCGGCGCAAGCATGGACCGCAAGCTGGGGCCTCTCGCCCACAAGGTCACCATCGACATGCCGCGTCACGGCTTCTCGCCGTCCGAAGCGCTTGAGCGGAGCAGGGATGTGGACACCATCCGTGGGTTCCTGTCCAGCCAAGCGCCGATGGCTCTCTTTGACCTCCCGTGGATGCCTGTCTATCTCGTGTTCGTGTATCTCCTGCATCCCTATCTTGGTGCGCTCGTGATCGGCGGTGCTGTGGTTCTTGCGGTGCTTGCCATCGTGGCTGAGATCTTCACACGCAGGATCGCTAGCAAGGCACACCGGGCGATGGTACTCCGTAATTCGCTGGCAGACTCCAATGCCCGCAATGCTGAAGTCCTGCATGCCATGGGCTTCACGGGTCGCGCTGTTGAGCGCTACCAGGAAGCCAATGCCGACCATCTCGACCTCATGACCGGCACAAGCGATGTCTCCGGTTCGCTTGGCGCCGTGTCCCGTGCGCTCCGCATGATGATGCAGTCTGCAACGCTTGGTCTCGGTGCCTATCTTGTGATCCAGGGCGAAATGTCTGCCGGGTCCATCATTGCGGCCTCCATTACCTCGTCCCGTGCGCTGGCTCCCGTCGATTTGGCCATCGGCAACTGGAAGAACATCGTCGGTGCCAGAGGTGCATGGGCCCGCATCAAGGAGTCGTTGGCGTCTCTCGAGAATGCCACGAAGCAGATGCTCCTGCCCATCCCGAAGTCAGACCTCAAGGTGGAGAAACTGACGGTCGCAGCTCCGACGTCCGGCCGCGTACTGTTGGCCGAGGTCAGCTTCGACCTGAAGGCAGGCCAGGCGCTGGGCGTCGTGGGCACGTCTGGTGGCGGCAAGACAACCCTTGTTCGTGCCCTGACAGGTATTTGGTCGCCGTTGCGCGGTTCGGTCCGCCTCGACGACGCGGATCTCTCGCAGTGGCCCGCGTCTTCGGTAAAGTCGATCGTCGGGTATCTTCCCCAGGACGTGTCCCTTATCGATGGCACGATTGAAGAAAACATCGCTCGCCTCGAGAAGGACGCCGACCCCAGAGCCATTGTGGAGGCCGCTCAGGCTGCCGGTATCCATTCGATGATTGTCCGTATGCCGGACGGGTACAAGACCCAGGTTGGTGCCGGCGGGCATGTGCTTTCCGCCGGTCAGCGACAGCGTGTCGGCCTTGCCCGGGCGCTCTATGGAAATCCGTTCCTCGTGGTCATGGATGAGCCGAATTCGAACCTCGACTCCGAGGGTGAGCAGGCCCTGACCGCCGCCATCCAGGGAATCAAGTCCCGCGGTGGCATTGCGATTGTTGTGGCGCACCGTCCCAGTGCGCTTGCAGCTGCCGATCTTGTTGCGGTCATCCAGAACGGCAAGCTCGCGGCATTCGGCACCAAGGATGAAATTCTCTCGCCGAACAAGGCGCGGAATGTTCAGCCGATGCGGCCGCCAGTGGCAGCCAACGAGGAACAGGATCTCCGGATGCAGCCGGTTCGTGTGGGGTAGGAGGGATCGTCATGTCGGTCATTCAGGTTCAGGCACTTCGTGAAGCAAAATCGTCCAGGAAGAAGGATGAAGAGATCGATCTGAACGGCACCGGACATGACAAGCCGAGCCGCGCCCCGTACTTTGTCGGAGCGTCGATTGCCGCCCTTGTGCTCTATCTGAAGACGGCCTACAGCGCCCATGCCGAGACTCCCCCAGAGTCCGCTGATGACAGCCACCGGTCCGAGGAGAACGAGTCCTTCAAGGCCCAGGACCAGGTCAGCCACGAGAAGCCGTTCGCCAGACATTCGAATTTTCATCATCTCAACGAGGAGGATGAGGGGAAGCCGGGTGAAGATGCCATCGAACAGGTACGCCGGGCACTGACGGACGAAGGCTGGAGCCTTGATGATGTTCCGGTCTTTCAGTTTGTCAGTGCCGGTGGTCTTCCCCGCTTCCTTTCCGGCCTTGGCGTTTCGCGGATGCGAACGGCAGCCCTTGCGAACGACAATGGCGCCGCTGACACACGGGCGTACCGTGGCGGCGCAGTATCCGGTTCGTCTTCGGCAACGAAGAATCGGAGCCCGACTGCCGAGGGTCCGGTGTTTCTGCAGAACGGCTTTGCCACGATGGCTGTGTTGTTTACCCTCGACGATCTCCTGAAGGGTGCAACCGACCCGGATCAAGACCAGCTTTCTGTCGTTCACCTGCAGGCCTCTTCCGGGCAGTTCATTCCGGTGGATGGCGGGTACATGTATATCGGAGACGTGACCGGCCCTGTGTCGGTCACCTACGACATCACCGACGGCCTGCATGTCATTCCGCAACAGGCCTATCTGGACGTCAAGGAGCATGCCGTAACCCTGGGAACCACGAGCGTCGACAACATCGTCGGCAGCGACTCTGCGGATCTCATCGCCGTAGGGGCCGGAGCGGACAGCGTATCGGCCGGCGACGGCATGGATACGATTTACGCCGATGATGGTGACGACTTGATCCACGGCGGGGCCGGCAATGATCTAGTCATCGGCGGGGCCGGCAATGACAAGCTCTTCGGCGATGATGGAAACGATGTCATCTTCGGTGGACTGGGCAATGATGAAGTCCATGGCGGCAAGGGCAACGACACCCTCTACGGCAACGAAGGTGACGACACCATTGCCGGTGATGAAGGAAACGATACGCTCTTTGGGAATGCCGGCAAAGACGTGCTGAGCGACGGTGCGGGCCAGGATTACGTTTCGGGTGGTGCGGATAACGACAGGATCGTTGTGGCGGCAGACGGAGAAGACGACAGCTTTGACGGAGGCGCCGGCACCGACACGATCTCGTTCGCTTCCAGCACGACGTCGGTTACCATCAATGCCGTTGCCGGAACCGCTACGGGAGCGGGCATCGGGCATGATGCCATCCATGGTTTCGAGACTTATGAAGGTGGAAGCGGAAACGACACGTTCATCGTGGGCCAGGATGCGGCCGACCTGGTCGGCGGCGGCGGTTACGACATCTTCAGGATCCTGACCTCCGGTGCGACCGCGTCTGCACCCATCCGCCATGTCATCGAGGACTTTCATGTCGGTGATCGCGTGGAGATGTCAGGTTATGACATCTTCGAGGACGGTGACACCTCACAGGACTTCCTCGCCCAAATGAATGCCCTTGGCAACGGCACGGCACCAGACAGCGCCGTGCCGGTGAGATTCCGGGTTGATGACGCCACCACCAAGACCTGGATCGAAGCGGACTTCGACCATGACAACAACTATGAAGTGAGCGTGGAACTGGATGGACACCACAACCTGCTTCTTCATCTCAACTCTCATGCCTAACACGTGGACCTTGCTGTGAAAAAGAGCTTCCTGAATTCATCCCAATCCGTTGCCGGTGAAGATCTCCATCTCGTCAGGGGCTCGGGCATCCGTGGCCGGATCTTTCTCGGCACCTTCGCGCTTGCAACACTGGTGGGCGGCTTCGGCGGCTGGGCCGCGACGTCAGAACTTGCGGGCGCGGTGATTGGTCATGGCCAAGTGAAGGTCGACAAGGACCTGCGTTCCGTTCAGCACCTTGATGGCGGGATCATTCGCGATATCGCAGCCAAGAAGGGCGATGAAGTCAAGGAGGGCCAGGTGCTCATTGCCCTTGATGACACGGCGCTCTCCAGCGAGCTGTCGATCGCCAAGGGTCAGTTGGTCGAACTCAGTGCGAAGCGGTTGCGCCTTATGGCCGAGCGCGATGGTGCAGATGCCATGCCCGAGCCCGCCGCGTCCGATCCCGAGGGCCTGACCAACTCCGCCGAACTCGCAAACGAGACTCGCCTGTTCCACAACAACCGGGAAACCCGCGTCCACCGCATCGAGCAGATGAAGCTCACCGTCGCCCAGATTGACGAGGAACTTCGCGGCCTTGACGCGCAGATGAAATCGAACCTGCGGGAGACCGAGCTGGTCCAAGAGGAGTATGATCGCGTCGAGGCGCTCAAGAAGCAGGGTCTCACCGATACTGGCCGTGTCTTCTCCTTCTCTCGCGATCTTGCCCGCCTGCTCGGCGACAAGAACCAGATCGAATCCAACACCGCGCGCGCCCAGGCGCACCGGAACGAGATCGAGGTTCAGATCCTTGGCATCGACGATGGTGCCCGGACCGATGCCCAGAAGGAACTGGCGGATATCGAGCCGCGGATCGAAGAAACCAGGCAGCGTATCGCGGCAACGACGGCGCGTCTCAGCCGGCTTGTCATCCGTTCGCCCATCTCGGGCTATGTGAACGAGATCTTCGTCAACACCGTAGGCGGCATTGTTACCCCTGCCCAGAAGCTCATCACGATTGTGCCGCAGGATGCGGCCCTTGAAGTCGAGACCCACATTCAGCCAACCGACATCGATCAGGTGTATGTGGGTCAGGACACCAAGCTGAAGTTCACGGCGTTCAATTCGCGGACAACCCCCGAGTTGAAAGGTCACATCAGCTTCATTTCTCCGGCAACCACTGTCGAGCAGAGCACGGGTCGCGCCTATTACGTGGCGCAGGTCGATGTTCCTGCCGACCAGTATGCCAAGCTCGAAGGCAAGAAAATGGTGCCGGGCATGCCGGTCGAGGTCTTCATCCAGACGGAGTCCCGGACGGCGCTCTCCTATCTTGTCCGTCCGGTGTACGACCAGTTGAGCCGCGCTTTCACGGAAAACTAACTCAGCACGGGCTTCCGCAGGAGGCTGGCGGCGCTTGCCGTGATGGCAAGCGCGGCGGCGGTCCATGCCACCCACCTGATGTCGGTTGTTCCCAGTCCGCTGAAGAGGGTGGCCACGATGATGGCGCCCAGCGATTGTCCGAGCAGGCGTCCCAGCGACTGCAATCCGCTTGCGCCACCGCTTCGTTCTGGTGGCGCACTGCCGATGATCACCCGGTTGTTGGGTGACTGCATCATGCCGAAGCCGAGCCCGCAGAGGCCGAAGCGCCACACGAGATCAAGTTCACCCGGGCCTGCCGGAAGGAGCGCGAGCGAGGCCCAGCCGATGGCAAAGAGCAGGAGGCCGAGCGAGGCGATGTAGTGCGGCGGAAAGCGGTCGGAAAGGCGCCCCGCCACCGGTGCGATGAGGGCGGTCACCATGGGCCATGGCGTGAGCAGGAAACCGGTGTGATGGGCCGAGTAGCCCAGCGCCGTCTCCAGATAGAAGGGCAGCGCCACGAAGCCCATGTTCTGCGCCGAGAAGGACGTGATCGAGATCAGGAAGGAGAGCCGGAAGATCGGCCGCTTCAGCAGGTCGAGCGGCAGGATGGGCTGCACCATGCGCTGCTCACGGGCGATGAAGGCCGTGCCCGCGACGAAGGCGATGATCAGGAGAATGATGGTGAGGCGGTGATCGCTCGCCGTGCTCACCGCGTTGAGACCGGCGATGAGCGGCCCGAAGGTGAGAGCATTAAGCAGGATGCTCGTCTTGCTGATCCGTGTGCCCGTGGTGGGCGTGAGCGGGAGAAGCTGGCGGGCCAGGATGAGGGCGAAGACGCCGCTCGGCACATTCACGAGGAAGAGCCACTGCCAGTCGGCAACCGAGAGAATGGCGGCGCCGACGCTCGGCCCCGCCGCTGCCGAGACAGCCACGATCAGCGCCGTATAACCCATGCCGGCGCCCAGCTTCGCCTTCGGGAAGATGAAGCGGACAAGCGCGATGTTGACGCTCATGATCCCCGCGGCACCGAGACCTTGCAGGAAGCGCGCCACGATGAAGATCCAGAAATTTCCGGCGTTTGCGCAGAGAAGCGAAGAGAAGGTGAAGATCAAAAGGCCCCACCAGTAGACGCGCCGGTAGCCGATGCTGTCGCCCAGCGACGAGAGCGGCAGGAGCGAGATGGTGATGGCGAGGTTGTAGATGTTGACGATCCAGATCGCCTGTTCAGGCTGCAGGCTCAATTGCTGGGCAATGGAGGGAAGCGCGATGTTGACGATGGCGCCATCCAGCACCGCCATGGTGAGAGCGATGGCGATGGGGAGGAAGGCGAGGAGGGGCTTGCGCTGCGGGACGGTCGCCGCGTCCGGCGGAAGGGTCGGAGCATTCATGCAGGGCTCCTCCTACCAGCAGCGGCGTGCCCCGGCGAAGCCATAACTTGGAATACCTGCCCGTCGAAAAAGCTCAGAGCTTGCTGATGACGTCGCCCACCGCCACGGTGCCGTCCTGCTCGATGGAACAGAGGATGCCGTGGAGGCGGTAGATCTTGTGGTCCTGGGCGCTGGTCCAGGCATAGGCCGCATTCCCGTAGCGCCGCCGCCACTTGGCGCAGCCGCGGTTCCAGATGTCGGAGACGCGCAGCACCGCCGTGCCAAGCCGGATCAGGCAATCGTCCGGCAGGTTGTCTTCGCTGGTGTTGATGTCGGCAATGACCGTGTCGCCCGGGAAGGCCATGGTCTCGCGGTCACGCCAGACGAGATCGAGCACGCGGAGCGGCAGGATCGAGACCTGGATGCGGGGGTCTGGGCGGCCATCCGGCAATGTCATCCACGGCTCGCGCATCTCGAGATCTTCCGCTACGCCAAGCTCGCGGGAGAGGGTGAGGCTGCGATGAAAGACGCGCTGGTTGTGGGCCGGGCGGGTGCAAAGGAAATGGACGGGCCCATCGGTGGCAGGTGCCGCCAGCACGTGTGGCAGTGCTGTCGCCAGTTCATCCGCCGTTGCGTGGTTGTCCATGAAGTGCCCTCTTGCAGCCCAATCATGCATGGCCTGCGGACAAGAGGCAAATCTCAATGGTCTCCGTGGCAATGGGCGTGATCGCTCAGCACTTCGATGACCCGGCACTGGCTGACACGGCCATGGCCGCATTCCTCCACCATGCGCTTCAGTTCCTTGCGCAGGGCTTTGAGTTTGGCAAGTCTCAACTCGACCTGTTTCAGGTGCGCGCTGGCAATCCGGTCAGCGACAGAGCAACTGGTCTGAGGATTGTCCGACAGCTTGAGGAGTTCCCGGATCTCGTCGATGCCGAAGCCCAGTTCACGGGCATGGCGGATGAACTTCAGGCGGCGCACGTCCTTCGGGTCATAGAGCCGGTGCCCGCCCTCGGTCCGCTGGAAGGGCTTCACCAGTCCGATCTCCTCATAGTAGCGGATGGTCTGCACCTTGGTGGACGCAACCGCAGCGAGCTTTCCGATGGGGATACCCGTCATGGCACTTTCCTCTTGAATCTCTAGTGGGTGGAGATTGTAGCCTGCGGAACGAGAAAAGCCGAATGAACGTTCCGTGAGACCGTAACAGCGATGACGACACCCGAGACCCCAGACACACTGCGTTTTGCCGTGAAGGGCATGGACTGCGCCGCCTGCGTGACGAAGATCGAGCGCGCGGTGTCGCGGCTCGATGGCGTGACCGCCGTGAAGGTGGGCTTGCAAACGGAAACGCTCACCGTCGGCGTGGCGGATCCTGCGCAGTCCCCGACGATCGAGAAGGCTGTGACGGCGTTGGGATACCAGATCAGGCCTCTCGGGGCAGAGGGCGGCTCTTCGGTTCGGCAGGGCGAGGCTCACGACCATGATCATCACGATCATGACCATCATGACCATGAAGGCGACTCCGATCACGGACAGCCCATCGAGGGCGCGTGGTGGCGCTCCACAAAGGGTGTTCTGGTGGCGGCGACGGGCCTTCTCATCGCCGCGGCCTATCTCACCAGTCTGATCTGGCCCAAGGCGTCTCCCCTCATGTTCTACGTCGCCTGCCTCGCCGGCACGTGGCCGGTGGCGCGGCGCGCCTTCATGGCGCTCCGCTCAGGATCGGTCTTCACCATCGAGATGCTGATGACGATTGCCGTCATCGGTGCACTCTGGCTCGGCGAGGTGGCGGAGGCGGCGCTGGTCGTCTTCCTCTTTGCCATCGGCGAGTTGCTGGAAGGCATTGCCGCCGGCCGAGCCCGCTCCGGCATCAAGGCGCTGTCGCAGATCGCGCCCGCCACCGCAGTCGTCGAGACGAATGGCGGCACGGTGGAAATGCCGGTGGGCGACATCACCGTGGGCAGCATCATCGTGGTGCGGCCGGGTGACAGGGTGGCCGCGGATGGCGTAATCATCGCAGGCGCTTCCGCCGTTGATGAATCAGCGCTGACGGGCGAATCCGTTCCGCGCGCCAAATGCGTGGGTGATACGGTCTTTGCCGGGTCGATCAATGCCGAGGCGGTTCTGCGCGTGCGCATCGAGAAGCCGGCGGCGGACAATCTCATCGCCCGCGTTGTCAGGCTGGTGGAGGAGGCGGCGGACAGCAAGGCACCGTCCGAACGCTTCATTGACCAGTTCGCGAAGTGGTACATGCCGGCGATCTGTCTCGTCGCTGTGGCGACGGCCCTTCTGCCGCCGCTCGCTGCCGGTGCGCCCTGGCCGGTGTGGATCTATCGCGCGCTCACGCTGCTGCTCATCGGTTGCCCCTGTGCGCTGGTGATCTCGACGCCTGCCTCCATTGCCTCGGCGCTGGCGGCAGGTGCACGGCGGGGCTTGCTGGTGAAAGGCGGCGGCGTGCTGGAAGCCATCGGCGGCGTCAAGCACATCGCCTTCGACAAGACGGGCACGCTGACGGAAGGAAAGCCGAAGGTGACCGACGTCGTTCCGCTCGGCACTCTTACTGCGAACGAACTCCTGCGCATCGCCGCAGCGGCGGAAGCGGGCTCGTCCCATCCGCTGGCCGTGGCCATCGTGGCCCATGCGAAGGCCGCGAACATTGCCTTTGCGCCTTCCGCATCCGAAGTTCTGCCGGGCAAGGGTCTCTCGGCGGAGGTCGACGGCCGCCGCGTGGTGATCGGAGCACCCGCCCGCCTCGGCGTCAGTGACACGGCCGTGCTGGGCCGTGCATCAGCACTGGAAGCGGAGGGCAAGAGCGTTTCGGTGGTGATCATCGACGGCGTGCCCGCTGGCCTCATCGCGCTTCGCGACGAACCGCGTGAGGATGCAGCCGAAGGCCTTCGCCGCATCATCGCGCTGGGCCTCCGCCCGATCATGCTGACGGGCGACAACCGCGCAAATGCCAAGGCCGTGGGGCAATCCCTCGGCATCGAAGTCCGCTCCGAACTGCTGCCGGAAGACAAGCTCGCCTTCATCCGGGCGCGCGCAACCGATGGCGGCATCGCCAAGGTGGGTGACGGCATCAACGATGCGCCAGCGCTTGCCGCAGCAACCGTGGGGATCGCCATGGGCTCGGGCACCGATGTGGCGCTGGAAGCGGCCGACGCCGCCGTGCTGAACAACCGCATCTCGGATGTGGCGGCCCTGATCAGCCTGTCGCGCCGCACCAAGACGGTGATCTGGCAGAATGTGGCTCTTGCCCTCGGCCTGAAGGCGGTGTTCCTCATCACCACGCTCCTTGGCGTGACGGGCCTGTGGATTGCCATCCTGGCAGATACGGGCGCCACCGTTCTCGTCACCATCAACGCCTTGCGCCTGTTGCGGACAAAGCTTTGAGCCAGATCGCGGGACCCGCTTCACCGGATTGCGATTTTGGTCTTTAGTGACGTCCGGAGGATCGTCACCCCATGCCCAGTGCCGGATATGCGCCGCTCGATATCAACGGAATCCGCAGCTACCTGAATGCGCTGCCGGTGGCGCGGGACCGGCTGGGGCAGGAGGCTTCGGCCTGGCGCATCCGCGAAGTGGGCGACGGCAATCTCAATCTCGTCTTCATCGTGGAAGGGAAGGGTGCCGTCGTCGTCAAGCAGGCGCTGCCCTACGTGCGCCTTGTGGGCGAAAGCTGGCCGCTGCCGCTGAAGCGCTCGTTCTTCGAAAGCAACGCGCTCTTCATCCAGGAGCGTTATGCGCCGGGGCTCACGCCGCAGATCTATCACTTCGATGACCGCATGGCGCTCATCGTGATGGAGTATCTCTCGCCTCACATCATCCTGCGCAAGGGGCTGATGCAGCGGAAGATCTATCCCAAGGCCGCGACCACTATCGCCCAGTTCATGGCGCTCACGCTTTACAACACTTCCATGCTGGCCTCGTCAGCCGAGGCGCACAAGGCGCGGATCGAGCTCTTCGCCTCCAACACGGCGCTGTGCAAGATCACCGAGGACCTCGTCTTCACGGATCCCTATCGCGAGGCCGCCCTCAATCGCTGGACGTCGCCGCAGCTCGACGGGATCAAGGCCGAATTCGAGCGCGACAATCCGCTGAAGCTGGCCGCCCAGGAGAAGAAGTGGCAGTTCGTGACCGAGGCGCAGGCGCTGATCCATGGCGACCTGCACACCGGTTCGGTGATGGTGACCGACAGCGACACCCGCGTCATCGATCCGGAATTCGCCTTTGTCGGGCCTATCGCCTTCGATGTCGGCGCCATCATCGCCAATTATCTGCTCTCCTTCTTCTCCCACCGCGGGCAATCGCAGGATGGCGGCCCGGACAGCTATTGCGACTGGCTGCTGGGACAGACCGAGATGCTGTGGACGGTGTTTGAAGCGCAGTTCCTGAAGCTGTGGGAGCAGCAACCTTCAGGCGAAGTCTTTGCCCAGGGTCTTTTCGAGACGCCTGAGAGCACGGCTGCGCTTGCCGCGCATCGTCACGTCTTCATGCAGAAGCTGTTCCGCGACGCGCTCGGCTTTGCCGGCTGCAAGATGATCCGCCGCATCCTCGGCTTGGCCCACGTGCAGGACATGGAGAGCATCAAGGACCCGGACGTGCGTGCGCGTGCGGAGACCATGGCCCTCATTTTTGCGCGGCAGCTTCTGCTGCAGGCGCATGGCTTCAGCGGCATCGCCGATGTCACTGCTGCAGCGCAAGAACACGCGAGCCCCGCGAAGGTTTGAAGATCATGCAAAATGACAGCAATCATTTGCAGTGCAACAAAGGAGAACACGAGATCGTCCATCGTTCTTGACACAACCAAACAATTGTATGACAAAATGTTCATGCTTCCCCCACAGAGGTTGGAAGTTCCGAAGAGCAGGATAACCTGCCGGTCTGCGTCTACTGAAGTCGAAGACAACAAAAACGAACGTCAGCATGGGAGACCCACATGGCTAACAAGAAAACCGAATCGATTCTGGATGACCAAAAGTTCTTTGCGGATGCATCCCGCCGCGACCTGTTCAAGGCGATGGGCGGTGCTGCAGCGCTTGGCGCGGTGATGCTGGCGGATGCCGGCTTCGATCCCGCCATCGCACAGGAACTGAAGCCCTCGGGCAAGCCGCTGAAGGCTGCCATGGGCAACGCCGGTTTGCAGGCCACGTGGTGCGCCCAGGGCAAGCAGGCGGCAGAAGCCTGGGGCAAGCTGATGAACGTGGAGATCACCTGGTTCGACGGTGAGCTTTCCGCCACCAAGCAGCGCGCCACGGTTGAAAACCTTGCCACGCAGAAGTGGGACTTCGTCGCCCTGCAGACCTTCGGCATCGGCACGCTCAACGAACCGATCCAGCGCGTCATCGATGCGGGCACGCCCGTCATCGCCATGGACACCATGATGGCGCCGGAAGGCCAGCTTGCGCTCCACACTTTCATCGCCCCCGACAACAAGATGATGGGTTCTGTGGTCACCTCCGCGCTGATCGCCGCCATCGGCGGTGAAGGCAACGTCGTGATGACCCAGGGCGCGCTTGGCCACTCGGGCGCACAGGGCCGCGCCAAGGGCTTCCACTCGGTGATCGACGGCAACAGCAAGATCAAGTTGCTGGACGAACAGCCGGCTGACTGGGACGTGACCAAGGTGACCCGCATCTGGGACTCGCTCCTCACCCAATATCCGGACATCAAGGGCGCCTTCTTCCACAATGACGACATGGCGCTTGCCGCCCACAACGTCATGAAGGCGAAGAACCGCACCGACATCCTGATCGCCGGTGTGGACGCCATGCCGCCTGCCGTGAACGCCGTTCTCGACGGCACCATGGTGGCCACGGTGCGCAACCCCTCCTGCCGTATCCACGGCTGGGCCGTTGCTGCCGGTGTTGCTGCCGTCGTGGGTGGCGAGAAGGCGGGCAAGGACATCCCGAACTTCATCCTCGCCGACGGCCCGGTCATCACCAAGGACACGGCTGCCGGTCACCTCTGGCTGCAGAAGAACTTCCTGATCTGATCTGACAGCCTGCAGGATCCTCCGTGGCTGACACACCAGACGCATCGGTCAACGGCGTGCAAACGCCGTTGATCGAACTCAGGAATGTCTCGAAATCATTTGGCGGCGTCGTGGCGCTGCAGGGCGTGGACTTCACCCTCATGCCGGGTGAGATCCATGGCCTTGTGGGCGAGAACGGGGCCGGCAAATCCACCCTCATGAAGATCATCGCCGGGGTCCACACGGGCTACGAGGGCGAGATGTTCGTGGAGGGGAGGCCCGTGCAGTTCCGCTCGGCGCGCGATGCGATCGCGGCAGGGATCGGCATGGTCCACCAGGAATTGTCCGTCGTCCCCGATCTGTCGGTCGCCGAGAACGTCTTCCTCGGCGTGCAGCCGGTGAAGGCGGGCGGCATCATCGACTGGTCCGGCATGAAGAGCCAGGCGCGCGCCCTCATCGCCAGCCTCGGCCTCGATCTCGATCCCAACACCCGTGTCGGCAGCCTGCCCGTGGGCGTGCAGCAGCTGATCGAACTTTCGCGCGTGCTCTTCTCCGGCGCCCGCACCATCATTCTCGATGAACCCACCTCCGCCCTCTCGCCGCCGGAAGTGGCGCGCCTCTTCGTGGCGCTGCGCAAGCTCCGGGCCGAGGGCAGGGGCCTCATCTTCATCTCCCACTTCCTCGACGACGTGCTGGAGATTTCCGACCGCATCACCGTCTTCCGCAACAGCCGCCGCGTGGCGACCGAGCCCCGCGCCAACCTCGACAAGGACAAGATCATCGGCCACATGATCGGCCGCGGCTCGGCCGAGATGCACATGGGCGAGACCGCCGTGCTCAATGCCCGTCACGAGGAGAAGCCGCTTCTTACCGCGCGGGATGTGGCCGATGGCCGAAGCCTCAATGGCGTGTCAGTGGAACTGAAGCGCGGCGAAATCACCGGCATGTACGGCTTCATGGGCAGCGGCCTCATCGAGTTCGCCCGTGCCCTGTTCGGCCGCCATGCCTTCAACCGCGGCGAGATCATGCTGGACGGGAAGCCCGCCCATTTTCGCTCGACTGCCGCGGCCCGCAAGGCGGGTCTCGCCTTCGTGCCGGAAAACCGCAGCATGATGCTGTTCCGCTCGGAGCCGGTCTACAAGAACGTCAGCATCGCCATGCTCGACCGCATCCACAGGCTGTTCCTGAAGCCGCAGGAAGAACGCGAAGTGGCCAAGCATCACATCAAGGACCTGCAGATCAGGCCGCCGCTCACCGACATCAATCTCGGCGCGCTCTCGGGCGGCAACCAGCAGAAGGTGGCGCTTGCCAAGTGGCTCACCAACATGCCCAAGATCCTGATCCTCTCCGAGCCCACCCGCGGCATGGACGTGGGCGCCAAGGAAGACGTGATCCGCATCATCAAGACCCTGCGGGACAAGGGCGTTTCGATCCTCGTTCTCTCCACCGAGCCGGAAACCATCCTGACGCTTGCCGACAAGATCTATGTGGTGAAGCGCGGTGCCGTGGTGAGTGAAATGAATTCGGGTACGGTCACAAAGTCCGACCTGTTGGCAGCAGCGTGAGAAAGGCCAGACGACCGTGAGCAGCGCACCCCTCGCCGACAAAGGCATCAACCCCCGGCAGCTCTTTGCCGACAAGCTGCGGACGATCGCGCCGCTGCTCACCCTGGTGGCCCTCGTCATCTTCTTCTCGTCCACCACAACGACCTTCGCCACCATGGACAATGCCGTGAACATCGTGCGGCAGATGTCGATCACCGGCATCATCGCGGTGGGGCTCACCTTCGTCATCCTCACGGCGGAGATCGATCTTTCCGTGGCCGCGGTCGCCAACGCCATCGGCATCACGGTTGCCTATTTCACCATCCAGCCGGATTACGTGAACATCAACAACATCCCGCTCAACGGCTGGATCGCGATCATCCTCACGCTCATGTCGGCGCTCGCCTTCGGCCTCGTCACCGCCTTCGGCATGACCAAGATCGGCATTCCCTCCTTCATCATGACGCTCGCCATCATGCAGATCGCCAATGGCGTGTCGGCGCTTCTGGTGCGCGGCCAGATTGCCTACCAGTACCCCGACCTCATCACCACGCTGGGCTCGAAGACGGCGTTCCAGATTCCGTTGGGGGTCGACGCGGCGGGGAAGGCGCTGTTCATTCCGGTGGGCTGGACGATCATCGTCTGCCTGATCTTCTTCATCGTCGGCCACCTCGTCCTCACCTACACGCGCTTCGGCCGCTATGTGTACATGGTGGGCGGCAACCGCGAGGCGGCGGAGTATTCGGGCGTCAACGTCAAGCTCATCATCGGTTCGGTGATGGTGATCAGCGCCCTCTGCTCCGGCATTGCCGGCATGCTTGGTGTCGCTTACTTCGGCTCGGCCCAGCAGAACCAGTTTGATACCTATCTGCTTGATGCCATCGCCGCCGTGGTGGTGGGCGGCACCAGCCTCTTCGGTGGCAAGGGCGGCATTCCCAATACCATCATTGGGCTTCTGGTGCTGGGCGTGGTCAACAACGGCCTTGATCACATCCAGATGGATAGCTTCCAGAAGATCCTCATTCGCGGCCTCATCCTGCTCGCCGCACTGGTGATCAACGTCTACGTCGAGAAGTTCAGGGAACGCGCCTAATCGGCTTTTGCTTTCGGCTTGGCCAACTGGATCATGAGCACGGCGGCAAAGAGCACCGCCGCGCCCAGCCAGTTGAGCGCGCCCAGGCGCTCACCCAGCAGCACGTAGCCGAGGGCTGCGGCAAACAGCACTTCCGTCGAGAGCAGGATCGCTGCACGCGAGGCCTCGATGTAGCGCACCACGTTGGCCATCAGGGCATAGGTGAGGGCGCTGGCGATGGCGCCGACAAAGAGCAGCGATGGCGCTGCAGCCACGATCGCAGTGCCGCTGATCTGCTCGAACCCCGCAGCCAGCGGCAGGGAGACCAGCGCCACCGTCACGAACTGCACGAAGGTGTATTGCAGTGGCTTGCCGAGTTTGCCCGCCGCACTCGTCACCACCATGAAGAGCGACCAGAACAGGCTTGAGGCTGCAATCAGCATGTCGCCGGTGGAGAAGGCGCCGAGCGTGCCGCCGCCAAGAAGCCAGATGCCGAGAAAGGCCACGCCGGCCGCACCCCACACGATCACCCCTGGTTGCTCACCGCGGATGAGCCAGAGCAGGAAGGGTGTCACGACGACATAGAGCGCGGTGAGGAAGGCGGTGTTGGTGAGCGTGGCGGTGATCATGCCGGCCTGTTGCAGGCCACCCGCCATCACGAAGATCAGCCCGCCCAGGAGGCCATAGCGGATGATGCCGGTGGCCGCGCCTGTGCTCGCCCGGTATTCGCGCCAGACGAAGGGCAGGAGGGCGAGGGCCGCAATGGCGCCGCGCAGCCCGGTGAAGAGCAGGGGGCCCACATGGCTCATGGCCTCCTTCTGGAAATAGAAGGACAGCCCCCAGAGGAAGGCCGCAAAGAGGACCAGGAGATTTGCGGCTTGCCGGGGCATGAGGCGGGAATCAGGCTGCTTTCTGTCGTCCGTACATGAGCAGCATGATGATGATGACGGCGCCAAAGATCAACTGCCGTCCGGCTTCCTCGATCTGCATGACCGAGAGGATGGATTGCAGTAGCGTGATGAGGATGACGCCCGCCACCGTGCCGCCATAGCTGCCGCGCCCGCCCAGCACATGCGTGCCGCCCAGCACCACGGCGGCAATGGCGGGCAGCAGATAGGCGTCGCCCATGGATTGCGCTGCCTTGGAGGCATAGCCCGCCAGCAGCACGCCACCGAAGGCGCTGAGTGCCCCTGAGATCACGAAGGAGAGCATGACGATGCGCCGGGTGTTGATGCCGGAGAGGAAGGCGGCCCGCTCGCGGTTGCCGATGCCATAGACGGCGCGGCCGAAGGTCGTGCGGTTGAAGAGGAACACGGCGCCCGCGCCGACTGCAAGCCACACGAGCACGCCGTTCGGCACCGCAGGGATCAGTTCACCCGTTGCCAGCCAGCGCATCGCCGGCGTGGCGGAATCCTGGGGTGAGAAGCCGCCGGTGTAGACCACCATCAGCCCCTGCGCGACCGCATTGGTGGCAAGCGTGATGATCATCGAGGGGATGCGGAGATAGGCCGTGGCAAAGCCGTTGGCGAGGCCGATGAGGGCGCCGCAGAAAATGCCGAAGGGAATGGCGAATGCTGATCCCATGGGGCCGAAACTTGCGGCGGCGCAGGCCATCATCGCGCCCGTCGTCACCACCCAGGGCACCGAGAGGTCGATCTGACCGAGCAGGATCACCAGCATCATGCCGGTGGCGATGACGCCGAGGAAGGACGCCACCTTCAATTGCTGCAGGAGGTAGGTGGGCGAGAGGAAGCTCGAGGAATAGAGCGCGCCCACCAGCAGCAGCACGATGATGCAGCAGAAGGCGATCACCACCGCGGGGTCGAAGCGCCGCAGAGGCTGCGGCAGCAGGCGTTCGAGAACGGTCGTTTCGCTCGTCATCAGAACCACTCCAGCTTGTTGCGCACGCGGAACAGGCCGAAGGCGCTGATGCTCACCGCAAGGAGGAGCACGACACCCTGGAAGAGCGGCTGCCAGAGCGGATCGAAATCGAAGACGAAGAGCAGGTCGCCGATCGTCCGGAAGGCAAGTGCCCCGAAGATCGCGCCGATGGCGCTGCCGCGCCCGCCCATGAGCGAAACGCCGCCGAGCACCACCGCCGCAATGGAGAAGAGCGTGTAGGTGTTGCCGCTCGCATAGGCCGCTTCACCCGTATAGGAGAAGAAGGTGAGGTAAAGCCCACCGATGGCCGAGAGAAGGCCCGAGAGTACGTAAGCCGTGAACTTCGCCATCTTCACCGGCATGCCGGACATGTAGGCGGCGTGTTCCGACGAGCCTGCGGCGTAAGACGCCCGCCCGATCACCGAGCGGCTGTACGGCACCCACACCACCAGCACCACGGCGGCAAGCGCCACGAAGCTCATGGGGAAAAAGCCGAAAGCCTTGCTGGTCATGAAATCTGCCAAGGTCTCGTTCACCGCGCCGCCCGGGAAGGGCCGCAGGAAGAGGGCGAGGCCATAGAACATCGCGCCGGTGGCAATGGTGGTGACGATGGGCTGCAGGCGGCCGAAGATCACGATGAGGCCGTTCACAGCACCGCAGAGGGCGCCGCTCACCAGCACGGCGATGATGCCGAGGCTTGTCTCAAGCGCCGTGCCCACCACGATCCACGAGGCGAGGCAGTTTGCGAGCACAAGGATCATCCCCACCGAGAGGTCGATCCCCGCGGTGATGATGACGAGGGACTGCGCCATGGCAACAAAGGCCAGCAGGGTGGCCTTGTTCGCCGCTGTCTGCACCACGTTGGCGGTGAAGCCCGCGGGATGGTTCGAGGCATAGATTGCGAACATGATGACGAAGAGCACCACCGCCATCAAAGTGTTCTTGTTTTCGGCAAACCAGTAGCGCCATTCGGTCATGCGTGTGCGGCCTCGCCGATGTTGAGTGCGCTGGAGACAAGGGCGTGTTCGGTGATGGCGGCGCCTTCCAGCTCGCGCACGATGGCGCCGCCATACATCACCAGCACCCGGTCGCAGCAGCCGATCAGCTCATCGTAGTCAGTGGAATAGAAAAGGATGGCGACACCCTGGTCGGCCAGCTTGCGGAGCAGCAGGTAGATTTCCTGCTTGGTGCCGACGTCGATGCCGCGGGTGGGATCGTTGAGGAGGACGATGCGGGGCTTGTTCATCAGCCACTTGGCGATCACCACCTTTTGCTGGTTGCCGCCCGACAGCGACGAGACCGGCAGCTCGGCGCTGGCCACCTTGATCTGCAGCAGCTCGATCATCTCGGCAATGCGGGCCTCCGCTGCCTTCTGGTCGATGATGCCGCGAGACGAGATGCGGTCGAGGGCGGCCATACAGAGGTTGTCGGCAATGCTCATGGGCAGCATCAGGCCCTCGGTCTTGCGGTCCTCAGGGATGAGCGCCATGCCGAATTCGGGGAGCCGTGCATCTGATGGGTCGCTCATGGCGGAGAGCTTGCCGTTGATCCGCACTTCGCCTGTCACGCCGCGCAGCACGCCGAAGAGGGCGAGCAGAAGTTCGCGCTGGCCCTGTCCGTCGAGCCCACCGAGGCCGATCACCTCGCCCGGATGGATGGCGAGTGAAATGCCGTTGAGCCGCCCGGCCCAGGACAGTCCCGTGCAGGAAATCGCGGCATCGCCGCTGCGCACAGGGTTGCCCTTGGGCGGGAAGACGTTCTTGTATTCGCGGCCGATCATCAGCTCGACCACTTCCGTGTCGGTCTTGCTGCCCGCCTTGTAGGTGGCAATTTTTCGGCCGTTGCGGAAAACCGTGCAGTCATCGGCCAGCTCGGCAATCTCGTGCATGCGGTGCGAGATGTAGATGATCGCGGTACCGCTCTGGCGCAGCCGCTTGATCACCGAGAACACCTGCTGCACGTCCGCCGCGGTGAGTGCCGAGGTCGCTTCGTCGAGGATCAGTACCTTGGGCTTGCGGGCCAGCGCCTTGGCGATCTCCACCATCTGGCGGCGGGACAGCGGCAGGTCCTTGACCAGGGCTGAGGGGTGAATGTCGCTGGCGCCGGCATCGGAGAGTGCCTGTTCGGCAATCTTTCGCTGGGCCCGGCGGTCGATCATGCCGGCCCTTGTGGGCGGGCTGCTGATCACGATGTTGTCCGCCACCGGCAGATCGGGAATGAGGGAAAGTTCCTGGAAGACGCAGACGATCCCCGCCGCATTCGCCGCCGCAGGCGATGCGAAGCGGATGGGCTGGCCATCCAGCGTCATCTCGCCCTCATCGGGCGTGACTGCGCCCGACATGATCTTGATCAGCGTGGATTTGCCCGCGCCGTTTTCGCCCAGCACCGCATGGATGCGGCCGGGCATGATCTCGAGGTCGGCGTCGCGCAAGGCCACGACTCCGCCATAGCGCTTGGTGATGCCCTTCATGGTGAGGATGGGCATCGTGTGCAAAGGCGTTGTATCCGTCATGCTCCCAGTCCGGGTCTCATCAGGCGGCCTGAAAGGGCGTACCACGGGACTTCCGCCCCGCAATACGCCCCCCAGGGAGTGACCTTACTGGTTTTCCTTCGACTGACCCATGATTTCCTGGGCCGTGAAGTTGATGCCGCAGGTGGGGAAGGAGTTGCCGACGAAGAAATTGTCGGACTGGTCGGGATAGAAGTCCTGGCCTTCCTTGAAGTCGGGGTCTTCCACGATGGCCGTGGGCAGCTTCACCGATTGCGGAACGACCTGGCCCTCAAGGGCGGCAATCGCCACCTTGATGGCAACGGCAACCTGGGCAGGGCCCGTGCCAGCCGACGAGCACTTCAGGCCTTCACCTGCATACTTCGCACAGAACTTGCGGAAGCCGTTCTCGGTTTCACCGCCGAAGGGCACGAAGGGGTGCTTCGCATCCATCATCGCCTGCACCACGCCGGTGTCGCCACCCTGTGCGGTGATGCCGTCGAAGGGTCCGTTGGTGGCGATCGCATCCGCTGCCACCTTCTGGGCCACGCCGTCATCCCACTTGCCCACGACTTCCGTCACGTTCCAGGTCTTGCCGGAGCCGTCGAGGGTTTCGTGAATGCCGTTGTGGCGGTCGGTATCAACCGAGGTGCCGGCCACGCCGCGTACTTCCAGCACCTTGCCGCCGTTGGGCAGATGCTTGATCAGCCAGTTCGCCCAGAGCACGCCGAGGCCCTTCTGGTCGACGTTGACGTTGATTGCATCCTGGGTGTCGAGAATGTTGTCGAAGGCGACGAGCACAACGCCCGCTTCCTTGGCGCGCTTGATCACCGGGCCGAAGGCGGTGGGGTTCTGGGCGTTGACGACGATGGCGTCATAGCCCGCGTCGATGAAGTTGTTGATGGCGGAAATCTGGGCCGGTACGTCCTCACCGGTGGAGACCACCTTGAACTCCTTCAGCTTCGCCGCCACGTCGGGCTGCGCTGCATAGGCCTTCGCCGTCTGGATCATCTGGATGCGCCAGGTATTGGCGATGTAGCCGTTGGCGAGCGCGATGCGGTAGGGGCCCTCCTTCTTCGGGAACTGGTAGAACTTCGTGTCGGCCGACCACGGCACCATGCAGGTGGGATCCGTGGCGGGGCCGCTCACGGTCTCTGCCGACATCGCTGCCCCGGCAAAGGCAGCCATGAATGCCGCGGTTGCGGCCAGTCCCGACAGGCGGGCGAGATTTTTCCGGATAGGCATTTCAGTTCCTCCCTGAACGATTTGCTGCTTAGGTTCTGATTGTTGGGCACGGCAGGGGGCTGCCGGTGCCATGGAAAAACCTTACCAGATATGATAGCGCTGTCAATTGTATGACGAACACGGGTCTCGTCAAAGCCCTTTGGCTTGCGCTAAACGGATACTTTTGGTTGGGGAAAATCGATTTTGAGCCGGAAAATCACATTGGATGACGTGGCCAGGCTGGCTCGGGTCAGCCCAATCACCGTCTCGCGGGCGTTGCGAAATCCCCAGATCGTCTCCGAAGAGTTGCGCTCCCGTATTGATAACGCTGTCAAAAAGCTGGGCTATGTACCCAACATCGCGGCCAGCAGGCTGGCCTCGGCCAGAAGCCACGCGATCGGCGTGATCGTGCCCACGCTCTACAACGTGATCTTCTCGGAATACCTGCAAGCCCTCCACGAAGTGTTTCTGCCGGTGGGATTCCAGGTTGTGGTGGTGAACAGCCGCTACTCGCTCGAGGAAGAAGAGAATGCGGTGCGCACCCTTCTCGGCCAGCGCGTCGAGGCGATCATCGTGGTCGGCGTCAACCACACCGACCTCACGCGCCGCCTGTTGCAGCAGTCGCGCATCCCTGTGATCGAGACCTTCCAGATCTCGCCCGATCCCATCGGCATCAACATCGGGCTCGATCAGGTGCAGGCTGGCTATGACGCCACATGCTCGCTGCTGCAGGCCGGCTATCGCCGCGTCGGCTTCCTCATGGGCAACAAGGACGAGCGCGCCACCGAACGCTACAGCGGTTACCAGAAGGCCATGCAGGAAGCCGGGCTTGCCTCGCCGTCGCTGATGAAGTCGCAGCAACAGGCCAGCTCCATTGCGCTCGGCGCGCGCGTGATGGCGCAGTTCAAGCAGGGCGGATTTCCGGAAGCGGTGTTCTGCATCGACGACAACCTCGCACTTGGCGCCATGCAGGAGTGCATGCGTCTCGGCCTCAAGGTTCCAGATGACATCGCCATCCTCGGCTTCCACGATCTCGAGTTCGCGGCCTTCGCCTCGCCAACACTGTCATCGATTGCAACCCACCGCTATGACATGGGCAAGCTTGCTGCCGAGCAGACACTACGGCTTCTCAACCGTGGTGCCGGCACGGGGCAGGACGTGATCGACATCGGCTACGAACTCGTCTGCCGACAGAGTACGCCTGCGATTTCAATTCCGGAGGCGAAAGCCTAGCGGCCCTTCGCGTGGTGGTGGGCGAGGCCGATCAGCAGCCTCATGTCGCGGGCCGCATGTTCCGGCGTGTTGCGCACCGGTTCGCCTTCCACGATGGCGCGCCAGAAACCCTTCATTTCCTCGATGAAGGCTTCCTCATATCCGCCGCGCAGTTCCGTCCTGTGCAGAACATGTCCGTCGGACTTGGCCACTGTCACGGTCGTCGGCTGGTGATTGAGATAAGGCGAGGGGAAGACGATCTCGATCATGGCATCGTCGAAGTAGAGGGCGATGCGTTCCTTGTAGTCGGCCAGTTGCGGCACGGTGAGGTGCACCATGTTCCACAGGGCCTGGCCATCGAGCAGGCGCACCGCGCCCTGCGCGCCGTCGCCGCCCGCGAAGATCTGCCCGCCGACGATCTCGCCATCGCCGATGCCGAGTTTTTCGAGAATGCCGTGCACGGCGTTCACATCATGCACAAGCGCCGATGACAGTGCCGAGGTGAAGCCCCTGTGGGTGAGGGCATCGGGCTCGCCGCCCAGGGCCTTTGCGACTTGCGCCTTCTGCTTCGCCACGGCCTTGTCGATGAGGTCGCGTGGAATGTCGCTGCCGCGGTTGTGGTCGTGATGGCGGATGAAGGGCCAGGCATCGGGGTCGTTCACCTCAACGGAGATGTAGCGCAGCGTCTTCGCCTTGCCGGGAAGATGCTGAAGCGCCAGCTGGTAGTTGGGATCGAAGCGCTTCATGTAGCCGACCTGCACCACCTTGCCCGCCTTGTCGCGCGCCGCCGCGATCTCTGCGATCTCGGCCGGCGAATAGCAGAGCGGCTTCTCGCAGAAGACGTGCAGGCCACGTGCGAGGGCCGCCATCACCTGCTCGTGGTGCAGCATGTCGGGCGAGGCGATCACCACCGCGTCGAGCTTCTCTGCCAGCAGGGCATTGGCATCCTCGAATGTTCTGACGCCGTATTTTCCGGCCACGAAGTCGCGGGAGATCTTGGAGGGATCTGCCACACCCACCACCTCGAAGTGATCCTTCAGGCGTACCAGATTGGGAATGTGCTCCACCTGTGCGATGGTGCCAGCGCCGATGACGCCGATGCGAAGTCTCTTCATGTCTTTGTCCTCATTCTATGGAGCATGTCGTGTCAGGATGGTGCGCAGGCGCTGCAGGCCGTTCCGCATTTCGCGCTCGTTGATGGCGGCGAAGCCCATGACGAGGCCGGATTGGCCGCGACCATGGCGGTAATACTGCGAGAGCGGTGCAAGGTTGAGCTTGGCCTCCAGCCCCTCGCCAGCGATCCGCTTGTCGTCGACCGGTTTGCGGAACTCCCAGACGATCTGCAGGCCGGTGTCGGAGAGATCGTGCGTCAGCCACTTCCCCAGCATGGTGTTGCAGAGTCCGACGAAGGCATCGCGCCGCTTGGCATAAAGCCGCCTGGTGCGCCGCAGGTGCTGGGCAAAGAAGCCGCGGTCCATGAAGTCCGCAAGGGCGGCCTGCAGGGCGAGCGGCGGATATTGTCCGGTGAGGTTGATGGCGCTCTGGAACGCTTCCTGGAATCCCGGCGGCAGAACCACGAAGCCGAGCCGCAGCGCGGGCATCAAAGTCTTGGCGAAGGTGCCCACGTAGATGGTGCGGCCATAGCGGTCGGTGCCCTGCATGGCAGGGATGGGCTGTCCGGTGAAGCGGTACTCGCTGTCGAAATCATCCTCGATCACCCAGGCGCCCCACTTGCTGGCAAGTTCCAGAAAGGTGAGACGCTGCTCCATGCGCATGGTGACGCCGAGCGGTGACTGGCAGGATGGCGTGAGATAGATCACCTTCGGCGGCCGCGTCGGCATGCGCGAGAGGTCCCATCCGTCCTGCGTGACATGCAGCGGCATGATGTTGGCGCCTGCCGCAAGGAAGGCGCTCTGCGCGCCGAGATAGCCCGGTTCTTCGAGCCACACGTCATCACCCGGATCGATCAGCAGCCGCGCCAGAATATCGAGAGCCGCCTGCGCGCCCGTGGTGACGGCAATCTGCTGTTCATCGCATTTCACGTTGCGCGAGGTCTGGAGATAATTCGCAATCGAGGTGCGAAGCCCCGGATAGCCTGCGATGTGATGGTAGCCGAACAGGTCTTCGCCGCTGGGGCGCAGCCGGTTCGAGAGCACACGCCGCCACTTGTCGAAGGGAAAGAGCGACACGTCCGGCAGGCCGGGGTGAAAGGCGCGGATGCCGGGGAAGCCCTGCTGCCGCGGCTCCTTTGCCATGATCGAACCACGCCGCGACAGGGAACCTGTAGTGACAGCAGGCGGCGGCCGCTTGCTGTCCTGCGGCTGAAGCGCGAGCTTCGCCACAAAGCTCCGCGCGCGTTCGTGGCTGTCGATGTAACCTTCGCTTGCAAGCTGCTCGTAGGCGGCGATCACGGTGTTGCGGCCGATGCCAAGGTCACTTGCAAGCTGGCGCGAGGAGGGGAGTGCCGTCTCCGCCTTCAGGTGCCCTTCCAGGATCATGCTCTTGAGATGGCGATAGAGCTGTTGCGGCAAGGGCATCGCCGCCGCGGCATCGAGTGCGATGCCGTCAAGCGTGGCTTGTGCCGCAACATTTCTGGTTCTCTGATTTCGCATAATTCTGGTTCTTGAAGGGAGCCAACTTAGGTCTAGTGTTTCCGCAAGACAAGAACAAACGCCGCAAACGGCGTGTGCCCCGGAGGGAACTGACGTGAAGCCCGTCGTCAAGATCGGCTTGATCGGTGCCGGCTTTATTGGCCGCGCCCACGGTCTTGCCATCAATGCCGTCAACGCCACCTTTGCGGATCTTCCGGCGCGCGCGGTTGCGCATGTCCTCTGTGATGCCGATGGCGCGAAGGCCGCGACCCAGGCCGAAGCCATGGGCTTTGCCACCTCCACATCGGATTGGAAGAAGGCGGTGGAAATGGCGGATGCCGTCATCATCGCCGTGCCCAGCCGTGATCACGCAGCGATTGCGCGTTACGCCTTTTCCCTGAAGAAGCCGGTGCTGTGCGAGAAGCCGGTCGGACTCTCGGCGGCGGAAGCGTCGGCGCTTGCAAAAGAGGCGAAGGCGGCCGGTGTCGTCACGGCGGCAGGCTTCACCTATCTCCGCGCCCCCATGGTGGCGGAGGCGCGGAACATCATTGCCAGCGGCAAGCTTGGCAAGCCCGTGCATTTCTATGGCCGCCACTTCGAGGATTATCTTGCCTCGCCGGATGCGCCCTTCTCCTGGCGTCTCGACCGCACCTTCGCCGGCCGTTGCGGTGCGCTTGGCGATCTCGGCTGCCACATCATTTCGATTGCGCGCGCCTTGTGCGGCCCCATCGCATCGCTCAGCGGTAACATCGCGCTCGTCCATGCGGAACGGCGGACGGGCGGTGCCGGCTCCCCGCTGCGCAAGGTCGAGAATGAAGACGTCGCCTCCGCCGTGGTCCGCTTCGCAAGCGGCATCACGGGCGTGATCGAGACGAGCCGCATCGCCCATGGCCGCAAGATGGACCTCGCCTTCGAAGTCACCTGCGAGCGTGGAAGCATCAGCCTCCACGCCGAGCGTTTGAACGAACTCGATGTCTATGCGGCGGGCGATGACGGCTTTCGCAAGGTGCTTATCAATCCTTCCCATCCGGATTACGCGGCCTTCCTGCCCGCACCGGGCCATGGCCTCGGCTTCAACGATCTCAAGACCATCGAGCTTGCCGGCTTCCTGCGCGGCATCGCGGCGGGTCAGTCATCCTATCCTGACCTCGGCGAAGCAGCGCGCATCTCCTCGCTCTGCGAAGCCATCGTCTCGTCTTCCGAAACCCGGCGCTGGATCGACGATCCGGAAGCCTTTCATTACGTTTGAGGCACAGTACAATGAGCGTCCGCATCGGCATCAATCCCATCACCTGGACAAACGATGACGTGCCGGAACTGGGCGGCGACACGCCGCTCGAAACCTGCCTCGCGGAAACCCGCGCGGCGGGCTACCACGGCACTGAGCTTGGCGGAAAATTCCCCCGCGAAAGCAAGGCGCTGGCCGGCGTTCTTGCCGCGCACAAGCTCGATCTGGTCTCCGGCTGGTATGATGGCCGCATGGCGGAGCGCAGCGTCGATGAGGAATTCGCGGCGGTATTGCCACATCTCACCCTGCTCAGGGACTGCGGCGCGAAGCACGTCGTCTATGCCGATACGTCGCTGGGCCGCCATGGCGCCATCTGGGGGCCGATCTCGCAGCGCCCCATCCTGCCCGTGGATGAATGGACCGCCTACGGCCGCAAGCTCACGGCGCTCGCCGAGAAGATGCGCGACTTCGGTGTTGCCATGGCCTTCCATCATCACATGGGAACAATCGTCGAGACGGACGCCGAAGTGGATGCGCTGATGAAGCACACCGGCCCCGCCGTTGGTCTCCTGTTCGATACGGGCCATTGCGCTTTCTCCGGTGGCGATCCCCAAAGCTTGTTGGAACGGCACCTGGGCCGCATCGTCCACTTCCACTGCAAGGACACGCGCCCCGACATCCTCAAGAAGGCCCGCGCCACCGACATGAGCTTCATGGATGCGGTGCTGGAAGGGATTCTTTACCGTGCCCGGTGACGGCAGCATCGATTATGTGCCGCTCTTGAAGAAGCTGAAAGGTGCGGGCTTTGCCGGCTGGCTTGTCGTCGAGGCGGAGCAGGACCCGAAGAAGGCCCATCCGCTCACCTATGCGACCATGGGCTGCAAGAACCTGACACGCATGGCGAAGGACGCCGGATTCACTGTTGACCCCGTGAGGCCGTGAGATGAGTGAAACAACCGTCTGCATCAACATCGACGACATCGGCATGTGCCACGGCGCCAACGTCGCCTTCGTGGCCCTGTCGAAGGCGGGCCGCGTGGACTCCGGTTCGCTGATGGTGCCCTGTCCGTGGTATCTCGAGATGGTGGATTTGGCGAAGGCCAATCCGGACCTGAACGTCGGCATCCATCTCACGCTCAATTCCGAGAAGACCTATTACCGCTGGCGGCCCATGAGCAAGGCGAGCAAAGCCTCGGGCCTTGTCGATGGCGATGGCTTCATGTGGCGGAACGTGCCAGAACTGCGGCGCAACGCCCATCCCAATGCGGTGGAGGAAGAACTCCGTACACAGATCGAAGCCTTCAAGGCCTCCGGCCTCAAGGCAACGCATATGGATGGCCACATGGGCGCGATCCTCGCGCCCGAGTTCTACGACATCTATCTCCGGCTGGCGGAGGAGTATGGCATCCCCTCCCTCTATCCTGCCTCCATGGAAAGCTATGGACCCAAGCACAATCTCGGGCCTCTCGACGATACATTCTACACAACGCGTGCTGCGGTTCTCCGTTCGAAGGGCAAGACGCCAGCGGCGCGGGTTCTGGAAACGCCGTGGCACCTCCGGGGCACGGTCGAGCAGCGCTACACCGAGCTCTTCAGCCAGACGGCGGAGGGCTTCAACTTCTACGCATTGCATGCAAACGCACCGGGCGAGATCGAGGTGATCGAGGACTCGGCCCAGGTGCGCATTCAGGAATTCGACTTTCTGGCCAGTGCAACGTTCGGGCAGTGGCTGGAGAAACAAGCCTTCAGGCGGACATGCATACCGGCCTGATCACCGAACACAAAACAGCAGTGGCGTGAAACCACTGTCGCAAACGGAGGAGCCTCGTCATGAAGTCGATCTTGAACATCACCCGGCGGAACATTTTCGGGTTGGTTGCGGGTGCTGCGGCGCTCGTCACGGCCACCGCCACGGGCGCACTCGCCCAGGTGAAGGAAATGAAGGACATCCGCATCGAATTCGTCACCCACGGGCAGGCGAACGATGTGTACTGGACGGTCGTGAAGAACGGCATGCTGGCCGCCGCCAAGCAGCTCGGCGTGACCGTGAATTACCAGGCGCCTGAAACCTGGGACGTGGTGCGCATGCGCCAGATGCTGGAAGCCGCCGTGGCCTCGAAGCCCGATGGCTTGGTGATCTCGATCCCCGATGCCGCCGCACTTGAAGCGCCTGTGAAGGCTGCGAAGGCCGCGGGCATTCCCGTCGTCGTCATCGACACGGGCGAAGAGCAGGTGGGCCCCTGGGGCCTTGATCTCTTCGTGGGCGGCGGTTCCGAATACGACAACGGCGTGAATGCCGGCCGCATCATGGGCAAGGCCGGCGTGAAGGAAGGCGTCTGCCTCAACCACGAAGTCGGCAACGTCTCGCTCGACAAGCGCTGCGAAGGCTTCGAGAAGGGCCTCGGTGAATCGGGCGGCAAGTCGCAGGTGCTCGCCATCACCATGGACCCGACCGACGCCACCCGCCGCCTTGAAGCCTTCCTCAAGGCCAATGCCGGAACGACCGGCATCCTCACCCTTGGCCCGACGGTTGCCTCTCCCATCCTCAAGATGCTGGAAGAGCGCGGCTTGATCGACAAGGTGAAAATGGGCACCTTCGACCTCTCGGCTGAAGTGCTGGATGCGGTTGACAAGGGCAAGATGATGTTCGGCATCGACAACCAGCAGTTCCTCATGGGTTACCTGCCGGTGGTCTTCCTCGCCTCCAAGGCGCAGTATGCGACCTTCCCGACGGAAACCGTGCGCACGGGCCCGGCCTTCATCACCAAGGGTGATGCAGCCGCGGTGCGTGACCTGAGCAAGGCCGGCTTCCGGTAAGGCCCGTCAGCAGGGGAGGCGAAGGAATGACATCTGCGAATGCGGTACCGCCCGGCAATCTCAAGCCTCCTCCCGCACCGGCCCTGCCGGTGCGTCCGGGCGGTGTCCGCTACACCCTGATCCGGCTGCTCCGGCGGCCGGAATTTGGCGCCCTCACGGGCACCGTTCTCGTCTTTGCCCTGTTCGGCATCTTCGCCGGAAATTCCGGGCTCTTTTCGTCGCTCGGCATTGCCAACTTCCTGCAGGTCTCGGCGGAACTCGGCATTCTCGCCATCCCCGTGGCGCTGCTCATGATCGGCGGCGAGTTCGATCTTTCGCTCGGTTCCATGCTAGGGTTCGCCAGCGTCACCATCGGCCTCTGCGTGGCGCAGTTCGGTCTGCCCATCTGGCTTGCAGTGCTGATCGCCTTCGGCTTCGCCATCATCGTGGGCTTCCTGAACGGCATCCTCGTCGTCCGCACCGGATTGCCCTCGTTCATCGTCACACTTGCAGGCCTATTCGTGCTGCGCGGCCTCACGCTCGCCATCACCCGCGCAGTTACCGGCCGCACGCAGATTCCCTACATCACCGATGGCCAGGAAGACTCCTTCGTCGTCTGGCTCTTCGGCGGCAAGTTCCTGGGCGGGTTCTATCACTGGCTCGCCAGCCTCGGTTGGGTGGAGGCGCGTGACGACGGCCTGCCGGTCGTGCCCGGTCTCTCCATGTCGGTGGCGTGGTGGATGGTGCTTGCCGTTCTCGCCACCTGGCTTCTCATCAAGACGCGCTTCGGCAACTGGATCTTCGCGGCAGGCGGTGATGCCAACGCCGCGCGCAACGTCGGCGTTCCGGTCAACCGCGTGAAGATCATGCTCTTCATCTTCACGGCCTGTGCGGCAACGCTGCTGGCCACCATCCAGGTTCTGGAAACAGGTTCCGCCGATACGCTGCGCGGCACGCAGAAGGAATTCCAGGCTATCATCGCTGCGGTGATCGGCGGCTGCCTCCTCACCGGCGGCTATGGCTCGGCGATCGGTGCCGTCTTCGGCGCGCTCATCTTCGGCACGGTGCAGATGGGCATCTTCTTCACCGGCATCGACTCTGACTGGTTCAACGTCTTCCTCGGCGTCATGGTGCTGATTGCGGTGTTGGTGAACAACGTGGTGCGCCGCAAGGCGACGGAGGCCCGCTGATGCCTGCGCCCATCATCGAGCTTCGCGACGTCAGCAAGAGCTTCGGCTCGGTCACGGCCCTCTCCGGCATCAACATCGCGGTGGAACCGGGGGAAGTGCACTGTCTCCTCGGCGACAACGGCGCGGGCAAGTCCACGCTCATCAAGATCCTCTCGGGCGTTTACCAGCCCTCGACCGGACAGGTGCTGATCGATGGCACGCCGGTCATCCTCTCCTCGCCGCGCGAGGCACTGGACCGGGGCATCGCCACGGTGTTCCAGGACCTCGCCATGATCCCGCTCATGAGCATCACCCGCAACTTCTTCCTCGGCCGCGAGCCGGTGCGGGGCAGGTGGCTCACCCAGCGCATCGACATGCAGAAGGCGGATGCCATCGTCATGCAGGAACTGGCGCGGATCGGCATCAACGTGCGTGACCCGCAACAGGCGGTGGGCACGCTCTCGGGCGGCGAGCGGCAATGCGTGGCGATTGCGCGGGCCGTGTATCACGGCGCCCGCGTGCTGATCCTCGATGAGCCCACTTCGGCGCTGGGCGTGCACCAGGCCTCGATCGTGCTGCGCTACGTGGCGCAGGCGCGGGCTAGCGGCCTTGGCGTGATCTTCATCACCCACAACATCCATCATGCCTATCCGGTGGGCGACAAGTTCACGCTGCTCAACCGCGGCAAGTCGGTCGGCACCTACAGGAAGGCCGAGATCAGCGAGATGGAAGTGCTGGACATCATGGCCGGACGCCGCGAACTGAAGGCGCTGGAAGCGGCAGGCATCATGAGCACCTGAGGCCGCCTCCCGATATCCCCCGAAAGGGATGCGACAGAGCGTATTGATTGCCCGCTGCAAGGCCGCTGGTGTAGGTTCCTCCGTGCAAACGGTCAGGCACGGAGTATGAGCGGGTGAGTTCTGAATTTCCTTCACGGGCGGACGTCGTCATTGTGGGTGGCGGCGTGGCCGGCGCCTCGATTGCCTACCACCTCACCAAGATCGGCATCACCGACGTCGTGCTCTGCGAGCGGAAGCAGCTCACCTGCGGCACCACCTGGCATGCGGCAGGCCTTGTCACCCAGCTTCGCGCCACGCGGCGCATGACCGAGCTTGCCAAGTATACCGGCGAGCTTTTCGGCACGCTGGAAGCGGAAACGGGGCAGGCCACAGGCTTCAAGCGCAACGGCTCGCTGCGCGTGGCGAACACGCCCGGCCGCTATGAAGAGCTTGCGCGCGGCGCCTCCATGGGGCGCAACTTCGGGCTTCCGGTCGAGCCCGTGTCACCGGGCGAGATCAAGGAGCGCTGGGGCCCCATCAGCACCGATGGCATCGTCGGCGGTTTCTGGTTCCCGCACGACGGGCAGGTGAACCCCGCCGATGTGACCATGGCCTATGCCAAGGGTGCGCGCACGCGGGGCGCCCGCATTCTCGAACATACCGCCGTCACGCAGATCATCGTGGAGCAGGGCCGTGCGGCGGGCGTGATGACGGAAAAGGGCGAGATCCGCGCCAAGAAGGTGGTGATCTGCGGCGGCATGTGGTCGCGCGATCTCGCGGCCACGGCAGGCGTGGCGCTGCCCCTTCATGCGGCGGAACATTTCTACATCGTCACCGAACCGGTGGAAGGCCTGCCGCGCAATCTGCCTGTTCTCTTCCTCGGTGATGAATGGACCTACTACAAGGAAGATGCGGGCAAGCTTCTTGTCGGCTTCTTCGAACCCAATGCCAAGCCCTGGGGCCAGAAAGGCATACCGGACAGCTTCTCCTTCGACTCGCTGCCCGAGGATGTGGAACACATCGCGCCCTATCTGGAACAGGCCACGCGCCGCGTGCCCGTGCTGCAGAAGACGGGCATACAGCTTTTCTTCAACGGCCCCGAGAGCTTCACGCCCGACGACCGCTATCTGCTGGGTGAAACGCCGGAGGTGCGCGGCCTCTTCTGCGCCACGGGCTTCAATTCCATCGGCATTCTCTCGTCGGGTGGCGTCGGCAAGGCGCTCGCCGACTGGATCAGGGATGGCCACCCGCCCATGGAACTCATGGATGTGGACGTGCGCCGCATGCAGAGCTTCCAGGTGAACCGCAAGTATCTCGAGGAGCGCACCACAGAAACGCTGGGCCTGCTCTTCGACATGCACTGGCCCTCGCGCCAGTTCGAAACCGCGCGCGGCGTTCGCCGCAGCCCCTTCCACGACAAGCTTCTCGCCATGGGGGCCTGGATGACGGAAGCGGCAGGCTGGGAACGCCCGGGCTTCTTCGGCACGCCGGGCACGATGCCGACGGTGCAGTATTCCTACGGCAAGCCCAGCTGGTTCACGAACGTGCGCGATGAATGCCGCAACACCATGGAGAACGTGACGCTCTTCGATCACAGCTGCTTCATCAAGTATGAGGTGGAGGGCCGCGATGCGCTTCGCGTTTTGAACAGCGTCTGCGCCAACGAGATCGACGTTCCCATTAGCAAGGTGGTCTATACCCAGTGGCTCAACGCCAAGGGCGGCATCGAGGCCGATGTCACGGTCACGCGCCTCTCGGACACGTCCTTCCTGGTTGTGACGATCGCCATCTCGCAGCGCCGCGATATCGCCTGGCTGAAGCGGCACATTCCGGATGATGCCCATGTCTTCGTGCGTGACGTAACCTCGGCCATGCCGATGCTGGCGCTCATGGGACCGAAGGCGCGGGCTATGCTCTCAACACTTTCGCCGACAGATTTCTCCGATGCCGCCTTCCCCTTCGGCACGTCGCGGGAGATCGACCTCGGCTACGCCCGGGTGCGGGCCTCGCGCCTCACCTTCGTGGGCGAGCAGGGTTTCGAGCTTTACATGCCGACGGAATTCGCCGGTCACGTGTTCGACGAGATCGTCGCGGCGGGCAAGGCCTTCGGTCTTCGCATGGGCGGATTTTTCGCCATCAATTCGCTGCGCATGGAGAAGGGCTACCGTCACTGGAGCCACGACATCGGCGAGGAGGATACGCCCTATCACGCCGGTCTCGGCTTTGCCGTGGTGCTGAACAAGGCCGGCGGCTTCATCGGCCGCGAGGCGCTGCTGCAGCAGAAGGCGGCAGGCCCTGTCACGCGGCGCATGGTGCAACTGCGCGTGCCGGGCAGCGAGGCGCCGATGCTCCACCACAACGAGCCCATCCTGCGCGATGGCGCCATCGTCGGCTCGGTCACATCAGGTGCCTGGGGACATCGCGTTGGCGCGTCACTGGGCCTCGGCTATGTGAGCCATGAGGCGGGCGTCAGCGAGGCCTGGCTCGCGAGCGGCACATGGGAGGTGGAGGTGGCGTGGAAGCGTTATCCTGTCGAGGTGCAATTGCGCCCGTGGTATGACCCCAAGGGCGAGCGGCTGAAATGACGGCAGAAAAGGGAAATGTTCGCCCATGAAGATTGACGGCAAGGACTTTCGCACGATCTGGCTCGCGGGCGACGGCAGGGGTGTGGAGATCATCGACCAGACCAAGCTGCCGCATCTCCTGGAGATCACGACCCTCCGCAGCATGGATGATGCGGCCACTGCCATCTCCGACATGCTGGTGCGTGGCGCACCGCTGATCGGCGCGACTGGTGCCTACGGCATGGCGCTGGCGATGACGGAAGATGCGACCGACCGCAACCTGCAACGCGCCCATGATGTGCTGGTGAAGACGCGGCCCACCGCCGTGAACCTGAAATGGGCGCTGGACCGGATGCAGCAGGTGCTCGCGCCCGTGCCCGCCGCCTCCCGTGTCGCCGCAGCCTATGCCGAAGCGGCGCGGATCGCTGATGAGGACGTGGAAATCTGCTCCAGCATCGGCGAACATGGCCTCGCCCTCATCGAACAGCACTGGATCAGGAACGGCAAGGCGCGCCCCGTGAACGTGCTCACCCATTGCAATGCCGGCTGGCTCGCCACGGTGGACTGGGGCACGGCGACAGCACCCATCTACAAGGCGGTGCGCAAGGGCATTCCCGTCCACGTCTACGTGGATGAAACGCGCCCCCGCAACCAGGGCGCCAGCCTCACCGCCTTCGAACTGAACCGCGAAGGCGTTCCGCACACCGTGATCGTCGACAATGCCGGCGGCCATCTCATGCAGCACGGCCTCGTCGACCTCTGCATCGTCGGCACCGACCGCACCACGGCAAGCGGCGATGTCGCCAACAAGATCGGCACCTATCTCAAGGCTCTTGCCGCCCACGACAACAACGTGCCCTTCTATGTGGCGCTGCCGTCTTCGACCATCGACTGGAGCATGTCTGACGGGGTGCGCGAGATTCCCATCGAGACCCGCTCCGAGCGCGAAGTCACGCACATCAGCGGCCTCACCCGCCACGGCACGGTCGAAACCGTGCAGCTCACGCCCACCGGCAGCAAGGCCATCAATTACGGCTTCGACGTCACCCCGGCGCGGCTGGTGACCGGCCTCATCACCGAGCGCGGCGTGGCGCCCGCCTCGCGCGAGGGCCTCCGCAAACTCTTTCCCGACGCCAAGCCCTGACCCTTCACTTCACACAGCAGGACCGCAATGACCTCCGAGAGCAATCCCCACTGGATCTACAACCAGACCATCAAGATGTTCGCGGCCGATGCCTCACCGCCCTTCGAAGCCGAGACGGAACTCTCCCGCACCTGGGGCAAGGTCTGGGGCATCGACAATGACGTGGGCCAGGTGCGCTCCATCCTCGTGCACCGCCCGGGACCGGAGATGCAGATCGTCGATTCGAAGAAGCGCATCGCCGAGATCGGTTCCTTCGGTGACGTGGAGAAGGGTTGGTACTTCCAGAGCGATACGCCGCCCGACATTCCCGCCATGCAGTCGCAGCACGATGCCATGGTGAAGGCCTTCGAGGCCGCCGGGATTGAGGTCTATCACGTGGAGGGCGTCGACAACACGCGCCTCAAGTCGTGCTACACCCGCGATCCGCTGATCATGGTGAAGGGCGGCGCCATCGTCTGCCGCATGGGGGCGCGCATCCGCCGGGGCGAGGAACTGGCGATCACCCGCACGCTGGCGAAGATCGGCATCCCCATTCTCCGCACCATCTCCGGCACCGGCATCATGGAAGGCGGCAGCTTCGCCTGGCTCAACAGCAAGACCTGCGCCATCGGCGTGGGCGTGCGCGTCAACCGCGACGGGGCGGAGCAGGTAGGCGAGGTGCTGAAGCGCCAGGGCGTCGAACTGCTGATCGTCGACCTGCCGGGCTACGACATCCATCTCGATGTCTCGTTCCTGATGATCGACAAGGATCTGGCCCTCATCAATCCCTTCGGACTGCCCTATTCCTTCCTTGAGGAGTTGAAGGCGCGCGGCATCCGGACGATCGAGATCGATCCCGCCGATGATTCATGGATCGTCAATTCGCTGGCGATTGCGCCCGGCAAAATGGTGATGCCGGCGGGCGCCACGAACCGCACGCTGGACAGGCTGGCCCAGCACGGCGTGTCGTGGGTCACGGTGCCTTACGCCGCCATGCACAAGAACGGCGGCGGCATCCACTGTTCCACCACGCCGCTCCGACGCGACAGCGTTTAGCGGACGAGGCGGACGAGTTCGTTGCTGATCTGCGAGGTGATCTCGCTGAACACCAGGTTGATCGAGTTGCCGCCCACGTCAGGCTCGAAGTACTTGCCCGGGGCGCACTGCTTCAGCAGCGAGGTCACCTTCGGGTCGGTCACGTCATAGGCGATGGTGAAGACCGTGATGCTCTCGGCGCGCATGGCAGAGCAGATCGACAGAAGGTTCTTCTGGGCCTGGGCCACGTTGCGGCTCTTGCCGGGGCCCCAGCCGTTCGAGGTCTGCACGCCGTCGGTCAGCAGCACGAGGTACTTGCGGTTCTTGGTGTCGGTATAGGGCGCGCCTTCCGTGAACGGAGCGGCGTTGTCGAGCAGGTTCCAGCCGAACTCGGCGCCGAGCTGGATGTTGGTGTTGCCGAGCGGGCGCATGGCGTCGAGCTTCTGCGTCACCGCCTTGAAGTCGGTCGTCAGCGGAAGGATGTCGAGCTTCTTCGTGGCATAGGCATTGCAATCGTAGTTGCCCTGGTTCTCGTATGTGTTGTCGAAGTAACCCCACTTGCTGTCGGCGGATGCGCCGGGCGTGGCAAGGCCGGTCGTGTAGGGATTGACGCGATCCTGGGTGCAGCCCGTCCACGTCGCGGTCTTGCTTGACTGCGTGACATAGGCGGCTGGCATGGAGGTGCGCACCATGGCGGAGAAGGGCACGAGGCCGACCTTGAGATTGCCGGCTTCAGTGGCGGAGGCGAGCTTCGTCACCATGTCCTTGGCGGCGGCGGCCATGCGCGAATACTTGTTCGAGTCCATCATCGAACCGGAATAGTCGAGCACCATCACCACCTCGGCCTTGCCGGCGGTGGGCAGCATCACTTCGGTGTCGGCTTCGGCGAGCATGGAGGAAATACCGCCAAGCCGCATCAGCAGCGTCGGCACCGGCTCCTTGGCGGAGGCGACGATGGAGGTGCCGGTCAGCTTGGCATCGATCAGCACGCTGCGCGACGACGACTTCAGGTTCTCGTCGAAATAGGTCTTGAGGATCTGGATGCGCTGGGTCTCGCTTGCATCCTTCGCGGTCGCTGCGGCAAGGGCCGCACCATCCAGCGCGGACGCCAGTTCCGTCTGCCGGTCGGCAAGGCGCACGTAGTCGATCGCGGCACCGGCGGCGAGCAGCAACGGTACGGCAATGAGACCGAACAGCGTTCCAGTGCTGCCCGATGTGTTGGATACAAATGACCTGATGCGCGAAAGCATGTTGCTGTCCCTTCGACCGTATTCCCCGAATTCAAGGGGAAATTACCCGCGAGACTTGCAATGCTTCCGTAACAGATTGCGTCAAATTTTACTTAATGCGGAAACGCCCGCGGCATCACTTTCCGCGCGGGCGGGCCACGTCGTTGGAGCCCTCCGGTTCAGGTCCGTGACCGTAGCTCATGCGCTTCATCTGGGCGATGACACGCTCCATCTCATCGTCCGGCAGGATCGGTGGCTCACCCAGGGTGAGGGCCTGAACGTAAAGTCTTGAGATTGTTTCAACTTCCGTTGCCAGCCAGAGCGCGCCTTCAAGCGTCTTGCCGAGCGAGATCTGGCCGTGCTGGCCGAGCAGGCAGGCAAGCCGGCCTTCCAGCGCCTCGATGGCCGCATCCGAAAGCGCCTGCGTGCCGAAGGTGGCATAGCGGGCGCAGCGGATCGTCGTTCCGCCGGCCACGCCGGTCATGTAGTGAAATGAAGGAATGGTTTTATGGTGAACGGCCAAAGTGGTGGCGTAAACCGAATGGCAATGAAGAACGACGTCGATGTCGGTCCGGTGCTTGAGGATATCGCGGTGGAAGCGCCACTCGGAGGAAGGACGGCGGCCCACGTATGTACCGTCGAAGGCCATCTCCACGATATCCTCGGGCTTCATCGTGTCATAGGGCAGCGACGAGGGCGTGATCAGGAAGCTGTCGCCGATGCGGAGCGAGAGGTTACCGGCCGTGCCCTGGTTGATGCCGCTGGCATTCATCTTGCGGCAGGTTTCGACCATCGCTTTGCGCTCGGCCAGGTGGGTGGTCTTCGGCATGTCCGGTTCACTCCGTCAAGATCAGAATTGCGTGCCGCTTCTTTCCATTGTGACGGGCCTGCCGCAAGGGGGGAAGTGGCGCATTTGCCATGCGAGGACAGCAAGGCGGCGCTCACTCAGATGAGCGATACCGAGACCTTGCCCAGCGCACCGAAATCACCGCTCACGTGGTCGCCCTTCACGATGGGCATGGGCACGACACAGGTGCCGGTCGTGACGAATTCCCCGGCGCGCACGCGGATGCCATGGGCGGAGAGTTCATTGACGAGCCAGACCATGGCGATGCGGGGCGAGCCCAGCACGTTCGATCCTTTTCCGGGCGCATCGGGCTTTCCGGCAATACGGCCCACCGGCTGGAAGGCGGCAAGGTCCGTCTGCCGCCAGGTCTCGGGCATGGCGTCGCCCAGGCACATCCAGCTCGCACAGGCATTGTCGGCGATGAGGGCGGCCGCGCCCACGGTTTCGAAGCGGTCATAGCGGCTGTCGGGAATCTCGATGGCCGGATGCAGCGCTGACACGGCGTCAAAAACCTCGTCCTCCGAGTAGGGCGTGTCACGCGGCGGCAGGTCGCGTCCCAGCACGAAGGCGAACTCCACTTCGGCCACCTTCATGTGATTGTTGCCGAAGGGTATGGCGCCGCCCGACTTCACCACGCGCTCGGCGATGTAGATGCCGGCAAGCGGCCCGTCGACGCCGATGTGCTTCTGCCCGGCCACACTGGTGGCGGCAATCTTCCAGCCGGCCTGTGGCTTCGCCGACCGCGCCAGCCAATGGGCCTGCGCGCGATAGGCCTCGGCGCGGGAGGAGGGCGCGATGTCGCGCGGCAGGGTCTGGATGCGCGTGCCCTGTTCGTCGTTGCTGATCAGCAGCCGTGCGGCGGCTGCGGCCTGGTCGAGCGTGTACATGGCGCGAGAATGTGCGAGGCCCAGCGGAAGCGCAAGGGGATCACACCTGCAGGTCGTCGGGGCAGGTGGAGGCTGCTCCCTGCACGGCACCGCGCGCCGTGTAGTCGGCGCGGGTGACGCCCTCCAGCGCCTGCTGCTCGCTGTCGGCGGCGGCATAGAAGTCGAAGCAGTTGGCGCTCACCTGAACGATGCTGAAGCAGCCGCCCGCCATGGTGGTGTAGAAGGTGCAGAAGAGATTGTTGACCACCGACCAGTTTCCGGCACTCGCCGCGCGCGGATCCCAGTAGTCGATCTTGCCGCCGTTGAAATAGGTTTCACGGAAGGCGAGGCCATCGTGATAGGCGCCCGACACCGTCTTCCCCTCGAAGGCGGTGATGATCTCCGGGCCCTTGAGCAGCTTGGGCTGGGGCGGCGCGGTCTGGGCCGTCGCCAGCAGCAGCAGTGCCAGCGGCGCCGAGAGCAGTGTTGCGCCCGCCGTCAGGCTTCGATGATTTTCCATTCGTGGGAAATCTCCGCGGTCTTCTCGAACATCTTGGAAGCAGAGCAGTATTTTTCCGCCGAAAGTTTGACGGCACGTTCCACCATGGCAGGCTTCAGGCCCTGGCCCTTGAAGGTGTAGATCATCTTCACCTTGGTGAAGACCTTGGGGTCTTCGCTGGCGCGCTCGCTTTCGAGTTCGACCTCGCAGCCGGTAATTTTCTCACGGGCCTTCTCGAGGATCATGACGACGTCGAAGGCGGTGCAGCCGCCAAGGCCGAGCAGCATCATCTCCATGGGGCGTACGCCGATGTTCCGGCCGCCTGCTTCCGGAGCGCCATCCATGACGATGCCATGGCCCGACCCGGACTCACCCAGGAAGGCGCGGCCGTTGATCCAGGTGACTTTGGCTTTCATGAGAGGTGTTCCATCAGGCAAATCACGTGCCGGGGGTCCGTTCGACATGGACCTCGATCTCCGCCTCCCCGGCGTTGAGGAAATCGAGAATGAGCGGAAAGCGTTGCCCGATGACGAGCGGGGCTGCAAGCCCGATCAGGCGCAGGTGCCGGCCTTGCGGCCGCATGGCAAAGGGCTGGCCCGGCGGCAGCGGAAACGCCTGTTCGGCGGGGTCGTCGTAGCGGGCGTTGCGGCGAAGCTCGATGATCGCGGCGCTGTCGCTCCGTGCGGCCACAAGGGCATCTTCTGTGGCGCCCACGTTGAGCAGCGGCACGAAGACCTGGCCGTCTCCCACCGGTGCGGGAAGCGCCCAGGCATGGCCGATCTTGATGTCGCCCGCCCGCGCCGAGTGGGCAAGGGCGGGCAGCGGCCACAGAGCGAGGGCAGCAAGAACAGAGCGGCGCGGGTGAAATCTTGGCATCAGGCAACCACAGGTGGCCATGAGATAGGGAGGCGGCAGGTGTTGGTCAAAGCCATTCTGCCGTGGTACGATTTTGCCATGGCTACGGTGCACTTCACCTCGAACCTGCGGCGCCATGTGGATTGCCCGCGCGTGGAAAGCACGGGCGGCACGGTGAAGTCCGTTCTCGAAGGCGCCTTCGCCGCCAATCCGCAGCTCCGCCACTACATCCTTGACGACCAGGGTGCGCTCCGCAAGCACATGCGCATCCTCATCGACGGCGAGGCGATCAGCGACCGTCATCACCTCTCCGACATCGTGACGCCGACATCGCAGATCTGGGTGATGCAGGCCCTCTCGGGAGGATAGCGGATGGCGCCCTCGGTCCTGGTTTCAACCCGCAAGGGTCTGTTCGAAGTGGCGAAGGGAAGCCGCGGCTGGGCTGTGAAGGAAGGGCATTTCCTCGGCGACAACGTCACCCTCAGCCTGCACGATCCGCGCGACGGTGCCGACTACGCGGCCCTCAATCACGGGCACTTCGGCATCAAGCTGCACAGGCGCGACAAGGGCCGCAGGACCTGGAAGGAAATCACCACACCCGCCTATCCGAAGAAGCCGGAGACGCTGGTCGATCTCGACGGCTGGGGCAAGCCCGTGAACTGGAGCACGCAATTGATCTGGGCCCTGGAAACGGGCGGCCCCAACCAGAAGGGCACGCTCTGGGCCGGCACCATGCCGGGTGGTCTCTTCCGTTCCATCGACCGCGGCGAGACGTGGGAACTGATGGAAAGCCTGTGGCGCCATCCCGCCCGCAACAAGTGGCTGGGCGGCGGCGCCGACATTCCCGGCATTCATTCCATCTGTGTTGACCCGCGCGCGCCGGATACGATCCGCGTCGCCGTCTCCTGCGGCGGTGTGTGGGTGACGAAGGATGCAGGCGAAACCTGGGTGCAGTCGGCCCATGGCATGCGCTTCGACAACGGCCCGGCCGAAGAGGCCGGCAATCCCGATGTGCAGGATCCGCACATGATGGTGCAATGTGCCTCCGACCCGTCCGCCTTCTGGGTGCAGCATCACTGCGGCATCTGGAAATCGATCAACGATGGCGTGACGTGGAGCGAGGTGAAGGCGAAACCGTCGTCCTTTGGGTTTGCCGTGGCGGTTCACCCGAAGGATCCTGATACGGCGTGGTTCGTGCCCGGCATCAAGGACGAGAAACGCATTCCGGTGGCGGGAGCACTGGTCGTGACGCGCACCACGGACGGCGGCAAGACCTTCAGGAGCCTCACCAAGGGCCTGCCGCAGAAGCACGCCTATGACGTGGTCTTCCGCCACGGCCTCGCCGTTGACGACACCGGCAAGCGCCTGGTGATGGGGTCGACCACCGGCAATCTCTGGATCAGTGAAAACGGTGGCGAGGCCTGGAAGCTCGTCAGCAGCAATCTTCCGCAGGTCTATGCGGTGCGCTGGTGCTGATCAGATCGCGGCCAGGTGCCTGGCGAAGGCGGGCTTGGCCATCAGCGCCTTGCAGCGGTTGAAGCGGTTGAGCGCATAGGCCGCGAAATCATCAGCCGGATTCTTGTTGGCATGCTGGATCAGGCCCCACAGCGTCCACAGCAGGTCGCACATCGCCTTGTAGATCACCATGCGTCCGTGATCGGACGGCGAGGGCGCGCCGCCGAAATAGGCGACCAGCATCTCGAGATCCTGCGCATCGTCGAAGCCGCCCTCGACGGAGAGATCGCCCAGGTCCCACATGGGATCGTTCATGCCGGAGTATTCCCAGTCGACCACCCACATGCGCGTGCCGTCGTCGATGAAATTCTCGCAGAGCGGATCGCAATGGCAGGGCACGAGCGGAAGAGGGGCGCGGGCAAGGGCCGCGCGCACCGCATCCGCCTCGCGCACCACATCGTGATACCCGTCGGGCAACTCCACATCCTTGGTGGCGAGAACCTTGAGGTAGTCGTCGATCATGGCGAAGAGTTCGAAGCGGAAGGGAAAGGTGCCGCCCGAGGTGTGAAGCTTGCGGAAGACCTGTCCGGCGCGGGCGGGCGAGCCCTTGCGGCTGCGGAAGCCGTCGGGCGACATCGTGACGGCATCCGGCACCAGCACCGTCACCATCACGCCCGTCTTCGGATCGGCGTGGATCACGGCCGGGCTGACGCCTGCCTCCGCCGCCACCCGTGCGGAAACGGCTTCGTTCTCGCGGTTGATGTATTCCTCGGTGCCCTGGCCCGGAATGCGGAGCACGTGGTCGCCCACCCGGTAGACCTTGTTGGTGAGGCCGCCCAACCGCTCGACCGGACCTGAATAACCAGAGAGGGCAGGAATGGCGTGGAGGGCGTCTCGGGCTGCTTTTTCTTCTTCGGGCGTCATGCGCGAAAGGCTAACATGGTGAAAACAATCTTGGGAAGGGACCATGGCAGAGGGCGAAGGCACAAGCAAAACCGGCGGGCACGATGGCTTTCTTGGCGCCGTCTATGACTCGAAATCCACAGCCGATGTGGCGGCTCTCTATGACAAGTGGGCCGAGACCTATGACGCCGAAATGGCCCAGTCCGGATACCGCCATCCCAGCATCTGCCTCGCGCTTCTGGCCCGCCATCTGCCGAAGGGCACGGCCCCGCTGCTCGATGCCGGCGCCGGCACCGGTTTGATCGGCGAGTGGCTGAAGATCATGGGCTATCCCACGGTGGAAGCGCTCGACATCTCGGAAGGGATGCTGAAGGTCGCGGCGCGGAAGAACTGTTACTCCGCCTTCCATGTTCTGGCGCTGGGTGGCGCCTTGCCGTTCAAGACCCACAGCTTCGGTGGCGTGATTTCGGCGGGCGTCTTCACCTCGGGTCATGTGGGGGCCGAAGGCCTCGATGAACTGATCCGCATCACGAGGCCGGGTGGCGTCATCGTGCTCACGGTGAAGGGCACGCTGTGGGATTCAGGTTTCGCCGCGCGCGTCGCCGAACTGGAATCGAAGGGCCTTGTCGCCCGCTCCGAGGAAACCGAGCCATATGTGTCGATGCCCGGCGAAACCGGAACGACACCAAGCCGCGGCCTCGTCCTTCGTGTGCGCTAAACCAGATCAACCAGCGCAGTCAGGCTGTCGATGACGCGGGCTGGCATTCCCGGAATGTTGTCGTCGATCGTTGGCGTACGGGCAATGCGCACCACCTGGAAGCCGAACTGCGCGGCGGCCTGTGCATCCCAGGTGTTCGCCGAGACGAAGCAGATGGACGGCGCATCAGCGATCGAAAGCTTCTGCATGGCGAGACGGTAGACGCGGCGGCTCGGCTTGTAGATGCCGACATCTTCCACCGAGAGCACCTGTTCGAACAGCTTGTCGAGCCCGGCATGACGGACGATGGCATCGAGCATCGACGGCGACCCGTTGGAGAGAATGGCGGTGCGCCGGCCCTTCTTGCGCACGGCATTCAGGCCTTCCACCGCATCGGGATAGGCGTCGAGCTTGAGGTAGAGCGTCATCAGCTCGTCGGCGAGGCCGGTTTCGTTGATCTCCAGCCGCTTGAGGGCATAGTCCAGCGCCTCGCGCGTCACATGCCAGAAATCCACATGCACGCCCATGAGGCTGCGGAGCCAGGTGTATTCGAGCTGCTTCTGCCGCCACAGGGGCGCAAGGTCTGCCGCCTTGTCGCCGATTTCGCCGGCCAGCTTTTCAACCGGAGAGGCAACGTTGAAGAGCGTGCCATACGCGTCGAAGACGCAGGCCTGTATGCCTTCCAGTTTACCCGCCGCTGCCATGGGCGGACCCTACTCCATCAGCCGATGGATGCAAGACCGGGGAACCACTCAATCAACCAGTAAGACAGGGTCTGCATCGATCCGGTGAGGAACATGATGCCTGTGATGACGAGAAGGAGCCCCATGATCTTCTCGACGAGCGGCATGTGCCGGCGGAAGGAGCGGAAGAAGCCGAGGAAGCTGTCGAGGCTGAAGGCGGCAATGAGGAAGGGAATGCCAAGCCCGAGGGAATAGATGGCGAGCAGGCTCATGCCCTTGCTGACGCTGTCGGTCGAACCTGCGATCGAAAGAATGGCGGCGAGAACCGGCCCGATGCAGGGCGTCCAGCCGAAGGCGAAGGCAAGGCCGATGCCATAGGCGCCGATCAGCGTCACCCCTTCGGCCTCGTGATGGTAGCGCTTTTCCTGGGCCAGGAAGCCAAGCCGGAAGAGGCCCAGGAAGTTGAGCCCCATGATGATGATGGCGGCCCCGGCCAGTTGGGTGAGGAGGGGAAGATACTGGCGGAGCAGTTGCCCCGCGGCGGATGCCGTGGCGCCGAGCAGCACGAAGACGGTGGTGAAGCCGAGCACGAAGCAGAGGGCGGCCAGCATCACCCGCATGCGGTGATGGGTCTTTACCTTCACCTCTTCGCCCGCGAGGTCGTCGAGCGAGACGCCGCTGATGTAGCAGAGATAGGGCGGCACCAGGGGCAGCACGCAGGGGCTCAGGAAGCTGAGCGCGCCTGCGAGGAGTGCGGCACCGACCGAAACATTGAGATCCATCGTCACGAGTCCTTGCGTGCGCTCTGTGGCAGGGGAGAGGCCGTTCCGCAAGCGCCCCGGCCGCGCACCCCGCTCACGATTGGGTGTGAAGGTGGTGCTTGACGGGGGAAGATGATATGTTATGTTATAACGTATCTGATGGAGTGTTCTGATGTCCCTGTGCCGTTCCGTGACCCGTGTTGCCTTCGCCACTGCTCTTTGCGGCCTCTTGGCGTTGCCGGCCGCCGCGGCCCCCAAGGTAATCGCCTCCATCGTGCCGCTGCATTCGCTCGTCTCATCGGTCATGGATGGCGTGGGCGAGCCGGAGCTTCTGCTCCGCGGCCAGAACAGCGAACATCAGGCCAGCTATTCGCCCGCACAGATCGAGCAATTGGGCAAGGCCGACATCGTCTTCATCATGGGTGAGGGACTTGAACTCAAGCTCACCGAACTGAGCGGCAGCGAGGCGGTGAACGGCCGCACCTTCGTGCAGATGAGCAGTGCGCCCGGCCTCATGAAGCTTCCCATCCGCGAGGGCGGCACCTTCGAGAAGGACGAGGACGCGGGCGAAAACTTTGCCAGCGGCACGGCCTCCTTCGACCCGCATCTCTGGCTTGATCCGCAAAACGCCAAGGCCATGGCCGCGCTCATTGCCGATACGCTTGAGAAGGCCGATCCGGACAATGCATCGCGCTATGCCGCGAACGAGGCCGCGCTGGTGAAGGAGCTTGATGGCGTCACTGCGGAGATCGCCGCCGATGTGGCGCCTGTGAAGGACAAGTCCTTCGTCGTCTTCCACGATGCCTACCAGTATTTCGAGAAGCGCTTCGGCCTGAGGGCATCGGGCAGCATTTCCGATTTTGCCGCAACCGAGCCTTCGGCCGAGCGCCTGAAGGAGGTGCGCGACAAGGTGAAGTCGGCCAATGCCGCATGCGCTTTCCGGGAACCGCAGTTTTCTGACAAAGCTGTAATGGTCGTGATCGAGGGAACGGGCGCCAGGGAAGGCGTGCTCGATCCCATCGGGGCCTCACTTGAGCCCGGAAAACAGGCTTATTCCGCGCTTTTGCGCAATATTGCCCAGAACCTGAAGAGCTGCCTCTCGCCTTGATTCTTCTTCACTTTGCTGCCGTATTCCCGGATCATTGGTCTCCTCAGATTCGGGACCAAGGATGTGATGATACGGCGTTTTTTCGGAGTCATTCTGGTGCTGTGCGTGGGCGCTTCTGCAGCGTCGGCGCACCCACATGTCTGGGCTGACATCCGCACCAGCATCATGACCAGCCCCGACGGCATGATCACCGGCGTCCGCATGGAGTGGACCTTCGATGAAGGCTACACGACCTTTGCCCTTGATGGCCTCGACACCAATGGCGACGGCACCTACGAGCCCGACGAGATCAAGCCGCTCACCGACGAGAACATCGCCAACCTTGCCGAGTCCGATTACTTCGGCTTCATGCGCCAGAACGAGCGCGTGCTGAAGCACGGCAAGGTGACGGACTACACCCAGATCTACGAGAACAACAGGCTGACGCTTGCCTTCGTCTTTCCGCTCGAGACACCGGTTGATCCGCGCAAGGGCGTGTTCGACTACAAGGTCTATGATCCCGACTACTTCATCGACTTCGGTTACGTGAAGGATGATCCCGTCGAGCTGGAAGGCACGCTTCCCGCAGGATGTTCCTGGGAACTGAAGCCGATGATGACCGACGAGGAGCTTGAGGCGAAGCGCAACTTCCTCGCCCAGCAGCCCGTCGACTGGGTGAACCAGACAGGCGAGGATTTCGGCTCGCTCTTTGCCCGGCCCGTGGTGGTCACATGCAAGTCGTGATCCGGCTTCTGTTGCTGATGCTGCTGGCTTTCTCCGGCCTTTCCGCACCGGTGCTGGCGCAGACGACGGACGTTCAGCCCCAGGCAAGCGAAGCGCCCAAGCCCAAGGTGGTGATCGACAAGCGCAAGCTGCTCGTGCCGCCGAAGAATCCCGACGGCTCGTTCATGGAGACGCCCTTCACCGAGGATCCGGTGCGCTGGGCCCGCGACAAGCAGATGAACTTCTATGCAAAGCTCTCGGGTGCGCTGAAAGGCATCGCCACAGGCTCGCCGCTCAAGGCCGGCTGGACGCTCGTGGCCATCAGTTTCCTTTACGGTGTCTTCCATGCGGCAGGCCCCGGCCACGGCAAGGCGGTGATCTCGGGCTGGCTGCTCGCAACGCGAAACGATCTCCGCCGCGGCATCATCATTGCCGCCATGAGTTCCTTCTTCCAGGCCCTGACCGCGATCGTGATCGTGAGTGGGCTGCTGTTGTTCGTCAGCAGTGCCGCCAGTCTGGCGAAGGATGTGGCGGGCTTTCTGGAAAGCGCCAGCTATCTGATGATCGCCGGTGTCGGCCTCTATCTGATGTGGACAGCCTTCGCCGCCGCGCGGGCGTCATTTGCCACAGGGCCGCTTGCGCCTGCACCTGTGCCTGTCGCAGCGGCGCCGGCGGGAATGCCGGCCGGCGTCATGACCCGCGTGCACGAGGGCTTCACCTTCGCGCCCGTGACACCGCGCGAGCCGCTTCCCGCCGATCATGTCCATGGCCCCGACTGCGGCTGCGGCCATGCCCATCTCCCGGATGCCGCTGAGGTGCGCGGCGACTGGTCGTGGAGCAAGGCCTTCACGCTCGCGCTCGCCATCGGTCTCCGGCCCTGTTCCGGCGCCCTGCTGATGCTGATGTTCGCCTGGGGCATCGGTGTCTTCTGGGCCGGCATTCTCTCGGCGCTGGCCATGGGGGTCGGCGTCTTCATCACCATCTCGGTGATTGCGGCCCTTGCCGTCTTTGCCAAGTCGGCGGCGGTCCGCTATGCGCGGCTTGGAAACCGGACGGTGGAACGGATCGTAGTAGCTGTGCGTTTGGCTGTGGGACTCGCGATTGCGGGTCTGGGCGGGCTCCTCTTCTGGGCTTCGCTGGGCAGCGTCAACATGATGATGTGATCGGAAGGATTGATGCGAAATTATCTGGTGCTCGCCGCCTTTGTGGTGGGCTGTCTTGCCATTGGCTCGCTGGGTGGCTTCGTCACCATGAAGCCGGTTCTGGAATGGTATCCCACGCTCGCGAAGCCCACGTGGACGCCGCCGTCCTGGGTCTTCGGGCCGGTGTGGACGGTGCTCTACATCATGATGGCGGTGGCGGCGTGGCTCGTCTGGCGCAGCGGCAATGCGAAGACGGCGCTTGTCCTGTTCTTCGCACAGCTTGCCCTCAATCTCGCCTGGTCGTTCCTGTTCTTCGGGGCGCGCTCGCCGGGGCTCGGCCTCATCGACATCGTGCCGCTCTGGCTTGCCGTGGCGGCGACGATCTTCGCCTTCTCCTTCCACAGCCGCGTGGCGGCCTTCCTGATGGTGCCGTACCTCGCGTGGGTGAGTTTCGCGACGGCGCTCAACGCGGCGATCTACATGATGAATTGAGTGCACAAGCAAAAGCCCCGCTCTCGCGGGGCTTTGATCTTCGCCATGGCGCAGCTTGCACTCGCCGCTTGCCATGGCGGCCCCTGGTGGGGTCTTAGACGTGGATCGCTTTCACGAGAGCCACTTACGTTCTTGATGTATGATTTACGAGGCCTGCTTTTTGTGTGTTGTCTCTTGCGTAGCTGCAGCTTCGCTTTTCAGCAAATGAGGGAAGTCCAGGAGCTTTCCTCGATTGCATTTGGTTCCATCGTGAATCCTTAAATTCCCCCGTTAAGAATCAATGCACAGGCTCTGTCTTGACTCTTATGTGCGCATATGAAAGAACAAATACAGAACACTCTGGAACCCTGTCATGCGTACCAACCCGATGCCTCCTCGGGCGGCGGTGGCGTCTGCACGTCTGCACGCCGTCCCTTCCGCCCCGTCCGCGACCCCGCCCACCGCGCCCGCCCTTGCCAGGGTGCCGCCGGAGCGGGCGGAGGCGCGCGCCCTCATTGCCCGCCTGCGGGAGCATCTCGCCCGCCGGGCGGGGGAGGGGGAGGATCCGGCTCCTCACCTTCCGTCCTCGCGTTCGCGCCGCCGGGCCGAGGCGCATCCCTGGACCCTGGGCCTGCCGGAGGTCGACCGCTTCCTGCCGGCCGAGGGGCTGGCGGCGTCCGGCCTCCATGATGTGGCGCCCGAGGCCTATGGTGACTTCCCCGCCGCCTGTGGCTTTGCCCTGGCGCTGGCGGTGCGGCGCCTGGGGGATTCGCGGGAGCGCCGTCCAGTACTCTGGTGTCGGCTCGAAACAGAGCAGCGGGAGTATGGATCCTGTTTCGGTCACGGCATTGCCGGGCTGGGTCTGCCGCGGGCCCGCTTCCTCACCCTCAGCCTGCGTCAGCCCATGGCCCTGCTGTGGACCTTTGAAGAGGCACTGAAATCCGGCTGTTTGTCAGTCGTTCTGGCGGATGTTGCGGTGCAATATGCAGATCTCACGGCCACCCGCCGGCTGTCGCTCGCCGGTCAGGTGGGAAAGAGCTCCGGCATTGCTGTGTTGACTCGAAACTATCCTGGATCGACCGCCAGCGTCAGCCGATGGTGCGTTGCAGCATCGCGTTCGATGCCACTCCCTGCGGCGCCGGATTCCCGCGCCCCCGGCCCGCCCGCCTGGGCCGTCTCCCTCACCCGCATCCGGGGCGGCCGCCCCGGGTCATGGCTGCTCAACTGGCAAAAGGATCATGCGTCGTCTCGTTTCACTCTGGTTCCCGGCTTTTCCGGTGGAGCGCTTCATCCGGGCGCGGCGGAAGAAGCGGGCGCCCGTGCCCCCGCCCAGCCTTCCCTTCGCGCTGGTTGAGCGGGGGGCCAAGGGCCTGCGCCTCGCTGCCGTGAATGCCGCGGCGCGGGAGTTCGGACTCATGCGCGGGCAGCGGCTGGCGGATGCGCGCGCCGCCGTGCCGGACCTGCTGAGCGAGGCCCACGAGCCGGAGCAGGACACCGCGAGCCTGCTCGGCCTCTGCCGCTGGATGGAGCGCTACAGCCCCTGGGTCGCCCCCGACCTGCCGGACGGAATCCTGATGGAGGTGACGGGCATCCCGCATCTCTTCGGCGGCGAGGCCGCCATGATGGCGGGGATGAAGGCACGGCTTGCCGGCTACGGCTTCACCGCCCGCATGGCCTGTGCCGGAACGATCGGTGCCGCCTGGGCGCTGGCCCGCTATGGCAGTGAAGGGAGCAGCGAAGACCTGCAGGGTCTTCCCGTCGAGGCGCTGCGCATCGATGCCGACGCCGCCCGCACCCTGCGACGGCTGGGCCTCAAGACCATCGGCGCCCTCACCGGCCTGCCGCGGGCCAGCCTCGCACGGCGGTTCCGCGGCGAGAGCATTCATGAAAACGTGCTGCTGCGGCTAGATGAGTTGCTGGGCCAGCGGGCCGAGCCACTGAACGCCATCAACCCCGCCACCTCGGTCATGGCCCATCGCGGCTTCATGGAGCCGGTGATCACCCACGAAGGTCTGGTGAGCATGCTCCGGCTCCTCACCGGCGAGGTGGCCCGCGCCCTCGAGATCAAGGGGGAAGGGGCGCTCCGCCTCATCCTCAAGCTCTTTCGCAGCGATGGCGGGCGGGTGCAGGTGCCGGTCGGGCTCACCGCGCCATCGCATGATGCAGGCCATCTTTTTCGTCTCCTCTCGCCACGTCTGGAAACGCTGGATGCGGGCTTCGGCATCGATGCCATGACCCTCGAGGTGCGCGAGGCGGGCTCCGCCGTGGCGCGGCAGCACGGCTTCATGGAAGACGACACCAGCACCTCGCTGGCGCAGCTGAACGACCGGGTGATGAGCCGCCAGGAGCAGAGCCTGATGCAGCTCTCCGCTGTCGAAAGCCATATCCCCGAACGTTCGGAGGAGGCCCGTGCCCTCGGCGATCCGCGCCCTGCCGTGCTCACCGGGCAGCGTCCCGTCACCGAGCGCCCGCTGATGATCTTCACGCCGCCGCAGCCGGCCAGCGTCATCGCCGCCGTGCCCGATGGCCCGCCCATGTCGCTCACCTGGCGGCGGGTGACGCGGCGCATCCTGCGCCATGCCGGCCCCGAACGCATCGCGCCCGAATGGTGGCGGGGCGAGACGGGGGTGCGCCCGCGCGACTACTACATGGTGGAGGATGACCGCGGCCGCCGCTACTGGATCTTCCGCGAAGGCCTCTACGGCGAGGAGGGCGGCCCACCGCCCAAATGGTTCGTACACGGACTATCGGCCTGAGAGCGCAGATCATGACCCGTTACGCCGAGCTCTCCTGCGCCAGCAATTTCTCCTTCCTCAACGGCGCCTCCCATGCCGAGGAACTTGTGCTGCAGGCCAAGCACCTGGGGCTTGAAGCGCTCGCCGTCACCGACATCAACACCTTTGCGGGCGTGGTGCGGGCCCATGGCGCGGCCAAGGATTCGGGCCTCCGCTTCATCGTCGGCGTGCGGCTCGAAATGGATGGGCTGTCGCTCTTGGCCTGGCCCACGGACCGCAAGGCCTATGGCCGCCTCTGCCGCCTGCTTTCGCTCGGCCAGCAGCGGGCGGAGAAGGGCAAGTGCATCATCTCGCTCGATGACGTGGCGGAATTTTCCGAAGGCACGATCTTCGCCCTGCCGGAGGAACATGCCGCCAGGCTTCACATGCTGAAGGGCCGCCTCGAACGCCTTTATCTCGCGCTCTCCTTCCGCTTCGATGGCCGCGACCGCATCCGGATGCTTGAGAGCGCGGCAATGGCGCGCGAGCAGGGCGTGCCGCTTCTGGCCGTCAACAACGTGCTCTATCACCATCCCGCCCGCCGCCCCCTGCAGGACGTCATCACCTGCATCCGCGAGAAGGTAACGCTCGCAGACGCAGGCTTCCGCCTGCAGGCCAATGCCGAGCGCCACATCAAAACGCCAGACGAGATGGCCCGGCTTTTCCGGGATTATCCGCAGGCCATCGCCAACACGATCGTGATTGCCGGGGCCTGCACCTTCTCGCTCGATGAACTGCGCTACGAATATCCGGAAGAGCCGGTGCCCAAGGGCTATGACCCGCAGGCCTATCTCGAACGCCTCGCCTGGGAAGGCGCGAAGGAGCGCTACCCTGAAGGCATTCCCCGCAAGATCGGCGACAACATCCGCAAGGAACTGGCGCTCATCCAGAAGCTCGACTACGCGCCCTATTTCCTCACCGTCTATGACATCGTGCGCTTCGCCCGCAGCCTCGATCCGCCCATCCTCTGCCAGGGCCGGGGCTCGGCGGCCAATTCCACCGTCTGCTACTGCATCGGCATCACTGCGGTTGATCCCAACCAGATCGATCTCCTCTTCGAGCGCTTCATCTCGGAGGAGCGCAAGGAGCCGCCCGACATCGACGTGGACTTCGAGCACGAGCGCCGTGAGGAGGTAATCCAGTATCTCTACCGCCGCTATGGCCGCGACCGCGCCGGGCTGGCCGCCACGGTGATCACCTATCGTGGCCGCTCCGCCATGCGCGAGGTGGGCAAGGTCATGGGCCTCTCGGAAGACGTGACCGGGGCGCTCGCCGGAAGTGTCTGGGGCATGATGGCGGAGGAACTGCAGGAGAAGCGCCTGCGGGAGATCGGCCTCGATCCGGATGATCCGCATCTCACCCGCGTCCTCGAACTCGCCACCGAGATCGCCGGCTTCCCGCGCCATCTCTCGCAGCATGTGGGCGGCTTCATCCTCACCCGCGAGCGGCTGGATGAAACCGTGCCCATCGGCAATGCGGCGATGGAAGACCGCACCTTCATCGAATGGGACAAGGACGACATCGATACGCTGGGCATGCTGAAGGTGGATGTGCTGGCGCTCGGCATGCTCACCTGCATCCGCAAGAGCTTTGATCTCATCGAGGCGTGGTACGAGCGGCGCTTCACGCTCGCCACCGTGCCGCGCGAGGATGCGGCAGTCTACGACATGCTGTGCAAGGCGGATTCGATCGGCGTCTTCCAGGTGGAATCCCGCGCCCAGATGAACATGCTGCCGCGCCTCAAGCCGCGCCGCTTCTATGATCTGGTGATCGAGGTGGCGATCGTCCGCCCCGGTCCTATCCAGGGCGACATGGTGCATCCCTATCTCCGCCGCCGTGACGGGCTGGAGGCGGAGGATTATCCCGCTCCGCATCCGGACTTCGGACCGCCTGACGAATTGCGCCAGGTGCTGGGCCGCACCAAGGGCGTGCCGCTGTTCCAGGAACAGGCGATGAAGCTTGCCATGGTGGCGGCGGAATTCACGCCCGCCGAGTCGAACGAGTTGCGGAAGGCGCTCGCCACCTTCCGCCGCCGCGGCACCATCGGCAGGCTGGAACAGAAGATGGTGAGCCGCATGGTGGAGCGCGGCTATGACGCCGACTTCGCGCTGCGCTGCTTCAACCAGATCAAGGGCTTTGGCGAATACGGCTTTCCCGAAAGCCATGCCGCGAGCTTTGCCCATCTGGTCTACGTCTCGGCCTGGCTCAAGTGCCACTATCCGGCGGTGTTTGCCTGCGCGCTCCTCAACTCGCAGCCCATGGGCTTTTATGCGCCGGCCCAGATCGTGCGCGATGCGCGCGAGCACGGGGTACAGGTGCTGCCCGTCGATGTCTCCTTCTCGCAGTGGGATTCGGTGCTGGAGGAGCGCCAAGGGCAGCCTGCGGTGCGGCTCGGCTTCCGCGAGGTCGATGGCCTGCGCGAGTCGGATATGGCGATCCTCGCGCAGCGGCGGCTCGTCACGGCGGATGAGCATTTTCGCGCCTTGCCCGTGCCGGCGCTGGAGAAGCTTGCCGCCGCCGACTGCTTCCGCTCGCTCGGTCTCGACCGCCGCCAGGCGCTGTGGGAGGTGACGGCGCTCGCCAAGACGAAGGCGCTGCCGCTCTTTGCCTTCGCCGATGAGCGCGAGCATGGCCGCGAACCGCCGGTGAAGCTGCCGGAGATGCCGCTCTCCGAGCATGTGGTGAACGACTACCAGACGGTGAAGCTTTCGCTGAAGGCGCATCCCATGTCCTTCCTCCGGGCGCGTTGTGCGGCGGAGAAGGTGACTGACAATGGCGCGCTCAAGGCCTTGCGCAACGGACGCGCCGTAACGGTGGCGGGCGTGGTGCTGGTGCGGCAGCGGCCGGGTTCGGCCAAGGGCGTCGTCTTCCTCACGCTCGAGGACGAGTTCTCGGTCTGCAACGTGGTGATCTGGCCTGATGTGCTGGAGGCGCACCGTTCAACCGTGATGGGCGCGCGCCTGATGGTGATCCGGGGGCGGGTGCAGCGGGCGGGTGACATCATCCACGTGGTCGCCAGCCGCATCGAGGACAAGACCTTCTGGCTCTCGACGCTGGCGGAAGACGGCCTCACCATGCGGGGCACGCTCGCCCGCGCCGACGAGGTGAAGCGCCCCGGCCCCGATCCTGCCATGTACCAGCAAAGCTCCACCCGCCACCCCCGCAACATCCGCGTGCTGCCGAAAAGCCGGGATTTTCATTGAGGGGGCACGCGCAGGTCTTTCTATGACCGTCATTCCGGACGCGCGCCTTGATCGAGCGACAGCGAGATGTCGCGCGCGAGCCGGAATCCAGCTTTGGACGATCACATTCCTAGAAGAAGCTGGGCCCCCGCCTTCGCGGGGGTGACGGCATAAAAAGAGCCACGTCCCCCAATCCCCGTCATTCCGGACGCGCGCCTTGATCGAGCGATAGCGAGATGTCGCGCGCGAGCCGGAATCCAGCTTTGGACGATCACATTCCCAAAAGAAGAAGCTGGGCCCCCGCCTCAGAGGGGGTGACGCCATTGGAAAATTCCGCCTTGGTTCCTACGCCACGCGGCCGACGTAGTGCGTTTCGCCGCGGGAGCGGGCGTGGGCGCGGACGGCATCGCCGAAGGCCGAAAACAACTTAACCGAATCCGGGTTCTGCGCCGCCTTGAACTCAGGGTGCCATTGCGTGCCGAAGGCGAAGGCCTTGGCGCCCTTCACCGAGACGGCCTCGATGATGCCGTCGGGCGCAGTTGCTTCCACCGTCAAGCCCTCGCCCAGGCGCTTGATGCCTTGGCGGTGGATGGTGTTGACCATCGTCTCGCTCTTGCCAAGCACGCGGTGCAGGAAGCCGTTGGGCGTGATGGCAACGGAATGGCGGGGCGCATAGCGCACGTCCACGTCATCCGACTTCGGCGCGCGATGGTCGAGGCGGCCTTCGCCGCGCTGCAGTTCCGTTTCGAGCGAGCCGCCCATGGCGACGTTCAGCTCCTGGAAGCCGCGGCAGATGCAGAAGAGCGGCATGCCGCGCGCGATCACGGCGCGGATCAGCTGCAGCGTCGTGGCATCGCGACGGTGGTCATAGGGCTCGTGGTCGGCGGTCGGGTCTTCGCCATAGTGCGGCGGATGCACGTTGGAGACGGCCCCCGTCATCAGCAGCCCGTCGAAATGGGCGAGCATGCCGTCCAAGTTGGCGTGATCGAGTTGCGACGGGATCATCACGGCATCGACATCGGCCACATCCGTCAGTGCACGGACATATTTGTCGCCGAGCGAATGGAAGAGGAAACCGTCTTTTTCATAGGTGTCGGCGGGAAGGCCGACGAGCGGGCGGGATTTGACCATGATCTCCACAAGAGCTGTTGGGGTTCAGTCCGTTCACGCGAACACGAGGCGCCATAATAGCCCCGCTGCCGCGGCCAAGGCCAGCGTTTTGGGAATACCCAGCTTCAGCCAGAGCAGGGCAGCGGCGGCTGCCGCGGCCAGGATCAGCGCCGCCGCATCGAAGGTGGAAAGCTTGGGCCACCACACCGGGATGGGGCCGGGTAGGCGGCTCGCCTCGGCAAAGATGACGTGGAAACCGAACCACAGGCTGAGGTTCAGGATCACCCCCACCACGGCGGCGGATATGCGGTGCAGGGCCGTGGCCAGCCGCGGGCGCGACTGCAGGTAGCTGATCCAGGGGGCACCGGCGAAGATCCAGAGGAAACAGGGGGCAAAGGTGGTCCAGAGGAAAACGAGGCTCGCCACCCCGCCCATCAGCATCCCGTCGGATTTGGCTGCCGCCGTGAAGCCCACGAACTGCCCCACCAGAATGAGCGGACCCGGCGTGGTCTCGGCCAGCGCCAGGGCATCCATCATCTCGCGCGTGGTGAGCCAGTGCATCTGTTCCACCACGGTCTGGCCAAGCGAGGTCAGCACCGCATAGGCGCCGCCGAAGGTGACGACGGCAAGGAGCGAGAACATCCGGCCCAGCTGCGAGAGAATGTCGTCGGGGCCGCATGCCAGATGGAGCAGCGCCAGCGGCACGAGCCAGATCGCGAGCCACACACCGATGGTGCGCAGCGTTGCTGCAAGCGACGGGCGGGTAACATTGTCTGCGCTGCCGCTGGCCGCGCCACCCTGCAGGTAGCCCACGATCGCCGCCACGGCAATGACCAGGGGAAAGGGTAGGGCGAAGACGAAGAGCGCCAGAAAGGCAATCGCCGCCGTCAGCCAATCGGCAGTGCTGTGCAGCGCGCGGCGTGCCACCTTCACCAGCGCCTCCAGTACGATCGCCAGCACCGCGGCCTTCAGGCCCCAGAACATGGCGGTGATGACCGGCACGTTGCCGAGGAGATGATAGAGCACCGAGAGCGCGAGGATTACTGCCGCGCCCGGGAGCACAAAGAGCAGGCCTGCGATCAGACCGCCCGCAACGCCGCCCCGTTTCCAGCCGGAATAGGTGGCAAGCTGCATCGCCTCCGGGCCCGGCAGCAGCATGCAGAAATTGAGGGCGGCGAGAAATTCCTTTTCGGACAGCCACTGCCGCTCTTCCACCAGTTCCTTGTGGAGAAGCGCGATCTGTCCGGCGGGTCCGCCGAAGGAGAGAAGTCCGATCCGCAAGAAGACTGCGAAAAGCTCTTTCACTTTTTCGTCTGGCGGGCGACGTGGTGGAGCACGTGCATGGCCACGCGGCCCGCAGTGAGTGCTGCGGTTCCGGTGAGGTCCTTCTTGGCCACGAATTCCACCATGGCGAAACCGCCGATGCGCGCCTTGGCGGCAATGCCGGCGATCAGGCTCGTCAATTGCAGGAAGGTCATGCCGCCGGGCGAGGGGTAGGCCACCGCCGGCATCACGGAGGAATCGAGCACGTCGAGATCGAGGCTGATGACGCAGGTCGATTCCGGTTCGATGTGGCGGAGCACGCTGTCGATCCCTTCGCGGTGGAAGACCGTGCCCGGCACGATGCGCGCACCCCAGCCGATTGCCGTATCGACTTCACCCTGCCTTGCGCTGCCGATGCCGCGCGCACCCGCCTGCACGATGCGCCAGACGTGGGACATTTCGGAGGCGCGCCTCATGGTGGAGGAAAAGCCCATGGGCTCGCCTTCGCGCTCCTCGCGCCAGTCGATGTGGGCATCGATCTGCACGATGGTGATGGGCGGGCCGCCGGCAAATCCGGCGAGGAAGGGAATGGGCACGCTGTCATCGCCGCCGATCATGATCGGCACGGCTCCTGCATCGAGGATCGCCTTGGTGCAGCTCTCGATCTTGCGGCGGTTGCCCTTGCCGTCCTTCGGACTCGTCTGAAGATTGCCGAGATCGACGGCGGTGAAGCCTTCGTCGGGCAGCACGCGGCTGCCGAAATCGAAATCCCAGTGATCGATCCACAGCGCGTCGCCCTTCAGCGCTTCGCGGATGGCATCGTTCGATCCGGCATGCGGGCGGTTGTCGATGGTCTTGTAGGGCGTGCCGTGGGGCGCACCGAAGAAGGCCACTTGCGCGCCCTCCGGCGACTTGGCGAAGGCGGTGCCCATCATGGCGGGCCCACGCCGCACCGCCGCGATGGCGTTCGCACTGCGCGCGGCTTTCCTGGAAGGTGACTTTTTCGCCGGGTTCTTTTTCGCGGGAGGTTTCTTTGCCATGGGCAAAGTGTGCCGCAGAATCACCTGTCAGGCAACGTTCTGCACATGGGTGAAATCATGCGGCGCGAAGGGCGCCTTCCAGTTCACGCGCTCGGCGGGAAGAATGAGCCTGGCCTCGGTGCCGGCACCCGCAAGGCTCACCAGCTTCACCTCGCCGCCGTGCAACCGCAGTATGCCGCGGGCAAGGTAGAGACCCAGACCCAGTCCGTTGTGCGGGCGGTTCAGACCCTCCTCGATCTGGCGGAAGGGTTCGAAGGCGCGCGCGATCTCCTCAGGCGGCAGGCCCGGACCGCCATCGGTGATGCTGACCACGAGGCCGCCTGCGGCACCCCGCATCATGTTGACGTTGATGATGCCGTCGGCGGGTGAGAAGGCAATGGCGTTGTCGATGACGCAGGCAATGGCCTGGCGCATGCGCCGCAGGTCGGCGGTGCAGGTGATGCCACCGGCGATGCGGGCGACGATGGTGACGCCCTTCTGGGTGGCGCGGCCCTGGTGCTCGCGGCACACGGCTTCGATGATCTCGGCGACGTCACAGGGCTGTTCCGAGAGCGTCATGGCGTTCTGTGCCAGGCGGTTGGCATCAACCACGTCGTTGAGGCGCTGCTGCAGCTGCTGGGCATTCTCGCGGATGGTGGTGGCGAATTCGATGCGCTCGGCCTTGCTGGGCTCCTTCGACTCCGGATCGGCGAGAAGTTCGGCAAAACCGATGATGGCGGTGAGTGGCGTGCGGAATTCATGCGCCGCTGCGGCGAGGATGACCTGCGTCTGCTGCGGCCCGGGGGCGGCGGCAGGCGTCTCGTCTTTCACCTCAGGCAAGCTGGCCTTCGCGGCGGGGGCCTGCTCCTCGCTGGCATGGGCGGCGAGAGCGAGGCTCGCCACCGCCACAAGCGACAGCCACATCCAGTCCGGCAGATGGGTGTTGAGGGTCCAGGCCACGGCCGCGAAGACAAGCCCGCTCATGAGCAGCAGGGTGGCCGCAAGCCATTGCCGCCACTTGCCCCGTTCTGCCTCGGTTCTCACCGCTTTCGCGAGTGTGCCGTTCAGCATGTTGCCCCGTCCCTGCGCCCGTCCGGAGACAGGCGCGAATCACCTGATCATAGCCTGATCGCCGGGGCTGGTGCGGCCCTTGCGCAAACTTCAGGCAGAGGCGGGCAAAAGGCCCCTCCGAAAGCGTTTCCCTCCACCGCGGCTGTGGACTATGGGAGGGGCAATCCGGCCCATCGACCGGGCCGTTCAAGTGAGCATGTCTGACAGTTATCCCCACCTGCCGCCGGGTCATCCGCCCATTCCCTCCCGCAAGACGGGCCTGCTCCTGCTGAACCTCGGCACTCCCGAGGCAACCGACTACTGGTCGATGCGCACCTACCTGAAGGAATTCCTCTCCGACCCGCGCGTGATCGAGGCGAACCGCGTGCTCTGGTGGTTCATCCTGAACGGCATCATCCTCACCACGCGCCCCTTCCGCTCGGGCCATGCCTACGAGCAGATCTGGAATCGCGAGAAGAACGAATCGCCCCTCAAGACCTACACCCGCGGCCAGGCCGAGAAGCTCACGGCGGCTCTCGCCCGCGGCGGCAAGCTGATCGTCGACTGGGCCATGCGCTATGGCCTGCCGCCCGTGGCCGAGCGCCTGCAGGCACTGAAGGACCAGGGCTGTGACCGCGTCGTGCTCTTCCCGCTCTATCCGCAGTATTCCGCCGCCACCACGGCAACCGCCCTCGACAAGGCCTACGAGAAACTGCTCACCATGCGCTGGCAGCCGATGATCCGCGTGGTGCCACCCTACTACGAACACCCCGCCTATATCGCTGCCGTGGCCGAAAGCATCAACGAGCACATGCAGGGCCTGAGCTGGACGCCGGACCGCATCCTTGTCGCCTTCCACGGCCTGCCGCGGGAATATCTCGACAAGGGCGATCCCTACCACTGCCAGTGCCAGAAGTCTGCGCGCCTGCTGCGCAGCAAGCTTGGTCTTTCCGAGGACAAGCTGCAGGTCGTCTTCCAGTCGCGCTTCGGCAAGGCGGAGTGGCTGAAGCCCTATGCCCAGGACACGGTGGAAGAGTTGCCCTCGCAGGGCGTGAAGAAGCTGCTCATCGTCTCGCCGGGCTTTGCCTCCGACTGCGTGGAAACGCTGGAAGAGCTGGCGATCGGCCTCAAGGAAACCTTCACCGAGAAGGGCGGAGAGGAATTTTCCGTTGTCTCCTGCCTGAACGATTCTCCCCGTTCCATTCACATGCTGAAAACCATCGCCGAGGAAGAACTGGCCGGCTGGGTGTAACTCCCTGGCCCCTTCCTTGCGCCGACTCAAGGCGGCCCCCATATAGGGCGGTTGAAGGCCCGGGCCTCAAACCGGTGCCACAGGGGAGTTTTCCATGCCAGAAGGTGCAGGCATTTTCGTCATCATCCTGCTTGCGGTGGTGGTGTTCTATCTCTTGCGGGCCATCCGCATGGTGCCGCAGGGCTTCCACTACACCGTCGAGCGTTTCGGCAAATACGTCCACACGCTGGAGCCGGGCCTCGGCCTCATCGTTCCCTTCATTGACCGCATCGGCCACAAGGTGAACATGATGGAGCGGGTGATGCCCGTGCCGTCGCAGGAGGTGATCACCCGCGACAACGCCATGGTGACGGTGGATGGTGTCGCCTTCTTCCAGGTGCTGAACGCGGCGCGCGCCGCTTACGAAGTGCACGACGTGGAGAATGCCATCGTCAACATGGTGATGACCAACATCCGCACCGTGATGGGCTCGATGGAACTGGACAGCCTGCTGTCGCAGCGTGACCAGATCAACCACGCGCTCCTCGGTGTCGTCGATCAGGCGACCCAGCCCTGGGGTGTGAAGATGACCCGCATCGAGATTAAGGACATCAATCCACCACGCGACCTTGTGGACTCCATGGCCCGCCAGATGAAGGCCGAGCGTGACAAGCGGGCCGCCATCCTCGAAGCAGAGGGCCTGCGCAACGCCGCCATTCTCAAGGCCGAAGGCGAGAAGCAGTCGGTGGTGCTGGAAGCCGAAGGCCGCCGCGAGGCCGCCTTCCGCGAAGCCGAAGCGCGCGAACGCGCTGCCGAAGCCGAAGCCAAGGCCACCACGATGGTGAGCGAGGCCATCGCCAAGGGCAATGTCCAGGCGATCAACTACTTCGTCGCCAACAACTACGTGAAGGCGCTGGAGTCGCTGGCGCGCTCACCCAACCAGAAGGTGCTGATGATGCCGCTCGACACGAGTTCGGTGCTGGGCTCGATCGGCGGCATTGCCGAAATCGCCAAGGAAGCCTTCGGCGGCAGCTCTGCGCCCGAAGCGCCGCGCCGCCCGCCCCGCAGCACGCCCTGATCTGAGAGGACGCCATGGGAGAGATATTCCCCTTCATCGGTGATGTCTGGTTCTGGTTCATCGTCGGCGTGGTGCTGCTCATCGGCGAACTGCTTGCGCCCGGCATCTTCCTGCTCTGGCTCGCCTTTGCGGCGGCACTCACCGGCATTGCCAATGCCTTCTTCCCGCTGGACTGGCAGGGCGAGCTTGCCGTCTTCGCGATCCTCGCGGTGGCGCTGGTCATTGCCTCGTGGCGCTTCGTGCGCGGGCAACACCGTCCGGTGAGCGACCAGCCCGATCTCAACCAGCGCCAGACGGGCTATGTCGGCCGCCGCACCTCGCTGCTGCAGGCGATCAGCAATGGTGCAGGCAAGGTGAAGATCGACGACACGGTGTGGGATGCAACGGGAGAGGACCTGCCGCAGGGCACCGCCGTCATCGTGACGCGGGTCACGGGCACCACGCTGCACGTGGAGAAGGTGAAGTCGGCGGGTTGATCCTCGCTCAGCTATTCGGGCCACCCTCATCCGCCCTTCGGGCACCTTCTCCCGCCAGCGGGAGAAGGCGAAAATTAAGGCCCATTCCCCAACACCGTCATTCCGGACGCGCGCCTTGATCGAGCGGAGCGAGATGTCGCGCGCGAGCCGGAATCCAGCTTTGGGTGAGCGCGCTCGTGAACGAAGGAAGCTGGGCCCCCGCCTTCGCGGGGGTGACGATCAAAGATATATGACCTCACCCCTTCCGGAATCCCCGCTCGCCCAGCACACGGTCCTTGTCGCGGATGCGGGCGGCGGCCTGGATGGGCCAGAGGGCGTAGGCGGCATCGCCGTCATCGAGCACGTGCTGCGCGTGAAGCGGCCAGTTCGGATCATCGAGCGCACCGCGGGCCAGCGCAATGAGATCGGCGTCTCCCGCCTGCAACACCGCCTCTGCCGCATGCGGATCGGTGATGAGGCCCACTGCCGACGTCGCGATCCCCGCCTTGCGGAGTGCGGCCGCCATCGGCACCTGATACTGCGGGCCGGGCTTCACCGAGGTGCCGTCGAAGCCGCCCGTGGTGCAATCGATCACGTCGACGCCGCGCGCCTTCAGTTCGGGCACCAGCGCCACGCTGTCTTCCACCGTCCAGCCGCCCTTGCCGTCGACGACCGAGATGCGCACCCAGAGCGGCTTCTCCGCCGGCCAGTTGGCGCGGGCGGCTTCCGTCACTTCGAGGAGCAGGCGCATGCGGTTCTGGCGGCTGCCGCCATAGGCATCGCCGCGCTTGTTCGAATACTCCGAGAGGAACTGGTTGAGCAGATAGCCGTGTGCGGCGTGCACCTCCGCCACCTCGAAGCCGGCGCGGTGGGCGCGGGCAAAGGCGGCGCCGAAATCATCGACCACCTTGCGGAGGCCTGCCGCATCAAGCGCGATCGGCGTCTGGTATTCGGGTGCATCGGTGTGCGGAACGGCGGAGGGCGCAACCGGCGTCCAGTGTTCGAAGGCCACACTTGCCTTCTCGTCCTCGCGTTCGTCGAAGCCGCGCCGCCAGCCCACCGGCGATGACGCCTTGCGGCCCGCATGGGCAATCTGGATCGCCGGCACCGCGCCATGCTCCTTCAGGAACTTGGCGATGCGGGCGAGGGCCTGTTCCTGTTCGGCGTTCCACAGGCCCACATCGGCATAGGAGATGCGGCCCTCGGGCGAGACGCCGGTGGCCTCCACCATCACGAGACCGAAGCCGCCCAGCGCAAAGCGCCCGAGATGGACGAAGTGCCAGTCATTCACCACGCCGTGGCGGGCGCTGTACTGGCACATGGGCGCCACGACGGTGCGGTTGCGCAGCGTCACCTCACGCTGGCGGAAGGGTGAAAACAGCATCGACATCCGGAAATCCTCTATTGGGCCGCTCAGGCCACCCACTCGCCCTGGCGCATCAGCGCTTCGGCCTTGCCGTCGCGGCCGATGCCGTCCACGTCGAGTTCGCCCGAACCGATCATCCAGTCCACGTGGATGAGCGAGGTGTTCATGCCGGCGGCGAGCTTTTCCTCGGCGGACATGGTGGCCGTATTCTCCATGTTCTGGGAGTAGGCTTGGCCCACGGCGATGTGCGAGGCGGCGTTCTCGTCATAGAGCGTCTCGTTGAAGACGATGCCCGAGGCCGAGATCGGCGAGGAATGGGGCACCAGCGCCACCTCGCCGAGGCGTGCCGCACCTTCATCGGTCTCGATCATCTTGCGGAAGACGTCGTTGCCCTTTTCCGACCAGCCCTCGGTGATGCGGCCTGCCTCGAAGCGGCAGGAGATGCCGTCGATCAGCGAGCCCTGATAGGAGAGCGGCTTGGTCGAGCGCACGATGCCGTCCACGCGCTCGCGGTGCGGCATGGTGAAGACTTCCTCGGACGGGATGTTCGGATTGCAGAGGATACCGTTCCGCGCCATCGAGGCGCCACCCGCCCAGACATGGTTGTCGACGAGGCCGAGGGTGAAGTCGGTGCCCGGTCCCTTGTACTTGAGGGCGGCGTAGCGCTTCGCGTTCAGCATCTTCACCCGGGCGTGGAGTGCTGCGTTGTGCTCGGCCCAGGCCGCTACGGGATCGGGCAGGTCGGCGCGCGTGCACTTGAAGATGGCGTGCCACAGGGCGGCGAGCGCCTGTTCCTCGGGAAGATCGGAGAAGACATTGCGCGCGTGCGACGGCGTTGCCGCCGAGACCACGCACCAGTTGGTGTTGAAGGCGGTGATCTGCTCGATCACCGGCTTGTAGGCGCGGCTGCGGGCACGGTTGGCGCGGGCCACGTGATCGGGATTTTCCTGGGCAAGAAGCGCCGGGTTCTCGCCGATGATGGCAAGGCGCGCGGCAGAGCCGTCCTTGAAGACCTCCGCCATGCCGGCAAAGAGCCAGGCGGGGGCCGTCTCGAAGACATCGGGGTGGCCGTCGCGGAAGCGCATCAGCGAGGTCTGCTCGTCGCTGTAGAGCGTGGTCACCAGCGAGGCGCCGGCCCGGTAGGCATGATGGGTGACGCGGCGGACAAGCTCCACTGCCTCGAGTGGCGCCGTCATGACGAGCTGCTGGCCCTTGCGGATGTTGAGGCCGGCGCGGATGATCAGTTCGGCATATTTGTCGAGAAGGTGGTCGTGGTTCTGGCTCATGATCAGGACTTATTGAGGGGTCGGATTTGCCCGTCCGTTATCGCCGCTGTTGCAGCCCGGCGCAATGGGCTGCAAAGATTAGGGAAAGCTTTGATTGAGAGGTCGTTACCATGCGTGCCGTCGGCTATTTCAAGAACGGCCCCCTGAGCGAGCCCGGGGCCCTGCAGGATGTGAACGTGCCGGAGCCTGCGGGCGGGCCCTTCGACATCATCGTCGATGTGAAGGCGGTGTCGGTCAATCCGGTCGATTACAAGGTCAGGATGCGGAGCGCGCCGCAGGGGCAGGGCCCCAAGGTGATCGGCTTCGACGCGGCGGGCGTGGTGCGTTCAGTGGGGAGGGAGGCGGCAGGCCTGTTCCGGCCCGGTGACGAGGTCTATTACGCCGGGGCCATCAACCGGCAGGGCTCCAATGCCGAACGTCAGGCCGTCGATGCCCGGATCGTCGGGAAGAAGCCCGCCTCGCTCGACTGGGCCGAGGCTGCGGTGCTGCCGCTCACCACCATTACCGCCTGGGAAATGCTCTTCGACCGCCTCGACGTGGCGAAGCCCGTGCCCGGTGCAGCGCCTGCCGTGCTGATCATCGGCGGGGCCGGCGGTGTGGGCTCGATCGCCATCCAGCTCGCCCGCCAGTTGACACCGCTCACGGTGATCGCCACCGCCTCGCGGCCCGAAAGTGAGGCCTGGTGCCGGGCCATGGGCGCGCATCATGTCGTCGATCATGCCAAGCCGCTCGCCCCGCAGATCGAGGCGCTGAGACTGGGTCAGCCGGGCTTCGTCTTCTGTACCAGCAATGCCGGGCCTTACATGGCCGATATCGGCGCGCTCATCGCGCCACAGGGCCGCCTCGGCCTCATTGCGGATACGGCCGACATTGCGCCCCTCAAGAACAAGAGCGTCTCCATCCATTGGGAGTTCATGTTCACGCGGCCCGTGGAGGGAACGCCGGACATTTCGGAACAGGCGAAGCTGCTCAACGAAACGTCACGACTCATCGATGCAGGCAAACTGCACACCACGCTGACGCGCCGGCTCGGCACGATCAATGCGGCCAATCTCCTCGAGGCGCACCGCCTGCTGGAGGAGGGGCGCATGCTCGGCAAGCTGGCGCTGGAAGGATTCTGACTTAGGTTTTCGAGAGGTCTTCGGGCCGCGGCATCGAGATGATGTTGTAGCCCGAGTCCACGTAGTGGATTTCGCCCGTGACACCGCCCGAGAGCGGTGAGAGCAGGTAGACGGCGGCACCACCCACCTCATCCAGCGTCACCGTGCGGCGGAGCGGTGCATGCGCCTGCTGATAGTTGAACATGGCGCGGGCATCGCCCACGCCGGCGCCGGCGAGCGTGCGCATGGGGCCTGCGGAAATCGCATTCACGCGGATCGCGTTGGGGCCATAGTCGGCGGCGAGGTAACGCACGCTGGCCTCCAGTGCGGCCTTGGCGACACCCATGACGTTGTAGTTCGGCATCACCCGCTGCGAGCCGCCGTAGGTGAGGGTGATGATCGAGCCGCCATTGGGCATGAGGGCCGCGGCGCGCTTGGTGATCTCGGTGAAGGAGAAGCAGGAGATCACCATGGTGCGCGAGAAATTCGCCCGCGTGGTGTCGGCATACTTGCCCTTCAGCTCGTTCTTGTCGGAGAAGCCGATGGAGTGGACGAGGAAATCGATCGTGCCCCACTGCTTCTTCAGTTCATCGAAGGTGGCATCGACGCTGGAAAGGTCTTCTACATCGCAGTTGATGAGGATCTTGGAGCCGACGCTGGCGGCGAGCGGCGCAAGGCGCTTGCCGAAGGCCTCGCCCTGATAGGTGAAGGCAAGCTCCGCCCCATGCTTCGCCAGGTTCTGGGCGATGCCCCAGGCGATGGAGTGGTCGTTCGCCACACCCATCACGAGGCCGCGGCGGCCCCTCATCAGTCCTTCGGTCATCTGCTGCTTATCCGTTGTAGCGTTGGAACACGAGGGTGGCGTTGGTGCCGCCAAAGCCGAAGGAGTTCGACATCACGGTGTCGACCTTGGCGTTGTCCACCCGCTGGCGCAGGATCGGAACACCCTCAAAGGCGGGATCGAGTTCTTCGATGTTGGCGCTTTCGCAGAGGAAGCCGTTCTTCATCATGAGAAGCGAGTAGATGGCTTCCTGCACGCCGGTGGCGCCAAGCGAGTGACCGGTCAGGGACTTGGTGGAGGAGATGGGCGGGATCTTGTCGCCGAAGACCGCGCGGATCGCCTCGATCTCCTTGGCATCGCCCACCGGCGTCGAGGTGCCGTGCGGGTTGATGTAGTCGATCTCGCCCTTCACGTTCTTCATCGCCATGCGCATGCAGCGCATCGCACCCTCGCCGGAGGGCGCGACCATGTCGTAGCCGTCAGAGGTGGCGCCATAGCCGACGAGCTCGCCATAGATCTTGGCGCCGCGGGCCTTGGCGTGTTCGAGTTCCTCGAGGACGACGACACCGGCGCCACCCGCGATCACGAAGCCGTCGCGGTTCTTGTCATAGGCCCGCGACGCGGTGGCCGGGCGGTCGTTGTACTTGGACGACATGGCGCCCATGGCGTCGAAGAGCACCGAGAGGGTCCAGTCCAGTTCCTCGCCGCCGCCTGCAAAGACGATGTCCTGCTTGCCCCACTGGATGAGTTCGGCGCCGTTGCCGATGCAGTGGGCCGAGGTGGCGCAGGCCGACGAGATGGAATAGTTGACGCCACGGATGCCGAAGGGCGTGGCGAGCGTTGCCGAATTGGTCGACGACATGGTGGCCGGCACGGCGAAGGGGCCGACGCGCTTCGGACCCTTCTCGCGGGTGGTGTCGGCGGCGGCGACGAGGGTGCGGGTCGAAGGTCCGCCCGAGCCCATGATGATGCCGCTGCGGTCGTTCTTCACGTCCTTCTCTTCAAGGCCGGAGTCGGCGATCGCCTGCTGCATGGCGACAAAGTTCCACGCCGCGCCATCGCCCATGAAGCGGCGCACCCGGCGGTCCACCGTGTCGAGGTCATAATTGGGCGCACCGTGCACCTGGCAACGGAAGCCCAGTTCCTTGTACTTCTCCGCCGCGACGATGCCCGACTTTGCCTCGCGCAGGGAGGCGGTCACCTCCTGCACATTGTTGCCGATCGAGGAGACGATCCCCATGCCTGTGACGACCACACGCCGCATTCTCTTCAAACTCCTTGGAGCGATAGTTCCCTGGGCCCGGTTCTAGCAGGATGGCGGGGGCAGGGCTACGAGTTAGACAGCCCTCGTGCACAACCCTGAATTTCCGGAATATCAGGCCTTTTCAGGCTCGAACAGGCCGACCTTCATGTCGGTGATCTGGTAGACGGTTTCGCCGTCCGCCTTCATCACGCCGTTGGCCACCGCGAGCTTGAGCTTGCGGAGGATGAGGCGGGTGACATCGACCTCATAGGTCACGAGCTTGGTCTTGGGCGTCACCATGCCGGTGAACTTCACTTCGCCCACGCCGAGCGCGCGGCCCTTTCCGGGCTCGCCCAGCCAGCCGAGGAAGAAGCCCGTCAGCTGCCACAGCGCATCGAGGCCGAGACAGCCCGGCATCACCGGGTCGCCGTGGAAGTGGCAGGGGAAGAACCAGAGGTCGGGCTTGATGTCGAACTCGGCCACAACCTTGCCCAGACCGGCACTACCGCCATCCTTGCTGATGTGGCTGATGCGGTCGAACATCAGCATGGGCGGCAGCGGCAATTGCGCATTGCCCGGGCCGAAGAGTTCACCCCGGCCGCACTGCAGAAGTTCTTCGTAGGTGTAGGAAGGTTGTCCGATTGGCATGTTCTGTTTGAGCCCCTTTTTCATAAACTAGCACGGCGCTGGCGGGGATTGCAAAGCGCGTGATGGCACAATCAACGGCGGATGTGGCGGCGGATCATCTCACAGCCGCCGCAGGAAGACGCTGCGCACCCGGTGGTCGGAGCCCTTGCGCAGCACGAGGTCGGCGCGCGGCCGGGTGGGCAGGATGTTTTCCTTCAGGTTCACCAGGTTGATGCTGTTCCAGATGCGGGTGGCGGTGGCTTCCGCCTCCTTGTCCGAGAGGCTGGCATAGCGGTGGAAGTAGGACTTGGGGTCCTTGAAGGCGCCGTTCCGGAGCGAGAAGAAGCGCTCGATGTACCAGGTGCGGAGATCGTGCTCGTCGGCATCGATGAAGATCGAGAAGTCGAAGAAGTCGGAGGTGTTGGGAATGCCGCGCCCGTCGCGGGGCGGGCGGCCCGTCTGCAGCACGTTGATGCCCTCGACGATCAGGATGTCCGGCTGGTCAACGACCTGCGTCTCGTCCTTCAGCACGTCGTAAGTCAGGTGTGAATAAAGCGGCGCTTCGACGTCACGCTCGCCCGACTTGATGTCGGACATGAAGCGCAGGATGCGCGGCAGGTCGTAGGATTCCGGGAAACCCTTGCGCTGCATCAGCCCTTCGCGCTCCAGCACGGCGTTGGGCAGGAGGAAGCCGTCGGTGGTGACGAGGTCGACCTTCGGATGCGACGGCCAGCGCGACAGCAGGCGGCGCAGGATGCGCGCCGTGGTGCTCTTGCCGCTTGCCACGCTGCCGGCGATGCCGATCACGTAAGGCACCTTCAGGTCGGTGATGTGCAGGAACTGGTTCGAGGCGTGGAACAGCTTCTGGCTTGCCTGCACATAGAGATTGAGCAGGCGCGACATGGGGAGATACACCGCCTCCACTTCCGCAAGGTCGATGCGGTCGTTGAGCGAGCGCACTTCCTCGAGGTCGGCGCTGGTCAGCGTCATGGGCGTATCGGCCCTCAAGTCTGCCCATTCCTGCTTGGCGAAGCGCCGGAAGGGAGAGACTTCGCGGGCGAAGTCTTCGGCCAGATCAATCATCTTTGCGGCTCGCCTTCTCCGCCAGGCCCGAGGTGCCCTCGCGCCGTTTCAGTTCCGCCATCACCTCATCCGGCGAAACGCCGGCGGCCTTGAGGAGAACGAGCAGGTGATAGAGAACGTCGGCAGCCTCCTTGGCCGTCTCGGTGCGGTTGTTCTGCACCGCGGCGAGCGCCAGTTCGACCGCTTCCTCGCCCAGCTTCTTGGCGCATTTCTCCACGCCCTTGGCGAGAAGCTTGGCGGTGTAGGATGACTCCGGCGCAGCCGAAGCCTTGGCGTCGATCTCGCGGACAAGTTTTTCGAGCTGGCTGAAATCGGCCATCACGCTCCCCCTGAGGCAGGCGCCGGGCGCACGAGTATTCCCGCCTTCGCCATGGCATCCTTTGCCTGGCCGATCGTAAAGGTTCCGAAATGGAAAATCGAGGCGGCAAGAACCGCCGTGGCGTGCCCGTCCCTAATACCTTCGACCAAATGCTCGAGCGTGCCCACGCCGCCCGAGGCGATGACCGGGATCGAGACCGCATCCGCGATGGCGCGGGTCAAGGGGATGTTGAAGCCCTTGCCGGTGCCGTCACGGTCCATGGAGGTGAGCAGGATTTCGCCAGCACCCAGCGTTTCCACCTCGCGGGCGAACTGGACGGCGTCGATCCCCGTCTCCTCGCGCCCACCATGGGTGAAGATCTCGTATTTGCCGGGCGAGACTTCCTTGGCGTCGATGGCGACGACGATGCACTGGCTGCCGAATTTCTCGGCCGCCTCCTTCACGAACTGGCGGTTGGCAACCGCAGCGGAATTGATCGAGACCTTGTCGGCGCCGGCAAGCAGCAGGGCGCGGATGTCATCAAGCGTGCGCACGCCGCCGCCCACGGTCAGGGGCATGAAGCAGGCTTCCGCCGTGCGCTGCACCACGTCGCGCATGATGCCGCGGTTCTCGTGGGTGGCGGTGATGTCGAGGAAGCAGAGTTCGTCCGCGCCCGCCGCGTCATAGGCCTTGGCGGCTTCGACCGGATCACCGGCATCCACGAGGTTGACGAAATTGACGCCCTTCACCACGCGGCCGTCCTTGACGTCGAGGCAGGGAATGACGCGCATCTTCAGCATCAGCGGCCTCCCGCCACGCGGATGGTGGTGCCGGTGATGTAGCTGGCCGCATCGCTGGCGAGGAAGAGCACGGCTTCGGCGATCTCCTCCGGCTTGCCGATCCGCTGCATTGGGATCGTCGGCCGGATGCGCTCGACGCGGGCCACGTCGCCCGTGGATTTCTCGTGGATCTCTGTTTCGGTCATGCCCGGCGTCACCGAGACGACGCGCACGCCTTCCATCGCCACTTCCTTGGCAAGCCCGGTGGTCAGCGAGTCGATGGCGCCCTTGCTGGCGGCATACCACACATATTCTCCTGGGCTGCCGAGCAGTGCCGCGGCAGAGGAGATGTTGACGATGACGCCGCCCTTGCCGCCGTTCTTCGTCGACATGTGCTTCACCGCCTCGCGCGCCACGTAGATGGCGCCCGTGGTGTTGATGGCGATCACATCGGCTATCACCTGCGGGTCGGCCTGATCGAGGCGGCTCGACTTGCCGGTGACGCCGGCATTGTTCACGACAACATCGATGGTGCCGAAGCTCAGGATCGTCTGCTTGAACAGGCGCTCGATGTCCTCGAGCTTGCCCATGTCGCCCTGAAAGGCGAGCGCCATGCCGCCGTCGATGCGGATGTCTTCGCAGAGCACCTCCGCTGCAGCACGGTCGGATACATAATTCACGACGACGCGATAACCGCGCTGTGCGGCAAGCCGTGCGGTCGACGCACCGATGCCCCGGCTGCCGCCGGTGATCAGCATGACCTTGCCTGTCTTGCTTGTTGTCATGCGGCCTCCGCGATCAGTTTGAGGGCTTCGGCCGCGTCGATGCGGCCATCATAAAGTGCGCGGCCCGTGATCGCGCCTTCCAGCTTCTGCGCATCCGGCTGCAGCATGCGGCGGATGTCGGCGAGGGAGGCGAGGCCGCCTGAGGCGATGACGGGGATCGACACGGCATTGGAGAGCGCAATCGTGCTCTCCCAGTTGATGCCTGCGAGAATGCCGTCGCGGTCGATGTCGGTGTAGATGATGGCGGAGACGCCGGCCCCTTCGAACTTCTTCGCCAGTTCGATGACGCCAAGCGACGAGGCTTCGGCCCAGCCTTCGACTGCCACCTTGCCGCCCTTGGCATCGATGCCCACTGCGATCTTGCCGGGGAAGCGCCTGCAGGCTTCCTTCACGAGGGCAGGGTCACGCACCGCAATGGTGCCGAGGATGACGCGGGCAAGGCCCTTCGATAGCCAGTGTTCGATGTGATCAAGGCTGCGGATGCCGCCGCCCAGCTGCACCGGGTTCTTCGTGGCTTTCAGAATGGCCTCGACGGCCGCACCGTTCACGGACGCGCCTGCAAAGGCGCCGTTGAGGTCAACCACGTGCAGCCAGCGGAAGCCCTGACGTTCGAAGTCGCGGGCCTGTGCTGCCGGGTCCTCGTTGTAGACGGTGGCTTGCGCCATGTCGCCAAGCTTGAGGCGCACGCAGCGGCCATCCTTCAGGTCGATGGCGGGAAAGAGGATCACGGCCGCCACCTCAGGAAGTTGGCGATGAGGCGAAGGCCAAGCTCCTGGCTCTTCTCCGGGTGGAACTGCGTGCCCACCAGATTTTCATAGCCGACGATGGCCGTGACCGCGCCGCCGTAATCGGTGGTGGCGATGAGGTCTTCAGGCAGCGTCGGTTCAAGATGATAGGAGTGGACGAAATAGGCGTGCAGGCCCTGTTCGCCGGTCTCAATGTCCTGCAGCACGGCGTGGCTGGAATGCACCTTGAGGGTGTTCCAGCCCATGTGCGGAATCTTGAGGGCAGGATCGGTGGGCGTGATCTTGACCACGTCGCCTGCCACCCAGCCCAGCCCTTGCGTGGTCTGGTGCTCGCGGCCGCGCGTCGCCATCAACTGCATGCCGACGCAGATGCCGAGGAAGGGGCGGCCATGGGCGATCACCTGCTGCTGCAGCGCCTCGCGCATGCCCGGCACGGCGTTGAGACCGTCGCGGCAATCCTTGAAGGCGCCGACGCCGGGCAGCACGATGTAGTCGGCCTTGGCAACTTCGTCGGCCTTTCCCGTCACGCTGATCTTCGTCTTGATGCCGTGGTCTGCGGCGGCACGCTCGAAGGCCTTGTGGGCGGAGTGGAGATTGCCCGAACCGTAGTCGATGATGACGGTCTTCATCATCCCTTGAGCGAGCCCTTGGTGGAGGGAATGCGGTCCTTCTGGCGCGGATCGATCTCGAGCGCGTCACGCAAGGAACGGGCCAGCGCCTTGAAGCTCGACTCCGCGATGTGGTGGGCGTTGCCGCCAATCGTGTTTTCGAGATGCAGCGTAATGCCGGAGTTCATGGCGAAGGCCTGGAACCATTCGCGCACCAGCTCGGTGTCGAAGTCACCGATCTTGTCGCGCGGGTAGTCGCAGTTGAAGACGAGAAAGGGACGGCCCGAGACGTCGATCGCAACGCGGGTCAGGGTCTCGTCCATGGGCAGGTCGCAGGAGGCATAGCGGCGGATGCCGCGGCGGTCGCCCAGTGCCTGGCTCACGGCCTGTCCGAGCGCAATGCCGCAGTCCTCGACCGTGTGGTGGAAATCGATGTGCAGGTCGCCCTCGGCCTTGAGGTCGATGTCGATCAGGGAATGGCGCGAGAACAGCTCCATCATGTGGTCGAAGAAACCGACCCCGGTCCTGATGGAGAAGGTGCCGTTGCCGTCCAGGTTCACCGTGCAGGTGATCGCGGTTTCGGTGGTCTTGCGGTTGATGGTGGCTGTACGCATGGTTAATCCCGCTTTTTCGCAGGTGCGGGATAGCAGAAGCCCCCGCTCCCGTCACCCCTCGGAAAGGGGGCGGGTTAACGCTTCTTCCGCATGGCCGGCGAGGCGCTGATGACGTTGTCGGTGTCGGCGAGGAGCTGCAGCATGGCCTCCCGGGCGCCCGGCCCGTCGGCCGCCACCACCGCCCGGACGATGTTCTGGTGCAGCTTCAAGGCCCGGGAATAGTGGGGATTCTTGTTGGTGGTGTAGTCGAAGAGGTTGGTCAGCGCCTGCTCGATGATGATGGAAAAGGGCACCAGCAGTTCGTTGTTGGCGCAGGCGAGCAGGGCCTCGTGGAATTCCACGTCGGTCGCCACCATGCTGGTGGGCTCGGTGGCTTCCGCCATGGCATGATAGGCCGCGACGAGGCGTTCGACCTGCTGCGGGGAATGCTTGCGGGCGGCGAGTTCGGCGATCCCCGGTTCGACCAGGCGGCGGGCCTCCTGGGTGGAGGTGAGGAAGGCCTTCCGGTCCATGGCGGAGCGGTGCCATTCCAGCACGTTGCGGTCCAGCATGTTCCAGCGGCTGCGCGGTTCCACTCGGGTGCCGACCTTGGGGCGGGACTGGATCAGCCCCTTGGCGGTCAGGCTCTTGATCGCTTCCCGGATGGCGGTGCGGCTGGCGCCGTAAACCTTGCCCCATTCGGCCTCGTTGGGAAGAACCGTGCCGGGCATGAATTCCCCGCTGAGGATGCGTTCGCCGATCGCCCGCTCGATCTTGTCGTGCAGGTTGCGGGACGGCGACATCCGTTCGCTTCTGCCAAAAGCCGTTCTCGCCATGTTGCGCTGCCGCAATTTTCTCCGGGCTTTTGTCATACAAGGAACGGCTTATTTGTCATACAAAAATCTTGATCGCTTTCGGCGCGCACATTATGGTCCGCGGCCATGACAGCGCAAGACCGGCATGGTGCCGGCGGCGCAGTCTGCTTATCAGGGAGGATACCAAGTGATTAACCGCAGACTTTTCCTGGCGTCGGTTGTTGCCGCCGCTGCTGCTGCCACCGCTGGCGTCGCACATGCCGAAGGCAAGGGCCTCGTCGGTCTCGCCATGCCGAACAAGTCGTCGACCCGCTGGATCTCCGACGGTGAATCGATGGCCAAGGAATTCACCGGCCTCGGCTACGACGTCGATCTCCAGTTCGCCGAAGACGACATTCCGACCCAGCTCTCGCAGATCGAGAACATGCTGACGAAGGGCGCCAAGGTGCTCATCATCGCCTCGATCGACGGCACCACGCTCACCGACGTGCTGCAGAAGGCCCATGACGCAGGCGCCAAGGTGTTCGCCTATGACCGCCTCATCCGCGGCTCGGAGAACGTCGACTATTACACCACCTTCGACAACTTTAAGGTGGGCGTGCTGCAGGCTGAATCGCTCGTCGCCGGCCTCAAGGAGCGCTTCGGCTCCGTGAAGCCGTGGAACGTCGAACTCTTCGGCGGCTCGCCCGACGACAACAACGCCTTCTTCTTCTACGACGGCGCCATGAGCGTGCTGCAGCCGATGATCGACAAGGGCGAGATCGCTGTTGTCTCCGGCCAGATGGGCATGGACAAGGTGGGTACGCTCCGTTGGGACGGCGCCGTTGCGCAGGCCCGCATGGACAACCTGCTCTCCGCCAACTACACCGACAAGAAGGTGCACGGCGTGCTGTCGCCCTACGACGGCCTGTCGCGCGGCATCATCTCCTCGCTGAAGGGCGTGGGCTATGCGCCGGGACCTGAAATGCCGATCGTCACCGGCCAGGACGCCGAAGTCGCTTCGGTCAAGGCCATGATCGCCGGCGAACAGTACTCGACCGTGTTCAAGGACACCCGTGACCTCGCCAAGACGACCGCCACCATGGTGGACGCCGTCATGCAGGGCAAGGAACCCGAAGTGAACGACACCAAGACCTACGACAACGGCAAGAAGGTGGTTCCCTCGAACCTCCTCGTGCCGCACTCGGTCGGCAAGGACGACATCCAGAAGCTGCTGGTCGACTCCGGCTACATCAAGGCCGAAGACCTCCAGTAAGGCCTTCGTGATCTGGAGGCCCCGCAGGGAGACTTGCGGGGCCTTTCTTTTCAGGACATCATGACAGACAAGATGAAGAGCGGAAAAACCGCCGGATAATCCACATGGGAGCGAACCAGACGGCGATGCAGCAGCACGTGCAGCCCATTCTCGACATGCGGGGCATTACCAAGACATTTCCCGGCGTGAAGGCGCTGACGGACGTGAACCTGACGGTGATGCCGGCCGAGATCCACGCCGTCGTGGGTGAGAACGGCGCCGGCAAGTCGACACTCATGAAAGTGCTCTCCGGCGTCTATCCCGCCGGCACCTATGACGGCGCCATCAACTTCGAGGGGCAGGAGCGGCAGTTCCGCAAGATTTCCGATTCCGAGGACATCGGCATCATCATCATCCACCAGGAGCTGGCGCTGGTGCCGCTCCTGTCGATCGCCGAGAACATCTTCCTCGGCCACGAGACGGCTAAGAACGGCATCATCAACTGGTTCGAGGCCTTCACCCGCACCCGCGCGCTGTTGAAGAAGGTGGGACTGGACGAGCACCCCAACACCCTCATCACCAACATCGGCACCGGCAAGCAGCAGCTTGTCGAGATCGCCAAGGCGCTCAACAAGAAGGTGAAGCTGCTCATCCTCGATGAGCCCACCTCGTCGCTCAACGAAAAGGATTCGAACGCGCTTCTCGAACTGCTCAAGGGTTTCAAGGCGCAGGGCATCACCTCGATCCTCATCACCCACAAGCTGAACGAGGTGATGAAGGTTGCAGACCGCATCACCGTGATCCGCGACGGCAAGACCATCGACACCATGGACGTGCATTCCGGCGAAGTGAACGAGGACCGCATCATCAAGGCCATGGTGGGCCGCGATCTCTCCGAGCGCTTTCCGCCGCGCATCCCGCAGATCGGCGACACGCTGCTCGAGGTGAAGAACTGGAGCGTCTACCACCCGCAGCATTCCGAGCGGCAGGTGATCAAGGGCCTCAACCTCACCGTCAGGGCGGGCGAAGTTGTGGGCATCGCCGGCCTCATGGGGGCAGGGCGCACCGAATTCGCCATGTCGCTCTTCGGCCGCGCCTATGGCACGAAGATTTCGGGCGAGGTGCTGATGCACGGCAAGCCGGTCGACGTCTCGACCATCCCGAAGGCCAAGGAGGCCGGGCTTGCCTATGTCACGGAGGACCGCAAGACCTTCGGCCTCGTGCTCATCGACCACATCAAGCACAACGTGACGCTCGCCAACCTCAATGGCGTGTCCGACCGCGGCGTGGTGAACGACATCAAGGAAATCGGCGTTGCCTCGAAGTATCGCAAGGACCTCGGCATCCGCTCCTCCAGCATCTACCAGACGACGGTGAACCTCTCGGGTGGCAACCAGCAGAAGGTGGTGCTCTCGAAGTGGCTCTTCTCCGGACCCGAGGTGCTGATCCTCGACGAGCCCACGCGCGGCATCGACGTCGGCGCGAAGTATGAAATCTACGGCATCATCAACCAGCTGGCCGCGGAAGGCAAAGCGGTGATCGTGATCTCGTCGGAAATGCCCGAACTCCTCGGCATCTCCGACCGCATCTACGTGATGAACGAAGGAAAATTCGTGGCCGAAATGCCGGCCAAGGAGGCGACGCAGGAAAAGATCATGCGCGCCATCATGAAATCATGGGGAACCTGACATGACCGACATCGCCGCAAAGGCAGACCGCCCCTCCATCATGACGTTCGTCAAGGCGAACATCCGCGACTACGCGCTCCTGCTCTCGCTCGCCGCCATCATGGTGTTCTTCCAGATCACCACCAAGGGCATCCTGTTCACGCCCCTGAACATGACCAACATCATCCTGCAGAACAGCTATATCGTCATCATGGCGCTGGGCATGCTGCTGATCATCGTGGCGGGCCACATCGACCTGTCGGTGGGCTTCCTGTCCGGCTTCATCGGTGCCATCGCCGGCGTGCTCATGGTCACCAATCCGCTTTGGCCGTCCGATCTCAAGATGGGCACGGTGCCTGCCGTCATCATCTGCCTTGCGGTGGGAACGGCGATCGGCGCCTTCCAGGGCTGGTTCGTGGCGCGCTTCCGCATCCCGGCCTTCATCGTGACCCTTGCCGGCATGCTCGTCTATCGCGGCCTGATGATCGCCATGCTCTCGGGCCGCAACCTCGGGCCGTTCCCGGAAAGCTTCCAGGCCCTGTCGAACGGCTACGTGCCGGACATCCTCTCTTTCATGGCGCCTGCCGGCATCAACATGTTCGCCCTCGTGGTCGGCGCCGTCGTCACCTTCCTCATCATCTGGTCGAACTGGCGGGCCCGCCAGCTCGAACAGGCCCACGGCATGGCGGAAGAGCCGATCGAGCTCTTCTATGGCCGCAATGTCCTCATCGCGCTCGCCTTCCTCGCCTTCTCGTGGACGATGGCCAACCACCGCGGCCTGCCCAACGTGCTGATCACCATGTTCGCGTTGGTCGCACTCTTCATGTTCATCACCACCCGCACCACCTTCGGCCGCCGCGTCTACGCCATGGGCGGCAACGAAAAGGCGGCGCGCCTCTCCGGCCTCAACACCGAGCGCATCACCATCATGATCTTCGCGATCATGGGGGCGCTCGCTGCACTTGCGGGTCTCGTCTATGCGGCGCGCCTCAATTCGGCCCAGCCCAAGGCGGGCGCCGGCCTTGAACTGGACGTGATTGCCGCCTGCTTCATCGGCGGGGCCGCCGTCACGGGCGGCGTCGGCAAGATCACCGGAGTGGTCATCGGTGCCTTCATCATGGGCGTCATGAACAACGGCATGGGCATCCTCGGCATCGGCATCGACTGGCAGCAGGTCATCAAGGGCGTGGTGCTGATGCTCGCCGTGTTCCTCGACGTCTATTTCAAGAACAAGTCCTGATCCCGCTTTACGTGGAGCCCTGATTTAAGGCCGGACTGGCCCTGTCCGGTGATCCTGCACCCGGTCATGATGTGGCTCGCTCCGGAGTTCCGCATGTCCAAGAAGACCGGGGCCGGACACGCGCTCGTCTGCCTGCTGTTGCTCGGGGCCATGCCGCTTCTGGCCGTCGCGCGGCCTGCTGATGTCCCGGCCCTGACGTTCACCCTCATCATCACGATCTGGCAGGTGGCGGCCGCTCTGCCGCTGACCTTGCTGGAATGGCGGCGCGGTGAGCTCCGCCTGCTGTCCTCGGCGGCGCTCTCGGCCCGGGAGTGGGGCGTGGCGCTGCTGACAGGCGCCATGTTCGGCCTGTCGACCTGGGCCTATGTGCTGGGGGCCGCCAAGGTCGGGCCGGTGAATTTTATTATCCTGCTGCAATCCTACCCGCTTATCGCCGCACTCATGGAATTCGTCGTTCTGGGGCACAGGCGGGGCCGGGCCGAGTTGGGGCTGACCGTGGTCATGATCCTTGCCATTACCTACCTGGTGAGTGGCGGCACCTTCAGCCTCGGCAACATCTCCCTCTGGTCGCTGATGGTGCTGGCCATCCCGGTGTTGTGGAGCGCAGCCCACATGATGCTGCGCCGCCTGCTGGTGAAGGCCCGCATGACCGCCAACCAGGTGACACTTTCCCGCCTCGTCATCTCGGGCGTGTTCCTCGCAGCAGCCGTGGTGGCAAGCGGGGAGGGGCAACAATTTCTTGGCGAGTTCAAGCAGTTGAACGTTCAGGTTCCAGCGGCGGTGTTCGGCGCCGTCTACTATCTCGAGCTGCTGTTCTGGTTTCTGGCGATGCGCCACATTCCGGTGTCGCTGGCCAGCTCGATCACCGTTCCGGCGCCCGCTCTCACCATGCTGGCTGCGGTGCTGTTGCTCGGCCAGTCGGTCGCTGCCTATCAGGTGGTGGCCATGCTGGTGATTGCCGCCAGTCTTTATGGGCTTCTTTATGTGGAAATGAGCAGGCGAAGCTGAAAGTGCGTCAGTGCCAGCCCGGCTGGCGGGCTTGGACCAGGTCGCATACCCCCATTGCTGTATCGCCACATCAGTGTCACAGTGTGACAATAACTCAGCCAGAAACCGGGCAAACCGGGCATATGGGAGTTTCGGGTGGCATAGGGCCACCTTTCATTGGAGGAATAGTATGAACAAGATCCAGTCAACGAAGGAGCTGCTGAACGCTGCCAAGCTGTCTCGCCGCACCGTGATGAAGGCGGCCGCTGCAGTTGGCGCAGTCGGTCTGTCGGCCCCGCTCGTGACGCGCAACGCGCTGTCGTCCTCGGGCGAGCTCAACCTTCTCATGTGGTCGGACGAATTCCCCGGCGACGTGATTCCGAACTTCGAAAAGGCCACCGGCATCAAGGTGAACCAGACGCCGTTCTCGCAGAACGAAGAACAGATCAACAAGCTGCAGGCCACCGGCGGTGAAGGCTTCGACCTCTGCCAGCCCACCGTGAACCGCGCGCCGCAGTTCAAGGACATCGACGTCACCGCTCCGTTCGACATGAACAAGCTCAAGAACGTCGGCCAGCTCCTGCCGTCGATGGTGAAGGCTTCGGAAGACCTGTGGAAGTGGGACGACGGTCTCCACCACCTGCCGCATTGCTGGGGCTCGGAAGCCATCTCCTTCCGCACCGACCTCTACAAGGGCGACCTCGCGAAGCTCTCCTACGGCTCGCTCTGGCAGGATGACGTCAAGGGCCACACGCAGGGCCGCGGCCACTCCTTCCTCCTCGCCATCGGTCTGTGGTGGGATGCCGAAGGCAAGCAGGCCTCGAACCGCATGCTTGACGGCTACAAGGACGAAGACAGCTTCAAGAAGGTCTGGGACCCGATCCTTGCCTTCGCCATCGAGCACAAGAGCTGGGTGAAGCAGTTCTGGGATTCCGCCGACAACACCAAGTCGGGCCTGATGGAGAACGACGTGTGGATCGGCCAGACCTGGGACGGCCCGCCGCTCACCCTGAAGAAGGAAGGCAAGCCCGTGAGCTACCAGGCTCCGAAGGAAGGCGCCATCGTCTGGATCGACGGCATCACGCTGGTGAAGGCCGCCAAGAACCTCGACCAGGTGTACGAGTTCCTCAACTACCTGCACACGCCGGAAGTCTCGGCGAAGGTGGCCGACGGCTCGAACTACAACCCGGTTGTCCAGGGCGCCGACGCGCTCACTTCGGATGCCTTCAAGAAGAACTTCCAGGACGCCTATCCGGGCGACTCCCTCAAGAACCTCTGGCCCTGGCCGGCGGAACCGTCGTGGTATGCGGAAATCCGCAACCAGTACACCGAGAAGTTCAAGGCCGCCTGATTTCAGGCAGACCGCGCCCGGTGTTTCGGCATCGTGCCGCACAATTGGAGCCAGTCCCCGCGGGGGCTGGCTCTTCTGCTTTTCTGAGACGTCGATTGAGAACTGGTCACATTGGTATCACTTGATCTGGCATGGCGTTCTGTGGAATGAGTCGGCCAAATCACAAGAAGATCACGCAGGGGAAGACTACATGAGTGCGGGCGTCGAGCTTGACCACGTCACGGTGAAATTCGGAAACTTCACGGCCGTGAGTGATGCCACGCTCGACATCAAGGGCGGTGAATTTTTCTCATTCCTCGGTCCCTCGGGCTGCGGCAAGACCACCATCCTCCGCACCGTCTCGGGCTTTCTTGATCCCACTGCCGGCCACGTGAAGATCGGCGGGCAGGACATGCAGGGGATCGGCCCCAACAAGCGCCCCACCGCGCTCATCTTCCAGAACCTCGCGCTCTTCCCGCTGATGACCGTGGCGGAGAACATCGCCTACGGCCTCCGTGTGCGCGGCATCGACAGGACCACCCGCCGCAAGAAGGCGGACGAGCTTCTCGACCTCATCGCCCTCAAGGGCCAGGGCGACAAGCTGGTGAGCGAACTCTCCGGCGGCCAGAAGCAGCGCGTGGCGATTGCCCGCGCGCTTGCCGTCGAACCCAAGGTGCTGCTGCTCGACGAGCCGCTCTCGGCCCTCGACCTCAAGCTCCGCCAGCACATGCGCACCGAGCTCCGCGCCATCCAGCAGCGGGTCGGCATCACCTTCATCTACATCACCCACGACCAGGGCGAAGCCCTCACCATGTCCGACCGCATCGCCGTAATGAGCGACGGCGTGATCGAGCAGGTGGCCGACGGCAAGCAGGTCTATGACCTGCCGCAGACGCCCTTCGTCGCCTCCTTCGTGGGCGAGAACAACGCCTTCTCCGGCACCGTGAGCAAGGTGGCCGATGGCGCGGCCGTCGTCGACACGCCCTTCGGCGCGCTTGCGGGCAAGAATCCCAAGGGCCTGAAGGCCGGCGACAAGGCCATTCTCTTCGTCCGGCCCGAGTCCCTGAAGATCGGCAAGGGCGATGCCGCGACCAGCTTCTCCTCCACGGTGGAGAGCGTCGCCTTCGAAGGCAACATGACCCACGTCTTCCTCAAGGGGGCGGGCAAGAAGGACATCACCGTCACGGTGGGCCGCCATGGCGGTGCAAAGATTCCGGCCCAGGGCGAGAAGGCCACGGTGCATTACGACGAGGCCTACGGCCTTGTCCTCCCGGAAGGGAAGATGGCCCGTGACTAGCCGCAGCTTCGTCCTCCTCATTCCGTTTCTGGTGATCGTCGGCTTCTGGCTGCTGTCACGCTATGAATCGAAGCTCGGCCACGATCCCACCCACAAGAGCTACTGGGAGCGGAACGGCATGGTGCTGGGCCTGACCTTCGTCGGCCTCGTCGCCTTCTGGACGCTGTTCCTCGTCACGCTGCCCTATCTCTACATGGTGGTGGAAAGCTTCCATCCCAAGCTGCCGCCCACCCAGCGCGGCGGACCCAACGACTTCCTGACGCTGGCGCAGTACAAGTCCTTCTTCGTGTCGCCCACCGACAACGAGTGGAACTGGCTGCACATGTCGAATTTCGTCTATTCGATCATCGTCTCGGCCATCATCGCCTTCTTCAACCTCTGCATCTGCTATCCGCTGGCCTACTACATGGCCCAGGCCGGCACGGCGCAGAAGGTGCGCCTGCTCATGCTGGCGCTGATCGTGCCCTACTGGATCAATGAAATCCTGCGCGCCTTCGCGGTCCGCCTGCTGCTCGCCTCCAAGGGCCTGATCAACCAGGGCCTGATGGGTATCGGCCTCACTGACGGCCCCATCGATTTCCTCAGCGCCAACACCGGCATGTGGATCGGCCTCAGCTACGCCAACCTGCTGATCATGATCTTCCCGCTCTACAATGCCATCGAAAGCCTCGACAAGAACCAGATCGAGGCGGCGCGCGATCTTGGCGCCCCGTGGTGGAAGATCCACCGCGACGTGGTGATCCCCTATGCCAAGCCCGGCATCGCCTCGGGCTGCACCATGGTGTTCATGCTGGCGGCAGGCTCGCTTGCTGCACCGCTCTTCCTTTCGGGCCCGCAGCAGCGCTGGTTCACCATGACGGTCTATGACTTCTTCTTCCAAGCCTTCAACTGGCCGCGCGGCTCGGCCTACGCCTTCATCCTGCTGGCCGCCTGCATCACCTTCGTCATGGTCATGCTCCGCCTCTTCAAGGTGAAGCTCGGGGAGGCCATCCGATGAGCTCGAGCAAAGTCGCGCGCGCGATGCTGGGCTTCTACATCGCGCTTTTCCTTCTCTATCTCTTCGGGCCGCTGATGGTGATGAGCATCACCGCCTTCAACACGCCCAACTATCCCCAGGCGCTTCCCTTCGAGGGCTTCACCCTCGAGTGGTTCGGCAAGCTGTGGGAGCACCGCCTGATGATGGAAGGCCTGCAGAACTCCATCATCATCGGCATCGGCGTGGTGGTGATTTCGGTGCCCATCGGCCTTGCCGCCTCGATCATCATGAACCAGATCTATCACCGCGCCCGCGGCCTCTTCTATCTGGTCACGGTGTCGCCGCTGCTCACGCCGGGCGTCATCATCGGCATTTCCACGGTGATCTTCTGGAAGGACGCGCTCGGCCTCACCGACTTCACCAAGGCCACCTTCTACAAGGGCATCGTGCTGTCGATCCTCGGCCAGTCGAGCTTCGTCGCTGCCTATTGCCTGCTCATCATCATGGCGCGTCTCACCCGCTTCGACCGCGCGCAGGAGGAAGCGGCCCTCGATCTCGGCGCCTCCTATCCGCAGGTGTTCTGGCACGTGCTGCTGCCCTTCCTGAAGCCGGCGCTTCTCTCGGCCTCGGTCATCGCCTTCCTCTCGTCATTCGAGAACTTCAACACCACCACCTTCGCCATCCTCGCCGACAAGACGCTGGTGACGGTGCTGGCGGGCGAAGCGCGGCAGGGCACAACGCCGGTGCTCTCGGCGCTGGCGGTGATCATCATCGGGCTCTCGCTGCTGGGCGCGCTCATCTACGAGGTGCTGAAGCGCCGCGAGGACGCCGCCGCCGAGCGCATGAAGGAAAACGCCCGCCTCGCCGAACGCGGCGAAGCGGCCTGATCGCCTCAATCCTGTTGCGCTAGTTCCGCGCCTTCACCTTGAGGCGTGCCGCATGGAGCAGGGGCTCGGTGTAGCCGTTCGGCTGTTCCCGGCCCTTGAACACCAGATCGCAGGCCGTCTGGAAGGCGGTTGACAGCTCGAAGTCCGGCGCCATGGGCTTGTAGGCGGTGTCGCCGGCATTCTGCTTGTCCACCACTGCCGCCATGCGCTTCATCACCTCCGTCACCTGTTCCTTGCTGCACACCTTGTGGTGCAGCCAGTTGGCGATGTGCTGGGAGGAGATGCGCAGCGTGGCGCGGTCTTCCATCAGGCCGACGTTGTTGATGTCCGGCACCTTGGAACAGCCGATGCCCTGGTCGATCCAGCGGACCACGTAGCCGAGGATGCCCTGCGCATTGTTCTCGATCTCGCGGAGGATCTGGTCTTCGCTCCACATGCGGAAGGCGGCAACCGGAATATCGAGAAGGGCTTCCACATGGGCGCGGCGCCCACCCTTCGCCAGCCGCTTCTGCACGGCGAAGACGTCGATGCGATGATAGTGGAGGGCATGCAGCGTCGCCGCTGTGGGCGAGGGCACCCAGGCGCAGTTTGCGCCCGCCTTGGGATGATCGACCTTCTGCTCCAGCATCGCCGCCATCATGTCTGGCGCGGCCCACATGCCCTTGCCGATCTGCGCCTTGCCCGAGAGCCCGCATTCGAGGCCGATGTCGACATTGAGGTTTTCGTAGGCCGTGATCCAGCCCTTGCGCTTGATGAAGTCCTTGCGGCTGAAGGGGCCAGCCTCCATCGAGGTGTGGATCTCGTCGCCGGTGCGGTCAAGGAAGCCCGTATTGATGAAGGCCACGCGGTGGCGCGCGGCGCGGATGCATTCCTTGAGGTTGACCGTGGTGCGGCGCTCCTCGTCCATGATGCCGATCTTCACGGTGTACTGCGGCAGTCCCAGCAGCTTTTCGACGGAAGTGAATATCTCGTCGGTGAAGGCCACTTCCTCCGGCCCGTGCATCTTGGGCTTCACCACATAGACGGAGCCGAGATGCGAATTGCGCGGGCCCTGAGTCTTCCTGAGGTCGTGGAGCGCGATGGTTGTGGTGATCACCGCATCCATCAGGCCTTCGGGAATTTCGGCCCCGCCCTTGTCGAGGATGGCGGGTGTGGTCATGAGGTGGCCGACATTGCGCACCCAGAGCAGCGCCTGGCCCTTCAGCAGCAGGGGCTTGCCGTCCGGCGCAGTGAACTCGCGGTCGGGGTTCAGGCGGCGCATGAAGGTCTTGCCGCCCTTTTCGAGTTTGGCTTCAAGGTCGCCCTTCATCAGGCCCAGCCAGTTGGAATAGGCGAGCACCTTGTCCTCGGCATCGACGCAGGCGACCGAGTCCTCGCAGTCCATGATGGCGGAGAGCGCGCTTTCGATCACCACGTCGGCCAGCAGCGCCTGGTCCTTGCTGCCGATGAAATGGGCCCGGTCAAAGACCAGTTCTACGTGAAGTCCGTTGTTGCGGAGGAGAACGGAGTCGGGCGCCTTGGGATTGCCGCGGTAGCCCGCGAACTTCTCGGGATGGATGAGCGGCATGTCGTCCACCAGCAGCGCGCCATCCTTCACGTGATAGCGCCGCGCATCCGCATGGCTGGTGCCCTGCACCGGGAAGACGTCATCGAGAAAGACGCGCACCCGCGCCACGACGCGCGCACCGCGGCCCCGCTCATAGCCGCCTGCGGGCGGCAGGCTGCCCATGGCATCGGTGCCGTAGAGGCAGTCGTAGAGCGAACCCCAGCGGGCATTGGCGGCGTTGAGGGCGTAGCGCGCATTGGTGACGGGCACCACAAGCTGCGGGCCCGCCACGCTGGCGATTTCGGGATCCACGTTTGTGGTGTCGATGGTGAAGTCCGGCCCTTCCGGCAGCAGATAGCCGATCTCCTCGAGGAAATCCTTCTGCGCGGCAATGCCCGCGCCGGGGTGGGCGCGGTGCCAGGCATCGATCTTCGCCTGCAGGGCATCGCGCTTCTGCAGCAAGGCGCGGTTCCTGGGTGCGAGATCATGAACAAGCGCCGAGAAGCCCTTCCAGAAGTGGTCGGGCGCAAGGCCGGTGCCGGGCAGCACCTCGTTCTCGATGAAGCGCTCGAGGAGCTGGTCAACCTTCAATCCGTGGCGGTCAATGTGCATTTGTCTTTGCCTGATCAAGCTGTGGGGGCGGCGGGCCTCCATAGGCCCAGTCGAGAAGTTCAACGGTGTGGACAACGGGAACGCCGCTCTTTTGCGCGAGTTGCGTCATGCAGCCAAGGTTCCCGGCGGCGATCACCTGCGGATCGGTGCTGGCGATGTTGGCGAGCTTCCGGTCGCGCAGGCGTTGTGAAATGTCCGGTTGCAGGATGTTGTAGGTGCCGGCCGAACCGCAGCAGATTTGGGCTTCGGGCACATCCGTCACCTCGAATCCGGCGCGGCGGAGCAGCGCCTGCGGCCCCGTCTTCAGTTGCTGTCCGTGCTGCAGCGAGCAGGCGGAATGATAGGTGACGCGCAAACCGCCCTTGCCCTCGGGCAAGTCCAGCATGGCCAAAAGTTCGCTGATGTCGCGGGCCTTTGCCGCCACCGCCTTTGCCTTCTCCGCATAGACGGGATCGAGGCGGAACATGTGGCCGTAGTCCTTGATGGTGGTGCCGCAGCCGGACGAGGTGATGACGATCACGTCGGGGTTTTCCGCTGTCCACTGGTCGATGGTGCGGCGGGCATAGGCAAGGGCGGCATCTTCCTTCCCCATGTGGTGGGGCAGCGAGCCGCAGCAGCTTTCGCCTTCCGTGACCGTGACGCTCCAGCCGAAGCGGTTGAGGAGCCGGATGGTGGCGGCATTGATGCCGGGATCGAGCACCGACTGCACGCAGCCGCGCAGCAGCACCGCCTTGCCCTTCTCAACGCCTTCTGCCGGATAGTGGCCGGGGCGGCCGGTCATCTCGCGCGGCAGTGACAGCGGCGTGAGCGCAAGGGCGGCGGCGATGCGTTTGAGGCCGAGGCGTTCGAACAGCGGCGCGAAGGGCTTTGCGAGGCCGGCGGCCGACATGAGATGGCGGAAGAGGCCGGGGCGCGGCATCACGGCGGCGAGCAGGTTGCGCAGCATCCGCTCAGGGCCGGGGCGGTCGAAGGTCTCTTCCACGTGAACCCGCGCCGTGTCGATCAGGTGCATGTAGTTCACGCCGGACGGGCAGGTGGTCATGCAGGAGAGGCAGGAGAGGCAGCGGTCGATGTGCTTGGCGTCGCTCTCGGTGGCCGGGCGGTTTTCCTCCAGCATCTGCTTGATGAGGTAGATGCGGCCGCGTGGGCTGTCGAGTTCGTCGCCGAGCAGCACATAGGTCGGGCAGGTGGCGGTGCAGAAGCCGCAATGGACGCAGGCCCGGAGAATGCCGTTGGCATCGGCCAGCACCGGGTCCTGCAATTGCTCAAGCGAGAAGTGTGTCTGCATCTCAGCCCCTCACCATGATGCCGGGGTTGAAGCGGTTGCGCGCATCGAAGGAGTGCTTCACCCGCGCGGCGAGGGCGGCGAGTGCAGCCGGCTGTGGCGTGAAGGCGCTCACCCTGGCGCGGATCGCCTCGGGGGCCCGCACCAGTGTCGCGTGTCCCGACGTGAACGACGAGCGGATGACGGACTCGCCCCCATCTTCGCTGTTGGCAACCGCAAGCCAGATCAAACCGCCGGCCCAGTCATAGAAATGTGCTGCATCGAGTTTCTGCATGATGGCGGCGGCGATGCTTGCACCTTCCGTCGGCGCCACCGAGAGCCGCCAGATGCTGCTGGTGGTGAGGCTCCAGAAGGGCTTTACATCACGGATGCCGGTCCAGAGTTTCGCCGACTCCTTTTCGCCGAGCACGCCCGCATCGCGCTTCATGAGTTTCACCAGCCGGTCGCGACGTGCGGCAACGGAGGGCGCAATGCCATCGAGGCGGAGGTAGGTTCCGTCACCCGGCAGGTGCGCGGCCGCGGAGACGTCGGCCGGCGACTGCATTGCCTCCGACATGAGACGCATGGCGGTCGCATCATCCACACCGCGGAGGAACACCGTCTCCTCCGTCTCCGGCTTCGGCAGCACCTTCACGATGATGGAGGTCATCGCCACCAGCGTGCCGTAGGAGCCGGTCGCAAGCTTGGCGAGATCGTATCCGGTCACGTTCTTGACCACGCGCGCGCCGGCGCGAATGGCGACACCTTCGCCCGTCACGCCGGAGAAGCCGAGCACGTGATCGCGGGCCGCACCGGCGCGCACGCGGCGCGGTCCGGAGAGGCCGCAGGCGACGATTCCGCCGAGGCTGCCCGAAGTGGATGCACCCAGCAGGCTCGAAAAATCCGGTGGCTCGAAGGCCAGCATCTGGCCCTTTTGCGACAGGGTTTTCTCGAGCTGCTTCAATGGGGTTGCGCTGCCAGCTTCAAGGATCAGTTCATCCGGCTCATAGACCACGACGCCCGCAAAATTCCGAAGCGACAGCACCTGCGATGCAGCCACCGGATTGCCGAGCGCCCCCTTGGTGCCGAGGCCTTCGAGACGGAACGGTTCGCTGCTGTCGCGCACCACGGCAGCAAGCTCTGCCTCGTCCTTTGGTGCTGGGATCCGTGTCATCAGAAGCGCGGCAGGTCGGGATGAGGCAGGTTGTTCTTGCTGACGTGCACGCGCCCCAGTTCGGCGCAGCGGTGCAGCACGGGGAAAACCTTGCCGGGGTTGAGCAGGCCCTTCTCGTCGAAGGCGCACTTCACCCGCTGCTGCTGGGCAAGGTCGTCTTCCGAGAACATTTCGGGCATCAGGTCGCGCTTCTCGATCCCCACACCATGCTCGCCGGTGAGCACGCCGCCCACCTTGACGCAGAGGCGGAGGATGTCGGCGCCAAAGGCTTCGGCGCGGTCGAACTGGTTGTCCTCATTGGCATCGAAGAGGATGAGCGGATGCAGGTTGCCGTCGCCCGCATGGAAGACATTGGCGACGCGGAGCCCGTGCTTCTGCGACAACTCCTCCATGCCGCGCAGCACCTGCGGCAGCGCCTTGCGCGGGATCGTGCCATCCATGCAGATGTAGTCGGGCGAGATGCGGCCCACGGCAGGGAAGGCCGACTTGCGGCCGGCCCAGAAAGCGAGCCGCTCGGCCTCGCTGGTCGAGACCTTGAGGGTGCGGGCGTTGTTCTTCTCGGCGATCACCTTCACCCGCTCGATCAGGTGATCCACTTCCACCTGCGGGCCATCGAGCTCGATGATGAGCAGCGCCTCCACGTCACGGGGATAGCCGCAGCGGGCAAAGTCCTCGGCGGCGTGAATGGCGGGGCGGTCCATCATTTCCATGCCGCCCGGAATGATGCCCGCGGCAATCACGTCGGCGACGCATTGTCCTCCATCCTCGTTGCTGGCGAAGCCGACGAGCAGGGCGCGCGCCGTCTCCGGCTTCTGCAGGATGCGCACCGTCACTTCCGTGACAACGCCGAGTAGGCCTTCCGAGCCTGTCATCAGGCCGAGCAGATCATAGCCCTCGCTGTCGAGATGCTTGCCGCCCAGGCGGATCACCTCGCCCGTCACCAGCACCATCTCGAGGCCGAGGATATTGTTGGTGGTCAGGCCGTACTTGAGGCAGTGCACGCCGCCCGAGTTCTCCGCCACGTTGCCGCCGATGGTACAGGCGATCTGCGAGGAGGGGTCGGGCGCATAATAGAAGCCCTTGTGCTCCACCGCCTTAGTGATGGCGAGGTTGGTGACGCCGGGCTGCACCACGGCGCAGCGGTTGGCATAGTCCACCTCCAGCACGCGGTTGAACTTCGCCATGCCGAGGAGAATGCCGTCGGCCAGAGGCAGCGCCCCGCCCGAAAGCGAGGTGCCCGCACCGCGCGGCACTACCTTGATGCCGTTGGCGTGGGCGTAAGTCAGGATCTCCGAGACCTGGGCCGTGGTCTCCGGCAGTGCGACGACCAGCGGCGGCTGGCGGTAGGCCGCCAGCCCGTCGCTTTCGTAGGCGCGGAGTGCGGGGGCCGCATCGATCACGCTTGCCGCCGGCAGGATGCGGCGGAGGGCGCTGGCGATCTCGGACCGCCTGGCCATCACACCTTCATCCGGCAAGGGCATTGCAACCATGCGTCACCCGTTGATGGCGAGATAGGCCGAGTAGAGCGAGGTGCAGCCGCAGATGAACAGGCGGTTCCGCTGCGCGCCGCCGAAGCAGACGTTGGCGACGAGTTCCGGAATGCGGATCTTGCCGATCAGGTCGCCGTTCGGCAGGAAGCAGTGCACGCCGTCGCCGGCGCTGGTCCAGATGCGGCCGTCCTTGTCGACGCGGAAGCCGTCGAACAAGCCGGCGTTGCAATCGGCGAACATCTTGGAAGCGCCGAGCGACTTGCCATCGGGCTTCACCGCAAGCGCGCGGATGTGCTTGGGGCCGTTCTCCACGTGGGTGCAGCCGGTGTCGGCGACATAGAGCGTCTTCTCGTCGGGGGAGAAGGCAAGACCGTTCGGCTTGACGAAGTCGTCGGCGACGATGGTGATCTCGCCCGAGGGATCGATGCGGTAGACATTGCTGGCGCCGATCTCGCTTTCGGCGCGCGCGCCCTCGTAGTCGGCGTCGATGCCATAGGTGGGGTCGGTGAACCAGATCGAGCCGTCCGACTTCACGATCACGTCGTTGGGCGAGTTGAAGCGCTTGCCCTTGTAGCGGTCGGCGAGCACGGTGATCGAGCCGTCATGCTCGGTGCGGCTGACGCGGCGGCCGAGATGCTCGCAGGTCACGAGGCGTCCCTCGCGGTCGGTGGTGTTGCCGTTGGAATTGTTGGAGGGGTGGCGGAACACCGACATGCTGCTGTCGGTCTCGTCGAAGCGCATCATGCGGTTGTTGGGAATGTCGGAGAAGACGAGGTAGCGGCCGGCCGCGAACCAGGCGGGGCCCTCGGCCCAGCGGGCGCCGGTCCACAGGCGCTCGACGCGGGCGTGGCCGATCAGCAGCTTGCCGAAGCGCTTGTCCAGGTGTTCGAAGCCGGTTCCTTCCGGCTCGTTGTAATAGCTTGTCTGAAACATAGTTCTTGTTCCTCCCGCCGGGGATTTAAGCCAATCCGGTGGTTTCCGTCATGTGGAAATCGCGCTGAACAGGGAAAGCGAAAATGCGGGGCAGCCCGCGCCCGTGCCGGAGGAAAAGAGGCGCCGCCAGCGGTTGGCGGCATCGGGAAGCGGCAGGTCGAGGGCCTCGCCGGTGCCGTTGACCGCGATTGCCAGAGTTTCGTGCCTGCCGTGCAGGATGAGGCCCAAGAAGCGGATGGCGGGGGAGGACCAGTCCGGGGCCCGGCCGTCGCTGCCGAACCACTCGGCATCGCCCTCGCCGGTGAGGAAGCGGTCTTCGGCCAGCAGGGGATGGCGCTTGCGGATGTCGATCAGGCGGCGGGTGAAGTCGATGAGGGTGCGGTCGGCCCCGGCCCAGTCCAGCCAAGTGAGCGCATTGTCCTGGGCATAGGCATTGTTGTTGCCGTGCTGGCTGCGGCCCATCTCGTCGCCCGCCGTCAGCATGGGCGTGCCGCGGGAGAGGAAGAGGCTGGCGAGCAGTGCCCGCACCTGCCCGCCGGGCCAGGTCACCTCGTCGGACTTGCCGTCGCGGTTGCCCTCGCCATTCGCCATGTTGTCCTTCTGGGCATAGCGGGTGACGTCGGCGAGGGTGAAGCCGTCATGGGCCGAGATGAAGTTGACGCTGTTAGAGGGGTGCTTGCCGCGGAACACGTCAGAAGATCCGGCAAGGCGCGTGGCAAAGGCATTGGCGGAGAAGCTGTCGCCCCGCCAGAAGCGGCGCACGTCGTCGCGGTAGCGGTCGTTCCATTCCAGCCAGCGCGGCGGAAACTGGCCGAGCTGATAGCCGCCCGGCCCCACATCCCACGGCTCCGCAATGAGGATCGAATGCGAGAGGACAGGATCGGCGTTGATGGCGCGGATCAGCGGTGAATCGGCGTGGAAGCCGTCCGGCCCGCGACCCATCACGGTGGCGAGGTCGAAGCGGAAACCGTCGAGGCCCGTCACATCCACCCAGTGGCGAAGTGCGGCCAGCGCATAGTCGGCAACGGCGGGCTGATCGAGTGCCACCGTGTTGCCGCAACCCGTGTCGTTCACGGGCGCGCCGTTCACGTGGCGGTACCAGAGCGTGTTGTCGAGGCCGCGGAAGGAGAGCGTCGGGCCCGCCGCATCGCTTTCGCCCGTGTGGTTCAGCACCACGTCGAGCAGCACCTGGAAGCCGTGGTCGTGCAATACGGAGATGGTGTGGGCGATCTCGGCAAAGCCACCGGGCGCAAGGCGCGGATCGGGCGCGAAGAAGGTCACGGGGTTGTAACCCCAGGCATTGGCAAGCCCGAGCGCATGAAGATGCCGCTCGTCGATCCACGCCATCAGCGGCATGAGTTCGATGGTGTCGACGCCGAGATGGCGGAAGTGTTCGAGCGCGGCAGGCTCGGCGAGGGCCGCCACCGTGCCGCGCTTGGGCGCTGCAATGCCGGGGTGGCGCATGGAGAAGGCCTTCACCGGCACCTCGTAGACCCACGCAGGCATGCGGGGCGGGGCGCGCTTCACCTGCGGCAGCGGGCGCGTCACGATCCCCTTGGGCACGAGGTCGGCGGTGTCGCGGTCTTTCTCGGAGAGGCCGGGATGGAAGGCGTAGGGGCGGTCCAGCGCCGTGGCGAAGGGATCGACCAGCAGCTTGGCAGCATCAAAGCGCAGGCCATCCTGCGGCTGCCATGGGCCCTCGGCGCGAAGCCCATAGCGGGCGTTTTCCTTCACCCCCGCCACGAACCCATAGTGAACGCCGTTCTGCCGCTGCGGCAGTTCGAGCTTGGCGAGCTTCTTCTTTCCCTTGGCATCGAACAGGCAGAAGAACACCGCACTGGCCTGTGGCGCATGCACGGCGACGTTGACGCCGCCCTGTACCAGCGTCACGCCCAGCGGCGCTGGCCTGCCCTTGGGTTCGAGCCGGACCGGTGTCAGGTGATCACCGTCGGTGCGCTGCGCCCGGTGATGCCCGGAATGTCCGGGATCGACCGCGACAGCGCGATCAGGTCCTTCAGCATCTCCTGCGTTTCGGTGCCGTGCTGACTGCGGTCGGCGACGTAGCGCTCGATGTAGACACGGAGCGTGGCGCCCGCTGTTCCGGTGCCGGACAGACGGTAGATGATGCGCGCGCCGTCCGGGAAGATGAGGCGGATGCCCTGCTTTGCGGTGTGCGACTTGTCCACCGGATCGTCGTAGGCGAAATCATCGGCGGTGGTGAGGCCATGTTCCGCCTTGATGGCGGGGAGACGGGCACGCAAGCCATCCATCAGCTTGTTGGCGGCCTCGGCATCCACTTCCTCGTAGTCGTGGCGCGAGTAGAAATTGCGCCCATAGAGATCCCAGTGCGAGGTCACGATCTCGGAGACGCTGCGGCGCGTGGCAGCAAGGATGTTGAGCCACATGAGCACGGCCCAGAGACCATCCTTCTCACGGACGTGGTTCGATCCGGTGCCGAAACTCTCTTCACCGCAGACGGTTGCAAGGCCGGCATCGAGCAGGTTGCCGAAGAACTTCCAGCCCGTGGGCGTTTCAAAACACGGGATGCCCTTCTTCGCCGCCACGCAATCAGGCGCGCAGCTTGTCGGCATGGAGCGGGCGATGCCGGCAATGCCACCGGCATAGCCCGGTGCATGGGTGGCGTTGGCAGCGATGATCGCGAGTGAATCGGACGGCGTCACGTAGATGCCGCGGCCCACGATCAGGTTGCGGTCGCCGTCACCATCGGAGGCCGCGCCGAAATCGAACGCCAGTCCCATCATCACGTCGTCGACGAGTTCCTTGGCATGGACGAGATTGGGATCAGGATGGTGCCCGCCAAAATCCGGGAGCGGCGTGCCGTTGATCACGGTGCCCTGGGCCGCACCCAGCATGCCTTCGAGAATGGTCTTGGCATAGGGGCCGGTGATGGCGCCCATTCCGTCGAACTTCATGCGGAAGCCCGACTTGAAGAGGGCGCGGATAGCATCGAAGTCGAAGAGCGACTGCATGAGGCTGGCGTAGTCGGCCACGGGATCGACCACCTCCACCGTCATGCCCTCGATCATGCTGCGCCCGGTCTTGCCGAGATCGATGTCGGGCGTCTCAGTGGTCTTGTAGTGCGTGATCACCTTGCTGCGGGCGAAGACGGCATCGGTGATCTTCTCGGGCGCAGGCCCGCCATTACCGATGTTGTACTTGATGCCGAAGTCACCGTCGGGTCCGCCTGGATTGTGGCTGGCCGAGAGCACCAGCCCGCCATAGGCCTTGTTGTGGCGGATGAGATGCGAGGCGGCGGGCGTCGAGAGCAGGCCGTTCTGGCCGACGATGACGCGGCCGAAGCCATTCGCCGCCGCCATGCGGAGGGCCGTTTGAATGACCTCCTTGTTGTAGTAGCGGCCGTCGCCGCCCACCACGAGGGTCGCGCCGGCAAAGCCCTCGAGGCTGTCGAAGATCGACTGGATGTAGTTCTCGGCGTAGTGCGGCTGCTGGTAGACCTTCACCTTCTTGCGCAGGCCCGAAGTGCCGGGCTTCTGGTCCGCAAAGGCCTTGGTCGCAATCGTCACGCTCATTCGCTCAGCCCTTCATCTGCTTGTAGAGATCGGCGTAGTGGGCGGCACTCCGCTCCCACGAGACATCCGCCGCCATGCCGTTCGTTTGCAGCCTCGTCCATTCGGCGGGCGCCGTGGTGAACATCGTGCCTGCGCGCTGCAGGGCATTCTGCAACGAGGGCTCGTCGACCGGCGAGAACTGGAAGCCGGTGGCAACACCAGCCGAGAGTGCCGCCTCGTTGGCGTCGATCACCGTGTCGGCGAGGCCGCCGGTGCGCGCCACCACGGGCACGCAGCCATAGCGGAGGCCATAAAGCTGGGTGAGGCCGCAGGGCTCGAAGCGTGAGGGCACCAGCATGGTGTCGGCGCCACCCTGCACAAGATGCGACAGCGCTTCGTCATACTTGGCGACGATGGCAATGCGGCCCGGGTGGCGCTGGGCGGCGGCGGCGAAGGCATTCTCGATGCCCGGCTCGCCCGTGCCCACCACGGCAAGACGGCCGCCATTGGCGACGAGCCAGTCCAGCAGGTTGGCGAGAATGTCGAGACCCTTCTGCCAGGTGAGGCGGCTCACGACGCCGTGGAGAATGCCGTCGCCCGGTTCGAGGCCGAAGCGTTTCTCCAGTTCGCGCTTGTTGTCCTTGCGTTTGGCCATCGTCTTTGCACCGTAGGGCGCGGCCAGCGCCTTGTCGGTCGCCGGGTTCCACACCTCGGTGTCGATGCCGTTGACGATGCCGATGGTGTTCTGGCGGCGGGCGCGCAGCAGGCCGTCCAGTCCCATGCCGAATTCCGGCGTGCAGATTTCGCGGGCGTAGGTGGGCGAGACGGTGGTGATCATGTCTGCTGTCGCAAGCCCGCCCTTGAGGAAGCCGACATTGCCGTAATACTCGAGGCCCTCCATCGCATAGGCCGCGGCGGGAAGCCCGAGGCGCGGGAAGACGGAGGCGGGGAACTGTCCCTGGAAGGCGATGTTGTGCACGGTAACGACGGTGCGGGGTCCGCCCCTGTGGCGCACGTCGACGGCGGCAAGCGCCGCCTGCCAGTCGTGGAGATGCAGCACATCCGGCGTCCACGTCTTGAGCGCGCCGCGGCCGATGTCGGCGGCCACGGTCGACAGCGCGGCGAAGCGGAGCGCATTGTCGGGCCAGTCCTTGCCGTCGGCGCCGACATAGGGATTGCCCGGCCTCTCGTAGAGGTGGGGCGCATCGACGGCCATCAGTTCCATTCCCGCCACCTCGGCGAACATCACCCGCGCCGGACCGCCGAAGAGATCGGCATAATTGTGCAGCGTCTTTCCCGTTGCCAGCCACTTCATCACGGCAGGATAGCCCGGCACCAGCACGCGCATGGCAACACCATGCTGCTTCAATGCGGATGGAAGCGCACCCACCACGTCGGCGAGGCCGCCGGTCTTGATCAGCGGAAATACTTCCGAGGCAACAGACAGGACGTTCATCGATGGCTCAGCCTTTTCCGGTTCGGTGATCGTGCTCAGCCGAGACGGTCGATCATCGGCTTGGTGATGAGGCAGACGCCGTTGTCGGTGCGGCGGAAGCGCTTGGCGTCAAGCTCGGGGTCTTCACCCACCACGAGGCCCTCGGGGATCACCACGTCGCTGTCGATCACCACCTTCTTCAGAAGGGCATTGCGGCCGATCACGGCACGCGGCAGCACCACGGCTTCCTCCAATGTCGTGAAGGAGTTGACGCGGACATTTGTGAAAAGAAGGGAACGGCGGATGCCGGCACCCGAGACCACGCAGCCACCCGACACGAGCGAGGCCACGGCAAGGCCGCGGCGGCCATCGAGATCGTGCACGAACTTGGCGGGCGGCGTCACTTCGCTGTAGGTCCAGATCGGCCAGTTGTGGTCGTAGAGGTCGAGTGCCGGCACTGTGTCGGTGAGGTCGACGTTCGCTTCCCAATAGGCGTCGACGGTTCCCACGTCGCGCCAGTAGGCGCCGGCCTCGAGGTCGGAGCGCACGCAGGACTTGGCGAAGCGGTGGGCCACGGCCTTCCCGTTCTTCACCACGTAGGGGATGATGTCCTTGCCGAAGTCGCGGCTCGATTTCTTGTCGGCGGCATCGCGGCGGAGGAGGCCTGCAAGGAAGTCCGTCTCGAAGACATAGATGCCCATGGAGGCAAGCGCCATGTCCGGATTGTCGGGAATGCCCGGCGGGTCCTTCGGCTTTTCAATGAAGGCGGTGATGCGGTCCTTGGTGTCGACATGCATGACGCCGAAGCCGGTCGCTTCCTCGCGCGGCACTTCGAGGCAGCCGATGGTCACGTCGGCCTTGGTGTCCACGTGCTGCTGCAGCATCAGCTCGTAGTCCATCTTGTAGATGTGGTCGCCCGCGAGGATGACGATGTACTTCGGCCGGTAGGAGAGGATGATGTCGAGGTTCTGGTACACGGCGTCCGCCGTGCCCGCATACCACTGGTCTTCGGACACGCGTTGCGAGGCGGGCAGGATGTCGAAGCCTTCGTTGCGTTCGGGGCGGAGGAAGTTCCAGCCGCGCTGCAGGTGGCGGATCAGGCTGTGCGCCTTGTATTGCGTGGCGACACCGATGCGGCGGATGCCGGAGTTCACCGCATTCGACAGCGCGAAGTCGATGATGCGCGACTTGCCGCCGAAGGGCACGGCCGGCTTGGCGCGTTTGTCGGTGAGTTCCATCAGGCGGCTGCCGCGCCCTCCGGCCAGGACATAGGCCATCGCGTCACGTGCAAGTGGTGCGGTCTGCTTCATTGCCACGGATCTCTCCCCACGAACGTTATTCTTATTTAGTGTTCAGAGACGAAGTAGACCGTGGCGAGCGGCGGAAGGGTGACCTTCGCCGAGGCGGGCTTCCCGTGGGAGGGCGTGTGAGCCGCCACGACTCCCCCGAGGTTGCCGCGCCCGGTGCCCCAGTAGGCTTCGGCATCTGTGTTCAGGACTTCACGCCAGTTCCCCGCTTTTGGCAAGGGCAGAGTGTAGCCGTCGCGGGCTACGGGCGTGAAATTGCTCACGCAAACCACGATGGGGGTATGGGCCGCGCCGGCGTGCCGGGCCCAAGCAAACACGGAGTTTTCGTGGTCATCCGTGATCAGCCATTCGAAGCCTTCGGGCTCGCAGTCGCGGGCATGGAGGGCGGGCATGGACGTGTAGGCATGGTTAAGATCGCGGACCAGGGACTGCATCCCCTGGTGGGGTGCGCCGCTGAGGAGGTGCCAGTCGAGACCGCGGGCCTCGCTCCACTCCAGCCAAGGCGCCCATTCCTGACCCATGAAAAGCAGCTTCTTGCCGGGGTAGGCCCACATGAAGGCGTAGTAGGCGCGCAAGGTCGCGAACTTCTGCCAGTCGTCACCGGACATCTTGGCGAGGAGCGAGCCCTTTCCATGCACCACCTCGTCATGGGAGAGGGGCAGCACGAAGTTTTCCGAGAAGGCGTAGAGCAGCCCGAAGGTAAGGTCGTTGTGGTGGAACTTGCGGTGCACCGCCTCGCGCTTCATGTAGGCGAGGGTGTCGTGCATGAAGCCCATGTTCCACTTGAAGCCGAAGCCGAGGCCGCCCGTGTTGGTGGGCTTCGAGACGCCGGGGAAGGCGGTCGATTCCTCGGCGATGGTGACGACGCCCGCGTTCTGGCCGTAGACCTCGTGGTTCATCCGCTGCAGGAAGGAAATGGCTTCGAGGTTCTCGCGCCCGCCGTGCTTGTTCGGGATCCACTCGCCCTCCTTGCGGGAGTAGTCGAGGTAGAGCATCGAGGCGACCGCATCCACGCGCAGGCCGTCGATGTGATACTTGCCGCACCAGAACAGCGCGTTGTTGATGAGGAAGCTCAGCACCTCGCGGCGGCCGAAGTTGTAGATCGCGGTGTTCCAGTCGGGATGATAACCCTGGCGCGGGTCGGCGTGCTCATAGAGCGCCGTGCCGTCGAAGCGGGCGAGGCCGAATTCATCGGTCGGGAAATGCGCCGGCACCCAGTCGAGGATGATGCCGATCCCCTGTTCATGGGCGCGGTTGACGAAGCGGGCAAAGCCATCCGGGCTGCCGAAGCGCGAGGTGGGCGCGAAGAGTCCCGTCGGCTGATAGCCCCATGAGGGATCGAAAGGGTGCTCCGAGACTGGCAGCAACTCGATGTGTGTGAAGCCCATGTCCTTCACGTAGGAGATGAGCTGGTCGGCCAGTTCGTCGTAGGTAAGGAAGCGGTTGTCGGGCCCGCGCCGCCATGAGCCGGCATGGACCTCGTAGATCGACATGGGCGTGCGGCGCTGGTCCGTCTGGCGCGCCTGCAGGTAGGCGCCGTCGCTCCAGGTGAAGTCGAGGCGGGCGACCTTCGAAGCGGTGTTGGGGCGCAGCTCGGCGGCGAAGCCGAAGGGGTCGGCCTTCAGCGGCAGCAGATTGCCCGTGGCATCGAGCAGTTCATACTTGTAGCCCTGACCTTCGAAGGCGCCGGGCACGAAGGTTTCCCAGACGCCGGTGTCGAGGCGTTTCCGCATCACGTGCAGGCGGCCGTCCCAGTTGTTGAAGTCGCCGATCACCGAGACGCGGCTGGCATTGGGCGCCCAGACGGCGAAGTGCACGCCGTCCGCGCCTTCGTGGTGCAGCGGATGCGCGCCCAGCTTGTCGTAGAGCCGGAGGTGGTTGCCCTCGCCGATGTAGTAGTCGTCCATCGGGCCCAGCACCGGGCCGAAGCTGTAGGCATCGGTGACGGTCCACACGCCACCCTCGTTCGAGCACTGGTAGCGGAGCGGCTGGCGGCCCGTGACCTTCACCGGCCCTTCGAAATAGCCATAGGAATGGCGCTGTTCCAGCGTACCGAGCTTGCTGCCGTCGAGGCCGAGCACTTCCACGCCCAATGCGCCCGGCACGAAGCAGCGGGCAATCCATGTCTTGCCGGAGTGGTGCAGGCCCAGAACTTCAAACGGGTTGGAATGGCGCCCCTGGACGATTGCCTCGATTTCCTCGGCGGACAACCTCCATTTCGGTTCGGCCATTCACTCCCCCATTTCCGGCCCTTATTTGACGGGCACATTCCAGATGTCGCGGGCGTAGTCCCTGATCGTCCTGTCGGACGAGAACCAGCCCATGCGCACCGTGTTCAGAATGGCAGACTGCGTCCATTCATCCGGCTTTGTCCAGAGGGAAGCGACATCGGCCTGCGCCGCCGCATAGGCGTCGAAATCGGAGCCGACGAGGAACCAGTCCCCGTTCAGGATGCTGTCGACGATGGGGCGGAAGCGCATGGTGTCGCCGTCGGAGTAGTGCCCGGCGAGAAGTCCTTCGCAGACCTGCTTGAGGGCAGGGCTCTTCTCGAGCAGCGCCCGGCCGTCGATGCCGGCCTTGCGGCGGGCTTCCACCTCATGGGCTTCGAGCCCGAAGAGGAAGAAGTTCTCCGCCCCCACATGCTCGCGGATTTCGACGTTGGCGCCATCCAGCGTGCCGATGGTGAGGGCGCCGTTCAGAGCGAACTTCATGTTGCCGGTGCCGGAGGCTTCCATGCCGGCGGTGGAGATCTGTTCGGAAAGATCGGTCGCGGGAACGATCGCCTCTGCCAGGCTCACGTTGTAGTTGGGGATGAAGGCGACCTTCAGCCGGCCCTTCAGGCTGTGGTCGTTGTTCACCACATGGGCGACATCGTTGATGAGCTTGATGATGAGCTTGGCCTGGGCATAGCTCGCCGCCGCCTTGCCTGCGAAGATCTTCACCCGCGGCACCCAGTTCTTCGACGGCTCGTCGCGCATCGCCTCGTAGAGGGCGATCGTCTCGAGGATGTTGAGAAGCTGGCGCTTGTACTCGTGGATGCGCTTGATCTGCACGTCGAAGAGGGCGGTGGGATCGGTGGCGATGCTCATCCGCGCCGCAATCAGGTTGGAGAGTTCCGCCTTGTTCTCGCGCTTCACCGCCGCGAAAGCCTGACGGAAGGCCTTGTCCTTGGCGAGAGGCTCGGCCTTCTGCAATTCATCGGCATCGCTCAGGAAGCCGTCGCCGATGGCAGACTTCAGCAGGTCCGTGAGGCCGTGGTTGGCGCCCTTCAGCCAGCGCCGTGGCGTGATGCCGTTGGTCTTGTTGTTGATGCGGTCTGGGAAGAGCGTGTGCAGGTTGGCGAACACGGTTTCCTTCATCAGCCCCGTGTGCAGTGCAGAGACGCCGTTGATGCTGTGCGAGCCCACGAAGGCGAGCTGGCCCATGCGCACGCGGCGGCCGGCATGTTCGTCGATGAGCGACACGGAGGAGATGAACTCCGCCGTCACACCGGGGCGTGCCCGCACCATCTTCAGGAGGTCCTCGTTGATGGCGTAGATGATCTGCATGTGGCGGGGCAGCATCCGCTCCATCAGGTTCACCGGCCAGCTTTCCAGCGCCTCCGGCAGCAGGGTATGGTTGGTATAGGCTGTCACGGCCTGGGTGATCTTCCAGGCTTCCGCCCAGGGAATGCCGTGCATGTCGACGAGGAGCCGCATCATTTCGGCGACCGCAATCGCGGGATGCGTGTCGTTGAGCTGGATCGCCACCTTGTCGGGCAGGTTCTTGAGATTGGGGTTGCTCTGCAGGTGGCGGCGCAGGATGTCCTGCAGCGAGGCCGAGGTGAAGAAGTATTCCTGGCGGAGGCGCAGTTCCTGGCCCTGCGGCGTTGAATCCGCCGGATAGAGCACGCGGGTGATGATCTCGGCGCGGTTGTGATCGGCAAGGGCGCCCGCATAGTCGCCGACGTTGAAGGCTTCGAGATGGATGGGATCGAGCGGCCGCGCCGACCAGAGGCGGAGCGTGTTCACGCGCTTGCCACGCCAGCCCACCATGGGCGTGTCGTAGGCGGTGGCGAGGAGCGCTTCGCCGTGATGCCAGAAATGGCGCTGGCGCACGTCAGCGAGCGCCTCGCCCGCCACGTGACCATAGAAGGCGACGCGATAAGCCGCCTCTCGGCGCGGGAATTCCCAGGGGTTGCCGCCTTCCAGCCAGTCTTCCGGGCGCTCGGTCTGCCAGCCATCCGAGATGATCTGGCGGAACAGGCCGTGGGAATACCGGATGCCATAGCCGTAAGCGGGAATGTCGAGGCTCGCGAGGCTTTCCATGAAGCAGGCGGCGAGACGGCCGAGGCCGCCGTTGCCGAGGGCCGCATCGGGCTCCATTTCTTCGACGAGCGAGAGATCGACATCAAGCGACTTCAACGCCGCATCGAAGGGCTCGGTCAGTTCGAGATTGGACAGGGCATCGCGGAGCAGGCGGCCGATGAGGAATTCGAGCGAGAGATAATAAACGCGCTTGGCGCCCGCCTGATAGGCGCGACGGGTCGAGTCCATCCAGCGGTCGATGATGCGGTCACGGAGGGCGAGGATGGTGGCATGCAGCCAGTCATGGCGCTTCGCCACCACCGGGTCCTTGCCGATGGCATAGGTCAGCTTGGCGAGAATCTCTGACCGGGCCTTTTCGGAATGGACGTTCATGACCACGGATTTCATATTGTGTGCGCTCCTCAAAACCGGCTGCACCGTTTAGGGTTGCATCGCCCACGGAGCAAGCAAAAACCGCCCTCTTTGAACAAAGGGCGGTTCTGATGCACGTGCCTAATCCTTGCTCAGTTGCGGGGGCTCAGGTGCCGCAGAATGTCTGCAGCACTTCCTCCTCGGGCGCTGGCGGGCTTTCGAGGTCGGTATCATCAGGGCTTTCGCGGAAGGGCTGGGCCAGCACCTTGAGAAGCCGTTGGGTGGGCGCGAGGTCGCCGTCATTTGCCGCCGCGAGCGCTTCCTCCACCCGGTGATTGCGCGCGGTGAAGATGGGGTTGGCCCGCCGCATGGCCTCCACATCGGGCGTGGCACCGGCGCGCTCACGCCATGCCGCCAGCGCCTCGTCCTCCGGCGCTTCGCCCGCGGCGATGCGCGTGAGGCGGCGGAAGAACAGGGTGAAGTCGTCACCGCGCTCCATCATCAGGCGGAAGATGCTGGCGATGCGTTCGCCGTCATCCGCGTCGGCGCCGCGCCAGCCGAGCTTCGCCCGCATGATTTCCTCGAAGTGCTGCTCGAAGGCGGGCATGAAGAGCGCCAGTTCCTCCTTGGCAATCTCGATGGCCTTCTCCTGCTCATCGGCCAGAAGCGGCAGAAGGCTCTCGGCAAGCCGCGTCAGGTTCCACAAGGCAATGCCCGGCTGCTTGTCCCAGGCATAGCGGCCCATGTGGTCGATGGAGGAGAACACCTTCTCGGGGTGGAACTTGTCCATGAAGGCGCAGGGGCCAAAGTCGATGGTCTCGCCCGCCACCTGCATGTTGTCGGTGTTCATCACGCCATGGATGAAGCCCACGCCCATCCACTGGGCGATGAGCTTCGCCTGCCGCGCGGCGACACTCCGCAGGAAGTGCCGCGCCGGCGCGAGACCTTCGGGAGCGGGCGGGAAGTTGCGGGCAAGCTCGCGCGTCATCAATGCGTCCAGCGCCTCGCGGTCGCGGTTCACGGCAGCAAGCTGGAAGGTGCCGACACGCACATGGCTCTTCGCCACCCGCGTGAGAACCGCACCCGGCTCCTTGCGCTGGCGATAGACGAGTTCTCCCGTCGCTACCACGGCAAGTGAGCGCGTCGATGGAATGCCGAGTCCGGCAAAGGCCTCGCTCACGATGTATTCGCGTAGCATCGCCGAGAGCGTGGCGCGGCCGTCGCCGTTGCGGGCAAAAAGTGTCGCGCCCGAGCCTTTCAGGTGAAGATCGTAGCGCGTGCCGTCGGGTGCCAGCCATTCCCCGGCCAGTTGTGCGCGTCCGTCACCCAGCAGCGGATTGAAGCCGCCGAACTGGTGGCCGCTGTAGGCCATGGCAACAGGCGTTGCTCCGGGAAGCGGCGCATTTCCGGCGAGCGCCTGCAAGGCATCGTTGGAGCGCAGCCATTCCACATCGAGGCCAAGTTGTTGCGCCAGCGCCTCGTTGCGCAGCACGAAAGCCGGATTGGCCACGGGATCAGCCGCCACGGCCCGGTGGAAGAGGGGCGGCAGGTCGCTGTAGGTGAGTTCGAAAGACGGTGTTGCTGAGGCCATCACTTCTCGCCGGCGGGACGGAGCCACCCCGTGTCCGGATAGGCGATCGGTTCCTTGGCCTTGAAGAAGTAGCGCCGGAAAATCTCGCCGTAGCCGTTCATGGTGTAACCGTTGTTGCGTGCGATCATCTCGTCACGGTCGGCGGCATAGTAGTCCGGAATCTTGTACCACGGAAGCGCGGGCTTGCTGTGGTGGGCGACGTGCAGGTTGTTGAAGAGGAAGAGCAGCGACCAGAAAGGCGAGGCCTCGACGATGATGGTGCGATGCTCCGATTGCGACGCTGCCTGATGCTCGCAGTACGAGCGGACGAGCGCCAGCGACAGGCCGGGATAGGCGATGAGCAGATAGTATTTCCAGAAGGGCATGCCCGCCACCACTGTGATCAACGTCACCGAGATCGTCACCGAGATCGCAAACAGGATCCATTCCTTGAGGCGGTAACGGTCACCCTTGAGGATCAGCGACCATTCCTCCGACCAGAAGCGCACGATGCTCACCGCAGGCCCGATCAGCATGCGGCCGCCCAAGGTGTGGTTGATGCTGAAGAAGAAGCGCTTCACGGGGCCGGCCGCGGCCCAGTCATCAGGCAGCAGGTAATAGGATTCCGGATCGCGCACCGGATCGGTGAGGTCGATGTCGTGATGATGCTGCAGGTGGGTGTCGCGATAGCGGCCATAGGGCAGCCAGAAGGTGGGCGTCACGAAGATCAGCAGCTCGTTGAGCCAGCGCTTGCGGGTGGGGTGGCCGTGCAGCACCTCGTGTTGCAGCGAGGCATGGAGGGCGGCGAAATAGGCGCCGATGGGCAGGAACCACCAGGGCAGAACGGCGTGGTTCCAGACCAGCAGGGCAATCACCCCGTAGGCGAGTGCGATCAATCCGATGGTCGGCCATTCGATGCGGGCGGTGCGGGTTTCGGCATAGGACATTGCGGCATTTTAGCGATGGTTCCCGCCGCGCCGCAATTTAACAAATTTCACCAGTTGTCGCAGCCGGGCTGAAAGGTCACTGTACGGACCATGTTGATGACCCTGCCCATGTATGATTTCCCCGAGGTTCGACCTGCAACCGAAGCGTGGGCGGCGGCCATCGTCAGGGCGGCAGGGGCGGCGGTGACGCTCTCCCGGCCGGACGATTTCATGAGTGCTTGGTCACGGGATGATCTCGTCTTCAGCCAGACCTGTGGCTATCCGTTTACCCACGAATTCCGTGGCAAACTGGGGCTCGTTGGTACGCCTCATTTCACCGTGCCCGGCTGCGAGGGCTTCCGGTATTCCAGCTTCGTCTTCGCCCGTGAGCGACGGGAGAAGGCCGCCTATCGGGGGTTGACGGCGGCGGTGAACACACCCAACTCTATGTCCGGCATGCTCGCCCTCAAGAGCTTCTTTGCGGATGAGGCGGAAAACGGTGTGTTCTTCGGGCGCGCGGTGTTGTCCGGCGGGCACCTGAACTCGCTGGCGATGCTGCAGCGTGGCGAGGCGGATGTCTGCGCCATCGATGCTGTGTGCGTGGCCTATGCCCGGCGGCATCAGCCACAGTTGCTCGCGGGGCTGCACGAGGTGGGGCGTACGCCGCTCGTGCCCGGCCTGCCTTATGTGACGCGCGATGCTGATGTGGCGCGCTGGCAGAGGGCGGTCTCCGCCTGCGCCACCGATCCGGCGCTGGCTGAGGTGCGGGACGCGCTGATGATCGGCGGGTTCACGGTTACATCCGTCGCCGACTACGACGCCATTCCCGCGCTTGAAAGGGCGATTGAGGCGAAGGGCGGGGTGCGGTTGCTTTAGTCTCCACACTCTCCATGGCCGGGCTTGACCCGGCCATCCAGTCTGGATGCCCGGCTCAAGGCCGGGCATGGAGGAAATTTTTCATTTCTTCCAACCTAACCGTCACCCCCGCGAAGGCGGGGGCCCAGCTTCGTTGATAATCACACGCGATCCGCCAAAGCTGGATTCCGGCTCGCGCGCGACATCTCGCTGCGCTCGATCGAGGCGCGCGTCCGGAATGACGGGGATGGGGAAACGCACGCGTCCGGAATGACGGAGGCGGAAACACAAGCCATCGCTCCACCACATTTCCTGTGATACTTAACGCCCATGCCACCGGGACGCGTCCTTCTCTCCCTCCTTGCCTGCCTGCTCCTCACCACGACTGCCCGCGCGCAAGCGGCGATGGACGTGCGCGAGACGGTGCGGCTCATCCTTCGTGCCGAAAAGAACGTCGCCGATGCCCAGGGCTGGGCCATCGATCTCCTCGACGTGTTGCAGCTTCACAACCTTCCCACCACGCGCGAGAACGTCTGCGCCGTCATCGCCGTGGTCGACCAGGAATCGAGCTTCGTTGCCGATCCCGCCGTGCCGGGGCTGGGCAAGATTTCCGAGCAGGCGCTGCGCGACAAGCTCGCCAAGGTGCCCGTTGCCGGGAAAGCTGCACTCCGCTGGCTCGAACGCACGCCCACGCCCGAAAACAGCTTCCTTTCCCGCATCCGCGCGGCCCGCACCGAGCGCGATCTCGATCTCGTCTACCGCTCACTGGTGGAGTTCGCCGGGCAGAAATCCGGCCTCGGCGAAGTCGTGCAGTTGGGTTTCCTCAACCAGCTGATCGAGGACCGCAACGAGATCGACACCGCAGGCTCCATGCAGGTCTCGGTCAAATTCTCGCTCGAAATGGCGAAGCGGCGGCGCTGGCTGCCGATGATGCTGGACGATGTCTATGCCGTGCGCGACCAGCTCTACACCCGCCATGGCGGGCTCTATTACGGCGTGCCGCAGCTTCTTGATTACGAGACCGGCTATTCCCGCAAGATCTTCCGCTTCGCCGACTACAATGCCGGGCGCTACGCCAGCCGCAACGCCGCCTTCCAGCAGGTGGTGGCCACACTGTCGGGCGACAAGCTCGCGCTCGACGGCGATCTCCTGAGCTATGCCAAGTCCGGCAAGGCCAATGCCACGGTCACCACCAGCGAGGCCGCCGTTCGGAAGGCGGTGAAGCTCTTTGCGCCGGGCCTCACGGACAAGGACATCCGTAGCGATCTCCTCGAGGAGAAGACGGCGAAATTCGTCAGCACACGGACCTTCACGGCGCTCCGAGATGCCTTTGCCCGCAAGACAGGGAAGCAGCCGGCCTTCGCCATCGTGCCGGAGATCGGGCTTGCGAGCCCCAAGATCCACCGCAGGATGACCACGCGCATCTTCGCCGAAAGCGTCGACCGGCGCTATCAGGCCTGCATGAAATAGGCCTCAGGCCTTGATGCGGGCGTTGGCGGGATCGACCAGCGGTTGCAGGTGCGGCACGGCCTTCACCGTTTCCTTCGCCACCACAAGCTCGTAGCTTCCGGACATGATGTAGTCCGGCGTCACCCCTTGCGGGTTGCGGATGTAGCCGTAACCCACCGGGCGGCCCACGCTGTAGCCATAGCCGCCGCTCGTAAGATAACCTGCGAACTGGCCGTTCCGCAGGATCGTCTCGCGGCCCACCAGCACGATGTCCTCGCGCGTGGTGGTGAAACCGGTCAGCATCTTCTTGAGCGGCTCGCCAGCCTTCTTCTCCAGCGCGGCGCGGCCCTGGAAATCCGTGTTGCCCTTCAGCTTCACGGCCCAGCCGAGGCCCGCTTCGAAGGGCGTGTCGTTGGGTGTGATGTCGCTGCCCCAGGCGCGATAGCCCTTCTCAAGGCGGAGCGATTCCAGCGCGCGGTAACCGGCGAGCGCAAGGCCCTTTCCGTCGCCCGCCTCCATCAGCGCATCGAACACATCGCCCGTTGCCGCAATCGGCATGTGCAGTTCCCAGCCCAGTTCACCCACATAGGTGACGCGCAGCGCCCGCACCCTGTGACCCGCAATCGTGAGCTCCCGCATCTGCGCGAAGGGGAAGGCGGCGTTCGCGATGTCGTCCGTGCAGATAACCGAGAGAATGTCGCGCGCCTTCGGACCCATCAGCACCAGCGTGCCCCAGGCTTCGGTCACGTCAACGAGATCGCAGGCCGAACCCGCCGGAATATGGTCCTTGATCCAATGGAAGTCGTGGGTGCGGAAGCCCGTGCCGGTGACGATATAGTAATGATCCTCGGCAAGCCGCGTCACTGTCAGGTCGCATTCGATGCCGCCCCTCGTGTTCAGCATCTGGGTATAGACCACACTCCCCACCGCCTTGCCGATGCGGTTGGCGGCAATCCATTCCAGCGCGGCGGTGGCGTCCTTGCCCTTCATTTCGTACTTTGCGAAGGACGACTGGTCGAACAGTCCCGCCGTCTCTCGCACCGCCTTGTGCTCGCGGCCAGCGGCAGCAAACCAGTTCTGCCGTCCCATGGAATAGACGTCGCGCGGGGTTTCGCCCGTGCCCGCAAACCAGTTCGGGCGCTCCCAGCCGAGCTTGGAGCCGAAGCAGGCGCCGCGCGCCTTCAGGCGCTCATAGAGCGGCGAGACGAGCAGCGGCCGGCCGCTCTGATATTCCTCGTGCGGATAGCCGATGGTGTAGTGCTTGCCATAGGCCTCGAGCGTGCGGTCGGAGACGAAGCGGCGGTCGCGGTGCATGCCGGAGAAGCGGCGGATATCGACCGTCCACAAATCCATCGGCGCTTCGTCCTTCGCCACCCAGTCGGCCAGCACCCAGCCCGCACCACCGCCCGAGGCAATGCCGAAGGCGTTGAAACCTGCGCCCACGAACATGTTGGCGCATTCGGGCGCCTGGCCCAGGATGAAGTTGCCGTCAGGCGTGAAGCTTTCGGGCCCGTTGATCATCTGCTTGATGCCGGTCTTCGCGAGGGCTGGCACGCGCCAGAGGGCCGCTTCCATGTGCTGCTCGAAATGCTCGAAGTCATCCTCGAAGAGCTGGAACTCGAAGGTCGAAGGCACGTCGCCTTCCGTCCATGCGATGGGGTTCGGCTCATAGCCGCCGAAGACAAGGCCGCCCACCTCTTCCTTGAAGTAGGTGAGCTTGTCGGGATCGCGGATCGTCGCGGCATCGGCTGAAAGTCCATCGATCTTTTCCGTGATCACATACTGGTGCTTCACCGGTTGCAGCGGCACGGTCACGCCCGCCATGGCGCCCAGTTGCCGGGCCCACATGCCGCCGCAGTTGACGATCTTCTCGGCCTTGATCGTGCCCTTCACGGTGCGCACCGCGGTGATGCGGTTGCCGCTCATCTCGAAGCCTTCGACACGCGCGCCTTCCACGATGGTGGCGCCATGCATGCGCGCGCCCTTGGCCAGCGCCTGCGTGATGTCGGAGGGCGAGGCCTGTCCGTCGGTCGGCAGCCAGCTTGCGCCCACGAGATCGTCGACCTCCATCAGCGGCCACATCTTCTTCACTTCGGCAGGCGAGATCAGATGCATCTCCATGCCGAAGCTTTGCGCCGTGGTGGCGAGGCGCTTGAACTCCGTCCAGCGGTCCTGGTTGGTGGCAAGGCGCAGGCAGCCCGTCATCTTCCAGCCGGTCTGCAATCCGGTTTCCGCTTCCAGCTTCTTGTAGAGATCGACCGAATACTTCAGCACCTGGGTGATCGAGGCAGACGATCGCAACTGGCCCACGAGCCCCGCCGCATGCCAGGTCGAGCCGGAGGTGAGACGGTTCTGTTCCAGCAGCACGACGTTCAGCTTGTGGTCGCGGGCAAGGTGATAGGCGGTCGAGCAACCGATGATCCCGCCGCCAATCACGATGACGTCGGCATGGGTTGGAAGGTCTTTGGTCATGTCAGGGGAAGTCCTTGGTGTAAGCGGCGTGTATGGCCTCGAAGCGGCCCACATATTCGGCGGCATAGGCGACGTAATCGACGCCCGGTGCCGCGAGGAAGAGTTCGGAGATCATACCCCACATGGCTTCGCGCAGCGCTGCCGCCACCTTCATGGCGTAGTAGGCGCGTGAGAGCGCAAGGTCGGGCGCCTTGCCGAAATAGGCGCGCAGCATTTCGCCTTCCATCTCGCGGGTGAAGGAGTTGGCGGCGGCAATGTTGGCAAGATCGAACATGGCGGTGCCGAAGGCGCCGTATTCCCAGTCGATCAGCCAGAGGCGCTTGCCGTCATCCATGAAGTTGGTGGGCAGCAGGTCATGGTGGCCGAAGATCACCGGCAGCGGCACCTGTGCCGCCTCCATCGCGTCCGTCACCGCCATCCATTTGGCCAGATGCGGCGTACTGCGGTGGTTGGCGATGCGCAGCGTCTCGGCATAGTCGCGCAGGATCTGGAACACCCAGAAGATGGCCCCCTGTCCGCGGATCAGGTGGCCCACGTCGCGGTGGGTGCGCATCACGAGGTCCAGGCAGGCCTGCCAGTTGCCGCGCACCTCTGGTTCGCCATAGGTGCGGGCCTCGATGAACCTCACCACCATCACGCCATCGCGGGCGAAGATGAGTTCGGGCGAGAGACCTGCCTCGAAGGCGGCGCGATGGGCCTGCGCCTCTCGCGCCCGGCTCACCTGATGAAAGGGATAGTCCGTGCCCACGCGGGCGACGAAGCGGCCGCTTTCGTCATCGACGACGAAGGCGGCATTGCTGACCCCGCCCTTGAGCGGCGTCAGGCCCCGGATTCCCTGCCAGAGGGAAAGCGCGCGCACGGCAGCTTCCACGTCGTCCGGATTGTGCGAAGGGAGTTCGGTCATCAGGGCAGACGCTGGGGCAGGGGACGGGGAGACGGCATGAAGAAAAAAGCCCCCATTGGCTTTTTGCAGGGATCGGGAGACGCACGGGAAGAACGGCGGGTGCGCCACCGCTGGATCGCTCCAGCCCTTCTCGCACATCTGACTGGGGGCGTTGTCAGATGCATGAGACGCCCCCGGTTGGAGGGGTGGCTCCCGTCTGCCTGGGCTCGGGTGAGTCCGGGCATGGGAGCGGACGCTAGCGAAGTTTGAATTGTCGTCAACACACGTGTTGGAACTATGAATTTTTTTGTTGATTTGGAGGCGGTTTGCGCGTTTGAGTGTGGGCTTGCGGGGCTGGGAAACAGAAAAACAAACAAAATGGCGGCAAAAAACCACAAAATCTCGGTGCGGCTGGGTCAGATCATGGGACTCATCGCCCAGCGCGGCAGCATCACCGTCATCGAGCTTGCCCGGCAGCTCGCCGTTTCGGAGGAAACCGTCCGCCGCGATGCCCGGCTCCTCGAGGAGCGCGGCGACATTCTGAAGCTGCACGGCGCGCTCGCCCTGCCGCACCACGTGGGCGAGGCGCCATTCGAGCGCCGCCTGCGCGAGAATGCCGAAGCCAAGCGGGCCATCGCCCGTTCCGCCCTTCAGTTGGTCGCCGATGGCGACAGCCTGATCATCGACACCGGCACCACCACCAGCATTTTCGCCCAGGAGCTGCGCAACCGGCGCGGCCTCACCATCGTCACCAACTCCTCCGACATCGCCCGCACGCTTGCGACCGTGAACGGCAACCGCGTCTACATGGCGGGTGGAGAACTGAAGGCCGACAACGGCGCCTCCTTCGGAACGACGGCAGTGGAATTCATTGCCCGTTTCCGGGTGCGCCATGCCTTCATCTCGATTGCAGCACTGCATCCGCTGGAAGGCCCCATGGACATGGCCTTCGAGGAAGCGGAACTCGCCCGCATGGCGCTGTCGCGGGCCGACAACAGGGTCATTCTCACAGATTCCACCAAGTTCGGAAAAACCGCGCTGGTCAAGGTCTGTGACTTTTCCGACATCAACCGCATCTATACCGATGACATGCCGTTTCCCGATCTGGCTGGTGCCCTCGAAAAGAGTGGGGTGGAGCTCCATGTTGCCCGCCCGCCCGTACAGGCTTAGATGGTGAAATTCCACATTGGTCCCGTGATTGTTCCGTGTGTCGCAGGAGGTTGACCTACCCCCGCCGCATGGACCAAACTGTCAGTCCCAATCCAAACAGGTGAACGATGCGATACGAATCTCCGGCAACGACCAAAGAGGCGTGTACTCTTTTGGCCAAGGAAAAAGGCACAGCCTTCGTCCTGGCAGGCGGAACCGACCTTCTGGTCAAGATGAAAGCGGGCATGGTCGAGCCCGACCTTGTGGTTGACATCAAGCGCATCAAGGGCATGCGCGACATCAAGAAGTCGGCAAGCGGCTTCGTCATCGGCGCGGCAACGCCGAACGCCGCCCTCTCCGAGAATGCTGCCCTTCTCAAGGCCTGGCCTGGCGTGGTGGAAGCCGCCCAGCTCATCGGCTCGAAGCAGGTGCAGGGCCGTTCCACCATGGCCGGCAATCTCTGCAACGCCTCTCCCGCGGCCGACTCGGTGCCCGCCCTCGTCGCCGCTGGCGCCAAGGTCGTGATCGCCAGCCCCAAGGGCAAGCGCAAGCTCGCCGTTGAAGACGTGCCCGCCGGTGTCGGCCGCACCGTCCTCAAGAAGGGCGAGATCATCGAGGCGATCGAACTTCCGGCCAAGAAGCCGAAGTCGGGTGACGCCTATCTGCGCTTCATCCCGCGCTCCGAAATGGACATCGCCGTCGTCTCGTGCGCGGTGAACCTCACGATCGACGGCAAGGGCGTCATCACCGACGCCCGCGTCTCGCTCGGCGCGGTCGCCACCACCGTGCTGCTGGTGAAGGACGCTGCCAAGGCGATCATCGGCACCAAGCTCGATGATGCCGCCAAGGCGAAGCTCGCCGCCGCCGCATCCGCCGCCTGCCGTCCCATCGACGACAAGCGCGGCACAGTTGAATTCAGAACCGAAGTGGCCGGCGTGCTTGCGCGCCGGGCCGCCGAAATTGCTTACGCCCGCGCAGGAGGCAAGTGATCATGGCCGTACTCGTCAAGACAACCATCAACGGGGATGCGGTCGAATACGCCTGCCAGCCTGATGAATCGCTGCTCGATGTGCTGCGCAACCGCCTTGGCCTCACCGGCGCCAAGGAAGGCTGCGGCACCGGCGACTGCGGCGCCTGTTCGGTCATCGTCGATGGCCGCCTCACCTGCTCGTGCCTCATTCTCGGCGCGGAAGTGGGCGGCAGCACCATCGAGACGATCGAGGGCATGGCCGATGGCGACAAGCTGCATCCGCTGCAGCAGCAGTTCATCGATCACGCCGCCCTCCAGTGCGGCATCTGTACCCCGGGCTTCCTGATTGCAGCCAAGGCGCTGCTCGCCAAGAACCCGGATCCGTCCGAAGAGGAAATCCGTTTTGGCCTTGCCGGCAATCTTTGCCGCTGCACCGGCTATGACAAGATCGTGCGCGCTGTCCAGGCCGCCGCCAAGGAAATGAGAGGAGCCTAACAATGCCGCTCGATACATCACTCGTCCGCAAGCCCTTCAAGGTCATCGGCACGCGCGTCCGCCGTCCCGACGGCATCGACAAGGTGACAGGCCGCGCCAAGTACGGCGCTGACGCCTTCGCCCCGGGCCAGCTCGTGGGCCTCGTGCTGCGCTCGCCGCACGCCCACGCCAAGATCAAGAAGATCGACATCTCGAAGGCCGAGAAGCTCGCCGGTGTGAAGGCGATCGTCACGGCTGCCGATCTGCCGGATCTCTCCAACGGCGACCGCTCGCTCCGCGACACGCTGGAAAACTGCATGGCCCGCACCAAGGCGCTCTATGACGGCCATGCCGTCGCCGCCGTGGCCGCCGTCGACATGCACACGGCGAAGCAGGCCCTCAAGCTCATCAAGGTCGATTATCAGGTGCTGCCGCACGTGACCGATCCCGATGAAGCGTTGAAGCCCAACGCGCCGCTTCTGCACGAAGACATCTTCACCGAAGGCATCGAGCCCAAGCCGACCAAGCCCTCCAACTTCATCAAGATCGCCGAATACGGCCATGGCGATGTTGAGGCGGGCTTCAAGGAGGCCGACGTCATCATCGAGAAGTCCTACAAGACCGAGCAGACGCACCAGGGCTACATCGAGCCCCACGCCTGCCTCGCCAGCGTTTCGCCCGATGGCACGGCCGAACTGTGGGTCACCACCCAGGGTCCGTTCGTCTACCGCAACACCTGTGCCGCACTCCTCGGCATGGACATCAACAAGCTCCGCGTCACCGCCTCCGAAATCGGCGGCGGCTTCGGCGGCAAGACCCACGTCTGGGCCGAGCCGATTGCTCTTGCGCTCTCGCGCAAGGCCAACCGCCCGGTCAAGGTGGTGATGACCCGTGACGAAGTCTTCCGCGCCACGGGCCCGACCTCGTCCGCTTCCATGGACATCAAGATCGGCGCCAAGAAGGACGGCACGGTCACCGCCGCCTTCGCGGAACTGCGCTACCAGAACGGGGCCTTCCCCTTCACCTGGGCCGAGTTCGGCGCAATGACGGCGTGGGCCTGCTACGACTTCAAGAACGTGAAGTCGGTGTCGAAGGACGTGGTGGTCAACCGTCCGAAGTGCGCGGCCTATCGTGCGCCGTCGGCGCCGATTGCCGCCTTCGCGGTCGAAAGCACCATGGACCAGGTGGCCCATGCCATCGGCATGGATCCCATTGAGTTCCGCATCAAGAACGCGGCCAAGGAAGGCACCAAGTCGTCCTACGGCCCGGTCTATGGTCCGATCGGCATCGGCCCGACGCTGGAAGCCGCCAAGAACCATCCGCACATGAAGGCTCCGCTCGGTCCCAACCAGGGGCGCGGCATGGCCTGCGGCTTCTGGTTCAACTTCGGCGGCCAGACCTGCGTTGACGTGAACGTCACACCCGATGGCTCGGTCACCGTCGCCGTCGGCACCGTCGACGTGGGCGGCAGCCGCGCTTCGCTGGCGCTTGCCGTCGCGGAAGAACTGGGCGTTTCCTACGACCAGGTGCGCGTCATCGTCGCCGACACCTCGTCGCTCGGCCACAACGACATGACCGACGGTTCGCGCGGCACCTTCTCGTCGTCCATGGCGGCGGTCGATGCCACCCGCAAGGCAGTGCAGACGCTGCGTGAACGCGCCGCCAAGATCTGGGAAATCCCGGTCGAGGAAGTGGAATGGATGGATGGCGCGGCGCGCGCCGTGGGCGAGAAGCATGGCAACAAGGCCCCGCTCTCGGTCAAGGAAATCGCCGCCCAGGCCGCCAACACCGGTGGCCCGATTGCCGGTCACTCGGAAATCGTCGCTGATGGTGCCGGCGTCTCCTTCGCCACGCACATCTGTGACGCCGAGGTCGATCCGGAAACGGGCCGCACCACGATCAAGCGCTATACGGTCATCCAGGATGCGGGCAAGGCCATGCATCCGTCCTATGTGGAAGGCCAGTATCAGGGCGGTGCCGCACAGGGCATCGGCTGGGCGCTGAACGAAGAGTACGTCTACGGCAAGGATGGCCGCCTGCAGAATGCGGGCTTCCTCGACTACCGCATCCCGGTGTGTTCGGACCTGCCGATGATCGACACGCAGATCCTGGAAATCCCCAACCCGAACCACCCCTATGGTGTGCGCGGCGTGGGCGAAACCTCGATCGTGCCGCCCTTGGGCGCCATTGCCAACGCCATCTCGAATGCGGCCGGGGTGCGCCTCAACCACATCCCCATGTCTCCGCCGCGCGTGCTGAAGGCGCTCAAGGCGAAGAAGAAGTAAGCAGGGGTCACCCTCACGTTGCGAATGGCCGGGCTCGCCCCGGCCATTTTTGTTTGGGGGCGTCATGTGTGGCGCAACCTTCGAGGCATTGCTGCGCAATGCACCTCAGGATGAGGGTTAAATTGGTTCCTCATGCTGAGGTGCGAGGCGAAGCCGAGCCTCGAAGCATGCGCAAGCGATGACGTTTCAAAAGATAATCGCTATATCTCCCCCATGAGCAACGACACCGTCCACATCCACACCGTGCATCTCTGGGGGGCGCTCCGGCCGCTCGTCGGCGGCAAGGAGACCGTGACCTCGTCGGCCCGCACCATCCGCGAACTCTTCCGCCTGCTGAGCGAGAGCTATCCGGGGGTCGAGGCGCACATCAAGCGCGGCGTCGCCGTCTCGATCGACGGCAAGATCTACCGCGACCAGTGGGATACCGAGCTTCCAGCGGGCGCTGAAATCTACCTGATGCCGCGCATCCCCGGCGGCTGAGGCGCGCGCGCTCAGTCCTCGCGCACCGCCTCGCCCTCGATCTCGCAGAGGAAGGCGGGCGAGGCGAGGCCCGCAATCTCCAGATACGTTGAAGCGCTGGTGTTCCCCTCCATGGCCTCGTCGCGGATCCGGCGGGACAGCCCCACCTGGCCCGCTTGCGTCACATAGATCACCGACTTGATCAGGTGCTTCTTCTCGAAGCCCGCCGCCTTCATGACCGCGAAGAGGTTGACCCAGCATTGCCGGAGCTGCGCCTCCAGCCCCTCCAGCACCTTGCCGTCGGCGGTGACACCCACCTGGCCCGAGATCACCAGCCGCCTGGCATGGGCGGCGTGCAGCACCGCCTGGTCATAGGCGGAAGCGGGCTTGGGCACGGTATCGGGGTTCAGGCGCTGGATCATGGGGCACTCCTTCTGTGGAAGGCAGTTTAGGGGAGGGAGGCGCAACCGGCCCAACAGTTTTTTGAGCCTCCCCCGCTGCCCCTCTGCCGCTATAGTGCGCGCCGGAGAACCCCATGAGCACTGTCCTCGCCACGCTGTCCGCCGAACTCGATGCCATCCGGGCCCAATCCCTGTGGAAGACCGAGCGCGAGATCCTCTCGCCGCAATCCTCCCACATCCGTGTGGGTGGCGGCCGCGACGTCCTCAACTTCTGTGCCAACAACTACCTCGGCCTTGCCGACAATCCCGCCATCATCGCCGCCGCCAAGGCCGCCATGGACACGCACGGCTTCGGCATGGCGAGCGTGCGCTTCATCTGTGGCACCACCGACATCCACCGCGCCCTCGAGCACCGCATTGCGAGCTATGTGGAGATGGAGGACGCGATCCTCTTCGCCGCCTGCTTCGATGCCAATGGGGCCGTCTTCGAGCCGCTCTTCGGTGAGGACGACGCCATCGTCTCGGACTCCCTCAACCACGCCTCGATCATCGATGGCGTGCGCCTCTCCAAGGCCAAGCGCTTCCGCTATGCCAATGGCGACATGGCCGACCTTGAGCGCCAGCTCGCCGCAGCGAAAGAGGCGAAGGCGCGGCGCATCATCATCGTCACCGACGGCGTCTTCTCCATGGACGGCTACTTCGCCGACCTGAAATCGATCCGCGCCATCGCCGACAAGCACGATGCGCTGGTGATGGTGGATGATTGCCATGCCACCGGCTTCATCGGCCCCAAGGGCCGCGGCACGCCGGCGCGGGCAGGCGTGAAGGTCGACATTCTCACCGGCACCTTCGGCAAGGCGCTGGGCGGTTCGGCGGGCGGCTACATCGCGGCCTCGCAGCCGATCGTCGATCTCATGCGCCAGCGCGGGCGGCCCTATCTCTTCTCCAATGCCCTGCCGCCCGCCATCGTGGCGGGCAGCCATGCGGCCATCGATCTCGCCGAGAAGGGTGACGATCTCCGCGCCCGCCTCGTTGCCAATGCGGCGGCCTTCCGCGCTGGTCTCGGCAAGGCGGGCTTCAATCTTCTCCCCGGTGAACATCCCATCATTCCGGTGATGCTGGGGGAAGCGAAGATCGCGCAACAGATGGCGGCGGCGCTCTATGAGGAAGGCATCTACGTCACAGGTTTCTTCTATCCGGTGGTGCCACAGGGCAAGGCGCGCATCCGCACGCAAATGTCGGCGGCGCACTCGCCGGATGACATCAACACGGCAATCGCCGCCTTCACCAAGGTCGGCCGCACATTGAAGGTGATTTCATGAGAGCACTTGTGAAGGCGAAGCCGGAAGAGGGATTGGTCCTCCGTGACGAGCCCGCACCCCAGATCGGCCCCGACGACATCCTGATCAAGGTGGCCAAGACCGGCATCTGCGGCACCGACCTCCACATCTGGAAATGGGACGAGTGGGCGAAGAAGACCATTCCCGTTCCCATGGTGGTGGGTCATGAATTCGCCGGCACCGTGGTCGAGGTCGGCAGCCACGTGCGCACCGTGAAGGTGGGTGACCGCGTTTCGGGCGAGGGCCACCTGATCGGCATGAAGAGCCGCATGGCGCGGGCCGGCCACTTCCATCTCGATCCCGAGACCAAGGGCATCGGCGTCAACGTGCCCGGCGCCTTCGCCGAATACCTGAAGCTCCCTGCCTTCAACGCCATCCATCTGCCGCCCGAGGTCGATGACGAGATCGGCGCCATTCTCGATCCGCTGGGGAACGCCGTGCACACCGCGCTGTCGTTCGATCTCATCGGCGAGGACGTGTTGATCACGGGCGCTGGCCCGATCGGCATCATGGCCGCAAGCGTGTGCCGTCACGTGGGCGCGCGCCACATCGTCATCACCGACGTCAACGACTACCGCCTCGAACTCTGCAATCAGGTGAACGACGCCGTCACGGTGAACGTCGGCCGCGAGGACCTGCGCGATGTCATGCACCGCCTCGGCATGCAGGAAGGCTTCGACATCGGACTCGAGATGTCGGGTGCGCCCAACGCCTTCGACCAGATGGTCGATCACATGATCATGGGCGGCAAGATCGCCATCCTCGGCATTCCGTCGCGGCCGACGCCCGTCGACTGGAACCGCATCATCTTCAAGGCGCTCACGCTCAAGGGCATCTATGGCCGCGAGATGTTCGAGACCTGGTACAAGATGATTGCCATGCTGCAGTCGGGCCTCGACGTGCGCAAGGTCATCACTCACCGCTTCAAGGCGGAGGATTATGCGCAGGGGTTCGCGCTGATGAAGCAGGGCGCCTCCGGCAAGGTGGTGCTCGACTGGGGGTGAGGGTTTCTCGTCCGCGCACGATACATCCCACCGTCATTCCGGACGCGCGCCTTGATCGAGCGCACGCGAGATGTCGCGCGCGAGCCGGAATCCAGCTTTCGGTGATCACGACACAGGAAGCTGGGCCCCCGCCTTCGCGGGGGTGACGGTTCGTTGCAACCACGAGAAACCACTTCACCTTCTGCTTATAACCTCATAACCCACCACGATTTTCGCCTTTTCCGCGAAATGCCCATGCGCTAATCAACTCGCGATTGTTTGTGGGAGTCGAAATGCCCTTCGTGGCATTGGATTTTGAAACGCCGAGTACGAGGCGCTCTTCGGCCTATGCCGTGGGGATTGTGGTGTTCGACCGCGACAGCATCCGTTACGAATGGTTCTCGTGGCTGGCGCCCTCAGGCATGTGTGATGCGGCACCGCAAGCCATCACGCATCTCGATCAGGAGGGCGCCCACATGGTGATGCCCACGCCTTCGGTGCTCCGTCTCGCCCACACGCTGTGGCCCATCCTCGATGGCGCAACCATCGTCTCACACACCCACTATGACGAGACGGTGGTGAACGCCATCAGCAAGGCGGCGGAAATTCCGCCACCGGGCGGCGTGTGGATCGACAGTTGCACCATCGCGCGCAAGGTCTGGTCGGAACTTCCGAACCATCGCCTGAAGACGGTGTGCAATCATCTCAACTATCGCTTCTGGCATCATCACCCGCTGGAGGACGCGCGCGCCTGCGCCCACATCGTGCGCACGGCGATGCGTGTCACCGGATGGAACAGTCACGCGTTGCGGGATGCCTTCGGCCGGGTGCGGCGGCGTGCGGGTCAGTATGCCTGATCGTCGTTGAGGCGCATCATGCCCTTGACGAGGCGGTAGCCCAGCCAGAGCAGGAACAGCACGTAGAGCGGCCAGGTGATGAGAATGCCGATGCCGAAGGTGACGATGGTGAAGGCGAGCAGGATCGCGGCCACGACGAGCGCGATCGTCATCACCTTGGCGATGTTGCCGAGATGGCTGCCGTAGATGGTGCCGGCGGCATCGTCCTTGCGGATGCGGGCGAGCAGGATGATAGCGACGCAGCCCACGAACAGGATGGTGCCGGAGATCTCGCCCAGCGTCGCCAGTGCCACGCCCAGCGAACAGATGTAAAGCACCCAGGTCAGCGCCTGATAGCCTTCCGGGCTGCGGTCGAAGGTCTTGGAGACGTCAAACGTGGCCATGGGCGAGGTGTCCTTTCACGCGTGGCAATATGGGAGCGCGGGACACGCGATTCAATGGCGGGTTGCGGTAAGACGAGGTGCGCGCGTTTCTCCCTCACTCGTCATTCCATGCGAGCGACGCTTCGCGTCGCGAGACATGGAACCCCGCTTTGGTCGAAGGAAGCGGGGTTCCATCTCGCGCGGCACATGTGCCGCTTGGATGGAATGACGGGAGGTTGGGTGTACCCCAACGTCCCTCAATACCCGTCGATCTGGCGGCCCATGATGGCGATGGCCTGCTGATAGACGCTGGCGGCGTTCCAGCCCTGGATCGCCGCGAAGTTGGGTTCGCCCGGCTGATAGCCTTCGCCGCGCTGCCAGCCGTGGCCGACCAGGAACTTGGCGGTGGAGGCGAGCGCGCCTTCCTTGGTGTTGAGATTGCCGACACCGTATTTCAGCACGTTCTTCGGCATGAACTGCGTCTGGCCCAGTTCGCCGTGCATGGCGCCCTTGGCTCCGGCCGAGACCTTGCCGGAGCCGACAAGCGTGAGCATCGCGTAGAGCTGGTCGGTGAAGAATTCGCTGCGGCGGCAGTCATAGGCCAGCGTCGCCGTGGCCGAGAGCACGTTCTGGCTGCCGGTGAAGTTGCCGAAGGCCGTTTCCATGCCCCAGATGGCGATGAGCGGGCCCGCCGGCACGCCGTATTTCTTTTCAATCGATGCGAAGAGGGCGGCATTCGCGGCCTTCTTCTTGCGGCCCTGGGCGACGATGGCAGGCGCGCCGCGCTTGGCCATGAACTGCTTGAGGCTGAGCTTGAAGGAATGCTGATTGCGGTCGGCGCGGATCGTCGCCGTGGCGTAGCTCGTGCCCATCAGGGCGGCGATCGCCTTGCCGTTCACGCCATTGGCCTTGGCTTCGGCGGCGAAGGACTGCTTCCAGGCTTCGAAGCCCGCGCCCGTATTGCCGCAGCGTGCTGCCGCCAGGGCCGGAGCCTGGAACAGCGCCAGGGAAACGAGCGTGCCGAGAAGAACCTTCCGCATTCAAACCTCCAGAATGAAATCGTTCGGGGCAGTTTCTGCCACCGGGTGCTGTAGTTGTCATCTGGTTGGTTAATGAAAGATTACCCATGTTCCACCCTCATCCGCCCTTCGGGCACCTTCTCCCGCCAGCGGGAGAAGGCGTGATGATTATCGCCCTCGCCCCTCTGGGGAGAGGGTCCGCGAAGCGGGGGTGAGGGGCAAACGCGATCACCCCCCCCCCCCAAAAAAAAACAAAAATGCCCGGCGCGAAGGCCGGGCATTCGTCGTCACGCAAGCGGGAGGAACGCTTACTTCATCGTCGGCATCACGAATTCGGCGCCGGAGCGGATGCCCGTCGGCCAGCGGCTCGTGATGGTCTTGAGCTTGGTATAGAAGCGGATGCCTTCCGGCCCGTGCATGTGGTGGTCGCCGAAGAGCGACGCCTTCCAGCCGCCGAAGGAGTGGAACGCCATCGGCACCGGGATCGGCACGTTGACGCCGACCATGCCGACCTGGATCGACTGGGCGAACTCGCGGGCGGCGTCACCGTCGCGGGTGAAGATCGCCGTGCCGTTGCCGTACTCGTGCTTGTTGATCATCGTGGCCGCCTCGTCATAGGACTTGGCGCGCACCATGGAGAGCACGGGGCCGAAGATCTCTTCCTTGTAGATGGTCATGTCGGTGGTCACGTGATCGAAGATCGTGCCGCCAAGGAAGTAGCCGTTCTCGTAGCCCTGCATCTTGAAGCCGCGGCCATCCACCACCAGCTTGGCGCCTTCCTTGACGCCCTGGTCGATGTAGCCCTTCACCTTCTCGTAGTGCTGCTTGGTGACGAGCGGACCCATTTCCGCATCGGCATCCGTGCCGGGGCCGATCTTCAGGGCGCGCACCTTGGGCTCCAGCTTCTTGAGCAGGATTTCCGCCGTGCCTTCGCCCACCGGAACCGCAACCGAGATCGCCATGCAGCGCTCGCCGGCGGAGCCGTAGGCCGCACCCATCAGGGCATCGACCGCCTGGTCCATGTCGGCGTCGGGCATGATGATCATGTGGTTCTTGGCACCACCCAGCGCCTGCACGCGCTTGCCGTTCGCCGTGCCAGTTGAATAGATGTACTTCGCAATCGGTGTCGAGCCGACGAAGGAGACAGCCGAGATGCCGGGGTTGTGGAGGATCGCGTCCACCGCTTCCTTGTCGCCCTGCACCACGTTGAACACGCCATCGGGAAGGCCCGCTTCCTTCAGCCACTGGGCGATGAGGAGCGAGGCGGAGGGATCACGCTCCGACGGCTTGAGGATGAAGGTGTTGCCGCAGGCAAGCGCGGTGGGGAACATCCACATCGGCACCATGGCGGGGAAGTTGAACGGCGTGATGCCGGCGACGACACCGAGCGGCTGGCGCGTCGACCAGGAGTCGACCTTGGTGCCGACGTTCTCCGTGTATTCGCCCTTGAGCAGCGAGGGGGCGGCGGTGGCAAACTCCACCACTTCCATGCCGCGCTGAACTTCCCCCATGGCGTCCGACAGCACCTTGCCGTGTTCGGCGGAGATGCAGGCGGCGAGCTCCTTGGTGCGGGTCTCGAGAATGCGGAGGAAGGCGTTGAGGATGCGCGAGCGGCGAAGCGGCGTGGTGGCCTGCCAGCCGGGGGCGGCAGCCTGCGCCACCTGCACGGCGGCGTCGAGTTCGGCCGTGGTGGCGAGAACGATCTCGCCGGTCTGCTCGCCGGTTGCGGGGTTGAACACGGCGCTCTTGCGCGTGCCCTTGCCCGCGACTTCCTTGCCGCCGATCCAGTGATTGATTGTCTTGACCATGAAGATCCTCCCTTGCTGGTGCCTTCCTATGCGCTTTTGCATTTTGCACAGCAACACGAAGATTTGCGCTTTCGTTGTGTGAAAATATAAGTAGCATTGAAACGTTAAGCCGATCGGGATATCTACAGGATCGTGAAATCTGTAGCATTTGGAGAAAATGTATGAATGTACAGCGCGGCAAGATCGTTAGTGGCGGCAGGCTGCAACTTCCGGCTGAAGTGCGCAAGAAGCTCGGGCTGGAGGATGGCGACACGGTCCTGCTCGAGGTGACCGACAACGAACTGCGCATCCGCTCGCAACGGGAAGGCATTCGCCGCATCCAGGAGCGGCTGCAGAAATACGGCCCGCGGGCAGGTGAAGCGCTTCTCTCCGACGAGCTGGTGGCCGACCGCCGCCGGGACTCCGGGAATGAGTGAGACCTACGTCCTCGATGCGTCGGCCATTCTCTGTCTCCTGTTCAAGGAGCCAGGCGCCGACGCGGTCGAGTCACTGCTCTCCGATGCGGTCGTCAGCACGGTGAACTATGCCGAGGCGGTGAGCAAGCTCTATGAGCGCGGCATTGGTACGGACGATGTTGCCGCCATTCTCGCGGAGTTTCGTCCGGATACCGTGGACTTCGATCTGGAACAGGCCATCAGTGCGGCGGCGCTGCGCCCGCTCACAAAAGCCCGCGGTCTTTCACTGGGCGACCGGGCCTGCCTTGCGCTCGCCGCAGCTCGCAATGCCACGGCCGTCACCACCGACCGGGCCTGGGCCGATGTGCCCGGCGTCCGCGTCATGGTCTTGCGCTGATCATGGATTGGGACAACCTCCGCATCTTCCTTGCCATCGCCCGCGCCGGGCAGATCCTGAGTGCCGCGAAGACGCTGCATCTCAATCACGCCACCGTGGCGCGGCGGCTGGATGCGCTGGAGGAATCGCTCGGCACCCGCCTCTTTGACCGCCGCACCACCGGCGCGGTGCTGACACCCGCGGGCGAAAGCCTGCTCACCCGGGTCGAGCGCATGGAATCGGAACTGCTGCAGGCCGATGCGGCACTGCCCGCCACGTCCAACACGGTCTCAGGCACGGTGCGCGTGGGCGCGCCCGATGGCTTCGGCACCTTCCATCTGGCGCCGGAACTGGCGCGCCTTGCCAACCAGCATCCCGCCCTCACTATCCAGCTCGTGCCGCTGCCGCGCTCCTTCTCGCTTTCCCGCCGCGAGGCCGACATCATCGTCACCATCGAGCGGCCCAAGCTCGGCCGCGCCATCATCAAGAAACTCACCGACTACTCGCTCTCGGTCTATGCCGCGACGAGCTACCTGAAGCGCCACGGAAACATTCAGTCCACGGATGATCTCGACGGCAAGCTCTTTATCACCTACGTGGAGGATATCGCCTATTCGCGGGCGCTCGACTACACCGCCGATCTCGCCCGGCGCATGGCGCGGCACTATGAATGCGGCAGCGTTGTCGCGCAGATGGAGGCGGTTCTGGCGGGCGAGGGGATCGGCATCCTCCACGACTACGCGGCGGCACGCCATCCCGACCTCGTGCGCATACTGCCGGAGATGCGCTTCTCCCGCACCTACTGGCTCATGACTCACCCCGACACGCACGACACGCGGCGCGTGACTGCGGTCTATCAGGCGATCGTCGAAAGCGTGAAGAAACGCAGCGCCGCCTTCATGCTTTCCTGACAGCATACTGACGGGGTGGGTCAGTCTTCTGCCAGCCATCACCTGCAACAGTCTTCTCACGCTGTGGGATCAGCGCAACACACTGAGGAGAGAACCATGAAGACCATCTTGACCGCACTCGCACTTGTCATTGCCGGGATATCGCTGTCCTTCGCTGCCGTGGCGCCGGTGAGCGATACTGCCACCGTCTCCACCGCGAAGGATGGTTATGCGCAGGAGGCCCGCCGCAAGAAGCGTGTTCCCGGCGGCAGCGGCTGCGACAGCGCCCAGGACCAGGCCGAACACCCCGAGTGCCAGGGATAAGATGCAACAGCTTCTCCATGGTCGGGCTTGCCCGATCATGGAGACGCCATCACGCTGAGAAGTATGCCCGGCTTTTGGCGTCAAGGCAGCAGAAAGCTGGGCCCCCGCCTTCGCGGGGGTGACGAACAGATTTAATCTGCCAACGAAAACACCGTCATTCCGGACGCGCGCCTTGATCGAGCGGAGCGAGATGTCGCGCGCGAGCCGGAATCCAGCTTCGTTTGTCAAAGCTGGGTTCCATGTCTCGCGACGCTTGCGTCGCTCGCATGGAATGACGGTCATTCTGTGGGTTCTCCATGGCCGGGCTTGACCCGGCCATCCAGACTTTCCGCCACCCGGTGTTCTGGATGCCCGGCTCAAGGCCGGGCATGGAGAGATAGTGAAATGGGGGCCACAAAACACCGCCCCATTCAAGTCAGGGTGATGCAAGAAAGCTGGGCCCCCGCCTTCGCGGGGGTGACGTCGAACTCCAGTACGTGACCCGTCACCCGCCGCCGATCAGCGCCTTCAGCCCTTGCACCGTATCGGCCTCGGCGGCGGGTTTGTCCCAGCGGATGCGCGAAATGCGCGGGAAACGCATGGCGATGCCACTCTTGTGCCGTGTGGACGGCTGGATCGCATCGAACGCCACCTCCAGCACCAGCTTCGGCTCCACCTGCCGCACCGGGCCGAAGCGGCTTACGGTGTTGTGGCGAACGAAGGCGTCGAGGCGCTTCAGTTCCTCGTCGGTGAAGCCGGAGTAGGCTTTCCCCACGGGCACGAGCTCAGGCGGCGACTTGCTGCCGTCCCAGGCCGCGAAAGTATAATCCGAATAGAAGGACGAGCGCTTGCCCGAGCCGCGCTGGGCATAGATCAGCACGCAATCGGCGGCGAGCGGCTCGCGCTTCCACTTCCACCACAGTCCCTTGGGGCGGCCCGACACATAAGCCGCATCGCGGCGCTTCAGCATCAACCCTTCGATCCCCTCCGCCCGCGTCTGCGCCCAGATGCGGGCGAGCGCCTCGGCATCCGGCACGGTCACGATCTCGGAGACGTCCATCCGCGCCGGGCGCACCGTTGCGAACCACTGCTCCAGTGCGGCGCGCCGCTCCGCCATCGTCCGTGTACGGATGTCTTCGCCGTCATGCTCGAGCAGGTCATAAAGCCTGATATGGGCGGGATAGTCCGTGAGCATCTTCTTCGTCACGGTCTTGCGGTTGAGGCGCTGCTGCAGATCCTGGAAGGGCGCCACCTCGCCGTTCCGCAGCACCAGCAGCTCGCCATCAAGCGTGGCGTTGAAGGGCAGGTTGGCGAACTCAGGGAATGCCGCGCTCACATCATCACCGGAGCGCGAATAGATCCGGCTCGTGCCGCCCCGGGCGCAAACCTGCACGCGGATGCCGTCCCATTTCCATTCGATCTGGTAATCCGCAGGATCGAGCGCGGCGCGGTCGGACTCCTCCAGCGGGTGTGACAGCATCAGCGGGCGGAACACCGGCATGTTCTTCACGTCGGGCCGCTCGCCCACCCCCGTGAGCCAGGCGAAGAGCGGCGTGTAAGGCATGGCAAGCCCGTGCCACACCTCCTCGATCTCCTCGATCGGCTTGTCGAAGGCGAGCGACAGCGCCGTCTTGGCGAGGCGCGCCGATACGCCAGTGCGCATGCCGCCCGTCACCAGTTTCAGCAGCGCCCAGCGCCCGTTCACGTCGAGCGTATCGAGCCAGCGCGCCAGCGTGACGCCAAGGTCATTGCGGCCGATGAGGCCGAGGGTTTCCACCACCTGCGCCAGGCCCGGCGGCTCGCCTGCATTGCGTTCGGGCCAGATCAGCGACAGCGTTTCCGCGGTATCGCCCACATAATCGCGCGAGAGGCGGAAGAGTTCGGGGTCGATGTGCTGGGCGGCAAGGTCAAGCACCGTCTGCCGCACCGGAAACGAAAAAGGCAGTCCGTCGGTCAACGCCGCCAGCGCATAGCCCCGGTCCGGATCCGGCGTGCAGCGGAAATAGTCCGCCATCAGCGCCAGCTTGCCGTTTCGCGCCGGCGTGTAGGAGAGGCGGTCGAGCAGCGTGGCGAAGTCCCTCATTCGCCATCCTCCTCGCTGAAGCCCACCATGGCGAGCGCCTTTGCGGTGAGGCCCATGGCCTGGCATTGCAGCGTGAGGGCATCGTCGCGGCCATGGGTGATCCAGATTTCACCCGCGCCCACATCGCGGATCGTCTGCACCAGCTCCGGCCAGTCCGCATGATCGGAGATGATCAGCGGCAGTTCCACGCCCCGCTGGCGGGCGCGGGCACGGATACGCATCCAGCCGGACGCGAAGGCGGGCAGGGGCTCGGCAAAGCGCCGGCTCCAGCGGTCGCCGATGGCGGAGGGCGGCGCGATCACCACCTCGCCTGCAAGATCGTGATTAGCCTCGCTCACCAGGCGAAGATCGCCCAGCGACACGCCGTGGCGTTCGTAGAGATCGCAGAGCGGCTTCATCGCGCCGTGGAGCCAGATGGTGCGGTCATAGCCCACGCTCCGCATCATGCTGATGAGGCGCTGGCACTTGCCGAGGCCGTATGCGCCGATCTGGTGGGTGCGTTCCGGGAAGGCAGCGAGCGAGGCCATCAGCTTCGCCATCTCGTGGGCGTCGCTCTCGTGCACGAAGACGGGGAGCGCGAAGGTCGCTTCGGTGACGAAGAGGTCGCAGGGCACCACCTCGAAGCCCGTGCAGGTGGCATCGGCGCGGCGCTTGTAGTCGCCGGAGATCACGGCGCGGCGGCCCTTGTGTTCCAGCACAACCTGGGCCGAGCCGAGCACGTGGCCGGCGGGCGCCAGCCACAGCGTCACGTCGTTGATGGTGAGGCGCTCGCCCAGCGCCAGCGGCTGCTGCGTGCGGCCGGCGCCCTCGCCGAGGCGCGCGCGCATGATGGCGAGTGTCTCGGCTGTGGCCAGCACCTTGTTGTGGCCCGGGCGCGCGTGGTCGGAATGGCCGTGGGTGATCACCGCCCGCTCCACCGGGGCGAGCGGGTCGATGTAGAAATCGCCGGGGGCGCAATAGAGCCCCTTTGCTTCGGGGCGGAGCCAGGTCTCGAAGCCATTCGCCATGCGGGGAATATGGGCAGAGGAGCTGCGGCCCGCAATGGCGGGTCGCGCGCCCACCCTCATCCGCCCTGCCGGGCACCTTCTCCCGCCAACGGGAGAAGGCGAACACAATCGCCCTCTCCCCTCCGGGGAGAGGGTCCGCAACGCGGGGGTGAGGGGCCGCAACAAACGGCAACAGACCCCCAACCCTGCGTTGACGTGGGTCATGGCGCGGGGGCTTGCGGCTTGCTACCTGATCCCCTATACGGACCGTTCTTTATAAAGAACGGACAGTCCGCCGTAAGCCCGACTGCCCGCCTTTCCATGCCGATTTCGAGACAGCCATGACCGACGCCGCCCTTGCTTCCGATGCCGCCCCGGCCAACCCCTTCATGCCGAAGGGTGCCTTTGCCGAGAAGGTAACCGAAGTCCAGCACTATACCGACCGCCTCTTCCGCTTCCGCATCACGCGGCCGCAGTCGCTGCGCTTCCGCTCGGGCGAGTTCGTCATGATTGGCCTTCCCAACAGCGAACGCCCGGTGCTGCGCGCCTATTCCATCGCCTCCCCCTCGTGGGACGAGGAACTGGAGTTCTTCTCCATCAAGGTGCCGAACGGACCCCTCACCGAACACCTGCAGAAGATCAAGGTGGGTGACACCATCATCATGAAGCCCAAGGCCACCGGTACGCTCGTCAATGACGCGCTGATCCAGGGCAAGCGCCTGTTCTGCTTCTCCACCGGAACGGGCTTCGCGCCCTTCGCCTCGCTCATCCGCGATCCCGAGACCTACGAGAAGTTCGAGCAGGTCTATGTCACCCACACCTGCCGCCAGCGCGATGAACTGAAGTACTCCGCCGACACCGTGCACAACACGCTGAACGATCCGCTGGTGGGCGAGGTCGCACAGGGCCATCTCCATTACTTCCCCTCGACCACGCGCGAGGAGACGCAGCACATGGGCCGCATTACCGAGCTGATCGAGTCGGGCGCCTTCTACGAGGCGATGAAGATCTCGCCGCTCGATCCCGAGACCGACCGCATCATGATCTGCGGCTCCATGGAATTCATGAAGGACATCCGCCGCATCGTCGATGCGCTGGGCTTCAAGGAAGGCTCGAACAGCGAGCCCGCCACCTATGTGGTGGAACGCGCCTTCGTCGGCTGAGACGCGTCAGCCTGCCCGCAGCGGCAATTCCATGAAGATCAGGTAGCGCATCAGCTCCGGCGGATAGTCGTTGTAGGGCGCGCAGCGGCGGAAGCCCACGGACTCATAAAGCGCAATCGCTTCCCGCATCAGGTTTGCCGTGTCGAGCAGCATCGTCGTGCAGCCGTCGGCGCGGGCCGAAGCGATGAGCGCGTCGCAGATCCTGCGGCCATAGCCCTTGCCCTTGAAGGCGGGCGGCACGAACAGCCGCTTCATCTCGACAATGCCCTCACCCCGCCAGCGATAGGCGGCACAGCCGCACGGGCGTCCGTCTTCGCGGGCGATGAAGGCGCGCCCCGCGGGCGGGGTGTATTTCTTGGCCAGGTCCTGGAGTTCGGTATCGAGTGACTGGTGGCCCATGGTCTGGTCCACGAACCACGGGTCATCGCTGTAGCGGGCTCGGCACCAGTTCACGTAGTCGCCGATCAGCGCACCGAAGCTTTCGAAATCCTCCGCCGATGCGGCCTGCGTGATCGTAAAGGTCATTGCGGCTTCACAGCCTCGAAGAACACCCGCGTCGAGAGGAAGTAGTAGTCACCGCTCTTGCCCAGCTCAACCTGTTCCGCCGCCCACGCGTCCAGCTCGGCCTCAGGCACAGTCTTCTGCCGCCGCACATAGCTGGCGATGAAGTTGATCACGCGGCAGCTGTAGCTGTCGTCGTTCCATGCCGTATTGAAAATGGGGTAGGGCGTCACCCGCCCCACGGTGAAGCCCGTCTCTTTCAGGCGCTTGCCCAGCGTGCGCGGCAACGCGCTATCGGCGCAGTGCGGCGCGAAGGCGGACATGACACGCTGCATGCGGCCGGGGTCGCGGGAGTACCAGGCGATGGCATCCCAGTCGGTCGCCATGATCAGTGCGCGCCCGCCGGGCTTCAGCACCCGCAGGGCCTCGCGGCAGAACTTCGCGATGTCGGGCACGTATTCTGCCACCTGAATGCTCACCACGGCGTCGTAGCTGGCGTCCGCTTCCTCAAGCTTGGTGGCGTCACCCACCGCGAAGCTGATCCAGCGTTCCGGGTTCCGCTCGGTGGAGCGCCGCACCATCACGGGCGAGATGTCGATGCCGCGCACCTTGCCGGTGGCCCCCACCTTCTCGGCGATCTCCGTGCACAGGAAGCCCGGGCCGCTGCCGATGTCGAGGATGGCTTCGCCCGGTTCGGGGGCGAGAAGCGCGATAGTCCGGGCGCGTTGGCCCGCAACGTCGGGGGTCTTGTAAATCGCTTCCAGTTGTTCCGTGGCAGCCTTGTCGTACTGCAGGCCTGTCATTCTCTCACTCTCGATGCCCCCGCGCCGAAACGCCATTAACGATAATCAGCACCGTGCCAGAGGTCAATTTCGGGAGCAGGCTCAGGCGGATGGCAAGCATTTTGCAGAGGAGAACCGCGAAACGGTACTGAGAAACGGCGGTCCCCATGACGAAACTCCTCCCCAACACCGGCTCCTCTGCCTGGTTCCTGGCAACCATTGCCATCAAGCTGGCGGTCATCGCCCAGCTCCTCTGGATCAGCAACGACGGGTTCGTGGGCCGGGTCGCCATGATGCTGGAACGCGCGCAATATCCGACACTTGTGATCTTCTTTGCGATCTGGGGCATGGCCGTCGCGGCGCTGCTCGCGGCGACTTTCCACCCCTCCTGGGCGGTGCGTGGCTTCTGGGGCGCCGTCCTCGGCCTCGGCACGGCCTTCGGACTTGGTTACTTCCTCGCCAGCGGCTCGCAGCTTCAGATCCTCGACATTGTCTCACTTTGGAACGCCCGCCATGAAGCGGGCCGCGCCACTGCGCAATATGGCACGGCCATCACCGCGGGCGCGCTGGCGTTTGCCTTCTTCGTGGCCGCCAATCTACTGCCCGGCCTCAAGGGTCTTTCCCGCTGGAAGCCGGCCACCCTCGCCATGGCGCTGCTGCCGGTGCTGCCCTTCGCGCTCGTGGCCGGTGTGGTCGAAATGAAGGGCCCCGCCTCGAGCCGCGCCCTTCCCAACCAGTTCACCCCGGTGGCGCTCAGCGCCCTTGCCGGCGTGAAGATCGCCAATGGTGCGGTGCCCGAACGCGAAACCGTGGCATGGACGGCAAGTCACCCCCTCAGCAAGAACATCGTCATGCTGGTCGATGAAAGCATCCGCGGCGACTACATCGACTTCACGCCGGGCAACCCCTTCACCCCGCACATGCCGGCGCTGAAGAGCAACTTCATCGACTTCGGCCCGGCGGCCTCGGGTGGCAACTGCAGCAACTACTCCAACGTGCTGCTCCGCTATCTCGCCCGCCGCCAGGATGTCTCGGGCAGCGTCAGCCGCAATCCCTCCGTCTTCGCCTTCGCCAAGAAGGCTGGCTTCCGCACCGTCTTCATCGACGCGCAGGCCGACAACATCACCGACGGCAACCTGCTGCAGAACTTCATGACCATGGCGGAGCGCGAGGACATCGACAGCTTCCACGCCATCCGCGGCGTGGCCCACGGCCAGGAAGACCTCGAGCTTGCCCGCATCATCGCGGAAGAGATGAAGAACCCGCAGCCCACCTTCATCTATGCCAACAAGTATGGCGCCCACTTCCCCTATGACAGCGCCTATCCGGCAAGTGCGGCCCAGTATGGCCCGCTCGAATCCAAGGTGGGCGAAACGGCCCAGGCCAAGCAGGCCTCCTATCGCAATGCCGTGGCGTGGTCGGTCGACCACTTCTTCACGGAGTTCCTGAAGAACGGCCTGCCGCCCGACACGACCGTGGTCTACACCTCTGACCACGGCCAGGTGCTGGAGCCCGGCAAGCTCACCCATTGCCAGGTGGAGGATGTGGACTCGCGCACCGCCCTCGTGCCGCTCTACGCCATCACCACCGATGCAACGCTCGCGCACCAGTTCGCCCAGGGTGCGGAATTGAGCCGCGGCCGCGCCAGCCACTTCCAGATCCCGGCGACGCTGCTGCTGCTCATGGGCTATGGCGACCGCGACGTGCTCTCGGCCTATTCCTCGTCGCTCTTCCACGGCACCACCGAAGCGCCTGCCTTCACCACGGGCGATGTCTTCGGCCTGTTCTCGGATGGCGTCGTGTGGAACCCCATCGATCTCGTGAAGACCTATCTCGAACCCAATCTCGTCGGACCGCCGGCCGGAGGCCTCGCCGGCACCGACAACACGATGCAGCAGGGATAAGACCATGCCCAGCCGTGCCCAGAAAACCGCCGCCCGCGTTTCCGCCTCGCCCTACCGCCACGTGCTGCCCAACGGCATCACCGTCATGGCGCTGTGCTTTGGCCTCACCTCCATCACCTATGCCGCGGCCGACCGCTTCGTCGCCGCCGTGGCCTGCATCCTGATTGCGGCCCTCCTCGACGGCTGCGACGGCCGCGTGGCGCGCGCCACCAATTCGGCCTCCGCCTTCGGGTCGGAACTCGATTCGCTCGCTGACGTGGTGAGCTTCGGTGCCGCGCCCGCCTTCCTGCTCTACACGTGGGGCCTGGGCGATGTGCCGGTCGTCGGCTGGTTCGCCTGCCTTTGCTTCCTCAGCGCCAGTGCGCTTCGCCTTGCGCGCTTCAACGTCGCCTCCACCGATCCGGACCGGCCGAGCTGGCACGCCAACTATTTCACCGGCGTGCCCACCCCGGCGGGTGCCTGCCTGTCGCTCTCGCCGATCTTCCTCGGTTATTCGGAACTGGTGACCACGGAGAGCGCCGTGACGCTCGCAGCGGTGATCGTCCCGGCTGTGGCGCTGCTCATGGTCTCGAACGTGCCCACCTTCTCGGCCAAGTCGGTGAGCCGCAAGGCGCTCCACGTCTTCTTCCTGCCCACCATTCTCCTCGCCGCGCTCTTCTCCTTTGGTGTCTTCGGCTGGCCGTGGATCACGCTCTCTCTGATGTCGGGGCTCTACATCCTCACCCTGCCGCTCAGCATCATCAGCTATCGCCGCCGCCGCCGCGCCGTCTGAGCGCCGCCAAGAGCGCTTCAGCGGAGGGAGCGGTACGGCTGGCGGAGCAGGGGCTCGAAGGCGAGCTCGGGCGGAGGCGGCACGTGACGGGCCGTAGGTGCCGGCCTTTCAATCTCCCGCCAAACAGATGACGGTACCGGCTGGGGTGGTTCCGTGCGTTGTTGATTCGCGGGCTGTACCGTCCGCCAGCCCGGTAGCGGGAACGGCACCACATTCGACGCGCTCTCGCGCTGCTCAAAGGGTTGTGGCGAAGGTGCCTTGCGCTTGCCGCTCTTGCGCGACACAGTCAGGCGGCGAAGTGCCCGCTTCACTTGCGCAAGGCGACCCGGCGTGGTGCGGCTTCGCTTCGCCGAACTTTGGTTCCTGCTGGGGTTGCGGCTGGTCATCACGAAGCCCACCAGGATCGCAAGCACGGGAATGCCGATGTAGTCGATGCCGATCTGTGGCAGGTAATCGATGATGCCGAGTCCGGAGCGCGGCACCACCACAAGGAAGTCGAGGGAGAGGTTGATCTCCAGCCAGACCGTACCCACCAGGATGCCCTCGCGCAGAAAGCTGCGCTTGACGTGGCGGAAATGCAGCGCGAGGAGACAAGCGGCCGAGAGCGTATTGGTCATGAACATCACGGCACGGAACTGTGTATAGTCCCCGTGCACGAACCCGTCACTGCCGGCAAAGATCATGGACGCGCTGAAATTCAACATCCAGATGAGGACACCGTACGCAACGACGCGGATCACATGGCTCATGTTGCCCCCGGCATGGAGTGATTCCGTGAGTCTCTCGTTTGGAGCATTCACTTGCAAATAAGCGCGGCAGACATGAGCAGCCGGGCAACCCGCTTCGAGCGGGATGGCTTCCTGCGCTTTCCGTTTTCGTCCGCGCTGAAGCGCTGGGCGGAAGCGGCGGCGGTGGCGGGTGCTGCGGCGATGGAGGATCCCCGCCATGCCCACTGGTGGCGGCACGGGCGGACATGGTTCGTCGGTGTCGATGCATTACCCAATCTGCCCGATGGCGCTGTACCCGGCGGTCCGCCGCTCGCAGGCGAAGCGATCGATTTCTTGCGCGATGCCTTGGGCTTTCGCGGGCCGTGGCATCAGGCGCAGGTGTCCGCGTGTTTCCCCGGCTACCCGCAGCGGGATGAGAGCGAGAGCGAGGCGCAGCACCGCTTCCGCCGCCAGCGCGATGCGGCCCATGTGGACGGCCTCCACGGCGAAGGGCCGGAGCGGCGGCGTTATCTCCGCGAGTACCACGACTTCATCCTCGGTCTGCCGCTCACCGAGGCGAGCGCCGGTGCCGCACCGCTGGTGGTTTGGAAGGGCTCGCACGTGATCATGCAGACGGTCTTCACCGCGGCGCTGCAATCGCTCGCACCGGAGCGCTGGGGTGAGATCGATTTCACCGATCTCTATCAGCAGACGCGGAAACAAGTGTTCGACACTTGCGAGCGGATCGTGCTTCCGGCCGCACCGGGAGAAGCCACGCTCGTGCATCGCTTCGCGCTCCATGGCGTGGCACCGTGGGGCGAGGGCGCGCACGCCTCAGGGCAGGGCCGGATGATCGCCTATTTCCGACCGGAGACCACCGACAAGCTCAAGTGGCTCACGTCGCCGCTGTGACGGCCCAGCGGCGCGCATCATCACGCGCCCCGATCAGCGCGAGACCCTTGGCAATCGAGATCAGTTCTTCGCCCGTCTCCGCCCGCTGTGCCCCGAAGCGCCGCTCGAACAGCGCGCGCACCGCCGGCACATGCGATGTGCCGCCCGTGAGGAACACCCGGTCGATGCCGTCAGCCGCAAGATTGGCCCGCGCCAGCACCGTGCCGATCGCCTCGTCGAGCCGCGCCAGGTCTTCCGCAATCCAGCTCTCGAAATCCGTGCGCGTGATCGTCCGCGCGATCGAGACACCCTCGACCGCGAAGGAGAACGAGGCTTTCTCCGCCGTCGAGAGGGCCGCCTTGGCCCCTGCAATCGCCTGATAGAGTCCGTACACCGCGCCGCTTTCAATGAGGGCGATGAAGGCCTCCAGCTTCTTGTGATCCTTGCTCGCGTCGGCGAACTCCCGCAGCGCCTTGATGACGGGCGGGCGGTTCATCATCGAGAGTTCGTTCCAGCGCGAGAAGCTGGTGAAGTAGTGGAGCGGGATCGGCAGCTCCTTGCCCCAGCTTTCGTAGGTGGCGTTCTTGCCCAGCGCAGGCGAGACCACGTTGTCGATGATGCGGTAATCGAAGCTGTCGCCCGCAAGGCCAACACCTGCATGGGCCAGCGCCTCCGCCGTCTCGCCCGGCACGAAGCGCATGATCGAGAAGTCGGAGGTCCCGCCGCCGAAATCGCCGACGAGCACGGTGGCGGGTGCGGAAAGCCGCTGCGCAAAGAAGAAGGCCGCCGCCACGGGTTCAAGCACGAAATGCACCTCCTCGAAGCCGAGGGCCGCAAAGGCCGCCTGATAGCGCGCATGCGCCAGCGCCTCGTCGGGCACGGCGCCGGCAAAAGTCACGGGACGGCCGATCACCAGCCGCTTCGGATAGGTGACGCCCGCATGCTCGCCCAGCCGCTTCAGGAACACCTCCAGCAACTGCGCGAAGTTGAAGCGGCGCGCGAAGACGGCCGTGTCGGTGAAGGCATGGCTTGCCGCGAAGGACTTGAACGACTGGAGGAAGCGGGTGTCCTCCGGCGCTTCGAGGAACATGTCGATGGCCCAGGGGCCCGCCTCGCTCACCGGGTCGTGGCGGCCGGAGCGGCGGAAGGCCAGTGCCGTCCGCACCATGTCGCGCGCGCTGTTGTCGAAGCGGAAGGGCAGCACGCCTGCTGTCATCCTGTCGTGTGCCACGGCGAGCACGGTGTTGGTGGTGCCGAAGTCGATGCCGATGGTGGAGGGGGAGGCCGTCATGAGGCGTGCGGAGTTAGGCGATTGCGCGCCGCGCCGCAATGATCCTTCATCGCCCGTTCTCTCCTTCACCCTCCCCCTTGCGGGGAGGGCCGGGGTGGGGGTCGGATGATCTCACCCGCATTGCACGTCATCATGACAACCGTCAGCGCAACCCCCACCCTTGATCCCTCCCCGCAAGGGGGAGGGAAATGATCATGGCGTCATCATTCGCACACACGCCCTTCATGCGCGGATTTGAGAGGAAGTCGCTTTTTGACCTCATGTCGCTCCCGATTTGTGCTGAGGCGAAAACGCATCTGCGCTAAGGGGCGGGCTCGTCTAACAAGACTGCGGAATTTTCGATCCCGCACTGGACCCCCGGGGCTGGATTGTGTATTTTCTTATGAAGAAACTAAATTAACCCAGAGGAAAGCCCAGGATGACCGTTCGTTCCGATATCGAAATCGCCCGCGACGCCAAGATGAAACCCATCATGGAGATTGGCCAGAAGCTCGGCATCCCGCACCAGGACCTCGTGCCCTACGGCCACACCAAGGCCAAGGTGGCGCTCTCCTACATCGACAGCCTGACCTCCAAGAAGGACGGCAAGCTCATCCTCGTCACCGCCATCAACCCCACCCCCGCGGGCGAAGGCAAGACCACCACCACGGTGGGCCTGGGTGACGGCCTCAACGCCATCGGCAAGAAGGCCATGGTGGCGCTGCGCGAACCCTCGCTTGGCCCGTGCTTCGGCATGAAGGGTGGTGCTGCGGGCGGCGGCTATGCCCAGATCGTGCCGATGGAGGACATCAACCTCCACTTCACCGGTGACTTCCACGCCATCACGTCTGCCCACAACCTGCTCTCGGCGATGATCGACAACCACATCTACTGGGGCAACGAACTCGGCATCGACACCCGCCGCGTCGCCTGGCGCCGGGTCATGGACATGAACGACCGCGCGCTCCGCGAAGTGGTCTGCTCGCTGGGTGGCGTCGCCAACGGCTATCCCCGCGAGGCCGGCTTCGACATCACCGTCGCCTCCGAGATCATGGCCATCCTCTGCCTCTCCACCTCGATTGCCGACCTCGAGCGCCGCATCGGCCAGATCGTTGTCGCCTACAAGAAGGACAAGAGCCCCGTCTATGCCCGCGACCTGAAGGCCGCCGGCGCCATGGTGGTGCTGCTCAAGGATGCCCTTCAGCCCAACCTGGTGCAGACGCTGGAGAACAACCCCGCCTTCGTGCACGGCGGCCCCTTCGCCAACATCGCCCACGGCTGCAACTCGGTGATGGCCACCAAGGCCGCGCTCAAGCTCGCCGACTTCGTGGTGACGGAAGCGGGCTTCGGCGCTGACCTCGGCGCCGAGAAGTTCTTCGACATCAAGTGCCGCAAGGCCGGCCTCGTGCCTTCCGCCACGGTGATCGTGGCCACGATCCGCGCCCTCAAGATGCATGGTGGCGTGGCCAAGGAAGACCTCAAGAAGGAAAACGTCGAGGCCCTCAAGAAGGGCTGCGCCAACCTCGGCCGCCACATCGAGAACGTGAAGAAGTTCGGCGTGCCGATTGCGGTGGCCGTCAACCACTTCATCACCGACACCGATGCCGAGGTGCAGGTGATCAAGGACTTCTGCAAGACCCACGGCGTGGAAGCCTTCAAGTGCACCCACTGGGCCGAAGGCTCGAAGGGCACGAAGGAACTCGCCACCCACGTGGCCGCACTCGCCGAAAAGGGTGTGGCGCAGTTCAAGCCGATCTACGACGACAGCCTCACGCTGTGGGACAAGGTCAAAACCATCGCCCGCGAGATCTACCGCGCCGACGACATCGTCGCCGACAAGGCGATCCGCGACCAGCTCAAGGGCTGGGAAGCGCAGGGCTACGGCAAGTTCCCCATCTGCATGGCCAAGACGCAGTATTCCTTCACCACCGATCCCAACCTCAAGGGCGCGCCCATCAACCACGTGGTGCCCATCCGCGAGGTGCGCCTCTCGGCGGGTGCGGAATTCATCGTCGTCATCTGCGGTGAGATCATGACCATGCCGGGCCTGCCCAAGGTGCCGTCGGCGGAAGTGATCGGCCTCGATGCCAAGGGCCAGATTGAAGGCCTGTTCTGATCGGGTGTCCCTCGCCCTTCGAGGCTGCTGCGCAGCGCCTCAGGGTGAGGGACATTTTTGTTTCTCCTCATGCTGAGGTGCATTGCGCAGCAATGCCTCGAAGCATGCGCAACCAGCGAGTCCGACCATGGCCAAACTCATCGATGGAAAAGCCTATGCCGAGGGCCTGCGCGCCCGGATCGCGGCGGCGGTCGCCTCCCTGAAGACGGATCACGGCCTCACCCCCGGCCTTGCGGTCGTCCTGGTGGGTGAGGACCCGGCCTCCAAGGTCTACGTCGCCAACAAGGCGAAGCAGACGGTCGAGGTCGGCATGAACTCGTGGGAGCACAAGCTCCCTGCCGAAACCTCCGAGGCTCATCTCCTCGCGCTGGTGGAGAAGCTGAACAAGGATCCCGCCGTGCACGGCATTCTCGTGCAGATGCCGGTGCCCAAGCACATCGACAGCGCCAAGGTGCTGAATGCCATCGCGCCCGAGAAGGACGTGGACGGCTTCCACGTGGTGAACGTGGGCCGCCTTTCGACCGGGCAGGATGCGCTGGTGGCCTGCACGCCCACGGGCTGCGTGATGCTGGCGAAGCATGCATTGGGCAAGCTCGACGGGCTGAACGCGGTGGTGATCGGCCGCTCCAACATTGTGGGCAAGCCGGTGGCGCAGCTGCTGCTGGCCGAGAACTGCACCGTTACGGTGGCGCATTCGAAGTCGAGGGACCTGCCGGGCATCGTCCGCCAGGCCGATCTCGTCATCGCCGCCGTGGGCCGGCCCGAGATGGTGAAGGGCGACTGGATCAAGCCCGGCGCCTGCGTGATCGACGTCGGCATCAACCGCATCGAGCGCGACGGCAAGGGCAAGCTGGTGGGCGATTGCGACTTTGCGAGCTGCGAAAAGGTGGCGGGCTCCATCACCCCGGTGCCCGGCGGCGTGGGCCCCATGACCATCGCCTGCCTGCTCTACAACACGGTGCGCGCGGCGTGCGCGATCAAGGGCGTCAAAACGCCGGAGATGTGAGTTCACTCCTCATGCTGAGGTGCTTTGCGCAGCAAAGCCTCGAAGCATGCGGGAGTGACACACACCCCACACCCGTCATGCCCGCGCAGGCGGGCACCCAGCTTTGGTACCACCCTCATCCGCCCTTCGGGCACCTTCTCCCGCCAGCGGGAGAAGGCGAGAGAACATTGGCCCTCGCCCGCTTGCGGGAGAGGGTGGCGCGCATGCGCCGGGTGAGGGTGTTATCAATCCCTCAAGCCGCCTTCTTGCCCACCCGCACCTTCACCTCAAGCCCGGCGCGGGTGGCATGGTTCACCAATGCATCCAGACTGAATTTGCCGATGCGGCCCTTCAGCAGATCATTCAGCCGCGGCTGCGTGAGGCCAAGGCGTCGCGCCGCAGTCGCCTGCGTTGTGTTCCAGCGCAGCACGGTCTTGTGAATGGCAATCATCAGGTCGGCCCGCGCCCGCATGTTCGCGGCATCGCTCTTGGACGGCTCAATCGCATCCCAGACGGTGTCGAAGTAGCTGACCTTCATGTTCCTGGTCTCCCGGCCAGTTGCCTGTAACGGACTCTGGCTAATTCGATATGCAACGCCGCTGTCTGGTGGGACTTCTTATGAAAGGCATGCAGCACGTAGATCGCATCTTCAAAGGTCGCAACGTAGACAACGCGGAATGCCCCGGCTTGGTCCCTGATGCGGATTTCCCGGACGCCCAGGCCGATACTCGGCATCGGCTTCCAGTCGTCGGGTTCCAGTCCCGCCTGAACCAGACTGAGCTGGTACCCCGCCTTTCGGCGCGGGCTTTCAGGAAAACTGGACAGGTCTGAATGCGACCGCCCAAGGAATGCCAGACGTTTCATTCCGAGGACGTTATATCAGAAATGATATAATCTGCAAAGCAGCTTGTTCCTCGAGCAGGGGGCGCGTGTGATGGCACCGCAGCTCCACAATCTGTATCAGCCGCGCTCCACAATCTGCACTGTCGGCTTTCGGGTGGGCGCACCATATGGGCGGCTCTAAAGGGGGTTCAGTGCGAACCGGAGACACCGACATGCGCAACTACATCGAAACACAGGCCATCTCGGCCGGCCTTCATCCCGCCCACGCCCTGCTGCCGCGCCTGTGGCGGAACTGGCGCGCCCGCCGCGGCATCCGCCTGCTCGAACGCATGGATGATCACATGCTGCGTGACATGGGCCTCACCCGCGATGACCTGCGCTGGGCCCGCAGGCTGCCGCTCAGCGCGAATGCCGAAGCGTCGCTCGAAGACCTGCGCCTGCACAATCTGCGGGGCCGGTGAGTCAGATCAGTCCGGCGCGCTTGTCGTCCGCCACGCGGGCGGCATCGCGCCGCGCGGGATCGCCGAAGCCGCCGCCGCCCGGCAGTTCAACCACCAGCGCATCACCCTTCGGCACGATGTGCAGGCCCTTGTCGGGCAGCGCCTTGCCGGAGGCGAGGCGGGCGGCCCCCAGCCGTCCGGGCTCGCCGCCCTCGCGGCCTGCCGCCGGATTGTGGATGCGGTCGAAGGTTGCGGCGGAAATGGTGAAGGGTGCGGCTTCGCGATTGGCAATCACGATGCGTTGGCCAAGGCCGCCGCGGAATTCGCCAGCCCCGCCCGAGCCCGGCAGATACTGCTTCTCGCGGAACCACAGCGGGCACTGGCCCTCGGTGATCTCCACCGGAATGGCGCCCACGCCAGACGGGAAGGCCATGGTCGAAAGCCCGTCCTTGCCGGGGCGCGCGCCCATGCCGCCAAGCCCGATCGAGATCACGCTGAAGGGTGTGGCATCCCGCGTCTCCTCGACAGAAACCCGTCCGTGGGCGGAATAAAGCGAGAGGATCCAGATCGGCCCCGCGCTCTCCGCCTGCACCCGGCCGGGCAGGGCCTGCGCCAGGCAGCCGAACACGCAGTCGGCCAGCATCTGCCCCACCACGTGCCGCGCGGTGACGGGCGAGGGGCGGATGGGATCGATCACCGTGCCGGGCTCGGTGATCATGTCGAAGACCGAGAGCGAGCCGATGTTGTTGGGCACGTGCGGCGCAATCACTGCCTTCAGCCCGAACACAGAATAGGCGAGCGTATAGGTGCGGGGGGAATTGATGCCGTGCAGCGAGGCAGGCGACGAGCCGGTGAAGTCGATCACCACCTTGCCGCCGCGGATCGTCAGCTTGCACTTGAGCAGCAGCGGACGCTCATAGCCGTCGAGCGGCATCTCGTAGCGCCATTCGCCCTCGGGCAGCGCCTTGATCGCCTCGCGCGCCCCGCGCTCCGACTGGGTGAGAATGTGCTTCGCCAGCTTGTCGAGCGAGGTGAGGCCGAACTCCTCCATCATGCCGATGAGGCGGCGGGCACCCGTGTCATTGGCCGAGATGAGCGAGAGGATGTCGCCCTTTACCTCGATGGGGCTCCGCGAATTGGCGAGGATCACATCGAGCAGTTCGTCGTTGATCCTGCCCTGCTTGCGGATCGGCAGGTGCGGCACCAGCGTGCCCTCCTCGAAGGAGGAGTTGCCGTTGGCGGTCATGCCCACGCCGCCCACGTCGATCACGTGGCAGGTGGAGGCGAAGAAGGCGACAAGCTTGCCCTTGAGGAAGACGGGTGTGACCATCACGTAGTCGAACAGGTGCCCGGTGCCGAGCCACGGATCATTGGTGATGTAGACGTCGCCGGGCTTCATCGTCTTCGGCGGATACTTGGCGAAGAAATGCGCCACCGCCGTCGCCATGGTGTTCACGTGACCGGGCGTGCCGGTCATGGCTTGGGCGATCATCCGGCCTTCCACGTCATAGACGCCGGCGGAGAGGTCGCCCGCCTCGCGGGTGATGGTGCCGAAGGCGGTGCGGAGAAGGCTCTGGGCCTGCTCTTCGACCACGGCGATGAGGCGGTTCCACATCACCTGGGTGCGGATGGCGTCGAGGGCGGCCTTGCTCATGCGTTGCGCTCCAGGTGGATGTATCCGGCGGTGTCGATGCGGGCGGTGAAGCCGCTCGCCACCAGCGTTGAGGTTTCATGCTCGGCGATGATCGCCGGGCCCTTGAGGGTGGCACCCGCAGCAAGATCGAAGCGCCAGTACACGGGCGTGGGCAGCAGCTTGCCCGCCTTCGAGTCGAAGACCTTGCGCACGTGCTTCGCCTTGCTCGCGGCCTTGCGCGGTGCCTTGCGGGCAGGGGCAGGCGGTTTCACGCTGGACGAGACGGTGACCGACCAGGTGGTGATCTCCGCCTGCTGGCCCGGAATGGTGAGGCCATAGACGGTGCCGTAGGCCGCCTCGAACGCCGCCTTCAGCCTGGTGCCGTCGGCATCGGCCAGCGTGCGCACGGGGATGCTGATCTGGATTTCGTGGCCCTGGCCCACATAGCGGCCGTCGGCGACGATCCGCACCGTGGGCTTGGCCCCGCCGATTGCCGGCTTCACCACTGCGGTGGCGTCGTCGATCATGCTCTTGAGAAGGGCGTTCACCCGCTTCGCATCGAAGGCATCGAGGCTGATGATGGCGCTGCGGGTGATCTCATAGGCGATGGGCGCCTGCAGGAAGCCGATGGCGGATCCCACGCCCGCACCCATCGGCACGATGATGTGATTGATCCCCACCTTCTCGGCAAGGCGGCAGGCGTGCAGCGGTGCCGCACCACCGAAGGCGATCATGGTGGCAGAGGCAATGTCCTTGCCGCGTTCGATGGCGTGCACGCGGGCGGCGTTCGCCATGTTCTCCTCGACGATCTCGGCCACGCCGGCGGCGGGCCAGTAGTCGGCGAGCGACAGCGGCTTGCCGATGTCGTTCGCAAGGGCAGCGGCACTTGCCTTCTCATCGAGCGCGATCTTGCCGCCTGCAAAGAACTGCGGATCGATCCTCCCGAGTGCGATGTTGGCATCGGTCACGGTGGGCTTGGTGCCGCCCCGGCCATAGGCGGCAGGGCCCGGCGTCGAACCCGCACTGTCCGGCCCCACGGTGAGGCGGCCCAGCTTGTCGACGCGGGCGATGGAGCCGCCGCCCGCACCGATCTCCACCATCTCGATCACCGGAATGCGGACGGGAATGCCGGAGCCCTTCATGTCGCGATAGGCGCGGGCGATCTCGAAGCGGTGGGCGCGTTCGGGTTCGCCGCTGCTGAGAAGGCAGATCTTCGCCGTGGTGCCGCCCATGTCGAAGGAGACGACCTCCGGCAGCTTGCACTGGTGGGCGATGCGGCTTGCCAGAATGGCGCCACCCGCAGGCCCCGACTCCACAAGGCGGATCGGGAAGCGCGCCGCGGTCTCGAGCGTGGTGAGTCCGCCGCCCGACATCATCAGGTAGAGCGGCGCCGAAAGCCCCGCCCTGGCGAGGCCGTCCTGCAGGCGGTGCAGATAGCCCGCCATCAGCGGCCGCACATAGGCATTGGCCACGGTGGTGGAGAAGCGTTCGTATTCGCGGATCTCGGGCGCCACTTCGCTCGAGATGCAGATGGTCACGTCCTTGGGCAGCAGCGGGCGAAGGAGATCGCGCAGGCGCTGCTCGTGCGCCGGGTGGGCATAGGCGTGGAGGAAGCCGATGGCGACGGCACCCACGCCTTCCGCACGGATTGTGTCGGCGATGCCCTGCACGGCAGTCTCGTCCAGCGGGATCAGTTCCTCGCCCGTCACCGCAAGGCGCTCGCGCACGGTGAGGCGCAGGTGGCGCGGCACCAGCGGCTCCGCCCGGTCGATCATCAGGTCGTAGTGGTCGAAGCGCTTCTCGTAACCCTGTTCGATGACGTCGCGGAAGCCTTCGGTGGTGATGAAGGCGGTGGCTGCGCCCTTGCGCTCGATCAGGGCATTGGTGGCCAGCGTGGTGCCGTGGATGAACACATCTACGTCCTTGGCCGCGAAACCTGCCTCCGCGAGAAGGCCGAGTGCGCCCTCCAGAACCGCCACTTCGGGGGCCGCGGTGGTGGTCAGAAGCTTGCCGCTCCAGCGCTTGGGACCCTGTTCCAGGACAATGTCGGTGAAGGTGCCGCCGATGTCGGCGGCCAGCTTGAGGGGATGAGCCATGATCCTGATGGCATTGCCGCAACGGCTGACGTTTGACAAGCACCACGACCTCAGCTTGAACAGGCCAAAGAGAGCAATTTCATGAGCAAGATCACCATTCAGGATGTGGCACGGCGGGCAGGGGTGAGCGTTGCCACCATCGACCGGGTGCTGAACCGCAGGCCGGGGGTGAAGGCGCTCACGGTGGAGAAGGTCGAAACCGCCATCCGGGAACTGAACTACCAGCCGGACCGCATTGCCGCGCGGCTGGCCCGCGGCAAGGATTACCGCCTGTGGTTCATCCTGCCCACCACGGCGGGCGAGTTCATGCAGTCGATTGCCACTGAAGTCGAGGATGCCGCCCGCCGCATGGCGGCCGAGCGCGTCACCATCATGGTTCGCAAGGTGGACGTGTTCGATGGGCCGCTGCTGGCCCAGGTGCTGGATGAAATGGGCGACGACGTGGATGGTGTCGCCGTCGTGGCGCTGGACCATCCAGCAGTGCGCGAGGCGATCAATGCGCTGGTCGCCCGCGGCAAGACGGTGGTGACGCTGGTCTCGGACGTGCCGGGCTCGAAGCGCACCCACTTTGCAGGGATCGACAACTCCTCGGCGGGGCGTACCGCGGCAGGACTCATGGGCCGTTTCCTGCGCGGCCAGACCGGCAAGATCGGCCTGTTCGCCGGCTCACTGTCGCTCCGCGACCATATCGAGCGCCAGTTCGGTTTCGAGCAGGTGATGGCGCATGAATTCCCGCAGCTCCAGATCCTGCCGGTGCGGGAAAGCCGCGACGACGTGGAGCGGAGCGCCGAACTCACGGCCCAGCTCCTCAAGGAACATCCAGATGTGATCGGCATCTACAACGTGGGTGGCGGCACCAAGGGCATCGTGGCCGGGCTGGAATCGTCAGGCCGGGCGGGGGACGTGGTGTTCATCGCCCACGAGGTGACGGAAGGCTCGCGCAAGGCGCTGATCCGCGGCACGATCGATGCGATCATCAACCAGGATGCCGGGCACGAGGTGCGCTCTGCCGTGCGCGTGCTGATCGCCAAGGCCGACAATGCGCCGCTGGTGGAAGCGCAGGAGCGCATCCGCATCGACATCTTCATGCGCGACAACCTGCCGTAAGGCTGGACTTGACTTTAATCCTAGTAGGATTAAATGCGCGATATTATACTTGACGTACCCACGGAATGGGAATAAACAGGCTCCATAAACGGAGTTACCCCATGTCTGTGTTCAACCAGCCCCATTTCCACAACGAAGAAGCAGCCTATGCCTTCGTGGAAAAGCGCGTGTGGCCGAACGGCCCGGTTTGCGCCCATTGCGGCGGCATTGACCGGATTGGCAAGCTGGAAGGCAAGTCAACCCGCGTGGGCGTCTATAAGTGCTATGACTGCCGCAAGCCTTTCACCGTGAAGATCGGCACCGTGTTTGAGGCTTCCCACGTCAAGCTGCACCTGTGGCTTCAGGCCATGTTCTTGATGGCGTCCAGCAAGAAGGGTATCAGCAGCAACCAGCTTCACCGTACCCTTGGCGTGACCCTGAAAACCGCGTGGTTCATGTCGCACCGTCTGCGCGAGGCCATGAAGGTTGTCGGCATGGAACCCATGGGCGGCCACGGCGTGACCGTGGAAGTTGACGAAACCTACTTTGGCGATAAGGAACTGGTCACCAAGCGCACCAAGAAGGGCAAGAGCGGCCTTAAGGGTAAGCGGGCTGTGGTTGCCCTTGTGGAGCGGAACGGCAAGGCCCGGTCCTTCTATGCCCCTCAGATCGACAAGCTGACCGTGCGCGAGGTTCTGGAAAAGAATCTCCATCGCGGTACTGCCCTCAACACCGACGAGAGCAAGCTGTATAGCCATATCGCCCACATCGTTAAGTCGCATGAATCCGTGAAGCACGCCGCTGGCGAATACGTCCGGGGCGAAGTCCACACCAACACCGTGGAAGGCTATTTCTCCATCTTCAAGCGTGGTATGAAGGGCATCTATCAACACTGTTCGGAAAAGCACTTGCAGCGTTATCTCGCTGAATTTGATTTCCGCTACAGCAACCGGATTGCGTTGGGCGTCAACGACGAGGCCCGCACTGACCATATGGTTCGTGGTATCGTCGGAAAGCGCCTGACCTATGAAACGACTAACAAAGGGGCCTAAGCCCTATGCCCTCAAAAACAAAGACCCGAGACACGTCCATAAAAGAAGACGATAGCGAGCAATCCGAGCGGTTCAGAGAAGCCGCTCGGAAGCTTGCCGTCGGTAAATCTGGGAAGAAGTTTGACGAGGCGTTCTCAAAAATAGTTTTGAAGAAGAACAGCAAATAGCGAAAAGGCCGCCCCGTTGAGGGACGGCCTAGTATGGGTGGAAACCCATGCCACGTAACTCTGTGGTTACGAAAGAGTTAAACTCTCCCTTTGGGCCTAAACACGCGGCAAGCCGTTTCCGGCCAGTCACACCCGCATATTCATGCCTTCAATGAATATAATGGAAAACCGCTTGTTTTTCCAGAAATAGATGGGCGGACAACCCAATCTCTCACAAGGGTTGTCCGCCCCACACCCTTACGTCCTTGCTACGACGAGTCGTGTGGCATGGGTGACGGGGATCGAACCCGCTCCTTGTGAGGGGGCCTTCGATTAACAGTCGAGCACCTTTACCAACCAGTCCCACCCATAACAGTTGAAAAGCTAAAGGCTCATTCAACTTGGGTCAACTGGTTACTCGACTTGCTAGAACTTGCCCCACCGGATCGCCTTTGGGTTTTCGTCAATTTTCTTGGATAGACGCCCCATGAAATCACGAACCCGCAGCAAGATTCCTTGTGCCTCTACCTGGGTATAGCTTCTGCGCGTATGCATGACGTTGTTGCGATATACATCCTTGAAAGCCTGAAATTCCCCCAAAACACCACGATAAAATTCGAGTGCCGCCTCTCTCGCCTTTCCCGGTTTTCGGCTAGCTATCTTTGTGACGTCCTTGTCAATCGCCTCTATGATTGAATGCCAATCCGCCCATTCCAAAGGACGATTTTTTGCCAACTTAACTGAACGTTCTCTGGCCAAAGAACGTAGCCCATATTCTGCAATTCTCATGAGATGGAACACACTGGCTGTTCCATGACCTAATGCAGCACAATCTACCGCCGCAATAGCTTCGCTCTTAACAGACGGGAATTTCTTGCAGATATCTCCCCAAGTATCGTCAAATGAAAGAAGCGCAACAGCTCCATCGCTTGCGTAATGGTAAAAATACACGTTCTGAATTTCACCCTCTATCGCCTCTCGCAAGGCCCGAGCTTCTGCAACAAAATCATTCGCTGTCATCCCAACTTTCAGTTTTCCTTCGAATAGCTGAACTCGGTGGTTTGACGCGGGCAATCCAAGACCATTGCAAACGGCCTCGCGAATAAATTTTAAAAATGGCTTTGTCCGATTGATATCTTCGGTTGTGATCTTCAGTGGCTGCTTAAACGCCGGGGAAGGTGGTGCTGCCACGCCCGCTAATTTGGATAACGAATTAAGCGGCTGGGCAGGGATGAAACTGTCTATGTTGATGCGACTAGTCATGTCGCGCTCTTCGATCTCCAATTGACGAAGTGCGTGGTAAAGTCCACCTACCTGAAAATTAATCATCTCCAAGAGACTCCAAAGCCTCTTAGTTTTCCAATACCGAGAGGCGCTATTCACGGTAGCACCATGGCGACCCGCCCGACAATTGGGTACGGCAAGTATAATATCGCCATTAAATGCCGCGCCATGGCTGGCGCATATTCCCTCGACAATCACCATCCCGTCACCCCCGCCTGCGCGGGCATGACGGCAGTGGTTGCGGAGCTGAGGAAAGCCTTACCCCAGCTTCTTCAGTCCCGCCTCGATCTGGGCGCGGCGGCCTTCGAGGAAGGGCGGCAGAGACAGGGTCTCGCCGAGCGTTTCCATCGGCTCGTCGGCGTGGAAGCCCGGGCCGTCGGTGGCGATCTCGAAGAGAATGCCGTTGGGCTCGCGGAAATAGAGGCTCTTGAACCAGTAGCGGTCAACCGGGCCCGAATTCGGCACGCGCATCGCCCGCAGGCGCTCGGCCCAGGCGGTGTAGTCGGCCATGGGGATGTTGAAGGCGACGTGATGCACGCCACCCGCACCCTGCTGCGCCGGCGCAAGACCCGGTTCCTCGATCACATGCAGTTCGGCCACGGGGCCCTTGCCCTTCATCCAGTAGACATGGGTGTTGCCGTGCTGGGCCGCCTTGCTCATGCCCATGACCTTGGTCAGCACCATTTCGGTCGGGGCAATGTCGGGCACGCTGAGCGTGATCGGTCCAAGCCCGTGGATTTGGTGCTCGGCGGGAACCGTGCTCTTGTCCCAGATGGCGTAGGGCGTGTCGCTCTCGTCCTGCACGAGGCTGAGGCGCTGGCCTTCGAAGTCCTCGAAATCAAGCGTGATGCGGCCGAACTTCTCGGTGGGCTCGCCCACCTTCAGGCCTTTTGCCTTCAGGCGGTCGGTCCAGTAGCTGAAGGCCTTCTCGCCCTGCACGCGGAAACCGGTGCGGGCAATCGAATGAGTGCCGCGGCGCTCGCGCGGTGCGGGCCAATCGAAGAAGGTGATGTCGGTGCCGGGCGAGCCTTTGCCGTCGGCATAGAACAGGTGATAGGCGCTGACGTCGTCCTGGTTCACCGACTTCTTCACAAGGCGAAGACCCAGCACGTCGGTGTAGAAGGCGTGGTTCTTCGGCGCGTCGGCGGTGACAGCGGTGAGGTGGTGGAAGCCGTTCAGTTGCATGGTCGTTACTCCTGTGCCGCGAGGAAGCGGCTCATCAAGCCAAGATCTGTCTGGGTGAGGCCGTGCCCGGCAGGCAAGGTCTCGTGGGTGAGGGCGGCACCTGCCGCCGTGAGCGATGCGGCAAGGCGCTGGGCCTGCGCAAACGGGATCATCATGTCCTGCTTCCCGGAGACGAGAAGGACGGGCGTCTGCGGCAGTTTGAAGGCGGGCATGTCCTTCAGCGGCGCCATGGCACGCAACAGGATGGCTCCGCCCAGGACCTCCGGATGGAGGGTGAGGAGTGCCGCGGCGATGTTGGCGCCGTTGGAAAAGCCAAGCGCAATGGGAGCGGGCAGCTTGTGGTGTGCGGTGATGCCCTTGACGAAGGCGGCCAGTTCATCGGTGCGGGCGCGCAGGTCAGGTTCGTCGAAGACGCCTTCCGCGAGCCGCTTGAAGAAGCGCGGCATGCCGTGTTCCAGCACCTTGCCGCGGGGCGAGATCACCGTGCGCCCGGGTGCCACGGTGTGGGCAAGATCCAGCAGGTCATGCTCGTTGCCGCCCGTGCCATGGAGCAGGAGCAGGGGGCGTCCGGTCGCGGCGCCGGGTTGGTAAACGTGATGAAAGTCGGTCTGGAAGCTCATGCCCCCCACATAGGAGGCAGATATTGGTAATTCAAGATATTACATTTCGGCGACAGGTTCCGGCTGTCCGTAGATGAAGCCCGTGCCGTCGAGCCGGTAGGCATCCGGACGGAAGTTCACCCGGCCATCCTCGGTCGCCCAGGCGGTGAGGTACATGAAGCGGACATCGACCTTGCTCTTCACCGGCATCACGTAGGTCTCGGCGGTGGCGGTGATCATTTCGAACTGGGCTTCGTCGAAGCCGTCCTGGCCGGCGAGGATCCAGTCGATGAACATGCGGACCTGATCGACGCGCACGCAGCCCGAGCTCTCGAAGCGGGCGTTCTGCGCGAACAGTTCCCGGTGCGGGGTATCGTGCATGTAGACCATGAACTTGTTGGCGAAGTTCACCTTCACGGTGGCGAGCGAGTTCTGCTCGCCGGGTTCCTGGCGGAAGTGATAGCGGTCGGGCGGCACGGAGTACCAGTCGACGGTCCGCGGATCGATCTCGGGTCCGCCCACGCCGTCGAAAACGCGGATGCGCATCTGGTCAAGGTAACCCGGATCTTCGAGGAACTTCGGGAGAATGTCGCGGGCCACGATGGAGGCCGGCGCATTCCAGTAGGGATTGAAGGTGACGTCGCTCACCTTGCTCGCCAGCGTCGGCGTCGGCCGTTCAAGCTTGCCGCAGACCACGTTGTGGCGGGCATAGACGATGCCGCCTTCGACGGTCTCAAGCTGCAGGGCCGGAATGTTGACGAGGATGTTGCGCTCGCCGAGGCCCTCGGCATAGGCGGTGACGCGCGGCAGGTTCTCGGTGAGCTGGAACAGGCGCTGTTCCGCCGGAATGTTGAGCGCGGCATAGGTGCGGCTGTCGACGCGGCCCGAGGTGTAGATGCCGTGATTGTACTGGAACGACTTGAGGGCGCGGGCCACGTCGTCGTCGAAGGTCGAGGGCGAGTCGCCGCCCAGGCTTTCAAGGTCGAGATAGCCCTCGCGCACAAGGCGCTCACGCAGGTTGACGACGGCCTTTGACTTCACGCCCTTCTCGAGCTTGCTGTTGGGCAGCTTGGTCCAGCCGCCCTGGGCCACGATCTCTTCATACATGGCAATGGCGCCACGCACCGCTTCGGCGGAGCCCTGCGTGACCATGGCGGATTCGTTGCGGTCCGCCACCACGCCGGTGCGGGTGGCGAGCTTGTTCTGGGTGGCATTCTTCGCGGCACCCGCGGGAAGGGAAGCGGTCTGTTCGGCCCGTGCCATCACCGGCGCAGCGATGCTTGAGGCAAGTCCTGCGAGAAGTGAGCGGCGGGTGAGGTTGAAGAGTTGCACGATGGTCCCCGAATCTTGCTGCTGTCTGCCACAGTCGCGCGAGATGGTGAATGAAGTCTTGGATGCCCCTGAACTGTGGCGGAGATCAGGCGGCAGTAACGGATGCGGATTCATCCACAAGCGGAACATCCTGGAGGTCTTCCGGCTTGCGGCGAATGATGACGACGCGCGGCGCCTTGGCGGCGGGCGGTGTGATGGAGGCGATCCCCGTCGCAGGCTCGGCGGTTGCCGCGGGCGCTGCCGGTGTTTCGGCAGTAGGTGCTGGCGACGTTTGGAGCTGAGGCTCGGCCTTGGGCTGGGGCGGCGCGGAGGCATAGGCTTCCACTTCGCCCGACTTGCGGATCAGCAGTTTTGCTCCCCGTTCCACCTCGGGGGCGGCGGGCTTCACCGCGGCAATGGCGGGCGTCGCAGGCTTCATGACAGGCATTTTGGGCGTTTCGAAAACGCTGCTGTCGGCGTTGAAGTAGGCGTTGCCGCCGTCGGCGCGGGGCAGGGGCGAAAGCTCCTGTTCGATCTGGTCGACGAGGCGGAGCGCCCGGGTGATGCCGGCATTGACCGGGGCAGGCGTGCCGTCGGCCGTGAAGGCGGTGCGGGCCATGTCCGCAAGCTTGGCGAAGAGGCGGCCCTCGTCCGACATCTTGGCGCCCTCAATGGAAGCGATTTCGCGGCGGGCGGCAGCGATGGCGGTTCGGGCTCTGGCAACCAGAAGGCTGTCGCCGCCGGACTTGCCGTGCTCGGCCATGACGGCTTCGAGCTTCTGGATCGCTGCGAAGATGTGGGAGGTTTCGGCCTTGCGGATGCGGTTCTCGAACTCGGACAGGAACCAGCGGCCACGCTCGGATTCCTGAACGGTATGCAACAGATCCTCGAAGTTCAGGGGCTGTTCCTGGACCGGCATGACGCAAACTCCACACACACTGCCCCACAGATTGCTGCAAGGCTCACATGCTGGGATATTCGTGGAAAGTGGTGAATAATGGGTTTAGAGCCCGCTCTTCACATGACTGCACGGCGATTCAGCATCCGGTTTTCAATGGCTTACGCCCTCATGATGCTGGGGAGCGGCGTGCAGTTGCCGTTCCTGCCGCTGTGGCTTGCGGCGAAAGGCATCGATGCGCCGGGCATTGCCTTCATCGTCGCCGGCATGATGGCGATCCGCATGGTTTCGGCGCCGCTCTTCGGCTGGGTGGCCGACCACTTCCACAAGCGCCGGCAGGTGATCATCGGCTGCGCCGTCATGGCCTTCATGACCTACAGCGGCCTCGGCTTTGTCGAGGGCTTCTGGCCCATTGCCCTCATGGCGCTCGCCGCCTCGTTCTTCTTCGCACCCGTCTTTCCGCTGTCGGAAAGCTACAGCGTCGATGCCAGCGCAGCACTTGGCCTCGACTATGGCCGGATGCGGCTCTGGGCCTCCCTCAGCTTCCTCACCGGAAGCCTGGGCTCCGGCGCCTTGCTGACCAAACTCGATGCCCTCGACACCGTCTGGCTGATGGCGGGAGCGATGGGGCTCTCGGTGCTTTCCACCTTCCTGCTTCCTGCCGAGCCGGAGGCGCTGGGGAGACCAAAACCCAAGGCCGCGTCCTCCATGGGGGCAGCTCGCTTCCTCTTTGCCACCAGCTTTCCGCTCTTCCTGCTTGCTGCCGGATTGGCGCAGGCCTCGCACGGCATGATGTACAGCTTCAGTTCGATGCACTGGCAGAGCCTGGGCTTCAGTTCGCTGGTGATCGGTCTGATGTGGGCCGTGGCCGTCATGGCCGAGGTGTCGCTGCTTGCGTTCTCCAACCGCGTGATCGAGCGCTTCGGTCCGGGCACGATCTTCCTCGCCGGCATCACGGGCGGTGCAGTGCGCTGGCTGCTTCTTTCCTTTGTGGAATCCCTGCCGGTGCTGCTGGTGCTGCAGACGCTGCATGCCGCATCCTTCGCCATGACACATCTCGGCACCATGCACATGATCCGGCTGATGGTGCCGGAGCGCCTTCGCAACCGGGCGCAGGCCCTGCATGCTGCGCTCTCGGGCGGCATCCTGATGTCGACATCGATCTGGGCTTCCGGTCCGCTCTATCACCACTTCGGCGCCAAGACCTATCTGGCGATGATGGGGATTCTCGCTTGTGGCGCTGCTGATTGCGGTGCCGCTGCTGCGCGTCAGCCCCAGAGTGCGGGCGGCGGCGGATACATGAGGCTGCCATCGTAACGGATGCCCGGTTCGCGGTCCTTCCGCAGGATCAGCGGGCCATCGAGATCGACCACCTTCGCCATCTGGGCCACCAGCGATGCAGGCGCCATGGAAAGCGATGTGCCCACCATGCAGCCCACCATGATGACAAGACCCTTGTCCATCGCGGCGCGTGCGAGCGCAAGGGCAGGCGTGAGGCCGCCGGTCTTGTCCAGCTTGATGTTGATGGCGTCGTACTTGCCGGCAAGATCAGGAAGCGAACTCGAGGCCATGGGCGGATTCATCGGCACAGATCAGACAATCGCGCGAGACGTGCTTCAGCGCATCGTCAGCACCCGCAGGCAATGGCTGCTCCACAAGTTCAACGCCCGTGTCGCGGCAGGCGCGGAGCAGGGCGGGAAGTTCATCGGCAGACCAGCCTTCATTGGCATCGACGATGAGGCGCGAGTCCGGCACGGCGGCGCGGATGGCATGCAGGCGTTCGGCATCGCCGGGCTTGCCGAGCTTCAACTTCAGAAGGGGCCGGGCGGCTTCTGCTGCGTCCTTCGCCATGACGGCAGGCTCGCCGAGGCTGATCGTAAAGGCGGTGACGAGGGGCTTCGGCTCCGGAAAGCTGGCGAGAGACCAGACGGGCTTTCTTTCCGCCTTGGCGCGCCAATCCCACAGGGCGCAATCGAGCGCATTCTTTGCGGCGTGGGGCAGATCGAGTGCGGCGATCTCCGCGTGCGAGAGACCTGCCTCGATCGTGTTCCGCGCGGCAGTGAGCGCCTCCAGAACCTGCGGCACGGTTTCATTGTAGCGCGGGTAGGGCACGCATTCGCCCTGTCCCGTCACGCCGTCCTTGCCGAGCTTCACCACCACGACATCCGCGTGGGTCTTGGTGCCGCGCGAGATGGTGAAGGGCTTCTCCAGCGGCCACGACTCGTGCGCGGCCGCGAGAGAAAAGGTGGTGAACCGTTGGCCCGTCATCCGAGGATCACTGGCCGGGTCACTGGCCGGGAACCCGACCGGAGATTTCCGCCAGCATCAGGTAGACCTCGCCGCTCTGCGAGCCCAGCACCTCGTCGATGGTGGCGCTGCCGCCCGGCAGTTCCGCCAGCGTGTCGAGCAGGCGCTCGAAGAGGCGGATGTAGCCGTTGATGCGGCTGCGCAGCAGGCGCTCCTCGGCATAGCGGGCGCCGAGGTTCTTGATGGTGCGCTTGTTGCGGCCATCATGCAGGCGCTGGGTGTAGATGCCCTTCTCGCCGGCGTTGTAGCGCTTCTCGAGGTCGCGCGGCAGGCCGCCGTCGACGGCTTCCACGATCTCGCGGGAGGCACCGTGCAGCTTCTGCGTCGCCGTGGAGATTTCCTTGGCGATCACACCCGTCTCGGCGCGGGCCGGCGGCTGGGCCGGGGTCTGGCTGCGGGCCGGGGTGCGCTGCTGCCCTGCACCGCTGAGCGCTTCGACGCTGGCGGCGATCTGGGCCATTGTGCCTTGCAGGTCCTGATTGCGCGGTTCAGCGCGTTCAGACGACCGCTCCGTTTCTTTTTTCAGGGCGCCGAGCGTTCCGGAAGTGGGAGCGGTGAACGCGGCGCCCTCAGATTTTCCCGAGGGTGATCCCGGTGGGGTTCGCCCGCCGCCTCCGTAACTCGGATATGAAGAAGACGGCATGGAGAAGTCGAGCGTGCCGCTCTGGCGGCGCACCACGTCGGAGAGTGCATTCAGGGCAGCGATCTGGTCGGCCACCACGCGGCGCATGGCGTCGGCGTTGTTGCGGGTTTCCTCCGGCAGGTCGATGACGGCGCGCTTCAGTTCGCTGCGGGCCGCGTCGATGTCCTTCACGACCTGCTGTGCGGTGATGCGCATGTCCTGGGCCGTCTGCTGGAAGTCGCTGGCGGTGGAGGAGAGCATCTCGTTCATGCTGGAGAGGGCGCGCTCGTGCTGCTCGCGGAGCAGGCGGGCGGCCTGGTTGACCTGACCGGTGGACGAGCCTTCGAGGCGCTTGAGTTCTTCCTCGAGGCGCGAGATCGCAATGTTGGTCTGCTCGCCGACGATACGGCTGATGTCGCGCGACCGGGTTTCGGCGGCGCTGAGGGATTCCTCGATCATGCTCATGTAGCTGGACATGACGTGATCGACTTCCGCCGCACGCTTCGAGGTTTCCGCGATGAGGCTGTCGAGAACCTCGCGGCGGTTGGAGAGCATGCGCTCCATCTCGGCGTTGAACTTGTCGATCGAGCGGTCGACGAGCGAGCTGACGTCATCGAGGCGTTCGGAGATACGCGTGCCGGTCACTTCCAGCTTGCCGGTGAGCTGCATGGAAATGCTCTCGAGGCGCTGGTCGATGTCGCCGGCGGCGGAGGCGAGCTGGTCGGCGAGATAGGTGTTTGCCGTCTCGATGTGCTGCGAGAACTTGCGGTGGGCTTCGTCGAGCTTGCCGCTTGACATGTCGGCGGCCGAGGTGAACTCGCTGGCGGCGCGGTCGATGCGGTCGCTGAGGAGGCCGGTTTCCTGTTCGAAGCGGCCCTTGATCTCCATCGCGGTGTTGCCGAGGCCTTCCGCAAAAGCGTTCTGCGCCTTGCCGAAGGTGTTCTCCATCTCGCTGGAGGCCTGGTCGATGGTGGTGACGAAGCGGTCCGAACTGCTGGTGAGGCGGTTGGCCACGTCGGTGGTGATGCGCTCGAGATGGCCGGACGCAATGTCGAAGCGCTCGCCGAGGTCGCGGGCCGTCTCGGTGAGATTGTCGGCCATGCGGTTGGTGTTGCTGGTGAAGAGGTTGGTGAGGTCGGTCGTGGCCTGTTCGAGCTGGCCGCCGAGACGCGACTCGGTGGCTTCAAGCAGCGAGCCCAGCTGGCTGGACGAGGCGTCGAGCTTGCTGGTGAGCGACTGGGTGACGTCCGCCACACGGCTGGTGACAACGCCGGCGGTCGCATCGATGTTCTCGTTGACGCGGAGCGTGACCGACTCGAGCTGGTCGCTGATGTGGAGAGTGGTCTGCTCGAGGCGCGTGTAAAGCTGCGTCGAGGTGTCCTTGAGGCGGTCGGAGAGGTTGATCGTCGTGTCTTCCAGGATCTGGATCATGCCCTCGCGGACATTGCCCAGCTTGTCCATGAACTCGCCCGACATGGTGATGAGGCGGTCGGTGACGGCGCCACCGGAGGTCTCGATCGAGGCGGAGAGGGCAAGGCCCGAATCCTGCATCTGGCGGCTAACGATCTCGGCCGTTTCCTTGAGGTGGGCGGCGATGGTGCCGCTCGTCGTGACGAGGATGTCGTTGACGCCGGCGCCGGTGGACTGGAGTTGGCTGGAGACCGCCGAGGTGACCTCGTTGATCTTCTGCATGGTGGCGCCCGAGGTGTTCTCCAGCTTGCTGACGGCAAGCGAAAGACCGGTGTCGAATGTGCCCATGGCCTGGCTGAAGGCGCCATTGAAGCTGGTGGTGACCGACTCGGTGGTGGTCTTGAGCGTGCCGGAAATGGCGGTGGCGTGCTTCTCGATGTGCTCGCCCAAGGCGGCGGCATGATTGTCCATGCGGTCGAGCGCGGTTGCGACCGAGCCCGCCATGGAGTTGTTGATCTGCTCGCTGGCCTCTTTCATCGTGCCCATGAGCGTGTTCGAGTACTGGGTCACCTGCTGGCCGAAGGTCTCGGCGGTGCGGTCAAGCCTGTCCACCGCGCCGTTGTAGGTGGTTTCGAAGGCGCCGGTGACTGCCGAGGTCGAGTCGCGCAGCGCGGTCACGAATGTGTTGGTGTGGCTGTCGACCGTGTTGGTGAGGTTCGACACGGTGTTGTCGAGCTTGCTCAGGGCTTCGGCGTAGTTGGTGGTGAAGCCGCCGGTCAGTTCGCCGGTTGCATCGCGCATGGCCTGCAAAAGGGTTGCGGCATGGTCGTCGACCGAGTTGGTGAGGGCCGAGACGGTCTTGTCGAAGCGTTCGATGGCGGCGCCATAGGTCGAGTCGAAGGTGCCGGTGAGATTGTTGGAGGCGTTGTTCATCGCAATGACGAACGAGTTCGCGTGTTCGTCGATGCGCTTGCCCAGAACCTGGGCCGAGGAATCGAACTTGGAGATGGCGCTGCCGAAGGTCGCATCGAAGGTCGTGGTGAGCGAGTCGGTGGCGTTCCGCATCGTGTCCGAGATGGCGTTGGCCTGATCGGCGATATGCGAGCTGAGATTGGCCGAGGCCTGCTCGATGCGGCTGGCGTAGTTGGCACCCGAGCTGTCGAGCTGCGAGAGGAACTGGTTGCCGGACTGGTCGAGGCCCGCAAGGATCTGCGTGCCCGCGACGTTGATGCGTTCGGCAAGGCGGCTCGTCGCATTGTCGAAGTTGCCGGTGATCTGCGCTGCCGCCTGATCCACATAGGAGGTGAGGTCGGTGCGCGACTGGGCCACGCGGTTGATGAAGTCGCTGGCGACGTTCTGCAGGCCCTGGGTGACAAGGGCGCGGCTGTCCTCGATCTTCTGCGAGGTATCGATGCCGGCGCGCTCGACGAGGCTGGCGATTTCGCTTGTGGTCGCCTTGAGGTGGTAGCCGATGTTGTCGCTGATGCTGCCCACCGTCTGCTGCAGTTCGCCGGCGGCCTGCTTGATCTGCGAGGCGGAGGCGTTGCTCAGGCGCTCGATGGTGGAGCCCACCTCGTTGTTCGCCATGGCGATCTGGTCGGCGCTCTGGCGCATGAGCTGGATCAGGTTGGCTTCCATGCCCTTCACTTCGCCGCCGAACTTGCGCGACTCGTTGCCGAGCGTGTTGGCGGCGGTGTTGAGGATCTGCACGTAGTCCTGAAGCTGGGTGGAGAAGCCGCGGAAGTCGTTCAGCAGCATGGTGGACATGCGCTCGAACTGCGAGGAATGGCCGCCGATTTCCTGGCCGGCCATGGCGGCGCGGTTGGAGACGTCTTCGATGGTGCGGGCGAGTTCGGCGGTCGAGCCCTTCAGGCCGTCCTCGAGGCGCGAGAAGGTCGAGAGCGCAACGTTGATCACCTGGCTCAGGTTGTTGGTGTTGCTTTCGAGGCGCGAGAGCAGGGGGGCTGCTTCGCCGCCCACAAGCTGGCTGGTCTGCTGCAGGGCGGCGCGCTGGCTTTCAAGCCCGCTCACCAGGCTGCGGATACGATCTTCGTTGGCACCGAAGGCGCGTTCGACGGCAGAGATTTCCTTGTGGACGATCTCTTCAAGCGCCGCGGCGCGCTGATAGGCGTGTTCCACGCCGCCCACCAGAAGGTCGACCTCATGGCGCACGTTCTGGGCGATGGAGGTGAGGCCTTCGGCGGCGACATCCTGCGGACGCAGCAGGCGGACCGAGGACTGCACCAGGATTTCCGAGACCTGGCGCATGCGCTGGGCGTGCCACAGGTAATAGGCAAGGGTAAACACCACGGCCATCGGGCCGAAGAGCAGCAGCAGCATGGCCAGCGCATTGGTGTCGGCAGCCCGGCCGTTGATCAGTTCAACGACGGTGTTCTTGTTGGCAAACAGGAACAGGAAGCCCCAGACGATGGAAATGACGAGGGCGGGAACATAGACATTGTAGCTCGGCGGGCGGCGGAGCCTGGCGAGCATCATGGCGGTGGCAGGATCATTCTCGTTGGCGGGGCGGCCGCGCAGCTGCGGTTCGGCGGTCGAAGGGCGTTCTGATTCCGCCGCTTGAAGGGCCGCGAAACGTTCCCTGCGCCCCTTTTCAGAATTCTTCGCCATGCTCTCACCCGCACTCTCGATTAACGTCACAGACTGGCCGCGACTCGTTGTCCCCCCGCACATCAGGCGACCGCAGTACACCACTGCGGAGCCCACCGCCTGAGACGGGCATTTGGACTACATTAACCTAACGAGTCGGTGCCTTGAACCCTTTCAAGGCGAAGAGCTGGGGGTAAATGAAAGTTTGGTTAAAAATGTGGAGCGAATTGATTCGATTCAGGAAACCCCCTGCAAACCCTCTTTTTTCAGGGGATGTCATTGACTTTGTGGCAGTTTTTCCGGCTCAGACCAAGGAAAAGCCGCCGTGTCCTCTGCCCTTCACAAGTTCCCGCTCCCCCAGGCTGCGCCCGTTCCGGGGGCCGTCTTCGACGAGGTGCATTTCGTCCGGCAGACCTTTGGCGATCCCGACCTCCAGAATGAGATCGTGGGGCTGTTCCTGGCCCAGGTGAACGAGGCCAAGCAGGCCTTCACCCGGCCCATGACCACCACCGCCTGGCGCTTCCTCACCCACACCCTCAAGGGGGCGGCGGCCTCCGTCGGCGCCAACCGGATTGCCGAACTGGCAGCCCAGTGGGAACTGGCAGGCTCGCCCCAGGACCCTGAAGCCCGCACCCGCATCGCCGATCAGTTCATGGCGGAGGCCGATGCCTTCCAGGACGCGGCAAAAAACTACCTCCGCTAGAAAAACCTGTTTCCTGATCCCATATGCGGGCAGCGAGGCCGGTCAATTCCGGCCGGCTGGGGGTGAGCGCGGGTGCAGTTGCCAGATACAGGCACATCACCTAAGAGACCGCCAAAATTGCACTTTCACCGGCAGAACTCCGGCAGGAACCATGGCGAAAATCACCTTCATCCAGCACAACGGCAGCGAAATCGAGACCAACGGCACGCCCGGCATGACCGTCATGGAGACGGCCGTGAAGAACCAGGTGCCCGGCATCGATGCGGATTGCGGCGGCGCCTGCGCCTGCGCCACCTGCCATGTCTACGTCGAGCAGGAGTGGGTGGAGAAGACGGGTGCTCGCAGCCCGATGGAAGCGGACATGCTGGATTTCGCCTTCGACGTGAAGGACAACTCCCGCCTCTCCTGCCAGATCAAGGTGACGGACGCCCTCGACGGGCTTCGCGTCCGGGTTCCCGAAAAGCAGTTCTGATCACTCGTTCCGTTCCTTGGCCGGCATGCGGTTGCGCAGCTTGCGGCGCGCTGCGCTGACGGCCTCGCGGCGGTTCGGTCGGCCGAGCAGTTTGCGGAAGCCGTCGCGGCGCTCGTGCACCGAAGCGATGGCCAACCCCATGGGCACGCCTGTTTCGACGAGAAGCGCTTCACCCAATTGCAGGCTGGATTCGATCGTCTCCGGCACGGCCTCTGTGACGCCGGCGAGATAGAGCTTCATGGCATGGCGCTCGTCGCGGGCGCGGGCGATGATCTTGATACCCGGATTTTCCTGGCGCGCGATGCGCACGATCTCTTCCGCCTTCACCGGATTGTCCATGGTGACGGCGATGGCTTTCGCCGTGGCGAGGCCGCACTTGCTGAGAAACACCGGATCGACGGCATCACCGAAGAACACCTTGTGGCCCTGCCCATAGTGCTGGCTCACCACCTGCACATCGGTGTCGATGGCGAGATAGGTGAGATTGTGTTCCTCCAGCATGGAGGCAATGAGCGAGCCCACGCGGCCATAGCCCGCGATGATCACCTGTGGCTCACCGCCGGGCGAGAGTGAAGGCTGCGGCAGGGCGGTGACGGCAGCTCCCTTGCGCAGGGTGTCGACCACGGGCCGCGTCGCCTTGCCGATCACGGGAAGAGCGAACATGGTGAGCGTGACGACGAGGAGCGCGATGTTGGTATCTTCCGGCTTCACCACGTTTGACGCCGCTGCCGCACCGATGATGACGAAGGCGAACTCGCCGCAGGGGCCGAGCAGGAATGCCGACTCCAATGCGGCGTGGCGGGCGACGCGGAAATATCGCGCCAATGCGTAGGTAATTGCCGCCTTGAGGGCGATCAGGCCAAGGGCGACGCCCAGGATAACGATGGGCTCGGCAAGGATGCCGTGGATGTCGAGGCCAAGACCGACGAGCAGGAAGAACAGGCCGAGCAGCAGGCCCTTGAAGGGCTCGATGATCGCTTCGATGGCGCGGCGGTATTCGGTTTCAGCGAGCATCAGGCCCGCAACGAAGGCACCGAGCGACATGGACAGGCCGGCGGAAGTTGCGAGTGCGCCCGTGCCGATGGCGATGAAGAGAACCGCGGACATGAAGATCTCGGGGCTGTTGCTGGCCGAGACGAGTTTCAGCAGCGGGCGGAGACCGAAGCGCCCCACGGCGACGATCACCGCAATGGCGCCTGCCGTCTTGAGGGCTGCGAGACCGATGCTGGTCATCATGTCCGAACCGACGGGATCACCCATGATGTCGACGAGGATCAGCATCGGGATGATGGCAAGGTCCTGCAGCAGCAGCACGGCGAAGCTGGTGCGGCCCGCCTGGGTTCCGAGGCGGCGTTCGCTGGTGAACATCTGCACGACGATGGCGGTGGACGACAGCGAAAGCGCCATGCCGACGACGATGGCCGAGCGCTGGTCGAGGCCAAGCGCCTTGGCCGCCAGCATGATGGCGACCATGCTGATCACCACCTGGGTGACGCCGAGGCCGAAGACGAGGCGCTTCATGGTGAGCAGGCGTTCGGGCGACAGCTCAAGCCCGATCAGGAAGAGCAGGAAGACGACGCCGAGCTCACCCAGGGCCGCGACCGAAGCCTCGTCGGTGAGCGCGAGCGACGATAGCGGCGGCCAATAGAGCGCAAGCCCGCCCAGGATGTTCGGCCCGAGGATGACGCCCACCAGCATGAAGCCGAGGATGTTGTTGATGCCGATGCGCTTCAGCAACGGTATTGCCACACCCGCCGTGCCCAGCACGATGAGCGCATCCTTGAAATGCGATACCGATTCAGCGACCATGACAAAGTTAAAGCGGGTTCCCGGTCGCAACTCAAGGAAACATCATGACGTCGATCCACTGGATGAAGACGCCGCAAGGCAAGTTGCGCTCCCGGGGCCTCGGCCTGCCACTGCAAGGCGAGCCGGGAACGTTCAACGCCATCACCGACGTGGCGGGCGTGGAAGTGGGCGTCACCACGCTCATCTCCGGTGAGGGCCGGTTGGTGCGGGGCAATGGGCCGGTGAGAACGGGTGTCACGGCCATTCTGCCGCGCGGCCGGTCCGGTGCAAACGTGCCGTGTGCGGCAGGCTTCTCATCCTTCAACGGCAATGGCGAGATGACCGGGTTGGTCTGGATCGAGGAAGCGGGCGAGTTGCAGACGCCGATTACAATCACCAATACACATTCCTGCGGCATCACACGCGATGCGACCATCCAGTGGATGGTCGAACGCAAGGTGGGCACCGGGCAGGACTGGGGTCTGCCGGTGGCTGCCGAGACCTATGACGGCGACCTCAACGACATCAACGGCTTTCATGTGACTGCCGAGCATACGTTTGCGGCACTCGACAGTGCACGCGGAGGGGCGATCGAACTCGGCAGTGTCGGTGGCGGCACCGGCATGATCACCTATGACTTCAAGGCCGGGAACGGCAGCGCCTCGCGGCTCGTCGAGATCGACGGCGTCCGATATACGCTCGGCGTTTTCGTGCAGTCGAATTTCGGGCGGCGGCCGGACTTCACGCTGCTGGGCGTGCCCATCGGTGCCCACATCCTGCACGACCAACTGCGCGGCAAGGAGCAAGGCTCGATCATTGTCATCATCGCAACCGATGCACCCCTGCAGCCGCATCAGCTGAAGCGCCTGGCGCGGCGCGTGCCGGTGGGGCTGGCGCGGACCGGCACCATCGGCAGCAACAGTTCGGGCGATATCTTCCTCGCCTTCTCCACCGCGAATGCGGCGGCCCACGAGCAGCGCACGGCCTTGCGGAAGGCAGACTACCTCGGCAACGGCGCCATCGATGGCCTGTTCCGCGCAGTCGCAGAGGCGACGGAAGAAGCGGTGATCGATTCCATGGTGGCCAACGAGACGATGACAGGGCGCGACGGAAACCGCTCCATCGCGCTGCCGCTCGATCAGGTGATGGAACTGATGAAGCGCTATAACCGAATCTAGCCGGCCCGTGGCGCGAGGCGGCGGGTGATCACCATGCCGGCCGCCATGGCGGCGACGAAGATCACGCTCGGCAGGTGACCGAAGACAAGGCTTGCGACCGCAGGTCCGGGGCAGAAACCGCTGAGGCCCCAGCCGATGCCGAAGAGCGCTGCGCCTGCAAGGAGTCGCGCATCGATCATGCTCCGGACAGGAAGATGGAAGCGCTCCGCGAGGAGTGGCTTCTGCCAGCCCAGGACGATGCGGTAGCCTACGAGCGTCACCGCCAGACCAGCGCCCATGACGAACAGCAGGGTGGGATCGAAAGTACCGGTGATATCCATGAAGTTCAGCACCTTCAACGGATCGACCATGCCGGAAAGGGTAACGCCAAGGCCGAAGAGAAGGCCGCTCACGAGAATAAAGAAGGCTCGCATGTCAGGCCCCGATCACGTGGCGAGTCACGTAGACCGTTACGATGGCGACCGCCATGAAGGTGACGGTTGCAGCGAGCGAGCGTTTCGAGAAGCGCGCCAGGCCGCAGATGCCATGGCCCGAGGTGCAGCCGTTTCCGAGCGTGACGCCAACGCCCACGATGAATCCGCTGATGGCGGTGAGGATCGGGCCGGACGGAAAGGTGATTTGCGGCGGAGCGAACCAGCCGGCGATTGCGCCTCCCGCCAGTAGGCCCGCCATGAACAGCGCTTTCCAGGTGAAGTTCTCGTCGAGGCGGCTGGTGAAGAGGCCGCCGAAGATGAAACTTGCTCCGGCGATGCGGCCGGCGGTGGCGAGCAGGAGGACGGCTGAAAATCCGATCAGCGCGCCGCCGATTGCACCTGCCAGTGGGGTGAATTCCGTGATGACCATGATGACTGCTCCGAGGGTGCCTTAGCGCAAGACGCCGGCCCCTGCACAGTCTCCATGAATTCACATCAGCCTTGAGTGTATTTGGGGGTCAGCCCTCGGCGTTGCGGCGGAGCGGGTTGATGTAGCGCAGCAGGGATTGCGGCAGGCGATAGTAGATCGCCCGGAGCTTGGGCCGGATGTAGCTGAGGTACAGCTTGCCCGCGACGAGGCCCTTGCGCGACAGCGGCAGGTAATAGTCCTGGGTCGGCATGCAGGCCGAGCTCCAGGATTCCTTGTGGGCGTCGTAAGGCACCATCAGGTCGAAGGACTTCATGCCATCGGCGAGACAGGCGCGCTGCGACAGGTCGAAGTGCAGGCGGCCGGGCGACAGGTCGGTGAGGTCGTTCGCATGCGAGGTGATGTAGGCGAAGTGCGTGCCGCCGAAGCGGAAGCTGATCTCCCACGAGACGGCGCGGTCGCCGGCGCGGAGTTCCGTCACCACCATTTCGATGCTGCGCTGCTTGCCGCGGGCGAGTGCCTTGAGGAACTCGGAATGGAAGGGGCAGGCCATGATCTGGTTGATGCGGCCGCGTTCGGCGAGCCACTTGTTCTTCTCGCTCATGGCATCGACGATGGCCTTGTCGGAGAGCGTGCCCAAGGGCAGCCGGGTGAAGCTCACCTCGCCCAATTCCTCGAGATGCTTGCGGATCTTCTTGCGGCGCTTGCGCTGCGTGCCGGTGTAGCGGTTCTCGTAGTCCGCTTCGGTGGCGAACTGGGTGAGATCGAGATAGGGCGCGCGCTCGTCGAGATGGGCGTTCACCAGGATCTTGCCGGCGGATGCGGCAATGGCACTGTCGTCGCGCACGTGGCGGAGGCGGAGCACGTCAATGCCCTTGAGCCTGCGGATGAAGGCTAGCGCCTGTCCCACCCACATCTGGGCGTTCTGCCCCTTGGCGCAGAGCACGTCGCCGTATTGGCCGAAGGGTTCGGTGAGCCAGCACAGCACATTGAGGCCGACGCGGCGCGTCAGCATCAAGGGCCAGAGGAAGACAAGACGGTTCTGATCATAGCCGGTGATGATGTGAATGCTGGAACCGGTTTCGCCGGCGCAATAGATCTTGCACCAGGTGGAGGCCCATTCGTAGGTCTGGAAGACGGTGGTGGTTCCCTGGCTGTCGGTTTCCAGGGCAAGCCAGTCCTTCTCGAGTGCGCGAACGCCGCCAAGCGAAGTCACGAGGCTGATGTGGGCCGAGGCCGGAAGGGTGCTGACAAGATCAGCCTGCTTCAGGGCAGCCCCAGCCATCTCGCTGGTGCGCGGCAAAGCCGTCAGTCTGTCCATGAGGCAACTCCCCTGTGTTCGGCTGCCACCCCTGCCATGACAATATGAGGATTTTGCTGCCGCGCGCTGCGCAAACGCGGGGAGGGTTAATCAGAAGTAAATGCCGAAGCGGGCCCAGCGGATGCGCGGGTTGGAAACGTGCGGAACAAGCGACGGATGTGGCCCCCTGAGGGTGTCGGGGCGCAGGCGGGTTTCGCTGGCGGGCTGTGCCACTGTACCCGTGGTGAGCGCGCGCAGGCGGGCGATGCGGTCTTCCGTTTTCGGATGGGTGCGGAGCAGGGAGGGCTGTGGGACGCGGCTTCCCGGAAGGAACATGCCCTCCCAGACGCCGCGCTGGTAGTTTTCGAGAGCCGACAGGGCTTCGACCAGACCTTCCGGGTCGCCGGTCAGGGTAACGCCGTCGAGGTCGGCGTCGTATTCGCGGGCCCGCGACAGGCCGAGTTGCAAAAGTCCACCGATCGTCGGCGCAAAGATCAGCATGAAGAGGCCGACATAGGGAATGTCGACGCCTGTGCCGAAGACGATGGGGACACCGATGAGGCCGATCATCGACATCAGGCTGGTGATGCGGTTGAGCACATCGGCGAGCCCCATCACCTTGAGGTCGCCGTTCGCGATGTGCGCCGTCTCATGGGCGAGGATGCCGGTGATCTGCCGCAGGGTCATGCCGCGCACCAGCCCGTCTGTGACGGCGATGGCCGAGTCCTGCCGGGTGCCGACCGCGAAGGCATTGAGCATGCGGCTCGGCACGTAGTGAAGCTGCGGCACCGCTGGGAGATCGGCGCGCTTCGCCAGTTGCCGCAATACCTGTTGCAGTTCCGGCAGTTCGTTGTCGCCGAGCGGCCTCGCCTTGTAGAGATTGAGGATGAGCTTGGGCGACATGCGGCTGAGGCTGGCAAGGCCGATGGCGCCGAAGACCGCGGCCCCGATCAGCCCCAGCACGCCCAGTACCGAATAGGCCATGAGACCCATCAGCAGGCCGGTGCCGCCGATCAGCAGCGCCGTGTGAAGGGCGTTGCGGCGGTTATGATTCCGCTGGGTTTCCGGATTCAGGTTTGCGTGCGTCATCCGAGGAGTTTTTCGGCGGGAAGCTTACGATCTCGCGCAAGAGCTTGCCAAGCGCTTCACGCGCCGGCGTACGGGCCGGAATGGGGCGGCAGACATCCATGGCGGCAAGCCCGATGCGGCTGGTGAGAATGCCGTTCACCGCTCCTTCGCCGAAGCGCGCCGAGAGGCGGCCCAGCAGGCCCTTGCCGACGACATGCTGGATCAGGCTGTCGGAGAGGGCGAGCCCGCCGGTGACGGCAAGATGGGTGATCACCATGCGGGCAAGCTGCAGGGTGGAAAGCGTTGAGGGCCGTCCGCCATAGAGAGCCGCAAGTTCGCGCAGGAGCCCGAGGTTCTGGGAGGCGACGAAGAGAATGTCGAGTGCCGCGGCCGGCGTCACCGTGGTGAGCAGCGTGACGCGGCAGGCGCGGCGGGCGATGATGCGATGGGCCGCTTCGTCGAGCGGCTCCATGAGCAGGCGGTCGGCGAGCAGCACGCGGTCGCGCGGGTCGATGATGTCGCCACCAAGGGCGGCAAATTCCTTCATGGGCCAGGCAAGGTCGGTGCGGCTTCCGTAGATGCTGCGGAGGCCATCCTCGAGTGCGCGTGCCGCCTTCTGTTCATCGAGGTTGATGGCGCGGGCCGCGAGTTCCTGCATCCCTTCGATCTTGTTGAGGCGGACAAGGCCCCAGATTTCGCGGGCGATGATCGCAAGCGCCGCAAACCCCGCGATGCCCGCGACCGCAAGCGCGGTCCAGCCGAGCAAGGCGGAGCGGGTGAAGAAGTCTTCAACCATCTGGGTGACGGCAGCACCCGCCGCCATCATCACCAGCGTGGCAAGGGCCGAGACCAGGATCGTCAGCCACGGCATGCGGCGCGGCTTGGCCTCGACACCGGCGGGCGGCACCACGACCAGATCCTGGTTTTCGCTTTCGGGCGCGAATTCCACATGGGCCCGCGGTGACGCCTTCTTGTCCGTGTGTGCGGCCTTGTCGTCCTCGAGCACGAAGGCTTGCGGTTTGCGGCTCATGTGAAGCGGTCTCCGATGAGAAACTCGATGGCACGGTCCAGCCGGATGTGGGGGAAAGTGACATCCTTGATGAGCGGCGGGCGGAAGCGCACGAATTTCAGTTGCCCTTCGAGATCGCCGCGAAGTGCCGCTTCAGGATCGGCCGGGAGATCGCCGGGGAAGATGGCGGCTTCCTTCTCGCCGTCGAAGGTGGTGCCGAGTTCCTCGCCCGCCTGGGGCACACCCGAAATGCAGGGAAGCTGGTCCTTGCCGCGCGTCACCATGGCTTCGCGGGTTGCGCGGATCGCGGCCAGCGCTGCCACATCATGGGTGGCGCCGCTGAATTCGGCTTTCTTCGCGGCCTCGTCGACGAGCACGCGCAGGATCGCTTCGAGGCGGTCATGACTGGTGTGATGCAACAGGTCGGCCTTGGTGGCGGCGAAAAGCACACGCTCGATGCGCCGCCCGAGCAGCACCGAGGCAAAGGAATTGGCGCCGATGCGGAAGCTTCCAAGCACGCCCGTCAACGCCGCGCGGAGATCATTGACGGCGGCAGGACCGGCATTGAGGGCCGAGAGCACATCGACGAGCACGATCTGCCGGTCGAGACGGGCGAAGTGGCCGAAGAAGAAGGGCTTCACCACGCGGGCGACATAGGCATCGTACCGGCGCGCCATGAGGGCGGCGAGAGAGCCTGACACCGGATCATGATCGGGCGGCACATCGAGTGGTGCAAAGGACAGCATAGGCGAGCCCGCGAGGTCGCCCGGCATGAGGAAGCGGCCGGGCGGCAGGGTGGACAGCGCCACGTCGTCTTCGCGGCAGCGGGCGAGATAGGCGGTGAAGAGTTCGCTCGCCTTCAGGGCCTGCTGCTCATCCGATGGGCCTGCAGGATCAAGGCTCGCGAGATGGGCGTGCCACTCCTTCGCGTGGGCAAGCCGTGGCGACTTGCGGCTGCCGGCAACCGTTGCTGCCGACCACTGTGCATAGGTCTGTGACATGAGCGGCAGATCGAGCAGCCATTCACCCGGATAGTCGACGATGTCGAGATGCAGCTTCCCGCCGTGCAGATTGCGGGCGAGCAATCCGCGCGGTTCGTATTCGATCGTCAGGCGCAACTGGCTGATGCGGCGCGTGCCCTCGGGCCAATGGCGGTCGGGGCCGGTGAGCGCCTCGAGGTGCTTTTCATAGGAGAAGCGCGGCAGATCATCGTCCGGCTGCGGTTCGAGATAGCAGCGGCTGATGCGGCCCCTGGCATGGGCTTCGAACACCGGCAGGCGCGCCTGCTTCAGCAAGGCGTGGACGAGGGCGGTGATGAACACCGTCTTGCCGGAGCGTGACAGTCCAGTCACGCCAAGCCTCAGCGACGGGCTGACGAGGCCCGTGGCAAAGTCCTTGAGGCCGCCCGCCGCGAGGCGGGTGCCATCCACAAGATCGGTCAAATTCAACGCCATGCGCCCTTTTTTCAACCCAGACGCAGTGTAGCGTCTCAGCCGCTAGGTGGCGATGGCGAAGCCTGACTGCAAGAGCCGGTTGTTTTGGCTGCGTTTATTGCAGCTCTCAGTCCTGGCCGATGCGGGCGAGATCATAGGGCGTCGTCTGGTAGACTTCGTTGATCCAGTTGCCGAAGAGCAGGTGGGCGTGGCTCCGCCAGCGGTTCTCCGGAGGACGCTTGGCGTCGTTTCCGGGGAAATAGTTGGCCGGCATGTTGATCGCCTTCTTCGCCGCCACATCGCGGTTGTACTCGTCCGCGAGTGTCATCGTGTCATATTCGATGTGGTTGAACATGTAGAGCGAACGGTGGTCCGGATCGTTGATCAGGCAGAGGCCGACCTCTTCCGACTCCATCAGCACCTCGAGGCGGCCCGCCTTGGGCAGTTCGGCCCGCCGCACCTCGGTCCAGCGCGACACGGGCATGGAGAAGTCGTCGGAGAAGCCGCGCAGGTAGGGCGAGGCGGCATTGAGGTTCTTGTGGCGATAGACGCCGAAGGCCTTCTGCGGCAGGGCGTGCTTCGGCACGCCGTGGAAGTGGTGCAAGGCGGCCTGCGCGCCCCAGCAGATGTGGAAGGACGAGTGCACGTGCGTCTGCGTCCAGTCGAAGATGCGCTGCAGTTCCTTCCAGTAGGTTACGCCCTCGAAGGGCAGGTGCTCGATCGGCGCGCCGGTGACGATGAAGCCGTCGAACTTCTCGTGGGCGATGTCCTCCCAGGCCTCGTAGAAGGCAATCATGTGCTCCTGCGAGGTGTTCTTGGGCGTGTGGCTGCCGACGCGCACGAGACGGAGATCGACCTGCAGCGGCGTTGCGCCGATCAGGCGCGCGAACTGCGTCTCGGTCTTGATCTTCTCGGGCATCAGGTTGAGGAGGCCGATCTTGAGCGGGCGGATGTCCTGCCGCGCGGCGGTGGCCTCGGTCATGAGGCTGACGCCCTCGCGCTCAAGGATTTTGCGGGCGGGCAAGTCGTTCGGAATACGGATGGGCATGGGATTTACTTCTGATCGATGGTTCGGGAGATGAGGCGTACGAAATCCTCGTCGGAGGTGACGGTGGGCACGTCACGCATTCGAACCATGTAGCCGAAGTTCTTCGCAATCTTCGCGTAGAGCGGGATCCGGTGATGCAGAAGCTGCTCGAAGCCCCAGACGGCGAAGCCGTTGGGATCGACATCATCATCGTTCCTGATCTTGTTCAGGTCCTTGTACTCGGCCCACTTCGCATCGAGGAAGGCGGGCTGGTAGTACATGGGCTTGGGATATTTGCGGAAGCGGTCCACCAGCATGGCGGTGTGTTCCGGCGTGCCCTCGATATAGAGGAGCAGCGTGTTGGCCGCGAGCGTCTTCACAACCGGATCGTTCGCGTCGTCCGGATCGACCACCTCGCAGAGCGATCCGCCGCTGTCGCAGATGAAGTGTTCGTACTGGTAGACCTCGCGGGCCCGGCGGATGAAGTCCGGCACGTCCTGGAGCGAGCGGATCTCGGCTTCACGGTGCTCGGCCTGGCGGCGCTTGTACTCGGCAAAGGGAATGCCGCCCTTGGCAGGATTGCCGGGCTTGCCGAGATAGGTGGAGAGTGGCGCCAGATTGTCGAAGGTGATGTTGGAGCGGATGTAGATCGAGTCCGAGCGCAGCAGGTCGCGCAGGAAGGGGTTCTTCATCGCCTCACGCTTGTAGTTGTCGGCGATGTGCTCATCCATGTACTTGGTGCCGATCCGGTAATCGACCGAGTAGTGGAACCAGTGGTGCTCCTGCAGGAGCTGGGCAAAGGTGGTCTTTCCGACCCCGGACATGCCGAAGACGGTGACGGCCTTGTGGGGCCAGTTCTGGAAGTCCTTGCCGGATGAAAAGCGCATGGAAGGTGCTTTAGCGAGGCGCACGCCCGGCTGCAACTCGCTCAGAAGTCCTTGGTGAGGCGGACGTCCACCGCGTGGCTGTCATAGTCGAACATGCTGATATTGCTGGCATTCCGGACATAGGTGTAGGCGATCTCCGGGGCGAAGCCGAAGAGGTTGACGTCACGCTTGGTAAGCCCGATCCCCGCCACATAGCGGGTATCCTTGCGGACAATGCCAGCCAGAAGGTTGGTGTCGTCGAATTCCGAGAACTTCACTTCGCCGTTGAGGTTGGCGGTGATGCCGTGCGGCAGTTCCGAGTAGATGCCGCCGCCCACCGACCAGGAGTCGTAGGAGTTCTGGGCGAGTTCAAGCTTCACGTCGTCATAACCGCCGGAGAGCGTGACACTCAGCGCGGAGTTGAAGGAATGGGTCCAAGCCGCATCGTTGAGCCAGGCCGTGCCGTCGCTCGAGGTGCCGCCGGAGTAGTCGCGCCATTCATAGGTGGAGGAGCCCGTGACGACATCCTTGCCGGAGAGATTGAGGCGGGCAGAGACGCGCGGGCCGTAGCTGATGTAGCTCATGTCCAGCGTGTCATCGTCGACGAGCTGGCTCGAGACCGCACCGCCGCCGAGATAACCGCGCTTCAGGAGATAGCGCAGCTCCGCCGACTGGCTGAAGGAGAGCGTGTTGTAGGTGCTGTCATTGTAGACGCGGGCCTCGGCATTGCCGGCGGCGACGAAAGAGAAGTCATTGCCGAGGCGGCGCTGGAAAGCGCCGTTGACACCGGCCAGCACGCCGACGCCCGATTGCTTGCGGCCGTTATCGCTGATCGTCAGGTTGCTGCCGAAGAGCGGTGAATAGACGGTGGAATGGCCCGAGCCGTTGTTGACGTTGGTGGACGGTGCCGCCGCCACATAGAAGCTGAACTTGTAGGGGCTCTTCTCGTCGATCTTGTCGACATAGGAGCGGATGCCGTCGGCTTCGGCCTGGGTCGGCGCTTCCGACGCAAGCAGTTCAAGGTGATGCTTGGCGCTGTCGTCTTCATCGAGGGCGACAAGGGTCTGGGCCAGTTCGGCGCGCACGAGTGTGAGGCGCGGGTCGTTGGCGAGCGCAGCGCGGAAAACCTTGACGGCCCCCGTCAGGTTGCCGTCCGCCTTCATGATCAGGCCCTGGATGAAGTAGGTGCGGTTCTGCGCGTGCGGGCCGCTCAGCGGATAGCGGCGCAAAAGTTCCGCTGCGAGATCCTGCTGGCCGGAGCGGGCGAGATGGATCAGCAGCTTGATGCGCTGCGTTTCATCGACGCTTTCATATTCGGAAATCTGTTGCGCGCTGGGCGCCACGGGGTGCGCCGCCTCGGCATGGGGAATGGCCAGCAACGCAACAAGCGCGCCGGGAATGGCGCGCTTGCCGACGCTTGCTGCAAAGCGGATCAGGGTGCGATGGTCGGGCATGTCGCCGTGCATTCGCCGTTGAACGCACCCGAGTGGTTGATGTAACCGCGGGCCGGATTGTTGAGCGGCGTGGTGCCGCCGATCGGCGAGGGGTTCACGGCCGTGGTGGCGAAGACGCCGGTCACGTCCTGTCCGTTGGCGCCATAGACCGCGCCATAGAAGGGATTGTTCGAACCATCCGAGAGCCAGCCGTCGGCCGAGTCCATGCTGGCGCCGCCGGCGATCTTGTTGCCGGTCGCGGTCTTGGTGAGGGTGCCGGAGAGCGTGATGTCGCTGCTCATGTAGCCTGCATAGTTGGGGTCGGCCGTGTTCGAGGTATTCACGGTCACGACGAAGCCGCTCCAGTTGTTGAAGTCGGCTTCCGTCTGCCAGGTTTCCGGCGAAAGGCGGGCATTCACGGTGTTGGTGTTGAAGTTCACAGTTGTCTGAGAGCTGCCGTTCACGCGCCAGGAGTTGTTCCAGTCCGCCTGCTGGTTCGAATCCTGCGAGTTGATCCAGTTGCGGGTGATGGCGGTGGAGCCGAAGCGGCCATTGTAGATGGCGCTGCCCGACGCCTTGGTGCCCGGCGTCACGCCGGCATTCATGCCGCCGAAGGCCCAGGCCTGCTTGTCAGCGGTTTCGGAGCCGCTTGTTTCATCGCGGTACTGAGCGGCGTAGCTGTCGCCGAAGGTCCAGACCTGAAGCACCTCGTCATAGGAGTCGGTGGCCGAGTTCTGGTAGGCGCGGTATTCGTTGTAGCTCACGCCACCCGTGGTGCCGCTGCCGCCCGCCGCACCCATGCCAAGGCCGCTGCTGGCGTTGGTACCGACGAGATATTCATCCATCGTCTTGGGAACGGCCCACTTGTTGTTGTTGGACGTGTTGGTGTCGACCTCGAGCTTTGCCTTATTGGGGCTGCCGGAGATGATGGTGAGTTTGCCGAGAGACGGGCTGGTCTTTGACGAGACCACGGTGCCTGCTTCAAGGGCGATCACGGGGTCGCCGGTGTTGAGGTTGGTGGTGTTGCCGCCGTTGCCGTTGTCGGCGCCGGGCGAACCGCCGCTGGTATCGACGCCGGTGCCTCCACCGGTGCCGCCCGTGCTGCCACCTGTTCCGCTACCCGAGCCTCCACTGCCCGAGCCGGTTGTGTCGCAGCTCAAGCCGCAGACGCTGAGATCACTCGCAAGAAGGAGTGCGCTGGAGGAGCCACTGCCACCGGCACAACCTGCCAGTGAGACTGACGCAACAAGAACTGAGAACAACGACAAACGACGCATGTTACCGACCCATACAAAACTGTCTCCTCAAAATGCACGGGTTCCGCTAAATTTCCGTTAAGGATAACAAGTGGTGAGTGTCCTAAATTGCGACAGGAAATTAAACCGGCGGAAAGCTGGTACGAAGCGACGGTGACGCGTGAAGAGTATCCGGCACTGCGAGCCTCGATCGATGCAGATGTCTGCGTTGTGGGTGGCGGCTTCGCCGGGCTGGTGACGGCGCTCGAATGCCAGAAGCGCGGACTGCAAACTGTTCTGCTCGAAGGTGGCCGAGTCGCTTGTGGCGCATCGGGTCGCAATGGCGGCTTCGTGTCGAGCGGCTTTGCGCTCGGCGTGGACGGCGTGATGGCCAAGGTCGGCAAGCAGGCCGCGCAGGCGCTTTATCAATTGTCGCGGGACGGCACGGAATATGTGCGCACTGTGATCACCGCCCATGAGCCGTCGCTCATTCATGGCAGCGGCATGCGCGTGGCGCTTCGCCACCGCGACACGGGCGGCCTCAAATCCTACGCCGACATGATGCGTGCCGATTTCGGAGAGACGCTCCGCTATTCGACGGCAGAAGAGACGCGGCTTCATCTCGTCTCGCCGCGCTATTTCGAGAGCGTCGTTTCCGAGAATGCGTTCCACATTCATCCGCTGGCCTATGGCCTGCTGCTGGCACGCCTCGCGACGGACGCGGGAGTTGCGATCCATGAGAATTCGCGCGCGACCTCTTGCCGGAAGGAAGGCTCATCATTTGTTGTGACTGCGGGAGGAGGGCAGGTGCGGGCAAAACATGTGGTGCACTGTGTCTCGTCGCTCTCGCCCGACCTGCACCGGCCCTCGGGGCAGGCGATGCTTCCGGTCGCTACCTATGTGGCCGTCACCAATGCACTGCAGCAGGACGTGATCAGGACGGGTGCGGCCATCGCCGATACGCGCCGCGCCGGGGACTACTACCGCTTGGTGAAGGACGGCCGCCTGCTGTGGGGCGGGCGCATCACCACCCGCGTGTCGGAGCCGCAGCGGCTTGCCGCGCTGATGCTAGGTGACATGCTGTCAGTTTATCCGGGGCTTGGCACGCCTCGCATCGACTACGCCTGGGCGGGCCTGATGGGCTACGCCATCCACAAGATGCCGCTCATCGGCCGGGACGCCGAAGGGCAATGGTACGCCACCGCCTTCGGTGGCCATGGGGTCAACACCACCGCCATGGGTGGCGTTCTGGTGGCGCGCGGCATTGCCAGGGAAGATGACGCCTGGCGCCGCTTCACCCCCTTTGCGCCACGCTGGGCTTTTGGCCAGTTGGGCCGCCTCGGGGTCCAGGGCTCGTACTGGTGGATGCAGGCTCAGGACCGCTGGGAAGAGGCGAAAAGCGCCTGATTCAAGGCCGAATCACGTCAGGCTTACAGGCGCTTGGCAAGGCTTGTGGCCCTCCATTCATCTCGCTATAAGCCGCCCAAAATCGGGTGGAGAGAAACGCAAAATGTCTGACGTGCTGGACGCCACTTACAAGCCGAGCGACGACGAGCCGTTCATGAACGAGCGGCAGCTGGAGTATTTCCGGCAGAAGCTGCTGGCCTGGAAGGACGACATTCTGAAGGAGAGCAAGGAGACCTTGTCACACCTTCAGGACGAAAATCATGTGTTGCCGGACATCGCCGACCGCGCCTCTTCGGAGACCGACCGGTCGCTCGAACTGCGCACCCGCGACCGCCAGCGCAAGCTGATCTCGAAGATCGATGCGGCGCTGAAGCGGATCGAGGACGGCTCCTACGGCTACTGCGAGGAAACCGGCGATCCCATCAGCCTCAAGCGGCTCGATGCCCGCCCGATCGCCACGCTGTCGATCGAGGCCCAGGAACGCCACGAGCGCCGCGAGCGCGTCTACCGGGACGATTGATCGCGCACGTGTGATCCCGTGTCGCGTGCGTCCCGTAAAGGTTTGAGCAGCCCCGAGGTATCATGATGCGGCAACTCCTGATCGAATACATCACCGCGGCGGTCATTTTCCTGGCCGCCGATTTTGTATGGCTCCGCAACATGGGGCCGGCATTCTACACGCCTGAGCTCGGTGGCCTGCTGCGCGATGAGCCTCAGCTTGGGATTGCGCTCGCCTTTTATCTTCTCTTCGTCGCAGGCCTGGTGATGTTCGTGATCCATCCCGGCATGCAGGGCGAACCCTTGAGCCTTGTCGCCGTGAAGGGCGCGATTTTCGGTCTTGTGGCCTATGCCACCTACGACCTCACCAACCTTGCGACCGTCAAGGGTTTCACCAACAAGGTCGCCCTGGTCGACATGGCGTGGGGAACCTTCGTCTCGGCGGCGGTGTCGTTCCTGACCGTCTGGCTGCTGCGCCGCCTGCTGGCGTGAGCCGCCTTAGCCCTGCATCGCCGCGAGAGCCTGATCCATCAGCCGTTGCGATGCAGCGGCGATGACGTTGCCGCCCTGACTCGGGTCATTGTCCGTCCACGAGGTCACTATGCCACCTGCTCCGGTCATGATCGGAATGAGCGCGGCGATATCATAGATCTGCAGCACCGGATCCATGGCGATGTCGAGGTGGCCTGACGCCATCAGACAGAAGGAATAGCTGTCGAGGCCATAGCGCATCGACTTCATTGACCCGCGCAGGCGGTCGAAGGCCTGGGCGTGCTCGTCCTTGTAGAGGTGGGGCGAGGTCGTGCCGCCCATGCTGTCGGCGAGATTGCGTCCTGGCGTGACCCGCAATTGCCGCTCTTCGCCGCCCCGCCGGTGCCAGGCGCCGCCCGGATTGCCGAAGAAGGTATCGCCCACGAAGGGCTGGCACATGACGCCGAGCAGCGGTCGGCCATTAGCATAGAGCGCGATCAGCGTGGCCCAGGTCGGCAGGCCGATGACGAAGGAGCGGGTGCCATCGACCGGATCGAGGATCCAGGTGAGGCCCGAGGTGCCGTCGCGCCTGCCGTATTCCTCGCCGATGATGCCATGGGCCGGATAGTGCTTCTCGATGAGGTGGCGCATGACCCGTTCGCCCGCCCGGTCGCCCTCGGTCACAGGGTCCCAGGTTTCTGCCGCCTTGATGTCGATCGGCACATTGGCGCGGAAGTGGGGGAGGATTTCGGCGGCGGCCCGCTCGGCGAGGGTCAGGGCAAAGCCCGTGAGTTCGGTGATTTCACTGGACAGCATGATGAGGTTTCTCTGTGCGACGAAAGCCCGGAAGACGCAATGGGAATGGCCGGGAAAGCCGCAAAGCGACGGGCATATTGTCGTTTTCCGGCCATGGATTGCCGCATGGTTTGCATCGCAACATGGTTGGAAAGTCATGCAAAATCCGCATGGCTCTTATCTTGATCAGCGGATTTTCCAACAAACTCCTGTTCTTATTGATTCTTTGTCCAAACGATCAAAACGCTGAGCAATTCTGATGCACCCGTGCCTCTTGAAAGGCAAATGTTGCAGTGCCATATCGGGCTCACAAGACACGGCCCCCGCGGCTGTCTCTTGCAGCCCTTTTGGGCGTTTCCTCCCTAGACTTGGGCCGATCTCGTATCGGCCCTTTTTTATTGTGCCGATACTTCCCGCTTCCGTCGGCTTTACTCTGCCGCCATCGGCATTTCTCCGCTCCTGCCCATCGCCGACAAAACCCCGGCGAAGTCGTGGGACAAAGCATCGAGCACGGCCTTGATGGCCGCAAAGCCCGCCGTTTTGATCTGCCGGGCCTCATCCATATAGAGACTGCGGTTGATCTCGATCTGCAGGGCGTGGCGGCCAAGGCGCGGGCGGCCGTGGTTCTCGGTGAAGAAGCCACCTGCATAGGGACGGTTGCGGACCACGTTCAGTCCCGCAGCGGTGAGGCAGCGCTCGGCCGTCGCCGTCACCTCGGGCGCGCAGGAGGCGGCGAACCTGTCGCCCAGCACCACGTCGATGCGGCGTTCGTGAGGACCCTGGATGTCGTCGACGGCGCTCGAAGGCATGGAATGGCAATCCACCAGCAGCACCTGGCCGGTGGCCTGATGGGCTTCGTTGAGCAGCGTGGCGAGGGCCCGGTGATAGGGCCGGTAGACGGTTTCGATGCGCTTCAGCGCATCGTCGAGACGCAGGCGCCCGAGGTAAATGTCCTGACCTTCGGCAACGATGCGGGGCAGGGTGCCGAGGCCGCAGGCCACGCGCGGCGACCCGGTGTTGAAGTGGCCGGGCAGGGGATCCGTGAACATGCGCGGATCAAGTTCATAGGGTTCGCGGTTGAGGTCGATGTAGCTGCGCGAGTGGAGGGCGCGCAGCATGGGCGCCCCGGCCGTTATGCAGCCGTCGAATAGCTCGTCGACGAAGCAATCCTGGGAGAGGCGCAGGGTGCGGCTGTCGAGGCGGACCTGCGCAAGAAAATCGTCGGGCAGAATGGTGCCGCTGTGCGGCGAGTTGTAGACCATGGGAACGGTCCACTCGGGCGGTGCGATGATTTCCAGAACATCGTCTGCCGGCATGTCGGCGAGGTTCCCTTTCTGCCGGGCGGGGCCTGCCGCGCTGGCATCTGATGTAACTATGGGCAAGTGCGCCCGATTTGTCCATGGCGGAGCATGCCCCAAACCTGCGCCCCTGATGCCTGTGTGCCCGCAGTTCACGGCCTGTTTACCCGTGAGCCGCTATGGAACTGGAGATTGATTTGAAGTGGCGCGGCGGGCATAGTCGCCCCGCGGCGGCACGACCAGGTGAACATGCAAGACAAGAAAATGGCACGCATCCTTCTGGCAGAAGACGACGAGGACCTGAGGCGCTTTCTGGTGAGTGCGCTGGAAAAGGCCGGTCACGCCGTCACCTCCTTCGGTGAGGGTGCCAGCGCCTATGAAGAGATCAAGCAGGAGACTTTCGACCTGCTGCTGACCGATATCGTGATGCCGGAAATGGACGGGATCGAGCTGGCGCGCCGCGCCGCCGAACTCGACCCGGCGTTGAAGATCATGTTCATCACCGGCTTCGCGGCCGTGGCGCTGAACCCGGATTCCAAGGCGCCCAAGGAAGCGAAGGTGCTCTCCAAGCCCTTCCACCTGCGCGACCTCGTGAATGAAGTGAACCGCCTGATGGCGGCCTGAGGACGGCCTGAGGACGGCGAAATCCTCAGCCTCTCGGGGCTGTTTCATTGCCTCTTGCCAGCCCCGCCTTTGCCCCCTATAGGCAGCGCACCGCACGTCAAAGTGGGTGGTTAGCTCAGCGGTAGAGCACTACCTTGACATGGTAGGGGTCACAGGTTCGATCCCTGTACCACCCACCATTTTTCTCCTCGACATATCCCAATCATCGTCACTCCGGGCCTCAGTCTCGAAGGCCATCGACCTTGCGCAGTGTTGTGGCTGCTGCTAACACTGAACCATATGGTTCAGTATCAACCCGCCCGCATCGACACCTCGTTTAACGCCCTTTCGGACGCCACGCGGCGTGGCGTGCTGGAACAACTCGGGCGTTCCGATGCTTCCGTTAGCGAGCTTGCGCGCCGCTTCCACATGACGCTCACAGGCATGAAGAAGCATGTCAGCGTGCTGGAAGAGGCAGGGCTCGTCACCACCGAGAAGGTGGGCCGTATCCGAACCTGCAGGCTTGGCTGGCGCAGGCTGGAGGAAGAAGCCGCGTGGATCGAACGTTACCGCCAGCTCTGGGCGGCCCGCTTCGACGCGCTGGACAAGGTTGTTGAAGACCTCAAAAGAAAAGGTGAGTTGGATGGAAAACGGAAAGGCTGAGCGCCGGAACGAGACAAAGGTCGAGAAGCTGGATCGCGAACTGGTGGTGACGCGCCTCTTCGATGCCGCGCCTGAGATCCTTTTCGCAGCGTGGACGAGGCCGGAGCTGTTTCGGCAGTGGTGGGTGCCCAAATCCGCCGGCATGAACCTTGTCGCCTGCGAGATGGATGTGCGCACTGGCGGCAGCTATCGCTTGACCTTCGGCCAACCTGGCCCTGATCAGACGATGGCGTTTTTCGGCACGTATCTCGACGTCGTGCCGCCCGAGCGGATTGTGTGGACCAATGATGAAGGCCCTGATGGTGCCGTGACCACCGTCACCTTTGCAGCGGAAGGAACCCGGACACGTCTCGTCCTGCGTGAACTCTATCCGAGCAAGGAGGCGCTTGAAGCTTCGCTCGGGGCGGAAGAAGCATTGCCGGAGCAGTTCGCGCAACTGGACGAGTTGCTCACGGCGTAGCCAAACCTCAGCCGCCAGCCTCCAGCACGGGAATGCCCGCGAGGATGTCGGCCTCGAAGGGGCTCAGCATGCTGCCGTCTTCAATCGCCTTCTCGAGTTCGGCGACGGACAACACCGCCGTCAGGCGCGCAATGATCGCCGCTCTCTGGTTCGTTTCGTTCACCTGCCGGCCCTCCGCGAAGGTGGCGTAGACCTGATCGGTATAGCCCAGGATGCGCGCGGCCCGGATGGCATCGCCGGTTTCAGCTTCGATCGCGGCTGCGCACTGGATCAGGGCGATGTACCAGAAGCGCGACCTGCGCGTCAGGTATTCGGCTGCTTCCAGGATCAGTTCGCGGGCGACATCGAACTCCGCAAGCGCGATGTGGTAGGACGCCAGATTGGCAAGAAGAACGCCGCATTCGATCCGGAAGCGCGGTTCGCGCCCGCGCAACAGCAGGTCGCGCACGATGGTTGCGGCCTTGCGCGGATTGCCGGCGAGGAAAACCCATTCACCGATGAACATGCCGGAGCGGAGCGCGCTTCGGGTGCTGCCCTTGGCCCAGAGCATGGCGATGCCGGCCTCGCCTCGGGCAAGTCCATCGCCGGTTTGCCCGTTCTTGATCAGGTCGAGAGCGAGCGCGGTCAGAAGGTTGCCGTTGAGTTTCGAAGTCTTCGATGTTGCGCACGAGAGTTGACAGCTCTGATGCAGCAGCGCGCGAGATGGCGGTGTCCGCCTTCACCTGCCAGACCCTGATCGTCATGGAGAGCGCATGGGCCAGCTTGCGCGTGTCGCCGGCGTGGCGGAAGTATTCCACAGCCTTGGCGATCAATTCGGCACCGAGTGTGTCCTGTGCGGTGGCGCGGCAGAGTTCGGTCGCGCCCAATCGCAATTCGGCTTCGACCCCCGGCACATCCGCGCCACGGCAGGCATCGAGTGCCTTGCGGCAGTGATGCAGACCTTCCTCACCATGGCCCGCCTCGAGCCAGAGGCGCCAGGCCACGGCGCACAGTTTGGCAAGCCCGACCGGCTGCCGCTGCTCGCCAAGCCAGGCGACGGCGGCGCGCAGGTTCTCCATCTCGCGCTGGTAGAGCAGCAGCCAATCGCGATCCGGCATGTCTTCCCATTGCGCCATGCTTTTTGCGAGCAGGTCGGTCATGTAGCGGGCGTGACGGGCGCTGGCCTCGCCCAACTCGTTTTCGCGTTTCAGGTGTTCAAGTGCGAAGTGCCGGGCGGATTCCAACAGGCGGTAGCGGGAGGCACTGCCGGACTCGCGCACCAGAAGGGACTTGCGCAGCAGTTCGAGAATGATCTCCCGGTCGCCGCCCACCGCAGTGGCGCCATCTAGCGAGAATCCGCCGTTGAACACGCCCAGCGATCGGAACACCTGCCGCTCCCGTTCGCTGAGGAGACCATAGCTCCAGCTCAGCGCAGCCGTGAGCGAACGGTGGCGCGGGAGGCCCGTGGACCAGGGCGCTGCAAGGCTTGTGAGTTCCGCCTCGATCTGCCGCGCCACTTCGGGAATGCCGAGGGCCGCGGCGCGCGCCGCCGCCATTTTCAGGGCCAGCGCCACACCCGACAGACTTTCACAGAGGCGCGCGACGACGGGAAGTTCAGCGTCTTCAATGCGCTCGCCCAGCGCTTCATAGCAGTGGCGGAAGAAGGCGACCGATGCCGCGTCCCTTGCGGTGTCATCCGCCGTTCCGAAGGCATGAAGCTTGTAGATATGCTCGAGACCCAAGCCCAACGGAATCTGCGAGGTACAGAGCACGCGCATGCGCGGCGCCCGCTGCAGGATGGAAGACGAAACCGATGCAGCCGCTTCCAGCACGTGCTCGCAATTGTCGAGAACGATCAGGCCGTCCTGGGTCTGAATGTGCTGCACGAGGATCTCGATGGCCGGCAGCGAGGTGCTGGGTTGCAGGCCGAAGGTGGCGATGATTGCGGGCAGGATGTGCTGCGGGTCGGCAATGGGCGCAAGGTCGACAACCCACGCGCCGCGCTGCGCCTGCTCGGACATGCGGGCGGCAACCTCAACCGCGAGCGTCGTCTTGCCCACGCCGCCGGGCCCCACGATGCTGACCAGCCGGTTCTCGTCGAGGAGAGTCGATACCGCTGCAATCTCCGCGTCGCGCCGGATGCAATCGCTGCGGAAACTCTGGGCGTTTCCCGGTGCGGCAAGTTGCACGGGCCGCAACGAGGGCGATCTCTCGGGCAGGGGACCCACATACTTGTAGCCGCGGCCATGCACCGTGGCGATCAGCTCCGTGCCGAGAAGCTTCCGCAGCGAGGACACGTGGACCTGAAGGGTGTTTTCGCCGACCACGACGCCGGGCCAGACGGCATCGAAAATTGTTGTCTTGTCAACGATCTCGTTGGGATTCGCGAGAAGGAGGGTGAGAATGTCAAAGGACCGGCCGCTCAGTTGCACGGGTCCGCGCGGCCCGATGAGCTGGCGTTCCCGTTCCCGCAATTCGTAACCGGCAAATCTCATGGGCGAATGCCAAGCCTTTCAATGACCTCCTCAATAGCGGGGTTTTCGGGAGGCCGGAACGCCAAACCCGCGGGCTTCAGGTAATTTCAGGTTTCACCCAAGGACTTTCAGGCGGGCCCCGGCCACTCTCGCAGCCAGAGGAGAACGCCCATGTCCATCAATCCCGCCCTTTACATCTCGCATCTCTGGAAGCGTCTGCACCAGCCTGGCTTTGGCACCGCCCTCAGCAACATGAAGCTGGGCTGGCGCGATGCCCGCATCCTTTCGCACCTGAACGATCAGGCGCTCGCGGACCTTGGGCTGCATCGCGAAACAGATGTGGGAGAGCGTGACCGTATCTGGCGTTGACGCGAGCGGCCTACGGCGGCACCAGCCCGCCCGCAAGCTTGCCTTTCAGGTCCTCCGGGTTCGACATGGCGCGCACCCAGCGCACCGACGTGATCTTCCAGGCGGGGTCGAGCTTCTGCAGTTCCGTGACGAGGCCGGGCAGGTGGCCGGCGCCATAGGTCACGTAGATCTTTTGTGCGGGCGAGTCGGCAATCGCCTTCGCGAGGTGCGCATTGCGATAGTCGAGAATGATCCTGCCCTTGGCGGAGGGCGCTTCATCCTTGGAGACGACATAGTTCAGGATGCCGCGGCAGATGATGCCGGCGAGTTGCTGCTGGCCCGCCGTTCCGGCCTCATGCAGCTTTGCGAACAGCGCAAAGATGTCGAAGTCGCCGGCCTTTTCCTGCTGCTTCAGTTCCCCGGCGATCGCCGCGGCAAACTGCGGATCCGAGGCAACGAGGCGGTCGTATTCCGCCTTCATGTCGGCATGGGTGACGTCGGCGGTGATGTTCCGTTCGGGGTGGGCTGCCGCATCCGCCACAAGGGGCTTGAAGTAATCGAGCTGGAACGTGATCCCGCAGGATTGCGCCATGCTGGAATAGCTGGCGCTGAGGCCGCCCTTCATGCCCATGAAGGTGCCGAACCATTCGTCTGCGCCCGGCACGTCCGGTGAGGGCATGATGCCTTCGTAGAACAGCACATAACCTTCGGCGAGCGCATTCTCGAGATCGAAGACCACGGACTTGTAGAAGCTTTCGGAGCCGATGTGCTGCATGCCCTGGAAGACGACGTCCTTCTTCCCGTCGGTGAGGCGCACGAGGGGAAGGACAGTCGGTGCCGCATCCACCATATAGGCGGCATAGTAGAACGGTGCCGCCAGCAGTGTTCCGAAGGTCATGAGCAGGACTGCGCATGACCGGAGGAAACCACTGCCCACATTCCGCCTGACGATGATGAGCTTCAGCACGGTATAGATGCCGGCCAGCAGCACGGCAGCCGCGACGGGGATCGCGATGACCCAGAGCGGGAACTGCGCGATGACGGGGATGGCGAGCAGGAAGAGGATGAGGAGCACGAACCAGGCAATCGCCGAAAGACCGATGCGGGTGCGCTGACCGAAGGAAACGGGTTCCATGATTCCTGTCACTCCATCATTCCATGTGTGTCCAAGATTGCTGGAAAGAATAACAACTGCGACGTGCGGTGCCATTCCTTTCTGCACAGGAGGCGGCGGTTTTTTTCGGAATGATCCGTGAGGATCAGCATTTCATCATGATGAATGAGCGGGCCTCATGTGTCGGGCCTGCCGATTCAATAAAGCAGAAGATCTGCGTTACGGCTCTGGGGCCAATTCCATTTCCGCAAGCGCCACCCAGAAGCTCACGCCATGGGGAATGGCCTCATCGGCAAAATCATACTGCGCGTTATGAAGCGGCGCCGTGTTGCCGTTCCCCATGTTGATCATGGCGCCGGGTCTGGCCTCCAGCATGAAGGCGAAGTCTTCCGCGCCCATGTCGGGCTGGCAGTCATCGTCGACATTCTGCGCGCCCGCGACGCGCCGTGCCGCCTCGGCAATCACGCCTGTCTCGCGCGAGTGATTGAAGGTCACGGGGTAGGGAAGGATACCGCCGTCCGTCACCTCCGCGCGTCCGCCAAGTGCCGTGGCGATGCCTTCTGCCGTGCGCTTCAGGTTGGCAAGCGCAAGGTCGCGCAGCTCGCGCTTCAATGATCGTATGGTGCCCGTGAGCTTCGCCGTATCCGGAATGACATTATGCGTATCGCCCGCCTGGAACTGCGTCACCGAGACGACGACGGACTCGACCGGATTGGCATTGCGGCTGGCAATCGCTTGCAGCGCCGTCACGATCTGCGCCCCGATCAGGATGGGATCGATTGTCGTGTGAGGTGCAGCCGCATGGCCGCCGCTTCCGGTGATGGTGATGGTGAAGACATCCATGGCCGCCTGCAGGCCACCCTTCCGCGTGGCGAAGTGGCCGACGGGCAGACCCGGAAGATTGTGCAGGGCATAGAAGCGGTCGATGGCGAAATGTTCGGCGAGACCGTCCTTCATCATGGCAAGGCCGCCGCCGCCGCCTTCCTCCGCCGGTTGGAAGATCACCACCACGCGGCCACGAAAGTTCCGCGTCTCGCAGAGATTGCGCGCAGCCCCCAGCAGCATGGCGGTGTGGCCGTCATGGCCGCAGGCATGCATCACGCCATCGACGGTGGAGGCGTAGGGTCGTCCGGTCATTTCATGAATGGGAAGCGCGTCCATGTCGGCGCGCAGCCCGATGGCGGGGCCGGGACCGTGACGCCCGTGGATGACGCCGACAACACCTGTTCGCCCGAGGCCGGTCACCACCTCGTCACAGCCGAAGTCCTTCAGCTTGGTTTCGACGAAGGTGGCCGTCTTGAATACGTCGAAAAGCAGTTCGGGGTTCCGGTGCAGTTCTTGCCGCCAGGCCTTGATCTCGTCGAACATTTCTTGCGCGCTGTTGAGAAGGGGCATGGCCTGAACCGGAGTTGGGAAAGATGCGGAAATGCTAGCTGCCAGCCCCAGGCCGGGCAAGCCGCATGCCCCGCATGATCGCATGCATTTACGCAGGGCGCGGCCCATGCCTATGATTGCTCAACTGCACGCAGCAAGGGAGGCCCTGACATGTCGGACGTTGCCATCATCACCGGAGGAACGCGCGGCATTGGCGCTGCCATCGCCGGTGTGCTCGCAAGGCGCAAGGTCCGCCTCGTGCTCAATGGCCGGCACCGTGACGCCGACGTGGAAGAAGAACTTGCCGAGCTTTCGGGCCTGACCGACGTCACCTTCGTGGAGGGCGATGCCGCTGATCCGGCAACGGCGCAACGTCTGGCATCCACCGCCACCGACACCTACGGCCGCATCGACTACGTCATTCCCGCAGCGGGCGGCCCCAATCCCGGCAAGGTCACCGACCTCACGGTGGAGCAATGGCTCGCGGCCTTCCATGTGCATGTGCACGCGGTGTTTCATCTCTTCCGCGCCTGCCATCCCGCGCTTTCGGTGCGGGGTGGGGGCGTGCTCCTGATCGGCTCAGTGGCGGGCGAGAGAGGCTGCCCGGGCACGGTCGCCTACCAGACGGTGAAGGGCGCACTGCCGCAGTTCGCCCGGGCACTGGCGCGCGATCACGCGCACGAGGGCATCCGCGTCAATGTGATCGAGCCCGGCATCATCCGCACCCGCTTCCATGCAGCGATGACGCCCGAGGCCGAGAAGAACAATCTCGACAACCGCATTCCCTTGCGCCGCTTCGGCCGTCCGGAGGACGTCGCATCCGCCGCGCTTGAACTTCTCACCAATCCCTTCATCACCGGCGAGACGCTGGTGATCGATGGCGGCATGTCGATGCGGATGGTCTAGCGCGCCCCGGTCACGCGGCACCCTGCCGGTAGATGCTGACCGCCGCAGCCACCAGATCGGTGTTGTTCCGCGCTGTGCGGCCATCCGGCAGCAGCTTTCCGTCTTCAAGTCCGACGCGGGTTGAAAAACCCTGCCGCCGTGCGCGCCGCACGAAGTGCCAGACCGTGGCATCGAAGCCGTGCAGCAGGATGGGACGCTGCACACCCGCCGCTTTCAGAACGTCGAGAATGCCTTCGGTGGCGCGGTCTGCGGCTTCGATATCCTGCTCCCCGATTTCGATCAGCACGCGGAGCACTGTTGCCGCTTCGGGCAGCGTCACGAAGCGCTTCGCATCCTCAACGGACGCGAGACCGGCTTCGATACCGACGTTGCGCTGGCGGAGCAGGAACATCACCATCGGCGCATCGGATTCCGAAAGATTGACAGAGGCATAGTCGGGCAAGTTCGCCCAATTCCTGATGCAGTGCCGGGTGGCCTCGACATCATTCTCGATCCACGCGCCGGTCGAGACGCCGATCAAGGTGCCGGGGCAGTGCGTTCGCAGCGCCGGCATCACATCATCGATGGAGGCAAGGCTCTCCCGACTGTCCGGCTTGCGCGGGTGGACGTGGATCTCGGCTGCTCCGGCCGCGAGGCAGAGCGCGCTGTCACGCGCCATCTCCGCAACCGAGAGAGGAAGTGCGGCGTGATACTCCGCTGGGCGCGCGCCATTGATGCAGGCCTGAACGATCATTGAAGGTCCTTACACGAAAGACCCTCACTTTGCTGCATTCGCGTGGCTGCGCAAGATGCACGTCAGGATGCGGGCAACAGGGCGCAGAAGGAGTGCGCGCTCCCTCTGCGCCCTGCGCTTTGCAATCGACGCCAGTTTTTTACTTGCTGGGCAGCAGCACCGTGTCGATCACGTGAATGATGCCGTTGTCGGTGACGATGTCGGCCTTGACGACCTTGGCGTTGTCGATGGTGACGCCGCCTGCACCCTTGCTGATCGCCAGCGTGCGGTCACCGGTGGACTTGAGCGTGCGCACGTGGAAGGGGCCCGCAAGCATCTGGTTCGCGGCGAGTTCGCGCGGCAGCACGTGATAGGTCAGGATGGCGACGAGCTTGTCCTTGTTCTCGGGCTTGAGCAGGCTCTCGACCGTGCCAGCCGGAAGCTTCGCGAAGGCTTCGTCGGTGGGCGCGAACACTGTGATGTTCTTGGTGGTGGCCAGCGCATCCGCAAGGCCAGCGGCCTGGGCCGCGGCCAGCAGCGTCTTGAACGTGCCGGCCTGGGCGGCCGTTTCGACCACGTTGGCGGCAGAGGCATGGGCTGCGCCAAAGCAGATCGCAGCGGTCATCATCAGAATCTTCTTCATCGGTGTCTCCGTCTGAGTTGTGTGTCGGGCGGCGTCTTGGTGAAGTGACTGTCCGCACCCCGCACAGTCGCAAACGAGGCGATTCCGATTCCGGATTGTCCCGGGGCAGCATCACAAATTCGTGAGACTGCGTGAGTGTGATGAACTCAGGTGAGCACGCTGCGCAGAAGCGGATTGGGAAAGCGCCGCGAGAGGGTGACGGCGAGGAAGGTTTCCTGAATGCCATCGAGCCGCGTGGCTTCCACCAGCTTGCCGCTCGCCAGTTCGTCACGCACGACGATGGGCGGGATCACGCACAGCCCTGCATCTTCGCGGGTCAAGAGTCGGAGCATGGCCATGTCGTCGGCCTCGGCGGCAATCTGCGGCGCCACATCGAGCGTTGCCACAAGCGCATCGAAGGCAGCACGCAGCGATGTCTCGGGCGTGGGCAGCACCAAGGGATGAGCCGCGATCAGCTCCGCCAGTTTCAGCTTCTTGCGGCCAAGGCGCTTCGCCGTGCCGATCAGGCTCACCGGCTGCTCATCCAGTTTGGTGATGAGCCACTGGCTGCTGGCATCGCGCGGCGGATGAATGTTGGTGAGCACCACATCGAGCGCCAGCGACTCGAGACCCCGCAGCAGTTCCGACTGGGAGCCCGAGCGGAGTACCACCTCCACATCCGGGCGCCCGATCAGCGGCCGGAGGAACTGAATCTGGAAGTTGCGCGACAGTGTCGAGAGGGCCCCGACGCGGAGCGCCCGGCGGCTACGGGTCGCTTCCTTCAATGTGGCGGCCAGGTCGTCGGCGGTACGGAAAATCGCCTCGGCATGGTCGAGCGCGATGCGCCCCGCCTCGGTCAGCACGAGGCCGCGGCCACGCCGCTCGAACAGGTCGTGTCCGAGGGATTCCTCTAGCGATTTCAATTGAGTGGAGAGGGCCGACTGGGAGAGATTCAGGCTTTGCGCCGCCCCCGTCAGGGTGCCATTGCGGGCCACGGCGCGGAACAGCCGGAGGTGATGGAGGTTCAGGTGCATTGTTCTATTTTCTCAAACAATAGTTCCTATAATATGTAATTTTCTGAAAGTATTGCAACGGCTAATGCGGCTCCATCACACGCCTTCCGGAGCCTGCCCGCATGACCCTTCTCTCCGCGCTCTCACTGCTCGCCCCCGCACCGCTTCTGGCCACCGCCGCGCTGGCAGCGCTGCGCCCCGGCCGCCGGCCTGGTTTTCTGCCCGCGGTGGCGGAGGCGTCCACGATTGTCTCTCTGCTGCTGGCGGTCCTCGGCCTGTGGCAGACGGTTGCCGTCGGAGCGACGGACACCATCGTCTCCTTCGGTCCGTTCGCCTTGCAGCAAGACGTTCTCAGCGCCACCATGCTGCTGCTGGTGAGTTTCGTGGGCTGGGTGGTGGTGCGCTACAGCCGCACCTATGTGGATGGGGAAGAGCGCGAAGGCGCCTTTCACGGTTACATCCTGTTCACGCTCGCCACCGTCATGCTGCTGGTGAAGGCGGGCAACATGGTCACGCTCGTGATCGCCTTCGCCGCTGTCGGGCATGGTCTCGGCAAGCTGCTGCTCTTCTATCCGGGCCGGGCTGAAGCACAACGTGCGGCCACCAAGTTCTCGCTCATCTGGGGTGCTGCCGATGGCCTTCTTGTCATCGCCGCCATCCTCTTCTGGGTGACGTTCGACACCGTCGGTTTCACTGCGATGTCAACGGCAGCCGCAAACGAAACATCCTTCACCGCCCACACGGCCGTGCTGCTGCTCGTGGTCGCCGTGCTGCTCAAGACGGCCGCCTTCCCGCTCCACGGCTGGCTCACCGAAGTGATGGAGGCGCCGACGCCGGTTTCGGCCCTGCTGCATGCGGGCATCATCAATGCCGGCGGCTTCGTGTTGATCCGCATGGCCGATGTGGTGCAGGCCTCGCCCATCGCCATGGCGGTGCTGGTGCTGGCCGGCGGCTTCACCGCGCTCTTCGGCGCCATGGTGATGCTCACCCAGAGCGCGGTGAAGACCGCACTCGCCTGGTCCACCATCTCGCAGATGGGCTTCATGCTGCTCCAGTGCGGCCTCGGCCTCTGGGCGCTGGCGCTGCTCCACATCATTGCCCACTCGCTCTACAAGGCACACGCCTTCCTGTCCTCGGGTGGGGCGGTCGCCGCCGTGCAGCAGACCAGGCGGCCGGGCCCGGTCGCGGTCCCCAGCCTGATGGCGGTGGTGAAGTCCTTCGGTCTTGCCCTCTGCCTCTATGGCCTCGTGGCGCTTGCCTTCACGCTCGCGGTGGGCCCCAAGTCCCCGCAGGCGCTGGCGCTCGGCACCATCCTCGTCTTCGGTGTCGCCTACCTGGTGGCGCAGGGCTTGGCCGGTGCAGCGCCGAAGGCCTTGATGATCCGCACGGTCACGGCGTCTGCGGCTGCGGCCGTGTCCTACTTCAGCTTCCACATCCTTGCTGGCGCCCTGTGGGGCAGCGCACTGCCGCAGGCACCGCTGGCGGGCCCGCTGGAATGGTGCCTGCTGGCGCTCGCCATCTTCTCCTTCGGGCTCGTCGCCTTCGCGCAGTCGCTCTTCCCGCTCTGGGCTCATCATCCGGCCACGGCAGGATGGCGGGTGCACTTCGCCAACGGCCTCTACCTCAACGCCATCCTCGACCGGCTGATCGGCGGCTTCAAGCTGTCCCAGCCGCAATCCACGTCCAACTGAACCCGCAGGAGATCCCGCATGTCGCCGCATCTCGTCCACCCGCTCCCCGACAAGGCCATGAAGATCCTCGAGGCGGCAAGCGCCGCCGCCCGCCAGGTGCCGCCTGCCTTCCCGCTCGATGCCACGGTGGCGGTCAATCCCTTCCTCGGTCACACGGGTGATGACCTCGCCACTGCCTCCGCCCGCCTGCAACGCCTCGCCGGCACGGCCTTGATCCGTCAACGGAGCGATTTTGCCATGAAGATCCGGAGCGGCGAGATCACCGCTGACGATCTCGCCGCGGCCCTCGCCGAATGCCCGCACCGGCAGAAGCCCGCCGATGTCGCCCACCTCATGGCTGCACTCGATCAGGCACCCGCCAAGGCAGATGTGCTGCCGACCGTTGCCGATCTCGCGGCGCGGGCTTCGGGCACGGACTGGCCGATGCTGATCCGCAAGTCGCTCGGCCTCTGGGCGGCGGGTCACTTCGATCGCGGGCAGGCGCTGTGGTCGCCCACGCCCGGCAAGAGCACCTATGCTGCCTGGCGCGAATGGGCCACCCACGATCTGTCGCCCGAGATCGCGGGACTGCGTGGCTTCTGCACCCATGTGGCGGCGGCCCCCGACACGCCCGAGCGCATGATCCTGCGCGCCGTTGAAACCCTCGGTCTCGATGCCGAGGCCCTGCCGCTGTTCTTCCACCGCCTGCTGCTTGATGTGGGCGGCTGGGCCCAGCATGCGCGCTACGTGATGTGGCAGGCCGAGATGCGGGGCGAGACCGATCACACCGTCACCGACCTGCTCGCCATCCGCCTCGTGTGGGAGGAAGCGCTGTTCCGTCACGTGCCCGCGCTCCACGCAGACTGGGGCGAGGCCGCCGACGCTTACGCGCTGCCGGTCGTGCCCTCCGGCGATGACGTCATCGACGCGATCCTGCAGGACGCCGCAGAGCGCAGCCAGCAGCGCCAGACCGCCGCCTTGCTGATGCCGCGGCAAACGCAGGACAACCGGCCCCTCCTGCAAGCCGCCTTCTGCATCGACGTGCGCTCGGAAATCCTGCGCCGCGCGCTGGAAGCGCAGTCGCCCGGTATCGAGACCATCGGCTTTGCCGGCTTCTTCGGGCTTCCCGTGGCGCACCGGCCACACGGCTCGGTGGAACGGCGGCAGCATCTTCCGGTTCTGCTCAAGGCCAGGTTCAACGCGGTGCCCACCAGCGATCCGCTGGCCGAAGAGCAGACGCGGATCACGGCACGCGCCCACCGCGCCTGGCACCGCTTCCGGCAGGCGGCCGTCTCGTCCTTCGCCTTCGTGGAATCGGCCGGTCCCTTCTATGGCCTGAAGCTGGTGCGCGATGCGCTCGGCCTGTCGCCTGTTGCGCACAAGGCCGAAGCGATGCCGCGCTTCGAGCCGCCGCTCTCTCCCGCCGACAAGCTGGCAAATGCCAAGGCGATCCTGAAGGCTATGGGAATGGGCAAGGTCTTCGCGCGGCTTGTGCTGCTCGTCGGCCATGGTGCCGCCATGACCAACAACCCCCATCACAGCGCCTATCACTGCGGCGCCTGCGGCGGTGAGACCGGCGAAGTCTCGGCCCGTCTCCTCGCCGCGCTGCTGAATGATCCCGAAACCCGCAGCGGCCTTGCCGCCGATGGCATGCACATTCCAGAGGACACGTTCTTCGTTGCCGGACTGCACGACACCACGACTGATCGCGTGACGCTGTTCGAGGACGCGGCACCTGCCGCGCACGGCTTCGACCTTGATCAGGCGAAGGAGTGGCTGCAAAGGGCAGGGGATCTCGCCCGGCAGGAGCGGGCGCAACGCCTGCCGCGGGCACGCGCAAAGTCGATTGCGGGTCGCGCCGCCAACTGGGCCGAGGTGCGGCCGGAGTGGGGGCTTGCCGGATGTTCTGCCTTCATCGCCGCACCGCGTGCCATCACGGTGGGCAGCAACCTCAAGGGCCGCGCCTTCCTGCACAGCTATGACTGGCAGGCCGACGCCGACTTCGCCACACTCGAACTCATCCTCACCGCACCCGTCGTCGTGGCAAGCTGGATCAGCCTGCAGTACTACGGCTCCAGCGTGGCACCCGCGGTGTATGGCGGTGGCAACAAGCTGATCCACAATGTGGTGGGCGGCATCGGCGTGATCGAGGGCAATGGTGGCGTGCTGCGGCCCGGCCTGCCGTGGCAGGCGGTGCATGACGGCGAAAAGCTGATCCATGATCCGCTGCGCCTCACCGTCTTCATCGAGGCACCGGTCGGCGCCATCTCGCGCATTCTCTCGCGGCACGATCAGGTGCGCGAACTCTTTGACAAGGGCTGGCTCCATCTTGTGGCCTTGGAGCAGGGGCAAGTCGCGGCGCGCTATCGTCCCGGCCTGCGTTGGGACCGCTCCGATGACGTGCAGGAGGCGGCATGAAGCTTCCCGCCATCGCGGTTCTCGGCACCATGCACGGCAAGGCGGATGCGATTGCGCCGCCGCTGTTGCAGCTTGGCGTTTCGCTCGTGGTGCCGGCGCTCGACACCGATGGCTTCGGCACCTTCACCGGCGAGGTTCCGCGCAAGGGAACCATGCTGGAGGCGGCAAGAGCCAAGGCGCGTGCGGCCATCCACGTCTCCGGCATTCCGGTTGGTGTCGCCACCGAAGGCGCCTATGGCCCTCATCCGGTGTTGCCCTTTGTTCCCTTTGGCCGCGAACTGCTGCTCTGGCTCGACACGACGACGGGGCAGGAAATCGTCGAGGTCATCGCCGATGAAGAGCCCGACTTCGATCAGGTGGAGGTCAACACCGTTGGCGCGGCCGAGGCCTTCCTCAACCGCATCGACCTGTCGGCCACCGCCGTTGCGGTTGCCCTGCGGGGCGCGAAGCCTGCATCGGTGGCGAAGGGCCTGCGCGAGCGAGCGGAGGTTCTGGCCGCCGTCGAGAAGGCGTTGGCGCGCGCGGGCAGCAGCTCTGTTCTTGTCCAGACCGACATGCGGGCCCATTGCAACCGCCGCCGCATGCGGATGATCGGGCGTCTCGCCAACCGCTTGGCCGAGCGCCTCTCGACGCCGTGCCCGGCCTGCGGCGCGGCGGGCTTCGGCATCGTCCGCCATGAGCGTGGCCTGCCCTGCAGCGATTGCGGCACGGCGACGGACCTCACGCGCGCTGCCGTGCGGCAATGCACGGTCTGCGCCTTCGAAATCCAGTCGCCCGTTGCCGACAGGCCGCATGCCTCTCCGGCCGAATGCCCTGCCTGCAATCCGTGAGTTGACCAGCGGCGCAATGTTTTCCCTTCCCTCGCGGCGTCGTCCTGCTATGTTAGCGATAACAAGAAATGGGTGGGGAGGGACGAGCGTTGGCGGCACGCGGTGGCAGCGCGAAGGTGATCCGGGCGTCGGCCCCCACCATGTCGGACGTGGCGCGGCGAGCCGGCGTATCCACCATGACCGTGTCGCGCGCGCTGCGCGATGGCGCATCGATTGCGAGCGACACCCGCGAAAGGATCATGAAGGCCGTGAATGATCTGGGCTATGTCCTCGATCAATCAGCGGGCAGCCTGTCCTCCAAGCGCACGGGCTTCGTCGCGGCCCTTGTTCCCTCGCTCAACAACTCCAACTTCGCTGACACGGCGCGCGGCCTTACCGATGTCTTGCAGGGTGCCGGGCTCCAGCTTCTCCTCGGCTACACCGATTATTCCATCGAGAAGGAAGAAGAGCTGATCGAGTCCATGCTGCGGCGCAGGCCCGAAGCGATCGTGGTGACAGGCGGCAAGCACACGGTGCGCGGACGCAAGCTGCTCGAGAACGCCGGCATCCCGGTGATCGAAACCTGGGACCTGCCGCCCAAGCCGGTGCGCCATGTGGTCGGCTTCTCCAATGCCGAGGCCGCCGAGGCACTGGTGAAATACCTTTATCAAAGGGGCTACCGGAAGATCGGCTTCATCGGCGGCACCAGCAACCGCGACACCCGCGGCGCCGACCGCCGACTGGGCTACGAGCGCGCCATGGCGGCACTCGGCCTCAAGGACACGCGCATCATCTCCTTTGGCACGCCGCCCATCTCCATGCGCCAGGGTGGCGAGGCACTTGCACGTCTTGTGGAGCAGTGGCCCGATGTGGAGGCGGCGATCTGCGTTTCCGACCTTTCGGCCTTCGGCGCACTCTCCGAATGCCAGCGCCGCAAGTGGCCGGTGCCGAAGCGCATCGCCATCGCGGGCTTTGGCGATTTCGAGATTTCCAGTTGCAGTCATCCCACCATCACCACTGTGGGTGTCAACTGCTACGAGATCGGCAAGCGCTCGGGCGAACTTCTGCTGCGGGCGATCGAGGGCGAGCGCGCCAGCAAGCCCATCGGTGCCGAGACCATCATCACGCCCTACGCCGTCATTCCCCGCGACAGCGCCTGACGCGCCACGCGATTTTTCCGCTGGACAAGCCGTGGTCACCGTTTCATGTTATCGATAACATAAGAAACGCAATGGGAGCCTGTGGTGAGCAAGCCTGATGCCTTGCCCGATGTTCTGCAAGTGGGGCCTTATCCCGCGTGGGATGAGGAGCCTCTCGCAGCGACCTTCACGCTGCACAAGCTTTTTGAAGCGTCTGATCGGCAGGCGTTCCTGAAGAAGCATGGTCCATCCATCCGCGCCATCGCCACCCGCGGTGAACTCGGCGCCAATGCCGAGTTGATCGCCGCCTGTCCCAATCTCGAGATCATTTCCGTCTATGGCGTGGGCTACGACGCCGTAGACCTCTCTGCAGCGAAGGCCCGCAACATCCGCGTCACCAACACGCCCGATGTCCTCACCGAAGACGTGGCCGACCTTGCTGTCGCCATGATGCTCGGCCTGTCGCGCGGCATGATCGCTGCGGAACGCTGGGCGCGGCATGGCAGTTGGGTCAGCAAGGGCGGCTTTCCCTTGCAGCAGCGCGTGTGGGGCAAGAAGGCCGGCGTGCTCGGCCTTGGCCGTATCGGCCGCGCGGTCGCGGACCGCCTGCAGGGCTTCGGCATGGAGATCGCCTATTCCAGCCGCACGCCCAAATCTTCCGCCGCGCAGTGGACATTCATCGCGGACCCTGTCGCACTCGCGGGCCATTCGGATTTCCTCTTCGTCACGCTCGCGGCCAACGCCGCAACACGCCACATCGTCAATGCCGGTGTGATCGAGGCCCTCGGTCCCGGCGGCATGCTGATCAATGTCTCGCGCGCCGCCAACATCGACGAGAACGCTCTGCTGGATGCCTTGGAGCAGGGCAGGCTCGGTGGTGCGGCACTCGATGTGTTCGAGGGCGAGCCGAAGCTCAATCCGCGCTTCCTCGCGCTTCCCAACGTGCTGTTGCAGCCGCATCACGGCTCCGGCACATTCGAAACCCGCAAGGCCATGGGCCAGCTTCTGCGTGACAACCTGATGGCCCATTTTGCCGGCAGGCCATTGCCCACGCCGGTGTTGTGAGCAGAGCATGAAAGCAATCGTCATCCACGCGGCGAAGGATCTCCGCATCGAGGAACGTGAAGCCGAAACGCCCGGGCCCGGGCAACTCTCGGTGAAGCTCGCCACCGGCGGCATCTGCGGCTCGGACCTGCATTACTTCAATCACGGCGGCTTCGGTGCCATCCGCCTGAAGGAGCCGATGATCCTCGGCCATGAGGTGGCGGGCCATATCACCAAGCTCGGGGAGGGCGTGCAGGGCTTCCGCGTCGGCCAGCTTGTCGGCATCTCGCCATCGCGGCCCTGCGGCACCTGCAAGTATTGCCGCGAAGGCATGATGAACCAGTGCCTCAACATGCGCTTCTATGGCTCGGCCATGCCGTTCCCCCACATCCAGGGCGCCTTCCGCGAACACCTCGTCGTCGATGCCAGCCAGTGCGTGGCGGCGGACGGCCTCTCGGCGGGTGAGGCGGCGATGGCGGAACCGCTCGCCGTCACGCTTCATGCCACGCGCCGTGCGGGCGACATGCTGGGGAAGTCGGTGCTCGTCACCGGCTGCGGGCCCATTGGCATCCTTTCGATCCTTGCGGCCCGGAGGGCGGGTGCCGATCTCGTGGTTGCGACCGACCTCAGCGACTACACCCTTGCGATGGCGAAGAAAGCGGGTGCCGACGTCACGCTCAATATGGCGGAGAGCGCGCAGGCGCTCGATGCCTACAAGCCCGACAAGGGCACCTTCGATGTTCTCTATGAATGCTCGGGCGCGCAGGTGGCGCTCACCGGTGCCATTCCGGCCATGCGGCCCGGCGCCACCATCCTGCAACTGGGTCTGGGTGGCGACATGACCTTGCCGATGATGCAGATCACCGCCAAGGAGCTGGTGCTCAAGGGCTCGTTCCGCTTCCATCCGGAATATGCAACGGCGATCAGCCTCATGCAGAAGAAGCTGATCGACGTGAAGCCGCTCATCTCCGAAACCGTGGCCTTGCAGGATGCGCAGAAAGGTTTTGAACTGGCGAACGACCGGAGCAGGGCCATGAAGGTCCAGATCGCATTCGCATGAGGCAGGGCACGCCATGAGCAACAACAGGTTTTCACTCGCGGGCAAGATCGCCCTCGTCACCGGATCGAGCCAGGGCATCGGCCTCGCCATTGCCGAAGGGCTGGCCGAGGCGGGCGCGCATGTCGTCCTCAATGGCCGCGATGCGGGAAAGCTGGAGCAGGCGCAGGCTGCCCTTTCTGCAAGGAATTTCAAGGTCTCGGTGGCCGGCTTTGATGTGACGGATGAAGCCGCCGTGACGGCCGGCATCGCCGCCATCGAAAAGGATGCCGGCCCCATTGCCATCCTCGTCAACAACGCGGGCATGCAGTTCCGCACGCCGCTCGAAGACTACCCGCTGGAGAAGTGGCGCGAGCTCATGCGCGTCAATGTCGAAAGCGCCTTCATCGTCGGCAAGGCGGTGGCGAAGGGCATGATCGCCCGCAAGGCCGGCAAGATCATCAACATCGGTTCGGTGCAGAGCGAACTCGGGCGGCCCACCATCGCGCCCTACACGGCGACGAAGGGCGCAATCAAGATGCTCACCCGGGGCATGTGCGCCGACTGGGCGAAGCACGGCATCCAGGTGAACGCCATCGGCCCTGGCTATTTCAAGACGCCGCTGAACCAGGCACTGGTCGACAATCCGGAATTCTCGTCGTGGCTCGAAAAGCGCACGCCCGCCGGGCGCTGGGGCACCGTGGATGAACTGATCGGCGCCGCCGTGTTTCTTGCCTCGCCGGCCTCCTCCTTCGTCAACGGCCACATGCTCTATGTGGACGGCGGCATCACGGCCGTCCTCTAGATGTTCAGGGGCGCTGCCGTGGTGATGGGCGTTGCAAGCTGCGGCAAGACCGTGGTGGGCGAAGGCCTCGCGCAGCGCCTCGGCGTCCGCTTCGTCGAAGGCGACAGGCTGCACCCTGCGGCGAATGTGGCGAAGATGTCGTCGGGAACACCGTTGACCGACGAGGACCGTTGGCCGTGGCTCGCCGAAGTGGGCGCATCCCTGCGCGGAGATGATGGCGTGATCGCCTCCTGCTCGGCCCTGAAGCGCGTCTACCGCGAGCATATCACCGCCGCTGCAAAGCGGCCGGTGTTCTTCGTCTTTCTTAATGGCAGCCGCGAACTGCTGGAGCGTCGCATCGGTGAGCGCAAGGGCCACTTCATGCCTCCTTCGCTGCTCGCGAGCCAACTCGCCACGCTGGAGCGGCCTACGAAGCAGGAGAGGGCCGGGCGCTTCGATATCGACCAGCCGGTGGAAACGATTGTGGACCAGGCCGCGGCCTGGCTTTTGCAGCAGCAGGTGTGAGATGGCAGAGACGGTTGCATTGATCGGCGCGGGCATCATGGGGCAGGCGATTGCCACGCGGCTTCTCTCCTGCGGCCACGCCCTCGCGGTCTTCGACATCGACAAGGACAAGGTGGCCGCACTCGTGCAGAAGGGCGCAAAGGCGGCCTCCAGCCCTGCCGCCGCCGCACGTGAGGCCGATTACGTGATCCTCAGCCTCAACCACGCGGACATCGTTTCCAAGGCTGTGTTCGGCGGGGACGGCATCGCCTCTGTGGCAACGCCTGCAAAACTTCTGATCGACATGTCGTCCATCGATCCAGCCGCCACGGCGGAGATGGCGGCGCGCCTGAAATCGCAAACCGGCATGGCCTGGGTCGATTGTCCCTTGTCGGGTGGCGTGCCCGGTGCGCTTGCGGGCAAGCTCACCATCATGGCGGGCGGCGAGGCCGCAGACTTCGAACGCGCCCGTGCCGTCATGAAGGATCTCGCCGCCAACTACACATTGATGGGCGGCTCCGGTGCCGGGCAAACGACCAAGCTCGTCAACCAGCTCTTCTGCGCACTCGCCTTCCAGGCTGTGGCCGAAGCGGTGAAGCTTGCGGAAGCGGGTGGTGTCGATCCCGCCAGCATTCCGGCGGCCTTGGCCGGTGGCCGCGCGGATGGGCGGATCATGCAGGAATTCATGGCGAAGTTTGCAGCACGTGACTTCGCCCCCACGGGCAGCCTCGGCAACATGCTGAAAGACCTCGATTCCATTCAGGCCTTTGCATTGAAGACCAAGACGCCACTGCCGCTCACCAGTGCGGTCACCGACCTGCACCGCATTCTCATTGCCATGGGATTGGGCAGCAAGGACAACGCCGAAGTGATGCGCCTCCTCGACGGACAGTGAAAATCGTATTGACTTGGCTTCCGCGCCGGGCCTACGATGTTATCGATAACATTCAAGAGGGACCACGAAGGTCTCCGGCAATGGGAGAAACGGTTGAGCGAGCGTCTTCTCAGCTTCGAGAACGTGACCAAGCGCTTCGGCGGCACCACCGCCTTGCGCGACGTGAGCGTGCATCTCGATGCCGGCGAAGTGCTGGCGCTGCTGGGTGAAAACGGCGCCGGCAAGTCCACCCTGATCAAGAGCCTCGCCGGAATCCACACACCCGACGAAGGCCGCATCCGTTTCAAGGGCGAGGACTATGTGCACCGCCCGCCCAAACCCAATGAAAAGCAGCGCGTCGCCTTCATCCACCAGGACCTTGGCCTCGTGGAATGGATGTCGGTCACCGAGAATGTGGGACTGGCCCAGGGCTATTCCATGCGGGGCGGCGCCATCGACTGGCGCAACACCGAGAAGCGCGCCGTCGCGGCCTTGCAGAAGGTGGGTTGCGATTTCGATCCCTCGCGCCGGGTGCAGAGCCTGAGCCGCACCGAGAAATCCCTTGTCGCCATCGCCCGGGCGCTCGCCACCGAGGCCGACGTGCTGGTGCTGGACGAGCCCACCGCCAGCCTTCCCGCCGACGAGGTGGAGCGCATGTTCGTGGTGCTGCGCGATCTCAAGGCGCGCGGCGTCGGCATGATCTATGTCTCGCACCGCCTCGATGAAATCTTCCGCATCGCCGACCGGGTTGCGGTGCTGCGCGACGGTCGCCTCGTGGGCGCCAAGGCGGTGAAGGACACGACACCCTCCGAACTCGTCAACATGATCGTCGGCCGCGAGGTGAAGGACCTTTACATCCGCGCCCCCCTGAAGCGGGGCCGCGAAACGCTGCGGGTGAGCAACCTCGCCACCGAGTCCGCAGGCCCCGTCAGCTTCTCGGCCTACGAGGGCGAAGTGCTGGGCCTCGTCGGCTTGCGCGGGGCAGGGCAGGAGGCGGTGGCGCGCGCCCTCTTCGGTGCCGAGCCCTCGAGCGGCAGTGTCATGCTGGATGGCAAAGCACTCGATATGACCTCGCCCGAAGTGACCCTCCGCCAGGGCGTCGGCCTCATCGCCCGCGACCGCACCGAGGAAAGCATCGCGCCAGCACTCTCCATCCGCGAGAACATGTTCCTCAATCCGCTCGCCATTGGCCGGAGCCTGATGAGCATTCTCTCGCCCTCGGCGGAAGCGCAGCGGGCGCTTGGCATCGGCGAAGAGGTGGGCCTTCGTCCGAATGACCCCACGCTCGCCGTCGAAGCGCTCTCGGGCGGCAACCAGCAGAAGGTGATCGTCGGCCGCTGGCTGGCCACAGGCCGCAAGCTCCTCGTCGCTGAAGATCCGACCGCGGGAGTCGATGTCGGCGCGAAATCGGAAATCTACCGCCTCGTGGCGCGCGCCCTCGAGGCGGGCCTCACCGTCATCGTCGTCTCAACCGATTTCGAAGAAGTCGCCCATATCTGCCACCGAGCGCTGGTTTTTTCCCGCGGCGTGATTGTCGCCGAAATCGCCGAGCGCGGCCTCACGACGGAATCCCTCATCCACGCCGCATCGGCATCAGAGGCCGCCTGACCCATGAACTCCATCCAGTCAAACGCCCTTGAGCCGACGCGCAGCGAATTGAAGGAACTGAGCGGCCCGCAGAAGCTGGCCCGGCTCATTCCCGTTTACGGCCTCGTCATTCTCACCGTCTTCCTGATCGTTCTCTTTTCCATTCTGCTGCCCAACACCTTCCCGACCGTTCTCAACCTGCGCTCGATCATCTCCGACAAGGCGATCATCCTGATCCTGTCGCTGGGTGTGATGATCCCCATGTCGGCGGGCCGCATCGACCTCACGGTGGGTTACGGCATCGTGCTCTGGCACATTCTCGCGATCTCGCTGCAAACCATGTTCGGCTTCTCCTGGCCGCTGGCGGTGCTCACCGTCCTCGTGCTCGGAGGCTTCATGGGCATGCTGAACGGCCTGCTTGTCGAGGTGGCGAAGATCGACAGCTTCATCGCAACGCTCGGCACCGGCACCATTCTTTACGCGCTGGCCCTGTGGCATTCGGGCGGCCGCCAGATCGTGGGCGCCTTGCCCGAGAGCTTCTATGCCCTCAACACCACCATGGTGTTTGGCCTGCCGATCACCGGCTACTATGTCGTCGTCATCGCCCTCATCATGTGGTTCGTCTACGAATACCTGCCGGTCGGGCGCTATCTCTATGCCATCGGCGCCAGTCCCAAGGCCGCCGCCCTCAACGGCATTCCCGTCCGCAAATACGTGATGGGCTCCTTCATTGCCTCGGGTCTCTTCACCGCCCTTGCCGGCGTCCTGCTCGCCGCGAAGCTCCGCATTGGCCAAGCCAGCGTCGGCCTCGAATACCTGCTGCCGGCATTGGTCGGCGCATTCCTCGGCTCCACCACCATCAAGCCGGGCCGCGTCAACGTCTGGGGAACGATGATCGGCATCGTCATCCTGGCCGTCGGCATTTCCGGCATCCAGCAATTCGGCGGCTCGTTCTGGGTCGAGCCCATGTTCAACGGTGTCACCTTGCTCATTGCCATCGGCATCGCCGGATATGCGCAACGCCGCAAGGGCGCCGCACGCAAATAACCAAACAGCAAACGGGAGGAAGACCATGCTGAGACGTTACGTAATGAAGGGCCTGCTGGCAGGCTCGATGCTGATGGGCCTCGGGCTCGCCGCATCGGCCGAGGATTTCGACGGACCGACCTCGGGCCCCAAGGCCGCCGAAGGCAAGACCATTGTGGTGCTCGCCGCCGACATGAAGAACGGCGGCATTCTCGGCGTCACCAACGGCATCGAGGAAGCGGCCAAGAAGATCGGTTGGACCGTGAAGGTGCTGGATGGCGCGGGCTCGGTACAGAGCCGCTCTGCCGCCGTGGGCCAGGCCCTGGCACTGAAGCCCGATGGCATCGTCATCAACGGCTTCGACGCTGCCGAACAGCAGGCCGCGCTTGAAGGCGTGGTCTCCGCCAAGATCCCGATGGTCTCCTGGCATTCCGGCCCGAAGATCGGCTGCGATGCACCGGGCGGGATTTTCGCCAACGTCTCGACCGATGCCATGGACGTGTCCAAGAAGGCGGCCGAATGGGCGCTGAAGGATGCGGGCGGCAAGCCGGGCGTGATCATCTTCACCGACTCCACCTACACCATCGCCATTCTCAAGGCGGCGAAGATGAAGGAGATCATCGAAGCAAACGGCGGCACGGTGCTGCAGTGGGTGGATACGCCCATCGCCGAAACCTCGACGCGCATGGGCCCGCTCACCACCACGCTGCTGCAGCAGTATGGTGCGAAGTGGACGCACTCGCTCGCCATCAACGATCTCTATTTCGACTTCATGGGCCCGTCGCTGGCTGCTGCCGGCATCGATGGCCGCGCCAACCCCAAGAACGGTTCGGCGGGTGACGGTTCGGAAGCTGCCTTCCAGCGCATCCGCACCGGCCAGTATCAGGCCGTGACCGTGGCCGAGCCGCTCAACCTTCAGGGCTGGCAGCTCGTCGACGAACTGAACCGCGCGGTGCAGGGCCAGCCCTGCTCGGGCTACATCACCGCGCCTGCGCTGGTGACGGAAGAGGGCCTGAAGGCGGCTGGCGACAGCAACCAGTTCGATCCGCAGAACGGCTACCGCGACGCCTACGCCAAGATCTGGGGCAAGTAACAAAGACCGGGCGCAGCTTCGGCTGCGCCCGCAACCATTGGGATCGCCACCATGTACATTCGCTGTGCCTTCTTCGAAGGCAAGGTCAAGCCCGGCTGTGACGAGGCCTTCGCCGCCTTCGTGAAGGACAGGCTCGTGCCGCTCTGGACGCAGTTTCCGGGGGCGGACGAGGTTCGCGTCCTGCGCCAGAAGGAGTCAGACACCGAGAACCCGCATTATGCGATGGTGCTCTCCATCCGCTATCCCAGCCTCGCGGCGATCGAGCAGGCGCTGAAGTCTGATGTGCGTTTCAGGAGCCGCGAGGAAACCGCTGAACTCGTGAAGATGTTCGACGGCCGCATTTTCCATACCGTCTTCGAAGTGCCGCATGAAAAGGGCAAATAGCGCGGCACCCGCCGCAGCCTAGGCCGCCTGGCTGCCACGCTCCTTGCCGTTGCCGAGCTGGAACTGCCGGATAAGCGAGCGCAGCATTTCCGACTGCTGGTTGAGGTTCTGCGTGGCGGCGGTTGCCTCTTCCACCATGGCGGCGTTCTGCTGGGTGGTGAGGTCGATCTGGCTCACCGCGGTGTTGATCTCGGTGAGGCTGCCTGCCTGGTTCTCGGCGACGACGGCAATCTGCCGGATACGCTCGCTCACCTCGGTCACGCGCGTCACGATCTTGGCAAGGGCTGCTCCCGTTGCCTCGACAAGTTGCACGCCCTGCATCACCTCGTTGGACGAGGTGGAGATGAGCTGCTTGATGTCATGGGCCGCACTCGAGGAGCGCTGCGCCAGGGCGCGCACTTCCGAGGCCACCACGGCGAAGCCGCGGCCGCTGTCACCGGCACGGGCCGCCTCGACGCCGGCATTGAGCGCCAGCAGATTGGTCTGGAAGGAGATCTCCTCGATCACCGAGATGATCTGGGTGATCTGCGAGGATACCCTTTCGATGCGGCGGATGGCTTCGATGGTCTGCGCCACCACGGCGCTGCCGCTGTCGGCTTCGGCCTGTGCCAGTTCCACCGCATCGCGGGCGTTGCGGGCTTCGGCGGCTGTGTCGTTCACCGTGCGGGTGATTTCGGTGAGCGCGGCGGTTGTCTCCTCGAGGCTTGCCGCCTGGGATTCCGTGCGCCGTGAAAGATCGTCCGAGGCAGCGGAGATTTCATGGGCGCCGCTCGAGATGGTGCCGGTTGATTCCGCCACGGTGTTCACCACGCTCTGCAACTGGTGGACGGCGGTGTTGAAATCCTTCGCCACGGACTGGAAGGCGCCCGGCAGGTTTTCGGGCATGCGGTAGGAAAGGTCCTTGCGCGCCAGCCGTTCCAGAGCCTGCGAAAGCTGTGTGAGAAGCTGCTGGCTTTCTTCGTGGCTTTGCTTGCTGTCCCGTTCCGCCTCCTGAGCCCGTGCGATCGTGAGGTTGAGGCTGGCGAGTAGCTTGCAGATCATCAGGCCGATGGCGCCGAGGGCCACCGCCTCGACCACGAGGATGACGGCGTGCATGACAACCCGGCCGAAATCCGCTCCGCCGGGGTAGAGCGCCGTGGCATAGAAGAAGTTGAGGCCGAGGTGATGCACCGCCACCGTGGCCGTGGCAGCCAGGATCACGCGCCAATCGATGTAGCTCACCAGCACGGCCAGCATGGCGAAGTAGTACATGTGCAGGTCGGTCTGCCAGGGGTGGCCTTCAAGTGCTGCGACGCCAAGCGAAATCTGGATCATCAGCACCGCGGCGGCCACAATGCGGCCGCCCGCACGGTCTTTCGAGGTCAGCAGCACGAGACTTGCGAGCACGGCACCGGCAAGGGCCGGCGCCGCCAGCAGCAAGGCGTTCTTCCCGAGCAGCAGGCACACGCCGAACAGCAGCGGAACATGGGCCCAGAGAAACGCCAGAACGATGCGGTCTGACCTGACCCTTTGATCTTCAATGCCGTGGATCATCTCAAACTCCTGCAGGAAAACAACCGCGGCTTGCGGCGGCGTGGAAACGCAACCACTCTCCCCGCGCGCGGTTCCGGTTGATGTTGCTTGGCACCAGCACCACGAAGGGCAGGCCGCCCGTGCTCAGCACGGGGCCCGTTTCGGCTGCGGCGAGAAAGCTCGTGTCCGCGTCCCACCAGGGCGGGAAGAGCAAAGCTTCCGTGCCGGTGGCCTTGCCGGACAGCAGAATGCCAAGAAGGGAGAGCGCACTCAGCAGCGTGACAGCGACCATGGGTAGGATGGTCCCTATGATGTTCTGATTGTCCAATGTTCAGTCAACGCTGCCGGTGGTGTTGCGATTCGCTCGGTGTACGGACGTTTCTAGGGAGCGCGACTTGCTCCGAACTGGACAAAAGCCCACGACTTTCCGGCATTTGTTCAATCCGTTTGATGAATGGTCTTCACGCATGTTCACCAGAAGGTGAAAAGTGGTGGAACGAACCGCCCCCCACAACCGGGCGTAACGCCAGAACCACACCATCGTGGTCAAACAACAACTGAGGGAAACAACATGCGGAAGCTTTTCGCCGCCACGGCCCTGCTGTGCCTTATGGTCACCGGGTCCTCTGCTGCAACGATCGTCCAGACCGCTGCGGGCAACAAGAACTTCTCCACGCTGGTCACGGCCGTGAAGGCTGCGGGCCTCGTGGGCACGCTCAACAGCCGCGGGCCCTTCACCGTCTTTGCGCCCACCAACGCGGCCTTCGCCGCGTTGCCCGATGGCACGGTGAACACGCTGCTCAAGCCGCGCAACAAGCGCGCACTCACCAAGGTGCTCACCTGCCACGTCGTCTCCGGCAAGGTGATGGCGCGTGACGTGATCTCGCTCGTCAAGAAGGGCCACGGCAAGGCCACGGTGCGCACCGTGGGCGGCTGCAAGCTCACCTTCCGCGTCGGCAATGGCCGCGTTCACATCACCGATGAGAACGGCCGCACCGCGCGCGTCACCGCCGCCGACCTCAAGCAGTCGAACGGCGTCATTCACGTCATCAACAAGGTCATCCTGCCGAAGTGATCCGGGCGGAATGAGCATCGAAGTGTGACCTTGACTGCCGCTCCGCGTCAGGGTCACGATGGGGCGCTGCCGGGCTTCGCAGCGCCCCTTTCCGTTGCGCGGGGCGGCGCGTGAAGATTATTTTCAGATTTGACTTCGCTCGCCTGGCAAATTTGCACGGCTTGATCGCAGCAGAACCGCGCCAGCCAGATTCTGCCAACGACCCATCTCAAAAATACATTGAAATTATTGGTATAAATCGCCTGCAGCAGAATCTGCTTGTGTTCTGAAAAGAATTTTCTAAACTGCCGTCATACATCAGGTCTTGCGTGGCGCGGGAGGCAGCGAGACCAGTCATCGTCCAGCTTCGGTCTGGCGTTCGTGCGTACCTGATCCTCCCTGAACTCGGCCGCGTGGTGGTTTCGCCGCGCGGCCACTTTTCGAAAGGGAGACTGCCAATGCCGCTCGTGACGATGGGACCCATGCTGAAGCGCGCCCAGAAGGAGCGTTACGGCATCGCCGCCTTCAACATGATCGACTACAATTCGGTGCGCTCCATCGTCGACGGCGCCACGGCGCTCAACGCCCCGATCATCGTCCAGGTCTCGACCAAGACCATCAAGCACTGGGGCTACAAGCCCATCGCCGGCTGGGTGCGCCAGCTTGCCGGAGATACGGCCGTTCCCGTGGCGCTTCATCTCGATCACTGTTCCGACCTCAACATCATCAAGGGCTGCATCGACGCGGGCTGGACCTCGGTGATGTTCGACGGTTCGTCGCTGCCCTTCGCCGAGAACGTGAAGAAGAGCAGGGAAGCCTACGACATCGCCACCGCCGCAGGCGTGGGCCTGGAAGCCGAAATCGGCGCCATCGGCGGTGTCGAGGACGACAAGTTCGTGGCCGAGGACAAGTCCATCCTCGCCAACTTCGATGAGTGCGTGGCCTTCTGCAAGGAAATGCCGAAGCTTGCCGTCTTTGCACCCGCCATCGGCACGGCTCACGGCTTCTATGCCGGTGAACCCAAGATCGCCTACGATCTCCTCGACCGCATCACCTCCGTCGTCGACATTCCGATTGCGCTTCACGGTGGCACGGGGCTTTCGGAAGAGCAGTTCCACCGCTGCATCGGCTCGGGTTGCGCCAAGGTCAACATCTCCACCATGCACAAGCACCGCTTCATTGAGGGCTTCCTCAACGTGCGCCAGCAGAAGCCGAAGGAGGCGGAGCCGCTGCCCTTCATCAAGGGCCAGTACGAGGCCATGCTCGGCGACGTGCGCGACATGATCCGCATTTTCGGCAGCGAAGGCCGCGCCCCGCACGCAGCAGGAGCGGTGTGACATGCAGGCCCTGATCTTCGATTGCGACGGCGTGCTGGTCGATACCGAACGGGACGGCCATCGCGTCGCCTTCAATGAAGCCTTCCGCCAGATCGGCTGGAGCACCGAATGGTCGGTGGAACGCTATGGCGAACTCCTCACCACAGCGGGCGGCAAGGAACGCATGCGCCGCCATTTCGATGAAACCGGCTGGCCGGTGCCGGAATCAGAACGCGATGCCGCGATTGCCAAACTTCACAAGCTGAAGACCGATCTCTTCATGCAGCTCATCGAAAGCGGCAAGCTGCCGCTCCGCCCCGGCATCAAGCGCATCGTCGACGAGGCCATTGCCGCCGGCGTGAAGGTGGCCGTATGCTCGACTTCGAACGAGCGCTCGGTGCAGGCCGTGGTCGATACCATGCTGGGCCCGAAACGCGCGCCCCATATCCGCGTCTTCGCGGGCGATGTCGTGCCGAAGAAGAAGCCCGATCCCGCCATCTACAATCTCGCTGCCCAGGAACTCTCTCTCGACCCGAAGCAGTGCGTGGTGGTGGAGGATTCGAACAACGGCCTCCGCGCCGCCAAGGCCGCCCACATGAACTGCATCGTGACGATCTCGTCCTATACGGCGGACGAGGATTTTTCCCTGGCCGACCGCATCGTGCCGGATCTGGGCGATCCGCCGGGGAAGGTCGTCTCGCTCGCCGATCTCCGCCGCCTGATCGACTGATCCCGCCTCCCGTAGGCGTTGCGGCGGGAATCATGCCATAGGGTGCTGATGGCACCGAACGGCTGAGAATGCAGGCTTCATGACGATTGCCTACCGCCCCGAAATCGACGGCCTCCGGGCCGTGGCTGTGGTGTCCGTTATCCTGTTTCATGCAGGCGCGCCCTTCTTCAGCGGCGGCTATGTCGGCGTCGATGTCTTCTTCGTCATCAGCGGCTATCTCATCACCTCGATCATCCTCGCCGAATTCCAGGATGGCAGCTTCAGCTTCGCGCGCTTCTACGAGCGGCGGGCCCGGCGCATCCTGCCTGCGCTCTATCTCGTCATGGCGGTGAGCCTGCCTGCTGGGCTCCTGTTGCTCTACCCCACCGACCTCAAGAGCTTCCTCTCCAGCCTCGGTTCGATTGCCGTCTTCTCCTCCAACGTCCAGTTCTGGAGCGAAAGCGGCTACTTCGACGTGGATGTTGATCTGAAACCGATGCTCCACACCTGGAGCCTCGCGGTGGAAGAGCAGTACTATTTCCTCTTTCCCATCTTCCTCGCCGCCATGGTGCGATGGAGGCACTGGCCGCTCGCTTGGGTGTTCCTGATCGTCGGTGCCGCGAGCCTGCTGCTCTCGCAATGGCTGTCGGTGGCCGCTCCGTCCGCGAACTTCTTCCTCCTGCCCACCCGCTTCTGGGAACTCGCGGTCGGCAGCGGTCTTGCACTCGATGGCGCGAAGCGCCTCTCGCAGGCGCTCTCGAAGCCGGCGCGGGATGGGCTCGCCCTCACCGGGCTCTTTGCCATCGCCGCCGCGATTGTTCTCTTCGATGATCTTACCCCTGTGCCATCGCTCTATGCCCTGCTGCCGACGCTTGGCACCGCGGCCGTGATCCTTGCCGCAACGCCGGAGAGTGTCACCGGCCGTGTGCTGGCGTGGCGGCCGCTCGTTGCCATCGGGCTTGTGAGCTACAGCGCCTATCTCTGGCATCAGCCTGTCTTTGCCTTCACGCGCTACTGGTCGCTGGCCGAGCCTTCTCCCTTCGTGAAGACCGGGCTTGTGCTGGCGTCGTTTGCATTGGCCTATCTCTCGTGGCGCTTTGTCGAACGCAACTTCCGCTTCGGCAGCCTGTTCTCCCGGCAGGCCGTGTTGCGCATGGCGCTTGCAGGCGTCTTCATCTTCGTGGGCCTTGCGACGGCGGGGCGCCTCACGAACGGGTTTGCCGATCGCCTCGATCCCCGTGAACGGCAGATCGTCGATAACTTCCACAGTCCCATGCGCGATGATGGTGCCTGCCGCATCTATGCCGACGCGCTCACGCCTGTGGTTGTCTCCCGCTTCGAGGAGTGTGCCGCAAGGTTCGGCCCGGCGCTTGTTGTCCTGGGCGACTCTCACGCCATGAACCTCTTCAATGCGGTCACCGAAACATCGAAGCGGCCCTTCATTCTCGGGCTGTCACGCGGCGGCTGCCGTCCGCATACGCCACTTCCCGAATGTCACTACGATGCTTTCCTCGGCTTCATCGCAGGCCACGAGGCGCAAGTCTCCTCGGTGATCTTCAATCAGGCGGGCTTCTATCTGCTCCGCAACGAAAAGGGCGGGCAGGGCACGCGCGAGATGTTCAAGACGTCGAACCTGCCGGTCTTCGCGCCGCATGACGAGAACATCGCGAAGGTGCGAGACTACCTCAAGTCTGTGGCCAAGCATGCCAAGGTCACCTGGCTTGGCCCCTGGGCCGAGCCGCATCTCAATGCCCGGGCGCTGCTCCGCCTCGCCATTGCCTGCGAGCAGGTGCCGCCGCCCATCCCCGCCACGTCAGGCGAAACCTTTGCCCGCCTCGATCGGGCGATTGCCACGCTGCTGCAGGGCGATCCCGACATCGCCTATGTCTCGGCCGTCAAGCTGATGAACATCGACTGGTCCCACGACCTCTATGATTGCGACGGCACCTTCTGGGCCGATGCCGATCACATGAGCCCCTTCGGCGAACGCCGCTTCGGCCCCAGGTTGTGGGTGGGTTTGGCTGCACCCGCCGGCGGCTGAGCCTTCCGGTTGTGGCGGGTTGGCGCAGCCCGGCCGATCCCTGCTGAACCACCGCCATAGGGTTTTTCCAATCCTGCCAATGGTTTCAGGAACTGCCACCGCTTTCACCGATGAAACCTGGGCGGGCAGCCTCCAAGTTCACTCAAGGTTCCGTGGCAAATAAGGCTGTAATTTACCACAACTTAAGAGATGCGCAGATATTTCTAGAGCTGCGAATCAAAAGGATTGGGCGCGATGAATAGACGTGACATGGCTTGGGGCAGTGCACTGGCAGCGATTGCGGTTGCCGCCGGCACTATGGGATCAACCGCGGCGCTTGCAGACGCGACCGGCGAAGTCCTCGACGCAATTGAAGATTTCCGCAAGGCGATGGTCGACGGCAACGGCGCCCGCCTCCTCGAACTCTCCTCCGACGACATGTCGTTCGGCCACGCCGGCGGCGTCGTCCAGACCAAGGTCGAGTTCGTCAAGACGGTGGTCGACAAGGAAGAAGTCTTCCACACCATCAAGCTCTACGATCATAGCATCAAGGTCTCAGGTGATCTCGCCATAGCCCGTCACACCTTCGACGCCAACATCTTCTATCAGGGCAAGGATCAGGACTTCCTGCTCAAGATCGTCCAGGTGTGGCGCAAGGAAGATGGCCGCTGGCGCCTGTTCCTGCGTCAGGCCTTCAAGCTGCCCACCTGATCGCAACAGGTTCAAGGAATTCAGACGGCGGTCCGCAGGGGCCGCCGTTTTTCGTTTGAGGGCTTGTTTTACTGGCTGTTTGCCGTGGCGGGCGCGGTGCCCTTCACCTTGCCGATGCGCACCGCGATCTTTTCCAGCGACACCATGGCGACGGCGTCGGATCCGGTCTTGCTGACGAAGGCCAGCGCCGTCACCGGATAGTAGGGGGGAAGCGCCCCTTCCGGAATCTGCACCGTCATCTGTTCCTTGAACTTGCCGGTGTGCACGTCATCCGACGGCCAGGTGACGCTGCGGTGTGCGTTCCCCACCTTCACGTCGATGCGGACGGTGGAATTCTGGGTCTTCACGATGTGGCCGGTGAGTTCGATCACCATGTAGGGCGAGGTCACGGTGCCGGGCTCGTCCACCACAAGATTGCCTTCCACGCTCACGCCCAGTTCGTTCTTGGGACCGTCGGCATTGGCAATGAGGGGGCCGGGCGACCAGCTCAGCAGGCGCTCGCTGGGCGAAACGCCCGCGACAACCTGATCGGGTTCGCCCGTGCTTGCCACCGAGGGCGGTTCGATTGTGCTGTCGGGTTCAGCAACCTTGGCAGGCGCAGGCTGAACGGGTTTTGCAACCGCCACAACGGGTTGCACGCTCTTCTTTGCACGCAGCGGCTTCAGGAAAGCCACCTTGGGCGTACGGTATACTGACGAATCCGGGATGTCCGCGGCTCCAGCAGGCGAGCCGAGCCACACTCCACACGCCAACACTGCAATAACAACGCGAATCATCTGTCCAAACCCAATTGATTAAGAATTGGTAAATGACAGAAGTTGCAACTTCAACGCGGGCGTGAATTTGCGCGCGACCTGTGCATAACTGCAACAATGTGCCGGGGCAGTCCGGAGGGGTACCACAGCTGCCAAGGGCGCGATCCGGCATCTTCCGAATCACGCGCAGTCCATTCCGTTTCGTCGCGTTCAATTGTGAAGGCATTGAGGCCGCTGACGATGCCCCGGCCCTTGGCTTTCAGCCCTGCTTCCTTGGCGCACCAGATGGTCTGAAAGGCTTCGCTGCGGTGGTCGGGCGGAGTCTCTGTCACCAGATCCGCTTCGGCCGGGGTGAAAAAGCGCGCCGCGATTCCGCTGGCATCCGCGATGTCCCGCCGCGCTTCGATGTCGATGCCGAGCAGGGCGTCAGGTGCCGCGGCTGCAAGGCAGGTGGTGCCGCTTGACGAGAAGGACAACGTCAGCCCGGGCGCCTGGTCGCAGTTGGGCGGCGTGTCGGTGGCGTGACGGAGCGTGAGATCCGGCAGCGTGCCTGTCCAACCAATGAGGTCCCCCACGAACGCGCGCTGGAAGGCACGCCGGAAGACGAGATGGCGTCGCTCGCTCTCGTCATTGCGGGCCTCGGCGCTGGCACGTTCCTCGTCTGTCAAAAGCGTGAGCAGGGCGCCGGGATCCATCGTCCCGTCGTCCGTCGCCGCCGCGATCCGAACCTGCGGGAGAGGCACCTGAAGCAAGGTGAATGAATGCCTCAAGCGATCGATCAGTTCACTGACGTTCTTCTTACCCTTCATAAACCAATCGTTCCATTCTGCCCGAATTTCTTCTGCCGGATTGAACTCAACTCATGTCCGCCAACGGCATTTTAACAAGTCACACCGTATAGCAGTTGTAGAAATGATGGAAAAACCCGCATGGCGTTCGCGCGTGCTGGTTGGGGATTTCGAAGGACGAGTTGGAACACATGAAACTCTACAAGTCTCTCTTGCCGGCTGGCGCCCTGCTGGCTGCCTCAACATCCCTCTCGTGCGCTGCCGAGACCTGGGACATGCCCACCGCTTACCCGGCCTCGAACTTCCAGACGGTGAATGCGCAGGACTTCAGCAAGTGCGTCGCCGACGGCACCAAGGGCGACATCAGCATCATCATCCATCCCAATGGATCGCTCTTCAAGGGCAACGACATCAAGCGCGCCGTCCAGACCGGACAGACGCAGATCGGCGAGCGCCTGCTGTCCTCGCATGAAAACGAGAATGCGCTTTTCGGCACCGACTCCATTCCCTTCATCGCCACGTCCTACGACGACTCGGTGAAGCTCTATCACGCCGCCAAGCCGGAACTGGAGAAGCTCCTCGAGGACCAGAACCTCAAGCTCGTTTATTCCGTGCCGTGGCCGCCGCAGGGCCTCTTCTTCAACAAGGACGTGAACGCGGTCGCCGACATGGCCGGCGTCAAGGTGCGTTCCTACAACAAGGCCACCGCGCGTCTCGCCGAACTCACCAGCATGGTGCCGATCTCCATCGAGGCGGCTGAAATCAGCCAGGCGATGGCAGCCGGCGTCATCAACTCCCTCATCACCTCGGCCGTCACCGGCCAGGACAGCAAGGTCTGGGAACAGCTCGATCACTTCTACGTGGTCAACGCCTGGATGCCGCGCAATGCCGTGATCGTCAACAAGACCGTCTGGGACGGCCTCTCGCCCGACAAGCAGAAGGTCTTCGATGATTGCGCCGCCAAGGCCGAAGAGGCCGGCATCGCCAAGTCGAAGGCCGCCAACGAAGAGGCGCTCGCAGCCCTCAAGGCTAACGGCATGAAGGTGCTGGATCCGTCGTCCAAGCTTTCGGGTGAACTCACCCAGATCGGTGCCACCATGGCCGATGAATGGGCCAAGCGCGCCGGCGACGCAGGGGCCACGGTACTCAAGACATTCCGCAACTGATCCCTGCAGGACGTTGCACATCGAACCCCGGCAGAGATGCCGGGGTTTTTTTGTTGTCTGGTGGGAAGTGGAAAGGAGAGGTCATGCCCCAACAAAAAAGCTCCCGGAACGCGGGAGCTTCTTGATGGGCGGTGGCCTGAGGGATCAGGCAGCGTTGCGCTGGCACTCGGGCGGCAGCGCCACGATCTCGATCCAGTAGTGGCCGACAGTCTTGACGATGTCGACGAGCTTGTCGAAGGAGACCGGCTTGCAGATGAACGAGTTTACCCCGAGGTTATAGGTCTTGATGATGTCCTCTTCGGCCTTCGAGGTCGTGAGGATCACGATCGGAATGCGGTGAAGCTCGGGATCGTTCTTGATTTCCTTCAGCACCGTGCGGCCATCCTTGCGCGGCATGTTGAGGTCGAGAAGAATGAAGCCGGGGTAGGGCTGGCCCGCGTACTTGGCATATTGGCCTTCGCGGCGCAGGTACTCGAGAAGCTGCACGCCGTCTTCCACGAAGTCGACGGGGTTGCCGAGCTTGGATTCGGTGAACGCGTCCTGGATCATCATGCGGTCGTCGGCGTCGTCATCGGCGACGACGATGCGGACTGTGAAATTGCTGCGGCTCATGCTGCGCGTTCCTTGCTATTGCCTTGTTCGATCGGGAGAGTGACGTTGAACGTTGAGCCGACACCGGGCTGGCCGTCGGCAATGATGGAACCCCCATGGCGTTCCACGATCTTGCGCACGGTGGCGAGGCCGATGCCCGTGCCTTCGTATTCGTTGCGGCTGTGCAGCCGCTGGAAGATGGTGAAGATCTGCTCGCGGAACTGGTTGTCGAAACCGATGCCGTTGTCCGCGATGCTGAGGACGATATAGGGCTTCTCCACCTCGGTGTGGCTTTCGGCCGAGACGCGGATCACCGGCTTCACATCGGGCTTGCGGAACTTCAGCGCATTGCCCAGCAGGTTCTGCATGAGCTGGCGCATCTGCATCGGTTCGCAATCGATCACCGGCAGATCGCCGAACTCCACGGTCGCGTCCGTTTCCTCGATTCGGATCTGCAGGTCGGAAACCACTTCCGTGAGGATCTTGGAGAGCGAGGCCTTCTGGAAGCCCTTGGCGTCGGTGGTGACGCGCGAATAGGAGAGCAGGTCGTTGATCAGCTTGCGCATGCGGCCGGCGGCATTCTGCATGCGGTCAATGAACATGCGGCCGTCGTCGGGCAGGAGGTTGGCGTAGCGGCTGACGAGACGTTCACCGAAGGCCTCGATCTTGCGCAGCGGTTCCTGCAGGTCGTGCGAGGCGACATAGGCAAAGTCGACGAGTTCGCGGTTCGAATGTTCGAGCTTGCGCGTGTATTCCAGCATCATTGACGCGCTGCGCTCGATTTCGGTGATGTCCTGGTAGGTGGCGATGGTGCCGCCGTCGGCCATCGGCTCGTTCAGCACCGCGATGACGCGGCCGTCCTTCAGGCGCTGCTTGATGACGCTGCGGCGGCTCAACTGGTTGGGGTCATTCCGTTCGGCAAGTGCGCGTTCGGCTTCTTCGGCGGTGTAGTTGCCGAGGCTCACCGAGTACTGCATCAGTTCGCGGAGCGAGATGCCGGGCTTCACCACGTCGGCGGAGAAGCCGTACATTTCGAGATAGCGCTTGTTGACGACGATCAGCTTCTGGTTCCGGTCGAACATGCAGAGGCCCTGCACCATGTTGGTGAGGGCGGTGTCGAACTGCAGGTTGCGGGCATGCAGCTGCTGGGAAATGCGGAGCATCTCCATTTCGCGCTGCTTGAGTTCGGTGATATCGGAGCGGGTGCCGACCACGCCGCCGTCATTGGTGCGCTTTTCGGTGATCAGCAGCCAGCGGCCGTCCGAAAGCTGCACTTCGATCGGCTCGTTCGGATTGCGATGCTTCTCGAGGCGCCACTTGATGTATTCATCGGGCGACATGCCGTTGAGCACGAAGGCGCCGCGCATGGTGGAGACGCGGAGGATTTCCTCCTTCGGCACGCCCGGCATGATGATGTCGGCGGCGAAGGGGCTGTAGTCCACATACTTGCGGTTGTAGAGAACGATGCGGTCGTTCGCGTCATAGAGCGCGAAGCCGTCGGCCATCACGTCAAGGGCATGCATGAGGCGCGAGCGCGACTGCTCGGCAATCATCTCATACTGCGTGTTGATGTCCATGTCCGACGCGGGCGCGTCGATCTGGCGGGCCGTTTCGACCACCGTGCCGTTGGGCAGGCGGCGGCGGCGGATTTCGACGATGCTGCCGCTCGGCGCGGTGTAGCGGAAGCTGTAGGCCGTGCCCGGAACCAGGCGCTCGATGATGCGCGACACCTTGCCGGGAATTTCGTCCGCCGGCACGTTGAGGCGGCGGAAGGTGGTGGCCATGAGCTGCTGCAGCTCAACGCCCGATTTCAGGTCGTTGCTGAGGTAGCCGCAAAGCGTGCGGTACAATTCGTTGCAGGCCAGCAAGTGGAGGTTGGCGTCAAACAGCGCCAGGCCGACGTCGGCCCCAGCGAAGAGATCGGCAATCTCGTTGCCGTTCTGTTGCTGTACGGCCCGAAAAAGACCGCTATTTTCGTCCGCATTCTTGTGCAAGGCGGTAATGTCTTGCTGCACGTCAGTCCCCCATAAGTCCGGCAACTGATACAGCTAAGCCGTGAATGAACCGTGAAAAATTGCAACCTGAGATGATTTTGATTTGTTTCTCGAACTTTAACGATTTTCACCGATAAAGCAGAAAGTTTGTATCGCGGGGGCGAACGCGTGCAACGTGGCGCAGCCGTCTCCCCCGTTCAGTTGAGTTGGAAGAACAAGATGCTGTCGCAACGGGAAAGAACCATCGCCTGCTGGCTTTTGGCGATCACCATTCTCGCAGGTTTCACGGTGCCGGGCCTTTCGGAAAAAATGGCCCCCTTCACGTCACCCAGCCTTCTCATCCTCATCATCATGTCCCTCCTGCCCATGGGCCGCATGGAAGGCGAAGAGGTGTTCAGCCTGGATGCCAAGGTCTGGCAGATCGTGCTCTGGCAGTTGCTGGTTCTGCCGGCACTCATCGTCTCGGCGGCGCACCTTGCCCGCATCGACAGCAATATTACCCTGTTGCTGGTGACCACGGCATCGGCCGGCTCGCTCTTTGCCTCGCCCACCTTTGCCGAGCTGCTTCAGGTGAACAAGCAGAAGGCCCTGCAGTGCATGGTGCTCTCCACCTTCCTGATGCCGGTCTCCTACTTCATCTTCTTCACCCTGGTGCTCCATGCTGACGTCGATATCGACGTGATGGAGTTCGTCGCCCGCTGCATGCACTTCCTGGTGCTGCCGCTCGGCCTTTTCCTTGTCTACATGGGCGTGGTGCACAAGCTGCCTGCGAAGGTCGTGAATTCGGTCGAAAGCGCCTCGCGCCGCACCACCATTGCTGCCCTCATCATCTTCGGGCTTGGCATTGTCGGCCCCGCCCGCGATCTGCTCTGGCATGATCCCCAGCGTTTCGTGATGTATCTGGTGATCGTCACGTTGCTCGGCGCCGGCATGGCCTATCTCACCGCCGTGGTCATGTTCCGCCAGGGCATGAACGACAGCCTCACCGCCAGCATCGTCAGCGGCTTCCGCAACGTCGGCCTGGGCTTCGTGCTCCTCTCCGGCATGGCCGGGCACGCGACGTCTGAATATGTCGGTGTCTCCCAGATCCCGATCTTCCTGGCGCCGCTGGCCTTCAGCCTGCTGCTTGGCCGCCAGCCCAAGGCGGCACCAGCGCTCGCGCCCGCCGCCTGACACCACGCACAGCTCATCGTTTTCGAGGGCATCGCCAGCGTCCTGAGGGACGGCCGGCGGTGCCCTCGGTGCTTCCGTCTACCCCAGGTTTAAGTAGGCTTTTGTAAACCGTGATTCCGAAACCTGCGAGTGCAAATGCCTAAAATCCTTGCGCTTTACAGTTGTTTAGAAAGCCCGGTGTTACGACCTTAGCGACAGGACTAGGGGATTAATTGTGAGTGGCGTAACGGCAGGTTTTGGAAATGGGGCCCAATCCGGACAGGACCTCATTCGTGCTTTCCGCAGTGGCAACGTGGCGGCCGAGGGTCAAAAACCCGAGTCGGAACAGGTAATTGCCGCGGCTGCTGCAGCCATTGAAATGCCGGCTGCTGATGTGCCGGAACGGCGTTCGGCAATTGCACGCAAGGCGGGTTCGCTCCGCTATGCCATCGCCTTTGTAGCCGCAACCCTGGCAGGTCTCTTTGCAACCAGCGTCGCCAACAAGGCCTATGCGCCCGAGATGTACGCCACCGGCGGCATGCTTCCCGCCGCCGATGCCCACGCCAAGGGCCTCAACTATGCGGTCTTCGATCTCAACCTGAACATCCGTGCGCTCCGCGACGCCCAGCTCGCGCGAATGACCAAGACGCCCGACATCATCATCATTGGCGCCAGCCACTGGCAGGAGTCCCACAAGGAGCTGCTGAAGGGCAGGGACATCTTCAACGCACATATCCATCGTGACTACTGGGAGGACCTGCTCGGCATGGTCGAGCTCCTGGTCAAGCATGACAAGCTGCCCCACAAGCTCATCTTCAGCATCCGCGACAAGCAGTTCACGCCAGTGGACGCCCGCAAGGACTATCTGTGGGAGCCAGGCATTCCGGCCTACCGCGCCATGGCAAAGCGCCTTGGCCTTGAGCCCGAAAGCTACCTGAAGACGGCGCCCTATGACCGCACCCGGGCCCTGATCTCTCTGCCCATGCTCTTCGACAATGTCACCCGCTGGCACAATGCGGTGGAACACCCGCACGCCACCGACGAGAGCCACTTCCAGTCACTCGACGTGCTTCTGCCCGATGGCTCCATTCTCTGGTCGCAGGACCACAAGAACATCTTCACGCCCGAGCGCGCCCGCCGCGAAGCCAACAAGTTCGCCGAGGCCGCCATCAACGATCCGCCAAAGATCGACGCCCAGGGCGTCGCCGCCTTCGGCAAGGTGCTCGACTTCCTGCAGCAGAAGGACGTCAAGGTCTACTTCGTGCAGCCGCCCTTCAACCCGGTCTTCTACGATCGCGTGCAGGATACCGACTACATGAAGGGTCTGAAGCGCCTCGACGACCTCACGCGCCGCATCGCCGCCGAACGCGGCATCCCGGTCTTCGGCAGCTTCAATCCCCATGAGGTGGGCTGCACCGCCGACGAATACATCGATGCCGAACATTCCAATCCGAAGTGCCTGCAGCACGTCTGGGACCAGTTCATTGCGCTTGAAGCCCGGGAGGGCCAGCACTGATGTCCTTCACCTCGCTGCAGTTCATCTTCGTCTTCTTGCCGGCCGTCTACGCGGTCTATGTGCTGGCCAGCCGCATCGGCGGCCGCCAGTGGGCGATCACCGTGCTTGGTGTGTCGTCGCTGGTCTTCTACGCGATGTTCGGCGCCCAGCTGCTGCTGGTATTGCTGATCTCGATGATCTTCAACTTCACGGTGGGCAATGTGCTGTCCTGCCTCACCGCCCACCCCAAGGTGTCGCGCAACCTGCTGCTGGGCGCCATCATCGCCAACCTCGGCATGCTGGGCTACCTGAAGTACACCAACTTCTTCATCGATGTCCTCAACCAGGCGGCCCATACCTCCATCGGCCATATGGACATCGCCGTTCCGCTCGGCGTCTCGTTCTTCACCTTCGTGCAGATCGGCTACCTGATCGACAGCTACAACGGCCAGCTCATCAAGCATGATTTCGCCCGCTACCTCGTCTTCACGGCCTTCTTCCCGGCGGTGACGGCAGGCCCGCTCGTCATGCAGCGGGAAATGATGGAACAGCTCTCCGGCCCGGGCCCCCGCGCCTTTGATCCCAAGCGCGTGCTGATCGGCCTCACCATGTTCGCCATGGGCCTTTTCAAGAAGGTCGTGATGGCCGATGCCATCGCCCCCTTCGCCGACAAGGTGTTCGGCAGCGTGCATTCCGGCATGGCCGTGGATGCGGGCACCGCCTGGATCGGTGCGCTCTGCTATGCGCTCCAGCTCTACTTCGACTTCTCGGGCTATTCCGACATGGCGATCGGCCTTGCCACCATCTTCGGCATCAAGCTGCCGCTCAACTTCGACTCGCCGTTCAAGGCGACCAACATTTCCGATTTCTGGCGCCGCTGGCACATGACCATGACGCGCTTCTTCACGGCCTATGTCTATTCAGGCCTCGCCATGTGGGGCATGCGCAAGAGCATGGCCTCCCGCGTCGGCAAGTTCGGCCGCTATCTGCTCGTCGCCGCCATTCCGTCGATCGGCACCTTCCTGGTCGCCGGCGTCTGGCACGGCTCGGGCTGGACCTACGTGGTCTACGGCGTGATGCACGGCCTCGCCATCGCCACCTTCCTGGGCTGGCGCGAATTCTCCAAGGTCAAGCTGCCCACGCCGCTGGCCTGGCTCATCACCATGGCGATGGTCGTCTCGGGCCTCGTCATGTTCCGTGCCCCCGACGTTCCCACCGCAATCGCCATGCTTGGCCAGATGTGGGGCATTTTCCACGTCGTGCCCGGCGCGGAGCTGATCTCCATCGATACGGCAACCGCCATGTCCATGATCGTCATCATGGGTGCCGTGACCCTGCTGCTGCCCAACACCCAGCAGATCCTCCATCACGAGTGGCCTGTCGTGGATACCAAACCGGAAGATGCCGAACAGGCTGCCGGCCTCGTCGCCTGGCGCCCCTCGTTCAGCGTCTCCCTCATCACCGCCTGCGTCTTCACCATCGGCATCACGTCGATCGGGTCGAGCTCGGGCTTCCTCTACTACAAATTCTAACAAGGACGGCACGTCATGAACACGCATAACCACGCCTTCAACGAGATCTCGGTTCCGCTCCCGCGCGAAGTCGACAGCGAAATCGCCGGTGACATCGAAAAGGAATCGGTCTTCGTCTCGCCGTTCATCGACCGCATCTTCGTGCAGGACGGCAAGACCGCCCGCGTGCTCTGCAAGGCCGGTGCCGATCTCGCCGAGGTCGAAGCCAAGGCCAAGCGCTTCCTCGAAGTGATGGTGAAGCAGGTGTCGGGCTTCGAGATCAAGGTCTTCGTCGACACCAAGCGCAAGGATACGGGCCCTTACTTCCGCGGCGTCAATGACGAACTCGTCAAGCGCGGCTGGATGCATGACTACGGCAAGGGGCAGGTGGCCTATTCGGGTCCGGTCCTCAAGCTTGCCAAGCTGATCAACGACAAGGCCGGCGAACTCTACGCTTCGGCGCTGGGCGCCAAGGATGCCCATTTCCCGGCGATGATCGACGCCGACACGCTGCACAAGTGCGGCTACTTCGACTCGCACCCCAATGCCGTGACCTTCGTCGGCAACGTGATCGAGGACTTCGACGCGATCGAGGAATTCCGCCTCGCCAATTCCTGCTCGGAAGGGGCACTGCTCCCCAAGCAGGATCACATCCACATCGACGGCATGTGCCTCAATCCGGCGGCCTGCTTCCCGGCCTATCCCACACTTACGGGCCAGAGCTTCAAGGAAGGCCAGTGCTTCACCTGGCTCGGCCGCGTCTTCCGCTATGAATCGCGCAACATCAACGGCCTCGACCGCCTCTATGAATTCAACGTCCGCGAACTCGTCTTCGTGGGTGATGAGGACTTCGTCCGCGACGTGCGCAAGAAGTCGCTGCCGATCGTCGAGGAGCTTGCTTCCTTCATCGACATCGACTGCCAGGTGCAGACCGCCACCGACCCGTTCTTCGCCACTGTTTCCGCCGCCAAGAAGTTCTGGCAGGCCGCCCAGGAAGTGAAGAACGAGATCAAGATCCCGGCGCTCTCGAACGACGGCAGCCAAAAGATGCTGGCCTGCGGCTCGATCAACCTGCACGGCAACTTCTTCGGCAAGCGTTTCGGCTTCACCACCGCCAACGGCGAGCCGGCCCAGACGGGCTGCGTCGGCCTCGGCATCGAGCGCTGGGTGCTTGCGGCCTTCACCCAGCACGGCTTCGACGAGAAGCGCTGGCCCGAAGCCGTCCGCAACATCATTTTCCGCTGATCCCGCGTTTTTGAAGGAAGGACCACACCATGCAACTCTATGACCTGATCGGAAAGGTTCTCGGCGTCGATCCCTCGACCTTGAATGAGGAATCGAATGCGCAGAACACCCCCAAGTGGGATTCGCTCCGCCACATCGAGGTGATCTTCGCCATGGAAAGCGCCTATCACGTGCGTTTCACCATGCCGGAAATCTCAGGGCTTCGTAAGCTCGGCGACATCCGCAAACTGCTTCTTGCCAAGAACGTCAATCTTGGCGAAGCCCCGGCTGAACGGAAGATTGCCTGATCCTTCCCTAGGGGAGGAGAGGCGAGGCAACCGGCATGCTTCCAGTCACGACCGTGAAATTGCTGATCGTGGACGATGATGAGGACGACATCTACCTCATCACCGAAGCGCTGCAAGAAGTGACGCGTACACGTTACGCGATCACCACGGCGTCGTCGTCGCTGCAGGCCCTTGTCGAGCTGTCGAACAACACCTTCGACGTGATCTTCAGCGACTATCGGCTGGGTGTCGTCACCGGTGTCGACTTCATCAAGAGCGTGCGCGCCGCCGGCATCGATACGCCGATCATCCTCCTGACCGGCATCTCGGATCATCTCGTCGACAACGCCGCCCTCCAGGCCGGCTCGTCGGACTTCATTCCGAAGACCGCCATCACGGCGGACGTTCTCGACCGCTCGGTCCGCTATGCCATGGCGCATGCCGACCGCCAGCGCCTGCTTCAGACGATCCTGAAGAATACCAAGTCAGGGATCAGCGTCCGCGACGCTGCCGGTGCCGAAACACTGTGGAACGGCCAGATGGCCAATTTCGCCAAGATGGCGATCGGCGATCATCCGGGTGCGCGCCAGCAGCTCATCGATCTTGCCTACGCCTCGAAGCAGACGGACATTGTGGTGGGTTCGGTGGTCCTCGAATCCCACATCACGCCGCTGCACGATGGCGGCTCGATCCTGACACTCCATGATGTGACCGACCGCGTCAACGACCTGCGCGAACGCGAGCGCGCCGAAGAGCGGATCCGCGCCATCGCCATGCAGGACGGCCTCACCGGTCTCCCCAACCGCCTGTCGTTCAACACCTATCTCGACGAATGCCTGGAAGGCGCGCGACGCGACAAGAGCCAGGTTGCCCTGCTGCTCTTCGACTTCAACCGCTTCAAGGAAGTGAACGACCTCTTCGGCCATGCCGCCGGCGACCACATCCTCCGCCAGGCTGCGGCCAATATCAAGGACGTGCTGAAGGAAGGCGAATTCGGCGCCCGTCTCGGCGGTGACGAATTCGTTCTGGTGCAGCTCAACAGCACCCGCGAGAAGGCCCATGAACTGGCCCAGCGCGTGGTCACCAGCCTCAACATGACGCTCCGTTGGGACGACAAGGTGATCGAGGCGAGCGTGACGCTCGGCGTGGCACTTTACCCCGACCACGGCAGCAGCCGCCAGGAACTCCTCGCCAACGCCGACCTCGCCATGTACCGCGGCAAGTCGGAGCAGGAGATGTCGATCTGCTTCTTCGACGCCAGCATGGATGAATACGTGCGCGACCGCCGCACGCTGGCCCATGATGTGCGCCACGCCATCCACAACAGCGAAATGAGCCTCGACCTGCAGCCGCAGTTCATCTGCAGCTCGGGTGCGCTCACCGGCTTCGAGGCGCTGCTCCGCTGGAACAGCCCGAAGCGCGGCCTGGTTTCGCCCGCACACTTCATCCCGGTTGCCGAGGAAAACGGCCTCGTCATCGAAATCGACAAGTGGGTGCTGCGCCGCGCCTGCGAACTGCTCGCGGAGAATGCCTGGCTGCCGCGCCTCGCCGTGAACATCTCGGCCCGCGCCATCTGCCTGCCGCAGGTGGTGACGCAGGTGCGAAAGACGCTGCTCGAAATCGGCATCTCGCCCGCCCGCCTCGAGCTTGAGGTGACGGAAACCGCCCTCGTGCACGACCTCAACCGCGCGCTTCACAATCTCCGCCAGTTGAAGGCGCTCGGCATCTCGATTGCCATGGACGACTTCGGCACAGGCTATTCCTCGCTGTCGTTGCTCAACACCTTCCCCTTCGACCGCATCAAGGTCGACGGCTCCTTTATCCAGCTCACCGGCAGCAACCAGCGCGCCGATGCCATTTTCAAGGCGGTTGTTGGCCTGGGTGCGGCGCTCAGCGTTCCCGTCCTGGCCGAGGGTGTGGAAACCGACGCCCAGCTCGAATTTGCCAAGACCTCCGGCTGCCAGGAAATCCAGGGCTTCAACTTCGGCCGGCCGGTCCCGGAGAACCTGCTCCGGCGAATCCATGCCGAATTCAGTGGCGCGCCCACCCTGCAGCGCTTCAAGGTCTGGCAGCAGAAGAACCAGACCCGGGAACAGGCCGCAAAGCCCACGGACAATGCCCCCCTGATGCTCTCGTCCGGCTGATGGAGCGCGTGCCATGCCGTCCGCCTCCACTTTGCCGAGATCGGGTTATTTACCAGCAGTTTACCTCTGCGACTTCACCAGTGAATTTCTATCGCGGGTCATTTGCGGATTAGCGATTGTCTCGGCAAGCAGGACTCTAATCGCCGTGCGGGGCGAGTGTGGAGGTCGTGCGTTGAACGTCAATCGGAAAGGCCGTGGTCTTGACCGTTGCTTGAATTCGAGCGGCTTTCTCCGCCCTTCGAATCGGGACTGCGCGGCCGCGCGTGTTGACGGTCTGTTGCGGCGCTCCGGTTCCTTCTTGTCCACGTTCGGCTATGGGCTGTTCATCCTGACCCTTGCTGCGTTCTTCGCCGTGGGCATCGTGATGGGTCCGGTCCGCGCTGCGGAAAAGGTTCCGAAGCTCGACATTCCCAAGACCTTCGCACCCGAGACGTCGACCAGGCCTTCGACCTATGAACTGAGCTCCGCTGCCGCGCTCAAGGCCCCGCCCGGGGCAGAGAAGGTGTTCCTGACCCCGTCCGATCTCCGGATCGACGGCGCCTTCGACGAACTGGCCGATGCGAATGCCGCAGCCCGCAAGGCGGTCGTCGGCAGGAACCAGTCCGTGGCGGCTCTGTTCGATGCGGCAGCAGCTTTGGAAAAGGCCTATGCCGATGCCGGCTATTTTCTCGTGCGCGTCACTAGGACAAATTCTCATAAATACCGCAGAGAGAAATCAACTTGCGAGGCCAATGCAAAGTGAATGACTCTCTGAAAAGTATAAGTGCGCGGACACTCATGATTGCAACGGACGTCCTGGGTAACCTGGACGTTGCCGAAACCGCGCGCAAGAACAGCGCCGATCCTCATTCTGTCCGGCAGCAGTTTGAAAAGCTCCAGAAGGCGCTGGGGATCGATCTCCTCTCCAGGGTCGATGGCAAGCTCGGTCTGACCGAGCCGGGCCGCAAGGCAATGACCTTGGCCCGTGACATCATCGGCCTGCTGGAGCGCATTGAAAATCTCAAGACGGACATGCTCACATCGCGGGAAGTGATCGGCCTTGCGCCGGATTTCTTCGCGGTGCTGCAGATCCACTTCGCCGGCCGGAAGCCTCCGGTGCAGCAGCGCCGCATCGTGCTTGATACGTCCGCCAACCTGAGGAACCGCTTCGAAGAGAAGCTGCTCGGGCTGGCGGTGCGCTATATCCATGACTACGAAGCGGCGGACGTGGAACACGTCACAATGCCGCTCGTCTGGGCGATCAGCCAGTCAAGCCGGTTGCGCCCGCAGAAGCGTCAGGATGTCGTCCAGGTCGATCTTCCGCCCAAAGGTCACCCTATTCACCGGGCTGCGGTTGCACTGCTCCGCAAGGCGAACGTTCCTTTCACGATCATGCGGGAGCAGCCGGAAGGCGTGTACCTGCCGGTCCATGCCAATGCAGAGGCAGGCCCCGTCCATGCGCTTGTGCCGGAGTTCCAGCTCGAGCGCCTCAAGCTCGTACCCACCACCCATCCGCAGCTGCAGGAACCCCTGCTGGTGCACGGCGGTGTCTTCAGCCACCGCGAATTCTTTGCCGCTTCCGACGTGGATGCCCTCGGCGCCGTCCTGATGAGTGCCATCCGATCCCTTTGTCCGTCCTACGCCCGGCATTTCCCCGACGCGAGTGACGATGCTTCCCGGCCGCTCAATGACCTGCCGGATGGCGCTGTGACGCGATAAGCCCAGCGCACCTTCCCCCCCCCCCAACTGCCCGTCTGCCTGTGTTTCGTTCCAACTTTCTATCAGGTGTACCTGCGTCCAGTTTTCACTTCTGTTCCATCTCAAAGGAGATGCCATGGTTGCAAGCAATATCAACTTCCGCACGCTGAGCATCGTCACCGATGTCCTGCGCACCCTCAACTTCACCGACGTGGCGCGCGCCCATGGCATCACCCAGCCGGCGGTGAGCCTGCAGGTGAACAAGTTCGAGGACATCGTCGGCATCGACCTGATCAAGCGCGTCGGCAACCGCATGGTGCTGACCGAGGCCGGCAAGCAGGCCCTGCAGCTTTGCGAGTCGGCGCTCGCCATGCTGGAGGAAATGGGGCGCATCCGCCTCACGCCCGCAGACCGGCGGGAGGCGATCGGGCTTGCGCCCGATCTTGCCATCTTCCTGCAGGACCAAAGTGGCGAAGCGGGCAGGGTGCTGGAGAACCGCTATTCGGTTGTCGACTCCTCCGACAATCTGAAGCTGCGCTTCGAGACGCGGGAACTCCCAACGGTGGCGCGCTTCCTCTTCGACTATGAGGAGAATGCGCCCAAGGCCTCCGCCATTCCCTTCGCCTGGGGCACCTATGGCGGCGATGGCGCACCGCCCCGCAGCGATGTGCCGCTGCTGGTGGACCTGCCGTGCCCGCACACGCCGATCGGCGAGGCGGCCCTCCGCTACCTCACCGCGCGCAAGCTCCGCCACAAGGTGGTGCGCGAATGGTCCGAGGGGCTTTATCCCGGCCCCATCCACGGCAGCGGCGAACCCCTCACGCATGTGCCTGTGCCCGTCTTCCGCATGGCGGAACTGGGCCTGACCCGCTCCACCCATCCCGCCATGCAGGACGACATCACCATGTATGCCAGCATCTTCAGCACGCACAGGGACGCCGACCCCCGGGTGATGGACCAGCTGGAGAGCCTGCTCTCGGTGTGACGGCTTCGGGCAATCTCCTGTGATTGCCGGCCCGGCTCCAAGTGAGCCGGGTCTTGTTTTGCCTGCCTACATTACAGGCAGGAGTGAAGGTGGAACCGATCCGGCCCGCAGGCGTTGTGCGCGCATCACGATTTGCGAGCAACGGCTCACTGAGAGGTCAGGGATTTGGTGAGGATGTTATGGCCCGCGCTGCTGGCGCAGCGCGTCTGGGATCAACCATGGAATGACGAGCAGCCGATTCGCGCCGAATTGTTCGGGCTGGAGCGCTTCCGCGCCCATGCCGCGAGCCTTGCGCAATCGCAGGAGATCACCCACGAGCCGCGTTCCGTCGTCACCGTGGTCGATCGCACCCATGACAACGGCAAGGTTCTGCTGCGCTGCTGCAAGCGGCTGTCGGATGCTTCTGCCGCGGGCCAGACCGTCACGCCGGAAGCCGAATGGCTGATCGACAATTACTATCTGATCGAAGAGCATATCCGCCAGGCGCTGGATGACCTGCCGAGCACCTATTACAAGCAGTTGCCCAAGATCGCCGCCGGGCCTCTGGCCGGGCATCCGCAGATTTTCGGCATTGCCTGGGCGTTCATCGCCCACACCGACAGCCGTTTCGATGCGAGCCAGTTCATCGAATTCATCAACGCCTACCAGAATGTGCGACCGCTCACGATCGGCGAATTGTGGGCCGCCGCCATCAGCCTGCGGCTGGTGCTGATCGAAAACCTGCGGCGCATCTCGGCCCAGACCGTGGCGCTGATGGACATGCGCGAGCTTGCCGATGCGCGGGTGGACTCGCTCCTCGACGGCAGCAACAGCATTGCGGGCTTTTCCGCCATCTTCGATGCGGGCACCTATGGCCCGGCGGAACAATTGTCCTTCGCGGTGCAGGTGATCCGCCGTCTCCGCGACCAGGAAGCCGCCGACCCCGGCTTCATCAACTGGCTGCGGGGCAGGGTGCAGGCGCTCGGCCACGACTTCGACAGCGCCGTGACGGCGGAGCACCACCGCCAGGCGACGGCGGCTGTCACCATGCAGAACCTGATCACCAGCCTGCGCTTCATTGCCGACTATCACTGGGAAGACTGGTTCGATCAGGTGAGCCTTGTCGACCGCCTGCTGCGCACCTCGAGCCAGTATGCCGACATGGATTTCCAGACGCGCAATGCCTACCGCAACGGCATCGAGGATCTGGCCCGCCACGCCAACGGCGATGAACTGGAGATCACCGCCCGCGTGATCGAGGCCGCGAAGTCGCCACCCGCCGATGCGCCCGCTGCTGCGGCCAGTGCGGGCTACTACATCGTGGGCCCAGGCCGCCGCGCCATCGAAACGCGGATCGGCTATCGCCCGCCGTGGAACAAGAGGATCGCAGGTGTCATCCGCGGTGCGGGGCTGCCGGGCTATCTCGGCCTCGCCACGCTTTTTGCCCTCGTCATCCTGTGGTTCGGCCTTTCACCGCTGATGCACCACGGCATTGCCTGGCCGCTGCTGCTGGGGCTGGGCCTTCTCGGCTTCTTCATCGCGCTCGAAGCCGCGATTGCCATGGTGAACTACACAGTGACGCAACTGCTGCGGCCCGTGGTTCTGCCGGGGCTGGAACTGCCGGAGGGGCCCACGCCCGAGATGCGCACGCTGGTGGTCATTCCCGCACTGCTTCTCTCCCATGATGCGGTCGAGGAGCTGTGCGGCCAGCTTGAGGTGCATTATCTCGCAAATCCGCGGGGCGATGTGTTCTTCGCACTCGCCAGTGACTGGAAGGATGCATCGGCAGAGACGGCGGAAGACGACGAGGTGCTGCTCTCCGCTGCGCTCGACCGGATCGCGGCGCTCAATGCCCTGCACGGGGGCGAGCGGTTTCTGCTTCTGCACCGCGGCCGCCAGTGGAACGCCAGCGAAGGCGTGTGGATGGGCTGGGAGCGGAAGCGCGGCAAGCTGCATGAACTGAACCGCCTGCTGCGTGGCGCGGTGGATACGAGCTTCATGGTGATCGGCGGGCGGCTGCCCGCGCATGTGCGCTATGTGCTGACGCTCGATGCCGACACCCAGCTGCCGCGCGACGCGGTGCGGCGCATGGTGGGCAAGATCGCCCACCCGCTGAACCAGCCGCATGTGGACGAGGCGCAGGGCCGCGTCACCACCGGCTATGGCATCCTGCAGCCCCGCATCACGCCCTCGCTGCCCGTTGGCCATGCCGGTTCGCTGTTCCAGCGGCTCTATTCCAGCCATCGCGGCATCGACCCATACGTGTTTGCCGTCTCGGATGTGTACCAGGACCTGTTCGGCGAAGGCTCGTTCGCGGGCAAGGGCATCTATGACGTCGACATCTTCGAGAAGGTGATGGCGGGGCGCATCCCCGAGAACAGCATCCTCAGCCATGATCTCTTCGAAGGCAATTTCGCCCGGGCTGCACTCGTCACCGACGTCGAAGTGGTGGAAGCCTACCCCGAGCGCTATGCCGTGCATGCTTCGCGGCAGCACCGCTGGACGCGGGGTGACTGGCAGCTTCTGCCGTGGATCTTCGGACGGCGGACGGGCGCACCGCGCGGGCCTTCGGCGCTGGGGCGCTGGAAGATGATCGACAATCTCCGCCGTTCGCTGCTGCCAGCCATGATGCTACTGGCGCTCTTCATCGGTTGGCTGCTGCTGCCGGACAAGCGACCGGCGGTGTGGACCTCCTTCGTGCTGCTCACGGCCTTCATCCCTGTGTTCCTGCCGTTGTTCGGCGGCTCGTCCCTCCGGCGCGTGCCGGTGACGCTGGCCAGCCAGGCGCGGGTGATCTTGCAAGATGTGGCGCAGGCGGTGCTGACCACCGCCAGCAACATCGTGCTTCTGGCCCATCAGGCGATGCTCAACGCCGATGCCATCCTGCGCACGCTCTATCGCCTCGCCGTCAGCCGGCGTCACATGCTGGAATGGACGACGGCGGCGCAGGCGCAGGCCAACAGCGCGCGCACGCTGCCCGGCACCATCATCCTGATGTGGGCGAGCGTGGTGGTGGGGCTGCTTGCGCTTGTGATTGCCGGCGTGCGCGGCGGGAGCATCAGCCTCACCGCGGCGGGCTTCGGCCTGGTCTGGCTGCTGGCGCCTGTCTTCGCCTATTTCATGAGCAAGCACGAGGCGTTGCGGGATGAACTTGCCGCGGCACCTGAAGACCGCATGACGCTGCGCACGACGGCGCGGCGGACGTGGCGCTTCTTCGACGCCTTCGTGGGTGCCGAAGACAATTTCCTGCCGCCCGACAACTTCCAGGAAGACCCCGCACCGGTGGTGGCCCACCGGACATCGCCCACCAACATCGGGCTTTATCTTCTCTCGGTGGCGAGTGCGCGCGAGTTCGGCTGGATCAGCCTGGCGCAGGCGGCGAACCGCATCGCCCAGACGGTGACCACCCTGCACAAGATGGAGAAGGTGAACGGCCATCTCCTCAACTGGTATGCGACGACGACGCTGGCGCCGCTGGAGCCGCGCTATGTCTCCTCGGTCGACAGCGGCAATCTCGCGGGTCATCTCATCGCGGTCTCCAACTTCTGCCGGATCTGGGCCCGCCATCCCGTGGCCTCGGCCTCCCGCCTCGACGGGATCACCGACGTGCTCGCCATCCTTACCGAAGAGATGGCGGGGCAGGGCAAGGGCAACCGCGACCTGAAGGGGCGGCTCAAGGATGTGGAGCAGAAGCTCGCGGCCTTCGGTGCGGCGGTGAAGGCGGCACAGGAGGCACCCGAGCTGCTGGCGGCGCGGCTGATCGGCCTTGCCGTGCAGGCCGGCGGCATTGCCGATGGGGTCGTGGCCCTTGTGCGCGACGATCCCTCGGCGCAGGCCGCCACCATCCGCTATTGGGCGCAGGCGCTGCGCGAGGCGGTGGAACAGCAGTTCCTCGATGCGACGGTGGAGGAAGGCCATGCCGCGCACCTGCGCGATCAGCTTCTCCAACTGGCGGACGAGACGGCGGCGCTGGCGCTGGCCATGAAGTTCGATTTCCTCTCCGATCCGCGGCGCAACCTGATGGCCATCGGCTATCGCGTGACGGAAGCCGCCCTCGATGAAAGTTGCTACGATCTGCTGGCTTCCGAAGCGGCTCTCGCCAGCTTCCTCGCCATCGCCAAGGGCGACCTGCCGGCGCGCCACTGGTTCCGCCTTGGCCGCACCGTGACCGAGGTAGAGGGACGGGCGGCGCTGCTCTCCTGGTCCGGCTCCATGTTCGAATACCTGATGCCGGCGCTGGTGCTGAGCCCGCCGTCCGGCAGCCTGATCGACCAGACGATCCGCCTCGTGGTGAAGCGGCAGATCTCCTATGGCGCGCAGGTGGGCGTGCCCTGGGGCATTTCGGAATCCGCCTTCAGCGCGCGTGACCGCAACCTCACCTATCAGTATTCGAACTTCGGCGTGCCCGGGCTTGGCCTGAAGCGCGGCCTTGCGGCCAATGTCGTGGTGGCGCCCTATGCCACGGGCCTTGCCGCCATGGTGATGCCGGTGGAAGCGGCGGCCAACTATCGCGCGCTGGAAGCCGTGGGGGCGCGGGGCAACTACGGCTTCGTGGAATCAATCGACTATACGCCGTCGCGCCTGCGCGAAGGGCAGCGCCATGCGGTGGTGAAGGCCTATTTCGCCCACCATCAGGGCATGACCATCACGGCGATCCTCAATGCGGTGAGCGGCAATGTCATCCGCACCGCCTTCCATGAAGAAAGCATCGTGCGGGCGGCAGAACTGCTGTTGCAGGAGCGCGCGCCCGACGAGGTTCCGCTGACGTTGGCCGGTATAGCCAATACGCCTGCCGACATCCGGACCGAACTTGCCGCAGCGGCACCAAAGCCCGTGGACCCGCGCGGTGGCGGAAGCCTGGATGTGCAGTTCCTCTCCAACGGCCAGATGACCGCCATGGTGACCGCCACCGGAACGGGTTCGCTCTCGTGGCGCGGGCTTTCGGTGATGCGCTGGCGCGAGGATGCGGTTCTCGATCCCTGGGGGCAGTTCGTGTTTCTCCGCGATGTGCGGACGGGTGAACAGTGGCCCGCGGGCTATTCGCCGCGCATCCGCGAGCCGTCATCCTATGAAGCGGAGCTTGCCGAGCACAAGGTAACGATCCGGCGGCAGGATGGTGACTTCGCCACGCTGATGGAATGCGTCGTCTCGACCGAGAGCGATGCCGAGGCGCGGCGCATCAGCGTGACCAACACATCCCCGGGCTCGCGCGTGATCGAGATCACCACCTATGCCGAGCTGGCGCTGGCGCAGGCGGCGGCTGATATGGCGCATCCCGCCTTTTCCAAGATGTTCATCCAGACGGAATTCGATGCGGAACTGGGTGCCCTCATCGCCATGCGGCGGAGGCGCGAGACCAATGATCCCGAGATCTGGGTGGCGCAGTTCCTGCTGCCGGTGGGGCGGGGCTCGCGCAGCATGGAATTCGAGACCTCACGGGCGGCGTTCCTGGGGCGCGGCAACACGCTGGCCACCGCCGACGCGCTGAAACCGAAGAGCAAGCTTTCGGGAACGCAAGGCACGGTGCTTGATCCCGTCTTCGCGCTCCGCCATCGCATGCGAGTTGAGCCGGGGCACCAGGCCTGCTGGACCCTGTGGACGCTGGTGGGTGAGAGCCGCGAGAGCGTTCTCAACCTCGTCGACATGCACCGCCAGCAGCAGGCCTTCGAGCGCGCCGGCGTTCTGGCCTGGACGCATGCGCGCGTGCAGCTCCGCCACTTTGCGATCGAGGGGCCGGAGGCGGAAGTCTTCCGCAAGCTGTCCAATCTCATCGTCTATGCCTCTCCTGCGGCGCGGCCTTCGCCGCAGACGCTGGTGCAGCAGATGCGTGACCAGACCAAGCTGTGGGCGGCGGGGATTTCGGGCACGCGGCCCATCCTGCTGGTGCGCATCGATGCGCTGGAAGACATCGACATCATTCGACAGGTGCTGAAGGCGGCGGGCTACTGGGCGGCGAAGCGCATGGCCGTCGATCTCGTCATTCTCAACGAGAAGAGCTCGTCCTACATTCAGGACCTGCAGGGCGCAATCGAGGATCTCGTACGGAAATCACAATCCGCGGCCGGGGGCGGCGACGCGACAAGCCAGGTCTTTGCCGTCAGGGCTGATCTGCTGCCGCCGGACACGCTGGCCATGCTGCCGGCGGTGGCACGCGTCACGCTGCATGCCCGCGCCGGAAACCTGGCCCGTCAGGTGGCGCGCATGCAGATTGCCCCCGGTGCCCAGCCGCCTGCCTCCCTCACCGCCTTGCCCGCCGCGGCCGGGAAAGGCGCGGAATCTGCGGTCACTCCGCCCGATCTCCTGTTCTTCAATGGCTTCGGCGGATTTGATCCGCGCACGAATGAATATGTGATCCTCCATCAGGCGGAACAGCCGCTGCCCGCGCCGTGGATCAACGTCATCGCCAATGCGGACTTCGGGACGCAATGCTCTGCCGAGGGCGGCGGATATACGTGGTTCGGGAACAGCCGCGAGTTCCAGATCACGCCATGGTCGAACGATCCGGTGAGCGATCCGCCGGGCGAAGTGTTCTACGTGAAGGACCTTTCGAACGGGCAGGTGATGAGTCCCTGCGTGCTGCCCAAGGGCCTGGCGCGCGGCACATTCCGCACCCGCCATGGCTTCGGCTACACCATCCATGAAGCAGTGGTCGGCGATGTGTCGCTCGAACTCTGCATCTTCGTGCCGGTGAACGGCGCGGCGAAGATCTCGCGCCTGCGCATTCGCTCGTCGTCTTCGCAATCACGGAGCTTTGCCGTGACGGCCTTTGCCGATCTCGTGCTTGGGCCTTCGCGCAGCACGTCCGCCTTTCACGTGGTGACGGAAGTTGATGCCGAGACAGGCGCGTTGATGGCGCGCAATCCGTGGTCTCAGGATTCGGCGGCGCGCACGGTCTTTGCCGACATGATGGGACGACAAGGCACGATGTCGGCAGACCGCCGCGCCTTCCTCGGCGCCTATGGACGCCTCGACACGCCAGCGGCGTTGCTCTCGGCACAGGGGCTCAACGGCAAGACGGGGGCAGGCCTCGATCCGTGCTTTGCCCTGCAACAGACCGTGGCGGTGAGTGCGGCGGCACCGGCCGAAGTGACGGTGGTGCTTGGCGCAGGTGAGACCGCGATGGCGGCACGCGGAGCCGTGGCGCAATACCGTGCGGCAGACATTGATGCCCTTCTGGCCGAGGTCCGCAGCTTCTGGCGCGAGACGGTGGGCAAGGTGCAGGTGGAGACACCGGACGCCGCCACCAACGTGATGCTGAACGGCTGGTTGCTCTATCAGGCGCTCTCCTGCCGCATGTGGGGACGGGCCGGTGCCTATCAGGCGAGCGGTGCGTTCGGCTTCCGCGACCAGTTGCAGGACACCATGGCTCTGGCGGTGGCGCAGCCCGCCATTGCACGTGCCCATATTCTCAAGGCGGCGTCGCGACAGTTTCCGGAAGGCGACGTGCAGCACTGGTGGCTACCGGGCACCGGCACGGGCACGCGCACGCGCATTTCCGATGATCCTGTATGGCTCTCTTATTGCACGCTGCACTATATCTCGGTGACCGGTGACAGCGCCATTCTCGATGAAGAGGTGACGTTCATCGAAGGGCGGAAGCTCGAAGAACATGAACACGATGCCTTCTATCCGCCGGTGGTCTCCGATGAGAAAGCGACCCTCTACGAACACTGCTGCCGCGGGCTGATGCGCAGCCTGACGCGTGGTGCCCATGGATTGCCGCTCATGGGCACGGGCGACTGGAACGACGGCTTCAACCGCGTCGGCGAGAAGGGGAAGGGCGAGAGCGTCTGGCTCGCGTGGTTCATCATCGCGACGCTGACGCGCTTCACCGCCCTTTCAGAAGCGCGTGGTGACAGCGAACGGGTGGAGGCGTGGCAGAAGGCCGTGACGTCGCTCACGGCCGCGCTGGAAGAACACGCCTGGGATGGCGCATGGTATCGCCGCGCCTTCTTCGATGACGGATCGCCGCTCGGCTCCAAGGACAATGCGGAATGCCGCATCGATGCCATTGCCCAATCCTGGGCGGTGCTGTCGGGCGTGGCGCCGCCGGAGCGGGCACGGGCCGCGCTCGAGAGTGCGTGGTCGCAGCTCGTGAAAACGGACGACAGCCTGGCACTTCTCTTCACGCCGCCCTTCGATGTGTCACAGCCTGATCCGGGCTATGTGCGCTCCTATCCGCCGGGCCTGCGCGAAAATGGCGGGCAATACAGTCACGGCGCCATCTGGTCGGTCTTCGCCCATGCGCAGCTTGGCGAAGCGGAGCGCGCCTTCCAGCTGTTCTCGATCCTCAATCCGGTGAACCATGCCCGCACGGTGGACGAGGCGGACCGCTACAAGGCGGAGCCCTATGTGGTGGCTGCCGACATCTATTCCGTGCCGCCGCACGTGGGACGCGCGGGCTGGACCTGGTACACGGGTGCCGCGGGCTGGCTCTATCGTGCAGGGCTTGAGGCCATTCTCGGCATCACCTGGGAGCAGGGTCATGTGGTGCGGACCGTGCCCTGTGTTCCGGCGTCATGGCCGGGCTTCACGGTCACGCTGCAGCATGACGGGCACACCTACACCTTCCGCCTTGCCCGCGATGCAGCTGCTCCCACCGATGCACGCGTTGAGGCCGTGGATGGCGGCGGCTGGCGGGTGACGCTGCGGGACGGCGGCGAGATCACGCTGCCTTTGCGGTGAGCTCTCTTAACACTTAGATCCAGACAAAGAAAAAAGGCTGAAGGGTTGCTTCAGCCTTTCAAGTTGGGGGAGGGATAGTACAGGTCAGGCATCTACATGCGGCCAAGCCACGTGTCGATTTCGTTGCGGGTCTGATCCTGCGCATAGCCGTAGCGCTGCTGCAGGATGCCCTCGAGTTCATCGCGCTTGCCTTCGATCCGTGTCAGATCGTCATCAGTGAGCTTGCCCCACTGCTGCTTCACGCGGCCCTTGAACTCTTTCCAATTACCTTCAACGTTGTTCCAGTTCATGATCTGTCCTTTCCTTTGAAACACGGGATTTCAGTCTTCACTGCTGCTCGAGATTGCCGCTGCAGAGCGCAACCATCAGTCCGAAGACACTGATGCCACCGGCAAGCAGCGCGGAACTCGAAAAGGATCCGGCCAGCCCTGCCTGCGGAAGCATCAGCGTTGCAGCAGCGAGTGTCGAAAGCGCAAAGAATCGCACCATATGTTTCTCCTTTTCAGACTCTCAAAACGCTTGTGATGAGCGTCCGGTTCCGGACAAACAGTGCAATTCCGTCAGGCGGCGGCGCGGGCCTTCGTGTCGAAGAACAGCGCCTGGCTGATCACGGCTTTCACCATTTCCGGCGAGAAGGGCTTGGTGATCAGGAAGGCCGGCTCCGGCCGCTCACCGGTGAGGAGGCGTTCGGGGAAGGCGGTGATGAAGATCACTGGTACCTCGAAGGTCGAGAGGATCTGGTTCACGGCGTCGATGCCCGAGCTTCCGTCTGCCAGTTGAATGTCGGCGAGGACGAGGCCGGGCTTCTTCTGCTTCACCAGATCAACTGCCTGGCGATGGGTGCGGGCAACACCCGTAACCGTGTGGCCGAGGCTTTCCACGATCTCGCGCAGGTCGAGTGCGATCACCGGTTCGTCCTCGATGATCATGACGTTTGTCGCCATCTGTTCGGTGATGGCGTCAGCCGCTTCTTCAATCAGCATCTTTACCTCATCAAGGTCGCGGTCAAGAATGACCGACACTTCTTCCGGCGTAAAACCTTCGACCGTGCGGAGCAGCATGGCTTCGCGGGCCAAGGGCGGCAGACTGGCCAGGCGCTTCTGCGCCATGGCGATCCAGGCCGGATCGCCCGACGGCGGAGGGGATTTCAGGTTGATGGCAATCGACTCCCACCAGCGGCAGAACAGCCGGTACAGCGCAATGCGCGTTTCGGGATGTATTTCCAGGCTCGAAGGCTCCTCGACCACCGCCTCAAGCACGGCGGCGACATAGGCATCGCCTGATTGCTGGCTGCCGGTTAAGGCTCTGGAAAACCTGCGAAGTTGTGGCAAGAATGGCGCCACGCGCGCTGACAGACCCATATGTGCTCCCTTCCGTCGGACAATTTCCGCGTTCACCCCAAACGCCGAAAACGGCCCCGGGTTCCATCCTGCCACAAAAAAGTGTCAACCCGCTGGAACATTCCGGCAGGGCGGACATTATTAATCTTGCTGTCGCTTGCCGCTATTGGGTGGAAGCGCACAGGCGAAGGCTGGGACATACAGACGATGGCAATTTCGGACGAGGACAAGGGCAAGAAAGCCAAGGGACGACAAAAGTTGCAAGAACCATCCCGAACGCCGCAGGACCCCCAGATTTTCGACATGATCGGGCGGCGTCTGAAGGACTATTACGAGGACGTTGCCAAGCAGCCTGTCCCCGACCGTTTTCTCGAACTCCTGCGCAAACTCGACAAGAAGAGTGAGGAGTGACATTGGCCGATCCGAATGCGAAGCGTTCGGGAGGTGATGTTGCGGCCACCACCCCGCAGCAGGATGCCTTCCGCGAACACATGATCTCCGTCATTCCGAGGCTCAGGGCCTTCGCGTTGTCGCTTGCTTCCAAGTCCGACTACGCCGACGACCTGGTGCAGGAAACGCTGATGAAGGCCTGGCACCACCAGGCCGATTTCCAGCCAGGCACGAACATGAAGGCCTGGCTCTTCACCATCCTGCGCAACGAGTATTTCAGCCAGCTGCGCAAGCGCAAACGCAAGCGCGAGGTGGAGGATGTGGATGGGGAACTGATCAACCAGCTTCCGACGCCGGCCGGGCAGGAGGCGCATCTCGACATGGCGGACCTTCGCCAGGCGATGCTGCAACTGCCGGACGACCAGCGTGAAGCGATCATTCTCGTGGGCGCATCCGGCTTCTCCTACCAGGAAGTGGCTGAGATCACACAGGTGGCGGTAGGCACGGTGAAAAGCCGCGTGAACCGCGCGCGTGTGCGGCTCGCATCACTGCTCGGCATGGATGCCGAAAACCTGCCCAAGTCCGGCGACGACGGCGACTCCTGAGCAGGGCACCGTGCCGGCTCGGGTTCCATGCAGGGAACCTTTTCCTTCCTCGCGGCATTTCAAATTGCCGATTCAAACGGAGGGAACCCCCTATGACCATTAGTACCATTCTCATCATCCTGCTCATCCTGATTGTCATCGGCGCTTTGCCGACGTGGAACTACAGCAGGTCGTGGGGCTATGGCCCGTCGGGCGGACTTGGGCTTCTGCTGCTGATTATTCTCATCCTCGCCCTGACCGGACGGTTCTGATCCGTTCAGGAGGAACGCTGCCCGTGAGGCAGCGTTTCACCTTCACGTCCCCTTTGAGGACGGCACTTTTCGAAAGGAGATTGCCCATGCCTGCAAAGTCGAAAGCCCAGCAGAAGGCGGCCGGTGCCGCCCTTGCCGCCAAGCGCGGCGAGACGCCGGTAAGTGAGTTGAAGGGCGCTGCCCGCGGCATGTATGATTCCATGACCATCCAGGAACTGGAAGAGTTTGCCGAGACCAAGCGCAAGTCGCTTCCCGAGCATGCGGACCGGAGTTAGCCGCTGCCGGGATTTGAAATGGAAAGGGGAGAGGCGAAAACCTCTCCCCTCATTTTTGCCTGGGAACCGTGCGTCAGACGCCCCAGTAGGGCGGCACCTGATAATGATCGTGGATGTTGCGTTCCCAATCACGGCTCTGCCAGGAGTCATCGCTGAAGTCCGGAGAGTCGCGGAGCTGCTGTTCCGTCACGGTGGTTCGGAAACCATCGAGCTTCTTGTCAAAGCTGAGAGCATCCCATGGCAGGGGATAGTGGCTATGACCGAGCGACAGGAAGCCGCCGAAGCTGATGACGGCGTAGTGCACGCGGCCGGACAGCTTGTCGATCATGAGATGATCGACTTCGCCGATCTTGTGGCCGGAGGTGTCGTAGACGTTGGTGCCTTCCACGTCTTCGCTGGAAACCCACGCATGGTTCGGATGAGCGGTGGCCATCATGTTTGTCTCCTTGATATCGAGCGCGTGATTGCGCCTCGCAAGCAAAACGCCGCCGTGCGGATGATGTTCCGGCTCAGAGGGTGATCTCGAAGCTGCAGACGAGGCCATCGCGGCCGAAGCGCCAGCGGACATTGCTGGCGCTCGAACTCGATGAGTGCCGTGCCGAAGCCGCTGTAGGCGGGACGCGACGCAATCGCAGGGCCGCCCCGTTCGCGCCAGGTGATGCGCAGGGTGTTGCCTTCCGCACTCCAGTCCACGGAGACGTGGCCCTGCGGCACGGACAGAGCGCCATGACGCACGGCATTCACGCCGAGTTCGTGCAGCACCAGGCCAAACTGGGTGGCGGCATCGGCGGGAAGCAGCACGTCCGGGCCCGAGAGGCTGAAGCGTTCTTCCATGGGTTCCTCCAGCATGCCAGCGAGCTGATGCCGGAAGATCTCCGTGATGGGTGCCCCCCGCCAGTCGCCGTCGGTGAGAAGGCTGTGAGACAGGGCAAGGCTCTGGACCCGGCCCTCGAAGACCTCGATGAAGTCCTCTGGCTTGCGGTGTGAGCGCAGGGTCTGGCGGGTCATGGACTGGATGATGGCCAGCATGTTCTTCACCCGGTGCGACAGCTCGGCAAGAAGCGTGTTCTGCCGCTTCTCCCAGGTCTTGCGCTCGGTGATGTCCTGGTCGATGCCGCGCGCGCTCACGGCGTGGCCCGTCTCGTCCTTCAGGACATCGCCGATCACAGCGGTCCAGATCATCGAGCCATCCTTGCGGTGAATGGGAAACTCGAGCGTGAAGGTGCCACCGGCATCCAGCGCCTTGCGGTATTCGGTCTTGACCCGCTGCCGGTGCGCCGGATCGATCATGCTGTCGCGCACTTCGCGTGGCGGCACGCCGTTGGCAGGATCGACGCCGTAGAGCAGGAACATTTCCTGCGACCAGTGCAGTTCCTCCCGCGCGATGTCGAGATCCCAGGCGCCGGCACGGGCGCTGCGGAGCGCAAGGCGGAGGCGCGCTTCGTTCTGGCGCAGGGCTTCCGTCTGGCGGCGGCGCTCGGTGATGTCGCGCGCGATGGTTGAGGCACCGATGACCTGGCCCTTGGCATTGAGGATGGGCGACATGGAGAGCGAGACGTGGATCTCCTCGCCGTTCCGGTTCAGGCGGCGTGTGTCGTAGGGCCGGATCGCTTCGCCGCGCATGATGGCTTCGAGGGCGGAGATCTGCTCGCTTGAGTGTTGCGGCGGCACGAGGCGAAGGACAGGCTGGCCGATGATCTGTTCCGCGGCATGGCCGAAGAGCGTCTGCGCGCCGCGGTTCCAGCTCGTGACCGTGCCGGCGAGCGTGGTCGTGAAAATTGCATCCTCGGAGTTGGTGACGAGCGACGCCAAAATGGCGACTGCTTCGTCAGACGCCTTGCGCGAAGTGACGTCGAGCAGGATGCCGTGGCAGGTCTCGCCCAGGTTGTTGGCGCGGGAGAGGAGCCAGCGCAGATCGCCATGGGGGGAGAGCACACGGAACTCCGCTTCCGCCTTCATGCCGTTGATGTTGGGCGTGACCCGCAGGCTTTTCTGCCAGCCCTCAAGATCAGCGGCGTGGACGCAGCGCTCCACCGAAGCCCAGGTACCATCGAAGGAATGGCGCTGCAACCCGAAGAGGCTGAGGCACTGGTCGGAACACGTGAAGATGTTGGTCTTGAAGTCGAGATGCCAAGCCGCCAGTTGAACCGTGTCGAATGCGAGCGTGCTTGCGTCTCTCCACGGATCACTCTGCGGCTGTCCCGCCATCACGAACTCCATCCCGTGATCTCTGCTGTCATGCAACCTTGATATGGCCGAACCATTCCAGATGACAAGGCCCGGAACGCCGGGTCACGGCATTCCGGGCGGGTTTGTCACATGTATTGGCGTTGGTTTCGCTACGATCTCCACACTGCGCCGGATCTTGCATTGACGTACACAGTGGTGCGCTGGCCGCCGCGCAGGGCGCGGAAGGTGTAGACCGGTCCGTTGCATTCAATGGTTGCAACGTTGCGGTAACCGCGCGAGCGCACTTCCCACTTGGCCTCACCGCAACTGATACGATAGCGTTGCATGCGCTCCGGCAGATACCAGCCATGGCCGCGCCGGAAGACATAGTCCGGGCCGGGGCGATAGCGGTAATGCGGAACGCCGAGGTAGACGTCCACGTTCACCTTGGTCTTGGCTTCGGCGACGGGTGCTGTCATCGGCAGCATGGACCCCACGGCAAAGGACGTGGCAAGCGCCGTTATCATCAGGCTTTTCATGTTGAGCTCCTGTCTTCGCTGGTGAAATCAGACGGGGAAGCAATTGCTTCCCCGCCGGTGAATGCTGCCTGTTTCGCTTAGCGCGCCAGCGCCGTGCGGTCGAAGGCCGGAGCGGACTCCAGCTGCTCGCGCGTCATGGCGATGACAAGCTTCGGAGTGGCCGTGCCGGGGGCCCCGGCAGCGGTCGTCGAGCCGGTGGTGGTGTTGTCATCGGTGCTCGCGGTGCCCGTGCCCGTCATCGTGTTGTTCGCCGTTTCGGTGGTGATGGTGATCTGCTCCACCGGAATGGCGACGTCCTTTTCACCGATGCCGAGGAAACCACCCACGCCGATGATGGCGACAACGGTGTCGAGATCCTTGTTCATGACGAGGTCATTGATCTCGCCGACGTTCTCGTTGGCAGAGCTGTAGACAGTACGGCCGATGAACTGCGAGGCCAGGAACTGCGTGCCGGCAGGAACGCCGGCAGTGTTGGCGGCGCTGTCATTGGTGGCGGGTGCGGCGGGCGTGGTGGCGGCGTTGTTCTGGTCGGTCGACGGCTGTGTGGTTCCAGTCGTTGTGCCAGTGTCGTTGTTCTGGGCGTTGTCGCCATTGGTGGTGGCGGTGCCGTTGTTCTGGTTGTTCTGGTCAGTCTGAGACTGGTTCATCGACTTGTTCTTGCACTCGGCCTTGTCGGCGTTGGCAGCGACGGAGCAATCCACCACGGCGTTCGGGGTGGTGCCGTCACCCGTGCCCTGGGTGTTGTTCTGCGTCTGGGCGAGAGCGTTGCCTGCGCCCATCAGAAGGGCGAGGACGGCGGTCGAACAAAGAATGCGTTGCATGGTCGTTCTCCTTTGGAGTTGCTGTTGAAATAACGCGGCATGCTCTGAACGGTTCCGGTGGAACTGTTCACCCCCTCCAGCCGCCGCGCGGTGGCCGCAAGGAAAGGCAGTCCGCGGCAGCCTGTGCGCGCGGAATAATCGATGGCGCGCCGCCCGGGCAGGGACGGCGGACGGCGCGCTCTTTTGTTGCCTCTAAGTCAGCGCGGTTTCGCGCGCCGGCTCGGCTGCAACAACGGTGTTGTGGTGATGATGTTCCGTGCCTTCGCTGTCTTTCGGAAGCTGCAGCACGGTGGCGCGCTGGCCTTCGCGGAGTGCGTTGACCTTGAAGATGCGCCCGTCGGCAAGTTCCAGCGCGTCATGATGGGTGCCGGGCTTGTCCATGTCGATCTGGCGGAAGCGTGCGAGGCGGGACTCTGCACTCAGCGCCTGCTCGACATAACCCCAGATGCCGGATGTCTGCACCGGGGTCTCGAAGGCAAGCTCCGTACCGGGACGAAGGCAGACGGCGACTTCGGGCTCGCCCGGCGAGCAGAAGCCGCGGGTGGTCGTGGTCCTGAAGCTGCAGCTGACGATCACGTCACCAACCTGGGCTTCACGGCTTACCAGAGATTCCAAACTGTAGTCGCACATGATGTACCTCCTGAAACGCTGCTGACGGTCTGTGCGGAAGATGGGCGCATGCCGACTGCAATCGGCCTACGTGGGATAAACGAGTGCCTTCGCTGAATGTTCCGGACGAATTCTCCCATGGCTTTTGCCCGCCCGCCGGATGGGCTATCATGAGATGGGGATTACTGATTTTCAGGTGGAGGACGACTCGTGGTGACCTATGCGCGCGACATGAAGGGATATGGCCGGGCCATTCCCGATCCGAAGTGGCCGGGTGGCGCGCACGTGGCGGTGCAGTTCGTGCTCAACTATGAAGAGGGCGGCGAGAACAACATCCTCCACGGCGATGCGGCCTCGGAAGCCTTCCTCTCGGAGATCGTGGGGGCGGCACCCTGGCCGGGGCAGCGTCACTGGAACATGGAGTCGATCTACGAGTATGGCGCCCGCGCCGGGTTCTGGCGGTTGTGGCGCATGTTCACCGAGCGCAAGTTGCCGGTCACGATCTATGGTGTCGCCACCGCGCTGATGCGCTCCCCCGATCAGGTGCAGGCGATGAAGGAAGCAGACTGGGAGATCGCCAGCCACGGCCTCAAGTGGGTGGAGCACAAGGACATGAGCGAAGAGACGGAGCGCCAGCAGATTGCCGAGGCGATCCGCATCCATACCGAGGTGACAGGCGAAAGGCCGCTCGGCTGGTATACCGGACGGTGCTCCATGAACACCACGAAGCTGGTCATGGAGGAGGGGAATTTCCTCTATTCATCAGACGATTACGCTGATGACCTGCCATACTGGCTGAAGAAGGCGAATGGCGGAAAACATCTCATCATTCCCTACACGCTTGATGCCAACGACATGCGCTTCGCCACACCGCAGGGCTTCAACACCGGCGAGCACTTCTACCAGTACCTGAAGGACAGCTTCGACTGTCTCTATGAAGAAGGCCGCCGCGGCTCGCCCAAGATGATGTCGGTTGGCCTGCACTGCCGCCTCGTCGGAAGGCCGGGGCGCGCCGTCGGCCTCGCCCGCTTCATCGACTACGTGATGTCGAAGGAGAAGGTGTGGATCCCGCGCCGTATCGACATCGCCCGCCACTGGCACGCGAACTTCGCCTGACGCTCCTCACCGCTGTCCAATCCCGAAAGGCCCAGCACATCATGTCGTCGAAACTCTCCACCGACCTCAAAAGCGGTTCGCTGATTTATCACGAGGGCGCACGGCCCGGGAAACTGGAGGTGCGGGCCACGAAGCCGCTCGGCAACCAGCGCGACCTGGCGCTGGCCTATTCGCCGGGCGTGGCTGCCGTCTCGGAAGCGATCCATGCCGATCCCGCCACCGTCTCGCGCTACACGGCGCGCGGCAATCTGGTGGGCGTCATCTCCAACGGCACGGCGGTGCTGGGCCTCGGCAATATCGGTCCGCTCGCCGCCAAGCCGGTGATGGAAGGGAAGGCGGTGCTCTTCAAGAAGTTCGCCGACATCGATGTCTTCGATATCGAGATCGCCCAGACCGACGTGAGCGCCATGGTGGAGACGATCGCGGCGTTGGAGCCGACTTTCGGTGGCATCAACCTCGAGGACATCAAGGCGCCGGAATGTTTCGAGCTGGAAGAGCGCCTGCGCGAGCGCATGTCGATTCCGGTCTTCCATGACGACCAGCACGGCACGGCAGTGATCGTGGGCGCTGCCGTCACCAATGCGCTGAAGCTCGCCGGCAAGGACATTGCCAAGGTGAAGATCGTGGCCTCGGGTGCGGGTGCTGCGGCACTCGCGTGCCTCAATCAGTTGGTGAGCCTCGGCGCAAAGCGCGAGAACATCTGGGTGAGCGACCTTGAGGGCGTGGTCTATGAGGGCCGCACCGCGCTCATGGACAAGTGGAAGGCGGCCTTCGCACAGAAGACCAAGGCCCGCACGCTGGGCGAGATCATCGTCGATACGGATGTGTTCCTCGGGTTGTCGGCGGGCGGCGTGCTGAAGCCGGAGTTCCTCAAGTCAATGGCGAAGCAGCCGCTGGTGCTGGCGCTTGCCAACCCGCACCCCGAGATCATGCCGGAGGAGGCGCTGGAAACACGCCCGGACGTGATGATCTGCACCGGGCGCTCTGACTACCCCAACCAGGTGAACAACGTCCTCTGCTTCCCTTACATCTTCCGCGGTGCGCTGGATGTGGGCGCCACCACCATCAATGAAGAGATGAAGCGCGCCGCCGTGCAGGCCATCGCTGAACTTGCGCGTGACACGCCCTCCGACATCGTGGCGAAGGCTTCCGGGGGAGAGACGCGGTTGTTCGGCAAGGACTCGCTCATTCCATCGCCCTTCGATCCGCGGCTCATCCTGCGGGTGGCGCCCGCTGTGGCCCGCGCCGCGATGGAGAGCGGTGTGGCCACGCGGCCCATCGCGGATTTCGAGGCCTATGCCGACAAGCTGCAACGCTATGTCTTCCGCTCCGGCTTCATCATGCGCAACATCTTCGCCGAGGCGAAGAAGGCGCCGCGCCGGGTGATCTATGCCGATGGCGAGGACGAGCGTGTGCTCCGCGCCTCGCAGGTGCTGATCGAGGAGGGGATCGCCAAGCCCATTCTCATCGGCCGTCCGGCAGTGATCGAATCCCGCATCAAGCGATATGGCCTGTCGCTTCGGCTTGGCATCGATGTTGAGAACATCAACCCCGAGGATGATCCGCGCTATCGCGACTACGTTGCGACGCTGGTGGAGGTGGCGGGCCGCAAGGGTGTCACGCCCGATGCGGCGCGCTCGCTGGTGCGCAACTCGACGACGGTGATCGCGGCGCTTGCCGTGCATCGCGGCGAGGCGGATGCAATGATCTGCGGGCTGGAAGGGCGCTATCGCTCCAAGCTCCGCCATATCCGCGACATCATCGGACTGGCACCCGGCGTCAACGAACTTGCCGCCATGAGCCTGATGATCACCTCGCGCGGCATCGTCTTCCTCAATGATACGCATGTGCAGGCCGACCCCACGCCCGCCGCCATTGCCGACAACGTGCTGATGTGTGCCGACCACATGATGCGCTTCGGCCTCGAGCCGCGCGTGGCGCTGGTCTCCCACTCTGACTTCGGTGATTTCGACACCGCTTCCACCACCAAGATGCGGGCGGCGCTCCACATCGTGCGGCAGCGGGCGCCGCAGCTCGAGATCGATGGCGAGATGCAGGCCGATACGGCGCTGATCGCCGGCATCCGCCAGCGCAAGCTTCCGTCCTCGACGCTGAAGGGCGACGCCAACCTGCTGGTGATGCCGGACCTCGCGTCCGCCAACGTGGCCTACCAGATCGTGAAGGTGTTCGGTGACTCGCTGCCGGTGGGGCCCATACTGCTCGGCACGGCAAAGCCGGCGCACATCCTCACGCCCTCCGTCACCTCGCGCGGCGTGGTCAACATGTCGGCCATTGCGGTGACGGAAGCGCTGGCGCTGGAACGAGGGCAGTAATCAGAAGAGTGCGTCGAGCTTCTTCTGTTCCGCGTCCGTCATGTGCAGGTAGGACTTGGTGCGGCGGAGGAGAATGTCGTCGCTGCTCATCGCCCATTCGTTGGCGCGGAGATAATCGACCTCGGCGGCATAAAGCGTGCTGCCCAGGTGCTCGCCAAGGTCGGCAAGTGACGTGGCACCATTCAGGATCTTCGAAGTGAGCGAGCCGTAGAGACGCGCGTAGTGACGCGCCACATCGGCGGGAAGCCACGGGTATTTGCCGGTGAGATCCTTGAGGTAGCCATCGAAACCACCGGGCATGTCCCCGCCGGGCAGGGCAGCCTTCGCCGTCCAGTCGCCACCCATCTCGGGGAAGGTGGGGCGCAACTTCTGCAGGGCGTGTTCGGCGAGCTTGCGGTAGGTGGTGATCTTGCCGCCGAAGACCGAGAGCAGGGGTGGTGCGCCTTCGACATCGAACACGTAGTCACGCGTGACGGCGGAGGGGTTGGCAGCATTGTCGTCGTAGAGCGGGCGCACGCCGGAGAAGGACTTGAGCACATCAGCGCGTTCAAGCTGCGTCTTCGAATAGCGGTTTACCGCCTTGAGAAGATAGGAGATTTCGTCTTCGCTGATGGCCACGTCCTCGGCCTTCCCCTCATAGGGAATGTCGGTCGTTCCGATCAGCGCCTTGTCACCCTCGTAGGGGTTCACGAAGATCACGCGCTTGTCGTGGTTCTGGAACAGATAGGCGTTGGGGCCATCCCAGAATTTCTTCACGATGATGTGGCTGCCCTTCACGAGGCGCACGCGGCGGGCGGAGTTGGAACCGACCACACCGTTGATGACATTCTCGACCCAGGGGCCAGCGGCGTTGACGAGGGCGCGGGCGGTGGCCCTGGATTTCTCCCCGGAGGTGCTGGTGAACTCCACTTCCCACTGGCCATCGGCGCGGCGGGCCGAGGTGGCGGCGGTACGGGTCATGACGCGGGCACCCTTGGCGGCGGCATCGAGCGCATTCAGCACCACGAGGCGGGCATCGTCCACCCAGCAGTCGGAGTATTCGAAGGCGAGGGTGTAGTCGTCCTTGATTGCCTTACCCTCGGGATCACGGCGGAGGTCGATGCGGCGGCAGCCCGGAAGCTGCTCGCGGCCCCCCAGATGATCGTAGAGGAAGAGACCGAGGCGGACGAGCCAGGCCGGGCGCTGTTCCGGTGAATGGGGCAACACGAAGCGCATGGGCCAAACGATGTGCGGGGCGGCGCGGAGCAGCACCTCGCGCTCGATCAGGGCTTCGCGGACAAGGCGGAATTCATAGTACTCGAGATAGCGGAGGCCGCCGTGGATGAGCTTGCCGGAGCGCGACGAGGTGCCTTCGGCGAGATCGCCCTTTTCGCAGAGGATGACGGAAAGGCCGCGGCCTGCGGCGTCGCGGGCGATGCCGGCGCCGTTGATGCCGCCACCCACCACCACCACATCGACTTTCCCCAGGTCCTTCATCGAAACCCCTTCATCACCACGTCGTCAACACCGGTTGAGCGGGCCCTCACCGGCGAAATAGCGGCGCACTTCCTCGGCCGCCAGACCCGCCGCATAGCGCACCGTCTTTACCGATGCACCGGCAATATGCGGCGTCAGTGTCACATTGGGCAACTGCAGCAGCGGCCAATCGGGCGGCACCGGCTCCACCGAGAAGGTTTCCAGCATGGCGCCGCGGAGGTGGCCCTCCTTCATCACCGCATAGAGCGCGTCATAATCCATGAGCGGCCCGCGGGCGGTGTTGACCAGGGTGGCATCCTTCTTCATGCGGCGGAGCGTCTCTGCATTCATCATCCGGGTGGTTTCCGGCGTCACGCGGGGGTGCAGCGACAGAACATCCGACTCTTCCAGTATGCGATCGAAGGAACACTGGATCACCCCGTCGTTCAGATCGTCGGCAGAGAGTTGGACGTAGGGATCGCAAACGAGGATGCGGCAGCCGAAGGCCTTGAGATACTTGACCACGCGGCGGCCCACCTCGCCGTAGCCCACGAGGCCCACGGTCATTTCGGAAAGTTCGCGGCCGGTCACATCGGCGCGGTAGAGTTCGCCGCGGTATTCGCCCTTGCGCAGGCCATCGTGGCCGCGGGTGATGTTGCGGGTTTCGGCGAGGATGGCGCCGATCGTAAACTCGGCCACGGCGGAGGCATTGCGGCCGGGCGTGTTGACCACGGTGATGCCGCGCTCGCGTGCCGCCTTCATGTCGATGTTGACGGGCCCGCCGCGTGACACGGCGACCAGCTTGAGGGCGGGCAGGCGCTCCATGATGGAAGCGGAGAGGGGGGCGAGGTGGGTGACCAGCACCTCCGCATCGCCTGTCAGTTCCACCACTTCATCGGCGGAGCCCATGTATTCCTTGAGGCCGTCCATGCCCTGCACGGCATAGCCGTGTTCCATGGGCTGGTCCGGCCAGGGGAAGTCATGGGTGGTGATGGCAATATCGACAAGCTTGCAGCGTTCGCGCAGCGCCTCCTCGAACATGGAGGAGAGCATAAAGCGGTCGCCGATCACGGCAATCTTGCGGGGGGAAGTCTTGGTCATCGTCAGCTTTCGGTGCCCATGCGGCGGGCCTCGGCCAGTCCGCGCCAGACGGGGCGCATGACCTTGCGGGCTTCGACAAAGGCGTCATAGGCGGCGTCGTAGGTCTTCACCCACTGGGCCTCGGGTTCGGTTATCGCGGTGAGATGTGGCTCAACCCATTGCGCCGCGCAAGCGGTCATGTCGGGATAGAGTTTCTGCTGCACGGCAGCGATCATGGCGGCGCCCGCCGCACCCGCTTCCTCGCGGGTGACGCTGCGGATGCGGGCCTTGAGGATGCTGGCGAGGATGGCCCTGAGCGCCTTGGAGCGCGCCGCACCGCCGGTGATCCGGACCTCGGCGGGGATGGGCCCCATGGCCGAGTAGCAATCGCGGGCGGCATGGCCGAGCCCTTCGAAGACCCCCCGCATCATGCCGAAATAGTCGGTGCCGGTGTCGAGGCCGTTGAACATGGCGCGCGCCGTGGGCTCCATGAAGGGGCCGCGCTCGCCTGCCTTCGAGATGTAGGGGTGATAGAGAACGGCGGCAGGGGCCCGGGCGAGCAGCTTGTCGTCCATGCCCTGCAGCATGTCGCCCCGGCTTTTCTCGATGCCGTGCTCCCTGAGCAGGCCGCGGCCCATGTCGAGCAGCCAGTCGATGTTGAGAGTAGAGGCCATGTTGGACTGGATCTGCGCCACCATGCCGGGGGCGGGGAAGACCATGGTGTAGCCGGACTTCTCGCTGTTGAGCTTCACCTTGCTGACATCCGTCTGCAGGCGCATGTGCATACCGGTGGAGCCGACGATGGTGCAGCCGGACTGGCCGGTGGGATCATAAAGGCCGCCGCCCAGCCCGGTGCAGAGCACATCAACATAGCCGAGGCAGATGGGTGTGCCGGCCTTCAAGCCCGTTTGTGCCGCGGCTTCCGCCGTGAGCACGCCATTCTCGCGGGTGCCGTCCACCATCGGCGTCACGAGGCGCTTGAGGGCGCCGGAGCCGAGGCTGTCCATGATGTCGAGGTGGTATTGGCGCGTCGCATAGTTGCCGAAGGTGAAGTTGCCCTCGGAGGGATCGGTGACCCGGTCGCCGGTGAGGTTGAAATAGATCCAGTCCTTGCAGTGGAAGCAGTGCGTGGCCTTCTCCAGCACCTCCGGACGGTGGCGGCGCATCCAGGTGAGCTGGACGCTCATCTGGCAGACATTCACGCCTGTTCCCGTCCGGTTGTAGTGCGACGCATAATCCCCGGTCGCGGTGAATTCATCGACTTCCCGGATGGCGCGGGCATCGAGCCAGAGCCAGGCGGGCGCCACGGGCGTGCCCGCCTTGTCGATCATCCAGATGCCGTCGCCCTGGCCCGTCACCGAAATGGCGACGAGACGTTGGGCGAGGTTCGGAATGACCTCGGTCAGCTGCTTCAGCGTCTTGGCGGCATCGGTCCAGGTGCGGGCCATGTCCTGTTCGGCGCCGCCATCGGGCAGCGTGACGTAGGAGTTGGGTATCGCGGCGGCGGCAAGCTGCGTGCCGTCGGCCGAGAAGGCCACCGACTTGATGACGGAGGTGCCGGCATCGATGCCGATCAGAACCGCGTCCTTCATGCGAGCGCGCCTCCATGGGCAATGGCCGTTTGGCTTTCGCTGTCGAAGATGTGCAGGTTCGCTGCGTCGACGTTGAGGGCGAGATCGCTGCCGGGCTTGCGCGAGATGCGCTCGTGCGCCACCGAGACGATGGTGCGCCCGCCCACATCGACGGCCACATGGGTCTGGTCGCCCAGCCACTGGCAGGAGATCACCTTGCCGGTGATGGGTCCATCGCCGACGTGGAGCGCATAGGGGCGGATGCCGAGCGTGATGCGGTTCCGTGCCGAAAGCAGCTTCAGCAGATTTCCGGAAAACTCGGATGCGGCGAAGGCGAGCTTTGCGCCGCCATCGGTGGTGAAGGTGACCGTCTTTGCATCCGCTGCCACGGACGCATCGAAGACGTTCATGGGCGGCTCGCCGATGAAGGTTCCGGTGAAGAGGTTGGCGGGCTTCGCCTTGAGTTCAGCTGGTGTTGCATATTGCTGGAGCACGCCGCCTTCCATCACCGCGATGCGATCGGCCAGGGCGTTCGCTTCCGTCTGGTCATGGGTGACGAGGATGGTGGTGCAGTTGTGTTCGCGCAGATAGTGCTTGATGCGGCCACGCAGCACGGCGCGGAGCTGCGGCTCGAGCTGGCCCATGGGCTCGTCCAGAAGATAAAGCCCCGCCTGGCGTACGAGGGCGCGGCCCAGGCTGGCGCGCTGCTGCTGCCCGCCCGAGACGCTGCTCGGATATTTGTTGAGGATGCCCTCGATCTCCAGCATCTCGGCCATGGCCTTGACGCGCGCCTGCTGTTCGCTGGCGGGCATCTTGGCGGCCTTCAGCGCGAAGGCGATGTTGTCGCCTATGGTGAGCGGCGGATAGAGCGAATAGGCCTCGAAGGCCATGGCGACACCGCGCTGGGAGGGCGGCAGCAGGTGGATGGGCTTGCCGCCGAGCGTGATGGTGCCGTTCGTCACATCCTCGAAGCCCGCGATCATGCGGAGCGTCGAGGTCTTGCCGCAGCCGGAGGAGCCGAGCAGGGCGACGATCTCGCCCGATTTCACGGTGAGGCTCAGGCTCTTCACGGCGTGAACGGCCTTCTTCTTGCCGCGGTAGATCTTGTCCACCCCGTTGAGGACGAGTTCAGCCATGGAGACGGTCTCCTGTCGCCGTGTCGAAGAGATGGGTGCCCTCGGCGGCAAAGCTGATACTGACGCTGCTGCCGGATTCGGGGATGGAGGGTGCGGAAGAGGGAAGTGAAGCGAGCAGTTCCCAGCCGCCTTCCGCCTGCAGCAGCAGCACGACGCGCTCGTTGAGCGGTGTGACGGCCATCACGGTGGCGGCAAGGCCAGACTTACCCAGCGACACGGCTTCGGGCCGCACGCCGAAGGTCACGGGCTTTCCTGCATGGGCCTTGTATCCGGCGGGGATGGCGATGGGCTTTCCGGCAATCGTGACCGCGGTGCCATCAGCAGAAATCGTGGTCTCCAGCGTGTTGATAGAGGGATCGCCGAAGAGGCGCGCCACCCCGAGGGTTGCGGGCCGGAGATAAATGTCTTCCGGCGTGGCGATCTGCACGAACCTGCCGCCCGCCAGCACGGCGATGCGGTCGGCGAGCGCCATCGCTTCCTTGTAGTCCTGTGTCACGTAGAGAACCGTGGCGCCGGACTGGCGGAGAAGGCGTGGCAGTTCGAGGCGCATCTCGAAGCGGAGCTTGGCATCGACGTTCCGCAGCGGATCGTCGAGCAGGAGAATGCGGGGCTCGGCGGCGAGCGCGCGGGCGAGCGCGGTGCGCTGCTTCTGGCCGTTCGACAATTCGCGGGGCGCATGGCCCAGCACATGGTCGATCTTGAGGAGCTTGGCGGCGCGGGCGACACCCGCCGCCACCTTGTCCTCTGTTGCCTTCGCGGCGCGCAAGGGGCTGGCGATGTTCTCCGCCGCCGACATGTGCGGGAAGAGGGCGAAGTTCTGGAAGGCCATGCCGACGTTGCGGTGTTCCGGCGCGATGTCGGCGGCATCCTCGCCGTTGATCAGGATGCTGCCGGCGGTCGGTTCCTCCACCCCCGCGATGAGGCGGAGCAGGATGGTCTTGCCGGTGCCGGAGCCGCCGAAGATCACCACGATCTCGCCCGTCTCGGCATCGAGCTCGAGGTTCTCGAAGACCTTGAAGGCGCCGAAGGATTTCGACAGCGATTTGAGGGAGAGCTGACTCATCCTTTGACGGCTCCGAGAGACAGGCCTTCCACGAGATAACGCTGGGCGAACATGGCAAGCACGAAGGTGGGAACGATTGAGAAGATGATGGCCGCGGCGATCTGGCCATACTGGATGCCGGAGGCGGTGACGAAGGCGAGCGCGCCCACGGTCACGGGTTGCTTGTCGGCCGAAGCCAGCACGAGGGCGAAGACGAAGTTGTTCCAGGCGAAGATGAAGGCGAGGAGGCCCGCCGCCGCGATGCCGGGCAGCGCCAGCGGAATGGCGATCTTCCGGAAGGTCTGGAACCAGGTGTAGCCCGCGATGCGGTGGGCGTGTTCGATGTCGGGCGAGAGGTCCTCGAAGTAGCCGCGCACGATCCAGAGGATGAGCGGCAGGCAGATCAGCTGATAGACCCAGATGAGACCCACGTAGGTGTTGGTGAGGCCGAGCGTCTTGAAATAGAGCGACAGCGGCAGCAGCACGAGAAGCGGCGGGGCAAAGCGGAAGGAGAGGAGCGTGAAGGCGATATCCTCACCCAGCCGGAACTTGAAGCGGGCGAAGGCATAGGCCGCAGGCACGCCGAGGATGAGCGAGATCACCACGGAGACGGCGGACAGCAGAACCGAGTTCCACAGGTTGCGCATGAAGTCGAGCTGCAGGCTGCCCGCCGCGGTGCGCATCTCGCCCGTCACCAGCGCGATGTAGTTGTCGAAGGTCGGCGTGAACACCACTGAGGGCGGAATGCGCAGGATCGACTCGTTGGTCTGGAACGACATGAGGAAGATCCAGACGATCGGGAACATGAAGAAGATGACGACCAGCGTGATGAGCACGCCGCGGATGATCTTTTCGAGGGTTGAGGTGTGGTCCATGGCTCAGGCGGCTCCGTGGGCTTTTTCGCGCAGCTTCAGCCACTGCTTGATGAAGACGTTGGAGAGGGCATAGGTGATGGCCCAGAGGATGATCATCAGCGCGGCGGAGCGGCCGACATTCGTCGCCTGGAAGAAGTCGAGATAGGCCTGCACCTGGAAGACGAGCAGCTTATCGCCCGGCCCTCCTTGCGTCATCGCGTAGATGATGTCGAACTGCTGGATCGAGTCGAGCAGGCGGAAGAGCGTGGCCGTGAGGATGTAGGGCATCAGCATGGGCAGCGTGATGCGGAAGAAGACGAAGCTGCGGGGCACGCCGTCCAGCGCCGCCGCCTCGAAGGGTGCGGGCGGCAGCGAGCGCAGGCCCGCGAGCAGCAGGATCATCATGAAGGGCGTGTAGACCCAGACGTCGACCAGCGTGACGGTGAAGAGGGCCGTCGCAGGGTCCGAGCCCCACTTCATGTCGGGGAAGCCGATGAGCGAGACGAGATAGCTGAGGATGCCGAAGTTGGGATTGGTCATCAGCTTCCACATCAGGGCTGCCAAGGCGGGCGCCGTCATCAGCGGAAGGAGAAGCAGGATCGAGAGGAAATTGTTGAGGCGGGTGCGCTTCTGCAACAGGATCGCAATCGCGAGGCCCAGCAGCAGTTCGAGAACGACGGTAAGGCCGGCATAGACCAGCGAGATCTTCAGGGTGTTCCAGAATTTCGGATCGGTGAAGAAGTTGAGATAGTTCTGGAACCAGATGAAGCCCTTCATGGCGGGCAGGTTCAGCCGGTAACGCAGCAGCGAATAATAGACCGCGGTGAAGAAGGGAATGAGGATGCCGATGCACATGAGGAGTGCCGGCAGGCTCAGGAGATAGGGCAGGGCCTTGCGGCGGAAGCGGCTTTGCTTCGCAGGGCTGCCGGTCATGGCGGTGTGTGTCATGAACCCAATCTTGTCCGTCGCGGTTCGGGATGAAAAGAGCAAATCAGACGGAAGCGGGGCCGCCCCAGGGAGGAAAGCGGCCCCGCAACCTCAGGCTGGATCAGCCCAGACCGGCTTCAGCCAGCTTGGCATCCATTTCGGCAGCCATCTTGTCCAGGCCCTCATCGACCGGGATTTCCTTGGCGACCATCTTCTGGAGGTTTTCGGCCCACAGCGTGGTGAGGTCGAAGAACAGCGGCTGGGCGGTGAAGTAGATCTTCGCGCCCGGGGCCGAGGTGTCGTGCTGGTTCAGGTAGCCCGGATAGGACTTGTCGATGCGGTTGCGGAATTCCTCGTCCTTCCAGACGGAGGCGCGGACCGGGTTGACGAAGTCCATCTTGCGGGCGCCGAAGAGGTCGTGCTCGACGGAGGTTGCCCACTGCAGGAAGTACCAGGTGGCGTCCTTCTGCTTGCCGGCCGAGGCCATGGCGAGCGACCAGATCCACACGTTCGGCGTCGGAGCCTTGGCTGCCGGGTTGGCCGCGAACGGCGCATAGCCCAGGTTGCCCTTCTCCTTGTTGTCGCCGCCGTTCATGAAGTAGCCGAGGATGTCGGCGTCGAAGATCATGGCGGAGGCGCCCGCACCGAGGTCGGTGCCGACCTGATACCAGGTGTAGTTGGCCCAGTCCTTCGGACCGGATTCCTGGATCATCTGCACCCACTTCTTGTGGTAGTCCTTGGAGCCGGCGGAGTTCATCGCGGCCTTCAGCTTGCCGTCGGTGACGTTGAAGTCCTTTTCACCGAAGTTGGCATAGCCCGAGAGGAAGCCGGGATGGATCGTGGCCCAGGAGCGCGAGCCGCGCACGCCGATGCCGTAGGGTCCGCCCAGGTCCTTGGTGAGCTTGGCGGAGGTTGCCACCAGTTCATCCAGGTTCTTCGGCGGCTCCACGCCCACCTTCTCGAACATCTTCTTGTTGTAGGAGAGGTTGTTGAGCTCATAGCCCCAAGGCGTGCACCACTGCTTGGCGTCGGAGGAGCCCAGTTCGCCGCCCGGCACGCCGTTCCACGAGGTGGAGGCGCGCAGGCCCGGCAGAACGTCTTCCCAGTTGTAGTTGGGGTTCGTCTTGGCGGGATCCTTGATGTACTCGTTGAGGTCGTCGATCCAGCCAGCGGGGCCGTAGGTCCAGGTCATGTAGGCGCCGGTCATGAAGGCATCGTATTCGCCCGAGCCGGAGGAGAGGGCCGCCGTCACCTTGTCGAAGTAGACGTCTTCCGGGAAGATGTCATAGGCCACGTCCATGCCGGTCATCGACTTGAAGGATTCGATGTTGGCGATCATGGCGTCGGCGTAGGGATGCTTGTTGAGCAACAGCTTGAGCTTGGTGCCCTTGAACTTCATCCAGTCGAAGTCGGCGGCAAGTGCCTTCGTCTGCGCCTGGTTGACGAGCAGGCCGGCGGCGGAGGCCGAGAGGCCCAGCTTGCCGGTTGCCTGCAGAAGTTCGCGGCGGCTCATCTTGCCGGCCACGAAGGCTTCGAACAGTCCTTTTTCCTTATCGTACATACTCAGATCCTCCGTTGATGTACTGGTTGCTTACGGTTAGCCCGGTGCGGTCTTCCCGTTCTTCTTGCCGGGCGGTTGACCCGGTTTGGATGCAACGAGGCGGCGGGCTGTCGCCTCGTCGGTAATCAGGCCGTAGAGCAGGCCACTCAGCAGGATGGAGCGGATGGCCTGGGTCTTGCTCGTTCCACCCGCAACACCGACGATGTTGTGGGCCTTGAGTTCGGAAATGCGGGGTGCCAGCGCGCGGTCGGTGACGCTGTTGGGCAGATGCGAGCCGTCAGTGGCGAAGAAGTGGCCGAGGATTTCGGCGACGGCGCCGGTCTTCATCACCTCGTCCACGTCTTCTTCGTCGAGCATGCCGGCGGATGCGATGAAGCTGGCGCGGGTCACTTCGCCGATACCGGCGATGTAGAGGTCGGCCTTGCGGGCCATGGCGATCACGTCGGAGACGCCGTACTGCGATTCGAGCACCTGCCGGTCTCGCGCTGTGTTGGCGAAGAAGGGAACCGGCATGACGTAGGCTTCCGAGCCCGTGCGCTCCGCGAGCTTGTGGATCACGTCGAAGGGGCTGGCGGCGAAGCGCTGTGTCAGGCCGCCCAAGAGCGAGACGAACTTGGTGTCCTTGCCGTCGACACTCGCCATCAGGTCGATGGCGGCGGCGAGCGTGCGGCCATGGCCAAAGCCGATCGAGGGATAGCGGCGGCTTTCGATGAGATTGCGGATGTATCGGGCACCCGCCATGCCAAGCGTGCGCAGGGGCAGGGGGCCATCGTCGATGTTCGGCACCACCTCGCAATGGACAAGGCCGTGCATGGCCTTGAGGCGCTCTTCCAGTTCGATGCAACCGGCGATGGGGCCTTCAACGAAAACGCGGATCAGGCCTTCATTGCGGGCGCGGGCAATGAGCCGGTGCGCCTTCGTGCTCTGCACGCCCAGGATTTCCGCCACTTCGCCCTGCGTCTTGCCGCCGGCGAAATGCAGCCACGCGGCACGGGCGGCCAGGGCGGCCTCCTCGTCGACCTGAACGGCTGACGGAAAGTGGTTCACACGCGCTCCCATTGGACTTTGAATTATTTTTCTTGTCGTGCAATATTTTTCAGACTAGCTTTCCTGTCAAATGAATTCGTTGCTGCGCTGCACGCTTGTGGGCTCGCTGCCCATTGTGTTTGCGGCGCGAATGTTGTTTTGGTGCGAGGGAAAATGTTTTCCGCACCGGTGAATGGGAGAGAGTGAGACGTGGCGCGCAAGGTTCCGTGGATCGGTACAAGCTGGAAGATGAACAAGTTGCGGGCGGATGCGGTGGCCTATGCCGAAACGCTCAAGGCCTCGCCCTTCGCCAACACCACCGCGGCACAGCCCTTCATCATTCCGCCGTTCCCCTACATCGCGGAAGTTGCGCAGCTTCTCAAAGGCACACGCGTGAAGGTCGGTGCCCAGAACATGCACTGGGACGACAAGGGCGCGTGGACGGGTGAAGTCTCGCCGCTCATGGTCAAGGATTGCGGCGCGGTGCTCGTGGAACTCGGCCACAGCGAACGGCGCACCTTCTTCAACGAAACGGATGAGGCGGTGGGCCTCAAGGTGAAGGCCTGCCTCACCCACGGCCTCACGGCGCTCGTCTGCATCGGTGACACGCGCAGCGAATATGAAACCGGCGCCACCGCCGATGTGCTCGCCAAGCAGACACGATACGCCCTCAAGCATGTGGGCAAGCAGGCCAAGGGCAATGTGGTGATCGCCTATGAGCCCGTGTGGTCGATCGGCGAGGGCGGCATTCCGGCGGACCCGGATTTCGCCGCTGACCAGCACCGCCGTCTCAAGGCGCTCACCGCCGAGATCGTGGGCGAGCCGCTGCCAATTCTTTATGGCGGCAGCGTCAATCCGCAGAACTGCGTGGCGCTTGCCGGCCGCGACAACATCGATGGCCTGTTCATCGGCCGCTCCGCCTGGGATGCCACCGGCTATCTCGGCATCATCGAATCCGTTACCCGCTCATTGGAGGCTTGAACCATGAAGATCGCGCTCGCCGGCGACAGCGCTGGCAATCCGCTTGTTGATGCCCTTGTGGCCCACTTGAAGGGGAAGGGCGAACACGAAGTCACGAACCTGAGTGCCGGCGGCTTCTATGCCGACCTCGCCGCGGGCGTGGCGAAACGCGTGAAGGCGGGGGAATTCGACCGCGCCATTCTCTGCTGCGGCACGGGGATCGGGGTGTGCATCTCGGCCAACAAGGTGCCGGGCATCCGTGCGGCCCTTACCCACGACACCTATTCCGCCGGCAAGGCCGCGACCTCGAACAACGCCCAGATCATCACCATGGGCGCGCGTGTGATCGGGGCGGAATTGGCGAAGGACATCGCTGACAAGTGGCTGGCCTCGACCTTTGACCCCAAGGGCCCCTCCGGCGCCAACGTGGAAGCGATCAACAAGCTGGAGGCGTGAGGGCGGGGGCAAACCCCGCTTTCTTCAAACGTCATTCCGGACGCGCGCCTTGATCGAGCGATAGCGAGATGTCGCGCGCGAGCCGGAAGCCAGCTTTGGTGGATCACTGGTGCGCGGAAAGAAGCTGGGCCCCCGCCTTCGCGGGGGTGACGACAATCAGACCGCGCTCACCCCGCCACCGTGTTGGGGTAGCCGGCGTCATCCACGGCGTGGGCGATCTTGTCCTTGGGCGCGGTGCTCTCCACCGTCACGGTCTTCGCCGCGAGGTCCGTCTTCACCTCGGCAGCCGGATCAAGCGCCTTGATGGCCTTGGTGATGGTGCCCACGCAATGTCCGCACGACATATCGGGCACGTTGAGCTTCAGCATGATGCAACCTCTCCGGCGAGCCTTTCTAGATAGGGGCTGCCGCGCCCCCGGAAAAGGGGCCGTCATGCCGCGGCCCTTGGGGATTTTGCGCCCAGGCCTTACATTGGCAGGGGTACGCCCATGAACGCCTCCGAAACCAGCCTCAGCCATCTCAGCATTCCCGTGGAGGGCATGACCTGCGCGTCCTGCGTGCGCCTGGTGGAGAAGGCCGTGGCGGCGGTGCCGGGCGTTTCCCGCGCCGTGGCCAATCTTGCAACCGAACGGGTGGACATCGACTTCATCGCGAAACCCGAAGCGGCACCCATCCTCTCGGCCATCGAGAAAGCCGGCTATCACGTCGCCAACCGCAGCATCGACATCGGTGTCGAAGGCATGACCTGCGCCTCCTGCGTGCGGCGGGTGGAGAAGGCGGTGGCCGGCGTTCCGGGTGTCGTCTCCGCCTCGGTCAATCTGGCGAGCGAGAAGGCAACGGTGAACCTTCTTCCCGGCGTGGTGGAACTCTCCGCCATTGAAGCCGCCATCCGCAAGGCGGGCTACGAGCCCCGCCGGCTCGAACTCTCCAAAGCCGCGGCGGAAACCGTACAGGCCGCGAAGGAGGAGGAGCGCCGCGTGCTGCGCCGCGATCTTCTCATCGCTGCTGCGCTCACCGTGCCGCTCTTCGTCATGGAGATGGGCTCGCACATCATTCCCGCCTGGCATCACGTGCTGCACGGCAGTGCGCGTGGCTGGGTCTATCCGCTCTATTTCGTGCTGGCGACGCTTGTGCTCTTCGGGCCCGGCCTGCGCTTCTACAGGAAGGGCCTGCCCGCCCTGTGGCGTCTCTCGCCCGACATGAATTCGCTGGTCGTGCTGGGGGCGAGTGCGGCGTGGATCTATTCCACCGTTGCGACCTTCGCGCCGGGTCTGCTGCCCGAGGGCACGGCCAATGTCTATTTCGAGGCGGCCGCCGTGATCGTGACCCTGATCCTCTTCGGCCGTTATCTCGAAGCCCGCGCCAAGGGCCGGACCAGTGAGGCGATCTCGCGGCTCGTCGGCCTTCAGGCCAAGACGGCGCGGGTGGAGCGCGACGGCGCTGTGGCCGATCTGCCGCTTGAGGACGTGCGCGTCGGCGATCTCATTCAGGTGCGCCCGGGCGAGCGTCTGCCTGTCGATGGCACCGTGGTGGCCGGTTCCTCCTATGTCGATGAGGCGATGGTGACGGGTGAGCCCGTGCCGGTGTCGAAGGATGTGGGAAGTGCCGTTGTGGGCGGCACGCTCAACACCACGGGCAGCTTCACCTATCGCGCCACCAAGGTCGGCGCCGACACGGTGCTGGCGCAGATCATCCGGATGGTGGAAACGGCACAGGGCTCCAAGCTGCCGATCCAGGCCATCGTCGATGAGGTGACGGCGTGGTTCGTGCCGGCGGTCGTCACTGCGGCGGTCATCACCTTCTTTGCGTGGCTGATCTTCGGGCCTGCACCTCCGCTCACCTTTGGACTCGTCAACGCGGTGGCCGTGCTGATCATTGCCTGCCCCTGCGCCATGGGGCTTGCGACGCCGACGTCCATCATGGTGGGGACGGGGCGTGCGGCCGAACTCGGGGTGCTCTTCCGCAAGGGGGAAGCGCTGCAGACGCTGAAGTCGACGGGTGTCATCGCCTTTGACAAGACGGGTACGCTGACCATGGGGCATCCGGTGCTGACCGACCTTGCGCTGGCGCCGGGCTTCACGCGTGAGGCCGTTCTTGCTGCGGTCGCTGCTGTCGAGGCGCAGTCCGAGCATCCGATCGCAAAAGCCATTGTCTCAGCGGCCACAGCGGAGGGCATTGCCGTCACCGAGGCTTCCGGGTTCGAAGCCGTGCCGGGCTATGGGGCTGCCGCGCAGGTGAACGGCAGCGAGATTCTGGTGGGGGCGGAGCGCTTCATGACGAAGCGCGGCATCGATGTGACGCCGCTGGCGGATGCAGCCCAGCATCTGTGCGAGGCGGGCAAGACGCCGCTTTATGCCGCCATTGGCGGAAAGCTGGCGGCGGCGATTGCCGTCTCCGATCCGGTGAAGCCTGAATCCGCCGCCGTGATCGCCGCCCTGAAAGAAGCGGGACTTCGGGTGGTGATGGTGACGGGCGACAACCGCCGCACCGCCGAAGCCATCGGTGCCTCGCTCGGGATCGACGAGGTGGTGGCCGAGGTGCTGCCGGGCGGCAAGGCCGACGTGGTGGCGCGCCTCCGGCAGGATACCAGGGCGCTGGCCTTCGTGGGCGACGGCATCAACGATGCTCCGGCCCTTGCTGCGGCGGACGTCGGCATCGCCATCGGCACGGGTACGGATGTGGCCATCGAAAGCGCCGATGTCGTGCTGATGTCGGGCGACCTGAAGGGTGTGCTCAAGGCCATCCACCTCTCGCAGGCGGTGATCCGCAACATCCGCCAGAACCTGTTCTGGGCCTTTGCCTACAACGTGGTGCTGATCCCTGTGGCGGCGGGCGTGCTCTATCCCTTCACCGGCACGCTGCTCTCGCCCATGCTGGCGGCGGGCGCCATGGCCATGTCGAGCATCTTCGTGCTGGCCAATGCGCTGCGCCTGCGCCGCTTCGCCGGCTGATCAGCGCGGCGGCGTGGTGGCGCTGTTGCGGAAGAGCAGGACGAGCGGCAGGCAGACGAGGCTCATCAGCGTCATCAGCAGGAAGTCGTTCTGGTAGGAGATGGTGAGCGCCTGCCCGGTCACCATGTTGTCGAGCATGGCGCGGCCCTGGTCCGTCGCGGGATCGATCAGGCCCTTGGGCATGAGCTGGTAGCCGAGGTTGAAGGGCGTGATGTATTCCGCCAGTCGGGCATGCATCATGGTCGTGCCGCTGGTGAGTTGCGCGATCACGATCGAGACGCCGATCGAACTGCCGAGGTTGCGGATCAGTGTCCACATGGAGGCGCCCTCGGTGCGGTAGATGGCGGGCAGCGTGGCGAAGGCCACCGTATTGAGCGGCACGAAGATGAGGCCCATGCCGACACCCTGCACGACGCTCGTCCAGATGATGGTGAACTGCGAGATGTCCGGGCTGATGCCCGACATGATCCACAGCGACAGCATGGAGAGGAGAAGCCCGATCGAAATGAGGATGCGGGCATCCACATAGGAGAGGAGGCGGCCCACCACCATCATGGCGACCATGGTGCCGACACCGCGGGTGCCGAGCAGGAAGCCTGCCGACAGCACGGGATAACCCATGACGCTCTGCAGGAAAGGCGTGAGCAGGGCGACGGTGGCCAGGATCAGCACGCCGACGATGAACATGAAGAAGACGCCGAGCGTGAAGTTCCAGTCCCTGAAGATGGCGGGCGGCACGAAGGGCTTGTCTGAGGTCAGCGTGTGCGCGACGAAAAGGTAGGCCGCGGCCACGGCGACGAGGGCTTCGATGATGATCTCGGAGCTTTCGAACCAGCCCAGTGTTTCGCCGCGGTCGAGCATGAGCTGCAACGACCCGATGAACAGGCTCAGCATGAAGAAGCCGAACCAGTCGAAGCGCATCTCGTGCGGCTTGGTGTTGGGCATGAAGGCCATGAGGCCGACCACGGTCGCGATGCCGAAGGGCAGGTTGATGAGGAAGACCCAGCGCCAGGAATAATATTCGGTGAGATAGCCGCCGAGGGTGGGGCCCATGATCGGCCCGAGCATGACGCCCATGCCCCAGATCGCCATGGCCTGGCCGCGTTTTTCCGGCGGGAAGATGTCCATCATCACGGCCTGCGAGAGCGGCACGAGGCCGGCGCCGAAGACGCCCTGCAGCATGCGGTAGAGCACCATGTCGGTGATGCCCTGGGCGACACCGCAGAGCAGCGAGGCGACGGTGAAGCCCACCGTGCAGATGATGAAAATGTATTTACGGCCGAAGCGCACCGCAAGCCAGCCGACAGGGGCCGTCATGATTGCGGCGGCGACGATGTAGGAGGTCAGCACCCAGGCCACCTGATCGAAGGTGACCGAAAGCGAGCCCTGCATGTAGGGCAGCGCCACGTTGGCAATCGTGGTGTCGAGTGCCTGCATGATGGTGGCCAGCATCACGCAGACTGTAATCAGTCCGCGATGCCCCTCAGTCTCGGGCTTCGCTGCTGTCATGGCCATGGTCATGGCGGCGTGTCCTTACGGCTGCTTGCGCAGCGGATCCGGGCTGGCGTTGGCGGTGAGGCCGAGCATGGTGGAGAGCGAGCGCTCGCGGCCGGTGTCGATCTCGACATCGGCGCTCATGCCGGCACGAAGCACGCCCTGCGGCAGGTCTTCATCGAAGACGATGCGCACGGGCACGCGCTGCACCACCTTCACCCAGTTGCCGGCGGCATTCTGTGCGGGGATGAGCGAGAACTGCGCACCCGTTCCCGGGCTGATTGCTTCCACATGAGCCTTGATGGCTCGGTTGGGGAAGGCATCGACCGTGACGGTGGCGGGCTGGCCTGCCTGCAGATAGGTGATGTCGGTTTCCTTGGGGTTGGCATCAACCCACAGGCCCTTTTCGGCCACCACGGCAAAGACGGTGGTGCCGGCGGGCAGATAACGGCCCAACTGGATGTTCGTCACCTGCGTGGCGATGCCATCGAGCGGGGCCTTCAGCACGGTGTGGTCGATGTTCCACTGAGCCTGGGCCACGGCGGCCTGTGCGGCCTGCCACGGTGCGAAGTCAGAGAGCGGTGCATCGTCCTTGCCGCCCAGCTGGGCCAGGGTTTCCTGTGATTGCTGCTGCAGCGCCTCGAGCGAAGCATGGGCCTGCTGCACGGCGATGCGGTTTGCTTCGACATCGGTGACGGAGGTCACCTTGTTCTTGAGGAGCGCCGACTTGCGGTCGAGCTCATCCTGGCGGAGGGTGAGCGTGTCCTGCGAGAGGGCAAGCTGCGCCTTCAGCGCCTGGGCGCGCGTCTTGTAGGTGTTGTAGTCGTTCTCGGCCTTGGCGAGGGCCGCCTGGGCTTGTGAGAGCGCGATCTCATAGGGCTTGCGGTCGATGGTGAAGAGCACGTCGCCTGCCTTCAGGGCCTGGCCTTCCTTCACCGCGATGCTTTCGACCGTGCCGCTCACCTCCGGCGTGATCAGCACCTTCTGGGCGCCGACATAGGCGTTGTCGGTGGAAATGTAGCGGCCGCCGTTCAGATAAATCTCGGTGCCGCCGATGGCGGCAATGGCGGGAATGCCGACGAGGAGCACAAGGCGCAACAGGCTGCGGCGCTTCGGCTTGGCCGGAGCGGCAGCTTGCGGCGGGGCTGCCTCGGCGGCGGGTGACGGGGTCGCGGGGAGGGGGGCGTCTTCACTCATTGGTTCACGGCTTTCTTCGTCCGGGCAACGCTGGCTTCCTCGAGGAGGATCGCCTTCACGTTGCCGTGCAGGGTGTTGAGGGTATTGAGCAGCTGATCCACGTCGTCCTTGGCGATGCCGCGGAAAACCTCGGCGCCCAGCTGGTCCTTGAAGTCGGCCATGCGGGCGATGGTTTCACGGCCCTTCGCCGTGATGTGCAGGCGGTTGCAGCGGCGGTCCTCGGGGTCCGGGCGGCGGACGATCATGCCATCGGCCGCCAGCTGGTCGGCAAGGCGGACCATGGCAATGGGCTGAACTTCCAGCATTTCAGCGAGTTCGGTCTGAACCAGGCCGTCATTCAACTCCAGCTTGCTGAGGCAGGCGAACTGCACCCGCGACATGCCGAAGGGGCGCAGGCGATGCTCCACCAGGCTGCGGAGCAGGCGGGAAGTTTCGACGATGCGCAGCGCCGCCTCGCGGCGTGGATCGGACTTGCTGGGGATCTTGCTCATGGGGCATATAATATACACTGTATATAATTATGACAAGATACGAAAAGTTGCGTTGGCGGATTTCTTCAACCCGCCGCACAGCATGGTGAGGGGCGGGTTAACCGGAGATCAGGCGATCCAGTTCAGCGGCATTGGTGTGGACGTCCGCAGTTCCGTCGAGGATGAAGAGGGACAGGCCCGCCTTTGCGGCATAGGTTTCTGCAATCGTCCGCAGGAGGTCTGCTCGCCCTGTAAGCAGCCTGCGCGCATCGTCTTCGGGCAAATTGTCATAGCGGCTGTTGCCGTCGGGGCGTTTGCCCATCCGGGTCACTGCCATGTCGAGTGGTGTTTCAAGCCACACCAGATGATCAGGCGCAAACGGCACAAGATCCGACAGGAGACGATCGAGAGCTTCGGCCTGATAGGCGTCTGCGTCGGCCAGCAGAGACCACACTTTCTGCACCATCCCCTGGTCGAGAACGATTACGCCTGTACCCGTCTGATAGTGGCGCAGGAGAACGGCTGCGTTAAAGGCGCGCGTGAAGCGGTTGATGCGCAAGGGACGGGCCGACGCAGCCAGGCACAGGAGACTGCGGGCTGCCCGGCGAAAAGCGCCGTCGGCCCTCAATTGCAGCAGGGAGACGGATCCCTTGCCGCCCGCAGGATACTTCAGCGCCTTGCGAAGGGTCGTTTTGCCTGCGCCGGGCAGGCCGGCAAGTTCGATGATCATGATGAGGCCGCCTGCGCGCGCGTTGCCAAGATGAACGACCAAATGGCTGCCTTGGCGGCCAGTGTCACTTCATCGACCGGGGCTTCGGCATCCAGGACGACAGTCTGAGCGCGGGAAAACACAAGCGCATCGACGACGGCACATTTGCGTTCGATCATGCTGCGATCGTGATCGGGCTTGCGGGCACTGGCGACATCCGGCGAGATGTGCAGCTTGATCAGGAGATCGGGGCCGAGTGTTGCAGCCTCTGCCAGCAGTCGCTGCTCCATGGCGGCGGCCCAGGCGAAGCCGCGTCCTTCCGATTGCCGCGGACCATCATTGATTCCGGCGACCTGGTTCTGGGGGTAGCGGTCCAGCAGCATGATGCTGCCCTTGTTGGCCATCTCCCGGGCCTTGCGGAGAAGGCGGAGCTTTCGTCTCAGCAGCAGGAGATCGAAGAGCCTCCAGAGTCTGGTCGCCAAAGAGCGCTTGGCGGTTGTTCCGGGTGCACCCGTTGAGGCCTTGCGCCGGCTTTTCTTCCAGGTGCTGGACAGGAGTTTCCGCAAGCCGTTGGCGAGGCCCGTCCGGCCTTCGCCCGAGCCCATGTAGATGAGGTGTGCATCGAGCTTGTAATGCAGCCACTTGATCAGCCGGGCCGACTGGGTGGACTTGCCCGAACCGTCGCTGCCGATCAGGGCGATCATGGCGCCGGGTCCGGCTATGGTCTTGCGGTACCGCAGGGGACCGATCTTCTTCGACCAGACCTTTCGGGCTGTGAGCTTCAGGCCTTCGATTGCAGATCTTCCCAGTGCCGCCGGCCAGGACATGCGCCGGTACCGGGCGACCTGTTCGTAGAGCGTCCTTGCTGCCGCGATGACGGTGGGCTCATCGGCATAGGGCGGAAGGGACTCGAGGCTGAGGCCCAATGTCTTGGCCGCTTCACCGAGCTTTCCGGCGTCGGCCTCACTTTCGAGCCTCCTGAGTTCGGCCATGATGTGGCGTGGAACGGAAGGCCGCCAGAGCCGGCGGAGGGGCGGCATCTTTGCCCAGATGCGAACGAGAAGAACGAGGAGTTCAATTTCAGCCTGGGGAATGGGCCAATCCGATACGGGATCGTTTCGCCGATGGGCCAGGACGGCGTCTGTCCAGGGCAAGATGAGATGCTTCACCCTCTTGAGGCCGGTGACGAGTTGCGTGTGGACATGGAGGTGCAGGAAGCGGCCTGTGGCATCGTCATGAACCAGCCAGTCTTCCACGCCGGGATAGCTTGCCCAACTCTGGCTTAGGATACGGATGGCGCCTGCACTGACCGCAGCCTGCCGGAAGCGGGAGATATCCGCGGCCCTCACCAGCAGATCGAGATCAGTCTCACCCGCCAGCGCCTCGGCCAGGTGATGGTTGCTCTTCCAATGCACGAATTCCACTCCCGCGGCGCGGAGGGTGCTGAGGAGCGTGCGGCTGGCTTGGAGGGGAGTGTGCATGGAATGACGGGCCGGGGCGGCTGTACCATATCTGCGGGGCTTGCGAAGGACAAATGCCTCTCGGGGTGTGGGAATATTGCGTATTGCGGAACGGCGGGGCAAGCGGCTTGCCTGCGCTCGGGGGGACAGGCTACAGACGGGCCGATAACAAGGCCACCCCTCTCCAGATGTTCGAAAACTCCTCCGGCGTACTGTTTGTTGTCACCGGCGCGCACTGGACGCAGTCCGCGACCGATGCGGCGCGTTCCGTCGTGCAGAGCAACCCCTGGCTCAAGATCGGCATTTTCACCGACCAGCAGGACGTCGATCCGCTCTTCCATTTTGTTGGCAGGATTCACGCCGGCGAGAGCCGCCGCAAACACGAGTACGTTGGCCGTTCCCCGTTTTCACGGACGCTCTATCTCGATTCAGATGTGCGCGTGACCGGAGACCTTCACGACCTTTTCCGGCTGCTTGAAAACTACGATATCGCGGGAACGCACGTGCGCTACCGCACCTCGCCGCGCCGCCTGAACAAGTACAAGATCGATATTCCCCAGGCCTTTCCGCAAATCAATTGCGGCGTCCTTCTTTACCGCAAGAGCGACGCTACGGAACGGCTTTTCCGGAGCTGGATCACGCTTTACAACGAAGGCGGTTTCACGCGTGACCAGATCCCCTTCCGTGAGGCCCTGTGGACCAGCGATGCGAGGTTCTATGCCTTCGCGCCCGAGTACAACACCCGGCGAATACCCATCTGGCCGAACAAGGGACCGCTCCCTGTCATACTTCACATCAATGCCTTGCATTCACCCAAGGCGTGGAAACGCAAACTCACACATCTCCTGCTGATGCCCGTGATGGCCCGAATTCGCCGCTTTCAGAAATACGGCCATCCCCCGGTCCCACCTGCGCCCCGATGAGCAAGGCATAGGCGTCAAGCATTTTATCGGCGTCAAACTGCCTGGCCTGGGACCGCAATGCTTCACTGTTTCGTGGCGCGGCCAAACGCTCGGCCATGGCGCGGGCGAGGGCAGGTGCGTCGTTCTGTGGAACGATGGGTCCCACCGACCCGTTACCAAGCTGCTCCTTCACGCCCGTGGGGCAATCGACCGCGACGACGGGACAGCCGCAGGCCATGGCTTCCAGCACCACGTTGCTGGCGCCTTCCCAGAGGGACGACAGGACGAACATTCCTGCCCGTGCAAAGTGGCGCATGGGGTGGGGTTCAAAGCCTGCGAGGCGAACGTCTGCGGCGACGCCCAGCTTCGCCGCCAGTCGCAGCAGGGACTCGCGGGTCCGGACCGGGCCATCGCCGAGGATCAGCAACCGGGCGGCGCGCTCCCGCCTCAAAAGGGCAAAGGCCTCTATCAAGAGCGGGAAATTCTTCTGTCGCGACAGCCTGCCCACGCCCAGGATGACAGGCGGCGCACCGTCCGCATACCATGGATCATCGAGTGGTAGTGTGCCTTGCCGCTCGAGGTCGGCGATGTTCACGCCGTTCGGAATGGTGACGATCTTGGTGGGTGTCAGCCGCAATTCGTCTGTCAGCATGGCTGCGAGTTCATGGGACACTGCAATAACGGTTTGCATCTCCTTGTATTTCATCGCATCCCAGCGCCTGGCCAAGTGGCCGAACACCGGCCAGTGCCCAACCGGCGGGGCATTGCTGGCGCGCCCCATCAGGCGGGTGCCGGAGGGTCGTCCCGCCTTGGCATAAGCTGGCCCTGCAGCCCAATGAAAGTGATTGCCGGCAGAGAGAATGACGCGCGGTTGCCGGGTCGTGATCTCGCGGGCAATGGCGGGGATGGCGTACAGCACTTCCAGCCGCCGTATGTGGAGCCGGGTGCCGCTCCCGATGATCCGCACTGCAACATTCTGCGGCACTCTGCTTCGGAACGCGCCCCCGTCGCGGACCACCCAAAGTTCGACGGAGAGCCCTCGCGCAGCCATGCCGGCAGCGATCCTGATGGCATTGCCGGCAACACCCGTCGCCGAAAGATCATGCACGAGGATGGCGAGATCGAGCGCGCTGGTGACTGAAGACGGAAAACTCATCGGCCTCGGTGTACAGGCCAATGCCGCCAGCCGTCAAACCGCCTTGGCTGGACCCCAAAGGATATTTCCTCTATTCCCCCGGCGAAACGGGCGAGTCTTTGCTTGGAGGAAATGTGCGGATTGCAGTTGTTGGTTCCGGTTATGTCGGGCTCGTGTCTGGAGCCTGTTTTGCCGATTTCGGGCACACGGTCACGTGCGTCGATCAGGACGCCAGGAAGATCGAGGCGCTCAACCAGAACCAAATTCCCATTTATGAGCCCGGCCTCGACACTCTTGTGAGCAGCAACCGGGCGGCGGGACGTTTGAGTTTCTCCACGGAACTCAAACCTGCCGTCTCCGGAGCCGATCTCGTGCTCATCGCAGTCGGCACACCCTCGCGCCGGGGGGACGGCCATGCCGACCTGTCTTACGTCTATGCCGTAGCCCGTGAACTCGCTGACGCGATCGACGGCTTCACGGTGGTCGCAACCAAGTCCACCGTGCCGGTGGGCACCGGTGACGAGGTGGAGCGCATCCTGCGGGAAGCCAATCCCAAGGCCGAAGTTGCGGTGGTGTCCAATCCCGAGTTCCTTCGTGAAGGCTCCGCGATCAATGACTTCAAGCGGCCAGACCGTATCGTCATCGGGCTCGAGGACGAGCGTGCGCGCGAGGTGATGAGCGAGGCCTATCGCCCGCTTTCCCTGAACCAGCCACCGCTGTTCTTCACCACCCGCCGCAGCGCCGAGCTGATCAAGTACGCTTCCAATGCCTTCCTTGCCATGAAGATCACCTTCATCAACGAGATCGCGGATCTCTGCGAAGCGGTGGGTGGTGATGTTCAGGATGTGGCGCGCGGCATGGGCCTCGATAACCGTATCGGCTCGAAGTTCCTGCATGCTGGCCCCGGTTTCGGTGGGTCGTGTTTTCCAAAGGACACGCTGGCGCTGATGAAGACGGGGCAGGATTACGGCACGCCGCTCCGGCTCGTCGAAACGACCCATGCCGTGAATGCCCAGCGCAAGCGCACCATTGCACGGCGCGTGCAACTGGCTGTTGGCGGAAACTTGCGCGGCCGCACGATCGGCATTCTCGGTCTCACCTTCAAGCCGAACACAGATGACATGCGCGACGCGCCTGCGCTCGACATCATCCGCTTCCTCCAGGATCAGGGTGCCGCGGTGCGCGCCTACGATCCTGAGGGGGTGGACAGCGCAAGGCAGATGATCGACGGCGTGACCTTCGCCACGGACGTCTATGACGCGGCGGCCGGGGTGGATGCACTTGTCATCGTGACGGAATGGGATGCCTTCCGGGCGCTGGATTTCCCGCGGCTGAAGAAGGTCATGTCGGCGCCCGTACTTGTCGACCTGCGCAACATCTACGCTTCCCGCGACGTGGAGCGCCATGGTTTTGCCTATCACAGTGTGGGGCGGAGGTCGGTCTGATGAATGTCCTCATCACCGGCAGTTGCGGTTTCATCGGTTATCACCTCTCCCGCCGGATGCTGAAAGAGGGACACACGGTCATCGGCTTTGATGCGATGACGAGCTATTACGATCCGGAACTGAAGCGGGCCCGGCTCGCGGGACTGCGCACACACAACGGCTTCTCGTTTGCAGAAGCGCGGCTTGAGGACGAGGGGGCGCTGGAGGCCGCGGTGGAGCGCTTTCCGCCGGACCTCATCATCCACCTGGCGGCCCAGCCGGGTGTGCGCTACAGCCTCGAAAATCCCAAGGCCTACATCGACAGCAACATCATCGGTTCATGGCGTGTGATGGAACTGGCGCGCCAGATCAGGCCGCGCCATTTGATGATCGCATCCACCAGTTCGATCTACGGTGCCAATCCGAAGATCCCGTTTTCGGAGTCCGACCGGGCTGACGAGCCGCTCAGTCTCTATGCGGCCACCAAGAAGGGCATGGAAGCGATCGCGCATTCATATGCTCATCTGCATGATGTTCCGACCACAGCCTTCCGCTTCTTCACGGTTTACGGCACATGGGGCAGGCCGGACATGGCCATCTTCAAGTTCACCCGCAACATCCTCGCCGGCGAACCGATCGAGGTTTATGGTGCAGGCAACATGCGCCGCGATTTCACCTGCGTGACCGATCTGGTGGAAGCCATCATCCGGCTTGCGCCGCTTGCTCCCCCGAAGGTCTCGCAGGCGCCGTTCCGCATTGTGAACATCGGCGGTGGCCAACCCGTCGGGCTCAACGATTTCATTTCGACGATCGAACAGGCCGTCGGCCGCAGCGCGATCCGGCAGGACATGCCCATGCAGCCGGGCGATGTGCCGGTGACCTATGCGGCGCCGGATCTGCTGAAGCAATTGACCGGCTATGTGCCGTCGACGCCGCTGGCGCAAGGCGTCAAGGAATTTGTGGAGTGGTACAGGGACTACTACCGGGTTTGACCTGGATCCCGACCGTCTGGGTTGCGCATCACGGATTGACCGTGCCGAAATCGGCGCCGGAAGGGCGTTCGCGCGCACCATATCGGGCTGAAGCCGATGGCGTCTGCAACCAAACCGCGCTAACCCATAAAAGCCATGTGAGTTGCTGATCAATTTTGACGTGCAAGCTGTTGCGTTGTTGCTTATCAACGGATAAAAAAAGCCCTCGTAGTTAAGCGCGCGGTTTCGTGAAGTACTTCTGTGTCTCACTCCATAAGTCCGGCACGAGTAGCGTGCATGCTTGGTTCCTGGAGGCTGGAATCAAGGCACTGCATTATCCAAAACGGGTCGGCGGAAAGAACTATGTCACCGAAATTCGCCCGGTGATTGATGACAACGAGCGCATCGTCGACATTCTCACGCCAGTCATCGACACCTACGATGGCCATAGCGATGCGCCTTGGGCCGGACTTTACGAGGAAATCCTGCGGCGAAGGGATGACGCACGCTTCATCTTGATCCGTCGCGATCCCGAGGCGTGGTGGGAATCTCTTGCTCGCCACTGGCAAATAGACTGGCTCGCGCGCAGGATCAGCGCATATGAGTGGATTCACTATCGCAAGCATTTGCGACTGGACCCTTACAGACTGATCACCCGTAAGGACAGGGATCTCTTCATCGACGCATACCGCCAGCACGAGCAAGCAGTCATGCAAACGATTCCGGCAGGGCGACTTCTGAGTTTCAACCTGTTGGATCAGGACAAGGGCGAACGGCTATCGGAATTCACCGATCTCAAACGCGTCGTGCAGTTTCCGCATCGGAAGCCCGTGTCCTCCGAGAAACCGCTGAAAAAAACCTACAGGGCCATAAAACGCCGGTTCCTGGGATCTGATCTCACGACGGATGTTTGACCAGTTCCTCAAGTGTCTCGCACAGAGTGCGGCCAGCACCCCTCATTTGGAAGGTACTTGCGAAATTTGCGGCACCTGCGTCACCGATTTCACGCCGCAGTGAGCGGTCATTCAACAGTAAGGAAATTTCATCTGCCAGCGCCTGGGGATCATCTGGCTTGCACATTCTGCAGTCCTTGCCCGGCGTGAAGATGGCGCGCGCGCCCACCGTGTCGGTGGTGACCACCGGAAGGTGGAAGCGCATGGCGTCCAGATAGATCTGGCCAAACGGTTCCTCGCGCGACGGGCATACAAAGATGTCCAAGCTGTTCAGGAACGCGGTCTTGTCCGCACCATGCACCCAGCCCGGCCAGTCCACCTGAATATCCAGCCGTCTTGCCAAGTCCCGCAATGCTTCGCCTTCGGTGCCTGCTCCGGCGATGCTCAAGTCGAACTCGTGACCGCGGTCCTTCAGTATTCTTGCGGCGGAGAGAAGCGCATCGAAACCCTTGCGGGGAACAAAGCGCCCCATTGAGCCCATTCGCAAGCGATTGGGTTCCGCTTGTGGACGCGGCTGAAGTTCATCGATGAGGAAGTTGGGCACAACGCGCACGCGGCTTGCCGGCTGGCCCCGGCTGATCACGCGTTCACGCATTTCGTTTGATGTTGCCAGAATGGCACTTGCTCCCAGAAGCGCATCTATTTTCTTGTTGTCCATGCTGCCGAGACGGCTGACGACAGGGATGCCTTTTCGTGCCGCCGCCTTTGCGACAGGATACCCCTTGCTCGCAAAGCCAATGATCACATCCGGCGCAAAGGCCCGGAGACTGCGCCATACGCCAAAAAAAGAGGTCATTGGCCTGCGGCGCATGCCTCGCACGAGATCGGGCGAAAAACCGCGCGACCTCACTTCAGCCAGGAGCGGCGAAGCTGCATTCATGATCAATTGCACATCGTGCCCAAACTCCCGGAGTGCGACCGCGTAAGGCACGATGCTCTGCTGCAGGCCGCCGGCGCCACCCGTGACCATGACAAGACTGACGCGCATCAGAGAGAACTCCGGATGATCAAAACTGCCACCTCGTCAATCCACTATCCTTGAAAGCTCGAAGAGAGCAGCAGGGCTGGTGAACGACAACGTTGAAGGGGATACGAAACTTCCTCCGTCAGCCTTCATTCTTTCGAGGACGATATCGTATGAGTTGTAGGCAAAAGCCCGTTCCGCCAACTTCGTTACGCGTGTGGCAACGTCCAGCTTCTGCTTGAAGGCCGAAGTAAACTTGAAATGAATCATAGGCAGGATTGTCCCGCCATCGGGAGCGGCATTCAGGGTGTGCGAGTGCAGATATGCCAGTCCGGGCTTCCAGCGTACAAAGGGGACCTTGTGGATCGATCCGACCTGATTGGTCGTGGAAAACCCGGCTTTCAGACGGCGCAACAGTCCTTTCAGTCCGGTGTTGGATTGCTTCTTGTTGACATTGTATTTTCGCAGAAGGCGCTCCCTGACGCCGCCTGAGAGCACCTTCGGACGCAGCGAGCCCTTTTTCCATGTGATGTAGGGGCCACGATCGTAGTGTGGATAGGCCGCCAGCAACTCTTCAAGCGACCCTGGCTTCCAGACGCGGTCGAGGTCGAAAACTGTTTCCGGATAGAAGTCGATCATCAAGGCACCCACCGCTGTCGCCTTCATGCTGTCCAAAGCGTTGCAAAAGGCCTGAACCGACTGGAACTGCGGCGGAAGGAAGAGGAATTCGTCAGCATCCACGCACACTCCCCAACTGTTCTGCAAGAAGCGCTCTGGAATCCAGTTCTTCCAGGCTTGATGAACCTTATGGCCATCCACGACATCGGAGAATGTGTAAGAGGACTTTAGAATTGCGCAATCAGGCTGGGCTTCCAGAAACTCCGATGATCCGTCGACCGATCGGTCATTGAGAATGACGAACTGCTTGAACCCGAGTTTTCTGTAATGTGCAAAGAACGACGGCAGGAAGAACATTTCGTCGCGCATTATCGCGTAAACGGTAGGTTGCGAAGGATCGCCAACAGTGCCTTTGACGAGCTGAAGGTCGTTCATTTTCTTACATTTTCATTCGCGCCTGCTTCAGGCCCGATAGTCACGCAAGATTTCTGGTCAACGCTTTCTCTTGGCATCTTGTTTCTCTTTGCGTTCCCTAGCGCTTCCCCTGTGGGACCACTCGGAGATATCCAGTCGAAAGTCATCCGCAAGGAATGATACCAGCTTGTCGGGAGGATCAGCCTCGATGTTGAAAACCATAAAGCGTGGGTGATTTCCGAAGTATTCGATGACCTGCGACTTGTGGTCTGAATACAGCTTCCTCCAGTATGCTTCAACCTCATCGCGCGACATGGACAAGGCTTTTTGGAATGTTTCCACAAAACTGCCATGCTTGCCGCCTTCGTGATTGAGGCGGGACCGGACCCATTTGTCCAAGGGACGGTCATTGAAGACGAAATAGGCTTCAGGATATTCTTTGTGAAGTTCGCGAAAATAGCCATTGGCCTCAATGATCTCAGTATCTGATATGGCTATCATGTCGGAAAAAACTTCATAGGCGCCGAGACCTCGCAGGATCGGGGCGCCTGATTCCATGTTTGTTTTCATTATCTGCGCGGCACTACGCCCATGAGTCTTCTTGGCGGCCCAGCTTCGGGAATGTACCGATAGATAGCCATTCCTGCGAAAGAAGTGATGGAGAGTTTTGGTGCCACACTTGTTAAACCCAATAAAGAAAATCTTTGGTTTTCGCGTGGTTCTTCCTGCTGTGATGACATGTTGAGAAAATTTCAGAAACGGCCGCAGAACCTTCAACCAGTTTGGATGCTTGTGGACACCACGGTCGTGCAGCTCATGCTGCGCAGAATTTTCCATACTTTCACTCCCCAGTGATCGCCGCCTACATAACAGGCGCAAGATAAAGCGCAAATGTGCTTTGACCTTGCAAGGTCTACGGAGAGATTCACCGATGCATTGAATGGTGCCCAGGGCCGGAATCGAACCAGCGACACGCGGATTTTCAATCCGCAATTGAATCATCATCTTATTGTTTTTACAGTGTTAAAAGCTACGACGCTCCCTGCCGTAACGCGTTTGCGCCTCCGCCTTCGCAAACCCCTTCTAAGATGGTCAATTTGCCCACGTTACGACCGTGTCGACTGCACCAGTAAGACGCTGCAGACCAATGGCCTGCGGTGCTTTGAGCCAAGCCAGCCCTGCCGGGGCTAGGGCTCAGCCATCTCTTTTCTGGAATGCCTTTGGCCGAAAACCATATACGAGCTCGTCTGACGGCTGATAACAACGGAAGCCGTGTTTCTGGTTGATGGATTTGGCGATTTCGGGAAGGTTGGCGTGCGCGTGCAGGACTTTGACTTTGCCGACGACGGATTGCAGCGTGTTGGCGCGGAAATTGTAATTGTTCGGCAGCACCGCGACCCGGAGGTCGCTTGTTGCCACCGCAATTCGGAGGGATGGCTGATCTAGTGCAATGCCATGCGCAAGCGACCTCTCGAACAGTCCGAGCCAGTTCTTGGTGAAAGCGCGGAACCTGTCGTCCACCCGTGCCAGGAAGAAGCCGCTGTTGTATTCAGGCAGCGCGAGTGAGACCTTCGGCAACACCTCGTGCAATCCCTTTTCAATGGCGCTTTGTGCATGCAATTGCGGTGCGATGGTCAGCCCGATATCAAAGTGTTCCAGAATACCAAATACTTCAGGAATGGGCTCGGTCAGCATGGTGTCACCATCCAGAAACAGGGCGACATCGAGACCAGTCATCATAAGCGCTTCGAAACGGGGCCGATGGGCGACTTTCACCGACTTCAGTGCGACAACCTTGGTGAAAGCATTGGGCGGAATGGAAACGTTGTTGATCAGTTCCTCGGGTGCGTAGAACTCCCGTGCCAGACGCGGCATGAAATGGGCCACGCTCATGGCCGAGAGGACAGTTTCCTCAAACCAGCGCACATCGGAACAGGCGTAAACGACCCCGAACTTCATGATTTCACCTAAAATCCTGTTGCTGTTTTGCTGGAATTTCGACGCTACTTAGTTGCTCCGTCGCAACAAAGACAAGCGGATTTGAACGGCTCCCCGGGTGTTTGTCGAATGCCATCATATCCCTGGCGCATTCCCCCAACAAGGCGCCGCAGCGTGGCGAGGAGGGGGCTTTGCGGTTCTGCTGCATCAGTGAGCGCTTGAGCAGCTTGCCGTCACGTTCGTATTCTATTGACTGGTGTAGCGATCCCGGCCCTTTGGTCGAATGGTCTCTGCGCCAAACGCGGAATTGTGCGACTGCTCCCGACTGCTGTAGCCAATCTGTCTGTTCTCGCGCCGTATGGTGGCGAGTTGCTGTAACAACATGTAACAAACACAAGGTCACTCCAGCAAAAGAGCGACGAACGAAAAGCAACTGAAATTGCTGAGTTGAGTGGTGCCCAGGGCCGGAATCGAACCAGCGACACGCGGATTTTCAATCCGCTGCTCTACCAACTGAGCTACCTGGGCATCGGTTGCGGGTGCGGGGTTCGCACCGGAACGGGCCGCGTATAGGCAAGCTTGGCGGACTTGTCCAGCATCTCTTGTTTCTCCCTTATCTGCCCGTGTGGAATGGCGAATCTGCCGCCGGCCCGGCGCTTTTCCGGGCTCCGGGCACCGTCCCCGGTTTCCCGCAGGGCGCGAAGGGCGGCTCCAGAGACACACGGCCGCGCAAAAAACTTTAGGATAACTTCGCCCCTCACGCGTCGTCACACTGTGCAGCGCAACAGATTCACGAGAGCAGGAAAGACAAGAACTTGAACGCCGGAATGCGTTCATTCTTGTGCGCTGCAAAGCGGCTTCGATCATCCGCGCTCTGACGAAAGTCGGATTTTCCCGCGCATCATTCACGGGTTTAACGCCGGGTTAAGACTTGAAATGGGTCCGGAGGAATCCCTGTTCCGGATCGCGTCTTGTCTCAGAAAAAGAAATTGCTCACGAGGGAAAGCAAGAGGAAACCCATGGCAAACGCCGCTACTGCTGGCGATCTCGACCGCAGCAAGACAACGGTCGTCTTCGCATCCTCACTCGGAACGGTCTTCGAGTGGTATGACTTCTATCTCTACGGGTCGCTCGCGGCCATCATCTCCAAACAGTTCTTCTCGGGCGTGAATGAAACCGCAGGCTTCATCTTCGCGCTCGCGGCCTTCGCGGCGGGCTTCGCGGTGCGCCCCTTCGGCGCCATCGTCTTCGGACGGCTGGGCGATCTCGTCGGCCGCAAATACACCTTCCTCATCACCATCCTGATCATGGGTATCTCCACCTTCGGCGTGGGCCTTCTGCCCAGCTATGCCACGATCGGCATGGCAGCCCCGGTGATCCTCGTTCTGCTCCGCCTGCTGCAGGGCCTTGCCCTCGGCGGCGAATACGGCGGTGCCGCCACTTACGTGGCCGAGCACGCGCCGCACGGCAAGCGCGGCCTCTACACCAGCTGGATCCAGACCACGGCAACGCTCGGTCTCTTCCTGTCGCTGCTCGTCATTCTCGCCTGCCGCACCTGGCTCTCCGCTCCGATTTCGGATGCGCCGGGCGCTCCCACCCAGTTCGATAGCTGGGGCTGGCGCATTCCCTTCCTGCTTTCCGCCGTGCTGCTCGCCATCTCGGTGTGGATCCGCTTGAAGCTGAATGAATCGCCGGTGTTCCAGAAGATGAAGGCCGAGGGCAAGACCTCCAAGGCCCCGCTCACGGAATCCTTCGGCAACTGGGCCAACCTCAAGGTCGTCATCCTCGCGCTGCTCGGCCTCACCGCCGGTCAGGCCGTCGTCTGGTACACGGGCCAGTTCTATGCCCTGTTCTTCCTGACGCAGACCCTGAAGATCGATCCTGTCACGGCAAACCTGCTGATCGCGGGCTCGCTTGCCATCGGCACGCCGTTCTTCATCTTCTTCGGCTGGCTCTCGGACAAGATCGGCCGCAAGTGGATCATCATGCTGGGCTGCCTGCTCGCCATCGTGACCTACTTCCCGATCTTCAAGGCGATCACCTTCTACGGCAACCCGGCACTCTATGAAGCGTCCGCCAAGTCGCCCGTGGTCGTGACCGCCGATCCGAAGGACTGCTCGTTCCAGTTCAACCCGGTCGGTACGTCGAAGTTCACCAGCGCCTGCGATATCGCCAAGAGCGCGCTTGTGAAGGCTGGCATCCCGTACTCGAATGCCGCGGGTGAATCGGGCAAGGCCACGGTCAAGATCGGCGACACGGTCGTGCCGTCGCTCGCAGCTGCCCAGGTTGCTGCCGACACCAAGGCCAAGGCCGAGGAACTGACGGCCACGCTCAAGGCTGCCGGCGAAGCGGGCATCCTCGCTGCGGCGCAGACGGCTGACACCGCCATCACCGAAATCGTGACGGCGGCCGGCCTGAAGGATGTGCGCCCCAACGAAGACCCTGCCAAGGCCAAGACGCTGACCGCCGCCATCACGGCCGCCATGAACGGCGATGCTTACAAGAACGCCGCCGACAAGACGGCCGAGCTTGGCAAGATCGTTGACGCGGCGGTGAAGACCGGTGGCCCGGCGGCTGCCCTGAACGACGGCTTTGCCGGCACGCTCTCCGGCGCGCTCAAGGCTGCGGGCTATCCCGCCAAGGCCGATCCGGCCCAGGTCAACACGGGCATGCTGATCGTGCTTCTCACCATCCTCGTCATCTACGTGACGATGGTGTACGGCCCGATCGCCGCCATGCTGGTCGAACTCTTCCCGACCCGCATCCGCTACTCCTCCATGTCGCTGCCCTATCACATCGGCAACGGCTGGTTCGGTGGCTTCCTCCCCACCACGGCCTTCGCCATCGTGGCGGCTACGGGTGATATCTACTCCGGTCTCTGGTATCCGATCATCATCGCGGCGATGACGCTCGTCATCGGTGCGATCTTCATCCCGGAAACCAAGGATCGCGACATCCACGGCTGATCCTGATCAACGACACGCACTGCGGGCGGCTGTAACGAAAGTTGCAGCCGCCCTCGTTTTGCGGACGCTTGAGTTTGCGGGCAGGGCAGCACAAGATTTCCGCAAAGGGATCGTGAATGAAACTGGCGCTGCTGTCCGATATCCATGCCAATCTTCCGGCACTGGACGCCTGCCTTGAGGCCATTGCGGCGCAAGGGGTGGACCGCGTGGCCTTCCTCGGCGACTTCGTGGGCTATGGCCCTGACCCGGAAGCGGTGGTGCAGCGCGTCCGCCCGATGATCGAAAAGGGGGCGATTGCGGTTCTCGGCAATCACGATGCGGCAACCTTCAAGGCCGACTATGGCATGAACTCCACTGCCGCCGCCGCCATGGACTGGACCCGCCGCCATCTCTCCGAAGGTTCGGTCGCTTTTCTCAAGTCGCTGCCTTACGAGGTGAGTGACGGCACCCATCTCTTCGTCCATGCCGACGGTTCCAATCCGTCCGCCTGGAACTATGTGACTGACGCCGAAATGGCGGGGCGAAGCCTCGCCGCGGTGAAGGCCAATGTCACCTTCTGCGGCCATGTGCACATGCCCGCCCTCTATTGCACCACGCAGGCCGGCGGCAGGGTCACGGCCCACACGCCCGCAACTGACATCACCATTCCGCTGTCGGCTCACCGCCAGTGGCTCGCTGTGCTGGGCTCCGTGGGCCAGCCGCGCGACGGCAATCCGGCTGCTTCCTTCGCCATCTTCAACGAGGCGACGCGCGCGCTCACTTACCAGCGCGTGCCTTATGATGTGGAGAGTGTCTCGCAACGGGTGCTCGAGGAAGGATTGCCGGAAAGCCTGGCGCTGCGGCTGTTGAGGGGGCGCTGAGGGATGGCGAAGGCAAAACTCGAAGCGGGCATGACCTTCGGCGGCTTCGTGCTCAAGCAGCTCTTGCACACGGGCGGCATGGCCCAGCTCTGGCAGGTGACGCCGGAACATTCCTCGGAAGTGCTGCTGATGAAAGTACCGGTGCTGGCCGAAGGCGAAGACCCGGCCACCATCGTGGGCTTCGAGATGGAGCAGATGATCATGCCGCGCCTCAAGGGCCCGCATGTGCCGCGCTTCATCGCAAATGGCGACTTTGCCGTGCAGCCCTTCATCGTGATGGAGAAGATCGACGGGGAATCGCTGCTGCCCAAGCTGACGAGCCTGCCGCTTCCCGTGCAGGAGGTGGTGGAGATCGGGCGCAAGGTGGCGGTGGCGCTCGATGCGCTGCACCACCAGCGTGTCGTCCACCTCGACATCAAGCCCTCCAACATCATGATGCGGTCCACAGGCGAGGCCGTGCTCGTCGACTTCGGCCTGTCACGCCATCTCGACCTGCCGGACCTGGTGGCGGAGGAATTCCGGCTGCCCTATGGCACTGCGCCCTACATGGCGCCGGAACAGATCCTCGGGCAGCGCCATGATTTCCGCTCCGACTTCTTTGCGCTGGGGGCGCTTCTCTATTTCTTCGCAACGGGAGAGCGGCCCTTCGGCGATCCGCCGCGCCTCAAGGGCCTGAAGCGCCGCCTCTGGTGGGACCCGCCGCCGCCCCGCATGCTGAACCGCGACATTCCGCTCTGGCTGCAGGAGGTCATTCTCCGCTGCCTCGAGGTGAATGCCTCGCGCCGTTACCCCAATGCGCAGCAATTGCTCTTCGATCTCAACAATCCGTCGGAAGTGAAGCTGACGAAGCGCGCCCACAAGGAGCGGCCCGACGGTTTCTTCGTCCGCCTCAAGCGCAAGTCGGAACCCTTCGAAAGCCTGATCGATCATCCGAAGGATGCGAGCGAGGGTCTGGCGCAGGCGCCGATCATTGCGGTTGCGATCGACCTTGCCACCATGTCGCCTGAACTTTCGGAACAGGTGCGGCAGACGGTGATGCGGATCGTCGAACGTTCGAAGGAAGTGCGCGTCGCCTGTCTCAATGTGCTCAGGCTGAAGCGGCTGGCGCTTGATTCAACGCTGGATGAAGAGGGCAACAACAAGCACATCTCGCGCATCGTGCAGTTGAAGGACTGGGCCCGCCCGCTTGAAGTGCCGCAGGCGCAGGTGAGCTTCCACGTGCTGGAGGCGACAGACCCTGCCGAGGCAATTCTCGAATATGCCCGCGAGAACACCGTCGATCACATCGTGATGGGGGCGCGCGACAACTCCACCATGCGCAAGCTGCTGGGCAGCGTCTCGGCGCGGGTGGCTTCGGAAGCGCCATGCACCGTGACCGTGGTGCGCGACCGCAAGGATCAGGACGCCTCGGGCGGCTGATCCTCGTCCGGTTCCTCGTTCTCCACGGCAGGAATGGCGTAGTTGCCGCCCAGCCATCGGCCGAGATCGATTTCGGCGCAGCGCTTCGAGCAGAAAGGATGAAACTTCTGCGTCGAGGGTTTCTTGCAGATGGGGCAGGGCCGCCGGGGCCGGAGGTGAACCGGCTCGGCCATCACACCAGCAGGGACGGCTTGTGCATCAGCGTGTTGAAGACGGGGAAGCCCGCGCCTTCGAGGAGATGCACCGTTTCATAAAGCGGCAGGCCGACCACGCCGGAGTGCGAGCCCGAGAGCATGCGCACGAAGGATTCGGCCCGGCCCTGGATGGCATAGCCTCCGGCCTTGCCGCGCCATTCGCCGCTCGCCACATAGGCCACGATGTCTTCGCGCGAGAGGCGCTTGAAGCGTACCTTGGTTTCCGAGCAGCGGTAGCTGAGGCGGCCCTTGGGGTCGATCAGGCAGACGGCCGAATACACCCAGTGCGAACGGCCGGAGAGGAGGGCGAGGGCAGCCTTCACATCCTGTTCGGTTTCAGCTTTCGGCACCGAGCGGCGGCCGAGGCCGACGACAGTGTCGGCGGCGAGAATGAAAACATTGGGGCCCTGGTCCTTGACCAGCGGCAGGTTGACGACCGCCTTGGCCTTCTCCTGCGCCAGGCGGATGGCGAGGCGGCGGGGAGTTTCGAAGCGTTCCGGGGTCTCGTCGATGTCTGCAGGGCAGAGCAGGTCGGGCGCGATGCCGACACGCTCGAGGAGCGAGAGACGGCGTGGCGAAGCGCTGGCCAGTACCAGTCGGCTTTTCGGCTTCTCCTCGGCCATGGTCGTGTGCTCCGCCGGTTACTTGAAGCGGTAGTTGATGCGACCCTTGGTCAGGTCATAGGGCGTCATTTCCACCATGACCCGGTCGCCGGCCAGCACGCGGATGCGGTTCTTGCGCATCTTGCCGGAGGTGTGGGCGATGATCTCGTGGGAATTGTGGTCCAGTTTCACGCGGAAGGTCGCGTTGGGCAGCAGTTCCGACACCGTGCCCTCGAATTCGAGCAGTTCTTCCTTAGCCATTCAATCTCCTTGGGCTTGGCCTTGCCCGGGTCTGCAGCGGCGGACCGTGGGGCGGGGGCAGCAATGAACCTTTCGGGGGTGATTTTCAAGGGTTCGTCGGCTGTCGTGCCCGGTCTTCCTTCGCCTCGCTGCCACACTCCGAGATTATGTTGCAGTGCAACATCGGCCTGTGCTATGTGGTCCGCGATTGTATTGCGCTTGCTGACACACCCACGGAGCACCATCCATGCCGGCACATGCACCGAAGACCTCTCAGGAAGAGCAGGTTCGCGCTCTTGCCTATCAATTCTGGATTGAAGAAGGCCGCCCGGAAGGCCGCGCCGAGATCCACTGGCAGCGCGCCCTTGAGCGCGTTTCCGCCGTGTCCATTCCCGATGTCACGCCGGTTGTCGAAGCGCCGGCTCCGGTGAAGACGCCGGCTGCCAGGAAGGCAGCCGTGAAGGCCGCTCCCGGGAAGAAGGCGCCGGCGAAGAAGGCAGCGCCGAAGAAGGCTTAAGTCACGATCCCACGTGCTTCGGCCAGTTGAACACGGCGGGCGATGATGCGCCCGTCCTGTCGAGGCCGAAAGTGATGGCTCGGAGGGCACTTGCAACCGCTTCCTTGCCTTGTGTCTGAGGCAGGCTGCTGCCCGGAATGGCCGTTCCCACTTCAACCTCGATCGTCTCGCCCAGCTGCCGCAGCGTTTCACGGAAAAGCAGGGCGACACGCAGCGGATAGGCCGTGTGGCTGGCGAGGTGGAAGAGCGTGGAGTTCTGGCCGTGGAAGAACAGCGGCAGCACCTGCACGCCCGCCACTGCTGCAAGCTTCGCCACGAAGGTGTGCCACGGCAGATCGAGCGCCGGCCCCTTGGTGGGTGACTGGCGCGTGGCCACGCCGCCCGCCGGGAAGAGCGCCACGCAGTGACCGTCCTTGAGCCATTGCACCGCTTCCATGCGGGTGCGGGCCGAGCGCTGGCGCGCTTCATTGGTCTTGCCGAAATCGACCGGCAGAAGGAAGCGCTGCGCTTCCGGCGGCTGGCAGAGCAGGCTGTGGGTCATGATCCGGGTATCGGGACGCACGCGCGTCACGAGATCGCCGAGAGCGAGGCCATCCGCCACGCCGAAGGGATGATTGGCAACGACGAGCAACGGCCCGCGCTGAGGCACGGCAGCGAGCGCTGCTTCATCGAAGCGCAGGCGCACCCCGAGCAGGCGGATGCCGGCGGCGAATATGTTCTCGCTGGTGTGGCCGCGGCTGGACCATTCGAGATAGCGGCGCTTGAAGAAGCCCTGGCCCGAGAGTTTCTCGATGCCGCAGATGATCGCCTTTTTCAGAACCGGGTCTTCAGGGCGCGAATAACTGAAGCGGATTTTCTCCGTCAGGCTGAAATCGAAATCGATGACGGGAAGTTCGGCTGCGGCGTCCATGGCGGGCGGCATGAGTCTCGGGGCTCCTTCACACGGTGCGGGTCGCGCCCTTGTGTCAAAGCGCCGTGACAGAGGGATGACAGTTCTGCGCTGGCCCTCAGCCCTGGGCTTCCGCGAGAGTCTTGAGGTTAACGAGGCCCTTCTCGAGGTCAGGGCCGATGAGGCGGTCGAAGAGCAGGCCGAACCAGCGCTCCGCAACGCCGCTCAGGGTGGCATCGAAGGACCAGACCACCTTGGTGGCGGTGCCATTGGGCTGCAGGGCAAAAGTGGCGGTTGCCTTGGTGCCGCTGAATTCCAGCGCCGAGACCATCCGCTCGTTCGGCACAAGTTCCGTCACTTCCTGCGAGCCCGTGCCGACCTGCGGGTTCTTGGAGACCCAGGACATCTTCTGGCCCACCCCCGCAGCACCATTGTTGGGACCGGAGTAACTCAGCTCAATGGCGGGGTCCATGGCGGTCCAGGGCGACCATTCCTTGTTGCGCTGGAGATCGGCGACAATGCCGTAAATTTTGTCGGCGGGGGCATTGATGCTGGCGGAGCGTTCCACGTGGGCCTTGCCGGGCAGGGCATAACCGCCGGCCACGGCGATGAGGAACAGGCCGAGGAGGCCGTAGAATATGCCGAGCAGCACCTTGCGCATTGCGTCCTCCGTGCGGCAGCCCTGTGAACGGGGGCACTAGCCTTCACCGCCCCATCTTGCTATCGGCGGCCCCAGGCAACAAGCTCTTTCGGCAAAGGATTTCAATCAGTGTCCAGTTCACCCGTAATGACCGTCATGATCAACGCCGTGCGCAAGGCCGCCCGGGGCGTGCAGCGGGACTATGGCGAGGTGGCAAGCCTGCAGGTGTCGCAGAAGGGGCCGGGCGATTTCGTCACCGCCTCCGACAAGAAGTGCGAGCGCGTGCTGCGCGAGGAACTGTCGAAGGCGCGGCCGACCTACGGCTTCCTCGGCGAGGAGGAAGGCGGTTCCAAGGGCCAGGACCCGGACCACCGCTTCATCATCGATCCGATCGACGGCACTTCGAACTTCATGCATGCGCTGCCCTACTTCGCGCTCACCGTGGCGCTGGAGCGCAAGGGCGAGATCGTGGCCGGCGTCACCTACAATCCGGTCACGGATGAACTCTTCCACAGCGAGAAGGGGCAGGGCGCCTTCATCAACAACAAGCGCATGCGCGTCTCCTCGCGCCGCACGTTGCAGGATGCGCTGATCTCCACCAACATTCCGCATATGGGCCAGCCCAAGATGCATGTGCTTCACCGCAATCAGGTGGCGGTGCTGCAGGCCCGCACCACGGGCATCCGCGTGCTGGGGTCGACGGCGCTGGAACTCGCGTGGGTCGCTTGCGGCCGCCTTGATGCAGCCTGGTGCGATGGCCTCAATGCCTGGGACATGGCAGCGGGCCTTCTCTTCGTGCGCGAGTCCGGCGGCTTCGTGGCACCGCTCAAGGGCGAGGGCGATCCGCTGCATACCAACGGCTATGTTGCCGCCAATGCCGATCTGCTGCCCGAGATGAAGAAGGCGCTGGCCGAAGCCGAGAAGATCTGAACCCGTTCAGAATGAAAGAGGGCCCGTCTCGCGGAGAGGCGGGCCCTTTCGTTTGCGTGCGTGTGATCAGACGACGACGGTGTCGACGGTGATGTTGCCGCGCGTGGCGTGCGAATAGGGGCAGATTTCGTGGCCGGCAGCGGCGACGCGTTCCGCATCAACCTTGCTTACGCCGGGGAAATGCACTTCCAGCTTCACGGCAAGGCCGAAGCCCTTGTCGCTGCGCGGGCCAATCCCGACTGAGGCGCGCACCGTGGCGTTTTCCGGGATGGTGGCGAGGCTCTTGTCCTGCGACACGGCGAAGCGCATGGCGCCGAGATAGCAGGCGGCATAGCCGGCGGCGAAAAGCTGTTCCGGGTTCTTGCCGTTGCCGGAACCGCCGAGTTCCTTCGGCGTTGCCATGGTGAGGTCAAAGGACCCGTCTTCGGTCTTGACGCTGCCGTTGCGGCCGCCGCCCGTTGCCGTCGCTGCGATGGTGTAGAGGATCTTGGTGCTCATCTGCTTTCTCCGTTTATGATCGTGTACGTTTATATCGTGCGCGATATATATTGGCGGCACCCGTGCCTGTCAAGCCCTTGTGGAAAGATCGTGCGCGATTTAAATTGGGCAGGACGGAGGGTGCCATGCCCCAGACAAGAACAAGCCAGAACAAGTCCAGACCGAAGGCCGGAGCGGGCGGCATGCCCGCCATCGATGCCATGCTGTGCTTCAGCCTCTATGCGGCCAACAATGCCATGAACCGGGTCTACCAGCCGCTGCTGGAGCCGCTCGGCCTCACCTATCCGCAATATCTCGTGCTGATAGCCTTGTGGGAAGAGGAGGGCCGTGGCGTGGGCCAGATCGGCAGCCAGATCGGCCTCGAATCGAACACCCTCACGCCGCTGCTCAAGCGCATGGAGGCGGCGGGCCTCCTCAGCCGCACCCGCAGTGCGGAGGATGAGCGCCAGGTGCTGGTTCACCTCACGGCCAAGGGCAAGGCCCTGCGGCGCAAGGCGGAATCAATCCCGGGCTGCATCCTCTCCGCCTCCGGCCTCAGCCTTTCTGAGCTGGGCGCGCTTCGCGACCAGTTGCACACGCTGCGAGAGAAGCTGGAGGAGAGTGGGGTTGTAGACATCTGAGACCGCTTGAACTTCCCGCTTCTTCCTGTGAAGAATTGGAAAATGGCGGGAAGCATTGTGTGAAGGCTGTCTTCTATCATAAGCCCGGGAGCGCTTACGATGATCGGGAAGGTGAGTGGTATCACTTCCCGCAGATGTATTTGTCCCGAGTCATAAAGACTGTTGGTGATTGGATTGTCTACTATGGTCCGCGGGCTGGTCACGAAGGCCGCTACTACACCGGTATTGCGAAAGTGAAGTCGGTCTCGCCGGACCCCAAGAACCCCGAACTGCACTATGCGTACTTGGAGCAGTACATCGATTTTGACCGTGCGGTTGAATACAAGGAGAGTGGTGGCTTCGAGAAGCGGCTTGTCTTGGGCGATGGCCGTATCAGTCGCGGCATGATGGTTCAGGCTGTACGAATGCTGGAAGACGCTGAGTTTGCCGCAATCGTGAGAGCTGGATTGACCACACCCGAGGCTTGGCCTGATCGGAATGCTCCAGACTTGCCAAGTCCTGAACTCGATATCGAAGGCATGGGAGAGCGACAGCAACCTGCCATTCTCGATGAAGAGTACGATCGGCCGATCGTCGAACTGCTGTCCCGGAAGGCGTGGCGCGACATCAAGTTCAGGCAGAACGTGCGCGTGGCGTACGACCGCACCTGTGCCTTTACCGGCCTCAGGCTTTTGAATGGTCGGGGTCGGCCAGAAGTTGAGGCCGCCCACATTCGTCCTGTCGAAGACGGCGGCAATGACTGGATCCGAAATGGCATTGCTTTGTCGGGCACCATGCACTGGATGTTTGATCGTGGGCTGCTGTCGCTGACAGATGACCTCACGATTCTCTTATCCCGACAAATGAACAACGATGTGTCTCATCTGTTAAACCGGGATAGAAAGGCCAAGGTCCCTTCAAACGAGACTTTGCGTCCCCACCCCATCTACCTGGAATGGCATAGAACCAATAAATTCAAGGCCTGATGACAATTCCTGACACATCCTGTCAGCAGGTGTCAGCACCCGCCCTTTCACTCCCGGGGTGAAGGCCCTATATCCGTATCCATGGGTCATTCACGACAAGAGGGTGGGTTTGCGGAGATGCCGCAGGCCCGGTTGGACGGCGTTCCGGAATTGCCGGCGAGCGTGCGCGCGGGGCTTGAGAGCCTGCGCCCGGATTTCGTGCCACTCCCCATGTTCACGCCGCACAAGCCGCCGAAGCCGGAGAAATCCGAGGGCGGGCGGCGTTTCGAACTCGTCTCCGAGTATGAGCCCAAGGGCGACCAGCCCACCGCCATTGCGGAACTCGTCCAGGGCGCCAATGCCAACGAGCGCGACCAGGTGCTGCTCGGCGTCACCGGCTCGGGCAAGACCTACACCATGGCGCAGGTGATCGCCCGCACCCAGCGCCCGGCCCTGATCCTTGCCCACAACAAGACGCTGGCCGCACAGCTCTACGGCGAGTTCCAGCAGTTCTTCCCCAACAACGCGGTGGAGTATTTCGTCTCCTACTACGACTACTACACGCCGGAAGCCTATGTGCCGCGCAGCGACACCTACATCGAGAAGGAAAGCTCGATCAACGAACAGATCGACCGCATGCGCCATTCGGCCACGCGCGCGCTGCTTGAGCGTGACGATGTGATCGTGGTGGCGTCGGTGTCGTGCATCTACGGCATCGGCGACGTCGAGACCTATTCGGCGATGACCTTCGAGATCAAGAAGGGCGCGCGCTTCCCGCAGCGTCAGCTGCTCGCCGATCTCGTGGCGCTGCACTACAAGCGCAATGACCAGAACTTCGTGCGCGGCACCTTCCGGGTGCGCGGCGATACCATCGAGCTTTTCCCGTCGCATCTCGAGGATCGCGCCTGGCGCGTGTCGCTTTTCGGCGACGAGGTGGAGGCGATCACCGAATTCGATCCGCTCACCGGGCAGAAGCGGGCGGAACTCGAGTCGGTGAAGGTCTACTCCAACTCGCACTACGTCACGCCCAAGCCCACGCTGGAGCAGGCCGCCACCCGCATCAAGGAAGATCTGCGCCAGCGCCTCGCCGAGTTCAACGCGGCGGGTCGCATTCTCGAGGCGCAGCGCCTCGAGCAGCGCACCATGTTCGACCTGGAGATGATGATGGCGACAGGCTCCTGCGCCGGCATCGAGAACTATTCGCGCTATCTCACCGGACGCCAACCGGGCGAGCCGCCCCCCACGCTGTTCGAATACCTGCCGGACAATTGCCTCGTCTTCATTGACGAAAGCCACGTCACCGTGCCGCAGATCGGCGGCATGTTCCGCGGCGACTACAATCGCAAGGCGACGCTGGCCGAATATGGCTTCCGCCTGCCGAGCTGCATCGACAACCGTCCGCTCCGCTTCGAGGAATGGGACGCGATGCGCCCGCAGACCATCTATGTCTCGGCCACGCCCGGCCCGTGGGAACTGAAGCAGTCGGGTGGTGTCTTTGCCGAGCAGGTGATCCGACCCACCGGCCTCATCGACCCGCCGGTCACCATCCGCCCCACCAAGACGCAGGTCGACGATGTCATCGCCGAATGCAAGGAGGTGGCGAAGCAGGGCTATCGCGTGCTGGTGACCACGCTCACCAAGCGCATGGCGGAAGACCTGACCGAATACATGCACGAGCAGGGGGTGCGGGTGCGCTACATGCATTCCGACATCGAGACCCTGGAGCGCATCGAGATCCTGCGCGATCTCCGCCTCGGTGCCTTCGACGTGCTGGTTGGCATCAACCTCTTGCGCGAAGGCCTCGACATTCCGGAGTGCGCGCTCGTTGCCATTCTCGATGCCGACAAGGAAGGCTTCCTGCGCAGCGAAACCTCATTGATCCAGACCATCGGCCGCGCCGCGCGCAACGTCGATGGCCGGGTGATCATGTATGCGGACTCGATCACCGGCTCGATGGAGCGCGCCATGGCCGAGACCAACCGCCGCCGCGAGAAGCAGGAAGCCTACAACACGGCGAATGGCATCACGCCGCAGTCGATCAAGAAGAACATCTCGGACATCCTGAAGAGTGTCTACGAGCAGGATCACGTGCAGGTGGATGCAGGGCTTGCCGAGGACGACGGTCCGCTCATGGGCCACAATCTCGAGAAGGTGCTGGCGGACATGGAGAAGCGCATGCGCGACGCTGCCGCCAACCTGGAGTTCGAAGAGGCAGCCCGTCTCCGCGACGAGGTGAAGCGTCTGAAGGCGCTGGAGCTTGCGGTGCTGGATGATCCGATGTCGCGCGATCCGTCGGCAGGCGAGGGCAGTTCCCGCATCAAGCCGGCGACGGCATCATGGCCGACGGCGGGAAAGCCCGGCGACCGCAAGGCAGGCTCGAAAGGCGGCAAGCCCGGCACACGCACCTATCGCGGGCCGAAGCGGTAGTGGCGGCGTCCGGCCGTAGGGCTTGCGTCGTGGTGGGCGGGCGAGCAATCAAACTGCCACAATGAGCATCTTGCGCACCCGCGCTTGGCATGACGATTGCGCGGCTGACTGGCCGACACCGTTGCCATAGTCCGACACGGCCCAGATGCCGAGATTGAAAGCATAGGTCCCTGGTTCGACCTGCGAAGCGATACCATTGGGATAGTGCAGGGGCGCAAAGGGTACATCCATTTGCGCGTCTTCGTAACCGCTAATGCGGCGATGGTAGACGGGCGCTGTTGCAATCATAATGGCCTCAGAACCTCTCATCAGCGCCGCGTCCACGCCTCCGTCCACAGAAGCGTATCCGCCGATCCCCGTGCAATCGACAAGGAACTTGTAACGGAAGTCCATGTCGGCATTCAGCTTCACGCTGGCGGTATGAGAGAGTTTGAACGAGCACCCTACGCCACAATGGACATTCACGAATGTATCGACACCGCCGACGATGTGGTCCGACATGGCGTTCAGGATCAAATTTCCGTCGACGTCGGCAATGCTCTGGTGAGGCGGGCCGCTGTTAGGAAGACGGTACTGCCATGTGTAATCGAAAGGTGGTTCGATTGGTATCGCCAAGGTAAATGGCGTCGGGCCTGCAGGAGGAAGCGCCAGTCGTGATTCCATCTGCACCGGTACGCCGTCGAGCGACAGCGCTTCTGAACGGAGCCTCGATTGGGTTGCTGCCGTCAGTGTCGCTGCGACGGCGGGATCTTCGAGAATGAGCTTACCCAGCCTGTCGACGACCCGCTGGCGGAATTCGTCTTTCTGCTGGCGGCGGAGGCTTGCTGCTGCTCCCTCCGCTGTGTGCCTGGCCAACATGGCGCGCACGGAGGCTTCTGCCACATTCCGCTGCTCGGTCGTCAGGCCTTCTCTGAATTGAATGTCGAGCGTTCCTTCCATGGCGCGTGCTCCTCTTTCCGAGTTGCTTCACTAGGGAACGCAATTGACGGATTGTCAACGCAAGAGACAACAACGGTATTGCGCCTATGGATGGACGTGGGACGTCTCAATCCTTCTTCGTAATGATGTAGAGCTTCCTGACCTGCTTGATTACCCGCCATTCGCCTTTCCAGCCGAGCGGCAGGCTGATGGCGTCGCCGGGGCCGAGGCGTTCCTTGCGGCCGTCCGTGTGGGTCATCTCGATTTCGCCCGCTATGAAGTGGCAGAACTCTGACGACAGCGTGCGGTCGGCAGTGAAGCGGCCCGGCGTGCATTCCCAGACACCGATGTCGACGCGCCCGTCGGCGGACGTCCACAGCGAGACGGCAGCTTCCTTCTGGTTGCCTTCAAACGATGTGGGCTTGTCCTCGAAGGGGCCGAGGTCGAGGGTGGCGAGGGCGGGAATGCAGGTGAGGTCGATCATGGGGCGTCCTGTTGCTTGTCCCCGCCTTCTTGGCGCGCTTCCGCCCGCTTCACAAGCCGCCAGAACAATGGCCGAAGACAGGACAGCCGTTCCCGGCTGCCCTGCCTTCGCTTGCGCTCTGTCCGTCCCGAGCGATCTCAATAATTGCAGTCGTTCCAGATCCAGCGGGCGTGGGCCCAGCCTTCCGGTCCGCCGTCAACGGGGGCGATGCGGTACCAGTTGCCGCTCCGCGTGAAGATTTCGACCTTGTCGCCGTTGAACAGTTCGCCCTTCTGATAGGACGAGGCGCGCGGCTTGGCGCGAACGGCGAGGAAGCCGGCGCCCGTCTCCGGATTGTAGTACTTCGAAAGGCCGTGCACGGTGCCTTCGCAATACTGCGCCTGGGCCGGCGCCATGGCGGCGAAGGCGGCAATGGCAGCAGCGGCGGCAAGGGCGGTGGTGGTGATGCGGGTCATGGGGTGTGTCCTCGTGATGATGCGAGGCGTTCTAGCGGCCAGCGGCTGAACCCCGTCTGAAGCGGCGGTTGTCTGGCGTTCATCAGGAAGGAGAAGGGGAGGCGGGTGCTACTGCGCCATTTCCTCAAGCTTCTGGGCGGCGATTTCCAGCGCCTTGGCGAAGTTCTCGTCCTGCTGCTTGATCTGCTGCAGGGCCTGGTCGCGGCTGATGCGCAGGCCGTCGAGCTGGTCCTGCATGTCCTCGAGCTTGCGGGTCGCTTCCGAGAGGCGGTCAGCCACCATGAGGCCCGCCATCACCAGCTGGCGGATGTCGCCGATGGCGCCCACGCTCTGGCGGATGCGGCCGACTTCGGTGTCGAGCAGCTTGGCGAGGTCCTTGAGATGGTCTTCCTCACCATCGGGGCACTGCATGGTGTAGGGGCGACCGGCGATATTGACGACGACGTTGGCCATGACCACTCCTATTGCCCGCCGCTGTTCGAGTGCAGCACCGACCGGATGCGCGACATGGCGCTATCGATCTTGCCCACAGCCTGCTTGGAAGTGTCCACGAGTTCCTGGGCCTTAACGCGCACCTGGGCCAGTTCCCGGTCCATGCGCTGGCGGTCCGACTCGAGCGTTGCCTTCTCGATCTCGAGCGTCTTCAAGCGGGCGTTTTCAGCCTGCTTGCGTGCAAGGGAAGCCTCGACAAGCTTCAGCGCCTTTTCAAACCGCTGAAGCGATGCTTCGAATTTCGTTGATTCTGCCATATCCGTCCTGACACCCCACTAGAGCAGTAACCGGAGATTCTCAAGCACTCACAATTCGTTGCACCTTAAAGCTGCCGGCCAAGGGAAGCAATCGCCCGCAAACAGTGCTACCACCCCGCATTGACAGGGTTTACCCGGCTGTTATCAGAAGTCCGATCCCATTGAAACTCCCGCCAGAAAGGCCGATTCCCATGACCGATGTCACGCCCCGCACCATGGCCAATGCCATCCGCGCCCTGTCCATGGATGCCGTGCAGAAGGCCAATTCCGGCCATCCCGGGGCGCCCATGGGCATGGCCGACGTGGCCGCGGTCCTGTTCACGAAGTTCCTGAAGTTTGATTCGTCCGCCCCCCACTGGCCCGACCGGGACCGCTTCATCCTCTCCGCCGGCCATGCCTCGATCCTCCAGTATGCCCTTCTGTACCTCACCGGCTACAAGGACATGACTATCGAAGATATCAAGAAATTCAGGCAGTTGGGGGCCAAGACGGCGGGCCACCCGGAATATGGCCACGCCGAGGGCATCGAGACCACGACCGGCCCCCTGGGGCAGGGCATTTCCAACGCCGTGGGCTTCGCCATGGCCGAGCGCCACCTCAATGCCCAGTTCGGCAATGACCTCGTCAACCACAAGACCTACGTGCTGGCAGGCGACGGCTGCCTGATGGAGGGAATCAGCCAGGAAGCGATCGGCCTCGCCGGGCACCTGAAGCTCAAGAACCTCATCGTCATCTGGGACGACAACAACATCTCCATCGACGGCCGCATCTCCATGGCCGACTCGACCGATCAGGTGAAGCGTTTCGAAGCCTCGGGCTGGAAGGTTCTGCGCTGCGACGGCCACGACCACACCGCCATCTCGGTGGCGCTGGCTACCGCACAGCTCTCCGAGCAGCCCGTGCTGATCGCCGCCAAGACGGTGATCGGCTGGGGCTCGCCCAACAAGAAGGACAGCTACCAGGCCCATGGCGCGCCGCTGGGTGATGCCGAGATCGCGCTCACCCGCAAGGAGCTGGACTGGCCCTGGCCGCCCTTCGAGATTCCGGATCACATTCTCAATGCCTGGCGTGAAGCCGGCACCCGCGGCAAGGCCGAGCGCACGGCGTGGGAAGGCCGTCTCGCCTCTTCGCCCAGCAAGGCGTGGTTCACTCGCATCATGGCCGGCAAGCTGCCGGACAATTTCGAGAAGGTGATGGCCGATTACAAGAAGGAGCTGGCCAAGAAGCCGCCCCACATCGCCACCCGCAATTCCTCGCAGAACGCCCTCGACGTGATCAATGCCTGCGTGCCCGAGACGATGGGCGGCTCGGCCGACCTCACCGGCTCCAACAACACCAGGTCGAAGGACATGGCGGTGTTCTCGGCCTCGAACTATGCCGGCCGCTACGTGCACTACGGCATTCGCGAACACGGCATGGCGGCGGCCATGAACGGCCTGGCGCTGCATGGCGGCGTCATTCCCTATGGCGGCACCTTCTTCTGCTTCACCGACTATTGCCGCCCCTCCATGCGTCTCGCCTCGCTGATGGGCATCCGCTCGATCTTCGTGATGACGCATGACTCGATCGGCCTCGGCGAAGATGGTCCGACGCACCAGCCGGTCGAACATCTGGCCGCATGCCGCGCCATTCCGAACCATCAGGTGCTGCGTCCCTGCGATGCGGTGGAAGCGGCCGAATGCTGGCAGATTGCGCTTGAAAGCAAGACCACGCCTTCGACGCTGGTGCTGACCCGCCAGAAGCTGCTGCCGGCGCGCTTGTCCTATTCTGCGAAGAACCTCTCGGCCCAGGGCGCCTACGAAATCGCCGAGTCGAAGAAGAAGGCCAAGGCGGTGATTTTCGCTTCAGGTTCGGAAGTGGAAATCGCCATCGCCGCGAAGGCCATGCTCGACAAGAAGGGCGTGCCCACCCGTGTCGTCTCGGTGCCGTCGATGGAACTCTTCGAGAAGCAGTCCAAGGCCTACAAGGCCAAGGTGCTGGGCACGGAGAAGATCAGGGTCGCCGTCGAGGCAGGCCTGCGCATGGGCTGGGACCGCTTCATCGGCACCGAGGGAAAGTTCATCGGCATGACCGGCTTCGGCGCCTCGGGCCCGGCCGAGCAGCTCTACGAGAAGTTCGGCATCACCGCCAAGGCGGTAGTGAAGGCTGCGACGGGGAAATAGGTCCGCACGAAGGAGGGGGCCCAGCTTTCCGCTTTCTCGACATCCGAAGCTGGATTCCGGCTCGCGCGCGACATCTCGCGTTCGCTCGATCAAGGCGCGCGTCCGGAATGACGGTGGTGGGGTGACGTGCAATTTTTTAAGTCGTCACCCCCGCGAAGGCGGGGGCCCAGCTTCTTCGTTTGTTGCAGTGATCCACCAAGCTGGATCCCGGCTCGCGGATGACGGCGGTGTGCCGCAACACTGGACGCCCCGGTGCTCCGTCCCTACAGTGATTCCGTAGCTTAAGAAGGAACACTTATGGCCGCGCACCGGATCGAAAATGCCCTGTGGACGCTCGTCCTTCCCGTCGCCGGCGTTGCGGCGGTGGGAGCGGTGGCGCTCGGCTTTTCGCCCGATGCCCATGCGGCCATCGCCATCCTCGTGGCGGTGCTGCTGGGCGGCTCCGTCTTCGCCGCCGTGCATCACGCCGAGATCATCGCTGCGCGGGTGGGCGAGCCGCAGGGCTCGATCGTGCTGGCGCTGGCCGTCACCGTGCTGGAGGTGGGGCTCATTCTTTCTCTGATGGTGGGAGCGGGGCCGGGGGGCGAAACCATCGCCCGCGACACCGTCTATTCCGGCATCATGATCATCACCACGGCGATCGTGGGCCTGAGCCTGCTGCTCGGCAGCCGCCGCCATTTCGAACAGACGATCCGCATCCGCGGCACCTCGACGGCGCTTTCCGTGCTGTCCGTTCTCGCGGTGATCACGCTCATCCTTCCCAACTTCACACTCGCCACCCATGGCCCCACCTTCAGCGACGTGCAGCTCTTCATGGTGGCGATGACTTCGCTCTATCTCTATTGCATGTTCCTCTTCGTGCAGACGGTGCGCCACCGCGACTACTTCCTGCCGGAAGGGGAGGAGGCGGGCGTCACCGATGCGGCGCTTCCCACCAACCGCACCTTCGCCACGAGCGGCGTGATGCTGTGCCTTGCGCTCCTGGCGGTGATCCTGCTCGCCAAGTCTCTCTCGCCCGTGCTCGCCAAGGCGATCACCGGGGCAGGGCTGCCCCTGAGCTTCACCGGCGTGATCATCGCCGGCATGGTGCTGCTGCCAGAGGGCATCGCCGCGGTGCGCGCCGCCGTCGCCAACCGCCTGCAGGTGAGCGTGAACCTGGCGCTGGGTTCCGGCCTTGCCACCATCGGCCTCACCATTCCCGCCGTGGCGCTGGCCGACCTGCTCGGCGGCTACAAGATCGTGCTGGGCATTTCCGCGAGCCAGACGGTGCTGCTGGTGCTGGCCCTGTTCGTCAGCGCCGTCACCCTCAGCAACGGCCGCACCAACATCCTCTCGGGCGCGGTGCACCTCTCGATCTTCGCCATGTTCCTGCTGATTTCGGCGGTGCCCTGAGCTGCCCTTCTGCCCGGCTTTCTGACGCATTGAATTCGCCCCGCCGCTGAGGTACGCCCCTCACTCAAATCCGATGGAGAATGACAATGCCGGCCTTCCGCACCCTTGATGATGTCAACGTCGCCAACAAGAAGGTGGTGATCCGCCTCGACCTCAACGTGCCGATCAAGGACGGCGTCGTCACCGACACCACCCGCATCGACCGCGTGGTGCCGACCCTCAAGGAACTGCTGCAGAAGGGCGCCGCCGTCATCATTCTCGCGCACTTCGACCGGCCCAAGGGCAAGGTGGTGCCCGAGATGTCGCTGAAGCCCGTGGCGCCTGCGCTGGAGAAGGCGCTGGGCAAGCCCGTGGCCTTCGTCTTCACCGACTGGCAGAGCGCGCCCGCCGTTGACGCCAAGCCCGGCACGGTGACGCTGATGGAAAACACCCGCTACCACGGCGGTGAAGAAAAGAACGATGCGGGCTTTGCCAAGATGCTGGGAGGCCTCGGCGATATCTTCGTCAACGATGCCTTCTCCGCCGCGCACCGGGCGCACTCCTCGACCGAGGGCATTGCGCGCGTGATCCCCGCCTATGCGGGCCGCGCCATGGAAGCGGAACTCAAGGCCCTGCAGGCCGCGCTTGAAAAGCCCACGCGTCCGCTCGTCGCCGTGGTGGGCGGCGCCAAGGTGTCGAGCAAGCTCGAACTCCTCGGCAATCTCTCCGGCATCGCCAACACCATCGTCATCGGCGGCGGCATGGCCAACACCTTCCTCGCCGCGCAGGGCGTGAACGTCGGCAAGTCGCTCTGCGAGCATGATCTCATCCCCACCGCCAAGGAGATCCTCGAGAAGGCAAAGGCGAAGAACTGCACGCTGCTCCTGCCCGACGATGCGGTGGTGGCGAAGGAGTTCAAGGCGGGAGCCGCCTCGCGCACCGTCGGCCTCAACGACGTTGCCGCAGACGAGATGATCCTCGACGTCGGCCCCAAGTCCATCGCCAAGGTGAAGGCCTGCTTCGACAACGCCAAGACGGTGGTGTGGAACGGCCCCATGGGTGCCTTCGAGATCGCCCCCTTCGACACCGCCACCAATGCCGTCGCGCAATATGCGGCGGCGCTTACCAAGGCGGGCAAGCTCGTCACCGTGGCGGGCGGCGGCGATACGGTGTCTGCCCTCAACCATGCCGGTGCGGCGGATGACTTCACCTACATTTCAACGGCAGGTGGTGCCTTCCTCGAATGGCTGGAAGGCAAGGAACTGCCGGGCGTGAAAGCCCTCGAGGTCTGATCCGGAAGCGCCGGGGAATGGCTGCCTTGCGAAAAGGCGGCTTGCCCGGCGCCCCCGCCTCCGCCAAACACGCGGCCCTCATGACCGCGACAACCGCACCATCATCTGCCACGCAAGGCACCGTGTTCACGGTGCTGTTTGCCGTCGCCATCTGCCACGGCATCAACGACACCATGCAGGCGGTGCTGCTCTCGGTCTATCCGCTGCTTCGTGACAACTATGCGCTGACCTTCGCGCAGGTGGGCCTGATCACGCTGGTGTTCCAGGTCACGGCCTCGATCCTGCAGCCAATCTTCGGCATCTTCACCGACAAGTATCCCTTGCCCTATTCGCTGCCGGTGGCGCCGCTCTGCACGCTGTCGGGCCTGCTGCTCCTGGCGCACGCCCATTCCTATCCTGCCATCCTCATTGCGGCGAGCATGATCGGCATCGGCTCCTCGATCTTCCATCCGGATGCCTCGCGCGTGGCCCGCCTCTCCGCCGGCGGACGCTTCGGCTTCGCGCAATCCACCTTCCAGGTGGGCGGCAATGTCGGCACGGCGATCGGGCCCTTGCTCGCGGCCCTCATCGTTTTGCCGCGCGGGCAGGAGGCAATCTCGTGGTTCGCCGTATTTGCCTTTACCGCCTTCCTGCTCCTGAGCTTCGTCGGCCGCTGGTACGCGGGCTGGCTGCGGGACCATGCCCGCAAGGCTACGTCGAAGGTCGCCACCCATTCGCTGGGCAAGGGGCAGGTCATCGGTGCGCTGCTCACGCTGCTGGCGCTGATGTTCTCGAAGTTCGTCTACACCTCGAGCCTGCACAGCTTCTACAGCTTCTACCTGATCGACCACTTCAAGGTGACGCCGCAGGATGCGCAGCTCTATCTCTTCATCCTCTTCGGCGCCATGGCGGTGGGCACCTTCATGGGCGGCCCCATCGGCGACAAGATCGGCACCAAGGCGGTGATCTGGATGTCGATCCTGGGCGCGCTGCCCTTCACGCTGGCCTTGCCCTACACCAACCTTGCGTGGACGGTGGCGCTCACCGTGCCCATCGGCTTCATCATCTCGTCGGCCTTCTCGGCCATGGTCGTCTATGCCCAGGAACTGGTGCCCGGCCGGGTGGGGATGATCTCCGGCCTGTTCTTCGGCCTCGCCTTCGGGCTTGCCGGGCTTGGCGCGGCGGTCCTCGGCGTTGTGGCCGACCACACCAGCATCGACTTCGTCTTCCGGGTCTGCTCCTTCCTGCCGGCCCTCGGGCTCCTGGCCTTCCTGCTGCCGCGCACGAGGTGACAAGGCCGTATCGGCGGTGATAGAGGCGGGGCCATGAGCACACCCCGTCTTTTCCTTGCCGCCCCCGCCGAGATCGCGGACGACCTTCTTCTCTCCTGCGCCGCCGCCGCCGTGAAGGCGGGCGACTGCGCCTCCGTCCTTGTGGGCGAGAAGATCGCCGCGCCCACCGTTGCCGCCCTTCAGGCGCTGGGGCTTGCCGTGATCATCCGCGATTGCGAGCCGCGCCAGGTGCATTACCTGAAGGCCGACGGCATCCACATCGCCCGGGCCCAGCCGGTGAAATCGCTCCGGGCCACCCTCAAGGCCGAGAGCATCGGCGTCTTCGCCGCTACCTCCCGCCACATCGCCATGGAAGCGGCGGAAGCGGGGGCAGACTACGTCGCCTTCGCGCAGGCCTCGCAGGCCCACGGCGAACCGCTGATCGGCTGGTGGCAGGATATCTTCGAGGTTCCGGCAGTGGCTTTCGATCCCGTCGATGCCGCTGACCTTGCCGCACTTCTGCCGCAGAAGCCCGACTTTATCCGCCCCATGGACGGCATGTGGACGAGCCCGGAAGATGCAGCGCGCGTGATCGCGAGCCTGAGCAAGGCCATGGCATGAGCCGAGGCGTTCCGGCTTCGATGCTGCGCGGTCTGGCCGTGGCGCTGAGCCTTGCGGTTGCCGTGCCTGCCGCCCACGCGGCCACGGTCGCGGAGGTGACCGCCCTTGTCGAGGCCAAGCAGTACAAGGAGGCCTTCGCCGCGGTGAAGCCGCTGGCGGACGGGGGCGACGTGCGCGCCATGACGATGCTCGGCAATCTCTACCGCAATGGTCAGGGTACGGAGCAATCCTCGGACGAGGCGCGCAAGTGGTTCGCCAAGGCGGCGGAAGCGGGCGATGCCGAGGCGCAGTTCAACTACGCCATGCTGCTCATCGACGAGACTACGGGCACGACCGATCCGGCTGCGTCCGCCGAGTGGCTGGCGAAGGCCGCCGGCAACGGCAACACCAAGGCGCAATACAATCTCGGCCTCATCTATTCCGGCGCCTATGGTGCCGATCCCGACTGGCCCAAGGCGATCGAATGGTTCGGCAAGGCGGCGGCCGCCGGCAACCCCAATGCCCAGTACAATCTCGGCCTCGTCTACCTCGACGGCAAGGGCGGTGTGCGCTATCCCGTGGCGGCCGCGGAATGGTTCTCCAAGGCGGCGCTCAAGGGCATGCCGGAGGCAGCACTCGAATATGGCGTCATGGTGCTGCGGGGCGAAGGCGTCGAGCAGAACATGGATATCGGGGCACGCTGGCTGCGCTTTGCCGCAGAGCACGGCCACCCCGTGGCGCAGAACCGCCTCGCCCGCATGTATGCGGCGGGTGTGGGCGTGAAGGCCGATCCGGTGGAGGGGGCCATGTGGAACCTGCTCGCCGAAAAGGGCGGACGCTCCGACTCCACCCTCGATGAGTTCATGGCGACCTTGACCAAGGAACAGCGCAAGGACGCGGAAAAGCGCGCGGCCGACTTCGTGGCGAAGCCGGTGCCAGACTTCGATTAACGCATCGTGCGAGCAAGTGGAATCTACTTGCGAAGAGTTGCGCTCAATCCGCGGTGAAGCCCGCCGCCTTGTGGCTGCCGTCGCAATAGGGCTTGTTCTTGGAGTGGCCACAGCGGCAGAGCGCCACCTTCGTCACCTTGTCGGTGGTCCGTCCCGTGCCGCTCACGATTTCGAGATTGCCGGAGACCAGCAGCGGCCCGTTGGGCGAGGGCTGGACATTCACGGGGCCGTTCCGCACCTCGAGCGCGGTGAACTCCCGCGTGGCCGGTTCGCCGGTGGCAGTGAAGCCCGCAGCAGCGTGTGCGCCGTCGCACCAGGGCTTGTTCTTCGATTGGCCGCAACGGCAGAGCGTGGCACGGGGCGTGGCCTGCTTCTCGCCGCGCACCGAGAGTTCAGCTTCGATTGCCAGCGGCCCGTTTTCGCGCACCCGTACCGTGTTGACGACGGGCGGCTTGTCGGAGGTTTCGGAGCCGTCGTTGTAGCTCACGCGGATGGCGCCCGAAGGACAGTTCAACGCCGTGTGCATCACCTCCTCGGCAGAGGCGGCATCGGGATGGATCCACTCGCCCTTGACGTTGGGGACGTAGACATTCGGATAGCCCAGCACGCAGCCGCGCGAATGGATGCATTTTGCACCATCAAACTGAATGGTGACTGTCTTGCCCTTCACGATTTCGGCTGGCATCGGCGCGGCTCCTCGCTGGTCTTGTTTCCGGAGGTTGTATAACGCGCGATTGCTCAGCGGACGTCAAGCACGCTGGTGCGGGCGTAGCGGACAACGTCGGAGGCGCGCGAACCCTTCAACAGACGCTCGATCCGGCTGCGGCCCTCATCGGTGACGACGATCATGCGGTAGAGCGAGCCGCGCTCGACGATTTCCTCGATCACGTCGCCGACCGCTGTCTTGGTGTCGGCAACCTCGATCTTCATCGCCTTGAGCAGGGCCCTCGCGTTGCTCACCGCTTCTTCGGCGGCGGGCAGCGCTTCCGCATCGGGGGCGACCGAGAAGAGCGTCACGGGTTCGCCCATCATCGTTGCCAGCACGGCGGAGCGGCGCACCGCCTGCAGAGAGCGCGACGAACCGTCGGTGCAGATGAAGAAGCCTTTGCGGTCGAAGCTGTTGCGGGCCACGAGAACGGAGCAGGGCGCCATGGTGGTGACGGTCTGGGTCACGCCGGCGCCGAAGAAGGAGCGGAACTCGCTCCGCCAGTGGGAGGGCTGGCCGAGGATCATCAGGTTGTAGGGGCCGAGCTCGTATTGATCGAGAATGCCGCCGGCCTCGTCGGGTGCGGTCTTGAGCTTCAGCACCACGCTGCGGCCTTCGGGCGAGGTATATTCTACCTTGGTGTCGCCCGCGGCATCGCCCCAGCTTTCCTGGTGGGCGCCCTCATGTTTCCAGCCCGAAACGTCGATCCCTTCCTCCTTGAGGATGCGGAGCGACTTCTTGAGATGCGAGACGCCGGGGAGCTCGAAACCGGCATCGATCATGTTCTGGCGGGCAAGGCGCACCTGCAGGCCGCCCGAGTGCAGACCCATGTCGATCTGACGCACATAAAGAATGATGATGTCGCAGGAATTGCTGACCGCCAGCTTCGCGGCGAAGCGCACGGTGATCATCGCCTCCTCGCTGCCGTCGATGCAGGCGAGGATGCGGAAGCGGTTGCGCCGCTGCGTGCGGATGCTCTGCAACGTTTTCATCACCGCCGCTTCCTGGCGGTCGGAGATGTCGGTGCGGCGGAAGAAGTCGAACAGCGCCATCGTCACCCTCCCAGCATCGGCCAGTAGAATGTTGAGACCGCCATCAGGATGATGAAGGAGAGTAGCATCATGCGCGAGCCGATCTTGAAGAAGTCGGCGCTCTTCAGATAGCCCGAGGCATAGATGATGGTGAAGGCGGGCTGTGCGGCCGGCGTCAGGTAACCGGAGGCCGACGAGATCGCGGTGAGGAAGCCGGCAATGAGCGGGTCATGATGGGCGGCCACCGACATCTTCAGCACGACAGGCGAGAGCACGGCGACGGCGGCACCCGCCGTCATGGTGTTGGAGACAAGAACGGTGATCAGCGAGATCGCCGCTTCGAAGGCCACCGTGCTGTTGCCGGCGATTTCCTGCACCACATGAAGCGCGCCATTGGCGAGCCATTCGGCGGCGCCCGTTTCCTTCATCTCCACGCCCAGCGAAATCGCTGCCGCATAGAGAAGGACGATGCCCCAGTTGACGCCGCTGTTGATGTCTTCCCAGCGCACGAGGCCGAGCACGAGATAGGCGAGCGCCCCGGCGATGGCGACGATGCCGAGGCCGAGCGTGGAGGAATAGATCGTCCAGCCGACGATGACGGCGGCGAAGACAAGGATTGTGAGCCAGCCCGACATCTTCATCGGGCCTTCCAGCTTCACCTGGGTGCGTAGGCGGGTGACGGCGCGGGAGAGGTCGCGCGTTTCCGGCTGGAAGGTGAGGATGAGAAGCAGGCTCACGAGCGGCAGGCGGAGCAGGAACATCGGGAAGGCGTAGATGATCCAGGTGATGTAATCCATCAGGTAGCGCCAGGTTTCGGGTTTGGTGGGATCGTAGAAGAAGTCCTTCCAGTAGCTGATGATGATGGCGTTGCGGGCGCCGCCCGAGGGCGTGGTGACGCCGGCGATGGAACAGCCGAAGGAAATCGAGAACAGGATCACCGCCGCGAGGTTGTGCACCTTCTTGGGTTCGTTCGAGGTGAGGCTGATGAGCGTGACACCCACCGGCAGCATCATCGCCGCCACCGTGTGTTCGCCGATGAAGGAGGCGAGGAAGCCGCACACCGCCACGATGCCGAAGGATATCCAGAAAACACTCGTGCCCGTCATGCGCACGATGGCAAGCGCAATGCGCTTGTCGAGCTTCTGCTTCACCACGGCCACGGCGAGCATCAGCGAGCCCATGATGAAGAGCACGGAATCCGTCATCAGGCTCTTCGCAACCTTGGTTGAATCGAGGCCGAGCAGCACAACCTGGCCGACCACGATGAGGAGTGCGACGGATGGAAGCGGCACCGGCTCGGTGATGAAGAGCAGCGTCGCCATCAGCGACATCACCAGCACGATCTGGCCGTCGTGGGTGAGGCCCGAAGGTGTGGGCGCAGACATCAGCGCGAAGCCCAGGATCATCGTGACGATGAACCAGCGGCGCTTCCAGATCAGCGCGATATCGATGGCATTGGCGAACTTGCGGTAGCGGAGATAGCCGCGGCGGCGCACCCGGGTGAGGCCCGCCACGGGCTCGTGGGCCTGCAGGCTGTCCCGGGCCAGATTGAAGCTGGGCCCCTCGGCAGCGAGGGCCGCCTGTCCCATCATTGGTCCCAAATCTGGCGCATTATCCGGCCCTGTCATGCTGCCATCCTTTGGGTTAGCTTCACCGCAACCCCGGGGGATTCGCAATGACAGCAACGGCAATGGACCAGGTTCTGGCGACGGTTGACCGCGATTTCGGCGCCAGCATGGACCGCCTGTTCGCCTTCCTGCGCTTTCCGAGCGTGGGCACGGATCCCGCCCACCATGCCGATTGCCGCCGCACGGCGGACTGGCTGAAGGCCATGTTCGAGGAGATGGGGCTCACGGTCACGCTCCACCCCACCACCGGGCAGCCGGTCGTGCTGGCGTCCTATGAGCCGCCTGCCGCGGCGCTGACCGGAAAAGCCCACGTCCCTCACGTCCTGTTCTATGGCCATTATGATGTTCAGCCCGCTGATCCCTTGAACCTCTGGACCAGCCCGCCCTTCGAGCCGCGGGTCGCCAAGGGAAAAGACGGCCGAGACTGCATCTTTGCCCGGGGAGCCGCCGACGACAAGGGCCAAGTGATGACCTTTGTCGAAGCCAGCCGGGCCTGGCTCAAGGTGCGGGGTTCGCTGCCCTTCCGCATCACATTCCTGATCGAGGGCGACGAGGAGGGCGACGCCGTCCACCTCGACCGCTTCATCGCCGCCAACAAGGACCTGCTGAAGGCCGATATCGTGCTGATCAGCGACACCGGGATGTGGGACCCGAAGACGCCCTCGCTCGTCACCTCGCTGCGCGGCTGCGTGGGCGAGGACGTGATCATTACGGGCCCGCGCATCGACCTCCATTCCGGCTATTTCGGCGGCCCTGCCGTCAACCCCATCAAGGTGCTCTCGCGCATCCTCGGCAACATCCACGACAAGAACGGCCGGGTGACGATCCCCGGCTTCTATGACGGAGTGAAGCCGCCGCCTGCCGCCCAGCGCAAGGCCTGGAAGAAGCTGAACTTCGATGCGGGCGAATTCCTGGGTGGCGTCGGCCTCAAGAAGCCTGCCGGCGAAAAGGACTTCACGGCGCTCGAGCAGATGTGGGTGCGCCCAACGGCGGAGGTGAACGGCATCCTCGGTGGCTACACGGGGGCGGGCAGCAAGACGGTGCTGCCTTCACAGGCGAGCGCCAAGCTCACCTTCCGCCTCGTCGCCGGGCAGAATCCCGCGAAGATCGTGAAGGCCTTCCGCGCCTTCGTGAAGGCGCAGCTTCCGGCCGACTGCAAGGCAAGCTTCGTCTCTCATGGCGGCAGCGGCGCTGCGGCCGTCGCCTACGACAGCCCGTGGATCGGCATGGCGAAGGCTGCGGCCGGGGCCGAGTGGGGCGTTGAGCCCGTGCTGGCGGGCGAGGGCGGCTCAATCCCCGTGGTGCAGAGTTTCCGCACCCACCTGAAACTCGACAGCGTGATGCTCGGCTTCGTCAACGACGACGATGCGCTGCACAGCCCGGACGAGAACTTCAAGGTTGAAAGCTATCACAAGGGCGCCCGTGCCTGGGCGCGCTTCATCGGTGAAATCATCAAGGAACACGACGCATGACAAATGTGAACGCAGCACTGGCCGACATCGATCAGTCGCTGGACCAGATCATCGAGCGGCTGTTCTCCTTCCTGCGCATTCCGTCGATCTCGGCGGATCCGGCCTATGCGGGCGAATGCGAGAAGGCGGCGCAGTGGATCTGCAACGAACTGAAGGCGATCGGCTGCGAGGCCTCCGTGCGCCCGACGCCGGGGCGGCCCATGGTGGTCGGTCACTACACCCCGCCCGGTGCCACGGCGAAGACGCCGCATGTTCTCTTTTACGGGCACTATGACGTGCAGCCCGCCGATCCCCTCGAACTCTGGCACACGCCGCCCTTCGAGCCGGTGCGCAAGACAAACAAGAAAGGCGTGGACCAGCTCGTTGGCCGCGGCACGGCGGATGACAAGGGCCAGCTCATGACCTTCGTGGAAGCAGCCCGCGCCATGATCAAGGCTGACGGCAAGCTCCCCATCAAGGCCACGTTCCTGATCGAAGGCGAGGAGGAGAGCGGCTCGCCCTCGCTGGTGCCCTTCCTTGAAGCCAACAGGAAGGAACTCTCCTGCGATGCGGCCTTCGTCTGCGACAGCAACATGTGGGACGTGAAGACACCCGCCATCACCACCAGGCTGCGCGGCCTTGCCCATGAAGAAGTGACGGTGACGGGCCCCTCCATCGACCTGCACTCCGGCATGTTCGGCGGCCCGGCGATGAACCCGATCCGCGCGCTCTCCAAGATGATTGCGTCACTCCACGACAAGAAGGGCAAAGTGACGATCCCCGGCTTCTACACGGGTGTCTCCGAACTTCCCGCCGCCGTGAAGAAGCAGTGGCGCTCGCTCAAGTTCTCGGAAAAGAAATTCCTTGGCGACGTCGGCCTCAAGAGTGCCGCGGGCGAGAAGGGCTATAGTGTGCTCGAGCAGATTCTGGTCGCGCCCCACCGCCGAAGTGAACGGCATCTGGGGCGGCTACACTGGGGCCGGCACCAAGACGGTGATCCCCTCGGAGGCCCACGCCAAGTTCACCTTCCGCCTCGTCGGCAAGCAGGACCCCAAGAAGGTGATCAAGGCCTTCCAGACCTATGCCAAGAAGCAGATGACGGGTGACGCGAAGATCAGCTTCTCGGGCAAGGGCGGCGGCAGCCCGGCCTCCACCATCGACGAGAAGAACCCCTTCATCAGGAAGTCGGCAGCGGCGCTCAAGGCGGAGTTCAAGCGCGAGACGGTGATGATGGGTGGCGGCGGCTCCATTCCCATCGTCCGCTACTTCAAGGACATTCTCGGCATGGACAGCGTGCTGGTGGGTTTCGGCCTCGATGACGACGCCATCCATTCACCTAACGAGAAGTACAACGTCTCGAGCTTCCATCACGGCATGCGGAGCTGGGTGCGCATCATCGCGGAGCTGGGCAAGTGAGCTTCGATCCTGCCGCAGCGCTGGTGGCCTACCACGCGGTGCTCGACGCGCAGGATGTGGACGGCGTGGCGAAATGCCTGGCACCGGAAGCGCGGTATGTCTCGCCTGCAATCGGTGACGTGGTCGGACGAGAAGCGATCCTCGCCTCGATCCGCGCTTACTTCGCGGCCTCTCCCGATCATCAGGCCTTCGATGATGAAGTGAAGGCGACAGGCCCGCGTACGGCGCAAAGCCACTGGCGCCTGCGCGCCGTCAACAAGACGACAGGGGCCATCACAGAAAGGCGGGGCATCGAGAAGGTGACCTTCAACGAGGCGGGTCTCATCACCCTCATCGATGTTGTCGATCTCGGCTGATCAGTTCGCCATGCCCTCGTGGGTCATGGCGCCATCGACCTTGTCCACCACGTTAACGTCCACGGTCACGTCGCCCGCCGTCTTGAAGGTGAGGGTGATCGGGAAATTGTCACCGGTCTTGAGCGGCGCCTTCAGCCCCGTCAGCATGATGTGATAGCCGCCGGGCGCGAAAGCGATCATGTCGCCGGCCTTGAGTTCAAAGCTTCCGACCTCGCGCATCTTCATGACGCCGTTCTCTTCCAGCGACTGGTGCATCATGGCGTGAGCGGCCACGGGCGTTGCCGTGCCGGTAATGGTGTCGCTGGCGCTACCATGGTTCATCAGCATGAGATAGACGGCGGCCGTCGGCGCGTTGGCGGTGAGCGATTTCGGTGCCACCGCATTCATCACCATGATGTCACTTGCGAAAGCCCCTGTGCTGAGGGCAAGCAGGAGGGCGGGGGAGAGCAGGAGAGAGCGTCGGTTCATCATGGCGCAGGTCTTAGCAGGGAATGGGGGAAGATTGTGGCGCGGCATGGCGGCGCGGTTCCTTGCCCTTCTGCTGCTGGGGGCGCCGGCGCAGGGGGCGGAGCCGGAACCCGTTGCAGTTGAACTCGTCCTTGCGCTCGATGCCTCCGCCAGCATGGACCGGGCGGAGTTCGACCTGCAGCTCAAGGGCCTTGCCGCCGCCTTCCGAGACCCCGGCGTGCTGGAGGCACTGGCCAACATCGGCCCCACGGGTGTTGCCGTTGCGGTCACGCAGTGGGGCGGTGACAACGAGGCGAGGGTGATCCTGCCTTTCACCCATCTCCGCACAGCCCGCGATGCGCGCGCCTTCGGCTTCCGCATCAGCCGGGCACGGCGGGCCTTCATGGCGTCTTCCACCTCCATCGCCACCGCCATCGCCCACGGGGTGGAGATCATCGACACTAACAGCTTCGCCGGCGAGCGCCGCGTCATCGATGTCTCGGGCGACGGCATGGACAATGGCGGCCTCAATCTCGATCGCGCCCGCGACACTGCGCTGGCAAGCGGCATTGTTGTGAACGGCCTTCCCATCGATGCCGACAGCGTGAACCTCGCCGCCTACTACCGTAACAACGTCATCATCGGCACGGACAGCTTCATCGAGCCAGCCTCCGACTTCGCCGACTATGCCCGTGCCATCCGCGAGAAGCTCATCCGCGAGCTGCGCCCGCTCGACTCCTGAGCACGGCGAGCAGGCGCGCCGCCGCCTTTTCCAGGTCTTCTTCGCGGAAGCCTGCGAAGCTGAGTAGCAGGCCCTTCTCCCGCGTGCGCCCGGCATAGTGTTCGGAGAGCGGCTGTGTTTCGATGCCTTCTTCCAGGAGTGCGCGATGCAGAACCTCGTCGTCGGCGGAAGGTGGAAAGCGCAGAAGCAGCTGCAGTCCGGAGGGTGGTGCATCGAGCTGAAAGAGCGATGGCGCGCCGGGCGAGAGCGCCTTGATCAGGCAATCGCGGCGGGCGGAGTAGAGGCGGCGCATGCGGCGGATGTGAACGGCGAACTGGCCATCCTCCATGAACTGCGCCAGCGCTGGCTGCACCAGAAGTGACGGCGGCGCGCCGAACGTCGTGCGCTCGTGGCGGAAGACATCGATGAGCCGCTTCGGCACCACGATGAAGCCAAGCCGGATGATCGGCGAGAACACTTTCGAGAAGGTGCCGGAGTAGATCACACGGGCATCGCGGTCGAGGCTCATGAGGGCGGGGAGCGGGCGGCCCACGTAGCGGTACTCGCTGTCGTAGTCGTCCTCGATGATGATGGCATTCGCCTGCTTGGCCCAGGCGAGGAGCTCGAGCCGCCGCGAGAGCGGCATGGTGACTCCCGTCGGATATTGCCGGGCCGGCGTGACGAAGGCCCCGCGCGCCTTTGGGAAGCGCTGGCTCGCCTCGTTCACCATCAGGCCTTCGCTGTCGATCGCCACCGCCTCGACCTTGATCCCGGCCAGCCCGAAGACGCGCCGCGCCGTGGGATAGCCCGGATCCTCCAGCCACAGCTGGTCGCCCGGCTGGAAGACGGCGCGGCGGACGAGATCGAAGGCATCGCTGCCGCCTGCGGTCATGATCACCTGTTCGGCGTCGCAGGCAATGCCGCGCCAGTCGAAGAGGTGTGTGGCGATGGCCTTGCGGAGCGGCAGCCAGCCGAAGGGATCGTTGTGCTCGAGCAGCGTGATCGGCGGGTTGCGCCAGTAGCGCCCGAGGATGCGGCCCCAGTCGTCGTGCGGGAAATGCTCCCAGTCCACGAGACCGGCGCGGAATGGGCGGGCCGGTTCGCGCTTCTGGCGCGGGGCGGAGGCCGTGGTGGTGGACTTGCCCTTGCCGGTGGACAGCAGGGCCTCCGGCAGTTCTGCCGCAACCGTTGTGCCCGAGCCGAGGCGGGTCTCGAGATAGCCTTCGCCAAGGAGCTGCTCATAGGCGTCGACCACGGTGGCGCGGGCCACGCCCAGCTGCTCGCTCAGCGCCCGGCTGGAGGGCAGCTTGACGCCGGGCTTGAGCCGCCCCGACAGCACGAGTTCGCGCACCTGGCGGGCGATCTGGGACTGGAAAGCTTCCGCGTCGTCCCGGTCGATGCCCAGTTCCAGGGTGGCACTGGTGATAAGTGGTCTGGTCTTTGCTGTAGCCATTGGTTCTTTTCGCCAGACCATAGAGAATGCATGGAGCAGTGACAACAAGGAGTTGGACATGACTTCCGCACCCAGCGACCGCACCCGCGTGAGACGCATGAACAAGCGGGCCCATTATGACGAGGCCACCATCCACCCCATTCTCGATGCGCAGCCCATGTGCACGGTGGGCTATGTCTTCAACGGATCGCCGGTCGTGACGCCCACCCTGCAATGGCGCGAGGGACATCACATCTACTGGCATGGTTCCTCCGCCAGCCGGATGCTGGAGACCTGCGAGGATGCCGACGTCTGCGTCAACGTCACCATTTTCGACGGCATGGTGATGGCGCGTTCGGCCTTCAATCATTCCTGCAACTACCGCTCGGTGATGGCCTTCGGAAAGGCTTTCAAGGTGACAGACGTGGCCGAAAAGGAGGCGCGGCTGAAAACCTTCACCGATACGCTGTGGCCGGGGCGCTGGGACATGCTGCGCAAGATGACGCAGAAGGAACTGAAGGCGACGACCATCCTCGGCCTCGAGCTGAGTGAAGTGTCGGCCAAGGTGCGCACCGGTCCGCCGGGCGATGACGAGGAAGACTATGCGCTGCCCATCTGGGCCGGCGTCGTTCCAATCGGCTACCGCTTCGGCCCGCTCATCGACGATCCGCGGTTGCTGCCTGGCGTCACCGCGCCCGACCACGCGAAGAATTTCAAGTTCGGGTAGTTTTCTCCCCCGTGGCAGGGGCGGGCCATTAAGGCGGGATTTACCATAACATCATAGGGTTCACCCTGGTGGCAGAGCCTCTGGGGAGGCGCTGCCCTCCTTTGCGCGCCGCCGGTGCGCAGGGGCTCTCGGTTCCTGTGGGTGTGTAGGTCAGTCGTGTCTCGCGGTTTGCAAAAGGGCGCCCTTGGCGTCATTGCCTGTCTGTTTGCGTTGCTCTGGTCCTGCGCCGTTGCGCAGGCGGATACACTTGATTGGGCGACGCGTCCGGCGACCAACCTGCGCACCGGCGGCACCGATGCCGCCACCTTCGGCACAGCGCCCACCCAGCTGACCATCACGACCAGCGGCAGTGTTGCGGGCACATACGATGGAGCAGGGCCCAATACGCTCGCCATTGAGCCTGCGTCCTCATCGAATGGCACCACCGGCTACATCAATTCCACCATGAATGCCTCGGTCGCCAACGAGACCTCGGTCCAGACCACCACGATCAATTTCAGCGAGCCGGTCTACAACGCGAGCGTGGTCGTGGGCGATATCGATGGCGGCCCGACCTTCAGCCTTTCGGGTGCGGCCTTCAACGACATCGTGGAATTCCGTGCAACCGATGCCTCGGGCGCCACGATCCTTCCCACCTCGGGAACGCCGGTCAATTCTTCCATCGTGACGTGGAACGCCGCCACGGGCCGTGCGCTCTCCACCAACCAGAACGTCACCACCAATGCGGGCGACGTGACCGTGACCTTCGCGGGTCCGATCCGCACCCTCACCATCCGCCACATCTCCGGCGCCAACAGCACCACCGCAAACCCCACCCAGCAGTTCGTCTATATCGAGACGGTGACCTACACGCGCTCGCCGCAACTCCGCCTGCAGAAGACTTCGAATGGCGGCGTGGGTACCTTTAACTTCTCCACCGGCAACATCTTCGACGGCACGAACTGGTCGGCACAGACGGTTGCGTCATCAATCACCACGGCGACGGCGGGCACGGCAGTCAACGGAAACTTTGCGCGGCTGTGGGCCACCAACACAGATACGGTGATCACCGAGACGGGTGCTGCAGGCTGGCTCATCACCACGACGCCGGCCACGTGCACGGATTCGAACAGCGCCGTCTCCGGAAATCCGGCCAGCTTCACCGCCGCAGTCTCGGGCTATGCCGTCACGCTTGCGGCTGCGAACGTACGGGCAGGGGCGCTCATCACCTGCGCCATCATCAACGGCAAGCGGCCGACGGTTCAGATTGTAAAACAATCGGTTGGGGGCACAGGCTCGTTCAATTTCTCAGGCACGAACGGGATTGGCACCGTGGCGCTCAATACCGGCTCGGGAAATCCGTCGAGCAGCAGCGTGCTCACCCTTACCACCGCTGCAACGGCAACGACGATCACTGAGACCATTCCCTCGGGATGGACGCTGGCCTCTGCCACTTGCACCGGCATGGCGGGTGGTGGCACCGCGACCCTTTCAGGCAATGTTCTCACCCTCAATGCGGCGGCGACAGCGGCCACGGCGAACATCGTCTGCACCTTCACCAACAACAAGATTCCGGTGGTGCGCGTCCAGAAGATCACCACGGGCGGCGCAGGTGGACCGTTCTCCTTCACCGTCACCAATCTGGCGAGCACGCCAGCCGCCATCACGACCGCTGCTGCGGGCACGGCCACGCCGGCCTCGCCGACCGCCATCAACGTGACCACCGTCTCGACCGCGGTGAGCATCACCGAGAGCTTCTCGCTCGCCTGGGTTTCAGGCGGCGTCACCTGCACCGATGCCAATGCCGGTGTGACGGGCAATCCCACTCCGGTGGCCACGGGCACGGGTGCTGCCGTCACCATCGCGGCGGCGCGTGTCGTCTTCGGTGCCGACATCACCTGCGTCTTCACCAATGCGGCGGCGGCGCCACAGCTCAGCGTCGGCAAGGTCGCAAGCCCCACCAGCGTGAGCGCCGCAGGGCAGGTGATCACCTACACGCTCACCATCGGCAATCCCGGCAATGTGACCCTGACGTCGGTCACTGTCACCGACCCCAAGGGCACGGTGACCTGCCCGAGCAGCGGCACGAACGTGATCGCCAGCCTTGCGCCTGCCGCCTCGCAGACCTGTACGCTCACCTATGCCGTCACCCAGGCCGACTTCGATACCAACGGTGGCGGTGACGGCGACATCGACAACACCGCGACCGCCGCCACCACTTACAACTCCGCCGCAGTGTCGGGCAGCGGCTCGACGGCGGTGACGCTTGTCATTGCGCCCGCCCTCACCATCGTGAAAAAGCCGTCCGCGTCCCTCAACGTGCCGGTCGGCACCACGGTCACCTACACCTATACGGTGCGGAATGCGGGCAACCAGACGGTGAGCAACGTCAATGTGGCGGACGTGGCCAATGGCTATGGCACAGCCCCCGTGCCGGGCTCGGAAACGCTCCTCACAGATGCTGCACCCCTTGGCGATTCCGCCGATGCGGCGGTGAACGGCACGTGGGATACCCTTCGCCCCGGCGATGAGGTGCGCTTCACCGCCACCTATGTGGTGAAGCAGAAGGACGTGGACCTGCTGCAGTAGCGACGCGTGAAACTGGACTTCCGCCGCCCGACACCCTACATCCATCCCCGGCGAGACTGCCCGGTGCGTGAAGGAACCTTTATTCCCTGGGGCCTATAAACGATACCATTGGGAGCTGTCCCTGCGCCGGGTCGTGGCCTGGCATACACGGCGCCCACCTACGCTAGTAGGGACCCGGGATCGTACGTTCCCACGGCCCATGGTGGTCTCGCCACTCATCCTGTCGGTTTCCGCGGCGACGGCAGATGGCGCGCCTGTTAAAGTTCGGGACATGGATCCCCTCGCTCCCCTCAAGAAAGCAGCCCGGGCCGAGGCCATGGCGAAGCGCAATGCCGCCCATGACGGCCTCAAGGACATCGCCTCCGCGGCCCTTCTCTCCCATCCCTTTCCGGTGACGCCATCTCCCGGACGTTCGGTTGTCTCCGCCTTCTACCCCTACCAGAGCGAGATCGATACGCGTCCGCTGCTGGGCCGGCTGGCGGGCGAGGGCTGGACCACGGCGCTTCCCATCGTCACCAAGCTCGGCACGCCGCTTGAGTTCCGCCGCTGGATGCCGGGCGAGCCCACCATTCCCGGGAAGTGGGACATTCCGCGGCCTGCCGAAGAAGCACCGCTCGTTGAACCCGACGTGCTGCTGGTGCCGCTCCTCACCTTCGACCGCAGGGGCTACCGTCTCGGCTATGGCGGCGGCTTCTATGACCGGACGCTCGAGAAGCTGCGGGCCGGCAAGCCCGTGGTGGCGATCGGTGTCGCATACGCCGTGCAGGAAGTTGACAGCGTGCTTCATGATCATCATGACCAGTTGCTGAACTATGTTATGACGGAAAAAGAGCTGATCAGGTGCGTTTGATCTTTCTGGGTGATGTGCTCGGCAAATCCGGGCGGGATGCGGTGGCCCTTCACCTGCCGCAGTTGCGCGCGAAGTTTCGCCCCGACTGCGTTGTCGTGAATGGGGAAAACGCCACCCACGGTTTCGGCCTCAGTGCCGACCACTATTCGCTCCTGCGCGATGCAGGCGCCGACGTGGTGACGCTCGGCAACCATGCCTTCGACCAGCGCGAACTGCTTCTCACCATCGAACGTGAGGACCGGCTGATCCGCCCGGTGAACTGGCCCACCGGATGCCCCGGGCGCGGCAGTGCGCTTGTGGAAACGGAAACGGGCAAGCGCGTGCTCGTCATCAACGCCATGGGCCGCGTGATGGTCGAGCCGGTGCTGGATGATCCCTTCCCCGCGGTGGAGCGCGAGATCGAGCAATGCCGCCTCGGCATCGACTGCGATGCCATCCTGCTCGATTTCCACGGCGAGGCGTCGTCGGAGAAAATGGCGATGGGCCATTTCTGCGATGGCCGCGTCAGCGTTGTCGTCGGCACCCACACCCACACGCCCACGGCCGATCATCACATCCTCAAAGGTGGCACCGCCTACCAGACCGATGCCGGCATGTGCGGCGACTACGACTCCGTCATCGGCATGGAGAAGTCCGAACCCCTGCAGCGCTTCCTGCGCAAGCTGCCGGTCGAACGCATGAAGCCGGCAGAAGGCGAGGCCACGCTTTGCGGCCTTGCGGTGGAGACGGATGATGCCACGGGCCTTGCGCTCAAGGTGGCGCCCATCCGCATCGGCGGACGTCTGGCACCAGCAGAGGTTCCGTTTTGGTGATGTGATATGAGGCAATTTTGTCTGTCCCGCGACAAAAAAGGGGATGACGCGCCGCACACACTTGCTATCATTCTCTCTTCGAACGGCCCCCACATAACAAAACAAGCGCCAGGCACAGGGTTGCTTCAGGTGCTTACAAAGAGCGGTTCGTAAGGGTCATCGGGGAGGTGACCGCACCAGTCGGGCTCCGACAGAATGCCGCTGCGCATTGCCCGTGCAGCGATTGTCCTGCTGCCCGGCGACCGGTTCATTCCCCATGAATTTATCTCATTGCCGGTGCGCCGGCCCATTTGGAGGAATGACATGAAGAAAATTTTGGCTGTTCTCGGAGCTGGCGTTCTCGCGACATCCGCTCTCACGGCGGTTGCCCGCGCCGGTGACGAGCTCACGATCACGTCGTGGGGCGGCGCCTATCAGGACTCGCAGCGCGAAGCCTACTACAAGCCGTACATCGCCGCCGGCAACAAGATCACCGAAGCCGAGTACAATGGCGAAGTCGCCAAGATCAAGGCCATGGTGGAAGCCAAGGCCATCACCTGGGACGTGATCGACGTCGACTCGCCGACCGCCCTTCAGGGCTGCGCCGAAGGCGCCCTTGAAGTGATCGACTGGGCCAAGCTCGGCATCGATAAGTCCAAGATGCTCGGCGCCGACGTGTCGGAATGCTCGGTGCCCACCATCGTGTTCGGCACGGTGTTCGGTTACGACACCTCGAAGCTGAAGGACGGCCCGACCACCGTGGCCGACATCTTCGACACCACCAAGTTCCCCGGCAAGCGCGGCCTGCAGAAGAACCCGACCGTGAACCTCGAGTGGGCCCTGATCGCTGACGGCGTTCCCGCCGCCGACGTCTACAAGGTGCTCGGCACGCCGGAAGGTGTTGATCGCGCCTTCAAGAAGCTCGACACCATCAAGAAGGACATCATCTGGTGGGAAGCCGGCGCCCAGGCTCCGCAGCTTCTGGCTGACGGCCAGGTGGTCATGACCTCGGCGTGGAACGGCCGTCTGCAGACCCCGATCGACAAGGACGGCAAGCCGTTCAAGATCGTCTGGGATCACCAGGCGCTGGACTGGGACCTCTGGTCGATTGCCAAGGGCACGCCGAAGATGGATGAAGCCTACCGCTTCATCGCCTTCGCCTCGGGCGCCAAGCCGCAGGCCGAGCAGACCAAGTACATCGCCTATGGCCCGGCCAATGCCGACGCCATTCCGAATGTCGACCCCAAGGTTCTGCCCTCGCTGCCGACCGCTCCTGACAATCTCAAGACCGCGTGGAACATCGACACGCAGTTCTGGGCCGACAACGGCGACCAGCTGAAGGAACGCTTCAACGCCTGGCTGTCGCAGTAAACACTGCGATCGCGAAACATCAGTGCCTTCCCCCGCGCTTCTGCGGGGGAAGGTGCCCCGTTACGGCATATGCGATGTGCTGTGAGGGGCGAGGGGCGCCAGAGACGAGATGACTTCCGTACCGATCAATTCCGATACCATCATGCGCGCGGCCGATGGCACGCCGCTCAAGCAGAAGCTGGCGCAGGCCCAGCGCCAGGCGCAACTCAAGGCGCTCGCCCTCATCGCTCCGCTGTTTCTCTTTATCATCATCAGCTTCCTCGTGCCCATCGGGTCGATGCTGGTGAATGCCTTCTATGACCCGGACGTTCACAATGAAATGCCGCAGACAGTGCAGGCCATCGCCGCTTGGGACGGCAAGGAGCTTCCGGATGAAACCGTGTTCGCCGCCTTCGCCGCCGACATGAAGGCAGCCCAGAAGGCCAAGACCGCCGCGCAGATCGGCAAGCGCCTGAACTACGAAGTGCCGACGCTGAAATCGAAAGTCACCGTCACCGCCCGCAAGCTCGACAAGGTGGAAGCCGGCCCGTGGAAGGACGCCGTGATCGCCATCGACCCGGTCTGGGGTGAAGTCGAGACGTGGGCCGTGATCAAGCGCGCCACCTCCACCTACACGTCGTTCTATCTCCTCAACGTGCTCGACCTCAAACAGACCGCCGACGGCAAGGTCGTGAGCGTGGAGGACAACCGCAAGATCTATCGCGACATCCTCTTCCGCACGCTCGGCATTTCCTTCCTGGTGACGCTCATCACGCTGATCATGGGCTTCCCCGTCGCCTATCTCCTCGCGACCGTGCAGCAGAAGACCGCGAGCCTGCTGATGATCCTCGTGCTGCTGCCGTTCTGGACATCGCTGCTCGTGCGCACCACCGCGTGGTCGATCCTGCTGCAGGATGGCGGTGTGTTCTCGCAGGTGCTGCACATCACGGGCATCACCTGGCTCCTGAACGTGCTGGGCTTCATCCAGGGTGACCCGCAGCTCTTCAAGACGCGCTTCGCCACCGTTCTTGCCATGGTGCACATCCAGCTCCCCTTCACGCTGCTGCCCATCTACTCGGTGATGAAGACGATCTCGCCCACCTACATGCGCGCGGCGCGCTCGCTCGGCGCCAAGCCGGCCTATGCCTACTGGCGCGTCTACATTCCGCAGACACTCCCGGGCGTGGCCGCAGGCTGCCTGCTCACCTTCATCCTCTGCCTCGGCTACTACATCACGCCTGCGCTGGTGGGCGGCCCAGCCGATAACATGATCTCGGGCTTCATCGACATCGCCATGAACCAGGAGAACAACTGGGGCAAGGCCTCGGCATTGGGCGCGGTGCTGCTCACCGCCACGCTCATTCTCTACTATGTCTATAACAAGCTGATCGGCATCGACCGCATGAAGCTGGGTTGAAACCATGTCATTGCCTGCCTACGCCACGCCTTCGGAAAAGATCGGCTACTACGGGCTCCGCGTTTTTGTCGGGCTGGTGCTGCTGTTCCTGATTGCCCCCATCCTTGCGATCATGCCTTTGTCGTTCAACTCCGACATGTTCTTCAGCTATCCCATGCCGGGCTTTTCGCTGCGCTGGTATGAGGACTTCTTCTTCAATCCACGCTGGCAGAGCGCGCTGTGGCTCTCCGCCGTGCTCGCCGTGCTCACGACAATCCTTTCGACCACGTTGGGCACACTCGCGGCGCTGGGCCTTGCCCGCGGCAACCTGCCGTTCCGCGCCACCATCATGGCGGTGCTGATTTCGCCGATGATCGTGCCGATCATCATCTCGGCGCTGGGCATGTTCTTCTTCTATGCCAAGATCAACCTGCTCGGCACGCTGCCGGGGCTGGTGCTGGCGCATACGGCCCTTGCCACGCCCTTCGTGGTGATCACGGTGACGGCCACGCTCTCGTCCTTTGACCGCACGCTGATGCGGGCAGGGGAGAGCCTCGGTGCTTCTCCTTCCACGGTGTTCTTCCGTGTGGTGATGCCGCTGATCCTGCCGGGCATGATCTCGGGCGCGCTCTTCGCCTTCGGCACGTCCTTCGATGAAGTGATCGCGGTGATCTTCATTGCGGGCCCCGAGCAGCGCACCCTGCCGCGCCAGATGTTCTCCGGCATCCGCGAGCAGATCTCGCCCACCATCACGGCAGCGGCGACCGTGCTGATCATCATCTCGACCCTGATGCTGGTGACAGTGGAACTCCTGCGCCGCCGCAGCGAACGCCTGCGCGGCATCAGAACCTAACTCAATCCCGGTCCGCTGATCTCGCGCAGCAGCTTCATCCGCATTGCCTCCGCGAAATCCGGAAAGCCCGCGGCGGTGACGCTGAAGGCAGCCGTGCCTGTTACCACATGGCTGTCGAGATACTCCTGCAGGCGCGGCCATTCATTCGAGATGGCGAGGCCGTTCACGGTGATGCCCGCCCGTTTCAATTGGCTGCGGATGCGCTCGAGCGGCGGACCGATGTTGTTGATGCCGTCGGTGGAGAGATCGATGACGCGGCGCGTGGCGGCAGGTGCGGACGCGAACAGCCCGCCTGCATGTTCCAGCGCCAGCGAAATCGATGTACCGCCACCGGGATCGGCGCGCGGCGCCGCGACGAGGCGCACGGCAAGCGCCTGCGCGGTGTCATCACCTTCCACGATTGTCCAGGGGATGACGAGGCGCTGCACGCGAAGGCCCGACCATTGCGTGACGGCGATGGCGATGCGTCGGTTGGGACCGGACCGGATGGCTTCCCGCACCTCGGGGCTTTGCAGCGCCGCCGCGATCCCCGCCATCTGGAGCGAGTGTTCATCGGCGCTCACGCTGGCTGATATGTCGATCGCCAGCACCAGCGCCACATCGACCGCGCGCGTCTCGGCACGCAGGGGAAGGAGTGCCGCGAGCAGCACCGCAAGGACCAAAAGAAAAGTGCCGCGCATGGGTCGCTCCTCTCATCCCGAAGGACGAAGCTAACCCAGGTTCAGCACCTGTCGATAGGGTTATGTTGCTGAGGTCAGCGCTTGCGGATGAAGGCCGGGAGCGGCGTCACTTCGTCAGCGCCAAGGGCTTCGCGGAGGCGCGACGAGATGCGGTTGCCGCGGGCCAGATGCTGTTCGGAGGCGGCGTGAAGTTCGGCGAGACCTGCAGCTTCATAGGCTTCCGCCGCAGCGGCGCTCTGGTCCGACAGCGTGGAAATCGCTGCGAAAAGCCTGCCTTGTGGAGCCGATTCAGCCAAGGATTTGACCTTTCTCAGGGCGACAGCGCCTGCAATACCGGCGGACTCGCCGCCAAAAGAGAACGCTTCGATAGCCGGCTTGACCGACAGACCCATGACACAACTCCACAAACACACTCACAGGCCTTTCATCGTGAACGAACAGCGTTAAAGCGGGGTTAAGCGGGCGGCTTGCCCGGCGCAGGGGGACTTGGCTATAGGGCCTGTGATTTCGGCCCCCATCCGGTGGGCCATTCCCACGATCGAGGACATTATGGCAGGGCATTCACAGTTCAAGAACATCATGCACCGGAAGGGCAAGCAGGACGCCCAGCGGGCCAAGATCTTCTCGAAGCTCTCGCGCGAAATCACCGTGGCCGCCAAGGCCGGCCTGCCGGATCCTTCGGCCAATGCGCGTCTCCGCCTCGCCATCCAGAACGCCCGCGCCGAGAGCATGCCCAAGGACAACATCGAGCGCGCCATCAAGAAGGCGCAGGGCAGCGACGGCGAGAGCTTCGACAACGTGCGCTACGAGGGCTACGGCCCGGGTGGTGTCGCCGTCATCGTCGAGGCGCTCACCGACAACCGCAACCGCACCGCCTCCAACGTGCGTTCGCTCTTCACCAAGTACGGTGGCAACATGGGTGAATCCGGTTCGGTCGCCTTCATGTTCAACCGCGTGGGCGAGATCATCTATCCGAAGGCCAAGGCCTCGGCGGATGCCATCCTCGAAGCCGCCATCGACGCCGGTGCTGACGATGCGACGAGCGACGACGTGCACACCATCATCTGCGCTTTCGAAGCGATTGGCGACGTGTCCTCCGCACTCGCCGCAAAGTTTGGTGATGCGGAGTCGGTGAAGGTCGTGTGGAAGCCGAACGTGATGTCGCCGCTCGATTTCGAAAAGGCGGAAACGCTGATGAAGCTTGTCGACGCCCTCGACGAAGACGACGACGTGCAGGTGGTGTTTTCCAATGCCGACATTCCCGACGACGTTATGGAAAAGCTGAACGCCTGATGAGCATCCACCGCTTCGCGCCCAGGCACTTCCACGCCACGCTTGGTGCTCATGAGCCGGTCATGCGCATTGCCGATGGCGATACGGTGATCACCAACACCGTCGATGCCCACGGCTATGACCATGAGAACATCCATCGCGGTGGTGACACCAATCCGACGACCGGTCCCTTCTTCGTGGAAGGGGCGGAGCCCGGCGACACGCTGGCGGTGACGATCAAGCGCATCCGCATGAACCGCCGCATGGGCTGGACCCGCCAAGGCCTTGCCTGGCACGTGGTCGATCCCGCCCGCGTGCGTGACATGCCAGCCCGCGAGAAGATTTTCTGGCAGATCGAGGACAATGCGAAACTTGTGCGCCTCGAAAGCCCCACGGCGCCGTTGAAATCCTGGACCGTGCCGCTGAAGCCGATGATGGGCTGCTTCGGTGTGGCACCGGCAGACGGTGAGTTCATCTCCACCGCCACGAGCGGACACCATGGCGGCAACATGGACTATAACCGTTTCGGCGAAGGCGTGACCGCTTACTTCCCCGTTGCTGTCAAAGGCGCGCTCTTCTGCCTCGGTGATGCCCATGCCGCACAGGGTGACGGCGAGATTGCCGGCACCGGCATCGAGACCTCCGCCGAGGTGGAGTTCTCCGTGGCGGTGCGGAAGGGCGTGACGGCGCACTGGCCGCGCGGCGAGGACGCGGAGTCGATCTTCACGGTGGGCAATGCCCGGCCGCTGGAGCAGGCGCTGCAGCACGCCACCTCGGAGATGCTGGACTGGCTGGCGCAGGACTTCGGCCTCGACACGGTGAGCGCCTCGCATCTTCTCGGCATGCATGTGCGCTACGACGTGGCCAATGTCTTTAATCCGGCCTTCTCGGTTGCCTGCCGCCTCGACAAGCAAGTTCTCGCAAGCTTCCCGCGCCGCGGCTAAACTTGCCGGCATGGTGAGAATCATCGGACTTGATCCGGGCCTGCGCAACACGGGCTGGGGTATCATCGAAGCGGAGGGATCGCGCCTCATCTATGTGGCCGATGGTGCCGTTCATTCTGAGGCCGATGCACCGCTCGCCGTGCGCCTGCACCAGATCTACACGCAGGTGATGGGTGTGCTGCACGACTTCGCCCCAGATGAGGCCGCGATCGAGGAGACCTTCGTCAACACCGATGCCCGCGCCACCCTGAAGCTGGGGCAGGCGAGGGGGGCCGTGATGCTGGCCCCGGCCTCACTCCAGATTCCCGTCTCGGAATATGCGCCCAACACGGTCAAGAAGTCGGTCGTGGGGGCGGGCCATGCCGAGAAGCAGCAGGTGAAGCACATGGTCAAGGTGCTGCTGCCCAAGGCCGCGCTGAAGACCGCCGACTCCACTGACGCGCTCGCCATCGCCCTCTGTCATGCCCACCACCGGGGGGCGCGAAGCTTGGCAGCGGTTCTCGCGCGTTCTTGACTTGTTCTCATTTCTGTGAGAGTATTACCAGACAGAGGTCAGGTAATACCATGCGTATCACATCCAAAGGCCAGGTGACGATCCCGAAGCACATCCGCGACAAGCTGGGTGTAATGCCCGGTGACGAGGTGGGATTCCGGGAGGACGGTCAGGCCGTGATCCTCGAAAATGTAAGTGCCCAGAGCGCCGGCGAGAAGGTCATGCACGCGATCCAGCGCGCCCAGGAACTCGTGAAGCAAATGCAGCGCGATGGGCGGATGGAACCGCTCGGCACCAGTGTCGATGAATTCTTGGATGATTTGAGGGGCTACAGCGGCGATGCCGACGATCCTGGATTCCAACGTCGTCCTTGATCTGCTCGATGCCCGGTCGCCATCTTTCGGCTGGTCATTGAAATGGTTCGAGGCAAGCGCCCGCACGGACTCTGTCGTCATCAACGCGGTGGTCTTTGCCGAGACCTCCGGCCGCTTTGTGAGGCTCGATGACGCGCGCATGGTTTTCGGTGAACTTGGCCTCGCCTACGAAGACATTCCGCCCGAGGCCGCACATGCTGCGGGGCGAGCCTACGTCTCCTATCGCCGCAACGGCGGGCTCAAGGACCGCATGCTGGCAGACTTTCTCATCGCGCCCACGCAGCCGTCAGCGGGTATCGTGTCGTGACGCGAGACAGCGCCCGTTATCGGTCCTATTTCAGCGGCGTCAACGTGATCGCGCCGGACACCCATCCATGAAGGCCAGTGCATGATCGGAAAACTCAAGGGACGCATCGACTCCACCGGGCCGGACTGGGTGATGGTGGATGTGAACGGCGTAGTCTACTTCGTCTCCTGCTCGGCCAAGACGCTCGCCGCCCTGCCGGGGGAGCGCGAGGCCTGCGAGCTTCACACCGAAATGCTGGTGAGTCAGGATTCGATCCGCCTCGTGGGCTTTGCCACCCACCTCGAGAAGGAATGGTTCAAGCTTCTTCAAACGGTGCAGGGCGTGGGTGCGCGCGTGGCGCTTGCGATCCTTTCCGTGATGGGGCCTGGCGAGCTTGCCTCTGCCATCGCGCTTCAGGACAAGGCGATGATCGGCCGCGCCAATGGCGTGGGCAAGAAGCTTGCCGAGCGCATCGTGCTCGAACTGAAGGACAAGGCCCCGGCCTACACCGCTGCCGATTTCGGCCTCACACAGGTTGCGGCAGAACTCGCCGCGCCAAAATCGTCTGCGGTCACCGATGCCGTATCGGCGCTGGTCAATCTGGGTTACGGGCAGACACAAGCCGCCCAGGCCGTCTCCGCCGCGCTCAAGAAGGCGGGAGATGATCAGCCCACGGAGAAACTGATCCGGCTTGCGCTGAAGGAGCTGGCGCTGGGATGAATGCGGCAGAAAAAGCGGTGGCGCCGAAACGAGCCTTCTCCAGTGCGGTTCTCACCGTGCTGTGTTTCCTCGTGCTGATGCCGCCCTTCGGCCTTCTCACCGCGCTGGTGCTGGAAACGGTGCTGCCCGATTACGCCGAACTGCCCTTCTTCATGCCGCCCGGCATGGGGCTGCAGAATCCGCTGACGATCCTCATGTCGCTGACCGCGCTTATCGTCTTCTATGTGGCCATGGCCGTGCAGTCGCTGGTCTGCGGCCTTGCCGTGGCGGCCTTCGGCTGGCTGAGGGGCGTGCCGTCGCTGGTGCTCGTGATCGTCGTGGCGGCGGTCACCTTCGCCATCGCCAATCTGCTGCTGTGGCGGGAATTGCCGGATACCATTCCCACCATGCTGGCGGTCCATGTGGTGCCCGCAATTCTGTGCTGGTTCATCACCCGCCGCCTGTGGCAGGAGGTGTGAGATGACCCGCTCCGTCCTCCACACCGAGAAGAAGCCTGAAGACGCGCTCGACACCCACCTGCGCCCGCAGAAGCTCGACGAGTTCATCGGCCAGACGAAGCAGAAGGCGAACCTCAAAGTCTTCATCGAGGCAGCGAAGGCCCGCGGCGAGGCGCTTGATCACGTGCTCTTCGCCGGCCCGCCGGGGTTGGGCAAGACGACGCTTGCACAGATCATGGCCCGCGAAATGGGCGTCAATTTCCGTTCCACCTCCGGCCCCGTCATCGCCAAGGCGGGCGACCTTGCCGCCATCCTCACCAATCTCGAGGAGCGTGACGTTCTCTTCATCGACGAGATTCACCGGCTCAATCCGGCGGTGGAAGAGGTGCTCTATCCGGCGATGGAGGATTTCCAGCTCGACCTCATCATCGGTGAAGGCCCCGCGGCTCGCAGCGTGAAGATCGATCTGGCGAAGTTCACGCTCGTGGGGGCCACCACCCGGACCGGGCTTCTCACCACACCCCTGCGCGACCGTTTCGGCATTCCCGTCCGCCTCGAGTTCTATGGCGAGGACGAGCTTCTCGAGATCGTGCGGCGCGGCGCCCGCATTCTCTCGCTGCCGCTGAATGAGGATGGGGCGCGCGAAATCGCGCGGCGCTCGCGCGGCACACCCCGCATCGCCGGACGTCTCTTGCGCCGCGTGCGCGACTTCGCCGCCGTGGGTGGACAGACCAGGGTGGATGCCGCCGCAGCCGACAAGGCGCTGCGGGCGCTCGATGTCGATCACGCCGGACTCGATGCCCTCGACCACCGCTATCTCAACTGCATCGCCCTCAATTTCGGCGGCGGGCCCGTGGGCATCGACACAATTGCCGCCTCGCTGTCAGAGGGGCGTGACGCGCTCGAAGACGTGGTCGAGCCCTATCTCCTGCAACTGGGTTTTCTCAACCGCACACCCCGCGGGCGGCTCCTCACCCACCACGCCTTCAAGCACCTGGGCCTTGCCGTGCCGAACCGGCCGGAGATCACCCAGGGGGTGCTGCCGCTGGAGGGCGAGCAGTGACGGAAGGAACGATCAGCAAGGGCGTGCACCGCCTGCCGCTCCGCGTCTACTACGAGGACACGGATTTCTCCGGCAACGTCTACCACGCCAACTATCTCAAGTTCTGTGAGCGGGCCCGCTCGGATTTCCTTCGCGTCGCCGGGATCGACCAGAACGCCATGTTCGGGGCAGGTGATCCGATCATGTTCGTCGTCCGCCGCATGCTCTGCGATTTCCTCAGGCCCGCCCGCTTCGACGACCTGCTGGTGATCGAGACCCGGCTTGGCGAATTGGCAGGCGCCCGCTTCGAGCTGATGCAGCAGGTCCGGCGCGGGGATGAGTCGCTGTTTTCGGCAGATGTGACGGTGGCGCTCATCGACGGCCGGGGAAGGCCCCGCCGGGTGCCGCCGGAGATCGCCGCCCGGATCGTCTCGGCCACGTCATAACGCTTTGTTAACCATAACCGATTCAAGCACATAACGGGGACTCCGGGACCGGAGCGGGGTCCCTGCGGCTCCAACGGAACTGTGAATGGTGCCGCAGTTTCGACAGATTTAAACGGTTTGAGGCAGTCGGGTTCGGCTGCCGGAACATTTCGGGCTGGCGGGTGCCGTGTCACCTCTTCAGTCCACAGGCCAGAATGACGCGCCGAACAGGGACGCAACGGATTACATGGAAACGATTACGCAAACCGCGGTGACGAAGTCCGCCGAAATCTCGCTCTGGCATCTCGTCATGCAGGCCTCGTGGCCGGTGTTCTTCGTCATGCTGGGGTTGGCTGCCGCCTCCATCTGGTGCTGGGCGATCATCTTCAACAAGTTCTTCACCTTCCGCCGCGAACACGCCGCGAATGACCGCTTCGAGCAGGCGTTCTGGTCGGGGCAGTCGCTGGAGGATCTCTATCGCGGCCTCGGTGGCCGTGCCACGGCGGGCCTCGCCTCGATCTTCCTCGCCGCCATGCAGGAGTGGAAGCAGAGTCAGGGTGCCGCCATGCGGGCGGGCTTCGCCGGCGTCCAGAAGCGTATCGAGAAGGTGATGGATGTCGCCATCCAGAAGGAGATGTCGGAACTCGAGTCCAATCTCCTCTTCCTTGCCACCATCGGTTCGGCCGCGCCCTTCATCGGCCTCTTCGGCACGGTGTGGGGCATCATGACCTCGTTCCAGGGCATCGCCAATTCCGGCCAGACCAACCTTGCGGTTGTGGCGCCCGGCATCGCGGAAGCCCTTTTCGCCACGGCCATCGGCCTTGTGGCCGCCATACCGGCGACAATCTTCTACAATATGTACTCCGCCGACGCGGCCAAGGTGCAGTCGCGGCTGGAGAACTTTGCCGACGAATTCTCGGCCATCATTTCGCGCCAACTGGACGAGAGGGCTTGAGCCATGGGTGCTTCGGTTGGCGGCGCGAAAGCCGTGAATGCCCGGCGCGGGCGGCGCGGCTCGCGCCATGGCGCAATCAGCGAAATCAACGTCACGCCGCTCGTGGACGTGATGCTGGTTCTGCTCATCGTCTTCATGGTGGCAGCGCCGCTGATGACGGTCGGCGTTCCGGTCGAGCTTCCCAAGACCGAAGCCAAGGCCATGAATGCGCCGAAGGAGCCGCTCTACATCACCGTGCAGAAGGACCGCAGCGTCTACATCCAGGAGACGCAGATTCCCCTCGACCAGCTGGCCGCCAAGCTTGGCGCGCTGGTCAAGAACGGCAACGAGGAACAGCTCTTCGTTCGCGCTGACACCTCCACCGACTACGGCGCGGTGATGGAAGTGATGGGTGTGCTGAATGCTGCCGGCTACAAGAAGATCGGACTGGTGACGCTGCAGAAGGAGCAACCCGTCGCGCCATGAAGCGCAGCCTCACCGCGTCCCTGTTTGCCCATGGCGCGCTGCTTCTGGCAGTGCTGATCGGCCTGCCGTCGCCGCCCGCCTTCAAGGTGGACCCGCAGCAGGCGGTGCAGGTCGACATCTCGAACATCGGTGACGTGACCAAGGTGATGGCGACGACCAAGGAGGCCGTGCCAAAGCCCGAGAAGCCTGCGGCCCAGAAGACTGAAGTCACCAAGGACGTGCAGCCCGCGCCCAAGGTCGCCGACGAGGAAGTTCTCGCCGCCAAGGAAAAACAACCCGACCCTGTGCCGGAACCTCCCAAGAAGGTGGAGCCCGAGCCGCAGAAGGCCGAGGATGCGCCGGTTGATCCCGATCCGCTGAAGAAGCTCCTTGAGGACCAGAAGGCCGAGGAACAGAAGAAGGCGGCGGAAGAGGCGGCTCTCGCGGAAAAGAAGGCGGCCGAGGAAGAAAAGAAGAAGCAGGCTGAAGAAAAGAAGCAGGCCGAAGCCGAAAAGAAAAAGAAGGCCGAAGAGGCCAAGAAGAAGGCCGAAGCCGAGAAGCGGAAGAAGCAGAAGCTCGACATGGCGGCCCTTGACGCCATGCTGAACAAGGAGAATGAAGAGCGGACTGCGCCCAAGAAGTCGGGCGAGACGGACGGCAATCCGGTGCAGGGCCAGAACGAGCAGCAGGGCGACGACAATGCCATCGCCGCCACGCTGATCGACGCCATGCGGAGCCGCCTCAGCGAATGCTGGACGGTGCCGCCGGGCGCCCGCGAGGCCAGCATTTCCGTCAAGATCCGCTTCAACCTGCGCAAGGACAAGTCCGTCGACGGACTGCCGATCGTCCTGTCGGGCGGGGGTGACGCACTGACCAATGCCACGGCGCAGTCGGCCGTGTCGGCGGTCATGCAGTGTGCGCCCTATGATTTCCTGCCGGACGACCGCTATGATATGTGGAACGAAATAACCGTGAACTTTACCCCCGACATGATGTCGGGCACATGATGGATCTGGGATTGGGTGAATGGGGATGATGCTGAACAGACGCAAGTTGATCACCGCCGTGGGGGCAGCGCCGTTCGCGGCGCTTGCTGCGCGCTCTCCCGCGATGGCGCTCGAGGTCGATGTCTCGGGCGGCAAGATCAATCCGCTGCCTATCGCCATTGCACCCTTTCTCGCGGGCTCGGGCTCCGAAGATGTTTCGGCCGAAGTGGCCGGCGTCATCGCCAACAATCTCGGCCGCTCCGGCTATTTCAGCCCGCTGCCGCCGGACAGCTTCATCGAGCGCATCAGCGATTTCGAGGCCCAGCCCAACATGGCCTCGTGGCGGCAGGTGCAGGCCCAGGCGCTGGTCACCGGCCAGGCCTACATGGATGGCGGCAAGCTTCGCGTCTCCTTCAAGCTCTATGACGTGAACTCGGGCCAGTTGCTGGCCAGCCAGTCTCTCGCGGCAGGCCCCAAGCTGTCGCGCCGCCTCGCGCACCGCATCTCCGACCAGATCTACGAGGCGCTCACCGGCTTCGATGGCTATTTCGACACCCGCATCGTCTACATCGATGAATCGGGGCCGAAGTCGGCGCGCATCAAGAAGCTCGCCATCATGGACCAGGACGGCTTCAACGCCCGCGAACTTCCGGTGCAGGGCGACCTGCTGCTGACGCCGCGCTTCTCGCCTACTGCCAACGAAGTGACCTTCCTCTCCTTCGGCACCGGCGAACCTCGCGTCTACATCTACAACATCGACACCAACCAGAAGGAAATCGTCGGCGATTTCCCCAACATGAGCTTCGCGCCACGCTTCTCGCCCGATGGCGTGCGCGTCATCATGTCGCTGCAGTCGGACGATGGCGTGAACTCCAACCTCTTCGAGATGAACCTGCAGTCGCGGCAGTTGCAGCAGATCACCAACGTGGCCGCCATCAACACCGCGCCGTGCTATTCGCCCGACGGTTCCTCGATCGCCTTCGAGTCCGATCGCGGCGGCAACCAGCAGATCTACGTCATGAGCGCAGGCGGCGGCGAAGCCCAGCGCATCACCTTCGGGAAGGGCCGCTATTCGACGCCGGTCTGGTCGCCGGACGGCAAGTGGATCGCCTTCACCAAGAACGCCAACGGCAAGTTCGCCATCGGCGTGATGAAGCCGGATGGTTCGGGCGAGCGCATCCTCACCGAAGGCTTCCACAACGAGGGTCCGACCTGGGCGCCGAACAGCCGCGTGATCATGTTCTTCCGCGAGTCGGGCGGCGAGAGCGGCGGGCCGCATCTCTTCTCGGTGGATGTAACCGGCTACAACGAGCAACAGGTGCCGACACCGGAGTTCTCCTCCGATCCGGCCTGGTCGCCCAAGCTCAACTGAGCGCAAAATCCGCCGTTAACCACGTTCGGTAAGGCGTTCTTCAGGTTATCAATTCATATCAGGGTTCAAGACGATTTGGGGCCGGGGGGCCCTCTCGAACCAGGTGGACTTGCGTATGATGATGACTTCCAAAATGACCGGTTTCCGGATTGCCCTGGCGCTGACCTGCGCCATTTCCCTGGCGGCGTGCTCCAAGAAGAACCCCAACAGCCTGAATGCCGGCCTGAATGGCGGCGCGGGCGGTGATCTGGCCGCCGGTGCGGCTGCTCCGGGTTCGGTCCAGGAATTCCAGACCGCGGTCGGTGACCGGGTGTTCTTCCAGATGGACCAGGTGACCCTGACGGCCGAGGGGCAGGATACGCTGCGCAAGCAGGCCAACTGGCTGTCCCAGTACCCTGATGTGCAGATCCAGATCGAAGGCCATGCCGACGAGCGCGGCACCCGCGAATACAACCTGTCGCTTTCGGCCCGCAGAGCGACGGCGGTACGTAATTTCCTCATAAACGAAGGCATTGCTAGCCGTCGTATCTCGTCCATCGCCTACGGCAAGGAACGCCCGGCAGCGCTGTGTGACGCGGAGGAATGTTGGTCACAAAATCGCCGTGCTGTGACGGTTATCACCGGCGGCGCCCGGACGAGCTGACGTTTCGCCGGGAGGGCGCGTTTTTTGCCCTGCGACAATTTGTTAACTCTGTTGCCACCACACTTGCGTGCGGTGGCAATTTGCGCAATGGCCTGCTGCAAAGGGCGGTTCGGTATGACCCCGCTGGCCCGGCGGAGCACAGACCCAGACTTCGGGGCCCAGGGACGGCTCTCGGACGGGACCTATTAGGAGTGGGATTGATGATGAACCGATCGGCCGGTTTCAAAGCTGTAGCCCTGATCGCCTGTTTTCTGGCGCTGGCTGCATGCTCGAAGAAGAACACACCGGACCTCGAGGCCGGACCCGGCGGCGGCGCCGGCATGGGCCAGGTGCCTCCCGGCTCCAAGGCTGACTTCACCACCAATGTGGGCGACCGCGTCTTCTTCATCGTCGACACCGTGACCCTGACCCCTGAGGCACAGGACACGCTCTCCAAGCAGGCCGCCTGGCTGCTGCAGTATCCGAACGTCACCGTTCAGGTTGAAGGCCACGCCGACGAGCGCGGCACCCGCGAATACAATATTTCGCTTTCGGCCCGCCGCGCCACCGCAGCCCGCAACTTCCTGATCCAGCAGGGTGTGCCGGGCAGCCGCATCTCGTCCATCGCCTATGGCAAGGAGCGCCCTGCGGCGCTGTGTGATGCTGAGGAATGTTGGTCGCAGAACCGCCGCGCCGTCACCGTGATCACCGGCGGTACGAACTAACGAATTGCGGTCAGGAGGCGAAAGCCTCAATTTTTCCGTCTTTGGGCGTAAGAGTGAGTCAACAACGCATTCCATCGTCAGGTTTTGACATGCTGAAACGCAGCCTCTTCGTCGCCGCGCTCCTCGCGTCGGCAGCTCTGCCGGCGTCCGCGCCGGCCTCGGCCCAGGATATCGCCACCCGCATCTTCCAGATGGAAGAGCGCATCCGCCAGCTCACCGGGCAGGTGGAGGAACTGACCTTTACCGTGAACCAGCTGCAGCAGCAGCTTGGCCAGAAGCAGGGCAATGCCGGGGCGGTGATGCCGCCTGCCGGCCAGATGCCGGTGCAGAAGAAGATCGCCACCGCTCCGCCGCCGCAGCCTGCGCAGCAGTCGGCGGACGGGATCGAGGTGATCCAGGATTCGCCGCCGCAGCAGCAGAACGCCCAGATCATTGGCTCGGATGGCACGAGCACGGTGCAAACGAACCCCGGCCAGGTGCCTTTCAAGAAAGCCGGAACCGAGGCGACCGACGGCACCTTTGCCGGTCAGGTGCTGGTGCCCGAGAATGGCGACGGAACCCAGGCCGACCAGGGCGGTCAGGCGGCTGAACCGGGTCAGACCGCTCAGGCAGGCCAGCCCGTGCAGCAGGATGGCGTTCAGCAGCAGGACAGCATCGAGCAGGTGTCGCTGCAGGCGCCCGAGAGCCCTGACGAACTCTACAAGACCGCCAATGAAGCGCTGCTGCGCCGCCAGTTCGGCGAAGCGGAAGCGGGCTTCCGCAGCTTCCTGGCCAAGTATCCGGACCATTCGCTGGCCGGCAGTGCCCAGTATTGGCTGGGCGAAACCTTCTACGTGCAGGGCGATTCCCGTCAGGCCGCGCAGAACTTCCTGCAGGCCTACAAGACCTATCCCAAGAGCCGCCGCGCGCCTGACAGCCTGCTGAAGCTCGGCATGTCGCTCAACAAGATGGGCCAGAAGGAACAGGCCTGTGCCGCCTTCAACTCGGTCGGCACCGAGTTCCCGCGCGCCGTTGAAGCGAAGAAGCGCGCCGACGCCGAATACAAGCGTGCTGGCTGCTGAAGCCCCGCACACACTCACGCCTGCTGACACCGCGCAGCTTTCGCTGGCTGCTGCCCTGAAGGACGAGACGGCCTTTGCCGTCGCCGTCTCGGGTGGCTCCGACTCCATGGCCTTGCTGTGCATGGCGGCAGCACTTCCGGGCAAGCGCGTCACGGCGCTCACCGTCGATCATGGCTTGCGCGAGGGATCGCGCACCGAAGCGGAGCAGGTGGCGCGCTGGTGTGCGGCCCTTGCGGTTCCGCATCACATTCTCACGTGGATTGGCGAGAAGCCCGCGCGCGGCATTCAGGCGAAGGCCCGCAGCGCCCGCTATGACTTGATGACCGCATGGTGCCGAAGCAACGGTGTGCCGCTGCTTCTGACCGCCCACACGCTCAACGATCAGGCCGAAACGGTAATGATGCGGAAGCAGCGCACCGCAAGTGCTGCGAGCCTTGCCGGCATCTGGCCCGAAACGGAATGGAACGGCGTGCGCGTGATGCGGCCGCTGCTGTCGGTCACACGCTGCACCCTGCGCGCCACGCTGAAGCGCGAAGGCCACGGCTGGCTCGACGACCCCAGCAACGAGAACGAACGCTTCGAGCGCGTGCGCATCCGCCGCCAATTGCGCAGCATCGACATTGCCGCGCTGGGCCGGGAAGCGGAGGCGGCGCGGGTGCAGACGCTGGCGGACCGATCTGCGGCAGCGGAGTGGCTCGCCCGCAACGCCACCGTTCATGCCGAGGGCTGGATCACATTTCCGCGAGCAGCGCTTGCCGCGGCCGGGCGGGAAGTGAGGGTGCAGGTGCTTGCCCACATCGTTGCGGCCTGTGGTGGTGGCCGACCGGAGCGGGCGGAGCTGGCCCGCCTCGCAGAGGCCCTTGAAGCTGGTTCAGGCTTTCGCCGCAGCCTGGGGGGCGCTTTGATCGCTGCCCGCAAAGCCGTTGTTATCGTTGGCCGCGAACCGGGACGAATCGCCGTCCGCCCTCAGCCCGTTCCATCGGACGGCCTGCTCTGGGACGGGCGCTTCCGCATTGCAGCCCCGGAAGGCTACGCCGTGCGTCCCGCCGGGGCGTCCCGCCATCCTGCATCCGAAGGCCTTCCTGCCTTCATCCGGGAGGCTTTGCCCGTGCTTGAAAATGCCGCAGGGCGGCTGGTTTTCCCTCATTTTGACCGGGAACCGGGGTTTGCCGTCCAGCTTGGTGAACGATTTTGCCTTTAGTCTCGTATTTACAGTGTTGCCGAGCTTGGATTCTGGAAATGCCGGACCTATGTTAGGCTTCAGTTTTTGGGATGGATTTCGGAGGCCCGCCTCAGCCGGCCTCCAGAATTGAGGATCGACGTGAACCAGTTCCGCAGTTTCGCCGTTTGGATCGTGATCGCACTGCTCCTGTTCGCGCTGTTCAGCCTTTTCCAGGGCCAGAGCATGCGGGCCAACAGCAGCGAAATCAGCTACTCGGATTTTCTCTCCAAGATCAACAATGGCGAGATCAGCAGCATCACCGCTTCGATGAACGGTGACGTGGTGGCGAAGACGGCCGATGGCCGTACGCTCACCACTTACGCGCCTGTCTCCGAGGACTTCCTCAAGACGATCCGCGAAAAGAATGTCGCCGCGGAGTTCCGTCCGCCGCAGTCCGACTCGTTCCTCTCCAACGCGCTCATCTATTGGCTGCCCATGCTGCTGATCGTCGGCGTGTGGGTGTTCTTCATCCGCCAGATGCAGGCGGGCTCCGGCAAGGCCATGGGCTTCGGCAAGAGCAGGGCCAAGCTTCTCACCGAGAAGCAGGGCCGCGTGACCTTCGCTGACGTGGCCGGCGTCGATGAAGCCAAGGACGACGTCGTCGAGATCGTCGACTTCCTCAAGGACCCGCACAAGTTCCAGCGGCTGGGCGGCAAAATTCCGCGCGGCGCGCTGCTCGTGGGCCCGCCCGGCACCGGCAAGACGCTTCTTGCCCGCGCCATCGCCGGCGAAGCCAACGTTCCGTTCTTCACCATCTCGGGCTCCGACTTCGTTGAAATGTTCGTGGGCGTCGGTGCCAGCCGCGTGCGCGACATGTTCGAACAGGCGAAGAAGAATGCCCCGTGCATCGTCTTCATCGACGAAATCGACGCCGTGGGCCGTCATCGCGGCGCCGGCCTCGGCGGCGGCAACGACGAGCGCGAGCAGACGCTGAACCAGCTCCTTGTCGAAATGGACGGCTTCGAAGCCAATGAAGGCGTGATCATCATCGCTGCCACCAACCGTCCTGACGTGCTCGATCCTGCGCTGCTGCGCCCTGGCCGTTTCGACCGCCAGATCACTGTCGGCAATCCGGACGTGAAGGGCCGCGAGCAGATCCTCAAGGTCCACATGAAGGACAAGCCGCTGGCGCCGGACATCGATCCGAAGACGCTCGCCCGTGGTACGCCCGGCTTCTCGGGCGCCGATCTTGCCAATCTCTGCAACGAGGCAGCGCTTCTCGCCGCCCGCCGCAACAAGCGCATGATCACCCAGCACGAGTTCGAAGACGCCAAAGACAAGGTGATGATGGGCGCCGAGCGCAAGTCCATGGTGATGAGCGACGACGAACGCCGCAACACTGCCTATCATGAAGCGGGCCACGCCATCGTCGGCCTCAACGTGAAGTATGATCCGCTGCACAAGGTGACGATCATCCCGCGCGGCCGTGCGCTGGGCGTGACCATGAACCTGCCGGAAGGTGACCGCCACAGCCGCACCCGCGAATGGTGCGAGGCGCGCCTTGCGGTGCTCTTCGGTGGCCGTGAAGCCGAGCTCATCCTCGGCGGCGACAAGAACGTGACCAACGGCGCCATGGGCGACATCCAGATGGCGACCCAGCTGGCCCGCGCCATGATCACCGAATGGGGCATGTCGGAAAAGCTTGGCCGTGTGCGCTATTCCGCCAACGAGCAGGAAGTGTTCCTCGGCCACAGCGTGACCCAGAGCAAGAATGTCTCGGAAGGCACCGCGCAGATCATCGACGACGAAGTGCGCCGCCTGATCCACGAGGGCGAAGCCCAGGCCAAGAGCATCCTCAAGAAGAAGCGTGAAGACCTTCACGTTCTCGCCAGGGCCTTGCTCGAATACGAAACCCTTTCGGGTGACGAAGTGGCCCGCGTGCTCAAGGGCGAGTCGATCGACCGTGACGACAAGCCGGCGAAGCGTTCGGAAAAGGGCGGCACCAGCGTGCCGCGCGCCGGCGCAAAGCGTGGTGGCCGCGGCGGCCTCGAGCCGGAGCCGCAGCCCCAGGGCTGATACGGCGCAGGACACCGGACATCCGGTGACGAAATGAATTGGACCCCGGCCTGCGCAAGCACGCCGGGGTCTGCTATATCGGGCTGGCACGAGAGCTTCCGGAGAAGACATGAAGACCTACTACCGCCCGACCGGGCTTGTGTTCGGCGCCGATGTGGCGCGCATGGTGCGCGATGGCGATGCGCTGCCGCTTGCCGGCATGGCCCATGTGGGCTTCACCCATGTGGATGTGATCACTCGCGACAGGGGTGTGGTCGAACGTGACATGCAGCGGATCAGCGGCGTGGATGATTCCGCCGCACTGACGCGCCTTTCAGAGAAGCGGCCGGACTTCGCCGGCATCGACCTCGCGCAGCCCTGCATCATGGGCATCGTCAACGTGACGCCGGACAGCTTCTCCGATGGCGGCAAGCTGACGTCCTCCGCGGCCGCCATTTCCCATGGCGAACAGCTGGCAGGCGAGGGGGCGGCCATTCTCGACGTGGGCGGTGAATCGACACGGCCCGGCTCCGACACCGTTCCCGACGAGGAGGAACTGGCGCGGGTGATTCCGGTGATCGAGGCGCTGGCGCAGAAGCACATCGTCTCCATCGACACGCGGAAGTCCGGCATCATGGTCAGGGCACTGGCGGCGGGGGCCCGCATCGTCAATGACGTCTCGGCGCTGGGGCATGACCCCAAGAGCGCCATCGTCGTGAAGGAGGCCCGCTGCCCGGTGGTGCTGATGCATGCCCAGGGCGAGCCCAAGACCATGCAGCTCCAGCCGAAGTACGATGACGTGCTGCTCGACGTCTACGACGGGCTTGAGGAGCGTGTGGCGCGGGCGGAGGCCGCAGGCATTCCCCGGGCTGCGATCGTGATCGATCCCGGCATCGGCTTTGGCAAGACCTTCCGCCAGAACCTCGACCTGCTGGCCGGATTCACCATCTTCCACGGGCTCGGCCTGCCGGTGATGATGGGGCTCTCCCGCAAGGGCTTCGTGGGGGCGCTCACCGGCGAAAAGACAGCCGGTAACCGCGTTTACGGTTCCGTCGGCGGCGCCTTGCAATCGGCCATGGCGGGGGCGCATATCCTCCGGGTCCACGATGTCCGCGCGACCCGGGAAGCGTTGGCGGTGTTCTCCGCCGCAATTCACCCCGATTCAGCGGACATCTAGCGCAACGGACGATCAAATCGGAACGATTTGAGAGAGGAAAGTTGCGCCAGATATTTGTTTTGGCGCATCTTTCGCTTCGCAAGTGGATTCCACTTGCTCGCACGATGCGTTAAACTTGTGTTGCTAAGAGGACGGTTCATCTGGGGAACGCGATGACACGCAAGTATTTCGGCACGGACGGTGTGCGCGGGCGGGCGAATGCCGGCTCCATGTCGGCTGACGTGGTGATGAAGATCGGCATGGCCGTGGGCCAGATCTACCGCAAGGGCGGCCACCGCCACCGCGTGGTGATCGGCAAGGACACGCGCCTGTCGGGCTACATGATCGAGCAGGCGCTGACCGCAGGGCTTCTCGCCTCCGGCATGGACGTGTTCCTGCTCGGCCCGGTGCCCACGCCGGCGGTTGCCATGCTGACGCGCTCCATGCGCGCCGACCTGGGCGTCATGATCTCCGCCTCGCACAACCCCTTCGCCGACAACGGCATCAAGATCTTCGGCCCCGATGGCTACAAGCTCTCGGACGACCAGGAACTGAAGATCGAGGACCTGATCGACAATCCGGGCAAGGTAACGCTCGCAGGCCCTTCCGAGATCGGCCGCGCCAAGCGCATCGAGGATGCAGGCGCCCGCTACATCGAATTCGCCAAGCGCACCTATCCGGGTGAAGGCAACCTGAGCGGCATGCGCATCGTCATCGATACGGCGAATGGCGCTGCCTACAAGACCGCGCCCACAGCGCTGTGGGAACTGGGCGCCGAGATCATCGAGATCGGCAATGACCCGAACGGTACCAACATCAACGAGAAGTGCGGCTCCACCCATCCCGAGGTGATGTGCGAGAAGGTCCGCGAACTGCGCGCCGACATCGGCATTGCGCTGGACGGTGATGCCGACCGCGTGATCATCGCCGATGAAAAGGGCAGGGTGATCGACGGCGACCAGATCATGGCGCTCGTTGCGACGAGCTGGGCCCAGCGCGGCATGCTGAAGGGCGGCGGGCTGGTGGCCACCATCATGTCGAACCTCGGGCTCGAACGTTATCTCGACTCGCAGAAGCTGACGCTGGCCCGCACCAAGGTGGGCGACCGCTACGTGGTGGAGCACATGCGCGCCCACGGTTTCAACGTGGGCGGCGAACAGTCCGGCCACATCGTTCTCTCCGACTACGCCACGACGGGTGACGGCCTTCTTGCTGCCCTGCAGGTGCTGGCAGAGGTGGTGGGCAGCGGCAAGCCGGTGAGCGAGGTGTGCAATCTCTTCACGCCGCTGCCGCAGATCCTGAAGAACGTGAAGTTCAAGGGCGGAAGCCCGCTGGACGACAGCCAGGTGAAGAGCGCCATTCGTGATGCGGAAGCGCGCCTCGGCAATCAGGGCCGTCTGGTTATCCGGCCCTCGGGCACGGAGCCGCTGATCCGGGTGATGGCCGAAGGCGACGACGGCAAGCTGGTGGCGACGATCGTCGACGACCTTTGTGGGGTCATTTCCAAAGCGGCGGCTTGAGGCCGGCTGCAATCAGCGTTTTCGCCACTTCGGGCGCCGAGAAGAACTGGGCTGCGGCGGCGCGTGCGGCCTTGTCGTATGTCTCGTCGCGGGGAATGTCCGGAGGCCAGTGGAGACGCCTGTCACAGAAGCGGAAGTAGCTTGCCTCCTCGCGGATGCCGAGGCTGCCCTGGGTGCCAATGGGTCCGGCGTAGTGCACCGTCCGCTGACGGATGACATAGGTGCCGCCCTGTTCCACCGCGAGATCGAGTTCGCTGCGGCCCGTCTCGCCCATATCCTTGCGGCTGATGAGTTGGGGTTTGCCGTCGGTGCCGTTCATCACCGACCAGAAGCCGCCTTCGGCGCTCTGCTGCTCCAACACCTCGAACTCCTGATCGGGGGCGGTGCCTTCCTCCATCGGCTGGGCGAGGATCGTCTCGGCCCGGATGAAATCGCACTCCGCAGCGGCGGCTGCATTGGCGAAGAGCAGGGCAGGGACGAGGAGCAGCGCGTGCTTCATTGCGGAGCCTTCCGGGGAGCAAAACGGCTCACGAATATACCGGCAAGCACGAGGAGAAGCGAGACCAGCACGTTCCAGCCGATGTGCTCGCCGAGGAAGGCCGCGCCGAAGGAAAGCGCGAAAACCGGCACGAGATAATTCGACATGGTGGTGAAGGTGGGACTGGTGCGCTCCACCGCCTTGAACCAGACCACGGTTGCAAGCCCTGTGGGAAAGAGGCCAAGACCCACCATGGCGAGGAGGGCAGAGGATGGCGCTTCCAGCACGTGGAAGGGTGATTGCACAAGGGCCGCGAGCGTTGCCAGCACGGCACCCACCGCAAGCACGCCGCCCGAGACCGCGGTCGTGCCCGGCAGATTGAATTTCTTCACGCTGATGGCGTTCACGCCATACATGAGACAGCCCACCACCACGACGAGTTCGCCGACCAGCTCGTGGCCGTGCGCCTTGAGGTTCATCAAGTTCTCCGGCCCCATGAGCACGACGATGCCGGTGAAGCCGAGGATGAAACCGACAGCGCGCCAGAAGGTGATGCGTTCGCCCGGCAGCGTGAAGTGCGCCATGATGACGATGATGAGCGGGATCGTTCCCATCAGCAGGCCGGCAACGCCGCTCGAGATCGACTGCATGCCCCAGGTGATAAGGAAGAACGGCGCGGCGTTGCCGATCAATCCGAGCCAAAGATACTGCTTCACGAACGTGCGGTTGAGCGGTGGCGTTTCACCTTGCGCAAAGGCGATGGCGAGCAGCACCACGGCACCAACCACGAGTCGTGTCGCTGCAATCCACTCGGGCGTGACATGGGCGAGCGCGATCTTGCTCATCGCGAACGACGTGCCCCAGCACACGACGAGAATCGCGAGCAGGAACCAGTCAAAGAGTGTGATGCGATAGGGCATGATGGTGATGTGCGCCGTTAACCTTAATTCCCGGTAACAAATTGCGCAGGATTTGAACGAATTCGTGTGGCCCAGATGTCACAAATCGTGAGTGTCACATTGGCGCCCTTTTTCGGCCTGACCGGCGCCGGGTTCAAACGCCATCTTGCGACCATCGAATGACTGATCTGAGTGAGGTGTTGTTATGAACAAGATCATCAAGACAATGTTGCTGGCAGGCGTGATGCTTGCCCCGGTTGCAATGAGCGCCAAGGCCGCCGACCTGAGCGTGCCGGCTGCCGATCCCGCCATGATGGGCCTTTACCTGCGCGCTGACGCAGGCTGGTCCTTCCTGAACTGGAGCGGGGGCGATGACGACAGCAATTTCGTCGCGGGCGGCGGCATCGGCTATCGCTTCTCTGATAACGTCCGTGCTGACGTGACGGCCGACTGGAGCGGCGACTACAAGGTTGCCCCCGGTGCTGAAATTTCGACGACCGCCGTTCTCGGCAACCTCTACTTCGATTGGGCCAACAGCAGCATGTTCACGCCTTATGTGGGCGTGGGTGCCGGCTATGGCTGGGTCGACGGTTCCGGTGGTGCGGTGGATGACAGCGGCCTCGCCGTCGGCGCAGCCGCCGGTGTGTCCGTCAGCCTCACCAACAACCTGGCCCTCGACGCCGGTTACCGGTTCCGCGACATCATGATCTCGGGTCCGGACAGCAAGGAACACCAGGTCACCATGGGCCTCCGCTTCAGCTTCTGAGGCCTCACGAGCTACCAGGACCCGCAATCGCGCGTGGTCCGAACAGAGCGCGCCCCGCCACCCGGCAGGGCGCGTTTTGCGTTTCCGGAGGCAACTTGACTTTCGAATGGGCAGGCCTAGTCTCCGGCCACGACTCCCCCGCGCGGGAGAGACCGGGGCCTCCGAACCCCGGCGCCGAAGGAGCAACCGCCCCGGAAACTCTCAGGCAGAAGGACCGCGCAGAGGAGAGCAAAACTCTGGAGAGCAGGGGTGCCCACGGCATCGCTCACCGAAGGAGAAAGCCAGCCCGTGCCGGAGTGACGGGAAGGCGAAAACTCTCAGGTTCCTGACAGAGGGGGCGCGGCTTGCCATCCGGCTTGCCGGGCAGCTCATGTTCAGGAGTGACTGACTTGACCGAAAAGACCCTGCGCACACCGCTCTATGAAGCGCATGTTGCGCTGAAGGCCCGAATGGTGCCCTTCGCCGGCTACGAAATGCCGGTCCAGTACCCCACAGGTATTCTCACGGAACATACTTGGACCCGCGACCATGCGGGCCTGTTCGATGTCTCCCACATGGGGCAGTGCCTCATCACGGGCAGCAGCTTCGAGCAGGTGGCCGCGGCCATGGAAAGCCTGGTGCCGGCCGACATCCTCGGCCTCGCCCCGCAGCAGCAGCGCTACTCGCAGCTGCTGGCCGACGACGGCGGTATCCTCGATGACCTCATGATCACCCGCTCGGTGAAGCCGGGCGAGCTCTATGTGGTCGTGAACGCCGCCTGCAAGGAAGCTGACTTCGCCCACATCGCGGGGCGGCTGCCAGTGGGCATCACGCTCACGAGGCTCGACCACAAGGCGCTGCTGGCCCTTCAGGGGCCGGAGGCGGAGGCTGTGCTCGCCTCCCTCAGTCCGGCGGTGCGGGATATCGCTTTCATGTCCTACCAGCTGCTCGACCTCGCCGGGATCAAGGGCGTGCATGTCTCGCGCTCGGGCTACACGGGCGAGGACGGCTTCGAACTCTCGCTCGATGCGGGGGACGTGGTGAAGCTGTGGACCACGCTTCTTGCCGATGAACGCGTCAAGCCCATCGGCCTTGGCGCGCGCGACTCGCTTCGACTCGAAGGCGGGCTTTGCCTCTATGGCCACGACATCGACACGACAACGTCGCCCATCGAAGCGGGCCTCACCTGGTCCATTGCCAAGCGGCGGCGGGAGGAGGGCGGTTTCCCCGGCCACACCCGCATCAAGAATGAGCTGACCTCGGGCCTGAAGCGCGTGCGTGTCGGCATCAAGCCGGACGGGCGTTTGCCTGCCCGCGAGGGCAGCATCATCCAGAATGCTGCGGGCCGCGAGATCGGCAAGGTCACCTCCGGCGGCTTCGGCCCCACGGTCAACGGGCCTGTTGCCATGGGTTATGTCGACAAGGCCCATTCTGCCGCCGGCACGCCTCTCTTCCTCGTTGTGCGGGACAAGGCCATCCCCGCCAGCGTCGTCAAGCTTCCCTTTGTTCCCAACCGTTTCAAGCGCTGAAGGAGTTCACCATGAGCGTCAAGTTTACCGAAGAACACGAATGGATCACGGTTTCGGGTGGCGTTGCCACCGTCGGCATCACCACCCACGCCGCAGAACAGCTGGGCGACGTGGTGTTCGTTGATCTTCCCGCCATCGGCAAGACGGTGGAGAAGGGCAAGGAAGCCGCCGTCGTCGAAAGCGTGAAGGCCGCAAGCGAAGTCTATGCGCCCATCGACGGCGAGATCGTCGAAGTGAACAAGTCGATTGCCGACGAGCCCTCGCTGGTCAACAGCGACCCGGAAGGCGGCGCCTGGTTCATGAAGATCAAGATCGCCAATCCCGCCCAGCTCGACGGCATGATGGACCGCGCCGCCTACGACAAGTTTGTGGGCAAGTGAGGCAGCAATCATGGACAAGCGTATTGCGCTGAAGGACCTCGAGCCCGGCGCCAATTTCATTCGCCGCCACATCGGCCCCGATGAGGCGGAAACCGCAGCCATGCTGAAGACGGTGGGGGCCAGCACCCTCGACGACTTCATCGACAAGGTGGTGCCGCGCAAGATCCGCGCCAAGCGCCCCCTCGACCTTGCCAAGCCGATGCCGGAGCGCACCGCGCTCTCCTATCTGCGCGAGGCCGCCAGCCGCAACGAGGTCTTCACCTCGATGATCGGCATGGGCTACTACGGCACCATCACGCCCAAGGTGATCCTGCGCAACATCCTGGAGAACCCGGGCTGGTATACCGCCTACACGCCTTATCAGGCGGAAGTGAGCCAGGGCCGCCTTGAGGCGCTGCTGAACTACCAGCAGATGATCGTCGACATGACGGGCCTTCCCATCGCCAATGCCTCGCTTCTTGATGAGGGCACGGCGGCGGCGGAAGCCATGACCATGGCGAAGCGTGTGGCGAAGTCGCCATCGACCGCCTTCTTCGTCGATGCCGACACCCATCCGCAGACGATCGGCGTCATGGAAACCCGCGCCAAGGGCTTCGGCTATACGCTGGTGATCGGCGATCCGCTGAAGGACCTGCGGGCCGCCGAAGTCTTCGGCGCGCTGCTCTCCTATCCCGGTTCCTCGGGTGAGGTGCGCGATTTCACGGGCGTGATTTCGGCGTTGCATGGCGCCGGCGCACTGGCCATCGTCACGACCGATCTTCTCGCGCTGGCGCTTCTCAAGACGCCAAGTGAAATGGGGGCGGACATCGCCATCGGCTCGTCGCAGCGCTTCGGCGTGCCCATGGGCTTCGGCGGGCCGCACGCGGCCTTCTTCGCCACGCGCGACGAATACAAGCGCACCATGCCGGGCCGCCTCATCGGCGTTTCGGTCGATGCCAAGGGCAACCGGGCGCTCCGCATGGCGCTTCAGACCCGCGAGCAGCACATCCGGCGCGAGAAGGCGACCAGCAACATCTGCACCGCGCAGGTTCTGTTGGCGGTGATCGCCTCGATGTTCGCCGTCTACAACGGGCCCAAGGGCATCCGCAAAACCGCGGAACGCACCCACCGCTTTGCCGAGGTCTTCGCGGCGGCGGTCACGTCGTGGGGCTTCGAGGTGGCCACCAAGTCGTACTTCGATACGGTGACCCTGCACGTGCCGGGCCGCGCCCACATGCTGTGGGCCAAGGCCAAGGAGAAGCGCATCAACCTGCGCTTCGTCGATGCCAACCACCTCGGCATCTCCTTCGACCAGACGACGCGCCGCCAGGAGCTGATGAAGCTGCTCTCGGTGTTCAAGTCGGATGCGGAGCGGGTGATCGATGTGGACGCGATCGACAGCAAGATCGGGGAGGTCATTCCGCCGGCCCTGCAGCGGAAGAGCACCTTCCTCACGCATCCCGTGTTCTCGATGTATCACTCGGAAACCGAGATGCTGCGCTATCTCCGCCACCTGCAGTGCAAGGATCTGGCGCTCGACCAGGCGATGATCCCGCTCGGCTCCTGCACCATGAAGCTCAATGCCACGAGCGAGATGATCCCGGTGACATGGCGCGAATTCGCCATGCTGCATCCCTTCGCACCGCTGGAGCAGACGCAGGGCTATCAGCAGCTCTTCGAAGAGCTTGAGGAGATGCTGGCCGAGATCACCGGCTTCGATGCCATCTCGCTGCAGCCCAACGCGGGTTCGCAGGGCGAATACGCGGGCCTGCTGGCGATCAAGCGCTATCACGAATCCTGGGGCAACCATGAGCGTGACATCTGCCTGATCCCGGTCTCGGCGCACGGCACCAATCCGGCCTCTGCGGCGATGGCGGGGCTCCAGATCGTCGCGGTGGCCTGTGACGCGCAGGGCAACGTCGACGTGAAGGACCTCGAGGCCAAGGCGCAGCAGTATTCCTCGCGGCTGGCGGCCCTGATGATCACCTATCCCTCGACGCATGGCGTGTTCGAGGAGGCGATCATCGACATCTGCGCGATCATCCATGCCCATGGCGGGCAGGTCTATCTGGATGGCGCCAACCTCAATGCGCAGGTTGGGCTGATGCGCCCGGCCGAGCTGGGGGCGGATGTCTGCCACATGAACCTGCACAAGACCTTCTGCATCCCGCACGGCGGCGGCGGGCCGGGCATGGGCCCCATCGGCGTCAAGGCGCATCTGGCGCCCTTCCTGCCGGGGCACACGGTGGTCGATGGCGTCAACCCCGCGGCGGGCAAGGAGGGCCATCTCGGTGCCGTTTCGTCCGGTCCCTGGGGCTCGGCTTCGATCCTGCCGATCTCGTGGATGTACATCGCCATGATGGGCGGCGAGGGGCTGGCCAAGGCAACCGCCATGGCCATTCTCAACGCCAACTACATCGCGGCCCGCCTCAAGCCGCATTTCCCGGTGCTCTACACGGGCCCGGGCGGCTTCGTGGCGCACGAGTGCATCCTCGACCTCCGTGACCTCAAGGAGCGCACCGGCCTCAGCGTGGAGGACGTGGCGAAGCGTCTGGTGGACTATGGCTTCCATGCCCCCACCATGTCGTTCCCGGTCGTCGATACGCTGATGATCGAGCCCACGGAGTCTGAAGGTAAGCGCGAGCTTGACCGCTTCTGTGACGCGATGATCGCCATCGCGGGCGAGATCGCCGCGGTGGAGAAGGGCAAGGCCGACCGGGTGGACAACGTGCTGAAGAACGCGCCTCACACCCACGCCGAGCTTTTCGGCGAGTGGACGCATCCCTACTCGAAAGAGCAGGCCTTCTTCCCGCTCCGCCAGTATCCCAACGACAAGTACTGGCCGCCGGTGGCGCGTGTCGACAACGTTCATGGCGACCGCAACCTCGTGTGCATCTGCCCGCCGATGAGCGAGTACCTCGAGGCGGCGGAGTAAGGCTGGCTGGCGCTGTCATTCACGCGCACCACTCTCACACCGTCATTCCGGACGCGCGCCTTGATCGAGCAAGAGCGAGATGTCGCGCGCGAGCCGGAATCCAGCTTTTGCCAATCAGAAAAAGCTGGGCCCCCGCCTTCGCGGGGGTGACGACAGGAAAAAGCGGTGTGAGGGGATGACCCAACAAAAAACCCGGCCGCGAGGCCGGGTTTTTCATTGCGCCCAAGGGCGCGAAATCAGTTGAGGCGGGTCTTCACCGCGGCGATGGACTCGCTCACGAGGCCTTCGCCGGCCTTGCCCTTCATGCCGTCCTTGAGGAGGCTGGCTGCAGCGGCAACGGCCAGATCGGCGGCACGGGCGCGCACGTCCTTGGCGGCGGCGGCTTCAGCCTGGGCGATCTTGGTTTCGGCCTGCTTGGTGCGGCGCTCGATGGCTTCGGACAGCTTCTTCTTGGCTTCCTCGGCATAGAGGGCGGCATCGGCCTTGGCGCGGGCGACGATTTCACCGGCTTCCTTTTCGGCGTCGAGGCGCTTCTGCTTGTATTCGGCGAGAAGGGCTTCGGCCTCTTCACGGAGGCGGCGGGCCTCGTTCAGTTCACCGGCGATGCGGGCCGAACGGTCGTCCAGCATCTTGCCGGCCGACTTGTGGGCGCCGGCCCACAGCACGATACCGAGGAATAGTACCAGCGCCACGAAGGCGAAGAAGGTGTTGTCGAGGGCGAGGCCGGCGGCAAGGGTGGGGGCGAGGCTGGTGATGAGCATGTCCGTTATCCCTTGATGGCCTTGGCCACCGCGGCCTTGGTGACCTTGCCGCCGCCGAGAGCGGCAACAATTTCGGCAGCCGAGTTGGCGGCGATGTCTTCCACCGCGTCGAGCGCCTTGGCCTTGCTGGCGGCGATCTTGGCTTCCGCGTCCGACACCTTCTTGGCGAGGGCCGCGTCGAGCTTGTGGCTTTCGGCGTCCACGTCTTTGGTCACTGCCTCGCGGGTGGTGCGGGCGATGTCATTGGCATTGGCGCGGGCGTCGGCGAGGGCCTTTTCATAGGCCTTCACCGCCGCTTCGGTTTCGTTCTTGAGGGCGTTGGCGCGCGCCAGGTCACCATTGATGGTGGCCATGCGCTTCGTCAGGATGGCGGAGAGACGCGGCAGGATGACCTTGCTCATCAGCACGTAGAGTGCCGCGAAGAAGATCACGAGCCAGAAAAGCTGCGACGGATAGGTCTTGGTGTCGAGCGGCGGGAAAACCCCGTGATGCTCGCCACCGCTGGCTTCCGTGCCCTCGGTGGTGCCCTGGGCTTCGCCACCGGCGGCAGCGGCAGGCGCCGTTTCCTCGGCGACCTGGAATTCAACCGTCGTTGCAGTCGTGCTCTGCGACATCGCACATCCTCGAATAGTGGGATGGACCGGAACACCTCAGGCGAGGCACGCTCCGGTCCGGATCAGATGTTCAACTCTTGAGGCCGATCAGGCGACGAAGAGGAGGAGGAGCGCCACAACGAGCGAGAAGATGCCGAGACCTTCAGCGAGAGCGGCGCCGATCAGCGCGTTGGTGAACTGGGCACCGGCAGCGGCGGGGTTGCGGAGCGCACCAGCCAGGTAGTTGCCGAAGATGTGGCCCACGCCGATACCGGCGCCACCCATGCCGATGCAGGCGATGCCCGCGCCGATAAGCTTTGCTGCTGCTGGATCCATTTTGAGTTCTCCTTGAGTGATGGATTGGTTTTAGTGGTGGGTATGAAGCGCGTCGTTGAGATAGACGCACGTCAGAATGGCGAAGACGAAGGCCTGCAGGAACGCGACCAGGAATTCAAGCGCGGTGAGGGCAACTGCCATGGCAAGCGGCGCAACCGCGCCCAGAATGCCGAGGCCGCCCGCAGCACCGAGGCTGACGACGAAGCCGGCGAAGACCTTCAGCACGATGTGGCCCGCAAGCATGTTGCCGAACAGACGCAGGCCGAGCGAGATCGGGCGCGACAGGAAGGAAATGATTTCGATGAGCGAGATGAAGGGCAGGATGACGAGCGGCACGCCGTGCGGCACGAAAAGCTTGAACCAGCCCAGACCGTGCTTCCAGATGCCGACGACGACCACGAGGCCGACGACGAAGAGCGCAAGCGAGGCGGTGACGATGACGTGGCTCGTGACCGTGAAGAAGTAGGGGAACATGCCGAGCATGTTGGCGACGAGCACGAAGGAGAACAGCGAGAAGACGAGGGGGAAGAACTTCTTCCCGTCCGGCCCCAGCACGTTGTGCACCATGTTGTCGATCATGCTGTACCAGAGTTCGCCCACCGACTGCAGGCGGCCCGGAACGAGGGCGGCGCGGCCGGAAGCGAGCCAGAGGAAGCCGGTGATCACCGCAACCGTGACGCCCATGAAGAGGGCGGAGTTGGTGAAGCTGATCTCATAACCGCCGAGATTGAACGACCCGGTGAGGTCATGGATTTGGAACTGGTGAATAGGATCGTTGGCCACGATCAGTCCTCTTCTTCATCATCCGCCTTGTCGGGCGGCGTCATTTTGCGAAGCTCCTCCGCCGTGGGCTGGCTCCTGTTCGCGGCACGCGACATGTTCAGGATGCCGGCGCCAAAGCCGAGCAGCAGAAAGATGATCAGGAACAGTGGAAGCGTCCCCGTCAGGTAATCGATGCCGTAGCCCAGAAGGCCCCCGACCAGCACGCCTGCCACGAACTCGCTGGCGAGGCGGTAGCCCTTGGAATAATCCTTGGCGCTCTCGTAGCGGTTCGAGGGCTGTCTGGCCGCCGCCTGTTCGGTCGTCTCGGCCGCGATGCGGTCGGACAGGTCCTTGAGGCGGTTGGAAAGATCACCCAGCTTCGGGTCGGTCTCGCTGCCGGGGTCTTTCGGTTTGCGCGGGTTGGCCATGGTGTCACAGTCTCCGGGCAATGAAAAACGCGTCCGGAAAGAGGCCTTTCCAAAGCGCGCTCTCCTTAGTTCGCGGGCGAAAGTGTGTCAAGAATTGGATTCGGGTTTTAACCCGTTGGAATTCCAATGGCTTTGCCGCCGATGCCGCGCTGCGGCAAGAGTTCACGGGCCGGGCGGCGCCGCACCGGGGCGAATCCGCTCCTTGGCGGCCGCAGGAACGGGCGAAGAGCCTCCGGCCCTGCCTCCATCTTTGCCACTGGCCAGGGCATCCACGACCGTCCGCTCCATGCTACGGCCCACCGGGATATCGACGCCGTCGCGGAGCACCAGCACCAGTCTCCGGCCGGAGCGGCGCGTGCCGGTGACGAAGGCGCGGTTCACCCAGAAGGATTTATGGACGCGCATGCCGGTGTCACCCAGATCGGCCGTGACGTCGCTGAAACGGGCGCGCTTGTGTTCGACGCGGTCGCTGTAGACCATCTTCACATAGTGGTCCTCGGCCTCGACATAGATGAGTTCGCTGGCTGCAGCGCGATGTGCATCGGCGGGCGGGGCGGAAACAAGAGCGGCGCCGCTCTGGAAAGTGCCAGCATTCCGTTCGCGCAGGAGGCGGGCGCACAGCACCACGACTGAGAAATAGAGAAGTGACGCCGGCCACTCCAGGGCATCGTGGGTGTGGTTGAAGCTGTAGGAACAGATCTTCATGGCGGTGAAGGTGAGAACGACGACCAGCACGATGTCGGCCATCGCGTCATGCAACACGGGTCGGCTGCCGGTGTGGGTGGCGGCGAGATGATCGCTGTAGACCTGTCGCAGGAAGAGGGCGAGATAGCCCAGCACCGCCATGGCGAGGGCAAAGGGGAGAACGGGAACGACAGCGCCGATCTCGGCCACGTTCGAGGCGCAGAACAGGATGGCACCCGCCACGATGACGGCGACCAGACCCGCCGTCTGAACGCCCGTCAGAAAGGCCCGGCGCGAACGGTCAGGACCGCCGTCCATCCGATGTCTTGAGTCCGGTCCACTCACTTCGTCCGCCCCCTTGATACCGATGACGCCAGTCCGCCAGTCCATTCTGCCGCCAGCAGTCCTGACGTCACACCTCTACTTGAGATTGAGTTCGCGCCCAACTCATCGTAAATTCTGCGCCGGTTCTGCTGCTATCCTTGGTTTGTTCTATACAATATTGCAAGTAAAACGACTTCCACAAGCTCTTTGAAAGTTTGGGTTTTTGAGAAAAACTCATGTTTCGGTTGTGGCGTAAGTAGAGCGGGTCCACCGTCGCCGTTGCGGCCTCAATCCGCACTTGGGCGGTTGCAATCTAGGGATGAAATTTGGACTGCAAGGCAGGCCGTTTGAGCGCAATTCTTCACGCAAACCGGGCGCGGTAGGCCGTGCCTGTTCACGCCACCCACGGGAAAGGCCCGCGAAACGCCTCTGACCGTTCACGCCCGGCCCTGTCGTTGCAAGCCACAGCAAAGTGTCGCACGGAGGATGGAGAGGGTGGGGATCAGAGCAGGCGGCGCGACTCGAGTTCGCGGCGAAGCATCTCCGGTGTCGTGAAATGGCAGGCCTGCCAGCCCGCCGCCTCGGCGCCCTTCACGTTCTTCAGGCTGTCGTCGATGAACAGGCACTGCGCCGGGTCGAGGCCGTTCCGTGTGCAGAGCAGGTCGAAGATGGCGCGGTCCGGCTTGATCAGCCCTTCGTCGCCCGACACGACGATGTCGCGGAAGCGGTCCAGGAACGAGAAGCGGGCGCGCGTCTCGCGGAAGGTTTCGCCGTTCCAGTTGGTGATGGCATAGAGCGGCGCGCCGCGGGCATGCAGTTCGTCGAGAATGGCAACCGAGCCTTCAATGGCGCCCGGCACCATCTCCATCCAGCGTTCGCGATAAAGGGCGATCTCGTGCGCATGAGCGGGGTGGCGGGCCACAGCTTCGGCAATCGCGTCGGGCCAGGAGCGGCCGCGATCCTGCTCGAGATTCCAGTTGCCGTGGCAGACCTCGGAGAGGAACCACTCCATTTTCGCGGGATCATCGAAGACCTTGCGGTAGAGATGGCGCGGGTCCCACTCGATCAGCACCATGCCGAGGTCGAACACAACATTCATGCGGATACATCCTCCGGGGCAGGCGCGGGCAGCAGCGGCTCATACATCATGATGGCGTGATTGGCGGTGATGAATTCCTCACCCAGCGGTGCCGCCGTCACGGCATCACGCGCCCGCCGCCACAACTCGTTGTGACGGGAATAGCCGCCCCACCACTCCGGCCTGATCTCGTGATTCATTTCAAAGATTTCGTAACGCTTCTTCTGCGGCGCAGAACAGCGCCAGGCGCCACGCAGCCAGTCGTTCTTCTGCCAGACGTTGAGCTGGTAGGTATCGGTGGTGGGGTTGCGGATCTGCAGGTCGATGTAGTTGTAGGCGCAGGTGGCACCCGAGGCGAAAGGCTGGGTGCGGCCCGCATCGGGGAAGACATCGAAGCCATGCCGCCAGCGCTCCACCACTTCGAGGTCGGTGTGGATGGTCATCCAGTAGATGAGATTGGTCATCTGGCAGAGGCCGCCACCCACGTCCTCGGCAAGCTTGCCGTTCTTCAGCACGAAGCCCACCTTGAAGCCGCGCCGCAGGCTGGGCTTGCCCACCATGCGCCAGAAGGAAAAGGTCTCGCCCGGCTTCAGGATCACGCCGTCGATGCAGGCGGCAGCGATCTTCAGGCTCGCCATCTTGTTGCGCTGGAGCGTCATGTCGACGCCCGAGAGTTCGCGCAGCATCGGCGTGCCGTGCTGCATGTGCATGTGGGGAAGCTGTTGCTGACTCCGCTCGGTGGCGAAGCGCGTGGATGAGAGATACCACGAGAGGCGGCGCTTGTTGACGTAGTAGAGGCGGCCCAGGGCGAGGCGCAGCGCAGACCTTTTCAGCGGTTTGGGCAGCGCCTGCTTCACGGGGGTCAGCCTGCTTCGGCCAGTTCCGTTGCTTCCTCGAGGTTCACCGAGACAAGCTGCGAGACGCCGCGCTCCATCATGGTGACGCCGAAGAGGCGGTTCATGCGGGCCATGGTCAGCGGATGGTGGGTGATGATGAGGAAGCGCGTCTCGGTCCGCTGCAGCATGGCGTTGAGCAGGTTGCAGAAGCGTTCGACGTTGTGGTCGTCGAGCGGCGCGTCGACTTCGTCCAGCACGCAGATGGGCGAGGGGTTGGTGAGGAACACCGCGAAGATGAGGGCGAGCGCCGTGAGCGTCTGCTCGCCGCCCGAAAGGAGCGAGAGCGTCGTCGGCTTCTTGCCGGGCGGCTTGGCGAGGATCTCAAGGCCGGCTTCCAGCGGATCATCCGACTCGATCAATTGCAGTTCCGCTTCGCCGCCGCCGAACAGCGTGGTGAAGAGTTCGGTGAACTTGGCGTTGACGGTGCCGAAGCTGTCGAGCAGGCGCTGGCGGCCTTCCTTGTTGAGCGAGCCGATGGCGCCGCGCAGCTTGGTGATGGCCTGGACGAGTTCGTCCTTCTCGGTCCGCATCTTGTCGAGTTGCTCAGCCACCGCAGCGGCCTCTTCCTCGGCACGGAGGTTGACGGCGCCAAGGCGCTCGCGGTCTTCGCGGAGCGAGACAAGCTTGCTCTCGATCTCCTCGGCCGACGGCAGCTTCTCGGGATCGACGCCGGCGGAGGCGAGAACCTCCGAGGGCTGGCAGTTCAGCGTCTCGGCGATGCGGCCCTGGCACTGGTCGTGACGCTGGCGCGAGGCTTCGAGGCGCGCACCGAGGCGGGCATGCTCTTCGCGCGAGGTGGCGGCGCGTTCCTGCGCCTCGCGGAGCGCACGGTCGGCCTCGCGGACATTGTTCTCGGCTTGCTGCAGGGCATCGGCTGCGGCCTTGCGGTCGCGTTCGGCCTCGCTCAGCATGTTCATCAGCTTGAAGCGGCGGTCGGCCAGCTGCTGCGGCATGGCCGCCATTTCGGCAAGGCCGGCTTCGGTTTCGCTGAGGCGGGTGGAGAGCGTTTCCACCTGATCGCGGGCCTTGGCGGCGCGGGCGCGCCACTGCTCGGTTTCCTGCGCAATCGCCTTGAGGCGGTCGCTGCGCATGCGGGCTTCACGTTCGAGCCCATCGTGGCGGGCGCGGGCCTCGCCATAGGTGGTGCGCTCGCGGTTGAGGGTATCGCGAAGGCCTGCCGCTTCTATCTGCAGGCCGTCGAGGGCGGGGAGAGCGGCCACTTCGGCGCTCACGGCCTCGAGGGCGGAGGCCACTTCGCTGCGCTGGGCGTCGGTGCGGCGGTGGGCTTCGTCGAGGGCGCTGGTCTGGGCCGTCTGTTCGGCAAGCTTGCGCTCGTGCATCTGCAACGCCCGGCGGGCGACATCGAGGGCGGACGTCGCGGCGCGCCACGCCTCGCGGCGCTCGCGCTCGGTCTTGACGCCGGCGTCGACCGCAAGGCGGGCGGCCTCATGTTCGCTGCGGGCAGCTTCGGCGGCGCCCTGCGCCTCCTTCATCTCGGCTTCGAGCGAGACGAGGCGGTTCCGTTCAGCAAGGCGCTTGGCGGCAGCACTCGGCGCTTCCGCGCCAGCCACGAAACCATCCCAGCGCCAGACATCGCCTTCGCGCGAGACCAGACGCTGGCCGGGCTTCAGTTGCGGCTGCACGGCGGCACCCACGCTGCGCGAGACCACGCCCACGTGCGAGAGGCTGCGCCACAGGGCAGGGGGCGCTTGCACATGCTTGGAGAGGGGGGTGGCATCGCCCGGCAGCGGCGGAATGTCGGCAAGCTGTTGCAGCGTGCGCCAGTGCACCGGCGCGCCTTCGTCGGAGGAGGCTTCGATATCGTCGCCCAGCGCCGCAGCCAGTGCCGTTTCATAGCCGGGCTCGACGTTGAGCGCATCGACAACCGAAGGCCACAGGCCGCCGGAATCGTTCTTGAGGAAATTCGTCAGTGTACGGATTTCGGTCGAGAGTTGGTCGGCCTTGCGGCGGGCCTCGTCGTGGGCGGTGCGCTTCTCGCCTTCGCTGCTGCGGGCGGTGCGGAGCGAGGCCTCCGCCGCGTTCGCTTCTGTTTCAGCATCGGATGCTGCTGTCACGGCGGCCTCGACGGCGGCGGCAAGGGCCGCACCATCACCCACGTCGCCAAGCTGCGCGATGAGGTTGGACTTGCGCTGGGCGATCGACTGCAATTCGCTGTCGAGGCGGGCGAGGCGGTTCTGCTGTTCGGCGAGGCTGCGCTCCATGGCGCTGCGCTGGGCGGCGAGATCGGCGAGCTTGCGGCCTGCCTCATCGGCCGCTTCCTGGGCGCGGGCCAGGGCATCGGCGGCGGCCTGCAAGGCCTGGGCCGCTTCGGCGCGGCGTTCGGCATCGGCCCCGGAGGAGGCTTCGAGATCGGTTGCCTCTTCGGCGAGGCGAGCGATCACGCCGTCCGTATCGGCGAGCAGGCCTTCTTCGCGACTCACGTCGGCGCGGATCTGCGACTGGCGCTGCTTCAGTTCCTGCAGGCGGGCCTCGACACGCTTCTCCTCGTCATCGAGGGTGGCGCGTTCCAGCGTCAGGCGCTGCAGTACGGCGGCGCGTATGGTTTCCTGTTCGCGCAAGTTCGGCAGCGTGTCGCCCAACTCGTCGCGGGTGCGCAGGCTTTCCGAGGCGGCACGGGTGTGCTCGGCGAGGATGCGGGTTGCTTCTTCGAGGAGATGCGTGTCGCGCTCCACGTCGGCGGCGGCATCGCGCCAGGCCACGAACAGGCCGGCCGCTTCCAGCTTGCGGATTTCGCCCGAGACCTGCTTGTACTTCACCGCCTGCCGGGCCTGACGCTTCAGGCTGTTCAACTGGCTCTCGAGCTGCGAGGTCACGTCGTCGAGGCGGGCGAGGTTCTGTTCCGCGGCGCGGAGCTTCAGTTCGGCCTCGTGGCGGCGGGTGTGCAGGCCGGTGATGCCGGCAGCCTCTTCAAGGATGAGGCGGCGCGACTGCGGCTTGGCGTTGATGATCTCCGAGATCTGCCCCTGGCGCACGAGGGCGGGTGAGCGCGAGCCCGTGGAGGCATCGGCGAAGAGCAGCTGCACGTCGCGGGCGCGCACTTCACGGCCGTTGACGCGGTAGGTCGAGCCATCGTCGCGGACGATGGCCCGGCTCACCTCGAGGATTTCGGAATCGTTGAAGGCGGGCGGGGCAGAGCGGTCCTCGTTTGTCAGGGTGATCAGCACCTCCGCCATGTTGCGGGCGGGGCGCTGGGTGGTGCCCGAGAAGATCACGTCCTCCATGCCGGAGGCGCGCATGGACTTATACGAGTTTTCACCCATGGCCCAGCGCAGGGCTTCCAGCAGGTTGGACTTGCCGCAGCCGTTCGGGCCGACGATGCCGGTGAGACCCGGCTCGATGACCAGTTCGGTCGGTTCCACGAATGACTTGAAGCCGGTGAGCCTCAGCCGCGTGAACTTCATGATTGCCCCGTTCCCTTCAACGTGTCCCCAGACCGGCCCGGCGCTCAGCCGAGCATCGGGTCGATCACGGCCTTCAGGCCTTCGATGGTGTGGTCGCCTTCATAGCGTTTGAAGCCGGCATCGCTGCCGCCCTTGATGAAGATTGTCGGAATGCCGGTAACGCCGAAGCCTTCGGCGCGCTTGCGCTCGGTGAGGATCTTCTGGGCCACATCGACGTTCTTGATGCAGTCGTTGAAGGCCTGCTCGGTGAAGCCGGCCTGCAGCGCGATGGCCTTCAGGCCCTCGAGCGGATTGGGCAGCCAAGTCGCTTGGGTTTTGAACAGCGCGCCGACGATGCCCATGTACTTGTCGGGCGGGGCGCAGCGGGCGATCATGAAGCCGCCGAGGCCGGCATCGTTGTGCGGGAACTCGCGGAACAGGAAGCGCACCTTGCCGGTGTCGATGTAGTCCTTCTTCAACGCCGGATAGACGTTCATGAAGAAGTCGGCGCAGTGCGGGCAGCTTGACGAGGCGTATTCGATCACCGTCACCTTGGCATCGGCCGAACCTTCGGCGATTTCGCCGTTGGCGGGCGGCTCGGCCAGCTTGGACAGGTCGGGTGCATCCTCCGCCATGGCGACGGCGGGGAAGAGGGCCGTGGTCGCAACCGAGGCCAGCAGAAGACGGCGGGAGATCTGGATCATAGGGGCTTTCCTACTTGATGTTGGGGGGCAAGGCCACACGCCTGTTACCCCTGTGGAGAACGTGATTTTTCAGTGAGAATTCCGTCCCTTAAACGGGCGAGCGCCTGTTTTAGTTCATCGTCTTCGAGCCTTTCCATGGCGGCGGGCAGCGGCTTCTCACCTGTCTGCGGCGCAGACTTTCCGGCCTTGCCCGGCGCGGACGGCAGGGCCGCTTGCCCTGCCACCACCTTCACCTTGGCGATGGCCGCATAGCCCAGATAGGCATTGATCCGCTCGCGAACCAGTTCTGCCTTGTACTGAATGTCGAGGGCGCGGCCGGGGGCGGCCTTGAGGGTGAGCGTGCCGGCGGGGGCGGCACCTGCCTCCTTGGGACGTGACCAGGAGATGCGCTCGGGCAGGCAGAGCCCAGCGATGTCCTCGCCCACGATCACCGCCCAATGGCTCAACAGGTCGGCGCTCTGGAAGCCGTGCTTTTCAAACGCGGCCTTGGTGAGCGTGCGGAAGTGTTTGTCGAGGGTTTCCATTGTGCGAGAATATGCCGTCAATCCGGAGCGGAATCATAGCGCAAACCATGGCGGAAGAGGGGCTGAAAAGAAGGCCGGAAAAAGGGTCTGTTGAGGCGGTGCGGCTGCTGGCCTGGTACGATTCCCATGGCCGGGACCTGCCCTGGCGGGTGAAGGGGCACCACTCCGGCGAGCGCCAGGACCCATACTTCGTCTGGCTGTCGGAGGTGATGCTGCAGCAGACGACGGTTGCCGCGGTGCGCGACTATTTCCGGAAGTTCATCGCGCTGTGGCCCACGGTGGAGGCGCTGGCGGCAGCCGACCTCGATGACGTGCTGCGCGCCTGGGCGGGGCTTGGCTACTATGCCCGCGCCCGCAATCTGCACGCCTGCGCCAAGGCGGTGGTGGAGCGCCATGGGGGCCGTTTTCCCGCGTCCTATGAGGCGCTGCTGGCGCTGCCCGGCGTCGGCCCCTACACGGCGGCGGCGATTGCTGCGATCGCCTTCGACCTCCGCCATGCGGCGATTGACGGCAATGTGGAGCGGGTGATCTCCCGCTACTACGCCATCGAACAGCCGTTGCCGGAGTCGAAGCCCGAGATTCGCGCGCGGGCCGAGGCACTGGTGCCTGAGCAGCGCGCCGGTGACTTCGCCCAGGCAATCATGGACCTGGGTGCCACGCTTTGCACCCCGAAATCGCCCAACTGCCTGATTTGTCCGTGGACGGAGGATTGCCGTGGGCGCATCGCCGGCATTGCGGCGGAGCTGCCGCGCAAGGCGGCGAAGAAGACGGTGCCCACACGGCGCGGCCATGCCTACTGGATCACGCGCGCCGATGGCGCGGTATTGCTGCGGCGGCGGCCCGAGAAGGGCCTGCTCGGCGGCATGATGGAAATTCCCTCAAGCGAATGGCTGGCAAAGCTGCCGGACGAAGAGAAGTCGGCGCCGGTTGATGCCGCATGGCGCAGGCTGCCCGGCGTGGTCACGCACACCTTCACGCATTTTCATCTCGAGCTGACGGTGTGGGCGGCGGAGGTGGACAACGCCACGCTGCCGGAGTCACGATTCGTCGCCCGCCGTGATCTTCATGCGGAAGCACTGCCCACGGTGATGCGCAAGATCGTCGCCCATGTTTTGGGCGAAGCATAATAAGTTAGCGCCGTCCGCCCACTTCATCGATGTGACGGAGCAGGTCTGCGGGGTCTTCATAGACGCGGTATGCCCCGGCGCGTTCAAGTTCGCCCGTCGAGTAGCCGCCTGAGAGAAGCCCGATGCCAAGTGCGCCGGCACGGCGCGACGCCAGCATGTCCCACACCGCATCACCGACCACGCAAGCATGGGCGATGTTGGTGCCGAGCTTCTCGGCGCAGGCGATGAAAAGGTCCGGGTCCGGCTTGGCGTAGCGCACGAGGTCGCGGGTGATCACCACATGCTTGGCCGGATCGACACCAAGGGCTTCCAGCACCGGGCCTGCCGTGCGCATGCGGCCCGAGGTGGCGATGCCCCAGGGAATTTCGTTGTCGCTGAGATGCTTCAACAGTTCGCGCGCGCCCGGCAGCACGACGGTGCCGGTGGCGCGGGTGTTGTAGTGATGGGCGTGAAGGTCGCTCAGTTCCTGGCGCAGCTTGTCATCGATCTCGTGGCCAAGCTCGCGGGAGAGGGCAGCGGTGAAGAGATCACCCGACATGCCGATACGGCGATGGATGCGCCAGATCGAGACGTCGATGTTCTTCTCGCGCAGCGCCCGGTGCCAGGCCATGACGTGGTCATAGACGCTGTCGACGAGGGTGCCGTCGAGATCGAAGAGGAACGAGGTTTGGGTGCGGGCTGAAGGACGGTCTGACATGCCCGCATGAATAGGGCCAAAGCGGCTCACAGACAAATGCGGAAAACGCAGGCTGGCTGCCCGCGTTTTTCGTCAATCACTCATCAGAATGATGGATTTAGGCCACCGACGCCATCTCGGCGCGCACCTGCTGGCGCAGGATGTCGATGGGCACGAGGTTGGGGCCGCGCTGCACGTGCCAGAAGGTCCAGCCGTTGCAGGCTTCCGCGCCCTGCACATGGGCACCGATCTTGTGGATCGAGCCGGAATTGTCCTTGCAGGCGATGGAGCCGTCGACACGGACGCGCGCCGCGATGCGGTGGGTGGGATCGTAGATCGTCTCGCCGACTTTGACGAGGCCGCGCTCGATCAGCGTGCCAAAGGGCACGCGCGGTTCCGCGCGCTTGCCCGTCGTGGTCTTGAGGGCATCCTCGGGCAGGGGCTCGGTCGCTGCGATGCGGGCGCGGGCGCCGCGGGCGTAAGTTTCTTCGCGCTCGATGCCGATGAAGTTGCGGCCAAGCTGCTTGGCGACCGCACCCGTGGTCCCGGTGCCGAAGAAGGGATCAAGCACGATGTCGCCCGGATTGGTGGAGGCCAGCATCACGCGCTGGAGCAGGGCCTCGGGCTTCTGCGTGGGATGGAGCTTGTCGCCCGCGGCATCCTTCAGGCGCTCGCCGCCGGTGCAGAGCGGCAGCGTCCAGTCGGAGCGCATCTGCTGGTCGTCGTTGAAGACCTTCATCGCATCATAGTGGAAGCAGTACTTCGAGCCTTCCTCGCGCGAGGCCCAGATCAGCGTCTCGTGGGCATTGGTGAAACGGCGGCCGCGGAAGTTCGGCATCGGGTTGGTCTTGCGCCAGATCACGTCGTTGAGGATCCAGAAGCCCAGGTCCTGCATGACCGTGCCGACGCGGAAGATGTTGTGATAGGAGCCGATGACCCAGATGGCGCCGTTGGGCTTGAGCACGCGGCGGCATTCCGCAAGCCACGCCTTGGTGAAGCTGTCGTAGTCGGCGAAGGACGAGAACTTGTCCCAGTGATCGTCAACGGCATCGACCTTGCTCTGGTCGGGGCGGGTGAGATCGCCGTTGAGCTGGAGATTGTAGGGCGGATCGGCGAAGACGAGATCGACGGAACCCGTCGGAATCTTCTTCAGCTCGGTGAGGCAATCGCCCTGCAGAATCTGGTTCTGCAGCAGCTTCACATCCGGCTTCACAATCACGCCCATCGCACTCACCCACACACAAATCAGTTGTTGTTGTGCGTGTTATGAGTCCTCGGAGTCAGCGCGTGAATCGAAACCCCGAAATATGGTTAATCCGCAAGCAGCGCGCGGATCGGTGCAAAGCTCCTGCGATGCTCGGGGCAGGGGCCGAGCTTGCGCAACGCCACCTGATGCGTCTCGGTGCCGTAGCCCTTGTGTGACGCGAAGCCGTAGCCGGGATAGTGGGAATCGAGCGTGCGCATCAGGCGGTCGCGCGTCACCTTTGCGATGATCGATGCTGCGGCGATGGAGAGGCACTTGCCGTCACCTTCGATCACTGTCTCGGCACGGCAGGAGAGCGGCGGCGCGCGGTTGCCGTCGACCAGCGCCACATGCGGGACCTGCCCGAGCGCCGCCACGGCCTGCACCATCGCTTCATAGGTGGCCTGCAGGATGTTGATCTCGTCGATGCGGGGCGCCTGCACGATGCCCACGCCCACGATGCCCGCCGCCATGATCGGCTCGAACAGGGCGTCGCGTCTTGCTTCGGTGAGTTTCTTGGAGTCGTTGAGGCCGGGCGGAATGCGGCCGGGTGTCAGAATGACGGCCGCCGCAACGACAGGCCCCGCCCAGGGCCCGCGTCCCGCTTCATCCACGCCGCACACGATCATGTCCTGCATCAGGAATTCCGTTTCGCGGTCGAAGGTCGGGAACAGCATGCCGTTCCATTAGCCAACAACCTTGAGTCGCTCCAATTTCCACGTGCTGTTTTTCCGCAGCTTATCGGCTGCAGTGGAAAAATCGAAGCACGCGGGGCGGGAAACCGGGATGCACTAGAACAACGCCATCTGCTCGCCCTTCTGGATGGGGCGGTGGAAGAGGTCGGTGCGGAGTTTCAGGCGTTCGGCGTTGAGACCAAGGCGCTGGGCCGCCATCTGGAAGCGCCGCCCGATCATCCAGGCGATGGGGCCGGTGCCGGTGTGGCGGGTGCCGAAGTTGGGGTCGTTCTCGCGCCCGCCGCGCACGTCCTTCACATGGCTCATCACCTTGGCAGCGCGGTCCGGATGTTCGCGGTCGAGCCAGTCCTTGAAGATCTCCTTCACCTCGAAGGGCAGGCGCAGCATGGTGTAGCCTGCTTCCGCCGCACCGGCATTGCGGGCAGCCTTGAGGATGTTCTCGATCTCGTGGTCGTTGAGGCCGGGAATGATCGGCCCCATCATCACCACGGTGCGCACGCCGGCCTTGGCCAGCGCCTCTATGGCGGCAAGGCGCTTTGCCGGCGTGGAGGCGCGCGGCTCCATGCTGCGCGCGAGCTTCGGATCGAGCGTCGTCACCGAGAGTGCCACCTTCACGAGGTCCTGCTCCGCCATGGGCTTGAGCAGGTCGAGGTCGCGCATGACATTGGCCGACTTGGTGACGATGCCGAAGGGATGGCGGAATTCCGCCAGCACCTCGATCACGCTGCGGGTGATGCGGTAGCCGCGCTCGATGGGCTGGTAGGGATCCGTATTGGCGCCGAGCGCGATCGTCGCCGGCGTGTAGTTGGTCGCGGATAATTCCTCCCGGAGGAGCGCCGCCGCGTTCGGCTTGATGAAGAGCTTGCTCTCGAAGTCGAGACCCGGCGAGAGGCCCATGTAGGCGTGGGCGGGCCTCGCATAGCAGTAGATGCAGCCGTGCTCGCAGCCGCGATAGGGATTGATGGAACGGTCGAAGGAAATGTCCGGCGACTGGTTGCGGGTGATGATCGTCTTCGGCGCTTCGGTGAAGATCTCTGTTCGCAGCTTCGGAATATCGGCAAGGGACTCCCAGCCGTCATCGACCCAGCTCTCCGAATAGGTTTCGAAGCGCCCCATGGGGTTGATGGCAGCACCGCGGCCGCGTTCCAGTTGCGGCAGGCGCTCAAGCTTCCCCGTTCCGAGCGCATCGGGCGCAAGGCCGGAAGAGGGGCGCATGGTCATCAGGGTGGGCATGGCGAAGAAGGTAATCTGTCACCGTGAACAAATCAAGAACAATCTTGCCGAAGCGGGCAAATCCGGGCATGGCGCGGGTTCCTCATGATGCACTCCCGCAATCTGCTGCTTGCCCTTCTGCCGCCCCTGTTCTGGGGCGTTGGCTTCACCCTGACGAAGCCTGCCTCGGCCCATTTCCAGCCGCTTTTCATGATGCTGCTGGTCTATGCGGTGATTGCCCTGATCATGCTGGTGGCCCACCGGGAGATGCCCAAGACGCCGTGGCTGAAGCTGACAGTGATCGCCGCCTTCTCGGTCACGATCCAGGGCGCGCTGATGTTTTCGGCCCTTGCCTATGTGGAGGCGACGACGGCGAACCTCGTGCTCCAGACCCAGGTGCCGATTGCCATCCTGCTGGGGTGGCTCCTCCTCGGCGAGGCGCTCGATGGGCGGAAGATCCTGGGCACGGCGATCGCGCTCACCGGTGTCGCTATCGTCATCGGCCTGCCGCAGGAGCGGCCGCCGCTGTTGCCGGTGCTCGCGGTCATCGCCGCCGGCGCCACCTGGGCGCTGGGGCAGGTGCTGACGCGGCTGTGGTCGCGGGATTCAGGGCTGATGGTGCTGAAGGCGAATGCGCTCTTCGGTGTGCCGCAGTTGCTGGTGGCGACACTCGTCCTCGAACGCGGGCAGTGGCAGTCGATCGTTTCGGCCACACCGCTCGACTGGTTCTATCTCGCCTTCGTCTGCTTCATCGGATTCTATGCGGCCTATGCGGCGTGGTTCACGCTGCTGAAGCGCGTGCGGGTGGATGAAGCCACACCCTTCGTGATGCTGATGACGCCGATCGGCGTGATCTCGGCGGTGGTACTGCTGGGGGAGACGCTGCACTGGCCACAGGTGGTGGGCGGCATCATCCTGCTCATCGGCCTCGCCATCGTGAGCGGTGTGCTCGGGCGCAGGGTGGTAGTCAGATAAGTCCCCTCATCCGGCCTTCGGCCACCTTCTCCCCGGAGGGGAGAAGGCGATCATGTTTGGCCTTCTCCCGCTTGCGGGAGAAGGTGCCCGACAGGGCGGATGAGGGTGTTCAACCCTTCTTCCGTTTCAGGTGCTCGTCCAGCCGCGGCATGATCTCGATGAAGTTGCAGGGATGATGGCGGTAGTCGAGCTGGTGCACGAGAATGCCGTCCCAGGCATCCTTGCAGGCGCCGGGCGAGCCCGGCAGACAGAAGACATACTTGCCTTTCATCACGCCCGCCGTGGCGCGCGACTGGATCGTGGAGGTGTTGATCTTCTGGTAAGAGATCAGGTGAAAGACGACACCGAAGCCTTCGATTTCCTTGTCGAAAAGCGGGCGCACCGCTTCCACCGTCACGTCGCGTCCGGTGAGCCCCGTGCCGCCAGTTGTGATGATCACATCAACATCCTTGCGCGCTGCAAGTTTGCGCAGTTGCGCCCTGATCTGCCGCACCTCGTCCTTCACGATGGCGCGATGGGTGAGCACGTGGCCCGCACCGGTGATGCGGTCGGCGAGCGTCTGTCCCGACTTGTCGGTCTCGGGCGTGCGCGTGTCCGAGATGGTGATGACGGCGATGTTGGCGGGCAGGAAGTCGCGCGCGCCGCTGATTGTGTTCATGAAAGCGACTCCAGTCGGGCGCGGAAGGTGAGCAGGTCCTGCCAGGCGAGCTTCTTCAGCGCGGGAGACTTGAGCAGGGCTTCCGGATGGAAGGTGGAGAGAAGCGGGGTGCTGCCCGCGGCAAGCCAGGTGCCGCGCTGCCGCTGGATCGATTCCGCTCCGCCTGCGAGCCATTGTCCGGCAAGGCCACCGAAGGCGAGGATGAGGCTGGGCTGCATCAGCGCGATGGCGCGTTCCGCGAATGGCAGGATGAGGCGGCATTCGATCTCGATGGGCGGACGGTTGCCGGGTGGCCGCCAGGGCAGGAAGCTGAGATAGGACACAGGCTCTCCGGCGCCTTCGCCCAGCCCGATCGCCGCCAGCATGCGTTCAAGCAGAACCGCATTCTTGTCGGCGAAGATTTTTCCGGCGCGGTCTTCTTCCGCACGCGGACGGTCGGCGATCACCAGCACGCGGGCCTTCGCGGCCTCTTCGGCGAAGCAAAGCTTGGACGCTGTGCGACGGAGCGGATGGGCATCGAAGCGCTCGAGGGCCGTCACGAGTTCGCCGAGCGATGAGGCCGAGCGTGCGGCGGCATGAATCTCCTCGATCGAGGCCTCGCCCTCGGTAGCGGGCCGCGTGGGTGCAGGCCGCGGCGGCGCGGCGTTGATCGGAGGTTGCTTCGGCGGAGCAGGGCGTGCAACGGCAGGTGCAGCGGCGGCCTGCGGCGGCGCTTCGGCGAAGCGGTTGACGGGGTCAACCGACAGGGCCTCGTCAGCCCCCATCTCGCGCAGCCACAGCAGCATGCGGGCGGCCTCGGCGGCAGATTCTCCTGCGGCGTTTGGACTTTCGCTCATGTCGCAATTGGGCGCTTGTTTGACATCATGCAAATCCTATAACAGGCCCACATCCGAACTCAAACTGCGAGGCCCATGGTGAGCGATATTCAACGGGAAGCAATGGAATATGACGTGGTCATCGTGGGCGCCGGTCCCGCGGGCCTGTCGGCTGCCATCCGCATCAAGCAGCTTTCGCCGGAGACCACCGTTTGCGTTCTCGAAAAAGGCTCGGAAGTGGGCGCCCACATCCTGTCGGGTGCGGTGATCGATCCGATTGCGCTGAACGAACTCATTCCCGACTGGAAGGAGAAGGGTGCGCCGCTCAACACGCCCGTGAAGGAAGACCGCTTCTACGTACTGGGTCATGCGGGCGCACTCCGCATGCCGAATGCGGCCATGCCGCCTCTGATGAGCAATCACGGCGCCTATGCCGTGTCGCTGGGCAATGTCTGCCGCTGGCTGGCGCATCAGGCCGAAGGCCTCGGCGTTGAAATCTATCCGGGCTTTGCAGCCTCTGAAGTTCTTTATCGCGAGGATGGCTCGGTGCGCGGCGTTGTCGCCGGCGTCATGGGCATCGCCAAGGACGGCAGCCACAAGGCCGATTACCAGCCGGGCATGGAACTCACCGGCAAGTATGTGCTGATCGCCGAAGGCGTGCGCGGGTCGCTGGCGAAGGAGATCATCGCGAAGTTCAATCTTTCCGAAGGGCGCGAGCCGTCCAAGTTCGGCATCGGCATGAAGGAACTCTGGGAAGTGAAGCCGGAGAACCACAGGCAGGGCCAGGTCACCCACACGATGGGCTGGCCGCTGGGCTGGAAGACCGGCGGCGGCAGCTTCATGTATCACCTCGAGGACAACCTCGTGTCGATCGGGTTCGTCGTGCACCTCAACTACGACAATCCGCACCTCTATCCCTACATGGAGTTCCAGCGTTTCAAGCATCATCCGCTGATCGCGCCGGTGCTCGAAGGCGGACGCCGCATTGCCTATGGCGCGCGCGCCATCACCGAAGGCGGTTTGCAATCGGTGCCGAAGCTTTACTTCCCGGGCGGCGCGCTGATCGGCTGCTCTGCCGGTTTCGTGAACGTGCCGCGCATCAAGGGCACGCACAACGCCATGAAGACCGGCATGATGGCGGCGGAAGCGATTGTGACAGCACTTGCCAACGGCCGCGAGGCGGATGAGTTAACGGAATATGAAGAGGCCTGGCGCAACTCCTGGGTCTATCAGGACCTCGACCGCGTGAAGAACGTGAAGCCCATGTGGTCGAAGCTCGGCCTCGTGGGCGGCGTCATGCTGGGCGCGGTCGACATGTGGATGCGCACGCTCTTCGGCTTCGGCCTCGGCACCTGGAAGCACGGCAAGCCGGACTATGCCACCCTGAAGCCCGCCTCGGCGGCAAAGCCCATCGACTATCCCAAGCCAGACGGCGTTCTCTCCTTCGACCGCCTGACCAACGTCGCTTTCTCTGCAACCAATCATGAAGAGGACCAGTTGGTCCACCTCAGGTTGCGTGACCCGTCCATCCCGATCAGCGTGAATCTGCCCAAATATGATGAGCCGGCGCAGCGCTATTGCCCGGCGGGCGTATATGAAGTGGTGCGCGAAGAGGGCAAGGAACCGCGTTTCCAGATCAACCACCAGAACTGCGTGCATTGCAAAACCTGTGACATCAAGGACCCCGCCCAGAACATCAACTGGCAGGTGCCGCAGGGTGGCGAAGGGCCGAATTATCCCAATATGTAAGGTAGTTCTTCCCATATAAGTAGGATTAACGCTGTTCCCCAGCATCCTGCGCTTTTGGGTTGAACACTAAAAATCAACCGACTTGCGAAATCAGTTGTTGAACTCTCTCGACTAATCCTGCGGTATTCAAAGGGGAGAAGTCATGGCACTTCAGCACTCATCTTTTGGCAAGTTCGGGCTTCGCCGCCTGTTCTCACGCTTCTGCAAGGATCCGAGCGCAACAGTGACGCAGATCTTTGCTTTGTCCTCCATTCCGTTCTTCCTCGCCGCCGGTGCCGCCGTCGACGGCGCCCGCATCAATGACGAGCACAGCAAGTTCCTCGCTGCCGTCGATACCGCCGTAATCGCAGTGGCCGCCGACGACCGCGCCGCCATTTCGAACCTCAGCGGTGCGGCCCTCACAGCCCGCATGACCGAGCTCAAGGCCCTCGCGAACGAATATGTGCGGAAGAACTACAATTCCACGGGCGACATCACGCTGAACCTGACCATCACGGGCCAGGCGGTGAAGCTTGATGCTTCGATCCAGTTCCCGACCACCATCATGGCGATGGTCGGCATCGATACGATTAACATGAAGGCCTCGTCCACCGTTCAGAAGGCCATGCGCCCGATCGAACTGGTGATGGTGATGGATACGACCGGCTCGATGGCGAGCGGCGGCAAGATCGATGGCGCCAAGACGGCGGCGAAGTCGTTGCTCAACACCCTCTATGGCGGCAGCGTCGGCGCTGAACCGCGCAGCGAATTCCTCCGCGTCGGCCTTGTGCCCTTCGCGGCGGCCGTGCGCCTCGACACATCGGCCTATGATTTCAATCTCAACTGGATCGACACCACGGGTGCCAATCCGATGTCGAAGCTCAACTGGGATGCTGTCACCACGCCTGCGGTGTGGAACAACTATTATGCCTGGAGCCGGTTGAAGAAAACCTCGACCACCTATCACACCTGGAACGGTTGCGTCGAAGCGCGCAAACGTGGTACCGGCACGCAGGACTACAACGTCAACGATGCCGCGCCGAACAGTGGCAATGCCGATACGCTGTTCCCTGCCTACTTTGTGCCGGACGCGCCCGGCACCACGTCCAGTGGTTCGGTGTCCACGTCCTACGGCTACAGCTACATTGCCCAGGGCAGCAACACGACTGTCAACACCGAGTGCTATGGCACTGGCTGGAACAGTTCGACCTGCAGCAGCACAAACACGTCCAACCTGCAGCAGAAGCAGGAAAACTACCGCAAGTATGACGGCATGAACATCGGCTCCGAGTCGACTTCGAACTATGGCCCTTGGATGGGCTGTGCGGTGAGCAAGATGGTGCCGCTGACCTATGACCGTGCCAGCGTTGAAGCCGGCATCGATGCCATGACCGCAGCTGGCCCGACCCTGATCGGCGAAGGTCTTGCATGGGGCTGGCGCGCCATCTCGCCGGGTGAACCCTTCACCAAGGTCAAGGGCTCCGGCAGCCTGCCCAACACGACGATCGCTCCCTATGGCGACGCCCGCTGGCAGAAGGTGCTGGTGCTGATGACCGACGGCGACAACGATCTGAGCGCCGGCAGCTATGGCTTCAACAACACCATCTACTCCGCCTACGGCCTTGCCGGTGAAGCCATCGCCAACAACCGCTTCGGCACCACGTCGTCGTCGGCTGTGATGACCGCCCTCGACAACGACATGCTGACGGTGTGTTCGAAGATCAAGGCGGCGGGCATCTCGCTCTACGTCACGTCCTTCGGCAGCGGCGTGTCTGCGACCACGAAGTCGCGCCTGCAGAGCTGCTCGTCGGGTTCGGGCTACTACCAGCACGCGAACGCCCCGTCCGACCTGACCGCCTTCTTCAACCACATCGGTGAAGACGTGATCAACAAGTCGATCTACGTCTCCAAGTAATCACTACACAATTTCGCCATAGTGAGAGGTGGGACCTTACGGGTCCCGCCTTTTTCTTTCACTTGCGGTCAGGGCCGAAAACCCTCATTTTACGCCCCCATGACACGCATCTTAACTCGCTCGCTCCTCATCACCGCTGCCCTTGCGACCGCCGTCGTCCTGGCGGACCTGCCGGTCTCGGCCAGCTCCTATGAAACGTCGCTCTCCGGCAACTACCTCGCCAGCCGGACCGCGGGCCGCAACCGCGACACCGTCGAGGCTGCCGATTTCCTTGTCGCAGCCCTCAAGCAGGACCCCAACAACCCGGTCCTGACCGAGCGCCTGTTCCAGCTTCAGCTCACCAACGGCAACACCGCCGAGGCCGAGAAGCTCGCGGACAAGGTGCTGGCCTTCAACAGCCAGCAGCGCATGGCGCGCCTGGTGCTGGGCCTGCGCGACTTCCGCCAGAAGAAGTATGAAGCCGCACGCAAGAACTTTGCCGAGGCCGCCTACACGCCTGTGGGCGAGCTGACCTCGGCGCTGCTGGCAGCGTGGTCCTATGCCGGGGAAGGGTCCTTCCAGGCGGCAATGAACGAACTCAACAAGCTTGACCGCAACGACACCTTCGCGAACTTCAAGTCTCTGCACAGCGCGCTTATCGCCGATTTCCTCAACAACGCGCTGCGCGCCGAGCCCGCCTACCGCAAGGCCTACAATGATGCGGGCACGAGCCTGCGCGTGACACAATCCTACGGCAACTACCTCTTGCGGACCGGCAAGCGGGCGGAGGCCGAGAAAGTCTTCAACGCGTTCCTCGCCAACGGCGAAAGCAACGTGATGGTGGCCAAGGCCCTGGAAGAGGCCAAGGCCGGCAAGGTGCCGGAGCCCTTCATCGGCTCAGCTTCAGCGGGCGCGGCCGAGGCCATGTTCTCTCTCGCCGCCGCCATGAACGACGACCAGAGCATGGACGTCGCACTCATCTATGCACAGCTTGCGCTCTCGCTCGACAGCGACCGCCCGGTGGTGCTGACCCTGCTCGGCGACATTCTCGCATCGAGCCAGCGCTATGAGCAGGCTATCGACACCTTCGAGCAGGTTCCGGTCACCTCCGTTCTGCGAACCAATGCCGATACCGAAATCGCCATCAATCTGCAGCGGCTCAACCGCGACAAGGATGCAGAAACGCGGATGCGCGCCATTCTCGGCCGCGAGCCGAAGAACATCGATACCTGGACCACGCTGGGCAATCTCCTGCGCAGCACCGAGAACTACGGCGAAGCGGTGAAGGCCTATGACGAGGCCATCAACCTGCTGAAGGCCGAGAACCGCGATGTCTGGACGGTTCATTATTATCGCGGCATCGCACTCGAGCGCCTGAAGCAGTGGGACAAGGCCGAGGCCGATTTCCGCAAGGCGCTGGCCCTCTCACCCAACGAGCCTTCGGTCCTCAATTATCTCGGCTATTCGCTGATCGACATGAACATGAAGCTCGATGAAGCGATCAACATGGTGAAGAAGGCGGTCGAGCTTCGTCCCAATGACGGCTACATCGTCGACAGTCTAGGCTGGGCCTATTTCCAGATGCGCGACTATGAAGAGGCGGTGAACCATCTGGAGCGCGCCGTTGACCTGAAGCCGGGCGATCCCATCATCTCGGAGCATCTGGGTGATGCGTACTGGCGCGTGGGCCGCCGTCTTGAGGCGCGTTTCCAGTGGCAGCACGCCAAGGACAACAAGCCCCAGCCCGAGGATCTCGCGCGCATTGAAGGCAAGCTGAAGGATGGGCTTCCGGCGGAAGCGCCGCCCGTGAAGCCTGCCGACAACAGCCAGCAGCAACCCTCGAACGGCTGATGCCGGCCGGCATCGTCGAGACGGCGCAGGCCAAGGTCAACCTCGCACTGCATGTGCTGGGCCGCCGCGACGACGGCTATCATCAACTGGATTCCGCCGTGGCCTTCGCAGGCGCCGGGGATCTGATCACGGTTTCGCCGAGGGCAGGGGAGGGTGTGAGCCTGAGCGTCAGCGGTCACTTTGCCGCTGCGGTCCCCACCGGCCCCGATAATCTCATCTGCAAGGCCTATAGTGTGCTGGCGCAGCACGTGGCGTTGCCGGCGGTTGCAGTCCATCTCGAGAAGAATCTTCCCGTCGCCTCGGGAATCGGCGGTGGTTCGGCCGATGCGGCGGCGGCCCTTCGCGCCTATCTTCGGCTTGCTGATGCGCCGCTTCCGGCTGATGTGATGACCACGGTGGCGCTTGCGCTGGGTGCTGATGTTCCTGTGTGCCTGCATCAGAAGGCCTGCCGCATGGAAGGCGTGGGTGAACTGCTCTCGCCTTTGCCGCGGCTGCCTGCGCCGGCGATCGTTTTGGTCAATCCGGGCGTGCCGTGCGAGACCGCCGCCGTGTTCAAGGCGCTTGGTCTTCAGAAGGGGCAGGCGCACCGCGATGCGATGGATGTGCAGAAGCCAGAGACCTGGCGGAACGACCTCACGGAACCGGCGACCGCGGCACAGCCGAAAATCGCCGGAGTGCTCGATGCGCTGGCGCGTGAGAAGGGGTTGGTGGCCAGCCGCATGTCGGGCTCCGGCGCCACCTGTTTCGGTTTGGCAGAGACGCTCGCCGATGCGGAGCGCGTGGCGGCATCGCTCCGGGCCGATCATCCGGACTGGTGGGTCTCGGCGTCGCTGCTATCTTAATCACCGGCGATAGGGACGTTACGCAAGAAGCTAGGCCCCCGCCTTCGCGGGGGTGACGACCTAAAACAGGTGCCATCATTTTCAACCCGTCATTCCGGACGCGCGCCTTGATCGAGCGGAGCGAGATGTCGCGCGCGAGCCGGAATCCAGCTTCGGACATGCGAAGCAACTTTCAGTAAAGTCAGCGTCCGCCGGGGGCTTCCACGATCATTCCGGCGAGGCGACGCACGAGCGGCAGCACCACCAGCACCGTAGGGAAGGCCACGAGCCAGCTCACGCCCCAGGCTTTCAGCCAGCTCACCAGCAGATCGGGTGCAAACCCCATCGCCTTCAGCGTGGCAACGAAAGAGACGATCGCCGACATCAACACCGACAACAGGAACGGCATGACCACGTGCATGGCCTTGGGCGGAAGCTTCTTCATTCTCTGTCCGTGAATGTCAGTGCGAGCGCGCAATGCAGAAATCGACGGCTTCAAGCAGTGCGGCTTTCCATTCGCTGTCGGCGAAGATTGCGAGCGCGTCCTTGGCCATCTCGCCATAGTGGCGGGCGCGGTCGAGCGTGTCGGCAATCGTGCCGTGCCGCTCCATCAGCTTCTGGGCATAGACGAGATCGGCGTCGGTCTGGTTGCCTTCTTCGAGCGTGCGCTTCCAGAAGTTCCGTTCTTCCGCAGCACCGCGGCGGAAGGCCAACACCACAGGAAGGGTGATCTTGCGTTCGCGGAAGTCGTCGCCCACGCTCTTGCCGAGCTCGGCCTTGGTACCGGAATAGTCGAGCGCATCATCGACGAGTTGGAAGGCGATGCCGAGGTTGCGGCCGTACGCTTCGAGCGCTTCCTGTTCGGCCCGCGGCCGGTTGGAAATGACACCGCCCACGCGGGTCGCCGCCGAGAAGAGGGCGGCGGTCTTCGAGCCCACCACCTTCAGGTAGGAGTCTTCCGTGGTGGAGGTATCCTGCGAGACGGCCAGTTGCAGCACTTCGCCCTCAGCGATGATGCAGGCGGCATCCGAGAGAATGCGCAGGCATTCGAGCGAGCCCGTCTCCACCATCATCTTGAAGGCCTGGCCGAGGAGATAATCGCCGACCAGCACGCTCGCCTGGTTGCCCCAGATGACGCGCGCCGCATCCTTGCCGCGGCGGGTATCGCTTTCGTCCACCACGTCGTCGTGGAGCAGGGTGGCGGTGTGCATGAACTCCACCGACATGGCGAGCTTGATGTGATGCAGGCCGCGGTAGCCGCACATGCGGGCGGCGGCGACGGTGAGCATGGGGCGGATGCGCTTGCCGCCGGAGTTGATGAGATGGCCGGCGATTTCCGGGATCAGCTCCACATGGCTCTGGGCCTTCTCGAGAATGAGATCGTTGATCAGCCCCATGTCCTGAGCCGTCAGCTTGACCAGCGCGTCAAGCGTGGGTTGCGGACGCTCCGCACCACCCTCGAATGGAATCACAACACCCATGAAAAATCCTCGTTTGCAGCCTTTTAGACTGCTTCCAGGCAATTGGCATCACAATTGTGACCCTTTGCCGCTCTCTAAGCAATTGTATGCAAGGCAGAAAATCTGCGGTAACTTCTCGTTCACCAAGCCTCGTTAACGTTCAAGGCCTATGCAGCTCGCCGCCGAAGCCACCATTGCGCCGTCGCAAGCACCCTCCGCGGTGCCCGCCTCGCTTACGGAAGATGCCTTCCTGGGCGGGCGTTTGCGTGTTCTCCAGCCCGAAAAAGGATACCGCGCCGGGATCGACGCGGTGTTCCTTGCGGCTGCCATTCCGGCAGCAGCCGGTGAAACGGTTTTCGAAGCAGGGATCGGCGTCGGCGTTGCCGCCCTGTGCCTGATCGCCCGCAATCCCGCCATCCACGTCACCGGCATCGAAGTGGCTGCCCGCTACGCCATGATGTGCGAGGAGAATGCCAAGCGGAACGGCTTTGCCCAGCTTCTCAAGGTCATCCACGGCGACGTGAAGGAGGCGATGCGCAAGGATCTCGCGCACATGCCCCAGCACGGCACCTTCGCCCATGCCTATGCCAATCCGCCGTATTTCGAGGATGGCAAGGTCACCCATTCGCCGAGCCTGCTCAAGGCGCAGGCCCATGCCTTCGGACCTGACGATCTCGATCTCTGGATCAAGGTGATGCACGCGATGGTGTCGCTGCGCGGCACCGTCACCCTCATTCACCGCGCCGACTCGCTCGGCAAGATCCTGCTCTCCATGGAAGACCGCTTCGGCGACATCCGTGTGGCTCCCCTCTATGCCCGCGAAGGCACGGCCGCGAGCCGTGTGATCGTGCAGGGGATCAAGGGCTCCAAGGCGCCGATGCAGCTTCTTCCCGGCCTGGTGCTGCACGGGGACGGGCACGCCTTCACTGCCGATGCGGAAGCCGTGCTCCGCGAAGGCATGGCCTGGCGCCTCCGCTGACACCAACTGCCTGACGGCTTGCCTTCTTTCACGAGGCTGCCCATATGGCGGCCATGCTGAAATCCCTCCTGAAGTTCGTTCCGGCCCGTTTCCGCAAGTCCTATCCGGTCATTCATGTGGTCCGGCTGGATGGCCCGATCATGGCCGAGCGCGGCTTGAGGCCGACGCTCTCGGCCAAGGCGCTGGAACCGGTGCTGGCCAAGGCCTTCCGCAAGGGCATTGCCGGCGTAGCGCTGTCCATCAATTGCCCCGGCGGTTCGCCCGTCCAGTCGGCGCTCATTGCATCGCGCATCCGCCAGCTTGCGGCGGAGAAGAACCTCCCCGTCTATGCCTTCTGCGAAGACGTGGCGGCCTCGGGCGGCTACTGGCTCGCCTGCGCGGCGGATGAAATCTACGCCGACGAAAACTCCATCGTGGGTTCGATCGGCGTCATCGCCATGGGCTTCGGTTTCCCCGAGGCGCTGAAGAAGCTTGGCGTCGAACGCCGCGTCCACACTGCGGGCGACAACAAGAGCCAGCTTGACCCGTTCCAGCCGGAAAAGCCGGAAGATGTCGAACGCCTCGAGACGCTGCTCAACGAGATGCATGCGAGCTTCAAGGCCATGGTGAAGGAGCGCCGCGGTGCCCGTCTGAAGGGTGAAGAAAGCGAAATCTTCTCCGGCCTTTACTGGCGCGGCGAGAAGGCGGTTGGTCTCGGCCTGATCGATGGCGTCGGCCATTTGCAGACGACATTGCGCATGAAGTTCGGCGACAAGGTGCAACTCCGCCCCATCGGCGCACCGGGCGGCTGGGGCCTGCGTTTTCTGGGCGGCGGGCGGGGAGCAGCAGGCGGATTTGCCGAGCTTCCGGATGCGGCACTGGAGGCTCTGGAAAGTCGTGCATGGTGGTCACGTTTTGGCCTATAATGATTGCCAGAACGGCCCCGAACGGAGTGTGAACCCATGCGTTTCGTCAAGTCACTGGTTGCCGCTGGCATCACCATGCTGGCCGGACTCGCATTGAAGAAGATGGTCGGCGCCATCGAGAGCCAGGCCGAAGCGCAGCGCGTGAAGCGCGAGGAAGCGCGCGACCCCGCTGAATTCAAGCGCCTGAAGCAGGATCCCGTCACCGGCGTCTATTACGCGGAAGACTGAGCCTCCATGGGCAAACAGCAGACGGACGGCTGGCTGGAGCGTGTCTATAACGCCACGGACCGGGACTCGTTGCGCGCCATGTATGATTCCTGGGCCGAGACCTATGATGCCGACCTGCAGCAGGTGGGCTATCTCCATCTGCCGGTGATCGTCGGGCTTGTCGCGGCGCACGTGCCGTCGCGGGAAGCCACCATCCTCGATGCGGGTGTCGGCACGGGTGCGGTGGGCAACGTGCTCTCGCTGCTCGGCTACAACAATCTCTCCGGCATCGACATGTCGAAGGGCATGCTGGAGAAGGCGGAAGCGCGGGGCTGCTACAGCGATCTCCGCCAGGCGGTGCTGGGCGAGACGCTGGATTTTCCCGATGGCGCCTTCGATGCCATCCTCTCTACCGGCACCTTCACCAACGGCCACGCCCCGGCGGCGGCCTTCCATGAACTGACGCGCATCCTCGAACCCGGCGGCGTGCTGCTGTTCACGGTGGGCACGGTGATCTGGGAAGAGCAGGGGTTCCGCACCGTGCTCGACAATCTGGTGCGGGCGAAGAAGCTTGTGGCGGTGGAGACGACGCCGATCTACCGGCCCATGCCGTTCTCTCCGACCGAGGGAGACTTCACCACCCGGGCTCACGTGTACAGGAAGGTGTGAGCCCTAAACATCGTCATTCCGGACGCGCGCCTTGATCGAGCGCAGCGAGATGTCGCGCGCGAGCCGGAATCCAGCTTTGGCATATGACAGTGTCGCGAAGGAAGAAGCTGGGCCCCCGCCTCCGCGGGGGTGACGATTGAAAAAGGGCCCGCCCTTGACCCCCATGGCCCCTGCCTTTATGCGGCGCGACATGGCACTCCATCCGACGAAATCCTTCCAGGACCTCATTCTCACCCTGCACCAGTACTGGGGCGAGCGCGGCTGCGTCATCCTCCAGCCCTATGACATGGAAGTGGGTGCCGGTACCTTCCACCCCGCCACGACGCTGCGCTCGGTGGGCCCGCGGCCCTGGAGTGCGGCCTATGTGCAGCCCTCGCGCCGCCCCAAGGACGGCCGCTACGGCGAGAACCCCAACCGCCTGCAGCACTATTACCAGTATCAGGTGATCATGAAGCCGTCGCCGCCCGACCTTCAGGAGCTTTACCTGGGCTCGCTTGCAGCAATCGGCCTCGACCCGTCGCTCCATGACATCCGCTTCGTCGAGGACGACTGGGAAAGCCCGACGTTGGGCGCCTGGGGCCTCGGCTGGGAAGTGTGGTGCGACGGCATGGAAGTCTCGCAGTTCACTTACTTCCAGCAGGTGGGCGGCCTCGACTGCGCGCCCGTCTCGGGCGAACTCACCTACGGCCTCGAGCGCTTGGCCATGTATGTGCAGAACGTGAACAACGTCTACGACCTTAACTTCAACGGCCGCCCCGAAGGCGAGGGCCGCATCAGCTACGGCGATGTCTTCCTGCAGGCCGAGCAGGAATACTCGCGCTACAATTTCGAACACGCCGATACCGCGATCCTGCACCAGCACTTCATTGATGCGGAAAAGGAATGCCGCGCGCTTCTTGCGGCCGGCGAGAAGGACGAGCGTCATGACCTGGCGCTGCCCGCCTATGACCAGTGCATCAAGGCCTCGCACACCTTCAACCTGCTCGATGCCCGCGGCGTGATCTCGGTCACCGAGCGGCAGGCCTATATCCTGCGCGTGCGCGAACTGGCGAAAGCCTGCTGCGAAGCCTGGAGCAAGACGGCGGGAGGGCGTGTGTGATGGCCGAGCTTCTCCTCGAACTCTTCTCCGAAGAAATCCCCGCCCGTTTGCAGGCCAAGGCCGCGGACGACCTGAAGTCGCTCATCACCAACGGCCTCGTCGAAGCAGGCCTCACTTATGAAGGCGCGCAGGCCCATGCAACGCCGCGCCGCCTTGTGCTCTCGGTCGAAGGGCTGAACAGCAAGGCTGCCGACACGCGCGAGGAACGCAAAGGCCCGCGCGTCGATGCTCCGCAGGCAGCGATCGACGGCTTCCTCAAGTCGACCGGCCTCAGCCTCGACCATCTCAGCAAGCAGGACGACAAGAAAGGCCAGTTCTATGTGGCCGTGATCAAGAAGGATGGCCGTGCGGCAACCGAGATCATCGCCGCCCTCGTGCCCGAGGTGATCCGCAAGTTCCCGTGGGGCAAGCCCATGCGCTGGGGTGCAGGCTCGCTTCGCTGGGTGCGCCCGCTGCACAGCATCATCTGTACTTTCGACGGCGAGACGGTGGCCTTCGATGTGGATGGCATCCGCAGCGGCAACAGCACGCGCGGCCACCGCTTCATGTCGAAAGGCGCAATCAACGTGCGCCGCTTCGAGGACTATGCCGACAAGCTGCACAAGGCCCATGTGACCGTCGATGCCAATGCGCGCGCCGAGACCATCCGCCACGACGCCCGCACGCTTGCGATGGCGCAGGGCATGGAACTGATCGAGGACGAAGGCCTGCTGCGCGAAGTGGCGGGGCTGGTGGAATGGCCCGTCGTCCTGATGGGCGAGTTCGATCCCGCCTTCCTCGACGTGCCGCCGGAAGTGATCATCACCACGATCAAGAACAACCAGAAGTGCTTCTGTCTGCGCGATGCCAAGACGGGGAAGCTCGCCAACCGCTATCTGCTGGTCTCGAACATCATCGCCAAGGACGGCGGCAAGGAGATCGTGCGCGGCAACAACAAGGTGATCGCTGCGCGTCTCTCGGATGCCAAGTTCTTCTGGGACCAGGACCGCAAGGTGAAGCTGGAAGCCTTGCTGCCCAAGCTGGAGAACGTGACCTTCCATGCGGCGCTGGGCTCGCAGGGCCAGCGCATCGCCCGTCTCGAAGGCTGGGCCAACGACATCGCCCGCACCTGCCGCGCCGACAAGTCACTGGCGCAGACCGCGGCACGCCTCGCCAAGGCCGATCTCAAGACCGGCGTGGTCGAAGAGTTCCCGGAGCTGCAGGGCCTGATGGGCAAATATTATGCGCTGCTCGAAGGCCAGCCGGAGCAGGTGGCGCAGGCCATCCAGGATCACTACAAGCCGCAGGGCCCCTCTGACCGTGTTCCCTCCGAACCCGTGGCGATGACGGTGGCGCTGGCCGAGAAGTTCGACACGCTGGTGGGCTTCTGGGCCATCGACGAAAAGCCGACGGGCTCGAAGGATCCCTTCGCGCTGCGCCGTGCGGCCCTCGGCGTGATCCGCATCATTCTCGAGAACAACTTGCGGGTTCACGTGAAGGAGCTGGCGAAGAAGGGGCTGCAGCTTTACCAGAACCAGCATGGCACCACCTTCGGCAAGGATTTCTCTGCCGACGATCTGCTCTCCTTCTTTGCTGACCGCCTCAAGGTCTACCTGAAGGATCAGGGCGCGCGGCACGATCTCATCGATGCGGTGTTCTCTCTTGGCGGGCAGGACGACCTGCTGATGGTTGTGAAGCGCGTCGATGCGTTGTCGAAGCTGCTCGAAACCGATGACGGCAAGAATCTTCTGGCGGGCGTGAAGCGCGCCGCCAACATCCTCAGGATCGAGGAGAAGAAGGACAACACCACCTATTCGGGTGACGTGCATCCCGCCCAGCTCATCAAGGGCGAGGAGAAGGCGCTGCATTCGGCGATCACGGCGTCCTCGGCCCAGGCCCGCAAGGCGATCGAACACGAGGACTTCGAGGCTGCGATGAAGGCGATCGCCAAGCTGCGAGCACCGGTGGACGATTTCTTCGAGGGCGTCACGGTGAACGACAAGGACCAGACCTTCCGCACCAACCGACTGCGGCTTTTGAACCGCATCCGCGAGGCCTGTTCCGAAGTGGCCGACTTCTCCCGCATCGAGGGGTGAGGCAACTCATCATCCGTAACGTCACCCCCGCGAAGGCGGGGGCCAGCTTCTTCGCTTGCATGGGTGATGGACCAAAGCTGGATTCCGGCTCGCGCGCGACATCTCGCTGCGCTCGATCAAGGCGCGCGTCCGGAATGACGGTTGTGGGGAGGGGCGCGCGTCTGGAATGACGGTTGTGGGGAATGGTACGCGTCCGGAATGACGGTTGTAGTGAGCGGGGACAATTGATACGCCTGTGGGGCGGGACAGTTCTGCCGCGCTGGACCTACGTCCTCTGCCCCTTGCGTGATATGGCGGCCTCATGAAGCACGCACCCGACTCGTCCTATTCCTGGTTCCGCATGGCGGTTTCGCTGGCGCTTGCCACCATCGGCGGCATCGGGCTCTGGGCGGCGGTGATCACGCTTCCCGTCATCCAGAAGGAATTCGGCATCGACCGGGCAGGGGCCTCGGTGCCCTACACCATGACCATGATCGGCTTTGCGCTGGGCGGCGTGATGATGGGCCGCCTTGCCGACCGCTTCGGCATCATGGTGCCGATGTTCGTGGGCACGCTGTTCCTCGGTGCGGGCTTCATCGCCTGCGCCTATGCCCCCAGCTACTGGACCTTCGTTGCCGCGCAGGCCGGCATCATCGGCCTCTTCGGGGTGGCCACCACCTTCGGCCCACTCGTCGCCGACATTTCCCTCTGGTTCCAGAAGCGGCGCGGCATTGCGGTCGCCATCGTGGCGAGCGGCAACTATCTCGCCGGAACCATCTGGCCGCCCTTCCTCACCTATGCCATCGCGCAATGGGGCTGGCGCAATTCCTATATCGTGATCGGCATCATCAGCGTGGCACTCATGCTGCCGCTGTCGCTGCTGCTCCGCCCGCGCGCCTCGCTGGAAGAACGGCCCGCGCCTGCCTCCCTCAGCCGCGAACCCAACGGCACGCCGGTGCTGCAGGGCCTGCTGATCTTCGCAGGGCTTGCCTGCTGCGTCGCCATGTCGATGCCGCAGGTCCATATCATCGCCTATTGCGCCGACCTGGGTTACGGCACGGCCCGCGGCGCCGAGATGTTGTCCCTCATGCTCGGCTTCGGCGTGATCTCGCGCTTCGCCTCCGGCATGCTGGCCGACAAGATCGGCGGTGTCGGCACGCTCATCATCGGCTCGATGCTGCAGTGTCTCGCACTTCTCTTCTACATTCCCTTCGACGGCCTCACCTCGCTCTACATCGTCTCCGCCTTCTTCGGCCTGGCGCAGGGCGGCATCGTGCCGAGCTACGCCCTTATCATCCGCGACAATTTCCCGGCCCGGCAGGCAGGCTTCCGCATATCGCTGGTGCTCACCTCCACGGTGATGGGCATGGCGCTGGGCGGCTGGCTTTCGGGCGAGATCTTCGATGCCACCGGCTCCTACACCTGGGCCTTCCTGCACGGCATCGGCTGGAACCTCTGCAACATGGCGATTGCGCTCTGGCTCGTCTTCCGCAACCGGGCCCCCACCATGGGAGCGGCCCAGCCCGCCTGAAACGGCCGATGAGAGGTATGCGGTTAATGGTCTGCACACGGAATGCTTGACCCTGCCCAATTCTCAGGCTTTGTTGCGGTGCAGCAATGACCAGCACCGAGTCCATCACGTTTTGCCAGCTTGGCTCCACGCCGGCGCCGGATACGGCCGCCCTCGGCGCCAAGGCCGCGAAATTGTGCAGGCTTACTGACCTATCACTGTCCGTGCCGGCGGGCTTCGTGCTGCCGGTCTCCGCCTGCCGTGGTCTGGGCGAGGGGGTGAAGCCCGAGCTTGCCGCGAAGATCGACGAGGCACTGGCCCAGCTTGAAACCGCCACGGGCCGGAAGCTCGGGGATGCGGAGCGTCCGCTTCTGCTGGCCGTGCGGCCCAGCGTTCCGCCTGGCGTGCCGAGTGCAGTCGAGGCGGTGCTCAACATCGGCCTCAACGACGTGACGGCGGATGCCCTCGCCAAGGAGAGCAACGACGTGCGCTTCGCGCAGGAGTGCTACCGCCGCTTCATCCAGAACTATGCCCACACCGTGCTGGGCGACGACCCCGCCGCCTTCGAGGATGTGCTCGCCCTCTACAAGGAGGAGCGCGGCTATGTCTCCGATGCCGAACTCCGCGGTTCGGACGCCAAGGAAATCGCGCTCCGCTTCAAGGCGCAGTTTGAAAGCAACAACGGCGAGACTTTCCAGGAAGACGTGCGCCAGCAATTGCTGACGGCAATCACCGCCATGGCGCGCGTGTGGAATGCGCCCCGCGCCAAGACACAGCGCAAGATCCAGGGTGCGCCCGAGGATGCAGGTCTTGCCCTCATCGTGCAGGTGATGGTCTTCGGCAATGCCGGTGATGACAGCGGCGTCGGCCGCGCCTGGTCGCGCCATCCGCAGACGGGTGCCGCCGCCATGGCCGGGGAATTCCTGGCGCAGGCCCAAGGGCCCGATCTCGCCTCGCGGCTTCGCCCCATCCTGCCGCTCCGCAACGGCGGCGGCAAATCCCTGCAATCGCTGATGCCCGCCACCTATTCGGCGCTGGAGCAGGGGGTTGCCGCCCTTGAGGCGCGGCTCCGCGATGCGGTTGAAGTCGAATTCACGGTGGAACATGGCCGCCTCTGGTTCCTCTCGGCGCGGCCGGGCAAGCGTTCAACCGCTGCCTCGCTGCAGATCGTCACGGATTTCGTGAAGGCCGGCGCCATGAGCGAGGAGGAGGCGCTGCTGCGCGTCGATCCGCTCTCCCTTGACCAGCTACTGCACTCCACCATCGATCCCGATGCCAAGCGTACCGTGGTGGCCTCGGGCCTTCCGGCCTCGCCCGGTGCTGTGTCGGGACAGATCATCTTCGATGCGGAGGAGGCGCGCGCCCTTGCCGCCGATGGCATGCGGGTGATCCTCGTTCGCCCCGAAACCCTGCCGGAAGACATCCGCGGCCTGCACGCCGCCGAAGGCGTGCTGACCACGCGCGGCGGCATGACTTCGCACGCGGCGGTCATCGCCCGCGGCATGGGCAAGCCCTGCGTGTCGGGTGCTTCCGCGCTCCGCATTGATGCCAAGGCGGGCACGCTGAGCGCCCCCGGCCTTACCCTGAAGCGGGGCGACATCATCACGCTCGATGGCTCGACGGGGCAGGTGCTGAAGGGCACGGTCGAGATCCGTCCGCCGGAGCTCTCCGGCAATTTCGCGACACTCCTCACCTGGGCCGACCGGCACCGCCGCATGACCGTGCGCGCCAATGCCGAAACCGTGCAGGATGCCCGGATGGCCCGCGACTTCGGCGCGGAAGGCATCGGCCTCTGCCGCACCGAGCACATGTTCTTCGAAGGCGACCGCCTTGTGGCCATCCGTGAGATGATCCTCGCCGACCGCGAGCGCGACCGCCGCGACGCGCTGGCCAAGACGCTGCCCATGCTGCGCGCCGACTTTGCGGCACTGTTTGAAATCATGGCGGGCCTGCCGGTGACGCTGCGCCTTCTCGATCCGCCGCTGCATGAATTCCTGCCCGAGGACATGGGCGACATCGAAGCCCTGGCCCGCGCGCTCAACGCCGACGTGGTGCTGCTCCGCCGCCGCATCATGGACCTGCGCGAACAGAACCCCATGCTGGGCCACCGCGGCGTGCGCCTGCTGCTCAGTTATCCGGAAATCGTCGACATGCAGGCCCGTGCCGTGTTCGAGGCGGTGGCCGACGTTGCGAAGAAGACCGGCAAGCCGCCCATCCCCGAAATCATGGTGCCGCTCGTCGTGTCGCGGGCCGAGCTTGATCTCGTCCGGACCCGGATCGATGCCGCCGCCCAGGACGTGCAGCGCGAGACCGGCCTCACCTTCACTTACCGGGTGGGAACCATGATCGAGTTGCCGCGTGCCGCCCTGAAGGCCGAAGACATTGCCCGATCGGCGGAGTTCTTCTCCTTCGGAACCAACGACCTGACCCAGACCACCTTCGGCATCAGCCGCGACGACAGCGCCCGCTTCATCGGCGAGTATGCCTCCAAGGGAATCTTCCCGGCCGATCCCTTCGTCACATTGGACGTGGACGGGGTCGGGGAACTCGTCCATCTGGCGGTGGAGCGGGGGCGGAAAGGCCGCTCCGACATCCATCTCGGCATTTGCGGCGAGCACGGCGGAGACCCCACTTCGATTGCCTTCTGTGAGTCCGAGGGGCTGGATTATGTTTCCTGCTCGCCCTTCCGTGTGCCCATCGCGCGCCTTGCCGCAGCCCAGGCGCACCTGCGGAAAAACCAGTCTTAGTCAAGTTACTTCATGGGCTTAACCATACCTCACTTTAGGCAAAAAAGTGGCCCCGGGAAGGCCATTTGAGGTTGCCGGACGTGGTTAACCTGTGGTAAACGGGAATGGTTGTATTGTACTGGAAGCGGGTCTGAGGCTCCCCTAGGGGAGGGATGGCCTGAGTTTAAGTCGGAGCGGGAAGTTGAAGGCACCAGAATATCGCGGACGGCGATCTTGGGTTGACAACTCCTTTGATCTGGAGTTCGAAGAACCCCGCAGCGCATTGTCCGAGTATTCGCCGATCGTGTTTGGTGGCATCATGTTGATCGCCGCCTTCGCCTTCGCCGGTCACTACATTGGTCAGAATGCATCGGCCCACACCGCGGAAGCCTCCATGGGGAGCCTTCCGGGGCTTCCCTCGCTTCCGCAGACCACGGAATTGGCAAGCAAAAGCTCGCTTCTGCCGGAAGACCAGACTTTCCAGTCGGCGGCCCTGGCCCAGCTTCGCAAGCAGACCGTGCAGCCGGACGGCAAGGGTGACCTCGTGATGCCGGCCTCCGGCAAGGTCGCAGCCCTCACCGACGACGGCATGCCCGTCACCGGCGCGAAGAAGAAGAACGCCAAGGACAAGCTCATTCACATCGAACCGGCCTCGGTCAACCTGAAGGCCGAACAGGATGTCTCCGCCAAGGCCGTCAAGAAGCTGGCTCTGGCCAACATGAACAGCAACGGCAATGCAATTGCCGACGACGATGATTCCGGTGCCTCCAAGGCCAAGCGCAAGCAGGACCAGGCCAAGCGCCGCATCCAGCTCGCCGAGGAAAACTGCCTCGCCCGCGCGGTCTATTTCGAAGCCCGTTCCGAATCGGAAATGGGCCAGCTCGCGGTCGCCAAGGTGATCCTCAACCGCGTCAAGGATCCGCAATATCCGAAGTCGATCTGTGGCGTGGTCTATCAGGGCTCGCAGCGCCGCAACTCCTGCCAGTTCTCCTTCGCCTGTGACGGCCTTCCCGATGACGTGAAGAGCCCGGACGCCTGGGCCCGTTCCAAGCGCATCGCCCAGAAGGCGATCAGCGGCGAAGTGAACATGGGTTCGGCCATGAGCACCGCCACCAACTATCACGCCGACTACGTGAAACCGCGCTGGGCCAAGAGCATGCGCAAGCTCGTGAAGATCGGCTCGCACATCTTCTACTCTGACGGCTGATCGTTTCCTGATCCGACGTCCAAAGGCGCCCCCGTGGCGCCTTTTGTGTTTTGAAACACCTTCATCCGCCCTTTGGGCACCTCGCCTCCACCACCGTCATTCCGGACGCAGCACCTGATCGAGCGAAGCGAGATGTCGCGCGCGAGCCGGAATCCAGCTTTGGCGGATGGCTCGTTCGAAATAAGAAGCTGGGCCCCCGCCTTCGCGGGGGTGACGACATAAACAAGTGTCATCTCTTTCAACCCGTCATTCCGGACGCGCGCCGTGATCGAGCGAAGCGAGATGTCGCGCGCGAGCCGGAATCCAGCTTGAGTGGATCACAGGTTCAAAACTACCTCACCCGCACCGTGAAGGGCCGGCCTTCGAAGGCGTCGGCGCCACGGCCGATCGCGGCAACCGCCTTCACCATGCGGCCGTCACGGCCGAGGATCTGATCGACCTGCGAGACGATCAGGCGGTTCGGCGTGGCCGACGGCGAGGCCTCGCGGAGTTCGCTCGCGAGGTCCATTTCGTCTTCGCTCTTCCGCAACAGGCACATGGCGGTGAAGGCCGCTGCGGTGGAGCGGCTGATCCCGGCCCAGCAGTGGATGAGGAGCGGCGCCGATTGATCCCACGCCGAAATGAATTCCACGAGGCGTTCGGCATCGCGCATCTTGGGTCCTTCCAGCCCGCCGCCGTCGGCGATCACGTCATGAAAGGTGAGGCGGAGATGCTGGCCTTGCGCAAGCGACGGAAAATCCGGGTGCGGCGTATCGGGGCTGAGGATGCTGATGGCGCGCTTCGCCTGGTGCGCGGCAAGTTGCGCGTGCGAGTCGCGGAGGCTTGTGACGATGATCATGGCTTGCCCTGCAGTGTGACGAAGGCCGCGAGATATTGCGATGCGGCTTTGGTTGCAGGCAAGGGCGAAAGCGCGTGGCTGAATTCCGGCGCAAGGCCGGTGAGGCCGCGCGGGCTGCCGAAGAAGCGGCGTGCTTCGTCAACCGAAAAGCCTGCGAGTTGCGTGGCCTCGAGATAGGCGGCGACACGGTCGGCCTGCTTGATTTGGTCAACGAGGTCGCTGCGCGGAACGGCGGGCAGGCCGAAGCGCAGGTGAATGGCGGCCAGCAGCCTGTTCTCGAAGGATTTGTAGTCGACGCCGAGCGCTGCCTTGAAGGGCGAGATCATGTCGCCGATCACATATTCCGGCGCATCGTGGAGGAGGGCGGTCAGCCGCTCGGGCACGTTCGCGGCGGGATTGAGGTGTGCGAAGATCGCTTCCACAACGACGCAATGCTGGGCCACGGAAAAGGCGTGGTCGCCACGCGTCTGTCCGTTCCAGCGGGCGACGCGGGCAAGACCGTGGGCGATGTCCTCGATCTCGATGTCGAGCGGCGAAGGATCGAGCAGGTCGAGCCTGCGGCCCGACAGCATGCGCTGCCATGCACGGGGCGGAGCGCCGTTCATCGCGCGAGCTTCTTCACCGCGTCGTGGCGGTGGCATTCAACGAGGTGATCGTTGACGAGGCCGCAGGCCTGCATGAAGGCATAGACGATCGTCGGCCCCACGAAGCGGAAGCCGCGCTTCTTCAGATCCTTGGAGATCTTCTGGGCAAGCGGCGTTTCGGCCGGAACCTGCTTCATGCTGCGCACCGCGTTCTGCACCGGCTTGCCGTCGATGAAACCCCAGAGGTAGCCCGAGAAATCCTCGATCTCGAGATAGGCCTGCGCGCTGCTGATGGCGGCTTCGATCTTCAGCTTGTTGCGGACGATGCCGGGATCATTCATCAGCCTGGCGATCTTGCGGGCATCGTAGCGCGCGATCTTCTGAGGCTCGAAGCGATCGAAAGCGGCGCGAAAATTCTCGCGCTTCCTCAGGATGGTGATCCACGACAGGCCCGCCTGGAAACCATCGAGAATGAGCTTCTCGAAAAGGGCGCGGGAATCATATTCCGGCACGCCCCAGTCGGTGTCGTGATAGTGCACGTAAAGCTCATCGGTGCCGCACCAGGGGCAGCGGAACTTCCCGTCGGCATGGGGTTCAAGGGTCATCGGGCGGCATCCGGAATGGTGATTGCTATCGTCATCCAGTCCGGCTTGTGAACCGAGAGGGTGACAGCATCTGTCAGCAGCGGTGCGGTTGCCTCGGCCAGCCGGTCGAGGCGGATGAGGGCAAGACCGGCATTGCCCTTGGACGAAAGCATTTCACCCACAAGCGTTTCGCCGCTCCGGATTTCGCTGCCTTTCGCTGGCAGCGACGCCGCGCCCGTCACCGGAAGGATGCGGTTCCGGGCCGTGCCGCGGTGCTGCATGCGGGAGACCACTTCCTGGCCGATGTAGCAGCCCTTGGTGAAGCTCACGCCCTGCAGCAGGTCGAAGTTCGCCTCATGCGGGAAGAGCTGGTTCTCGCCGATGTCGGCATCGCTGTCGGCCAAACCATTGGCGATGCGATGCGCATCGTAGCCTTCGCCCGTGGGCAGGCTGCCCTTGGGAACGAGAGCGCGAAGTCCCATGGCAGGACGCCGCGGATCGGGCGCGGCCAGTCCATTGCCGGTGCCCACTGCAACGGCGAGGGTTTCGTCGGCAGCGATGTCGATCTTGGCGCGCAAGCGGTAGAGCTTGAGCTTCTGCAGAAGGCCGTTCGTTTGTGACGCCGCACAATCCACGAACACGGTTCCGCCCTCATGGATGACGAAGACATCGTGCTGGATTTTGCCCTGTGCCGAGAGCAGGGCGCCATAGGCCCAGCTGCGTTCGGGCAGGCCCGCAAGCTGGCAGGTGAGCAGGTTGTGCAGGAAGTCCAACGGGCTTTCGCCCGCCAGCCGGATGACGGCGCGGGAGGTGAGGGTTTGTGCTGCGAAAGGTGAAGCCATGTGCCTTGCGTCGGTTGAACAACACCTTTACGAAAGCCTTGAACTGCAATCAAGAAAGGCTGTCCATGTCACGGCAGATTGATCTCATCCTCAAGGGCGGAACCGTGGTCAATCAGGATGGCACGGGGATCCGCGACATCGCCATCGACAAGGGGCGGATCGTGGCGGTGGGGGATGTCTCCGGCCTTGTGGCCGCCGAGGTGCGGGACTGCCGGAAGTTGCACATCCTGCCCGGCGTGATCGACAGCCAGGTGCATTTCCGCGAACCCGGCCCCGTTCACAAGGAAGACCTCGAAACCGGCAGCCGTGCCGCCGTCGCAGGCGGGGTGACGCTGGTGTTCGAGATGCCCAACACCAAGCCCACCACCACAGGTCCGGAGGCGCTGGCCGACAAGGTGTCGCGCGCCCGCAACCGCATGTTCTGCGACTTCGCCTTCTACGTGGGCGGCACGCGGGAGAATGTGGAGGCGATCCCGGCGCTGGAGAAGCTCGAGGCCTCGGCCGGTATCAAGGTCTTTGCCGGATCATCCACCGGTGATCTGTTGGTGGATGATGACGAAGGGCTGGAAGCCATCATCTCGCGGCTGACGCGCCGTGCCGCCTTCCACAGCGAGGATGAATTCCGCCTGCGCGACCGCGTGGGTTTCCAAGTGGCGGGCGATGCCGCGAGCCATCCCGTCTGGCGCGACGTGGAGGCGGCGGTGCTCTGCACCACGCGGCTGCTGCGCATTGCCCGCAAGCACGGCAAGCGCATTCATGTGTTGCATATTTCGACGGCGGAGGAATTGCCGCTGCTGGCGGCGCACCGTGATGTGGCGACGGTGGAGGTGACGCCGCATCATCTCACGCTTTCGGCTGATGACTACGCGCGGCTTGGCGCCAAGCTGCAGATGAATCCGCCGGTGCGCGACAAGCGCCACCGTGAGGCGTTGTGGGCAGCGATCAACTCCGGACTCGTCGATGTGCTGGGATCAGACCATGCGCCGCATACGCTGGAAGAGAAGGCCAAGCCCTATCCGCAATCGCCCTCAGGCATGACGGGCGTGCAGACGCTGGTGCCGATGATGCTGACCCATGTGAACCACGGCCGCCTGACGCTCGAACGCTTTGTCGACCTCACGGCGCATGGTCCGCAGCGCATCTTCGGCCTCGTCCGCAAGGGCCGCATCATGGAAGGCTATGATGCAGACTTCACCATCGTCGACCTGTCGCGCACGGAAACCATTCGCAACAACTGGATCGAAAGCCGCAGCCAGTGGACGCCCTATGACGGCGAGCGCGTGATCGGCTGGCCCGTTGGCACCTTCGTGCGCGGCCGCTGCGTGATGTGGCAGGGCGAAATCCTGGGGCCTGCCACGGGCCAGCCTGCCCAATTCCTTGAAGCCCTGAGCCCGGAGAAGTGACGTGAGCGAACCGTTTCGTGCCATCCTCGTGAGCAAGACAGATGACGGCCAGAAGGTGGAGTTCGTCCGCCTCACCGAGGCTGACCTGATGGAGGGCAATGTCACCATCGACGTGGCGCACTCCTCGGTGAACTACAAGGATGGCCTCGCCATCACCGGCAAGGGGCCGATCATCCGGCGCTGGCCGCTCATTCCCGGTATCGATCTTGCCGGCACCGTGCGATCGTCTATGCACCCTGACTGGAAGCCGGGCGACAAGGTAGTGCTCGGCGGCTGGGGTGTGGGCGAGGGCCACTACGGCGGCTTCTCCGAAGTGGCGCGCGTCAATGGAGACTGGCTGGTGCCGCTGCCGGAGGGCTACACCACAGCCGATGCCATGGCCGTGGGCGTGGCAGGATACACCGCCATGCTCTGCGTGATGGCGCTGGAAGAGCAGGGCGTGGTGCCCTCGCAGGGCGAAGTGCTGGTGACCGGTGCGGCAGGCGGCGTGGGGTCGACCGCTGTCGCCATCCTCTCCAAGCTCGGTTTCAACGTGGTGGCCGCCACGGGCCGCCCGGAGGAGGAGGCCTTCCTCAAGTCGCTCGGCGCCACGTCCATCATCGATCGCAAGGAACTGCAGGGCCCGGTGAAGCCGCTCGCCAAGGCGCGCTGGGCAGGCGTGGTCGATACCGTTGGATCGGTGATGCTCGCCAATGCCATTTCCCAGGTGCTGCCGGAAGGCGCAGTGGCCGCAACGGGCCTCGCAGGCGGCATGGACCTGCCCACCTCGGTGGCGCCCTTCATCCTGCGCGGCGTGAAACTCGTCGGCGTGAACTCGGTCTCGACACCGCAGCCGCGCCGCATTGCCTGCTGGAAGCGCATCGCGCGCGATCTCGACAAGAGCAAGCTCACGGCGCTTACCACCCACGTGAAGCTCGATGACGTGCCGCGGGTGGCCGCCGACATCGTGGCGGGCAAGATCAGGGGCCGCGTCGTGGTCGATGTGCGGGGCTGATCACAGCTCTTGACTTCCTCTCATATTCGGGAGAATTTCCCGTATATGAACAACGCGGATTCAGACCAGAAGCTGGCGGAGCGGCTCAAGGCGCTGCGGATCGAGCGCGGCTTTTCGCTTGAGGCATTGGCCGAGGCGAGCGGAGTGAGCCGGGCCACACTTTCACGTCTTGAGAATGCCGAGGTCAGCCCCACGGCGCAGGTGCTGGGCAAGCTCTGTGCTGCCTATGGCCTCACCATGTCGCGGCTGATGCTGATGGTGGAGGGCGAGGGTCCCGCCGTTCTGCACGCCAAGGACCAGCCGGTGTGGCAGGATCGAACGTCCGGCTTCACCCGCCGCGCCGTGGTGCCACCCGCCCATGGCTATGCCGGCGAAGTGGTGCAGGGCGAACTGAAGCCCGGCGCCACCATCACCTATGACCGCGAGCCGCGGGTGGGGATCGAGCACTATTTCGTCATGCTCGAGGGCGCCATGACCTTCACCGCTGGCGGGCAATCCTTCGATCTTGCCGCGGGCGACAGCCTGCGCGTGAAGCTTTTCGGAAAGACATCCTTCGCGGCGTCCGACAAGGGCGCGCGCTATCTGATCTTTGTGGTGTGAGGACAACCATGTTGCGCATTGAAAGAGGCGGACTCGACAACGAACAGGTGATCGCCATGCTGCGCTTTCACTTCGACACCAACATCTCCGTGACGCCCAAGGGCTCGGCGCATGTGTTCGATCTCTCCCGCCTGAAGGAGGCGGACATCTCGTTCTGGTCGGCGTGGGATGGCGATACGCTGATGGGTGTGGGCGCGCTCAAGCGCATGTCGGCGAGCGAGGGCGAGATCAAGTCCATGCACACGCTGAAGACGGCGCGAAGATCGGGTGTGGGCTCCGCCATCCTCACGCATCTCATCGGCGAAGCGAAGCGGGCAGGGCTGTCGCGGCTTTATCTCGAAACGGGCTCGTTCGATTTCTTTGCGCCGGCCCGCGCACTCTACACGCGCCACGGCTTCAGCGAATGCGCGCCGTTCGCAGGCTACAAGCCTGATCCGAACAGCACCTTCATGACGATGGAAATCTGATTACTGCTTGGTCTTCATTACGGTGAACTCACCGTGGCGGATGCGCTCGGGGAGGCGTGCGCACATCTGCGCAACCGGTTCCTCGCCATAGACGGCAATCATGTCGGAGAGGGCCGCGAAGATCGCGGCAGTGGCAACGGCATCGGGATCGAGGCCGTCATAGACTGCCTCTTCCCAAGCCTCGAGAATGTAGCGCAGCGCCACTTGTTTCGCGTCTTTGGAGGGCAATGAAGCGGCTGTCTTTTGATCGAGCTTGAGCATGTTCGCAGGGGCAGTGAGGTCAGCGGGTCGTCGTCGGTAAATGGACCATAGCAGTTAGAGGCCTGCCCGCGAAGTCATCCCTTAATTGAAGGTTAACGCTGGAAACGGAATTTTCTTCAAAGCGATAGCAAGGTGCGTGCGCGCTTCACCGCGGCCTCGATGTTCTGCGAGAGGCGGTAGGTGTTAAGCTCCTCCGGCAGGACCCAAGCGACTGCATCGCTGTCGCTTGCGGCCACGGCGTCGCCGCCCGTGTAGAAGCCCGTGAAGCTGATGATGTGGAAGGTCGCTTCCGCCGTGGTGATGCGGAACTCGCCGATCATCTGCTGCAGGTCGGCGGAGACGCCCGTTTCCTCCATCAGTTCCCGGTGAGCCGCTTCCAGCGCGGTTTCGCCCGGCTCCACCCGGCCCCCGGGGAAGGCCCAGGTGCCCTGGCCCAGCACTTTCCCACGCCGCGCCAGCAGCACCCTGCCGTCGCGCCAGACGCACGCCGAGGCTGCTTTGATGAGGGGGGCGGTGGTGTTAGACTGTGGGGACATGTGTGGACTTTACAGCTTCAGGCGCTCACCGGAAGAGACTCGTACGCTTTTCAACTACCTGGAAGAGCCGGACTTCCCGCCCCGCCAGTATGTCACCCCGGGCGGCCCCATGGCGATCGTCCGCCAGGGCCGGGCCAACCGGCACTTCGCGCTGGTGCGCTGGGGCTTCGTGCCCGCCTGGGCGAAGGAGGTGGCGCCGGGGAAGCCGCTGATCAACGCCCGTTCGGAAACGGTGCTGGAGAAGCCCACCTTCCGCAATGCCATCCGCCGCCGCCGCTGCCTCATTCCGGCGGACGGCTTCTACGAATGGGAAGGCGATATCCCGGGCAAGAAGAAGCCCTATTTCATCCATCGCCCGGACCACGGCCTGATGGCTTTCGCCGGCATCTGGGAGCACTGGCTGGGTGCTGACGGCTCGGAACTGGAGACGGCGGCGATCATCACCACCGAGGCCAATGCCCTTGTGGCGACCATCCACACCCGCAGCCCTGTCGTCATCCGGCCCGAGGATTTCGCGCTGTGGCTCGATTGCACCGATGAGGATGCGGAGAAGATCGTGCCGCTGCTGAAGCCCGCGGCGGATGACTATTTCGAGATGGAACCCACGGTGATTGCCCGCAACGCGCCGCCGCCCAAGCCGAAGGCGCCGCCCCCTGCCGCAGCCTCCGGTGGCGGGCAGATGAGCCTGCTCTAGCGGCTAGATCTTCGGCAGCACCTTGCCGGGGTTGAGGATGCCCTTGGGGTCGAGCATCCGCTTCAGGCTCCACATCACCTCGAGTTCCGTCGCCGACTTGATGCGGCGCATGTCCTCGCGCTTCAACTGGCCGATGCCGTGTTCGGCGGAAATCGATCCGCCATGGGCCAGCACCACCTCGTGGACGATGTGGCTGATCTCGGCCCAGCGGCCGAGGTAGGCCTGCTTGTCCATGCCCACGGGCTGCGAGACGTTGAAGTGGAGGTTGCCGTCGCCGATGTGGCCGAAGCACATGAAGCGGCAGCCGGGCATGAAGCGCTCCACCGCCGGAATGGCTTCCGCGATGAAGGCAGGAATGCGCGAGACCGGCACCGAGACATCGTGCTTGATCGAGCCGCCCTCGAACTTCTGCGAGTCCGACAGCTTCTCGCGAAGCTCCCAGAAGGCGAGGCGCTGCGCTTCGGTCTGGGCCACGGCGGCATCGGTTGCGAGGCCTTCATCGAGGGCGGCGGCAAGCGCGTCTTCCATGGCGCTTTCGCCGGCGTCGGCGAATTCGGCAAGCACGAACCACGGCGAGCCCGCAGGCAGCGGACTGCGCACGCCCATGTGCTTGGTGACGAAGGTGACGACAATTTCCGGAATCAATTCAAAGGCAACCACACCGGAGTTGGCGTGCTGCTTGAAGCGGGAAAGCAGTGTTACCGCAGCGGCAGGCGAGGGCACGGCGATGAAGGCGGTGTCGTAGCGGCGCGGGCGCGGGAAGAGTTTCAGCACCGCCTTTGTGATGATGCCGAGCGTGCCTTCGCTGCCGATGAAGAGGTTGCGGAGGTCATAGCCAGTGTTGTCCTTGCGGAGCGCACGCAACTGGCTCAGCACCCGCCCGTTGGCCAGCACCACTTCGAGGCCGAGGCAGAGATCGCGCGCATTGCCATAGGCGATGACGTTGACGCCGCCAGCATTGCTGCCGAGGTTGCCGCCGATCCGGCAGGAGCCTTCCGAGGCGAGGGAGAGCGGAAAGAGGCGGTCGTGTTCGGCGGCGGCGGCCTGTACACTTGCCAGCGTGGCGCCTGCTTCCACCGTGATCGAGAAGTCCTCGGCATCGACGGTGAGGATGCGCGTCATGCGGTCAAGGGAGAGCAGCACCTCGCTGCCATCCGGGTTGGGGATCTGCCCGCCGACGAGGCCGGTATTTCCGGACTGGGGGACGATCGCCGTCTCGGTTTCGCTGGCGAGCGCCATGATGCGCGACACCTCATCGGTGGAGGCGGGCCTGAGGATGAGCGGCGTCCTGCCGGTCCACAGGTTCCGCCATTCCTCGAGATAGGGCTGCTGCGTCTGCGGATCGCGGATCACGCCCTTTTCGCCCACGATGGCGGCGAAGCGGGTGAGGGTTTCCGGGGTGGGGCGCTTCGGCATGGTCTTAGCCCCGCGGCGCTGCGGCACGGCGCAGGCGGTCGTTGATGGCCTCGCCGAGGCCGGTTTCGGGAATGGGGGCAACCGCGATGGCGCTCGCGCCCGCGTCGATCTCATGCAGCTTGCTGAAGAGGTTGGCGGCGGCCTCGATCAGGTCGGCCCGGGCCGAGAGGGTGTGTGGCCCATGGGCATGGCCGCCGAAGCCCAGATAGATTTCGCCCGGCTTCGGCGCATCGGCATTGAGGCGCAAGGAAGCGCGTGGCGCGTAATGGCTCTCGAGCTGCCCTGGTGCATGGAGCGGGCCCGCCGTGGCGGCGGAGAGCGGCTGGCCGAGGCAGGCTTCGATCTTGTCGCGGCTGAGGCCGCCGGGGCGGAGCAGCCGGGGCGTGCCGTCGAGGAAGCTGATGACGGTCGATTCCACCCCGACGCGGCTTGGGCCGCCATCGAGGATCATGTCGACGCCCGTTCCCAGCGAAGCCCGCACATGGGCTGCGGTGGTGGGGCTGATCCTGCCCGAGGCATTGGCGCTGGGGGCTACCACGGGGCCGCCAAAAGCCTTGAGCAGGGCCAGCGCCACCGGATGGGAGGGCACGCGGAGCGCGAGCGAGGAGAGCCCGGCGGAGGCCAGCCGCGAAACCGGGCAGGTCGGTGTCCGTTCCACCACGATGGTGAGCGGCCCCGGCCAGAAGGCTTCCGCCAGCTTGCGGGCGGCGGGCGGGAACTGGCCCAGCGCCTCCGCCGCAGCGAGATCGGAGACATGGGCGATCAGCGGGTTGAACTGCGGCCGGCCCTTGGCGGCGAAGACCTTGGCCACCGCCACATCGCTGCAGGCATCCGCCCCGAGACCGTAAACGGTCTCGGTCGGGAAGGCGACGAGGCCTCCTTGGCGCAGCACCTCCGCAGCGTGTGCAATATCGTCATCCCGGGTCATGGCGCGCGCTATAGCAGCGGGGCACGGCCTCGGCTACACCAAGGCCCATGACCACCCTCGTTTACACCCACCGGTCCAGCCTTCGCCATGAAACGCCGCCCGGCCACCCCGAGCGCATCGACCGCATCAAGGCGGTCTATTCGGTGCTGGAGTCGCCGCACTTTGCCGGAGCCCTGCGGCGGGAGGCGCCGCGCGCCATCGAGCAGCAGCTGCTCATGGCGCATTCGCCCGAGCATGTGCAGAAGATCATGGCCGTCGCCCCCGAGAGCGGCTTCGAATACATCGACCCCGATACGGTGATGTCGGCGCATACACTGGAGGCGGCCTTGCGCGCCGTTGGCGCCGCGACCTCCGCCGTCGACGCGGTGTTCCGTGCCGAAGCGGAGAATGCCTTCTGCGCCATGCGCCCGCCCGGACACCATGCCGAGCAGAACCGCGCCATGGGCTTCTGCTTCTTCAATCAGGCCGCCATCGCCGCCTATCACGCGCGCCAGCGTTACGATGCCGAGCGGGTGGCGGTCGTCGATTTTGACGTGCATCACGGCAACGGCACGCAGGACATCTTCTGGGCCGACCCCAACATGTTCTATGGTTCCACCCACCAGATGCCGCTCTATCCGGGTTCCGGTGCGGTGAGCGAGACGGGCGTGGGCAACATCTTCAATGCGCCGCTGCGGGCAGGCGATGGCGGCGTGCAATTCCGCGAGGCCATGAACAACATCATTCTTCCGGCGCTCGAGAATTTCTCGCCCGATCTCCTCATCATCTCGGCGGGCTTCGATGCCCATGTGCGCGATCCGCTGGGCAGCCTCGAACTCACCGAGGAGGATTTCGCCTGGGCCACGCTCCGCCTGATGGAGGTGGCCGATACCCATGCCCGGGGCCGCGTTGTTTCGGTGCTGGAAGGGGGCTATGACCTGCAGGGACTGGCGGGCTCGGTGGGTGTCCATCTCCATGCGCTGATGCATGGCGAGACACTGGCCGCAGCCCTGGAACAATCCGCCGAAGACGACGAGGACGAGACATGACCACACCTGACGATATTGCCGCGCTCTCCTTCGAGAAGGCGCTTGCCGCGCTGGAAGAGATCGTGGCGCGTCTGGAAGGCGGGCGCGTCGACCTCGAGGAGTCGATCAAGATCTACGAGCGCGGCGAACTGCTGCGCAAGCATTGCGAGGCGAAGCTGCGCGAGGCGGAAGCGCGGATCGAGAAGATCACGCTCGATCCCAAGGGCAATCCCACGGGCCGTGCGCCCCTCGATGTCGAGTGACGTCACAGAGGCTTGACGAAGCATTGGTTGCGCGCGGGCTGGTGCAGAGCCGGGCGCGCGGGCGAGACGCCGTGCTGCGCGGCATCGTGCGCGTCAACGGCACTGCGGCCCGCAAGCCGTCACAGCCCGTCACGCCTGATGATGTGCTCGTGCTCGCCGATGAGAGCGCCCACTATGTCTCCCGTGCGGCCTTGAAGCTGATTCACGGATTTTCTGTCTTTCCGATTGATCCCAAAGGAAAATCCTGTGCCGATCTGGGTGCCTCCACGGGCGGCTTCACGCAGGTGCTGTTGGAGCGCGGTGCGCGTCACGTGACGGCAATCGACGTGGGGCATGGACAGATGGTGGCGGAGATTGCCGCTGACTCGCGCGTCACGCTGAAGGAAGGACTCAATGTCCGCCACATCACACCGGATGATTTGCCGGAAGATGTGTCGCTGATCGTCAGCGACCTCAGCTTCATCTCGCTCCTGGTGGCGCTGCCTGCAATCCTTGCGCTCGTGAAGCCCGGCACCGAATTGATCGCCCTCATCAAGCCGCAGTTCGAAGTGGGCCGCGAGGCGATTGGCAAGGGAGGGGTGGTGCGCGACGAGGCGCTTCACGGGGCCGTCTGCGGCACGATCTCGAATTTTCTGACGGCGTCGGGCTGGACCGTGCTCGGTCTCGCGCCGTCGCCGGTCGAAGGCGGTGACGGCAACAGGGAATTCCTCATCGCTGCCCGCAAGGGGTGAGCTTTCAGCCCACCTGTCCGCGGTGGCGGAGGAACTGGTCGGCGAGCACGATTGCCATCATGGCTTCGCCCACCGGCACGGCACGGATGCCGACGCAGGGGTCATGACGGCCCTTGGTGAAGACGTCTGCCTCTTCGCCTGACTTGGTGATGCTCTGGCGCGGCGTGAGGATGGAGGAGGTGGGCTTCACGGCGAAGCGCACCACCACATCCTGACCCGTGGAGATGCCACCCAAAACGCCGCCCGCATTGTTCGAGAGGAACTCCGGCTTGCCGTGGCGCATGCGGATCTGGTCGGCGTTGTCTTCGCCGGAAAGCGCTGCGGCCGCAAAGCCTGCGCCGATTTCCACGCCTTTGACCGCGTTGATGCTCATGATGGCGGAAGCCAGTTCGCTGTCGAGCTTGCCGTAGATCGGCGCGCCCCAGCCGGCGGGAACGCCCGAGGCGGTGACTTCGATGACGGCGCCGATGGAGGAGCCTGATTTCCGCACGCCGTCGAGATAGTCTTCCCACATCTTGGCGGCACTGGCATCGGGGCAGAAGAAGGGATTGCGGTCCACCTCGCTCCAGTCCCAGTTCTTGCGGTCGATCTTGTGAGGGCCCATCTGCACGAGGGCGCCGCGGATCGTCACACCCGGAATCACCTTGCGGGCAACGGCACCGGCGGCGACGCGGCTCGCCGTCTCGCGCGCCGAGGAGCGCCCACCGCCGCGATAGTCGCGGATGCCGTATTTCGCATCATAGGTGAGGTCGGCATGACCGGGGCGGTACTTGTCGCGGATCTCGCTATAGTCCTTGGAGCGCTGGTCGACATTCTCGATCATCAGCATGATCGGCGTGCCGGTGGTGCGCTGGCCGTTGCTGCGGTCGTCCTCGAAGACGCCGGAGAGAATCTTCACCGAATCCGGTTCCTGGCGCTGGGTGGTGAAGCGCGACTGGCCGGGGCGGCGCTTGTCGAGGTAGCTCTGGATATCGGCCTCGGTCAGAAGCAGCCCGGGCGGGCAGCCGTCCACGACGGCGCCGATGGCAGGTCCGTGGCTTTCACCGAAAGTGGTGACGCGGAAGAGGTGGCCGAATGTGTTGTGCGACATGGGGACCTGATTAGGCGGGATCGTTCACACCGTCAAACCAGGCGATGCGGCCGTTCTCGAGCCGGCAATAGGCGCCCTGCGGCGTGGGCAGGCCGACGATTTCGCGGGGGCCGAGGCCTGCAACCGCGCCCATCAGGCAACGGCCAACGGCACCATGGGAAATGACCAGCGTGGGCCGGGTGAGGGAGGCCCGCCACGTGTTCACGCGGGCAACGCCGTCCTCGTAGCTCTCGCCGCCTTCCGGACGCCAGAAGAAGCGCCCCTCCGGATCGGCGGGGTAAACGGGCGAGTCCTTCAGTTCCCAGAAGGGCTTTCCCTCCCAGATGCCGAAGCCCAACTCACGCACATGGGGTTCGAGCCCGTCGATCTCGCGGCCGAGCGCCCGCACGATATGCTCCGCCGTCTGGCGTGCGCGGAGTTGCGGTGAGACGATGATCTCGAAACGCGTCCAGTCGCTGCGATGGGTGGCGAGGAGCGCGGCCACGGCCTGTGCCTGGGCATGGCCCTTGGCGTTCAGCTCCGTGTCGATGCTGCCCTGGATGAGGCCCTGGGCATTCCAGTCGGTTTCGCCGTGGCGGACATAGATGATGGGAAGGGCGTGATCAGTCGCCATCTTTGTGGAGCGTCATGTCCGGCGCGGTCGGGACCTTCATGCCGACGACGTGGTAACCGGCATCCACGTGAAGCACTTCACCCGTCACACCGCGGCTGAGGTTGGAACAGAGGAACATGCCGGCATCACCCACTTCCTCGATGGTGACCGTCTTGCGGAGCGGCGCGTTGTATTCGTTCCACTTGAGAATGTAGCGGAAGTCGCCGATGCCGGCGGCGGCCAGTGTCTTGATGGGACCCGCCGAGAGGGCGTTGACGCGGATGTTCTTGGGGCCGAGGTCGGCGGCCATGTAGCGGACGGACGCTTCGAGGGCCGCCTTGGCCACGCCCATGACGTTGTAGTGGGGCATCCACTTTTCCGCGCCGTAATAGGTGAGGGTGATCATCGAACCGCCCTCGTTCATCAGCTTCTCGGCGCGCTGCGCCACGGCGGTGAAGCTGTAGCAGGAAATGTTGAGCGACTTGTCGAAGTTGGCCGAGCTGGTGTCGACGTAGCGGCCTTCGAGTTCGTTCTTGTCGGAGAAGGCGATGGCGTGGACGAGGAAGTCGAGCTTGCCCCAGGTCTTTTCGATCACCTTGAAGGCTTCGTCGATGGAGGCGGCGTCGGTCACGTCGCAGGGCACCACGATGGGCGAATTCACTTCGGCTGCGAGAGGCTCCACCCGCTTCTTGAGGGCGTCACCCTGGAAGGTGAAGGCAAGCTCCGCGCCCTGGTCGGCGCAGGCCTTGGCGATCCCCCAGGCGATCGACCTGTTGTTGGCCACGCCCATGATGAGGCCGCGCTTGCCGGCCATCAAGCCCTTGTTATTGTTCATGATTATTGTTCTGCCCAGAAAAGAAACGGATGGGGCGAGTCTTGGCACAAAGTCCGGGAACAATCCAGATGCTTGCAATAGCGTAGGAATTTGCCTGTGGACTGCCATTTTTTGCCTGCTCTGGCGCTGACGGCGGTCCAGTCCTGTGATTAAGGTACCGGCATGAGCCTCAATGAACTGACCACGCTGACCGCCGCCCTCGGCTTCACCGAGCGCACCGATCCCTTCAAGCTCTTCGCCGAGTGGATGGAAGACGCGAAAAAGAGCGAGCCGAACGACCCGGAAGCCATGTCTGTTGCAACCGTGGATGACGAAGGCCTGCCCAACGTCCGCATGGTCCTGCTCAAGGACTTCAGCGAGCGCGGCTTCGTGTTCTACACCAACTTCGAAAGCCAGAAGGGCCACGAGCTGCTCTCGACCGGCAAGGCGGCCCTGAATTTCCATTGGAAGACCCTGCGCCGCCAGGTGCGCATCCGCGGCCTTGTCGAAACGGTGAGCGATGCCGAGGCGGATGCCTATTTCAAGTCCCGCCCGCGCGACAGCCGGATCGGCGCCTGGGCCTCGCAGCAGTCGCGGCCGCTCAAGGCCCGCTTCGAACTGGAAACGGCCGTGGCCATGGCCACCGCGCGCTATGCCCTGGGTGAGGTGCCGCGCCCGCCCTATTGGTCAGGCTTCCGCATCCGGCCGCTCTCCATCGAGTTCTGGCACGACCGCCCCTTCCGCCTGCATGACCGGGTTGTCTTCCGGCGTGAAAAGCCGGATGGCGAATGGAACAAGGCGCGTCTATATCCTTGAGTCATGACAGACTCCCGCAAGACCCTGATCCTCACCGGCGCCTCGCGCGGCATCGGCCACGCCACCGTGAAGCGCTTCTCCACCGCCGGCTGGCGCGTGATCACCTGTTCGCGGCAACCCTTCCCGGAAGACTGCCCGTGGGATGCGGGACCTGAAGACCACATCGTGGTTGATCTCGCCTCGTCGGAGGATACGCACAAGGCGATTGCCGTGATGCGCGACAAGCTGAAGGCGCACGGCTCGCGTCTCGATGCGCTCATCAACAATGCCGCCATCAGCCCGAAGCTCGCTGGCGGCGCGCGCATGAACTCCATAGACACCAGTGAAGACGACTGGAAGACGGTGTTCCAGATCAACTTCTTCGCCTCGATCATGCTGGCGCGCGGCCTGCTCGATGAACTCAAGACGGCGAAGGGTGCCGTCGTCAACGTGACCTCGATTGCGGGATCGAAAGTGCACCCCTTTGCCGGTGCTGCCTATTCCACCTCGAAGGCCGCGCTTGCCGCACTCACCCGCGAGATGGCGCACGACTTCGGGCCGCTCGGCGTGCGCGTCAATGCGATCTCGCCCGGCGAGATCGAGACCAGCATTCTCTCGCCCGGCACCGAGAAGATCATTCCGCAGATTCCGCTCCGCCGCCTCGGCCAGCCCGAGGAAGTGGCGAAGGCCATCTACTTCCTCTGCACCGATGCCTCGTCCTACGTGAACGGGGCGGAACTGCACATCAACGGCGGACAGCATGTCTAACGAGAAGCTGCGGGCCGAAACCATCGCGGCCCATGCCTTGCGCGCCATCGAGCCTGCGACGGGTGCCGTGGTGCCGCCCCTCTATCTCGCCTCCACCTATGCGCGGAACGAGTCTTATGAGAAGCGCATGCCCGATGATTACCAGCGCGCGGGCAACCCGACACTCTATCAGGCGGAGGCGCTCGTCGCCGCGCTGGAGGAGGGGGCCGCTTGCCTTCTCTATCCCTCAGGCATGGCCGCCATTGCAGGCGTGGTCGAGTCCGTTCCCATGGGTGGGCATGTAATTGCGCCAGTCAACATGTACTACGGCGTGCGCGTCTGGCTGAAGTCGCTCGCCGACAAGGGGCGTATTGCGCTCTCCCTGATCGACATGACAGACACGGATGCGCTCCGCGCCGCGATGCGTCCGGGCAAGACTGATCTCGTCTGGATCGAGACGCCGTCAAACCCCATGTGGGATGTCATCGACATCGCGGCCACCGCAGCGATTGCCCATGAGTCGGGCGCCATCCTCGGTGTCGATGCCACGGCAACCGCCGCAGTGACCACGCGTCCGCTCACGTTGGGCGCCGACATCGTTTTCCATTCCGTGACGAAATATCTGAACGGACATTCCGATGTCCTCGCCGGTGCGCTCATTACCCGCGAAGCGAACGAGCGCTGGGCCCAGATCCAGACGGCGCGCACGCGCACGGGTGCGCCGCTTGCGCCCTTCGAATGCTGGTTGCTGATGCGGGGCTTGCGCACGCTCTTCGTGCGCTTCCGCGAAGCTTCCGCCAATGCCAAGGCCATCGCGCGGCATTTCTCCAGCCATCCCAAGGTCGAGCGTGTTCTTTATCCGGGCCTTGCCACGCACCCCGGCTACGAGATTGCCCGCAGACAGATGACCGACGGTTTCGGCGGCATGATGAGCTTCCTGCTCCGCAGCGATTTCGAGGGCGCCAAGCGCTTCTGCACGCTGATGAAGGTGGTGACGCCGGCCACTTCGCTCGGCGGGCCAGAGAGCCTCGCCGAACACCGCAAGCTGATCGAGGGTCCGGACAGCCCGGTGCCCGACAATCTGGTGCGGTTCTCCATCGGCATCGAAAACGTCAACGACCTGATTGCCGATCTTTCACAGGCACTTGACCGCCTCTGACGGAGATGGACGTTTTCTCTTGAAGTGAAGCGACGGATTTCCCGCAGCCCGCCGTCTTAGGGGTATCTCAACAGTGGAGAAGCCCCATGAAGACCCCTGCAAAAATTCTCGCCGGACTGCTGCTCGGCGCAACCGTTCTCGCGGCCGTTCCGGTTCTCGCGCAGAACGCAACGCCCACCCCTCCGCAACCTCCCGTCCAGAACGCGCAGCCGCCGGCGGGCCCCGATGCCGGCCCGGATGGCCCGCCGCCTGACGACATGGCCGCCGGTGGCGGCGACGATGACGGCGGCGCGGGCATGTGGGGCCACCGCATGGGTGGTCATCACGGCTGGGCCCGTGGCAATTGCGGCGGTGGTGAAGGCCGCCATGCCCGCTGGGGCGTTGGTGACGGCGAAGGCCGTGGCCGCATGATGGGCGAGGGCCGTGGCGGTGGCCGCATGATGGCGATGCTCGACAGCAATGGCGATGGTGCCATCGGTGACGACGAAGCCGCCGCGCTTGCCGATCGCATGTTCTCGCGGATCGACAGCAACGGCGACGGCAGCGTGAGCCAGGACGAGTTCACCTCCGGTCCGCGCGGCCGCGGCATGAAGCAGGGCGGCGGCTGGCGCGCCTGGCTCGGCCTCAGCAGCGATGAAGCAGCCGCCGTGCAGAAGGTGCGGGCCGACAAGTTCGCCGCCCTTGATACCGACAAGAACGGAAGCCTGAGCAAGCAGGAATTCTTCGCCGAGGCGAAGGCCCGCTTTGCCGCCGCTGACACCGACAAGGACGGAAAGGTCACGCCCTGGGAATTCCGCGCCCAGCGCATGAATTGAGATTTCCTGGTTGAGTGAAGCTGGCAAGAAGAACCCGCCCCGGAGCGATCCGGGGCGGGTTCAATCGTTTCAGATGTGAGCCGATCAGGCGGTGCGCAGGTTTTCCTTGCGCACGTGGCCTTCGAGTTGGTCGAGGCCCTTCTCCACGATGTCGAACATGGCGTGGACTTCTTCCGTGGTAATGATGAGTGGCGGGCAGAAGGCGATGGTGTCCTGCACGTTGCGGACGATGAGGCCCATCTCTTCCATCATCTTGAGCGCCAGGGGGCCAACGCCCTTCTTGAAGTCGAAGCTGCGCTTGGTCTTCTTGTCGGCGACGAGCTCGACCGCACCGATCAGGCCTTCGCCGCGGGCTTCGCCCACCAGCGGATGATCGGCGAGCGCCTTGAGGCGCGTCTGGAAGACGTTCGAAACCTTGGCGGCGTTCTCCATCACCTTGTCGCGCTGGTAGATCTCGATCACCTTGAGGGCGATGGCGCAGCCCACCGGGTGCGCCGTGTAGGTGTAGCCGTGGCCGAAGGTGCCGAGCTTGCGGCTCTGGTCCAGCATCGCCTGATAGAGGTCTTCCTCGATGGTGAGAGCCGACATGGGGAAGTAGGCAGAGGTGATGGCCTTCGCCATGGAAATGGAGTGGGCCTTCATCTTGTAGGTCTGGGTGCCGAACCAGTTGCCGGTGCGGCCGAAGCCGCAGATCACTTCGTCGGCAATGAAGCGCACGTCATACTTCTCGAGAATGGCGCTGACCTTGTCGAAATAGGTCTTGGGCGGCGTGATCACGCCACCGGCACCCATGATCGGTTCGGCGATGAAGCCTGCCACGGTCTCGGGGCCTTCCCGCAGGATCATGTCCTCGAGGTCCTTCGCCATGCGGCTTGCAAATTCCTCTTCCGTCTCGCCCTCGTGGCCGAAGCGGTAGTGGTGCGGGCAGGAGGTGTGGAGGATGTTCTTGATCGGCAGGTCGAAATCGCCGTGAACCCAGGGCAGGCCTGTCATGGAGGCAGACGCGATGGTGACGCCGTGATAGCCGCGGATGCGGCTGATGATCTTCTTCTTCTCGGGCTTGCCGCGGGCGTTGTTGTAATACCACGTCAGCTTGACCTGCATGTCGTTGGCTTCCGAGCCGGAGGTGCCGAACAGAACCTTCGAGGTCGGAACGGGCGAGATCTCCTTCAGCTTCTCGGAGAGCTCGATCAAGCCGTCATGGGACTTGCCGGAGAAGGCGTGGGTGAAGGAGACGCGGCGCAGTGCCTCGGCGCCTGCTTCTGCCACTTCCATGTTGCCGTAGCCCAGCGCCGTGCACCACAGGCCGGCCATGCCTTCGATGTAACGCTTTCCCTTTTCGTCATAGAGATAGATGCCCTTGCCCTCGTTGAGGATGAGGGGGCCGGTCTCGCGGTGGCGGGCGAGATTGGTATAGGGATGGATGACCGTTTCGATGTCGCGCACGGCCATGTTGGAAAGCTGGGTCATGGAAACCTCATTGGTTCGGGCCTTGTCGCATAGCATGATTGCAGGCCGGGAACAGGAGTCCAGTTTCCGGACAAATCAGCGATGCGCCGTCCGGGCATGGCTGGCTTGTGGAACGGCGTCGTCGAGCCAGACGAAAATGAAGCCCTTGGCCTGCAGGGCGAGAATGCCCTGAACGACGCCGCTTCCTGCCGGTTTTTTGGGCTGGTTGATGTGGGCGATGATCACGTCGCCATCCCGGGCGGAGGCAATGCGCTTTGCCGTGAAGCCCGCCGAGAACATTGCGCCGCCATCGCCCAGGACCGAGAAGCCTGCAACCTTCTCGCCCATGGCCGAAATGTCCTGCAGTGCCGTGCCGCTGTACTCGGCGGTGGCGCCGCGGAACCATTCGGGCTTGCGGCCGGTGGCGGCGGTGACGGCGGCGGCACCATTCTGAACTTCCGCGTGAAGTCCTGCGGCATCTCCCACGGTGCGCACGCCGAAGACGCGGCCCGGATTGTAGACGGCGGCGTAATGATTGGCGCCGTGGTTCTCCACCCGGAAGAGGTCGCGGTGGGCATTCAACTGCGCGACGGCGGCGGGGTTACGCCTAATCCAGCGGGCGGTCGCGAAGATGGTGGCCTTGATCCTGTGATCGACCAGGGTCTGCAGGATGCGCTCGTCGGTGGTGCCCATGCAGGCATCGAGCGTGAGGGCAACGCGCTGGCTGCCGGCCCCTGTGTGCACGTGCAGCTTCGGTGTGGTGACGCCATCGGCCAAGGCGGGCATCGCCAGGGCGAGGCCGGCAACGGCAAGAGCGGAAAGGAGGGAGCGCGCTTTCACGTAACGATCAGGTGCGGATGACGGCGGTGGCAACACCGGCCCCCATCAGCAGCGTGCCTCCGGTGCGGTTGAAGGCCTTGATCGCCTTGGGGTTGGCAAAGGTCTTGCGGGCGCGGGACGCGGCAAAGGCATAAGTGAAAGCATTGGCAAAGGCGAGGACGACGAATGTCGCCACCATGATGGCGGCCTGTGGCGCGAATGGGGCGCTGCGATCAACAAACTGTGGGACGAAGGCCACAAAGAAGGTGATGCTCTTGGGGTTGAGCGCCGTCACCAGCCAGGCGTGACCCACCATCTTGAGGGCTGGGCTTTTTCCTTCGATGGGTTTTGCATCGAGCGTGCCGCCTGCGCGGAACAGCTTGAAGCCCAGCCAGAACAGATAGGCAGCGCCAATCCACTTGAGCACGGTAAAGAGGCTCGCAGAGGCCAAGAGCAGGGCACCCACGCCGAAGAGTGACAGTGTCATCGCCGTGAAATCGCCGAGCGCCACGCCGATGGCCGTGGGCAGGGCTGCTCGCCAGCCTTGGCCAAGCGCATAGGAGACAACGAGCAGAATCGTGGGCCCCGGAATGACCAGAAGGATCATCGTGGCGGTGACGAAGGCGAGATAATGTTCGATGGACATGACTGCTTTGTGAACCTTGCCCGCTGCGTCGTCAATGTCATGCTGGTTGACGAAGCGCATTGTCATTTGACGCATGCGGAATCGCTTGCCAGATTGCGTCCATGGTTGCGAACCCCGTTCCCCATCAGAGGCCCTATGGCCGCGAAGAAGTGCTGGCAGATGCCATCGTCCACGGCGGCGCCATCGTCGCGGCCTTGATCGCCGGGGGCTACATGCTGGCACGTACCTTCGGCAGCAGCGGCGGGGCGCAGATCGCGGCTCTTGCCGTTTATGTTCTCTCGCTGGTGGCGATGCTGAGCTTCTCCGCAGCTTACAATCTCACACCGGTGTCCCCGTTGAAGTGGATCCTGCGGCGCTTCGATCACTCCGCAATCTATGTGATGATTGCCGGAACCTATACGCCCATCCTCGTGCAGCTTCCCCCCGCATGGTCTCTACCGCTTGCTGCAATCGTCTGGGGTGGCGCGGTGTTTGGAATTCTTCTGAAGGTGTTGATGCCGGGCCGCCTCGATATGCTTGCCGTGGTCATATACCTCGCGCTGGGCTGGGTCGGGGTCTTTGCCGGAAAGACGCTGGTGCAATCGCTGCCGGCGCTCACATTGGTTTTGATCGCAGTGGGCGGCGTCATCTATTCCGCCGGCGTGCCGCTCTACCTGTGGGAGCGGCTCAAGTTCCAGAATGCCATCTGGCACGGCTTTGTGGTGGCCGCTGCGGCCTGCCAGTTCGTCGGCATCGCAGCGCTCTATCCCTGATCCTTGACCAGCGTGCGGTAGCGGTAGGCGCGGCGGAAGCCGAGTGACTCATACAATCTGAGGGCAGGGGTATTGTTGGTATCTACCTGCAGGAAGGCGTGGGTTGCGCCTTGCGTTGCGGCCCACTGCATGAGCGAGGTCATGATCGCCCCGCCAAGGCCTTTGCCGCGTGTCTTTTCATCCACCATCACCAGCCCGATTTCGGCAAAGCCACGATCGATCGCCGAATAGGCGAAGCCGAGATCGGTGCCGTTCTCATGGAGCGTGGCGCAGGCAAAGGGCAGCTTGACGCGCGAGACGATGGCGAGGAGGTTGGCGGGTGAACGCTTGGATTCCTCCTGCCGGGACGAAATGCCTTCGAGCCATGCGGACTCGTACGACGTCGCCAGCCGCACGCGCGGGTCGGAGGCGACGGATCCGTCAAGGGGAACCGTCATCGAGAGGGCTTCGTCCTTCACCCGGTAGCCATGGGCGAGGAGAAAGGCCTCCACGCCATTGCCTGCGAGAGGGGAGATGCGGAACTGCGGCTTGAGGCCTTCGGCGCGGTAGAGGGCTTCGATCTGGGTGAGGAGCGGCAGGTTCACCGTGGCACCGGGGACAAGCGCAGAGGCGGAATTGGCGCGGCCGGAGTAACCGTTGGCAAAGCGCACCACCCAGCCGTCCATCATCAGTGTCGTCACGGCAGGCCAGACATTGACCAGCCTCTCTTCGAGGCTGCGCGTCAGGGAGATGTCGTCAACATGATCCATGGTCGGATGCCTTATGCCGGGACGGCGCGGTGGCGGCAATCGCCGCCGTCGTGTATGTCCCAGCCAGGAGCACATTCATGAACACGACCGAGCAGCGCATCGACGACCTGGAAATGCGGATCGCCTTTCAGGAGAAGACCATCGGCGAACTGAACGAGGTCATCACCGCGCAGTGGAAGAGGATTGAGCGTCTCGAACGGCAGTTGCAGCGCCTTGATGAAGAGGTGCAGTCGCTCGATGGCCGCGAGGCCCCCGCAAATCAAAAGCCACCGCACTATTGAAGCGCGGTGGCTCGAAGCGTTTAGATCAAAGGGTCAGTTGCCGAGGATGGCGGACTCGAGAATGTCGAGGCCCTCGTTGAGGATGGCTTCGCTGGCGGTGAGCGGCGTCAGCATGCGCACCGTGTCGGCATAGACACCGCAGGTGAGGATGAGGAGGCCGCGCTCCAGGCACTTGGCGGCAAGCGCCTTGGCGCCGCCGGCATCCGGCTCGTTGCCGCCGTGCTTGGTGACGAGTTCGAAAGCGCACATGGCGCCGAGGCCACGCACGTCGCCGATCGGCATGCCCTTGCCCTTGTCCTTGATGGACTTGAGGCGTTTCATGATGAGCTGGCCCTGCTTCTCGGCCTTCTCGAGCAGGCCTTCCTGCTCGAATGCATCGAAGACGCCAAGCGCTGCGGCGCAGGCAATGGCGTTGCCGGCATAGGTGCCGCCGATGCCGCCCGGATCGGGCGCGTCCATGATCTTGGCCTTGCCGACGACGGCAGCGAGCGGGAAGCCGCCCGCCAGCGACTTGGCAGCGGTCATCAGGTCGGGTTCCACGCCATAGTGTTCCATGGCGAAGAACTTGCCGGTGCGGCCGAAGCCGGACTGGATTTCATCGGCGATGAGCAGGATGCCGTGGTCGTCGCAGAGCTTGCGCAGCTTCACCATCAGTTCCTTGGGGGCGATGTAGAAGCCGCCTTCGCCCTGCACGGGCTCGATGATGATGGCGGCCACGCGCGCCGGCTCAACGTCGCACTTGAAGATGAGTTCAATGGCGTGGATCGCGTCTTCCACCGTGATGCCCTTGTGGGCCACGGGGAAGGGCACATGCCAGATGCCGGGCGCCATGGGGCCGAACTTGGCCTTGTAGGGAACGACCTTGCCGGTGAGCGACATGCCGAGCAGGGTGCGGCCATGGAAGCCGCCGTGGAAGGCGATCACATCCGAGCGGCCGGTATAGGCGCGGGCGAACTTGATGGCGTTTTCGACCGCTTCGGCGCCCGTGGTCACAAGGGCCGCCTTCTTGTCACCGGAGATGGGGGCGACCTTGTTGAGCTTCTCGCAGACCTCGATGAAGGGCGTGTAGGGCATCACCATGGCGCAGGTGTGCGTCACCTTCTCGAGCTGCTCGTAGACGCGCCTCATCACCAGCGGGTGGCGGTGGCCGGTGTTGACCACGGCAATGCCGCCGCCGAAGTCGATATAGCGGTTGCCTTCGATATCCCAGATTTCCGAGTTCTCGGCCTTGGCGGCCATGACGGGCGCGCCCATGCCGATGCCGCGGGAGACGGCCTTGGCGCGGCGGTCCACCCACTCCTTGTTCGAGCCGATGGGGGCGGTGATGGGTGCGTTCATGGCTGTGCTCCTGAAAATGCCGGGATGGGTTGGGCCGCTTTTACGCCTGCCGGGCCGGACAGGCAAACCGCATGGGTGGAGCCAGATCGAAACGCATTGCCGCCGCCTTTGCCGCGCGGCTAAGGTTGCGCTATGACCGACCTGACGCGCCTCACTGCCATCGAAGTGACCGACCTTCTCCGCATCGGAGCCATCTCGCCCCTCGACTGCCTGGATGCCCTTGAAAAACGCATCACCGCCGTGAACGGTCCGGTGAATGCGCTGGTGACCCTGTGCTTCGCCCGGGCGCGCGACCATGCCAAGCGGCTGATGGAGCTGCCGGTGCATGAGCGGGGGCGGCTTTCCGGCCTGCCGGTGCCGATCAAGGATCTCGTCGATGTGGCGGGCGTGCGCTCCACGCAAGGCTCACCCATCTTCAAGGACGTGGTGCCGGGCCAGTCCGACATCATGGTGAAGCACCTCGAAGCCGAAGGCGGTGTGGTCTACGCCATGTCCAACACGCCCGAGTTCGGGGCAGGGGCCCATACCTTCAACGAGGTCTTCGGCATCACCCGCAATCCATGGGACACTAGGCTGTCGGCCTCAGGGTCTTCGGGCGGTGCCGCCGCGGCACTCGCCACCGGCATGGCGTGGGTGGCGCATGGGTCGGACCTTGGCGGGTCGTTGCGCAATCCCGCCAGCTTCTGCGGCGTCACCGGCATGCGGCCCTCCCCGGGACGGATCGCGGCTTCGGTCTATTCCAAGATCGACGGCACGCTGGGGGTGGAAGGACCCATGGCCCGCAATGTCGCCGATCTGGCGCTGCTCTTCGATGCCATGGTGGGCACCGAGGCGGGTGATCCCCTTTCGCTGCCGCGCGAGGACGTGAGCTATCTCGCCGCTGCCCGTTCCGGATGGAAGCCGAAGCGCGTGGCCGTTTCCCGCGACCTTGGCATATCGCCCGTTGATGGCGAGGTGGCCGACATCGTTCTGGCCGCTGCCCGCAAGCTGGAGCGTGAGGGTGTGATCGTGGAGGAGGCGCATCCCGATCTTGCCGATGCCATGAACTGCTTCCAGGTGTTGCGCGCGATCGGCTACGCCACCGGCATGCGGCAACTGCTGATCGATCACCGCGACAAGCTGAAGCCGGAAGTGATCTGGAACATCGAGAAGGGGCTGAAGCTGACGGGCGACGAGATTGCCCGCGCCGAGGCGCAGCGCGGCACGCTGTTCAAGCGCATGCACGCCTTCCTCGAAACCTATGACCTGCTGCTCTGCCCGGCCACCATCGTTCCTCCCTTTCCGGTTGAGCAGCGCTATCCAACGCATTGTAACGGAATCGAATTCACCAGTTACATTGACTGGCTGCTGATCGTCGGCACGATCACGCTCTGCGCCTGTCCGGCGATCTCGATTCCCTGCGGCTTCACGGCTTCGAAACTGCCGGTGGGGTTGCAAATCGTGGCGCCCAATCGCGGCGAGGCGAAGCTTCTTGCTGGCGCCGCATTTATAGAGAAGACGCTGGGTCTGGGGGCAATCACGCCCATCGATCCTCGCGTCACCCATGTCTCTTGAAGCACTTCTCACCGAAGTCCGCGCCTGCACGCTCTGCACTGATCTGCCGCTTGGCCCCAACCCGCTGGTGCAGGCGGGCGAGGGCGCGCGCATCCTGATTGCGGGGCAGGCACCGGGCCGCATCACCCACCACAAGGACCGGCCCTTCGACGATCCTTCCGGCAACCGCCTGCGGGACTGGCTGGGGATTTCCCGTGAGACCTTCTACGACCCGGAGCAGGTGGCCGTGCTCGCCATGGGCTTCTGTTATCCGGGAACGGGGAAGGGGGGCGACCTGCCGCCCCGGCCCATCTGCGCCGCAACATGGCGGGCGAGGCTCATATCGGCGCTGCCCAACCTGAAACTCACGCTGGTGATCGGGCAATACGCGCAGGGCTGGCACCTGCCGGACCTCATCAAGCATACGCTCACGGCACGGGTGCGCCAGCAGGACGCCGCCACCTCGCCGGTGATCGCGCTTCCCCATCCTTCCCCCCGGAACGGCATCTGGCTCAAGGCCAACCCGTGGTTTGCGGACGAGATCCTTCCGGTGCTGCGGCAGCGGGTAAAGCGTGCCCTCGACCAAGGTTGAGGAGGGCACCCAAGGTGTTGCAGAGGCCCCGGAACTTGCTTAATCAGTCGGATCAACGAACAACCTGAGGGAACCCGTCATGACCTATGCACCGCTCGCCGACCGTCTCTGGACCCAGTCCGCGGGGTCTTCCATGCTCCGCAAGGGCGCGCTCGTGCTGCTCGGCAGCCTTGTGATCGCAGCCGCCGCGCAGGTGAACGTGCCGATGCAGCCCGTTCCGATGACCCTGCAGACGCTGGCCGTTCTTTCCGTGGGTGCGGCCCTTGGCGCGCGCCTCGGCGTTGCGGCGCTGGTGCTTTACGTTCTCGAAGCGGCTGTGGGACTTCCGGTTCTCGCTGAAATGAAGAGCGGCCTTCCGACGCTGCTCGGGCCCACGGGCGGCTACATTCTGGGCTTCGTGCTGGCCGCCGGCCTCGTCGGTTATCTGGCCGAGCGCGGCTTCGACCGCAGCATGCCCCGCATGATGCTGGCCATGCTGCTGGGTGCGGCCCTCATCTACGTGCCGGGCCTTCTGTGGCTTTCGGGTTTTGTCGGTGGCTTTGGCCAGGCGATCACCTTCGGCCTCACGCCCTTCGTGCTGGGCGACATCGTCAAGGCCGTGATCGCGGCGATTGCCTTCCCGGCTGTCTGGAAGTGGATCGGCGAGGCGCGCTGATCCCTTACGCAGTTAACCATCAGGCCCGCTGGCGCACCGCTGGCGGGCTTTTTCATGAGCGGTGTTGAGTGGGGGCCCCGGCAACAAAAAAGCCCCGCAAGAAGGGGGCTTTTGAGAATGGTCGGAGTGAGAGGATTCGAACCTCCGACCCCCTGCTCCCGAAGCAGGTGCGCTACCAGACTGCGCTACACTCCGACATGTCGTCTCTGGATGGGCGGGCTTATAGCCACAGCTTCGGCGGGAAGGCAAGTGATTGCGGAGGAGGGAATCACGGGCTATAGCGGCGCCACAAAAGCGCATTCTCGCGCTGTTGGGGCGTCGCCAAGCGGTAAGGCAGCGGATTTTGATTCCGCCATGCGGAGGTTCGATCCCTCCCGCCCCAGCCAGTTTTCCGACCGGGTCCCGCAGGCATTTTGGCAGACCGCAACGCAGGCGTGCTTTTCACCCATCCGGCGACATCTTAAGTTCCGCGTTCATCCCAAAGGCCAGCACCGCAGATGGCATATCGTTTCGGAGACTTCGAACTGGATGAGGCGGCTCGAACCCTGACCTTTCGCAGGGCCGTGCGGCCTGTGCAACCGCGCGTCTTTGACCTTCTCGTCTATCTCGTCAGGAATGCGGGGCGCGTGGTGCCGAAGGAGGAGTTGCTCAACGCCCTTTGGCCCGATGTGATCGTCACTGATGCCTCCCTGCAGCGGGCGGTGAGCCTGGCGCGGGCGGCGCTTTCTGTTGGCAACATGGATAAAGCCATCCGCTCCTTCGTCAAACATGGCTACCGCTTTGCCGTGGATGAACCGAGCCTCGGGGTCGCCGTTCCGCAGTTCGAAGCCAATGACACCAGGCGGGCAAACGCTCTTGAACGTGCCAAGGCGAAGGACTGGAAAGGGGCAGCCGCTGTCTTTGAATCCCTCGATGCCGCCGGAGAACTCACGGCCGCGGACATCGATGTGTGGGCGCTCGCCGTGGAATGCCAGGGACGGCCGGCCGCTGCGATTCCGGTGTTGATCCGTGCCGTCGCCGCGCATGTGGAAGAAGGTCATCCTCATCTTGCTGCCCGCGCTGCAGTGACCATCGCGAAAATCGAACTCGAACGATCCTCCATCGCCCCGGCTGAAGGTTGGCTGGAGCGTGCCGAAACACTTCTGGGCAACATGGATGATTCGCGCACGATCGCTTATCTTTTGTGGATGCGGTCGCGTGAGGCTGCCTTCGCTGGCAGAAGCGAAGAGGCGCGGGACGTGGCCCAGCGCGCCCACGAGGCAGCCCTTGCCTGCCGCGACCAGGGGCTTGTCTCGCTCACACTCGTCTATCTCGGCTTCTTCAACATCTCGCTCGGCAACACGGAGGAGGGCGTGGAGCAGCAGAACCACGCTGCTGCCATCGCGCTCTCCAGCAATGTCGATCCGATCTTCGGCAGCCTCATCTACTGCAACATTTTGTGGAGCTGCCGCACCTATCCGGACTGGACTCGGGCGCGGCAGTGGAGCGAAGGCTTTGACAGTTGGTGCGAGGCCACGTTTGCAACGGTGCCGGGCTCCTGCGATCTTCACCGCGCGGAGCTGGTGGGTGCACAGCGCGATCTGATCACGGCGCTCGCCACCATCGATTCCGCCTTGCCGAAACTGTCGGAAGAAGAGGCCTGGTCGATCGGCGACGGCTATCGCGTGCGGGGCGATATCCGCGCGATGATCGGCGATACCGACGGGGCGCGCGCAGACTACGCCTCGGCCTATGCTTCGGGTTGGGATGCCGAGCCGGGAAATGCATTTCTTCTTGGGGAACTTGGAGAGTTTGATGCGGCGCTGGCGGCGCTGGACCGGGCAGCCTCGGGCTCCTCATGGTTCCACCTGCAACGGCGCGGCATTCTGATGGCGCACAAGGCCCGCCTTGCGGCCGCGAGTGGCCGCAGGCCGCTGGCGCTCTCCGTGCTCGCGGAGATCGAGGCGGACTCGGACCGGTGGGTGCAGCCCGCCGTCCATGCGCTGGTCAATGAGGCGCGCCACCACCTTGCCGAGGGCGCCGAAGCGACGCGCTTTCTCGTTCTTGCGCGGCAATTGTGGACGAGTGCGGGAGTCGAGTACCATGCCGCGCGGGTGCGTCTCGATCTTGCGAAGCGGCTGCAATCCCATGATCCGCGGGGAGCTGAGGTGGAAATCGCCGGCGCAGAGCGCATTGCCAGCCGCATTGGGTCACGCCGATTGATGGCAGAGGCCGAAGCGGTTCGTAGCACGCTCGCGGCGAATTTGCAAAGTCCGGAGAAGATCAGAAAGAGATCAGGCGCCCGTAAGGACGCTTAGAACGGCCCTGCGGTAGGTCCCCCGCCAGTCGCGCAATCCTGCGTGATCTCAATTCAGGGAACCAAAACCATGCAACTCTATGTCATTCGCCGGCCCAGCGCCTGGGTGTCGCTTGCCGAACTCGAGAAGGCCGGCGCCAAGTCGGCCCGGATCGGAAATGAAGAAATGCCCGACCGCGTCCGCTGGATCCGCAGCTATGTGGTGAACGAGCCGGATGGCCGCATCGGCACCTTCTGCATCTACGAGGCCGCCGACGGCGAAGCCATTCGTGAACATGCACGCCGCGTCGGCATGCCGGGCGAAGAATTCTACCCGGTCGCCACCACGGTCGTGGTGCGTCCCGATCCGGTGGCTGCCAAGGCAGCCTGAGGCGACTGCACCGGAACTCCGCCTTCTGTCCCCTTGGGCGGAGTCCGGTGCACGTCCTTTTCATCAAAACCAACGGAGAATTCCATGAAAACGCTTTTTGCGGCGCTTGTTCTTGCGCCTCTGGCTCTGGCCGCGCCCGGCCTGTGCCATTCCAATGATTCACCCCTTGTGGACCACGTCCGCACGGCCAACCAGCGCTTCAGCGATGTCGCTGTCGCCGTTGCGGAAGGTTACGCTCCCATTCCTTGCGCCAGCGGGCAGCAAGGCGGCGCCATGGGCGTGCACTATGTGAATGCGGCATTCCTGAAAGATGGTGTCGTCGACATCGCGAAGCCCGAAGCCGTGATGTATGAGCCTTCGGCGGACGGCAAGATGAAGCTGGTCGCAGTCGAATACATCGCCTTCAAGGGCCCGGCTGCGCTGGAAGGGCAGCTCTTCAACTTCACCGGCGCGCCCAACCGCTATGGCCTCGACCCGTTCTACGAACTGCACGTCTGGGCGTGGAAGTCGAACCCTGCCGGTCACTTCTCGGACAACAATCCGGACGTGTCCTGCGCCTTCGCCAAGCCGTGAGGTGCTGATTGGGGGATGGCGCCGGTGCGAAAGCACGCGGCGTCATTCCACATCTGGCGGCTAGCGGCGGCGGGTTTCGAGCAGCGCATAGGGATCGTCTGACAGAGAGACATTCATTGCCGAGCGCAGGCTCTGCCGCGTCAGTCCGATGTCGCGCAGCATGTGATCGTCGAAGCGGCTGAGGTGGGCGATTTCGCGCCGCGCCTTCCAGTTCTGCAAAAGCCGGTGGAGCAGGGTGGCGATCGAAGGGGCCTCGGTCTGCCGGGCCTGGTGAAGAGCATAGTTGCGCATGGCGTGATCCTTTCGGGTGGGGCGTCAGGTGAGGTGCGCCGATGAGGTGAATGTGCGCCCCATGCGCCTTGAAATCCAATCGAAGGGCGATTATGATCCATAAGGAGGTTTGATGGATCATGGCGTGGGAACTGCCACCGCTCAGTGCGCTCCGGGTGTTCGAGGCGGTTGCCCGCCTCGGCAGCTTCACCAAGGCTGCCGATGAGCTGGGGATGACCCAGGCCGCCGCCAGCTATCAGATCAAAGTTCTCGAAGAACGTGCAGGAACGCCTCTATTTGTCCGGAAAACAAGGCAAATTTCCTTGACCGATGCGGGCAACAGGCTGGCCCCGCAGGCCACCAAAGCCTTCTCCGAGCTGGCCGATGCCTGGCTTTCCACCAAGGGAGGGGCCGCCGGGGTCCTCTCTCTGACTACCATCCAGTCCTTCGCCTCGAACTGGCTGGCGGTCAACCTGGGCGCGTTCCAGCTTATGCATCCCGGCCTTGCCGTAAAGCTCGACACCTCGCACCGGGTGATCGACCTGCAGCAGGAGGAATTTGACGTCGGCATCCGCACCGGGCGGGGCCAATGGCCGGGACTCACGGCACATTTCCTCTTCAAGGCCGACTATACGCCGATGCTGAGCCCGCGTCTGGCCGAGAAGGTGGGCGGGATCCGTACCCCCGAAGACCTCTACAAGGTGCCGCTGTTCTCGATTGAAGATCCGTGGTGGCAGAACTGGTTCCGGGCCGCAGGCCTCGCTTTCGATCCGGCCCGCGCCACGGCGGTGCCCACCATGGGTTCGCAAGCGTATGACGCCATGGCCGCAATTGCGGATCAGGGGGCAGCCATCCTCACCCGCAACCTCTACAGCACGCTGTTGCGTAACCGGCAGCTTCATCAACCCTTCGAAACGATGGGCTCCGATGGCGACGGCTACTGGCTCGTCTATGTGGAGGGCCGCCGCAACGTTCCGAAGATCCGCGCCTTTCGCGACTGGGTCCTGAAGCAGACGGCCGATCTTCGTGGCGAGGGGCAGCCACAGCCGCAGGGCGCGTGACTCACGCGGCAGCGGGCTCAGGCTTCTGCTGCACCGGGAAGGGGCGGAAGAGCATGGCGATGAGGACGGCGCCGATTCCCATGCCGAAGCAGGCGATGTAGAGCCAGCCATAGTCGCCGGTTGTGTCAAAGATCCAGCCACCGAAGAGGGGGCCCGTGGCCATGCCCAGGCTTCCGGCCATCGAGGTGCCACCGATGATCGTGCCCATCATGCGGAGCGGAAAGTTCTCGCGCGCCAGCACGGCATAGAGCGGCATGGTACCGGCGTAGACAAAGCCGAAGACGGTCGCCACCGCATAGAAGGCGGCAAGGTCGCTGCTGTAGAAGTATCCGAGCGCGCCGAAGGCCTGGACGAGAAGGCCCGCGACCAGAAGCGTCTTGGCACCGAGCTTGTCGGCCAGCATACCGAATCCGAGGCGGCCCGCCATGCCGGCGATGCCCTCGACACTGTAGATGGTGACAGCGGTCATGGCGGGGATGCCGCAGGCCATGGCGTAGCTCACCGTGTGGAAGATGGGGCCGGAATGGGTGGCGCAACAGAAGAAGTTGGTCAGTGCAAGGATGATGAAGGGATACGACGTGAGCGCCTCGCGCGCCGTCATGCCCTGCTGCTCGGGGATGTCTCCGACGGCAGCACCGCCCGCTGTTGCAAGGGCGGGGGGCTTGCGCAACAGGAAGGCCAGGGGAATGAGGATCACGGCGGCGATCACTGCCATGATCTGGTAGGAGGTGCGCCAGTCGTGGTTGGCAATGAGCCATGCCGCGAGCGGCGACATGGTGACCGGCGCCATGCCCATTCCCGCCGAGACAAGCGAGACGGCAAGGCCGCGCTGCGTCTCGAACCATCCTGTGACTGTTGCCATCATGGGTGCGAAGAAGGCCGCCATGGCTCCGCCGATGAGGATGCCATAGATGAACTGGAAGGCGGGAAGCGTGTCGATGAAGCTCAAGGCGAACAAGCTGGCCGAAAGCAGGACCGCACCCGCAAGTACCACCATGCGCGGGCCGAAACGGTCCGAGAGCATGCCCCAGCCCATGCTGCCCAAGGCCATGGCGATGAAGGCAATGGTCATGGCGCCCGAAATGCCGGTGCGGGACCAGCCCGTGGCTTCATTGATCGGCACGATGAAGACCGGCAGCGAGAACATGCAGCCGATCGCAACACAGCCGATCACGCCGCCTGCCGCGACGATGACCCAGCGATAGGGTGATTCAGTCATGCTCATTCTCCGGGCCGTGCCGCGTGCCGTCAGGTTATCGCTTGGCTTCCGCCACCTTGGTGGGGAAGAGGTTCATGAAATAGGTCCAGCCATCCAGATGGGCGTGGCCGCGTTTGTTATCGGGGAGGCCGGTGTGATGCAGCGTCATCACCGTGTCGTTCCCCTTGGCCGTGAAGGTGACAGTGACGGTGGATTCATGGCCTTCAGTATAGGGCGACATCCAGGTGTGCTGAAGCAACCGCGGCGTGTCGAGCTTGATGAAGCGCCCGTAGTGCGGTGTCTCGTTCATGAGAATGTAGAACAGGCCGTCGACCCTGGCATCGATCAGGGACTTGTTGCCGTTGTTCCACGGATTGCCGGGCGCCTTCGGGTCGAGCCATGCGGCGAAGACCTCGGCGGGGGCGGCGGTGATCGTGCGTTCCAGTTTCACCTCGAAGGTGCGGTTTGCGAAGTCCATCAGTTCTTTTCCCTTTTTGATTTGAAGTGCTGTGCGAATTCGTCGAGCCGTTCGTTCCAGAACTGCTCGTAGTGGTGGACCCAGTCGGCGACGGCCTTCAGCGGCTCGGCCTTGAGCGAGATCACCACCTCGCGTCCCTGCTTCTCTTTCTCGATGAGGCCGGCGCGTTCCAGCACCTTGAGATGCTTGGTGACGGCGTTGAGGGCGGTGTCGAACGGTTCGGCCACATCGAGGAAGCGGGCAGGGCCCTTGGACAACTGGCCGATGATGGCGCGCCGGGAAGGGTGCGAGATGGCGGTGAGAACGTCTGAAAGCTGATCCATGAAAACATTACACCATATGGTGTAATATAAAGCAAGCCCTGTTTTTGGTCATATCCCTGCGTGTGGTGAGGTTTTTCCCTAAATCCCAAGCTGAAATTAATTTGTGCTCTTGCGGGGCATCGCTAGGGTTACCGTCGGGAACCTCAAAAAAACCAATGCGGAGGAAACAGATGGATCTCACAACAGCCAAGACACTTGCGGGGCGCGGAAAGATGTCCCGCCGCGAATTCGTGCAGTTCGCGCTTGCGAGCGGCGTCACGGTCGCTGCCGCGAACACGATGTTCGCCCAGGCCGCGAAGGCCGAACCCAAGAAGGGCGGCACCTTCCGCATCGGCCTCGGCAGCGGCGCCACCACGGACACGCTCGATCCCGCTCTTTTTCCCGACAGCTTCAACGGCGTCTATGGCTCCGGCACGCTGCGGTCCACGCTCACGGAAGTGACGCCCGACGGCAAGGTGGCGGGTGATGTGGCGGAAAGCTTCGAGGCCTCGCCTGATGCAAAGACCTGGGTGGTCAAGCTGAAGAAGGGCGTCGAATTCCACAACGGCAAGTCGCTTGAGGCAGCCGACGTGATCGCCTCCTACAATCATCATCGCTCGGAAGATTCGAAGTCGGCGGCAAAGTCCCTGCTGAAGCCGCTGGTCGACATCAAGGCGGATGGCAAGGACACGGTGGTCTTCACGCTGGATGGCGGCAACGCCGACTTCCCCTATCTGATCTCGGATTTTCATCTCAACATCCTGCCTGCCGTTGACGGCAAGGCCGATGCGCTCTCGGGCGTCGGCACCGGCCCCTATGCGCTCGACAAGTTCGAGCCGGGCGTGAAGGGCACGGGCAAGCGCTTTGCCAACTATCATGGCACGACATGGTTCGATGCCGTGGAAGTCGTCTCCATCATCGATGCCACGGCGCGCGTGAACGCGCTGGTGGGCGGCGAAGTCGATTACATCGACCGCGTCGATCCCAAGGTGCTTGAGAACCTCAAGGGCGCGCCTGACGTGGAGATCGCCGAAGTGGCGGGCTTCGCCCACTACACCGCGCCACTCATCACCAAGGATGCGCCGTTCAACGACAACAACATTCGTCTTGCCCTGAAGTATGCGATCAACCGTCAGGAAATCGTGGACAAGGTTCTGTTCGGCCACGGCTCGCCGGGGCTCGACAACCCGATCGCGCCGGGCGTGCCCTTCTATCACGAGCCGAAGGTGAAGCACACCTACGACCCCGAGAAGGCCAAGTTCTACCTGAAGCAGGCGGGTGTCGGCAGCCTGAAGGTCGATCTCTCTGCAGCAGATGCGGCCTTTGCCGGCGCTGTCGACGCCGCCGTTCTGATCAAGGACTCGGCCGCAAAGGCCGGTATCGACGTCAACGTGGTGCGCGAGCCGAACGACGGCTACTGGGATAACGTGTGGCTGAAGAAGCCGTGGTCGCTCTCCTACTGGAGCGGACGCCCGACACCGGACCTGATGTTCACGACGGCCTATGCCGCGGGCGCATCGTGGAACGAGTCCTATTGGAACAACGACCAGTTCAACAAGCTGCTGGTCGAGGCGCGCTCGGAACTGGATCAGGGCAAACGTGCCGCACTCTATGCGGAGATGCAGGACCTCGTGGCTGAAGATGGCGGCGCCATCGTGCTGATGTTCTACAACTTCCTCGGCGGGCATCTGAAGACGCTTGCCCACGGCAAGATCGCGCCGAACCTCGATGTCGACGGCCTGCGCATCGTGAACCGCTGGTGGTTCGCCTGAGCCTGAGCGTGACGTGAAACGGGCCCGGCGGTGCAAGCGTGCCGCCGGGTTTTTTTCATGTGTCGAGGACGGGCAGATACTTTCCGCCGTTCGTCTTCATGAAATCCCAGAAGCGGAGCGGCGAGGGCAGGAGCTGCTTCTTCTTGTTGCGGGCGATGTACCACTTGCGGATGACGGGCGTGCCTTCCACCCGCAGGATGGCGAGGCGCCCCACCTGCACCTCATGCGCCACCGTGTGGTAGGAGAGCATGGAGATGCCGAGGCCCGCCATCACTGCCTGCTTGATCGTCTCGTTCGAACTGATCTCCATGCCGGGCTTGGGTGCTGCGCCGATCTGCGAGAGGATGCGCTCCGTCAGCATGCGCGTGCCCGAGCCGGGCTCGCGGACGAGGAACGTTTCCTGGGCGAGCGCCGAAGCCGACACATGCCGGTGCTTCGCAAGGCGGTGATCGGGTGCAGCGATCACCACATGCGGATGCGGGCCCACTTCCTCCATCTCCACTTCGATGTGGGCGGGTGGGCGGCCGATCATCGCCATGTCGATGGTGAAGTTCTCGAGCCGGCTCATGATTTCCTCACGGTTGCCGACCTTGAGGTGAAGCTCGATCCGGGGCTCCACCGCCTGGAAGGCGCGCAGGATGAAGGGAGCGAAATACTTGGCCGTGCTGACCACGCCGAGGTTCACTGTGCCGCGCTGGCCGCCGCTCAGCTCGCCGATCCGGTTGGTCAGCTCCGAGATGATTGCGTCAATTTGCGCTTCTGCGCGGATGACTTCCTGGCCGGCGACGGTGAGCTTGAAGCCCTCGTCGGTGCGCTCAAAAAGCTCCAGCCCGAGGTTCTCCTCCAGTTGCTTCAACGTGCTGGAAACCGCTGAAGGAGAAAGGTTTAATTCCTCCGCGGCGCGCGTGACCGTGCCCAGTTCGGCGACCCGGGCGGCGGCTTGAAGCTGTTTGAAGGTGGGTGGGCGCATTCGATTTTTCCGAAAGCATCATGCACTTTTTTCAGTTTTACTACAAGCGGGAGAGGGCGCAGGGTTTTTCCAACGAAACGAGTTGGACCCGCTGCCATGACAAAGAACACCCTCACCGAGTTTCTGGCGGACCTCTCGACGGGCGGCGCATCCAAGCCTGCAGTGGCCGCACTTTTTGCCCGTCTGGCTGAAGCGGCTGCCAAGGTGGCAGGCGCAATCGCAGACGGCGCAACCAGCGCGCGCTTCGCCGACGAAAGCAATGTGAACGTCCAGGGCGAGGTCCAGAAGTATCTCGATCTCTTTGCCCACGAGGCCTTCCTGAAAGCGGCCCGCGCCGCACCCGTCGCCCACATGCTGTCGGAAGAGGAGGAGGAGCCGATCATCCTCACCGCCGGTGCACCGCTGGCGCTGGCCATCGATCCGCTGGACGGCTCGTCCAACATCGCCATCAACTCGCCCATCGGCACGATCTTCGGCATCTATCCCGCCGAGGGCTGCTCCACCGACAAGAGCTTCCTGCGCCGTGGCCGCCATCTGCTGGCGGCGGGCTATGTGATCTACGGTGCACGCACGGAGATGGTGATCTCCGTCGGGGGTCCGCCGCGTCTCTATGTGCTCTCCGGCAAGCGCGACGCCTGGCACTTCGTGCGCGAGTGCAAGCTGCCCGAAGCCGCCCATGAATTCGCAATCAACGTTTCGAACTACCGCCGCTGGCCGGAACAGGTGCGGGTCTTCGTCGACCTCTGCCTCGATGGCCGCGAGGGACCGCTGAACGAGGACTACAACATGCGCTGGCTCGCAGCCCTCGTCGGCGAAACCCACCGCATCCTGCTGCGGGGCGGCGTCTTCTTCTATCCTGGCGACAACCGCAAGGGCTACGAAAAGGGCCGCCTGCGCTTCCTCTACGAATGCGCGCCCGTGGCCTTCCTCATCGAACATGCGGGTGGGCTCGCCACCGACGGGCTGGCGCCGATCCTCGACCAGGTGCCGAAAACCTATCACGCGCGAACGCCGCTCTGCTTCGGCTCGCGCTTCCAGATGGAACGATATGCCGAAGCCGTGAACCACCTGCACAGCCACGAGCAGCCGCTCTTTGCAGACCGCGGCCTTTTCAGAACAGGGGCAAGATAAAATGTCAGCCAAGCATCCCGTCATCTCCGTCACCGGATCGTCCGGCGCAGGCACCACGACGGTCAAGCACACCTTCGACCAGATCTTCCGCCGCGAAGGCATCAAGGCCGTGTTCGTCGAAGGCGACTCCTTCCACCGCTATGACCGCGCGGCGATGAAGACCGCGATCGTGGAGGCCGGCAAGAAGGGCAACAACCACCTCAGCCACTTCAGCCCGGAAGCGAACCTGCTCGAAGACCTGCAGTCGCTGTTCAAGCAGTATGGCGAAAGCGGCACTGGCCGCCGCCGCTACTACGTGCACAATGCCGCCGAAGCCGAACAGCACGGCACGCCACCCGGCACCTTCACCCAGTGGGAGGAGATGCCGGCTGATACCGACGTGCTACTGTATGAAGGCCTGCACGGCGCCTACAAGGGCGGCGACATCGACCTGCCCAAGCATGCCGACCTCAAGATCGGTGTCGTTCCCGTCATCAACCTGGAATGGACGCAGAAGATCCACCGCGACCGGGAAGAGCGCGGCTACTCCACCGAAGCCGTGATGGACACGATCCTCCGCCGCATGCCGGACTACGTGCGCCACATCTGCCCGCAGTTCACCGAGACCGACATCAACTTCCAGCGCATTCCGACGGTTGATACCTCGAACCCGTTCATCTCGCGCTGGATCCCCACGGCCGATGAGTCGATGGTGGTGATCCGCTTCCGCAATCCGCGCGGTATCGACTTCGCCTACCTCGTCTCGATGATCAACGGCAGCTTCATGTCGCGCGCGAACTCGATCGTCGTGCCGGGCAACAAGCTCGACCTCGCCATGCAGCTCATCCTGACGCCGCTGATCCTGCGCCTGCATGACCGGCGCCGGAAGATGGCGTGAGGTGGCATCATGGCCGTGACCCACGCTGAGCTTGCCAATGCCATCCGCGCGCTCGCCATGGATGCCGTGGAGCAGGCGAAGTCGGGCCATCCCGGCATGCCCATGGGCATGGCGGATGTGGCGACGGTGCTGTTCCGCAAGTTCCTGAAGTTTGATGCCGCCGCGCCGAAGTGGCCGGACCGTGACCGCTTCGTGCTCTCGGCGGGCCACGGCTCCATGCTGATCTACGCGCTCCTGCACCTCACCGGCTATGAAGGCGTGACGCTGGACGAGATCAAGCGCTTCCGGCAGCTGGGTGCCATCACGGCGGGGCATCCGGAATACGGCCATTGCCCCGGCGTCGAGACCACCACGGGTCCGCTGGGGCAGGGTCTGGCAACCTCGGTCGGCATGGCGATTGCCGAACGCATGCTGTCGCAGCGCTTCGGCACCGAGTTGGTCGATCACCGCACCTGGGTGATCGCGGGCGACGGCTGCCTGATGGAAGGGATCAGCCACGAGGCGGTCGATCTCGCCGGGCACCTGAAGCTCTCGAAGCTGACCGTTCTCTTCGACGACAACAGCATCACCATCGATGGTGCGACGTCGCTCGCCACCTCGATCGATCATCTGCGCCGCTTCGAGGCCGCGGGCTGGGCCGTGGAACGGATCGATGGTCATTCGCCCGACGCCATCGAAGCGGCAATGACTCGCGCGCTGTCATCCACGAAGCCGACGCTCATTGCCTGCCGCACCGTGATTGGTTTTGGTGCACCGAAGAAGCAGGGCACGGCGGGTGTGCATGGTGCGCCCCTTGGCGCGGAGGAACTTGCCGCTGCGAAGAAGGCGCTGAACTGGCCGTATGGACCGTTCGAAGTGCCGGATGCCATCCGTGCGGAGTGGCTGAAGGCCGGGCATCGCGGTGCCAAGGCCCATGCGGATTGGGAACACCGCCGCTCCTCGCTCGATGATGACGCGGCCTGGACCTTTGCCGACCATCTGGAGGAGCGCCTCACCGAAAAGGCCTCGAAGGCGCTGGATGAACTGGCCCAGAGCTATCTCAAGGAGTGTCCGAAGATTGCCTCGCGCCAGGCCTCCGAGATCGTCATCGATGCGGTGACGAAGGCCCAGCCCAACATCGTGGGCGGCTCCGCCGATCTCACGCATTCGAATCTCACCAAGGGCAAGTCGCAGAAGCCGATCACGCCCGATGACTTCACAGGCTCCTACATCCACTTCGGCGTGCGTGAACACGGCATGGGGGCGGCGCTCAACGGCCTCTCGCTGCACGGCGGCTTCAAGGCCTATGGCGGCACCTTCCTTGTCTTCGCCGACTATGCACGGCCTTCCATCCGCCTCTCGGCACTGATGCATCAGCCGGTCGTTTACGTGATGACGCACGACTCGATCGGCCTCGGCGAAGATGGCCCGACGCATCAGCCGGTCGAGCACGTGGCTTCGCTCCGGGCCATGCCGAACCTGCTTGTCTTCCGTCCGGCGGATGCGCGCGAAACGGTTGAGGCGTGGCGCTTTGCCCTGCAGCAGACGTCGCGCCCCTCGGTTCTGTGTCTCAGCCGGCAGGCACTGTCGCCGCTGCCGGAGGGTGAGCCGGTGGCCGCTGGTGTGGCGGCGGGGGCCTATGTCGTCTCCGGCTGGTCGGGTGCGCGCGATGTGACGCTGCTTGCCACGGGATCGGAAGTGGAGATCGCCCTCAAGGCGGCGGCTGAATTGGCGGGGCGCGGCATCATGGCGACGGTCGTCTCCATGCCGTGCTGGGAACTCTTCCGCGAACAGTCCGAAGAGTATCGCGCCCATGTGCTGGGCACGGCCCCTTTCGTTGCCGTCGAGGCCGCCGCCGCAACCGGCTGGCACGAATGGATCGGCAACACGGGCGCCTTCGTGGGCATGAAGGGCTTCGGCGCTTCCGCGCCCGCCGCTCAGCTCTACGAACACTTTGAAATCACACCCAAGGCTGTTGTGGCGCAAGCCCTCAAGGCCATCGGGGCCGAAGCATAACAGGAGGACAGGACCCATGGCGCGCATTTCACTCAGACAACTTCTCGATGATGCAGCGGAGCGCAACTACGGCGTGCCGGCCTTCAACATCAACAACATGGAGCAGGGGCTCGCGATCATGGAGGCGGCGAAGCTGGCCGATGCGCCGGTGATCATCCAGGCGAGCCGGGGCGCGCGTTCCTATGCCAACGACATCATGCTCTCCAAGATGATGGAGGCGCTGGAGACGATGTATCCGGAGATTCCGCTCTGCACCCACCAGGACCACGGCAACAGCGAAGCGACCTGCCTCTCGGCGATCCAGCACGGCTTCACCTCGGTGATGATGGACGGTTCGCTGGAAGCCGACGCCAAGACGCCGGCTTCCTACGATTACAACGTCGCCATCACCCGGCGCGTCACCGACCTTGCCCATGCGGTGGGTGTCTCGGTCGAAGGTGAACTGGGCGTGCTGGGTTCGCTGGAATCGGGACACGGCGAGGTCGAGGATGGCCATGGCGCCGAAGGAAAGCTCAGCCACGACCAGTTGCTCACCGATCCGGACCAGGCGGTGGAATTCGTGCGCGCAACGAAGGTGGATGCGCTGGCGATTGCCATGGGCACGAGCCACGGCGCCTACAAGTTCACCCGCAAGCCGGATGGCGATGTGCTGGCCATGCACGTGGTTGAAGCCATTCACGCCAAGCTGCCGAACATCCACCTCGTCATGCACGGCTCGTCCTCGGTGCCGCAGGAACTGCAGGCGGCCTTCAACAAGGCGGGCGGCGAAATGCCCAAGACCTGGGGCGTGCCGGTGGAGGAGATCGTGCGCGGCATCAAGCACGGCGTGCGCAAGGTGAACATCGACACCGATTGCCGCCTCGCGATGGCGGCGGAGATCCGCCGCGTCGCCACCACCAACAAGGGCGAGTTCGACCCCCGCAAGTTCCTGAAGCCCGCGATGGATGCCCTTCGCGTGCTGTGCAAGCAGCGCTTCGAGGAATTCGGCACGGCGGGCAAGGCCGCGCGCATCAAACCCGTTTCGCTGGCCGACATGGCGAAGCGATACAAGAGCGGATCCCTCGATCCGCAGCTCACTGGCCGTAAGGCCGCCTGACAGAAAGTTGGAGACCAACATGGCAGACAAGGCACAGACGGAAATCAGGGGCAAGGAACGCTACAAGGCGGGCGTGCTCAAATACGCGCAGATGGGTTACTGGGCGGGTGACTACGAGCCGAAGGACACGGATGTCATCGCGCTCTTCCGCATCACACCGCAGGAGGGCGTTGACCCGGTCGAGGCAGCCGCCGCCGTCGCGGGTGAAAGCTCGACTGCAACCTGGACCGTGGTGTGGACGGATCGGCTCACCGCCGCCGACCAGTATCGTGGCAAGGCCTACAAGGTGGAGCCCGTGCCGGGCCGCCCGGGCGAATACTTCTGCTATGTGGCCTATGATCTCATCCTCTTCGAGCCCGGCTCCATCGCCAACCTGACGGCTTCGATCATCGGCAACGTCTTCTCGTTCAAGCCGCTGAAGGCCGCACGCCTCGAAGACATGCGCCTGCCGGTCGCCTACGTGAAGACCTACAAGGGCCCGCCCACGGGCCTCGTCGTCGAACGCGAGCGCCTCGACAAGTTCGGCCGCCCGCTGCTGGGCGCCACCACCAAGCCAAAGCTCGGCCTTTCCGGCAAGAACTACGGCCGCGTGGTCTATGAAGGCCTGCGCGGCGGCCTCGACTTCATGAAGGACGACGAGAACATCAACTCGCAGCCCTTCATGCACTGGCGCGACCGCTTCCTCTACTGCATGGAGGCGGTGAACCTCGCTTCCGCCCAGACGGGCGAGGTGAAGGGCCACTACCTCAATATCACCGCCGGCACGATGGAGGAGATGTACCGCCGCGCCGAGTTCGCGAAGTCCCTGGGTTCGGTGATCGTGATGGTGGACCTGATCATCGGCTGGACGGCCATCCAGTCGATCTCGGAATGGTGCCGCCAGAACGACATGATCCTGCACATGCACCGTGCGGGCCACGGCACCTACACCCGTCAGAAGAACCACGGCATTTCCTTCCGCGTGATTGCGAAGTGGCTGCGCCTTGCGGGCGTGGACCATCTCCACACCGGCACGGCCGTGGGCAAGCTCGAGGGCGATCCGCTCACCGTGCAGGGCTACTACAACGTCTGCCGCGAGCTGAAGAACACGGTCGACCTGCCGCGCGGCATCTACTTCGAACAGGACTGGGCCGACACGCTGAAGGTGATGCCGGTGGCTTCGGGCGGCATTCATGCCGGCCAGATGCACCAGCTCCTGAACCTTTTCGGTGATGACGTCGTGCTGCAGTTCGGCGGCGGAACGATCGGCCACCCTATGGGCATTCAGGCCGGCGCCACCGCCAACCGCGTTGCTCTCGAAGCCATGGTGCTGGCCCGCAACGAGGGCCGCGACATCGCCAACGAAGGTCCGGAAATCCTCCGGGCCGCCGCCAAGTGGTGCAAGCCCGTGGAAGCGGCCCTCGATACGTGGGGCAACATCTCGTTCAACTATCAATCCACCGACACTTCGGACTTTGTGCCGCTCGAAACCGTGGCCGGCTAAGGAGATACTGACATGCGCATCACACAAGGATGTTTCTCGTTCCTGCCTGACCTCAGCGACGACCAGATCGCGGCACAGGTGGAGTATTGCCTGCAGAACAATTGGGCCATCGGCATCGAGTACACCGATGACCCGCACCCGCGGAACACCTATTGGGCGATGTGGGGCAATCCCATGTTCGACCTCCGGGATGCCGCGGGCGTGATGATGGAGATCCGGGATTGCCGCAAGGCCAACCCCAACAGTTACATCCGCATCAACGCCTTCGACTCCACCCGCGGCTGGGAAACGGTGCGCATGTCCTTCATCGCCAACAGGCCCAAGACGGAGCCGGTGATCGAGATGACACGCCGTGAAGTGAACGGCCGTTCGCAGCTCTATCAGCATGCCGTGAGGCGCTGATGCTCTCCGAGGCATCCATGCAGACCTTTGACCTGAAGGAACTGTTCCAGACGTCCGGGGTTGCGGAAATCCTGGAGGCACTGGACCGCGAGCTGATCGGCCTTGCGCCGGTCAAGCTCCGCATCCGCGAAACCGCAGCCCTGCTGATGGTGGAGCGGGTGCGCAACGACGCGGGGCTGGCGCATGAAACGCCGACCCTGCACATGAGCTTCACCGGCAACCCCGGCACGGGCAAGACAACGGTGGCGAACCGCATGGCGGGCCTTCTGCACAAGCTTGGCTATGTCCGGAAGGGGCACCTCGTCTCGGTGACGCGCGATGACCTTGTGGGCCAGTACATCGGTCACACCGCGCCCAAGACCAAGGAGCTTCTCAAGAAGGCCATGGGCGGGGTGCTGTTCATCGACGAGGCCTATTATCTCTACAAGCCCGACAATGAGCGTGACTACGGCCAGGAGGCGATCGAAATCCTCCTGCAAGTAATGGAGAACCAGCGCGATGACCTTGTGGTGATTCTCGCGGGCTATGCCGACCGCATGGCGAAGTTCTTCGAAAGCAATCCGGGTTTCCGCTCACGCATTGCGCATCACATCGACTTCCCGGATTACACCGACGCGGAGCTTCTCCACATCGCCGAACTGATGCTGGAGCAGCAGCACTACCAGTTTTCTCCCAAGGCGCGCGACGCCATGGCGGAATACATCAAGCTCAGGCGTACGCAGCCGCACTTCGCCAATGCGCGGTCCATCCGCAACGCGCTGGACCGCACGCGACTCCGCCATGCCAACCGGCTTCTCGAAACCGGGGACGGCAAGGTGACGCTCGAGATGCTCTCCGAAATCGGGGAGCCGGACGTGAGAGGGAGCCGTGTCTTCAAATCAAACGGAGCAAGCCATGGCTGATATTCTGATTGCACCTTCGGTGCTTTCGGCGGATTTCTCCCGCCTCGGAGACGAGGTGGAAGCGATCGACCGGAGCGGCGCCGACTGGATCCACCTCGATGTGATGGATGGGCATTTCGTGCCGAACATCACCTTCGGGCCGCCGGTGATCAAGGCGATCCGGAGCCGCACGAAGAAGTTCTTCGACGCCCATCTGATGATGTCGCCGGTTGACTCCTATCTCGGTGCCTTTGCCGATGCCGGCTGCGACATGATCACCGTCCATGCCGAGGCAGGCCCGCATCTTGACCGCTCGCTGCAGGCGATCCGGTCACTGGGCAAGAAGGCGGGTGTTTCGCTCAATCCATCGACGCCGGTGACGGCCATCGAACACGTGATCGAACGCCTCGACATGATCCTGATCATGACGGTGAACCCGGGCTTCGGCGGGCAGGCCTTCATCCCGGCCATGCTCTCGAAAATCCTGCGGGCCAAGGCGCTGGTCGGCAAGCGGCCGATCGACATCCAGGTCGATGGCGGTGTGACGCCTGAAACAGCCCCGGCTGTCACGGCGGCAGGCGCCAATGTGTTGGTGGCGGGGTCGGCAGTGTTCAAGGGCGGCACGGAAACAGCCTACACCAAGAACATCACGGACATCCGGCGCGCCGCATCAGGCAATCTCGCTTGACGCAGATTCAGATGCACAAGCGGTGAGGTTCCATCGGAGCTCTTCGCGCCGCGCACCACTGTCATTCCGAAGTCATTGCTCTCGCAGCGCTGGGGCGGGCTTATAGTTTTCGGCATGAGCCTGCCCTGCATCATCTGTGTTGCCATCACGGGTTCGCTGCCGACGAAGGCAGACAACCCTGCGGTGCCGGTGACGATCGCAGAACAGATCGAGAGTACCCATGAAAGTTTCGAGGCCGGCGCCTCCATCGTGCACTGCCACGTGCGCTACGACGAAGGCAGGCCGACATCGGACCCGGAGCGTTTCGCGCGGCTGAAGGAGGCGATCGAAAAACATTGCCCCGGCATGATCGTTCAGGTCTCGACCGGCGGGCGTTCAGGCGTGGGCCGTGAGCGCGGCGCCATGCTGGACCTCAGGCCGGACATGGCCTCGCTGGCGGTGGGCTCCAACAATTTTCCCGATTGTGTGCATGAGAACCCGCCCGATCTGGTGGATGGGCTGGCTGCGGAAATGCTCAAGCATGATGTGAAGCCCGGAATCGAAGCCTTTGATCTGTCTCACATTGTTCAGGCCTGCACGATGCAGCGCGATGGCCGCCTGAAGGCGCCGCTCTTCGTGCAGTTCGTGATGGGCGTGAAGAACGCCATGGCGGCGGATGAACGCATCCTGGACTTCTACATCGAGAAGCTGAAGCGCCTGGCGCCTGATGCAGTGTGGTCTGCGGCAGGGATCGGGCCTGCGCAGATCACCCTCAATGAATGGGCGATTGCCAAGGGCGGCCATACCCGGACCGGGCTTGCGGACAATGTGCATCTCGACCGCAACACCCTGGCGCCCTCGAATGCCGCACTGGTGAGACGGGCCGTTGCCATTTGCGAGCGCTATGACCGCCCGGTGGCGGACTGGCGCACGGCGCGCCGCATTCTGGGATTGCGGCAGCCTGCTTTATGAGAAGGGCGATGCTGCGTGGACCGGTTGCCCACGGAAGAGGGTGAGCAGCACTTCGGTGTCGCCGATGTCATAGACATCGCAGGTGAAGATATCGCGGTCGAGGATGATCACGTCGGCGGACTTGCCGGGCGAAAGGCTTCCCGTGTCCTCACTCCACCAGGCGGCGGCGGCCGCATTGATGGTGTAGCCGCGCACGCATTCCTCGCGGGTCATGCGCTGTTCCGGCAGGAACACCGGATGATTGCCGTTCTTGCGCGGCGGCTGGCGGGTGATGGCCGTCTCCATGATGGGAAAGGGATTGAGGGTGGAAACGCCCCAATCGCTGGACAGGCAAAAAGGCGCGCCCGCATCGATCAGGTTGCGGAAGGCATACATCCACTTGCCGCGCTCTTCACCCACCATGGGCAGCGCCACATCGGTGACAGAGGGTTCGTGGCGGGCCCAGAGCGGCTGGATGTTGGCCATGGCGCCAAGCTCGCGGAAGCGCGGCGCATCGGCGGGATCAAGGCACTGCACATGGGCAAGCTGATGCAGGCTGGGCCAGGCGCCGTTCACCTCGCGTGCGGCCTGCAGGCCATCAAGCGCGGCGCGCAACGCGCCATCGCCGATCACATGCACATGGATCTGGAAGCGGGCGGCATCGAAGGCGGTGAACAGGTCCTTTACCTGGTTGTGGCCGAACATGAGCGGCGCGTTGCCGCCAATGGCATCGGAATAGGGCGCGAGCATCGTGCCCGTGCGGTTTTCCAGAACGCCATCGAGGAAGAACTTGGCGGAATGGATCTTGAACAAATCTCCGCGGCAACCTTCGCGCAGCGCCTTCACCCGTTCGAGGGCCTCCTTCGTGGCCTCATGGGGTTCTACCTTGGCGGTGGCGGCGACGCGGAGCGTGAGCGCATCCTGATCCATCAGGCGCTGATAGACGCGGGCGTGGCGGGCATTCACCGAAGCGTCGAGCACGCCGGTGATGCCATGCCGGTTGCACAGCGCCTGGCCGAAGCGCACGCCATCGGCAAATTCCTCCTCGGTGATGGCGGGCATGCGGGCCATCACCCAGTCGATGGCATCTTCATGCAGCATGCCGGTGGGCACGCCTCCGGCATCCAGAACGAAATGGCCGTTGGGCGGGTCCGGCAGGCCCTTCACGAGTCCGACGGCGTCGCAGGCCTTGCTGTTCATGCAGGCGTTGTGACCGTCGCTGGCGAGGATGTAGCAGGGCCGGTCCGGCACGGCGGCATCCAGCACCTGCCGCGTGAGGTTACTGTCGGTGAAGATACCGGTGTACCAGCCGACGCCGCGCACCCAGGGTGCGGACGATTTTTTCGCAAAGGCGGAGAGTACGGCCTGTAGTTCGGCAACGCTGCGGCAGTCATCCAGCACGGCATTGGAGCCATAGTTGTTGCCGGAGTCCTGCAGGTGGATGTGGGTGTCCTGAAATCCGGGAAGCACCAGGCGTCCACCTGCGTCGATCACGCGGGTGGAGCGTGTTGCGAGCGTGCGGATGTCGGCGGTGCTGCCCACCCGCAGGATGCGTCCGTCTCGGATGGCAATGGCCTCGGCGCGCGGCGCAATGGCTTCCATGGTGACGACATTGCCATTGATGATGATGGTGTCGGCACTCATGTGCGGGCCTCGTCGGTGAAGATGACCTTGGCGGGAATGCTCACATCGCGCGTCCAGCCGAAGATGCAGAGGAACGGCGTGCTGCCCGTCAGGGTGGCGTGGGGTGCCCAGGGCTCGTTCCACACCGGTTCATGGGCGGGCTTTTCGTGGAAGGTGGTGTCGGGGAGGAAGCGCCAGCCGTGCGGACCTGTGAGCGGGGCATAGAGTTCGGGCGCCGCATGATGATGGTCGCGGTAGAGCGTATTGGGCGCAATTACGAAGAGGCCGAGATCAAAATCCTCCGCCGGGTGAAAGGTGCCGCCTCCGATCAGCGAGGTAAAGGCATGGCCGTTGGCGAAGGCCTCGCCGATGTCGGCGCGCGGATAGGCATCGTAGGTGATCCAGTGGAGATAGGGCAGTGCCGCTTCAATGGCTCGGGCCAGCGGCCTGTCCGACACGGCGGCGAGTGCTTCCGGCAGCAGGTCGCAAGGTGGCAGGCGGCGAGGTGTGATGTCCTGGTGCGGGCCTTCGCCCCAGAGGGCAATGCCTTTCCGAACGTCGCGTGCGCCCGCGAGGTCGAAGCCTGAAAGATAGCGGTCGATCTCATGGATGAGGGTGCTGACCGTGGCGGTGGCGCTGTTCATGCCAACACCACGCGTTCGCGGCGGGCGGTTGCTTCCTCCTCGCTGAGGTCGAACTCCTGGGCGAAGCGGTGGCCGTCATAGACGGCCTGCGCAATGATGCCCGGCGCCTTGCAGTCGCCGATGCGGGAGACGCGGAGGCCGGTGTCATCCTTCAGCTCTTGCCACAACGCGTCATTGGGTTCGCGCGACGTCACGGTGACAAGGCCGCCGCAGGGAAGCGCCGTGATGTTGCCGCTGAAGCCGCAGGCGATCTCGAGCGTGTCGCCTGCAAAGCCTGAGAGGCCATGACTGACGATGATTTTCACGCCTGCCGCGATGAGGCCCGTCTGGGTGCGGGCCTGTTCCACCGTGTGTTCGGAGAATGACGCGGCGATGCCGTCCGAGGTCACGTAGGTGACGGGCAGGCCTTCCTTTGCCAGCAACAGCGCGATGACGGAGGCCATGTAGTAATGATCGTCATCGAAGACCACGACCGGCCCCTTGGGCCGCTTTCCCGCCATGATGTCGTCCGGCGTGAAGGTGCGGGGATCATCGAGGGAGGGAAGGGTGACGGGCGAGGAGCGGCCGAGGCCATTCCGCCGCCAGGTCGCACCTGTGGCGATCACCACGTGGGCAGCGCCCGCATCGCGCACGTCATCTGCCGTCATCGGGCTTTCGCGATAGACGGTGATGTTTTCGAGCTTGCCGATCTGGTGGACGCGCCAGTCGCGCACGCGCACCCATTCACCGAGCGAGGGCAGGCGGGTTTCGCGGGTGACGCGGCCACCAAGCTCGCGGCTCGCTTCGGCCTGCACCACTGGCACGCCCCGGCGGCCGAGGGTCAGAGCGGCATCAAGGCCTGCGGGGCCTGCACCGACGATGAGGATGCTGTCCTTCGTGCGGGCGGGGCGCATGCGTTCCGGATGCCAGCCGCGCCGCCATTCCTCGCCCATGCTGGGGTTCTGGGTGCAGCGGATGGGAACGCCCAGACCATCGTTGGCGTAGCAGATGTTGCAGCCGATGCATTCACGGATGTCGTCGAGCCGGCCTTCGCGAATCTTGTTGGGGAGGAAAGGATCGGCGATCGAGGGCCGCGCCGCGCCGATGAGATCAAGCACGCCGCGCTTCACCTGGGCCAGCATGGTTTCGGGGCTGGTGAAGCGGCCGACGGAGACGACGGGCTTTCCGGTGAGCTTGCGGACATGTGTGATATCGGCCTCGAGTGCGCCCTCCTTGATGAAGCGGGAGGGGCCCATCTCTCGTGAGTAATCCGGCACTGTCACGTCGAACAGGTCGATGTCGGGCGCGATCTGCTTCAGAAGTTCGGCGCGGTCTTCTGCACCGGTCTCGTCCTCGTCTGTCACTTCCACGCGCGTCGCGAGGGCGGCCTTGTCGGCGAGGATCTCGCGCGTCTCGGCAATCACCTCACGGTAGAGGCGCGAGCGGTTTTCCAACAGGCCGCCATGCGCGTCGTCGCGGCGGTTGACGCGCGGGTCGAGGAACTGCGCCAGCAGATAGGTGTGCGCGGCATACACGTAAACGATGTCGAAACCCGCCTGTAGCGCACGGCGCACGGCAGCGGCATGCCATTGGCGGTAGGTCTTGAAATCGGCAGCATCCATCTTCTGGCTCTGCCAGGGTGCTGCCGTGGCGGGCATGGAGCCCGGCGCCAGCCCTGGCAGGCGCGAATGATGATTGGCGGCTCGCTGGCCGCCGTACCAGAGTTCCACCCCGGCAAGCGCGCCATGCTTGTGAACCTTCTCTGACATGGCGGCGAGGTTCTTCACGTCGCCCTCATCCCACAATGAACAGGAGTGGGCCGGCATCTCATCGGAGGATGGATGGATGGAGCAATACTCCGTGTTCACCACGCCCCAGCCGCCTTCCGCCTTGATCTCGCGCATGGCGACCAGCGTCTGCGGATAGGAATAGCCCATGCCGGTGCAATGGGGCACCTGATAGAAACGGTTCGGCGCGGTGACCGGCCCGATCTTCACGGGCTCGAAGAGAATGGCAAAGCGCGGGTCCATGGTCATGAATGAGATCCGGTCAGCAAACGGTCGAGTTCGGTGGAGAGGTTTTCGCGGGCGAGGACGTTCCGCGGGTCGGTGGCGTCTTCCTTGGCGAGGATGCGGTAGACTTCGAGGGCTGCCTGTGAGAGCAGGTGGCGGCGGGCGAAATGCATGGCGGCGGCATAGCGCACGCGGCCACCGTCGACCTCTCCGACCGGTGTCTGCAGAAAGGCAAGCTGGGCCTTGTCCTCATCCGTCCAGTTCAAGGGCTGCCTCATTTGTTGGCGGCAATCGCCATCTGGATGTCGCGCTCGCGCCGCTTGTCGGCTCGCGTCAGCACGACGGCGGAGATGGCCACACCGATTGCGACGACGGCGACGATCACCGAGGCAAGCGCGTTGATGTCGGGTGTCACACCCAACTTGACCTTGCTCCAGATCAGCATGGGCAGCGTGGTGTAGCCGGGGCCCGTGGTGAAGCTGGTGATGACAACGTCATCCAGCGAAATCGTGAAGGCGAGGAGCCAGCCCGAGAGAATGGCGGGCGAGATGATGGGCAGCGTTACATCGCGCAGCACCTGCCAGGGCCTCGATCCCAGGTCCATGGCCGCTTCCTCGATCGACATGTCCATGGCGGCAAGCCGCGATTGCACGATCACAGTGACGTAGGTCATCGAGAAGGTGATGTGGGCGATGGTGATGGTGGTGAAGCCGCGCTGGCTGGGCCAGCCCAGCCATTCCGCCATCATGATGAAGAGCAGCAGCGAGGAAATGCCGGTGATCACCTCCGGCATGATGAGGGGCGCAGTGACGAGGCCCGACATGAGTGCGCGGCCACGGAACTGGCGGAAGCGGGCAAGGGCGAGGCCTGCCATGGTTCCGAGAATCGTCGCCAGCGTGGCGCTGAGGAGCGCGATCTTGAGGGAGAGAATGGCGGCGTCGATCACCTGGCTGTTGCTGAAGAGCTTGCCGTACCACTGCGTCGAGAACCCGCCCCACACCGTCGCCAGCCGCGACTTGTTGAAGGAGAAGAAGATCATCGAGAAGATCGGCACGTAGAGGAAGGCAAGGCCGAAGGCGAGGACCGAGAAGAGGAAGGTGGAGCGCTGTTTCATTATTTCGCTCCCGCCTGGGCCTTGGCTTCGAAGTGGTTGTAGACGATGAGCGGCACCACCAGCATGAGGAGAAGCGCCACCGCAACCGCAGAGGCCATCGGCCAGTCACGGTTCTGGCCGAACTCCTGCTGGATGACGCGGCCGATCATGGGGTCACTGGCATTGCCGACGAGACTCGGGATGATGAGTTCGCCCATGGCCGGAATGAAGACGAGGAGGCCGCCCGCAATGATGCCCGGGATGGAGAGGGGCAGCGTGATGTCGCGGAACACTTCCCAGCGCCGCGAGCCCAGGTCCATGGCGGCTTCGTTCAGGGTGTTGTCCAGCTTCTCGAGGTTGGCATAGAGCGGCAGCACCATGAAGGGCAGGTAGGAGTACACCATCACCAGAACCACGGCGAAGTTGGTGTTCATCATCTGTATGCCGGGCAGTTCCCAACTGGTGGGCACGAAGGTGTTGTAGGCGGAGGTCATCGCCTTGTTGAACCAGCTGTTGCGCCCCATGAGCCCGATCCAGGCATAGACGCGGAGCAGGAACGAGGTCCAGAACGGCAAGATGATGAGCATGAGCAGCAGGCGCTGCAGCGACTTGTTGGCCCGTGTGATCGACAGCGCCATAGGGTAGCCGATGAGCAGGCAGAGCACGGTTGCCACGGCGGCATTGTAGACCGAGATCAGGCTGGCGCGGATGTAGACCGAGTTGGTGAAAAGCCGCTGGTAGGTTTCAAAGCGGATATAGGGCCAATCCGGCATGAAAGCGAAGGGCGGTGATTGCGTTGCCGTCTTCGCGAAGCTCATGACGATGACGATGACGAAGGGAATGAGGAAGAAGAGCACGAGCCACAGGTATGGCGCGGTGATGATGGTGTCACGCCAGCCGCGCCGGTTGAACCAGGTGTCGTTGCTCTGGCTCATGTCTCGCCCCGGAAGAGCATGGCGGAGGCGGGCGAAATGGTGAGATAGACCTCGTCCTCCCAGGTGGCGACCGCTTTCTCCGCCGCAACGCGTTCCGCATTCACGGTGTTGACGGAGAGGACGTGACCGGTCGCGAGCTTGATGCGGTAAAGCGAGTCCTTGCCGAAATAGCCGAAGTCCTGCACCTTGCCCTTGAGCACGTTCACCGCGGAGACGGGCTTCTTGCGGGAGATCGTGACCTTCTCGGGCCGGAAGGCGAGTGCCGCTTTCTCCCCCACGCTCCATCCGGATGCGGCGACTTTCACGCGGGCGCCAAGCAGGGGTGCTTCGACCTCAACCCCTTCACTATCCACCTTCGTCACCTCGGCATCCACCATGTTGGTGGAGCCGATGAAGTCGGCGACGAAGCGGCTGTTGGGGTTTTCATAGATGTCGGAGGGTGCGCCGATCTGGCGGATCACGCCGTGATCCATGACGGCGATGCGGGAGGCAAGCGTCATGGCCTCCTCCTGGTCGTGGGTCACCACCACGAAGGTGATGCCGAGCTTGTATTGGATGTTGGCGATTTCGAACTGGGTGTGTTCGCGGAGCTTCTTGTCGAGCGCGCCGAGGGGCTCGTCCAGCAGCAGCAGCTTCGGCAGTTTCGCAAGCGAGCGCGCCAGAGCCACGCGCTGCCGTTGTCCGCCGGAAAGCTGGTGCGGCTTGCGGTCGGCGAGATGGCTCATCTGCACCAGGCCGAGCATCTCCTTCACCCGGTCCTGGCGCTGCGCCGGTGTCATGGGTTCGTGCTTCAAGCCATAGCCGACGTTCGCCGCAACGGTCATGTGCGGGAACAGGGCATAGGACTGGAACATCATGTTGACGGGCCGTTCATAGGCGGGGACGCCGTCCATGTCCTGCCCGTCAATATAGATTTTGCCGGAGGTGGGCACCTCGAAGCCCGCCAGCATGCGGAGCAGGGTGGTCTTGCCGCAGCCCGAGCCGCCCAGCAGGGCGAAGAGTTCGCCCTTGCCGATGTTCAGCGAGACGTTGTCCACCGCCTTGAAGGGCCCGAACATCTTGGTCACGCCGTCGATGCGGATGAAGTCTGCCGCCGGGGCGGCGGGCTCCTGTGCTGACATGATCGCCGTACCCGCTTCCGTCAGCCGGACTTCATGGCGTTGAAGGTTTCGGTGAGGGCGCGGTCATTCTCTTCGGTCAAGGGCTTCGGCGTCCACAGCCGCTTCATCACGTCCTCCGTCGGATAGACGGCGGGGTTGGCGAGAATGTCGGGTGAGACGAATTGCTTCGCCGCGAGGTTGGCGTTGGCGTAATTGGTGAAGTTGGTGCACTTGGCGATCACTTCCGGATCGATGATGTAGTTCAGGAAGGTGTGGGCGTTCTCCACGTTCTTCGCATCCGCCGGAATGCAGAACACGTCGAACCAGGCGGGTGCTCCGGTCTTCGGCACGGCATAGGCGAGGTTGATATCGACGCCCGCCTCCTTTGCACGCGTCTTGGCGGTGGAGTAGTCACCCGACCAGCTGCCTGCAGCGCAGAGTTCCTTGTTGGGAAGGGCATTCAGGTAGTTGGTGCTGTCGAAGGTGCGCACTGTCGGGCGCACGGCCTTGAAGGCCTCGATCACGGCCTTGAGATCATCGGGCGCATAGGTGTCGCGCGGCTTGCCGAGGTAGTCGAGCAGCATCATGATCACGTCGGTGGGTTCGTCGAGCCACGAGACGCCGCAATCGGCGAGCTTCTGCGCATTTTCTGGCTTCATGACGAGGTCGAGGGATTCGATGTCGGCGTCCGGCAGGCGCTCCTTCACCATGTCGAGATTGAAGGTGAACCCGACCGAGCCCCACATGTAGGGGATGGAATATTCATTGCCCGGATCGAAGCCCTGCAGGATCTTCATGATTTCGGGATCGAGATTCTTCCAGTTCGGCAGCTTCGACTTGTCGAGCTTCTGGTAGATGCCGGCGGCGACGAAGCGCTGCAGGCTGAGGCCTGCCATGTCGACAACGTCGTAACCGGTGCTGCCGGCCAGCATCTTCGCCTGCATCTCGTCGGTGGAGCTGTAGGTGTCGTAGGTGACGGCGATGCCGGTCGCCTTCTGGAAATCCTCGATCGTCGTTTCGCCGATGTAGTCGGCCCAGTTGTAGACGTTGAGGATCTTGTCGTCCGCCTTGGCCCGCTGCACGAAGGGCATGGCGACAAGCCCGCTGCTGGCTGCCAGCGTGAGGGCCTTGCGACGGTTGATGATCATGCTTTTCTACTCCCTTGGATTTTTCTTTTTCAGGTCTTCAAATGCAATCAACCGCCACTCCTTCGGGAAAGCGTGACGGTTGATGAGGGTGGGTTCATTCTGAGTGCTCCCGGTCTCAGTCTTCTTCGGCCTGCAGGGCCGCGTTGACGTCGGCCATGCGTTCGGCCGGCGGCGGTTCATCCAATCTCATGATGGGCAGGAGGCGGCGAAGGTCGTCGTGATGGGCCCGCAGGAACCGCTCGTGGTCCGAAAGATGGAAACTGTCGAAGGCGGAAGACTTCATGGATTCATTGGACCATATGGCCAATTGAGTATCTTCCTCATAGGTGGCCCGGTCAATACGGTAGGACAGGTAGCGGGCCAGCTTTTGCTGTCTGCTTTCCTCGGGATAGCGGTAGATCATGCCCCGAATGATGGAGCGCCCCACGTCGATGGGCAGTTCCTGGTAGAACTGCACCGTCTCGGGCGTGGTGATGAAGACCGCGTTGGGGAAGATGCCATAATAGGCCCAGAGCTTACGGCGCTCCTCCGGCAGGGCGGGGTGAGGTGTGGAGGCCTTCACGTAGTTCCGCACGCTCCACATGCGGCCCGCACCTTCCTTGTAGGTGCCCTTGGAGACGCGGAGCCGTGGTCCATAGACCGTGTCGCGGTAGGTGTAACCATAGAGGTCCTGCAAGGCCGGGTGGGCCATGGCGACATGATAGCCCTCGTTGTCGACATCGCGGACAGACTTCCAGTTGACCGGGATCTCGCCATTCCAGATCTTGCCGGTGGGCACCATGGTCTCGGGCAGGTGGCTGCCCATTTCGGCGGCATAGGGGGCGAGCGTCTCGGCCACCGAGGCTTGGCTGCCGGGCTTGAAGCGGATGAAGATGAAACCCATCCAGATTTCCAGCTCAACCGGCTTCAGGCCGAACTTGTGCTTGTCGAGGTCGGCGAAGCTGTCGGGCCGTGCAGCACCCCGCAGCGTGCCGTCGAAGTTGTAGACCCAGCCGTGGAACGGGCAGACCAGCGCATTCTTGCAGTGGCCGGACTCCTTGGTGACGATGCGCGAGCCGCGATGGCGGCAAAGATTGTGGAAGGCGCGCAGGCTGCCATCCTGCTGGCGCAGCACGAAGGCGCGCTCGGGCCCGAGGTCGAACGAGATGTAGTCGCCGGGCTTCGGCACGTCGTTTACGTGGCCAACGATCTGCCAATGGCGCAGCAGGATCCGGTCGAGTTCGAGGTCGAGCAAAGCCTGGCTGTGATAGGTCCAAGCGGGCAGGCCGCGGCGGTCCCAGTCGTTGGCGGGCGTGGCGGATTCGGATTTCACGTGAATGGTCATGGACGCGGCTCCTTGCTCACAAGCGGTTCGCCGAGCTTGCGGCGCACCCACTGCTGGAAATTGAAGACATCGAATTCCTGCGGCATCAGGGTGCCGCGCTCGAAGCGGGCATTGCGCAGGCCGCGCTGGTTCATCTCGCTGGCCTCGCCATCCTCGCGGATCACGGTTGCGGCAAAGTCCACCACATTGGCGAGATCGAAGCCCGGTGCGGAAAGTGTCTCTGCCGGGAACAGCCACTCGGCGGTGAGTTCGGTTTCCTCGGGCGAGACGGGCCGCACGGTGACAGCACGGACATAATCCACATGCGCCACCACATACATGGTGGGCATGAGGGTGACGAAGGTGAAGGCGGCGGTGCGCTCGGCGTCCGTGAGATTCGCGAATTCGGGGCCGCAGGGCTGGCCGTTGACGGTCCAGGTGCGGGCGCCGCTCTTCAGTGGTGACTGTGCATCAGCACCGGGAGCCCAGCCCGGCATCTCGGCGGCACTCATCACGCCCTTGCCATAGACGGGCACCATGTCGATCAGTGTCGGATGAATGCCCGGGCAGTGCAGGCATTCATTGTAGTTCTCCCAGAAGACCTTCCAGTTGCACTTGATCACGCTCGTCATGCGGTGGCCGGTGACCAGGTTCTCCATCGGCCAGTTGTCGAGTGCTTTCGCGCCGATGTCGGGAACCGCGTTGAAGTCCGGCGGATCGTCGGCGAGGCAGACGAAGATGAAGCCGTTCCACAGCTTCACGTGCGCGGTGAACAGTCCGTGGGCGGACTTGTCGAAGCCCGGTGTTTCCGGAACATGGGGCACGCGCACGAGCTTGCCGGTGAGATCGTAGCTCCACTCGTGATAGGGGCAGGTGATGAGCTTCGCCTTCAGCTTCTGCTCGCTGTGCTGGCACAGTTCCGAGCCACGGTGGCGGCAGGTGTTGTGCAGGCAGCGGATCTCTCCCTTCTCATCCTTGATCAGCATGAGGTTCTGCCCCGCAATTTCCACGCGCCGCAGCGTGAGGGCGGGGAGGTCGCTGGCGCGTCCCACATAGATCCAGCTCTTCGCTTGGATCTCCCGCAGTTCGCGGGCGTAGTGATCGGGGTCCGTATACCAGCGCGCTGGCAGGCTGGGCGGACAGAAGTCGAGGATGGGGGATGCGGGGTGGAAGGCGGATGGCTGTTCCATGGTGCTTCTCCCTCAGAACGGGCCGGGCGGGTTGGCCCGCCGCCGGGGTGGATTGAAGAACTGCCGCGGCGCGACGGCGGCCTTGACCATCAGCTTGTGGTACTCGAGTTCGCGCAAGGCATAGATCTCGACCCAGAGGTTGCCGGATTTGGTGTCGTGATAGGGGCGCTTCAGCATGGCGAGGGCGATGTTGCGCTTCACCGTGGGGGACCACAGCGAGGCTGTGATGTGCCCCACTTCGGTTTTCTTGTTGTCGTAGATGAGGGCGTGTTCGGCTTCCACGTTGCCGTCGATGTCGAGGCCGACGAAGGCCCATTGCGTGGTGCCCGTGTCCCGCTCGCGCTTCAGGGCGGCGCGGCCGTTGAAGGGGCCTTTAGCGAAGTCGATCATCCACTCCAGCCCCATGTCATAGGGCGAGCGCAGGCGGTCGGGCCGGAGCGCCGTAGTAGCGCTGACGAAATCCATGTTGGCGATCATGAAGCCCGCTTCGATGCGCGCCATATTGAGCGCCGTGGTGCCGATGGGGCGAACGCCATAGAGCGCGCCTTTCTCCATCAGGTGATCCCAGAGGGGAATGGCGTTGTCGAGCGAGGTCCAGAGCTCGTAGCCCAGATCGGCGGTGAAGCCGGTGCGCGAGATCATAAGTCTGCCAGCACCAAAGGAGACTTCCATGAGCTGGAAGGGCTTCAGCCTGCTGGCCTCGCCGAAGCCGGCGCTCGCCAGCACGGAATAGGAGCAGGGGCCCTGCAAGGAGAGGCCAGCGACCTCTTCGCTCTCGTCGCGGATGGTGACGGTGAAGCCGATGGCGCTGTCCTGCAGCCACGGCAGATGCCGCTCCTGGCAGCAGAGGCGGTAGCGCCCGGGTGAGATGTGGAACAGCGTGCCATCGTCGATGAGCTTGCCTGCGTCATCGCACCAGGCGGTGTAGTGCACGGTGCCGGGCTGGAGCTTGGAGACATCGCGCAGCGTCAGGCGGTTCAAGTAGCGGAGAGCATCGGGACCGCTGATCTCGTATTTCACCATGGGTGAGAGATCGTAGAGGCCGGCCTGATTGCGCAACGCCGTGTATTCCATCGTCGCGTCGCCAAAATGGAGCGCCGTGGTGTAGCCAGCCCAGGGGGCCCAGGCATTGTGCTTGTTGGCTGCCGCCGTCCGCGCATGGAAGGGCGTGGTGAAGAGCGGCGTGCGGAAGTGGAGGCGGTTGCTGCTCATGCTGCGCCTCCCTTGGAAATCGCCTGACTAGCAGCGTTCCAGCCGGCACTGCCGCTGACGCCGCCGCCGGGATGGGTTGCGGCGCTGGCGAGGTAAAGGCCGCGCACCGGCGTTGCATATTGCGCCATGCCGATGGCGGGCCTGAGGAACAGCATCTGCTCCACCGAAAGTTCTGCGTGATGCCATTGCCCGCCGGGCGCGCCATAGCGTTCCGCCACGTCGGCGGGTGTCACGAGGTCAGCGCCGGTGACGAGCGCGCCGATGCCGGGAGCATGGGTTTCGAGCTGGTCCATGATCGCTTTCTGGAACAGCGCCTTGCCACGGGCCCAGCCCATGCGGAGATCGGCGGGCGAGAACTGCACCAGCGCCGAAAGCGTTGGCCCGCCATTCGTGGGCTCGGGGGCGAAGGCACCGGGGATGATGATCTCCATCACCGGCGCTTCCGAGAAGGCTCCATACTTCACCGCGTTGAAGGCTTCTTCCACGGCACGCGAAGAGGGCGCGATCACAAGCCGCGAACGCAGGCTGGCCCCCTTGAAGTCGGGCATGGCCTTCAGCTTGAGCGACAGCTTTGCCGTGGTCCCGCGCGACTTGATGTGCTGCACGCGGCGCACGACGCCTGTGTCGAATTGCGGCGCACCCACCAGCGTCATGAGCGTGGTCACCGGATGAAGTGCCGACAGAACGACATCTGCGGTCAGCGTGTCGCCCGAGGCGAGGGTCACGGATTTCACCCGGTCATCGTCAACGCCGATGGCCTTCACCTGCGCATTGAAGCGGAGCGTGACGCCGCGCGTCGTGAGCGCCTTCTGCATGGCGCCGATGACGGAGGCCATGCCGCCCTTCGGCAGTGCCAGTGCACCGCGCTGTCCCTGCACCTGCGAGGAGATGCGGTGATAGAGGCCGAGCAGGGAATTGGGTGAGCGCGGTCCGGCATGATGGCCCAGCACCGTGTCGAAGGCGATGAGGCCCTTGAGCCGGTCATCGCCCAACTCGTCCTCGAGCACGTCATACACATTGATCAGCATCAGGCGCATGAACTCGCGCAGGCGCTCACGGCCCATGCGGCGAAGTGCGAGCCCGTTGCGCACCAGGTCCCAGATATTGGCGCCATGGTCGCGGGCTAGGCGGGGCGGCGTCATCTCCTTGAAGGGCGCTAGCAGCGCGGCATTGCCGATGAGATCGGTGCGGAGCGCTGCCCAGGCCTTCTTGTCGGCGGCGGAAAGCGAGCCATCCACCGTTTCGCCGAATGCGCCCCGCAGCACGAGGTGATCGCCATTGGCCGAAAGCGCCGTGCTGGTGACGTTTGCTTCCGCCCACTCAAGCCCGTGGGAGCGCAGGTCGAGGGCAGACTCGAGGCGCGCGTCGATGCCCGTCGAAAGATGGGCGAGGTTTGCCATGCCGCCCGCAGCAGGCCCTGCCTCCAGCACGGTGACGCGCGCGCCCGCCGTGGCGAGACGGCCTGCGGCAGCAAGACCGTTGATGCCGGCACCGATGACGATGGCATCAAAGGACGGCATATGCGTCTCCCATGCCGTTCGGCTTCTTCAGTGCCTTGAGGATTTCAGCAGCCGCGTTGCGGCCCGGAGCGCCCATCACGCCCCCGCCCGGATGGGTGGAGGAGCCGCACATCCACAGGCCGTCGATCGGCGAGCGGTATTGCGCATAGCCCGGCACCGGCCGGTTGAAGAGAAGCTGGTCGAAGGTGAGTTCGCCCTGGAAGATGTTTCCTTCGGTCAGGCCCACTTCTGCTTCGAGTTCGCGCGGCGTGCGCACTTCGGCGTGGAGAACGAGATTCTTGAAGCCCGGCGCATATTGCTCAATCTGGTTCATGACCGTCTGGCCGAAGGCATCGCGGTCCGCATCGGTCCAGTCGCGGCCCTCGATCTTGGGCGGCGCATATTGCACGAAGCAGCTCATGAAGTGCTTGCCCGGCGGCGTCATGGTGGGATCGGTCGTTGTGGGGATCATCATGTCGAGGAAGGGATCGCGGGAATAGCGGCCCGCCTTCCAGTCGTCATAGGCAAGTTCGAGACGCTCGATCGAGTCGGTGAAATGCAGGTCGCCGCGGATGCAGGGCGAGTCGTGCGGCAGGGCGGTGAACTTGGGCAGGCCATCGAGCGCGATGTTCACCTTGCCGGACGAGCCCCTGATCTTGAAGCGCTTGACGCTCTTCACGAAGTCGCCGGGCAGATGCTTTTCATCGACATGCTTCAGGAAGGTGCGCTTCACGTCCATGTTGGAGATGACGAGCGGTGCCTCGAAGCTGTCGCCGTTTGCCAGCGCCACGCCGGTGGTGCGGCCGTTGCTGACCAGGATTTCGGCAACGCCCGAACCGGTGCGCACTTCGCCGCCTGCGGCGAGGAACGACGCCATCAGCGCCTTGGTGATGGAGCCCATGCCACCCCGGGCATAGCCCCAAGCGCCGATGTTGCCGTCCACGTCACCCATGTAGTGATGAAGGAGGACATAGGCCGAGCCCGGCGACATGGGACCAAGGGCGGTGCCGATGATGGAGGAGACGGCGAGGTAGGCCTTGATCACCGGAGTCTCGAAGTACTCGTCGAGAAAGTCCGAGATGCTCATCGTCCAGAAGCGGATCATCGCGTAGATGTCCTCTTCCGGCATGTCGAAGAGCTTGCGGCCGATGTAGGCGAGTTCCGAGAGATCGCGCGGGCGGAACGAGGTCGGGTCCGGCGGCGTGCGCAGCAAGAGCGGGCGGATGAAGCGGCAGTGGCGCAGCACGTCCCGCGAATAGCGGTCATAGTTCTCGGCATCGCGCGGCGAGAAGCGGGCAAACTCGCGGCGGTTGGCATCGTGGTCACGATACATGGCGAGGTAACCGCCATCCTGCGTGAAGACGGCGCCGCCCTCGTAGGGAATGATCTGCAGGCCGTGCTTCGGCAGTTCCAGCTCGCGCATGATTTCCGGGCGGAGCAGGGAGGAGACGTAAGAGCAGTTGGAGTAAGTGAAGCCGGGATAGAGCGAACGCGAGACGGCAGCACCACCCACCCAGTCGTTCTTTTCCACGACCAGGGTCTTCAATCCCGCCTTGGCGAGATAGCAGGCGGTCACGAGGCCGTTGTGGCCGCCGCCTGCTATGATGGCATCGTACCGGCTCAAGACGCGCGCCGCTCCTCTTCCACCTGTTCCAGCGTGAGATCGACGGAGGTTTCGAAGGCGCGCAGCGTGTCGCTGATGCAGCTCTCGTCGTGGGCCTCGCACATGAACAGCGGTTCACGGGAATCCGGCTCGACAATGATGTTGTTGTCCTGCATGTGGCGCGCCAGCTTGTCGTAGAAACTGTAGTCCGATTTCTTCCAGGCGCGATAGTCGGAGGGCGGCTGGGGCGCAAAGAACAGGCCGAACATGGAGGAATGGCCGGAGAAGGAATGGGTGATGCCGCGGCGGTCGAGGATCGCCTTCATCCCTGACTTCAGCTTTTCTCCTGCGGAGGCAAGTGTCGCAAGCGCGGGGGTTTCATCAAGGATCTGCAGGCAGCGTTCGGCGGCGGCAAGCGAGACCGAGTGGGCGGTATAGGTGCCGCCATGGGCCGCGCCACCGGGGCGGAAGGTGCGCATCACGTCCTCGCGGCCGCCGATGGCCGCGATGGGATAGCCATTGGCCATGGCCTTGGCGAAGGTGCAGATGTCGGGCTTCACGCCATGCAGCGACTGCACGCCGCCCTTGGCGACGCGGAAACCAGTCTTCACCTCATCGATGATGAGCAGCACCCCATACTTGTCGCAGAGCTTGCGGGCGAGCTGCACGAATTCCGTCGTCGCCGAAATGGCGCAGCAGTTGCCCATCATCGGTTCGATCAGCATGGCGGCGATGGTGCTGCCGTGCTTCTTGAAAATGTCCTCAAGGCGCTGGGCATTGTTCATGGGGGTCAGGTGCACCAGCTGCTTGATCGTGCTGGGGATGCCGCGGGAGTAGGGGACGGTGACGGGCTCGAGCCCGCTGTTCGGATCCCACTCGTCCATGTTGGCCATCCACATGGCGGCGTCGAACAGTCCGTGATAGCCGCCCTCGATCAGGATGTAGCTTTCGCGGCCGGTGTAGGCGCGGGCGAGTCGGAGTGCGGCCATGACGGCTTCCGTGCCGCTGTTCGAATAGCGGACCAGCTCGACCGACGGCACCATCTTGGCCATGCGCTCGGCCACGGCGAATTCGCGCTCGGTGGAAAGGGCGAATACGCCGCCCACTTCCATGCCCTTCCGGGCCGCTTCGTCCACCCGGTCGTCGGCGTAACCGAGAATCGCCGGGCCGTAGCCCAGGCGGTAATCGACATAACAATTGTCATCGATGTCCCAGGTGCGACCGCCCTTGCCCTTCTTCACGTAGATCGTCCGATCCTCGCCCCAGTAGCGGAAGGTGGAGGCCACGCCCAAGGGCAGGCGGGTGAGGGCCTTCTTGAAGTGGGCGTTCGATTTGCGGAGATCGCGGGTGTTGCGCAGGGTCATGATTTGAAACGCTTTCCTGGTTTGACCGGCCATGACGCAGGGGGCGAAAGGGACCGGAGCCGAGGGCCAAAGGCTGGCACAATTTTGACTGAACTGTCAATCAACTGAAAAAGAACGTTGTGTTTCAACAGCTTTATGATACTGAATGCGCATCACCGAAGCAGGTCACTCCCATGCCTCACGCCTCGAAGTCCGACGCCGTCGTTCCCCTCCAGCGCAAGATCAGCCGTGATGTGCGCCGCCAGCAACTGATTGCCGCCACCATGCGGGTGCTGTCCCGCAAGGGTTATTCGCAGACGACTCTCTCGGATGTGGCGGCGGAGGCCGGGGTGTCCCACGGTCTCGTCAACTTCCATTTCGAGTCGAAGGAGAAGCTGCTCAGCGAAACGCTGCTGCACATGGCGGACGAGTATCGCGAGAACTGGCGCTCCGCGCTCGCCGCGGCAGGTGAGCGCCCGGCTGATCGTCTGGCTGCCATACTCGCCGCCGATTTCAACGACGCCATCTGCACACAGGAACGCATCGCCTGCTGGTGCTCCTATTGGGGCGAGGTGCAGAGCCGTCCCATCTACCAGCAGGAATGCAGCTCCAACGACGACATCTACATTTCCGAGCTGGAAGGGATCTGCGCCAGCCTCATTGCCGAGGGCGGTTACGCGCTTGATGCGGCACGCACGGCGCGGGCGCTGCGCTTCACCAGCGAAGGCCTGTGGAACGACATGCTGTCGATGAAGGTGCCCTACACCCGCGACGAGGCGCTCAAGACTCTCTTTGCGCTGGCAGCGGTGTTCTTCCCCCGCCACTTCACGCCCGAAGGCCCGCTCACGACTTCGGCTTGAAGCCGCGCAGGTGCGTGGGGCAGTGCTCGCCGGAGTCGAGCACGGGGATCATGTTCTGCCAGATCGTGATGTTGTGATCGACGAAGTCCTGTCCGAGCGCCGCCACCGCCTCGGCATAGAGCGGCCCGCTCAGGGTTTCCAGTTCCTGCCGCGCCCGCTCACGGTACCAGGCATTGCGGCTGGTGACGGTGACATTGCGGAAGCCGGCCTTTTCGAGGGCATCCTTGTACTTGCCGGGTGAGGCCATGCCGAAGTCGAGGCCTTCGGAAGCGATGTAGTCCTTCATCTGCTGGCTTGGCTCATTGTCATGGCCGATCAGCCAATCCGAAGCCACGAACCAGCCGCCGGGTTTCAGCACCCGGAAGACATCGCGCATCAGTGTGTGCTTGTCGGGAATGTGGACGATCGAATCCTTGCTGAAGACAATGTCGAATGTGCCGGGCGGAAACGGCAGCGGCCCCGGCACCACCTTCACGACGCCGATCTTGTCGGCGCAGCCCGCCTTCTCGGCCCGGGCGCGCGCGTTGGCGAGAACCGTGTCTTCCACGTCGATGCCGCAGACGTAACGGGCATTGAATTCCTGTGCCAGCAGCACATCGATGCCGCCCGCACCGCAGCCGATGTCGAGAATCGATTTGCCCTGGAGGTCCATGCCGTCGAGCAGCCGGCGCACTTCATCGGGGCCGCCGGGGCTCAGCCAGCCATCGCCCCACAGGCGTTCCAGCATGCCGATCATCTTGTCGTGGTAGAGTTCGCCGTTCTCCGCGTGACCCATGTTTTCCTCGCTTTCACGAAGCTTAAGAGCGCCCGCCCGGGCTTGCCAAGATAAGGATTCCTTGACCGTCTTTGGCGGGAAAGTGTCGAAGGCGACAAATCCTGCTTGCAAAGCGGCATCCTGAACAGCTATGGCGGGTGCGGGCTAGCCCTCCCCAACGGGGGCCGGTCCATCTGTAAGGATGGAGCAACATGACAGATCAAAAACCGGCGGTGCGCCCGGCAAACGCACATTTTTCTTCCGGCCCCTGCGCGAAGTTCCCGGGCTGGACCCCTGACAAACTCAAGAATGCACTGACGGGCCGCTCCCATCGCTCCGGCGAAGGCAAGAAGCGCCTGAAGCGCGCCATCGACCTCACCCGTGAGGTCCTGCAGGTTCCCGCCGATTACAAGATCGGCATCGTTCCCGCCTCCGATACAGGCGCCGTCGAAATGGCCATGTGGTCGCTCCTCGGCCAGCGCGGCGTCGACATGCTCGCCTGGGAAAGCTTCGGCGAGGGCTGGGTTTCCGACGTCGTGAAGCAGCTGAAACTGCCGGACGTGCGCAAGATGATCGCGCCCTATGGCGAATTGCCCGATCTCTCCAAGGTCGATTTCAGCCGCGACGTCGTCTTCACCTGGAACGGCACCACCTCCGGCGTGCGCGTGCCGGATGCCAACTGGATTCCGGCGAACCGCGAGGGCCTCACCATTTGCGACGCCACGTCCTCCGCCTTCGCGCAGGACATGGATTTCGCCAAGCTCGATGTCGTCACCTTCTCCTGGCAGAAGGTGCTGGGCGGGGAGGGCGCACACGGCGTCATCATCCTGAGCCCCCGCGCCGTGGCGCGGCTTGAAAGCTATTCGCCGCCGTGGCCCATGCCGAAGATCTTCCGCATGACCTCCGGTGGCAAGCTGATCGCCGGCATCTTCGAAGGCGAGACCATCAACACGCCCTCCATGCTCTGCGTCGAAGACTATGTCGTCTCGCTGGAATGGGCGCAGTCGGTGGGCGGCCTCAAGGGCCTGCGCGCCCGTGCTGACGCCAACGCTGCCGTCATCGCCCGCTGGATCGAGCAGCGGCCCTTCGCGCATCACCTCGCCAAGCGCGCCGAGACGCGGTCCAACACCTCTGTCTGCCTCACGCTGGATGGCAGCGAAGAGCTTCCCAAGAAAATGGTGAAGCTGCTGGAGGCCGAGAAGGCCGCCTACGATATCGGCGGCTATCGCGATGCACCTCCGGGCCTTCGCATCTGGTGTGGCGCCACGGTCGAAACGTCCGACCTTGAAGCCCTGCTGCCGTGGCTCGACTGGGCCTATGCCCAGGCCTCCGCCGCCTGACCGATCACTACGGCAGGCCGTTCGCGCCCGCCCTTCTTTCCCTCATTTCAAACGATCACTGGAACAAACCCATGACCGCACCCCGCGTACTCGTTTCCGACAAGCTCTCCGAAGCCGCCGTGAAGATCTTCAAGGATCGCGGCATCGACGTCGATTATCTGCCCGACCTCGGCAAGGACAAGGATGCGCTTCTTGAGGCCATCACGAAGTATGACGGCCTCGCCATCCGCTCCGCCACCAAGGTGACGCCGAAGATCATCGCCGCCGCCACCAAGCTGAAGGTGATCGGCCGTGCCGGCATCGGCGTGGACAACGTCGATATTCCCGCCGCCAGCCAGCGCGGCATCGTGGTCATGAACACGCCCTTCGGCAACGCCATCACCACGGCGGAACACGCAATCTCGATGATGATGGCGCTCGCACGCCAGATTCCGGAAGCGAACGCCTCCACCCATGCCGGCAAGTGGGAAAAGAACCGCTTCATGGGCGTGGAACTCTACAACAAGACGCTGGGCGTGATCGGCTGCGGCAACATCGGCTCGATCGTGGCCGACCGCGCCATCGGCCTCAAGATGAAGGTCATCGCCTTCGATCCGTTCCTGTCTCCCGAACGTGCGCTCGATCTCGGCGTGGAGAAGGTCGAGCTGGACGACATCTTCCGCCGCTCCGACTTCATCACGCTGCACACGCCACTCACCGACAAGACCCGCAACATCGTCAATGCCGAGGCGCTGGCCAAGTGCAAGAAGGGCGTGCGCATCATCAACTGCGCCCGTGGCGGATTGGTGAACGAGGATGCGCTGCTTGAGGCGATCAAGAGCAAGCATGTGGCAGGTGCGGCACTTGACGTGTTTGAAGTCGAGCCTGCCACCACCCATCCGCTCTTCGGCATGGAGAATGTGGTGGCCACGCCGCACCTGGGCGCTTCCACCAATGAAGCGCAGGAGAACGTGGCGCTTCAGGTGGCCGAGCAGATGGCCGATTTCCTGATCACCGGAGCGGTGACCAACGCCCTCAACATGCCGTCCATTTCCGCTGACGAGGCGCCGCGCCTTCGCCCCTATGTGGAACTGGCGAACAAGCTTGGCAGCTTCGTGGGCCAGCTCACCGATGCGGCCATCACCGATGTGGTGATCGAGTTTGCGGGCGACGTGGGCGAGATGAACACGCGCGCGCTCACTTCCGCCGCACTCGCCGGCGTGCTGCAGGCGCAGCTCGGCACGGTCAACATGGTGTCGGCACCGATTGCCGCCAAGGAGCGCGGCATCAAGGTGGACGAGGTGAGGCAGTCGCAGCGCGGCGCCTATGGCACCTACATCCGCATCACGGTGAAGACCGGCGTCTATGAGCGCTCGGTTGCGGGCACGGTCTTCTCCGATGGCAAGCCGCGCATCATCCAGATCAAGGGCATCGAGCTTGAATCCGATTTCGGCCCGCGCATGCTCTACGTCACCAACACCGACAAGCCGGGCTTCATCGGCGCACTGGGCACCATCTTCGGCACCAATGGCGTGAACATCGCCTCGTTCCACCTAGGCCGCACGGCGCCGGGCGGGGATGCCATCTGCCTCGTTGAGGTCGATGGCGAAGTCACGGAGTCGCTGCTCAAGGCGGTGACGGCCATCCCGCAGGTGCGCCAGGCGAAGCCGCTGGCGTTTTGAAGCACTCCAACCCAAGCGACACACCCTCCAACTACTCTCCATGCCCGGCCTTAAGCCGGGCATCCATTTTTCGTGTGGGAGATAACTGGATGGCCGGGTCAAGCCCGGCCATGGAGAGAGATGTGATGCTGAAGGGACGTCGCGTTACTGCGCCGGAGCAGGCGGCGGAGCCATGCCCGCCATGGCCGATAGGTCGATGCCGTTCACCAGAAGCTTGCCCGGCTGGGTGAGGTCGATGGCCCACACGGTGGTGCCGTCAGCATCGGCCTTGCCAAAGCCCTTGAAGGCGACGAGACCACCCATGGCCTGCTGCGCCGTCGGATCGGTGGCGGCAGCCGCCTGAACCTTGGCGATCACATCATCGAGGCCCTTCATCTTGATGGTGGCGGTGCCGGTCGGCAGCCCCATGAAGTTCACGTTGAAGGCGCCCTCATAGGTGAGGCTGTAGGTGGGCGAGGTGAACTCGCCGTCGGCCAGCGTGATCTTCATGCTGTTGTTGGGCGCAAAGGCCGCCATGTAGGCCATTTCCGAACCTGCGGGAATGACGGGGTCCTTCGAGAGATCGGCCTGGGTCAGGAACAGTTTCACCGGGCTTTCGAGATCAACGCCGTCGAGGGTGAAATCGATCTTCATGGTGCTGGGGATCAGGCCTTCCGTCCAGGGCGGCGAGATGCCGGGCGGCAGGGCGAAACCGGTGACGCCGAAGGCTTCACGCAGGCGGCCTTCCTTGCTGGCGCCGCTCAGGCCGACTGAAACATTGGCTGCGGGCAACGCGAAATTGCCGATGCCGGTGGTCACGGCCATGTTGTTCATCGCCGATGAGGACTTCGAGCGATTCCCACAGCGGCAGGGCAGCGAGGATCTTGTCCTTGAGCTGCTGCTGGTCCTTGATGATCAGGTCCTTCGAGGGATGCTCCACGAACCAGGCGAGAAGATCGAGAATGGCCTTGGAGCGCAGGCCCTTGGCGGTTGCGGTGGAATCCGTCTTGCCGGCATTGATGGTGTAGGCGAGCGGCTGGCCGCCCGGCATGTCGGTGCTCGAGGTCGAGACGACATTCGAGACGCTGATGTTGCTGGTGGCATCTACGGAGCCGTCGGGGCGCGGCGTGGCCGTGCTGTTTCCGCTCCAGGTGTCATAGACCGAAGACGCGGTCGTCTTTGCCTTGGTGGTGGGATCGGTCATCACCTGATTGATCGACATGTTCTTGATCGAATAGGTGCTGGAGAGGAACGACGCCGAGGCTTCGTCGAACACGCCGGTCCAATCCTGCTCGGCGACCTTCGCGGTCACGGTGGAGAAGCCTTCCGCATCCCAACCGAAATTGAACGAGCCTTTCTGCGCCACATCCCACTGTCCGTTGCCCTTGGGGCGAATGGTGAGAACGACGGGATCGACATTCACCTTCACGCCGGGCGTCTGGATCTTGGCGATGTAGGGCGCGGCGTCCAGCGTCACGATGTAGTCGTCGCCCTTCGGCTCGACCTTCACCACGCCCGGCTCCTTGCCGAGATAGGCCTGAAGGCTGGTCGTGATGCGGGCTGCTTCTTCATCCGTGGCCGCGGCAAGCGCGGCGCTGCTGGCAGTGGCGAGAAGAAGGGAAGCGGCGAGAATCCGGCGAATTGTCATGTGTGATCTTTCTGTGGGGACCCCAGGGGCGCAAATGACCAATTCCGGGCGTGGGCGTCAACCGCCGAATTGCGTAAATTTTTGCCTGTTAACGCCGTCACTTAACCGCCACCGGATACCTTGCCTCAGCCATGCCTGCGCCATTGTTCCGCCATGCGCCACGTCTGAGACTGCGCCTCCAGATGGGGTAATCTGGAGAACGTCACATGCGCCTGGCACTTTCAAGCCTGTTCCTTGCCACCACTTTCCTTGTTCCTGCCTCGGCCGCCGACTTTGCGGCGTCTTCCCACATCGATCATGTCACGGTTTATCCGCAGGGCGCGGACGTGACGCGCATCGCCGATGTGGCGTTGCCGGCGGGTGAGCACCGCATCATCCTCGCCGATCTGCCGGCGAGTGTTGATCCGCGCTCGATCCGCGTCGAAGGGGAGGGAACATCTGCCCTCGAGATCGCTTCGGTTGATACCAAGAGCCAGTATATCGACCAGGCGGCGCGCGATGCGGAGCGCAAGGCCATCGAGAAGCAGATTGCACAATTGAGCGACGAGCGCGGCTCTCTCGACCAGCTCATCTCGGATTCAAACCAGCAGCGCACCTTCCTGCTCGGACTTGCCGACAAGCAGATCGTGCCGCAGTCCACAACGGAAACGGTGAAGGGCATCGACGTGACACAGTTGGGCGGCCTGCTTGACCTCGTCAGCACCCGCCTCGCGGCCTTGGCAAAGACTGCGCAGGACGCGCAGCTTCGCCAGCGGGCGATCGACGAGCAGGTGGGCGAACTCAACGTCAAGCTCAACGCGCTGTCGCCAGCCGATTCCTATCGCACCGAGACCGTGATCAACGTCGCCGCGCAGAGCGAGATGAAGGGCAGCCTCCGGATCAGCTACCGCCTGCAGGAAGCGGGCTGGGCGCCATATTATGATGCGCGCATTACCACCTCCGAAACGGCGCCGGCCAAGGTGGAACTGGTGCGCCGAGCCGAGGTGACGCAATACACCTCCGAGAACTGGGACAATGTCTCGCTGACACTTTCCACCACGCGCCCCACGGGCAGCACTGCTGCTCCGGACCTCACGGAAGAGGAAGTGGCCCAACTGCAGGAATACGAAGCAGCTCTCCGCAATCAGGCTGCTGCGCCGGCGCCGTCAACCGAGTCCGAGGCGGTGGCCGATGAGATGGGCGCCGTGGGTGGCGCAGTTGCAAAGCCGAAACTGGAAGCGAAAAAGGATGTCCTCCAGCGCCAGGCGGTGATCGAGCTCAGCGGTTATCAGGCGAGCTTCGTCATTCCCGGCCGCGTCTCGGTCGACAATACCGGCCAGGCCAAGAAGGTCCGCATCACCGGCGACACGCAGGAGGCGAAGCTCCTTGTCGAAACCGTTCCGATGCTCGATCCCAATGCCTATCTCACCGCCTCCTTCAGCGTGAAGGGTGAAGGTCCGCTGCTTCCCGGCCTCGCCAATCTCTACCGCGACGGCGTCTATGTGGGGCAGGGCAGCCTGCCGCTCCTTGCCAGCGGCGAGGACGCCACGCTGGGCTTCGGCGCCGACGACATGGTCAAGGTCGAGCGCAAGGAAGTGAAGAAGTCGGTGGGCGAACAGGGCCTGCTCACCTCGTCGAACGTGGAGGAGCGTGCATGGGACATCACTGTCAAGAACCTGCACAAGGGCAAGATGGCGGTGCGCGTGCTGGACCGGAAGCCGTTCTCGTCTTCTGACAAGATCGAAGTCGAAACCCTTGCCGGCATGACACCGCCCACCGAGAAGGATTACAAGAAGCGCCGCGGCGTGATGGCGTGGAGCTTCGATGCCGCGCCAGGGTCCGAGACCCTGGTGAAGACCGGCTACCGCATCACCTGGCCGCAGGACATGAAAATCGGTCAGGCTGAGTGACCTACTGAGCGATAAAATCCAAGAGCCCTTTCCGTGATACACGCGGGAAGGGTTTTTTCTTGACCCATGCGCAACCTGTCGCGCCGTCGCTGCTGACTTCAGTGTTGCGCGCGCGCCGGATTGGAGTCAATCTTTCTCCACGGGAAGCCGCCAGCGGCGATGACTTCCATCCATGCCGCACTCGGCCCCCTCTGCTGAAACCATACGTCATGGGAGGCTTGCATCATGGTTCATCAAAATGGCAGACGAGAACAGGGCCCGCGACTGATCGCCATCGTCGGGCCCTATCAGAGTGGCAAGACCACGCTCCTCGAAGCGATGATGTTCCGCACGGGATCCATCACCCGGCAAGGCAAGTCGGGCGATCATTCGCTTGCGGGCGATGCCAGCCCTGAAGCACGTGCCCATGCGATGGGCGTCGAACTGAACGTGGCAGGCACCACCTTCATGGACGATCATTTCACCTTCATCGATTGCCCAGGCTCCATCGAGTTCGCGGAAGAAGCGCGCGCCGTGCTCTCGGCTTGTGACGCTGCGATCGTGGTCTGCGATGCGGATGCCAAGAAGGCGCCGGCTCTGCAATTGATCCTGCGGCAGCTTGATGACGTTGGATTGCCCCGCATCATCTTCCTCAACAAGATCGACCGGGCCGAAGCCTCGCCGCGCGATGTGCTGGCCTGGATGCAGCCGGCCAGCGCCAAGCCGCTGGTTCTGCGGCAGTTGCCGATCTGGAAGAATAATGTCGTCTCCGGCTACGTCGATCTCGCTCTTGAGCGCGCCTATGTCTATCGCGAACTGGCGGAAAGCCAGGTTGTCGAGATGACGGCTGATCTTGCGGCACTCGAGAAGCAGGAGCGTTTCGCCCTTCTCGAAAGCCTTGCCGACCATGACGATGAACTCATGGAACAGCTGCTCGCCGACATGGAGCCGCCCAAGGACCGTGTCTTCGCCGATCTCTCGCGTGATGTGGCCGAAGGCCATGTCACGCCGGTGTTGTTCGGTTCGGCTGAACACGGGAACGGCATCGGCCGCCTGCTGAAGTCGCTGCGCCATGACGTGCGGAGTGTCTCTGCCGTGGCGGAACGTCTTGGTGCCAACTCCGGAACAGTCGCGCAGGTGCTGAAGACGCAGTACACCGCCCAGGGTGGCAAGCTCTCGATCGTCCGCGTGCTGTGCGGTGACCTGCCGGATGGCGCAACGCTGTATGGCGGCAAGGGGCAGGAAAGCCGCATCGCCGGTGTCTTCGCCTTCGCTGGCACGTCCCAGAGCAAGATCGCAAAGGCTAGTGCTGGTCAGACCATCGCACTCGGCCGGCTCGAAGGCATTGCCACGGGCGAAACCGTCTCGACCGCGAAGGGGTCGACGCCGCAGCTTGCGCCGCTTGAGCGTTCGAATGGTGTCTATGGCTTTGCCATATCGGTGGCTGACCGCAAGGATGAGGTGAAGCTCACGGGCGCGGTTCACCGGCTGATCGAGGAAGACCCTTCGCTGGCGCTCACCCATGATCATGACACGGGCGAGATGGTGTTGTGGGGGCAGGGTGAAATGCACCTGCGCGTGGCGATCGAGAAGCTTGCCAGCAAGTTCGGGGTGCATGCCCAGTCACGCCCGCGCCGCATTGCCTACAAGGAGACGATCCGCAAGTCGGTGCAGATCCGCGGCCGCCACAAGAAGCAGTCGGGCGGTCACGGCCAGTACGGCGACGTGGTGGTGGAGATCAAGCCGCTGCCGCGCGGCGGAGGCTTCACCTTCACCGACACGATCACCGGCGGCGTGGTGCCGAAGCAGTACATTCCTGCCGTCGAGTCCGGCATCCGCGAGTGGATGGGCCACGGGCCTCTCGGTTTCCCCGTGGTGGACTTCACCGTGAACCTCTCGGAAGGGTCGTATCATGACGTCGACAGTTCCGAAATGGCGTTCAAGACAGCGGCGCGCATCGCAATGTCCGAAGGCATGCCGCAGTGTTCGCCGGTGTTGCTCGAACCGGTTCTTGCCGTGGACATTCATTGTCCCAATGAAGCCACGCCGCGCGTGAACCAGATCGTCACGGGGCATCGCGGCCAGCTTCTGGGCTTTGACGGCCGCGACGGCTGGAACGGCTGGGATACGGTGAAGGCGATGATGCCGGAAGCCGAAATCGCCTCGTTGATCATCGAGTTGCGCTCCGCCACGGCGGGCGTGGGCACCTTTACGACCCGCTTTGATCACATGGCGGAACTGACAGGCCGTGCTGCTGACTTGGTTGTGGCCTCGACCAAGGCGGCGGCATAAGGCGGGGAGCGGGGGCAGGCGGGGGTGCCGCCTGCCTCATTCCCTCTTCATTGCCTGCCCGGGTGACATCCAGAAGGGCGGCAGCCATGCCGGTATGCTGCTGAACGGCAGGATCTCCGGCTTCAATGCGATGCCGATCTCGCGGGCCATGTAGGTGCGACGCGCCGTGATGCGGGCCCAGGCCTCCGGATACATTTTTGCAAAAGCACTGCGGAGCTCGTCATCGGCGAGCGCGATGCCATCCTCGATGTTGCTCATGAAATAGTCCGTGCCCGTTGCGGGGATGATGTCGCACTGAAGCGCCATGCCGGAGCGCAGCCGCTGGGTGCTGTTCTTCTTCATGGGCGAATGCACCCATTCGTCGAGGTGAATGAGGTGACCGGGATTGAGGCCGATGCCGAAGAAGGGATCGGCCAGGCGTGACATCACGGCGTCGTAGACAGTGCCGCCTGCAACACCCACGCCCACGGCATCATACCATGATGCGGCGGCTGCGAAGTAGGGCGCCACCAGCTTCTCCACGTAGTCGCTGATCCTGGCTGGCAGCTGGCTCGCATTCTCCACCATGAATCCTGCCCGGCAATTAAGTGCGCCCATCAGGCCGAAACCGACGACGATGGGGTCTCCCATCTCGATCTTGCGGCTGGAGGGGCTCGGCAGGCCGTATTTGGCGCGCGGGCCTGCGCACATGTTGATGTGAACGGATTGCGGGAAGCCATCGAGTGCCATGTTCTGGATGGCCTGGTATTCGCTCATGCCGGGCCGCGCGGCGAGGATGAAGCGGCGGATGCCGTTCGACGTGCGGGTTGCCGCGGCTTCGAAGCAGGCGAGCTGTTCCACTTCATTGATGGCGCGAAGCCCGTGTTCGGGATGCATGAAGAGCAGTGCCGCATTGCTGACCTCGCCAAACTCCTGCAACGCGCGCACGAGATAGTGCGGTGCCTCGATCCAGTCGGGATCGAAGACGCCATCCTCGGTTTCGAAACCCTTCCATCCGGCGAGGCCGATCGTCATGCCCTTGCGGAGACCTGCGGCGCGAAGTTCGTCGGCAAGCGGGCGCATCTTGTCGCGTGGCTGGCCCATCAGGCTCAGGGGTTGCCACAGTACCCGGTCGAACCCACCGTTTGCACATTCGGCATAGGGGTAACCTTCGTTACCCGCGAAGAGCACAGGTTTGCGACCGGGTGTCACCACCAGCAGCGCTTCCTCGAAGCGGGGATCATAACCTGTGGCCCAGGCGATGTTGGCGGCATGTTCGCGGTCGCCATAGATCACCACCGCGTCGAGGCCGTTCTCTTCCATGCGGCTCAGCAGACGCTTCATGCGTCCTGCGAAGACTGCAGGGGGCAGTACGGGCTCGAAAACGGGGTCGCCGAACTCCGGCACGGCAACCTCTGCAAGTCTGACATCTGCCATTGAACCCTCCCCTGAGAGGGCCACATTAACCGGGCGTTTACCCTAATGCAAAGTTGCGGCCTGAAAACCCGCTGCAACGCCCCGTTGACCCGCCGTAGTTAACATCTTGCTTATGGAACATCCGCAAGAGTGAAACGATCACTAGGGGAGTTCCATGCGCAATTTTGTGGGTTGGCGCTATATCATCGCAATCGCCCTGCCGCTGCTGCTGGCATCGCTGGGGGTGATTTCGATGACGACCGACCTGTTGAACCAGGTCGCAGGGAACGCGGACCGTGCCGGAGAGGAACGGAACCGCGAAATCGCCGTGCGTCTGCTCAAGAATGCCGAGGCCGATCTTGTCCGCATCACCAGCCAGAACGCGCGCTGGGATGAAGCTGCGGCCCGCATCTATCCCGAAATCGATGCCCAGTGGCTGCGCTCCACCTGGGGCAGCATCAATTCCATCGGCCATTCCTATGACCGTGTCGTGGTGTTTGACCAGGCGACGGGGCAGGTGCTGGCCTCGGCCGGGGGCGGCACGGGTGCCACGCCCGATCTCAAGGCCTATCTCGGCGGCATCTTCGATGCGCTGTCTTCGGGCTTCGATGGCTCCGACCTCGCGCCACCCGTGTCTTCCTTTGCCGAAACCCAGGATGGCCCCGCCATCATCGCCGTTGCCCCCGTGATGAGGACAGCCACAGCCAGGCAGGCACCTCTCCGCTATGTCGCCTTCGTGCGCATGCTCGACGGCAAGTTCTTCTCCACCATGCAGTCCGACAAGCTGGTGCGCGAGCTTCACTCCGTTCCCGCCGGCATGGCACAGGACCATGGTCTCGTCGTCAACAGCATCACTGGCGCGCCCGCCTTCGGACTGGTGTGGAGCGGCGCCAGCCTCGGTGCGGAAGCCACGTCCTATGCCCGCCAGAAGGCCAGCCTCATCGTCGGCTTCCTGCTGCTGGTGATGACCGGCATCGGCTTCGTCTGCTGGCGGCTCATCCAGACGCTCGCCAGCAATGAAGAGCGCGCCATTCATCAGGCGCTGCACGACAACCTCACCGAACTTCCGAACCGCGCCGCCCTCGTCGAGGCGCTGCGCAGCCTGCGGGCGGCGGGAACGCCCTATGTCATCGCCTATGCCGATCTGGACGGTTTCAAGGAGGTGAACGACAGCTACGGGCATCAGGTGGGTGACAGGCTGTTGCGCGCCGTGGGCGCCGGCATTGTCCGCCTCGCCGCCAGCGCCAGCATGGCGAGCCGCATGGGTGGCGATGAATTCGTCGTTTTGTTTGAAGGCGAGTCCGCGACCTTTGATGCGGCCAAGTTCAGTGACCTGCTTCTGCACTTCCTCGCCAAGCCCTTCGATATCGATGGCCGCGTCGCCTATGTGGGGGCGAGCATCGGCATTGCCGAGTTGCAGGCGAGCGATGCGGACGAACACGAGATTCTCCGCCGCGCCGATGTCGCCATGTACAAGGCGAAGCTCGAGGGCAAGAACCGCAAGCGTGTCTATGACGAGAGCTTCGACGTGGAGCGGGCAGACTCCCAGGCCATCGCCACAGAACTGCGTTCGATCATCCGCAACCGCGCACTCGATATTGCATTCCAGCCCGTCATCTCGGCGAAGGACATGCGCATCTCGGGTGTCGAGGCGCTGGCGCGCTGGCCCCGCTTCTCGAAGCGGTCTGTGGAACCCACGCGCTTCATCACGGTTGCCGAGTCCGCAGGCCTGATCGACGAGCTGGGCGAACTGATGCTGGATCATGCCTGCACCGCCGCCAAGGATTGGCCGGGCCTCCGCATCTCCGTCAACATTTCCGCAGTTCAGCTCAACAATCCGCGCTTCGTCGAACGGGCCCTCGCGATCATCGAGTCGCGCGGCATCGCACCCCGGCGCGTGGAATTTGAAATCACCGAGACGTCTCTCATCCGCGATGCCGACCGTGCCAAGATCGTGTTCAAGGAGCTGCAGCGCCACGGCATCAAGATCGCGCTCGATGACTTCGGCACGGGCTTCTCGTCCATCGGTTACCTGCGCACGTTCAACTTCGACCGCATCAAGATCGACAAGTCGATCATCAGCAAGGTGCTCTCCAATCCGGGCGAACTTGCCATCGTGCAGGGCACGCTTCTGGTGGCGCGCGGACTGTCTGCCGAAGTGACGGCGGAGGGCGTGGAGAAGCAGGAAGAGGTGGCCGTCCTCAAGCTCGCAGGCTGCACCGAATTGCAGGGTCACCACTTCCACCAGGCCATGGAAGCCTCTGCCTTCACCAAGCTCCTCAACACCCAGCGCGAACGCGAAGCCGAGCGCAAGCTCGCCTGATCCCGGTGACATCCGCGCAATAAAAAGGCCGGTCAACAAACCGGCCTGTGATCAATCTGATCGAAGTTGTCTCCCGGCATGTGCAGGGGATCGGACGCGGCCACTGGGGAGGTGTGCGGCGCCGGACAGAGGAACTACACCGCAGTCTTTTTGCTGCAGCAATCGGGGGCAGGGCATCGCTGCCATGAGCTTCCTGCATGTTGCTGCGGATTTTCCAGCACGATCAAGGGTTCGGTTTTCGTCGGGCCCGCGCTAAGAGGGCGGCATGACTTTGGACTATCTGCTGGCACTCACGACCTTCTGCCTCGTCACGTCCCTCACGCCGGGGCCGAACAACATCATGCTGATGGCGTCGGGCATCAACTACGGCGTGCGCCGCACGCTGCCCCATGCGGCCGGCATTCTCGTGGGCTGGCCGCTGATGGTGCTGCTGGTCGCGCTGGGTCTTGGCCGCATCTTCGAGACCGTGCCTGCCGCCTACACGGTGCTGAAGATTCTGAGCAGCCTCTACATCCTCTGGCTCGCGTGGCGCATCGCCACTGCCCGGCCCGCTGAGGAGGGTGCAGTCAAGGCCGGAGCGCCGATGACCTTCCTGGGGGCAGCCGCCTTCCAGTGGGTGAACGGCAAGGCCTGGTTCATGGCGGTCTCGTCGATCGCCGCCTTCACGCTTGCCGGCAACTATGCTGCAAGCGTGGCCGCGATCGTCATCTGTTTTGCGACCACCGGCATTGTCAGTTCAACAAGCTGGACGCTGTTCGGTGCCGGGCTGCGGCGCGTGCTTACCGATCCGCGCTACTTCCGCTGGATCAATATCTTTCTGGCGTTGACGCTTGTTGCGTCACTCTGGCCGATGCTGGCCCACTGAGCTCCATTACAGCGCGGCGATTTCCTCAGCCTTCTTCACCAGCACTTCCGCCTGGCGGATGGAGGCGTAGTCGATGAGGCGGCCATCGAGCGACACCGCGCCCTTGCCCTGCGCTTCCGCCTCCTTCATTGCGGCGATGATGCGGCGGGCCTGCGCCACATCCTTCTCCGAGGGCGAGAACACCTCGTTGCCGAGCGCAATCTGTGAGGGGTGGATGGCCCACTTGCCTTCGCAGCCGAGCACGGCGGCGCGTCGTGCGGCAGAGCGGTATCCATCTGCATCGGAGAAATTCCCGAACGGTCCATCGACGGCGCGGAGGCCGTTGGCGCGGGCCGCAACGACCATGCGGGAAATGGCGTAGTGCCACATGTCGCCCCAGTGGGTGTCGCGCTGGCCTGCTTCGTTGGCGTCGGTGAGCACGGCGTAATCCGGATTGGCACCGCCGATCGAGGTGGTGCGGGCGCGGGTCGAGGCGGCGTAGTCGGCAACGCCGAAATGCAGCGATTCATTGCGGGGGCTTGCCGCTGAAATCTCGTGGATGTTCTGCATGCCCAGTGCTGTCTCGATGATGAGCTCGAAACCGATCCGCTTCTTCCGGCCCTTGGCGGCTTCGATCTGGGTCACCAGCATGTCCACGGCGTAGACATCGGCTGCCGTGCCGACCTTCGGGATCATGATCAGGTCCAGCCGGTCCGAGGCCTGTTCGAGGACGTCCACCACATCGCGGTACATGTAATGCGTGTCGAGGCCGTTGATGCGCACCGCGAGCGCCTTGCGCCCCCAGTCGACGTCGCCGATCGCCTGGATGATGTTCTTGCGGGCCTGCGCCTTGTCGTCGGGGGCAACCGCGTCCTCGAGGTCGAGGAAGATCACGTCGGCTGCGGATTTTGCCGCCTTTTCAAAGAGCTTGGGATTGGAGCCGGGAACGGCAAGTTCGCTGCGGTTCAGACGGTTGGGGGCGAGGGTGATGGTATTGAACGACATGGCGGAAACCTAGCAGCTTTTCGCACCTGCGAAATAGTCTGAAAGTCAGAGGCCGGGACTTTGCTTTTTGCGTAGGAGAAGTAACCTCAGCCCAGGAGACCCCCCATGCGCCCCATCGTTCCTGCTGCCCTCATGGCCCTTGCCATCCTGTCTGCCGTTCCCGCCCAGGCCGATGGCTACGCCTCGCTGGCGGGGTCGGAATGGGGCGAGGGGGCAGACGCCGATGCTGCCGACGTGATGGTGAAGTTCGAGCCGGGCAACAAGGTCTGGGGCAGGCTCGGCTGCAACCGCTTCACCGGCACCTACACGCAGGATGGCGATGATCTTCGCTTCGGAACCTTCGCGACGACGCGCATGGCCTGCCCGGAGCCGCAGATGAAAACCGAGAAGCGCGTGGGTGATGCGCTGATGGCGGCGCGCAAGGTGGACTTCAGCCCGTCGAAGCTGGTGCTTCAGGACAGCAGCGGCAAAGAGGTGCTGACGCTGGAACGGCGCAACGGGAAGTGAGGGCTGACCGTTCTCTTCGTCATTCCATGCGCGCATCGCATGTGACGCAAGGTCTCTAGAAGCTCCACTCCTTCGCCTTCGAGACGAGGAAGTCACGGAAGGCGGTGACGCGCTTCGTTTCCTTCAGTTCTTCCGGATAGACGAAGTAGGTGTCGTATTCCGGCGTGTCGATGGGAAGATCGATCTGCACGAGGTTCATGTCGGGCGCCACCAGATAGTCGGCGAGGATGGCGATGCCGGCACCTGCCTGCGCCGCACGGCGGAGGCCATAGGCGCTGTTGACGCGGAGCGCCACCGGGCGCGGTTCGCCTTCCGGGCGGCCCGCCGTCTGCAGCATCGTGAGATTGTTCAGATAGGTGGCGGACGTGCCGAAGATCAGGATCTTGTGCTTGTCGAGATCCTCGGCGGACTTCGGAATGCCATGCTTCTTGAGGTAATCGACCGAGGCATAGACGTGGTGATGCACGGTGAAGAGCTTGCGCTGGATCAGGTCGGGCTGCGTGGGCCGGCGCAGGCGGATCGCCACATCGGCCTCCCGCATGGAGAGGTCGAGCTCCTGGTCTTCGAGGAGAAGCTGCACCTGGATGTCGGGATAGAGTTCCATGAACTCGCGGATGCGTGGCGTGAGCCAGATCGAGCCCAGGCCCACCGTCGTCGTGATCCGCAGTTCGCCTGAGGGCTTTTCCTTCGAGTCCATCAGGCGCGTCTTCGCTGCGGCGAGCTTGGTAAAGACGTCATGCGCTGTGCGGTAGAGCACCTCGCCCTGTTCGGTGAGGATGAGGCCGCGGGCGTGGCGATGGAAGAGCGGCACGTTCAAGTCTTCCTCGAGCGCGCTGATCTGCCGGCTCACGGCGGACTGCGAGAGATTCAGTTCATGGCCGGCGTGGGTGAAACTGCCGGCGTCGGCCACGGCATGAAAGATGCGGAGCTTGTCCCAATCCATTGTTTACTCCGCCGCCTGCCGGTGGCTGGCGTTCTGCGCATGAAGATAGCGTTCGGCCTCGAGGGCGGCCATGCAGCCCATGCCTGCGGCCGTCACCGCCTGGCGATAGACGTCGTCGGTCACGTCGCCCGCCGCAAAGACGCCGGGAATATCGGTCTGCGTCGACCACGGCTTGGTGATGAGATAGCCGCCGTTCTTGAAGGGAAGCTGGCCCACGAAAAGTTCGGTCGCAGGCTTGTGGCCGATGGCGATGAAGACGCCATCCACGTCCTGCACTTCGATAGCGCCGGTCTTGATGTTGCGAAGGCGGACCGAGGTCACGCCCTTTGGATCTTCGGTGCCCAGCACTTCATCGAGGGTCGTGTCCCACTTCACCTTGATCTTGGGGTGGTTGAACAGGCGCTCCTGCAGGATGCGCTCGGCCTTGAACTCGTTGCGGCGGTGAACCACCGTCACTTCGCTCGCAAAGTTGGTGAGGAAGAGAGCTTCCTCCACTGCGGTGTTGCCGCCGCCCACCACCAGCACCTTCCTGTTGCGGTAGAAGAAGCCGTCGCAGGTGGCGCAGGCGGAGACGCCGAAGCCCTGGAAAGTGTGTTCGCTCGGCAGGCCCAGCCACTTCGCCTGCGCGCCGGTGGCGATGATCAGCGCATCGCAGGTGTATTCGGCTCCGGAATCGCCCTTGAGCCAGACCGGCTTCGCGGCAAGCTTTACCTCGACGATGGTGTCCGAGATGACCTCGGTGCCCATGTGCTCGGCCTGCGCCTTCATTTCTTCCATCAGCCACGGGCCCTGGATGGCCTTGGAGAAGCCGGGATAGTTCTCGACGTCGGTGGTGATGGTGAGCTGACCGCCCGGCTGGATGCCTTGCACGATCACCGGCTTCAGCATGGCGCGCGCGGCATAAATCGCGGCGGTGTAGCCCGCAGGGCCAGAGCCGAGGATCAATACCGGTACGTGTCGGGTCGCCATGATGAAATCCCGTGCAATTGAGATGAAATGTGTCAGGTATGAAAAATTAGCATAGCTCAAATCCCGACCCCTGCAAGGGGGCCTGTGGATGCATCTCGCGCTGAGGTTGCAAGAGGATTGCAATACATTCATTCCGGCGATTTGCAGGTTAACCCAAGATGAACGGCCCATTCAGCGCCGGTTCCGGGGCGGGGTCCCATAACAGGGTCAAGTTCAACGATGACCCGGAGACCTCAAATGACCCGCCCCCGCCACCTGATCATGTCCGCGGCCCTTGCCGTGGCGTTCTTGTCGGCCGGTGCCTTCGCCCAGGACCCGGCGCCTGTGAAGGGTTCTGCCACGGTGGTTCACGTCACTGTCATCACCAAGACCGAGACACCGGATTTCGCCTCTTGATGGGGGCGAAATGCAGCGGGGCAGGGAGGGGCCAACGCCCCCTCGGTTCCTCTCTACCCGCTGTACTTCCTTATTCAACGGACACAATGCCATGCGCCGCCTGATTGCCATCCTGATCCTCACCACCGCCACCACGGTATCCGCCGAGGCATCCGTCCGGAGCTTCTCGCAGCCGATGGTCAGCGGGTCTGCGGTTTCGGATTGCCTTGCCGATGGCCGGAGCTGCGGCAAGCCTGCCGCCGATCTCTTCTGCAAGAAGGAAGGCTATGCCGAAGCCATTCTCTTTGCGCGTGATCGCGTGGCCAAGGCTTCGGCGCTCGATGGCGACCGCCGCTGCGAAGGCGAGTCGTGCGAAGCCTTCACCCGCATCAAGTGCTATTCGCCCGCCGATGGCGACCAGGCGAGTGCCGAATAAGACTCAGGGCATCTCGTTCCGCGCCCAGACAGGCGCGATCTTCGGGTGGCGGCCTACTGCTTCGTACAGCTTCTTCAGATTCGGCTTGGCCTTGAGAAGTCCTGGCAGGTCATCCGACCAGGACACCAGCATCGCGGTATAGATGTCCGCCGCGGTCATGGTGTTGCCGGTGATGAAGGGGCCCTTGCCCATCTCCTGATCGAGAATGGCGTAGTCCCGCGCAAGGTCCTGCGAGGCCTTGGCCTTGATCGCGGCCGCGTGGGCAGGATCGGTTGAGTAGCGCGCGGGATAGTAGAGCCGCAGGTCCGTCGCGTAGATGGTCGCTGCGCCATAGGTCAGCCAGCGCAGGTATTGCGCCCGTTCAGGCGTTCCGGGCTTGGGCGCAAGCCCCGCCTCCGGGTGACAATCAGCGACATGGATCATCATGGCGGCGCTTTCCGTCATGATGCTGCCATCGGGCAACTGCAAGGATGGCACTTCTCCGCGCGGATTGATGGCGAGGTACCAACCCGGTGCCGAACCATCGTCAGTCTTCGGAACATCCTGGATCTCGTGAGGGACCGAAAGGACCGCGAAGAGAGCTTCAACGGCAACGGAGCCGGCGCCGGGGCGGGAATAAAGTTTGTATTTGGACGTGTCCTGCATGCGGCGGTCGTAAACCGGTGTGCGGTGCACGGCAAGTGGCTTGCGCTCCGGTGCATGCAGATTCAATATCGCACGAGGTCGTGGGCGGCGACTCAGCGGGATCGACTCAGGGGAATCACACATGTCGTTCTGGAAATCGATTGCGTTCGCGGGCGCAGTGTTCGCCCTCGCAGGTCAGGCTCAGGCGGAAAAGTGCCCGGCGGAAGGTTTCGTCGTCAGCGCCGGAAATGCCTTTCTCTCGGCGGCGCGCGCCGGCTCTCCGCAGGCCTTTACCAGTGCAGCAAGCCGTTATGCCGATCTGCGCTCCATCGCCATGTTTGCGCTGGGGCCACACCGCAAGCTTCTCAGCAAGGGCCAGGAAGCCCAATACGTTTCACTGGCAAAGGCCTACATGGGCCGCTTCATGGCGAAGCATGCCTCGCAGTTTGCCGATTCCGGCCTCAAGGTGGTGAGCTGTTCAGGCAATACGGTCAATGCCAGCACCGCCGGCGGCAAGCGTCTCATCTTTCGCGTCTCCGGTGGCAAAGGTGGCTATCGCGTGACGGATGTGAATGCATCTTCCGTCTGGCTGGCCGGGCAGATGCGCAGCACCTTCGTCAGCGTGATCAACCGCAATCACGGCGACATCAACGCCCTCATCGCCTACCTGCAGTGATCATTTCACCGCGAGGATGAAAAGCCGCGGGAAGGGGAACAGCACGAGCCCGTCGTCCATCTCCGGATAGTGTTGCCGGAGCGCTTTCTTGTAGTCCGCGAGATAGGCTTCCCTCTCGGCCGGGGACAGTGGATCGAGGAAAGGCCGGAGACCCGTCGACGACAGCATGTCGATGATGCCTTGCTGGCCCTTCAGAAGGTGGTGATAGGACGTGCGCCAGATATCGAGCCGCGAACAGAGCGGCCGCAGGATCTGGTGATAGCCCTGGGGCGAGAGCAGTGGCGAGCGGGCCTTCACGGCATTGGCGAGCTTCACCGCATAGGCAGGCTTGATCGCCGTCTTTGCCATCTCGACGTGGCTCGGCTCCCGCAAGTTGTCGGGCATCTGCACGGCGAGCGTTGCACCCGCCTTCAGGGCTTCCAGAATGCGCGCGAGATGACGCGAGTGTTCCGGCACCCACTGGAAGAGGGCGTTCGAGAAAACCACATCCGCTTCGGGACTGGGCGACCAGAGGCTGGCATCGCCGACGCTGAACTTGGCCTTGGGCACGGCCTTCTTGGCCTTGTCGATCATGGCGTGCGAGGCATCGAGGCCGGTGAGCTTCGCCATGGGAAAAGCGTCTGCGAGGAAGCCCGTGGAGTTGCCCGGACCACAGCCCACATCATGGATCAGTTTTGGCGACCGGTTGGGCAGGCGCGCAATCAGATCGAGCGCCGGCCTTGCCCGCTCGTCGGCGAAGGCGAGGTATTGCGCCGGGTTCCAGTCGCTCATCAATAGACCTCGCACTTGGCATCCGGGATGGGCGCCAGGAGAAATGCGCCGTCGTCGGATCTCGAAAGGTCGATGGCGTCGGGCGCCACTTCCTCGGCGGCATAATTGGCGGGGTTCATCATCAGCTTGCTCTGGCGCAGCAGCAGCTTCCCACCCGGACGCTCCTCGATGGTGAAGCTGCCTGAGTCCCATTCCGGTTCGCAACGCACCACATTTCCCTTGGCCGTGCAGGTGGCGAAGGTGGCGTAGTCGAAGGTGCCATTCTCGATCCTCTTCCTGAGATTGATGCCGAGGTTGGCGACAAGCCGCCCATCATCTTCGCGGCTGGCGGAGAGGCGGACGGCCACGGCCTGCTGCTTCGGGTGGCTCTTGAGATGGGCCTCGTCGTAGCGACGCTCCCAGCAAGTGGTGGCCTTTCCCGGGGCGAGCCGCTCTTCCAGCGCATTGGCATGGGCAGCGGCCGGAAGAATGGTCAATGCGAGAGCGATCCCCAGCTTGCGCATGCGTGCCTCCTGTTTTCGGGCAGGCTCAGTCTAGGGCAGGGGACGGACGCTGGCAAAGTGCTCTCCCTTCGGCGTTTTCAACAGGTTGCGGGGGATTTCCGGGGTGGTTCGAAGCTGCTTGGAATCGTGGGGGGCTTCCTGTAGGAAACCCGAAATTCAGGGTTCCCCATGCCAAAGCGCACAGACATCAAGTCCATCCTCATCATCGGGGCTGGGCCGATCATCATCGGCCAGGCCTGCGAGTTCGACTACTCCGGAACGCAAGCCTGCAAGGCGCTGAAGGAGGAGGGTTACCGCGTCATCCTCGTCAATTCCAATCCGGCGACGATCATGACCGACCCGGAACTGGCCGACGCCACCTACGTGGAGCCAATCACGCCGGAAGTGGTCGCCAAGATCATCGAGAAGGAACGCCCTGACGCCATCCTGCCCACCATGGGCGGGCAGACGGCGCTCAACACGGCCCTCTCGCTCAACAAGATGGGCGTGCTGGAGAAGTTCAACGTCGAGCTGATCGGCGCCAAGGCCGAAGCCATCGACAAGGCCGAAGACCGCGAGCTCTTCCGCGACGCCATGAGCAAGATCGGGCTCGAGAGCCCGCGCTCGATGTTGGCGAACGCCTCAAATCTCAAGGAAGCCGACCGCGAAGCATACGCCGCCGAAGTGAAGCGGCTGGCCGGCGACGAGGGCAAGGTTGCCGCCTTCGAAAAGGAATGGGCGGCCGGCGAAGCCGACCGCCAGAAAAAGTATCGCGACCGCGCGCTGGTCGAAGCCTTCGAGGCCATGCTGGCGATCGGCCTGCCCTGCATCATCCGCCCGTCCTTCACGCTGGGCGGCACGGGTGGCGGCATTGCCTACAACCGCGAGGAATTCCTCGACATCGTCGAAAAGGGCCTCGATGCCTCGCCCACCTCGGAAGTGCTGATCGAAGAGTCGGTGCTGGGCTGGAAGGAATATGAAATGGAAGTCGTCCGCGACAAGGCGGACAACTGCATCATCGTCTGTTCCATCGAGAACATCGATCCCATGGGCGTGCACACGGGTGACTCGATCACGGTTGCCCCCGCGCTCACGCTCACCGACAAGGAATACCAGGTGATGCGCAACGCCTCGATCGCGGTGCTGCGCGAGATCGGCATCGAGACAGGCGGCTCGAACGTGCAGTTCGCGGTGAACCCGAAGGATGGCCGCCTGGTCGTCATTGAAATGAATCCGCGCGTCTCGCGCTCCTCGGCGCTGGCCTCCAAGGCGACGGGCTTCCCCATCGCCAAGGTCGCGGCCAAGCTGGCGATCGGCTACACCCTCGACGAACTCGCCAATGACATCACCGGTGGTGCGACGCCCGCGAGCTTCGAGCCTACCATCGATTACGTGGTGACCAAGATCCCGCGCTTTGCCTTCGAGAAGTTTGCCGGTGCCGCGCCGCTTCTCACCACTGCGATGAAGTCGGTGGGCGAGGTGATGGCCATTGGCCGCACCTTCCAGGAAAGCTTCCAGAAGGCGCTCCGTGGCCTCGAGACAGGTCTCTCTGGCCTTGATGAGGTCGTCATTCCGGGATTGGGCGAAGGGGATGACCTTGCCGCCATCCGTGCCGCCCTGGGCCAGCCCACGCCGGACCGCCTGCTGAAGATCGCACAGGCCTTCCGCCATGGCGCCACGGTCGAACAGATCAATGCCTCGTGCCACTACGAGCCCTGGTTCCTGCGTCAGATCGAAGAGCTGGTGCGGATGGAAGATACCATTCGGAACAAGGGCTTGCCGCGTGACGCTGAGAATTTGCGCAAACTCAAGGCAATGGGCTTCTCGGACCAGCGTCTGGCGAAACTGGTGGGCCTGAGCGAGGCCAAGGTCGCTGCCCACCGGCGCAAGATCGGTGTGCGCCCGGTGTTCAAGCGCATCGACACCTGCGCTGCCGAATTCGCCTCGCCCACGGCCTACATGTACTCGACCTACGAGACCGGCCTTGCCGGCGGAGACGGCAACGAGGCGCAGGTCTCCGACAAGAAGAAGGTCATGATCCTGGGCGGCGGACCGAACCGCATCGGGCAGGGGATCGAGTTCGACTACTGCTGCTGCCATGCCTGCTTCGCGCTGCATGACGCGGGCTACGAGTCGATCATGATCAACTGCAACCCGGAAACGGTCTCGACCGACTATGACACCTCGGACCGCCTCTACTTCGAGCCGCTGACCGCCGAGGACACCCTCGAGATCATCCATGCCGAACAGAAGCGCGGCACGCTCCACGGCGTGATCGTGCAGTTCGGCGGCCAGACGCCGCTCAAGCTGGCGGGCCCGCTGGAAGAGGCGGGGGTGCCCATCCTCGGCACCACGCCCGATGCCATCGATTTGGCGGAAGACCGTGACCGCTTCGCCAAGCTGATCAGCAAGCTGAAGCTGCGCCAGCCTGAGAACGGCATTGCGCGCTCGGGTCCGGAGGCCAAGAAGATCGCCCGCAAGATCGGCTTCCCGGTGGTGATCCGCCCGTCCTACGTGCTGGGTGGCCGCGCCATGGAAATCGTCCGGGATGAGGTCCAGCTCGACCGCTACATCACCGAGGCGGTGGTCGTTTCGGGCGACTCGCCCGTGCTGATCAACTCCTACCTCTCCAACGCCACGGAAGTGGACGTTGACGTGATCGCCGACGGCAAGGATGTCTTCATCGCTGGCGTCATGGAACACATCGAGGAAGCCGGCATCCATTCGGGCGACAGCGCCTGCTCTCTGCCGCCGTTCTCCCTCAAGCCCGCGCTCATCACCGAACTCGAAGAGCAGGCGAAGAAGCTCGCCATCGCGCTCAAGGTCGTCGGCCTCATGAACGTGCAGTTCGCGGTGAAGGACGATGTCGTCTACATCCTCGAAGTGAACCCGCGCGCCTCGCGCACCGTGCCCTTCGTGGCCAAGGTCATCGGCGAGCCGGTGGCCAAGATCGCCTCCCGCGTCATGGCGGGAGAGTCGCTCGCCAGCTTCAAGCTGAAACAGCGGAAGCTCTCGCATGTGGCTGTAAAGGAAGCGGTTTTCCCCTTCAATCGCTTCCCCGGCGTGGACGTTTTGCTTGGACCCGAAATGCGTTCGACCGGCGAAGTGATCGGCCTCGACCGCAACTTCGACATGGCCTTCGCCAAGAGCCAGCTGGGTGCAGGCATGCGCATTCCGCTGGCGGGCACGGTCTTCGTCTCGGTGAAGGAAGCGGACAAGTCGCGCATCCTTCCGGCGATCAAGACGCTCTCGGAACTGGGCTTTGCCATCCGCGCCACGGGCGGCACCCACAGCTATCTCGAGAGCAAGGGCATCGCCTCCAACAAGATCAACAAGGTCCAGGAAGGCCGCCCGCACGTGGTCGATGCGATCAAGAACGGCGACATTCACCTGGTGCTGAACACCACCGAAACCAAGTCGTCCGAATCGGACTCGAAGTCGATCCGCCAGACGGCCGTGATGCAGAAGGTGCCTTACTACACCACGCTCCGCGGCATCCTCTCGGTGGCGAAGGCCATCGCCGCCCACAAGGCGGGAACGATCACCGTGAAACCCCTCCAGGATTATTTCAGGTAAGTGCCATGACCCAGAACCTCCAGAAGATGACGAAGCTTGCGCGCGCCGATCTCTCGATCCCGCCGCTCTGCCTGGGAATGACGGCGCTTGCCGACATGCCGGACACCTATGGCTACGGCGTCGACGAAGCCCGCGCCATGCGCACCCTGGAAGCCGTGTTTAACGGTCCGATCGCCTTCATCGATACTTCGCGCAACTACGGCCTCGGCCGCAGCGAGGAGCGCATCGGCAAGGCGATCAAGGCCCGGGGCGGCCTGCCCAAGGGCTTCCTTATTTCCTCGAAGCTCGACCGCAACATGGACACCCTGAATTTCGACGGTGCCCGCGCCCGCCAGTCGGTCGAGGAAAGCCTGAAGGCGCTCGGCGTTTCGCAGATCGACCTGCTGCATCTCCATGACCCGGAATACGCCTCCGACCTGAAGGACGTCACGGGGAAGGGCGGGGCGGCCGAGGAACTGTTCAAGATGAAGGAAGAGGGCCTGTGCAAGGCCGTCGGCCTTGCGGCTGGCCGCACCGACATCATGATGCCGATGATGCGCGATTTCCATTTCGACGCGATCATCACCCACAACCGCTATACGCTGCTGAACCGTCACGCCCTGCCGATGCTGGAACTGGCGAAGTCGCGTGACATCACCGTCCTCAATGCCGCTCCTTATGCCAGCGGCATTCTTGCCAAGGGTGCGGCCAAGGCCCCGCTCTTCGCCTACATGCCGGCGGGCGACGACATCAAGTCGAAGGCCAATGCCATCGAGGCGCTCTGCGCCAAGCATGGCGTGGCCATGGGCGCCGCTGCCCTGCAGTTCTCCATGCGCTCGCCCTACGTTGCCTCCACCATCTGCGGCGTTTCCTCGCCCGAGCGGGTGCAGCAGACCATCGACTGGGCCAACCAGGTGATTCCCGACGCCCTCTGGAAGGAGCTGGAAGCCCTGCCGTTCGACATGGACGACCCGGAAGCCAACCGGATCTACAAGCCCGCCTGAGCGTTAACGCTGCCAGGCCTGCTTTTGCCACCCCTTGCAAAATCAGCTGGAATGAGCCACATTGAGGAATACCCGGCGGGCTGAGATGCCATTTCGCCGGGTGTTTTCTTGTTCAGGTTGCCCGCCGGAAAGCCTTGCAAATCAGGGCGGGCGGACCCTTGCCGGATGGAAAGTACGATGATGGAAAAAGTGCCGATGACCGCCGATGGCTACAACGCCATGATCGATGAGGTGAAGCACCTCAAGTCGGTGGAACGCCCGCGCATCATTCGCGCCATCGAGGAAGCACGCGCCCATGGCGACCTCTCGGAAAATGCCGAATATCATGCCGCCAAGGAAGCCCAGGGCTGGAACGAAGCCCGTGTGGCCGAACTCGAGGACAAGATCAGCCGCGCCGAAGTGATCGACGTCTCGAAGCTTTCGGGCGACACCGTGAAGTTCGGCGCCAAGGTCACCCTCATCGACGAGGATACCGAAGCCAAGGTGATCTACCAGATCGTGGGCGACACCGAAGCCGACGTGAAGAAGGGCCGCATCTCCATTTCCTCGCCCATCGCGCGCGCCATCATCGGCAAGCGCAAGGGCGACAGCGTTGAGGTGGCGACCCCCGGCGGTGGCAAGTCCTACGAGATCGATAAGGTCGCCTGGGGCTGATCGCCCCTTCGCAATCGCACACACAGCTTCAGCGTCAACCTGCCATCTTGATTTGGGTCAAGGCAGGCACTGCGCCTTTGCGGCATCAGACTCCCATGCTCTTTCTGCGGAGGCTGGTGTCATGAAGAAGATTCTCTGCGCAACCGATGGCACGTCCCACGGTGAAAAGGCCGTGGCCTTTGCCGCGCGCATGGCGTCGCTGGAGAAGGTGCCTCTCGCCATCTGTACCGTGAACGTGATGTCGGGCGGCATTCGCGGCCCCGCGGTCTATGCCCATTCCGACCGGGAGGTCTCGAAGCTTCTCACTGATGCGGTCGCGATGGCGCAGAGCCTCGGCGCCAAGGATGTCTCGGCCATCGAGCTTGATGCCCGCGAAGTTGCGGCCTCCATCGTCTCATATGCCAACCGGGAAGGCTTCGATCACATCGTGACGGGAACGGGCGATCCGCGCGGCGTCAAACGACTCGTGCTGGGCTCGGTCGCTGCATCCGTTGCCGCTTCCGCCGATTGCCCGGTCACGGTGGCGCGCTAACGCATCGTGCGAGCAAGTGGATTCCACTTGCGAAGCGAAAGATGCGTTAAAACAAAAATCTGGCGCAACTTTCCTCTCTCAAATCGTTCCGATTTGATCGTCCGTTGCGCTAACTCGTCCGTCTCGCGTAGCGCTGCGCCGCCCAGAGGATGAGCCCTGCCAGCAGGCCCCAGAAAGCCGCACCGATTCCATAAAGCGTGATGCCCGAGGCCGTGGTGAGGAAGGTCACGAGGGCGGCCTCGATGTCGCGCGGTTCCTTCATCATGGACGAGATGCCGCCCATCAACGGACCAAACAGGGCAAGGCCTGCAATGGCCGTCACCAATTCCTTGGGCAGCGCCCCCAGCATGTGCACGAAGGTGCCCGCCGCAAGCCCGAAGATCACGTACAGCAGCGTATAGGGATAAATCATCTTCCAGCGCTGGGCGGGATCGGGGTGTGCATCCGGGCCCGCAACCAGTGAAGCGGTGATCGCCGCGAGATTGATGGCGTGGCTGCCGAACGGCGCCGAAAGAATGGATCCCGCACCCGTCACCAGCAGGCAGGCGCTCACCGGCGGCTGATAGCCATTCGCCCGGAGCACCGCGAAGCCCGGCAGGTTCTGCGACGCCATGGTGACGAGATAGAGCGGAATGCCGAGGCTCACCATCGCCTGCAGGTTCCACGCCGGAAGATCGAAGGTGAGGGGCGTCACGGCGAGCGTGATGCCACCCGAGAAGGCGCCGGCAAAGGCCGCAAGAATGAGGCCCAGCGCCACCACGATCGGCACCGCATACATCGGTATCAGGAAGCGCAGCACGAAGAAGGCGAGGATCAGCGGCACGACCAGTGCCGGCGCGTTGAGCGCCGCCGTGGGTACGCCCAGCACATAGCGCAGCAGCACGCCCGCGAGCATGGCGGACGCAATGCTCGCCGGCATGCGCTCGATGGCGCGGGCGAGCGGCGTGATGACGGCGGTGAGCACGGTGAGCGCGCCTGCCACGATGTAGGCGCCGATCGCTTCGTTCCAGGTGATGCCGGAGGCACTGGTGGCAATGAGCACGGCGCCCGGCGTGGACCACGCGACCATGATCGGCATACGATAGCGCACAGCGAGAATGAACGAGGTGATCGCCATGGCGAAGCAGAGGACGGCAGCGACCGAGGCCTGCTGCGCCGTATTGGCGCCAACCGCGCGTGCGCCTTCGATCACGACGAGAATGGTGGAGGCAAAGCCGATGATGACGGCCGCCTTGGCCGACGAGATGAGCGAGGCCCAATGGGCCTTCTGCGGGGTGACGGCCTCGGTCATGGCAGGGGAACTTCGGGCTCGTCTTTCGCCACGTGCAGGATGAGCGAGGTCTTCACGCTCTCCACGTTCGGCGCCTTGGCAAGCGCGCCCATGACGAAGGCCTGGATCGATTGCAGGTCGCGCGCCACGCATTTCAGGACGAAGTCTGCCCCGCCCGAAACGGCATGGCACTCGCGCACGATGGGCCAGCCCTTCACCCGGCGCTCGAAGTCGGCCATCTCGCTTTGCGCCTGGCTCTTCAACCCGACGAGGGCAAAGAGCTTCACGCCATAATCCAGCATCTCGGCGTCGAGCTGGGCGCGGTAGCCCTTGATGTAGCCCGCCTTCTCGAGGGCCTGTACCCGGCGGAGCGTGGGCGGCGGTGAAAGCCCCACCCGGGCGGCCAGTTCGACGTTGGTCACGCGCCCATCCTTTTGGAGTTCGCGGAGGATTTTCCAGTCGATGGTGTCGAGCTTCGCCATGGCTGGGGGTTCTATAGCAATAAAATTTCGTGGGGGAAGGAAAATGCAAAAGAAAAGCCCCGGATCTGGGTCCGGGGCTGAGGTTTCAGGCGTGAGGGAGTCGATCGGTTTGCAGGGGATCGGGGCGCCTGAGTCGGGAGAGAAAGGTGAGGAACCGGGGTCAGCCTGGGGTCTGGCGAGGGGGCGGGTTGATCAGGCCTTGTGGCTGGGCCCCGGTTCCTGCATCCGCGTTGCCGTCCAGCACGCGGATGGTTCGAATGGGTTATTCCTCCGAGCAATCCTCGACGGCGCATTCTTCAAGGACGATGGCGCCAAACTGCGGGAAAGCCTGGTTTTTCTCGACGATCGTGACGTTGGCCGGGTTGGAGACCTTGCGCTCCGGAGCGATGTTGGCAACGGCGGTGGCGGCAGAGCCGATCACGGCGAGTACGAAGAGTGTGTAGCGGATCATGTGAACCTCCCTGGTTCGATTATGGGAGGACCATAGCGGGGGCTTCAGGAACCCACGCTGAATGCGCCGTTCATCTGCCGTTTAGATTGGGGCGGGCGAGCGGGATGATTTTCCCGCCGGGCTGGCCGGCCTTGTCGAAGGCATCGACCCAGTCCATCGCGATCCGCAAAGGGGCGGGTGGGGAGAACAGGTAGCCCTGGCCCATGCCGATGCCGAAGCCCTTGAGAAGATTGAGGGATGAATGATCCTCGATGCCTTCGGCGACGATCCGGATATTGAGGTCGCGTGCCAGCGCCGAGGTGGCCTTGATCACCGCCCGGCGGCGGCGGGCGTCGTCGCTGTCGCCGGAAAGACCGCCGACGAAGCTCTTGTCGAGCTTCAGCATGTCCACCGGGAATCGCTGGAGGTGGCCGAGGGAGGAAAATCCCGTGCCGAAATCGTCGAGTGCGATCCGGGCCCCCGTGGCGCGGAGGCTGGCGATCATCGCGCCCACGTCCTCGTCCTGTCGGAAGAGCGCGGTTTCGGTGATCTCGAAGACCAGTGCGTTGGCAATCTCGGGCGCCGCCTGCAGGCGGGCCACCATGCCGGAGATGAATTCCCGGGTGAGCTGTTTCGGCGACAGGTTGATGGCGAGGAAACGGCCGCGGCCACCAAGCGTCGCATGCTCGCCTTCGGCAATGCGCACGCCTTCGCTCAGGCACCAGGCCGAGACGGCGCCGATGAGCCCTGCTTCTTCGGCCGTGCGGATGACCTCTGACGGCGGCACCACGTCGCCATTGCTGTGATCGAGCCGCAGCAGCGCTTCGACACCGACGGGCTTCAAGGTTTCGAGATCGACGATGGGCTGGAAATGGAAGCGGAAGGCCTGCTGGGCCAGTCCTTCGCGGATGCGGCGCACCAGCCTGTCGCGGCCCACCACGCGGGCGGTGAGATCGTTGCTGTAGCGCGAGACGCAGTTCCGGCCTGACTGCTTTGACTGGTACATGGCGAGATCGGCCAGACGCAGGATGTCGTCGCCGTCATTGCTGTCGGAGAAATTGGCGATGCCGATCGACGTGCCGACGACGGCGCTGGCTTCGCCAAGACGGAAGGGCTTTGCAAAGGCCTCGATGATGCGCTCCGCCACAACGGTGGCATCGTCTTCGCTGTGCATGCCGCCCAGCACGATGGCGAATTCGTCGCCGCCAAGGCGGGCAAGGAAGTCCTTGCGGTAGACGCAGTTGCGCAGGCGGCCCGCGGCGGCGCGGAGCAGCTGGTCGCCCGCTTCGTGGCCGAGGGTATCGTTCACGCTCTTGAAGTTGTCGAGGTCGATGAAGAGCAGGGCGCAGCGGTTGCGCTCCGTGGCGTTCACGTTCTTCAGTTCGGCGAGATGCTCGAACAGGCCCTGGCGGTTCGGCAGATGGGTGAGATGGTCGGTGACGGCCTGGCGGCGCAATTCGACCTGCGCTTCCTTGAGGCCGCTGATGTCGCTCAGCACGCAGAACTGCGTGCCCTGGTTGGCTTCGATGTCGGGCACGACCGCCATCAGCACGTCGCGGCGCATGCCGTCCTTGCAGGTGAGCGTGAAAGGCAGGTCGCGGAGCGGGCGCTGCGCCGTAATGATCATCTCCTCCGAGGCTGCGAAGTCATCGCCTTCGGTGACGGAGAGAACATCGCGCATCGGCGTGCCGATCAGTTCCTCGCGGCGATAGCCGGTTTCGTCGAACCAGTGGCCGCTGGCCGAAATGATCCTGCCGGTGTTGTCGACCGAGAACATCAGGGCCGGCATTTCGTTGTAGATGTAGTCGAGGCGGCGCAGCGCCTCGGCATTGCGCCGTGCCTCGGCGTCGATCTTGTCCTGCATGTCGTTGAAGGCGAGGATGACGCTGCCCATTTCATCATCGGGGACCACCTCGATCTTGGTGGGCTTGCCGAGAAGATGGGTGGTGCGGATCGCCTGCAGCAGCGCGTGTACGGGCCGCCCCACGGTCAGGCGGAAGGAGAACCAGCTCGCCGCTGCGGCCACCAGCAGGCTGCCGAGGAGCGACAGCAGCGTAAAGATGCGGAACAGCTGGCTCCGCGATTCCAGTTCGGCGAGATTGTAGTGAACGCGCAGCAGCGCGCCCGGCTGGATGCGGACGGGTGCCTCGGCAATGGCGGTGCCTTGCGTATCGCGGCATCCCTGCCGGATCGGGGTGGCGGTAATCATCCGCCCGTCGCCATCGAAAAGCTGGGCGCAGGAAATCGCCGGGTCGGACATGAGCAGGGTCAGGATGGCGCCCTGCGCCTCCTTGATGTCACCCTGGGGAAGCGTGTTCAGCACACCCGCCGTCCGGAATGCGAGATTGCTCACCCGCACGGCAACGCCGGTGCGTTCATCGCCAAACGTCAGTGTGCTGAGGAGATAGAGGCCGCAGGTGGAGGCCAGCAGGAAGGCCGGCAGCAGCAAGCGCAGGAACCGGCGGAGAAGCCGGGTCGTGCCGGCGGAGCCGGGCGTATGGTGCTTTGCCGTTTTCACGTGTTTTGCTGCACTGTCCCTGCGCTGCGGCGTGAAGCGCAGCGCGTCAGGCCGCACACTCGCCCGGAAAGGTTAATCGGCTCTGGAACGGCGCTGCTTTCAGGAGATCAGAATTAAAGTTGTGTGAGCAAAACGGGCGTTTCTTGATTCAACTGATTGAACCAGCTTCACATGAAAAACCCTGGACCACGAGGGTCCAGGGTGTTGCCGGAAACGGATCTTTTGCAGGGGATCGGGGAGTCACGGCAGGAGAAACAGGGTGAGCCGGGGCCAGCTTGGGGTCTGGCGAGGGGGCGGGTTATCAGGCCTGTGGCCAGCCCCGGCTCATGGGATGCCGGATGATTTTGTCATCCGGCGAAACTTCATTCTTCAGAGCAATCCTCCACGGCGCACTCTTCGAAGACGAGCGGACCGATCACAGGGAACGCCTGATTCTTTTCCACGACCGTGATGTTTGCCGGGCGCACAATGTTTGCACCCGGATTGATCGCGGCAATTGCTGTCGCCGCAGAACCGGCGATGGCCAGCACGAGAAGCAGATACTTCATCATCAGAACCTCCTTTCGGTTCGCGTCCGTTGAACTTGGAAAGTGCTTGTAAGGTTCCCGCATGCAACCGGTGCTGAATGCCGCATTCATTTTCCGTTCAGATATGGAACCCTTGTGCACGTCAGAAAATCTTACGTGCCTGCGTTGAAAGATCGTGCTTTTCTGTGGTCTTAGGGAGTATGGGTCATGTCCAAAGAGTTGCACTGGATGTCCGCCACACGCTTGGCGAAGGGGTTCAAGAAATCCGAATTTTCGCCCGTTGACGTGGCCCGGAGCTGCCTCGCCCAGATCAGGACGCACGAACCCAAGCTCAATGCCATGTCCCTCGTCGACGAAACGATGACGCACGCGATGGCACAGGCGAGCCACAAGCGCTGGAAAAAAGGCGAGCCGCTGTCGCTCATCGATGGCGTGCCGGTGCTGATCAAGGACCTGCTTCTGGTGAAGGGCTGGCCCACGCTGCGCGGCTCGAAGACCGTCGATCGCAATCAGCCCTGGGACAATGACGCGCCGTCGGTTGCTCGCCTGCGCGAGGCGGGCGCGGTTTTTGTCGGTCTCACCACGACGCCGGAATTCGGATGGAAGGGTGTGACCGACAGTCCGCTCACCGGCATCACCCGCAATCCGTGGAACACCGAGATGACGCCCGGGGGTTCGTCCGGCGGTTCGGCAGCTGGCCTCGCTGCGGGATACGCGCCGCTGGCGCTGGGCACCGATGGTGGCGGCTCGATCCGTATTCCCGCAGGCTTCACCGGAACCTTTGGTCACAAGCCGTCGTTTGGGCGCGTGCCCGCTTGGCCGCTCTCACCCTTCGGCACGGTGGCGCATGTCGGCCCCATGACGCGGCGTGTGAAGGATGCCGCACTGCTGATGAATGTCATCGCGCAGCCCGACAACCGCGACTGGTTCTCGCTGCCCTATGATGGGGCGGACTATCTGAAGGGCCTCGGCAAGGGTGTGAAGGGACTGAAGATCGCCTACAGTCCGGCGCTTGGTTACGTCGATGTGAACCCCGAGATCGCAGCACTGGTGCGGAAGGCCGTGGAGACGCTCGCTGATCTGGGTGCCCATGTGGAGGAAGTGGATCCGGGCTTCAAGGACCCTGCCGAGTGCTTCCGCGTGCTGTGGTTCTCGGGCGCGCGCAGCATTCTCGGGCAACTGCCGCCGGAGAAGAAGGCGCTGCTCGATCCTCCGCTCGCAGATGTGGTGGAGCAGGCAGCCTCGATCACCGTGCAGGATGTCTTTGATGCCAACAGGGCCCGCGGCGCGCTCGGCACGCAGATGCGCCTCTTCATGGAAAAGTATGACGCGCTGCTCACGCCGTCATTGCCCATCGCCGCCTTTGGGGCAGGGCTGTTGCAGCCGGCGGACCCGGACAATCGCGGCAAGTGGGTGAACTGGACGCCCTTCACCTATCCCTTCAACCTCACCCAGCAGCCGGCGGCGAGTGTGCCCTGCGGCTTTACTGCGGCCGGCCTGCCGGCCGGCCTGCATGTGATCGGCCGCATGTTTGACGATCGCACCGTGCTCCGCATCTCCGAGGCCTTTGAAGAGGCGACCGACTTCCACAAGGCCGTGCCTGCGGGATTCTGAGCCGGAGGATTGCGCCGGACACAGTTTCATGATGAGGAGAGCGGATGAAGCTCCTGACCTGTCCGCGCACCGGCGCGGTTGAAGCCATCGATGTTGCAGAGCCCACGGCGGGGCCGGGCGAAATCCTGGTGCGCATGACGCTTTGCGGCGTGTGCGGCACCGACCTCATGAAGGTCTATGATGCCGATACGCCGAAGCCGGTGCAGCTCGGCCACGAGATCGTCGGCCGCGTCTCGGCCGTGGGGGCTAGCGTCGCGCGGTTCCGCGTGGGTGAGCGGGTGGCGGTTGCGCATCACGCTCCTGACTATGGCTCGCACTATGCCCGCCGCGGCAGCCCGACACAGGACCCGCAGTTCAAGAGCAGCAATGTTGCGCCGGGCGGCTTTGCCGAGGTGATCCGTGTGCCCGCCGATCTGGTGCCGCACACGGTCGTTCCCATTCCTGATCATGTGAGCGATGAGCGCGCCGTCTTCATGGAGCCGCTGGGCTGCTGTCTGCGCGCCATGGACCGTGTGCCGCTGCGTGAGGGCGATACGGTGCTGATCGTCGGGGTTGGGGCCATCGGTCTCCTGTTTCTGCCGCTGTTGCGCGACCGCAGCGTCACGGTGCTTGTCGCCGACACGCGGGCCGAACGGCTTGACGTGGCGGCAGAGTGGGGCGCAAGTGCGGGCTTCCTCGTGGGCCGCGATGACGTGGCCAAGGGAACGAAGGCTGCCACCGGCGGACGGGGCGCCGATCTCGTTCTGCTCACCGCCACCAATGCCGCGACCATTGCGCTCGCCCTCGACAGCGTGAGGGATGGCGGCGTGATCCTGCCTTTCGGCGTGAAGCCCGGCATGATGCCGCCCGTTGATCTCTGGCAACTCTATCGCCGCGAAGTGAGCCTCGTGACGAGCTACTCGGCCACACCCGAGGGACTTGCCCGGGCGATGGCCATTCTCGCGCGGCCCGGCTACGCGCTTGAACAGACCATCAGCCACCGCTTCCCCATCAGCGAGGCAGGGCAGGGCTTCGCGCTTCTGCACGACATGAAGGCGTCCAAGGTGGTGGTGACGGGCTGACGCGCCCGTTCAGGCGGCAGGCCTGCGCTTGAGCGCTGCTGCTTCGGCCCCATGGGGCGGATTGGCCAGCTTCGCGGCGAACCAGATCCCGGCCACCACGGCGACATAGGCCACGAGCTGGGCTGCGGTCGGTGCATCGGCATAGCCCACCAGCACATGCAGCACGCGCCCGGGCATGCTGTTTTCCGAGAGCAGCCACGACGTATCCCACACGGTTTCGCCGAGACGCGTGATGACGCCCGCCTTTTCCAGATAGCTGACGCTTTGCGCCGCCATGCCGGCGGCCAGCAGCGTGATCAGCCAGTTCGTGACCCGGAAGAAGTGGCGCATGGGAATGCGGAGCAGGCCCTTGAAGGTGAGGAACGAGACGACTGCGCCCGCGGCAAGGCCGAGAACGCCGCCGGTCAGGAGAGAGAGCGCCGTTTCGCCTCCTGAAACGGCAACGCCATAGAGGAAGAGAACGACCTCGGAGCCTTCGCGCAAGACCGCCATGCCGACGATGACCGACAGGGCCCAGAAGGAGCGCTTGCCCGCGGCTACGTCCTGACCGGCCTGCCGCACTTCGGCGGCCATCTCGCGACCGTGGCGCGCCATCCAGATCGTGTGCCACGCAAGCATGGCGACTGCCGCGGCGAGCACGCCCGCATTGAACAGTTCCTGCCCGAAGCCCTGGAAGGCGTTGGAAATGGTGCTAGTGAAGAGGGCAACGAGACCTGCGCCCAGAAGCCCGCCGAGAATGCCGAAGACGATCCACGCCCGGGCGCCTGCAAGGTTGCGCGCGATCGCCCAGACGATGCCGACGATGAGGCCGGCTTCGAGGACTTCGCGGAAGACAATGATCAGTGCACTGAGCATTCAGCTCTCCGGGCGGGACTTTGTATTTATTGGACGATGATGTAACCCTTGGCTACATCTTCCTGAAATTCGTCAACAAAAAGGTACTTGCCGGGGGGCATCGCCTTGACGTTGACGACGATCTCGGAATTTCCCGCCGCCACCTTCTCGATCTTCAGCTCCTTGGCCTCGAGTTCGACGGGGGCGGCGTTGCCGTTCTTCAGCCTGATGACGAAGGCCGTGTCCTTTGGAACGCGGATTTCGGTGGGCTGGAAGGCGGCATCCTTGATCGAAAGCTCGTAGGTCTTGGCCTCTTCGGCCTGCGCCAGCGACGAAGCGGTGGCAAGGCCGGCGGCGATGAGGACGGCACGGGCGAGAGGGGCAAACGGGGTGGCGCGGAACATGGCACGCAATCCTTTTCTGACTATGCTGATCGGATATACCTTCATTCCCGACATGTCAACTCAGGAAAAGAAAAAGATGTGTTATTACAAAGGTATGGAATCATTCTAATGTGCCGTCAGGTCCGCTGGCCGGGCCCACGCGTTCAAAGTTTGGCGTAAGCTGTTGCAAGGGCAGGGCAAGTTTCGGCGTTCATGCTGGATGAGAAAGAGCGAAATCATGGATGACGGACGAACCATTGGGGATTCACTGGCGGGAATCGACGCCGAGGCCTGGCGCCTGCTGGAGCAGGGCGCGGCTGATCCGCAGTCCGGCTTCCACTATGTGACGCTCGCCACCGTGAGCCGCACCGGCGTGGCCCAGGCGCGCACCGTGGTACTGCGCGCGGCGGCCGTCGCCGAGCGCATGCTGGAAATCCACACCGACGTGCGCAGCCCCAAGTGGGCCGAACTCGCGGAACAGCCGGATGCCACGGTGCTGGGGTTCTGCAACACCACCCGTGTGCAGCTTCGGCTGCAGGGAAGTGCCGTGCTCTTTTCACCGGAGAGCGATGTGTCCCGGAAAGCCTGGCAGGGCCTTTCACCCACGACCCGCAGCACCTATCAGGGTGGCCCGCCCGGTGATGATCTCGTCTTCACGCCTGCGGCGCAGGCTGCGGCGGCCGATGCGCCCGATGGCGCAGGCCAGGCCAATTTCGGCGTTGTCCGGTTCCGGGTGAGCATGCTCGATTGGTTCCGCCTGCAGCGCAGCGACAACCGTCGCGCCCTCTTCGCCTATGGCGCCGGCGGCAAGATCGTGACGCAGCTCTGGGTCAACCCGTAAGCCTGATTGGTGCGTAACCCTGTTGCGCTGGCCCGCAGCGGATTGGTTTCTTTTTTCAATGGATTACACGAAATTCCGCAGATTTCGCGTGAATTCCGGCCACCTCCTTCTGTCCTTCAGGTAATTGAAAACCGCGACGGGCGGTCGCGGCTCTGTTCGCCTTCCCGTTGCGTAGTGCTAGTCATGACAGCGACGCAGCAGCCGGCATGACCATGGACGCACTCATACTGTCTCGCATCCAGTTCGGGGCCAACATCTCCTTCCACATCCTCTTCCCTACCATCACGATTGCACTGGGGTGGGTGCTCCTGTTCTTCAAGCTGCGCTTCAACACCACTGCCGAGCGCAAGTGGATGGAGGCCTACCGCTTCTGGGTGAAGGTCTTTGCGCTCTCCTTCGCCATGGGGGTGGTCTCCGGCATCACCATGTCCTTCCAGTTCGGCACGAACTGGCCGGGCTTCATGAAGACGGTCGGCAATGTGGCCGGGCCTCTCCTTGCCTATGAGGTTCTGACCGCCTTCTTTCTCGAGGCCGTCTTCCTCGGCATCATGCTGTTCGGCGCAAGCCGGGTGCCCGGCTGGCTGCACACCGCGGCCACGGCGCTGGTCGCCTTCGGCACCACCATGTCGGCCTTCTGGATCCTCGTCCTCAACAGCTGGATGCACACTCCACAGGGCTTCGAGATGCGCGATGGTGTTGCCCACGCGACTGATTGGTGGGCGATCGTCCTGACACCTTCGTTGCCCTACCGCCTTGCCCACGTGCTGCTGGCCTCGGGGCTCACCGTCGCGTTTCTGCTGGCCGGCATCAGCGCCCTCCGGCTGCTTCTCCGGGACCGCACCGAGAGTCCGAAAACAACGCTTCGTGTCGGACTGATCCTCGCGGCAGTGCTGATCCCCGTCCAGATCTTTGTCGGTGACATGCATGGTCTCAACACGCTGGAACATCAGCCGCAGAAGGTCGCGGCGATGGAGGGCAACTGGGAAACCAGGGGTAATGTGCCGATGCTTCTCTTTGCCATTCCCGATGACAAGGCGCGCACCAACCATTTCGAGATCCGCATTCCCAATCTCGCCTCGATCATCCTGAAGCATGACCCTGATGGTGTGGTGCCGGGGCTCAATGATTTCGTCACCGCCGATGGCAAGGTCATGCATCCGCCCGTGGCCCCGGTCTTCTGGTCCTTCCGCATCATGGTGGGCGTGGGTGTGCTCATGCTGGTGGTGAGCTGGGCTGGGGCCTATCTCCTCTATCGGCGCGGCGCGGCAAACCTGCCACGTCTCTACCTTTACGCCCTGTCAGGCACGACGTTCATGGGGTGGGTGGCCACGCTCGCCGGCTGGTACACGACCGAGATCGGCCGCCAGCCCTGGCTCGTGACCGGCGAGCTGACGACCGAGTCGGCTGTTGCGAATGTGCCCGCGCCGATGGTGCTCTCCACCCTCGTGGTCTATCTGGTGGCCTATGCCGGCCTGATGCTGGCCTATACGGGCGTCATCACCCACATGGCCCGCAAGGCGGCACGCGGTGAACCGCTGCCGAAGGACGAGCGGGTGAAGGGCGCCGACGCCATGGCCATGCCTGCGGAGTGACACCATGTTCCTGGGCTTCGAACTCTCCCTGATCTTCGCCGGCCTCTTGGGCCTCTCGATCCTCATCTATGTCGTGCTCGATGGCTTCGACCTCGGCGTCGGCCTGCTTTTCCCCTTCGCTTCGGCCGAGGAGCGGGACACCATGGTGGCAAGCATCGGTCCCTTCTGGGATGCGAACGAGACGTGGCTGGTTCTGGCAATCGGCATCCTGCTGGTCGCGTTTCCGATCGCACATGGTGTGATCCTTACCCAGCTGTATCTTCCTGTCGCGATCATGCTGATCGGGTTGATCCTGCGCGGTGTTGCCTTCGAATTCCGCGCCAAGGCGCCTCCCGCCCATAAGCGCGCATGGGACTTCGCCTTCTTCTCCGGAAGCCTGATGGCGGCCTTGAGCCAGGGCTTCATGCTCGGGCTTTACATCATGGGTCTCAAGTACAACTGGTGGCATGTGGGTTTCGCGCTGGTGACGGCCGCCTTCCTCACCGTCGCCTACAGCTTCATCGGCGCCACCTGGCTTCTGGCAAAGACTGACGGTGAACTGCAGCACAAGGCCGCGCATTGGTCGCGGGGCGGAATCTGGGGCGTGGTGCTGGGCCTCGCCGCCATCTCGATTGCCACGCCGCTGGTGTCGCCGCGCATCTACGAGAAGTGGTTCCACCTGCCGGAGATGCTCTATCTCTCGCCGCTGCCAGTCGTGTCGGCGGCACTCATCGCGCTCATCTCCTGGCGGCTGGTGCGCTTTGACGAAGAGGGTGACCGCCTCGCCTGGCTGCCCTTCGTTGCCACAATCCTTCTTTTCGCCCTGGGTTTCGCCGGCATGGCCTACAGCTTCTACCCCTTCATCGTGCCCGATGCGCTCACCATCCAGGAGGCGGCCAGCGCGCCGGAGTCACTCTCGATCATCCTTGTGGGAACACTGGTCGTGCTGCCCACCATCATCGCCTACTCGGCGCTGTCCTATTGGATCTTCCGCGGCAAGGCCAAGACCCTCAGCTACGATTGAGAAGACGCGGCGAGAACCGTTTCCGCTTCGATCATGGCGGCAGGACCTTCGCCATCTATCGCTCGCCGCACGACTCCTTCCACGCGACCGATGGACTAGCCATGGGCGCACCCGCCTGTGTCAATCTCCGGAGCTATCCGGTCAAGGTCGAGGCTGGCCAGGTGATGATCGAAATCTGAGGCCAAAGCGAATGGGCTGGGACCAGGATTCGAACCTCTACGGGCGGAGTTGCGCTGCGGCCGCAGTGTTTTATCCACCACTATTTTTTCGCTCGGAAGGAAGAATGTCCCTGTCATGTGAGACGGGCTTTGCCTTCGTTGAGTGTGCGCATCACCGTCGGCGGTGGCTTTGCCAATATGTCACAACGACTCTCACATCGCTGCGTCGCCATGATTTATCGGTGCAGCAAACATTATTCTGCTCAGTATAAGTAAACGAACAAATTCAAGCGAGTTGCAGTAATGGCATAGAAATCGGTTGCGTAACTCGCAGTTGTTTGTAACGTTGGTTCATTCGTGTTTAGGCCACACGACAGTCTGATGGGCGTCATACAAGGGGGACAACTATGGCCACTTTCAACAAGACCGTTGCTCAATTCATCGTAGATTCACCGTACCTCGGTACTGACACTGTGACAGTGCGCGACTCCGCAGCAAACATCCAGGCGCTGACGCCGGTCCAGATTGCGGAACTCGCCACCAAGAATGTCGACACGCTCGACTCGACCAGCAACATCATCCGCTTCTCTGTCGATCAGCTCAATGCACTGACCATTCCCATTGCCTCCGGTGACAGCATCGTTCTGTCCGATACCGGAGCAAACATCACCTCACAAAACACCTCTTTCTTCAGCGGCCTGGCGGCCAAGAAGGTTGCAGCGATCAATCCGTCAGATGGATTGCTGTCGTTGACGGTTGCCAAGTATCTAGCGCTTGGCGGTGTTGCGATCGACGCAAGTGCGGTAGCGACACTCGCAGACACCGGCGCCAATCTGGGGGCGCTGACAACAGGCCAAATCTCGGCTTTGGCAGGCAAGGGCATCGACAAACTCGATGCATCCGACGATGTGTTGACGCTGACCGTGGCGAAGTTCAAGGCGCTCGGCACCGTAACCCTCGCCGCAGGGGATGCGGTGACCCTGTCCGACACCGGCGACAATCTCGCGGCGCTGACGGCGACTGATTTCGGCTCGCTGTCGGGCAAGAACATCGACACGATCGATGCGTCCGACAATGTCCTCTCGCTGACCGTTGCCCAGTACAACAATCTCGGTACGGTCGCGCTCACGGCCGGCGATGTGGTTACGCTGACAGATAGCGGTGGCGTCCTTGCGGCACTCACCACCACGCAGATCTCGGGCCTTGCCGCCAAGGGAATCGACGCGATTGACTCGATTACCAACACACTGTCGCTCAGCGTGGCGCAGTATCAGGCTCTCGGGGGTGTCACTCTGACCGCAGGCGACGATGTCACGCTGACAGATACGGGCGGCAACATTGCGGGATTGTCGGCATCCGCCATCGGCAATCTCGCGGCCGGAGGAATCGACAGGATCGATTCAATCGGCACGCTGAACCTGACGGTGGCGAAATACCAGGCGCTGGGCTCTGTTCAGCTGACACCGGGTGACACGGTGGTGCTGACTGACACTGCCGCAAACATTCAGGCTCTCACGGCGGTCGAGATCGGCGCTCTTGCCGGAAAATTCATCGATTCGATCGATGCCACCGATAACGTGCTGACGTTGGACCTTGCCAAGTTCAACGCTCTTGGGGCGGTCACGCTCACATCGTCGGATGTGGTCACCCTGTCGGATACTGGCGCAGCGCTTTCAGCATTGTCGTCAGTCCAGATCAGCGCATTGGCCGGAAAAGGGATCGACGTCATCGACGTCAGCTCAGGATCCCTGACGCTCACGGTGGCCCAGTTCTCGGCTCTTGGCGGCGTAGCGTTGACGAGTGCCGACTCAGTGACTCTGGCCGACACGGGTGCAGCGATTGCCCAGCTTTCAGCTTCAACAATTGGCACGCTTGCCGGAAAGTTCATCGACGTGATCGACGCCACCGATGGCGTCCTGTCCCTGACTGTCACGCAATACAATGCGCTGGGCACGGTGCAACTCACTGGCAGCGATACCGTGACCCTGAAGGATACAGGAGCCGCCATCGCGTCCCTCACGGACACGGATATTGGCAATCTCGCTGGCAACGGCATCGACATCATCGACGCCTCCGACGGAGATCTGGCGCTGACCGTGCTGCAGTTCAATGCACTTGGCTCCGTCGCCCTGACCCTTGCCGACAACGTCTCGCTCAGGGACACCGCCGCCCATCTGGAGGCGCTGACGACCGTCGAACTCGCAGGCCTTGCAGAACTCGGAATTGACGAGATCGATTCGACAGAAAACGCGATCTCCCTGACCGCCGCACAGATTCTTGCCCTTGGGAACGTGACGATCGCCGAGGATGACGCGGCAACGCTCGCCGATACGCAGGCCAACATCGAGGCCTTGACCCCTGAGGATCTTGAGGCCATCGCCGATTCCGGGATCGATTTCATCAATTCGACCGATAATGTACTGTCTCTGACAGCGGATCAGGCAACCTCGCTCGATGCCATGAAGATCGTTGGCGGTAATGCGGCTGAGCTGCTGGATAGCGGTGAAAACATCGCAGAGATGTCGTCGGCTGAGATCGGCAAGCTGGCGGCAAGCGGATTTGATACGATCAACGCATCCGACGACGCCTTGATCCTCAACGTGAGTCAATATCTGAGCTTGGGCACTGTTGCCTTGACGCCTTCCGACTTCATCGTGCTGTCGGACACGGGCGCTGCCTTGGCGGGTCTCACGCCTGCGCAGATCGCAGCCCTTCCGGCCAAAGGCATCGACGCCATCGACGCCTCCGACAATGTCCTGTTGCTTTCTGTGGCTCAGTTCCAGGCACTGGGAACCCTCAGTCCCTCGGCTGGCGATCTCGTCACACTTTCTGATACGCAGGCAACCCTGACGGCCCTTACGACCGATGACCTCGCGGCTCTCGCCGGCAAGAACATCGACCAGATCAGTTCCACCTCCGGCACGCTGATCTTCACGATCGCACAGTTCAAGGCCTTGGGCAGCGTCGTTTTTGCTCCGGCCAACACGGTGACCATCGCCGACAGCACCGCCAACTTCGCAGCACTCACTGCGCTGGAATTCGCAAGCTTTGCCACTCACAATGTCGATAATCTGGACGTGTCGGGCAGCGGGCTTCTGACTCTCGACGTCGACAAGGCCCTTGCTCTCGGTGCAGTGAAGTTTGCTGTGGCAGACGTGATCACCGTCTCCGATACCAGTGCAAACATACAGGACCTCACGCCGGCCCAGATCGCTGATCTTGCCCTGAGCAGAATTGACACGATTGATGCGACGGATGCCGTTCTGCAGTTGGACAAGGCCCAGGCGCTCGCGCTTGGTACCATCGCGATCGGTACAAGCCACTCGGCCTATCTCTACGACACGGGAGCCAATATCGCTTCGCTGACTCCGGCGCAGATAACCTCGTTGATCACCACGGGCTTTGATGGGCTGGATGCCTCTGACGGCACTCTCACACTCAGTGTTGCCCAGTACAATGCACTCGGCATTCTGACCTTGGATGCCGCTGACACCGTGACGCTCGCCGACACCGGCGCTGCGCTTGGCGCCCTTTCCGCCGTGACGATCGGCGGGTTGGCTCTCAAGGGCATCGACACCCTCGATTCAACGAACAACGCGCTTTCTTTGACCGTTGCTCAATACAAGGCCCTGGGCACAGTTGCGCTCACGCCAGCCGACACAGTGACGCTGGCCGACACCGGATCGAACATCGCTGGACTCACCGCAGGTGAATTCACGAACCTCGCCAGCAATGGCATCGACTTCATTGATTCGAGTACCAACACGCTCTCGCTGACCGTGGCCCAGGCCACTGCGCTGGGGTCTGTCGTCATCGTGGCGGCTGATTCCGTGACACTGTCCGACACAGGAGCAAACATCGCAGCACTTTCGGCTGCAGCGATTGGTGCACTGCAGGTGAATGGCATTGACACGATCGACACGACCAATGGAGTCCTTGTGCTTAAGGTCGATCAGGCCCTTGCACTTGGTACGGTGACTGTTGCTGCCAATGATGCGGTGACCGTCACTGATACAGCCACGCACATCGAGGCGATGACTGCCCCTCAGATTTCGGGATTGGCCGGCAGGGGCATCGATGCAATTGATTCATCCGACAACGTGCTCAGCTTGAGCGTGGCGCAGTATCTGGCGCTGGGGGCCGTGTCGCTCACCGGTACGGATGTCGTGACCATCACGGATACGGGCGCGAACATCTCGGCCCTGACGTCCACGCAGATCGGGGCACTTGCGAGCAAGGGCATCGACAAACTTGACGCGTCGGACGGCCTTCTCACCTTGTCGGTTGCTCAATACAACGCTTTGGGCACCGTCGCACTCACGACAGCCGATTCTGTGACCCTCGCCGACACGGGCGCGGCTTTGGCGGCGCTCACACCCGCAACAATCAGTGGTCTCGGAGCCAAGGGCGTTGATACCATCAATGCTACAAATGACGTGCTGTCTCTGACCGTCGCGCAGTACAAGGCGCTGGGCACGGTCGCGCTCTCGTCAGGCGACACCGTGACGTTGGCTGATAGTGGCATCAATCTTGCGGCGCTGACAGCAGTCGAAATTGCGGATCTCGACAGCAAGGGCGTGGATGCCATCGATTCAACCACCGGTACGTTGATCCTCTCGCTCGCTCAATATCAGGCCTTGGGAAGCGTGGCACTCACGGCGTCGGACGTTGTGACCCTGAGCGATACCGGCTTAGCGATTGCAGGCCTTTCGCCCTCCGAAATTGCCGATCTCGGCGCGAAGGGTGTCGATATCATCGATTCATCCACAGGAGCACTGTCTCTCACCGCAGCGCAGGCGCTCAACCTCGGACAGGTGACACTCACCGCAGCGGATGTGGTCACCCTGGCGGACACGGGCGCCCACATCGCGGGCCTCTCGCCGTCGAACATCTCGGCGCTTGCCGCCAAGGGTGTTGACGTCATTGATGCATCGACCCCGTTGTCGTTCACCGCCGCACAGTATCTTGCGCTGGGCACGATTGCGTTGACGTCTCTGGATTCGGTGACATTGCTTGATACGGGCGCAAACCTGGCCGCACTGACATCCACCCAAATTGCCGGATTGGCTGCAAGGGGCGTTGACGCAATCGATGCCATTGACAACGCCCTGGCTCTCACGGTGGCGCAATACAACGCACTTGGCTCTGTCACTCTGACGACAGCAGATCTGATAACGTTAAGGGATACCGGCGCTGCTCTGGGCGCACTGACGTCGGTCGCAATTGGCGGTCTTGCTGCGAAAGGTGTTGATGCAATCGACGCAAGCGACAATGTCCTTGCACTGACGGTAGCTCAGTACAATGCCCTTGGCGCAGTGACACTGACGGCAGGTGATGTGGTGACCTTGAAGGATACGGTCGCAAACCTCGGGGCCATGTCGGCCCTAGCCATCGGCAACCTCGGCGGCAACGGAATCGACTTCATCGACTCCACGAACAACACCCTGTCACTGACCGCGGCCCAGGCTGCAGCGCTCGGGTCTGTTGTTGTCGTTTCGGCCGATGTTGTGACGCTTCTCGACTCGGGATTGAACATCGGCAACCTGACCTCTGCGCAGATCGGCGCGCTCCAGGGGAGCGGCATCGACACGATCGACTCGAACACAAATGCGCTTTCGCTGACGGCAGCCCAGATCAATGCCTTGGGGACTGTCAAGCTTACGGCAGCCGACATCGTCACGCTGCTGGATTCGGCCACAAACATTCAGGCGTTGTCTGCAAACGCGATTGCGGCGCTGGCTGGCAAGGGTGTCGACGTCATCGATTCAAGCAACAACACACTTTCGTTGACGGTTGCACAGTTCCTGTCGCTTGGTACCGTGACGCTTGCCTCCGCCGATCTTGTGACGCTTGCTGACACGGCTGCCGCCATCCAGGCACTCACCCCGGCACAGATTGCAACGTTGGCCGGCAAAGGTGTCGACAAGATCGACTCGAGCGACGGTGTGCTCAGCCTCACGGCTGCCCAGTATAATGCCCTGGCAGCGGTCACGCTGGAAGCCACCGATACAGTTACGGTCAGCGACACCTCCACGGCCCTGCAGTCACTTACCGTGGCGCAGATCAGCGGGATGGCGGCAAAGGGCGTTGACGTCATCAATGCCAGCGACAATGTTCTGGCGCTCACGGTTGCGCAGTATCTTGCCCTTGGCGGCGTGGACCTGACGGCGGGCGATACTGTCACACTGCGTGATACGGCTACGGCCCTCGCATCACTTACGCCCATCCAGATGGCCGACCTCGATACCAACGGAGTCGACGTGATCGACTCAACGAACAACACGTTGTCACTCACGGTAGAGCAGTATCAGGCGCTGGGGACTGTCACACTGACAAGCGCAGACGTCGTGACACTTGTTGATGTCGGTGCAGATTTTGCGGGCCTCGTCCCGGGACAAATCGCGGTCCTCGGTGCAAATGGCATCGACCGGATCGATGCTTCGGACAACGCCATATCGCTTTCAGCGGCCGCTGCTGCTGCGCTTGGCACGGTTGTCATCAATTCCGCCGACGTGGTGACGGTATCAGACACCGGGGTCGGAATCGCCAACCTCACTGCCAGCCAGATCGGCGGGCTGGCCGGCAGCGGCGTAGACCGGATCAACGCATCCGACAACGCCGTAACGTTGAACGCCGCGCAGGCAAATGCCCTCGGTGCCGTGACGTTTGATGCTTCCGACAGTGTTACCGTCTCTGACTCGGGTAGCAACATTTCTGCACTCACCACCACGCAGCTCAGTGCTTGGGTCACACGGGGCGTGGACTTTGTCGATGCCACCGATAATTCCATCACGCTTTCAGCCCTTCAGAAGACTGCCCTCGGAGCAATCACGATTGCGACCGGAGACACCCTTACTGTCAACGGTGGCACGGGAGCGGACGTTATCAATGGACATGCCGGAATCGACATCTTCTTTGGCGGAACCGGTTCGGATACCCTGAATGGTTTCGCGGGAGCAGACTCTTTCACCGGGGGCGGAGGGAGGGATGTGATGACCGGCGGTGCTGATGCCGACACGTTCATCTTTACGGCCATTACCGATTCTGGTGTGTCCGCAGGAGCGCGTGATGTCATTACGGACTTCGTGAGCGGAACCGACAAGATCGACTTTTCATTCCTCGATGCCAACAGCGCGACAGTAGCGATTGATGATTTCGTCTTCGATTCCGCGGCCGGAACATCAACATCTGCCATCGCGTCGGGGCACTTCGGCTGGTATTACGACGCGGTGAACAATGTTACCGTGATCCGCATCAACAATGATGCCGATGCAGCGATAGAGTCGACGATCCAGCTGACGGGCAACATTACGCTTACGTCGGGTGATTTCATCTTGTGAGAAGATCGGTGGCGAGGATACGGGGAAGTGACTGTCCCCCGACGCTAACTGAGGTGGGACGGCTTGTTCTGCCAAGCAAAGCATCTCTATCCCTTCACTGATCCTGCCGTCAGGCCATCAACCAGCCAGCGTTGTGCGATCAGGGCGAGCACGTAGATGGGAATGACCCCGGCGAGAGACGCAGCCGCCATCTGCCCGAAGTTCTGCAGGCGCTCGCCCTGGAACAGGGAAATGCCCACGGTCAGCGTCCGCGCGCCCTCGTTGAACGTCAGCGCTGATGCAAGCAGGAACTCGTTGTAGGCGAGGATCACCACGATGAGATAGGTCGCCGCCGCTCCATGCGAGACAAGCGGCAGCACCACATGCCGGAATGTGCCGAAGGTGTTGGCGCCATCGAGGCGGGCCGCTTCCTCGATCTCGCGCGGCACCTGGGCCACGAAAGGGGCGAGCAGCCACAGTGCAACCGGCACGTTCATCAAGCCATAGATGAGCGCAAGTCCGGGCACGGTGTTGATGAGGCCGATGAACTTGAGCAGGTAGAACAGCGGCAGCATGGCGACGACCGGCGGCGCAAGGAAGCTGCCCAGCACGAGTTGCGGCAACCATGTCCTTGCGATCTCGAGGCGATAGATGGCGAAGACAGCGGGCAGGGTGATGGCAAGGGTCACGAGGCCCGACAGTAGAGAGGCCAGCACCGAGTTGGTGATGTAGAGCCGAAGTGGCGCCACCGCGAAGGCAGCAGGCCAGTTCTGCCAGTTCAGGCTGGCCGGAAAGAAATGGCCCGACAACACATCGTCTGGCGACTTCAGGCTGACAGACGCCAGATAGACAATCGGCAGGACCAGCAGCAGCGCCACTACGGCTGCCGCAGCCCACAGCAATGATCCGCGCAACCGGTGGCCGCGGTTCATGCTGCCACCAGCTGGCGGCGCTGCCATTTGACCAATGGCAGGGTGATCACCGAAACCACGATGGCGAAGATCATGGTTTGTGCTGCGGCGCGGCCGACATCGAATTGTTCGAGCCCTGTGCGCCAGATCAGGAAGCTGGGCACCGAGGTGGAATCTGCCGGGCCACCGAAGGTGAGGATATACACGGCATCGAAAAGCTTGAAGGCGATCACCACCTTGAGCAGCAGGATCGACACGATTGCAGGCCAGAGTGCCGGAAGCAGGATGTAACGGAAGCGCTGCAGGGCGTTGGCGCCGTCGAGACGCGCGGCTTCAAGGATTTCCGCCGACAGGCTGCCGAGCGCGGCATAGGCCATGAGCGCCACAAAGGGAATCCATTGCCAGGAGTCGGCAATCAGGATCGCGGCCCACGCAAGCGTGGAGTCGCCAAGTATGGAAATGGGTGCATCGATCCAGCCATCGCGCAGCAGGACGCCGTTCAGAAGCCCGCCGCTCGGCGCGAAGATGAGTTTCCAGACGATGCCCGCCATGACGGGTGGTGTCATGAGCGGCAGGAGCAGCACGATCAGCAGCTTGCGGCCGGCCGTCGACAGCTTGTGGAGCAGAAGGGCAAGCGCAAGTCCTGCCGCAACCTGCAGGACGCTGGAGGGGAGTGCATAGAGAATGCCGCGCGTAATCGACCACAGGAATCCGGAGTCGGTGAGCGCGCCGAGATAGTTCCTGAGGCCACGCCAGGCCTGGAAGGGCCGCCCGAGGTTGCTCTTGGTCAGCGACAGCGCCAGCACATAGAAGGTCGGGTACGCCAGCATCACCGCAGTTGCGAGCGTGATGGGCGCGATCCAGGCCAAGTGTGTCAGCTTCAACAGGTTCGCCCGGCGGGTCACGCCGGGCGAGAAGGTTGGGATGGTGACGGTCGTCATCAGCTCGAAAGGGCCTGGTTCCACGCCGCGTGAATGCCGGCAATCGCGTCTGTCGGTTCCTTCTGGCCGGCAAGGATTTCGGCAAGACCATCAGCGAGGATCTGCTGCAGCTTCGGCGACTGCACGTTGGTGGGCCAGGGCAGGCCGCTTTCCAGCTGCCCGGCGAGGGCCTCCTGCAGCTTGGGCGCAAAGGCCCTGTATTCCGGCCCGTAGAGCTGGCTCTTGCGGCTCGGGTCGATGCCACTGCCGGTGAGCAGCACGAGTTCCTTCTGCACCTTGGGGCCGGTGCCGAACTTCACGAATTCCCAGGCCAGTTCCTTGTTCTTGGAGCCGCTGGTGATGGCAAAGCCGAAGCCTGCATTGAAGGCGGCAATGTTCTTGGTGTTCTTGCCGCCAGTGGGATTGCGCACCACGCCCCACTTGTCGACGATCTTCGATCCCTTCGGATCCTGCGCATAGACGCCGAGATCACTCCAGAACTCGATGAGCGCCACCTTGCCGCCGAGGAAGGCGGGCAGGCCTTCTTCGAAGCGGGTTTCGAGTGGTGTAGGCATGGCATGCGGAATGATGTCCTTCAGGCTCTGCGCTGCGGCGAGTGCCGCTTCGGAGTCGAGCGCCGATGTTCCGTCTTCCTTCAGGAAGGTGCCGCCATAGCCCGCAAGGCGATTGGCGAAGGTCGAGCCGATGATGATCGGCGCCTTGCCGCCCAGCACCGCCGCACCATAGATGCCGTTCTTGGATTCCGCCGCGGTGACGGCCTTGGTCACCTCGAGATATTCTTCCCAGGTGGTCGGTGCCTTCAGGCCGTTCCGGTCCAGAATCTCCTTATTGTAGAACAGCAGGTGGCTGTCGCCATCATAGGGGAAGCCCCAGCGCTTGCCGTCGCGCAGCGTGTAGGTGTCGTAGAAGGACGCGAGCACGTCATCCGGCTGCAGTTCCGCCTTGTCGCGCTCGATCCAGTCGGTCACGTCGGTGACGATGCCGTCCTCCACAAGGGCAGAGAGCGTGGTGTACCAATAGTCGATGACGTCGAACTCGTTGGTGCCGGACTGCACATCGAGCGTCGCCTTGGTCTGGATCTGGTCATAGGGAACGGGCGTGACATTCACCTTTGCCCCCGTGAGCTTCTCGAAGTCCTCGGCAAGCTTGCGGCCGGTGACGACGTGCGGCTGGATGATCATGAAGTTGAGGGTCTGGCCCGCATACTTGCCCTCGGCGGCTGCTCGCGAGATCGCTGCAGCATTGCCGAACAGGGCAGCGCCCGTTGCCGCTGTGCCGAGCAGAAAGCGGCGGCGGTTGAAGGACGCGAAGTCGATGTTTTTGGATGGCGGTCGTTCGTTCATGTTCACTCTCCTCTTGAGATGAGGTGACGGAGTGCACAGGAAAATGATGCATCGGAGTAGTGAGGATTTCTTCAGCGATTCCTCAATGCCGTTTGCATGTCATCAACGATGATCGAGACGCCGCGCCAGGCTGTCGCCGAACCATTGCAAGCCGCTAACGAAGAGAATGAGAATGACGACGACGATGAGCATGACGTCGGTCTGGAAGCGCTGGTAGCCATAGCGAATGGCGATGTCGCCAAGGCCGCCAGCGCCCACGGCACCGGCCATGGCGGAAGCGCCAACCAGCGTGACGAGAGTTACGGTGAAGCCGGACACGAGACCGGGCAGAGCCTCGGGGACCAGAACATCCTTGACGATGTCCCAGCGCGTTGCGCCCATGGCGCGTGCTGCATCGATCAATCCATGATCAACCTCGCGCAGTGAGACCTCGGCAATGCGGGCGAAATAGGGAATGGCCGCGATGCTCAGCGGCACGATGGAGGCAGCCGTTCCGATCGCCGTCCCGACCAGCAGGCGCGTGAACGGAATCACGGCCTCGAGCAGGATGATGAACGGAATGGAACGGAAGGCATTGATGATCGCACCCAGCACCTTGTTCAGCAGGGGCAATTCGTAGATCCCGTCCCTGTCGGTGGCGACGAGGACGAGACCAAGGGGAAGGCCAAGGACGAACGAAATCGCGCCTGATGCAAACGTCATGACAAGCGTCTGCACGAATCCGGTGCCGATGAGCGAGAAAAGATCAGTTTGCATATCCCCGGTCCGTGAGAACGATGCCCTTCGGGGCAAGTGTGTCCTTGAGTTTGACGAGTGAATCGCGGCGAAGCGCCGGGATCTGCAGATAGAGGTGCCCGGCAGGCTCGCCCTGGATGTCCTGGACATTTGCGGAGAGCAGCACAACGGGACCACCGGATGCCGAGGCGAGAAGATCAAACAAGGGTTGCCGCGCCGCAGTGCCCGTGACACTGACTTCAAGAATGCTGAACCGCCCCTTGACCGGTTGAAGGCGCTTCAGCGTTTCATTCGGCAGCTGTGGCAGAAGCGATCTCAGAAGACTGCGTGTCGTGGGGCGCTGTGGCGAGGAGAGGACATGCCGGACATCGCCCTGTTCGACGATTCGTCCGGCGTCGAGAACCACGACTGTTCGTGCGATCTGTCGCACCACCTCGATCTCGTGGGTGATGAGAAGGATGGTGAGTCCGAGCTTGCGGTTGAGGTCGTTGAGGAGCTCGAGGATCTGCTGGGTGGTCTCGGCATCAAGTGCCGACGTCGCTTCATCCGAAAGCAGGAGGAGCGGATCAGCGGCCAGAGCCCGTGCGATGCCCACCCGTTGCTTTTGTCCACCCGAAAGCTGTGCAGGGTAGGCTGCTTCCTTGCCCGAAAGGCCGACCAGCTCAAGAAGCTCGCGGACACGCGCCGTCCTCTTCTCACGCGAGACACCAGCGATCTTGAGGGGCAGGGCGACATTGTCGAGCACGGTCTTGGCAGAGAGAAGATTGAAGTGCTGGAAGACCATGCCGATACGGCGCCGCACAGGCAGCAGCCGGGCTTCGTCCAGCGTCGTGATGTCGACGCCGCCAATCTCGATCGAGCCGCGTTCAGGTCGGTCGAGGCCGTTCAGGCAGCGGATGAGCGTGGACTTGCCTGCACCACTGCGGCCGATCAGGCCGACGATGTCGCCTTGCCGGAGTGACAGGCTGACGTCGTCCAGTGCCACGAGATCGCCGAACCGCCGGCTCACGCCGGCGATGCGGACGACATCCTGAAGTTCGGAGTTGGACAACCGGAGATCATCCGGCTGTCCCGACAGTTTCTCTCTTACCACGCCGGAAGGCCCGTGCCCTTGTAGGCCTTCGCAAGTGCTACCTTCACGTCATCGTTCTGGTAGGATTCGACAAGCAGCTTCACCCAGGGCTCGTCCTTGCGATCGGTCTTCACCGCGATGAAGTTGTTGTAGGGATTGTCCTTGATAGGCTCCTGGGCGATCCGTTCCTTGTCCGGGTCAATGCCGGACTTCAGTGCCCAGTCCGTGTTCACCACGGCAGCATCAAGGTCGGTGAGGGCACGGCCCACGACGCCTGCGTCGAGTTCCTTGATCTGGAGGTTCTTCTTGTTCTCAACGATGTCGGCCGCGGTGGCGAGAATGCCTGAGCCGTCCTTGAGCTTGATGAGACCGGCATTCTGCAGCACGTTGAGCGCACGCCCACCATTGGACGGATCATTGGGCACGCCCACGACAGCGCCATCGGGCAGGTCCGCCACCGACTTGTACTTCTTCGAGTAGAGGCCGATCGGCCACACGGCCGTCAGGCCCACCGGCGTGATTGTGTAGCCGTGATCCTTGATCTGGTTGTCGAGATAGGGCTTGTGCTGGAAGGCGTTGGCGTCGATGTCGCCGTTCTGCAGCGCTTCATTGGGCTGGGTGTAGTCGGAGAAGACGACCGGCTCGATGATCAGCCCCTTCTTCTTGGCCTCTTCCGCCACGACTTTCCAGACATCTTCGTCTTCACCGCCGATGATGCCGACCTTCAGTTTGGTGTCTTCGGCAAAGGCGGAGTGATGGAGCGCCGGGGCAGCGAGAACGGTCGCTGCAAATGTGAGCGAGAGAAAGAGCCTGCGCTTCAGCGCAAGATTTGCAATTGTCATTGTTGTGTTCCTTCGGGTTCGTTTGGATGTCTGTATGGTGCAATACAGTGCGACCATGCATGTGAGCTCTCGTAACAGTGTACGGACGAATATGCCGCTCATAAAAACTCAAATGGCGAGTTGATATTGCTCAAGACGCTCTGAGGACGGGTGGAGAGTGAGCACTTTCCGGTTCATTGAGAAATTCTAAAGCCCCGCTTTCAAGAGCCTTTGTTGTGGGAACCAACGAACTGGGAAAGAACAGCGGCCTCTTTGAACCAATGGAGACCGCCATGAGCAAGACGCTTTCACGTTCCCTTTCACGCCGCCGTGTTCTTGAACTTGCCGCCGCCACGGGCCTGGCTGCCACTGCGATCGCATCGGGGGGCACGGCCCGCGCCGAGGGCAGGGAACTTCGCATCGGCTTCCAGAAGTATGGAACGCTGATCCTTCTCAAGGGCAAGGGTACACTTGAAAAGGCGCTTGAACCGCTCGGCGTCAAGGTGACGTGGACGGAATTCCCGGCGGGCCCGCAGCTTCTCGAGGGCCTCAACGTGGGCGCCATCGATTTCGGTTCGACGGGTGAAGCACCGCCCATTTTTGCACAGGCCGCAGACGCGCCGCTCGTTTACGTGGGTCATGAACCTCCGGCGCCGAAGGGCGAGGCCATCCTTGTGGCGAAGGACAGCCCGATCAAGTCGCTTGCTGATCTCAAGGGCAAGAAGGTGGCGCTGAACAAGGGTTCAAACGTCCACTATCTGCTGGTCAAGGCGCTGGAAAAGGGCGGCCTGGAATACAAGGACGTTGAAACGGCCTTCCTGCCGCCGGCGGATGCACGCGCCGCCTTCGAAAAGGGGGCGGTGGATGCCTGGGCCATCTGGGACCCGTTCCAGGCCGCAGCAGAAGCAGCTACGGGCGCGCGCACGATCACCAACGGCGAGGGGCTCGTTTCCAACCATCAGTTCTACCTGAGCACCAAGCAGTATACGGCTGCCAATGCCGACATCGTCGATGTTCTGGTGAAGCAGATTGCCGAACTTGATGCCTGGGCCAACGGGAATACCGATGCCGTGGCCAGCGAGCTTTCGGCCAGTGTCGGCATTCCGGCAGATGTGCTGAAGGTCGCCCTTTCGCGCCAGACCTACGGCGTGAAGCCGATCAGCAATGAAGTGATCGCCGAACAGCAGAAGATTGCCGATGTCTTCTATGGCCTGGGGCTCATCCCCAAGGCGATCAAGATCTCTGACGTGGTGTGGAAGCCGGCGGCCTGAGCATGACCGCACCGCTGAACATCCTGTGGTTCATCCCCACCCATGGGGATGGCCACTATCTCGGGACGTCCGAAGGTGGCCGCGCCACGGATCTTGCCTACCTGAAGCAGATCGCCCAGGCGGCGGATACGCTGGGCTATTATGGCGTACTGCTGCCCACCGGTAAGTCCTGCGATGATTCCTGGGTTGTTGCGTCGGCGCTTGCGCCGCTGACCGAGAAGCTGCGGTATCTCGTGGCGGTGCGGCCTGGCCTGCTGTCGCCGGCTGTTGCCGCCCGCATGACGGCCACGCTGGATCGGCTCTCGAATGGCCGCTTGTTGATCAATGTGGTGACCGGCGGTGATCCCGTGGAGAACCGTGGCGACGGCCTGCTGCTGCCTCATTCCGAGCGCTACGACCTCACGCGCGAGTTCATGACCGTCTATGGCCGTTTGCTTGAGGGCGGCGGCAAGGTGAGCTTCAAGGGCAAATACATCGAGGTGGAGGAGGGCGAGCTTTTGTATCCCCCGGTCCAGTCGCCGCGGCCACCCTTCTACTTCGGAGGTTCTTCCGATGCGGGCATCGACGTTGCAGCACAGACGGTGGACAAATATCTGACGTGGGGCGAGCCGCCAGCACAGGTGGCGGAGAAGATTGCCAAGGTGAAGGAGGTCGCGCGCAAGCGGGGCCGCACGCTGTCCTTCGGTATCCGTCTGCACGTCATCGTGCGCGAGACAACCGAGGAAGCCTGGCGCGCAGCGGACAAACTGATCAGCCATCTCAGCGATGAGACGATTGCCAAGGCGCAGAGTGTGTTCAACCGGATGGACTCGGTCGGACAAAGGCGCATGGCCGCGCTCCATGGCGGGCGGCGGGACAAGCTTGAGGTCAGCCCCAATCTCTGGGCAGGTGTCGGCCTTGTGCGCGGCGGTGCCGGAACAGCGCTGGTGGGCGATCCCCAGACGGTGGCCGACCGCATCAATGCCTATGCCGATCTCGGGATCGACAGCTTCATTCTCTCAGGCTACCCGCATCTGGAAGAAGCGTATCGCTTTGCGGAGCTCGTTTTCCCGCGCCTCAACCTCAGCCATGGTAAAGTGCGCAACGCTGGCGTTGCCAACATGGGCCCCTTCGGCGAGACCATTGCCAATGTGGTGCGGCCCGACGTTTTGCAGCGGGCCCAGTCATGAGTGCTGCGGCTGAGTCCTTCGGGCGGCGCCTGCTGCCCTGGCTCCTGCCGCTGGTGACTCTTCTCGTGTGGGAGATCGCCGCGCGGCAGGGCATCATCGCGGCCCGGCTGCTGCCGTCACCCTCATCCGTGGCCAGGGCGTTCTGGGCAACGCTGCTTGACGGCACGCTGCTCCATCACACTTTTGTCAGCACCGTGCGCGCCCTCAAGGGCCTGGTGATCGGCGGGGTGATCGGCTTCGCCTTCGGCATCTTCAACGGCATCTGGCGCCCTGCCGAGGTGACCTTCGATACGACGCTGCAGATGCTGCGCAACATTCCCCACCTCGCCATCATTCCGCTGGTCATCCTCTGGTTCGGTATCGATGAGGAGGCGAAGACCTTCCTTGTGGCCCTTGGCGTGCTGTTCCCGATCTACCTCAACACCTATCACGGGGTGCGCAGCATCGACCCGGCCCTGCTCGAGATGGCCCGCAGCTACGGCCTTTCGCAAACCGCTTTGTTCTGGCGCGTCATCCTTCCCGGTGCCTTGCCATCCATTCTCGTGGGGCTCCGCTATGCCCTCGGCATCATGTGGCTCACGCTGATCGTCGCCGAGACGATCTCTGCGTCCGCGGGCATCGGCTACATGACCATGAATGCGCGTGAGTTCCTGCAAACCGATATCGTGCTGCTTGGCATCCTGATTTATGCGCTGCTCGGCAAGCTGGCGGATTGGCTCACCCGCCTTCTGGAGACCTCTCTGCTCTCGTGGAACCCGGCCTATCTGGCGAAACGGAGCTAGATGACATGAACATGATTGCGCGCGACGAAGCAGCTCAACGTGTTGGTCAAGGTGAGCCCCAGTCGCATGGCCTCGCCATCGCGCTTTCCGATGTGTCGAAGAGCTTTGGCGAGCGCAAGGTCCTCAAGCATCTCTCACTGACACTGACGCCGGGAGAGTTTGTTGCCGTCGTGGGGCGATCGGGCTGTGGCAAGACCACCTTGCTCCGACTCATCTCCGGTCTTGAAAAGCCATCTGACGGAACCGTCACGATCGACGGCCGCTCTCCCGCTGAGCAGCATAAGAAGATCAAGCTCCTGTTCCAGGACCCACGTCTCCTGCCGTGGCAGACGGTGCTGGGGAATGTGGGGATAGCGCGGGGGCAGGGCTGGGAAAAGGCGGCCACGACGATGCTCCGGCTTGTGGGCTTGCAGGGGCGCGAGGGGGATTGGCCAGCCGTGCTGTCCGGCGGGCAGCGGCAGCGCGTGGCGCTTGCACGCGCCCTGGTGAGCACGCCCGATGTTCTGTTGCTGGACGAGCCTTTCGGTGCGCTTGACGCGCTGACCCGCATTGAGATGCATGAGCTGCTCATGTCGCTCTGGTCAGGCCGGCGCTTCACCGCGGTTCTGATCACCCATGATGTTGCAGAAGCCGTGGCGCTCGCTGACCGGGTGATCGTCCTCAAGGATGGCGAGATCGCCTTTGAATGCCCGATTCCACTTCCTCGCCCGCGGCGTGCGCTCGGCGACAGTGCGGCGGCGCGGCTTCAGGCCGAAATCCTGTCCCACGTCTAGGCTCTTGATCTCGATGGTCAGGATGATCGACAATCGGGCAGCGGCGAGCGTGTGCGCCATGATGAGAGGGTTATGATGTCTGATATCAAGCATGGAACGGACTGGAAGCACGATGGCGTGCGCGTGATTCCCGGTGGCCAGCTTGACCCCAACACGGCGCAGACACCCGGCATGGACCGCAAGGCGGCGATCAATTTCGCCCGGGTGGGTGCGCAGAAATTGTGGGCGGGCACCGTGCACATCCACCCCAATGCGAAGACGGGGGCTCACCATCATGGGCCCCTCGAAAGCGTCATCTATGTGGTGAAGGGCAAGGCCCGCATGCGCTGGGGCGAGTCACTTGAATTCACGGCCGAAGCTGGCCCTGGCGACTTCATCTATGTTCCGCCCTTCGTTCCCCATCAGGAGATCAACGCCAGCGAGGACGAGGTTCTGGAATGCGTTCTGGTGCGCAGCGATGGTGAATCGACCGTCGTAAATCTGGATATCGAACCCGTCGAGAAGCCGGAGAATGTCCCATGGATCGATCCGATCCACCGCCAACCGTGAGCTGACCGGGCCCAACAAACATAACGGAAGGGCTGAGGAAAACTCAGTACCGTTCCACTCCGCCGCATGGTGTCTGCCGTCATCTGAAACGAGAGATGATGAGTGCGATGCTTCCGGTCATAGACATGCGGTGCAGGCCGTCCTACCTGCACGACTTCTTCGGGAGGACGGCGGGCACGCCGGAATTCGAGACGGCACGATGGCTCAACCGCCGCGTCGGTACGCGCGAAGCAGATACACATTTCACCCGCTCATCAACGCCGGCCGGCTTCCTGCAGGAGGTGCGGACGGCGGGCCTGTCCCATGCCGTCGTCGTGGGCCGCCACACGCCAAGCCAGTTTATCTCCAATGATTTCATCCATGAGATCGTGAGGGCGGACCGCGCGCTGGTCGGCATCGGCGCTGTTGACCCGGTATTGCAAGGCGAGCGGGTGGCCGTTGTCGAGGCCGAACGTGCGATCAGGACGCTGGGCCTCAAGGGGATCAACCTTGAGCCGGGTTTCGGTGAACCGCCGCGCTTTGCCGATGATCCCGCCTACTTCCCGATCTACGACCTGTGCCAGGCCTTGGGTGTGCCCGTCTTCCTGATGAGCGGGCCGACGACGCCTGACCCGCGCTACAATGATCCTTCCGCGCTTGCCGTCATCGCGCGGGCCTTCCCGCGCCTCAGCATCGTTGCCTATCACGGATACTGGCCCAATGTTCAGCAGGCCGTCGGTGTCGCCTTCCGTTACGAAAATGTGCACCTCGTGCCGGACATGTACATCTTCCAGCCGGGCAGCTCGGCCTATGTGGAGGCCGCCAACAGCTTCCTTTCTCAACAACTGCTGTTCGGATCGTCCTATCCCTTCCGGCCGATCCGGCAGTCGATCGAGGACTTCCTGAAGCTCGGCATCAGGGATGTGTTTTTGAATCAGGTGCTGCATGACAATGCCGTGAGGCTTTTGAAGCTTTAGGCGCTTCTAACGTCACGCTTGAGTATTTCTGCCTAGGGTGCCGGGGCGGGGAACCATACGATACGGCCATTCCAATCCAAGCCGGAAGAGTCCCATGGCCCGTGAAATCCGATTCAATGCCTTCGACATGAACTGTGTCGGCCACCAGTCACCGGGCCTATGGGCGCACCCGCGCGACAAGTCCTGGAAGTACAAGGATCTGGACTACTGGCAGGATCTGGCACGCACCCTTGAGAAGGGCATCTTCGACGGCATCTTCATTGCCGACGTGATCGGCTACTACGACGTCTACAAAGGCTCGAACTATCACGCCATCCAGCAGGCGGCCCAGATCCCGGTGAATGATCCGATCCAGCTGGCAGCACCCATTGCGCTCGCGACGGAGCACCTCGGCATCGGCATCACCGCTTCCACCTCATTCGAGCACCCCTATACCTTTGCCCGCCGCATCGCCACCGCCGACCACCACAGCAAGGGCCGCGTGGGCTGGAACATCGTGACCTCCTATCTCGAAAGCGGTGCCAAGAACGTGGGCGAAGCGGGCCTGCGCCGCCACGACAACCGCTACGACGTCGCCGCCGAATACGTTGAGGTTCTCTACAAGCTGCTGGAGGGCAGCTGGGAGGAGGGTGCCGTGGTGCGCGACCGCGACAGCCGTATCTTCACCCTTCCGGAAAAGGTCCATGAGATCGGCCACAAGGGCAAGTACTTCACCGTGCCGGGCTACCAGCTCACCGAACCTTCACCGCAGCGGACACCGGTTCTCTATCAGGCCGGCGCCTCGGGCCCCGGCAAAGATTTCGCCGCCCGTCATGCCGAATGCGTCTTCGTGGCAGCCCCCACCAAGTCAGTTCTCAAGGCCTATGTGAAGGATATCCGCGAGCGCGCCGCGCGGGCCGGCCGCGATCCCCGCAAAATCTACATCTATCAGCTCCTGACGGTCATCACCGCCGCAACCGAAGCCAAGGCACAGGCGAAGTTCGCGGACTATCAGAAGTACTTCTCCTACGATGGCGCTCTTGTCTTCATGTCCGGGTGGAGCGGCGTGGACTTCGGGCAATATGCCCCCACGGATCTGGTGAAGAAGGTGGAGACCAACGCCGTTGTCTCCGTGATCGAGCATCTCACGGGTGATGACAAATCATGGACCATCGAGGAACTGGCAAAGTTTGGCGGCATCGGCGGGCTGGGGCCGGTCTTCGTGGGGTCGCCGGAGAACATCGCCGACACCCTTCAGGAATGGGTTGAGGATACCGACGTGGACGGCTTCAACCTGGCCTATGCCGTGACGCCCGAGACCTTCGAGGATGTCGTTCACTACATCGTACCGGAACTGCAGAAGCGGGGCGCTTATCCCAAGGCCTACAGGCCAGGCACATTGCGAGAGAAGCTCTTCGGCGAGGGACCGCATCTCAAAGCACCCCATCCGGCGGCGCAGTACAGGGACATCGAGGCGGTGAAGCGCCGGGAGGCATCCCGCCCTGTGGCGCTCGCCGCCGCAGGTGAATGAGAGGCGCCGCCGCGACACGCGGGCGCCCTCGCTGGCCTGAGTTTTGTTTTTCCATCACTTCAAGATTTCTAGAAATCGCACGGCACCGCACCGGGTTATGTTTCCGAACGCAGGTTAAGAGAAATCATCATGTCACAGAGTGCTCTATTGGCCGATACACGCTTCGAACCCACCCTCCGCGATGCAGCCCGCCATCTGACGGGCGGCGTCTCCGTCATCACCGCCGGCCGCGACGACAGCCTGACCGGGCTCACCGTCTCGACAGCCATATCCTTCTCCATCGAGCCTCCCATCATGCTGATCAGCGTGAACAAGAAGTCGTCCGGCTTCACCTCGATCCTGAAGAACGGGCACTTCTGCGTGAACATCCTTGCCTCCCACCAGCAGGATGTGGCGTGGCGCTTCAGCGGTGCCGACGGCATCAAGGGTCCTGACCGCTATCTCGGCCAATCCTGGACACGGCTGAAGACCGGCGCATTGGCGCTCGATGGCGCGCTTGCCAACATCGATTGCGAAGTCGACGACGTGGTCGAGCGCTACAGCCACGGCCTGTTCTTCGGCGCCGTCCGCGCGGTCCGCGTCAACGATACCACGTCGCCGCAGCTTGTCTACCTCCGCGGTTCCTACGGTTCCTATCCCTGAGACAGTGAAAGCACACCACCATGAATGTCCACGCTCCCGTTCTTGATTCCCCGGTCCAGTCCAAGCTCGCGCCGGAGATCAATCCCAATCCGAATGCGCACGTGATCACGTCAGACGCCGAAGCAATCGAGATTGCCCACCGGCTGGCGGAGAAGTTCAGGGCCGGTGCGGCGGAGCGCGACCGTGAACGTCGGCTGCCGGTGGCTGAACTGGAAGAATTCTCCGAAAGTGGGCTGTGGGGCATCACCGTTCCCAAGGAATATGGTGGCGCCGGTGTCTCCTATGCCACCGTGGCGGAAGTGATCAAGATCATCTCGGCGGCCGATCCCAATCTCGGGCAGCTGCCGCAGAATCATCTTGCCGGCCTCGATGCCATCCGCGTTTCAGCCAGCGAGGATCAGCGCAAGCTGTGGTTCGGCCGTGTGCTCAAGGGCTACCGCCTCGGTAACGCCTTCTCGGAAGCCAAGAGCAAGCACGTGGGTGCCTTCGAGACACGCCTGACCAAGGGCAAGGGCGGCTATCGCGTCAACGGCCAGAAGTTCTATGCCACGGGCGCGCTTTTTGCCCACTTCATCCACATTGGTGCCGTGGGGTACGACGGCAAAGTCTACCTCGCCATCGTGCCGCGGCATTCCAGGGGTCTCCAGATCGTCGACAACTGGTCGAGCTTCGGCCAGAAGACGACGGCGAGCGGCAATGTCATCATCAATGATGTGGAGGTGCCGCCGGAGGGCGTTATTCCCGCCTATCTCGGTGGCGAGAACCCCTCGTCGAACGGAGCTGTCTCGCAGATCATCCAGGCAGCCGTCGATGCCGGCATCGCCAAGGGTGCGCTGCAGGACACGGTGGATTTCGTTCGCACCCAGGTGCGGCCGTGGATCGATTCAGGCCAGGAACACGGCCACGAGGATGTCTTCACCATCGCGCAGATCGGCGATCTCGTGATCAAGGTGCATGCTGCCGAAGCTGTTCTTGAACAGGCGGGGCGCGACATTGACCGTATCGTCACGGCCCCCGATGACGCATCGGTCTCGGCTGTCGCCGTCAGCGTGGCGAAGGCGAAGGTTCTCACGACCGAGGCGGCAATTGCCGTCACCAACAAGCTCCATGAGCTGGGCGGCACGAAATCGACATTGGCCCAGTTCAACCTCGACCGCCACTGGCGCAACGCCCGCACCCACACGCTGCATGATCCCGTGCGCTGGAAGTTCTTCCATATCGGCAACTATGTGCTGAACGGCGTGACACCGCCGCGTCATCCCTGGAACTGAGGGCGAGGACATGGCTTTCGATGCTCCTCCCGTGCGCACGCGTGCGGCTGCCGTTCTGAAGTCGGACGAAGAGGTTCTGGCCGTCGCCCGGAAGGTAGCGGACGAACTGCGCAAGGGTGCCACCCGCCGCGATCAGGAGCGCAAGCTGCCGTATGAGGAGCTCGATCTTCTCTCCGACAGCGGCCTTCTCTCCATCACGGTTCCGAAGGAGTATGGCGGCCCGGATGTGCGTGCTGCCACGCTGGGCAATGTGATCGCCATTTTGGCCGCGGCAGACGGTTCCATCGGCCAGATCCCGCAGAACCATTTCTTCATGATCGAGGCCATCCGCGAGCAGGGCTCGCCCGAGCAGAAGCGTTTCTTCTTCGACCGCATCCTCAAGGGCGAGCGTATCGGCAATGCGCTGTCGGAGAAGGGCTCGAAAACGGCCCGCGACCACGATACCCGTGTTGAGCGGCAGGGTGACCGCTACGTCGTGAACGGCGCCAAGTTCTATTCCACCGGGGTTCTCTTCGCCCACTGGATTGCCGTGGTCGGCAATGACGGGGACGGCAAGAGCTGGCTCGCCTTCGTGTCACCCGATTCAAAGGGTGTGACGGTGAAGGACGACTGGAGCGGGTTTGGCCAGCGTGTGACGGGCTCGGGTAGCACCACCTTCGAGAACGTTAGCGTCGATCCCTTTGCGGTTCTCAATTTCGGTGCGCTGTTCGAAAGCCCAGGACCCATGGGGCCCCATGCCCAGATCATGCATGTCGGCATTCAGGCGGGCATTGCCCGCGGCGCGCTTGCGGAAGTGAAGGACTTCGTCGTGCGCCACGCGCGGCCGTGGAAGGACAGTGGCCTCGACCGGGCGGCGGACGAGCACTACCTGATCTCCGGCATCGGCGATCTCGAGATTCGTGTCGCGGCCAGCGATGCCCTCTTGTCCCGCGCCGGATCGTATGTGGACCATGCCATTGCTGCGCCTTCGGCAGAAACTGTGGCCGAGGCCTCGATCGCCGTGGCCGAAGCGAAGGCTCTCTCGACGGAGACTGCCCTTCATGTATCGAGCAAGCTGATCGAGTACGCCGGCTCTCGCGGCACGCTGCTGGAGCATGGCCTCGACCGCTTCTGGCGCAATGCGCGCACCCACTCTGTTCATGACCCGGTGCGGTGGAAATACCGTGCCATTGGCGACTATGTGCTGAACGGCATCAAGCCGCCGCGTCACGGCGCGATCTGATCCGGGCCATGGCACGGGAAATCCTGTTCAACGCCTTCGAGATGAACTGCGTTGTCCACCAATCGCCGGGTCTCTGGCGCCACCGGGATGACCGTTCGGCCGACTACAAGAAACTCTCCGCGTGGCTCGATCTTGCGAGAACGCTTGAGCGCGGCTTGTTCGATGCAGTGTTCATTGCCGACGTGCTGGGCATCTACGATGTCTATGGCGGCAGTCCTGCGGCTGCATTGGAACACGGAATCCAGGTCCCGGCCAACGATCCGTTGCTGCTCGTTCCTGCCATGGCAGCAGTGACCGAGCATCTGGGCTTCGGCGTCACGGTCAATCTCTCCTTTGAGCATCCCTTCACCCTGGCACGGCGCTTCAGCACGCTCGACCATCTCACGGGTGGCCGTGTGGGCTGGAACATCGTGACGGGTTATCTCGAGAGCGCCTCCAAGGCCTTCGGCGCCGAAACCCTCACGGATCACGACACGCGCTACGAGATTGCGGAAGAATACGTATCGCTGGTCTACAGGCTCTGGATGGAAAGCTGGCAGGAGGGCGCCGCCCGCTTTGACCGCGCAGGTTCGGTGGTCGTCGATCCGGGGAAGATCGAACGCATCCTGCATGACGGCAAGTATTTCCGGCTCAACGCCATTCATCTGTGCGAGCCCAGCCCGCAGCGCGTTCCCCTGATCTTCCAGGCCGGCACATCGCCCGCCGGGCGGGCGTTCGCGGGGCGGCATGCGGAAGGCATCTTCGTGTCAGGTCCCACGGCGGGCATTGTCCAGCGCCGGGTGCGCCAGTTGCGCGAGGAAGCGGAACGGCAGGGGCGGGGCGATGACGCGCTCCGCATCTTCTCGCTCGCCACCATCATCACCGATGAGACAGACGCCAAGGCGGTCAAAAAGGCGGCCGAATATGCGCGTCACGCCGATCCCACGGGCGCACTTGTTCTCGCATCGGGATGGACAGGCGTGAATTTTTCAGGTCTCGACCCGAGGTCGGAGGTGCAGGCTGTCGAGAACAACGCAGGCCGTTCGGCACTCGAAAACCTGACCCAGGCGGACCCTGAGCGGTCATGGACAGTCGAGGAAGTTGGGCGCCACCTGTCAATCGGTGGTGTGGGTCCTGTTTTCGTGGGTTCGCCGCAGCGTGTGGCTGATGCCCTTGAGGACTGGGTGGAGCAGACAGGAGTGGATGGTTTCAATCTGACCTTTGCAGTGCGGCCCGAAACCCATGAGTCGATTGTCGATCTGATCGTGCCCGAATTGCAGCGCCGCGGCCGGTACAAGACGTCCTATGCGCAAGGCACGTTGCGGCAGAAGCTGTTCGGTGCGGGAGCGCATCCCGATCCGCGCCATCCCGCGGGCAAGAACAGGGCAGGGCTTACCGCCCCGGCTTGATGGTTCAATCCTTCTTGGTCTTCCCCACGCGCCGGCTCCCGACATCGGCCTTCTCGTTGTCCTGCAACAGCCGATCGAGCATGAATTCGTGCCGTGTGCCGGTGAGTGGTTGTTGCGTGTCCGAGCGGCTATCGATGGGCAGACTGACCCGCTCCAGCCAGGCCAGGAAGCGGCCGTACCAGGATGTTTGTGCCTCTCCCATATGACCTGCCATCCACCGATCTGTTTGAGCAGGTCAGTCTTGAGCGACCGCACAGCACGGCTGAAGTGAGAAATTTCAAAGCCTCAGGTGAGCATTTGACGATTGGCTGGGGGACTAGGATTCGAACCTAGCGTTCAAACTGTTGTTTTTGTCGCAAAATTCTTCGCACAAGGAATTTGCTACACAGATTGCTACACACTCCGCGTTGCTCAACTCTTGCAGTCAACATGTGCAGCAGGAAACCGGCTGAGATGGCGAAAAGCGTTCATCCGCACCGCCCGCAACGTTCATCTGCAGCAGTTACTAGGGGTTACTGCAGACGATTTGCGAACGTAGTGTTGGCTGAATGCTGAATTGAACCCAGAGGGCTCTAACTCCTAAGCGAAGAGCTAATGTAATCCACGCTCGTCCTGAGTGCGGCAGCTGGGTTGGCAAGTGCCTGCACCTCTTCCGAAAACGGTTCAAAACTGAAGGGGCCCTTGTAACCGGCGGCGATGAGGGTCTTGATCTGCGCGATGTTGTCGAGGCGATCATGGCTGTCGATCAGCACGCGGTGAGCATCCAGCATGTCATTGACCGCCACTTCCGGATCGCTAACTCCAGAGATATGCACGAGCCCCGTCCTGTCGGGATAGAATTCCGTTTCCCCACCCAGATGATGGTGGAAGGTGTCGTGCACCAACTTGTAGGTTACCTCGCCGCCGGCCTCCTTGATAGCCGAAAGCGCTTCCGCCTTGGTGCGCATGGATGAAAAATGGAAGCCCAACGGCTCGACCAGACCGGTCAGTCCGTTCTCATCCAGAATGGGGCGGATGCCCTTGAGACCCGCCACGAGGCTTGCGCGCGGCACAGCCTTGCCTTCGTTGAGTGGGCACATCACCAGCGCCTTTGCGCCACAGGCTTTTGCATAGCGGGCGAGCTTGGTGGTCCGCTCTGCCATGTCTTCGGACCAGACATTGAACGGGTAAAGCGCATTGATGGTGATGATGGTGACGCCTGCCTTGGCAGCCGCATCGCGCACCGCTTCGGGCGGTGTGCCATCTGCGATAGCAGTGCCCTTCATGTCGTTGCGGATTTCCACCTCGCTGCAACCCAGTGATTTCGCCATGGTGAAGAACTGGGCCAGTGTCTGGCGGGGGGAGATGATGTGGTTCAGGGCAAAGCGCATGGGATATCCTTGGTTGGCCGCTCAGACTTTGCGGCGCTTGTTCTGGCGGTATTGGTCGATGATGACTGCGGCGACGATGATCAGGCCCTTCACGATTTCCTGGTAGTAGGCGCCGACCTTGAGGAAGGTGAAGCCGGACGTGACCACGCCAAGAATGATGGTACCGATGAATGTGCCGGTGATGCGTCCAACGCCGCCTGCAAGAGAGGTGCCGCCGATCACCGAAGCGGCGATGGCGTCAAGCTCGAACGCTACGCCCATGCCTGGCTGCGCCGATTGGGCGCGAGCGGCGAGCATCACGCCGGCCAAGCCTGAGAGAAGGCCCGCGATGGCATAGACCTTGATCAGATGCCTGCCGATGTTGATGCCCGAGACGCGCGCGGCCTGGGGGTTCGCGCCGATGGCATAGGTGAACTTGCCGTATCGCGTGTAAGCCAGCATCACGTGGCAGATGGCGGCGACGGCAACGAAGACGATGACGATGCGCGGTACCGGGAAACCACCCAACTCAAAACTCTGGCCGAACCAGGCGAAATCCTGATTGAGCAGGGCGACGGGCTGGCCCTGCGTGTACCATTTGGCGAGGCCGCGGGCTGAGACCATCATGCCGAGGGTGGCAATGAAGGGTGGAATTCCTGTTCTGGCGATGACGAGTCCATTGATCCATCCCAGGAAGGCGCCCAGCAGCACGCCGACGGCAATCGCCCACACCGGACTGGAATCGATGAACCAGCTCAGTCCGAATTCTGCGAACTCAGGCTGAAGAAACACCGCGCGGGCATTGGTGGAGGTCTGGGCGAAGCTTGCGGCCACCATGGCAATGAAGCCAACCATCGAGCCGGAGGACAGATCGACACCACCGGTGATGATCACTTGTGTCACACCGACGGCAATGATGCCGGTGATGGCCACCTGCAGCACGATGATCGAGAGGCGCTGCTTCGAGGCGAGGAAGCTTTCACCCACGAAAATCCAGCCGAGGACTTCGAAGGTGAGCGCGATGCCAGCCAGCACCAGCAGGATCGACACTTCGGGTGGCATGCGTTTCACCTTCTTCAGTCCTGTCTGAGAGGTGTTGCCCAGTTCGTTTTGTGTCGCCGACATTGCCTGCTCCTGCCCAGCGCTTCAGTGCGAAGCCAGTTCCATGATCTTCACCTGGTCTGCCTCCTTGCGGTCGAGGAAGCCGGTCACTCGGCCCTCGTGCAGCACCATGATGCGGTCGCTCATGCCCAGCACCTCCGGCATTTCGGAGGAGATCATGATGACCGCCACGCCTTGCCCGGCGAGATTTGAGATGAGCTTGTGGATTTCGGCCTTGGCGCCCACGTCAATGCCGCGCGTCGGCTCGTCGAGAATGAGAATCTTCGGATTGGTGAGAAGCCAGCGGCAGATCAGCACCTTCTGCTGGTTGCCGCCCGAAAGATTGATGATCGGCTCATGCATGTCGGGAGTGCGCACCCTCAGACGGTTGGCGATCTCCCGGGAATCCTTGCTGAGGCTGGCCTGTTGCACGAAACCCCAGTTCACGTAACGCCGTTGCAGCACTGCCATCTGCGTGTTGTCCTGGATGTCGAGCAGCAGGAAGCAGCCCGTTTCCTTGCGGTCCTCGGTCAGGAAGGCCATGCCATGTCGCATGGCAACCGCAGGCGCCGACATGTTCACAGGCTTGCCGTTGATGTGGATTGTCCCGGAACTTGCCGGCGTTACCCCGAAGATGGTTTCAGCCACGTTCGAGCGGCCGGAGCCGACGAGCCCCGCGAGCCCCAGGATTTCGCCCGCCCGGACGTCGAAGGAGACATCATGGAAAACGCCGTTCAGCGTCAGGTTCCTGACGGAAAGGACGACCTCGCCGATCGGCACCGTCTCCTTTGGGAACATCTGGGTGATCTCGCGGCCCACCATCATCCGGATGATGTCGTCGCGGGTGATCTCTGAGGACGGCCTTGTGGCAATGTATCTGCCGTCGCGGAACACTGATACCTCATCAGCGATCTCGAAAAGCTCGTTCATCTTGTGCGTGATGTAGATGATGCCTTTGCCCTCGGCTTTCAGCGACCGGATGATGGTGAAGAGGTGGGTCACTTCCTTTTCGGTGAGCGCCGACGTAGGCTCGTCCATGATGAGCACGTCGGAGTTGAACGATACGGCCTTGGCTATCTCGACCATCTGGCGGTTCGCAACCGAGAGCGTGCGGATTTCCGTTTCCGGATCGAGGTCGATGTCGAGGCGCCGGAACAGCGCTTCGGTCATCCGGTTCATCTCGCCGTGATTGATCAGGCCGAAGCGACCGGTGGGTTCGCGCCCGATCCAGATGTTCTCGGCGATGGTCATCGGAGCCATCAGGTTCAGTTCCTGATGGATCATGGCGATGCCATTCTGCAGGGCATCGAGGGGATTCTTGAGGCGGATCGGCTGGCCGCGCAGCTTGAAGGAGCCGGAGTCCGGCGTGTAGATGCCTGCCACGATCTTCATCAGCGTGGACTTGCCGGCGCCGTTCTCGCCCATGAGCGCATGAACCGTTCCGCGCTTCAGCTTGAGGTGAACATTGTCCAGCGCCACAACGCCGGGGAATTCCTTGCGGACATTTTCGACTTCGAGGAGATATTCCGATCCGGGCACAGCGCCGCTTTCCCGCACAGCTTGCATGGTTGTCGGACTAACCATTCTGCATCCCCGTTGCCCTGTTACTGATAGAAAAGATGCGCCACCCAGGAGAGTGGCGCATCCATGGTCAACTGTCGATCAGTTCTTGTTGATGAAGTTGTCCATATTCGCAGGCGTCACGAGCTGGAAGGGGATCCAGACCTTGGCATCCACCTTGTCGCCCTTGGCGAGCTTGATGGCGGCATCAACTGCGCCCGAACCTTGGCCGAAGGCATCCTGGAACACCGTGACGTCGAGGTCACCGGCCTTCATGTAGGAGAGGGCTTCCTGGGTGGCGTCGATGCCGCCCACGATCACGCTCTTCATGTCCCAGCCGGCGGCCTTCATGGCGTTGATGGCACCGATCGCCATGTTGTCGTTGTTGGCGATGACGGCGTCAGGCTTATGGCCGGCGGCGATCCAGTTGGTCATCAGATCCTGTGCCTTGACCGGATCCCACACGGCGGTCTGTTCGTCGAGGACATTGAGCTTCACGCCGCAGTCGGGTCCGGCAGCCACGTCATGGATATCCTTGGTGCGCTGCACGGCGGCCTGGTTGGCGAGGTCGCCCACGATGATGAGGATGTTGGCTTCAGCCTTGCCCGCTTCCTTGAGAAGACGGCAGACTTCCTTCGTTTCGAGCGTGCCGGAGTCGACTTCGTTCGAGGCGACGAAGGCACCCTTCGGGCCAAGCGCGTCAACGTCGGCCGGCTGACGGTTCACGTAGACGATCGGAATGCCAGCATCGTTGGCCAGCTTGGTCATGGGCGCCGTGGCCGAGGTGTCGACGGCGTTCACGATCACGGCGTCAACCTTGGCGGCGATGAAGTTCTGGATCTGCGAGAGCTGCTTCGCTACGTCATCGTCGGCGATTTCGATCTGCACGGGCTGGCTGGCATCGCCGGCGGCCTTTTCAATGCCCTTGCGCAGGACAGTGAGGAAGGTGTCGGAGTTGGCCATCGACACGCCGATCGTTCCGGCGAAGGCGGTGCCCGACATCAGGGTTGCCATGGCGGCTGCGAGAAGAAACTTTTTCATTTTGGGCTCCTAGCTGACGGTGTCCGGCGCACCTGTTTGGTCCGGAAAGTCCCGGTGGGGACCAAGTCCATCTCCGCAGCGTTGTTCAGCAGGTCGCTAGGTAGCACTCAGGCGCAGGGCCGCCTGATGGTTCCTCCCAAGACCCGCCCGCGCTCTTGTGTTGGCACGTTGCGGAGTAATCTGAGCCCGCTTTTGGAATGTTCATTCCACTGCGAGCATCGTTGGATAGAGTATTTCATAGGTGGCCAGAGTCAATTTGAATGACAGGCTGCTGATAGAAACCTATCACGATCTATCATGAACGGGCGGATCAGCCCCTGATAGGATTTACATGTTCTCGCTGATGAAAATGTTGGCCGGAACCAGAACTTGTGGGGGAATGGCGCGGCTCTCGTCACAGGCTGCGATCATGTATTGCACCAGCTTGGTGGCAAGCGTTGTGGTCGGTGTATCCAGAACCATATCCAGTGTACCGTCTGTCAACGCGGCTTTCGTGTCAGCGGTCAGTTCGTTGCACACGGTGACGATCTTGCCCGCCTTGCCTTCGTCCCGAAGGGCCGAGATCAGGCCTTCCCGCCCACCACCACAATCATAGATCGCCACGAGGTCACCATGGGCTTGCAGCAGATCGATGACCGTTTCATAGGCAATCTTGGGATCGTCGAGAATGAAGTTCGGCTCAAGCAATTGCAATCCGGGCGCGTGCTCGCGCATGAAACTGCGGAAGCTGATCTCGGTCAATTCCTGGCTGAGGTAACGGTGGCTGCCGACAAGAATGGCGACCTTGCCCGGATTCTTCACCAGCCGTGTAACAAACCAGGCAGCTGTGCGGCCGGCACGGCGTGAATCCACAGCCAGATAGGCCTTTCTGGCCGGAGTGGAGACGTCGCTCAACAGAGTGAAGACGGGCTTGCCCTTGGCGCTGATATTTTCAATGGCTTGGGCGACAGCCGGGTGATCAACGGCGACTACAGCGAGAGCGTCGCAGTTTCGTTCCATGGCGTAAAGACTGTCGGCGATGCGCCTGGGCACCAACTCTTCGCTGAATTCGACAATGGCTTTGCCGGCGATCTCGTGAGCGCCCGTCGTCGCTTTGACGAGATCAGCGCCGAAGCGAGTGTAAAAGGGATCCTGCCGCTTCTGAAGCAAGAATCCCAATCGACGCAGCGGCACTTCGGTGAGCCTTCGCTTCAACAATCCCGTCGCATGGAATCCGATCGCCTCGGCAGCGTCAACGACCCGTTGAGTGGTGTCGCTGTTGACGGGGAGTTTGCGGTTGATCACCCGGTCAACAGTGGCGATCGAAACGCCTGCGGCCTTGGCAAGGTCGGTCATGGTCGGACGCTTCACCATCACAACTGGCCATCTCGCTTGATTGAAAATGATAGGTCTTGAGAGAACATATCATATCTTCGTTGCCGCCCTAAAACAACGGTTCTATTTCTCTCAGCAATAGGAGGAACGTTCCATGAGCCTTGCAGACGCGACGCCACGCTACGGACACCGCGACTATTCCATGCTGGGCGAGGAAGCGCGGGATGCCGAGCGCCGCGGGCTCAAATCTGCGGAGTGGTATCACACGGAAATCTCCCGCAAGGAGATGAAGGAGTTGATGAAGCGCTCCAACGGTCCGGCCATTCGCGACACCATCATCTGGCTTGGCCTCATGATCGTCTTTGCAGGCCTCGCCATATGGCTCTGGCCATCCTGGTGGGCAGCACTCCCTCTCGCCGCCTATGGCGTTCTCTACGGCTCCGCCACGGATTCCCGCTGGCATGAGTGCAGCCACGGCACGGCCTTCAAGACTCCCTGGATGAATGACGTGGTCTACCAGATCGCCTGCTTCATGATCATGCGCAATCCCACCCGCTGGCGCTGGAGCCATACGCGCCATCACACCGACACCCTGATCGTGGGCCTCGATCCCGAGATCGCGGTGATGCGCCCGCCGGTTCTGCTGAAGGTCATCCTGGCCTTTGTCGGGGTGCTCGATGTCTGGTACGCGATGAAGACCATGGTGATGAACACGTTCGGGCTGATTTCGGCGGACGAGAAGAGCTTCATCCCAGAAATGGAATGGCCGAAGGTGATCCTTGCGGCGCGCATCTGGTTCCTGATCTACGCTGCTACCATTGCTCTCGCTCTGTATCTGAATTCCTGGCTGCCGGTCGTGCTTGTGGGGCTGCCACGCATCTATGGTGCCTGGCATCATGTTCTTACCGGATTGATGCAGCACGGGGGGCTTGCCGACAACGTGCTGGACCACCGGATGAACTCGCGAACCGTCTACATCAATCCGATTTCGCGCTTCATCTACTGGAACATGAACTACCACGTGGAGCATCACATGTTCCCGATGGTGCCCTATCACGCGCTGCCGAAGCTTCATGCCATGATCAAGCATGACCTGCCGGCGCCGACGCCCTCCATGTGGGCCTGCTACCGTGAAATGATCCCGGCCTGGGCACGGCAGTTCCGCGGCGAAGACTATTTCCTAGTGCGTGACCTCCCGGCGACAGCCAAACCCTATAGGCCAGAGCTTCACGGGCAGGCGCCTGACCTTGCCCCGGCCGCAGCAGATTGACGGAGAAGAACATGGGAACCTGGGTAGACGCCTGCGCGACCGACGACATCGAGACCGAGGACGTGATCCGCTTTGATCACGCGGGCAGGACCTTCGCCATCTATCGATCGCCTGACGATACGTTCCACGCGACGGATGGCCTCTGCACGCACGAGAAGATCCATCTCGCCGATGGCCTTGTCATGGATGACATCATCGAATGCCCGAAACACAACGGCCGCTTCAACTACAAGAGCGGTGCGGCAATGGGCGCCCCCGTCTGCGTCAATCTCAAGAGCTATCCGGTCAAGGTCGAAGCCGGCCGGGTCATGATCGAAATCTGAGGGTACAGTCATGGCAAAGAAGCGTCCAACCGTTGCCGATGTTCGCGCCAACAAGGGCAAGATCCAGTACACCATGATGCGGGTGGAGAGCTGGGAGGAGATTATTGCAGCTGAGGCCGCCGGGATCGACATGGTCTCGGTTCCACCTGAGAAGCTGTGTGACCCGCAGTTCCGGAGCGTGGCCCCGTCGCTCTTCGCAGTGCCGGGCATGGCCCTTTATTCCGCCCCGGCAGCAACGGACGACTACCTGCGCTGGGCCTTCAAAATGATGGAGGCGGGTGCCGATGCCGTTTACTGCGCAGCCTCGTTCGACACGGTTGAACGCATGGCGAAGGAGAGCATTCCCGTCATCGGTCACGTCGGCCTCATTCCGCATTTCTGCACCTGGACAGGCGGCTTCAAGGCCGTGGGAAAGACGGCCGAGAGCGCCATGCACGTCTACGAGCGCTGCAAGCGTTATGAAGAGGTCGGCGCATTTGGTGTTGAGATCGAAGTCGTTCCGCCGGAGGTGACGGCGGAGATCGCCAAGCGCACAAATCTCTTCCTCGTGTCCATGGGGGGCGGAGCAGGGGGCGACTGCCAGTATCTCTTCGCCTGCGATGTTCTCGGCACCAACACGGGCCATGTTCCGCGGCATTCGAAAGTCTATGCCAATCTTGCCGCGGAATACGCCCGCATCCAGCAGATGCGCGTCGAGGCCTTCAAGCACTTTGTGAAGGATGTTCAGACGGGAAGCTACCCGGCAGAGCAATATCTCGTTTCGGCACCCAAGGCCGAGATGGAAGCCTTCCGGAAGATGATGTCCTCGAAATCATAACCGCCTCCCGCTGCGGGACGCTTCAAAACTCAAGAACAGGAAACGATCGATGATCAAGTTTGGTGTGATTGGCGCAGGGCGCATCGGCAAGGTGCATGCGGCCACGATTGCCGCGAACCCCAAGGCGAAGCTCGCCTACATCGCAGACGCCATGCCCAAGGCGGCGGAAGAGCTTGCCGCGAAGCATGGCGCGAAGGTTGCGAGCGTCGACGAGATCATGAAAGCCAAGGACGTGGATGCGGTGCTGATCGGCTCGCCCACCGGCTTCCATGCTGAACAGATCCAGGCCGCCTCCAACGCCGGCAAGTCGATCATGTGCGAGAAGCCCGTGTCGCTCTCGGTCGATCTCATCCACCAGACGCTGAAGGTGGTGGAGAAGAACAAGTCCACCCTGATGATCGGCTTCAACCGCCGCTTCGACCCGAACTTCGCCGAACTGGAACGCCGCATCCGCGCCGGTGCCGTGGGTGAGGTCGAACTCGTGACGGTGATCAGCCGCGATCCCGCCCCGCCGCCCGCCGAATACGTGAAGGGCTCGGGCGGCCTCTTCCGCGACATGATGATCCACGACTTCGACATGGCCCGCTTCCTGATGGGTGAGGAGTTCGTGGTTGTGAATGCGCTCGGTTCGGCACTTGTCGACAAGGCGATCGGCGAAGCGGGCGACGTCGATACCGCTGCGGTTCAAATGCAGACCAAGTCCGGCCGCATCGCCGTCATCACCAACTCGCGCCGCGCCACCTACGGCTACGACCAGCGCATGGAAGTGCACGGGAGCAAAGGCATGCTCTCAGCCCGCAACATCCACAACACCACGGTGGAACTGCACAACGGGCAGGGGACGCAGGCCGACCCGATCCAGAACTTCTTCCTTGAGCGCTACGGCCAGGCCTATGCCAACGAGCTCAACACCTTCATCGCGGCGGTCGAATCCGGCAACCGTGATCCCAAGCCCAACGGCTTCGACGGTTTGCAGGCGCAGATCCTCGCCGATGCCGCCACCGAAAGCTGGAAGACCGGCAAACCCGTGAAGGTGTGATGAATTGAGCCTCGGCGGCGGTGAAGTTCAATCACCAAAGCGCGGGAATGCCTGAGTAGCGCTTGTCACCACGAAGGGCGGAGTCTTGCCTTTGGTTGCAGGCGGCCTTGGTCTCCTTCCCCAGCAGGGAATAATGGCGAAAGGTCGGGCTGCAGCGGCGTCAGTCAGGCTCATCGTTTCGGTGCTCCGGGTCATGCACCCGAGGGATATTGCGGCCCGGCGTGCACGTCGATTCCGCAGTTTATTGCCAGAACATCAGGCGGCGGAAGAATCCCTTGGGCCTGCTTTCGACGATGCGGTCCTGCAGTTCATCGGCGCCTGCCTCATCGGGATCAGGGTGCCGGCCGGTCGCGCCCTCGTGCAGGAGCTCGGTTGCGACCGCGTGCTTGTCCTCGTTTTCTTCCGGCATGGGCGAGGTCTCCTCATCCGCGACGAGTGTTGCCGTGGACTTTCCCGGCGCCTGCCTGCGGGCGGATTTCGCGAATTGCGCCAATGCCTCGGGACGCTGCTTGCTCATGGTGATCTCCTCTCGCACCGGTGGGGCTCTCTGCCCTGCCTGCTGCAGAACGCGGTCTCTGCCGCGCAGGTTCCGGGCCTCATCCGCGCCCGCTTGATCTTGCCGCCAATACCCGATTTGATGCCGTCAAAATCAGAAACGCCATGGGAGCAGGGAATGTCCGGCAAGTTCGGAAAGATCTTCAAGACGCGGAAGCCGGTCATCGCCATGGTGCATTTCGGCGCCCTTCCGGGGGCCCCACTCCATGATGCCGATGCGGGGCTTGAAGGCCTACTCGAAGGCGTGCGCAACGATCTGAAGGCCCTGCAGGAGGCGGGCGTCGATGCCGTGATGTTCGGCAACGAGAACGACCGGCCCTACGAGTTCAAGGTCGATGCGGCCTCCACCGCCACCATGGCCTACATCATCGGCCAGGTGCGCCATGAAATCACCGTGCCTTTCGGCGTCAACGTGCTGTGGGACCCGATGGCAACCATGGCGCTGGCCGCAGCGACGGGTGCCGTCTTCGCCCGCGAGATATTCACCGGCACCCATGCCTCCGACATGGGCATGTGGCTCCCCGATGCCGGTGCCGCCATGCGCTACCGCGACAGGTTGGGCCGGAGGGACCTCGCCCTCATGTACAACATCTCGGCGGAGTTCGCTTGGTCGCTGGACCAGCGCAGCCTGCCGGACCGCGCCCGCAGCGCGGTGTTCTCGTCGATTCCCGATGCCATTCTCGTCTCCGGCGTGATCACCGGCGAGGCCGCGGCCCTTTCCGATCTTGAGGCGGTGAAGCGCGTGGTGCCGGATGTGCCGGTGCTGGCCAATACCGGCGTGAAGCATGCCACCGTCGCCGACGTGCTGAAGATTGCCGATGGCTGCGTGGTGGGCTCCTCCCTGAAGGTCGACGGCAACACCTGGAACCCGGTTGATCCGGCGCGGGCCAGGGATTTCATGGACAAGGCCCGCAAGGCACGGGGTGACTGAGATGCAGGACCGGCTCAAGACCTGGACTAAGGCGCTGATGATGATCCCCGGCCTCTCGGGCTTCGAGGGCAATGTACGGCGTGCCATCCGCAAGGAGCTCGATGGCTACGGCATCGCCAGCAGCACCGACATGCTGGGGAACCTCATCGCCACGCTCGAGGGCGACAAGCGTCTGCCCTCGGTGATGCTCATCGCCCACATGGACCAGCTCGGCCTCATCGTCCGCAAGATCGAGGTGTCGGGCCTGATCCGCGCGGAACGGGTGGGCGGCGTGCCGGAGCGTGCGCTTGCAGCGCAGGAGGTGGTGTTCTGTATCGGAAATGGCCGCACGCTGCCCGGCGTCATCGCCAACAAGAGCCATCACGCCACGACGCCCGAAGAGAAGTACCGCGTCGTGCCCTACCAGGAACTCTACATCGACGGCGGCTTTGAGAGTGCTGCCGACGCGGTGGCCGCCGGCATCACCGTGGGCACGCCCATCGTCTATGCGCCCAATGTGGTGGAGTTGGCAGGTGGCCGGCTGGGCGGCACCTCGGTCGATGACCGCGCCGCCTGCGCCGTCATGCTTGAGGTGGCGAAGCAGGCGAAGGGAATGAAAGGCCTGCCCACCCTTCATCTGGTGTTCTCCGTGCTGGAGGAGTTCAACCTGCGTGGCGCCGTCACGGCAGCGCAAATGCTGCAGCCCGACATCTGCATCCAGCTCGACCTGGCGCTCGCCACCGATACGCCCGACATGGGCCACCGCGGCGATGTGCGGCTGGGCGGCGGGCCGGTGATGAGCCTGTTCAGCTTCCATGGCCGCGGCACGCTTAATGGCTGCATTCCCCATCCGGCGCTTGTGGCGTTGATGCAGGGGGCTGCCGATGCCAAGGGCATTCCGCTGCAACGCTCGGCCCACATCGGGGCGCTCACCGAAACCTCTTATGTGCAACTGGTCGGCAAGGGGGTGGCGTCAATCGATATGGGTTTCCCCGCCCGCTACACCCACTCGGCGCTGGAAGTCTGCGACCTTGCCGACCTTGAAGCACTGACAAAGCTGTTGCTCGCCGCGCTGCAGCGGATCGACAACGGCTTCTCCCTCGACCGCGACCGCTACATCGAATGAAGCATTATCTCGGCGTCGACGTTGGCACCTACGAAACCAAGGGCGTGATCGTCACCGGTGAAGGGGTGATCGTCGCCCAGGCGGCGCGGCCGCACCAGATGATGGTGCCGCAACCTGGCTGGGCCGAGCACGATGCCGAGCGCGACTGGTGGGGCGATTTCGTCTTTGTCACCCGCCGGATGCTGGCGGAGAGCGGCATTGCTCCTTCCTCCATCGCAGCCATTGGCTGCAGCGCCATCGGGCCCTGCGTGCTGCCGGTCGACCGGGAGGGACGGCCGCTGATGAACGCCATCCTCTATGGCGTCGATACGCGGGCCACCGCCGAGATCGCCGAATTCAACGAAACCATCGGCGAAGACGTGATCATGCGGACATGCCGCAACGCGCTCTCGACCCAGGCGACGGGCCCCAAGATGCTCTGGCTGAAGCGCAACCGGCCGGAGATCTTTGCCCGCACCCACAAACTTCTCAATTCGACGTCGTACCTGAATTTCCGGCTGACAAGCGTCTATGCCGTCGATCACTATTCCGCTGGCAACTCTGCGCCCTATTACCTGCCGGAAAAGCTCGCTTGGAGCGATGAATTGGCACCCGGCACCATCCCGCTCTCGCTGATGCCCGATCTGCGCTGGACGACCGACGTGATCGGGCACGTGACGCCCGAGGCGGCGGCGGAGACGGGCCTTGCCGCCGGAACGCCGGTGATTGCCGGCACGATCGATGCTGCGGCGGAAGCCGTCAGCGTCGGCGTCACTTCGCCCGGGCAGATGATGGTGATGTACGGCTCCACCATCTTCATTATCGAGATCACCGCCGCCGCTGTGAGCGAACCCCGGCTCTGGTATGCGCCGTGGCTGTTTGAGGGACAGCACGCTGCCATGGCGGGCGTCTCGACGGCGGGCACACTCACACACTGGCTGCGGCGCATCATGGCCTCCGATCTCGCACCCGCCGATGCGATCCGCATCCTGAACGAGGAGGCGCAAACCTCGCCGCCAGGCGCCAACGGCCTCGTGGCGCTGCCCTATTTCTCCGGCGCCCTGACGCCGCTCTTCGATGCGGGCGCCAAGGGCGCGATCAGCGGCCTTGATCTGACCCATACCCGCGGGGATATTTTCCGGGCGGCACTTGAGGGCATCGCCCAGGCCACCCGCCACATCATCGAAACTTACGCCAGTGCGGGCCAGCCGCCGTGCGAAGTTTTCGCCGTGGGCGGTGGCACAAAGAGCCAGGTGTGGTCGCAGGCGACTTCGGACAGTTGCGGTTTCGTGCAGAAACTCCGGGAGAAAACCTGGGGAGCATCCTTCGGCGATGCCTTCCTTGCGGCGCTTGCCGTGGGTGACGTCTACCCTGGCGACATGGAGAAGTGGAACCCGGTGGTGAACGAGGTCGCGCCGGACCCCGCCACACGCGCCACCTACGACAGGCTCTATGCCCGCTTCCGTGGCACATATGAGGTCATCAAACCCCATCGTTCATAGGGGTGCCTTATTGCCCGTCTTTTCACGTCAAGTCGTTCAGATCGGTTGCTCACGTCAGGATAGCGTTACTGGCGAGACTATTTCACGGCACCCGTGGTCAGTCCCTTGACGATGTAGCGCTCGAGGAAGATGCCGATGACAATGAGTGGCAGGATCGCCGCCGACGAAAGCGCCGCCATGGACCACCAGGAGATGCCTTGGGAACCGGTCTGGCTCGCCACCATCACCGGGAGGGTCTTGGCATAGCTGCTGGTGAGCAGGGCGGCGAAGAAATACTCGTTCCAGCACAAGACCACCGAGAGGATGAAGGCCGCCACCATGCCGGGGAGTGCAATCGGCAGGATGATGCGCAGGAAGGCGCCCCAGGCGGAACAGCCGTCCACGAGGGCGGCCTGTTCCAGCTCCTGCGGGATCGTGTCGAACTGGTCCTTCATGATCCAGATGACGATGGGTAGCACCGAGAGGGTGTAGATGAGGATGAGGCCGATCATCGAGTTCGAGCAGCGCCAGTTCCTTGTAGAGAACGAGGAACGGCATGGCGAGTACGACCGGCGGCAGGATGAGCTGCGACAGGAAGAAGAAGGAGATGTCCTTGTTCTTCCAGATCATCCAGCGGTAGTTGAAGCGGCTGAGGCCGTAGGCTGCGGTGGAGCCGATGGCGAGTGCCAGGATCGAGGCGCCGACCGAAGCCTGGATCGAATTCCAGAAGCGCTTGATGAATTCCGCCCGCGGGGTGGATTCGGTGAAGATGGTATCGGGCGAAAGGCCGATCGCCCGCAAGCCCAGCCAGGCTGGCTTGTAGTCGACCCACGGAATGATGTGGCCGAGCTGCACGTCCTTCGCCACCTTGAAGGTGGTCGAGAAGGTCCAGAAGATCGGGAAGAGCGCAATCACCGTCCAGACAATCAGGGCGGCGTAGATCAGCGTGCGCTTGAGGACATGCGGCATGGCTCAGGTCACCCTCTGCATGTACTTGCTGGTGAACTTGAGGAGAAGCGCCAGGAAGACGATGATGATGATCAGGTAGACCTCGGCGATCATGGTGCCGTAGCCCACGGTGGAGCGGTCCTTGTAGACGCGGAAGATATAGCTCGAGACCGTGTCGGTGGCGCCGCCCGGTCCGCCCGAGGTGGTGTTGATGACGATGTCGGCGAGCTTCAGCTGGAAGATGATGCGGAGCACGATGGTGGTGACGCTGACCGGCAGCATAAGCGGGAAGGTGATCTGCCAGAAGCCCTGCCAGCCTGTGGCGCCGTCAACCCGTGCGGCCTCCTGCACCTCCTTCGAGAGAGCCTGCAACCCGGCCAGGATCATGATCATCATGAAGGGGATCCACACCCAGGCATCCATGAAGGCGATGGTGATCTTGGCGAGCCACGGCGAGGTGAGAAGCGAGGGATTTTCCCAGCCGAACCAGCGCAGCAGGTTTGTCACCGGTCCGAAGCGGAATTCCAGCATGGACTTGCCGATCATCCAGCTCACCGCCACGGGCGAGAGCATGAAGGGCAGCAGGAAAGCCACGCGGAAGAATTTCTGCGCCTTGATGTCGGCATTGAGCAGGAGCGCCAGTCCGAAGGCGATGGCATACTGCACCAGCACCGTCGCCACATAGAAGACCATGTTGAGGAGCGCGTTCCAGAAATACTCGTCCGCCATCAGCTGATAGAAATTGGCAAGGCCGTTGAAGGTGCGGCCCGAGGTGGAGGAGAGGTTCCACTCGCTGAAGGCGATGAAGAGGCCGAAGACCGTGGGAAAGATGACGAGCGCCACCGTGAAGAGCACGGCAGGCAAAATGAACAGCGCGCGCCAGCCGGCTTCGCCGTCGCGCAGCACGAGGCCCCAGCAGAGGGCGATGCTCCACAGCACATAGGCCACGAGAATGGGAAACCAGGTGGAGAAGCCGATGCCGATCACGCCGGCGACGGAAAGGATCTGGACGGCCGTCACCAGCACGAGGGCGGCAGTGGCGCCGCGGATGACAAGCTGCCCCGCCCTGCGGCGTTCGGGCGGAACATCGGCCGAGACGGCCTGATGGTCCGATGCGGCGGTGGCTGTCGTCGTCATGGGCGGGAAGTTGCCTTTTGGTCAGACAGAAAGGCCGGCAGGATCATCCCGCCGGCCTTCCAGATGGTCACGTTACAGGCCGAGCGAGGCCTTGTAGAGCTTGATCTGGTTGTCGCGGCCGAGCGAGTCGGTGCGCTTCTCCCAGGCGGCTGCGATCGCGTCGGCGCCTTCCTGCGCCTTCATCTTGCCGGCATAGATGTTGGCAAGAATGTCCTCGGCTTCCGAGTAGTACTGGAAGATGCCGGGGATGCGCGGTTCGATCGCCGCATTCGGATGGTTGTAGGAGTCGGCTTCCGACTTGAGGTACGAGGTGATGAAGGCCTCGTCGTAGCCGGCGCCAACCCACTCCGGAATGTTGAAGTGGCTCTGGCGATAGGGCTGGAAGCCCGACGGATAGGCCGCCATCCACAGCGAAATGTCCTTGCCGCCGAGATGAGCCGCAAGCGACCACGCCGCCTTCTGCTTCTTGGCGTCGGCATCGACGCGGGCCATCACGTAGATGCCCCAGCCGATGTAGGCCATGTTGGGCGCGAAGTTCGGGCCCGAACCGAGCTTTTCCCAGGCGGCGGTCTTGGAATTGTAGACGTCGTCCGAACCCGGCAGGATCGAGAAGGCGCAGGTGTCACCGATGACCGAACTGTCGTTCGTCTTGGCGTTCGAACCGATGTCACCCCACCAGGAGAGCATCGAGCCCGTGCCGGCGAGGAACTGCTGGAAGCCCGTGGTGCCGGGGTCGGCATTGAGCTGGTCGGCGGGTTCCGACGGCAGGCAGTCCAGCACGTCCTGGATGGCGCGCACCCAGGCCGGGTTGTTGACGCGCGGCTTCATGGTGTCCGGATCGAACAGGAAGGCCTTGTCGTCGGGATGCTTGGCGTATGCCGTGGCGCGGCTGCCGAGGAAGTAGAAGCCGAAGCCGCCCCAGCCCTTGCACGGATCAAGATAGCCGTAGAGATCCTGGCCGTTGAGCTTCTTGCCCTTGAGGAACTTGGTGACGGCGTTCACCTGCTGCCAGGTGGTGGGCACGGCCCAGGGCGTGTCGTTGCCCGCCTTCTTCCACTCGTCGGCAAGGCCGGCATCGGCGAAGACATCCGAGCGGTAGTTGAAGTTGTGGCAGTCGCCGTCGCAGGAGATGCGGTAGGTCTTGCCGTTCCAGGTGCCGACCGGGGCCTTGAGGTAACCCACATAGTCGTCCATGTCGATCTGCTTCTTCACCCAGTCGGGCATTTCCGACGCAAGGCCCTTGCCGCAGACGTCGCCTTCGAAGGGCGCACCCATTTCGATCACGTCGAAGTCCACCGTGCCGGTGGCGATCGATTGCTGCAGGCGGGCATTGTAGTCGGCCTGGGCAAGGTCGATCCAGTTGATGGTGGCGCCGGTGTAGTCGGCCCAGGCCTTCGACAGGCCGCGGAACAGCACGTTGTGGACGTTCTGGTTGTTGAGGCCCATGAAGGACAGCTCAACGCCCTTGAACTCGCCTTCCGTCACGTTCTCCTTCGTCGGGCCGAGGCACATCTCGCCCACCTTCTGCCAGTCGGCATCGGTCGGCTGTCCCGCCCCCACGCCCGGAATCTTCAGGATGGCGGCGCGCAGGTCATCTGCGGCAAAGGCGGTGCGCACGCTGAGCGGCGCTCCGCCGAAGGCTGCAAGTGCTGCAGCACCGGCGGCGCCCTTCAGCGCTCCGCGGCGGCTCACCATGAAATTGTAGAGATCGATCTTCATTTGCTTAGTCCTCCCAAAAGCGTTCGGTACATGTCCGGGCCATGTTCATGTCTGGCGCAAGCTCTGCCGTCGTGGCTGTGATGGACTGGTCTGGGTTGCGAACGCGCGCCCGACTATGCAACAGGCAAAAGCAAAGTCAACGCAAGCAGATGGCAATTTCGGGGAGAATTCGGGGAGAACTTGTCTTGCGTCGCAGCATGTGCGTCGCAGCATCATGTCAGGCGCTGGCCGCTCTCTGCATCGAAGAGATGCACCGATGAAAGAGTGGGCGACATGGGGAACATCTCCCCCGGCTTCACGGTGGCACGCTCGCGGAAAACGCCGACGATCTTCTCGTTGCCGAGGCGCGCGACGACTTGCGTCTCGGCACCCGTGGGCTCGACGACGGTGACCGGGAATGCGAGATCGCCACCGATCGAAAGATGCTCCGGGCGGATGCCATAGACGGCGGCACGGCCATCGCTTTCCGCAGGTGCAGAAGCAAGCGGCAGGCAAATGCCTTCCGCCGTTTCGAAGTGCGGCTTGGCCCCAGCCCGGATCACGCCCTTGAACATGTTCATGGCAGGCGAGCCGATGAAGCCAGCAACGAAGAGGTTGGCGGGCTTGTCGTAGAGATCGAGCGGCGAGCCCATCTGCTCGATCACGCCATCATGGAGCACGACGATCTTGTCGGCCATGGTCATCGCCTCCACCTGATCATGGGTGACGTAGACGGTGGTCGTCTTCAGGCGCTGGTGCAATTCCTTGATCTCGGCGCGCATCTGCACGCGGAGCTTGGCATCGAGGTTGGACAGCGGCTCGTCGAACAGGAACACCTGCGGTGCACGCACGATGGCGCGGCCCATGGCGACGCGCTGGCGCTGGCCGCCCGAAAGCTGGCGGGGATAGCGGTTGAGATAGGGAATGAGGTCGAGGATTTCCGCCGCCCGCTTCACCCGCTCCTCGATCTCGGGCTTCGGCGTGTTGCGGAGCTTGAGGGCAAAGCCCATGTTTTCCGCCACGGTCTTGTGGGGATAGAGCGCATAGGTCTGGAACACCATGGCGATGTCGCGGTCCTTGGGCGGAAGGCCGTTCACCACCCGGTCGCCGATGCGGATCTCGCCCCCGGTGATGTCTTCGAGCCCGGCAATCATGCGGAGCAGCGTGGACTTGCCGCAGCCCGAGGGACCCACGAGCGCCACGAACTCGCCATCGGAAATCGGAACGGTGACGCCGTGGATCACCTCCAGGTCGCCATAGGTCTTTCGTGCATTCCTGATTTCGACGGACGCCAAGCTCCCCTCCCTCTTCCTGCGCCTGGGCTCTTGCGGTCCGCGTGCAGGCGACGGAGACTAAGACAGGTTTTCGGACACGTCGAGTGGTTCTTCAGGAGGTGCAACCGTGCGCTATGAAATGATGTTCCCGCACCAGATCCGCGCGGCGATTGCCGCCAACACGCCGGTCGTGCTGCCGCTCGGCGTTCTCGAATATCATGGCGAGCATCTGGCAGTCGGCATGGACACGCTGGCGGTGACGCGCGCCCTCGATCTTCTCGAGAAGGAAGCGGAAATCGTGATCCTGCCACCCTTCTATTATGGCGCGGCAAGCTATGCGGTGGAGAAGCCGGAAGGGCTGGGCTCGGTTCAGGTGGACTCGGGTGCGCTCCATCCCTTCGCGCGCGAGCTGTTCACCGGCCTACTGCGTGTGGGCTTCCGCAACATCCACGCTTTCATTCATCACCAGACCGAGAACTTCACCGTGGGCATGCCCACCGACCTCGCCTTCAAGTTCGGGGCGCGCCAAGCGATTTTCGCCTTCCTCGAGAAGACGCGCGGTGAAGGCTGGTGGGGCGACAACGCCATGGCCGACTATTATGCAAAGCAGGCCGCGCACTCCGACCCCTTCAACTGGATCCGCATTCATCCATTGATGACGGCGGACACGATCTCGCACTACCCCTTCGATCATGCGGGCGAAGGCGAGACCTCCCTTATGATGGCCATGTGTCCGGAGGCCGTGGACATGGAGAGCTACTCGCCTGAGCGCTGGTACGTGAAGTCGGCCGAGACGGCGAGCGCCGAAACCGGCGCCAGAGGGCAGTCACTCATCCTCGCCCATATGCGCAAGGTGCTGGGTCTTTCTGCAAAGCCGCGATGATCGGAGGCTTTCCAAAGGAGGGAGATGCGGTGCAGAACTCAAGGTGTTTGGCGACGCAATACGCACCGTCGAGGCCAGGGGGCAACAGACTGGCGTTGGTCATTCTGCGCCCGCTGAATCTCTCCGGAGTCCTTAAAAGTGAAATCACGAACCTCAAATGGAGTGAGGTCGACGTTGAGCGCTCATGCTTGCGCCTGGGCGACTCGAAGAAAGGTGCCAAGGTAATTCTCGGCGGCGGCATTAGCGGAGCTTGCTCAACGGGAACGTCATGATAAAGCGGGTCGGCACAGCTGAAGTGCGAAATCACGCAAATCTTAGAAGGGTCTGGAAGTTGGCTGGGGGACTAGGATTTGAACCTAGACTAGCGGAGTCAGAGTTCGCGGTCCTACCGTTAGACGATCCCCCAAGCGGCAGAGGCGGGAAACGCCTTGCGTTGGTGAGCGCCTGATAGCCGCGCCCGGGCGCTCTGGCAAGGGTGTTCGCGACCTCAAACCTTCGAGATTGAAGCCGGCTGACGGCGGCTCAAGCGCGCTCTCAGCTCAGGTGCGGAACTGCTTGAGAAGGCTTGCCAAATTCTGCTGAGACGTGGGCACGGGGCCACCCGGCTGGGCCGGCTGCACGGGCTGCGTGCGGCGGAGCGAGGGCTGACCCGGCTGCGGCGGCGGGGGTGGCGGAGGGGCGGCCTGGCCGAATCCGGTGTTGGGTGCCCGCGGTGCAAGCCGCTGCGCCAATTGCTGGCTGGCCGCAGTCTGCGGCGCAGGGGCAGCCGCCGCGGCAGCAGCAGCAGCGGCCTGGGCCGCGGCCGGATCGGCGGTGTAGCCCGTGGCATCGGGATTGTAGGTCTGGGCCCGCCAGCGGTGCACGATCTCCTGCAGGAAGCCGTCGTCGGGCACGTCCTGCGCCCAGTTCTTGGTGAAGCTCGCGGTGTTGGAGCGGGGCAGCTCGTTCGCCGGCAGCATGTCGAACTTGATGCGTGTGGGCAGCGCCACGCCTTCGCCGAAGGTGATGGCTTCGCCCGTGCCCATGGTCGGCATGAATTCGAGGAGCGAGGCAGCGGCATCCGAGATGCCGGCCTTCAGGATGTCCTGGTCCTTCTCGTTGGTGAGGCGGAGCGAGAAGATGGTGTTGCACTGGGAGAGAATGGTGGGATCGAGTTCCGCCGGGCGCTGCGTCACGATGCACAGCGACACGCCGTACTTGCGGCCTTCCTTGGCGATCTTCGAGATGGCGCGCTTGGTAGGTTCGAAGCCCAGCGTCTTGTCGTTGGGCACGTAGCGGTGCGCCTCTTCGCAGACGAAGGTGATGGGCACGCGGCCCGCACTCCACACGCCGAAATCGAAGGCGAGGCGGGCAAGCACCGAGACGACGACGTTGATGATTTCGGAGGGCAGGCCGCCGAGCTCGAGAATGGCGATGGGCTTGCCGTTCACCGGCACGCGGAAGATGCGCGAGAGCACCTGGGCCATGTTGTCCTGCACGGTCAACGAGCCGAACATGAAGCTGTAGCGCGGGTCGCGGCTGATCGACTCGAGCTTCGCCTTGAGGCGCTTGTAGGGCGCGAGCTCGCCGCGCAGATCGAGCTTGCCGATGCATTCTTCGAGAACGCCCACGAGGTCCGAGGTACGGAACGGAATGGGCGTGTCGACACCGATCGACTGGTTGTCGAGCAGCGCCTTGGTGTTCGTCTTGTCGCGGCGCTGGTTGTTCATGTAGCGGATCTTCGCCTGCGGAATGAGCTCGCGCAGGATTTCCACGTCGGCATCGCGATTGGGCTGCGAACCGATGAGGATTTCGACCGCCTCGTCGAAGTTGAGGAGCCAGAAGGGCAGCGACATGTTGTCGGGCGTGATCACTTCCGAGATGCCCTGGAATGACTGGGCATATTCGCGGTGCACGTCGAGGAGCAGGATGTGGGCCTGCGGGTTCTTTTCGAGGATGCGGCGCAGGATCAGCGCTACGGTGCAGGACTTGCCGGTGCCGGTGGTGCCCAGCACGGAGAAGTGCTTGCCCAGCATGTCGTCGACCTTGATCATCGCGGGGATGGTCGGGTCCTGCTGGATGTGGCCCACGCGCACCGAGCTTTCCGTATCGCAGGCATAGGCCATGGCGAGTTCGGAGCGGTTGGCGCGATAGACCGCATCACCCAGAGAGGGATAATTTGAAACGCCGCGGCGGAAGGTGCGCGGCATGCCGTCGGGACCCTTCGGCAGTTCGCCGATGAATTCCACTTCGACGATGCGCATTTCGCGCTCCTGGCCGCCTTGCGACGGCATTGGCGATGACAGCGCGGAGACAAGCGCAAGGGTGATCGCATGCTGCGTGTCGGCCTTGAGCAGCGTGCCGATTTCGGGGCCCTTCAGCGAGTTCGCAAACACGCCTTCATGGCTGTCGAGCAGAACGACGGCGTGGCCGCCCGTCACGGCGACGATGCGGCCCATGCGTTCGGCGGGCGACGGCTCCATCATCGGGGGCGGCGCGGGGCGTGCTTCCGGGAAGGAGGGCAGGGCGGCAGATTTGTTGGGTGGTGTCATGACAATCTACGCGGCTCCTGGTGGAGGTGGGTGCCCGTGGGCGGCGGAGCGACAGGAGCCGCTGCCGCCAGCGGAATGAAAACACTGACGCGGGTGCCCACGCCCTTGGTGGAATGGATCTGCAGGTCGCCGCCATGGAGACGCGCGAGTGCGAGTGCGATGGGAAGGCCGAGGCCCGTACCTTCGTGCTTCTTGTTGAAGCCGGAGTCGACCTGGCCGAAGGGGCTCATGGCGGTGTCGATTTCCTCGGCGTCCATGCCGGGGCCCGTGTCGCTCACGCTGATCGTTGCCATGCCGGTGGTGTGCACGGCCGCCTCGAGGCGCACCTTGCCCCACTCGGGCGTGAACTTCACGGCGTTGCCGAGCAGGTTGATGATGATCTGCTTCAGGCGCAGGGGATCGGCCAGCAGCATCGGCATCTTCTCGGGCACGACGCTGTCGACGGTGATGTTCTTCTCTTTGGCCTTGGCATCGGTGATGAGCAGGCAGGAGTCGATGACATGGGCGAGCGAAATCGGTTCGGGGTCAACCGAGAGCTTGCCGGCCTGGATTTTGGAAACGTCGAGAATGCCGTTGATGAGTGCGAGCAGATGTTCGGCTGCCTGCTTGATGTAGGCGGAATATTGGATGACCTTTTCCTCGCCCGTCACGGTCTTTGTGGCGAGCATGTCGGAAAAGCCGATGATGGCGTTGAGGGGGGTGCGCAGTTCATGGCTCATGTTGGCGATGAATTCGGACTTGGCCTTGGAGGCGAGTTCGGCATCGACCTTGGCGGCGTTGAGGGCAAGGGCCTGCTTCTGCTGCCGCACGCCCTGGCCCATGCTCTCGCCGAACTCGGCGAGGAGTGAGCCTTCCCTGAACCAACTCTTTCCAAAACCACGCATAATCACCGTACCCCAGCTGCTTTTTTTGGCAGCAACACCTCAATTCGGAGTTAACGCTGTCACGGTTCTGCCACGAGTTTCTTCAGATTTTCTTTACGCTTTGGGCAAAGCTGGTAAGGTGTGGCCCAACGCAACAGTTTGAGACCATGGGCGTTCTCCGGCTTTACGTGCCGTCGAGGTGCCCCCCGGTCCGGAAGGTATAACGTGGACGCGACAGCCAATTCGGGGCCATCCCGGGGCGGTCAGGCCGGCCACCACGGGCGAAGTCCGCCTGCTGGCCAGCGCCGTGAACGCGGGGGACAAGCCCAAACCAGGGGTGACGAGCTCACCTATGGTGCGCTCGACCTCGGAACCAACAATTGCCGCCTGCTGGTGGCAAGCCCCAGCGCCAGCGGCTTCAAGGTCGTGGATGCCTTTTCCCGCATCGTCCGCCTGGGCGAGGGGCTGGGCCGTCACGGCCGCCTCAACGATGCCGCCATGGAGCGCACCATCGAAGCGCTGCGCGTCTGCTCCAACAAGCTGAAATGGCACCGGGTCGCCCGCCAGCGGCTGGTGGCGACAGAGGCCTGCCGCCTCTCCGCCAATGGTGCAGAATTCATTGCCCGGGTGGCGGAGGAAACCGGCCTCGAATTGGAAATCATCGACCGGGAGACCGAGGCCCATCTCGCCGCTGCGGGCGCCGAGCCGCTGCTGGCCTCCGATGCCCAAACCGCCGTGGTCTTCGATATCGGCGGCGGCTCCACCGAAGTCATGTGGGTGCGCCGCTCCGAAACGGGCGCGGACGTGATGGCCTGGATTTCGCTTGCCGCCGGCGTGGTCACGCTCTCCGAGCGCCACGGTGGCGGACGGGATGTGCATCCTGAAAAATACGACGCCATGCGCGCCGACGTGCGCCAACTGATGCAGCCCTTCGTGGCCGAAGTGCAGGAATTGCCTGATGGCGGCAGTGGCCCCGATCATCTGTTGGGCACCTCGGGCACGGTGACGACCATTGCCGGCGTCCACCTTGGCTTGCGTCACTACGACCGCTCTCGCGTCGATGGCTGCTGGCTGATGAGCGACGAAGCCGAGAAGGTGACGCTTCATCTGCGCGGCCTCAATTATGAGGACCGCGCCGCCAATGGCTGCATCGGCCGCGAGCGTGCCGATCTCGTGCTGGCGGGCTGCGCCATCCTCGATGAAATCCGCGCCGCCTTTCCGGGCCAGCGCATCCGTGTCGCCGACCGCGGCCTGCGCGAGGGCATCCTCGCCCAGATGATGCGCGCCGACGGCCATCTGGGGAAGCGCACATGAGCCGCCCCGGAAACCGCGAGAAGCTGGGTGGTGGGCGCCTCAAGGTGCGGGTGAAGACCGGCAAGAACCGCACCCAGTCGCAGAAGGCCTGGCTCGAGCGCCAGCTCAATGACCCTTACGTGCATGAGGCGCGCAAGCTCGGCTATCGCAGCCGTGCTGCCTTCAAGCTGATCGAGATCGACGACAAGTATCACTTCCTCAAGCCGGGTGGCCGCGTGGTCGACCTTGGTGCGGCACCGGGCGGATGGAGCCAGGTTGCGGCGGCCCGCGTGAAATCGCTGGATGGCAAGGGAAAGGTGATCGCCATCGACATGCACGGCATGGACGAACTTCCGGGCGTGACCATCTTCAAGAAGGATTTTCTCGAGGACGATGCGCCGGCACTCCTCATCGACGCACTCGGCGGCGAGAAGGCGGATTGCGTGATCTCCGACATGGCGGCCCACGCGACAGGTCACCGCCAGACCGATCACATCCAGATCATGGGGCTCGCCGAAGCGGCCCACATGTTTGCACGTGATGTGCTGAAGCCGGGCGGCACGTATCTCGCCAAGGTGCTGCGTGGCGGCACCGAGGGCGAGCTCCTCAAGCAGTTGAAGCTTGATTTCGCCCAGGTGAAGCACGTGAAGCCCATGTCGAGCCGGGATGACTCGGCCGAACTCTTCGTGCTGGCGCTGGGTTTCCGGGGCTGAGGAGGGCGCCGGAATCTGCCCGGAATTGAGGCACTTGAGGGGAGGCGATGTCGCCCCTTGCCCGCCTTGCCATCCGGGTGTTAAGGGCAGCCGCCAACTCACCGAATCCCGCTGTTTTTTCCCGAGGTTGGCCGATGCCCGTCGCTCCCCGTTCATTTCCCGAATATCTCGCCTTCGACGACGTGCTGATGAAGCCCGGTGCCTCCAGCGTTTTGCCGGCGGATGTTTCGACCCGGACACAGCTCACCAAGGCCATCTCGCTCTCGGTCCCGGTGATGTCCGCCGCCATGGACACGGTAACGGAAGCGGCGATGGCGATTGCCATGGCGCAGGCGGGCGGGCTCGGCGTCATTCACAAGAACCTTGATCCCGCAACGCAGGCCGATCACGTGCGCCAGGTGAAGCGCTTCGAGAGCGGCATGGTGGTGAACCCGATCACCATTTCCCCCAATGCCACCATCGGCGAACTTCTCGCCATCAAGCAGCAGCGCAAGATCTCGGGCATTCCGGTTGTTGACGAGAAGGGCAAGCTCGTCGGCATCATCACCAACCGTGACGTCCGCTTCGCCACCGACATGAACGCCAAGGTCGCCGACCTGATGACGCGCCAGATCGTGACCGTGCGCGAAGGCGTGGAGCGCGAGGAAGCGAAGCGTCTTCTCCACAAGCACCGCATCGAGAAGCTGCTCGTCACCGACGAGAACGGCCATTGCGTGGGCCTCATCACCGTGAACGACATGGAGAAGGCTGCTGACCATCCGCTCGCTGCCAAGGATGACAAGGAGCGTCTGCTCGTTGCTGCTGCGACCGGCATAGGTGACGCCGGCCGCGAGCGCGCCGAGCGCCTGATCGATGCGGGCGTTGACGTTCTGATCGTCGATACGGCGCACGGCCATTCCATCAACGTGCTCAAGCAGGTCACGCTGGTGAAGAAGCTCTCAAACAAGGTGCAGATCATCGGCGGCAACGTCGCCACTGCGGAAGCGGTGAAGGCGCTGATCGATGCAGGTGCTGATGCGGTGAAGGTGGGCATCGGCCCCGGCTCCATCTGCACCACGCGCGTCGTCGCCGGTGTGGGCGTACCGCAGTTCTCGGCCATCGTCGAATGTGCGGAGGAGGGCGCCAAGCAGGGCGTTCCCGTGATCGCCGACGGCGGCATCAAGCTTTCGGGCGACATGGCGAAGGCGCTCGCTGCGGGCGCAAACGTGGCGATGATCGGCTCGCTGCTGGCCGGCACGGACGAAAGCCCGGGCGAGGTCTTCCTCTACAACGGCCGCTCCTACAAATCCTATCGCGGCATGGGCTCGGTGGGCGCCATGGCGCGCGGCTCGGCCGACCGCTACTTCCAGCAGGACGTGGGCAATTCGCTGAAGCTGGTGCCGGAAGGCATCGAAGGCCAGGTGCCCTACAAGGGCCCCGTCGGCGCTGTGCTGCACCAGCTTGTGGGCGGCCTGCGCGCCTCCATGGGCTATGTGGGTGCGGCGACCATCAAGGAACTGCAGGAGAAGGTGCAGTTCGTGCGCATCACCGGTGCGGGCCTCCGCGAGAGCCACGCCCACGACATCATGATCACCCGCGAGGCGCCGAACTACCAGAGGATCGGTTGATGGCGTCTCAGCACTGGCTGGTCCTTCCGGTTCTCGGCCAGGTCATTCTCACGATCGTTGTCGGCGTTTTCACCTTGCGGGCGCGCATTCGCGCCGTGATGGGCGGCGAGACCACCTTGCGCAAGATCGCGCTCAACAACGCCGCATGGCCCGAGCCCGTGCGCCAGTTCGGCAACAATTTCGATAACCAGTTCCAGGTGCCGGCGCTGTTCATGGCGGCGGTGGCCTTCTATTTGGCCACCGGTCTGTCGGATGCAGTGGCCGTGGTGATCGCTTTCGTCTTTCTCGCCGCCCGCATTGCCCATTCGATTGAGCATGTGACCAGCAACAACGTGGTGCGGCGGATGATGTTCTTCCTTGCGTCGGTGGCGGCGATGGCCGCGCTGTGGGCGTGGTTCGCCATCCGCTTTTATGTGACGGGCTGAGCCATGAGACTTCCGGGGCGCGTTTCTGCCGCCATCGAAATCATCACCGAGATTGCAGAGCGTCACCGCCCGGCGTCCGACGCGCTGCGGGATTGGGGCCGCGGCCACCGCTTTGCCGGGGCAGGGGACCGACATGCCATCGGCACGCTGGTCTATGACACGCTCCGGCACCGGGCGAGTGCCGCCCACCGCATGGGCAGTGACGCACCGCGCGGGCTGGTGCTGGCGACGCTGGTCAATGTCTGGGGCATGACCTCCGCCGACATCGCGGCACTGGCCGATGGCGAGCACGGGCCCAAGGCCCTGTCGCCTGCAGAGACCGCTGCGCTGGACAAGAAGGGCATTGATGCGCCACCGCACGTCGCTGGCGATTTTCCGCAGTGGCTGACGGCCTCGCTCACCCGCGTATTTGGTGATGATGCTGCGCTTGAAGGTGCAGCATTGGCCGAGCGTGCGCCCATCGACTTGCGCGTCAACACGCTGAAAGCGGACCGGGAGAAGCTGCTGGCCGCGCTGGAGCGCTTCTCGCCTGTTGCCGGACCGATCTCGCCCACCGCTGTCCGCATTGCAGCACCCGGCCCGGACCAGAAGCATGTCTCGGTCGAGGCCGAGCCCGCCCATGGCATGGGCTGGTTCGAGGTGCAGGATGCGGCCTCGCAGATCGCCGCTGCACTCACGGGTGTGAAGCCCGGGGAGCGTGTCGCCGACATCTGTGCAGGTGCCGGCGGCAAGACGCTGGCGCTCGCCGCCCTCATGCAGAACGAGGGCCGCATCGTCGCCCATGACCGCGACCGCCATCGCCTGCGCCCCATCTTCGAGCGCATCGGCCGGAGCGGCGCCAGCAACATCGACGTGCTGGCGGCGGAGGAGGGCGACAAGCTCTCACAGGGTGGCGGATTCGACTGCGTCGTCGTCGATGCACCCTGCACTGGCACGGGCACATGGCGGCGGAAGCCGGACGCCAAGTGGCGCCTCACCGAAAAGTCCCTTGTCGTCCGCGTGAAGGAGCAGCGCGATGTGCTCACCCGTGCCGCGGCGCTGGTGAAGAAGGGTGGCAGGCTCGCCTATTTCACCTGCTCGCTGCTGCCTGAAGAGAACACCGATCAGGTCGCGTGGTTCCTGGGTCAGCACAAGGACTATCGCCTGATCCCGACAGCCGAAGCCTGGACCGCATCGTCGCTCGGTGGAAAGCCACCCGTTTCGGCTGACAAGACCACCGACACGCTGCTGCTCACCCCGCGCCAGCACAAGACCGACGGCTTCTTCGTCGCGCTGTTCCGCCGCATCTGACGCGTCACCTCATGCCGGGCACTTCTCGCGGGCGCGGAGCGCGTCCTTCGCGGTGGTGTCGTCGAGCGCCGGGTTCTTGTCATAGGCGGGACCCACCACGAGGGGCGCAGGCGGCAGGATCGACTGGTCGAGCGTCGAGGTGATCTCCGACTTCACCACTTGCAGTTCCTTGCCGTCGGCATCGTAGAGCGTGACGGTGAAGTGATAGGTCTTGCCCTTGGCCACGCATTGCAGGGGATCGCTCTCGAAATCGACGCGGGTCTGGCCGGCGCGCACCTTCTGCTCCGAGGTGAGAGGGTCACCACCGGCGGGATTGTCGAAGACAGCCACGGCCTTCGAGCCCGCGGGCGGCTCCTTGCGCACGGTGAGCGTCACCACATAGGTTGCCGTCGCCAGCCTGGGGTTGAAGATGAAGACCCGGCCCTGAAGATCGAGATAGCTTGTGCGGGCCGTGTCGGTGCAGGCTGCGACGCCCATGAGGGTGACAAGCAGGACAAGAAAAGACGTGATGCTGCGCATGGGCCGAGTTAAATCCGGAATGCGCTGGGGGAGCAAGGGCAGGCGGCGGAAAACGTGAGCTATCTCTATCAGATCCTGGTCGGCGGACTGCACAACGGAATGGTCTATGCCCTTCTGGCCTACAGCTACGTGCTGCTGTTCCAGGTTGTGCCGCGGCCCAATCTCGCGCACGGGTCGCTGTTCGCCTTCTCGGGGCAGGTGCTGGTGATGGGCACCAAACTTGGATACAACGCGCTCATCTTCACCTTTGCGTCGTCGATCCTCTTCGGGTTGCTGTCGTCGGTGGTGCTCTCGGCGGCGGTGCTCGCCGCCTTCGCCTTCGTCGTCGTGCCGCGCTTCGCCCAGCGCTCGCCCAATGCCATGATCGTGACGACGCTCGCCATCGCCATCGTGCTGATGGAGGGCGTGCATATCGGTGCCGAGGGCCGTGACAACTGGCTGCCGCCGCTCTCCGCCACCACCTTCCAGCTCGGCATGGGGGCGCAGGTATCACTGATCCAGGTGATCAACATCATCGCCATGCTGGCGCTGCTGGCCTGCAGCGAATACGTGTTGCGATCCACATCGGCTGGCCGCTCCATCCGTGCCGTGGCGGAGGAGCCGGTCGCGGCAGCACTGCTCGGCACCAATGTGGAGCGGGTCGTGTCTTTCACCGCCTTTGCCTCAGGCCTTCTCGCCATGACAGGCGGGCTCCTCACCCTCATCTACATTGGCAACATGAGCTTCGGGGCAGGCTTGAGCTACGGCATCAAGGTGCTGTTCATTGCAGCCGCTGGCGGCTTCACTTCGCCCCGCAACGCGGCGATCACGGCATTCCTCTTCGGCGAAGCGGAATCGCTGTGGGACGGCTACCTGCCGATCCTCTGGCGCGAGGCCTTCATGTATGCGGGCCTCGCCCTCATGCTGGTGCTGAACGGCAGGCCCGCGCGCAACTGATCAAAGTCCGCCGGGGCCGCTCTTGAGGCAGCTCGTGTACACGGTATAGCTCGCAAAGCCGGAGTCACCCGAATAGTTCTGCGCTTCTGCGGTGCATTCGTCCTTGCGCTTGGCGTCGGCCTTGGCTTCGAGAGCGGGCATGTCCTTTTCGGCCGCCGTTTCCATCGCCGTGCATTCCGCAACGTCCATGGAGTTGTTGTCATGCTGCCATTGGCAAAGCTTCGCCGTGTCGAAGTTCAGCGACGCCTCAGCGGCAAGGGCAGGGTGGGCGGCCAACAGCAACGCAATCACAAACATCGTGCGCATCGTTCAATCCTCTTGGTCTCAGGAAATCTGGCGGGCGAGAAAGCGGCCCATGGCCCGCAGCGTCTCGTCGCTCACGTGGTGCTCGATCCCTTCGGAGTCGATCCGCGCCGTCTCCTCGCCCACGCCGAGGGCGAGCAGGAAACGCTCCACGATCTGGTGCTTCTTCCGGCCCGTTTCAGCAAGCAACCAGCCTTCGCCGGTGAGCGTGATGGGGCGGTAAGGCTCCTGGGTGACGAGTTCCATGTCCTGCAGCCGCTTCAGCATCTTCACCACGGTGGCGTTGGCCACGCCGAGGCGCAGCGCCACATCGGTGCCGCGGGCCGAGCCGCGCTCGTCGATCAGGTCGGCGATCAGCTCGACGTAATCCTCCGCCAGTTCCTTCGAATGATCGGAACGGGTGCGGCGGAAGGCAGCCGATTGCAACCGGGCCTTGCTGGTGCGGGTCTTGGACATCACGGTCCTGAATCTAGCCCATTGACTCAGGTTTAGCCAATGCTAAATTCCATGTTTAGCACAGGCTAAATTCATGACGGACGCGACCGACAACGGAGTATCGAAGGGCTGGCTGCATGGCCGGGGAGAGCCGTCGCTCTCCGACGTCTTCCGCAGCATTCCCGTGCGCAACCAGGGCAACTGGTTCCGCCGCGCGCTGGCCTTCATCGGTCCGGGCTATCTCGTTTCCGTGGGCTACATGGACCCGGGCAACTGGGCCACGTCGATCGCCGGTGGCGCCAGCTTCGGCTATACGCTGCTCGTCGTGGCGCTCATGTCGAACATCATGGCGATCATCCTGCAATCGCTCTGCGCCCGCCTTGCCGTGGGCACGGGCCGCGACCTGGCGCAGGCCTGCCGCGATGCCTTCCCGCGGCCCGTCTCCTTCATCCTCTGGATCTTTGCCGAGGTGGCGATCATCGCCACCGACATTGCCGAGGTGGTGGGCACGGCCATCGGCCTCAACCTGCTGTTCGGCATTCCGCTCGAACTCGGCGTGATCATCACGGCGCTCGATGTGTTCCTCGTACTGCTCCTGCAGCGCCTCGGCTTCCGCTATGTGGAGGCCTTCATCGTGGGCCTGCTCGGCGTCATCTTCGCCTGCTTCTTCGTGCAGATCGCGCTTGCCGATCCGGAGTGGGGTGCGGTGATCCGCGGCTTTGCCCCCACCACCGAGATCGTGCGCAATCCGGACATGCTCTATCTCGCGCTCGGCATCATCGGTGCCACCGTCATGCCGCACAACCTCTACCTCCATTCCGGCATCGTGCAGACCCGCGCCTTCGGCAAGAGCGACGCGGAGAAGCGTCAGGCGCTCACTTTCGCCACGCTCGACAGCACGGTGGCGCTGATGCTGGCGCTGCTGGTCAATGCCTCGATCCTGATCCTCGCGGCGGCCACCTTCCACAAGGCGGGTCACGTGAACGTGGGCGACCTGACCCAGGCCCACGGCATGCTGGAGCCGCTGGTGGGCTCGCTGCTGGCCCCCAAGCTCTTTGCCATCGCACTCCTCTGCTGCGGCCTCAGTTCCACCGTCACAGCCACGCTCGCGGGCCAGATCGTCATGGAAGGCTTCCTGCAGTTCCGCCTGCCGGCCTGGCTCCGCCGACTCATCACCCGCATGGTGGCCATTGTCCCGGCGGCGCTGGTCACCCTCTATTACGGGGCAGAGGGCACGGGCATGCTCCTGATCCTCAGCCAGGTGATCCTCGCCTTCCAGCTTCCCTTCGCTATCGTGCCGCTGGTCATGTTCACCCGCGACCGGGCCAAGATGGGGCCCTTGGCCTCGCCGGGGTGGCTTACGGCGGTATCGGCGGTGATCGCCGCCATCATCATCGCCCTCAACGTGAAACTCCTGTGGGACGTGGCCGCAAGCCTGTGAGACCGGACTTGCAGACTCCGGCGGCTTGCCTTATCCGCCCCGCATGACAGCCCAGCACGACCAGATCCTCATCATCGACTTCGGTTCCCAGGTCACCCAGCTCATCGGCAGGCGGGTGCGCGAAATGGGCGTCTACTCCGAAATCATCCCGTTCCAGAGCGCCGAAGCTGCCTTCCACCGCATGAAGCCCAAGGCGGTGATCCTCTCGGGCGGACCGGATTCCGTCACCCGTGACGGCTCGCCCCGCGCCCCCAAGGTGGTGTTCGATTCAGGCCTTCCCATTCTCGCCATCTGCTACGGCCAGCAGACCACCGCCGTGCAGCTGGGCGGCGTCGTGGAGGGGGGCCATGCCGCCGAATTCGGCCGCGCCGATATCGAGGTGAAATCCGAAAGCGCCCTGTTCGAGGGCCTCTGGAAGGTGGGCGAGCGCCACCCCGTGTGGATGAGCCACGGCGACCGGGTGACCAAGCTCCCCGCCGGTTTCACCGTGAAGGCCGTTTCCGAGAATGCGCCCTTCGCCATCGCTTCGGACGAGGCCCGCCGCATCTACACCACCATGTTCCATCCGGAAGTGGTGCACACGCCCGATGGCGCCAAGCTCATCCGCAACTTCGTGGTCAACATCGCCGGTTGCAAGGGCGACTGGACCATGGCCGCCTTCCGCCAGGAAGCGATCGAGCGCATCCGCACCCAGGTGGGCAAGGGCAGGGTGCTCTGCGGCCTCTCGGGCGGCGTCGACTCCTCGGTCGCCGCACTCCTCATTCACGAGGCGGTGGGCGACCAGCTCACCTGCGTTCTCGTGGACCACGGCCTGATGCGCCAGAACGAGGCGGCGGATGTCGTCGCCATGTTCCGTGAGCACTACAATCTGCGCCTTGTCCTCGTGGATGCGAGCGACGAGTTCATCTCGGCGCTGGAAGGCGAGATGGACCCGGAGAAGAAGCGCAAGACCATCGGCAAGCTCTTCATCGATGTCTTCGAGCGCGAGGCAAAGAAGCTGGGCGGGGCTGACTTCCTTGCGCAGGGCACGCTCTATCCGGACGTGATCGAAAGCGTCTCCTTCACCGGTGGCCCCTCCGTCACCATCAAGTCGCACCACAATGTCGGTGGCTTGCCCGCACGCATGAACATGAAGCTCGTGGAGCCGCTCCGCGAGCTGTTCAAGGATGAGGTGCGGAAGCTCGGGTATGAGCTTGGCCTGCCTCACAAATTCGTGGGCCGCCATCCCTTCCCGGGGCCCGGCCTCGCGATCCGCCTGCCGGGTGGCGTCACCCGCGAGAAACTCGACATCCTGCGCAAGGCGGATGCCATCTATCTCGACGAGATCCGCAAGGCGGGACTCTACGACGTGATTTGGCAGGCCTTCGCCGTGCTGCTGCCGGTGCAGACCGTGGGCGTGATGGGCGACGGCCGCACCTATGACCGGGTGCTGGCACTCCGCGCCGTCACATCCGTCGATGGCATGACGGCGGATTTCTATCCCTTCGATATGGGCTTCCTTGGCCGCACCGCCACCCGCATCATCAACGAGGTGAAGGGTGTTTCCCGCGTGGTCTACGACGTTACGTCGAAGCCGCCCGGCACCATCGAGTGGGAGTAAGTCCGCGCTTGGCTTGCCAAGCCCGGGAAACGGCCATAGTCTGACGGCGAGGGGCGATCACGTAACCGCAGGTTCCGGCAGAGGTGACAATGCGCCCGATCGTTCCGCTTTCCCGTTCTTCGTTGTTCTTGTCCGCGAGCGTTTCGCTGCTGCTCCTTGCCATGCCGGCGGGAGCGCAAACCACCAATGATCCGGATGCCGCCGTGGGGCAGAAGCTTCAGGCGGCCATCGCCTGCATCAACCGCCTCTCCGACCGCGCCTACGAGTCCCGCTCTCGCTATGTCGATTGGGCCGGCGACAAGGCCCAGATGAAGAAGAAGCCGCGCAATGTGCTCGGCCTCTACACGATCTACGAGACCGGTGACTGCGCCAAGGGCGTCTCCGATGCCAAGGCGGTGGCGCCTGCCCAGCCGGAGATCGAGACCGCCAGCGAGGCTTACGTGAAGGCGGTGCAGGCGCTGGAGCCGCTGCTCAAGGATGCCGACGATTACTACGAGCAGGAGAATTACCGCGACGACAAGTTCGCCAAGGGCAAGGAGATGCACCCCAAGCTGCTGGCCGCCTGGGATGAATTCGGAAAGGCCGATGCCTCACTTCGCGGCATCGTCGCCAAGATCGGTGACGAGCGCCAGTTGGCCGAGCTTGCCAACGTGGAGAAGACGGAGGGCAAGAAGGCCCGCTACCACATCATGAACACCTTCCTGCAGGCGAAGACGCTCATGCATCTCGAAACCGATGTCGAGATGAAGAAGATGGACCTGCCAAAAGTGCAGCAGCAGATCGCCGCATACGAACAGGCGCTGAAGGATCTCGAAGCCTTCAATGACGGCGAGGGCGCAGGCAAGATCGACAGCTTCTACCTGAGCAGCGCCAAGGATGTGCTGGTCACCGCCAAGGGCCTGATGCGCCGCGTGCGCGACAAGGAAGGCTTCAGCGAAGGCGACCTGATGATGCTGAGCCAGCCCGGCGCAGGCTGGATGATCGAAGGCTCACAGCCGCGCCTCATCCGCGACTACAACCAGCTCGTCGACAACTACAACAGGATGTGAGCGCCGCCGATCTTTCTCCACTGCTCGTTAGGGAGGGACTTCCGGCGCAGATTTTTCTCTGTTAGCGTGGCGCGGGGGCCTTGGTCCGGAGGACTTGAGGCATGGTCGGCATCGTTGGGCGGGCGCTGTTGCAGACAGCGCGCTTTGCAGTTGTTTTCGCGAGCCTTTGGCTTGTGTTCACGGTCACTGTTGCACCACCGCAGTTGGCCTTTGCCGATGATGCGAAGGTCTGTCTCCAGCAGGGCCAGTCCTGTGGATGCCCGACCTGCGGCTGCTGCGGCACATCCTGCGGAGGAGGGCAGCCGACATGCCCCTCCGGCTTCCACCTCTATGACGACTACTGCCTGCCCGATTGCCCAGTGGGATACAGCCGTTATCCCGGCATTCCCGGCCTCTGCCTGCCACCCTGTCAGCATGGCTGCCCGGAAGGCTATGACCAGGTGCCGCTGCCGGAATGCCCCGAGAATTACGTGCGCGACCTGCGCAATCCTGACCGCTGCATTCCCGACTACGACCGCATCCGCAATCAGGACAGCTGCCCGGATGGCATGGAGTATTCCTCCGAGACGGGCCGCTGCGAATTCCAGTGCCCGGACAATTTCTATCGCGATGAAAACGGCCGCTGCACCTTCGCCTATGGCCGCGAATGCAATCAGGGCTACACGCGTGACCTGCGCACCGGAAAATGCGTGCCGCAGGGCGAATGGCCGGTGACTTACAAGTGGGTCTGCCTGCCGCAGTGTCCTCCCGGAACCTATCGCGACATCCGCTATCCCACCCGTTGCGTGCCGCCGCCGCCCACCTGCGACGAAGGCTTCACCAACGAGAACGGCCGCTGCGTACCGGTCTGCGAACCCGGAACCCAGCGCGACCGCTACGGCTATTGCGTGCCGCAGCGCTGCCCCGATGGCCAGTACCCGGATATCCGTGGCCGCTGTCGCGATCCGGAATGCCCCTACAACTACAAGCGTGACGAGAACGGCAATTGCCAGCCGCCGGAAAGCACCTGTCCGCAGGGCACCGTGAGTATCCGTGGCCAGTGCATGCCGGTCTGCGCCGACAATGAAGAGCGTGACGAGAATGGCCGTTGCGTGCCGGTCGACCAGGGCTGCCGCCAGGGTCAGGAAGAGGTGAACGGCCAGTGCGTCGACATCTGCAAGCTCGGCACCAAGCGCGATGCCAACGGCCGTTGCGTGCCGGAACGCCAAGGCTGCGCCAAGGGCACCGAGCCCTTCAAGGGCCGCTGCGTCGACATCTGCCCGCAAGGCACGAAGCGCAATGCCGATGGCCGTTGCATCACCATCCAGCGCAAGTGTCCGGAAGGCACCGTGCGCGGCAAGGATGGCAGCTGCATCGACATCCCTGACGAGCCGCTGTGTCCGAAGGGCATGCGCCCGGATGGCGAAGGTGGCTGCGAGCGCATCGGCCGGCCGGCCATTCCGCTGGGCTGCCCGGATGGCTTCTTCTACAACAAGCGCAGCCAGCAGTGTGAACGCCTGCGCCGTCCGCAGCCGCAGAACGGTCCGGATGACGGCGGTGATTTCAGCCCGAATGATCCGCCGCCGATCCGCCGCCTGAACCCGCAGATCAATCCCGAGATCCTGCAGCAGTTGATCCCGCGCAAGCGGCCCAACGTGCAGGGTGATCAGCAGGATTGTCCGGACGGCATGTTCCGCGACAAGAATGGCCGCTGCGTTCAGGGTTGAGGTATGGGGATCAGCCCTGGTCCAGTTGGGGCGGGGGGCCCTTGCCGCTGATCGCGCGCATAGGCTCGAGCCCGCTCAGGCTGTTCAGCACCTCATAGAGGAAGGTCTGCAGCAGAACCACCATGTCGGGCGCAAGGCCCTGCGGATCGCCGTTCACGAATTCGCGGAGCGAGAAGCGGCGGTTTGAAATGGCGGATGCGATGGGTGCTGCGAGGAAGGGAATGGTGAGTGCGCCTTCATTCTCCGGCCAGTTGCTCCGCACCATCATGTTGCGCACCGGAATGAAGAGATCGATGCCCTTTTCCTCGCGGAGTGCATAGGCTGCCTTCAGCGAGGTGAAGCTGTTGTCGACGATGAAGAAGACGAAAACCCGGTAGCCCGTCTTCTTGCACTCGGCGAAGAAGTCGAGATCGCGGGCCGCCTGGAAAAATCGCTCGGTGTGGCGGGCCGGAAGATCGATCACGTAGTCCCGGCCCGGCGAGGCAAGGATGGTATCGAACAGCTTCATCTGCCCGCGGATGGCGGCAAAGTCGGCGAGCGCCGTGCGCCCCGGAAAGAACGAGCGCAGCGGCCCATCGGGCGCATCCGTGTCGATGCAGAAGGGATCGCGCCCGTCGAGCACAAGAAAATCCACCAGCACCCGCGCCAGCAAAGTCTTGCCGTTGCGGTGCTGGTCGGAACAGACGACGTGAACCGTGGGGCTTGTCGCCACGTCGGTTGCCTCTCAGGTCACGAAAGCGAAGGGTGTCAACGGGCGCCCGTCAGCACATCCTGCAGCATCTTCACGTGCTGGAATTCGCTGTCGATCTCGGCGCACCACTTGCGCACGTAGCCGCGCAGCACGAAGGAGAACTTGCCCTGGCTGCCGTCGGCGGCGCGGTTGTCGACGAAATCCTTGAAGGTCACGCCAGCCACGTCCACCTGCTCGTAGGCCATTTCGTTGAGCTTCGGCAGGTTGATTTCCTGCGTCTTGGCGATCTGCGAGAAGTACTTGCGGTAGGTCGCTTCGTCCCACTCGAAGAAGTTCGTCTCGTTGATGAAGTTGCGCGCCACGACGTATTCGATGCCGGTCAGGTACTTCGCGATCTCGCCGATTTCATCGAGCGAGGCGATTGAGGGTCCGACCACGTGGAAGAGGCCGAGGTTGAACATGCCGTTGCGGGCCGCTTCGAGAACGCCGATGCGCTCGAAGAGATCGAGCGAGTAGGAGAGGTTGCCGGCCTTCAGGTCGACGACGGTCACGGGCACGTTCGCCGTTTCCATGGTGTCGAGGATGCGCATCTGGTGCGCAACGTTTCCGAGGTCCACGATTTCGGTGATGGAGGGATAGAAGCGATGCAGAGAACCGCGCGGATTTTCCGTGTCGAAGGCGCGCGCCAAGATGTTCTTGCGGGCAAAATAGTCGAGAAGTGCCCGCGACACCGTGGTCTTGCCGACCCCGCCCTTGTCGGCACCCACCAGGATAAGTGTTGGCTTCATGTCCTTAAACCCCTGAAATCACATTGTTCTTTGATTCACGTTCCCGTGTGATCGAATGTCCCATTATCACGCTCCCCCCGATGAGTACATGTGGTAATTGCGATCCGTCGCAGTATTCGAAAGGGGTTGTGCCATTTTCGTGGCAAAGCTTTTGAGGCAAAATCTGCGCATAATTCATGGAGTTGGACGAGATGGGAAAGTTGTGGCTGGGCGTGGTTCTGTTCGTGGGACCGCATCTGTTCTCGACGTTGCTGCCGGGCCTGCGCGACCAGCTGAAGGAAATATTCCGCCCAGGACCATGGCGCGGGCTCTACTCGGTGATCACCCTCATCGGCCTTGTGCTGCTGATCATGGCCTACCGTGATCCCGCCACCGCCGCGAACCTCTATGACCCTGCGCCCTGGGCCAAGCACGCCACCATGCTGCTCGTTCTCATCGGTTTCATCCTGATCGCTGCCTCGCATGGCAAGGGCTATATCAAGAAATTCGTGAAGCACCCCATGTCGCTGGGCGTGGCCTTCTGGTCCGTGGGCCATCTCCTCGCCAATGGCGAGACGTCGGTTGTGGTGATCTTCGCATCGCTCCTTGCGATTGCGCTCTTCGACATCGTCTTCAGCCTGGCCCGCGGCAAGGTGGCAGTGTTTGAACCGCGCCTCAGGTCTGATATCACCGCAGTCGTCGGCGGAGCGCTGGTCTACGGCGTTCTGCTCTTCGGCTTCCATCCTTATGTCTTGCAGGTTCCTGTCGTCTGATGTTGCTCCTTATCGTTCTCCTGATCCTCTTCACTGCCGTTCACGTCATCCCCGCCATTCCGCGCGCCAAGGCGGCAGCGAAGGGCGCTCTCGGCAAGGCCTATGGGGCGGTGTACGGCATCGCCACGCTCGTGCTGCTGGCAGCCTGCATCTGGGCCATGCGGAACGCCGGCGGCGGCGATTTCTATGTTCCGCCGGAGTGGGGCAGGCACGCCAATTTCCTCTTCACGCTGATCGCCTTCATCTTCGTCGGCATCTTCCTTGCGCGCGGCTCGTGGCGGAACACGCTGCGCTATCCCATGGCGATTGCCGTGCTGTTCTGGGCGGCGGGCCATGTCATGGCCAATGGCGAGGTGCGGACCGTCACCTTCATCGTCGGGCTTGCCTTTGCCGCCTTGCTGCATGCCTTCCTCGCTTCGCGCCTCACGGTGCGGGAACCGAGCGTGGAACGACAGGGCCACAATTTCATGTCGGTGATCTTCGGCGTGGCGCTCTATGCGCTGATGACCCAGCTCCATGGCGCCATCATCGGCGTGCCGGTGCTCGATATCTCGAGTTTCGCCCAGTAAGTCCCTCCATTAACGACTGTGGCGAATTCGCTGGGGCCGCCTTGCCGGGGCCGCGCCTGGCGGGGTAAGTATTGACGATCATGTCCCAGCATACGCCGCAGAAGCGCACCACCGCCCCCGACATCCGCGCCCGCAAGGGCGGGGCGCCCATCGTGGCGCTCACCTCCTATCACGCCCACACCGCCGCCATTGCCGACAAGCATGTGGATTTCCTGCTGGTGGGCGACAGCCTCGGCATGGTGATGCACGGCTTTGAATCGACCTTGCCGGTGCCGCTCGATCTGATGATCATGCACGGCCGCGCCGTCATGCGGGGTGCCCGGAAATCGCTCGTGGTGGTCGACATGCCCTTCGGCTCCTACGAGGAAAGCCCGGCACAGGCCTTCCGCAATGCCGCCCGCGTGGTCAAGGAAACCGAGTGCGGTGCCATCAAGCTCGAGGGCGGCAAGCGCATGGCGGAGACGATCCGCTTCCTCACCGAGCGTGGCATCCCCGTGATGGCGCATGTGGGCCTCACGCCGCAGTCGATCAATGTGCTGGGCGCCTTCAAGGCGCAGGGGCGCAAGGTGGAGGAGTGGGCGGCAATCGAGGAAGACGCCCGCGTGGTGGCAGAAGCCGGCGCCTTCTCCGTTGTGCTGGAGGCGATTGCCGAACCGCTGGCGGCGAAGATCACCAAGCAGGTTTCCATCCCCACGATCGGCATCGGCGCGTCTGCCTCCTGCGACGGACAAATCCTCGTGATGGAAGACATGCTCGGCCTCTCGCCGCGCGTGGCCCGCTTCGTGAAGGAATTCGGCAAGATCGGCGAAGCCATTGACCGCGCCATCGGAATGTATGCGGAGGATGTGCGGACGCGCGCCTTCCCGGGTCCCGACAACACCTACGGCGTCAAGGAGTAGGCGCAACGCCTCATCCACAAAAAGCCGAGAATCAGACTATGCTCGGCGATCATGACAAGGTGGCGTCCCAACCGTCGGCGGGTAATGGCAGCCATGGCTTCTGCTGGCCTGTTGGCGCGCGGCGTCAGGGCGGAGGAGGCACTGCCTATTCCGCCGGCCGGCCCCTTCCTCTCCGCTGAAAAGACCAAGCGCTTCCTCATGGGCCGCGAGATCGCGCCCACCGATATCTGGTTCTTCCGCACCGAAGGCAAGCTGCCGGTGCTGCGGGCAAAGCAGGGGCAGGAGTATCGCCTCCGCTTCAACAACAAGCTGGAAGAAGAGATCTGGCTTCATCTGTTCGGCGTGCGCGGCGGCTATGAGATGATGACCGTGCCGGTGCAGCCGGGTGACGCGAACGCCACGGATATCGTCTTCACGCCACCTGATGCCGGCACCTTCTGGTTCGGGCCACTGGTCAATGCCTCGCGCCAGCGCGACATGGGGCTCTCGGGCATGCTCATCGTCGAAGAGGCGAACCCGCCTGTCGCCTTCGCCGATGTACCGCTCATCTTCGATGACTGGATCCTCGACGACCAGGGCAAGATGGACCAGTCCTTCGGCAATCTCGAAGCGGCGATCGGGCGGGGCAGGCCCGGCAACTGGTTCACCGTGAACGGCACCTACCGCCCTCAATATGCGGTGGAGCGGAGCAAGCCCACGCGGCTCCGGCTCCTCAATGTCTGCAACAGCCGCACCCTCACGCTGCAGCTCCGCAATGTCGATGTGCTGATCATCGCCGAGGACGGCCAGCCCGTGACGCCGCGGCCGCCCGGCCTCGACCCGCTCACGCTGGCACCCGGCCAGCGGCTCGACATGCTGGTCGTCACCATACTCGATCAGGCCATCATCTCCCTCGACCTCGGGCAGGACGTGGTCGAAGCGGTTTACCTCATGGGGCAGGGGGAGGCCGGAGCCGCTCTGCAGGATGATTTCAGGCTTCCCGACAATCCGCTTCCGGCCGTGCCTGCAGGCGAACCCCGGGTGGTGCCGCTCCTGCTCGCCGGGGGCGAGAACGGCGGCCTCAAGAGCGCCCGGGTTGGCGAACTCACCCTCGAACTCCGGCAGCTGCTGGAAAAGGGCCTGGCCTGGTCCATGAACGGTGTGGCGGGCCTCGGTGGCCCCTTCATCTTTGAGGCCAGGAAGGGGGAGGCCATCGCCCTCGATGTCCAGAACACCACGGCTTTCCCCCAGCCGCTCAACATCCACGGCCATGTCTGGAAGGTCGTGGAGCGGGACGGCCAGCCCGTCGAAGGCGAAGGCTGGGGCGATACGGCGGTGATCCCCGAGAAAAGCCGAGCGAAGCTCCTTCTGGTGGCCGACAACCCCGGTCCCTGGGCCATCCAGAGCCTGATTGCCGAGCGTTCGGATGCGGGCCTGATCGGGGCCTTCCGGGTCGCGGAGGCTTGAGGGCCGGGGGACCCGCGGGGCCGATATGCCTTGATTTGGCCGCCTGCCTCGGATAGGCCCCCAACCAACTGCGGCGAAGCCAGGATACGATCGTGTCAGATAAATCACTGATCCGGGAAGTGGACGAAGAAGTCCGCGCGGATGAATACAAGAAGATTTGGAACCGTTACGGCAATGTCTTCACCGGCCTTGCGGTGGCGGTTGTTGCGGCGGTCGCCGCCTTCAAGGGCTGGCAGTACTATCAGCAGACCCAGTCCGAGGCGGCCGCGGTCGTCTATTCCGCCGCCCTGAAGCAGGCCGGCGATGGCAAGTTCGATGACGCGCTCGCCGCCCTCAAGGCCGTGAACCATTCCGGATACACGCAGCTTGCCCGTCTGGAGGAAGCTGCCGTGTTCGCGCAGAAGGGCGATCCCGAGAAGGCGGTTGCCGCCTATGACGCCATTGCGGCGGATGCCACCATCGATCCGCTCTTCGCCAACCTCGCCCGCATCCGTGCTGCCTACCTGCTCGTCGACACCGCCAAGCCGGACGACCTGAAGGCCCGCGTCGGCCAGTTCGACAAGGATGGCAACATCTGGCGCAACCAGGCCCGCGAAGTGCTGGGCCTCGCCGCCTGGCGTGCCGGCGACTATCTCACCGCCGACCGTTATATGAACATGATCTTCTCCGATCCTGACACGGCACCCGCCATGCGCCAGCGCGCCCAGGTCATGGTGCAGCTCATTGCGCCCAACCTGCCCAAGTCGTGAGGCCCACCATGAACCGCCGGTCACTGCTGTCATTGCTTGCTGTTTCCGCCGTGCTTGGCGGTTGCAGCTCCTTCAAGAAGCTCACCGGCCAGACCAACGACACCGTTCTTCCGGGCCAGCGCGAGGACATCCTGACGCCTGACCAGTACACGGCGAAGAGCGAGGACCTCAATCCGCCGGCTGCCGGCACCACGCCGCCGCCCGCCCCTGCGCCCGTGCAGCAGCAGACCACGCAGCCCGCTACGGCCTGCGACCCGAACGCTGACCCTGACTGCGTGCCGCCGGCCAAGAAGCCGGTCAACAAAGGCATCTTCAACGACGGCTGATGACTTTCACCGTTGCCATTCTGGGCCGGCCCAACGTCGGCAAGTCCACGCTGTTCAACCGACTGGTTGGGCAGAAGATCGCCATTGTTGACGACACGCCGGGCGTCACCCGCGACCGCCGCGAAGGCGAGGCGCGCATTGCCGATCTGCACTTCCGTCTCTTTGATACCGCGGGTCTCGATGATGCTGCGAAGGGCTCACTCGCCCAGCGCATGAGCGCCCAGAGCATGGATGCCGCGAAACTCGCCGACGTGATCCTGCTGGTCATGGATGCGCGCGCCGGCGTCACCCCCACCGACCGTGAATTCGCCCAGCGCGTGCGCAAGCTCGGAAAGCCCGTGCTGCTCGTCGGCAACAAGGCGGAGTCGAAGGCGGCACTGCCGGGGCTCGGCGAAGCGCACAGCCTCGGATTCGGTGAACCCATCGCCATTTCGGCGGAACATGCCGAGGGCCTCGATGGCCTCTATGAAGCGCTGGCGCCCTTCGCGAAGAAGCAGTCCCATGACGACGCGGAAGAAGAGCAAGATGCGGAAGACGAAGAGGGCGAGAACCCGAAGCGTCCGCTGAAGCTTGCCATCATCGGCCAGCCCAATGCCGGCAAGTCAACGCTGGTCAACGCCATGCTGGGTGAAGAGCGGATGCTCACCGGGCCGGAAGCGGGCATCACACGTGATGCCATCGTCAATGACTGGTCGTGGAAGGGCCGCGAGATCAAGCTGTGGGACACGGCCGGTATCCGCCGCAAGTCGCGGGTGCAGGCGAAGGTCGAGAAGCTCTCGGTCGCCGATGCGCTCCGCGCCATCCGCTTTGCCGAATGCGTAGTCGTGCTCATCGATGCCACGCTGCCCATCGAGCGCCAGGACCTGACGCTCTGTGATCTGGTGGCGCGCGAAGGCCGCGCCGTGGTGCTGGCGCTCTCCAAGTGGGATGCAGTCGAGGACAAGACCGGCACGCTCCGCGAAGTGAACAGCAAGATGGAAGACGTGCTGCCGGAAATCCGCGGCGTGCCCGTCGTCACGCTCTCGGCCATGCAGGGGCGCGGCATCGACAAGCTGATGAAGGCGGTGTTCGATGCCGACCGCCGCTGGAACATCCGCATCACCACCAGCAAGCTGAACCGCTGGCTGGAAGGGGCGCTGGAACGGAATGCGCCGCCTGCACCGTCGGGCCGCCGCATCAAGATTCGTTACGCCACCCAGGCGAATGCCCGCCCGCCGACCTTTGCCATCTTCGGCAACCAGTTGAACAAGCTGCCGGAAAGCTACCTGCGCTATCTCATGAACGGGCTGCGCGCCGACTTCGGCCTCGATGGCGTGCCGATCCGCTTCTCGCTGCGCGGCGGCAAGAATCCTTACGAAGAAAAATAGATCAGCGCATCGTGCGAGCAAGTGGACACCACTTGCGAAGCGAAAGATGCGCCAAGCCAATTTTCTGGCGCAACTTTCCTCTCTCAAATCGTTCCGATTTGATCGTCCGTTGCGCTAGAACTGTTTGAAGAGGCCCTTGGGGTCGTACTTCCAGACGCCACCGTTGTCGGTGAAGTCGGGCAGGCACATGGCCACCATCTGGGCCGAGACCTCTTCCGGTGTCGGCAGCGTCAGCGGGTCTTCGCCGGGCATGGCGGTGGCGCGCATCTTGGTGCGGGTGGCGCCGGGCGAGAAGCAGTTGGTGCGCACGTTGGTGGTGGCCATCTCGCCCGCATAGGTGCGCATGATCGCCTCAAGTCCCGCCTTGCCGACGGAATAGGCGCCCCAATAGGGCGTGCACTTGAAGGCAAGGCCGGAAGTGACGAAGATCACGCGGGCCCACTCGGCGCTGCGGAAGAGGGGATCGAGCGAGCGCACGAAACGGTAATTCGAGGTGATGTTGACCTCGATGGCTTCCGTCCAGACCTTGGGATCAAGATGGGCGAGCGGCGTGAGCTTGCCGAGGGCGCCGGCATTGCCGATGAAGATGTCGAGCTTCTTCCAGCGTTCGAAGATGGCAGCGCCCAGGCGGTCGATGCCGTCGTAGTCGCGCACGTCGAGCGGCACGAGCGTGGCGCTGGAACCTGCGGCGCGCACCGCGTCATCCAGTTCCTCGAGCCCGCCTTGCGTGCGGGCGGTGGCGATGATGTGGGCGCCTTCCCTGGCGAGGTGAACGGCGGTCTCGAAACCAATGCCGCGCGATGCGCCGGTGATCAGGGCGATCTTGCCTTCAAGTCTCTTCGTCATCGGATCAGCCTGCTTCGGCCAGGAGCGACAGCTGCTGCTTGGCGCTTTCGCCCACGTGATCGGTCAGGTGGGTTGGATATTCGCCGGTGAAGCAGTGATCGGTGAATTGCGGGTGGGCATTGTTGCGGCCCTCGAAACCCACCGAGCGGTAAATGCCGTCGACGCTGATGAAGGCCAGCGACTTCACGCCGATATAGTCCCGCATTTCTTCCAGCGTATGGGTGGCGGCGAGCAGCGATTTTTCCTCCGGCGTGTCGATGCCGTAGAAATCCGGGTGCTTGATCGGCGGACTTGCGATCCGCATGTGCACTTCCTTGGCGCCGGCCTCGTACATCATGCGCACGATCTTCACCGAGGTGGTGCCGCGCACGATGCTGTCGTCGATGAGGACGATGCGCTTGCCCTCGACGATGGCGCGGTTGGCATTGTGCTTCAGCTTCACGCCGAGCGAACGGATGGTCTGGGTGGGTTCGATGAAGGTGCGGCCCACATAGTGGTTGCGGATGATGCCAAGCTCGAAGGGAATGTTGAGCTGCTGGGCATAGCCCAGCGCCGCGGGGACGCCTGAGTCCGGAATGGGAACCACCACATCGACGTCGGCAGGTGCTTCCAGGGCAAGCTGACGGCCCGTCTTCTTGCGCACGTCATAGACCGAACGGCCGCCCAGCACGGAGTCGGGGCGCGAAAAGTAGATGTATTCGAAGATGCAGGGGCGGGCTGGCTGGCGCGGGAAGGGCCAGTGGCTCTCCACGCCGTCTTCCGAGATCACCACCACTTCGCCGTTTTCGATCTCGCGGACGAAGCGGGCGCCGATGATGTCCAGCGCACAGGTTTCGGAGCAGAGGATGTAGGAGCCGTTCAGTTCGCCCAGCATGAGCGGGCGGATGCCGAGCGGATCACGCGCGCCGATCAGCTTCTTGTTGGTGAGCGTGACCAATGCATAGGCGCCTTCGAGGCTGCGCAGCGTGTCGATGTAGCGCTCGATGATCTTGTTGCGCTGGGAGCGCGCCACGAGATGCAGGATCACCTCCGTGTCGGAGGTGGACTGGCAGATGGCGCCCTGCGCGATCAGCTGGCGGCGGAGCGTGAGGCCGTTGGTGAGGTTGCCGTTGTGGGCAACGGCAAGGCCGCCTGCCGCGAGTTCCGCAAAGAGCGGCTGCACGTTGCGCAGGATGGGCGCACCCGTGGTCGAGTAGCGCACGTGGCCTACGGCGGCATAGCCCTTGAGGCGATCGATCACGTTCTGCGACGAGAAGTGGTCGCCGACGAGGCCCATGCGGCGCTCGGCGTGGAAGCGCGATCCGTCGAAGGAGACGATGCCTGCCGCTTCCTGTCCGCGGTGCTGCAGGGCGTGCAGGCCGAGTGCCGTCAGTGCTGCGGCATCGGGATGGCCGAAAATGCCGAACACCCCGCATTCCTCGCGGAGTGTGTCGCCGTCCAGGTCAAGTTCGTCATGGGGCATCATCTGCTGTGATCTCACTGGCTCGAGCCGCTGCCGCCCATGGCGGGCGGGTTGGTGGTGCCATCGATCAGGTTGTCGAGTCCCTGCTGCTGGCCATTGTTGAGGGTGCTGCCCTGGTCGGTGCCGTTGGGCGTCACCGGGGCTTCGGGATTGGTGGGGAGTGCCGTCTTGCTCAGCGTGTCGGCGATGTCGGGTGGCATGAGACTGATGAGCAGGTTGCTCACCGTCTGGATCAGCGGCAGCGTCTGGGCATTGCGGATCCAGTCCTCATGCTTCTCGGGCGGGTTGGCCCAGGAGTAGAACATGTAGGCGATGGAGACGAGTACGAGGCCGCGGGCGATGCCGTAGATGAAGCCCAGGGTGCGGTCGAAGGCGCCGACCGAGGACTCGATCACCGTGTCGGAAATCTTGACGCTGATCACCGAGACCACGATCAGCACGATCAGGAAGGCGACGGCGGCAATGATCGCCTGGGCGATCTTGTCGTTGTTCACGTAGGGCATCACCAGGTCGAAGCCCGGCTTCTTCTGGAAGGCGAACCACGCGGCCACCGCGGCGAGCCCCCAGGAAACGAGCGACAGCACCTCGCGGGTGAAGCCGCGCATCAGGGCCAGAAGCCCTGAAATCAGCATGATTCCGAGAAGAATAATATCGAGGACCTGAAAAGGCATGTGCCGCATTCCTGGAGGGTGGGAAATCGGGCCCCCTTATAGTGGCTAACCGCATGCTGCGCTATGCGATTCTCCGTAATCCCTTTGAGCGGGAAGCAACCCACGCAACGAGGTCGGCAATGGTGTTCATCTGCCGTGTGGATAACCCGTTCGGCGCTTTCGCTTCGCCCTGCGCGGCGATGACGGCATCGCTCAAACCGAGCTTCTGGGCCTCCTTCAGGCGTGATTCGGTCTGGCCCACTGGGCGGATGTTTCCGGAGAGGGCAATCTCCCCAAAGAGCACCGTGCCGTGTGGAATGATCGTGTCCGACAGCGAGGAGAGCAGGGCGGCTGCAACGGCGAGGTCTGCCGCCGGCTCCTTGAGCCTGAGACCGCCCGCGACGTTAAGGTAAACGTCGTGCTGGCCGAGCGAGACGCCGGCCCGCGCATCGAGCACGGCGAGAATCATCGCGAGGCGAGTTCGAATCCCAGCCCACGGCGGTGCGCCGCGGTGTGCCGAGCGGCGAGGGCGAGACCAGCGCCTGCACTTCGACGAGGAGCGGACGGGTTCCCTCCATCCCTGCGAACACGGCCGTGCCGGGCGAGGGACGTTCGTCGGTGCCCATGAACAGGCGCGACGGGTTGGTGACTTCGCGCAAGCCGCCGTCCGACATTTCGAAGACGCCGATTTCGTCGGTGGGTCCGAAGCGGTTCTTCACCGCCCGCAGGATGCGGAACTGGTGGCCGCGGTCACCCTCGAAGTAGAGCACCGCGTCGACAAGATGCTCCACCACCTTGGGGCCGGCGATCTGGCCGTCCTTGGTGACGTGGCCGACGAGCAGCACGCAGGCGCCCTTCTGCTTGGCGAAGCGCACCAGCGCCTCCGAGCCCGCCTTCAATTGCGAGACCGTGCCGGGGGCCGCCTCGATCACCGGCGACCACAGGGTCTGGATCGAGTCTATCACCACGATCGTTGGCACCGCATCTTCGCTCAGCGTGGCGATGATGTCGGAGGTATTGGTTTCCGCAGCCAGCAGGACGGGGGACTTCTCGAGGCCGAGCCGCTGCGCCCGCAGGCGCACCTGGGCAATGGCTTCCTCGCCCGAGACATAGACCACGCGCTCGCCGCGCCGCGCCAGCGAGGCCAGCGCCTGCAGGAGCAGGGTGGACTTGCCGATGCCGGGGTCACCGCCGATCAGCACGGCCGAACCCGGCACGAAGCCGCCGCCCGCCACCCGGTCCAGTTCGGAGATGCCCGTTTCGATGCGGGGCGGGTTTGCCGATTCCCCTTCCAGCGGCACGAGGCGTCCGGCCCGGCCCTTCGGCAGCGCTTGGCCCTTGGCACCGGAGGCAGGCGCCTCACGCGCCTCTTCGACGATCGAGTTCCAGGCGCCGCAGCCGTCGCAGCGGCCGGTCCATTTGGAGTGGGAGGTCCCGCAGGACTGACAAACGAAGTGGGAATTTGCTTTGGCCATCGCCGCCCCATACCACGGAACAGACCGGGAACGCAAGATATCTCAACTCTCGGGCGAGCCGCTCTTGCTTGACCCCGGAGTTTTTTGGCGCTTGTGTTGCAGTCATACTGGCACCACGTCAGTTCAAACAATGCGTACATTCGCGGTTTCGCGATAACAGGGAGCACGCAAACAAATGAAAGCACTCAAGAAACTCGCACTCGCATCCGTCTTCGGTATCGCCGCTGCCGCCTCCGCCAGCGCTGCCACGCTGGATGACGTGAAGGCGAAGGGCGTCATCGACTGCGGCGTCAGCCAGGGCCTGATCGGCTTCTCGAACCCTGATTCGAACAACAACTGGTCCGGCCTCGATGTCGACTTCTGCAAGGCGGTTGCTGCCGCCGTGTTCGGCGATGCCACCAAGGTGAAGTATTCGCCGCTCAACGCCAAGGAACGCTTCACCGCGCTCCAGTCGGGCTCCATCGACGTCCTCTCGCGCAACTCCACCTGGACGATGAGCCGCGACACGACGCTCGGCCTCTCCTTCGTCGGCGTCACCTACTATGACGGCCAGGGCTTCCTCGTGCCGACCAAGCTCGGCGTGAAGTCGGCGCTTGAACTGAACGGCGCCTCGGTCTGCACCCAGACCGGCACCACGACCGAGCTGAACCTCGCCGACTACTTCAAGGCCAACAAGATGGAATACAAGGTCGTGGCCTTCGAAAAGAACGAGGAAGTTCTGAAGGCCTACCAGGAAGGCCGCTGCGACGTGTTCACCACCGACCAGTCGGGCCTCTATGCCGAACGCCTGAAGTTCACCAACCCGGCCGAACACGTGGTTCTTCCGGAGATCATTTCGAAGGAGCCGCTGGGCCCGGTCGTCCGCCAGGGCGACGCGCAATGGTTCAACATCGTGAAGTGGACCTACTACGCGCTGCTCAATGCTGAAGAGCTCGGCGTGACCTCGGCCAACGTCGACCAGATGAAGACCTCGGAGAACCCCGAGATCCAGCGTCTGCTCTCGGTCAAGGTGAAGAACCCCGACGGCACCGAAGCCGACAATGATTTCGGCAAGGGCATCGGCCTTGGTCCGGACTGGGCCTACAACATCATCAAGCAGGTCGGTAACTACGGCGAGGTCTTCGAACGTAACGTCGGCCAGTCGACCGACCTGAAGATCGCGCGCGGCAAGAACGCCCTGTGGAACCAGGGCGGCCTCCAGTACGCCCCGCCGATCCGCTAAGCGAGCACAGGGGCCTGCGTGAAAACGCGGGCCCCGTTTCTGTTTGACCGCAACCTGCGGCTGACTGCTCAACCATGACGGCTCAAACGCCAGACAATCGGACTGTTGCATCGACGGCCCCGGGCCCGCGCGAAAGCTGGATCTATGATCCCAAGCTGCGCGGCTACCTGAGCCAGATCATCGTGGTCGGCCTCCTGCTGTGGGGCCTTTACGAAATCGTCGTCAACACCCAGGCCAACCTCAAGAAGCTGAACCAGAGCTTCGGCTTCGATTTCCTCTCGCAAGCCTCGGGCTTCGATCTCTCGACGGCGCTCGTCTACTTCTCATCCAATTCCACCTATGGCCGCGCCCTCTGGGTGGGCTTCCTCAACACCGTGCTTGTCGCGGTGATCGGCATTTTCCTCACCACCATCCTGGGCTTCGTGCTGGGCGTGATGCGCCTCTCGAAGAACTGGGTCGTGTCGCGCTTTGCCACGCTCTACATCGAGATCGTCCGCAACATTCCTCTCTTGCTGCAGATATTCATCTGGTACGCGCTGGTGCTCAAGCCGCTGCCCGGGCCCAAGCAGGCGCTGAACATCGCCAACAGCATCTTCATCAGCAACCGCGGCATCATCATGCCGCATCCTTCCTTCGGCGACAGCACGTGGATCGCCATCCTGATGCTCGTCGCGGCCCTGATCGGTACTTGGATTTATCGCCGCTGGGCGAGGAACGAGCAGGAGAAGACCGGGCAGGCGCGGCCCGTGTGGCTCGTCTCCATTCCCATCATCATCGTCGCGCCCGTCGTCGGGCTTCTCATCGCCGGCTGGCCGCTCACCTGGGATTATCCGGAACTGGCGGGCTTCAACTTCAAGGGCGGCATGACGCTGGTGCCGGAATTCATCGCGCTCCTTCTGGCGCTGGTGATCTACACCGCCGCCTTCATCGCCGAGAACGTCCGCTCCGGCATTCTGGCCGTCAGCCACGGCCAGACCGAAGCGGCCCATGCGCTCGGCCTCGACAACGCCAAGACGCTGCGCCTCGTCGTCATTCCGCAGGCGCTCCGTGTCATCATTCCGCCGATGGCGAGTCAGTACCTGAACCTCACCAAGAACTCCTCGCTGGCCGTTGCCGTGGGCTATCCCGACCTCATGTATGCGGGCGGCACGGTGAACAACCAGTCGGGCAAGGCGATCGAGGTCTTCTCGATCCTGCTCATCGTCTATCTCGCCACCAGTCTCCTGACCTCGCTGTTCATGAACTGGTTCAACTCCCGCATGAAGCTGGTGGAGCGGTGAGATGACAGCTTATGTCCGCACCGAAGAGGCTCCGCGTCTTCCTGCTCCCGCCAACATCGTGGGCTGGCGGGCGGCAGTGCGCGAGCGCCTGTTCCCCACGCCGCTGAGCGGTGTTGCCTCTGTCATCATCGCCGCCATTTTGCTTTGGGTGATCTGGACCATCCTGGACTGGGCCCTGATCCGCGCCGTGTATGTCGCGCCGGACCGCGAACTCTGCAACGTCGAAGGGGCAGGGGCCTGCTGGCCCGTCATCAAGGACAAGGCCCTGCAATGGGTCTATGGCTTCTATCCGGCCGACCAGCGCTGGCGCGTGAACCTCGTCTACCTGATGGGTGCGCTGTCACTCGCAGGACTTCTCATTCCCCGCGTGCCCTTCAAGGGCGCGAACGCGCTGTTCTTCTTCGTCATCTATCCGATCGTCACCTTCATCCTGCTCCTGGGCGGAGTCTTCGGCCTCACCTATGTCGAGACCTCGCAGTGGGGCGGGCTTCTCGTCACGCTGGTGCTGGCCGTGACGGCGATCGTCACCTCGGTGCCGCTCGGCATGTTGCTTGCGCTGGGGCGGCGCTCGGAAATGCCTGTCGTGAGCCTGCTCTCCACCATCTTCATCGAAGTGGTGCGCGGCGTGCCGCTGGTGCTGGTGCTGTTCATGGCGGCCAACATGTTCCCGCTCTTCATGCCGCCCGGCGTGAACCCGGACAAGCTGCTGAAGGCCGTGGTCGGCATGTCGCTCTTTGCCTCGGCCTACATGGCGGAGACGATCCGCGGCGGCCTGCAGGCGATCCCCAAGGGCCAATACGAGGCCTCGCGCGCGCTCGGTCTTCCCTACTGGAAAATGATGGGCCTCATCGTCATGCCTCAGGCCTTGAAGATCGTCATCCCTGGCATCGTCAACAACTTCATCGGCCTCTTCAAGGACACGAGCCTTGTCACCGTTGTCGGCATCTTCGATCTGCTCGGCATCGTGCAATCGGGATTCAACGATCCGAAGTGGGCCAGCGCCCAGACGGGCAACACCGGTTACTTCGCGCTTGCCCTCATCTACTGGGTCTTCTGCTTCGGCATGTCGCGCTATTCCATGTACATCGAGCGCAAGCTCAACACAGGTCACAAGAGGTAGTCATGGCGGGGAATGCAGGGCTTGCGGTGGAAATGCGGGCGGTCAACAAGTGGTATGGCCAGTTCCACGTGCTGCGCGACATCAATCTTCAGGTCAGCCGCGGCGAACGCATTGTCATCTGCGGGCCGTCGGGCTCCGGCAAGTCCACGATGATCCGCTGCATCAACCGGCTGGAAGAGCACCAGAAGGGCGACATCATCGTTGACGGCATTCCGCTCACCAACAACCTCAAGAACATCGATGACGTGCGCCGCGAAGTGGGCATGGTGTTCCAGCACTTCAACCTCTTCCCCCACCTCACCGTGATGGAGAACTGCACGCTTGCCCCCATCTGGGTGCGCAAGATGCCGAAGGCGGAGGCCGAGGCCATCGCCATGAAGTTCCTCACACGCGTGAAGATTCCGGAGCAGGCGCAGAAGTATCCGGGCCAGCTCTCGGGCGGCCAGCAGCAGCGCGTGGCCATTGCCCGCTCGCTCTGCATGAACCCGAAGATCATGCTGTTCGACGAGCCCACCTCGGCGCTCGATCCCGAGATGATCAAGGAAGTGCTGGAAGTGATGGTCGACCTCGCCCAGGGCGGCATGACCATGCTCTGCGTGACCCATGAAATGGCCTTCGCCCGCCAGGTGGCGAACCGCGTCATCTTCATGGACCAGGGGCAGATCGTGGAAGAGAACGAGCCCAAGGAGTTCTTCAGCAACCCCAAGAGCCCGCGCACCAAGCTTTTCCTCGAGCAGATCCTGCACTGAGAGGAAGGCGTCCCTATTTCGAGGGCCGCCCCACCATCACGATGATCTGGTTTTCCGGCTTCAGCAGCTTGGCCGCGACCTTCTTCACGTCTTCAACCGTGATCGCATTGATGTAGTCGGTGCGGGTCTGGATGACATTCGTGTCGTTCCAGCCGATGAGTTCCGCCGTGATCGACGCCGTGTTCGTGAAGCGCAAGGGATAGTTGCCGAGTTCGTAGTTCTTGATGCGCTTCAGCTCGTCGGCCGTTGGGCCATCCTTTGCCATGCGGGCCAGTTCGGCTTGCAGGAGCTGCAAGGCCTGCTCCGCCGTGTCGTTTGCCGTCGACATGTTGCCGAGCTGGTAGCAACTCTTGTCCGCACTGGTGTCGGACATGCTGATGCCGTAGGTGAGGCCTGCCTTGATGCGGATGTAGTCATTAAGCCGGCTGAAAAACGGTCCCCCCATCAGGTCGCCCAGCAGGAAGCTGGCCCATGCTTCACGGGAGTCGCCGCAGACGCTCGGATTGCCGAAATAGATGACCGATTGCGGGCCCTCGTAGTCGATCCTCTGAACGGCAGGCGCCTGGGCAAGCACCACGTTCGCTACGGGGAAGGGTGGGGTAAATGCGGGAAGGTCTGCAAACACTTTGTCCAGTTCCCGCCCAAGCTGCGCCGGCGTGATGTCACCGGCCACGACGATCTTGAGTGTACGCCTGTTCACGCTCTGCCTGTGAAAAGCGCGGAGATCGTCGATCGTCATGGACTCCGTGCTTGCAACGCTTCCGTTCGGGGAATTGCCGTAGGAATGACCGGCGTAGGCCCGGGCGAACCATGCGCGGTAGGCGATGCTGTTCTGGTCCAGCAGTTCCTGGCGCCGCGATTGAAGCGCCTGCGCCTTGACGCGGTCAAAGGCGTCCGCGTCGAAGCGGGGCTTTGAAATCGCCTTCTTCAGAAGCGCGAATACCTCATCGCAATTCTTGCTGAGACAGCCGAGGTTGCCGCCGAGCGTGTCGAGATCAACCCAGAATGAAATGCCGGCGGCAAGCCGCGTCAAGCGCGACTTGAACGCCGCAGAGGGAAGGTCATCTGCGCCTTCTCCCATCATGGTTGTGGCCAATCCCCCTGCACCTTCCTTTCCCGGAGGATCGTAGGAGGAACCTCCCGCGAAGCTGAACGACATGGAAATGACCGGGACCTGATGGGATTCCACCAGCCATGCCTTGATGCCGCGCGGGCTGGTGATTTCCTGAATGTCGAAGGCCTGTGCCCGGCAGGCCAATCCGAGGCAGATGAAAACGATGCCGGCGAGAAGCGAGAGCGTTTTCATGTCTTCGGCCTCAGGACGATGGTGACGTTGTGGCGCGTCTTGAAGATCCGTGCGGCGGCAGCCTTCACGTCGTCGCGGGTGACCTGTGCAAAGGCCTTGTCCTGCAGGAAGATGTCCTCGCGTTTTTCTCCGGTGAGAAGTGACGTGCCGATGGCGAGAGCAGAGTTCAGCGGCGTGTCCTGGTCATAGATGTAACTCGCAAGCATGGCGTTCTTCGCCCACGACAATTCATCTGCCGTCACACCGTTCTTCACAACGTCCTGCAAAATCCCGTCGACGGCTTTTTCCAACTGGCCGACGTCGCCCCCCGCTGATGCGGTGGCATAAATCCGGAAGGTTCCGTAGGTGATGGTGCGGCCGGAGTAGCTTGCCCCGGCGGCAGATGCGGTCCGGGCATCGTTGACCAGTTGCTTGTCGAAGCGGCTGTCGCTGCTGCCGCTCAGGATGTAGGCGAGGACGGCGTTGGCGGCGACTTCCCGCCTGTTGAGATCAGACCGCGCCGGCACAAGATAGTCGCGAATGAAGGACGAGTCGCTGATGCGGCCGTCGGCCATTTCCAGGCGTTCAGGCGCGGTCCGCACAGGCTCTGCCGGACGTTTGCGGACCGGAACTGCGCCGGGGTTTTGCAGTGGCCCGTAGAAGCGCTCCGCCAGTTCGCGGACATTCCCTGGATTTGCATCGCCCACCACGAAAACAACGGCGTTACCCGGCATGTAGTGGCTGCGATAGTAGGACAGGACATCCTGAAGCGTCAGCTTCTGGACTTCCTCCGGGTGGCCCAGTGTCGGAATGCCGTAGGGATGGGTTTTGAAAAGTGCGGCCTGCAGCACTTCATTCGCCTCGGCATAGGGGTTGCTTTCAGTCGTCTGGCGGTGCTCCTCCAGCACGACCTTTCGTTCACTCTCGAAGACCTCCGGGGACAATTGCAGATTCTGCATCCGGTCCGCATCCAGTTCCATCGCGAGGCCGAGCAGGCTGGAACTCAGCCGCTCGTAGTAGACGGTGATATCGGTCGTGGTGAAGGCGTTGTTCTCTGCACCGTTCTCACCCATGATGCGGTCGAAACTTCCATCCGGGTACTTTGCGGTGCCCTTGAATAGAAGGTGCTCGAGGAAGTGGGCGACACCGCTCTTGCCGGGCTCATCGTCGGCGCTGCCCACCTTGTAGGCGATGGCATGGAAGATCACGGGGGTCCGGTGATCCTCGACGAGGATGACCTTCAACCCGTTCTTCAGGGTGAATTCGGTGAGCGGCAAATCGAGTGCCCGCGCAGGACCAGTAATGAATAGAGAAGCCGCGAAGAAGAGAAGAAGAAATCGCGTCAGAATCGCCGGGTGTTTCATCCCGCAAGGCTAGAGTCTTGTGGGAGACCGAAGCAACACTTACTTTTCTCTATGATTTCACAACGATTCAAACACCACACGCCCGTCGCACACCGTCATCACCGGCTTGACCTTGGCGATCTCGCTGGCGGGTGTCTTCTCCATGTCGGCATTGAGCACGGCGACGTCGGCAAGGTAGCCTTCCTTCAGCATGCCCTTGCGGTCTTCCATGAATTCCATGTGGGCACCTGCCAGCGTGAAGCCGTGGATCGTGTCCATCAGGCTCTGCACCTGGTCCGGGCATTCGGGCGAGACGCGCTCCACCGTCATCGCCGCCTGCATGCCGAGGAACGGATCGAGCGGCGCCACCGGCCAGTCCGACGAGAAGGCGACGGCAGCACCCGTGTCGCGGATCGTCTGCCAGGCGTAGGACCACGGCAGCTTGTCGCCCAGCCGGCTCAGCACCGGTTCGCGCGGGTTGCCGGGCACGCCCAGCCCTGCGATGGGCTGCAGCGAGGCGACCACGCCCAGTTCGGCGAGGCGGTGAATGTCGGCGGGGTGGATCAGTTCTATGTGCTCGATGCGGTGGCGGCTGTCGCGCACGCCGTTCTTCTTGCGGGCGTTTTCATAGGCATCGAGCGTGGTGCGCACGCCGCCGTCGCCGATGGCATGGGTGGCGATCTGCAGGCCATGGGAGTCGGCCCGCTGCACCAGCACCAGCATCTCCTCGTGGGTGTAGAGCGGTGCGCCCTTGTTGCCGGGATAGCCCGGATAGTCGTCCAGCATCTGGGCCGTAAGGGTTTCGAGCACGCCGTCCATGAAGATCTTCACCCGGCCTGAATGCAGCATGTCGCCCTGGTACTTCGCCCGGAACTCCACGGCTTCATCAACCTGTTCCAACCTGAAGAAATTCTTGTGGTGGAAGGGCACTTCCATGCGGCTGTTCAGTTCGCCGCGCTTCTGGAGGGCATCCAGCAGTTCGAGCTGGTACCAGTTGCCGTCCATGTTGTGCATGGAGGTGATACCGAGCGAATTGGCGTGCGCGATGCCGCGCTTGAGGAACTCTTCGTCCACCTTGCGCTGGGCAGCGGTCGCAGGCGGTTCGGGATTACCGCCGGTTGTGAAGCCGAGGTAGTCACGCCCACCGGTCGGCATCAGGTTGAGCACCGGCATGAAGGCGGCGGGTTCGCGCAGTTCGCCGGTGGCAAGGCCGTCAGAACCCATCACGATCTCGTTGCCGACGGGAAGGTTGCGGCCCTTGAGGATGCCCGCAGCCTCGAGGGCCTTGGTGTTGGCCCACACGGTGTGGTGGTCGAAGCAGCCGACGAGGAAGGGAACATCGCTCACCATGGAGTCGAGCAGGTGGCGGGTGATCGGCGTTTCGCGCCCGAACTGCTCGTGGGTGGCTGCAATCGCCATCACCACGGCGCCCTTGGGGAGCGACTTGCGGTGCTGAGAAACAAGTTCGCGAACGCGGGCTACGTCATTGATCGCGTTGATGTTCAGGAGATCGAGTTCCACCGAGCCGATGAACAGGTGGACGTGGCTTTCGATGATCCCGGGGATCACCGCGTTGCCCCTGTTGTCGTGGACGCGTGTCTTCGCGCCCTTGAGCGCCATCACGTCATCCTTCCTGCCGACGCGGGTGATACGGTTGCCGCTGATGGCGATGGCCTCGGCGAAGGGGTTCGCCTTGTCCATGGTGATGACGCGGGCATTGGTGATGATGAGATCGGCTGACATGGCAATTCCCTTTTTCACAAAGTCTGCCGCCTTGACCTGTCTGCCGCAAGGGCGCAGCATGGTGCCAGTGTCAACAAAACGAAAGGAGGTGATCCGATGTCGAGTGAGTTCACTGTGAAGGGAACCTTGGTGCGGATTGCTGGTCCTTGGGGGCACTCCCTCTAGGCCAGATCCAGGCATGCAGGTTCAGATCGTACGGCCTGCGTTCCTTGCCACAGAATTGACCACGGAAGGGCCGCCAGAAATGGTGGCCCTTTTCGCATCTCTATTCGCTTTTAAGCTTTCAGCACGTCCATCTGGATCGGGCCTTCGGCGCGACCGTGGATGAACTGGTCCACGTAAGCATTGCCCGAGACGTTCACCTTGTTCGCCTCGCCGTGCCAGATGATCTGGCCCTTGTGGATCATGGCGATGTCGTCGGCGATCTTGCGGGCGGACGCCATGTCGTGGGTGATGGAAATGGTGGTGGCGCCGAGGCGCTTCACGCAGTCCACGATCAGGTTGTTGATGACGTCGGCCATGATCGGGTCGAGGCCGGTCGTGGGTTCGTCGAAGAAGATGATTTCGGGGTCGGCCGCGATGGCGCGGGCGAGGCCGACGCGCTTCTGCATGCCGCCAGACAATTCCGCCGGTTGCAGCGCTGCCACATCGGCGGACAATCCCACCTGCGAGAGCTTCTCGATGGCGATGTCGCGGGCCTTGCCGCGGGCCATGCCGCGCCCCTGAATGAGTCCGAAGGCAACGTTCTCCCAAACGCTCAGCGAGTCGAAGAGGGCAGCCCCCTGGAACAGCATGCCGAAGCGGGAGAGGAAGGCGTCGCGCTCCTTGCCCCGGAGGCCGATGCAGCTTTCACCACCCACGGTGATCTCGCCCGCGTCCGGCCGTATGATGCCGAGGATGCATTTCAGCATCACCGACTTGCCGGTGCCCGAGCCGCCGATCACCACCAGCGAGCGGCCCTTTTTCACGGAAACAGAGAGGCCGCGCAGCACCTGCTTGGGGCCGAAGCTTTTCTGCACGTTGTTGAGGACGATATGGCCTTCCATGATCAATCCCCGAAGAGCAGCGAGGTGAGCAGGAAGTTGGCGGCGAGGATGAGGATCGCCGAGGAGACCACCGCATTGGTGGTGGCGCGGCCCACGCCCTGTGCGCCGCCCTTGGAATTGAAGCCGTGGTAGCAGCCCATGAGCGCGATGATGAAGCCGAAGACGGCGGCCTTGATCAGGCCCGAGGTCACGTCGCTGGCGTGGAGGAAGTCGGCGGTGTTTTTGAGATAGGCATATTCGTTGAAGCCGAGCGAGCGGGTGCCGACGATGTAGCCGCCGAAGATACCGATGGTATCGCCGATGCCGACGAGGAGGGGGAGCGAGATCACCGCCGCGAGCAGGCGGGGGCCGACGAGATACTTCTGCGGATTGGTGGAGAGCGTCACTAACGCGTCGATCTGTTCGGTCACACGCATGGTGCCGAGTTCGGCGGCAATCGACGCGCCGACGCGTCCCGAGACCATGAGGCCCGCCAGCACCGGCCCCAGTTCACGGGTGATGCCGAGGGCGACGATGGAGGCGACCAGGCTTTCGGCATTGAACCGCGAGGAGCCGAGATAGATCTGCAGCGCCAGCGCGCCGCCGGTGAAGAAGGCGGTGAGCGCCACCACGGGAAGCGAGGTGTAGCCGATGCGGAAGAACTGGAGCGCGATCTGGCGGATGTAGTAGCGGGGCGTGAGCCCCTGCAGCAGGGCGTCCCGGCCGAAGAGGGCAATGCGCCCGGTCTCGGCCAGTGTGCCCAGCACCATCCGTCCTATGCCTGCAAGTGGATTCATGTGTTCCCGAGATTCGCCGTCCCTGAATAGAGTCTGGCATAGCGGCTTCCCAGCCTTGTGAGCAACTCATAGGAAATGGTGCCGGCCCAGCCTGCCACCTCGTCGATGGAGAGCCGGGGCCCGAGGATTTCGGCCCGGGTGCCGCGCGCCACTTTCGCGGCAGGGAGGGCCGTCACGTCGATCGCCATCATGTCCATGGAGACGCGGCCCACGATGGGGCAGCGCTTGCCCGCCACCAGCACCTGGGCGGGGCCATCCTTCTGCTTCGAGGAGAGGTGGCGCGGCACGCCATCCTTGTAGCCCGCGCCGAGGATGGCGATGCGGCTGTCGCGCGGGGCCTTCCATGTGGCGCTGTAGCCCACCGTCTCGCCCTTCTTCACGTCGCGCACCTGCAGCACCGTGCCTTCAAGCGTGGCGACCGCCTTCATCGGGTTCTTCTTCCCCGGCGTGGGGTTGCCGCCATAGAGCGCGATGCCGGGCCGGCAGAGGTCGTTGGTGAAGTCTTTGCCTAAGAAAATTCCCGAGGAATTTGCGAGGCTTGCAGGCACGCCCGGAAGTTTTTTGCGAAGCGCTGCGAAGCGTTTGGACTGCACCGTGTTCAGCGGATGCTTGGGATCATCGGCGCAGGCGAGGTGGCTCATCAGCAGGGTGATGTCGAGGCCCGCGCGCAGGAAATCATCGGCGAGAAGCGTGTCGAAATCGGCAAGGGTGAGGCCGAGGCGGTTGATGCCGGTGTCGACATGGATGGCGCAGGGCAGGGCCCGGCCATAACGGCGGCCGAAGGCGGCCCACTCGCGCACCTCGTCGAGCGAGATCAGCGCCGGACAGAGGCCGTGCAGTGCATAGTATTCGGCCTGGCCGGGAAAGAGCCCGTCGAGCACATAGATCGTGGCCGCGGGGAGCAGGCGGCGCAGGTCTTCCCCTTCAACCGGGCGGGCCACGAAGAAGTGGCGGCAGCCCGCCTCCCACAGGGCCTTGGAGATGGGTTCCACGCCCAACCCGTAGGCGTTGCCCTTCACCGCCGCACCGCAGGCGGCCTTTCCGGCCTTCTTCGAGAGGGCGCGGTAATTGGCCTGCAGGGCACCGAGGTCGATGGAGAGCACGGCGCCGGCAAGACCGGTGGGAATGGCATTGGTCATCATGGCGGGCCGCCCTTACGGCAGGGCTGGACCTGTTGCAACCGCTGATCTGGCCGCATCCCCGGAGGGAAAGCTTCCCTCAGCCGTAGCGCTGCTGCACGTGGGCGATGAAGTGCCGGGCCGAGAGCGGCTCGCCCGTCGCGGCCACGATAAGGTCCGGCGTTGTCAGCGTCGAGGCCTTTGACCAGATGTTGGTCCGCCGCCAGTCGTTCAACACCGTCACGTCGCCCTTTTTCAGGGCTTCGTCTGCGTGCGGATGGAGTTTGTGGATGGTGGCGGCCTGCTGAGCCGCGAGCAGGGCGCCCAGCGTGTAGCTCGGGAAATAGCCGAAGGCGCCCGACGGCCAATGCACGTCCTGCATCGGACCGTCCTTCATGTTGTCCTTGGTGGAGAGACCGAGGTAGGCCGTCATCTTGGCGTCCCACGCCTCGGGAATGTCCCGCGCCTCCATGCGGCCGGCGATCAGGTCCTGCTCCAGTTCGTAACGCAGGATCACGTGCATGGGGTAGGTGACCTCATCGGCATCGACGCGGATGAAGCCCGGCTTCACCCGGTGCACATGCTGCATCATGTCGGCGAGGCTCCAGCCGGTGAGCGTCTCGGCGCCGAGCTTTTCCTTCACCACGGGCAGCGCCCAGTGCCAGAAGGCGGGATTGCGGCCGATCTGCTTCTCCACGAACAGGCTCTGGCTTTCATGTACAGCCATGCCGCGCGCCTGGCCCACGCTCCAGTGCGACCATGCCTTGGGCAGGCCCTGTTCATAGAGCCCGTGGCCTGTCTCGTGCAGCACGCCCATCAGCGCGAAGAGGAAATCGCTTTCGTCGTAGCGCGTGGTCATGCGCACGTCGGTTGGCACGCCGCCGCAGAAGGGGTGATGCGAAACATCGAGGCGGCCATGATAGAAGTCGAAGCCAACCGCTTTCATCATCACTTCGCCGAGGGCCTTCTGGCGGTCGATGGCGAAGCGCGCCGTGAAGGCCTTCGGCGGATGCTTCGCATGGCGGGCTGCCTGCGCATCCAGCGCCTTCGGAATGAAGCCCTTGAGGAAGGTTTTCAGTTCATCGAAGACCGGCGTGATCTGTGAGACGCGGCTGCCGGGATCGAACTGCTCGATCAGCGCATCATAGGGCGCGAGCTTGAGCACATCGGCGCGCATCGCCGCCTCCTCGCGGGCAAAGGCAATCACGTTGCTGAGTGCGGGCAGGAAACCTGCCCAGTCGCCCGTGGGGCGCAACTGCCTCCAGAGCTGTTCCGAGCGGATGCGGGCTTCCGTCTGCTTGCCGACGAAGGCGGAGGAGAGACAGGTCAGGTTGATGTAGCTCCGCGTCTGTTCGCGGATGGCGATGCGTTGCTCGGGCATCAGGTCTTCCGCCGCGGCGGCAGCCAGCCAGTCGCCCACCTGCGGGGCGGAGGCCATCTCGTGATAGATCGTGGCGAGGCCCGCCATGGCCTCGGCGCGCTTCTCGCCGCCGCCCTCCGGCATCATCACGGCTTCGTCCACGCCGAGCATGGACTGGGCGTGGGAGAGGACTTCGAGTTTCTTCAGGTGCTGGTCGAGCTTTGCGTATGACATGGCACCCTGATAGCGGCGGCGCGGGCAAAACGGAAGCCGCAGCTATTTCCGGTTCAGCCACCAGAGCAGAAGCCAGACCAAGGCTGAGGAGGCCGCCGCTATCATCATGATGATCAGGAAGCCGTGCTCGCCTTTGGCGAAGGGCAGCCATTCCACATTCATGCCGAAGATGCCTGCGACAAGGCTCGGCGGCAGGAAGGCGGAGGTGAGGGCCGACAGGATGTAGAGTTGCCGGTTGGTTTCGGCGGCAAGCTTGGCGTCCACTTCGTCGTGGAAGAAGCGTGCCCGGGTTTCGAGCGACTCGTAGTCCTGGTCGAGATGGGCAAGCCGCGCCGCCGCATCGGCAATGCCAGGAGGCAGCGCGTGCACCGTCCGCATGCCGGTGAGCAGGGCGCGGCGGACGGCGCGCATGTGGCGGTGGAGCAGGGCGGCCTCGCGCCGCAGCAGCATCAGGCGGCGGCGCTCGTCCTTCTGTTCGTCGCTCAGGATGTCGTCCTCGATGCTTTCCAGTTCGTCGGTGAGTCGGTGCAGAATGGTGTCGAGGGTGTCCGGGAAATGCTCCACCAGAAGATCGAAGAAGGCGGCGGGCGAGGCGGGCTTCAGCCCGCGTGTGAGTTCGCGGCGCAGGCTTTCCGCCACCTGCACGGCGCGCACGCGGCCGGTGACCAGCCAACGCTCGGACAGGATGAAACGGCACCAGGTCGTCTCGGTGGAGTCCGCCGTGAAGTCGCGGCGGAAGGTGGTCAGCTGCCCCACCACGTGTTCCTGCTGCTGCAGGATAAAGGGGCGCAGGCTCTCGTCGGTGAAATCGTAGATGATGCTGCGGGGAAGGCCGAGCTTGTCTGCCAGCCACTTGCCGCAGCGCTGGTCGGTGAGGTTGAGATGGAGCCAGAGCCAGGTGCCGGGCGGCAGGGGCATATCGATGTCGGCATCGCCCAGCACCGTATGTTCTCCTGTCTCGGAAAAGAGATAGGCGCAGACCAGTCCCGGTATGGCGGTGGGCACGAACATCGGCGGATCGCCCCGCCATATGAAGACTGCGTGACAGTCGGGTGACGGTGGGCTGGGTGCCCCTCACCCCCGCGTTGCGGACCCTCTCCCCGGTGGGGAGAGGGCGAAGGTTGTTCGCCATCTCCCGCTTGGCGGGAGAAGGTGCCCGAAGGGCGGATGAGGGTGGAAGGTGAGGTCCCCCTCACCAGCCCGCGTAGATCTCCATCCAGTCCTTCCGGGGGTCGATCACTTCGGAGGTGCGGGACTGCATGGCGTAGGGCATCTTGCCCGTGGCCCCTTCCATCGCGAACAGCGCTGCTCCGAGCGCGGTGAGTTCCGGTTCATGCACGGCGATGATCGGCTCGCCGAAGATGCTGGCGCGGAGTTCCATCAGCGCACGCGAGCGGGCCCAGCCGCCGGTTGCATACATCGGACCGTCGGCAATGCCGACCCGTTTCATGGCGCGGAAGAAGTCGCGCGCCTCCACCGTCACGGCTTCGATGACACGGCGGTGATGATCCGGCCCGGTGTCGGCCAGCGCCGCTGCAATCGTCGGCGCGGTTTTGGCCGGCGCTCCCGGCAGGTGCGGGGCGGAGAGATACTGCTTCACGTTGTCGTCAGACCCGAAGGCCTGGCGCATGGGCACGCTGAACTCGATGGGGCCGATCACCGAAATGCCGGGGCCGCCGCGCACCGGAAGCGAGAGATCGATACCAGCCGTTGCCGCACCCGCCGATGGCGTGGTGGTTTCGGCGAAGAGCGCATTCGCCGTGCCGATGGAATCGATACGGGCAAGAGGCTCGATCCGCATGATGGCATTGGAGGCGATGGGGTGATCATGCCCCGCCACCACGATGAGCGTGTTGGCATCGCATGCACCCGCCTCGCGCAAGGGGCCCGGCACAACGGTGCCCACGATTTCGCCCGCCACCAGACCTTCCGGCAGCGGCGGCGCCTCGGCGCGCTGGAGCAGCGAAGGGATCCACTGCCGCTTGAACACGTCATAGACACCGGTGCGGGGAATGAGCGTGGTGCAGATGAACTTGCGCCTCGCCCACCACACCGCCGGGAAATCCGTGAGCGTCACCCACGGATCGTTACCAGAAATGGACTCCGGCCGGTGCTTGCGCAGCCACAGCCATTTCGCCGCCGCCGTGGAGAAAGCAAAGTTGATCCACGGGTGAGCGCGGCCTTCGTCGCTCGCCATCAGGAACGCGGCCTCCGCCTTGTCGCGGTGGTCGAACCACGGAATGGCAAGCCCGCGCGGCCGGCACTCGGCGTCGAGGCAGAAGCCGTCCTCGCCGATCCCCGTCGTTGCGATGGCCGCGATGGGCTTGCCCTTGCCCACGGCGCGCCAGCCCTCGATGATCAGCTCTTCGAGGGCTGCAATCAGTTCGAGCCCTTCGGTGACCACGCCATAACCGTCATGGCGGCGGGGCGAGGGCACCGACTTCACCCACAGGTCTTCGCCCGCCTCATCGATGAAGAGGGCCTTGATGTTGGTCGATCCGACATCAACACCGACGAACATGGGTTCACCAGCGGCGCTTGAACTGCGTGCGCGTCGCCTTGGCGATTTCGGCGATGAGCCACTGGGTTTCCTCGACCGGGCGCTGCCAGACCTTGCGGCCGACGACGACCCCCTGCGCGCCTGCAGCAATCGAGTCGGTGATGTCCTTCAGCGTCGACTTGGCATCGCCCGACAACGGACCGCCTGCGACGACAATCGGGATGTCGAGCTCGGCGCAGAGCTTCGCCGTGGCATCGGGGCCGGGGAAGGTGATCTTGATGATGTCGGCGCCGAGGTCGTAAGCCACGCGCGCCACCTCCATTTCGGCCGTGATGATCTCCGGCGTGCGCGGGGCGGCAAGGAAGACGGGCTCCACCATCACCGGAATGTCCCAGCGGGCGGCGGCGGAGACGACCGTACCGATGCGATTGCAGTAAAGGATCTTCTCGGCGTCGGTGACGTTCCACGGCAGCAGCATCTTCACACAGTCGACGCCGAGGCGCACCGCATCCTCCACCGAGGCGACGAGCGTGCCCGTGCCGGTGTCGGGAGCGGAGGTGGGCCAGAAGGCATCGATGGCGAGGATGCGGGCCATAGCCGGGTTCTGCGCCATCTCCACTTCGGTCGCCTTCACGATTCCCGTCGAGACCATGAAGCCGGTCACGTCCTCCTTGAGGAAGCGCTTCATCACCTGGGCCGGCGCTTCAAGGGCAGGCACGCGGCCCCACACAAGGCCATGGTCGATCGGCACGACAAGGGCGGCGCGGTCGGGGCGGAACACCCGGTTCATGCGATAGGAGGTGGAGAGACGGCTGGCCACTGAATGGATCCTCGGTTGTTGTTCTGTGGCTGTGGACCCTATTTAGTCCGCGCCTCCCTGACCACCGCAAAAATTGCAGATGGGCTGCGAAAATCAAGGGTTTATTCGCGCAACGGCTTGAGCGGTTTTAGCGTAATTGACAGCCCGCGCCATTGCCTGCAACGTTCGGCGCTTCAGCCAACAGCACGTGGACACCCTGTGTCTTGAAGCAAGTCGTCATTGAATTCCGCAACGTCAGCAAGCGCTTCGGCGACATTGCAGCAGTGATCGACAACAATCTCGCGGTGGAGCAGGGCGAATTCCTCTCGATCCTCGGTCCCTCCGGCTGCGGCAAGACCACAAGCCTCAGGATGATGGCGGGCTTCGAGCAGCCGACGTCGGGTGAAGTCTTCATCCGCGGCGAGAAGGTGACGGGCGTTCCGGCCTATCACCGGCCGGTCAACATGGTGTTCCAGCACTATGCGCTGTTTCCGCATCTCTCGATTGCCGACAATGTGTCCTATGGCCTGCGCCAGCGGACGCCCAAGCCATCCTCCGGAGAGATCGCGAAAGCCGTGGACGAGGCGCTCGCCATGGTGCGCCTCGAAGGCTTCGGCAAGCGCCGCACCTATGAACTTTCGGGCGGCCAGCAGCAGCGCGTGGCGCTGGCCCGCGCCCTGATCAACCGCCCCGCCGTGCTGCTCCTCGACGAGCCGCTCGCCGCGCTCGACCGCAAGCTCCGCCGCGAGATGCAGGTTGAACTGCAGAACCTGCAGCGCACCGTGGGCATCACCTTCCTGCTCGTCACCCACGACCAGGAAGAAGCGCTCTCCATGTCGGACCGCGTCTGCGTCATGCGCGAGGGCAGGGTGGTGCAGACGGGTTCGCCGCGTGATCTTTATGATGCGCCGGTCAACCGATACGTCGCGGACTTCGTGGGCAAGAGCAACTTCTTCCCGGCCGCCTCGGGCAACGTCACCAGCGTACGCCCGGAACTGATCGAGATCGCCGCCACCCGCAAGGACCTGCCGCAGGGCCTTGCCGCGGCGGCGGACGGCAAGGTTCTCAACCGCATCTTCCTCGGCGAACAGACCGAATACCGCATCGCCTCGGAGGGCCTCGGCGAATTCACCGTCGTCGCCCCCCGCAAGGCGGAACATCTCTCGGGCACCTTCAACATCGGCGACAGCATTTCGGCAGGCTGGCGCGCGGAACATGCCCGACTGCTGCCGGACAACTGAACAAGATCAAACAGGAGGAAATGCCATGTCGAAAGTCCCCGGACACATCAGTGCAGAAGAATTCCTGGCGCAGCTGCGCCGCTACCAGAAGGGCAGCATCAGCCGCCGCCAGTTCCTGGGCGTGACGGGCCTCGGCCTTGCCACCGCAGTGCTGAGCAGCGCCGTGCCCGGCCTTCGCCCGCGCAAGGCCTATGCCGGCCTCTCCGGCACGGTGAACTTCACCACCTGGCCCAGCTACTTCGCGCAGGAGAACCTCGACAACTTCACCAAGAACACCGGCGTCAAGATCAATGTCTCGATCTTCGGCTCGAACGAGGAAATGCTGGCGAAGCTGCAGGCGGGTTCCACCGGCTGGGACGTGTTCGTTCCCACCAACTACGCCATCTCCACCTACAAGGACCTCGGCCTCATCGAGGAACTCGATCTCTCGCGGCTGCCCAACTATGACGCCGCATCGCAGGAGAAGCGCTTTACAGAGCAGGGCGTGATCGATGGCAAGACCTATGCCGTACCGAAGGACTGGGGCACCACCGGCTTCGTCTACAACAGCAAGGCCACGGCCGAGAAGCCGACGAGCTGGAAGGAGTTCTTCGATCTCACCCAGGGCCCGTGGTCGGGCCGCGTGATGGTGCATGACTACCAGCTCACCACCATCGGCAATGCCCTCAAGTATCACGGCTTCTCCTTCAACTCGAACGACGAGAAGGAACTGGCCGAGGCCGAGAAGCTGCTCATCGCCAGCAAGCCGCATCTCTTCGGCATCAACTCCGACTACAAGCCCTCGCTGATCGCGGGCGATGCCTGGGCCTCGGTGTGCTGGACGGGCGACGCCACCCAGCTGCAGCGCGACATGCCGGAGATGACCTACATCCTCGCCAAGGAGGGCGGCGAAATCTGGAGCGACTTCTATGCCATCCCGAAGGGCGGCCAGAACATCGACGCGGCCTATGCGCTGATGGACTTCCTGCTGACGCCCGAGATCAACGCCAAGGAAGTGCAGGCCCACGGCTATCCCTCGACCGATGCCCGCACCAACAAGCTCGTGCCGAAGGCGATGCTGGACAATCCGGTGCTCTACCCGGCAGCGGAACTGCTGGCGCCGCTCGAGTTCGGTGCGGCGGCAACGCTCACCAACCCGCTCCGGGCGGAGATCATGGCGCGCTTCAAGGCCGCCTGATCGTCCGGATGACCGACGCAAGACACTCCCGCTGGATCACCGCCGCGCTTCTGGCGCCGGCGGGAGTGATCTTCGTCTTCCTGCTCATCCTGCCGCTCGTCGTGGTGCTGGTCTATTCCTTTGGCATTCGCGGTCCCGCAGGTGGCTACGAGGCGGCCTTCACCTTCGACAACTACGTGAACCTGCCGGCGCGCGGGAAAGCCTTCTTCAACACCCTCACGCTGGCGCCGCTCGGCACGCTGCTCACGGCGATCGTGGCGTTTCCGGTGGCCTACTTCCTCGCCATCAAGACCGATCCGAAATGGCGGGTGACGCTGCTCGTGCTCATCATGGCGCCGTTCTGGACAAGCCAGCTCCTGCGTTACTACGCCTGGATCATGCTGCTCGGCTCGAAGGGCATCCCGTCATGGCTCGCATATATCGGCATCACGGATGTGCGCCTTATCAACACGCCCACCGCCGTGCTCATCGGTGCGGTCTACGGTTTCCTGCCGCTCATGGTGCCGCCCATCTATGTCTCGCTCGAAAAACTCGACAAGCGACTGCTCGAAGCCTCGGCCGATCTGGGCGCCACGCCGGTGCGCACCTTCTTCCAGGTAACGCTACCGCTCGCGCTGCCGGGTGTCGCCACCGGCTCCATGCTGGTTTTCATCCTGCTCATGGGTGACTACATCCTCCCGCAATATCTGGGCGGCGGGAAGGTGTTCTTCATCGGCAACGCGCTCGTCGATCTCTTCCTGCAATCGCGCAACTGGCCCTATGGCGCGGCGGTCTCGGTGGCGCTCGTGCTGATCATGTTCCTCACCATCACCCTTTACATGCGCTTGGTGCTCGCCCGCACCGACAAGCGTCGCGCGGCACTGGTGTAGACCATGCGCATCTATCTCATATTCATCTACATCTTCCTTTATGCGCCGATTGCGCTCATCGTCGGCGGCTCCTTCAATGCCGGCAAGCAGGCGATGATCTGGCAGGGCTTCTCGCTCGAATGGTACGGCAAGGCCTTCAGCAACCCGCTCATCACCGAGGCGCTGGGCACGAGCCTCTACATCGCGCTTTCGACGGCGGCCATCTCAGCGGTGCTGGGGCTGATCACGGCGCTTGGCCTCGAACGGGTGAAGGGCTGGCTCCGCACCTTCTTCGATGCGCTCATCTACATCGCCATCATGGTGCCGGGGATCGTCATCGGCATTTCCACGCTCATTGCCTTCGTCAGCATCTTCGATCTCGTCAACCCCATGCTGATGGCGTCGTTCAACCTGCAGCTCCAGATGGGTTCGTGGGCGGTGATCGCGGCGCACGTGCTGTTCAACATCGCCGTCGTGGCGCTGCTGGTGCGCGCGCGCCTGCAAGGCATGGACCGCAGCCTCGTGGAGGCGTCAGAGGATCTCTACGCCACGCCTTTAGGCACCTTCCGCCAGGTGGTGCTGCCGCTCCTGGCGCCGGCGGTGCTTGCGGGCTTCCTCCTCGCCTTCACCTTCTCGTTCGAGGATTTCATCATCGCTTATTTCGTGGCGGGGCCGGATGTGACGCTTCCCATCTACGTCTTCTCGTCGATCCGCCGCGGTGTCACGCCGGAGATCAATGCGGTGGGCACGGTCGTGCTGGGCACCTCGCTGGTGCTGCTGGTGATCGCGCAGATGATCCTGCAGCGGGGCGATGCCCGCCGCACGTCGGCAGATGGCTGAAACTCAGCGCGTGTGCTTGTCCATCATCTCGACGAAGCGGTGGAAGAGGTAGTGCGAGTCCTGCGGGCCGGGTGAGGCTTCCGGGTGGTGCTGCACCGAGAACACGGGCTTGCCCTTGACCTGGATGCCGGCATTCGAGCCATCGAACAGCGAGACGTGCGTTTCCTCGACACCGGAAGGCAGGCTGTCGCGGTCCACGGCGAAGCCATGGTTCATGGAAACGATCTCGACTTTCCCGGTGGTATAGTCCTTCACCGGATGGTTGGCGCCGTGGTGGCCCTGATGCATCTTGAGCGTCTTGCCGCCCAGCGCAATCGCCAGCATCTGGTGGCCGAGGCAGATGCCGAAGACAGGCGTGCCGGAGTCGACAAGCTTCTTGATTTCGGGCACGGCGTATTCGCCCGTTGCTGCCGGGTCGCCCGGGCCGTTCGACAGGAACACGCCATCGGGCTTCATGGCGAGGATGTCCTCGGCCGAAGTGGTGGCGGGAACAACTGTTACGTCGCAGCCGGCGGAGGTGAGGCAGCGGAGGATGTTGCGCTTGAGGCCGTAGTCGACGGCGACCACTTTCTTACCGCCTTCGCCGCGGGTGTAGCCCGTCTTCCAGTCCCAGAGCTTTTCATCCCAGTCCATGCGCTGGGTGATCGACACGTCCTTGGCGAGGTCCATGCCGACAAGGCCCGGCCACTGCGCCGCCTTCTTCTTCAGCGCCTTGACGTCGAACTTGCCCTTGGGATTGTGAGCGATGACACCGTTCGGCATGCCCTTCTCGCGGATGAGGGCGGTGAGGGCGCGGGTGTCGATGCCGGAGAGGCCGATGATGTTGCGCGCCTTCAGCCACTTGTTGAAGTGCTTGGCGGCGCGGTAGTTGGCCGGGTCTGTGACCGGTGCCTTGACCACGCAGCCGAGCACGGCGGCGGAGGCGGCAAGGTTGGTCGTCTCGATATCCTCGTCGTTGGTGCCGACGTTGCCGATGTGCGGGAAGGTGAAGGTGACGATCTGGCCCGCGTAGGAGGGGTCAGTCAGCACTTCCTGGTAACCGGTCATGGCGGTGTTGAAGCAGACTTCACCCACAGCATCGCCCTCGGCCCCGAAGCCCTGGCCCTCGATCACCGTGCCGTCGGCCAGCACCAGAAGCCCCGTCACAGGGGGCTGGTCCCAATCGCCGAACTGCGGGCGTGACTTTGCTTTGCCCTTCTTTGCGGGCGTCTTGGCGGCTGCCATGGGTCTAGTCTCCGGGAATTTCCGGCTGGTTACGGGAGGAGGGGCCGGGCGTCAAGTTTGCGCTGCACCTGCGAAGCGGTTAAGGAGGCCCTTTCCACGCATTTCATCCCGGGAGAGCGCCATGACCCTGCGCGACAAACTGAACGCCGATCTGAAGGACGCCATGAAGGCGGGCGACAAGCGCAAGCTCGCCACCATCCGCCTGATGAATGCCGCCATCAAGGACAAGGACATCAACGCCCGCACAGACGGCCACGACAGCGAGAAGCTGCCGGACTCCGCCCTCATGGACCTCTTCGCCAAGATGGTGAAGCAGCGCCAAGATTCGATTGCCGCCTTCGAGCAGGGCGGCCGCGCCGAGCTCGCCCAGCAGGAGCGCGAGGAGATGGAGATCATCCAGTCCTACATGCCGAAGCAACTCTCGGAGGACGAGACCAAGGCTGCCATTCAGGCCATCATCACGGCGGTGGGTGCCACCACGGTCAAGGACATGGGCAAGGTCATGGCCGAACTGAAGGCCAAGTATTCCGGCCAGATCGACATGGGCAAGGCGGGCGGCGTGGTGAAATCGCTGCTGGGCTGAGGGCCTTCAAGACCCCCGGGCTGCGACAACGGAGGCGTGCAGGCGCCGCGGAATCTCCCCATTTCGGGCGAAACTTTCAGAAACGACGGCAGTTAATTCCGACGTGCCCGTCTCACCGGTGAGGTGGGCGAGGAGCGATGAAAGGACACGCCATGTTGCGAACACCACTTCTAGCGGCTGCGACTGCTGCAGCACTTGCCCTCGGACTGACAGCGGGTGCTCCGGTTGCCGAAGCCAGGCACCGCCATCACCACGGTGCCAATGTCGATCTCTTCTTCGGCTTTCCTGGCTATTACTATGACCAGGGATACTACAACGGCTACTACGCGGACGATTATGGTTACTATGACTATCCCCGCTACCGCCATCACCGCAGCAGCTATCACTGTCACTGGGTGAAGAAGAAGCATCACCGCAAGGTGAAGCGGTGCCACAGCGTGTGGCACGACCGCTGGTAAGCGGAGCGCGCAAAGCACTGCGTAATCTTGCGTTTCTAACAAAATGACACAATTCTCGATTGAGTACATTTACTGCCAGCGTTCATCCGGGGTTCAGGTTGAGTAGGCGAAATTGGCTCCAACGCGGCAGAGAGGCCGCGGGCCAAACGTCAACGAAAAGGACCCCCCAAGATGTTTCGCAAAACTTTGATCGCAGTTGCCGCCGCCGGTTCCATGGCCCTTGGTCTTGGCGCCGCTACCGCTCCGGCTGAAGCCAAGGTTCACGTCTACGTCGGCGTGAACCCCTACTGGGGCTTCTATGGTCACCATCATCATCACCATGGTGCGTGGCACTGCCACTACAAGAAGGTGAAGGTGTGGAACAAGCATCACACCAAGAAGATCTGGGTGACGAAGAAGACCTATTGCCATTCCTACTGGCACTAAGTCTCCCACCTGAAAGAACGAAGGCCGCGCACGGATGCGCGGCCTTTTGTTTTGCGAAGTGCAGGACTCAGACGATCTTCGTCGTGACCTTCACGTTCTTGCGGATGGCGTGCGAGTAGGGGCACACCACATGCGCCTTCTTGGCCAGTGCTGTGGCTTCCGCCTTCTTCACGCCCGGCAGCGAGACATCAAGCTTCACTTCGATGCCGAAACCCTTCTTGTCACTGCGCGGCCCGAAGGAGACATGCGCGGTCACGGTCGAGTCGGGCGAAAGGGTGAGCGGCTTCTTGGCCTTGCTGTTCACGAACTTCATGGCGCCGAGGAAGCACGAGGAATAGCCCACGGCGAAAAGCTGTTCGGGATTAGTGCCCTGACCGTCGCCGCCCATCTTCTTGGGGTGAGCGAGGATGAGATCGAGCATGCCGTCATCCGTCTTGGCCGTGCCGCCGCCGCGCCCGCCCTGGGCAATGCCGACCGCCGTGTAGATTTTCTTGATTGCCATTGGTGTTCCTCCTCCATGGAAATGCAACGATAGCCGGGCGATTGCGCTTGGCAAGGGCAGGGGCTAACTCCAATCCCATGCGCTTCCCGCCCACCTTCCTCGACCAGATCCGCGCCCGGGTGAACATCTCATCCGTGATCGGCCGGCATGTGACGTGGGACCGACGCAAGACGCAGGCCGCCAAGGGAGACTACTGGGCCTGCTGCCCCTTCCACGGCGAGAAGTCGCCGAGCTTCCACGCCGATGACCGCAAGGGCCGCTATCACTGCTTCGGCTGCAAGGCGAGCGGCGACATCTTCACCTTCCTTGTGGAGAAAGAAGGCCTGAGCTTTCCGGAAGCGGTGGAGCGCCTTGCGGGGGATGCCGGGCTTCCCATGCCGGTTGTTTCGGAAGCTGACGTGGAACGTGATCGAGTCCGCGCAAGCCTCTACGACGTCATGGAAATCGCCGCCAAGCTGTTCCAGGCGGAGCTGCAAACATCGCATGGCGCCAAGGCCCGCGGCTATCTCGCCGACCGTGACCTTTCGCCTGCGGTGCAGAAGGAATTCGGCATCGGCTATTCCCGCGATGACCGCGCCTGGCTCCGGAACGAACTCGCTGCAAAAGGCGTCGGCCTCGACCAGATGGTGGAGGCGGGGCTTGTCATCGCAAACGAGGACAACGCCGTCGGCTATGACCGCTTCCGCGACCGCGTGATGTTCCCGATCCGCGACCAGCGGGGCCGGGTTATCGCCTTCGGTGGCCGCGCGCTTCGCCCCGACGTGCCGGCGAAATACCTGAACTCACCCGAGACGCCGATCTTCCACAAGGGCGACGTGCTCTACAATTTCGACAAGGCGAGGGGACCCGCCCATACGTCCAACCGCCTGATCGCGGTCGAGGGTTACGTCGACGTGATCGCCATGCACCGGGCGGGCTTCGGCGAGGCGGTGGCGCCGCTCGGAACCGCGCTCACCGAGAACCAGCTCGGCCTGCTCTGGCGCACCGTGCCCGAGCCCATCCTCTGCTTCGACGGTGACGGGGCCGGCCTCAAGGCCGCCTACCGGGCGCTGGACCTCGCCCTGCCGCTGCTCTCGCCCGGCCATTCGCTGCGCTTTGCCTTCCTGCCCGAGGGCAAGGACCCGGACGACCTGCTGCGGGCGGAGGGGCCCGATGCCGTGCGGGCCGTGATCGCCGCCGCCGCCCCCCTGGCCGATGTGCTCTGGCGGCGGGCGCTGGCCGAGAACGACCGCTCCAGCCCGGAGCGCAAGGCCGCCTTCGAGCGGGACATCAAGGGCCAGCTCAACGGCATCAAGGACGAGATGGTGCGGCGGCACTATCTGGACGACCTCCACACCCGGCTGAGGGAGCTTTGGGGACAGGGGCGGCCGCAAGGGGCAGGCCCGGGTGCAGCCCGGGGTGGTGCCCCCCGGGGCTTTCAACCCCGGCTGAAGCCCGGCCAGAAGGCCTGGGAGGTGCCCATGCCGGCTTCCCCCCAGTTGCGGGCGGCGGCGGGGGCTGCGACCACCGCCGCGGCGGCCGAACGCCGGGAGCGCATGATCCTCCTTTCGGCCATCAACCATCCCGAGGTTTTGCATGATTTCTGGGAGGATTTTGCCGGTTTGGATTTTACCGCCCGGGTGCTTGACTCCCTCCGTACACTGATTCTAGACGTTGCTTCCTCCGAGGAAGCCCTTGACCGGGCGGCCTTGAAGGCCCACCTGATTGCCAAAGGGTACGGTCCGGATCTGGACCGCCTTGAAGACCAGGCGAAGCGTCTGAATGAGTGGTTCTTGGGTCCGTTGGCTGCACCAGATGATGCCCGGACAGGCCTCCGCCAGATGATCGCCCTGCACCGCAAAACTGTCACACTCGACCGCGAGCTCAAGGCAGCTGAGGCTGCCTTTGCGCGCGAGCCGTCCGAGGCGAACCTCGCCACCCTGATTGCCGTCCGGGACCAGCTCTCGTCGGCCACCGGGGCTGAAGCCCTGATCGAGGGGTTCGGAGCGGCGTCGGGCAGGACCGCCGGCGAAGCGATGTAACGCCGCAGGTTCGCCGCCCGGCTTAGGGACCGTTTAACGCGCAGGGGCTTAGGTCTGACCCGAATCACTCTATAGGGTGCGAATCACCCGCTTGAAGGACTTGAGACTGAATGGCCCGCACGCCCGCCAAGACACCTGCAGCCGCCCGCCAGGCGAAGCCGCCCGTCGAGCCCGATGCGCCGACCCCCGATGACGTGACCGCCGAGCCGGATGCGCCGGAAGCCGGAGCCGATGCACCCGTCCTCGACATGAACGATGCCGCCGTCAAGCGGATGATCAAGCTTGCCAAGACGCGCGGCTACGTCACCCTCGACGAACTGAATGCGGTGCTGCCGTCGGACGAGACCTCGCCCGAGCAGATCGAAGACATCATGGCGATGCTGAACGAGATGGGCATCAACGTGGTGGAGAGCGAGGAGGAAACCGAAAACCTCGCCGCCAAGGTGGAAGAGGAAGCCTCGGGCGAAACCGCGCTGATGAAGGTGGAAGCGCCCAAGCTTCCCGCCGACCGCACCGACGATCCGGTGCGCATGTATCTCCGCGAGATGGGCGCCGTCGAACTGCTCTCGCGCGAAGGCGAAATCGCCATCGCCAAGCGCATCGAGGCCGGCCGCGAGGCGATGATCTCCGGCCTGTGCGAAAGCCCGCTCACTTTCCAGGCCATCATCATCTGGCGCGACGAACTGAACGAGGGGAAGATCCTTCTCCGCGACATCATCGATCTCGAAGCCACCTATGCCGGCCCTGACGCCAAGCAGAACCAGGCCGTGGCCACGCCGCAGCCCTATGTTCCGCCCAAGGAGGAAGTGCGCAAGCAGGCCGAGGCCAAGCGCGCCGAACTCCGCCGCAAGGAAGAGGCCCGCAAGGCCACACAGCCGAAGCGCCCGCAGGCCGACGACGACTATTCCGACGTGCTGTCGCCCGAAGACTTCGACAAGCCCTCCGCCGTTGAAGACGATGACGACGATGAGGGGGATGATCTCGGCGTCTCGCTCTCCGCGATGGAGAACGAGCTCAAGCCGAAGGTGCTTGAGGTCTTTGACGAAATCGCCCGCCTCTACAAGTCGCTGCGCAAGCTGCAGGACCAGGAAGTCACCGACAATGAGGGCCTCTCGCCCTCGCAGGAGCGCCGCTACAAGAAGCTGCGCGAGGAGATCGTCGGCCTCGTCAAGTCGCAGTCGCTGAACAACGCCCGTATCGAGGCGCTGGTCGACCAGCTTTACGACATCTCGAAGCGCCTCAACGTGCTGGAAGGCCGCTTGCTGCGCCTGGCCGAAACCTACAAGATCCCGCGCGAGGAATTCCTCCGCGAATACCAGAGCAACGAGCTTGATCCGGAATGGCTGAAGCGCGTCGGCCGCCTGACCAAGCACGGCTGGAAGAAGTGGGTGAACGACGAGAAGGAATCGATCAAGGTCATCCGCGACGAGATCTTCGAGCTTGCCTCCGCCACCGGCCTGCAGATCCAGGAATTCCGCGGCATCGTCGCCAAGGTGCAGAAGGGCGAGCGCGAGGCCCGCATCGCCAAGAAGGAAATGGTGGAAGCGAATCTTCGCCTCGTCATTTCCATCGCGAAGAAATACACCAACCGCGGCCTGCAGTTCCTCGACCTCATCCAGGAAGGCAACATCGGCCTGATGAAGGCGGTGGACAAGTTCGAATACCGCCGCGGCTACAAGTTCTCGACCTACGCCACGTGGTGGATCCGCCAGGCGATCACCCGCTCGATCGCCGACCAGGCGCGCACCATCCGCATCCCCGTGCACATGATCGAAACGATCAACAAGATCGTGCGCACCTCGCGCCAGATGATGCACGAGATCGGCCGCGAGCCGACGCCGGAAGAACTGGCCGAGAAGCTCTCGATGCCGCTCGAGAAGGTGCGCAAGGTGATGAAGATCGCCAAGGAGCCGATCTCGCTCGAAACCCCGGTGGGCGACGAAGAGGATTCACACCTCGGCGACTTCATCGAGGACAAGAACGCGGTGCTGCCCATCGATGCGGCGATCCAGGCGAACCTGCGCGAAACGACGACGCGCGTGCTCGCCTCGCTCACGCCGCGCGAAGAGCGCGTGCTGCGTATGCGCTTCGGCATCGGCATGAACACGGACCACACGCTCGAGGAGGTGGGCCAGCAGTTCTCTGTGACTCGCGAACGCATCCGCCAGATCGAAGCCAAGGCGCTGCGCAAGCTGAAGCACCCGAGCCGGTCAAGGAAGCTGCGCTCGTTCCTCGACAACTGAGGCCGAGCAAGCCTAGATTATCTGCGCTTGGGCTGCGGCGTTCGTTTGTTCTTCGGTTTGAATGAATCTATTAGGCGCTGGATTTCTCGTCGCTCAGCAACGCTGTCTGCCAAGTTGAGAACAGTGCTCACATCGACTTTTTGCCGCTCTGAGCTGGCATCAGTCGGCTTCAACATTCCTATCTCATCTGAGAGTTGGGAACGCACTCTGCTCAATACCATATCCAAGTTGATCCAAAGGCCAAGAGAGACAGCATCGTAGGAGAAGACCCTTCCAAACAGGCTGCTGTACAAATCGAATGTTCTAGAATCACTACCAAGTCGTACGGGTACCAAGTCTGTACTTTCGGAGTCTGTTCCGAGCCGGCTCATGATTAAGTAACATAAGAAAGATGGCCAATTTCGAAGTTTGTAGGAGAAAATGGCGAGCACACACAACAGAACTGCGTGATGCTCTCGTGAAAGCTTTAGCGATCGGCGATTTAGGATATCACGTAGTTCAACTGGGTCAGGATTGTCGCTGGTGAGATACTTCTCTAACCAAGCGCCGAATCTCCACCAATCTCCTGCATCAAATCTGGTATCTGAACTGCCTATGTCTGGAACGAGTGTTGATCTCTTTACTACGTCGAGAATGATAGGGGAGAACTGCGCACGCAGACCATGCATTTTTTCAAGCAATTGATCGATTGCTGTGATGTCCTTGCGCAAGTTGATGAACTTCGCAATCTCAGCATTCATAAGTTCACCTACTGCCGCGATATCTTGCCTCGTAGAAAGATCGCTGCACAGGTACTCTGCGACTAAAAATTCAAGATATGATCGATGAGGAAAATAAAAGAAGACTCCCTTCTTGGAGCCAAGAAGTAGAGGTCCCCTATTCTCAATGATCGAACCGGTTATGAACTCACGGACTGCTGATTGGACATCGCCTTGATCGTCACAATTGTCCACTACGAAGTCATTCAGTTCCTTCGGTAACTCATCTGGAGAGAATAAATTCTGCTTCTTGACTGTCCAAAGCCACCAAGCCACCTTCAGCATAAACTCAAGGCGAATGTTTTCTGGGATTGCCTTGCGAGCTGATTTTTCGGATTCGCGCTCGATGGTCTTTAAAATGAAGTTCTTGTAGAGCTCGTATTCGTTGTAAGATTCTAGTGGTTGAGTTTCGACGATTGAAAGATCGCCTAACATTTTTGCGTGGACAGGCCGTCGGACCATGTCGTCAACGGGGATCCTGCTTAGCTCTGCCAGCCTTTCACTGAGGAACTTTTCCGGATTCTTATACTTATTTGCATTTCTTTGAACATAAGCAGTGAGGAAGCCCTGAAAGTATCTATGCAATTCCCCTTCGGAGAAAAAATCTAGAGTGATCTGATCGTACTTCTCTCGTTCTGGATCAGTGTGAAAACTGCCTTTGATAAGGCGCTCACCGCGGATAACGGCAACGTCTTCTTCGGTTTGGAACGGATTTGGACGTCCCAGGAGGAGCAGTTTTGTTTTTGGATATCTGAGTTTTCCAATATCTCTGAAGTTTTCGACAATGTCCCGCGGCTTCATGGCGTGCTTCATTTCATCAAAGCCATCGCAGATCAGCAGAAATCTTCCAGCTTTGTTGAGTTGGTCGAACAAATGATAATTGTACCCCCGCAGTCGAAACTCGTCCGAGAAAAGAGTGTTTATCAAGGTCCTCAATGACTGATGTTGAGTGAGATTGCCCAGCTGCAGATAGATTGGGATTCGGGAATCGTAGTTATTCAGGGCGGCTATTGATAGGTAATGGGCCAGGAAGCGAGCATAGCTGGTTTTCCCCATGCCATAGCCCGCGATGATGGCGATAGAGGGCGCGCCTTCGTCACTTGACCAAGGGAGAATAACATCCTCATGAAGCTTCTTGCCGTCAGTGGTGCGAGCGTGGATGTAGTACTGTGAAACAATGTCTGATTCAAAATCAGATCGTAGTGCTTGAAGGTAAGGTTTGAAGTCGATGAGAATTAATTGTTCAAACTCAGAGAAACTCATGAATTCGATTTGTGGTCGATAAGCTTCAATTGTCTCGCGTGGCATGGCGCCAATGTTGCGAGGAGCGATGATCCAGAGAAGATCGATCTCTCTCGACTTTAGTGCGGCATCATACTCCCAACATATTTTTTGGAGGTCGCTGGACGTAAGAGGTGAGTCCCAGTCTTTGCATTCCACCGCCACAGTGTAGTTTGATCTTGGGGGAACGGGCATCGTAAAAGAGATATCGGCGTTCTTACCCTGAAAGTGCACTTCCTCCCGGACGTTATCGTAATTTGCGTGCAAGAGATCTGCTACTTTCCTTCTAAATTCATCGCCCAGCATCGAGTTTTTGACCTTCTCAGTGCATGTTTCTTCTTGCGGAATTTTACTACTCTGAATTTGAGTAAGTGACGTTACAGTATATCCGTGGACTTGCAAGCTGAAGCACCCGAGGCGGTCGCGGAAGCTGCGCTCGTTCCTCGACAACTAAGTCACGCCGCACGATTGATCCTGATCAAGGAAGAGGGGCGCTCTCCGCGCCAATCTTCCTGTCATGGTTACACGCTTTCCCCCCGGGGCCCAGCCCCACAAGCCCGCGCCCCCCGCGCCGCAGCCCGCACCGCAAGCGCCCAAGTCGGCCGAGCCTGTGAAGGATGACGGTTGCACCTGCGGCGGCCATTGCGGTGGCAGCGGCAAGGCAACGAAACTCGAAGGCTAGGCAAGTCTGCCGCTATGGCCGGCCTTTTGCCCCGTCTGGAAAGGCGGGGTAAAAGCCGTTCATGCAACAGCATCAGCGCAGCATTACGATCTCCACCACGGGGCAGGGGCTTTACGACATCACCCGCGAGGTGGCGGCGGTGGTCTCCGCCGCGCGCATCGGTACAGGACTCGCCACGGTTTTCTGCCGCCACACCTCGTGCTCGCTTCTCATCAACGAGAACGCCGACCCTGACGTGCGCCATGATCTCGAGGCCTTCCTGAAGCGCCTCGTGCCCGAGGGCGATCCCGCCTACATCCACACCCTCGAAGGGCCGGACGACATGCCCGCCCACATCAAGACGGCGCTCACCGCCATCTCGCTCGCCATTCCCTTTGGCGAGGGGCGCATGATGCTCGGCACCTGGCAGGGCATCTACCTGTTCGAACACCGCCGCGCCCCGCACCGGCGCGAGATCGTCGTCCATGTGCTGGGCGTCTGACGCCGGCAGAGCAGGCGCGCAGGGTGGGATGACGCAGGGCGCTTCTCCCTCTTGTATCTGTAACTTTCATTGTTATATTTAGTGCCGAAAGGACATTCCATCATGACCACGCGCATGCCCACCTATTTCATCTCCCACGGCGGAGGCCCCTGGCCCTGGCTTCCGGACATGCGGCAGATGCTGAAGTCGCTCGAAGTTTCGCTGGCCAACATGCCGGCCGAGATCGGCGTGAAGCCGAGGGCGATCCTGATGGTCTCGGGCCACTGGGAGGAGGATGATTTCGCCATCATGTCCAACCCGGCGCCGGGCATGGTCTATGACTACGGCGGCTTTCCCGCCTTCACCTATCAGATCAAGTATTCCGCGCCGGGGGCGCCGGAGATTGCGAAGCGCGTGGCCGAACTGCTGACGAAGGCGGGGCTTCCCACCCACCTCGATCCCGAACGGGGCTACGACCACGGCACCTTCGCGCCGATGCAGGTGATGTATCCCAATGCCGACGTGCCGCTGCTGCAGGTGGCGATCCGCCATGGCTATGATCCGGAAGAGCACCTTGCGCTCGGCCGTGCCCTTGCGCCCTTGCGCGATGAAGGCGTGGTGATCGTTGGCAGCGGCCTCAGCTATCATAATCTCCGTCTCTTCGGACCCGGCGCCAAGGAGCCTTCTGCCGCCTTCGATGCGTGGCTCGACGAGGCGATGAATGCCGACCCGAAGACTCGTGTTGAGAAGCTGAAAGCGTGGGAGCAGGCCCCCGCCGCACGCATATGTCATCCCCGCGAAGATCATCTCATTCCGCTGATGACGGCGATCGGCGCCGCGGAAAACGAAAAGGCCACGCGGGTTTATCACGACAAGAACGTCTTCGGTGGCGTCACCGCATCGAGCTACAAATTCGGCTGACGCTCCGTACACTGACAAGACGTCATTGACGTCTGTCAGTGCCGCGTCAGTGAATCACGGTTACGGAATATCCTGAAATCACAGGTTATTTCTGTAATCATGAATGTGGCAATTGCGGCGCGGAAGGTGAAGGTCTGGGATCTTCCCGTCCGGCTGTTTCACTGGTTGCTGGTGGCGAGCTGCGGAACCGCACTCGTCACCGGTTTTCTTCTCGAAGCGAACTGGCTCTCGGTTCACATCTGGGCGGGCGGCATTGTTCTCGCGTTGATCGCGGCCCGCGCCGTCTGGGGCTTCACCGGCCCCACCTATGCGCGCTTCCGCAACTTCACGCTGTCGCCCTCCGCCGTCTTCGCACACCTGAAGGATATCGCGACGGGTGCCGTGCATCGCGATGGTGGGCACAATGCGCTCGGCGCCTGGATGGTGACGGGCTTCTTCATCGTCCTCACCGGCATCTGCATCACCGGCTTCATGATGCTGGGTGGCATGTTCAAGCAGGGTCCGCTGAAGGCCTACCTCAGTTTCGCAACCGGGCGGCTGGTGCGCGAACCGCATGAGCTTCTCGCCTGGCTGGTGCTGGCCATGGTGGCTGCGCACATCGCCGGCGTTGTCTTCGAGTCCTTCCGCAGCAAGGAGAACCTTGCCCGCGCCATGGTGACTGGCGTGAAGGATGAAGGCTTCATTCCGGCAAGACACGTCTACACATCAAACCCCGCGATCGCGCTCGCCATCATCGCCATTGCGGGTGCCGTGCTCGCTTACACCGGCATTTCCGCCAACGCGCTTCCGGGCCTTGGCGTGAAGCCGGTGACAGCCGACGCCGCGTGGCAGAAGGAATGCGGCGATTGCCACATGGCCTTCCATCCCACGCTGCTGCCCGCCGCAAGCTGGGAGAAGATCATGTCGTCGCTCGATGATCACTTCGGCGAGGACGCAAGCCTGCCCCCCGAAACAGCAACGGCCATCGCCGCCTTCCTCAAGGCCAACAGCGCCGAGACCTCGGATACGCTGCCAGCAAATGTCTTCCGCAGGGTCAGCGAAACGCGCCCCCTCGAAATCACCCAGACGCCGTTCTGGCTCCGCCTGCATGGCGAGATCCCCGACGCCGTGTTCAAGGCGCCTCCCGTCAATTCCCGGCAGAACTGCGCCGCCTGTCATGGCGATGCTGCCTCCGGAACATTCGTCCCCCAAGCCATTTCCATTCCAAAGGAGACTGCCAAATGAAGATGAAACTGGTGCTTGCCGCTCTGGCCGCCGTGGTGCTTGCCGCGCCCGCGCAGGCGGGCCCGCGCGAGGATATCCTGCAAGGCTATGCCACCGCCGCCAAGGCCGCGGATCCCGGCTTCAAGGGTTTCGACGCCGCGCGCGGCAAGGCGCTTTACGAGCAGCAGAACACCGCCTCGGCGGATGCCCCGTCGTGCTCCACCTGCCACACTGCTTCGCCGCTCAAGGCCGGCAAGACGCGTGCCGGCAAGGCCATCGATCCGATGGCCGTCTCCGCAACGCCTGACCGCTTCACCGACCCCGCCAAGGTGGAAAAGTGGTTCGGCCGGAACTGCAATACCGTTCTCGGCCGCGATTGCACCGCGCTCGAGAAGGGCGACTTCATCACCTATCTGTCGAGCCTCTGAGGAGAAATGAACATGCGCATACTCGTGTCGCTGCTCTGCTTTGCAAGTCTGAGCACGATTGCCCTTGCCGACGGACCGAGTGCGGTCGTCACCGATGCCCTCACCAAGAAGGAATGCAGCGCCTGCCATATCGCCTATCCGCCCGGCTTCCTGCCGGCGCGCTCGTGGGAAGCAATCACCGGAAACCTGAAAGAGCATTTCGGTGAAGATGCCTCCCTCAGCCCCGAGGATACGGCCGCCATCAAGGACTATCTCGTCGCCAACGCCGCCGACTCTGCCGGCAAGGTGCGGGGCTTCGCGCGTGGCGTGCCCGCTGACCAGACGCCGCTCCGCATCACCGAGTTGCCGCGCTTCAAGGGCCAGCACGGCCGCTTCTCCGATGCGGTCATGAAGAAGGTGGGGTCGCTCAGCAACTGCAGCGCCTGCCATCAGGGCGCCGAGCAGGGCATCTACGAAGACGATTGAGTGAGTGGGAGGACCCGGCGGGTTTCGGCCCGCCGGGTATCACATTACTTGGACTTGCGGTTGCCGGGCCGCAGGGTCTTGCCGAGAATGTGTTCGTCCCGCCCGATCACGTGCGCCGTGGTGCCCACGAGCAGCGGGTCGGGTCCGCCCACCAGCTTCTTGTTCTTCTCGGGGTAGGGCAGCGACGAGAGGAAATACTGCATGCAGGCGATGCGGGCGCGCTTCTTGTCATCCGACTTGACGATGGTCCACGGCGCATCCGCCGTGTCGGTATAGAAGAACATCGCCTCCTTCGCCTCGGTGTAGGCGTCCCACTTGTCGAGCGACGCCTTGTCGATGGGCGAGAGCTTCCACTGCTTCAGGGGATCGGCCTCGCGCGACTTGAAGCGGCGGAGCTGTTCGTCGCGTGTCACCGAGAACCAGAACTTGAAGAGCCGGATGCCCGAGCGCACGAGCATCCGTTCAAGGTCCGGGCACTGGCGCATGAATTCGAGATATTCGTTGGGCGTACAGAAGTTCATCACCCGCTCGACGCCGGCGCGGTTGTACCAGGAGCGGTCGAAGAAGACGATCTCGCCGCCCGACGGCAGGTTCGAGATGTAGCGCTGGAAATACCACTGGGTGCGTTCCCGCTCCGATGGCTTCTCAAGGGCGACGACACGGGCGCCGCGCGGGTTCAGGTGCTCCATGAAGCGCTTGATGGTGCCGCCCTTGCCGGCGGCGTCACGGCCTTCGAAGAGAATGACGATGCGTTCGTTGTTCTCCTTCACCCAGCTCTGCACCTTGAGCAGCTCGACCTGCAGCTCCTCCATCTCACTTTCATAGGTCTTGGTGGAGATGCGGCTCTGATACGGGTAGGCGCCCGTCTCGAAGGCCTGGCGGATCGCTTCCGGGTCGTGGCGGAGTTGGCTGAGGGAGGGGCGGTGCGGCCGTTCCGCTTCGGCGGGAACGGGTTCTGCGGCGGGTGGCGGCGCAACTTCTGCCGCTGCGGCCGGCGTGCTGATCACGGTGTCGTTCATTCTTCCCTCCCGGACTGAAGGCTGAAGTGTAAGACGGAGGTGTGCTGCAACCTTGATTCATGTCAAAGTGGCGCCGCGAATGGCTGGCAGAGTGAAGAGATGGTGATGGCCAAGTCGTCCAAGGACAATTCCGCCCCTGAAAACCCGCAGGTTCTTCCTGCGGTGCTGCAGGCGGGCGGGCTCGCCAAACTCGAGGATCACGCCAAGGCGCTGATCCTGAAGCAGATGATTCCTCTCCACCTCCACGCGGGCGAGCGCGCCTTCCGGCCGGGTTTCGCCTGCAGCAACTACATCGTGGTGAAGAAGGGCTCGGTGAAGGTCTCGATCCACACCGAAACGGGCCGCGAGATCGTGCTCTACCGGGTGCAGGATGGCGAAACCTGCGTGCTCACCACGGCGGGGCTGCTCTCGGGCGAACACTACGATGCGGAGGGCGTGGCCGAGTCGGAGACCGACGCCATCATCCTGCCCAAACCCGTCTTCGAGGAATTGCTCGCCACTTCGCCCGGCTTCCGGCGCTTTGTCTTCTCCTCCTATGGCGAGCGCATCCAGTCGCTGATCGGCCTCATCCAGGAGGTGGCGGTGCGCCACGTGGACCGGCGGCTCGCCCGGCACCTGATCCGGCTTGCCCGCAACGGAATTGTGGAGGCCACGCACCAGTCCATGGCCAGTGACCTCAACACTGCCCGCGAGGTGATCACGCGGCTCCTCAACGACTTCGCCGACAAGGGCTGGGTGGAGATTTCCCGCGGCCGGGTGCGCCTCACTGACGAAACGGCACTCGAGCATTTCGCCGACGTCTGGTGAGAAACCGCTGACATCGGCGGGGTTGCAGGCTATGCTGTCAGCACGCAGCAGAGATTGCGAAATGGGAGTATGAAATACATGAAAACCAATGTCGGGAAGATCGACCGTGCACTGCGTGTTCTGCTCGGTCTCGCACTTCTGGCCTTCGCCTTCTTCTCGGGCCACCCCTATGCCTGGATCGGCTATATCGGGATCGTGCCGCTCGTCACGGCGGTCGTCGGCGTGTGTCCGGTCTACAGTCTCTTCGGAATTTCCTCCTGCCCGATCAAGACGGGTTCGCGCGCCATGCGCTGAGCCGCAAGCGCTCTTCCAAATGAAAACGCCGGACGCGTGAGCGCCCGGCGTTTGTGTTTTGGATCCTGGCGCGCTTTACGCCTGAACGTAGACGAAGGCGCCGTCGTTGGCTTCGGCGCGGCCCAGGCCCGGATAGGGCCAGTGATAGCCGAGCATCAGCTTCTTGCCGGAGGCGGCCATGTCGAGCAGCGCGCGGCGGCTCTTGCCGGCAGTGGCGCCATCGGCATCGAAGCCGAAGGCCCAGTCCGGATGCGCGAAGAACACCTTCGGCACTGTCACGGCGTCGCCGGTGAGCACCAGACCGTCACCGCCCGCGAGTTCGAACGAGACGTGGCCCGGCGTATGTCCGGGGGTGTCGATGACGTTGATGCCGGGCACCACTTCCGCGCCGGGCTTGAACATCGCCACCTTGTCCTTGATCCCGGCAAGCTGTGCCTGGGTCGTCTGCACCATGCCCTTCATGGCTTCCGGCATCTTCGAGGGAAGGTCGGGGTTGGTCCAGAAATTCCACTCCGCTTCGGCAACGTGGTGGCTGGCATTGGCGAAGACCGGCTTGCCGTCCTTCAGCGTGCCCCACAGGTGGTCCGGATGGGCGTGGGTGTAGATCACCTTGGTGATGGCGCCGGGTTCGACGCCCGCCGTCTTCAGGCTCTCGACCAGCATGCCTGCGCCGTTGTTGCCCACACCATTGCCGGTGTCGAAGAGGATCACGTCACTGCCGGACTTCACCAGCACAGGCGAGAATTCCATGTGGTTGGTCTTGGCATCGGCGGCGAGACCGAGGAGGGCACGGAGATCTTCCGGCTTCGCCTCCTTGTTGATGATCTCGAGGGGAATCTCGAAGCTGCCGTCGCTCACCACGGTCACGTCGAAGTTGCCATGCTTGAAGCTGTGCGGGCCGGAAAGCGCGAGCACCGACTTGGGCAGCACGCCCGCCGCAACGAGGGCGGCGCCGGCACCCAGGAACTTGCGGCGGTCGATGCGGAGGGTTTGAGGGGCAATGAACATGAGCCTTCTCCTTGCGTTTGATTTGCGGTTTGAGTCAGGCCAGATTACTAAGGCAAAGGTGTAACAGGCGAGATCACATTTCTGTTACGCGCGAGAGGAGTGAAGGGATGTCGATCTGGAGCAAGTTGTTCGGCGGTGGCGGAAGCGGAGGGGCGGCATCCGCACCTGCGGTTGCGAAGACGCTGGAATACAAGGGCTATTCCATCGAGGCCAAACCCCGCAAGGACGGCGGCCAGTGGCAACTCGAAGGCCGCATCAGCAAGGACGGCAAGGAGCATCACTTCATCCGCGCCGACAAGTTCTCCGACCGGGATGATTGCGCCGACGTTGCTCTCGCCAAGGGTCAGCTCATTGTCGATCAGTGGATCATTGGGGAAAACCCTTTCACTTGAGTGGCTTAGCGTGTCCACGTGGACACTAGTGCGGTCGGCCCTCAAACCGTGAGCGCAAGCGCTCCACATCCGCCTCGTCACCCGTGAGCGTGAGATAGCCCTGGGTGGTGTTGATGGAAGTGTGCCGCAAGAGCTTCATGATGTCAAAGCCCCCGAGGCCACGGTCGTTGGCGATCTTGGCGAAGGTCCGGCGCAGGGCCTTCAGTGTGCATGTAGTCTCGTTGTGCCACTCCGAGAGCTCTCGGAGTTTGGCCCACTGGTCGGCCATGGTGGGGTAGCCGATAGGGAAGATGGCGAGGCGGTCACCCTGGCGGGCGATGCGCTTCTTGACGATCATGGCGGCCTCCTTGAACAGGGGCACCGTCGCCTCCGAGCTCTTGGTCTTCGAGCCTGGGACCTTGATGGTGGGCTTGTCGCTGTCGAGCCCCGCGAAGTCCTTCGGGTAGAGGCGCAGAGCCTCCTCCACGCGGAGCCCCGTGAAGACGATGAAGGGGATGTAGTCGGCCATCACATCCATGCCCTCACGCATGGCCAGCTCCACGAGCGGCGGCACCCACTCGGGGCGCAGCCACCACTTGGGGACCACCGGCTTGGTGACGGTCGGCACCATGAGGAGGTTCGTCATGAGCTTGGGCGTCCGGCTGTAGGCGAACGCGATCACGCCACGGAGAGCCGAGAGCTTCGAGTTGATGGTGCTGGGCTTGTTGCCCCGCGTCCGGAACGTGGCGATGGCCTTCTCGATGTGCGCGGTCGTGATGGCGTCCATGGAGGTGACGTGCTCGGAGGTGAACCAGTCCCGCCACTCACGGGCAAAGAACACGGAGACACGCTCGGTGCGCTGTGCGACCCAGAGTGAAGAGCAGGCCAGGTCGAACGTCTCTGTGAGATTGTTCCTTGGGCGGTACGGATCGGAGCTGGCTTTGGGCGGAGTGCCGGGTGGGACGGGCCACATGCCGAACGTCTTGAGAGACCCGATGATCTCCCGCTCCACGTCCTCGGCCTTAGAGCGCTCTCCCGTGACGACCTTCTTGATGCGGCCAGCGCCCGGAGCATTCTTCCGGTCGATGACGGCCACGAGCCACTTCCCGCCTGGGTGTTCATATATCGGCATGGTGTCAGCCCAGCATCTTCATCAGGCGGGCCAGGAAGGAGCGGCCACGCGGCGTGAGCTTGGCGTACTTCTGGCGGCGGTCGAGCGGCCAGGTGAACGTGTCGATGAGCCCCAGGCCCTCAACGCCGGGTTCCTTGATCTTCGAGAGGAAGAGGAGGTGGCGGAGGACGGTCGTGTAAGGGATGTCCACACGCTGTGCCACATCCTTCAGCATCGACGGCTGGTCTTTCTCCTCATCGTTGGCGACGGCGAGGAAGGCCACCAGAGCCCCAAGAGGCATCTCCGGTGCGGTCTCCCGCGCCATGGCAAGAGCTTGAACCAATTTCTCCAGTGTGACCATATTGACCTCCTCCAAACTCCGCCCCACTTGCGTCACCGCTGTCCCTCGGTTGCTTTCGTCTTGTGGTATTATCGGCTTAGCGAGCCTATTGCAAGCGTGAAGAAGCCGCACCACCAGACTTTTCCGCCGTGAACCTCCTCACGCCCAAAGCCCACCCAGCTGGTAAGCTCAAGGATGATCTCCGTGCGAGTGAAGGGGATTGTGATTGCTACCATGAGCTTTTCTCCTGCTTAGTTTGCCCCGGTGAAGAAGGGGATGAATGATTATTCACCACTATCCATCCCCTCCCACGTTGTCAATCGTTTCCTAAGAAGTTATTAGCCGTGCGCTGCCACCGGCGCGAACGCCTGGGCGGAGGTGGCTTCCTGGATGGTCTCCTCGGTCGCCGTCTGGATGGCTTCCTCTTCGCTTTCGAGCTGGAGCGAGCGCATGGTCGTGCCGTTGGCCTGCTCGATGTCGCCATGCACCGGGTCGGTGTTCAGGCCGAGCAGCTTGGCGACGATCTCGCGGCGGGTCTCGTCGTTGGCGTCGATGGAGACTTCATCACCTTCGTTGTCCACGCCGACCCAGCCCAGGTCCGAGAACTCGACGAGCGGGTTGTCGAGGTGGGCGTTGGCACCGGCAGCACCGAGGCGGGCATCATAGTGGCGGGCACGTTCGGCCAGCAGACCAGTGACCACGCCGGTCGCCCACTCGGGGACATCCTGCGGGTTCTGCACCATGCCCGTCAGGGCGTCGATCTGGAAGCTGCCTTCCTGTCCGGAGGCAACGATGGTGAGCATCTTCTTCGTCATGTGTTTGGTTCCTTTCGTTTGGTTGTTGATACGCAGTACTAGTTCACTTCTCTCCCGGTGTGGCTTCCCAGACCCCCACCCGTAGATGAGGGCCTGGGTCTCGCTTCAAGCTAGGAACCACACCAAGCGAGCTTGGCTTCCCACCTAGTGATGGCGGGGTCTTCTGTCAAGCGGTTTCATCCGCTTTGTGGTTTTATTATACCGCGCCGCACTCCTTCATCATGTTGCTGTGGTCCATCAGGAGATTGGTGAGGGCCTCGCGGGGTACGTTGACCGTGGCGCTCGTGCGCTTGGTCTTATCAAGTCTCCTGTGCATCTCCTCGAATTGGTCCTGGGTGGTGTGGGTCTGGTAGCGTTTCAAGTTTCAATCCTCCCTCAATCGTAAGCCTCGGCTTCTTCGCGTGTGATAAAGAAGTGGATGCCGCTTGCACACTCTTCCTGCCAGTTGAGATCAAACTTGTCTGGTTTGATGGTCTCACCCGCTCGGTATTCCGTTGTGCCATCATGCATCGAGACGCCTACGCCATTCTTCGCGCCGATGATCTCCAAGCACGTCACCCACTCAGCCCGGCACTTGCGCCCAAACGCGTGGCTCCTCTTCGCCTCGGCAGGTATCTCAAGCTTAGCGATTACGTTGTGCCGCAGCTTCTTCCACCCAATGAGTGTGCCCTCCGGCAGAATGCGGGTTTGCGCAATGGCGAGCTCTAAGTTTTTCGCCCCGTAGAGGTTCGCCCTGGTGAGGTTCGCCCCGTAGAGGTTCGCCCTGGTGAGGTCCGCCCCGTAGAGGTTCGCCCCGTAGAGGTTCGCCCTGGTGAGGTTCGCCCCGTAGAGGTTCGCCCTGGTGAGGTCCGCCCCGTAGAGGTTCGCCCTGGTGAGGTCCGCCCCGTAGAGGTTCGCCCTGGTGAGGTCCGCCCCGTAGAGGTTCGCCCTGGTGAGGTCCGCCCCGTAGAGGTTCGCCCTGGTGAGGTCCGCCCCGTAGAGGTTCGCCCCGTAGAGGTTCGCCCTGGTGAGGTTCGCCCCGTAGAGGTTCGCCCTGGTGAGGTCCGCCCCGTAGAGGTTCGCCCTGGTGAGGTCCGCCCCGTAGAGGTTCGCCCCCGCCTTTACGGCCCATCGCACGGCAAGGCCGAGCTTGATGCCGTAGCTTGCGTCTTCCTCGCATTCGATCTCTGCTGTTACCTGAACCGCAGACGTGAAGCGGGACAGAATGTTGAACTTGATGATTGATGACATGGTATCATACCTCCATTTGTTGGGTTTGTGGTTCAATTACTGCAACGCCGAACTTGTGTGCGAGGTGGTGCATCTCGTGATAGGTCAGGAAGTGACATCCGACTTGGACATCGCCATTGGGATGCACCTTGTTCAGCGTGAAGAGACCACAGCGCATTCTGTCCGGTGCGGAGGAGAGGCGGCCCTCCTTCACCATGGTGGCGAACTGGTAGAGGCGAACGGCATCACGCCATGGCACCCATGCCCCACGTGAGGTTTCGACTTCGCTGTACTCATCCTTGCGGCGGAGCGCGGTGGGCAACGGCGCATGGCCGAGCTTCTCGTGCATGTCCTCCAGCTTGCGCCGCGTCTTGTAGTCAAGCTGCACCCGGTCGCGCTTTGAGACGTTCTCATAACGTCGCCAGTGATTAAGCTCCTCCACCTGCTCGGCGAACCAATCGTTGTGTTTGCGGAGGAGGGCAGCATTGCGCCGCTCATAGTCGCGCTTTCGTTTGGCCACGGCTTCCGGTGACATATCATTGCGGCTGGCCTCGGATTTGGCGCGGCGCTCCTCCATCTTGCGGCGATAGGCGACGGCCTCGGCATAGCGCTTTCCAGCTTCACTATCCTCCGCCGGTCGGATGTCCTCACGCTCAAGCGCCAAGCCCCAGCTTTCGGCGAATTGCACGGTGGCGATGATTGCATCCGACTGCTTGCTGTCCATCCCGTGGCGATAGGTGACGATGCGATGATCCCGCCCTCGCCGGATTGCATCCCATGCCGCCTCATAGTTTCCAGCCGTGAGGTCCCATGCAAGCTGCCGATCCACTGGGGCAACCAGCACGTTGACATCATGACCATGAACCGCGCTCCTCGCCTTGCTGACATGTTTCGCCGTGGTGTTGGAATAGCGCTCCGAATTGATCACCACGTAGCGGCGTCCGGACGGCGACAAGAAGAAATGCCCGAGCACGTAGTGATAACCGTATGAGTAGAGGGTAGGGCCTTCAAAATAGAGGCTGCGATTTGGCCCGCGTCCATTCTCCTGCACCTGTTGCGCCCATACGTGGGTGCACATGCTTGTGGTGAAGACGGTCTTCATGTGTGGTTCCTTTCGTTGTGTGGTGACGTTAGGTCAAAGCTCTAGGCTTCAATCAATCCCTTGTCGGCGAAGAGCCCGCCCATGCGGTCCACGCTAGAGGCGCGTCCGTCCGGTGTTTTGGCCTCATAGATTGCCGCGCCGTTCGACATAGTGGTGACCTTGCGATACTCGCCGAAAGTCTCCTCGAACTTGGGGGCAATGGTCCTGCACCAATTGAACTGCAACGCGGTCGTGCGGTCGTTCCCATTGTGCATTCCCTTCGCCGTGAGCCAGATGCAAGCCATGCCGCAATACTCCGAGAGGCCGACATAGGCGTGATCATTCTCAAGGATTGCGTGATCCTCGCGCCCAATCCATTCGTCACAGTCTCGGAGCGATGGCCACTTGCTCTTGCAAGTCTCGGCAATCCATTCCTTGAGGTCTCGGAAATTCTCGCGGTCTTCCCATTCATCCCCTTCGCTCTCAAAGGTTCGATAGGCGGTGGCGATGCACCCGATTGGTTTTGAGACACTTCTACCCATGACGTATTCCTTTCCAGATTGTGTAGAATCCGATGGCGATGCACCAGTACATGCCAGCGCTGAGAATGTGTTGCTCTAGGCTCATGCGCCTAGCATCCTTGCTTCAGGCGGAGGGCATAGCGTTCGTTTCGCACGGCCTCTTCCCTTGCGTCATCGTTTGCCGCCTCGCCATTGAGGTGTTCACGCAAGGCCTTTAGGGCAGGCTCGCCATAGTTGGCGCGGATGATGTCAGCGTAATCCTTCGCCCACGGTTTCCATGCCCGCTCGCCGAGAGCGTTAGGCATAGGACGGCCCAGCACGTTTTCACCTTTGAACATATTCATGGCTGCAAATCCTTTCGTTGTGTGATGCTATAGGTTCAAGCGTTAGGCATGGTGGGCATGAGGTCTTCCGGCGCAATGTAGTCAATTGACACTGTGCCATTGAAGTCCCGCCAATAGACCGCCACTTGCCTTGCCCTTAGTCCCGCCTCATATGCGAGGGCTTTGAGCTTTTCGTTGCGTTCGGCGAAGTCAGGTGAAGCCGCGACAATGTAGCGCCGCACTTGTTCCACATAGACCTTGCCCTCATCGGTCGGATCAATCCATCCGCCTGTCGCATGGTGCGAGGTGAAGCCCCCAAAGAGTTTGCAGAGTTCACGCTTGAGCCAGTCATGGATAGCGCCGATTGGCTTGCCATCGTTGTCGAACATGGGGAGGTGGATGATAGCTTCTTGCATGACGCAAGCTCCTTTAGTGAGATTGATCCGGTTGTGGTTGCGTTAGCGCAAGGCTTCAAGAAGGAATGAGCGCTTATTGTTGGCCGCCCATCGCCGGGAAACTCGCCGATTGTGGCGCTTGAAGTCATCGGCTTCATGGTGCTCTTTAAAGCTCTTAGACATTGTGTGGTTCCTGTCGGTTTGTGGTTTTGTCTGTCGCGGCGTCTCCGCTTCAGTGATTACAAACCTAGCGCAATCCCCATGGACACGCAAGCTGATTTTAGCACTATAAACGCATAGGTCCCATGTGTGAGACGCATAGCTTCACGGGTGTATTATAATGAGTATCACCACATCCCCATGGGACACCTCATGCCGGGACAACCTAAGGCCTTGAAACTTCATGCTTATCCCCATGGCAGGACTGCACCTCATGAGGCTAGGCAAGCCCCATGCTGTGAAGCCCCATGATTGAGCCCCCATGATGGTGCGCGAAGTGACCTAGAAGAGGAGGGGCGAGGCATAGGACCACAATCCTAGTAGGCACAAAGTCCTACAGATGCGTACTCTCGAATACATGAGAATGAAATCACATCAGCATCTAATCACACACTAGGAATATAATCGAAAAGCATAGGACTGTATGGACACGTGAGCTGGTATAGGATCAACACGGGAATGTGGAACATCATGGGCTTAGCTTCATGCCGTGTCCCCATGGCCGAGCCTTGCCGGTGCCAGCCGCCAGCCACCCCCAGAGGGGGGAAACTCGCACTCGTCGCCACGTGAGGGGGGGCTCTCGCACGACTGACCCTTCGCCGAGACTGCCCGGTCACTTCGCGCACCTACCCTCGGGCCAGGAACCACATGACAGTCCACAGGAGGCCCGCCAGGACCGGGGGGCAGGGCAGCGATGGCGGCGAGGAACATCACGTCAAGGAGCTCAAGGTGGTGGGACATGGGGCTCTCCTGGGGTGTTGGGGTGATCTCTCCCCTCTCCACCCATACCTGAGGCAGGGAACATGGGGAGGGTGTCATGAAGTCGATCACTTCGAGCACTACACGTGAGCTCTGTCCCATTGGCGGGGACACTCTGAGCTTTGACTTAGAGTAGGGAGGAGATGGGGCCACCCCTCCCTCTAACTGGAGCCTCTATAGCCTGGGGTATAGACCCTAAAGTCTTCCCGAAGAGAAATCTTTATGACTATAGTGAGCATATTAATTGTCTAATGATTTCAATGACCCTCATCAGCTAAAACAGCTTCAGGTTTGACGGCTTTAAGTTCTAGTCGGCTATAGTGAGCCTATTGTTCACCTCGCAAAGCGGTTCTTGGGGGCTCCCTTAGGGGAGGCGGAGCCTTGGAGGTCGTCGTACTCACGCTCCAGCTCCTTGATGGACCGCTCGATGTCGGCGAGGCGCTTCTGCTCCACGCTGTCCTCGGAGCTCACGCCCATGGTCTCCACGAACCGGGCCACCAACTCGGCGAGGGCCTCCACGCGGTCGTCATGCGCCAGGCAGTCCCGATCCCGTGTGAGGTTCGTGAGCTGGTGCGCCAGGCAGTACTCGGTGCGACGGTCGCTGTCGTAGTCCTTGATGCTCTCGTAGTCGTCCCGCACGGCCTCGGAGTTGAGCACCACGCGGTGGCTGTCCATGGCGGGCTCCAGGACGTTGATGATGCGGAGCTCCTTCTGGGTCCTGCCCGAGTTCTTGCTCTCGATGGTGGTGCCACCACGGCGCTCTGCGGAGACCCGCTTGTTGTGCTCCTCCCAGGCCTTCGTCAGGACGGGGGTGAGCAGGGCCACGAACATGCCGTTGCCGAAGTTGTCTTCCACCAGGAGCTTCTGGATGTTCCACTTGACGCAGCGATCCGCGATGTCCTTCAGCGTGGAGGGGGCGTAGCCGTGGAGGTAGCCGCCGTAGCCGAACACGAAGCACTTGCCGTGGAGCCCAGCACCAGCAGCCCAGCCGAGCTCGTCAGAGCCCTTGGTGTCGCGGCCTGAGGGGTCGATGGTCATGGTGCGCCCGTAGTAGGGCTCGGTCGTGTCGGAGATCGACGCGGGCTTGTAGTAGCCGTCGCCATCCAGGCCCACCACCGGGAGGTCCTTGTGCTGAAGCCGCTCGTCGTTGCCCCAGGTGACGCTCGTGGGGCCTCTCTCCAGGTCGAGCGACATGGTGATGAAGTTGCGGAGCTTGAGGGGGTACATGCCCACGTCAGAGAGCGTGGGGTCGAGCATGAACTGCAACGCGAAGCCGGACTTGCCCCACGAGAGCTTGCGCTTGTAGAGGTCGTCGGTGCCGAAGCGTGAGGGCTCGGTCGGGTCACCAGGCTTCACCTTCCCCTCTCGGAGGGGCTTGGCGATGTAAGGGGCCAGGCGCTTGCCGTAGCGCTTCATCAGCTCCGCGTTCGGATACTCGGCGGGCCAGATGCGGATGGTGTAGACCTCGGTCGGCAGCTCGAAGTAGATCGAGTTCTGGCTCTGAGGGGTGCCCAGGAAGACCACGCGGCCCCCGGGCTTGATGATGGCGTCGAACTCCTTCACGCGCTCGCGGAGTGTGTCACGCAGGGCGGTCGTCGCGGAGTTGATCGGGGTCTCGATGTCGTCAGGGATGATGAGATTGGCTCGCTTGCCGGGGAGCTGGCCGGTGATGCCCGCAGCAGAGAAGCTCGGGGCAGGGTCGGGGAGTGTTCCCGCCACGTCGAAGCCCGTGGTGGACTGACGTTGTTGCGGCCCCGGTTCCATCTCCTTGAGGAGAGGCATGGTGCGGATGAGCCCCAGGGCGAAGTTGGTGACAGCCACGGCGTGGGGCTTCGAGGCGGAGACCACCAGGACCTTGAACTGCCGGTCGCGCCACAGGCACCACACAGCGAAGGTCGCGGTGATCCACGTCTTGGCCACACCACGGAACGCCTGGATGATCGCCCGGTCGGGGCCGTGTTGCAGCCACCAAGCGATGTTATACTGGAGCGGCGTCGGCGCGGGCAGTCCCAGGTGCTTCCAGACCTCGCGGAGGAAGTAGCGGAAGTCCTCCCGCATGAGCTGCTCTAGGGATGCCGTTTGCTGGGCCGTAGAGGCTCGCAGAGTGGCCTTCTCGCTGGCAGCGCCAGCCACACCACGGACAGCCTCGCGGGCCGCCTTGGGGTCAAATTCAGTCATGGGCAAGATCTTCCTGGGAACCACTGGAAGGGCACCACGCACCCCTCCGCTGTCATGTCGCTGAGGTAGGTCGGCGAGTAGCCCGAGTGTTTGAAGTGGAGGCCTTTGACCTTCGAGGGGTAGAGCTTCTTGAAGCAGCTCTCGCCGGTGTCGAAGTTGATGACCTTCACGTAGAGGTCAAGGCCTTGCTGCTGATTGGAGTGCTGCTTGTGGGGCACCGGCTCCCCCACCAGCCCGAAGCGAGGATAGTGGGGGTCATAGCGCACAGCGATGGTCTTCATCGGAGGAAGCACCGCACGGAGACAGGCATCAGGTGCCCAGGCTTCTTGATGAACGCATTGAGGTGGTTCGGGGGAATGAGGATCGGCCTCCGCAGCTTCTCAGCCGCCGCGTAGAGGTCCTGCTGGGACATGAGGCAATGATAGCCTGACGCCCTCAGCTTCTCGGCGCTCCCGAGCTTCTTCTTCATGTCGTCCGACAAGGCGTCCCAGTTGTCGGCGGCGAAGACGCAGAGCTTGTCGAACTCCGCGTCCTTGATCTCGTTGATGTCCAGCCCGTAGTAGAGGAAGCTGTGGTAGATGATCTGGCGGCCAGCGGCCTCGGGTTTCAGAAGCATGGGTCACCACACATCCAGCACCCACCACTGTTGCCTCGGAACTCGTCGTTGCAGTTGTAGGGACAGGGCGTCCCGTCTACGCGGATGTTCGGTTCATCCTCCGCCACACCCACCGGCTCAGGAGGAACACCAGGTAGGCCATCACGACCCACACTCCGTAGTATCCCAAGCCGCTGAAGAACTGATGGCTGGTCATGGCGCTTCCCTCCCTTGCTGTTGTCGGGGCCAGTGTAGGTGAGCGCCAGGTAGACCGCAAGGTATGGCAACTTCACTTGGTGACGCCCTTGACGGCCCACATCACCGCCTCCTCCATCTTGGTCTTGGCGATGGAAAACTCGCGGCCACTCTCGGGGAACGCAGGTCCCGCAATGTTGAGCGCCTCGATGAAGTTCTCGCCGCACGTCTTGAGGCTGTTCACCAGGTCGGCATCCTGCTGGCTCAGCACCTTGTGCGTCTTCCGCATTACGTCAGTCATTTTCGTAGTCCTCATCACGCACGAAGCCGATCTGGTCGTGTCCGCGCATTATCTTGTTGCCGTGTTGATCGAGCAGCCCCGTGTCCACCCAGTCCTCCATCGTGACGGAGGGCCAGTAGGAAATGGCGTAGAGCTCTTCCTCCTCGTGGATCGCAGGGTTCACGCTCGGGTGCATCTTGGGAGCTTGTGGCTTACGCATACGGTAGCGCGGCATCACATGAACTCCGTCAGGTGGTCCGCCTCGTCGAGCAAGCGCTGCACTGTGTCCTTCACACCGTGGGCGTGGATGTAGGACCCGATGGCACACTCAAGCGCCACCGAGGCCCGCAGCCTTAGGTATCGGTCGGTTGCAGACTTTGCGAGGCGCTCCACTCGCTCAGGATGGCTCTCCGGTTTCTTCTTCATCTTCGTGGTAGTCCTCAATGATCGGCGGTAGGATTTCTGGTGCTTGGCGCTCAAGCTGGGCCTGGCGCTCGCGGTCCTGAGGATCGGTCGGCGGAGGGGCGATGATCTGCTGGCTGTCCTTCACCGCCTTCAGCGCATTGCTGATGTCCTGGTGGCTTGCCTGCCCCATGATGATCTTGCGGTAGAGGTCGTCGGTCGCCGCCTGGAAGAGGAGCTCCATGCGCTGCTTCTCGGAGAGCTGCGAGAACTGCTTCATCAGCTCCTTCATCTTCTCCAGGTCGAAGTCCTCGCCGGGTGATGGCCCCGAGATGTGCTCGTCGTCGATGTCGTCAGTGCTCATTGATGTACCTCACGTGATCTCCCGTGTTCTTCTGCACGGAGACCGCACGGTCGTCCCAGAGCTCGATCATCTCGAAGTCCTTGACGTTGGTGATGTCCACGGTGAAGAGCCCGTAGTTGTTGAGCCAGCGGCGGATGTAGAGCTTGGCGCTCTCGCCCTCAGCCCCGGCCACGCGGGCCGTCATGATCTTCACGCGCTTCCCCTCGGCGACCCACTGTCTCACGCGGGCCATCATCTTGGGGATGGGCTCACCGATGTGCTCGATGCCCCTCCACGTGTCGTAGTGCGCCAGGGTGCCGTCAAGGTCCACCCCAATCCATCCGTTCATCGTCAGCCTCCAAACTTCATGCCGACCCACACCAAGGCCAGGGACCAGGCGGCCCCCGCGACGGTGAGGATCACGGACCACACGACCCCGAGCTCGGTGCCCTTGGTCTCAAGAGCCGAGAGCCGCGCCTCGATGGTCTCACGCCAGGCCTTCTCCTCCGCCTTCCACTCATTGAGTGCGCGGAACATGAAGTCCTGCTTCGTGGTGATCATCGCAAGCATGGCCCACAGGGAGCCTCGGTCGCGTGGTGTGTTGAGTGAGGCCCCATCACCCAGGAGGGTCATGAGGCTCTCTTCGCTTGTCGAGAACTCATCCGCCATCAGGTCACCACCCAATAGACGTTGAGGCCGAGCAGGATGAAGAAGAGCACCGCGATGAGCGCCAGGTGCTTGCCCCAGTACTCGGCATTGAAGCGGATGCTCTCGGTCCACTCGTTCTTCATGTTGTGGAACCAGGACTTTGTGGGGTCCCACGCGGTGCGGTCTTCGGGTGGCACCTTGGGCACGGCCTGCTCGCGCCATTGCACAAGGCCACTCACGGCGCAGCAGAGGAAGGCGATGAAGAGCTTTGCGTAATACATCACACAATGCCCTCCAGGATGAACCTCGCGCCCGCCTTCACGTTCCCACTCTCGAACTTGAACGCGATGTTGGTCAGGGCGGCGTAAGCGGAGGCGCTTTCCACATACAAAACGTTAATGCCATCGCCATGGTTATGCAGCATCCCGTGGAAACGGAGGCGGGATGTCCCAGGATTGATCTGGCGATATTCGATAGTACCCGAAACACCGCCAGTGGTCGCATTGTTGGAGACGCCTCCAGAAGTGATAAGACCCGCGTTGGTGCTGTTATCACTCGGAGTAGAGTCGAGTCCTACCGTGCTGCCGTTGTTGAAGCTGTTAACAAAGGTCGATCCGTTGTCCGTGCTGACTTGCTGCACCAACTTTTGAGTATTGGTGGCGGGGAGCGCGTGGATCAAGGTCACCCTGAAGGCCTTGTACCCAGAGAGCGAGACCGTGGAGGTGATACGCGCCGCGTCCGCACCGAGGACCACATCCTCGATGAACTGCCACCCGCCGCTGGCCGAGCTGCCCCAGCCCACATCGTTGTCCACGTTCGAGTTCTTCTTGAGGACCTGTCCCGTGGTGCCGCCTGTGGGGACAGCCTTGGCGTTGGGGGCCTTGCCTGCGAGAGCTGCGGTGGTGGCAGCATCATCCGCCTTGGTGGCCAGCCCTGCGTCCACATACGTGGTGTCGGCCTTCGCGGCGACGGACGCCGTGCTTGCCTTCGCAGCGAGAGCAGCATCAAGCCCCGTCACCTCGGAGGTGGGATGCGTGTGGGCGCTCGGCGTGAAGGTGCTCGGCTTGCCGCTGACGCCGGACCAGGGGACACTATCTGCTGCGACCGCCGAGTTGACCTTGCCATCGTTGTCCGTGTCGTAGACGGACTTCACCATGTCACCCGAGCCCGAGCCAGCCGGACCCACGATGTTCGTCACCACCGTCCACGTCGAGACGCCTGTCTTCTCGTAGACATCACCGTTCGTGGTGCGGAGGTAGAAGTCGCCGATGTTACCAGAGCCGTTGGACGGAGCGGTCGTGCCCCGCGTCCACCGCGAGCCGTTCGTCCCGTTCGTACCCGGAAGACCATCATCACCATCGCTGCCCGGATCACCCTTGGGGCCTTGCGGATGGTCGAGGGCTTCCTGCACCAGGTAGAGCTGGCGGAGCAGGGCGTTGTTGAGCGCAGCGTGGTCGTAGTTCGAGGGCTGGAGAGTTGCCGTCTCGATCATCTGGGTGCTGCGATACACCAGGCCCTTCGTTCCGTTGGGGAGCACCGCGCCGGGAACCACCGCGATGTTGGTCGAGAGCCACGTGAGCTCGGTGCCATTGTAGATCGGCGAGTAGGGCTCCTCTTCACCGATCCCCACGTAGATGTCGGCCTTGCGGATGTAGCCGAACGGGATGAGGATTTGGTTGCTGGAGCCGTTGAAGGTGATTGGGGCTTTGGAATATGCCATGGGTGCGTCCCCTCCTTATTGGACGCCGAGGGCGTTGAGCTGCTGCTGCCTGCGGTTCTCGCGGACTTGAGCGCCTACCTCCTTGCGCCGCTGAGCCAGGGCATCTCGGAGGTTCTTGTTCTGCGAGAGGAGCTTTGCGAGCGCGGCCTCCCGATACTTCGTGATGGTTGCGGTGATCATGTTGAGGCGGGTGCCCTTGGTCGCACTCTCGCCGTCCACCGCCGCCTTGTAGGCATCGCTCTCGATGAGCTTGGTGAGCTTCTCGCGGAGTGTGTCGCCCTTGCCGAGGTCGCCCGAGAGCTTCTGGAGCGCTTCGTAGGCATTACTGCCGTCTTCGAGCTCGAAGTCCCGGAAGTCCACGTTGTGGCGGGTCGGCGTCGGAGGCGTGAGCCCCAGGCCGGTGGTCTCGCTGAGCCGCACAATCTCCTCGTCGAGGGCGTCATGCTTCGTCTCGGACCAGATGCCGTTCTTCACGATCATCGGATCACCGAGCGGCGAGTACTTGTTGGGGACGTTCTTCGAGTAGCCCGGCATACGGTCGAGCGCATTGTCCACCAGCCCGCGAGCCTCCTTCATGTAGGGGTCGGAGTTCACGTTGCGGAGGAGAGAGGAGAACGGCACGGCCTGCTCGACGGCGTTGCCAGCGAACTTGGCGAGGTTCTTCTCGGGCTCCATGATGGCGCGGATCGCCGAGTTCACCGAGATGAGGAACGTCTTGTCGGTGACGTTGTGCATCAGGGAGATCATCACCGCACCGGCGAGGCTCTCGGCGTCCTTGCGCTTCTCCGGATGCTGCGCCAGGTCCATCACGTCCGCAGCCATGCCCAGAGGCAGGGAGAGCGGGTCGAGACGGTTGAGGGGCACGTAGACCTTGGAGCCGTCCTCCTTCTCGTAGATGAAGCTATAGGGCCTCCATCCCATCGAGAGGAGGTGACGCTTGGCGTCCGGATCGCGGGGACCGGCACCAGTGATGCGGCCCTCGGCGGCGAGCATCCCGGAGAGAGCCACCACGCTTGAACCAATCGCCATCTGACCCCAGGCCCGAGCCCGCACAGCAGGATCGGCGGAGCCGAGCATCGCCCGGTATTCCGCTTGGAGCAGATTGAGGCCCGGAGTGTATTGGAACGAGTGGCGGAAGGCGTTGATCGGTGTGCGGATGAACGGCAGGATCGCACGACCACCCGGCAGACCGTTGATGAAGTTGTTGGTGAGGGCACCGGCAGTCTGATCGGCCCCGAAGTTCGTGGGCACCCCAGTGAGCGGCTGCGTGAAGGTGGCCTTCTGCGCTTCGCGGATCGCCGCAATGTCGGTCGCCTGGCCGAGCTCGTCGTAGGCACCATCGAGAGCGGACTTGATGTGGTTCTCCATCTCCGCGCCCTTGAGGCCCATCGCCATGGCTTCCTCAGCGGCCTTGGCCTGCACCACGCCACGGTAGACGATGGTCTTGAAGAACTCGTCCTGCCCACCGAGGAGGCGGGTCGGCATACCGGTGGCCACCATGTAGAGCCGCATGGCGTTACGCACCACGTCGAGGTGGCTGTTCACCGGGATCATCATGTCGCGGGAGATTGCCGCAGCGCTTGTCTGCCCACCCTCGTTGAAATAGCTTTGGTGAGGCGTGAGGATGCTGTCGCCACGCATGAATGCGGAGACCGCCGCCGAGAAGGCGTCCACGGTGCTTGCCGCCATGTAGCGATACTCACGCATGGCCTGACGGCGCACGGCTGCACCGGCACCAGGAGTGAACACCGAGCCGACGATCACCGGCAGCGGGCGGAGGCCCACCATCAGGAAGTTCGAGATGCCGTTCCACACGTGGGTCGGGAACCACCACAGCGGGCCGTTGACGAGGTGATGGTCCACCACGCCGCCGACCTTCTTCCAGAACGAAGGCCTCAGGCTCTCCTTCACCTTCCCGAGCTCGCCGTTCGCGTTGTAGAGCATGTCCACGAGCGACTGGTCGTCCACCTTCTCCCACGCCTTGAGCTGGGCCTCGGTGACTGCGAAGTCGGAGCGCTTGCGGCGCAGGGTTCGACCGGCACCACCGGCGATGTCCTTCGTCATGCGGACTGCATCAGCGAGGAGCGTCATGCGGCGACGGAGCTCGTTGGCCGCTTCCTGCATATCCGGCACCAGGCCGTACTTCATCTTGGTGGCGAGATTGGAGATGTCACGGGCGAAGGACTGCTGGATGCGCTCGGCGGCCACCAGGTTCGCGGCCATCTCGTTGCCTGCATCACCGGCGCGGCGGATCATCGCCATCACATCATCCGGGCTCTCGTTGAAGGCCACGGCCATCGAACGGGCCTGGCGCTCCAGAGTGGCGTCGGAGATGAAGGTCCTGCCGGTCGCGTTGTCGGCCACCGTGAGTGCGGCCTTGGCGAGGCGGGTCTGGAGATCACGCAGCGCGGGCACGTCAGCGATGTCGTCCATCGAGACCCAGCGTGGAGACCCGAGGCTGGTCTTGTCGAAGTCCTCCTTTAGGAGGCCCTCGATGTTCTCGTCCTTGAGCGGCTGCGGGACCTTCTTCGGCGGAGGTGCAGGGTTCACCGGCGCGGTCTGCGTGATGCCCTCGGTTGGCGGAGCCTTCGCTGCGGGAGCGGGAGGCGCTTCGCCCTTGGCGATCATCTTCTGGAGATCACCGAGCTCGCCATTTACCGGACGTGGGCCACTCGTGACCTTCACATTGGGCGTGGTGCCTCCAGTGTTCGGCCCTGTGCCGAGACCATCAGACGGGAGCTCCGTGCTGACCGGCACCTCGTTCGGGTCCTTGGGCTTCCACCCGGAGGCGTTCTGGTTGAGCTGCACACCCGGCTGCGGGGCAGGGGTGGCGTCGGTCACCGAGTTCGGCCTCAGGCCAGCGGCCTCAGGGTTGAGCTGCGTGGGGCCACCCGGCGGCGGGGTCGGAGGCACATCACCGGACGTGGCCTTCCAGCCGGACGCGAAGGGGTTCATCTCCGGGGCAGGCGCTTCGCCCACACCCACGGTCTGCGTCGTCGGCTTGAGCGGGGTCGGGGAGGACGAACCGAACTCGATCTTCGCCACCTCGTCGGCGGCCTTGGAGATTTCCTCGGGCTTGGCACCAGTGCGGCCCAGCTTCAGGAGACGGAGCGAGGCGGCGAACGCCACTGAGATGCCCACGTCGAGACCGATGCTCTCCACCGCAGCCTTGAACCGGCCCTCGGCCTCGCCGTCACCGATGTCGGCGGCCAGGTATTCGGACACGGGGTTCTGGAGCGTCGGATACTGCTGCAAGAGGTTCGAGAGGCGCTCCTCGTGCGGATCGAACACCACCGAGCCTACGCCCGCAGCTTTGGTGATCTCCGCAACGGTCTGGGCCTTCTTCCCCATCTGGCCGATCTTGAGGGGCTTCACCAGCTTGCCTGCACCGATCATGCCGGTGGCGAACTGCGAGATGTCAGACGTGATGCTGTTCACCGCGCTCTGATTACCGAGCTGGCGATCCTGGCGCTCCACGGTCTTGCGGAAGTCAGAGCGCTCGGCGAAGGGCGTCTCGCCTAGCACGGCGTCCTTGGTCTCGAAGAGGGACTTCCAGCCACCAGTCGCCAGGGCGGTAGCTGCCTCGGTGACGGGGTTCTGGTAGCCCGACGCGAAGTCGCCCGAGAGCGGCTGCTCCTGGTCGCGGATCGCTTCCAGCTCGGTGCCTGCCTCGTCCAGGCCGGACAGGAGGTCTTGTTCTTCCGGTGAGAGCACCGGGGGCTCCTCCTGGGGAGGAACCATCTTGGAGCGGTCTTGCGGTGTTGTAACCGTGGCCATCATCTAGTCCTTAGGGAAAGAGTTTGCGAACCTTGTTGAGCCACTCGCGGCGTGAGGCGAGGTTCGTGGAGCCACCGTTGAGGCGCTTGGTGTCTGCTTCGATGCCGGTGATCTTGCCGAGTTTGAGCAGCTTCGCCATTGCCAGTGCAGCAGGGAGCACCCACTCGGGCTGCAAGAGGAGCTCCGGGTTCGCCACGATGTCCTGGCCGAGCTCATTGCCCACTGCCACCGTGTTGTCCTTGCCGGTGATCTGGAGAGCCCCCTTGCCCCGGAACCGGTAGCCATCGCCCGATGCCTCATCGCCGTTGCCCATGCGGTTCGCATAGACCTTGTTGGCGAGCTTCTTCGGGTTCATCGCGTAAGGCGCTGCGGCGGCGAGTGTCGGGAAGCGCTTCGGCCACACCTGAGTGAGACGCTTGGCCGAATACCCGAGGCTCTCTTCGAACTTGGTGAGCCCCATGCTCTCTTCACCCATCTGGGCGAGGAGCTCGCGGATGTTCTCGCGGTCGGTGATGTCGAAGGCGGGTGCCCACTTGATGAGGTGGTCCGCGATCATGTTCGTAATGATGGGGTTGGCTTTGGGGTAGAGCTGCTTCACGCGGTCAAGCGGAAGGCTCCACCCGGCGAGGTCGTTTGCCATTGGGTGTTGTCCTTAGTTGAGTTCGATGTGCGGGAGATCGGAGAAGCGCTTCCAGTCTCCGCCCCATGAGGCGTTGATGCCGGTGCGCTTGATGGCGGCCTTGATCGCCTTGCCGAGGTCGTACTGCTTCTTCTTGTCGAAGATCACGCGGCCCTGGTCGTCGAGCACCCAGATGTCCACGGCCTTGCCGGTGAGATGGTGGCTGTCTTCCTTCTTCGACCAGCCCCACTTCATGGCCTTGGCTTGCAGCTCTGCGCTGCGCTTGCCTGAGGCGACCACGAACTTGACGGGGCTATCCTTGCGGACCTCCGCCACGAGCTGGGCGAGCTGCGGGTCCACAGAGCTGAGCGTCTGCTGCTCGTTGCCGATTGGGTCGGGGTTCCACTCCATGAACTTGGCGATCTGGTCTTCGCCCCTGCCGTCCGTCCTCGGGATGTTGGCGTAGACATCAGGCACGTCATTGCCACCTGGCATCCGCACACCGTTGTCGCCGTAGACACTGGCCTGGCGATTGTGGAGCATCTCGGCGTAGCGCTCGGCGTCCTGCGGGTTGTTGAACTTCCCGAGGTGCTCGCCGGTCTTCTGGTAGTGGGCGATAGCCTCCTCCTCGGAGACACGCTTGCCGTTGATGATGGTCGGGAGGAGCACCTCTTCGCCGTCGATGTTCGTGGAGAAGGACTGCTCGGTACTGATGCTGCCGTCCTCGTTCTTGAGGACCTTGCGGCGGTCGAGGTCGATGTTGCCTTGCTCCACCATGCCCTGAGGCTCGCCCAGGGTAAACGTGCCGCTGTTGCTCTGCTCCTGACCACCGCCGCCATTACGCATGGCTTCGAGGGACTGGATGAGGGTCTGCCGGTCCACGGTCGCCTTGTTGAGCTCCCCTGCCTTGCCGTCGCGGTGGTAGGTGATCCCATCAGACATCGGGAGACCAGCCCACTCCTTGGCGAGGTTGTCGGCGAACTGCTCGGCGCTCATCTTGCCAGCCATGAACTTCGAGAGCCCACGGCCTTCCATGAGGATGCCAGCGAGCTTGTCCTGCATACCGGCGTCGAACGCGGCGTTGAGGTCGATGTCGTTGTTCTCCACCAGGCCACGCAGCGTCTTGTTGATGAACTGGTAGCCGCCCACGGCGGTGCTGTCGGCCCCGGCGTTGAGCATCTCCTGCTGGAAGTTGAGCACCTCGCCGACCGTCATCTGGTCCACAGGCTTCGGGGGCTGGATCGGAGAGCCGTTCCATACGCTGGAATAGCCCTGCGGTGCCTCGGCCTGCTGGATCACGGCGTGGATCGGGGAGGGGGCCTTAGCTCCCATGCCGATGCCGAACGTCCCGGCGAAGGGCTGCGCGGAGCCCTCCTTCGGGAGGTAGACCTTGCGGCTCTCCGGGGGGATGAGCTTCCACATCTGCTCCCAGGCCTTGTCGGGCTGGATGCCGAATGTCTTGGCCATCTCCTCGACGCGGGCCTTGGTGTCGGGGCTCTGCGCTGCGAGCGGCGGTGCGCCGTCCGGTACGTTCTTGTTGAGCGCTCCGATGTCGCCAGGCTGCGCGGTGATGCCCTTGCGCTTCTGCTGCTTGAGGTACAGACGCTCGTAGAGCTTCGCCGGGTCCACAGCCCGCTTGTCGGCTTCGGCCTCGATCATCTTCTTCAGGCCGGGGCTGATGGTCTCGAACTTCGGCATGTCCGGAGGAGGCGGCCCCAGGTCTTCCACGCCCTCGGGCATCGGTGCCGGGGGAGGCGGTTGTCCTGCGGCGGCTTCCTGCTTGAGGCGCTCTGCCTCGGCCTGGCGCTGCTGTTCCTGGAAGGTCTTGACGCTCTTCTCGTCGGTGCCTGCACCCATGAAGGTGCGGTTCTCCATGTCGAGGTTCTTGATGATGCTGTCCTCGATGCGGGTCATCTCACGATCCACCGCCACCGGGTCCTTGAGGTCCACACCACGCTGGGCGAGGGCGAAGACCTGTTCGTTGAGGTAGCGCTCGGCTTGGAGGCCTTCCTCGGTCATGCCCTCAGGCGCGAAGTCCTTGTCCCAGTCGGTCGGCATCGTCTTGTCTTTGATGAAGCGCTGCACACGCTTGTAGACCTGGCTGTCCTGAAGCTGCTTCACCGGGTGGTCGCTCTTGTCCTCAAGGGACTTCGCGTAGCCCATCGCCTTGGTGATGCTCTCGGGGTTCTTCAGAACGCCCCACTTGATGGCGTCCATCACCGCCTTGGTGCCACCACCCTGGCTCACGTCCTTGTAGAGCTGCGCCATGCCGGTCGGGTCTTCGTAGCCCCCACGGTTGTCGATTAGCTTCTTCTGGGCGTCGATCATGTCGAGACGGAACTGCGGGTCCAGCTTAGCGCCTTCCTTGAGGAGCTCGTCCGGCAGCAGGGCCATCGGGTCCTTCACCATGCTCTCGATTGCGCCGCTCTTCAGCTCGGCGAGGCGGGCCTTGTCTGCGGCCTCACGTGCCAGGCGCTCTTCGCGGGACCGTGCCACGCTCAACTCTTCCAGCTTGGCCTTGGAGGCGACGATGCTGTCCCGGAAGCGGGGGTCATCCTTCATCGCGTAGTCGGTGCCGGGGAGCTTGTTCTCGAAGAGTGAATACATGGAGGGCTCGTCGAGCTCGACCGCCTTGTTGACGATCATGTCCACCACTTGCTTGTCGAAGTCGTCGGCCTTGATGCCCGTCTCGATGGCAGCGGCGCGGCGCTCCAGCATCTTGTTCCAGAGCACCTTGGGGTCGGTCGTCGTGTCCTTCTCATCACGCACACCACCCACGGCCCAAGTGTTGAGGCCCTCGGTGGCTGCGGCGACGTTGGCGTTGAGCGACTTGTTGTAGACGTTCTTCGCCATGTTGGCTTCATGCGTCTGGTGCAGCTCTTCGGTGACCTTGGCGAGGTAGGGGACGAGGCCCTTCACCACTTCCGGATCATCGCTGAGGGACGAGGAGAGCTTGCCCATAGTGTCGTTGACCCAGAGATCGAAGACTTGGGGGTCGGTGCTATCCTTGCCAGCCCACATCTCGTAGGCAATCGTGGCGTCGTTCGAGAGCTGTTGCCCCAGGTGATCACCCTCGGCGTTCTTCCACGCCTCGGTGAACGCGGGGCTTTGGTGCGGCGGGATCACACCACGCTTCACCGCTTCGTTGTAGCCCATGCGGTTGTTGTTGTAGAACGCCTTGGTGGCCTTCGCCTTGTCCACGGCCTCGGTCTTCGCCTTGTTCTTCTCGTGGAAGCCGTCGAGCACACCGCTCAGCCCACCCAGTGCATCGGCGAGAGCGAAGAGCGGGTTCTTCGGGGGCTCACCCACACGGACGAACGTATCGACCGGCGAGGACTGGGGCTGGTACTGCTCGGTGACTTCAACGGTAGGGGTAGGGGGACGCTGTGCCATTATCCAAATGCCTTGATGCCTGAGCTGACGACGCTAATCATTGCGCCCAGTGGGGATGGGGATGCTGCGGGCTGCACCGACGCGATGCGGCTCTCGGCCTTCGCCTTGTGGCCCTTCATCTCGTCCATGAGCTGCGCCACCTTCATCTTGTTGTTCTCTTCGATGACCGCCCGGTTCGTGGCCGCCTTGCGGAGGATGTTGTTGACGACCGACTTCACCGAGTTGCCGTCCACGCCGCCTGCTGCCGCCGAGACCTCAGCCTCAGCCGCCTTCTCCGCGCCCTCCACCTGGGAGAGCCCGAGCTTGGCGTTGTCCGCGATGTCTTCCTGGATGATGCGCCGGGTGGTGGCGGTGTAGTCCTCGCCGAGGGCCTTGATGGAGTTCTTGTAGTTCTGCTTCCACGCCGCGTTCTGCGCTGAGGCCTGGGCGCTCTCCGCCATGAAGCCCACACCGGCCTGCGCCGCACTGGCGAGAAAGCCTACTGCTGGTCCGCACATTATGCGTCCTCCTTGGGTGGCTCGAAGAGCATGAGCATCATGGTGTCGAAGTCCTCGAAGGGCCGGACGATCTGCTTGAAGCCAAGCATCTTGAGCCAGCGGCGATGGAGCGTATTGCTCTTGAGGAGGTGAGCCTCGATGGTGGCTCCGCCCAGCTTCCAGAGGTCCACGGTGCGCTTGGCGATCTTCGTCACGGTGATGGGGTTGTGGTTGAGGTGCTCGGTGCCGAGGAGCCAGAAGCGCCATGCGCCGCCGAGATCATCGACCGATTGGTGCAGGCCGAAGACACACACAGGGTTGCCGTCGATGTCCTTGACCGTGCGGTAGACCGCCTGGACGTGATCTTCCGTACAGTGCTTGTAGGCCGCGTAGGCGAAGTCGCAGATGCCACCCCACTCCTTGCGGTCCACCTCCCGAGCTGATGCCCAGAGCTGCTTGAACTCCGGGAACGTCAGCGGGTCTGGGACTTCAACGTAGCCCTCGGGGAGGTCAAGCTGCGTAATCCCATAGTGTGCCAATCCATTGCGAAGGGAATGGGGTGTCATTGATGGTCCTTATGGTCACGAGGTTTGAGGGGCCGCCTGTCGAGGCGCGGAGCGTTGCCTCGTTGAGCCGCACACCACCAATGGCATCATCCACGGGGAGGAACCCGCCGTTGAACTCCACGATGGCCGGGCCGAGGTCCCCTGCGTTCTGCTTCAGTGAGGTCTCGATGCGGGTGTAGGCGGTCTTGCCCATCACCAGGGCGTATCCGTTGACGTTCGGGGGCTCCAAGCCGAACACCACGTCTCCGGACCTCGGGTCACGCTTGTAGAACGTGCTCTCGATGCGCTCGGTGGTGATTGGGAGGCCGACCGCCACGGTGTCACCATTGGCGAGATCGTCAGACGAGAAGGCGAGGACGGTGGTGTTCCCCACGGGCGTAACGGTGTGCGGGACGATCTTGCGGCCCCGCTTGCTACCGGTCATCTGGTAGGCCACCAGCTTCGAGTGCTGCTCCTCCTTCAGAGGGAATGGCACGGTGATGGACGGAGCGGTGGAGACCGCCACGTAGTACGCCATGTCGAGTCGCGTCAGGTAGTTGCTTGCGCCCGGATCGCGGCGGTTCTGGTTGAGGTCCATGCTGACGAAGTGAGAGCCCGCCTCGTCTTCGAGGAGAGCGAAGAGCTCTGCGCCGTCGAACTGGAACCAGCCGAGCTGGGTGTCTGCCGGGAGCCGCCACTTGTGCCACGCCACCTGGGCCACCTCGCCGCTCTCGTTGAGCCGCCACTCGTGGACGTACATGAGGCCGTCATCGCTCTGCGTGGTCACCGCGAGCATCTTGAGGAGGTCCGAGCCTGCCATGTCCCGCGCAGGGCCGTAGATGTAGGTGGGCACGTGTTCGGTGACGTTGCGCTCGCCCCGCAGCTTCCCGTTCTCCAGGAGCATGTCGCGGACGTTCGTGTAGTCGCCCACCGTGGAGCAATACATGAGGCTCTTGCCAATCGGGATCGGCATGATGCTCGTCTCATACTCGGCGGTGCCCACCAGGTCAGAGCCCACGGTTGTCGTCTTGAAGGACTGGTCACCGGAGTTGATGTTGAACTGGGCCTTCTGGCTCCACACCAGCGCCCCGTCACCGGCCAGCACGAAGTGGTCGAAGCTCGTCGGGGTGGTGTGGGCGATGTCGTAGTCGATGGGGTCGGTCGCCAGTTCGGTCTTCGCCGTGTCGGGCCACCAGGTGTAAGGCTCCTTGGTCTTGGACCACACGGCACCACCCGAGTGCAGCAGCACCAGGCGGCGGTCGTCGTAGCCAATGGCCGTGAGCGTCTTCCCCACGAAGGATGGCTCCTTGGCACTGTCGATACCATCACCGCACACACGGTCCTGAAGCGGACAGCGCTCAAGCAGGAAGTTGCCGGGGGAGGTGTTGATCAGGCGGAGGGGCATGGTGGCCGGATCGAGGCCGAGCTTCACGCCTGGCGCAGGACACTCGACCCACGTACCGGAGCGGCCAGTGTTCTCGAACTTCACCCAGTAGTCATCGGCCTTGGTGTTCTTCTCGCCGCGCACCTTCAGGATCATCCCAGGGTAGCCCACGCGAGGGAGGTCGGCGTACTTCTGCGCGAAGTCCTTCATGATGATGAGGTGGTCAGAGTTGCCGTCCGACCCGTCGATGTCGAAGTCCTTGTCGTCGTCACGCCAGATGCGGAGCGTGGTGCCGTTGATCTGGATGTGGTAGCCGAGCGAGGCCAGCGTCGGGGTGCCCACGGGGCGGGTCAGCTTGTTCCAGTGGCCATTGCCGTCACTGTCCGTGTCAGACTTGCCGAGCTCAGGCCAGCCGTAGCTATCACCACCCACGATGCCGTCAGCGTTACCGGCCACGGTCATGGCGTTTGCGATCCCGGTGCCTTCCATCGCACGGTAGAACGTAGCGGCGAGATGGGATGGGGAGGCGTAGGGCTCATTGCTGCTCACCGAGGCGTCAGCGGTCTCGTAGCCCCACTTGTAGATGGTGGACTGGTCCTTGCGCTTCAGAGCGATGGAGTACTTCAGCTTGTAGCCACCAGCCTTGAAGTAGACGAGCGCCTCGTATGGCCGCGTGGGCTGGGTGCGGCTCGGGTCCATCGCCACTTCAACGGTCTTGTTGATGATGAACGTGGTGTCTTCCACCGTGATGGCCTTGAACTGGTTCTTCTCCGGGGAAGGGGCCGCAAGGTAAGACGTGACGCCCGAGCCCAGGGTGACGGAGCACTCAAGGCCGGTCTCCACGCGGAAGACCTTGAGCACACCACCGTCGATGCTGACGAAGTAGCGCTCGTCCTTGCTGCGGAAGATGCCATGGACCCAGGCGCTCCGTGCGAGGAAGCCGGGGATGTATTTGCGGTACGTGAACGGGGGGCGGGGGATGACGCCGTAGACCACGGAGTTGATGGCGTCGTAGAGCTCCTCACACTGGCTGTCCCGACGCATAAGGGGGCTCTGCTGCGAGACGCCCTGGATCAGGCTGCGGGTGATCTGCTCAGGCATAGTTCCTCCGGAGTTCTTCATCGCGGTTGTCGAAGTCGGCCTTGGCGCTGTTCCACTCGATGGTCAGGTTGCGAAGCGTGGTGCCCTCGGCCTTCTTGCTGGTGGCGTAGTGGAAGGCGACCTGGGCCTTGAAGAGCCGCTTGGCGTAATACGGGAGGTCGTCCCACTGGCGGTGGATCACCAGGTCGAGGTAGACGGGCTGGGTGCCGAGGGCGAAGGTGTTGCGCTGCCGGTCGAAGATGCGGCGGCCCACCAGCGTGAAGGTCGGCCTGGTGTTGCTCATGTTCGCCACGCGGATGGTGTCGGCGCTCACCGTCACCTCACCAGCCCCATCGGGTGTGTGCATGACGCGGATGAGCGTGTTGAATGTGTATCCCGTGTCCTGGTAGTCGCGGGAGGTCTGCATCAGCATGTGATAGACCTTGAGCGCCTCCTGGTTCCGGGTGATGTCGTCCTCGGAGATTATGGGCTGCTGGTTGCCAGCGAGAAGCGCGGCGTTGATCGCCTCGGTGAGCGTCAGCGTGGCGGAATAGATCGGCAAGTCGGCCATGGGTAAGGTCTCTCACATGATGATGGAGGCCTCCCCCGAGCTCTCGCCCGGAGGAGGTTTCTGCAAGATGGTTAGTCCTGCGGTGTCGTTACGAGACGGCGAGTTCCACCGAGCACTCCTGACGGAGCACACCGTGACCTTCGAGCTGCGAGGCAATCATCAGGGTGCCGAGGCGGTCATCCTGCTTCTTGATCACGAGCTTCAGACCACGACGCTTCAGACGGCCCACGGCCATCTCGGTGGAGATGAAGCCGACGCAGTTCGTGAAGTTGCCGCGATACTTGGTCGGGCCGGTGGTGATGTTCGTCACCGGGATGTGGATGATGCCCTTCGGCTTGATGCCAGCCACGAGGCCGGTGGTGCCGGTGGAGCGATCACCCGAGCCGGAAGTCGCCTCGCTGTCGATGCCCGTGTAACGGGACAGCAGGAGGTATTCCTTCCACGGCAGGAAGCCCTTCGCCTTGCCGCTGATGTCGTTCGTGTTGATGAACTCCACGGCAGAGAAGTACGCGGCCTCGATCTTCGCCGGGTCGGTACGCATGTTGGCGTCGGTCACGCGGAGGCCAGCCGGACCGCCGGTGTAGGCAGGGGTCGAGGTACGGGCAGCAAGGACGTGCATGATGGCACGACGCTTGTCCGAGCCCACGGCAAGGCTTTCGCCAAGCTGACGGGCGTAGGGACCGGCGATGTCGTACGTCAGCATCAGCTCGTCCACTTCGGCGAGGAACGCTGCGTCATACATCATGTTGTCGAGGCTGATCTCGACCTCGTTGCTTTCGAGGCCACCGCCCAGGATGATTTCACCCGGCACGTGCTCGCTCTCGCCGCGCTTGCGGCCAAGGATCGGGAACTTCTCCGACTGGCCACCGGAGATCGACTTCGTGAAGACGTGATCTTCGAGTTCGACCGTCTCGGCGTGGGCTTCGAGCAGCATGTTGGCAATGCCACGCAGGAACAGCTCACGCTCGTCCGAACCGGCATTGGTCTTGTTACCCGGCTTGGACCGGGCGTCTGTGTAAACGCTCAAATCGTTTACTCCCTTGTTGGAAAGCCCCCCAGAGATGGAACGAACCAAGAGTGGAGGGCCACAAAGCTCTTGGTGTTTTCGTCAGGGCGTCACATCACACGTAGTCGATGCTCACCTTGATTTCGGAGGCCGCAACCGCAGTCGTGTCGGTATCCGCCGCAGCAGCCGTGATGGCGAAAGCGATGCCGGTGGCGAAGCGCTTACCCAGCTCACCGAACGGCAAGTTGACAGAGCCTGTGGCCGGGATCGGGATAGTCAGCACCGGTACGTCAGTGCCTACGGTCGGCGCGGACGCCTTGTTGTAGAGCTTGAGGTATCGGATCGCCGCGTTGATGTTCGTAGCGGTGACGTTGTAGACCGTACCTGCGGAGGCCTTGACGCTGGTGGCGTTGGTGCTGGCCGCAGAGTTGGTGTTGCTTGTGGTCGGCACGGCGGGGGTGTTCGTCACTGTGCCTGCGGAGGTCAGCGAGCCTGACACGGGGACCGTACCGTTGATCGTCACCGCACCCTCGGTCGTGACAAACATCGTGGTGTTCGAGGTCTGCGCCGCCACCGTTACGTTACCAGTCACCGCAGCGAGGGCCGTCACGCGGGCCTTGAGGAGCCCAGAGACATCCACGCCCCAGATGTCCTGAAGAGCAGACGCCACGCTGGCAGACTTGACGCCAGTCGTGAAGCGGATGATGAGGTCCGCGCCACCCAAGGTGATCCAATTGGTGCCATCCACCGTGCCTTGGATCGAGAGCGCACCGGTATACGTGCCCACCGTCTGGAAGATGAGGGTCGCCGCGTTTGACACGTCGATCTCCACCGCCGAGTTGGCAGTCGCCACGCCAGCGGGCACGAGGTTCTGAGTTGAGATAACGCCGACCTCGTACGCGGGCTCAAACTCCCCGATACGACGTATGGTTTTCTTGACAGGCATTAGCGTTTGCTTCCTTTGGCGGCCTTCACCGCGTTGTTGATGTCAGCGATGACGCTGTTCGGAATGTCATCCGGAGCAGCAGCCATCTTCTCGATGATCTCGGCGGTTCGACCTGGGGCCATCATCCGCGCAGCAGCCCTCATGCCGAAGACGGCGGAGAAGATGATCCCCCAGCCGGTCGCATAGAAGGCGGCAGCGTTTGTGATGTATTTGCCCATGTTCTCGAAGCCACGGTGGGCGTATTGGTCGAGGCCGGGGATGAAGAGCATGATGAGCGGGATCGCCCAGAGCACCAGGAGGAACTCGTCCTTCCAGGAGTTCTGAGCACCCTCGGCCCACTTGAGGTCCCACTCGACTTCGCTCTTGACGATGTAGTGGGCGAGCTCGGCCTTGGCACGTTCCACGGAGAGTTCAGTCTCCAATCGTGCGTCGGCCTTCTTCGCTCGATCCTCGAACCACCTCACACCCATCCCGCCGAGCCACTTGCCCACGGAGCCGAGAGCCCCGAGGACGGCCAGAACTGGAAAGGCCATGGGTTAGCCCTTCTTGCTGTAGTAGGCCGAGGCCCTGATCTTGGCGTGGTGGTCGCGGATGCTGCGCTGCTTGGCGCTCTCGTCCTTCATCTTCATGATCTCGGAGAGAGCCTTGCGCTCTTCAACGGCGTCCTTGTAGCCCTCGACCTTGCCAGCATCCTTGCCAGCCTTGCGACCGGTGCCATAGTCCTTGGCCTTGCCAGCAGCGACCGGCTTCTCGCCAGTGGCAGTCTGGTAGCGGCGCACGAGGAGCTCAAGCTGGGTGCGGTAGGTCTTCAGGTTCTTGGACCCGCCGTTGTACGCAGCGTTGTATTCGTCCTTCTGCTCCTGGGTGTAGTTCGCCTTGGCCCACTCGTAGGCGGCATCGACCACCGGCTGGCCACCGAGGGTGTCGGTGAATCCGGCCCAATCACGCTGCGAGGCGGCGAGGCGCTGCTCGATGAAGAACTGGGCGTCTTCCTTCTTGATGCCGCGAGACTTGGAGAGGTATTCGAGGGTCTGGGCGTTGAGCTCAGCCTTGCCGGTCTTGGTGAAGTTGGCCTCCACCTCGGCCTCGAACGTCTCCATGTTGAGGAGCCCCGTGTTGTCCACGTACTTGGCGTCCCACTTCTTCACGTCCTTCGGGTCGAAGTCGCCGAGCTCGTGAGCTTCCTGGGGCTTCTCTTCAGCACCCTCAGCCTTTTCCTCAGCCGCAGAGGCCTCCTCGGTGGAAGACTCGGCGGTGGCTTCTTCGGCATTGCCCTCGTCTGCCTTCTCCAGGCCGTCCAGCTCGATGCTGTCGCCGTCTTCGTTGTCGCCCTCGATGAGCACATCGCCATCGGGGTTCGTCGGGTCGTTGACGGTGGTGCTCATGGAGACATCGGTGCCGAACGAGGCTTCGATCTCCTCCTGCGGTGCCTTGCCGAGGTCAGAGGCCTTGGGTGCGCCGGTGTTGTCGTTTTCAGTCGTCATTGTGCGATCTGTCCTTCAGTTGGTTGTGAGAGTGCTTGGTCCTTCATCCCCTGGAAGAGCGCTGAGGCTCCCTCCTTGGCGACGGCGGGGAGAGTCTGCTGGGCGAGGCTGTCTTGCTGCGCCTTGTCCATCTCCTGGGTGACTTGCTCTGCGGACTTGATGAGGCCCTCAGTGCGGACGCCACGCGAAGCGAAGAGCCTCCGGGCGAACTCAAGGCGGTCGATGTCCGACGCCACGGACGGCTGAGCCATCGCGGTGCCGTATTCGGTTGCGGCCTTGAGGAGCTGGTCACCTTCGTGAGTGCGGCCCAGTGCATCAGCACCGGAGGCGACGGCGAGGGTGATCTCGTCGGAGAACTTCTCCATGAGGTTCGGCAGGAAGTTGTCTTCCTCGAAGTGCAGCTCGATGAACCGCTTGAGGAAGCCACGCTGCACGGTCTGGGAGAGCTTCGAGTAGAGGCCGCCCATGGCCTCGTCGATCTCGTTGGCGAGCTGCTGCCACTCCTCGGCGGTGACACGCTCACCGGAGCGCTGAATGGACATCTTCTTGAGGAAGGCCCGTTCGAGACGCCGCGTTGCGTCACCCACGTAGGTGATCGCGAAGTTGAGATCGGCGAACTTGTTGAGGCTCGGCGTCACACCGAAGTCCTCGGCGTTGCCACTCAGCCAGTCACCGTTACGCGCCTTCTTGAGGTCTTGTATCTTGAGGGGCGCAGAGGGCTTGATGAGGCGGTTGTATTCCACCGCACCCTGGAGACCATCACGCAGGCCTTCATGCCCTTCCTCAACGAGGTAGAGGTCGGCGATGTAGAGCTGCACGTATGAGAGCCCCCAGTCGTGCCCAGGCTGAGCCACGAGCCACTCGGCGGAGAGCGGAGGTTCCTTGCCAGCAGCGAACGTCTTGCCGCTGTCCTTGAGGTAGGCGCCGTTCCACTCCTGCCAGAGCAGCCACACCGGCTTCTCGGGGTCGCTCTCGGGGTCGCGGTAACACACCGTGTGGATGGTCACCTCGTCTTCCCACTCGGGGGTCTCGCCGTCCTTCATCTTCCCGGCGTTCACACGCTGGGCCGTGACGTTGGGCTGGATCGCCTCGGGGAGGTCCTCGAATAGGCAGCTCTCCTCCAGGATCACCCACACCTGGCGGCCCAGCTTGTCGCGGTGAACCACGTAGCTGTCCATCCGGTGGATGACGGGGAGGTCGATGTGCCGCCAGTCACGCAGGGCGTTGCCGCCGATGATGAGCTGGGTGGAGAGATCGGAGTAGGCGTCACGGGCACGGGTGGCTTCGAGGCGCTTACGGTGCTCCTCTTCGAGCGCCCCGGTGGCCGAGTAAATCTTCGAGATGTACTGGCCGACTTCCTCCGGGTCCATCTGCTGGGCCTCGGCGGTCTTGCGAACGCGGTACTCCTTGATCGCGTAGTTCATCCCGATGCGGGACGGGGGCAGGGCGAGATACATCAGCTTGGAGGCCAGGGTGCCCACGCAGTCAGCGCCAACGCCGACCTGGGGCAACTCCAGCTCATCACCCGGCTCCCAGCCCTCGGGCGGAAAGACGTGCGGAAGGGTCAGGAGCGAATACTCCCGAGCCCGATCCAGTACTGATGTTCGCCTCCCCAGCTTCGCCTGGTAGGCCGCGCTTGCTGGCCGTCCCAGGGAGAACTTGGAAGGTTCTTGCTTCATGTCAGAGCTTCAGTCCTGCTCCAACGCGGCGCAGACCATCGAGGCCCTTCGCCTTGTCGGCGGCTGCGGTCTCGTCCTGCTTGGCGCGGGCTTCAGCGCCCACCTCAGTGGGGTCCGGTGGCTTGAGCGGCGGTGCCGGGGGAGCTGCGGGTTCAATCGGCTTCGGGGGTTTCGGCGGGCACATCAGAGAGCTCCTGTCTTCACCTTGGGGACGCCGCTGCGGGTGAACGGCATCGTGTTTGCGGGGATGTTGGTGTCTGCCATCTGCTCGATGTCAGTGCTGTCGGTGGCCTCTGCGGTCGCAAAGCCTACTGCCTTGCCACCCTCGTCGGGTGACCAGGTGGGCCGCGAGATGGGAGGCTTTGGGTATGAGCCCATGCACATGGGTCAGTCTCCTACGTTGATGGTGGTGTCGCCCTCGGACGGCGCGGGGTCGAAGGACTGCTGGTTCTCGCGGAGCTTCGCGGCGACCTCCTTGGCGAACTCGACCTTGGCCGACTTGGCGACGGCGACTTCGATGCTGGTGCCGGGGTAGATCGGCTCATGCTGGAAGCCTTCGAGCCACTTGATGATCTCGTTGATCGTCACGGCTTCGGCTCCTCTAAGATGGGAATGAACCAGCAGTGCTCGACCGCTTGTGGGCTTCTTGTCTTGTCCAGTTCCCTCGCGGTCACCTCGGCATCCTGCTTGCGGCAGAACCGTACAGCCTTCTCAACGTCAGTGGTCCAGGTCGGCTCATAGCTACGGACGCGAGGTGTTTGGGTCTCGAAGGTCAGCTTAAATCCGGAGAAGTAGAGCTGTACCCTTGCGAAGTGTGGCGACACCTCTTGGACGCATCCCTCGACGAGCCAGGCGTATTCCCTTGTGCTCTGCGGCTTCATGACTTCGACTCCTTCGCCCGCGCTTCCTTCGGTTCACGCCACCAGTCTTCGTCGCCCTCCAGATACTTGCGGAACATCTGGCAGTAGCGCTCGGCCTTCCGGATGTCTTCGAGCCCGTTCTTCGCGTCGTAGCGGAGCACGTACTTGATGATGTTGCCCTGGAAGAAGTTGAGCTTGTTCTCGCCGATGAACCGCACGGGCTCGATCTTGAAGCGGGCGTAGTGTTCCGGGAGCACCACGTTGTCGCGTTGCTTCGGGTCGATGCCCTGCTCATGCGCCGCGAGGGCCTTGAGTGCGTCATCGAAGCCGGGGAGAAAGGGGTTCTCCTCCGTCAGCTCGGAGGGGCAGGGGTCTTCCGGCCATTCCATGCGGCGGCGATTGTGTCCGTGGATCACTTCCCTCACGGGTGAACTCCTTTGGTCTTGACGAGCCAGTCGTAGATGGTGCGTGGGGCTTCGCTGTCGCCGGGGACGTGGAGCCCACCGAGCGGGACGATGCGGTTCCAGAGGCCGATCACCTCGTTGTCCACACGCTTGGCCTCTTCGAGAGACTTCTGGGTGCGGCCCTGAGGCGAGAACTTCTTCACGCGGACGACCTGGATGTTGATGTTCTCGTAGCTGCGCCAGGTCTGGAGCACCGTGTCGATGAACCAGTCATCAGCGAACGGCCCAGTCTTCGGGCGATACACGAGGGCGAGCGGGAGCGGGCTGTCAGTGATGACGTAGCGTGTCTTCCCGATGAGGCGACGGAGGCGGTGGTCCTGCTTGCCGGTGACGTAGAGCTGGCTCTCGCGGAGCTCGTCGATGCGGCCCGCATACACCATGTCCTTGGCGACTTCCGTCACCAGCTCCACGGAGTGCCCCATGTTCTTCATGAGGTTGAAGAGACCGGCAGCGGTCGTGCTCTTGCCAGCACCAGGCCCCGCCCAGAGGTTGATAACCTTCAGGCGTTGGTCGCTCATGTCACTTGCTCACGAGCCAGGCCGCCGCGAGAATGATCACCCAGATGGTCAGCACGATGCCGACCCAGGCGAAGACCGGCGCGAAGACCCACCACCACGAGATGGCGATGACGCCTGCGAGCTTGCAGACGACCAGCGCAACGAAGAGGAGGCCGAGGATGTAGTCGAGTTTCATGGGATCAATCCTTCTGTGAGGTTATCTTGAGACGGTCAGGCGTCCACCGGTAGTCGGTGCCCTCACCGTATTGGAGGAGGTAGGCGAGACGAGCGTTGCGGAGGGCGTCAGCTTCACCGAGACCAGCCTTCTCGTAGTTCGAGACGACCACACGCCAGGGATCATCCGTGGGCTTGCCGACCCACTTGGTGGTCTTCTGCCCTTTGTTCTTCCCTCGGGTGATCACACCCTCCTCGGGGAAGAGCTCAAGGCTCTCGTCGAGGATGCGGGCCGCACGTTCCATGCCGATGCCAGGGCACCCGAAGTATCCGTCCACGCGGTCACCGGCGAGTGTCTGCATGAGGTGGAAGCGCTGAGCTTCCCACTTGGCCGTCTCCTTGATGATGGGCTTGCCGTTGTAATCACGGTCGCCGATCTTGTGGTAGAAGCCGGGGATGGAGAGGTAGTCCTTGTCCTTGCCCACCAGACACACCTTGGCGTCCGGCATGGTGCCAGCCTGCGAGAGGATGTCATCGGCTTCGAGCCCGGCCTCGGAATAGGCCCCGTGGTTCTCGCGGAGGTGCTCCTTGAGCGTGTCCAGGAGGAGGGGGCGCACACTGTCCTTGCGGTTCGCCTTGTACTCGGGGTCGATCTCGCGGCGGAAGTTCGTCTTGTCGGTGAGGAAGACCTCGACGTTGTTGGCTGGGATGTGGGTCTTCAGCCAGTAGAGCATGTTGTCCAGAGCCACCTTGCCTTCGTTGACGTGGGCGAAGGGCTCGGCGTATCCGAACGAGTTGATGTGGACGTTCTGCACGGCAGCGGCGGCGCGGAACGCGAGGATGTCGCCGTCAATGGCGAGGATGTCGAAGTTCATGGAGAGTTCATCTCCTCAAGGATGGCCCACACCACGTAGGCAACGCCCAGGGCAGCAGGGATGGTGATGATGAGGATTGCGAGGAGGATGATGGTGTTGATCACTTGGCACCGCCCATCTGGTCCATCGGCGTGAAGGGCTTGCAGACGCACTCCATCACGTCAGACATGATGCCCCAGGCCAGCTCGTCGTCGCCATCGAAGGCGCAGTACGCGGCGATCACCGGCCCGAGGAGCAGGACGCCCGGAGCCCAGACGATGCCGGGGAGCTTGATGAGCCAGGTCTCGTCCACGCCCCACACAGAGTCCAGGGCGACGATGATGACGGAGGGCAGGAACCACACCAGGAGGATCGGCAAGGCCGTCCACGCCACGCTGAGGCCAAACCAGGTGGTGATGGCGATGAGTGCGATGTTGATGAAGTGGGTCATTTGGTCTCCATGTGCTGGCGTTGCGATAGAGCGACGTGTCCCGCCGCCGTGATGTGCCACCGGGAGGACCAGCCATGGCCGTCCGGCGTGATGTTCGTGATCCACCCGAGCGAGGCGGCGAGTGCTACCTGGCGCGAGTGGACCCTTGCGAAGTCGCTTGAGGTGTAGAACGGGTTCTCCCACGCCCTCTCGATCACCCGCCAGAACGCGGCGCTGAGTGACCCGGTGTAGAAGGCGTTAGTGGGTGGTGGCCCAGGAGGTGCCGACCTTGAAGTCGGTGGCGAGGCGTCCGATGAACCCGAGGCGCTTGCCGACGATCTCCATGGCTTCTGCTGCTGCCGGGCCGATGATTTCCGTGAGCTCCGTGCGGTGCCCGACTTGGAGTTCGTCGTGTATCCATCCGTGCTGCCGGAAGTCCGTGCCATGCTTCAGTCCCTTCTTGGTGAGGATTTCATGAAGCTCGACATCCCAGTGTTTGCAGATGATGGCTCCGTCTCCTTGGAGCAGCGAGTTCACCGAGGCGTGGGCCTTGCGTGTCACGATCTTTCGACCGTCCAGCCCGATGAGGTAGCCTTGGTTCTGGGCGAGCTCGCTGACGTGTTTGCGGAAGTCCTTGAGGCCCGCGATGCCGTTCATGAAGCGCTGCTTCACCATCTGCCCCTTGGCGATGTAGCAGCACGTGGTCTCGTCGGGCTTGATGAACTCGGTGCGGGTCTCCTTGGCGAGCTTCTCCATGAACTGGAGGTAGGACTTCAGCTCACGTGATGCGAGGAGGGTAGCTCTTTCGCTCTCCTCAAAGCCCACACCAATTCCGATCTTGAGAGGTCCAGCACCATATAGGAATGCGTATGTGACCGTCTTAGTATCGGCTCGGCTGAGGCCTGTGATCTTGGAGTTCTCAGTGTGTGGGTCGGCGGCAGGGTCAGACATGAGCTCCGCGAAGCGCCCACCGTCGAACGGCGCAAGGTGGTGTCCGAGGCACTTGAGCTCAAGGCTTGCGGCGTCGGTGCCGGTGAGCGCCCAGTTGCGGAGGGTGATGAAGAGCTGCCGGGCTTCCCAGCCGAAGCGTCCGTCGATCCCCTTGAGGGGCTCCTTCTTGATGACCTTGCCTTCATCGTTCTTGGTCTCCTTCACGAGCACGGCGGGCACCTGGCCCAGGTTCGGATTGGAGTGCGTGGCGCGGTGCGTGATGGTGCCGTTCTGGTCCACACGTCCGTGGATCGCCTGGGTGCCCTCACGGTAGGCGTTGAGCCACGAGTTCTTGCCCTTCTGGAGAGCGCCCAGCGTCTTCGAGACCACGAAGTAGTTCATGATCAGTGTGCGGACGGTCTCGGGCAGGACCTCTTTCGGTATCTCTTCGAGGGTGGCTTCATCCACCTTCGCCACGGCTCCACCGCGTCCACCGAACACCAGGGGCTTCCACCCGAAGACCTCTTGCAGTCTCTTGCCGAGGTGCTCACGGCTCGACGGGTTGAACCTCACGCGCTTGATCCCGACGAAAGGTGCGTCTGGGCTGTATTCAGCGAGTGGCGGCCCGATGTAGGGCTTCAGCTCCTTGCCGGTCTTCTCGGAGATGCGCGGGATGATGATGTCAGGGAGGCCGGTCATCTTCACCTGGGTGGCGCGGGCCGGTGCGGTGCCGGTCGCCGGGTCGTCCTGGGGTTCCCACCACTCGCCGAAGATCGAGACGAGCTGGTCTTCGAGCTCCTCGTTGGCGTTCTTGAGGTCACGCACCAGGGCGATGCCCTTCATGTGGTCGAAGGGCCACCCGAAGCTCTCCTGTTGGGTGAGGATTTGCTTGAGCTTCATCTCGACGCCGACGACCGCCTCGTTCCAGGCGTCCGGCAGCTCGGCCATGCGCTTCTTGATGAGGTTCCACAGGGCGGCGTTCACCTTCGTGTCGGAGACGCAGCGCTCGCCCATGTAGTCGGTGTAGGTCTTCCAGTCGGTGATGTCGGTGCCCACCTTGTGGATGCCGAGGCGGTAGCCCCAGGCCTCAATGCTGTGGCGCTTGATGAGCTGTCCTGGGAGCAGGCCAGCACGGAAGCGCCTGAAGTCCGGCTGCTCCAGAAGGTCTACCGGCCACACCATCTTCGCCAGCACCAGCGTGTCGATCTGCTTGGGGCTCTTGAACCACGGGTAGATGTAGCGGATGGCTGGGTCGTCGTAGCCGAGCACGTGGTGGCCCACCGCAACGCTGGCCTGCTCAAGGTGTCGGAGACCTTCTTCGAGCTGGGCCGGGGGATAGAACCAGTCCTCACCGCTCTCCGGATCGACGACCGAGAGACAGTGCAGCTTCGTGAGCTTCTTCTCGTGGCCCTCGGGGAAGTCGAGGAGGCCATCGCCTTCGATGTCGTAGACGACCTCACGCCCGGCGAAGGGGCTTAGTGAACCGTGAACCCGGAGCGAAGAACTGCGGCTCGGATCGCTGAGCGGACCTTCGTAAGCCATGACATTGCCTTCTGCTGTTCTGCGGGTGTGGTGACGTTCGTGATGTCGATGGGCTCCTGGAACTCGCGGAGCTTCGTGTAATCGACCTGGTGATGGAGGAGCGCGTGGTATCCATCGCGGAGCATCTTGATGAACTCCTGGGCGATGGTCAGGCGCTTGGCGTAAACGTCCTTCTCCTCCCGCACCTGGGCCAGCATCTCTTCGCGCCGTCTACGCATGGGGTCTTCAGTAGTCATTGTTGCCGCTCACCTGTTTGTGTTGTCCGGGCTTCACGGTGAAGACGCCGGTTGATGGGTCGTAGTCGAGCGTGTCGGCCAAGCCGGTCGGCCCGATCTTTCGGTTCTTGAGGACGCGGAGGTAGCGCTCGGTGGCGTGATCCCCCTGCTGGTCGCCCTCGATGCCGATGATGGAGGACGCGAAGTTGGCGATGCCGCCCGAGCCACGGAGCTGCGAGATGTGAACCTGGGCACCGTCTTCGTGTCCCTTGTCACCCTCAGGGCGCTTCAAGTGGTGAGCGATGATGAGGCAGATGCCCAGCTCCTTCGCCAGCAGCGAGAGCTTCGCGGCCACGCGGTCCAGGACTTCCACCTTGTTGGGGCTGTCATCGAGCCCGGCGATGAAGGAGATCGGATCGACGATCACGATGTCGCACTCAAGGCCCTTCGCCATGTAGCGGACGTAGGAGAAGATTGCCTTCATGGTCCACTCGGCGTTCTCCGGATCGAAGAGCTCCACCCGACGCGAGCCGAAGAGCTCCTTGTGCTTTATGATGCGTTCCTCACGAGGGAGGGGGTTGAGGATAAGACGCCGACCCAACCACGCGGAGAGTAGACCTATCTGTACGTCAGCCCGCATGTCCTCGAACCCGAGGTGGCCGATCTTCGCGCCTTGCTTGAGCCAGTCGATCTCCATGTCGAAGAGCAGCGAGGTCTTACCCATGCCGGTGCCTGCCGCCAGGTAGACGACCTGTCCCTTGTAGAGCCCGAGCATCTTGTCGGAGAGGCCAGGGAACTTGTAGCTGTAGACCGGCTTGAGGGCGTCATCGTCGAGGATGTCAGCCACGCAGTCGGCGGCGTTCACCACCCCAGCCGGACGCCATGTGGTCGCGGCGAAGATGGCCTCCATGATGTTCCCAGGGAGCCCGGCCTGCTTGAGGTCCGAGGCATCCTTGCGGCCCTCCACCTTGGCGATCTTGACCTTGCCGACCTCGAACAGCGAGGCGCACTCAAGCGCTGCGGCCTGGCCGCTCTCGTCGTTGTCGAAGTAGAGCACGATCTCGTCGTAGCGGTCGAGCTCACGGTAGTTGGCTTGGAGCTGCTTCTTCGCGGTCTGGTCTCCGCCGATGGTCGAGAAGCAGGGGAACTTGAAGTCCGTGGCCTCGGCAGCAGACATCGCGTCGATCTCGCCGGTGAAGATCACCACGCGCTTGTCGTGCTTATCGCCCCAGACCCCGTGGCCGAAGAGCTTGCAGTCGTGGGGCTTGGCGTCACCCGAGGTGTAGGCGAAGGTCTTGTCCTTCATCCGCACCTTCTGGCGCACCGGCTCACCCGCCTGGTCATACATGGTGTAGATGTGGGAGCTGGGGTGGCGCACACCGTTCGCGTCAACGAACTCAGCAAGGAAGTATCCGTAGCGGCGCAGCGTCTTCGCCGAGAGCTTCCTCTTGGAAAGGTCCTGGAAGCCGTCACTCGGGGGCGCAATCAACGTCACGTTCTTACTCCTTGTAGGGCGCTCTGCCCCAGCTCCCACGCCACCGGCCCCAGTCACCCTGCTGGATGTGTCCGTAGAGGTCGGCGGTTCGTGGTGACCACATCCAAAGCTGAAGCAATGGGCGTGGCCGTCTGCGTATCGCTTGAGGTTGTCGGACGACCCGCACTTCGGGCAGGGCTCGGTGCCAATCACCTGGTCGTGTCCGTCAGCGTAGTCGTCCATTCAATCAGCCCTCCAGCGTGTAGCTCGTGTAGCTCTGTCCGTTCGGGTGGGTCTTCCACTCCGCGTTGATGCGATAACCGGCCCGCTTGAGCTCGGAGATGCGCTTCGTGATGGAGCCGATGTTCATGGTGGTGAACGCGATCAGCGGCGTCAGCGAGCGGCCCGTCTGGAGGTAGTCCAGGATTTTCTGGTTCTGCGGGGAGAGCTTGCGACGCACCACCGTGAGGGACTGGAGGCCACCTTCGACGGTCTTCTGCTTGGTCTTCTTGGTCATGGGATGATCCCTTTCGCTTTGAACATGAGGAAGTCCTGCCGGATGTCGTCGATGTCCCAGCAAGGGCAAGGATGCTTGCGGTGGACGTAGGGCGTGAGCTCCGAGTGGCCCTTGATCTTCGCTTGGGGGAACTCGGCCTCCAGTTCGCAGAGCAGGGACATGAGGCTCATCTTCGTGGGCCACTTGATGTTGTTCTCGAAGACGCCCTTGTGGTTCGCACCGCCGTGGAGGACGATGTTGATGGAGCGGTCGTTGAGGCCTGGGGCTGCGGAGCTGTAGAGCCTGCGGGGCCGCGTCTCCACGATCTCCCCTGCGCCGGTCACCACGAAGTGGTAGCCGATGTCGAGGAGCCCCATCCGCCTCCCGTTCACCCGCAGGAAGTCCATGGGGTCGTCGGTGTCAGGATCGGTGTGGCTGTCGTGGATGATGATGTAGTCCGTGCGAGGCCGCTCACGGAGCTGGATGCTGTCGAGCCTCACGATGGGAGCCCGAAGAGCACCACCCCAAGGCCCATCAGCGCGAAGAGCATCGAGACGATGGCGTAGCCGGTCATGCAGTCACCATCGTCCTGGAAGGCCGAGATGATGAGGGCGAATAACGCCAGCACGAAGAGCGGGAAGGCGAGGACCCACACCATGCCCAGGCTGACGGGTTCGCATACGAGTGTCTGGATTGCGTTCATTTCTTCACCTCCTTGATCCATGCTTCGGGGATAGTCTTCGCGGCCCACTTGAAGCCGTACTTGTCGGCCCAGGCTGCGAGTGTGGTCTTCGAGCCCTTGCGGATCGGGTCCGAAGGGCGCTGGAAGACGAACCGGATGTCCAGCTCCGGATGCTGCGTCTTGATGAAGAGGTGCTTGGCCCGATCATCAGGCTCGAACTTCCCCTTGGTCTCGACCAGGATGCCGTTGTCCAGGAGGTGGAAGTCGGGTGTGTATGTCCGCGTTGTCTCGGGCACCACGTACTTGATCTTGAACTTCTCAAACTCGTAGCGGACCTTCATCTGGTCCAGGAGCTTGCCGTTCATCTCTTCGAGCCCGGAGCGATAGCCGTTCGCCATGCCACGGGCCTTCTTCGGGTCTGCGGCGTTGAGCCACCACGGACGGGCCGAGCGCTGCGCCCAGGTCTGACGAGAGACTGCCATCAGAGCACCCAGCGGGTGTCGATGTAGGGGGCGGTGTCGTAGGTCACCCACTCCTGCTCTTGGTTGAGGAAGAGGACGCCAGGCGGCAGACCACCGGCCTTCGCGTCAACCGTGGTGCGATTGAGCAGATAGTAGAGGTCGGGGTTGCGTGGGTCGAGGTAGTCGAGCTTCTGGGAGACCTTGAGGCGGCTCGCCTTGGCCCAGGCGAAGAAGTCGTCGCGCTTCCGCTGGGGACAGTAGACCCGCATGTGCTGCTCGGGATATAGGGCACCGAGGAAAGGGGCGCGACCGTCCACTTCCAACTTGAGGCGGAGAGGCACCAGGCCATATCTCAGGTAGACGGCGGCCCGCTCTAGGAGGATGTCTACAGCCTCGCCGGACGTGACGTTCTTGATGAGCCCCACCGTCATGGCTTCGCTGTAGATGCGCTCGCCGTCACCATCGAGCTGCACGAAGGCCACCAGGCGGTCACCCTGGCGATCATCCACGGGCATGGAGTTGAAGGCGTCTATGGCTTTGGCCACCGAGCCGTGGAACGTGATGTGGCTCTCGAAGGTGTGCTTGTTCATGTGTCCTCTCCGATGATGATGTGTCGAGCGCCCAGCAGGAAGTCCACCGACATGACGCTGGTGAACCGGACGCATTGGCCCTTGTCGATCCAGACGATCTTGCCGGTGGTTGCTACTGAGCTGGTCATGGCGACTGCGGACGTGATGTCCTCGAAGTCGTCAGGCCAATTGTCGGGGGTTGCTTCCTTGGCCAGCTTCAGGAAGAGCTCGAAGTCCTCACCCTCGTAGAGAGTGAACTGTCCGTTGGGCAGCTTGGCGGCTGACTTGGCGGCGGTGTCGTGAAACATCGCGTAGCCGAAGGGACACTTGTCCTGGGCGTGGACGATGCCAGGGGCCAGGAGGAAGGCTGCTGCGAGGGCGAGGACCTTCATCATCCGAGGTATGTCCCCAGCCAGATGACCAGCGCCACGATCCCGAAGATCAGGAAGAGCGTGAGGAGCGGCGCGTAGGTGAAGCCCAGAGTGATGAGGGCGATGACGCCGACGACCGCCAGGACGATCAGGACGATCTCAGCGAAGGAGCGGAGGATTGCGAGGAACTCCTTCATCTCAGTAGTCTCCATCCGCAGCAGCGTCAGCAGCACCGGCCACATCAGCATCCGAGGCCTTACCACCGTGGACGTAGCCACCGGCGACCGGAGCCATGCCCTTGCGGCCACCCGTCTTCGGCTTTACGAGCTCGACGACTTGCACACGCTTGAAGTCGAGGCGCACACCGGCCTTCTTCGAGGCGGCCATGGCGATTGCGCGGGGCGCGTACTGGATGATGACCTTGGAGCCCTCACCGAGCCACAGGCCGCCGGTGATCTCCTTGCCGATGCCATCGTAGAACTCGATCTTCACATCGACCGGCTCAGCGTCGGGGTCCTTCGGTACGATCTTGGCGTTCTGCTTGAACTCCACGAGCTGGCGGCCCGTCTCGTTGCCCTCGGCGTCATACTCGGGCTCGACCGGCGTGAAGAGCGACCATTGCTTCTTCTGCGCGGGGGTCATCTTCTCGGTGTGCGCCGCGAGTGCAGCTTCGGACTCGGCCTTGATGAAGGCGAGGAACTCAGCATCGGCGGGCACGTTCGGATCGTAGGCGATCTTGCCGTGGTAGACGCCAAGCTGGTTGAACTTGGTGTCGGGCTTGTTGAACCAGGCCCACGGCTTCAGCGGCCCCACGGGGGCGGAGCGGTAGGGGTTCTTCTTGGCGGGGGTTGCAGAGGTGTCAGACATTCGGTGTGTCTCCTTTCGATCAGATGAGTTGCGAGAACGGCTTGGGGGCGACGATCCCGGCGAAGTCGCGGAGCACGTCGATCTGAAGGTTGGTCTTGAAGTCGTGAGCTTCAGCGCGGAGCACCTTCAGCCCCACGCTGTGCATCTCTTGCGGGTCCACCATGAAGCGGTGGCAGTAGACGGCGAAGACCGTGGCGATCCCCAACATCTGTTCGTTCGCAGGGCGGGCCTGCACTTGGTTGAGAGCTTCGAGCGCAGCCTCAGCCACCGCCTTGCGGGAGGTAGACATGAGACGGTCGCGGTCGAGGGGCTTGGGCTTGGCGTTTTCCTTCTCAGGCTTGGTCACCGTGTCCATCTCAGGTCTCCTTTCGCGTTTGTGTTATTTCCTACCGTGAGCATATTAAATCGGTTTGTGGTGTTATTAGGCGAAAAAGTAATCGGCATCAATTACTTGCTCCAAGCTGAGGGTCCCGAACTGGGGCTTAGGCGGACAGGCTTCCTTTGTTCCCGGTTCCACGCCCACAAAGCGGTTCACCGTGGCGGCGAAGTCGTCCAGCGAGCACGTCTTGTAGTTCTCCAGGAAGGCCTCCCGGATGATCTGACCCAGGCGGTGCATGTTCCCAGCCGTGGTCCCGAAGCTGTCATGGATGAGGGCGAGGGAGGTGATCCCGCTTTGCTCCGCCATCAGCACGGTAATCAGCATCATGCTTGCATCCATGGAGTGAACGAAGTTGGGGCTGATCCCCGAGAGGATGTCACGCTTCGCAGGCTTCGGGGTGCGCTCAACGAAGGCGATCTGGTATGACTTCCCGTCGATGGAGATACGGATGCGCTGGTGCTCCTCGGTGCCGTAGAAGTGACGCACGATGAAGCCCACCGGTGTGATCCACGTCAGTGGCATCTCCTCGGCAAACGAGACCCTGGCGCACTTCTTCAGCCACTCCATCACCTCCTGCGCTCGCCCGGTGTGCTGCATCACCGCGTTCCACATCAGCGGCACCAGCCACCGTGCAGTCTCACCTCGCTTCTCGATAGGCACCAGCTTGTGATCGGGGTCCGTCTCCTTGATCCATTCGCGGATGTATTTGGCGTAGGCCTGGCGTGTCCCACCATATGGCAGGATCATCACCGGGCGCTTGGTCAGGGAGCGGGGCACCTTGCCGTCCACCAGACGCAGCCAGAGCTTCGCCTCACCACTCCCAGCCTCGGCCAGCTCCTCAAGCATCGGCTGCAAGGTCTTGGCCGCAGCGTCGTAGATGTCTTGGGGCTCATCGCACGGCACGAGGTTCACGAGGCGTCCGGCTGTCTCGTCACGCACCATGGAGGCGAGATGCTGGATGCCGTTGCATGTGCCGTCCACGTGGATGGGGAGCGAGGAGAGCATACCATCGCCCTCACGCCACCACCGCGCCATCTCCTTACACGCAGCGAGGAACTGCCAAGGCTTGTCCGCGTCCACCCACGCACGGTTCGTGATCGGGTCGTCGGCGATCCCGATGATGGTCTCCTTGTTCTCCTCGGTCCACGCCACCCGCTCGTCGAACGTCCACTTATCGTTGCCGAAGGTGTTGGCCGCGTGGATCATGAGCCAGTAGTGCGAGCCATCCTGGGAGCTCACCGGCGTTGCGGTCTCGAACGTCAGGAGCCCACGGGCCAGGTCGGTGCCCTGGGGCTGGAGAGCTGAGGGGATGGGATACGCCCGGCCACGGAAGTCTAGGAGGTGAGGGAAGAAGAAGCGGGCCTCGTTCTTCAGCAGCTCGGCGATGTCGATGCAGCGCTTGGCCGTGATGGTGCGGGAGAAGAGCCTCGCGTTGTCACCGTAGACATCGCGGGCCTCACGCTTCCACTGTCTGCGGGCATCCTCGTTGGTCTCGAAGTCGTCGGGCTTCGGCGGCAGGCGCTTGGCCTCACGCTTCGGCAGTCCGGCCACGCCGGTGTCGGCCTCCCAGAAGTGACGCACCACGTCGAGGATCGGCTTGTTCACCACCCACGCCGTGTCCTGGATGAGGTTGAGGGCACGGTAGACGTTCGGCATATCGTAGGCCACCATCTCGTCGATGGCGCGGCCCTTGTTGTGTTCGTTGGCCGCCTTGAAGCTGATCATCCACGGCGAGCGAACGAAGGGTGTCCAGTAGCCGCCGCTCTTCGGGTGCGTCCACGGCTTCGGGCGGATGAGCGTCGGGAGGTATTGTGGGCGGATGATCTCTTCCACCTCTACGGCCTCGGCGATCCACTCGCGGAAGGATGCGGAGGGCATGAGGAGAAGCATGGCGCTCTTGTTCTTCGAGCTCTTGCCCGAGGGGTCGGGGAGCACCTCGAACTGCTTGGTCATCCGCACCACAATGTCGATCATCGCCAGCCCCACGAAGCGGCGCAGCTCACGGGTCCACTCAGGGAGATGCTGGTTGTTGGCTTCGAGCCACTTGTTGCACTGGTTGATGTTGACGCGGCGGATGTGGTTGCTCGTGGCACCCGTCCTGCCGAGCCACTCCTGGAGAGATCCGAAGACTTCTGGAGCCTGGTCACGCCACCACCGCAGGCGGCGCTCGTGGTCGATAGTCGTGCCGAGGGTCTCCGAGAGCTCTGCCAGGCCGATCCCAGTGTGGCCCACCATGCGGTCGAGCACGGCGGTGAGGGTGAGGGCCGCAAGGGTCGCCTCATCCATCTTCGCCTCACGCAGCGCCAGGAGAGCCTGGGGCACAGGACCACGGGCCTTGCGCTCCAGGTATGCCTTGATGCCCCCGACCATGGGCTCCATCCACGTCTTGTGGAGACGCTGATACGGGCGCAGCATGGTGAGGTTGCCCTTGTCGGTGGCCTCCTTCATGCGGGCACGGAATACCTCAGCGCCTCGCTGCACCATGTATTGCTCCATGGCGACCTGGCGGTCCCACAGGGGGTCAGTCGTCGGGTCGATCCCGGCGCGGGGCCGGACCACGCCCTGGGAGAAGACCTTGCGGTTCTTGGGGAACATGGCGGTGGGGGAGATGGTCGTGTGGGTGTCGGTCATGCGGTCTCCTTAGGCGTTAGGGTTGTTGCGGGCGGCTTCATGTTGGATTAGCCACGGCACGGCCTCCTCTAGGTCTGTGAGGAAGTCGTCTCGACTTAGGCGGCTCTTGAAGCCCCGCGAGAACTGAAAACGAATAGCTTGGTAGTCCGGTGCCCAGAGGACCGCCGTTGCGGCCAGCATCCAGGCATCAGAGGGGACGCCCCGAAGGGAGGTTAGAGTTTTCCCCACAGGACCAGCCACCGCAGTCCCATGAGGAAGTCTCCATATGCGGTCTGGTCCTCTTACCGCATTAGGCCAATCGGGGTGTCCCATGCCTCAGCCCTCCTGCCCATAGTGCTTCGCGTATTCCGAGACGGCGGCCTCCGCTCGCGTCTTGAAAGCACCAGGCTGGGCGTGGAGCTGCACCAGCTTGTCGAGGTCGATGTGCGGGTCGAAGATGGCCACGCCCTTGAAGAGGAACTGCTCGCGGGTCTCGTGCTCCACGGCGGTGAGCAGGGCCTTGAAGACGGTCTGCACGATCTCTCCGTCCGTCATGTTCGGGGAGATGTACCACTTGCGGCCCCACCAGGGCATGGGCTTGCCGGTGACGTTGCACTTGCCGGTCGGGTCGCCGATCCTGATGAAGGTGGCGGCAGGGGAGTTCTCCTGGTGCGAGACCTTGATCACCAGCCCCACCTTGAAGGGCTTAGGGAGCTCGATCATGGGGAGGGTGTCGCCGAGGCGGGTGGCCAGCTCCACGAACTCTGCATGGGAGGTAAGGGACTGCCCTGAGACTGGGATGCCGACGATGGTGTCACTGGTGATGTTCATGGTGTGTGGTTCCTTTCGTTTTGTGGTGTTAATGGGTCAGACGCTTCATGCCGCAGAGGATCGAGACCCCACCCAGGGCGGGGAAGCGCAGCCAGTGGCACTCGAAGCTGCCTGTATACCTGGGGTTGCCGTAGGCATCGCGGAGGTGCCAGTGGCTCAGCCAGTATTCGGCGCGGGCGTCCTGCCTCACGATGGGGCTCCGACGATCTTGGAGACCCGCTTGAAGGTGATGCCGGACTGGTCGTCCTTGCGGTATTCGACGCGGCGCAGGGTGCCGGTGAGGGGATCGGGCACCAGCTCGGAGCGGAGGAAGCGGAGCATTAAGAACTCCTGGGCATTGTTGGGGGCCATGTGAGTATGTCCTTTCGTATCTGGGGACACGCTGGCCGGGACACGCGAGATCAATCGCTTTGTGAGGCCATTTAGAAGGGAGGATAAGCTCATGATACTATGTCCTTTTCTGTCCGTTTTGGAGGTTTCCATAGGTGTGTGGTTTTGTTTGAAGTTCATTGTCGACCAACTCGGTGACAGGATGTTCAAGTGACAGGCCGCGACCGGCTTGCCACGCGGGCGGTTTTCGCGGCCCGCATCTGGTCCAATGCACTATGGGCGGCAGGGATCGTGGTGGGCGCGCTTCTCGTGGGCGACGTGGGTTACATGTATTACGGCGGCATGGGGCCTGCCCAGGCCTTCGCCAACGCCTCGATGATCCTGTCGGGCATGGGCCCGCTCGACAAGATGGACACCACTGCGGGCTACATCTTCGAAGGCATCTATGCGCTGGTTTGCGGGCTTCTGTTCTTCGCGGTCGCGGGCCTCATCCTCGCGCCCATGTTCCACCGGCTGCTGCACCGCTTCCATCTCGAGGATACGGCGGATGTCCCGGCGGCGAAGAAATAGGCGTCAGCGGTTCACGCAGTAGTATTGCACCGCCACACAGGTGGCATTGGTTTCGGTCAGGCGGCCCTTGTAGGTGAAGGTGCGCTCGCCGCCCAGGCAATCCAGTGACATTTCGTCGGTCACCAGCTTCGTGCCGTGTTTCTTCCGCAGCGCCTTGATCTTCTTCACCACGGCGTTGGCGGCATGCTTCATTGCTGTCCGGGTGTCCTTGCCGTCACCTTTCTCCTGCATCACCGCACAGAAGGCCTGCGCCTCTGCCGCAGCCAGCGTCACGGGCGCCAGCAGCGCGAGGGCGAAGGCCACAGACCTGATCCGATTCATGCAAGGAACTCCCATACTTTCCGGCCGATTCACAATGCCACAACCGCAGCCCCGTGTCTCTAGCGCCGCAATCCCCGGCGGCGGGCGGTCTCAGGCGTCCTTGTTGGCGATCACGTAGTTGAAGCTCACCGAAATCCGCTCGCCCTCGGCGCGGTTGAGCGGCACCTCGTGGCGGAGCCAGCTTTCCCAGAGGAGCAGCGACCCCGCCTCAGGACGGAAGCTGACATGTGACTGGAACTGCTGCGGCACTGACTTCTTGCGGGGTGGGGCTGCCATCATGCGGGCAAGCCGCGGGTCTTCATAGACGATGGGTCCGGCACCTTGCGGCACCTTTACGTAGAACGTGCCGCTGATCACGCTGTTGGGGTGGATGTGGCCGGTGTGGCTGCCGCCCTCGGGCAGGACGTTGACCCAGAGGGAATCGCACACGGGCTTGCCGCCCTTGATGTCCCAGTGCAGGGCCTTGGCAAAGGCGAGCGCATGGCGGTCCAGCACCCGCTCCAGCTTCTTGAACACGGGCATGCGCCAGGCCAGGTCGTTCAGCGAGGCATAGGAGGTGTAGCCGTTGTAGCCGTGCTTCTCGCACCACTTGATGCCGGCGATGTCGTCGCGGCTCAGCGACAGGGCCGCCACCTCCAGCTCGGCGGTGAGCGTGGCGGGCGCGGCCTTGTCGGCACGGTAGATGTGGGTGGGGAACAGGGTCGTGATGGTGGTGCTCATGGGCGGCCCGCATAGCCCGACTTTCCCCGCAGGCACAAGCGGGCTATCGTCGCGCCGGGGTACACGGGGATGTGGGAGAATTTCATGAAATCAGGTGTTGTGGCGGCCGCCTGGCTGGGGCTGGGGTTTGCGTGTGCGGCGGTGCCAGCGAAGGCCCAGGATGATGGCCTTGCCTTCGCTGCGGCCATCGCCCCGGAACAGGCCTTCGAGGTCTGCTTCAAGCCGGATGCCATCGCCGCCGCCCAGTGCGCCATGGACAAGTGCAAGAAAGCCGCGGGCGGCAGCGACGAATGCATCATCACCTCGGCCTGCGGCCGCGGCTGGTCGGGCTCCATGGGGCTGACGACGGGCGAGGTGCACTGGACCGAAACCGTCTGCGGCGCCCCCAACGAGGCTGCCGTGATCAGCGCGCTCACCGCCTTCTGCAAGGGCCAGGCGAAGTATGCCCAGGAGTGTTACCTCGCCTCGGTGTGGAACGAGCAGGGCAAGGAGAAGCAGATTGAAAAGACGCTGAACCCCAAGAAGCTCAAGTGAGGCTTGAAGCGCTCGCGTCTTTCTGATTAGTCGGCGGCAAATGGAGAAGAAGATGACTGCCGCCGCAACCCGCAAACTCATCACCCGCTATTATGATGCCTTCAACGCCCAGGACGTGGACGGCATGCTGGCCTGCCTCGGCGCCGGCTTCGTGCACGATGTGAGCCAGGGCGAGGCGCGCAAGGGCAAGGACAAGTTCGCGGCGTTCCTCGCCCACATGAACGCCTCCTACAAGGAGACGCTCTCCGACATCGTGGTCATGACCAATGCCGACGGCAGCCGCGCCGCAGCCGAGTTCAAGCTCAAGGGCAAGTATCTTAAGACCGATCCCGGCCTGCCCGAGGCCAAGGGCCAGACCTACAAGCTCAGGGTCGGCGCCTTTTTCGAGGTGAAGGGCGGCAAGATCACCCGCGTCTCCACCCACTACAATCTCAAGGACTGGACCCGGCAGGTATTGGGCGCGTGAGATGACGGAGGCGCAGAACCCGCTCACCTACGAGGCTCTCACAGGAGCCGACGTGCGCACCGTTCTTGATGACGTGGCCCGGCTCCGGATCAGCGTGTTCCGCGACTTTCCCTATCTCTACGATGGCTCCCTCGACTATGAGCGGGACTATCTCTCGCGCTTCTCCGCCAGCGATGGCGCAGTCGTCGTCGTGGCGAGCGATGGTGCCTGCGTGGTAGGCGCGGCCACGGGCTGCCCGCTGGCCGCCGAGCACGAGGAGTTCAAGCAACCCTTCATCGAGCGCGGGCTCGACGTGAACAGCATCTTCTATTGTGCCGAATCCGTGCTGCTGCCTGAGTATCGCGGGCAGGGGGCGGGGCGGCATTTCTTCGACCTGCGCGAAGCCCAGGCCCGCGACCTGGGTGCCCGCCATTCCGCCTTCTGCGCCGTGGTCCGGCCTGACGACCACCCCGCGCGGCCCGCCGACTATGTGCCGCTCGATCTCTTCTGGAAGAAGCGCGGCTATGTGAAAATCACCGGCTTCACCACGCGTTTTTCATGGCGCGACGTGGGCGCGGATCATGATACCTTCAAGCCCATGCAATTCTGGATGAGAGACCTGTGAGCCGCCACGTCACCATCGCTGCCGCCCAATACCCGCTCGACGAGGTCGCTTCGCTCGTAGCCTGGAAAGCCAAGGTCACCCGCTGGGTGGAAGAGGCCGTGAAGGCGGGCGGGCAGATCCTCGTCTTCCCCGAATACGGCAACATGGAACTCTCGGCGATCGGCGGGCGCGGACGCGACCTGCACGGCAGCATTGCCGCGGTGTCCGACTATACCGGCGAGATTGCTGCCATCACACAGGAGCTCGCCCGCAAGCACGGTGTCATGATCGTGGCGGGCAGCGCCCCCTGTGTCATCGATGACGAGCGTTTCAATATTGCCCAGGTCGCGGGGCCCGGCGGCAAGACCGGGAGCTACACCAAGATCATGCCCACCCCGTGGGAGCGCGACCCGTGGCAGATCAACGGCGGGCGCGAACTGAAGGTCTTCGACATCGGCATCGCCAAGGTCGGCCTCGTCATCTGCTACGACATCGAGTTTCCGCTGCTGGCCCGCGCGCTGGCCGAGGCGGGGGCGGAGATCATTCTCGCCCCCTCCAACACAGAGACTGAATGGGGCTACTGGCGCGTGCGTACGGGTGCAGCAGCCCGCGCGCTGGAAAACCAGGTTTACACCGTGCATTCGCCCTGCGTGGGCCCTGCGCCCTTCTGCACGGCCTGCGAAGCCAACACCGGCATGGCCGGAATCTTCGCGCCGCCCGACAGGGGCTTCCCGCCCAACGGCGTCATGGCACTTGGCGAGATGAACAAGCCGCAGTGGGTGACGGCCCGCGTCGACCTCGATCTTCTCGCCGCTGCGCGGCGGGAAGGTGGTGTCCGCACCTACCAGCACTGGACTGAACAGCCGGGTGTCTCCGAATTGCCGGACGCAACCGTGATCGACTTGCGTTGATGAAACAAGGACGGGTGCCATGACGCTTCCCAAGCGGCTTCTCGACGGTTACGCCAGCTTCCGCAGCGGCCGGTATGCGGAGGAAACCGAGCGCTATGCCAAGCTCGGCACCGGAGCGCAGAAGCCCGCCGTGATGATCATCGCCTGCTGCGATTCCCGTGCGGCACCCGAGACGATCTTCGATGCCGGCCCCGGCGAAATCTTCGTGATGCGCAACGTCGCCAATCTCGTGCCGCCCTATGCGCCCGACGGCAAGCACCACTCCACCAGTGCGGCGATTGAGTTTGCTGTCCTGTCGCTGGGCGTGAAGCACATCGTCGTCATGGGCCACGGCCGCTGCGGCGGCATTCGCGCCGTGGTCGAAGGCGGCGATCCGCTCTCGGCCGGCGATTTCATCGGCAAGTGGATGTCGGATGTGCGCGACGTGGCAACCGCCGTCCGTCACGAGCACAGCCACGAGGATGACCGCGATCTGCAGACCGCCGTCGAACATGCCTCGGTCGAACATTCCCTCGCCAATCTCCGCACTTTTCCCTGGGTGCGCATGAAGGAGAACAAGGGCGACCTCACCGTGCATGGCGCGTGGTTCGACATCTCGCTCGGTGAACTGCACATCTACGACGAGACCGGCAAGAGCTGGTCGCTCGTCGGTCTGAACGCCTAGAGTTCCAGCATCTCCACGCAGGGAAAGGCTGCCGCAAGGGCGCGCCTGGCGCTGAACAGGTCCGGCAAGTCCCAGCCGTTCACGATGCCGAGGCGGAAGCCGCCGGGCGGCATCGGATGCGCCTCTCCCGGCTGCTGCGGGTGATAGGTGATCTGCAGGCTTGAGACATTCGGCATGGCCCGGATTGCCTCTTGAACTTCCTCGGGCGGATGCGGCGGCACACAGCCATGGCGGGCGAAGAGCGGAACGGAATAGCCCCGCCGCACGGTGTCCTCCACAAGCGGCCAGCGACCCTCGCCATAGAGCGCCACCACGGCCTTGAACCAGTCACGGCCATAGAGATCGCACCACTGGTCAGCGAAGCGGATCTGCGCCTCAATGATGCGCCCGCCAATCGTCTCGATATTGATCATGCCGGTGTAGCGCGGCAGTTCACTGGCGATCCAGTCCGCCAGATATTGCCCGAGTGCGAGGTCTTCCATGCCGTGGATGGTCCAGTAGCGGAACGTGCCCTCGCTGGAAGGAATGCCCTCCGCATGGCGGATCCAGCGCACCTCGCCTTTCACGACGGCGCAATCGGTCGAGACGTGCGGTCCGGTGAAGCGCTCCATCCATATCATGCCGGGAGTCATGTGGGTGCGAAACGTCTCGGCGTCGCAGATTACGCGGCTGCCGACCCCCATGCCCTTCAGGTTGATGCGCGGCTTTGCGAAGACCGGGAAGGCGCCCGGCATGTCCTCCGCCAGCCCTGAGGGCACGCCCTGGCTGCGCGCCACGTGCAACTTGTCATAGATGTAGTGGTATTCGGGATACCACTCCCAGCAATCGATATCGTCGATCGGGATGTGGATGTCGGGCGGACAGGGCACAGCGTCGAAGTACTGCTTCCGCCAGGGATCGCGAACGTGAAAGGGCATGGGATCACACTAACAATGCGTGACCCCCGCGCAACGTTCCCTAGTTGATGGTCCAGACAATGCTGACGTCCACTGTCAGGGACTGCTCTCCGGGTGCAACCGGAACCGGGGCTGCATCCGCCGCCATGGCCGACTTCATCACCATGGGGGCGGGGGGACGGTAGGTCGTGCCCTCCGAAACCGAGATGATGTCGCCCAGCTTGAAGCCACCCGCGGCGGCATAGATCTCGGCCTTGCGCTTGGCGTCCGCTACGGCGCTCTTGCGGGCCTGGTCGAGCAGGTCGTCGGGCTCGGAGACCGAGAAGGAAATGCCGTAGACCTGGTTCGAGCCGGCGGTCACCGCCTTGTCGAGCAAGTCGCCGAGGGCGGCGGCCTTGCGCACTTTCACCGTCACGGTGTTCGAGACGTCGTAGCCCACCACCTTGGGCGGCTGTGTGCCGCTCTGACCGTAGTCATAGCGCGGCGAGACGTTGAAATTCGATGTGCCGATGTCCTTGTCGGCGATCCCTTCCTTCTTCAGCAGCGCCATCACGTCGGTCATGGACTTGGTGTTGCTGACAAGCGCCTCCTGCGCGGTATTGGCCGACGACATGACGCCAAGGGTGATTGTGGCAAGATCGGGAACAGCGGTGGCTTCACCGGTTCCGTTCACGGCAATGGTGCGGGGCAATTTGGTCTCTTCGGCATGAGCAGGGGCAAGGGCGAGAAAAGCGAAGGTGAGGATGGCGAGAAGGCGCGTCATCATGGGGGTCTGTCTCCTGGGGCGGGGATATGGGAACAAGTTACGGCAGCAAGAGGGCAGCATCAGCGGAAGGGCGGTTCGTCGAAACTGCGGAGCTTGCGCGAATGAAGTCCGGCGCGTTCCTTGCGCAGGCGTTCCACTGCGGCAAGGCCGATCAGCAGGTGTTCGCCCACCGCCCGGTCGTAAAAGGCGTTGGCCGCACCCGGCAGCTTGATCTCGCCGTGGAGCGGCTTGTCCGAAACACAAAGCAGCGTGCCATAGGGCACACGCAGGCGATAACCTTGCGCGGCAATTGTTCCCGACTCCATGTCGACGGCGATGGCGCGCGAGAGATTGATGCGCTTCCGCTCCGGCGTCCAGCGCAGTTCCCAATTGCGGTCGTCGTTGGTCACCACCGTTCCGGTGCGGAGCCGCGATTTCAGCGCCTCGCCTTCCTCGCCGGTCACATCTGCGGCAGCGCCCTGAAGCGCAACCTGGATTTCGGCAAGGGCAGGAATGGGAATATCCGGCGGCACGAGAGAGTCGAGGATGTGATCCTGCCGCAGATAGGCGTGCGCCAGCACGTAGTCGCCGATCCGCTGTGATTGGCGCAAGCCCCCGCAATGGCCGATCATCAGCCAGCAATGGGGCCGCAGCACCGCGAGGTGGTCGGTGATGGTCTTGGCGTTCGAAGGGCCCACGCCGATGTTGACCAGCGTGGTGCCGCCCTGACCGTCGCTGCGAGAGAGGTGATAGGCCGGCATCTGGAAGCGGTGCCAGGGGCTGCTCTCGATCACCGCCATCGCGCTGGCCTCGCTCATGCCGCGCAGGATGACGCCGCCACCCGGCAGATGCAGCGCATCATAGGGTCCGTTCTCCTGCAAGCGCGCCAGGCCCCACTGCACGAACTGGTCGACGTAGCGGTGATAGTTGGTGAGCAGGATCCACGGCTGCGTCTTCGACCAGTGGGTGCCGGTGTAATGCTGCAACCGCTTCAGCGAATAGTCGATCCGCACCGCATCGAAGAGCGAGAGCGGCAAGGGCTCGCCGAACTCCGGCGAGAAGGTGCCGTCGGCAATCTCGTCGCCGACGAGAGACAGTTGCGGCACCGGGAAGTGGAGCGCGAGTTCCGCCGCCGAAACGCCGCCCGCGCCAAGGTCATCGCCCTTGTCGAGCACGTAAGGGTAGGGGATTTCCTGGGTCGAGGGCCGTACGTCGATGCGCGCGCCATAGTCGTCGACCAGATAGCGCAGTTGCTGCAGCAGGTAGGGCGCGAAGTGGCTGGGCTGGGTGATGGTCGTCGCATAGATTCCGGGCCCGGTGAACTTGGCATAGGCGCGGGCGATCACCGGCTGCAGGCCGTGGGCCTCGTAGGTCACCACGAGTTCGGGATAGCGGAACAGGGCGCGCTCCTCGGCCGTGGGCGTGGTGCGGGCAGTGAGGTAGCGCTCGAGGGCTGCCTTGAGCGTGGAGGTGGCCGTGGCGTGAAGGTCGATCAGGGCCGCGACGGCGGCCTCGGGTGTCAGATTATGGTTATTCATGACGGGCCTATAGCACGCCTCGGTGGCGGTTCAAAAACAGCCTCCGGGCCCCAGTCCGCCAGACTGGCAAATCGCCCGGAAATCAGTTAGCTAGCCCTGTCCCTTGCGGGATGGGTGGGGCCTGTAGCTCAATGGTTAGAGCTGACGGCTCATAACCGTCTGGTTGCAGGTTCGAGTCCTGCCGGGCCCACCAAACCCCTCATATCCCCGCGTACCACTCATACCCCTGGTCGGCCCAGTAGCTGCCCTTGCCCAGCCCGACCTGGCTGAACTCCGAGATGAGCTCGATGCGGCGGATGTATTTCGCCATCTTGTAGCCGAGCTGCCGTTCGACCCGAACCCGCAGCGGCGCGCCGTTCGCGACCGGCAGGGGCTTGTCGTTCATGGCATAGGCGAGGATCGTCTGCGGGTGGCGGGCATCCACGAGATCGATCGATTCATAGTAGAGCACTTCGCCACTGAGGGTGCGCTCGATGGCATCGAAGCAGTGGAACATGACGAAGCGCGCCGCCGGCTTCACCCCCACTTCATCCAGCACCTGGCGCAGGGGCACGCCCTGCCACTTGGCGATGCAGCTCCATCCCTCCACGCAGTCGTGGCGGGTGATCTGGGTGCGCGACGGCATGGCCTTGAGGTCGCTGAGCGAGAAGGCGGTTGGCCGCTCCACCAGTCCGTCCACCTGCAGGCGATAGTCAGAGAAATTGCCGTTCCTGAGCGTGAGATAGTCCGGCGTATCGGGATCGGTCACGCCATTGGGGTGCTGATCCTGGCGGATGTCTGCTTCCGTAAACTCCTGCGCGAGTTGGCCCGGTGATTGCAGCAGCCGCTGGGCGCGGTAGGTAAGGCGGTTCATGCTGATCATGAAGGCGCGCATGGCATTGTCGCGGTCTTGCAGGAAATCGTACGCCGAGCATCCGGCCAGCGGCACCGTTGCGGCGGTCGCAAGCCCGGCGCGAAGCAGCGCGCGGCGCGAGAGGATGAGCTTAGACATGGCTGGTGTCCTTCTGCGCTGAAGGCGAGAGGCGGTAGCGCCCGGTGATGATGGAGCGCAGTTCGTTGATGGGGCCTGCGAGCAGGATCATGATCATGTGCACGACAAAGAAGCCGGTGAGCAGCGCCATGACAACGAAGTGCACGGTGCGGGCCGACTGCCGTCCGCCGAACAGCTCCGGCAGCCAGGGCAGCACCGCGTTCATGCCGGGCGACATGCTGAGCCCGGTGAGGATGATCAGCGGAAAGAGAATGAAGAGCACTCCGCCATAGGCAAGCTTCTGGAGCGGCGAATAGCGCACGGCATGGACGAGCTTGAGGCGGAGGTGATCGCGTATATCGGGGACGAGACCCTTCGCATCCTTGCGTGTTGGCAGCAAATCCTTGCGGGCGTGGTGGTTGCGGAGCGAGGCGACAAACCACACGAGAAGTGTCGTCACCAGTATCCAGGCGAAGAAGAAATGCACCACGCGGCCCGTCGCCAGATCCTGTGACGAGGGAATCGTGGCCCAGGAGGGGAAGCCCTCGATCACGAAGATGGCGTTGTCATAGGTGAAGCCGGACTGGTGGCCGAAATAGAGCGCGGGGTGGGCGTTGAAAATCTGAAGGCCCGACATCAGCAGGAAGAAGAACGAGACGGCCCAGATCCAATGGGTGATGCGGGTGGCGAGCTTCTGCCGCCTGATCAGTCGTCCGGAGGTGGGGCGTGGCGTGGGCATGGGCGGAGCTTTCGTTGTGGACGAGAAGGACCTTCCCCGGCTGCGGAGGGGCCGGGGAAGGCCTGCACCGTCCCGAGACTTACATCTTGGGCAGGAGAACCTTGTCAATGACGTGAATGACGCCATTCGACTGCTTCACGTCGGCGATGGTCACCTTGGCCATGCCGCCGGCCTCGTCCTTGATCATCACGGTGTTGTCCTTCACCGAGAGCCAGAGCTTGCAGCCGCCGACGGTCGTCACTTCGTGGGTGCCGCCATCTGCCATGGCCATCTTGTTCACATCAGACGACATCGCATTGGCGGCGACGACGTGGCAGGTCAGGATCTTCACGAGCTGATCCTTGTTCTCGGGCTTCAGCAGGGTTTCCACCGTGCCGGCGGGAAGTGCGGCGAAGGCTTCATTGGTGGGCGCGAAGACCGTGAAAGGACCCTTGCCCATCAGCGTGTCGACGAGGCCTGCCGCCTTCACGGCCGCAACCAGCGTGGTGTGATCCTTGGAGTTCAGGGCGTTCTGGATGATGTTCTTGTCTTCGAACATGGCCGCGCCACCCACTTTCGGGTTCTTGGCGAAGGCGGATGTGGCGCTCACGGCGATGAGGGTGGCGACGAGAGCGGTGCGAAGGATGGTCATGGTGTTCTCCGTTGACGTTTGTGTTTGCGTTTCCGTCCCCGCTTGCGGGGACAAGAGCAGTCACGGAGGAGGGCTGCGGAAAGTTTCAGCCCGTGGTGAAGAAACGAATAACGAGTTCGTGATCAGACGCGGGTCAATTCGCCGGTGGCAAGAACGGCACCTGTCGGCGCGCCGGTGGGCGAGCCGCCCTCGGGCTCATCGCTGATCGCCAGCACGCTGCCCACAAGCTTGCCGCGCAACGCTTCGGGAAGGGTGATGCGGGAGGCGGCATCCTGCGGCAGCACGCCGAGCGAGACGGGGGCTTCGTTCCCGGCGATCAGCCAGAGTTCGAGGCTGCGGCCCGTACCCGGCGCGCCTTCGAGACGATTGAGGCGCATTTCGCCTGTTGCGGCATCGACGACAACGGCGAGCTTGAGCTTCGCCGCCTCGCTCTGCACCTGGGCGATGACGGGCGTGCTCTCCGGGCTCTGCTGGCCTTGGCGGACGTTCCACGCGCCAATCCCGATCACGGCGGCAAGAGACAGTGCCGCAAGGCCGCGCCAGAAGCCGAGGCTGTTCCAGAGCGACGGCCGCGTTATGTCGCGGGCGCTGCCGAACAACCGCTCCTCAAGGCGGGGGAGGAGGCGGGGCGGGGGGGCAACGGGCGCAATGCCGGAGGCAAGCCCGGCAAAGCTTTCGTCCCAATCACGAACTTCCGCCGCAAGCGCCGGTTCCTGTGCCATTCGCCGCTCAAAGGCCTGGCGTTCCGCACCCTGCAGCACGCCGAGGGCGTATTCCGCGGCAAGGTGGACATCCTCTTCCTGAAGGGGTGTGCGGTCGGTCATGACGACAGGCACTCCCGCAGGCTGATGAGGCCGCGGCGGAGCCAGGTGCGCACGGTGTTGAGCGGCTGGTTCAGGCGGGCCGCGAGGTCCTGATAGCTGTAGCCTTCCATGTAGGCAGCCTTCACGGCGGAGGCCCGCTCCGGATCGAGCTTTTCGAGGCACTTGTAGAGGCGGCCGGCCTCGCCCTGCAGCAAAGCCGATTGCTCGGGGGTAGCGGTCTCGTCTTCGATCTCGGCGGCCTCGTCCATCGGGGCGGCGGCCGGGCGGCGCATGCGCAGGCGGTCAATGCAGAGGTTGCGGGCAATGGCCACAAGCCAGGTGATCGGGCTGTAACCCGATACCTGGTACCTGTCGGCATTGAGCCAGATCCTGACATAGATATCCTGCAACACGTCTTCTGCTTCCGTCCTGTCCTTCAAGACACGAAGGCAGACGCCAAAGAGTTTCGCCGAGGTTGCGGAATAAAGCGCGCGGAAGGCGGCGCGGTCCTTGAGGGCCGTGCGGCTGATGAGCTGTGAAATGTCTTCCGGCGTCATGAACAGCACCTTAGCCCGAAACCCCGCAAGCGCAATCCGGGGTGGCGGCGGGTGGGGAGGCGCAGCGATGAGATGCTCAGGCGCGGGCCGGAAGCCACAATGGATCGGCGTCCTGTTCCGCCTTCTGAAGCGCGCGCATGGCGGCGGACTGACCGCTCAGATAGGCGCCATGGGCTGTCGCCATGGCGTCGCCGCTTGTGTGTTCTCCGGCGAACTGGATGCGGCCGTGCACGGGCGATTGCAGGGTCCTCCGCAATCCGGCAGCTCCCGGGCGCGCACAGGAATAGGCACCACCAATGAAGGGATCCGCGGTCCACGCGCTGCCGGCGCGCCGGGTGATCAGGCTGCGAATGCGCGAGCCGAAGCACTGCACCAGCGCATCCTCGCTGAATGCCAGACGGTCCGCGGCGGAAAGGTCGCGCGCGATATGGCCGGCCAGATGGCAAATCGCAATCGGTTCCGGTCCTCCTGAAATCTGCACGGCCGTTGGCCGCTCCTCACCCATCACGCGGGCTACGATTTCCACGCCGGAGTTCTGAGTGCTCGCCGAAAACCGGCGCGCTGAAGGCAACGCCTGACTTCTCGAACCATCCCATCGGCAACATCCCGATGGCGTGTTCAATGTCTGCGGGCAGGGCAGGCGAGAACCGGATGGCGCCCCGTGCCAGCACCCGTTGCGGCACCGCCACGATGACCTGCCGCGCCTCGATATCTCCGGATGCTGTCGAAACCTTCACGCCGCCCGGCACCACGGTGATGGCGGTCACGGCGGTTGATCGCCGAACCGGCAAGGCCTGCGCGAGTCTTGCGACCAATGCGCCGTAGCCGCCGGTGACGGGGATGTTTTCCTGCGTGTCATGGAACGCCTTGGCGTCGGCAACGGAGATATCTTCCACCTCCTGCGAATAGGTGAGCGCCATGTCGTGGCGCAACACCGCGCGCCAGGGCGAAGCGTCGTCCATGAGGGTTGCGAGCGCCATGTCTGTCGTGGCCGTATCGGTGGCCGCCATCCGCGCGGCGAGTGCTGCGTGTTCCGTCTCGTAGGGCGTGGGGTCCATGAAGGCGCCGTTCCGCCACAGCCAGCTGCCGTAGGGCTTCGGCATGTCTTCAAAGGGATGACCGAGCTTGAGCGCGATCTTCCTCAGAGGATTGATGGAGGCGGAATGGAACCAGTGGCAGCCATGGTCCCAGGTGCGGCCGAGACTTTCGCTGTCCGAAAAGGCGCGGCCACCGACCCTGTCCTTGGCTTCGAGGATCAGGAAATTCGCGCGGTGCTTCAGCAGGGCGAGCCCGGCGCCGACGCCTGCGGCTCCGGCCCCCACGACAACGGCGTCAAGCATGTCCGTCCTTCAGGTGCGCGGCGCGGTGAGGTCGCGGCCGAGATAGGGCTTGAGGAGTGTGAGGTCCGCCGTGCCCACGCGGTCGCTTGCCGTGTAGGCCTGATGCCAATAGGGATAGAGCAGGTTGGGCTCGCTCACCTTGTCGAGCTGAGCCACGTCGTCGGCGGAAAGAGACAGCGAGGCCGCCTTCAGGTTCGACTCGATCTGCTCGGTGCTGCGGCCGCCCATGATGACCGAAGCCACCATCGGACGCTGCAGCAGCCAGGCGATGGCGACCTGCGAGGCGGTGGCCTTGTGCCTCGCGGCGACATCGTTCAGCACGTCCACGATGTTCCACAGCTTGTTCCAGTCATAGATCGGCGGCTCGCGGAAGCCGATGGCCTGGCGCCCTGTGTCTGGCGCCGAATTGCGCGTGTACTTGCCGGAGAGCCAGCCGCCTGCGAGCGGCGACCAGACGAGCAGCGAGACGCCCTGGTCGAAGCCCAGCGGGATCAGTTCGTATTCCGCTTCGCGGGCCTGCAAGGAATAGTGGATCTGCTGGCAGACGAAACGCTGGCGGTGTGTGGAGTCGGAGATAGAGAGTGCCTTCATCAGATGCCAGGCGGAATAGTTGGAGCAGCCGATGTAACGCACCTTGCCGTGGCGGACCAACGTGTCGAGCGCCTCGATCGTCTCTTCAAGCGGTGTCTGCCCGTCCCACTCGTGCACCTGATAGATGTCGATTACATCGGTGCGCAGGCGCTTCAATGAGTTCTCGGCCTCGCGCACAAGGTGATAGCGGCTGAGGCCGCGGTCATTGGGGCCATCGCCCACGGGGAAGCGCACCTTGCTGGAAATCAGCAGGCGGTTGCGGCGGCCCTTGGCAAGGACTTCGCCGATCAGTGACTCGGACTTGCTGGCGGAGTAGACGTTGGCGGTGTCGATGAGATTGACGCCGTGATCGAGGCTGATGTCGATCTGGCGTTCGACGCCATCCACGCCCACCTTGCCCCAGACCTTGCCCCAGTCACCTTCGGCGCCGAAGTTTGCGGACCCCAGTGAGAGGACGGAGACCTTGAGGCCGGACCGGCCGAGTGTGCGGTATTCCATGAGACGCTCCTGTGATGTCCTGTTCAGGCTTGAATGATGTTTTCCACCGTGCGCTGTGATCCGGTCTCCAGCAGGCTCTGCACATGCGCGTGCAACGCCGCGCGGAAGGGTGCCGAAGCGGGCAAATCGTCGCCGAAAATTTCCCGCACTTTCAAGAGACCATCGACGAGACGCGCTGGGTCCTTGTTCGCTGCATCGGCAATGCCACGCAGCCGTGCCGCGAGCGGATCGCGCACGTCGATGGGCTGGCCCTGTTCATCGATGCCGGTAACGTAGCGCATCCACGCCGCGACACCGAGACTGATGCGGGTGACGGAATGCCCGCCCTTGAGGCGGTCGCGGATGGTGCCGAGCAGCCGTTGCGGCAGCTTCTGCGAGCCATCCATGGCGATCTGCCAGGTGCGGTGCCTGAGGGCCGGATTGGAGAAGCGGTCGAGCAGAGCGTCGCGATACTGCACAAGCGACGACCGCTCCATGGGCAGCGTCGGCATCACGTCTTCGGTCATGAGCGCCGAGATGAGTGACCGGAAGGCCGGCTGTGCAATCGCTTCGCTGACGTACTGATGGCCCGCGAGATAACCGAGATAGGCCAGCGTGGAGTGGCTGCCGTTCAGCATGCGGAGCTTCATCAGTTCGAAGGGTGCCACATCCTTGACGAACTCCACGCCAGCTGTTTCGAGGGCAGGGCGCCCCTGGGTGAAGTGGTCCTCCACCACCCATTGCTGGAAAGGCTCGGTCACCACGGGCCACGCATCATCCAGTCCGGTGAGGGAGGCGACGTCCTTTCGGTCGTCGTCTGTCGTCGCGGGCACGATGCGGTCCACCATGGTGGAGGGGAAGCCGACATGCTCACGGATGAAGTTGCCCAGTTCTGCGTTCCGCAGGCTGGCAAAGCGCGTGACGATGCGCCGGGTGGTGTGGCCATTGGCCGGAAGATTGTCGCAACTGAGCACGGTGAAGGGCGGAATGCCCTTCGCCTTGCGCAGTTCGAGGGCACGGACGATCAGGCCCGGCGCGCTCACCGGACTTTCGGGGTGGTCCAGATCGTGTCTGACGTCGGGTTGCGTGGCATCGAGTTCGCCCGTCGCGGGATCGTGGCAATAGCCCTTCTCGGTGACAGTGAGCGAGACGATGCGGACGCCGGGATCAGCCATCGCCGCCAGCACCGCCTCACGCTGCGTGTTGGCATCCAGCACATCGAGCAGGCTGCCGATAAAGCGCGTCCGGGTACCCTCCGCGCTGCGGATGGCGAGGGTGTAGAGAAAGTCCTGATCGAGAAGTGCGGCCCGCGTGTCCGGGCGGCGGAGCGAGACGCCGATGATCCCCCAGCTCGGGTCCTGCGACAGAACCGAATCCACATAGGCGGCAACATGGGCGCGATGAAAGGCGCCGACGCCGAGATGCACCATTCCGGCAGTGACCTTGCTGCGGTCATAGGGCAGGAGGCCTGCCGCGGTGGCCATGGACAAGCGCTTCATGGGCCGACTAACCGCCGATCTCGATCATGGCCTTGATCAGGCCCTGCTTTTCGTGCGCCCACACGGGCAGATCACGTGCGGCATCCGCAAGACTGGTACGGTGGGTGATGATGCGGTCGAGCGGAACCTTGCCATCGCGGATCGCCGATATGACGCGGGCGAAATCCTCCGACGTTGCGTTGCGGCTGCCGAACAGCGTCAACTCGCGGCGGTGGAAATCCGGATCGGAAAAGGTGATCTGGTCCTTCACCACGCTCACCAGCACGTAACGCCCGCCATGGGCGACGAAATCGAAGCCGCGCTGCATGGAGGCCTGGTTGCCGGTGGCGTCGAATACCACGTCGAAGCCGTTCCCGGAGGTATAGTTCGACAACGACTTGTCGAGACCGTCATCCAACGGGACGCTGTCGATCCCGGCGATGGCGGCGGTGCTGCGGGAACGCTCGCCGTCGCGGTCGATGATCGCCACCTTGGCGGCACCCGCAAGCTTCGCGAACAAAGCGGCGCCGAGACCGATGGGGCCACCACCGATGACGAGCACCGTATCCGCAGACGAGACGCCGCCGCGCCGCACCGCGTGTGCGCCGATAGCGAGGAACTCAACGGTCGCGCAGCCATCGATGGAGAGACCCGGTGCAGGCAGGAGATTTGCCGCGGGCAGAACGATCAGCTCCTGCATGCCGCCATCCTGATGGACGCCGAGAACGGAAATGCGGGTGCAGCAATTGGGCTTGCCGCGGCTACAGGCATGGCAGGTGCCGCAGGAGAGATAGGGGTTCACGACGCAGATTGTGCGTTCGGCCAAATCGGAATTGCCCGGCTCAACCACCTCCACCGCAAGTTCATGTCCCATGATGCGCGGGTACTGGAGGAAGGGGTGCTTGCCTTCGAAGATATGATAGTCCGTGCCGCAGATGCCGATGCGGCGCGGGCGGACGAGCACACCATCCGCGGAAGAGGGCGGACGGGGGCGCGTCTCCAGCTTCAGTTCACCCGGTGCGGCGCAGACCAGCGCGGTGATCGACAAGACGTGAGCTCCACTTCATGAAACCGGATGGGATGTGAAGCCGCCTCAAGTGAGAGCGGCCGGGATAACATTACTTGAATTGCGGCCACCGCCTCGCGTCAAGGGTGAAAGACCGGGGCGGGAAGATTTGCACTTTTGCGCTGTTTGCGCTGCACCGCCACATTTACAGCCTGGGGTTTCAGCGATAGTTTCGGTTGTGGTGGCGGTCATGCGAGAGTGCGTGCGATGAGACAAATCGTGTTGATGATGCTGGTTCTGCTGATGCCGGGCGCGGCCTGGGCCGACAGCGCCGAGTCGGCGGCCACCGCGGCGGCCATTCTGCCCGCGAAGCCGTTCGTTTCGCCCTATGCCAAGACACTCGAGGCCATGGGCATCAGCTTTGCCATCGAAAGCCGGAACGAAGGCACGGCCAACGTGGTGAAGATCGTTCCCAAGGGTCTCAAGATCGACAACGCGGCGCAGGAGACGGCGGTCGGAAACGCCCGCGTGATCGATGCCGAGGTGGGCGACCTCAACGTCGACAAGAGCCCTGAGGTCTATGTCTATGTGCAAGGGGAAGACAAGGCCCGGACAGGCGCGCTCGTTGCCTTCAGCGCAAACCGCAAGAAATCCCTGAGCGATGTCTTCCTGCCGGCACTTGCCGACGATCCCGCTCTGGTGAAAGGCTATCGCGGGCATGACCAGTTCACCATCATCGAGAACAGGCTGGTGCGCCGCTTCCCGGTGTTCGACGACGGCGCGCCGGACGACAAGCCCAGCCGCATCCGCCAGATAAGCTACAAGCTCGTGGCCGGGGAAGCGGGCTGGCGACTCGCCGTCGACAAGACCGACGAGTTCTGATCGGCCATCATCTTCTGCCTTGATGCTGCCTGCCGTCACGCCACACCCGGCGCGAGGAAGCGATACTCCGTGACCTGACGATAGGTCTCTCCTGCCTTCAGAAGGGCGGAAGCGAAATGCGGATGATGGATGGCGTCGGGAAAGCGCTGCGGTTCAAGGCAGCAACCGGCGAAGGCCGGAAGCTCCGGATGGGGCGCACCGGGGCCGCCATCGAGCTTTGCGCCATCATAGAACTGCAGGCCGGGCTCGGTGCTCCAGATTTCGAGCGTGAGGTCGCGCTGCGGCGAGATCAGCCGGGCGGCAAGGGCGGGCTCAGGGCGCGGCGCATTCGCCAGCACAAAATTGTGGTCGAAGCCCGCGGCGGTCTTCTCGCGCTGCGCGCCGATGCGAACGGGCGTGGTGAAGTCATAGCCCGTGTCGCTCACCGGCAGCAGCCGGCCATCGGGAATGAGGCTGACATCCACGGGCGTGTAGCGCTGGGCCGGCATCATGAGGGCGTGATCGAGAATGGAAGAGCCCGGCGCAAGATTGAAGTAGGCATGGGCGGCGAGGTTCACCAGCGTCGTGGCGTCAGTCTTCGCAGTGAGCGTGATGCGCAGGCGGTTCCCGGGCACCAGCTCATAGAGGCACGTGGCCGTGACTGTGCCGGGGTAGCCCTGATCGCCGTCAGGCGACTGCAGCGCAAGCGTCACACTCGTGGCCGTGCGGGCTGCGACCTGCCACAGCTTGCGGGAAAAGCCGGTGCTGCCGCCATGCAGATGTGTCCTGCCGTTCTCGTTGCGGTCAAGCTGGTGGCTGCGGCCATCGATCACGCAATCGCCGCCGCGGATGCGGTTGGCACAGCGCCCGGCAATGACGCCGAGATAATGTGGATTGATGCGGTAGGCCTGCGGATTTCCAAGCGAGAGGATGACCGGGCGCGGGCCCTCCGGCATATCGAGCACAAGGTCCATGAGGGACGCGCCCATGGTCAGCACGTTGGCCGAGAGACGCCCTTCCGAGAGGGGAATGGTTTCGATGGTGCCGTTCGTCTCTCCCACGCCGTGTCTCCTGCTAGCCCTTCTTCAGCGACGCCATCATGGGCCGGAATCGGGCCAATTGGCTATCCACCAGAACGCCGAAGAGGATCACCGCGCCCATGACCGCGAAATTGAGGGAACTGGGAATGCCCAGCAGGTTCACCAGGTTCTGCAGCACCTGGAGCAGGACGGCGCCCAGGATGACGCCGATCATCGAGCCCTCGCCGCCCCGGAGCGAGAAGCCGCCCAGCACGGCGGCGGCAATGGCATAAAGCTCGTAGAAGCTGCCATGGGAGGAGGGCGAGATGGAGCGGGTGTACATGGCAAAGAAGATGGCGGACACCGACGTGAGGACGCCGCACACCACATAGGCCGAGATGATGACACGCCCGGTGTTGATGCCGGAATAGCGAGCGGCCTCTTCGTTCTTCCCCACGGCGAAGAGATAGCGCCCGAACACGGTGCGGTGAAGGACGAGCCACATCACCGTACCGATCACCAGAAGCGCCACGAAGGAGTGTGGCACGCCAAAGCTCCGGCCTACGGTCAGCCACTCGACGGCGGGGAAGCTCTGCCCGAAGCCGAAGCCCGCCGTGGCGTCTGCGGTGAAGAAGCGCGCCGCACCGCGGTAGATGAGAAGGCCGCAGAGTGTGACGATGAAGGGCTGGATCTTCAGCTTTACGATGAGCAGGCCGTGGATGAATCCGATCACCGCGCCGAAGACGGGAATGAGCAGCAGCACCAGCGGCCACGGCATTTCGACGCCGGCCAGAAGATCGACCATGACAACGCCGAGGAGCGCGATCACCGAACCCACCGAGAGATCGATGCCGCCGGTGATGATGACGATGGCCTGTCCGATGGCAAAGATGCCGAACAGGCCGATGAGGTTCGCAGTGTTGGCAAGGTTGATGGGCGAGAGGAAGAGGGGATTGATCAGCGCCACGATGGTGCCGACCAGCAGGATGAGGATGAGAAGCCCGATATCCTTCTTGTATGACGTCATTCCGCGTGGTCCCCCTGATTAGCCCGTCCCACGGCGAGTTGCAGGACATTGTGTTCGGAAAAATTCTCCCGCTGCAGCGTGCCGCTGATGCGGCCCTCATGCATCACGGCGATGCGGTCGCTCACCCCCAGCACCTCTTCCATGTCGCTGGAAATGAGAAGCACGGCAGCGCCCGCATCGGCGGCCTTGCGCAGGCGGAGATAGATTTCGTGCCGCGCTCCCACATCGACGCCCCGCGTGGGCTCGTCGCAGATCAGCACAGCCGGGTTGCGCGGCAGCCACTTGGCGAGGATGACCTTCTGCTGGTTGCCGCCAGAAAGCGCTGAGAGATGGGCATCGGGCCCCGGCGCGTGGACATCGAAAGCCTGAATCTGCCGCGCCGCATGGCCGCGGAGTTCGCCTGCATCGACGAGGCCGCCGCGGGAAAACTGCTGCCAGTTGTTGAGGCCAATGTTCTCGGCGATGGATTCGGCCAGGAGCAGGGCCGATTGCTTGCGGTCTTCCGGGATGAGCGCAACGCCGGCTGCGATGGCCTCGCCCGGCGTCGTCACCTGCACGGGCGAACCGTTGATGCGGATCTCGCCTGCGAGCAGGGGCTCGATTCCGAAGATGGCCTTTGCGAGTTCCGAGCGGCCCGCACCGATCAATCCGGCAAGCCCGAGGATTTCGCCCCGCCGCACCGAGAGCGTGATCTCCTCCTGCGGAAAGTTTTCGGTTCGGACGCAGATCAGCGTCAGGCCATCCTGTGCGGAGGTGATGGCGGGCGGGAGATAGAGTGTTTGCAGGGTGCGCCCGATCATGTGGGCGATCATCGCCTGCGGGCTGATTTCGGATTTCTTCAGCGTGCCCGCGAGCCTGCCATCGCGGAGGACCACCACGCGGTCGGCGATCTCGACGATCTCGTTGAGGCGGTGGGTGATGAAGATGACACTCACGCCCGCCGCCTTAAGTTCCCCCACGATCTCGAGCAGGCGGTTGGACTCACTGAGGGTGAGACTGGAGGTGGGCTCGTCCATGATGACGAGCCGGGCATCGAAGGAGAGGGCGCGGGCGATTTCCACGAGCTGGCGCTGGGCGATGGAGAGATCAGCCACCGGCGTCGATGGCGTGAAGTCGGCACGCAGTTTCTGCAGCAGCGGCTGCACGAGGGCTTCCGCCTTCTTCTCATCGACAAAGAGGTCGAACGGGCCCTTGCGCGGTTCGCGGCCGATCAGGATGTTGGCAGCAACGCTGAGATTGGGGAAGGAGTTCAGCTCCTGATGCACGAAGGCGATGCCCTCGTTCATGGAGTGGCGGGCATTTGCGAAATGGATTTCGCGGCCCTCGATCAGCACACGGCCGCTTGAGGGCGTGATGACGCCGCCCAGGATCTTCATGAGCGTCGACTTGCCCGCACCGTTCTCGCCCACGAGTCCTACGACTTCGCCGCGCCCGATCGAGAACGAGACATCCTCGAGCGCCACGACCGGGCCGAACGTCTTGGAGACGGCTTCCAGTGTGAGAAGCGTTGAAGTCATGACAATGCGGTGCCCTGCTGACGCGGCCACAATGACGCAAACGGGGTGGGAAGCAAAGCTCGTGAAGCGGGGTGAATGGCTGGCACGAGGAGGAGTCGGCCAGCCATTCCAACGCTTACTTACTTGCCGATGGCCGCCTTGAGGTCGGCCTCGAACTGATCGACATTGCCCTTGTCGATCACCTTGGTGGGAACGATGATGAGCTTGTTCTCGGGGATGCCGGACTTGTCGCCCTCGAGATACTTCGCCATCAGCTTCATGCCCTGGTAGCCCCATTCGAAGGGCTGCTGCACCACGGTGCCCGCGAAGCTGCCTTCGCGCACGGCGCCGAGCGTGATCGGATCCTCGTCAAAGGCGATGACGGTGATCTGGCCCAGCTTGTTGGCGGCCTGCAGGGCTTCGTAGATCTTGGGGGGATTGTACGAATAGAAGCCGACCATGCAGTTGATCTCGGGGTTGGCGGCGAGCACGTCATCGACGTTGCTGCGGGCACGGGCGAAGTCCACGTCGTCACCGCGGGTGTCGACGAGTTCGATGCCCTTGCCTTCCACCGCCTTCTTGAAGCCGGCGATGCGCTCCTTGGCGTTGTCGGCGTCCAGGAAGCCGACGAAGCCCATGCACTTGCCGCCGTTGGGCAGCGCCTTCACGGCGATCTCGCCTGCCTGCACACCGGCATCGGTGTTGGACGAGCCGAGATAGGCGATGCGGTTGCTGGCGGGCGCGTCGCTGTCGGTGGTGAAGAGGGGCACCTGGGCGGCGATGCGGTTGAAGGCATCGATCGAGGTCTTGGGATCGACCGACGAGATCATGATGGCGTCGGTGCCGGCGGCAACGAGGTCATCCATGAGGGCGTTCTGCAGGGCGGCGGTGCCCTGGGCCGGATACTTGAACTGCAGTTCGTAGTTCGGCAGTTCCCCTTGCGCCTTCTTCACGCCCGCTTCGGCGAGCTTCCAGAAGTCCGAGGCGGCATTCACGATGAAGGCGAGTTGCTTCTTTTCCTGAGCCAGTCCGGGTGTGACCGAGAGCATCAGGCCAGCGGCAAGCGCTGCGGCGAATTTCAGTTTCATCAGGCGTCTCCCATACAAATGTGTCGCGGTTTTTTATTGGCGGCTTGCCAGACGGCTCTACCGTACGTTAAACGTAATCATTATTACTAATATCAGTCAAGATTAGTGTTGATGGTTGTGGACCGGCAAGAATGCAGTTTGAACGCGAAGTTCCCTGTGGTTGCATCGGCAGAGAGGCGTGCCGCCCTAAGGATGTGGGCGGGGCCTGAAATGATGCAGGGGAGTCATAAGTGACTGAAAAACGGCGACCGACGATGACTGATGTGGCGGCGCTTGCGGGCGTTTCGCAGACCACGGTCTCGCTTGTTCTGAACGGAATTGCCGAGGCACGGGTGTCGGACGAGACCATCACCCGTGTGAAGAAGGCAGCGAAGTCGCTGGGCTATGTCCATGCCGTGCGCCGGGCGGGGAACGGCGCTCGACACGACAATGGGGTGATCGGCTTCCTCGTCGATGAAATCTCGACTGACCCGTGGATGGCGATTGCCCTTGATGGCCTGCGCGAGAAGGCGGCTGCCACCGGCCTTGACATCATGACCTTCGTGACGAGCGGCGACGCCGAGGCCGAGGCCACCGCGATCCGCACGCTGGGCAAGCTCAACCTCAAGGGCCTCGTCTATGGCACCATCCAGACGCGTGCGGTCACTCTGTCCAATGCGGTCATGGGACAGCAGACGGTTCTGCTGAACTGCTACCTCGCCGACCGCAGCGTGCCCTCGGTCACGCCCGGTGAAGTGGTGGGCGGGCGCAGCGCCACGCAGCATCTCATCGACCTCGGCCACCGCCGCATCGCCATCATCCAGGGCGAAGAGTGGATGGACGCCTCGAAGGACCGCCTGAAGGGCTATCGCCAGGCGTTGGCGGCTGCCGATCTCGGCTTCGACGAGCGCTTGGTGCGGCCCGGCAACTGGGAACCATCGGCGGGCTACACCCAGACGCAGGAGCTCTTCAAGCTGTCCGAACCGCCGACGGCCATCTTCTGCAGCAACGACCTGATGGCGCTCGGCTGCCTCGAGGCGCTGAAGGAAATGGGGAAGTCCATTCCCGGAGACGTGAGTGTGGTGGGATATGACGACCGCGAAATCGCGCAGTTCACTCATCCGCCGCTCACCACCGTGCTGCTGCCGCACTTCGAGATGGGTGTGATGGCGGCGGAACTGCTGCTGGAGCGGATCGATCAGCCGGGCCTGCAGCCGGCGCAATTGAAATCGGAATGTCCATTGGTGGTGCGGGCTTCAAGCGGCAAGGTGTGAGCCTTGCCCTGCCTGTGACGCCTCAGAGGGAGTGACGACATGAAGCTTCTGATCACAGGCGCCACCGGCAAGGTCGGCACGCGGCTCATCGCACATCTGCAATCGGAGCTTGGCCTGCCGCGCGCGGCACTGCGGGCGCTCTGCCACAATCGCATGATCGAGGGACTGGACGTGGTGCGGGGCTCCATCTCCGACAAGGCGGTGGTGAAGGCCGCGATGGAAGGCGTCACCCACGTCGTGCACATGGCGACCTGCAAGGAAACACCGGATGACGTGATGGACGTGACGGTGAAGGGCCTGTTCTGGATGCTGGAGGAATTCCGCCAGAGCAAGACGGCGCAACAATTCATCCTCATCGGCGGTGACGCTGCGGTGGGCCACTTCTTCTACGAACACGGAACCCCGGTGACGGAGAAGGCGCCGCACATGGCCTATCCCGGCTGCTATGCGCTCTCCAAGGTACTGGAAGAGGTGATGCTGCAGCAGTTCGTGATCCAGTACGGCATCAATGCCTGCGTCCTGCGCGCGCCCTGGATCATGGAGAAGGATGATTTCAGGTACAGCCTCTCCTTCGGCGATGATGTGTTCGGCGGCCCGCGCTGGAAGGACATGGTGGCGCCCGCCGTGGCCGAGGCCTGCGCGCGCGAGGGCACCGTGCCGCTGCTGCTCGATGCGCACGACCGGCCCCTCAAGCGCAACTTCGTTCACGTCGATGATCTGGTAAGGGCGATCGGTCTGGCGCTGGACTGTGCCGCCTCTGCGGGCCGCACCTACAACATCTGCATGAACGAGCCGGTCGACTATGGCGAGGTGGCGGCGCATCTGCTCGCCAGCCGCGGCCTCAAGAGCATTCCCATCCCGAGCCAATACCATTCCAACTGGATGGACAATGCCGCTGCCAAATTCGACCTGGGCTGGCGGCCGCGGATCGATCTTCCGCAGCTGATCGACCTTGCCTACGATTACCGCCGCATGCCCGGCGACCCGCGCAAGATCTGGTACGTGGGCTGACCGTGGCTCAGGCCACGCTGGCGAAGCCGCCGGCCCTGGCCTTGCGCTGGTTCTCCATCAACTGCCGCAGACTGGCCGCCGGCATGGGCCGGTGGAAATAGTAACCCTGCAGCTCGTCGCATCCGTTCAGACGCAGGATGCTGATCTGCTCCTCGTTCTCGACACCTTCGGCGGTGACCTTGGCGGCAAGGCCGCTCGCCATCTGGATGGTGCACTGGACGATGTGGCTTTCCTGCGCGCCCTTCAGGATGTTGCAGATCAGCGAACGGTCGATCTTGATGCGGTCGAAGGGGATCTTGCGCAGGTAGTGGATGCTTGAATACCCGGTGCCGAAGTCATCCAGCGCCAGGCGGATGCCGGCAGCGCGCAGATCGTTCACGTTCTTCATGATCGCCGGGAATTCCGACATCAGGACGTTCTCGGTGATCTCCAGCTCAAGCCGGTTACCCGGCAGAATGTGTTGATGCAGCGTCTGGATCGTACGCCGCGCGAAGTCCGGATTGCGCAACTGGATGGGTGAGACGTTGACCGAAAGCCGGAGCGTCTCCCAGCGGGCGATTTCCTTGCAGGCGATGGCGAGAACCGCCTGGCCGAGATCATCGATCAGGCCGTTGGCCTCGGCGACGGCGATGAACTTGTCGGGTGTGACGCGCCGCGGCGAGGAGGCAGGCCAACGGGCCAGCGCCTCGATCGCCACGACATCAAGGTTCGCGGCAGAGACGATGGGCTGGTACGCCACCTCCAGCAGGCCGGCGGCAATGTGCTGGCGGAGCTCGCTGGCAATCTCGAGGTTCTCGCGCTTGTCGTTGTCGAGCGCGGGGGAATAGGTGAAGTGGCGGTTCTTGCCCGTGGACTTGGCGTGGTACATGGCAAGGTCCGCGCGCCGCAGAAGCTCGGTGGTGTCACGGGACTCCGCTGGAAGCGACGCGATGCCGATACTGACGCCCACCGAAGCGATGCGGCCGTCGAGATCGAAGGGCTCCTGAACGAAGGCGACGAAGAATTCGCTGATCTTGCGGGCCTGATCGATTGCGTCCTCGCCTTTGGTCAGAACAACGAATTCATCGCCGCCGAGGCGGCTCACGTAGTTGCCGGGGCTCGCAAGTTGCCTCAGTCCGGCGGAGATCGCCTTCAGCAGCCTGTCGCCGGTGTCGTGGCCGAAGTAGTCGTTCACTTCCTTGAAGCCGTCGAGGTCGGCATAGGCGATGGCGAGGTTGGTTTCGCCCGCGCCGATCAGGTGCCGCATCTGGTCCTGCAGACCGGAGCGGTTGGGAAGGCCCGTGAGACTGTCGTGCAGGGATTCATGAAGGGCCGATCGCTCGCGGTCGGCGATATGCCCCAGCAGCCGCCAGCACAAGACGCCGATCCCGGCCAGCACAAGGCTCATGAACACGACGACGGCAATGGAGGTGGTGAGGATGGACCGGAGTGCGAGGTCTCCTGGCCTGCGATCCTTCCAGCGAGCGAAGGCGATGTCATGGCCGGCAAGGTCGGTGATGGCGAAGTAGGGTCTGGAGCGTGGCCGGGAATCCGTGACCGTCAGGCCCTCGATCACGTACTGCGATCCCAGCGACTTCAGGTAATCTTCGGACAGGTATTTCCCGAAGATGAGATATCGCGGCGGCTGGCCAGGTGTGCGGAGGTCGGCAGAGGTGGGCATGATCGTCGCTGCGGCGATGATGGCAAGCCCGTCTGCGGTCCTCATCACCGTGGCCCTGGATTCGGATTCTTCCGGCGCCTGGGCGAATTGGGCGAGTATGCTGGAAAGATTCTCTCCGAAATACGTGCTGGCGTCCGGCTTGAAAGGTTTGCGCTTGCGATAACCGCTGAGAACAGATGAGGCGTTGTGGTCCGCAATCAGCATGAGATCATAGGTGGCGCCTGACTCCGTCGGCACGCCCCAGGTATCGCGGACCCAGGTCTCGTCGATGTTTCCATAAACCTGGCGCGCCGCGTCGTCCCAATAGGCGTTGTCCGCCGTGGCGTTCTCGAGTTGCTTCTCGGCCGCGCCGATTGCGGACTCGACGATCTGCCGCGTGCGCTCCGAGTCCTGCATGTTGGCGCCGGCGGAAACACGATAGACGAGATCGAAGGTGAGCCACATCACGAGCGCAAGCGCGAGCACCAGCGGAATGGCGATCGTTCCAGCAAAACTCCAGCCGTAGAAGCGGCGCAAGATCCAGTGACTCCGTGCTTTCGCCGCAGAGTGTGGTCAGGAAAATTGTAGAAAGCTTTAAGTTGTATCGGCAAAAACACGTGATTGTTCCTGCACTTGCGGGAGCCGACTCACCTTGGTGTCAGGGTCGCATGCCCGTTCAGGATGCGGCGCAGGATCACGCGTCCACGTTTGCCAGTTGCAGCCGTCCGTCGGCGCCCAATGTGCCATTATTCTTTGTTTTTCCGCATATTACTGATCTCGGATAACGGTCTGTTGAAATCTGTAATGCGGTTTTACAGATTCAGACCAGCTTCTGGTTGCAGACAGCTTGTCAGTGTGACGCCTTAGAATCGCACTGAACGATAACTCGGGACCTGGAACGCATAGAATGTCTGCAACGACCGTGCATGGGCAAGGGCGCAGCCTTGCCAAATCGGCACTCTCCATCTCACGCCTCATGACCCTTTCTGCGATTGCGGTGATCATCACGGTCGCTGCCTTCGCAATCTATAGTTCAACAAGTTTTCTCGAGCACCGGGTGGGCGGAGACCGCTTCCGAGCCATCGAGAACGGGGCGGCGCTGATCGCGGACTACATCCCGCCGCCGCTTCTCCCCTATGAGGCGCTTACCCTGGTGAATGCGACGCTGGCGTCAAGCAACCCGGACATCAAGGCAGCAATTTCCAAGTGGCGGGAACTCCAGAAGAGTTTCGATGATCGCATGAGGTACTGGGAAGCCGAGATGGAGGCGCGGCCGTTTCTGGATCTCGCGAAGTGGAAACCGTTCCACGACGGCTTCGTCAGCCACGGGCAGATCTTCTGGACTGATCTTAACAAGGAGATCATTCCGGCACTTCAAGCTGGCGACAGGCAGAAAGCCCGCGAAGTCAGCGACAAGCTCACCACGGAATTCGTCGAATTCCAGAAATTCGTGCAGGACAATCAGTCCTTCATCAGCGATCAGTTGGCCGTGGACGAGAAGGAAAGCCTTGCCGCCTCAAGCCTCGCGCTGCAGGTGGGTTATGTCCTCGCTGGTGCGCTGTGCGTTGGGCTTGCGGCGCTCTTTCTTCTCGGGAACCGCCATGTCGTCAGGGCACTGACCCGCATCTCCGAAGTGATGTCAAAGCTTGCGAATGGCGACCTGACCGTGAGCATTCCCTATGAGGCCCGCCGGGATGAAGTGGGCGAGATGGCGCGGGCCGTCTCTGTCTTCAAGGCGCAGGCGCAGGAGAACTTCACGGTCAAGGAAGCCAATGAATATGTGATCGGCAAGCTGGGCGAAGGCCTTCAGCGGCTGTCGCGCGGCGATCTCACGCAGAAGATCACCGATCCTTTTCCCGAATCTCTCGATCCTCTCCGCATCAGTTTCAACGAGATGGTGGATGCGCTGCAGGTGATCATCGCCAATGTGCGGGCTGGGGCTGATGGCATTTCCTCGGGCACCTCCGAAATCTCGCATGCCTCCGACGATCTCTCGCGGCGCACCGAAAACCAGGCGGCAAATCTGGAGCAGACCGCCGCGGCACTTGCGGAAATCACCAGCAAGGTTCGCGACACTGCGGCGGGCGCGAGCCATGCCCGCAGCATCGTTGCCCTGGCCAAGAGCGACGCCGACAAATCCGGCATGGTGGTGGACCGGGCCATCTCCGCGATGAAGGCGATCGAAACGTCATCCCAGAGGATCAGCCAGATTGTGGGTCTGGTGGACGACATGGCGTTCCAGACCAATCTGCTCGCGCTCAACGCCGGGGTGGAAGCGGCGCGCGCCGGAGACGTGGGGCGCGGCTTCTCCGTCGTGGCCTCCGAGGTGCGGGCACTGGCGCAGCGCTCGGCCGAAGCCGCGAAGGACATCAGGGAGCATCTCTCCACGGCGCAGGATGCGGTGGAGGAAGGGGTGCAGCTTGTTGCGGAAACGGGAACCTCGCTCCGCTCCATCATCGAGCGCATCGCAGATATCAACCAGGTTGTGACCGAGATTGCTGCCAGTGCGGAGCACCAGGCCTCCGGCCTGCAGGAAGTGAACACTGCGGTGGAGCAGATGGATATGGTGACGCAGCAGAATGCCGCCATGGTGGAGGAGACGACGGCGGCCACGCGCACCCTGACCGAGCAATCCGGTGAACTGGCGAGGATCGTGGCGCGCTTCCGTCTGGCGGGTCAGGCAGGCTCGACAGGGTCCGGCGGCATGGGCCGGGCGGCGTAGCGATGACGGCTGAACCCTCCAGCCCGGAAGGCCCACGGCCCTATCGCCGCCTGCAGGAGCGCAGTGCGTGCGACATGCCGGCGCGACTGAGGGTCGACAGGTTCGAAATCAAGTGCCGGGTGGTCGATCTGTCATTCTCGGGTGCGGGCATCGTTCTCGATGCCATGATACAGCTCATGCCCGGCTCCGCCGTGGTGCTTCTCAGCCCGGACCTTGGCGAGCTGTCGTCCACTGTCCGCTGGGGCTCGCACACGCGTTACGGCATCGAGTTCAGTGCTCTCGTTCGCCAGTCACGGGCGGTGGAGAGGTTCATACTCTCGCAGCGGCACTGAGGGCTGCAATGCAGGGACCTTCCGAGGAAGGCCCCTGCGGCCATTGTGCAGTCGGCCTTCGTCTCAAGCCGCGAGGAGTCGCGGCCGGGAGATTCTTTGTGTGTCGTTGGCGGCTTCCACGTTGAACTTGCCGATGGCGCCGAAGAGCTCCTCGGTCTGGTTGTTCAGCGTGTGGGTGGCGGCCGTCGACTGTTCCACCATGGCGGCATTGGCCTGGGTGAACTGATCGAGCTGGTTGACCGCGGCGCTCACTTCCGTGAGGCTGTCGGCCTGGGATTTGGTGGCGGTGCTGATCTCCTCGATCACCTGTGCCACCGTCACCGCCTGCTGGTTGATGCTTGCCAGCGCACCATCGAGCACGCTCACCAGCTTCACGCCCTGGTCGACATTCGCGTTGGATTCCTCCAGCAGCTTCTTGATGTCCTTGGCGGCTTCGGCCGAACGGTCCGAGAGGATTCTCACTTCACCGGCAACGACGGCAAAGCCCTTGCCGGCATCACCCGCACGGGCGGCCTCGATCCCGGCGTTGAGCGCCAGCAGGTTCGTCTGGAAGGCGATCTCGTCGATCACGCTGATGATCGACGTCATCTGGGCGGCACTGGTGGAGATGTTCTTCATGGACGACACAGTCTCTGCCACCACGCTGCGTCCGTTCTCCGCCATTTCGCGCGCCGACGTGGCCGAGGCCTTGGCCTTGGAGGCGTTGGCTGCCGTTTCGTTCAGGGCGGTCGAAAGCTGGAGGATCGAGGCTGCGGTTTCTTCCAGGCTTGCGGCCTGGTTTTCGGTGCGGCGGGCAAGGTCACCGGAGGCGCCTGCGATTTCCGATGTGCCCGCCTTGATCTGCTCCGAACTCCGGATCACGGAAGCGATGGTGTCGCTGAGGGCATGGACCGAGGCGTTGAAGTTCTTGCGCAGGGCGTCCATCTCGCCGGGGAAGGGGCTCTCGATGTTGGCGGAGAGATCACCCTTCGCCAGCTTGTCGAGACCTTCGCCGAGGCTCGTGATCACCAGTGCAGTATTGCGGCTGTTTTCTTCGCGCTCCTGTTCCTGGATCCGGCCGAGTTCTTCGGCACGGGCCTGCTGGCGTGTCGCCTGGCGCTGCAGGACAACGGTGAGAAGCGCGGTGCCGGCGGAGAACAGGAAGGCCAGTCCGCCCAGGATCATCGTCAGCATCTGGAAGAACTGCTTGTTGCTGGCGAGCGTGGCCTCGACGCCGTTCACCGAGGCGATGCCCGCTTCCTCGATCTCGCGCTTGCGGTCGGCGGTGGTCTTGAGCGCCTGATCCATGTCACCGGTGAGCGCTGAGGCAAATTCGTCGAAAGCACCCATCATCTTGTTGCCGCCGGCCGGACCTTCGGCCACATAGGCATGCGCCATTTCCTTGCCCTTGGCATAATAGGGCGGGAAGGCTTCACTCACGGTCTTGAGCAGCTTGCCGATGCCGTCTTCCTTCATCTCAGTCGCAAGAGCCGTTGCCGACTTCAAGTGTGCCTCGAAGCTTTTCGCGTTTTCTTCGGCGAGATCGAAGCCATCATTCAGGCCATCAAGGCCGCGGGTGGCGGAAACATCCGAAAGGAACTGCTGAACCTGCACCACGCTGATCTGGATGCTCTTCAGTTCGCTCTCGAGCTTTCCGATGTCGAGGGCCTTCTGCTTCTCCGCCTTGACGATGGCGAAGGACTCGTTCGTGGCGGCGCTGTTCTGGTATCCGGCCCAACCGACCGTGAGCAGCAATGCCGATATGCCGACCTGAAGGCCGAAGATCATCTTGCTGGAGGTTGTTTTCTTGCTTGTCGTTGTCATGACTCTACTCACTCTGCCTGTCCGGTTTTTGACTCTTCGGTCAAGAAACTATGCCTCCCTCTACGTTGGCCAGGCTTGCTCAATCCTTGCGCATTCAAAGCGATTTGAATCGCTGATTAAGGTTGACTGAATCCAATCTCAGAAAAAGCAGGGGTATTTGCCTGCGCGAAGTTCACTTCGCTGCAGCGCGTAAGAGACGTGAAGCTGGTTCAGGTGGGCGGTGCGGCGGGCTCCGAGCCGCTGAAGACACGCCATTGCCAGGCGCCGCCGATCCGCTGAAAGAGCGCGAACAGGCGATAGGGCAATCGCACCACGCGGTCGGGATGATGGATTTCAAGAATGGCCGGTGCATTCACCCAGGCCATGTCCTGATGATGATCCACACTCATGGCGTCGAAGAGAAACCGCACACGATATGGCTTTTCGAACATCGCGGCCATGTGGGCGTGGAGTTCCGCACGCGTGAGGTCATGCTCATGCTCTTCGGAACCGAAGAGCCAGAAGCGTCCGCCGGACCAGAAACGATCAACGATTGCGAGGTCGCGCGCATGGATGAGCGCGCTCATCTCTTCGAGCATCTTGCGGAGTTCGGACTCCAGCTTCGCCGTTTGTGAGGCAGCGTCCGTCACGTGCGGGTGATCTCGTGATAGGTCGCCTGCAGTTCCTTGGCGTTGGCGGGATCGGCTGTGCGGAGGCCTTTTTCGATCTCCAGTGCCATCTCCACCACCCGCTGGTTCATGGGCGAGGAGCGGCCGTGGGCCTTGAGAATATCGACCACCCAGCCGTTCACTTCGCGCACCTCGGCGCGGCGGCCCTTGCGCCAGTCCTGCAGCGAGGTGACGAGCGTATCAGGCTTCGAGAAGGTCTTCAGCACCTCATCGAAAATTGCATCCACATAGCGCTCAGGATGGTTCGAGGTGACGGGCGGCATGCCGATGATGGGGATGATGCTGGCGCCATCGGCCTGCGCGGCCTGCATCGCCTCGTAGCCCGCAAGGCGCATCACCTCCAGCATGCCGGGAAAGCGCGCCGCATCGTTGAGCGGCAGATTGACGATGGAGGAGGGGATCAGTTCGGCAGCGTTCACCACGAGCTTCATCCACTTTGCCGACTTGATGTCTTCCATCACCTCGACACGACCTGAGTTCCGCAGGATCTTCGCCACCGCTTCGACACGGGGTTGTGTCTTGGGATCAAGCGCGCCGAGGGCGAACCAGGACTCATCCACGTCGTTCTGGCGGTTGGTGATGCCGGGCGTCCACATGTTGGAAGCGATCTCGATCACCGCACCGATGGTGCGCTCGCGACCGACAACGCCGGCGATGTCTTCATGGGTCATGCCGTTCTGCAGGCCGACGACGAGGCCGTCATCGGCAAGGACCGACTTGATCAGTTCCGCGGCCCACTTGGTGTCGTAGGCCTTCATCACGATGAAGACGAGATCGAAGGGCACCTTCACCTCGGCCACCTGGCAGAGATGGAGCGCGGGAACGGCGACATTGAAGCTCCGCTTCGGCAGATTGACGGTGATGCCGTTCTTCCGGATCGCCTCGATATGAGCGGGCCACTGATCGATGAAGGTGACATCGAGCCCGGCTGCTGCGAAGTCCGCGGCGATGGACGCGCCCTGTGCGCCCGTGCCGAGGAAGGCAATGCGCGGCCCTTTTTCCGTGTTCCAGCCCATCTCGTGCTCCCAAACTGTCGTGTGTGCTTGCGTGCCTCAGGAGGCCCGTGCCGCCGCTTCCCGGACCAGCACGAAGAAATCCTGTTCCCCGAGGCCGCGCGCGGCCGCACCCTTGTAGATATCCCCGATCAGGCTGTTCAAGGGAAGGGGCACGCCGGTTTCGCGGCCGGCCGCAAGGAACAGCTCCACGTCCTTCATCAGCATGGTCAGCGTGGCGGCAGGGGCATAGTCGCCCTTGGTGATCATGGCCGTCTTGTAGCCGATGAGCGGGGAGGCGACGGCGCTCTGGTTGATCACCTCGAGCATCGCTGCATTTTCGAGGCCGCCCTTGAGCCCCACGGCCAGCGCCTCGCCGAGGAGCGCCGAGGTGGCGGCCACAAGGCTGTTGATCACCAGCTTCAAGACGCGCGCTTCCTCGCCCGTGCCGAGGTGAAAAGCCTTTTTCGTGAACGCGGCGAAGACGGGCGCCATGGCGGTGAACGCCTGTTCTGGCCCCGAGACCAGCGCGGTCAATGTTCCGGCAGTTGCCATCGCCGTCGAACCCGAGACGGGCGCGCGGAGATAGACCATGCCAGCGGGAAGTTTGTTCGCGACCTCTGCCGAGATCGTGGGGGAGACCGTACTCATGTCGATGAGAGTAGCGCCCTTGGGTGCGGACTTGGCAAAGCTCTCGGACAGCAGTACATCGGCCAGCGCCCTGTCGTCGGAGACACAGGTGAAGATGATGTCCGCACCCTTGACGAGGACCGGAACTGTGGAGGCGGTGGCCAATCCTTCCGCCTTGAGGGCTGCATCGCGCTCGGGCGAGCGCGCCAGCACGCGCACGTCGTGGCCGGCGTCCTTGAGGCGCTTGCACACGGGGAGACCCATCTTCCCCGCACCGATCCAGGAAATGACAGCCATCACGCCACCTGCTCGCGCTGTTCGGCGGCGAGCCTTGCGAGGCGGGCCCGCTCGCGGGCGGCAAAGGTGCGTTCGCTCATGCGGTCGAGAAGTTCGATCATCTCCCTGAGATTGTCGCGGGCGATGCCCTGGGTAATGAAGACGACGCGCGTGCGCTCATCGGCGTCCGGCCATTTCTCCAGCCAGGTCATGTTGTGCAACAGATGCTGCACGCCCTGCACCACGGCGGGGCGCCCGGGTTCCTCCAGCACATTGATCAAACCCTTCACGCGGAGCAGGCTGGGGCCGAGGTTCTGGCCGATGCCATCCAGCAGGAACTGGATTTCCTCGCGCGACATGGGCTTGGAGCGGGTCAGCACGAAGCTCTCGATGCCCTTTGCCGCGAGGTGGTGCGGAACGTCCTGGTCCTTCACGCCATCGGGCGAGGCGGTTGTCTGCTCGTAGGTTTCATAGTCCGAGATCGACAACCATTCGGAGGGGTCAGCCATGGCATCGGCGGCATCGAAGCCGGCATGGGTGAGCAGGGGCACAACCGCCGCCGTGCTGAAATCTGCGCGCGCGATGTTCGCCGCCGGGTTCATGCGATGCAGGTCTGCTGCAAGGGCGGTGAAGGCTACGTCCTCGGCAAGGTCGAGCTTTGAAACCAGAATGTCATCGGCGAGCGCCACCTGGCGCAGCGCTTCCTCGTGTTTCTCCGCGGTCGTCTTAAAGTTTACGGCATCGACCATGGTGACGACGTTGGTGATGCGGTAGAGCCCGTCCAGCGTGGGCTCTGAGAGGAAGGCCTGCATCACCGGGCCGGGCTCGGCCAACCCTGTTGTCTCGATCACCACATTGTCGAAGTCGGGCAGGTCGCCCCGGGCGCGGTCGTGATAGAGGCTGTTCATGGTGGCGACGAGATCGCTCTTCACCGTGCAGCAGAGACAGCCGTTTTCCAGCACCACCACCGCATCATTGCTGCTGGTGTAGAGCTGGTGATCGAGGCCCACTTCGCCGAACTCGTTTACCACCACGACGGTGCGCGCAAGCTCCGGCGATTTCAGCCCGGCATTGATCAGCGTGGTCTTGCCGCTGCCGAGGAAGCCCGTGACGAGCGTCACAGGGATACGGCTGCGGTGATTGGAGCGGGCGGACACTAGGCGACGACTTCGCAGCCCGGCAGGCCGCAGGAGATGAGATGGTCGGAGGGATAATTGGTGATGATCTCGCAGCCGGTCTTGGTGACCACCACTTCTTCCTCGATGCGGGCCGCACCCGAGCCGTCATTCGAGCCCTTCCAGGTTTCGAGTGCGAAGACCATACCTTCCTTCAGGGGGCGTGTCTGGCCCTTGAAGCGCTTGGAGAAGATCGGGCGCTCCCACAGCGACATGCCCACGCCATGGCCATATTGCAGCAGGAAGGCTTCATCCTCGTTCTTGTAGCCGAACTCGTGGGCATCGGGCCAAACCGAGGCAACTTCGTCGGGCGTGACGCCCGGCTTCACCATGTCCATGGAGGCGGCGAGCCACTTGGAGGCGGTTTCATAGGCGTCGATCTGGTGATTGTTGGGCTGGCCGCAGATGAAAGTGCGGTAGTAGCAGGTGCGGTAGCCGTTGTAGCTGTGCATGATGTCGAGGAAGATCATGTCGCCCGGCTGGATCATGCGGTCGGAGAAGGTGTGGGAATGGGGGCGGCCGCGGCGGCCCGAGACCGAGTTGATGCACTCCACGCGCTCCGAACCCATGCGGAAGAGGCGGTCATTGGCGATGGCGACGAGTTCGTTCTCCTTGGTACCGGGGCGGATGGCGCGGGCGATATCCACATAGGTGGCATCCACCATGCCGGCCGCCATCTTGAGCAGTTCGATCTCGTCCGGCGTCTTCACCTCACGGGCATCGAGCATGGCCTGCTGGCCATCCACCACTTCGATTCCTTCCTCCTCGAGGGCGCGCAGCATGCCGAGTTCCATGAGGTCGATGCCGAGCGGCTGGTTGGCGATGCCGTAATGAACGAGTGCCTTCTTGATCTGCTTGGCGAAGTCCTGCTGCACGCCGAGGGTGGGCGGAATGGCGCCCTGCATGGTGGTGATGGGAGCGGCGACGTTGTCCTTGATCCACGGCGAGGAAATGCGCTTGGCGGGCGGTGCGGGATCCCACAGGAAGGGGCTGCCTTCAACGGGGCAGAGGGCATAGCGAAAGAACTTGTCGCGGGCCCATTCGCCGATGTGCGTGGCGGTGACATAGCGGATGTTGTCGAAGTTGAAGCACAACACGGCGCCAAGCCCTGCATTGCGCACGGCGGCCTGGGCGCGGGCCAGACGCTCCTTCGACATGCGGCTGTAGTCGATGCCTTCCTCCCAGTCCTTGGCCATCTGGCCCCAGGAGGCTGTCGAATAAGGACTGTTGTACTTCATGTCTTCCTCCGCTCGGAGTTCTAGTGTCCGCTGATTTCTGTTGACCAGGTGTGTGTTTCGATGACCTGCTTGAGCCGCGACAGGAACGAGGCCGAATAGGCTCCGTCGAAGGCACGGTGATCGAAGCTTTGTCCGAGAATGCCGGTGGTGCGCGCGGCGATGAAGTCGCCTTCCGCTGTCGAGACCACGACGGGGCGCTTGCGGATCGCATCGGTGGAGAGGATCGCCACCTGCGGCGCGTTGATGATGGGCGAGGTAAAGAGCGTGCCGAAGGCGCCGTTGTTGGTGATGGAATAGGTGCCGCCGCTCAGGTCGTCGGCGGTGAGCTTGTTGTTGCGGGCCTTGTCGGTGAGCCGGGCAATGGCCTTCGCCAAACCTTCTGCCGTGAGATCACCGGCCTGCTTCACCACCGGCACGACGAGGCCATTGTGATTGAGATCGATGGCGATGCCGAGGTTGATCTCCCGCTTCACGCCGAGCGAGGTGCCGTCGAAGGTGGCGTTGATGTTGGGGAAGTCCTTGAGCGTGAGGCACACGGCGCGCGCAATGAAGGGCAGGTAGGTGAGCGAGAAGCCGTTCGCCTGCTTGAAGCTCTCGCGGACCGGCAGGCGCACCTTGTCGACATTGGTGAAGTCCGCCTCGATGGTCTGGAAGACATGGGGGATGCTGCGCCAGTTCTCGGCAAGGCGCTGTGCCGTCTTCTGCCGGATGGCCGAGAGCGGCGTGCCGCCGGATATGGGGGCCATGGCGGGTGCTGAACTGGCCTGAGCGAGGGCTGCGCGCACATCCTTCTCGCCCACGCGGCGCAGGCCCTTGGCGGCGGCATAGGTCGCGACGGCGTCAACCGATCCGCCGCTTTCGGTGATGAGGCGGCGCGCGAGTGGCGAGATCGACAGTCCATCCACGGTCTTCGCCTTGCCATGCTGACCTGATGCCGTCCGCACTTCCGCGAAGGGGGAAAGCGTCGTCGTGGCTGCAGGCTGTGCGGCCGGCATCGGAGCTGAGGGTGTTGACGCTGCCACTGCAGCTCCACCCAGCACAGCGACGGTGGAGCCAACCTTGGCGGAGACACCTGCGCCCACTCTGATCTCGGTCAACTTTCCGGCAGCGATGGCTTCCACCTCGACCGTCACCTTGTCAGTTTCGACCTCGAAGAGCTTGTCGCCGATCTTCACGTCGTCGCCCACGGCCTTGTACCAGGCGAGGATCTTGCCCTCGGCCACGGTCTCGCCCAGCTGCGGCATGATGATGGTGTCGGCCATGGCGTTACCCGTTCATCACGCGCGCAATCTTGTCGACGATGCGCGCCGCATTGGGGAGCGCAAGGTCTTCAAGGTGATCGGCGGCGGGAAGCGGAATATGCGGCGTGGTGATGCGCACGATCGGTCCGTCGAGGTCCCAGAAGGCTTCGTCGGCCACGATGGAGGCGATCTCAGCACCCCAGCCGAGCAGCCTCGGATTTTCTTCCACGGTAAAGAGGCGGCCGGTGCGCGCCACGGAGCCCAGGATCGTCTGGGTGTCGAGCGGCACCAACGAGCGGACGTCGATCACTTCCGCGTCGATGCCGTGTTCGCGCGCCAATATCTCGGCGGCTTCGAGGGCGCGCGGCACCATGAGGGCGAGCGCCAGGATGGTGCAGTCCTTGCCCGGGCGCAGGATCTTGGCCGTGCCCAGCGTATCGACGATCTCGCCATCCGGCACTTCGCCCTTGGTGGCGTAGAGCGCCTTGTGCTCGTGGAAGATCACGGGATTGTTGTCGCGCACCGCAGCGGCGAAGAGGCCGATCACATCGACGGGCGAGGAGGGCGCCACGACTTTGAGGCCGGGAATCATCATCGTCCAGTTCTCGATCGATTGCGAGTGCTGCGCGCCGAAGCGCACGCCCGCACCATTGCCGGTGCGGATGACGAGCGGGCAGGTGAGCTGGCCGTTGGTCATGTAGGCGAGCTTCGGCATTTCGTTGGCGATGAAGTCGAAGCACACCGCCGCGAAGTCCGAGAACATGAGTTCGGCGATGGGGCGAAGGCCGGTCATGGCGGCACCCATGGCGGCACCCAGAATCGCCTGTTCCGAAATCGGCGTGTCACGCACGCGCAACGGACCGAATTCCTCGTAGAGGCCGACGGTCGCCTTGAACACGCCGCCAGCCTTGGCCACGTCTTCACCGAGGAACACGACATTGTTGTCGCGCCGCATTTCCTGCGAGATCGCGCGGATCACCGCATCACGATAGCTCAGTTCCGCCATGCCCAGCCTCCATCGGCATAGACATGGGCGGTCAGGAGTTCGGTCGGGGCCTGCGGCGCTGCCTTGCAGGCCGCGGTTGCCTCTTCCACCTTGCGCTTGCTCTCGGCATCGATGGCGTCGATCTGCGCCTCCGTGAAGCCGAAGTCCTTGAGCCGTTGCTTGTAGATCTTGATCGGGTCGCGCTCCAGCCAGCGTTCAAGCTCGCCGGGCGGGCGGTATTTGCCGGGGTCGGCGCGGGAATGGCCGGAGTGACGATAGGTCAGGCATTCGATGAGCGACGGGCCGCCACCATCACGCGCCTTCGCGATTGCATCGCGCGCCGTGCGGTATACGACGTCGGCGTCGTTGCCGTCGATCAGGATGCGGGGCAGGCCATAGGCGGCGGCGCGGTCGGCCGCGGGATGCTCGACGGCGGTCACGTCACCGATGGGCGTGTATTCCATGTAGAGATTGTTTTCGCAGACGAAGACCACCGGCAGTTTCCAGACGACGGCAAAGTTGAGTGCCTCGTGGAAGGCGCCGATGTTGGTGGTGCCGTCGCCGAAGAAGCAGACGGTGACATCCTTCTCGCCCAGGTATTGCGCCCGCCAGGCGGAGCCGCAGGCGATGCAGAGATGGGCGCCGATGATGGCGTAGGAGCCCATCACGCCATGCTCCGCCGAGGTGAGGTGCATGGAGCCGCCCTTGCCGCGCATCAAGCCGTTGTCGCGCAACATCAATTCACCGAGCACGCCTTCGATGGAGGCGCCGCGCGCCAGCGTGTGGGCGTGGCCGCGATAGGTGCAGAAGGTCTTGTCGCCCTTTTTCATGGCGGCGCCGAAGCCTGCCGCCACCGCTTCCTGCCCAAGGGAGAGATGGCTCGTGCCCTTGATCAGGTTCTGCAGGAAGAGGTCATAGGCGCGCTTCTCCGCATCGCGGATCTCGATCTGCAAACGGTAGAGCTCGCGCCGCGTCTCCGTGCCGATGTCGTCGTTCTCTCTGGGTTTCGTTGCAGCCATGTCTCACCGGATGTTGTTGCGTGAGTGGAGGCCGAGACCGTTTGCACCTGCAGCATGAACGAACGCAGGTGCAGCAACGCACAGCTCCCTCATGCCTCTGGCAAGATGCAAGGTGTCCTCCCGAACGTTTCTTCAGTTTTGTTGTTGCCGACACTGTTGCATGCAATGCCGCGAACGGTTTCGATCAAAATTTCTCAGATTGAGAATTTTCTAGCGTTGCTCCGGAACGCGCTTGGTTAGGATGGCAGGCAACAAGAGCTCGCTTGAGCGGGCCTGTTCTGCTGCTGCGTTCACCAGGGAGGAGGCGCAACGTGTCTTGCAATCTTCAAGGCATACTGACCATTGCCGTGCCGTGCCGCAACAGGCGCGCAGGGGCCGAGGTCGCGCGTGTTCACTTCGCCCGCCACGCCGCTTGCGGCAGCAACACATTCCAACACAAGGACATTTGATCATGAAGGCCGTGCGGTTTCACGCTGCAAAAGATATTCGTGTCGAAGATGTGCCGGGTCCGACGAAGAAACTCGGTCCCAACGACGTGCTGATCAAGCCGCTCGTCACCGGCATCTGCGGCACCGATCTCCATGAATACATCGCAGGCCCCATCGTCACGCCGCAGACGCCGCACGTTTATACCGGCGCGACCAACCCGCAGATTCTCGGCCACGAGTTCAGCGCCGTCGTCGCCGACAAGGGATCGGCTGCAACGCACGTCAAGGTGGGTGACCGCGTCTCGATCCAACCTCTGATCTCGCCCCGCGACGATTACTATGGCCGCCGCGGCCTCTATCACCTCAGTGAGAAGATGGGCTGCGTCGGCCTGAGCTGGGCCTGGGGCGGCATGGGCGAATATGCCGTCGTCAACGATTACAATGTGGCCGTGCTGCCCAAGGGCGTGAGCGACATCCAGGGTGCGATGATCGAGCCCGCGGCTGTGGCCGTCTATGCCGTTGATCGCGGCGGCGTGCAGTCGGGTTCCACCGTGCTCGTCTCGGGTGTCGGCCCCATCGGCGCACTGACGCTGCTGGCCGTGAAGGCGGCAGGTGCCGGGCAGATCTTCGTCTCGGAACCCAACGCTTTCCGCCGCAAGATGGCGAAGGAGCTGGTGCCCTCGGCCATCGTTCTCGATCCGATGACCGACAATGTTCCCGAATACATCCGCTCTCAGACGGAAGAGGGCGTGGGCGTCGATGTCGCCATCGAATGCGTCGGCCTCGAGGCCAGCCTGAACACCTGTGCTGCCTCGGTGCGCCGCCAGGGCAAGGTGGTGCAGACGGGCCTTCACATGAAGCCCGCCGCCATTGACGCCATGCTCTGGGCGCTGAAGGACATCACCGTCGAGGCGACGTGGTGTTATCCCGTGCAGTGCTGGCCCCGCATCATCCGCATGGTGGAAGCGGGCATCTTCCCCATCGAGAAGATCGTCACCGCCAACATCTCCTCCGACCATGTCGTGAAGCAGGGCTTCGATGCGCTGCTCGACAAGTCGGTCAACCACATGAAGATCCTGGTGACGGTGTGATGGCGAAGTCTGGTCCAGTCAACGTTGCAATGATCGGCCTCGGCTGGTGGGGCAAGAAGATGACGGCCGTGCTGCAGAAGGCCGCCGACGACATCAAAATCGTCTGCGCCGCCGAGCCCAATCCGGCCGGTGCGGAGTTCGCGGCGGCAAACGGCTTTGCCCACTACGCCACGATGAAAGAGGCGCTTGCCCATCCCAGTGTCGAGGCGGTGATTCTGGCAACGCCGCATTCGCTCCACGACGAGCAGATCCGCATGGCGGTTGCCGCGAAGAAGCACATCTTCTGTGAAAAGCCGCTGGCGCTGACGCGGCGCGGTGCGGAAGCTGCCGTGAAGGCCTGCGCCCGCAACAAGCTCGTTCTCGGCATGGGGCACGAGCGCCGCTGGGAGCCGCCGGTGGCAAAGATGCTGGCCATGGCGCGGAGCGGCGAACTGGGCCGCATCCAGCAGGTGGAAGGCAACTTCAGCCACGACAAATTCACCACGCTGGACAAGAAGAACTGGCGCCTGAACCAGAAGGAAGCGCCGGTGGGCGGCATGACCGCCACGGGCATCCATCTCACCGATCTTGCCGCCGCACTGCTCGGAGAAGCCCGCGACCTTCGCGTCTCCTGCGAGAAGCTGTCGTCGAAGATCCCGCAGGGCGACACCATGAGCGTCCACATCCGCTTCAAGAAGGGCGGCACGGCCTATGTCTCGGCCTCGCTCGCCATGCCCTTCATCTCGCGCTTCGCCGTCTTCGGCTCGAAAGGCTGGATCGAGATCCGCGACAAGGCCCATGTGGAAGCGCCTGCCGGCTGGGTGGTCACCTCCGCCATGGCGGGTGGGCCGATCACGGTCACGGAAGTGCCGCCTGCGGAACCGGTGAAGGACAATCTCGTTGCCTTCGCCCACGCGGTGCGCGGCAATGCGGCGTATCCCATCACGGGCAAGGACCTCGTCACCAACATCTCCATTCTCGAAGCCATCATCAAATCCGCCGCCAAGGATGGCGCGGTGGTGAAACTCTAGGAGCCGCTCATGAAAGCGCTGATTTTCGAAACGCCGAACAAGCCCGTGATCGCCGACGTGCCGATGCCGTCGATCAAGGACACGGAAGTGATGGTCAAGACCCGCACCGTCGGCATCTGCCACTCGGACTACGAGCTGCTGGCCGGCCGCTACATCATCCCGATCTCCTATCCGGTGACGCCGGGCCATGAATGGTGCGGCGAGATCGTCGAAGTCGGCAAAGCGGTGAAGAACTTCAAGGTGGGTGACCGCGTCGTCGGCGAATGCGTCGTCCGGACGCCGGAGCGCCTGCACCACTTCGGCTTCTCCATGGATGGCGCCGACCGCGAATACTTCAACGTCAATCCCGATTGGCTGCACAAGCTGCCGGACTCGGTTGACGACATGCGCGGCTCGCTGATCGAGCCCTTCACCTGCGGCTTCTATGCCGTGCTGCGTTCGGGCGGCACGAATGCGTCTGAGACCGTCGTCGTCTCGGGCGGCGGAACCATCGGCCTCGTCACCGCCGCTGCGGCCCTTGGCATGGGGGCCCGCGTCATCGTGGCCGATCCGATCCCGCGCCGCCGCGAGATCGCCCAGAAGCTCGGCGCCGAAGCCATCGACCCCACCAACAATGGCCCCGAGCAGGTGATGCAAATGACGGGCGGGAAGGGCGCTGACCTCGTGGTCGAATGCGCTGGCCACGATGCCTCCATCGCCTCGGTCTTCGACTATGCCTGCCAGGACGGCCGCATCTCCATGGTCGGCATCAACATCGGCCGCAAGATCGCCTCCAACATGGGGCTGATGCAGCTCAAGAACCTGACGATTCGTGGCTGCATCGGTTCGCCCGGGGTGTGGCCTGCCGCCATCCGCTTCCTCGAGAAGACCGGCATCGATCTTTCTCCCATCCAGACCCACAAGTTCTCCCTCACCGACGCGGTGAAGGGCTTCGAGCTGGGGCAGGACCCCAAGGCCTGCATCAAGATCACGCTCACCACGGGAGCGAAGCACTGATGGCCCGCCATGCGCTCATCGCCGGTGTCTCCGGCATCATCGGCCGCCATCTGGCCGAACATCTCACCGCCACCAAAGGCTGGTCGGTGACAGGCATCTCCCGCCACAAGCACGACCTGCCGAAGCGAGTGAAGCACGTCGCCGTGGACCTCACCGATGAGGATGCAGTGAAGGCTGCCCTCAAGCGCGTGAACCCCACGGATGTGTTCATCACCACGTGGCTGCGCCAGCCGACGGAAGCGGAGAACTGCCGGGTGAACGCCGGCATGGTGCGCAATCTTCTCGCCGCCGTGGAAGGAAAGAAGATCAAGCACGTGGCGCTGGTCACGGGCCTCAAGCACTACATGGGTCCGTTCGAAGCCTACGCCAAGACCAAGATGGTGACGCCCTTCCGCGAGGAGCAGCCGCGGCTTCCCTACCAGAACTTCTACTATGACCAGGAAGACGAGCTGTATGCCGCCGCCGAGAAGCAGGGCTTCTCGTGGTCAGTGCATCGCCCGCATACGCTGATCGGCTACACCGTCGGCAACCAGATGAACATGGCGGCCACACTCGGTGCCTATGCCGCCATCTGCAAGGAAACGGGCCGCCCCTTCGTGTTTCCGGGATCGCCGCAGCAGTACGAGGCCGTGGTGGACATCACCGATGGCCGCATCATTGCCAAGCACCTGCTGTGGGCGGCGACCAAGCCCGCAGCCCGCAACGAGGCCTTCAACATCGTCAACGGCGAAGTCTTCCGCTGGAACTGGATGTGGCCGAAGCTGGCCGCCCATCTCGGTATTGCCGCCGCCGAATACCCGGGCCACGCGCAGCCGCTCGAGAAGCAGATGGCGGGCATGGAGCCGGTCTGGGACAAGATCGTCGCCAAGCATGGCCTGCAGAAGAACGCACTCACCTCGGTTGCCTCGTGGTGGCATTCGGATGCCGATCTCGGCCGCATCATCGAGAACTTCACCGACATGACCAAGAGCCGCGACAAGGGCTTCACCGCCTATCAGAACTCGGTTGAATCCTTCACCGACGCATTCGATCGCCTGCGCGCAGCGAAGGTTCTGCCCTGACATGAGCCAGACCTACCAGGCCTCTCCACCGTCACCGCAGGTCCCCGGCCTGCTGCAGATGACTGTTGCGAAGAGCTTCCTGACGGTCGTGATCTGCACCGTGGCGCTGCTCATTGTCTGTGCCATCTTCGCGCCTTCGAGCATCTCCCTTGGTGCGCTCGCCGGAAGCCTGCCGTTTGCCGCGGTGATCGCCATCGTCGGCCTCGGCCAGCTTCTGGTGGTGCAGCAGGGCGGTTTCGACCTGTCGCTCGCGGGCGCTGTCTCGCTGGCGGTGGTCACGTCCACCCACGAGGCCCATCAGGACAACGCCCAGCTTCTTTATGCGGTGTCGCTGGCGGTGAGCTTCGCACTGGCGGCGGGCGTGGTGAACGGCATTCTTGTCGCTTTCTTCCGGCTCAACGCCATCATCGCCACCATCGGCATGAATGCGCTGCTCTATGGCGGCGTCTTCGCGATCTGTGGCGGCACGCCGTCGATCACCACCGACCTTCTTGCCGAAATCGCCAACGGCGAAACCTTCGGCCTGCCGCACTCGGTGTACTTCGCCTTGCTGGCGCTGCTTGTCGTCTCGTTCATTCTGAAGAAGACTGTGCCTGGCCGCCGCTTCGAGGCGATCGGCGCCAATCCGCTGGCGGCGCGGGCCGTGGGCCTGCGTGTCCGCCTCCATCAGATGATGGCCTATGTCTACGCGCAGCTTCTCTATTGCCTCGCCGGCGTCCTGATCGGCGGTATCACGCGTGAACCGACCGCCTTCCAGGGCGACACGCTGCTGCTGCCGTCGGTTGCGGTTGTCGTGCTCGGCGGCACGTCGCTCCTCGGCGGGCGCGGCTACCCGATCTCGACGGTCATTGCCGCATTCTTTTTGAACCAATTGAGCCAGTTCGCACTCTCGGTAGGGGTGCCGTACTCGGCTCAGACCATCATCCAGGCGTTGGCCTTGGGTTTTGGCATTGGCGTTTACTCGATGAAGTGGTCGGTGAACGCGATTACCCAAAGCAAGCTACCGAAAACGGAGGAAAAGAAATGACACTGTCTCTCAAGCAGACGTTGACCGCCGCTGCCACCACCATGGCACTGGCGCTGGGCTGTTCCGGACTTGCGAAGGCTGAAGTGCCCTCGTGGTGCGGCCCGAAGAAGGCGAGCATCGCGCTTCTCGACGGATACGGCGGCAACTCCTGGCGCCAGGTGACCACCGCATCCGCCAAGCAGACGGTTTCGCTCTGCCCCAGCATCACCAAGTATGAGTATGCTGACGGCAACGGCGACCTGAACAAGTCGATCTCGGACATCAAGGGCATGGCCGCCAAGGGCATCGACGCGCTCGTCGTCTTCGGTGACGCCGGCCCCGCCGTTCTCCCTGCCATCAAGAGCGTCTTCAAGAAGGGCAAGGTGATCGTGCCGTACCGCGTTGAAGTGGGCGGCAAGGAAGGCAAGGACTACACCAAGTTCGTCGGCGCCTCCTTCGTCGATGACGGCGTGTCGTGGGGCAATTTCATCAAGAGCATCCTGCCCAAGGGCGGCAACATGCTGTTCCTCTCCGGTCCCGCCGGCAACAGCCAGGGCCTGGACGAGCTGAAGGGCCTGAAGTCGGTTCTGGGTCCGGAATACAAATTCCTGAACCCCGAGCCCTTCGCCGTCACCAACTGGGACCCGGCGCTGACGCAGAAGGTTCTCACCGCCGAAATCGCCAAGAACCCGCAGATCGACGTGATCATCTCGGACTTCGGCCCGTCGCTGGTGGGCGCACTGCCGCTCTTCAACAAGTCCGGCCGTTCGATCCCGGCACTCGCCACCTCTGACGGCAACTCGCTGGGCTGCTTCTGGACCGACAACCAGAACGACCAGAACAAGGACTTCAAGCTCTTCACCGTGGCAACGGGCAACGACAACGCCCGCCTCGCCGTGATGTGGGCGGTTGCCAAGGCAACCGGCGGCAAGGAACCCACCGAGACCATCTTCAAGGCGCCGAACTTCGAAAACTCGGTGACCGGCCAGCCCAACAAGGTGCAGTGCCGCAAGGACCTGCCGGGCGCCATCTACCTGTCCTCGCAGCTTCCCGCTGAAGAACAGGCCAAGGCCGTCGGACAGTAACGACACAACAGACACCCCGGACATGACGCATGCCCGGGGTGTCGATTCAGATGGGGAAGGCAGGCTTCGTGGCTGACAACGCAAAGGGCAGGGGGACGCAAGGGACCGGGGCATCGCCGCATGGCGACGTCACCATCCGGCTGTCCAACATCTCGAAGTTCTATTCGGGTGTGCCGGCGCTGCGCGATGTCAGCGTCGAGTTCTATGCGGGCGAGGTTCACGCCATCCTCGGCGAAAACGGCGCCGGCAAGTCCACCATGATGAACGTGATCTGCGGCGCGATCCAGCCGGAGCAGGGCGAGATCCTGTTCCAGGGCGAGACGATCGGGCAGATGACGCCCGACCTCGCGAAGTCGCTGGGCATCGCCATTTCGTTCCAGCATCCCGCCGTGCTCGAAGATCTTTCGGTGCTGGAAAATCTTCAGGTCGCGCTTCCGGCCTCGGTGTTTGAGACGACAACGCCGCAGCAGATGCTGGATGCCGTCGGCCTCACCGTGCCGCTCAAGGCCCGCACCGATACGCTCTCGGTTGCCGAGAAGCATCTCCTCGAAATCGCCAAGGCGCTGGCCATCCGGCCCAAGGCGCTGATCCTCGACGAGCCCACCGCGCCCCTCGATCAGGACGCCACCGACATGCTGTTCGGCCGCATCCGCGAGGTGGTGAAGAAGGGCACCGCAGTCATCTACATCACCCACCGCCTTGCCGAAATCCGCCAGATCGCGCAGCGCGTCTCGGTGATGCGCGACGGCAAGTGCCGCGGCACCAGCCTCGTCTCCGATGTCAGCGACGAGGACTTGGTTTCGCTGATCGTCGGCCGCTCGCTCGGCATGGCTTTCCCGCCCAAGCATCCTGAAACGGGCGGCGAGGTGATCCTCTCGGTCAAGAACCTGAGCGGCAAGGGCTTCAAGGACATTTCCTTCGATTGCGCCCGCGGCCAGATCATCGGCGTCGCCGGTGTCGCGGGGAACGGCCAGACCGAACTGATGAAGGGCCTGGCGGGACTTCATCCCACGGAAGGACAGATCATCCTTCGCGGCAAGACGCTCGGCCATGGTGAAGCCCTGCAGCATGCGGCCTTCATGCCCTCCGACCGCCACATGGAAGGCCTCGCATCGGGCCTGACGGTGCGAGAGAACGCCACCTTCGCCGCGCTCGAGAAGTTTGCGCGCTTCGGCATCATGAACTGGGCGCGCGAGTTCCGTCAGGTCTCCGCCACATTCTCGTCGCTCGCCGTGAAGGCGCCCAGCATCGAGGCGCCCATCCTGTCGCTCTCCGGCGGCAACCAGCAGAAGATCGTGATGACACGCGCGCTCCTCTCGGAGCCGGGCCTGATCGTGGCCGACGAGCCGACGCAGGGCGTGGACGTGGGCGCACGCGCCGAAATCTACCGCATCCTGCGCGAAGTCTCGAACGCGGGCACGCCCGTAATCGTCAATTCCTCCGACGCCGCCGAACTGGAAGGCCTGTGTGACAAGGTGATCGTCATGTCGCGCGGCCGCCTGGCCGAAACGCTCGACGGCGAGAATGTCACCGAGCCCAAGATCGTCGAAGCGGCAGTGAGCGCCAGCCACCACGGTGAAGGCGGCCTGCAGGAGCGGGCCGGGCAGGGCTGGTGGAAGCATTTCGCCCAGAGCGACAACGCGCCCACCATTCCGCTTCTTCTCGTGATAGCGGCGCTGGCGCTCTACGTGAACGCGCAGAACGAAAACTTCCTCGATCCCGACAACATCGCCGACATGCTGACGCTGGCAGCCCAGATCGGCTTCATCGCGCTCGGCCAGACGGTTGCCATGCTGATGGCGGGGATCGATCTCTCGGTCGGGCCGCTGGCCGGCTTCCTCGTCGTCGTGGCATCGTTCTACATCAACGACGACCAGTCCACCGCCACACTGCTCATGGGCTTCGTGCTGATGTTCGTGAGCGCCACGGCGGTCGGCCTGTTGAACGGCGTCCTCATACGCTTCGGAAACTTCACCGCCATTGCTGCCACCATGGCGGTCTACATGGGTCTGCAGGGTGCATCATTCTTGCTGCGCGAGTCGCCCGATGGCTACATCAACAGCGATGTCAGCGACTGGATCACCTGGAAGATCGGGGCGTTCCCCGTGGCCTTCATCGCGCTCGCCGCCTTCGCGATCATCGGGGAATACGTGCTTCGGAAGACGCGCGCCGGCTGGCAGCACCGTGCCATCGGCTCGAGCGAGGAATCCGCCCGCCGCATCGGCATCCGCATCAACCGCAAGTTCGTGCTGGGTTATGTGCTGTGTTCGCTGCTCACCGCCTGTGGCGCTGTGTTGCTCATGGCGGAATGGGGCACAGGCGATCCGCGTCAGGGCGCGCCGCTCACGCTCTCCAGCATCACCGCCGTGGTGCTCGGTGGCACCTCGCTCCGCGGCGGGCGCGGCACCTTCATCGGAACGGTGCTGGGTGCCGTGTTGCTGTCGGAAGTGCTGAAGGCGGTGGTCTTCCTCGATCTCACGCAAACCTATCAATACGTTTTCCAGGGCGCGCTCATTGTTGCAGCGGCGCTGATCTACTCGCTTGCCCGCGGCCGCTCCGGCCAGGGCTAATCACACGGGAGTGAGACCATGCGGTTGAAGGACAAGGTCATCATGATCACGGGCGGCGCGCAGGGCTTGGGCGAAGGCATCGCCCAGCGGCTTGCGGCGGAAGGTGGCGCCATCGTGATCGCCGACATGAACGGCGAGAAGGCGGAGGCCGTCGCGAAGGATTTGAAAGGCAAGGGCCATCGGGCGCTTGCGGTCACCGTCGATGTGGCGGAGCGCGGGCAAGTGCAGGCGGCGATCAGGAAAGCGGTCGACAGCTTCGGCAAGCTGGACGTGATGTTCAACAACGCCGGCTTCAACAAGCCCCTGCCGTTCATGGATGTGGACGAGAAGAACTTCAACAGCATCATGCGGGTGAATGCCTGGGGCGTGATGGTGTGCACGCAGGAAGCGGCCCGCCAGATGATGGCGCAGGGCCACGGCGGCAAGATCATCAACACCGCCTCGATTGCAGGCCGCCAGGGCTATGCGGAGTTCGCACCCTATTGCGCCAGCAAGGCCTCGGTGATCTCGCTCACGCAAGCCAGCGCCCGTGAGTTCGCCAAGCACAAGATCACGGTCAATGCCTTTGCCCCCGGCGTGGTGGTGACGCCGCTGTGGGACGGCCTCGAACAGGACATGATCGACAAGGGTGTGATCAAGAAGAAGGGCGAATTCATCGAAAGTTTCTCGTCCAGCATCCTGCTCGGTTTTCCCTCGAAGCCCGTCGATCTTGCCGGCATCGCGGCCTTCCTCGCCTCGCCGGATTCCGACTATATCACTGGGCAGGTGATCATGTCCGATGGCGGCATGATCCTCGTCTGAGGCTCAGTAGTAGCCTGCCGCCCGCATGGCCGCGTCGATGCGGTTCTGGCTGCGGCTCAGGGCCTGCTCGTCGGAACAGTCGCCGTTCAGTGCCGAGAAGATTTCCTCGCCGAGGATTTCCTCGATGACGTGATACTCGCGCACCGGCGGCCGCTGCCAGTTCTGGATGCGGTTCTGCTTGGCGAGCTTGTCCACGAAACTCACGATGGGTGTACTGGCGGCGGCTTCCGGGTCGGCGCTCACCGAAAAGCGCGGTGCGGCCGGGATGCCGTTCTTCACGTGCTCCTTCATGGCGGCGGGGGAGGCCATCCACGAGATCGCTTCAAAGGCGAGATGCGCCCGCTCGGGCGGAAGCGAAGCCGGCACGGCGAGCAGGAAGCCGCCGATGGGCGAAACACTGGAGCCGCCCGGCCCGGCGGGATGGGGCAGGTAGGTGACCTTGCGTTTCACCACGGAATGGATGTCGTATTCGAAGCGGGCGGCGCGCATGGTCCAGCAGTAGATCATCGCCGCCTGTCCGCCCATGAAGTATTCGAGCGCGCGATTCCAGTCGATGGAGAGGATGTCCGGCGGTGAATAAGCCAGCAGCTCGTGCATGTATTTCAGGGTCTGGCGGCCCGCTTCGCTGAGGATCTGCGGGCGCATGGCCTCGTCCTTGATGCGGCTGTAGTCAAGATGGAGGCGCGGCGTGGGAATGCTGATCACCGGGCTGCCGCAATCGCCCATGAAGAACATGAAGGAGTGCGACACGGGCATGCCGCGCGCCGCATTCCAGACCACGCCATGCATGCCGCGCTTGGGATTGTGCAGGGCCTTGGCGGCTTGGATCACCTTCTCGAAGTTGGTGGGGTGAGGGATCTTGCGCGCCTCGAACAGGTCCTTGCGGAGCGACAGGGCCTCGATGGTGCAGTAGATGGGAATGCCATAGTGCGTCTTGTCCCAGCTTCCGGTGGCCCAGATGGCGGGATGGAAGTCCATCGGGTTGATGCTGCTCGCCTTCAGGTGCTGGGTGAGGGGCTGGGCCACGTTGTTTGCCACGCATTCGCCGAGCCACGGCATGTTGATGGCGATCACGTCATACTTGCTCTCCTTGCGGGCGGCGTTGGCGAAGACCTCGGCCCGGAGCTCCGGCAGGTTCATGAGCGTGAAGTTCTTGCGGGCCGAAAGCTTGCTGCGGAAGTCCGACCACATGTCGCGCATGCTGGCGAAATAGTTGTCGTCATGGAGGAGGAAGCGCAGGTCCATGCCGGCTTCCGCCTTTTTCTCCATGATTTCCAAGGGCGGAATGATCTGCCCGGCAAAGTAGGAGCCGCCGAAGTAGTAGTCGTCGGCATCGCCGGTGCCGCTGCGGAGGCCGAAGGTGTCGGCGAGCAGGGCCTTCACCCGTGCGGCGTATTCGGTAAAGCTGATGACCAGTTTGCGGCTTGGTTCCAGGTAGTGGGACTTGCCGGTCGACCCCCGGCGGCGGAGCTGGATGTCTCCCTTCTCGATGAGCTGGTGGATGCGCCGCATGGCGGTGGCGAAGGGAATGTCGGCGGCGGAGGCCAGCGACGACATGGTCACGTTCTCGCCCCGGAGGTGATGCTTCATCAGGTAGAGGACGATGTTCCAGTGCGGGTCGGGCTCCGCCGTCCGCAGCAGGTCGTCATAGGGTTTCCGCATGCGCTCCAGGAATGTGATGATGCGCAAAAGTTCGTATTCCGTCATGTCCGGCAGTTGCGCAAATCCCGAAGGAATGGTCAAGTATCGGGCGTAAATTGGGCCTCAAGACCCGGGGAGGATCACATGGCAGAAACAGTTCTCGGAATGCATCATATCGGCATCACGGTGCCGGACATCGAAGAGGGGATCGCCTTCTTCAAGAAGGTTTTCGGCGCGGTCGAGGTGTTCCACACCGGGCCGTTCGACGTTGATGACGCCTTCATGAAGGGCAAGCTGGGGGCCGCCCCGAACTCGCGCATCAAGGACCTGGTCTTCCTGCGCTGCGGCAACGGCACCAGCGTCGAACTGTTCGAATACGAGGGCGAAGACAAGAAGGCGCCGCAGAAGCGTTCCTCGGAAGTGGGTGGCTCGCACATCTGCTTCGAGGTCGAGGACGTGTTCGCCTCGGCCAAGCGGCTGAAGGAGATGGGCGTCGAGATGCTCGATGGCCCCAACGTGGTCGATGCCGGTCCGCTCGAAGGCTTCAAGTGGGTGTACTTCCGCGCGCCCTGGGGCCAGATCCTCGAGATCGCCAGCTTCGACAAGCTCGGCTATGAGAAGACCTCGCCCCACCGTCTCTGGCGCGCCAAGCAGTAGCCGACCAATGCTCCGTTAGCGTACGCGGTCCCGCACGTCATAGGCCATGAGGTCGCCGCAGCGCGAAACATGATGAGTGTTCAATTCATGCACCAGCAGCGGAAGGCCGGGAATGCCCTCCGTCTGCACCTCGCGGAAGCGTTTCGGGTCAAGCTCGGTGATTTCCATGGCGCGGGCCCCCTCGCCGTAGTGGCGGGGGTTGTGCTGCATGATGCGGTAGAGTGAGCCGAAGGACTCGCGCAGATAGCCGGCATTCCGTCCGGTGCCGTTCGGCGCGTCGGCGTATTTGCGGGCGGCATTTTGCGGATGGGGCGTGAAGGTGCCGGTGAGCAGGTCACGGGTCGCGTGGATTTCGAGATGGAAGCGCCCGTCGTGCCCACGCACCGAGGTGAACAGCCACCACAGGCGGCGGTGGTGAACTACCATGCTGTCCACCGCCTCGATCCCGTACATCAGGCGGCGGCGCAGCGTCCATTGTACTGGCCACGTCTCGCAGACATAGAGATCGATCGAGCGCTGCTCGTGCGTCTCGGGGATCATGTGGGGCACGCCGCCCAATTCAAAGATGAAGGGATAGGACGCGTGCGAGGTGATGCGGCCGCGAAAGGGCGGTGAGGAGAGCGGCGTGGCCGGGCCTGGTTCAAGGTCCTTCGACAGAGGCATGACCACCAGCCGTCCCTTGTCCTCGGCATATTCGAACTCTTCCATGAAGAGCGCGCTTTCGCCCTTGTGCGTCCAGACGCAGGGATCGGCATAGTAGCCATAGGGTGGTGAGGCGATCGTCCGCGCCTCGCCGGTGGCGGTGTTGAGCACATGGACGGTGAAGTGCTCGCGGTACCATCGCCGTAAGCCGTCAATGCGCGTTGTGTCGAAATGCCGGATGCGGTGATAGAGCTGGTCCGCCCGCTTCCATGCAAAGCGGTGAAGGCGCACCGCAGGGTCCAGCCAGCGCGGCACACCCGGCGACACCTTGTTGCGGGTGGAGATTCCGCGAAAGGGCTGGTGCGAGCAGATGTCGATCTCGTCCTCGACGAGACTGATCTCGCCGCGGAATGCAGCTGTCAGCAGCAAACAGTTGAACAGCGATTGATCCTGCTTGTGGCAGGGTGCGGCATGGGGCGGCACGATGGCGTCGGGATCGAGCGCATGCCGCTTCCAGGCGCGCGCCAGTCGCACTGCGGCGGCATTCCCCGGATCGATGCCCACCTGGCCCGCGGCCCACTCGGACAGATGGCGCACCTCGAGCGGCACCTGCAGGCGCTCGAGAACACGCGGATCGCATTTCCGGTCGAGTGGCTCCTGGCTCTTCAGCGCCCAGATGCCGCGGCTGCGCAGGATTTCCAGTGGCCTCTCGAGATTGTCATGGAAGAGGGTGGCGCTGTCGAACCAGAACACCGGACCCTGCGCGCCATCGAGATTGTCGGCGAGGATGATGGGCTTCCAGGCATAGGACTCCGCGGCGAGGGCGACATGCGGCGGATAGGCCGCGAAGTCGAAGAGCGCGATCTCGCACCACGGAAACTTGCGCTGCAACTGGCGAATTTGGCGCGGCTCCATGCCCAAATCGTAGATGCGCCAACGGCAGGACTGCGACTCGCCGGTGCGATTGGCCGAGAGAAGGAATTGCCAGAGGCTGCGGAAGAACTCTGAGTCAGCGCCGGTCAGGATGAGGGGTGACTTCGGGCTTATTGGCGAAAAAGCGGGGCGTTCAATAGGTTCGGCCATCGTCGAAACGGATCGGTTTCTCAAAAACACATCGATCGGGCAGTTGGCCGCCATTGGTACCATCGCCGCCCGTCCCCCAGACCCGCTACAGTGGCCCCACCCTATATGGAAATTAGTCTCAGGCAGTTTGGTGTGATGCTTCGCTTTCTGTGGGCGCATGGCCCGCCGAAGCTGAAGTTCGTGCTGCTGCCGCTCGCCGCGTTGGCGGGCTTCTCGCGGGATTACGTGATGATCGTGGTCAACAAGGCTGCCGCTGCGCCGCTCGACGTGGCGCTGTCATTCTGGCTTCCGCTTTTTGTCCTGGCCTTTGCAGTGGTGATCGGCACCACCTATTTCTACCAGATCACCACGGTGATGGTGACGACCCATGTCACCAACACGGTCCGCATGGACCTGATCCGGGGGCTGATGAAGGCGCAGCCCAACTTCCTTGACCGGCAACAGCACGGCGGCATCTATCACATCCTCACCACCGATGTGACGACGGTCTCCGGCTTCACCTCGACCATCCTCGGGCTCTTGCCCTCCGCCGTGTTCCTCAGCATCGCGATCCCGCAGCTCTTCTATTATTCACTGGTGGCGGGGCTCTTCACCTCGCTCGTCATGATTGGCGGCATTCTCAGCTACTATCTGCAGCAGAAGGCGATGGCCCGCCTCAATAACGATGCCCGCGCGCTGGAGGTTGCCTATTTCGAGCGCGTTTCGGAAATGCTGAAGGGCTTCCGCGAACTCCGGCTCCACATTCCCCGCCGCGACAGCTTTGCCGCGGCGACCGCCCATGTGTTGCATCTGCTCCGCGAGACCATGATCAAGGTGAACCGCATCTACGAGGGTGGCGAGAGTGTCGTTCATGCCCTCAAGTTCATGCTCTTCGGGGGCATCGTTTTCCTTGTGCCGTTCTATGGCAAGGTCGACATGGCGACGACCTTCCAGGTACTGACGCTGGTACTCTTCTCGCTCACGCCTTTCGAGCAGATCGTGGCGAGCTATCCGTCGGTGATCGGCACGCTCGTCTGCTTCGCGCGCATTTCCGAACTGGCGGGCAAGCTGGACCGCTTCCGGCGTTTCTCCGAAGTGCTGCAGCCTGAGCCAAAGCCCTTCCACACCATCTCGCTTGTCTCCGCATCCGCCATTCACGACTCGCGGGAGACGAGCAGCTTCGTGCTCGGCCCCGTCGACTTCGAGCTCAGGGCGGGCGAGATCGTCTTCCTCGTCGGCAACAACGGGTCGGGCAAGACCACCTTCATGAACGTGATGGCGGGCCTTCTCGACCTCCGCGACGGCGCCATCAGCGTCGATGGCGTCGTACAGACGCCGGAGACCATGGCGGAATACCGCTCGCATGTCTCCGCCATCTTCTCGCAGTTCCACGTCTTCAAGCAGTTGCACGGGCTCGAGCACGTGCCGGACGTGGAAGCTGACGCCGCCATCGAGAAGGTCGGGCTGTCCGGCATCACCGGCCTCACGAAGGGCGAGGTGACGCGGCTCGATCTTTCTGCCGGGCAGCGGCGGCGGCTGGCGCTGGCCATTGCGCTGCTGGAGGACCGCGATTTCCTCATCCTTGATGAGTTCGTGGCCGACCAGGACCAGGGCCAGCGCGAGTTCTTTTTCCGCAGCCTGCTGCCCGAGCTGAAGGCGCGCGGCAAGACACTGCTCGTCTCCACCCATGACCTGCACTGGGCCGATTGCTGTGACCGGCTGATCCGCTTCGAGAGTGGCCGGCTTACCGAAGTGGCGGCGCCCGCCACGGCAGGCGAAGCCGCCTGACCCTTCGTGCGCATCGTGCAGATCAGCCCCTATGATCTCTCCCGTCACGGCGGGGTGCAGCAGCACGTGCTGTCGCTGGCGGCTGAGCTGCGCAGGCGCGGCCACAAGCTGCTGGTGATCGGCCCCGGGCGGGGTGTGGAGCAGGGGACAGACATTCTCTCGCTCGGCGCAACGCGAAAGGTCTCGGTGCTCGGCACGTCGTTTGAACTCACGCTGGCGACAGAGGAAGAACTGCGCGAGCTCGATGTGCGCCTCGCCGCCTTCCGTCCGGATGTCATGCACTACCATACGATCTGGGTGCCGCTCTTGCCGTGGCAGATCTTCCGGCGGAGTTCGGTGCCCGCTGTCGCAACCTTCCACGACACGCCGCCGCCAGGCGTTTCCGGCATGATTTTGCGGAGTCTTTTCAAGTTGTTGAGCGGGGCGGTTCTCAACCGGCTTGAAGGTGCGATTGCGGTTTCGCCCGCGCCGATGGGCCACCTGCGGCCGGGCAGACACGGTTGCCGCCCCGTCATTCTCCCGCCGGTGACAGATCTCGGCGATCTGCTAACCCTCGCCAAGCCCCGCACCCCCTTGCGCAAGACCGTCCTGTTCTTCGGCCGCCTTGAGCCGCGCAAGGGCATCGCCGTGTTGCTCCGCGCCTGGGACCTGCTGGCGACAGGGCTGGTGCCCCTGCCGCGCGGTGTCGTCCTGCCTCGTCTTGTCGTCGCCGGAAGCGGAGAACTGGAACCTCTTGTGCGGGCGGCACAACAGAATCTGGGAGAAGCAAACCTCAGCCATGTTCCGGCGCCGGACCGGGCCGGACTGCGCGCTCTTCTCGCGGAGGCTCATCTCGCCGTGGCGCCCGCGCTCTATGGGGAGAGCTTCGGCATCGTTCTGGCCGAGGCACTGGCGAGCGGCACGCCGGTGATTGCGGCGGCGAATGCCGGTTACGTTAATGTGCTGACGGGGCCGGGCGAAGCGCTGCTCGTGCCGCCGGGCGATGCTGAAGCACTTGCGCGCAGGATCAGCAGTCTTCTTGGGGATGGCACGCTCCATGCGGCGCTGAGCGATTGGGGCCGCGCCCACGCTGGGCAGTTTGATGTCGCCGCCATGGCCCCGGCCTTTGAGGCCGTCTATTCCGCCGCACTCGCTAGCCGCCGCTCGAAGCTGGAAGGCTCCGGCAGCAGATAGTCCAGCAGGCGGCGGACCATCGCCGTCGTGATCCGGCTGGGCTTCGGCCCGAAGTTGTCGTTGAGGGTAAGCCACTTCGGCTTGTCGAGATGGGCCATTGTCATGAAGAACAGTGTCGCGGGCCAGAAATCCTCGAGCGGAATATAGCCTGCCGTCTTCCGTGCCTTTGCGCGCGGCACAAGCACCGCCTTGCCCTCGGCGAGCAGGCACTGGGCATAGAGGAACTCGGGCGCCATGTTGCCTTCGCCACGGAAGCGGGACTGGATGGTGGCGTCGCGCACTTCCGGAAAGAAGTCGAGCGTCTCGGCCCAGCGGGTCTTGTCGATGAGAAGCGGGCTGTGGCCGCATTGCCGGCGCTGTGCGGCGCCGTATTTCCGGTCGAGCAGGCGCATGCTCTCCGCAAGCGCGAGGTTCCAGCCGCCGGACGTATCGGCATTGCGGATGTCTTCCCGCCGGGGCGCGACATGGCGCTCGGCAAAGACGCGCAGACGTCCGCTCCCGTCGAGGAAATCCTGCAGGGTGACCGGGGCCGCAAACACCATGTCGTCTTCGATGTAGAGGAAGCGCTGCGTCAGGTTCGGGATCAGATGCAGGTGGCTGATGATGGCGAGCGAGTTGAAGGTGGGCAGCGCCGAAGCCGGCATGACCTGATCGTGGTGCACCACCGAAATCTTCGGATGGGCCGTGTCGAGCCACGCCGGCACCTGCGGGCGGCAGGTGAGCAGATGGATATGGTTGACCCATGGCGCGAAACGCTCGAGCGAGCGCAGGCTGTAGCGCAGCGTCTCGAGTGTGTCGCGGGTGCGGGCGGGATCCCGGTCGCGCGGCTTGCGGGCATGCTGCGCCAGCTGGCCGGCGTAACCCGGCTGATGGTCGTCAACCCAAGTGTAAACGACGTCGATCGACTCGGTCATGTGATCTGTTCAAACTGAAACATCAGGTGTTTCAACGGCCTGAGATGCCAAATTGGCAAATTAGCTTAGCTCAAACTAGAGCCTCTGCCCATGGTGTTCAGCAAGCGTGATGTGATCGTGGCCGTCGATGTCGGGACGACGGGCCTCAGGGTTGGCCTCGTCCGTCCTGACCTCTCGATCGAAGCCGTTGCGGTGCAATCCTATCCCACCCGCTTTGCGGGGCCGGGCAAGGCCGAGCAGGACCCCCTGGACTGGTGGCGTGCGTTGCGGGCCGCCCTTGCCGAACTGCGCCAGACGGCAAGCGATCTCCCCAACCGGGCGGCGGCGCTGGTCATGGCAGCGCAGCTTTGCGGTGTCGTGCCCGTCGATGCAGAGGGAACGCCGTTGCGGCCCTGCCTGATCTGGCTCGACAAGCGCGCTTCCGCCGTCACACGGCGGGCGATGGGCGGCTTCCCTTCGGTGCTGGGCTATGGCGCCTTCAAGCTTCTGAGCTCGCTCTGGCTGACCAACGGTGCGCCCTCGCTCAACGGCATGGACCCGCCCGGCAAGATGATGTGGATCAGGGAGAACGAACCCGCCATCTGGAGCCGCACCCACAAGCTGCTCGACGTCAAGGATTGGCTGATCCACCGCGCCTGTGGCCGCTTCGTCACCACGGCCGATTCCGCCAACCTCACCTGGATGATGGACACGCGGCCCGGCCGATGCCGCTGGTCGCCTTTTCTCATGCAGCGCTTCGGTCTCTCTGAGGCGCTGCTGCCGGAGATCATGCCGGGCGATGCGGAGGTTGGCGGATTGACCGTGGCAGCGGCAAGCGATCTTGGCCTGCCGCAGGACCTTCCGGTGATCGCCGGCTGCGGTGATGTCTGTGCCGCGGCACTGGGCAGCGGGCAGGTGGCGGATGGTGCACTCCATCTTTCGCTCGGCACCAGTTCGTGGATCGGCGGCTTCTTTTCCTCGCGCCGCCTGAAAGCGAGCGAAGGCTATGCCACCATCCTCAGCCCGATCGGCAATCGGCCGCTGCTGATCGCTACGCAGGAGAGCGCAGGCTCCTGCCTCGACTGGTATGACAGCTTGGCCAACGGCGAGGCGCAGACGCGTCTCTTTCAGGCGGACCCCGGAGCCGCGCCGCCGCCGCTCTTCCTGCCATGGCTGGCGGGCGAGCGCGTGCCGGCCGACGATGAGCGCCTGCGCGGCGCGTTTCTCGGTCTCTCGCTGATGCATGATCCGCGCAGCCTTGCGCAGGCTGTGATCGAAGGCGTGGCGCTGAATACGCGCTGGGCCTACGGCTCGGTCGTGCAGCAGAAGGGGGCGCAGCGGGGCAAACGCCTCCGTGTGGTGGGTGGCGCCACCCAGAACCGCGCCTTGTGTCAGGCGCTCGCCGATTGTCTCGGCACGGAATTGTCCATCGGTCCGGAGGCGCGCTTTGCAGGGGTGCAGGGCGTGGCGGCGATTGCGGGCGCCCAACTTGGAGTCTTTGCCGATCCCTGGACAGCCGCTGCCTCGCTCGGCGCACGGGAGGAAGCGGTGTTCCGCCCCGACGCGGCGCGCAAGGCCTATTTCAAGCGGCGCTTCCAGCTCTTCCTGGATGCCTATCGCCGCACCGCGCCGTGGTTCCATTCCTTTTTCATGTCTGAGGCGTCGCGCCATGATTGACGGTCTGTTCAAGCGCCACATCGATCCCCTGTGGGAAGGGCTGGCGCGGCCCGTCGCCAGGGTGATGACCGCCAATCAGGTGACGCTGGCGGGTCTGCTGCTTGTGGCGCTTCTCTCCCTTGCCTTTGTCTACCACGGGTCCACCTTGTGGTTCGGCATTACATTGCTTTTCGCCTTCTCCGCCGACTCTCTCGATGGCGCGGTGGCGCGGCTCAGGGGCGAGTCCTCCCACTTCGGCGGCTATCTCGACGCCATGGTGGACCGCTATCAGGAACTCTTCGTGCTCGCCGCGGTGGCGCAGACGACCGGCCACTGGGCCGCGGCCTTTGCTGTTCTGTCGGGGGCCTATCTCACCAGCTATGCCAAGGCCCGCACGGCGATCGAGATGCCGGTCAGCAACACCGACTGGCCCGATCTGTTCGAGCGGCAGGAACGGATCATCTTCCTCTGCCTGCTGCTGATCGTGAACGGCGTCGCTGGCGCTCGCATCGATCCCTATGTCGATTTCATGGGCGCAGGTCTGTGGCTGATGGCGGTCCTCTGCCACGTCACGGCGCTGCAGCGCTTCTGGCGGGCCCGCGGCCTGCTGAAGCGCTTCAATGCGGCGCGGAGAGGAGACGGGTGATGTGGTGGCGGTCCTTCGTCCTGATGGCCGCGATGCTTGGAGAACTGGTGGGGGCCAGCGCAGGTGAACCCGGCAGCTTCGGCTATCCGGTCCCGCAGGAGCCCAATCAGGTTTTCTTCCTGCAACGCTCGATGAATTCCAACACCATCGTCTATGCCGCCAACATGGATGCGGCGGGAAAGCTCTCCCGCAGAGAACCCATCAAGGTCTACTGGCGGCGCTACAACGACAACGGCGAAAAGAAGAACCTCAGCTTCGCCGAGGACAGGTTCGCGTTCGGCGTGGTCGCCAAGCCCATGCCCGGTGAGGCCAATGCCTTCCGCATCATCATCCGCCCCTATCCCGATCGCAGCGCCGTGCTGCGGGTGGTCAATGGCAGGCCGCGCCTTGAAGCCAAGCTCCGCGGACAGGAGGTGCAGCTGATCTCCGCCTTCCTTCATCTGGAGGGCGAGGGCAGCATGCCCAAGGTCGCGAAGGTAGATGTGTGGGGCCGCTCATGGGCGACGGGCGAACTGGTTTCCGACTCGTTCAGCCCGTAAAGCCGTGGATCAGCCGGAGCAGCATGATCGATTGAAATGCCGCAATGCAATCGTCCAGCATCACTGCCGCACCCCCGGTGGCATAGACATCCGCCAACCGCACCGGCCAGGGCTTCACGATGTCGAAGACGCGGAAGGCGATGAAGGCGGCAAGCCACCATGGCCAGCTTTCAGGCACGGCCAGAAGCACCAGGAGCTGGCCCACCGTTTCATCCCACACCACTTGCGGGTGATCCTGCGCACCGAGGATGCGGCAGGCGCGGCCGCAAGCGATAGTGCCGATCATCGCCAAAACCGTGAGCACGGTAGTGCTTGCCGCCGGAGACCAGCTTTGCATGAACAGGAACAGCGGGAAGGCAAGGGCAGCGCCCACCGTGCCCGGCCACACCGGGCTCAAGCCTGCGCCGAACCCGAGGGCCACAAGGCAGGCCGGATACCGCAGATGGGCGAGTGTTGCGCGCGGCGGTGTGGCCTGCGTCATCCCAGTACCAGAACGGTGAAGACGGCGGCGGGTGCCGCCACGATCCAGGCGTCATAGATGTCGAGCAGTCCGCCCTGGCTCCTGAGGAGCGCGGGATAGTCCTTCACCCCGGCGCGCCGCTTGGCGGCGGAGGCCAGAAGATCGCCTGCGACGGCCGCGATGGTCGAGACAAGGGCGATTGCCATGACGGTTGGGGCGGGAAGGATGGTCATCATCGAAAGCGCGGCGCCAGCAAGCAGGGCGGCGGCAAGACCCACGCCAAATCCCTCCCAGGTTTTCTTCGGACTCAGCTTGGGCACCATGAGGTGACGGCCGAACAGCTTGCCGCCCAGCAGGGCAAAACTGTCGAAGACTTCGACGATGAGGAGCGAAAGGATGAAGACCGTACCTGTGTCCGGCTTGGTGGCGGCGAGGACGAAAAGCAGGAAGGGCAGGGTCGGGAAGAGGAGGGTGCGGAAGAGCCGGGACAGCGGTTTTGATGACATGGAGAAGCCGATGACGATTCCCGTCAGCATTCCCAAGAAAAGAAAAAACAGCATGAGCGTCGATGAGGTGATCCAGACCAACATCGCTGCCAACGCGAGGCTAAGTGCAGTGATGGCCCCAGCGAAGGAACTGTCCTGCCCACCATTCACCTTGCCGCTCTCGAAACCGAAGCGCGCTGCCGCCAGCAGCAGGGGAACCACCAGCAGGCTGTGGGGGAGAAGCCAGAGCAGCGTGCCTGCTCCGAGGATCGCCGCTTCGGAGACCATCAGCGGCCACAATTCCTTCACGCGAGAGCGGGTGTTCGGCAACAGCGACAGGACCCCCAACAAAACGCAGCCCGCAAGCCAGGCCCCACCCGCGATGACCGTAAGGAGACGGAGGTCGTCCATCACGCGTCGCCGCCGAAGCGCGAGACGAGCCAGTCCTGATAGGAGCGGACGAGCGGCGCAATCAGGCTGTGGGTGCGGCCCAGCACCTGCAGCTGCCAGCCGTAGGTGACGAGGAACCTGCCGCTCTCCGCTGCCCGGACGAGCTTTTCCGCCACGGCCTCGGCGGTGAGGATGTGGCCACTATCGGCGAGCTTGCTCGTCACCTTGGGCCGGGTGAGTAGTTCCTCGGCGTATTGCGGCGTATCCGTATCACCCGGGCAGACGAGGCTGACGCCGACGCCATGGGCCTTCAGTTCCACGCGCAGGGTTTCGGCGAGCGCCCGCACCGCGAATTTCGACGGGCCATAAGAGCCGTAACCGAAAAGACCGATGAAGGCCGCACCCGAGGCAATGAAGACGAGTCGGCCGCTCCGCTTCTCCGCCATTGCGGGAGTCACGGCCTTGGCGAAGTAGAGCGATCCCAGATAGTTGGTCTGGAGCTGCTCTTCATGCGCGGCAATCGATTGGCCGAGGAACGTGCCGGGACGGACGATGCCGGCCGACGCAATCGCCCAGGTGGGCGGGCCCAAGGCGGCGATGCATTCATCGACGACAATGCGCAGGCCTTCGGGATCGCGCACGTCACAGGGGAAGATGCCGATGCGTGCGCCCGCTGCCGCAAGTTCGGCCACGGCGGATTGCGCCTCCTTCAGCCGCTCCACATTCCGCGCAATGAGGCTGATCGACACGCCGCGCGTGGCGAGAAGCTTGGCCGTCGCCAGGCCGATGCCGCTGCTGCCGCCGGTGATGATCGCGTGCCCCGTCGCCATGCCTTGCCGGTCCTAATGATTGGCGAAGGCGAGCAGACGGTCGTAGGCCTCGCTGTCCTCGATCTGTTTCGGCGGATGCTTGAACAGGAACGCCGAGGCATCCGGCACCGCGCCTTCGAGCTTGCGGTCCAGCGCGATGCGGGCGCAGCGGATGGCCGAGAGGGCCATGGCGGCTGCATTTGGCGAGTCCTCCACCTGCAGGCGGACCTCGAGGTTCATGGGGACGCCGCCCAGGATCCGGCCCTCGAGCCGCACGTAGCCCACCTTTTGGTCGTTGAGCCACGGTACATAGTCGGATGGGCCGATGCGCACGTTCTCGTCCTCAAGGCGGGCGTCGAGGATGGACTGCACCGCTTCCGTCTTGGAGTGCCGCTTCTGGGTGAGGCGGTTGGAATCCATCATGTTGAGGAAGTCGGTATTGCCGCCCACGTTGAGCTGGTACGAGCGGTCAAGCTTCGCGCCGCGCAGGTCGAAGAGCTTGGCCAGCGTGCGGTGGACGATGGTGGCGCCGATCTGCGCCTTGAAGTCGTCGCCGAGGATGGGAAGGTGACGCTTCGCAAAAGCCGCCGCCCATTTCGGATTGCTGGCTAGGAAAACGGGAATGGCGTTGACGAAGGCCGCGCCCGCATCCAGCGCGCAGGTGGCATAGAACTCGCTTGCCTCCTGCGAGCCCACGGGCAGGAAGCTGATCACAACTTCGGCGTAGGACGATTTCAAAACCTCCGTCACCTGCTGCGCAGAAAGTTCCGGCGCCATGCTGGCAACAAAGCTGCGGTGTGGCGGTTGGTTGCGCATGAAGGCGGTGACGCCGTCGAGATTGGGTCCGCGATGGACCTGGGCCGGTGTTGCCGGAAGATCACGGGCAAACACGGCGGTGCAGTTGGGTGCTGCAAGGACTGCCTCGTTCACCGGCCGGCCGACCTTCCGTTCATCGACATCGAAGGCGGCAACGATCTCGATGTCCGCGGGTGTGTATCCGCCAAGCACCGGAAAGGGGACGCCGATCGCGGCATCGCCCATGCTTCTGCAGTAATGGATGCTCTGCACAAGTGAACTTGCACAATTGCCGAGACCGACAATGGCGGTGCGGATCATTTTTCCTCCGGAGATATTGCAATTTTCAACGCTGCAATAGACAGTATGGGAATACTCGGCAATTCAATATTCATTAATCTAGATAAGTAATGTGCGAATAAGTTTTTATTGGAAGTGGGAGCTGCGGCAGGTTCCCATACTGCTCGGAAGTTGCACAGCGGGGGGCGCCATTGTTGCGGCTCATCTGGCGGGAATCGTGCTCAAGACGCGGCAGTACATCGAAGCACCGCCGACCGTGAGCCGGCTATTGACTGATCCGCTCATAAGCAAACCTTTCGCCGTCGCCATGATCATCTCGGCGCTTTGCCTGGTGATCGGGATCATCCAGGCGGCGGCGGTGCTGCTGCAGCACGTGCTGGCGTTCACCCGCCATCGCGGGTGGAGGATAGCGGCCATCGGTGCTTTCCTTGCCAGCGAGATGACCGCTCTGGCAGGCATGATCGTGCTCAGCCAGTACACCGGCGACATCGCCCCTGAGATGCACGACGTGGGCAGCTACATGCTGTTCTTTGGCCATGCCATCGGCATCACGCTGGCCGGGCTGCTGGTCGCTGCGCTTCTGAAGCAAGGCGATGACAACGGCCTGCCCCTGTCGCCACGCCTCAGGCCGCTGCCCCGTATGGCGCACCGGGTGTTCTGGCTCAGCCTGCTCTTCGGCATCGTCTATTTCAGCGGAAAGGTTCTGCCGGACGCCTTCTTCTTCATCTGGCGCACGGTGTTCAGTGGACTGGAGATCATCGTCATTTTTGCCTTCCTCACTTTCCTCATGGCCTTCCGCAGGCTGCTCGGTGTCCCTGTTTATGTGCAGATAGGCCCGACTGATGGCACGTCTCCTGCAAGTCTTGGCGGAGACGGTGAGCATGGCGATATCGAGGGCGGTTATTCTGGCAGCGGGGCGGGGCACGCGACTCGCTGGCGCGGGCGGGGCGCTCCCCAAGGGGCTGGTCGACGTCGGCGGTGAGGCGCTGGTCAGTCGCTCCATCCGCCAGATGCAGGCCCGTGGCGTGAGCGACATCGTGATCGTCACCGGCTACCGCGCCGATCTGTACGACGCCTTTGCCGCCGGGCGCGACGGGTTACGCTGCGTGCACAACCCGAACTTCGAATATCTGGGCTCGCTCGAAAGCCTGCGCTGTGGCCTCCTGGCGGTGAAGGCGCCATTGCTGGTGCTCGATTCCGATATTCTCTACGAGGGGCGGGGGCTCGATGCGCTGTTGGCCGAGTCCTGCAACAATGCCGCTCTTGTTTCGGGGCCGACAGGCTCGGGCGACGAATACTATGTCTGGTCGGGCTGGGAAGGGCGTCTCCGGCATTTCTCGAAGCATCTGGCAGACCTGACCGTTCCGCCCCTGGGCGAGCACGTCGGCATCATCAAGCTTGGTCCGGCGTTGCGGATGGCCTTGCTCGAAGGGATCGATGCGCAGCTCATGGCCAAGCCGTATGAAGCCTATGAAAGCCATCTCATGGCGCTGCTCTCCGTTCACCGGATGACCGCCGCCTATGTCCGCGATCTCGCCTGGTCGGAGATCGATACGCCGGAGATGTTTGCGACGGCCCGTCCGGTGATCTGGCCCCGGCTCAAGGCACTCGGTGATCTCTAGATCGCGTTGCTGCTCCGCCTCCGCCGGGGAAGGCGCCGCCGCCGCCGGCGAGGGGGTGCCGGCCTGAACCATGTCACCACGTTCTCCATCACGCTGTTGATTGCGAATACCACTCTCTCCACCGGTGTGCCCGCGCGCAGATCCTGCACGGCAAGAAGGCTGAGCGCGGCCACCAGCAGCAGAAGGAAGACCGGCCACACGGTGAGCGCTGGCGATAGCCCCATGTTGGTCAGGATCGAGCCGAACTGCACCACCTGATAATAGGCGATGAGGAAAGTGAAGCTGATCACCCCCTGCACGGCATTTCGGCCTCGGGCGTTGGTGCGGGCGAAGGCGGTGGCCAACAGAGGCAGGAACAGGCTGGAGAGAATGATGACCAGCTTGCGATGCAGTTCCGAGATCATTTCAGCCGGGCTGGTTCCGGCAGGCGGCGTGTCCGCAAGGCGGTAAAGACCGAGCAATGAGTATTCCTGCTCGTCGTCACCCATGGCGCGGAAGGGTTTCTCTGTAGAGGAGAGGGGAAAGATCATGGTTTCGAAATCGAGGGACTCGGGCGCCGGTTCACGCCCGGTGCCTTGCGGCTTGAGCTTCAGCTGTGTGCCGTTCCGCAGCAAGAGGGCGACGCGGCCACCATCCACGAGGATGTTGCCGCTCTCGGCCAGGATCTCGGTGGAGCCGCCGCCGGTCTTGGGCTCGTAGAGGAAGATCTTGCTGAAAGTCCCGGCGGATTGGTCGATGTGTTCGACGAGCAGCGTCTGCCCGCCCACCTTGATGAACTCGCCTTCGGTTGCGGCCAGGTAGGGCGAGACATTCTCCACCTGGAACTCGATCTCGCGGTAGAGATAGCGCCCCCATGGCTCCGCCCAGCCGAGGATGCCGGCGTTGCCCACCGTCACGATCACGCCCATTAGCAGCAAGGGCAGGGTGAAGCGGGTGAGGCTGACGCCGCTCGCCAACAGCGTGGTCAGTTCCGCGTTGAGAGAAAGCCTGCGCACCACCGTGTAGCTGGCCCAGAACAGCGAAAGCGGCAGCATGAAGCCCAGGTAGTGCGGCACGAAAAGTACGGTGAGCTTCATCACCAGCGGGAAATTGTGGGCGAAGCTTGCCCCCGACTGCACGACGATCAACATCCGCGCCAGACAGAGGACGAGGACGCCGGTCGCGATGGTTGCAAGCATGACACCCAGGACATGCCGCATGACATAACGGTCGATGATGCGTAGCACTGCGTCCTGCCGCGCGAAAAGGGACTACCGTTTTCCCCCGACGCGCCACTTATCTGCAAATTTCTTTATGATGAGGGTGTTGTTCCGCCGCTCGTCACCACCGGGTCCCCGGTTGATGACGGCGAGACTGGTACGCTCGTAGAAGGCGCGTCGCAGCTTTGGCTGATAATTGTAACGCCGGGCGGGAAGGACCACCTTCGCCGCCCTGCAATGGGCGCTGAACCAGACATCATCAACGTAAAAGGCTTCGGGAGGTGACGCCGCATAATTCTGGATCGCCGCCACATCGAAGAAGCGGGGCCGCACGATGTAGCCCGCAAACTCCATCAGGATGTCGATTGCCACGGGCTTTCGCAGTCGCCGGGCGCGCAGCGGCACGGGTGCCTTCAGCATCAGGTTCGACCAGACGGTGGTGGGCCGGTCGATGAGGTCAGGGGGAACGATCCACCCGCACATGGCAAAGGCCGTGTCCGGGGCTGCCGCAGCGGCATCCTCCAGTTCTGCAACGAGTGTGGGCGGATAGATGCGGTCGTCGTCCACCACGATGATGGCCTGACTGGGTGTCTCGCGGAGCAGGGTCGGTGTCAGTTTCGTTGCAGGCCCGAGGTCATCGCAACGGATCACCTCGACGGCGGAGAGCGCCTTGAGAAAATCGGGCACCATGTAGTCCGTTTTCTCCCGCAGGCTGTAGGCAGGCAGGTTGAGGACGATCCGCTTTGGCGCGCGGCTTTGGCGCAACAGGCTCTTGAGTGTCGGCGCGATGTGGGGCAGGCGGCTGGGGATGGTGCTGAGGCTGACGATCACGTCCGACTTTTCAGGATTGCGAGCCCAGGTCTTATCGAGAGCCGTGAGGCTGGTGCGGCTGAGGCGGACCTCATCGATGAGATCGCGGAGCAGTGTTTCGCCCTCGAAGAAATTGTAGATCAGGAGCGCGAGCCAAGCTGCGGCAATCACACACGCCAACACCACAGCGGACCCCATGTCAGCAGTTGGTCTTGTGGGCGAGATGGTCTCTCACCAGCGCGGCGGTGCGCACGAGCAGGTCCTGTGCCTCGGCTTCGCTCTCTGCCTCCACGTAGACGCGGAGCGCCGGCTCGTTGCCGGAAGGGCGAAGGAAGACGATGATGCCATTCGTCATCACGGCGCGGATGCCGTCGGTGCGGTCGAGGGTGGCGACGGTTCCGAGCGGTTGCAGGACCTCGGCGACCTCGCAATCGTCGGTGTTCAGGGCATCCATGCAGGCGCGCAGGCTTTCCTGCGGCAGCCCTTCGATCTTGGCGGTCGCCGTGATTGGAAGTGCAAGTTCGCTGACGAGCGCGGAGAGGGCGCAGCCCTTTGCGGCGGCAAGGCTCAGCACCGCGGCCAGCGGCAGGAAGCAGTCGCGGGTGGGGAGGGCAGAGAGCGTTCCGCCTGCAAGCTTCACGTCGTCGCCCAGCAGAACGCCGCCATTCGCTTCGAAGCCGAGAATGCCTCGGTGTCCGCTGCGCCTCAAAGCCTCCATCCCGGCAATCACGAAAGGCGATCCGATGGATGTACGGAGCACCGGCACACGCAGGCGCTGTTCGAGTGCGGAGTTGGATGAAAGAGGAGTCACCACCGCCCCGGCTCGAAGAAATTGCGCGGTGAGAAGGCCGATCACGTCGCCGCGCAGCAGCTTTCCCGCTTCATCGATCAGCAACGGGCGGTCGCCGTCGCCGTCGGCGCTCACGATTGCGTCGAGCCGGTGCTCCCTGATCCACGACTTCAGGGTTTGCAGCACGCCGGGTTCGACCGCTTCGGTATCCAGCGCGATGAACATTTCGGATCGTCCGAGCGGAACAGGAGTGGCGCCCAGGTCGCCGATCATGCGGAGGAGCAAGTCCCGCGCCACGGTGCTGTGCTCGTAGACGCCGACCCGCAGACCGGTCAGAGGCCTGCCCGCGAAACAGCGGGTAAGCCGGGCGACGAAGGCCTCGCCCAGCCCCTCGCGGGCCTCGACCAGGTCGGATGGGGTTGGGGGTGCGGCAAAATCGGCATCCTGTGTCAGGAAGGCGATGGAGGTTTCATCTGATTTGCTGATTTCCCCGCGGGCCCGATAGAACTTCAAGCCGTTCCGTTCTGCCGGAATGTGAGAGCCCGTGACCATGACGGCGGGGAGTCCGCGGGACATCGCGGCATAGGCAAGGGCAGGGGTCGGAATGGCACCGCAATCGACCGGCACCAGACCTTCTGCCTGGAGCCCGGCGCAGACATGAAACATGATGACCGGACTGGACTCGCGCAAATCTCCGCCCACAAGAACCTGCAGGCCGGGCACGGCATCGCCCTGGTGCAACAGATGGCGCGCGAATGCCCTGGAAAAAAGCATTGCTGTTCCATCGGTCAATTCGGTGGCGAGGCCACGCAGCCCACTGGTCCCGAACCTGGCAGACATCGTTGCGGATTCCGTTTTCTGTCGAGAGGGATTCGCCACTTACGGGGCAGCTGAGCTCATTGGCCAATAAGCAATGAATGGGGACGCCACGGCCGAGAAAATCATTCCCGTCATCCTGTGTGGCGGCGCGGGCTCGCGGCTATGGCCTGCCTCGCGGGAGGCCATGCCGAAGCAGTTCCTGCCGCTCTTCGATGGCAGGAGCCTGTTCGACCTGACCCTGCAGCGGATCGCAGATCCGTCGCTGTTTGCGGACCCGGTGGTCGTCACGGCGGACGCGCTGGCGCCGCATGTGCTCCGGAGCCTGGGAGCGGCAGGCATGCGGGGAACCGTTCTGCTGGAACCGTGCCGCCGCAACACCGCGCCCGCCATCGCACTGGCGCTCGAAGCCTGTGCCACGCCGGATGCTTTGATGCTGGTGCTGGCGTCGGACCACTTCATCGCGGACGGGGCGGCGTTCCGGCAGGCCGTGCGCGACTGTGCTGGCGGCGCAGCAGGCGGTCACATCATCACCTTCGGTGTCACGCCCGACAGTCCGCACAGCGGCTATGGCTACATTGAAAAAGGCGGGCCGCAGGCTGATGGACTCTATGCTATTGCACGCTTCATCGAAAAACCCGCACCCGACGTAGCGCTTTCCCTGCTTGGCAGGGGCTGTCTGTGGAACTCCGGCAACTTCATGTTCCGTGCCTGCGTGATGCAAGAGGAACTGGCGGCACTTCAGCCCGCGATATCAACGGCGGTGCGAGAGGCAGTGGCGCAGATGCAGGTGAGCGAGTTGGAGGGTAACAAGTTCTTTATGCCGGATGAGGACGCCTTCGCCCGGGCACCCGATCTCTCCATCGACTACGCAGTGCTGGAACACTCGCGCCGCGGGGCCTGCAAGCCGGTGAGCTACCGCTGGTCGGACATGGGAACGTGGAATGCCGTGTGGGAGCATCGCGGCAAGGACAGCAAGGGCAATGCCGTGACCGGTCCGGCGACGCTGCATCTCACCGAGGGCGCGCTCGTCATCAGCGAGGCGCAGCATGTGGCCGTGGTGGGCATGTGCGATGTGGCCGTGATCGTCACGGCTGAGTCGGTCCTCGTCGCGCCGCGAAGCGTCGGCAAGGAGTTGACGGGCCTTCTTGATATGTTGCGATCCGATCCGGAGAAGAAACGCCTGACCTGAAACCTCAGGCCGGAATCTTCTCCAGTTCCGGGCCTTCATCATCCTCTGGCGTGTCTGTGGCGTGGGGCTCGTGCGGCAGGGGCGTCATGTGGATGAATTCGGCATTGGCATTCATCCGGTTCCAGGCATCGAGACCGGCGATCTTGTAGGCCTCGGCAAGGGTCGGATAGTTGAATGTGTTGTTGACGAAATAATCCACCGTGCCGCCGAGATTGATTACGGCCTGTCCGATGTGGATGAGTTCGGTTGCCCCTTCGCCCACGATGTGCGCGCCAAGCAGGCGCTTCGTCTTCAGCGCGAAGATGAGTTTCAGGAAGCCCGAATTGACGCCCATGATGTGGCCGCGCGAGGTTTCGCGCAGGCGGCACACGCCGCATTCATAAGCGATGCCTGCAGTCTGCACCTGTTCTTCGGTGAGGCCGACGTAGGAGATTTCCGGCACGGTGTAGACGCCGTAGGGGAAGCATTCCGGCACTGGCGGCAGCGCCATGTTGAAGGCATGGCAGGCGGCGATGCGGCCCTGTTCCATCGAGGTGGAGGCGAGGCTCGGGAAGCCGATGATGTCGCCCGCCGCATAAATGTTGGGCTGGCTTGTCTGCAATGTCTGCGGATTCACAGGAATGCGGCCGCGCTCGTCCACCGTGATGCCGGCGCGGTCAAGATCGAGGCCGGCGATGTTGGTGGTGCGGCCTGCGGCATGGAGCACCATGTCCGAGAGAATCTGGCGGCCGTCGGTGAGCGTGACCTCGACGTTGGCGCCCTTCTTGCGGATGTCCTTCACCTCGCAGCCAAGACGCAGGGTGATGCCCCGGTCGCGCAGTTGGTGAGAGAAGTCGCCGATGATCTCGCGGTCGACGAAATCAAGGAAGGTGGTGCGCTGGTCGATCAGCGTCACGCGGATGTCGAGGGCGGAAAAGATGGTGGCATATTCGACGCCGATCACGCCGGCGCCGATGACGGTGAGGGCGCGCGGCAGGTACTTGATATCGATGATCTCGTCGCTGTCGAGAATCTGCTTTCCGTCAAAGGGCACGTTATCGGGACGGGACGGCTTCGTGCCCACGGCGATCACCGCGCGGGCAAAGAGGATTTCGGTTGTCTCCCCGTTCTCCGTGGTGAGCGCCAGCTTGTTGGGCGAAAGGAAATGGGCCGCCGCACATATGCGGTGGATGCCGTTCCGCAGGAACTGGTGCTGCAGCACCTCGACTTCGTAGTCGAGCACCTTGTGCAGCCGGGACATCAGATCGGAGGCAGAGATCTCTTCCTTGGCGCGGTGGCTCTGGCCGTAGAAGCCACGCTCGCGCCAGCCCGAGAGGTTGAGCACGGTTTCCCGCAGCGTCTTGGACGGGATCGTGCCGGTGTGGACCGAGACGCCGCCGAGGCGCCGCCCTCGTTCGACGACGAGAACCTTCTTGCCGAATTTCGCGGCTTGCACAGCCGCTCTGCGTCCGGCAGGTCCGCTGCCGATCACCACCAGGTCGTAGGTTGTCATTGTCCAGGTAACCGTCTGAAAGGAATGAGAAAGCATCCGGCCGGCCGGGGCGGAGATGCAAGACCTCCGACACCGCAGCCGGACCGGGCGCATGGTGGCACTGCATTCCTGCCCAGAACTGACCACACTCAGCCCCCGGTTGCGGAGCGCTACGGCACCTGTGATCGTGCTTTACCGGGTCTTGCTTTTCCACCCGTAGAAGGTGGGGCGGAGGCCGAGGGCAGCGGCCACAAGGCCCGCCACGGCTGCGAGGTCCGCAATGGCTGCGATGACCCGCCAGGGTTCTGCCCAACTCCAGAACATGTGATTGAGGGCGTAACCAGTCTTCCCGAGCATCGCACCTGACAGATGCAGGAGGAAGGACATGCGCACGGGATGGCGCAGGCGCAGGATCATTGCGGTGACAACACCATCACGCAGCCCGCGCCGCCAGATGTAGCGCCGCCGGAGACGTTCGGGCGGTACGTTTTCGTGGACGACCGCGCCTTCGGCGATCACATGAAGCGCGCCCTTTGCGAGCATGCGCCTGAGGAGTTCGGGGTCTTCGCCGCCGGTGAAATTGAAGAGCGGGTTGAACCACTCCCGCTCGTCTCCCGGCAGCGACGCCGTGCGGATGGCGAGATTCGAGGTGCCGAGGCAATCGGCATCAACATCGAAGAATCTGCTGCCGGCAACCCAGGCCGGTGGCGGCTCGGAAAAGTGCGGCAGGACCGGGCCCGTTGCAAAATCCCCGCCACTGCTTTCCAGCGTTTGGACGAGCGTGTCGAGCCAATCCCCCTCCGGCAGCTCGTCATCATCGATGAAGACCAGATAGTCCGGATGGAGCGGCAGGGCGAGGCGCAAGGTCGTGTTGCGGGCGTTCACCAGCCCGGGCTCGGGGAGACGGGTGTAGATGATGTCCATCTGCCCCCGGAACCGGTCCACGACGGCCTGCGCCGAAACCGTGCCGTTGTCGGCGATCACCACGGTTGCCCCACAGGCGGTGGCTTGGGGCAGGAGTGCCGCCAACAGTCTCGCGAGCATCTCGTGGCGGTCAAATGTGCAGATAAGGACGCAGATCCGTGACATGGTCAGGTCTAGTCCGCTCCGCGGCTGTGCACAACGGCTGGCTGCTGCAGCGTCTTGCAAACGCGCAAAAATCTGCAAGGCTGCGAAATAAACAGGGAGCCGCAACATGCTGAGCGAAACCGACAAGAAATTCCTGCGCATTGCTTATGAGGAAGCGAAGGCCGGGTATGACGAAGGCGGCTGCCCCATCGGCTCAGTGCTGGCGCGGGGCGGGACTCTCGTTTCCCAGGGCCGCAACCAACGTGTGCAGGGCGGCGACCCCATCGCCCACGGGGAGATGGATGCGCTGCGCAAGGCGGGACGCCAGAAGACCTACAAGGATACGACGCTCTACACCTCGCTCAGCCCCTGCATGATGTGCACTGGCACCATCATCCAGTTCGGCATTCCGCGCGTGGTGGTGGGCGAGAACAGGAACTTCGGCGGCAACGAAGACTTCCTCCGCTCGAAGGGCGTCGAGGTGATCGTGGTCAACGATGCCGACTGCATTGACCTGATGGCGCGCTTCATCCGCGAGAAGCCGGCCCTTTGGAACGAGGATATCGCCGAGGACTGAGGTCCGTCAGGCGGACGCCTTGATGGTGCCAGCTTCGATTTTGGCGATGCTCGAGGCGATGTGTTCGGGTTTCTGCGGGCGGCTGAGGAAGAAGCCCTGGATCTCGTCGGCACGGAGCGCCTTCAGCAGCGCCACTTCGCCTTCATCCTCCGCACCTTCGGCGACAACACGCATGCCGAGCGAGTGGGCCATGTCGATGATCGAGCGCAGCATCTCGCGGCGGCGGGCCGAGGTGTGGGCGCCGTTCACGAAGGACTGGTCGATCTTCAGCTTGTCGAAGGGCAGTTGCGAGAGATAGGCCAGCGACGAATAGCCGGTGCCGAAGTCGTCGAGCGCAAGTGCCACGCCCAAGGCGCGGACCTCGTCGAGCACGCTTCTCACGGAGGCAAGCGAGCGGCCGAGGAAGAGGCTTTCGGTTAATTCGATGCAGAGCAGGTCCGGGCTGAGACCGGTGCGCTGCAGGCATTGCCCGACCTTGCGCACGAAGCCAGATTGCAGCATCTGTGCGGGCGAGACGTTGACCGCCACGCTGCGTGGCTCGAAACCTTCGTCGATCCACGCCTTGGCCTGGCGGCAGCTTTCTTCCATCACCCATTCGCCGATGCCGTTGATCAGGCCGTTGCGCTCGGCAATCGGAATGAAGATGGAGGGCGGGATGGGGCCGCTCACGGGATGCGTCCAGCGCAGCAGGGCTTCGAAGCCCGTCACCTTGCCGGTCGATACGTGATAGAGCGGCTGATAGTGCACCTCGAGTTCGTTGTTGCTGATTGCGGTGCGGAGTGCCTGGCTCAGTTCGGTCTCGCGCTTGACGACGTCGTCCATGTCCGGCGTGAAGAAGGCGGCGCGGCCAGCGCCCTGCTTCTTCGCGGCGTTGCTGGCGAGATCGATGTGGCGCATGGCGTCGCCCACGCTGTCGCTGTCGCGCGGCATGATGGTAGCGCCCGCCGAAATCGTCACATGCAGTTCGACGTCGAGGATGAGGACCGGCTTGTAGAATGCCGACTGCACGCGGGCGATGAGGTGCTCCGTCGGTTTGCCCGTTCCGTCTTCTTCGACGATGACGGCGAATTCGTCGCCGCCGACACGCGCCACGAGGATGGCATCATTGGCTTCCTCCTTCACGATGGCGGCGACGTTCATCAGAACGGCATCGCCGATCGAATGGCCGAGGGCATCGTTGAAGGTGTGGAAGGCATCGATGTTGAAGAGCACGACGCCGAGGTTTTTTCCTTCCTTGCCAGAGGCTTCCAGCTTTTCCTGAAGGGTGCGCTGAAAGTTCGTGCGGTTGGGCAATCCGGTGAGAGGATCGAAATACGCGAGCCGCTGCAGTGAATGATCGCGGAAGCGGATGTCGGAGATGAGGCTGTTGAAGGCGTCCACCATCACGCCCGTCTCATCGTCGCTCTCGGCGGCGAGATCGGTGTCGTACTCGCGGTTCTCCTTGATGCGGAGCATCGAGGCGGTGAGCTTACGGATCGGGTTGGCGATGGCGCGTTGCAGCGGCACCGAAAGGATGAAGCCGAGGGCCGCAGCCACCAGCGAGGCGGCAAAGACGACGCTCAGCGTGTTGAAGAAACGCGTCCGGAGATCGGTGATGTCGGTGACGAGGACAAGCGTGCCCACCGGCTGGCCGGCCTTGATGATGTTGACCGAGACGGGAATGCTGGCTGTCCGCATCATCTCCCAGAAGCCCGGATCGGTCGAGACCTCACGCTGCTTGAGCACGGCGCGCTGGCCCAGCGTGGCAATCTGCCTGCGGTTTGAATCATAGACGGACACGGAAATGACACCCGGTACGCGCTCGACCGAACGCAGGACCGACTGGATCTCATAGATCTGCCGGTCTTCCATGTGATCGGCCACGGCTGATGCGAACACATAGGCCGTGCCTTCGATGGTACTGCGTTTCAGCGCAGCATTCTGCGAGGCCTGGTATCCGGCGAGCAAGCCCGCCACGCAGACAACCGCAACGACCACGGCGGTCGAGACGAGAACGCCGATGCGCCGCCCCACACCCATCTTGATCGCCTTGATTCCCACGTGTTTCCCTCCGCTTGGCGGGACATTGGCGTGACAGCCTTACGGAGACCTGAACGGCATTGGTGCAATTGCAGCTGTGGTAAACAGGTGGGAACTCCTGCCAATCCGTCAGCGGAATTTTCCGGTTCTTAACCAATAAAACCAAGTGATTTTACAACTCATTATCTGAGAATGCGGGATTGGGTTGCCGCGTGCGGACAAGCGCACTACCGGTAATTGCGGGAGATCGGCATTTGACGATTGGCGAGTCGATAGCAACAGTGATTAGCAAGCTGCGCAACGCGGCCCGCGCGTTCGCGTGCCTGCTTGCCGCCACCCACGGCACTGTCGCCGTTTCCATGGCTGTCGGTGCGCCCGTGCTTCTCGGCGCTGTCGGCGTCGCCAGTGACTTTGCCGTTTTCACCATGAAGAAGAATAAGCTGCAGTCTGCTGCCGATGCGGCGGCACTTGCGGCAGCGCGTGAACTTTCCGTGGTGGCAAGTGGCTCCGGCTCGGCTGCAAAGGCCAGTGCCTCCCTTTCCGGCGGCGGGCCCATCGAAGCCATCGCCCGGACCTATGTCGCGACCGCTCTGCCCGACGCAACGACAACGACGACAGGTGTCACGGTCGACGGCGCCAAGGGCGCAGTGCAGGTGACCTTGAGCGATGCCTGGCATCCCTTCTTTGCCCACTTCCTCGGCGCCGACATCACTCCCATCGTCGTCGATGCGCGCGCCGAGCTGGTCGGTGAATCCAAAGTCTGCGTCATCGCGCTCAAGCCCACGGGGGCGGGCGCGCTTTCGATGACCAAGAACGCGCATCTCGAAGGCAAGGGATGCAGTGTCTATTCCAACTCCACAAATTCTCAGGGCATTTCGCTCTCGACGGGGTCGTCGATCACGGCGGATCTCGTGTGTTCGGCTGGCGGTGTGCTCAACAAGGGTGCACCATCGGGAACGCCCGTGCTGACCGATTGTCCGCCCATGCCGGACCCGCTCGCAAGCCGCAAGGGTCCGACAGTCGGCGCTTGCAACTATTCGATGACCATCATCAACAAGAAGACCGTCACACTCTCGCCTGGTGTGTATTGCGGTGGCATTACCGTGATGAACGGCTCGAACGTGACCTTCTCGCCAGGCAACTACATCATCAAGGACGGTCCGTTCATCGTCAAGGATACCTCCAAGATCAAGGGCAAGAACGTCGCCTTCTACCTGACCGGCCTGTTGTCGCTCATCCAGTTCTTCGACAATGCGACAATCGATCTTTCCGGCGCCGAGGATGGAGTGATGGCGGGGTTGTTGTTCTTCGAGGATCCGTCGTCCACCGTTCTCCGCGTGCACAACATCCGCGCCTCCAACGCCTTCAACCTGACGGGTACGATCTACCTGCCAAAGGGCAACCTGATGGTTGACCCTGCCGCTGCGGTTGCCCAGCAGTCCGCCTACACCGCCATCATCGTCAACAAGCTCACCGTCGACAACGGCCCGAGCCTGGTGCTGAACACGAACTATGGCGGCACCTCCGTGCCGGTGCCCGATGGCATCCGCGCTTCGGCCGACGTGGTGCTGTCCGAGTAAGACTTCGCGGCATCCTTTACAAATCATCAATTTAAGACGGTGGAAACCATTCCTTGCTATTGCGGGGATTGGGCCTGACTTCGGTCTGGTGGGGTGCGTTGCGTATGCTTTCTCGTGTGACAGTCGATTTCCCGTTTGTGTGTCCGGCGATGACCGTCATCGCCAGCGACCGCATGCGGGCCGCTGCTGTAGCGAGGGTCCGCTGATGCCCGTGATCCAGGCCAGAACGTCTTACAAGGCCTTGCCGGCGCCCGCCCGCCGCGTGCTTTATGTCGGCCCCGCTGCCGATGAAGTCTGCGCCATCGTCACGCGCCATGTGGGCGAGATCGACATCCGTTATGAATCCGATGTGCAGCAGGCCCTGGCGCTGGCGCGCGAGACGAAACCCGATACGGTGATCGTTGATCAGCGCGATGAACGCCTCGCCACCAAGCTCATCGTGCCGCTGTTTTCAAACATGGGCTATCCGCTGCGGCTGGTGGTGGTAAGCCCACTCAACGACGTGAGCCAATACCTGAGCGTGCCGGGCGTGGCCCGTGTGCTGACAGCGCCAATCCGTGAAGGTCAGCTTCTGCGGGTGATCGGCCTGCCATATCGCCCGCCGCGGGCACAGCGCGCCAGTGCGGCGCCGCTCCGACTGGTCGAGTCCGAGAGCAGGGAACCTGAGCTGAAAATTGAAAGCGTCCCTCAGCCGCCCACCCGTCTGAAGGTTTCCGCCACTGCCCTCGACAAGACGCGTGTGGGCGCGTTGCTGATGCTGGTCACGCTGTGTGCGCTTGCCGTCTATGGCGTGCTGACGGCCTATTTCATGTTCTCCACCGCGTGGGGCGTGCCCATGTCGCTGTCGCAGGGCCACGAGATGGTGAAAGAGGTCGAGGATGACCTCGCCGAGATGCGCGCCTCTCTGGGCCGGACCAATCAGGCGCTCTCCGACACTGCCACGGCGCAGGCCAAGGCTTCGCGCGATATTCAGTCTGCGGACGAACGCATCAAGACGGTCATCGGCGCCATCGACAAGGAAATCGCAGCAGGTGAGCGCAGGCGCAAGGCTGTGGTGATCAAGCTGAAGCGCATGGCCAAGGTGCATGACGTTCTGCAGGCACAAGCCGCGAAGGGCGGCATGGATGCGAAGCTGCAGGAGCTTGTGAAGGGCCGCCTGACCGATCAGCAGACCTTCGACGCCGTGACACAGGATCAGGCAGCGGCTGCCAAGCGCGCCACAAAGCTTGAGGCCGACATGGCAGGCGTGAAGACTTAAGTTGCGGGTTTCGAGGCACGGAGCGCGCTGCTTGCGTCGCTCAAGGCGGCGCTGGTGCAGGGCGGTCCGATTGCTTTGACCGCTGCCGCCCCGTCGGACCTCTTGCCGCTCGTGGAGCAGGCTAAGGATGCCACCGCCGCGCGGGTAACCGCCGCCGTCGCTCTCAAGACCGCACAGGATGACGAGAAGCCCCTCAAGGATACGGCCGCCGTGCTCAACCAGCAGATTTCGGTGCTCGACTCCTCCGCCCTTGCCCGGGCCATCAGCGGGAAGGCTGACGTGATCTTCGTGCCCTACGCCAACATGGCGAACTTCCAGCCCGGCACGCCGCTCAATTCTTGCGCGCTCACCCTCATCTGGTGCACGCAGGTGGGCTTCGTGGGCGATCCCCAGCCGGGCGAATTCACTGCGGCGCATCCCCTTTCGGGCAAGCCGCTGCGCGGCATTTTCGTGGAGGCCAGGCTGACCAAACCTGTCGCCACCACCCGCTCCGTCATCATCGGCAACGGCCCGCCCTTCCTGTTCTGAGGCGGACTTTGCCCTTCCGGCGTGAGGCCATTTCACCCCGCTCGCGAGACTTGATCTTTTCTGGCCGCCCCGCCAATGGCATGTCTCGATCATGAGCAAGAGCAACATCATTCTGGGCATCGATACGGGCGGCACCTATACGGACGCCGCCGTGATCGACGCCGGCACGCACCGCATCCTGGCCTCGGCCAAGTCAATCACCACCAAGGGCAATCTGGCGCTGGGCGTGGGTGACGCCATGGCGGCCGCCGTGGGCAAGCTCGAAGGCAAGGTGAAGACAGGGGACATCCGGCTCGTCTGCGTTTCCACCACGCTTGCCACCAACGCGGTTGTGGAAGGCCACGGCAATGCGGCGGGCGTCATCCTCATCGGATTCGATGATGCCATGGTCGCCAAGACCGGCATCGCCAATGCCTTCCCGGGCCTGCCTATCGCGCGCATTGCCGGCGGTCACGACCACAATGGTGAAGCGGTGAAGCCGCTCGATGTGGCGGCCCTCACGGCGGCTGTTGAAAGCATGTCGCCGCAGGTCACGGCCTTTGCCATCGCCGCCGCCTTCGCCGTGCGCAACAACGCCCACGAGGTGGCGGCGCGCGATCTCATTGCCCGCCTCACCGGAAAGCCCGTCACGCTCTCAAGCGAACTCTCCAATGCGCTTGACGCGCCACGCCGTGCTCTCACGGCGCTGCTCAATGCCCGTCTCATCTCGCGCATCACCCATCTGATCGAAGCGGTGCGCGCCGCCATGGATGGTCTCGGCATAAAGGGCGGCCTCATGGTGGTGAAGGGCGATGGCACGCTTGCAAGCGCCGAGACCGTGGCGCTGCGCCCGATCGAGACGGTACTCTCGGGCCCCGCTGCGAGTTTGATCGGTGCCAAGTGGCTGGCGGGCTGCGACGACTTCATTCTCTCCGACATCGGCGGCACCACGACCGACGTTGCCATCCTCTCGGGCGGCCGCCCTCAGGTGGCCCCGCAGGGTGCTGAGGTGGGCGGTTGGCGCACCATGGTGAAGGCGATCGACGTGAAGACCATCGGCCTTGGCGGCGACAGCGAAGTGCAGCTCGATGGCCTGGGCAATCTCATCATCGGGCCGCAGCGCGCCGTGCCGGTGTCGCTGCTCGCCGAACGCTTCCCCGTGACGCAGGATCTGCTCGATGCCGATCTCGCCGAGACGGAAGGTGGTTCGATGCTGGGCAAGTTCCTGGTGCGGCCCTTCGGCGACAAGGGCGGCGCCAGTGTGGGTGTGACCGAGCGCGAGGCGGAAATCCTCGCCCGCATCGGCAATGAGCCGGTGCCGCTCCGCCGCATCGCGGTGTCGAGTGCCGCACAGCGCACGGTGGCCTCGCTCCGCCGCAAGGGCCTGCTGCAGTATTGCTGCTTCACGCCCTCCGACTCCGCGCTCGTGCTCGGCCTGCAGGACAATTGGCCCGCCTCTGCTGCGGTGAAGGCGGCGCGCCTGATGGCGCGATTCCGCATGATGACGATGCCGGACGATACGGAGACACAGAATTTCTGCCTTGAGGTCTGGCACAAGACGGTGTCGCTCTCGGCGCGCATCATTCTCGAAACGGCGATGGGCCCGAAGGACAAGGACAGTGCGGTTTGGGATGCCGTCTGCGAGGGCAGGGGCAAGGTCGGCCTGGCACGCGTGTCGCTGTCGCCCTCCGTGCCGATTGTTGCGGTGGGCGGACCCGCCAAGGTCTACTACGATGAAGTGGCGAAGCGGCTCGACTGCGAAGTGATCTTCGCGCCTTTCTGCGATGTGGCGAATGCGGTGGGTGCTGCGGCAGGGCAGGTGGCCGACAAGGTGACGCTGACCGTCGAAGGTGACGGCAACGGCGCCTTCCGCATCCACGGCGATGGCGGTACGCATCTCTTCGGCAGCGGCAAGCTGGCGATGGCGGAAGCGGTGAAGCTGGCCGAAGCCCATGCGCTGTCGCAGGCGCGCGCCCGCGGGGCCGTCGACCCCAAGATCACGCTTTCGGTTGAAAGGAACTTCCTGCCCGACGGCAAGGATGACGACGGCCTTCTCACGGCCACTGTGACGGCAGAAGCGATCGGCCAGCCCGCCGGCTGATCAGGCGGCGACCGGGCCCACCACCGCAGACGAACCAAGCGCACGGTCCGCCCCGAAGCTTTCGCGGATGTGGCGGGCGAGGGCTTCCGTGGCCGGCGTCGGCAATCCGGCGCGGCGCACGAGACCGATGCCGAAAGCACCGAGCTTCGGGAAACCTTCTTCGGGTCGCAGCACGCGCATGCCGGGGCGTACGCAGATGTCGGCCATGGCGGCAACGGCAAGGCCCTGCATCACGGCTGCATCGATGGCGGTGCGGTTGGGGCTGGTATAGGCAACGCGGTGACGGCGGCCGACGGACTCGAGTGCTGCCGTGGCAATGCGCCGCCACGAGCAGCTGGCATCCGCCGTCGCGATGGGCAGCGGATCAAGGGTGTGGGTGGAGTGGCGCGATGAAGTGACCCAGACGAGCTCCTCGCGGCGCAGAACTTCACCTTCGGTCGTGTCGTTGTGGAAGGTGACGAGTGCGATGTCGATGTCACCCCGCTTGATTTTTTCCATCAGGCGTTCGCTCGGCAGGCATTCCACATCAACAGTCACTTGCGGATGGCTGCGGGCGAAGCGGCCCAGCACTTCCGGCAGGAAGAGGTCGGCGTAGTCATCCGGCGTGCCGAAGCGCACCGAGCCCGTCAGCTCCGGCTTGGTGAAGGTGGCGACAATCTCGTCGTTCATGGCGACGAGCTTGCGGGCCTGTTCGACGAAACGCTCGCCATCGCGCGAGAAGCGGCTACCGCGGCCATCGCGGACGAACAGGCTGCGCCCGATCGCTTCCTCGAGGCGCTTCATCTGCATCGAAACGGCCGACTGGGTCTTGTTCACCTCCTCGGCGGCGCGGGTGAAGCTGCCCGTGTCGGCGATGGCGAGGAAGGTCTTGAGCTGGTCGATGTCGAGGTTCGGGATCATGGCTGTACCATCAATAACGTTGATCACATCATAAAATACATTCGTTGGAGTGATCAATGATTTTGTCATATGTTTGGATCATCAAGACGAGCAACCGGTCCCGCCGAGGGGCCATCATCAGCACCGAAAACAGGCCGTTTTCAGTGAGTTGGGAGATTTTGCCATGAAGAACTATGCGCTCCACCAGGCCGAATTCGGCGGCTTCACCCCGGGTTCCGCGAACCTGGCGACCTATTACCACAACTGGCAGGCCCGCCGGTCGGTCCGCAGCCTTGCCAAGCTGGACGATCATCTCCTCCGCGACATGGGGGTGAGCCGCCAGTGCATCGAAACGGCGCTCCGCCTGCCGCTCAGCGCCAACCCGGCGCTCTATCTCGAGAGCGTCTGCCACAGCTGACGCCAGCCCCGATTTCACAAGGTTCAAGGCGGTCCGGATCGTCCATCCGGGCCGCCTTCATCTTTTCTTCACCATGATCGAAGTCTGAAACAGGGATTATGGTTGATGGGGCGTTTTGATGGACAACGGCAATCCTGCATTAACTCCGCACGGGATAGTTTGCGAGACGTTGCAAGAGAGAGTTTCCGTATCATGAACGCGCCCTTCAAGAGCGATTGGGATCAACAGGCGAAGCAGGCGCCCAGCTGGCGCATCGAGAAGCCCGAGCTTCGCCGCACCACCACGGTTGCCGGCTTCTTCCCGGACCAGGGCGGCGGCGTCTATGAACAACTGCTCACCCAGCTTCCGGTCATGCTGCATTGCATGGATGCCTCGGGCCGCCTGCTTGCGGTGAACAACGTCTGGTGCGAGACGCTGGGCTATGAGGCCGCCGATGTTGTGGGCCGTCCCTTCAGCGAACTGCTGCCCAAGGAATCCCGCAGCCAGCTCGTCACCGAAATCTATCCGAAGTATCTCGTGACCGGCACCTGCCGGGCAGAGGAGATCCTGCTCGTCCGCAAGGACGGCTCGCTCGCCACCGTTCTCCTGTCCATGACCGCCTATCGCGGCGACAAGGGCCGCCTCGAACGCACCGTCTGCACGCTCGAGGACATCACCAAGCAGAAGCTCGCCTCGATTGCCTCGCAGCGCAGCGACCAGCGCTTCCGCAGCGCCTTCGCCGCCGCTGTGCACGGCATGGCCGTGGTTTCGCCCACGGGTCACGTGGTTGTCGCCAACGACGCGCTCAAGACCTTCCTCGGCCGCCCCGACATCGAAACCAATCCGATGGCCTTTGAAGACTTCCTGCACCGGGATGACCGCGGCCAGTTCCTCAACGGCATCCGCCAGCTTCTCGCTGCCGAAGTGCCGAGCCTGCAGTTCGAGCTTCGCTACAACACGCCGGACGGCAAGGTGATGCATGGCGCCACCTCGGTCTCCATCGTGCGCAACGAAAAGGGCGAACCCGAGCAACTCATCATCCACGTCGCCGATACGACCGAGCGCAAGACCGTCAATCACCGCCTGCAGAAGGCGCAGAAGATGGAAGCGATCGGCCAGCTCACCGGCGGCATTGCCCACGACTTCAACAATCTTCTCACCATCATCATCGGCAACCTGCAGCTTCTCGACGGCAAGCTGGGCGGTGACGACAAGGCGAAGAAGCGCCTGGCCGAGTCGATCGATGCGGCCCGCAAGGGCTCCGACCTCACCAGGCAGCTGCTGGCCTTCGCCCGCAAGCAGGACCTGGCGCCGAAGGACTCCGGCATCAACGGCCTCGTCTCCGGCATGGAGCAGCTTGTGAAACGCGCCGTGGGCGAGAACATCGACGTCCACATCGAGCTGATGGAAGGCGAACCGCACGCGCTCATCGATCCGTCGCAGCTTGAATCCTCCATCCTCAACCTCGCCATCAATGCGCGTGATGCGATGCCCGATGGCGGCCGCCTCACCATCGAAACGCAGGCTGCCTATCTCGACCGCTTCTATGCCGAGAAGAACCCTGAAGTGGTTCCCGGCCACTACGTGATGATCGCCGTCTCCGACTCCGGCACCGGCATGACGCAGGAACTGGTGGAGCAGGTGTTCCAGCCCTTCTTCACGACCAAGGGCAACGGCAAGGGCTCCGGCCTCGGCCTCTCCATGGTCTATGGCTTCATCAAGCAGTCCGGCGGCCACATCTCGATCTATTCGGAAGTGGGCCACGGCACCTCGGTGAAGATGTACCTGCCGCGCCGCATGAAGGCGGGCGAATCCGTGGGCGCCGCCGAGCTGCCCGGGTCTTCCTCGTCTGGATCGGCAACGCAGGCCGCTCCGGTCGCCGAAGTTGTTCCGCAGACCGAACCCGCCCGCCGCCCCAAGATCCTCGTCGTCGAAGACCAGGAAGCGGTGCGCATGGTCGCCTGCGGCTTCCTCGAGGACTTCGGCTACGAAGTGGTGGAAGCGGGCGACGGCTTCGAGGCGCTCTCGCGCCTGCAGGAGCACAGCGACATCGACCTGATGTTCTCGGACGTCGTCATGCCTGGTGGCATGAACGGCTTCGATCTCGCCCAGGCCGCCCAGAGCCTGAAGCCCGGTCTCAAGATCGTTCACACCTCCGGCTATCCGAAGGGCGCCATGGTGCATCAGGACGAGCCGCGCTTCCGCGAAGGCTTCATCATCATGAAGCCCTATCGCCGCGAGGACCTGCAGAAGATCATCAAGGACGCCCTCGAGCGCCAGTAACGCCATTTCTTCCGCCGGATGACCGGGGCAGGGCCCATCTGCCATGATGGGCCATGGTGATTCACACGCTCTTCGACATGCTGGCCGCCGTCGCCTCCCTTTCGGTGACGGCGTTCTGCTATCGCTGGCGGCTTGCGGATGCAGCGAAGCGCATTGATGCGGGCGGGGCGGGATACGTTGCGGCGCTGCTGCTCGGTGCCGCGGCCGGCGGCTATGGCCTCGGCTCCCTCAACATGGTGCTCTCGGGAACGCCCATGGTGGCGCGCAGCATCGTGGGCGCGCTGGTAGGCGCCATTCTCGCAATCGAACTCTTCAAGCACTGGCGCGGCATCACGGGCTCCACCGGTCTGATCTTCGTGCCCGCATTCGCCACCACAGTCTTTGTCGGGCGCTGGGGCTGCTTCTTCGCTGGACTTGCGGACGAGACCCACGGCACTCCCACAGGTCTGCCCTGGGGCGTGGACATGGGTGACGGAATTCCGCGCCATCCCGTGCAGCTTTACGAGAGCATCACCATGGGACTGTTCCTCGCCGTGGCGCTGGTGCTGATCGGCCGCCGCCAGCCCTGGTTCATGCGGAACGGTTTCTATGCGCTGGTGCTGGTCTATGCCGGGCAGCGCTTCCTCTGGGAGTTCCTGAAGCCCTATGGCGCGGTGCTGGGGCCCTTCAACCTGTTCCATCTTGTCTGCGCTGCGCTTGTTGCCTACGCTGCCTGGATGGCGTGGGGATCAGATGGACGGGCCGCTTCGTAAGCAATCGCACTATATCTTCCACGGTCAGACGACATCGCTCTGCCCGGAGTGCCTGGCGCTGGTGCCGGCCAAGATCGTCATGGACGAGGGCAACGTCTATTACCTGAAGCGCTGCAAGACGCACGGCGTCTCGAAGGCGCTGGTCTCCACCGACATTCCCTATTTCAAGCTGATGCAGGACTACATCAAGCCGGGCGACCGGCCGCTGCAGTTCCAGACCCGCACGGAAGAGGGCTGCCCCTATGACTGCGGGCTTTGCCCCGATCACGAGCAGCATTCCTGCCTCGGCCTCATCGACGTGAACGAGGCCTGCAACCTGACATGCCCTGTCTGCTTTGCCGACAGTTCGACAGCCCGCACCACGCACCGCCCGCTCGCCGAGATCGAGCGCATGATGGACGCGCTGGTGGCGAGCGAGGGCGAGGCCGATCTCCTGCAGCTCTCGGGCGGCGAGCCCACCATCCATCCGCAGATCATCGAGATCCTCGAGGCGGCGAAACGCCGGCCCATCCGCCATGTGATGCTCAATACGAACGGCATCCGCATTGCCCAGGACGAAGACTTCGTGCGCCAGCTCGCCGCCTTCAAGCCGGGCTTCGAGGTCTATCTGCAGTTTGACTCGCTGCGGCCGTCGGTGCTCAAGAACCTGCGCGGCGCCGACCTCACCCGCATTCGCAGGGAAGCCCTGCAAATGCTTGAAAATTATAATATTTCGACCACGCTTGTGGTCGTGGTGAAGCGCGGCCAGAACGACGACGAACTGGGCGAGATCATCCGCCATGCACTGCAATGGAAGTGCGTGCGCGGCATCACCTTCCAGCCGGTGCAGGATGCGGGCCGCAACGAGGGCTTCGATCCGGCGCGGGACCGCTTCGTCCTTTCCGACATACGCAAGGCCATCATCGCGGCGGGGACGCCCTTCACTGCGGGCGACATCATTCCGCTGCCGTGCAATCCCGAAAGTATCGCCATCGGCTATGCGCTGCGGAACGGCGACAAGATCGCGCCCATCACCTCGTACTTCCCGAAGGACATGCTGGTGGAGGCGCTGCCCAATGCCATCACCTTTGAAAAGTATCCGGAGCTGCACAAGGAGATCCTGAACTTCTTCTCGCTCGCCACGGTGGAGTGCAACAATCCCGAACGGCTCGATGCGCTGCTCTGCTGCCTGCCACAGGTGCCGGTGCCGGAAGGCATGGGCTACGAGAACATCTTCCGCATCGCCATCGTGGAATTCCTCGACCCGCACAATTTCTGCATCAGCCGCGTGAAGCGCTCCTGCGTGCATTTCGTGACGCCGGCGGGACAGATCATTCCCTTCGACACCTACAATCTCTTCTATCGCGACGAAGTCGCCCGCAAGCGCATGGCGCTCTCGAAAGCGGCCGGAAAGGGCCTCGCATGAAGTATGTCCTCGCCATTCTCTGCGGCGCCGTCGTGCTCTTCATGGGCGGCTGCGCGGTGCTGACCGTGCAGGCCATGCCGCTGCCGCTGATCCCGGCGGCGATTGCGCTTCTCAACGTCTTCATCCTCGGCGCGCTGTTTGGCTGGAAGACCAAGTGGCGGCCGGCCTTCTACATCCTCGGTGTGGTTGACCTGCTCATTGCCCTGGGTTCGCTGATCGGGGGGTTGAACGTCGGACAGGCCGACATGCCGATCTTCATCCTCGCGGCGGCACTGATCGGGCTCAAGGGCGCTCTCAGCATCTACTACGGCAACAAGATGGGGCAGGGGGCATGATCGGCGTCTTCATTCTGGGTCTGCTCGTCTGCGGCGGCATCCTGTTCTACTTTCTGCAGCGCCGGGAGCAGGACCGGGCCAAGGCGGGCAAGACGCGGCTGGCCACATGGCGGCTGGTGATAGCTGCCTTTTTCGGATTGGTTGCCCTTTTTGCAGGCGGTTGCGCGCTCGTCTTCCTGCCTGACACGATGCGCGGCGCCCAGTACATCGACCTCACCACCGTGCTGATCGTGGGCGGCATTCCCTTCGCCGTGGCGCTCTTCATCGTCTGGCTTTCGCTCCGCCGCGGAAACGGCTAATTCCTCTTTCGGAACAGGGGACTCAGATGTTTTCAGAACTGTCGCGGGAATTTGCCGAGCTCTTCACCTTTGGCGCCTTGACCACGCTCATCATCCTGACGGCGCTGGAAACAGTGCTGGGCTTCGACAACCTTCTCTACATCTCGATCGAGTCCAAGCGCGTGGCGCCCGCGCAGCAGGCGCGCGTCCGCCGCCTCGGCACGCTGCTTGCGATCCTCCTCCGCATCGTTCTCCTCTTCGTCGTGCTCCTTCTCATCCAGATGTTCCAGACGAGCTGGTTCAAGATCGACCTGCCGTTCCTGCATGGCGATTTCAACGGCCACAGCCTCATCGTGCTGGCGGGCGGGTTGTTCCTCATCAACACGGCGCTCAAGGAAATCCGCCACATGCTCTCGACCGACGATCTCGAGCACAGCGACGATGGCCCCAAGCACCGCAGCGTGGGCTCGGCGCTCTTCTGGATCCTGGTGATGAACATCGTCTTCTCGTTTGACACGGTTCTTTCGGCCGTGGCCCTCACCAAGAACTTCATCGTCATGTCGACGGCGATCGTGCTCTCGGGCGCCATGATGGTGCTGCTTGCGGACCACGTTGCCCGCTTCCTGCAGAAGAACCGCCTCTATGAGGTGCTGGGCCTTTTCATCCTGCTGCTGGTGGGCGTGATGCTGACGGCGGAGGGCGGCCACATCGCCCATCTCGCCTTCTTCGGCTACGATGTGACGCCGATCGAGAAGTCCACCTTCTACTTCGTGGTGGGCGCCCTCGTGCTGGTCGACATCCTGCAGGGGCGTTACCAGAAGAAGCTCGACCGGGAGAAGAATCCGGGCCCCACAGTTCACTAGTTTACAGGCCCGCCAAAGCCCTCTAAACCCCGCGCAAATCACCTCATTTTGCAAGGATTTGCGGCTTATGGCGCGTCAGTTCATCTATCACATGCAGGGCCTTTCGAAGTCCTACGCGGGCGGCAAGAAGGTCCTCGACAACATTCACCTGTCCTTCTACCCGGACGCCAAGATCGGCGTGCTGGGCCCCAACGGCTCGGGCAAGTCGACGCTGCTCCGCATCATGGCGGGGATCGACAAGGAGTGGAACGGCGAGGCGTGGCTCGCCGACGGCGCACGCTGCGGTTACCTCGAGCAGGAGCCGCAGCTCGATCCGACGAAGAGCGTGTTCGAGAACGTCATGGAGGGTGTGGCCGCGAAGAAGGCGATCCTCGACGAGTACAACTCCCTGATGATGGACTACAACGACGAAAACGCCGACAAGGCCGCGAAGCTGCAGGACGTGATCGACGCCCAGAACCTGTGGGACCTGGACTTGCAGGTGGAGCAAGCGATGGACGCGCTGCGCTGCCCGCCGTCAGACGCCGATGTCACCAAGCTCTCGGGCGGCGAGCGCCGCCGTGTGGCCCTGACGCGCCTCCTTCTGTCAAAGCCCGACCTGCTTCTCCTCGACGAACCCACCAACCATCTCGATGCCGAGTCGGTGAACTGGCTCGAACATCACCTGCGCGAATATCCGGGCGCCATCCTGATCGTCACCCACGACCGCTACTTCCTCGACAACGTGACGGGCTGGATCCTCGAACTCGACCGCGGCCGCGGCATTCCCTACGAGGGCAACTACTCGGCCTACCTCACCCAGAAGGCCAAGCGCTTCGCTCAGGAAGCCCGCGAGGACGCCGCGCGCCAGAAGGTGCTGGAGCGTGAATCCGAATGGATGGGCAAGTCGCCCCAGGCCCGCCAGGCCAAGAGCAAGGCCCGCATCAAGGCCTATGACGAACTCCTCAAGATCAACGAGGAGCGCACCAAGTCGACTTCGGCGCAGATCGTCATTCCGCCGGGCGAACGCCTCGGCAGCACGGTGATCGATGTGGAGAACCTCAACAAGGCCTATGGTGACCGCCTGCTGATCGAGAACCTCACCTTCAAGCTGCCGCCCGGCGGCATCGTCGGCATCATCGGGCCGAACGGAGCGGGCAAGACCACGCTCTTCCGCATGATCACCGGGCAGGAGAAGCCGGATTCGGGCACGATCCGCGTGGGCGAGTCCGTCAACCTCGGCTATGTCGACCAGAGCCGCGATGCGCTCGATCCGAACAAGACCGTGTGGGAGGAAATCTCCGGCGGCAACGACGTGATCACGCTCGGCAAGCGCGACGTGAACTCGCGTGCCTATGTGGGGGCCTTCAACTTCAAGGGTGGTGACCAGCAGCAGAAGGTGGGCACGCTCTCGGGCGGGCAGCGCAACCGCGTGCACCTCGCGAAGATGCTGAAGTCGGGCGCCAACGTGCTGCTGCTCGACGAGCCCACCAACGACCTCGACACCGAAACGCTTGCGGCTCTTGAAGAAGCGCTGGAAGATTTCGCGGGCTGCGCCGTGATCATCAGCCACGACCGCATGTTCCTCGACCGCCTTGCCACCCACATCCTCGCCTTCGAAGGCGACAGCCACGTGGAATGGTTCGAAGGCAACTTCCAGGACTATGAGGCCGACAAGATCCGCCGCCTCGGCGAGGACTCGGTGATGCCCAAGCGCATCAAGTACAAGCAGTTCGCACGCTAACTCTCGCGTCGGATTTGGGCGAGCGGGAAGAGGGCGAAGATTACCTGTCCCGCGAGCCCGAGCAGCACGGGCGTGGTCGCATAGAGCGCGACGTGTTGCGCCAGCGTGAGGCCGCCCAAGGTCAGCGAGAGCAGGGCTTCGAGCAGAAGCAGGATCAGCAGCGCAACCGCGCCCATCGCGAGGCGGGGCGGGGCCGCGGTCTCAACCGGAATCCGCCGGAGCGTGAAGCGGCAGGCGATCCATGAGAGCGCGAGCATCAGCGGCAGTTCGATCGCAACGGCGAGAACCGGTCCGGCAAGGGGCGCGATGAGAAATGTCCGCAAGGTGCCGAGGACGAAGCCCGCGGCAAAGGTCAGGGCGGCGTAGGCAAAAGCCGCTCGGAAAAGCGATGACATGCGACGCAAACATACCGTACTGGCGCGGAATTCACAGAGTTCCGCGTCACTGCTTCAGCCTGCCCCCGAATGGACCGCGGCTCAGGCGGCCTTCGGAGTTCCGGCCTTCCGCGCTTCGATCTCGTCCTTCAGCTTCAACTTCTTGCGCTTGATCGCGGCGATCTCGGCGTCGGACGAGGCGGGATGCGCCATCGCTTCGGCCAGTTCGGCTTCAAGAGCATGATGTTGCTCAATCAAATCGCTGAGGGAAGAAGTGGGGTTCATGTAACGCCTCCAGTATCAGAAAGCAGACCCGTCGAGAGCCTCGATGGGCTCACCAGAACTATGTCACAGAACGGGGGGCTTGTCGAACACGCAGGGAGGGCATAGTGAAATAAAACGGCGGGAGTGAAGCACCTACATGGATGCCCTGGAACAGGTCCAACTCAGAACGAAATTGCGGCTTCTGGAGCAGGAGCATCGCGACCTGGATGCGGCCATCCTGGCCCTTGAAGCCTCTGGCGACGTTGACCAATTGCAGCTTCGGCGCTTGAAAAAGAAGAAGCTTGCCCTCAAGGACCAGATCATCATGGTCGAAAACAAACTCATTCCCGACATCATCGCGTAAGGACCCCGCAGTGACCGCTCCCGTCGCCATCATCATGGGCAGCCAGTCCGACTGGGCCACGATGAAACATGCCGCCGAAACGCTCGACGCCCTTGGCGTTGCCCATGACGACCGTATCGTCTCGGCCCACCGCACGCCGGAGCGGCTCTACGAGTTTGCCCGGGGCGCCAAGGCTGAGGGCTTCAAGGTGATCATTGCCGGCGCTGGCGGGGCCGCCCACCTGCCGGGCATGACGGCCTCGCTCACGCCGCTGCCGGTGCTGGGCGTGCCGGTCGAATCCAAGGCGCTCTCGGGGCAGGACTCGCTCCTCTCCATCGTGCAGATGCCGGCCGGCATTCCGGTGGGTACGCTGGCGATCGGCAAGGCGGGCGCCACCAATGCGGCCATCCTCGCGGCCTCGATCCTCGCACTCACCGACGCAGCACTTGCCACCCGGCTCGAGGCCTTCCGTGCCAAGCAGAGCGCTGCCGTGGCCCACGCCCCCAAGGACGATGCCTGAATGACGGCGAAGGCCTTACCCCCAGGTTCCGTGATCGGCATCATGGGCGGCGGCCAATTGGGCCGCATGCTGGCGCTGGCCGCCGGGCAGCTTGGCCTCAAGTGCCACATCTACGCCCCCGAGGCGGATTCGCCCGCCTTCCATGTCTCTGCGGCCCATACCGTGGCCGGCTATCGCGACGAGGCGGCGCTGGCTCGCTTAGCAGCAGTCGTCGACGTGGTGACCTACGAATTCGAGAACGTGCCGGTGGAGGCCGTGCGCTTCCTGGAGCCGCGCGTGCCCGTGCGCCCCGGCGCCAAGGCGCTGGAGGTGGCGCAGGACCGCCTCAACGAAAAGTCGCTGGCGCGTGAGTTGGGCGCGCGGACTGCGGAATTCGCAGCCGTGAACTCGCTCGCCGATCTGGAAGCGGCGGTGGCGCAGATCGGCCTTCCGGCGATCCTCAAGACCACCCGCCTCGGCTACGATGGCAAGGGACAGGCGAAGATTATGACGCCTGCCGATGTGCCCGCCGCCTGGTCCGCGATGAAGGGCAGCGCTTCCATCCTCGAGAGCTTCGTGAACTTCGAGCGCGAGGTCTCGGTGATCGCCGCCCGCGGGGTGGATGGCACCTTCGCCGCCTTTGACGTGACCGAGAACGTCCACCGCAACCACATCCTCCACACCTCCACGGTGCCCGCACAGGTCTCGCCGGCGCTTGCCGCGGAGGCCGTGGGCATTGCCCGGCGCTTCCTCGAGCGGCTGGACTATGTGGGCGTGATGGGGGTCGAATTCTTCCTGGGGAAGGACGCGATCTACGTGAACGAGATCGCCCCCCGGGTGCACAACTCCGGCCACTGGACCCAGGACGCTTGCACGGTGTCGCAATTCCAGCAGCATATCCGGGCGGTTGCGGGCTGGCCCCTGGGGGACACCGCCCGCCACTCCGACGTGGTCATGACGAATCTCCTGGGCGACGAGATCCATGCCTGGCAGGAGCTCGTCCGGGAACCCCGGCTGGCGCTCCACCACTACGGCAAGACGGAGGCCCGCCCGGGCCGGAAAATGGGGCATGTAAACCGCATGAAACCCCGGGCCTGAGGCCTTTCAACACCCCCTCGACAGGGGGGTGGGGTTATGCTAGACCGCCGCCACTTCTGGGGCCCTCAAGGCCCCCTTTGTTTACAACCATTTCGAAATTTGAGGTATCCGCTTGCAAGTCGTCGTTCGTGACAACAATGTTGATCAGGCCCTGAAGGTTCTCAAGAAGAAGATGCAGCGTGAAGGCATCTTCCGCGAGATGAAGCTCCGTGACGCTTATGAAAAGCCGTCGGTGAAGAAGGCCCGCGAACAGGCCGAAGCCGTGCGCCGCGCGCGCAAGCTGGCCCGCAAGAAGCTGCAGCGCGAAGGCCTTCTGCCCGCGCCGAAGAAGATCGAAAAGCCGCGCCGTCCGGGCGTTGGCCGTGGCCCCTCGGCCCCGACCACTTAATTCATCCGCTACCGGAATTGAAAAAGCCGCGAAGGTCATCCCTTCGCGGCTTTCTCTTTTTCAATCCTGTTTCAGACTATTTCGTCATGCTGCGCGGATCGTCGTAGAGCGCGCGGTGGCCGAGGAATTCGCGCCCGCCTTTCGAGAAGCTGTCGCGTCCGCTGTGCGGGTGAAGATGGAACATCTTGATGTCGAAATCCTCCATGCTCGCCGTTCGGGGATTGAGATGATCGTGCAGCCACTTCCGTTCACGCTGGTGCGCAAGGCGCTTTTCCGTCTTCTCGGATTCGATGTTGGCAACAGGAATGATCGGCGTGCGACGCTTTGATCTCGACATATGCGACTCCTTTGCTGTCTGAGCAGGACAATCCTCGTCCCGCACAAGTTAATGTGTGGTGACTTTTGCTGCTTCGCAAGGTGTCAGAAGAGTCAGTCAGCCTGACGTAATCAGCCGCGTGTTTTCTGTGTTTTCATGAAGTTAAGCGTGTGGTCGAAATTAACCACGCCTGCCTGTGAGCCGAGCCCCATGGCATTGAGGGCGGAGGTGGCCTGGGCGAATCGCACGCGCATCTCCGGATCGAAATCCTTGACGAGGCCCACGGCATAGCCGGCGTTGAAGGCATCACCGCAGCCGCAGGTGCACTTCACCACGATGTCGAAGGCGGGCACGCGGAACTTCACGCCGTCGCGGTCGTGATAATATGCACCGTCGCCGCCCAGGGTGAGCACGCAGGCCTTCACGCCCATGTCGAGGAAGTACTTGGCGGTGTCACCGTGGTCCCGGAGGCCGGTCAGGGCCTGGGCCTCCTCGATCGAGGGCATGAAATAATCCGTATACGGAAGAACGCTGGCGATCGCCGGCAGGTCCTTGGGCGAGCCCGCAAACACGTCCACCGTGGTGATGGCGCCGCGGTCCTTCGCCGCCTTCATCACCTTGGCGTTCTGGCCCTTGTCCATGGCCTGGGTCAGGCCGACGCCGCCCACGTGGAAGACCTTGGCGTCGGTCACGTGATCGAACATGCTCTCGTCGACGAAAAAGTCCTTGGTGGCGCCCGCCATGTGCAGGGCAGGGCGCGAACCGTCGGCGCGGGTGAGCACGATGGAAGACGAGGTCTTCCAGCCGGGCTTGCGCTGCATGGCCGAAACATCGACGCCGAAGCTCTTGAGGCGTTCCAGCACCCAGTCGCCCATCATGTCTTCGCCGACGCCGCCCACGGCAAGTGTCTTCAGGCCCATCTTGGCGGCGGCGATGGTGGCGGTGCCGGCCGCACCGGAGACGGCAAGCGTCAGTTCATCGATGAACACCGTGCCGCCGCCCGGGGGCACTTCGGTGAAGGGCCAGCCCAGGCAATCATAGGTGTAGAAGCCCATGGATGAGTAGTCGTAGCGCGGCATGAGTGATCCTCCCGATCCGGTTCGCATCCGGTTTTTTCACATCTCAGTCTGCAAGAAGAAAGGCCCCGGTCAAGAGGTGGAAAGACCGGGGCCTGTCAGAATTTTTATTCGTCTCTCGTTGCCTCAGGCGCCCATGCTCTTCAGCATCTTGTCCTGGCGCTGGCGCAGTTCGAAAATCTTGGAGCCGGTGTCGACGGCGCAGTTGTCGGTCGTCAGCAGTTCACCGAGCTTGATCGGCTTCGTCACCTTGCCGCCTTCGAGCAGGCCGCAGGGAAGGGCCTTGGCTGCTGCTGCTTCCTTCCGCTCCATGATCCAGGCGCGATAGGTGTATTCGCCGATGGCATCGAGCTTGTCGCCGGGCACGAGATCCTTCTTCGCCACGGCGCAGACTTCCGAGGTGGGCACCGGCAGCGGCACCATGTCGGCCGACTTGTAGAGCACGGCGCGGGCGCAGGAGAGCGGCACTTCGAGGCTCGTCAGGTGATAGGGGCGGATGAACTTGAAGTAGGGGCCCTTGCCCATCTTCAGGTCGGAAAGGCGCTCGTGAATGCGCGGATGCGGGGCCTTGGTGATGACGAAGACGCCCGGCGCAACGCCCTTGCCGATCGAATAGTCGACGACGCCCGACCGCGACAGCACGCCACCGTCTTCCTTGGGGCAGAGGGTTTCAGCGAGAACATCGAGCGTGGCGGCGGGGCCGTGCATGCCGGGCTTGTCGGGCACGAGGCCGGTGGCATTGGAGATCGCCGCCATTTCCACCATGGTCTTGGAGCCGTCGACGAATTCGACGAGCATGCGGGCGTTCATGTTCCGCGCCTTGGCTTCCGCCATGTATTCATCCGGCGTGGCCCTGATGTTGAGCGGATTGTTCTTGCCCTTGCCGGCGGCGATGATGGGATAGCCGAGGCTCTGCACGAAATGGATGAGCTCCATGCAGGAGGAGGGCTCGTCGCCCGCACCCAGTGTGTAGACGACGCCGAGGCGCTTTGCCTCGTTCATCAGGTAGGCGCCGATGGTGACGTCGGCTTCCACGTTCATCATCACGAGGTGCTTGCCGTGTTCCATGGCGGTGAGACCGATCTCGGCGCCCACGCCCGGGCGTCCGGTGGCGTCGATCACCACATCGATGTGCGGGCTCGAGCAGACAAGCTGCGGATTGTCGGTGAGTGCGGTCTTGCCGCCTTCAAGCGCTGCGTCGAATGCCGATTGGGTGGTAACGTCGCGATGGCTGTCCGCGCCACGGCCGGCGATCTGCAGCGCCTTGGCGGCCGCACCGGGGCGGACCTCGGCGATGGCGGCAACGGTGATGCCTTTCATCCGGTCGCATTGGGTGACAATGTCGGTGCCCATCTCGCCCGAACCGATGAGGCCGACGCGAATGGGGCGGCCCAGCGCATCGAGGCGGGCGGCCATGTCTGCCGGAAGATTTCCGGTGATGCTCAAAGTTTGTGCTGTCATGGCCGAGGTTCCGATCCTGAAAAATGTTGGATTAAGATACTTTTGAATTCACAACTGTCAATATGTGCTATAAAGGATCTCAGCGGCGGCCGTCCGCTTGTCATCTTTTCGATCCTGCCCGAGGATTGTTAGGAGGTTGGCAGGCGCTGCTCAAGAGCAAGAAACTGATCACGAATTGCGCCTGGGAGGAATGAAATGGCATCCATCAGCCTGAAGAAGGTCACCAAGGCCTGGGGCAGCGTCGTCGGCGTTGACGGGATCGACCTCGAAATCAAGGACAAGGAATTCATCGTGTTCCTCGGTCCGTCGGGCTGTGGAAAAACCACCACCATGCGCATGGTCGCAGGTCTCGAAGACCCGACCGGTGGCGACATCCTCATCGACGGGGAGCGCGTCAACGATGTCGATGCCCGCGACCGTGACGTGGCCATGGTGTTCCAGAGCTACGCGCTCTACCCCAACATGTCGATCTACGAGAACATCCGCTTCCCGCTCCGCATGCGCAATGTGCCGAACGACCAGCAGGAGAAGATGGTGCGCGAAGCTGCCGCCATGGTGGAACTCGGCGATTATCTCGACCGCAAGCCAAAGGCTCTTTCGGGCGGCCAGCGCCAGCGCGCGGCCCTTGCTCGCGCCATCGTGCGCCACCCCCGCGTCTTCCTCATGGACGAACCGCTCTCGAACCTCGATGCCAAGCTCCGCCTCACCATGCGGGCCCAGCTCAAGCACATCCAGAAGCGCCTGCAGACCACCACCATCTACGTGACCCACGACCAGATCGAGGCCATGACACTCGCCGACCGCGTGGCCATCATGGACAAGGGCCGCATCCAGCAGCTCGGCACGCCGGATGAAGTCTACAACGATCCGGCCAACGTCTTCGTGGCGGGCTTCATCGGATCCACGCCGATGAACCTGATCAAGGGCAATATCGAGAACGGCGCCTTTGTCGGCTCCGACGTGAAGGTGCCGAAGGTCGGCAAGGGCAACCGCGCCAACGTGACAATCGGCATCCGCCCGGAAGACGTGAGCGTGGTGAAGACCGGCAGTGGCCACCTGAACTCCAAGGTCTATTCGATCGAACCCACCGGCGACCAGACGCTGCTTGCGGTTGACCTCGCGGGCAAGCTGGTGATCGCGCGCGCCGACCGCAACTTCCGCCAGGCCATTGATACGCCCGTGTCGCTCAACTTCGATCCGGACCGCATCTATCTCTTCGACACGGCCACCGGCCTGCGCATCCGCGACTGAGGACTTGCGTGAGAAATTCGCGCTGAGCGGTTGAGGAAATTTCGGCTGCCCGGCATCTTGAGGGCGGCGGCGAAACCGGACAAGCTGTTGCCATGGCTATGCTTGTCTCCAGTTCCGATCCGCTGCTCCAGCCCTACACGCTCAAGCATCTCACGCTCCGCAACCGCATCATCGTCACCTCCCATGAACCGGCCTATCCGGAGGAGGGGATGCCCAAGGACAAGTACCGCGCCTATCACGTGGCCCGTGCCAAGGGCGGCATCGCCATGACGATGACGGCAGGCTCGGCCGCCGTCTCGCGCGACTCGCCGCCCGTCTTCAACAACGTGCTCGCCTACAAGGACGAGGTGGTGGGCTGGCTGAAGAAGATGACCGACGAGGTGCACGAGCACGGTGCGGCCATCATGATCCAACTCACCCATCTCGGCCGCCGTACCGGCTGGTCGAAGGGTGACTGGCTTCCCGTGGTCAGCCCCTCGCACAACCGCGAAGCCTCGCACCGCGCCTTCCCCAAGGTGATCGAGGACTGGGACATCGCCCGTATCATCAAGGATTTCGGTGACGCCGCCGAGCGCATGAAGGCGGCCGGCATGGATGGCATCGAGCTCGAATGCTACGGCCATCTGCTCGACCAGTTCATTTCGCCCGCGACGAACGAACTCGACGGACCTTATGGTCCGCAGTCGATCGATAGCCGCCTGCGCTTCCTCTTCGACACGCTGCGCGAAATCCGCAAGCGCGTGGGTACTGAGTTCATCGTCGGCGTGCGCTACACCGCCGATGAAGTGATGGAGAACGGCATCACCAAGGCGGACGGTCTCGAAATCTCGCGCCGCCTCAAGACCTCGGGCCTTGTCGACTTCCTCAACATCATCCGCGGACATATCGACACCGATGCGGCACTCACCGACGTGATCCCGGTGCAGGGCATGCCGTCTGCGCCGCATCTCGACTTTGCCGGCGAGATCCGGGCCGAGACGCGCTTCCCCACCTTCCACGCCGCCCGCATTCCCGATGTGGCGACGGCACGCCACGCCATCGCCTCCGGCAAGGTCGACCTGGTGGGCATGACCCGCGCCCACATGACTGATCCCAACATCGTGCGGAAGATCATCGCCAAGCGCGAGGACGACATCCGCCCCTGTGTCGGGGCCACCTATTGTCTCGACCGCATCTACCAGGGTGGCGACGCCTACTGCATCCACAACCCGGCCACGGGCCGCGAGACCACCATGCCACACGACATTCCGGCGGCGGGTGAGAAGAAGCGTGTGGTGATCGTGGGTGCGGGGCCCGCGGGCCTTGAAGCGGCGCGCGTTGCGGGGGAACGCGGACATGAGGTGACCGTGTTCGAAGCGGCGGCGGAAGCGGGCGGGCAGGTGCGGCTCACCGCCAAGTCGAAGCGGCGTTCCGAGATGATCGGCATCATCGACTGGCGCATGGCGCAGTGCCAGCGGCTGGGCGTGATATTCCGATTCAACACCTACGCTGAAGCCTCTGATATCGAATCGCTTTCACCCGACGTGGTGATCATCGCCACGGGCGGTCTGCCGCACACCGAGGTGCTGAAAGAGGGGAACGATCTTGTCGTGTCCTCCTGGGACATCCTCACGGGCGACGTGAAGCCCGGCAGCAACGTGCTGCTCTACGACGACGCCGGCGATCATCCCGCCCTGATGGCGGCGGAGGTGATCACGCAGGCCGGATCGAAGGTCGAGATCATGACGCCCGACCGCTCCTTTGCGCCGGATGTGATGGGCATGAATCTCGTGCCCTACATGCGCGCGCTGCAGAAGCACGACGTCACCTTCACCGTCACCTTCCGGCTGGAGAGCGTGGTGAAGGACGGCAATCTTCTCAAGGCGGTGATCGGCAGCGACTATGGCGGCGTGCGGAAGGAGCGCAGCTTCGACCAGATCGTGGTCAATCACGGAACGCGGCCACTGGACGAGCTTTACTTCGCGCTGAAGCCGCACTCGCGCAATCTGGGCGAGGTGGACTACGCGGCACTCATTGCGGGGAAGCCGCAAAAGACCGCCACGAACCCGGCGGGCCGCTACATGCTCTTCCGCATTGGCGATGCTGTTGCGGCGCGGAATACCCATGCGGCGATCTATGATGCACTCCGCCTCGTCAAAGACATTTGACCTGTTGCGAAATGCCTGCGCTTTGGGCAACCTTCCGTAAAGGGAGGATAAAATGCTCAAATCAATCGATCCGCTTCTCAATGCCGACGTGCTGCATGCGCTGGCGTCCATGGGCCATGGCAACGACCTGATCCTGTGCGATACGAATTTCCCGGCGGATGCCGTGGCGCGCCAGACGACCTATGGCAAGCTGCTGCGGATCGATGCCGATGCCGCGCGCGCCACCCGCGCCATTCTCTCGCTCTTCCCGCTCGACACCTTTGTGGATGTGCCGGCCATGCGCATGGAAATGGTGGGCGCGCCCAATGAGATCCCGCCGGTGCAGCAGGAGGTGCAGAAGGAAATCGACCGCGCCGAGGGCAAGCCCTTTCCGCTGGGATCGATCGAGCGTTTCGCCTTCTATGAGCAGGCCAAGAAATCCTACTGCGTGGTGCAGTCGCGCGAGCGCCGCTTCTACGGCTGCTTCCTCTTCAAGATGGGCGTGATCGATCCCAACGCCAAGCTGCCGGGCGCATGACCATGGCGAAATCCGGTGTCTGCATCCTCGGCATCTATGTGGCCGATCTCGCCTTCCGGGCTGACCGCCAGCCGGTGATGGGCGAGACCATCATGGGCTCCGCCTTCGTCATGGGGCCAGGCGGCAAGGGCTCGAACCAGACGGTGGCCACGGCCCGTTCGGGCGCGAAGGTCACCTTCATCAGCAAGCTCGGCAAGGACGACTTCGGTGCCGCCGCACTCGCCATGTATGCGCGCGAGGGTGTGACCACGCGGATCGAACAGGTGGCCGACAACTCCACCGGTGCCGCCTACATCTTCGTGCAGAACGGCACGGGGGCCAACGCCATCATCGTGGTGCCGGGGGCAGCGGGCACGATCGGCGTTGCCGATGTGGAAAAGAATGCCGACGCCATCCGTGACGCCAAGGTGTTCATGACGCAGCTCGAACAGCCCGTTCCGGCGGCGGTCCGCGCGCTCGAAATTGCCAGGGCGGCGGGCACCATCACCATCCTCAACACGGCACCCGCGGCACCCCTCGATGATGCGATCTTCAAGCTCTGTGACTACGTGACGCCGAACGAAAGCGAAGCCACGGGGATCACCGGTGTGACCGTGACCGACGTGGACTCCGCCCGCAAGGCAGGCGACGTGCTGTTGAAGAAGGGCGCGGGCACGGCGCTCATCACGCTGGGCGGGCAGGGAGCTTTGCTCCACACCGCGACGTCATCCGTCCACATCCCGGCGATCAGCGCGGGCAAGGTGATCGACACGACGGGCGCGGGCGATGCCTTCAACGGCGGCTTCGCTGCGGCCCTCGCGCGAGGCGAAAGCCCGGAGGCCGCTGCCCGTTTCGGTGCGGCTGTTGCCGGCATATCCGTCACGCGTTGGGGAACCGCACCCTCGGTGCCAAAGCTCGACGAGACGCTCGCGCTTCTGGCGAAAGGCTAGGCGTTCGCCGGAGCGAGCAGGCCTTCGACCGAGCCCACTTCAAGACCGCGCCAGTTTTTCAGCGTGGTGTGGCAGTGGCTGTCGAGGGAGGCGCGTTCTTCCGCCGTCCAGACATCGAGGCTGAGGAGCACGGCGCAAATGCCGGCGATGGCGCCCCGCGTGGAGCCGTCATCGCATTTGAGCGCGAAGCCAAGTCCGGCGTGAGGAATGCAGCCGCAGTAGACGCCCTCGGCGCCCACCTTGATGAAGAGGCGCGGCACCTTCTGCATGATGATGGTGTCGAAGCCGGTGCTGCCGGAGATCATGAAGGGGTGATTGCGCACCGCCGTGATGATCCGTTGCGCCGCTGCGTTTGCAGGATCGGTGAGACGGGCGAAACCCAGCGCCATGTGGCGCAGGGGGAAGGCCCAGGTCGGCACCGAGCATCCGTCGATCCCCATCGGGGCTGAAGCGATGTTGACGCTGCAATAGTCGCCCAGGGTCTTCGCCACCATTTCCTGAACGGGATGGGTGACCCGCACATAGCCGTTGGTGCTGGTGCCGAGATGGCGGGCAAGCGCCAGCATGCCCGCATGCTTGCCCGAACAGTTGTTATGGATCGCCCGCGGTGTTCCCCCCGATTGGGCGAGCGCCACGATGTCCTTCCGTTCATGCGGCCAATGGGCGCCACACTCGTAGAGCGCTTCGTCGTTCCCGGCCTTCTTCAGGATCGAGGCCGCCACGCGCAGATGATCGGGCTCGCCACTGTGCGAAGAACAGCAGAGCGCGATCTCTTCATCATCCAGGCCATAATGGTCGGCGGCACCGCTTTCGATCAGCGGCAGGCACTGGAAGGCCTTGATGGCGGAGCGCGGGAAGACGGCGGCGTCGATATCGCCCGCTGCGGATACGATCGTGCCGCTTGCGTCACTCACGGCATAGGCGCCGCGATGGCTGCTTTCGGCTTTGCCGCCGCGCGTCACCTGCGCGATCACTGGATTCTTGTTCATTGCGGATGCTGTTCCTCTCGCGGCCAGAGATACCAGATGAGGGCCAGCAACTGTAAGCCGAGACAGATCCCCATGGACACCGTGTATGCGCTGCTTGCATAGCCCGCACCGGTCGTCGCGAAGCGTCCGATGATCAGGCCTACGCCATATTGCACGGCGAATGCCGCAACGAACATTGAGAAATTTATTGTGGCGTTTGCGCGGCCTGAAAGATTTTCGCCCACTTGGCGCGCAAACCAAGGAAAGGCGAGGATGGCCGACTGCCCCACGGCCGAGAGCACAAGCCAGGCCGGAAAGGCGAGCGCCTGTATCTGGAGTACAATCACCGCTTGCGCCAAGGTGTGGAGAGCGAGCAGGCCCATGAGCGTTTTCATCGGGCCGATGCCGCGCTGTTGCAGCCGGTCGGCGACCACGCCCACGAGCAGGATACCGAACATGAAGGCCACCGCCATCCAGAAGAGATGGCGGGCGACATCGAAGGGCGCGAGGCCCATCACGTCGCGGTACCAGGGTCCGGCCCAGAGGGTCTGGTAGGCGATGGGAATGCCTGCGGTGAGGCCGAGGAGGGGCGCCACGCGGCGGAAGAGCGGGAGCTTCATGATGTTGACGAGTTCGCCCCACTGCTGGCCGAAGCTGGCCACGGGTGCATCACTCTTCGCCTCCGGCGCGGCGGTGAAGATGAAGAGCGAGGCTGCAACGATGAGGGCGGCAAAGATCAGGAAGACGTGACGCCAGCCCACCGCCGCTGTCAGCAGCGCCGTGGGCTCGGTGGCGACGACGAGGCCCAGCGCCCCCATGGACATGATGGCGGCATTGGCGAGCGAGCGGCGCTCCGGCGGCACCCAGAGGGAGCTTGCCTTGTAGCTCGCCATCAGCCCGGCGGAGAAGCCGAGGCCGATCAGGGCGCGGGCGGCAAAGAGCACGGTGAAGCCCGGTGCGATGGCAAAAATGGCGCAGCCTGCGGCTGAGATGAGCAGCAGCACGCTCTGCACCCGGCGCGGGCCGAAGCGGTCCAGCAACACGCCCAGGGGAAGCTGGAAGGCGCAGAAGGCGAGGAGATAGGCCGCGGTGAGCAGGCCCAGCTCGGCCGGGCCGAGGCCGAAATCCTTCACCAGGTCGGGCGCCACCACGGCATTCACCGCCCGCAGGAGGTAGGACATGAGGTAGCCGAGCGCGAAGGGGAAGAGCGCGAGGAAGACGGAGGCAGGTCGGGTCGTCATGGTTTCTTTACGTCTTTGCCGAAAATGCTGCTGGCGACCAAAGAATCGATTGCATTCTGATTCGCGGTCACTATGTAGCGCGTTCTGTTTCGAGGATTGGACAGCGATGATCTCACGCGCCCTCTGCTTTCAGCATATGGATGACGAGCCACCGGGCCTGTTCGGCGAGTTCCTGGAGGCGCGCGGCGCCAGCATCGACACGGTGATGCTGCACCGGGGTGAGGAAATCCCCTCGCTTGCCCCCTACGACTTCCTTCTGGTCATGGGCGGTGCCATGGACGTGTGGGAAACCGAGGCCAATCCCTGGCTGGTGGCTGAAAAGGCCGCGATCCGCGAATGGGCCATGGAGCGCAACCGCCCCTTCTTCGGCGTCTGCCTGGGCCTGCAGCTTCTGGCCGAGGCCTGCGGCGGCGAGGTCTCGCTCGCCCGTGAAGCCGAGGTCGGCATCGGCCGCATCGACATCACGTCCCACCACCCCGTCATCGCCCGCCTGCCGCGCCAGATCCACATGATGCAGTGGCACCATGCGGAAGTGAGCAAGCTGCCCGAGGGGGCAACCGTCCTCGCCTCGTCGGAGGTGAGCCCGGTCCAGATCATGACGCTGGGCGACTGCATGGCCGGCACGCAGTTCCACGGCGAGCTGACGCCCGCGCTTGTCGACCGCTGGGCCCATCTTCCGCAGTACATCGAATGGCTGGAAGCGGCCTTGGGCCCCGGCGCCTATGCGCGCGTGCGCCGCGAGGCCCTGCCGCTGATGCCCGCCATGCGCCGGGCCAGCTCGGCCATGTTCGCAGGCCTGCTGAGCGGCCTCAGGATGCGCAAGGCCGCCTGACACGCGTCAGACCTGCTTCATCGTCTGGCGGTACTTCTCCGCATCCCAGTTCAACAGCTGGTCGATTTCGGTTGCCGTCAATGCCTTGAGCGGGGCGTGGGCGGGCAGACGGGCAAAGACGTCGCCGGCACAGCGCAGCATGGGTTCGACCGAAGGCTTGGCGTTGCGGTTCACCAGCACGCCGAGGCCGGGCAGGGCGACGGCGGCTGCCCCCGAGGCGAGGCTCGCGGGGATCGCGGTGCCAAGGAAGACCACGTGGTCCGGGTAGTAGACATTGTTGCTGACGGCCTTCCGCACGTCGTCGTCGAGAGCGAGGGCATGGCAGGCGGGATCCTCGGGCAGGCGGTAATCGCTGCCGGCGGCGGCTTTTGCCAGGGCTTCGAGATCGGGCTTGCCGAAGTCGCGCACCGGCCCGGCGAGCGCTGCCACCACGCGGTGGAGCAGGGCCTCGGCCTCCGCCACCGTCTCGGCGGCAACGGCAAGGCCATGGTTGCCGAGCACGAGCACATCGACACCCGGCCGGTATGCCTTGCGGATGGCGCGGGAGAGCATCAGGCCGGGGCGGGCATAGGGCACGAAGGCCCAGTTGAAGGCCTTCAGCTTCTCGCCCAGCACCTGTTCGGCATCGCTGCGGATGGCGTGGGCGATGGTGTTGACGCAATGGACGTGAACCACCGCCTTCTGCGGCATCAGCCCGTGCACCGACGTTTCGATGGAGGGGCGGAGGCCGAGCGGGTTGATGTCCTGGCGCACGAAGTCGGTGCAGGATTCGCACGCCGGGTCATCGGCGGCGAGGGCCGCGGTGAGGCGCGCGAGATCGAGCGGCACGAAGATGTCCTTCGCTGCCGCATCGCGCAGCCAAGTGCCCGACGCCTTGATCCACATGACGCCGTCGGCCTTGATCGAGGTGTTGCCGCCCGCCGCCTGCACGAGCGAGGGATCGCTCCCGACCTTTGCCGAGAGGGTCCGGAGGGCGTGGAATTCAGGTGAGGTCACGAGAGCAGTTTCCTTATGGCGTCTTTCCAGACGGCATATTTCGCCTCACGCTGGTCGGCTTTCATCTTGGGTGAGAAGCGCTTGTCGCGCGACCACTGGCTGGCGAATTTTTCAGGTGCGGGCAGCAACCCTGCCTGCAGGCCTGCCAGATAGGCGGCACCGAGGGCCGTCGTTTCCAGCACCTTCGGGCGATCAACCGGGGCATTGAGGATGTCGGCGAGGGTCTGCATCGTCCAGTCGGACGCGGTCATGCCGCCGTCGACGCGCAGCACCGTGTCACCGGCTGCACCCCAATCCTTCTGCATCGCCTCGAGGAGATCGCGGGTCTGGTAGCAGACGGCCTCGAGGGCGGCCTTCGCCATTTCCTTGTTGGTGGTGCCGCGGGTGAGACCGAAGACGGCGCCGCGTGCCTCTGCATTCCAATAGGGCGCACCGAGGCCGACGAAGGCCGGCACGAGATAAACGCTCTGCTTCGGATCGGCGGATTTCGCGAGCGCGCCTGTATCCTTCGCCGCCTTGATGATCTTGAGGCCATCACGCAGCCACTGCACTGCAGCGCCTGCGATGAAGATGGCGCCTTCCAGTGCGTAGGTGCGCTTGCCGTTCAACTGGTAGGCGACGGTGGTGAGCAGCCGGTTCTTCGATGGCACCGGCGTGTCACCCGTGTTGAGGAGGGCGAAGCAGCCCGTGCCATAGGTGGACTTCATCATGCCCGGCGCGAAGCAGGCCTGGCCGATGGTCGCCGCCTGCTGGTCGCCTGCCACACCAGAGATGGGGATTGCAGCACCGAAGAGCTTCCTGTCGGTGACGCCATAGTCGGCGGCACAGTCTTTCACCTCGGGCAGGATCGCACGCGGCACATTGAGGATGGCGAGAAGCTCGTCATCCCATGCGCCGGAATGAATGTTGTAGAGCAGGGTGCGGGACGCATTGGTGGCGTCGGTCGCATGCACCTTGCCGCCTGTGAGCCGCCAGATGAGGAAGGTGTCGATGGTGCCGAAGGCAAGCTCGCCCGCTTCGGCACGTGCTCGCGCGCCCTTCACGTTGTCGAGCAGCCAGGCGACCTTGGTGCCGGAGAAATAGGGATCGAGCAATAGGCCCGTCTTGGCGGTGAACACCGCCCCGCGGCCCGCATCCTTCAGCGCCTTGCACACGTCGGCGGTGCGGCGGTCCTGCCAGACGATGGCCTTGTGGATGGCCTTGCCCGTCTTGCGGTCCCAGATCACTACGGTCTCGCGCTGGTTGGTGATGCCGATGCCGGCGATGGCGGCGGCCTTCACCTTGGCCTTGGAGAGGGCGGCCTTGGTGGTGGCGACAACCGATTTCCAGATTTCCTCCGGATCGTGTTCCACCCAGCCCGAGGCGGGGAAGTACTGCTTGAACTCCTGCTGGCCCGAGCCCTTGGGCTTCAGCTTGCGGTCGAAGACGATGGCGCGGGACGAGGTGGTGCCCTGGTCGATGGCGAGAAGATGCGTGCTCATGACGTCTCCCTGGTGCGGGCCTTGGCCTTCGGCTTGGCTTTTCCGCCCTCCATGTAGTCGCGGAGGGCCTGCTGTTCTTCGGGCTTCATGTGAAGGCCGAGCTTCGAGCGACGCCAGAGAATGTCATCGGCGGTTTCGACCCATTCCTTTTCGCGGAGGTGTGCGATCTCGCGCTCGCTGATCGGGCCGAAGCTTTCACCAAGGTCGGAGGCGAAGCGCGCGCCTTCGAGGATCTTCTCGGCGTCTGTCCCGTAGGCGCGGAAGAGGCGGCGGATGACGGCGGGCTTGAGGAAGGAATAGGCCTTCTGCAGGCTGGCGATGCGTGACTCCACCTCGTTCCACGGGAAGTCGCCGCCCGGAAGTGAGGCCTTGGCCGTCCACTCGCCGGTCATGTTGGGGAAGAAGGGTTTGAGCTCGGCAAGGGCCGCTTCGGCGAGCTTGCGCGCGGTGGTGATCTTGCCGCCGAAGATCGAGAGTACGGGGGCGGCACCCTCCGGCTTGTCGAGCTTCAGCACGTAATCACGCGTTGCTTCCTGCGCCTTCGAGGCGCCGTCGTCGTAGAGCGGGCGGATGCCGGAATAGGCCCAGCGCAACTGCTCGCGCGTCACCGGCATGCGGAAGTACTGGCTCACGGCGTTGAGGAGGTAGTCTGTCTCTTCCTCGGAAATCTCCGGCTTGCCGGGATCGCCCTTGTGATCCTTGTCGGTCGTGCCGATGAGCGTGAAGTTCTGCTCGTAGGGAATGGCAAAGCAGATGCGCCCATCGGCATTCTGGAAGATGTAGCAGCGATCGTGATCGTAAAGTCGGTCGACGACGATGTGGCTGCCCTTCACCATGCGGATCTTGTCCGGATCATTCTTACCGATGACGCCGCCCAGAACATTGCTGACCCACGGTCCGGCCGCATTCACCAGCGCCTTGGCGGTGACCGTCTCGGTCTTGCCGTCGCGGGCGAGGTCGATCTTCCACAGGCCGCCATCACGCCGCGCCGCCGTGACCCTGGTGCGGGTGCGGATGACAGCGCCGCGGTTCGCCGCATCGCGGGCCGAGAGCGCCACGAGGCGGGCGTCTTCCACCCAGCAGTCGGAATATTCGTAGCCCACCACGAAATCGTTCTTGAGCGGCTGGCCCGTGACATCGCTGGTGAGATCGACGGTGCGGGTGGGCGGCAGGATCTTGCGGCCGCCGAGGTGGTCATAGAGGAAGAGGCCGAGGCGCAGCAGGAAGCGCGGGCGCAGGCCATCATGATGGGGCAGCACGAAGCGCAGGGGCCAGATGATGTGCGGCGCCGACTTGAGCAATACCTCGCGCTCGATCAGCGCCTCGCGCACCAGGCGGAACTCGTAGTGTTCGAGGTAGCGGAGGCCGCCGTGGATGAGCTTGGTCGAAGCCGATGATGTGCCCGAGGCAAGGTCGTTCTGCTCGGCGAGGAAGACGCTGAGGCCGCGCCCTGAAGCATCACGCGCGATGCCGCAGCCGTTGATGCCGCCGCCGATGATGAAGATGTCGTAGGTCTTGTCTTGCGTCATGGGAAAGTCATGCCTCGGATTTTTCAGTGCTGACGAGTTCGATTGAAACACCGCTATCGCGGCAGATGTCCGCGATGGGTTGCGGCGGAGGTGCGTCGGTGACGAGGGTCGCCACCTGCGAGATGTGGCCGATGCGGACCGGCGCCGAGCGGGTAAACTTGGTGGCGTCGGCCACAAGGATCACCTTGCGCGAATTCGCCATGATGGCCTGTGCGGCACGCACCTCGCGCACGTCGAAGTCGAGGAGCGAGCCATCCTCGTCGATGGCGGAGACACCCATCACCGCGTGGTCCACGCGGAACTGGCGGATCGTGTCGACGGTGCTTTCGCCGACGATGCCGCCGTCGCTGGAGCGGATGGTGCCGCCCACGATGATCACTTCGATGTGGGGCGAGGGCAGGAGGGTCTGGGCCACGTGGATGTTGTTGGTGATGACGAGCAGGCCTTCGTGATGGACGAGGGCGCGGGCCACTTCCTCGGTCGTCGTGCCGATGTTGATGAAGAGCGATGAGTTGTTCGGGATGAGCGCTGCCGCGCGGCGGCCGATTAGGTCCTTCTCGGCGGCGGCGATCTGGCGGCGGGCTTCATAGGCCATGTTCTCGACGCCCGAGGCCAGCATGGCGCCGCCATGGATGCGCGAGAGCAGGCGGCCGTCGCAGAGTTCGTTCAGGTCCTTGCGGATCGTCTGCGGCGTGACCTCGAAGCGGCCCGCCAGATCATCGACCGACACCGTGCCCGATTGCCGGGCAAGGATCAGGATCTGCTGTTGGCGGGGCGAGAGCGCGAGCATGGGGTGGCCTTCGGGTGGGAAGGCCGCATACTTTCACTTGCTTTCGTTTGTGGCAAGAAATTTTCGTTTTGGGTGCGAATTGTGCGCTGCAACATATGCACAGGCTTCATTTCGCTTTCCATTCGCGAAAATCATGGCTGATGTTCGCGTGGGCACATTATGATACATATTGACGCCGCAGTGCAAAAAGGAACATAAGCACCCATCTCCTCCTCCAGGCAATCGAAGGGCACACATGGCACCGAAAACCTCTGGAAAACCGGCTGCGGGCAAGAACGCCCGGCCCTTCTACGCCAACCACTCGGCCGAGCAGCTCAAGGAAGCGCTCCGCCGCATGTACCTGATCCGCCGCTTCGAAGAGATGGCGGAGGAAAGCTACGTGCGCGGCCTCACCCACGGCACCATGCACTTGTCCGTGGGCCAGGAGGCGACCGCCGTCGGCGCCTGCATGGATCTCTCCAACGCCGACTATATTACCTCCACCCACCGCGGCCATGGCCACTGCATCGGCAAGGGGGCCGAGGTGAAGTTCATGTTCGCGGAATTCTTCGGCAAGGAAGAGGGCTATTGCCGCGGCCGCGGCGGCTCCATGCACATCGCTGATCCGGCCACCGGCAACCTCGGCGCCAACGGCATCGTGGGTGGCGGCCTGCCGCTTGCAACGGGAGCAGCACTCGCCATCAAGCAGCGCAAGGGCAAGGACGTGGCCGTCTGCTTCTTCGGTGACGGCGCACAGAACGAAGGCGCTTTCCACGAGGCGCTCAACATGGCGGCGGTGTGGAAGCTGCCGGTCGTCTATGTCTGCGAAAACAACCAGTACGGCATGTCGGTGTCGACGGCACGGTCCACCGCCGTCAAGGACGTGGCCACCCGCGCCATCTCCTACAACATGCCGGGCGTCACCGTTGACGGCAACAGCATCGCCGATGTGAACGAGGCGGTCTCCGCCGCCATCGAACGGGCCCGCAACGGCGAGGGTCCGAGCCTCATCGAATGCAAGACTTACCGCACCAAGGGCCACTCCCGCTCTGACCGCAACCGGTACCGCACCAAGGAAGAAATCGAGGAGTGGAAGAACAAGGATCCGATCCCGGCCTTCGAGAAGGATCTCGAAGCCCACGGCATCGCCTCGCGTTCTGAAATCGACGCGATCCGCGAAGCGGTGGAGAAGGAAGTGCAGGACGGCTTCACCTTCGCCACCGGCGGCACCAACCCGACGCCCGACAGCCTGATGCGCGGCGTCACCACCACCGACGATATTGCCATGGGAGTTCAGGCATGAGCGTCATTCGTGAACTCAGCTTCTCTGCCGCCGTGCAGGAAGCGCTTGCCCAGGCCATGGAAGCGGATGAACGCGTCTTCCTGATGGGTGAAGACATCGGCGTCTATGGCGGCGCATTCCAGGTGACGGGCGATCTCGTCCACCGCTTCGGCGAAGACCGCGTGCGCGACACGCCGATTGCGGAACTCGGCGGCGCCGGCGTTGCCGTGGGCGCGGCAGTTGCGGGCTCGCGTCCCGTCTATGAATTCCAGTTCTCCGACTTTGCGACACTCGCCATGGAGCAGATCGTCAACCAGGCCGCCAAGATGCGCTTCATGCTGGGTGGCAAGGTTTCCGTTCCCGTGGTATTCCGCATGCCCTGCGGCTCCGGCACCGGTGCTGCGGCCCAGCACTCGCAGTCGCTGGAAGCCTGGTTCGGCCATGTGCCCGGCCTCAAGGTCGTGGAAGCCTCGACACCGGAAGATGCCAAGGGCCTGCTGCTCGCCGCGATCGACGATCCCGATCCGGTGCTCGTCTTCGAACACAAGCTTCTCTACAAGGTGAAGGGCCATGTGCCCGCCGAACCCTATCGCACGCCCATCGGCAAGGCGGTTGTCCGCCGCGAGGGCAAGCACGCCACCGTCGTGGCGGCGGCAATCATGGTGCACAAGTCGCTTGAGGCGGCTGAAATCCTCGCCAAGGAGGGAATCGACATCGAGGTGATCGATCTCCGCACCATCCGCCCCATCGATGGCGCAACCATCATCGCGAGCGTCAAGAAGACCTCGCGCCTCGCCTGCGTCTACGAAGGCGTGAAGACGCTCGGCATCGGGGCAGAGATTTCCGCATTGGTGGCCGAGAGCGAAGCCTTCGACTATCTCGATGCGCCGATCCTGCGTCTCGGCGGCGCCGAAAGCCCCATTCCCTACAGCCCCATCCTGGAAAAGGCGGCGGTGCCGCAGACCGAAGGCATCGTGGACGCCCTGCGCGATCTCGTGAAGGGCAGGATCTGACATGTCAGCCGAAGTCATTCTTCCAAAGGTCGACATGGACATGACCACCGGCACCATTGCCGTGTGGCACGTGAAGGACGGCGACACCGTGAAGAAGGGCCAGCCGCTCTTCGACATCGAAACCGACAAGGCCGCCATGGAAATCGAAAGCCCGGCGGATGGTGTGATCAAGATCGGCAACGCGCCGGTGAAGGCCGTGGTGCCGATCGGCACCGTGGTGGCGATGATCTATGGTGCTGGCGAAGAACCCAAGGCCTTCAGCGGTGGCGCTGCGGCATCTGCCGCTCCGGCGGCTGCTGCTGAAGCGGCTCCGTCCGCGCCTGCTGCCGCCGCACCCGCTGCGGCAAGCGTCTCCGACTCAGACGGCAAGGCCCGCGCCACGCCGCTGGCCCGCCGCCTTGCCAAGCAGCAGGGCATTTCGCTCGCCGCTCTCGCCGGCACAGGCCCGCGCGGCCGCATCGTCGCTGCCGACCTCGCCAAGGCGAAGCCTGCCGCTGCTGCACCTGCCGCCGCTGCTCCGGCTGCTGCATCACTCGCCGCCGGCATGAGCACCGACGCCGTGAAGGCGCTGTACCAGCCCGGCTCCTACAGCGTGACGCCGCTCGACGGCATGCGCCGCACCATCGCCCAGCGCCTCGTGCAGTCGAAGCAGACGGTGCCGCACTTCTATCTCACCGCAAGCTGCACGCTCGATGAGCTTCTCGCCGTGCGCGAGCGCCTCAATGCCCAGGCCCCCAAGGGCCCCGACAAGCAACCCTTGTGGAAGCTCTCGGTCAACGACTTCATCATCAAGGCTCTGGCCGTTGCTTTGCAGCGCGTGCCGGCGGCGAACGTCACCTTCACCGACGAGGGCATTCTCCAGCATACGGTGAGCGATGTCGGCGTCGCGGTTGCCATCGAAGGCGGATTGTTCACGCCCGTGATCCGCGCGGCGGAGACGAAGTCGCTGTCGCAGATCTCGATCGAGATGAAGGACCTCGCCGCCAGGGCGCGCGCCCGCCAGCTCAAGCCGGCCGATTATCAGGGCGGCACCTCTGCCGTCTCCAACCTTGGCATGTTCGGTGTGGAGCAGTTCAACGCCATCATCAATCCGCCGCACGCAACGATCCTCGCGGTCGGTGCAGGCGTCGAAACCTTCGTGCCGGTGAACCGCCAGCCCGTGCTCAAGACGCAGATGAAGGCAACGCTCTCCTGCGATCACCGTGCCGTGGATGGCGCTGTCGGTGCGCAGCTTCTCAAAGCCTTCCGCGAACTGGTGGAAGAGCCGGCGCTGATGCTGGCCTGAACGGTGTGCGTCTGACGGCAAGCCGTCAGGCCGACGCCTCGAAGACAATCGCCTGCATGGTGGTCTCGACCGGACCCGGACCAAACGCCTTGCGCAGGGCATCGGCGGCACGCGCGGTCACATCCGCAAGCCCTTGCGGTGCGCGCTTTTCGATTTCGGAACGAAGCGGTGTGCCCTGGCAGAGTGCCACGGCCACACGCTCCGCCGACTCGGCACGGCTCGGAAAACCAACGCGCTCGCTTGTCACCACCTTGAAGCCTGCCGCGCGGAGTGCTGCCGTGATCGCCTCCTCGTCGTGGTAGCCATAGGGCGTGCGGCGGAAGAAGCCGGGCGGATCATCCGGGAACTGCGCTGCCACCGCATCATGCACCACATGGAAGAAGGGACTCGTCTCGATCCGGTCCCAGACATTGAGGGCATAGACGCCGCCTTTCCGCAGCACGCGCCTTGCCTCGCTGTAGGCCCTGGGCTTGTCTGGAAAGAACATGACGCCGAACTGGCAGATCACGGCATCGAAGCTTTCCGCTTCGAACGGCAGCGCTTGCGCGTCGCAGGCCTGCGAGGTGATGCGCGGGTCCTTCAGCTTTGCCGCCGCCACGTCGAGCATGGCCTGATTGAGATCGGTGGCGGTGATGCCTGTCTCGCGCGGCAGGTGGCGGAGTAGTTCCGCCGTCACGGCACCCGTGCCCGCTGCGATCTCGAGAACCGCTTTCGGTGAATAGGCGGCGATGCGCGCTGCCATGTCAGCCGCATAGGGCGCGAAGAGCAGGGGCACCATGTGGCTGTCATAGAGCGTGGCGATGGAGCCGGAGAATACCTTGTCTGTGTCGGACATGTGGGAGCCTCCCGTGTTCTGCACCGATGTTTGCGCAGAAGCATGTCTCTGGAAAGGCGCCTGGGCGTTTGCGCCTTCAGGTTATGTCCGGCAGCTTCCAGTCTATTTCCGGTTGACCCTGCGCGCGCAGGAAGGCGTTGGCCCGCGAAAAGGGCTTGGAGCCGAAGAAGCCGTTGTGGGCGGAGAGCGGCGAGGGATGCGCCGACTTGATGACGAGGTGGCGCGTGGTATCGACGAAGCTCGCCTTCTTCTGGGCATAGCTGCCCCAGAGGATGAACACGACCGGACGCTCAAGATTGTTCACCTGCCGGATGATCTCGTCGGTGAATTTCTCCCAGCCCTTGCCCTGGTGCGAGGCAGCACGGTGTGCTTCCACGGTCAGCACCGCATTGAGCATCAGCACACCCTGCTGCGCCCAGTGTTCGAGGTGGCCGTGGCGCGGCGGCGGAAGCCCGAGGTCGGATTGCATTTCCTTGTAGATGTTCACGAGCGAGGGCGGCGCCTGCACGCCGGGCTTCACCGAGAAGCAGAGGCCGTGGGCCTGTCCGTCATTGTGATAGGGATCCTGCCCGAGGATCACCGCGCGCACCTTGTCGAGCGGTGTCGCATCGAGAGCGTGGAACCATTCGCTGCCCTTGGGGAAGATCTGTTTCCCCGCCTCGCGCTCTTTCACAAGAAAGCTGCGCAGTTCCTGCATGTAGGGTGCGTCGAACTGCGGTTGCAGCACCTTGAGCCACGAAGGATCGAGCTTGACGGGCGTGGTCACGCCGCCGCCTCGCTTTCGCCGGGAACGCCAAGCCCCAGAACGCGGCAGATGGCATAGACGAGGTCCGAGCGGTTCAGCGTGTAGAAATGGAAATCGGTCACGCCTTCGCTGGAGAGGGCATGCACCTGTTCCGCCGCCACCATCGCGGCAACGAGGTTCCGCGTTTCCGGATCCTTGTCGAGGCCGGCGAAGCGGCGCTCGAGATCGGGCGGAATGTGGGCGCCGCATTTCGCCGCGAATTCACAGACGCGCGCGAAGTTGGTGATGGGCAGGATGCCGGGCACCAGATTGATCTTGATGCCGCGCGCGGCGATGCGGTCGCGCAGGCGCAGGAAGAAGGCGTTGTGGAAAAAGAACTGCGAGAGGGCGCGGGTGGCGCCGTTCTCTGCCTTGTCGGCCATGAAGGCGAGGTCTTCCTCGATCGAAACGGAATCCGGATGGCGTTCCGGATAGGCCGACACCGAAACTTCGAATGCGCCGATCTCGCGGATGCCGCGCACCAGATCGGCGGCGTTGCGATAGCCGTCAGGATGTGGCGAGAAGCGCGTGCCCACGCCCGCCGGCGGATCGCCGCGCAGGGCCACGATGTGATTGACGCCAGCGGCCTGATAGGCGCGGATGACGCTGTTCACATCCTCCTTCGACTTGCCAACGCAGGTGAGGTGGCCCGCCGCTTTCAGGCTGGTTTGCGAGGTGATGCGCGAGAGCGTGGCGAGCGTGCGGTCCTGGGTGGTGCCGCCAGCGCCATAGGTGACGGAGACGAAGTCGGGGCCGATCGTTTCCAGCCGCTTCACGGTGGACCAGAAATTCTCTTCGGCCTCGCCAGCCTTCGGCGGGAAGAACTCGAAGGAGACGCGGAGCGGGGACGTCATTGCACAGTCTCCTTGCGGACGGGTGTTGCTTGCCGGGCATGGTTACGGGGCTCTGCGAGCCAGAGCGAAACGGTGAGGCCCTTGCGCGACTTGAGCCACGGCGGATCGAGCACGATGTGGCGGGCCAATTGCAGGTTGGCGCGGGAGAGCCAGGCGGTCATCTGTTCGGCTGAAATGCCGAGCCTGCGGTGGGCGTGCTGCTCGCGCAATTCATCAAGCTCGTGGGGCGCGAAGTCCACCACCAGCAGCTTGCCATCAGGCTTGAGGATGCGGCGCGCTTCGAGGAGGGCCCGCTGCGGCTCATCGAGGAAGTGCAGCACCTGATGGATGGTGACGAGGTCGGCCATGTTGTCGGCAAGGGGCAGGGCGAAGATGTCGGCCTGGCGAAGTTGCGCATGGCGGAAGCCGTGCTTTTCGAGATTGGCCCTCGCGATCGCCAGCATCTCCCGGCTCGAATCGATTCCGTAAAGCGTCTGCGCGCGCGGCCCGAACAGTTCGAGCACGCGGCCCGTGCCGGTGCCGAGGTCGACGAGCGTGTCGATCGATTTCGTCGTGAAGAGATCGCCCATGGCACGCTCGACGCTGGCTTCGTCCACATGCAGCGAGCGCAGGCTGGACCAGTGCTCGGCGTTGGCGCTGAAGTAGGCTTGCGCCTTCTCCTCGCGCTGGCGGCGCACCTCCTCGAGGCGGGCGAGGTCGCCGGAGAGAACCGCATCGCGTCCGGGCAGCATCTCGACGAGGGCGCGGGCAAGCGCACCGCTCAGGCCTTCGCTGCGCAGGCGGAACAAAACCCAGTTTCCTTCCTTGTTGCGGGAGAGGAGGCCTGCTTCAGCCATCAGCTTGAGATGGCGGCTGACGCGCGGCTGGCTCTGGCCCAGGATGTAGGTCAGTTCGGAGACGTTCAGTTCGCCATGGGAGAGGATAAAGAGAATGCGGATGCGGGTTGTTTCCGCAATCGCCTTCAGTCCTGCCAGCAGTTCATCCATGTGCACCTCGCGAAGGACATAAACATATCCTTATATAGAATGCAAAGACTAGTTCGGATTTCGCCCAAAAAAGGTCGTTCTTGAACCTTTTGGTTTCGCCGTCTTGATTTTGTCGAGGTTCGTCCTGTAACTTCCACCCCAGGTTCTGGCGGGGCAAACCGGATCAAAGGCATTTCGTAGGAAGACGATGACCAAGCTCATTTCGCGCCGCCAGGCGCTTTCGCTTTTTGCTGCGGGTTCCATGCTGGCTTCCTTGGCTGTTCCAGCCCGGGCAGACGCCGCGGCTGAGGACTACATCACCAAGATCGGCAAGGACGTGCTGCGACTCGCCAATGCCGGTTCGCGCGGCAAGGCGACCCGCAACAAGTTCGCCGCCATGCTCAGCAAGTATGTGAACCTGCGCGGCATCACCATGGCCTCGCTCGGCACCTACCAGAAGCAACTGCCGCCCGGCGACAAGGACAAGCTCAACGACCTCGTCACCACCTACGCTGCCGCACTCTTCGCCTGGTATGTGGATGATTTCAAAGGCAAAGACTTTGTGGTCGACCGCACGGCCCAGCAGGGCAAGTACCTTCTCGTGTACAGCAAGATCGTCAAGTCGGGCGGCGCCGATGAACCGATCGTGTGGTATCTCTCGCCCCAGGGTGGAGGTTATCGCATCGTCGACCTGAGCGTGCTTGGCGTCCGGCTCTCGAGCGCCATGCGGCAGCGGTTCAACGACGAATTGAAGAAGTCGAAGGGCGATTTCGAACCTCTCTACGCCATGCTCCGCGAAGCCGATACGTGGTGACGGCGGCCGAGTTGAAGTCCTGTTAACCCTAGTCGCGCCACAGTTCAGGCGTTAGAAATCGAATCATGCTCACACGCCGTTCTCTGCTCGCGGGGCTCTCCGCTGTTCTTCTCGCCTCGCCTGCGCTGGCGGAGGACCACCCCTCCGTCGTCTACATGCGGCAGGTGGCGAAGGACATGCTGGCCGCCCACCGTCAGGGCACGGTGGCCGCGTTCCTGCGCGTGGTGCAGCGCCATGCCGATATTCCCGACATCGCGCAGGACTCGCTCGGCAAGTACAGTTCCAACCTTCAGACGTCGCAGAAGGCGCGTTACGAAAAAGGTGTCGCCACCTATCTCGCCCGCTACTTCGCGCTTTCCTCGCGTGACTACACGGTTGCGAAGTATGAGCTCGGCGATGCAAGCGTGGGCAAGGACCAGGATGTCGTCGTGTCAAGCCGCGTCTACCTGATGACCGGACAGTCCTACAGCGTGTCGTGGAAGCTTGTCTGGCGTGGCGGACGCTACAAGGTGCGCGACGTGAGCGTGCTCGGTTTCTGGCTCACCAATTTCCAGCGCAAGGACTTCACCGACTACCTTGCCAAGCGCAACGGCAACATCAACATGTTGATCACTGCGCTCTACGGCTGACAACACTCCCTTAACCATCTGACGGCATGGTGCGCTCACGGTCTCCGGGGGATGGGGATTGGCGTGAGTAATCGTATGCGTAACTTCTTCTCTTTCGCCGGTGCCGTTGCGCTGGCCGTGATGCTGGTCGCCTGTTCCGGCGGCCGCGAAAAGCCCAAGCCCTCCTACGAAGAACTCGAGCCGCCTGCCGCCCGTTGCCTGCGTGCGCGACCCGCGTGAATTCGCCGAGGCCGAGAAGATCCGCGATTTCGACAATGGCCGCGGCTGCGGCGTGCGCAATGCCTGGCGGATCTCGTCCATCAACGGCGTGAAGCTGTCGCAACCCGCAGTGGTGAACTGCGCCGTCGCCAACACCTTTTCGCAGTGGATCGACGAGACGCTGCAACCCACTGCCGAGCGCCGCTTCGGCGAGCGCGTGACCGAACTCACCATTCCTTCAAGCTATGCCTGCCGCACCCGCAACAGCGTGCCGGGCGCCAAGCTCAGCGAACATGCCCGCGGCAACGCCATCGACGTTTCCGGCTTCAAGCTGGAGAGCGGCGACTACGTGCCGGTGGAGCAGGGCTGGTTCGCCAGCCGCAACGTGCGCAAGTTCCTCGTCACCGTGCATGACCAGGCCTGCGGCCAGTTCACCACGGTTCTGGGGCCCGCCGAGGCACATCACAAGGACCATCTCCACTTCGACTTGCAGCGCCACAGGAGCGGCGGCGCCTATTGCCGCTGAGGTGCAGAAGGCTCCGGAACGGCTTTCCGGGCAGTTGCAATTCGGCCTCCGGACGCGCATATGGGCGCCATGGACCAAGAGATCATAACGCCTCCTTCCAAGCCCAAGGCCACGGACACCCATGCCTTCGGGCCGGTGGCCAGTTTCCTTGCCGCGGCCGGCGCCACGGCGATGACCTTCAGCCTGCTCGCTGCGGCCGCATCCGCCTCGGTCTGGGCTTTCGCCAAGCTGTTCGGCCTGCCGGACTGGCTGCTCTACGGTGTTCTGGTGCTGAGCCTTGTGCCTGTGCTGTGGGCAACGGTCTGGATCAGCCTCCGGTCCTGGCATGTGGAACAGCGCCTGGCCGACAACAAGGACGTGGATTCCCCCGTCTTCAGGATCGGCTACTACCTGAAAAAGGTTCGCTGAAGCGCCATTTTGCCCTTGGGGCAAAGGCCCTTGGCCCTTTTATGTGCCGCCGAATCCGCTAAAACCGGGCCATGTCCATCTGGTCCAAGATATCAACCGCAGCGCAGACGCTGGGCTCGTCGGTCGGGGATTTCTTCTCCGGCGTCCACGGCAAGAGCTCCGCGCCCGAGAAGTCGGTTGCCTTCACCATCGGCATGATCGCGCTCGGCGCCAAGATGGCGAAGGCCGATGGCGTCGTCACCAAGGATGAAGTGAACGCCTTCAAGCAGGTGTTCCACGTGCCCGAGAAGGACATGGCCGTGGTGCAGCGGGTGTTCGATCTTGCCAAGCAGGACATTGCCGGTTTCGACACTTATGCCTCGCAGGTGGCGCGCCTCTTCGTGCCACAGTCCTCGGTGCTGGAGAACGTCCTGGACGGGCTCTTCCATATCGCCAAGGCGGATCACGCCATTCACGAGAAGGAACTCGAATACCTCGAAGAGGTGGGCGCCATCTTCGGCTTCAAGGGTGATGCCTTCGCCCGCATCCGCGCCCGCCACGTGGCGATTGCCGAAGACCCCTACGAAATTCTCGGCGTGGCCCGCGGCGCCTCCGCGGACGAGATCAAGAAGCAGTACCGCAAACTTGCCCGCGACCTTCACCCCGACAAGCAGATCGCCGCCGGTGTACCCGAGGAAATGGTGGAACTGGCGAGCGACCGCCTCGCCCGCATCAACGTCGCCTATGAGCAGGTGATGAAGGGGCTGCCGGCGTGATCGGCACGAAGCTTCCGCGCCGCGTCGTTCTCTCCCCGAACATCGAGCCCCGCGCAGAGGGCAAGTTTCCGCGCTTCCTCATTTTGCACTACACCGGCATGGCCACGGCCGAGAAGGCCTGCAACTGGCTGTGCGTGCCTGAGTCGAAAGTCTCGTGCCATTATCTCATCGATGAATCCGGCAACATCACCCAGATGGTAGGTGAGGAGATGCGCGCCTGGCACGCCGGTGTCTCGTGCTGGGAAGGGGAGACCGACATCAACTCCTGTTCCATCGGCATCGAGATCCAGAACCCCGGCCATGGCGCGGGCTATCCCGATTTTCCGCCGAAGCAGATGGAAGTGGTGGCCGCCCTGTCGAAGGACATCGTGGCCCGTCACGGCATCCTGCCGCAGCACGTGCTGGCGCACTCCGACATCGCGCCCGAACGCAAGATCGATCCCGGCGAAAAATTCGACTGGCGCTATCTGCATGCCCAGGGCGTCGGCCACTGGGTGGCGCCTGTTGATGTTTCGGGCGGCGTCTTCCTCCAGCAGGGTGACCGCGGAGACCCCGTGCTCGCCTTGCAGGGAATGTTCAGCTTGTACGGCTATCGCATTGTGAAGAATGGGCAATACGACGCGCAAACCCGCCTGGTGGTGGAGGCCTTCCAGCGCCACTTCCGGCCGTCGCGGGTGGATGGCATTGCCGATCACTCCACCGTCGCCACGCTTCATGCGCTGTTGCAGTCGCGCCCAGCAGCGGCGTGAGGCCTATTGCTCGGCCGGCTTCTCGCGGCAGAGCTTCAGCAGGTTGTCGATGCCTGCGTCAACGAGCGGATAGGTCAGTTCATGCTTGCCGATCTTCACGGTGAAGCGGTCGGCCTTGATCAGTTCGGCCCACAGCGGATCATCGGCGGAAAGCTCCGTCTCGACCGAGGTGGAGCCAGTGAGATCATTGGCCGTGGTCCTGCCCGAGAGCTTGTGCTTCTTGGCACCCACGATGAGTTCGTAGGGCGCGGTGATGTCGGGCTTCAGGTCAGGCGAGCCTTCCGGGAAGTAGAGCTTCACTCTGGCGCTGCCGAGCTTGCACCACAGGCTCACACCCACGTCGTCCGTCTCCGGCACGCCGAAGACGAGGAAGGCGTCCTCGTCCGCTGCATCCAGAATCCACTCGCGTTCCTGCGCCCGTGCAGCGCCCGGCATGAGGAAAGCGCAGCACAGGGCAGCAGCAAGGGGAATGGAGAGAAGGCGTTTCATGTGGCAATCCGGATGTGGCCAAAAGGCCTGTATGTCGAACACTTACACCATGGCATGCACCTGTTGTGCAGCTTTTTGCAAGGGATGGATTTGAATGAGTGCGGACCTGATCATCGTCAACGGCAAGGTACTTACGATGGACGACAAAAGGCCGCGGGCCGAGGCTGTCTCCATGGCGGGAGGCAAGATCCGGAAGGTGGGTCGCAGCCGCGACGTGCTGGCCGACAAGGGCCGCAAGACGAAGGTCATCGACGCGGGCGGCCGGACCGTGCTGCCGGGCTTCATCGAAGGCCACATGCACATCGTGCCGGGCTCGCTCGAACTCTCGATGCTCAACGTCGAAGGCCTGAATGGTGTCGAGGCCATCGCCAAGCGGGTGCAGGAATTTGCCCGCGCCAATCCGGGCGACGGCATCATCGTCGGCAACCAGTTGTCCTATGTGGCTTTCGGCAATGGCCGCGCCGCCACGCGGCATGATCTCGACAAATGCCTGCCGGACCGTCCGCTCGTCATCTATGCGCCCGACCATCACACCGCCTGGGCCAACACGAAGGCGCTGGAACTCGGCGGCATTCTGAAGGGTCGCAAACTCACGCCCGGTCATGAGATCGTCATGGGCGATGATGGCCTTGCAACCGGCGAACTGCGAGAGCCGCAGGCGATCGGCCCTGCCGTTGCCGCCGCCACCGACTATGCCCGCGCCCGGGCTGCCCTCGAAGGCCACGAGGTTGATCCGCATCCCGGCGAAGCAGAATTCGAAGCTGACCTTGCGGTGGTGAAGCAGGGTCTTGCGCACCTCGCACGCCACGGCATCACCTCGTTCCAGAACATGGACGGCAACATCTACACGATGCAGTTGCTGCGCGCCCTCGAGGAGCGGGGCGAACTCACTGCCCGTGCCCGTGTGCCGTTCCACTTCAAGCCCTTCATGGCGCTCTCCGCCCTCGAGCGCGCGCGCCTCATCACCGAAGGCTACCGCTCGGAGATGCTGCAGGGTGGCATGGTGAAGCTCTTCATGGATGGCGTGCTCGATTCCGGAACGGCGGTGGTGCTCGACGATTATCCCGACCGACCGGGCTGGCGCGGCGATCCGCTGTTCTCGCAGGAGCGCTTCAATGAGATCTCGGTGAAGGCCGACAGCATGGGCCTGCAGATTGCTGTGCATGCGATCGGTGACGCGGCGGTGCGCATGACCCTCAATGGCTACGAGGCGGCCCGCACGGCGAACGGCAAGCGCGACAGCCGCCACCGCATCGAGCACATCGAGATCCATCATCCGGATGACGTGAAGCGCTTCAAGGCGCTGGGCGTCATCGCCTCGATGCAGACGTGTCACGCGCCGGGCCACTCCGGCCTGCCGCTCGAACCCACCATCAGCAAGATCGGCCGCGGCAAGTGGCCTTACGCCTATGCCTGGCAGACCTTCCGCAAGGCGAAGGTGCCGCTCGTCTTCGGCACCGACTGGCCCGTCTCCGACATCAACCCCATGCGGGCGATCCACACCGCCGTCACCCGCAGGGAATGGGGCGACAACATGAAGCCGCAACGCCAGAGCCTGCACGACACGCTGCACAGCTACACCGCGATGGGTGCCTATGCCGAGTTCGCGGAGGGCCGGAAGGGCGTGTTGAAAGCAGGCGCTCTTGGCGATGCCGTCGTGCTCGATGCGGATCTCGAGTCGATCGATCCAGAAGCGCTCCAGCATGTGAAGGTGCAGGCGACTGTCGTGGGCGGCCGCCTCGTTCATGGCGGCTGACGCCCGGCATTGACGCGCCCCGGTTCCGTGCCGATCATGCGCGGCGCTGAACCGAGGGAGGGTCTTGCATGACCGATGACATCTGGGCGGGCGGCTGCCAGTGCGGCGCCGTTCGCTACCGTCTTCTCAGCCGTCCCATCAATGCCTGCATCTGCCATTGCCGCATGTGCCAGAAGCAGTTCGGCAGTTTCTTCGGGGCTTTCGCGGATGTGCCCGAGGCCGACTTCCAGCTGACGCGCGGCACGGTGAAGTATTTCAACAGTTCGAGCGAGGCAGCGCGCGGCTTCTGCGGCGACTGCGGAACGCCGCTCGTCTACCGCTTCCTCTCGCAGCCGCGCATCGCCGTGGCGATCGGGTCGCTCGACCGGCATTCCGAGATGAAGCCGGAGTTCCAGTATGGCCTCGAGGCGCGCGAGCCCTGGTTCGCCGAACTTCACAGCCTTCCCGGCACGCTGACCGGGGAAGGGGACAACGGTGTGGGCGATACGCCCGAGCGCTTCGACCGCATCCGTGCCAGCAGCCGCCAGCACCCCGACCATGATACGCCGGAGGGGTGGCACCCCTGACGACCGTTCACGCTCTCTGTACGGCGGCATTGACGGCGTGCCCGCCCGCCTCTAACGCGGGCCTGCCAGTTGGCTGGATGACCGCTGCCGCAAGGGCCGAAAGGCCGCGGGGGAGGAAAGTCCGGGCTCCACGGAAAGACGGTGCCGGATAACGTCCGGCGGGGGTGACCCCAGGGAAAGTGCCACAGAAAACAGACCGCCGGGGCATGCTCCGGCAAGGGTGAAACGGTGCGGCAAGAGCGCACCGCGCGGCTGGCAACAGACGCGGCAGGGCAAACCCCACCGGGAGCAAAACCGAATAGGGGTGGCGCGGCGGAGCAATCCGCCAGGGCTTTTCCGGCCCGCCGCCCGGGTTGGTTGCGTGAAGCATCCGGTGACGGATGTTCCAGATGAATGGTCATCCAGCGTTCGTGTCCTTCGGGGCGGGGGCGCGGACAGAACCCGGCTTACAGGCCGGCTGGCATTTTCTCTCCGGTTTATCCACCGCGCGGCGTCGCGGCGGAGCTGAAGCCGCGTCTCAGGCTTGCCTCACAAGCCCCTGAAAATGATTCACTTTCGGCCGATTTTCCGGCTCTTCCGGAGGGCTGGAATGAATCGCCTTCGAAACGGTTTGTTAATAATCGCCGGAGCATTGTCGGGGCCTCGTTAACGCCTTGTTCACCCTGTCGCTTCTGTCCCGTGTCCACGCCCAAAGAGCCCGCATCCCATGCGCCCCCTGATGGCGCCTCCCGGCATGTGCCCGTGCTGTTGCAGGAGGTTCTGCAGGCGCTTGCGCCCGCCGATGACGAGGTGATTGTCGACGGCACCTTCGGGGCAGGGGGATATACCAGGGCCATTCTCGCCCAAGCCAAATGCCGGGTGGTCGCCATCGACCGCGATCCCACCGCCATCGCAGCAGGGCAGGCGGCCGTTGTGGCAAGTGGTGGCCGGCTCAAGCTTCTGCACGGCACCTTCGGCGAGATGGAAGACCTCGTGGCCGAGATGGTGGACGGCATCGTGCTCGACATCGGCGTTTCCTCCATGCAGCTCGACGAGGCCGAGCGCGGCTTCTCCTTCCTGCGCGACGGGCCCCTCGACATGCGCATGTCGGCGGAGGGGCGCTCCGCTGCCGATCTCGTCAACACGCTTCCGGCGGAAGCATTGGCCGACATCATCTTCGTGCTGGGTGAGGAACATCGCTCGCGCCACATCGCACGCGCCATCGTCAAGGCAAGGGACGAGGCACCGCTCCGCACCACCTTCGATCTCGTCCGCGCCGTTGAGGCGGCCACCGGCCCACAGCGCGCGAAAGATCGTACCCATCCCGCCACGCGCACCTTTCAGGCACTGCGCATTTATGTGAACGGCGAACTCGACGAACTGGGCCACGCCCTGTTTGCCGCCGAGCGCATGCTGAAGCCGGGCGGACGCCTCGTCGTCGTCACCTTCCATTCCCTCGAGGACCGTGTGGTGAAGCGCTTCTTCGCGCAGCGGAGCGGCAATGTGCCGATCTCGTCTCGCCATGCGCCCGGCATTGACACGCGGCCTGTGCCCACCTTCACGCTGCCTTTCAAGGGTCACGTGGAGGGAAGCGAGGATGAACTTGCCCGCAATCCGCGCGCCCGCTCGGCCAAGCTTCGTTCCGGCGTGCGCACCACTGCCCAAGCCCTTCCGGCCGATCTCGCGCTGATCGGCGTTCCTGAACTCAAGCCGGTGAGACACTGATGCTGAAGATCGTGAATGCGTTCCTGGTGGTGACGGTGCTGGTCTCGGGCTACATGCTCTATGGCCTCGAGCACACCACGCGCAGCGAAGAGCGCAGCATCGCCGTGACCAAGCGCAAGATCGACGACACGCGTGAAACGATCAAGCTGCTCAATGCCGAATGGAGCAGCCTGACGCGCCCTGAACGCATCCAGAAGCTTGCCGAACAGAGCCTCAACCTTCAGCCCACGAAGGCGCAGCAGTTCGTCAGCGTTGAAGACCTTCTCACCAAGGTGCCGGCCACCGTGCCGGTGAAGCTGGAGAAGGAAGGCAAGGACCCCATCGGCGACATCCTGAAGAAGATGGAATGATGCTCAAGGCCAAGACCATTTCAGTTCCTGCCGGTTCGCCCCGCCTTGCCGGGCAGAACCGCATCCGCCTGCTCGGCCTCTGCTTTGCCTTCGCCTTCATGGCCATCGCCGGGCAGTTGCTGCGGATCGATGTGACGCGTCCGGTGGAGGACGTGAACGCCGAACTCGCCAAGCATCAGGACCGCATCCCGCGCCCGGACATCGTGGACCGCAACGGCAATGTGCTCGCGACCGACATTGCCGTCGCTTCGCTCTATGCCGACCCGCGCAAGATTCCGGATGTGGATGAAGCCGTCGAACTCCTCACTGCCGCACTGCCCGACGTGGATGCCGCCGAGCTTCGCCGCAAACTGCTCAAGCCCAAGAGCGCCTTCGCCTGGATCAAGCGCCAGGTGAGCCCCGAGGAACGCGACGCCGTCTACAATCTCGGCATCCCCGGCGTCTCCTACATCAACGAGCGGAAGCGCGTTTATCCGCAGGGCCGCCTTGCCGCGCACACTGTCGGCTATGTCGACATGGACACCAAGGGCATCGCCGGCATCGAGAAGTATCTCGACAACGCGGGCGCCATCTACACCGCCTCTCTCGCCGATCCGCAGAAGCAGGTGGCAGCACCCGCCGAACTGTCGATCGACCTTCGTGTCCAGCACGCCATGACCGACGAGGTCTCGAAGGCGATCGAGAAGTTCAAGGCGCTGGGCGGTGGCGGCATCGTGCTCAACATCGAGACAGGTGAAATCGTATCGCTTGTGTCGCTGCCCGACTACAACCCGAACGCAGAGCCCAAGGTCTTCACCAAGGACCAGCAGAACCGCATGCTGAGCGGCGTCTATGAGCTGGGCTCGGTGATCAAGGCTGTCACCTTCGCCATGGCCTTCGACTATGGTACCATCACCATGGACTCGAAGTTCGATGCGCGCTTCCCGCTGGCCATCGGCAGTGCGCGCATCAACGACTTCCACAACCTGCACCGCTTCCTTTCGGTGCCTGAGATCTTCACCAACTCCTCCAACATCGGCACCGCCCGCATGGCGCTGCAGGTGGGGCTGGAGCGTCACCAGGAATTCCTCCGCCGCGTCGGCCTCTTCGACAGGCTGGAGACGGAAGTGCCTGAAACCGCTCGCCCAATCCTGCCCCGGCGGTGGAGCAAACTTGTTTCCGCAACCGCCGCATTCGGCCATGGTTTTGCCGTGCAGCCCCTGCAAGGCTTGTCGGTCGTCGCGGGTCTTCTCAATGACGGGAAACTGATTCCGCCGACGTTCATCAAGCGCTCGAAGGAGGAAGCGGAAGTGGTGGCGCAGCAGATCGTCAAGCCGTCAACATCAGAAAAGATGCGCTATCTTTTCCGCCTCAATGCCACAGAGGGCTCCGCCGGCAAGGCCGATGTCATCGGCTATCGCGTCGGCGGCAAGACCGGCACCGCCGAAAAGGTGGTGAACGGCCGCTATGCCAAGGGCCGCAACCTCGCCTCCTTCATCGGCGCCTTCCCCATGGACAAGCCGCGCTATGCGATCTTCGTGATGCTCGATGAGCCGAAGGCGCTGCCCGAGACCTATGGCTTCGCCACTGCCGGCTGGAACGCCGTGCCGACGGCGGGCAAGATCATCGAGCGCGTGGCGCCCATCCTCGGCGTCTCGCCGCAATTCACCGATGCCGATCTCGAGAAGCTGGCAAAGCTCGAGAAGCAGGAAGCGTTGAAGAAGAACTGACATGCCGAAGAGCCTCGCCCGCCTTGTTGCCCATGACGCCGCGGTGCCTGTCGCGGCGGGCGACCTGCTTGTGGCGGGCCTCACCTCCGATAGCCGGGCGGTGAAGCCCGGTTTCGTTTTTGCGGCATTGCCGGGGACCAAGGTGGATGGCTCGGCCTTCATTCCGCAGGCCCTTGCCGCGGGCGCCGTTGCGGTGATCGCATCGCCCGGCAGCTACGCGGGTCCCGGAACGATCATCCCCACAGACAATCCGCGGCGCTTGCTCGCGCTGATGGCGGCGCGCTTCCATGACCGCCAGCCCGATACGATCGTTGCCGTCACGGGCACAAACGGCAAGACCTCCGTCTCTGTCTTCGTGCGGCAGATCTGGGAGGCCATGGGCTTCCGCGCCGCAAGCCTCGGCACCATCGGCGTGGTCGGTCCTGCGGGAGCGGAATATCTCGCCCACACCACGCCCGATCCTGTGCAGCTTCAGGCGCTCGCGGCGAAACTCGCCGAGGATCATGTGAGCCATCTTGCCATCGAAGCCTCGAGCCACGGCCTCTCGCAATACCGTCTCGATGGCCTTCGCCTCACCGCTGCGGCCTTCACCAACCTGACGCGCGACCATCTCGACTATCACGCCACCTTCGATGACTACTTCGAAGCCAAGATGCGGCTCTTCACCGAGCTGCTTCCGGCGGGGGCGCCAGCCGTCATCAACATGGATTCGCCCCACGGCGAGGAAGTGCGTATCCGCGCCGAGGCCCATGGCCTCGCCACATTCACGGTCGGTCACAAGGGGCACGATATCCGTCTCGTCTCCTCGCGCCGTGAGGGATTGGAGCAACATCTCTCGCTTGAAACCGCGACCGGCCTTCATGCCGTGACGCTGCCGCTGGTGGGTGACTTCCAGGCATCGAACGCGCTGGTGGCAGCAGGCCTCGTCATTGCTGCAGGGGGCGAGACTGAAATCGCGCTGCGCTCGCTCAGCCTTCTGAAGGGCGCCACGGGCCGTCTCGATCTCGTCGGCAAGAACAATGCTGGCGCCTCCGTCTTCGTCGACTATGCCCATACGCCCGACGCGCTTGAGAATGCGCTCGCCTCGCTCCGCCCCTATGCGGAAAGGAAACTGATCGTGGTCTTCGGCTGCGGTGGTGACCGCGACAAGGGCAAGCGCCCGCTCATGGGCGCGGTGGCGGTGAAGTTTGCCGATACGGCCATTCTCACCGACGACAATCCGCGCACCGAAGATCCCGCCACCATCCGCCGCGAGGTGATGGCGGCGGCGAAGGGCGCCATCGAAATCGGCGACCGCGCCAAGGCGATCCGCGAGGCCGTGGCGAAGGCGGGAGCAGGGGACATTGTGCTCGTGGCCGGAAAGGGTCACGAGGAAGGCCAGATCATCGGCAAGGAGGTCCGCCCCTTCAGCGACCACGCCGCCGTGAGGGCCGCCATGAGGAACGAGGACTATCATGGCTGACGCGGGTCAACATCCGCTCTGGAGCGCAGACGAACTTGTCGCCGCCACCAAGGGCCGGCTCACTTCGCCGGTGACCCGCGCGATGCATGACGTCTCGATCGACACGCGCACGCTCCGCGACGGCGACATCTTCGTTGCCATCAAGGGCGAGAAGATGGACGGGCATGATTTTGCGGCAACCGCGCTGAAGGGCGGCGCAGGCGTCGCCATGGTTTCGCGCACGACGCCCGAGATGGAAGCGGCAGGCCCGTGTCTCGTCGTCGCCGAGGATCCGCTGCGCGGCCTCGAGGACCTTGGCCGTGCCGCCAGGGCACGGAGCAGAGCGCAGGTCGTCGCCGTCACCGGCAGCGTGGGCAAGACCAGCACCAAGGAAATGCTGCGCGTGGCGCTTTCGGTTTCAGGCCTCACCCATGCCTCGGCGGCCTCGTTCAACAATCACTGGGGCGTGCCGCTCACGCTTGCCCGCTTCCCGCGCGATGCGGCCTTCGGCGTCTTCGAAGTGGGCATGAACCATCCGGGCGAGATCACGCCGCTCGTGGGCTTCGTGCGTCCGCATGTGGCGATCGTCACCACCATCGCGGCAAGCCATCTCGGCCACTTCGCCTCGCTGGATGAAATTGCCGATGCCAAGGCCGAAATCTTCTCGGGCGTGGTGCCGGGCGGGGCTGCCGTTATCAATCGCGACACGCCCTTCTTCGACAAGCTGGCCGCCGCGGCCCGCAAGGCCGGCATCGCCAAGGTCTATGGCTTCGGCCGTCATGCGGAGGCCGAGGTCAGGCTCACGCAGCTTGCGCTTCATCCCACCTGCTGCTGCGTGACCGCCTCGATCATGGGCGAACAGGTGATCTACAAGCTCGGCATGCCGGGCGAACACATGGCGATCAACAGCCTTGCTGTGCTCGCAGCCGCAAAGCTCATGGGTGCTGATCTGGCGCGGGCGGCTCTTGCCCTGTCGGAAGCGAAGCCTGCCAAAGGCAGGGGCGTGCAGCAGGCGCTGTCCATGCCGGGCGGGGAACTTCTCCTCATCGATGAAAGCTACAACGCCAATCCGGCCTCGGTGCGCGCCGCACTCGCCCTTCTCGCCCAGTCGAAGCCGGGCCGGAATGGCCGCCGCATCGCCGTTCTGGGCGACATGCTGGAGCTGGGCGAGAGCAGCCCGGCGCTCCATGCGGGCCTCGCCGAAGCATTGGACTCGGCCCATGTCGATGTCCTATACGCCGCCGGCCCCCTCATGGCACACCTCTTTCAGGCCACGCGCGCGGAGCGGCGCGGCCTGCATGCGGAGAGTTCAGAGCAACTGAAAGACGCATTGCTCGCAGGGCTCAGGCCCGGCGACGTGGTGATGGTCAAGGGCTCGCTCGGCAGCCGCATGGGACCCCTCGTGGAGGCGATGAAAGCGAAGTGGCCGGCCGCCAAGGATACATGACACGATGCTCTATTATCTCTTCTCCACCTTCTCGACCGAAGTCCAGGCGTTCAACGTCTTCCGCTACCTGACGACGCGCACCGGCGGCGCCATCCTCACCGCACTGCTCTTCATCTTCGTCTTCGGGCCGCGCATCATCTCGCTGCTCAAGGTGAAGCAGGGCAAGGGCCAGCCGATCCGCACCGACGGGCCGCAGCGCCACATCGTCGAGAAGCAGGGCACGCCCACCATGGGCGGACTCATGATCCTCTCTGGTGTCTTCGTCGCCACCATTCTCTGGGCTGACCTCACCAACCTCTATGTCTGGGGCGTGCTCTTCGTCACCCTCGGCTTCGGCGCCATCGGCTTCTACGACGACTATCTCAAGGTGACGCGCGCCTCGGTGCGCGGCTTCTCGTCGAGGCTCCGCCTCTTCGCGGAATTCGCCATCGCCGGCATCACCGTCGGCTGCTTCATGTGGATCGGCGAGAAGCCGCTTTCCATGTCGCTCGCGGTTCCCTTCCTCAAGGACCTGCTCATCTATTTCGGCCCCTTCTTCATCATCGTGGGCATGCTGGTGGTGGTGGGTGCGGGCAATGCCGTGAACATCACCGACGGCCTCGATGGCCTCGCCATCATGCCGGTCATGATCGCCGCCGCAAGCTACGGACTCATCTGCTATCTCGTCGGCAACTTCGTCTTCTCGGAATACCTGCAGCTCCATTTCGTCCGCGGCACCGGTGAACTCGCCATCATCTGCGGGGCCCTGGTGGGGGCAGGGCTCGGCTTCCTCTGGTTCAACGCGCCGCCCGCCATGATCTTCATGGGCGACACGGGTTCGCTCTCGCTCGGCGGTGCGCTGGGCGCCATCGCCGTCGCGGTGAAGCACGAGATCGTGCTCGCCATCATCGGCGGCCTCTTCGTGCTCGAAACCGTCTCGGTGATCGTGCAGGTGATCTCCTTCAAGATGACGGGGAAGCGCGTTTTCGCCATGGCGCCGCTCCACCATCACTATGAACAGAAGGGCTGGAAGGAACCGACCATCGTGATCCGCTTCTGGATCATCGCCTTTGTGCTGGCCCTGATCGGCCTTTCAACCCTGAAGCTGAGGTGAGGCCACGATGTTCGCCGTCTCGCAGTTCAAGGGAAAGCGCGTCGCCATGTTCGGGCTGGCGCGCTCCGGCATTTCCTGCGCCCGTGCGCTGAGCCTGGGCGGTGCTGAGGTCTTTGCCTGGGACGACAGCGACCCGGCGGTCGAGAAGGCCCGCGCCGAAGGCCTGCAAGTCACCAACCTGCATACCGTCGATTTCAAGACGCTCTCGGCCCTGGTGCTCAGCCCCGGCGTGCCGCTCACCCATCCCGAGCCGCACTGGACGGTGGTGAAGGCGCGCGCCGCCGGCATCGAGGTGATCGGCGACACGGAAGTCTTCGCCCGCGCCATGCAGGGCACGGGGTCCCGCATGGTGGCGATCACCGGCACCAACGGCAAGTCGACCACGACCGCGCTTACCGGTCATGTGCTGAAGGAAGCGGGTCTCGATGTCGATGTGGGCGGTAACATCGGCCAGGCCGTGTTCAACCTTCGGGCGCCGGCGCGCGAGCGCGTCTACGTGCTGGAACTTTCCTCCTTCCAGATCGACCTGATGCCGGGCCTTTCGCCGGACGTCGGCATTCTCACCAATTTGACGCCCGATCATCTCGACCGTCACGGCACCATGGAACACTACGCCGATGTGAAGGCGCGCATGTTCGCGAAGCAGCGCGACGGCCAGACGGCGCTTGTGGGCGTCGATGATGCTTGGTGCGAGAAGATCGCCGACCGCATTCACGGCGGCCCGGACGTGCGCCGCGTCTCGGTCACGCGCGCGCTCGAGAACGGCATCAGCGCCCATGACGGCATCCTGCGCGACATGCGGGATGGCGGTGTCAGCGCCACCATCGATCTTCGCGACATGCCCGCCCTGCGCGGACGCCACAACTGGCAGAACGCCTGCATGGCCTATGGCGCGGCCCGTGCCATGGGCGTCGACGCCAAGGTGATTGCCGACGCCATGCGGAGCTTCCCGGGCCTTGCCCACCGCATGCAGGAAATTGGCCGGGCAGGGGCAGTCGCCTTCGTCAATGACTCGAAGGCAACCAATGCCGACGCGGCCGAGAAGGCGCTTGCCAGCTACAACAACATCTTCTGGATCGCGGGCGGCATCGCCAAGTCGGGCGGCATCGAGCCGCTGGCGCCGTATTTCCCGCGCATCCGCAAGGCCTATCTGATCGGCGTTGCCGCCGCCGAATTCGCCGCCACGCTCGAGGGCAAGGTCGCTTACGAAATTTGCGAGACGCTTCCGCGCGCCGTGCAGGCCGCGCACCGTGATGCCTCCGCTTCGGCAGAGGTTGATCCCGTGGTGCTGCTGTCGCCCGCCTGCGCCTCCTTCGACCAGTACAAGAATTTTGAAGTCCGTGGCGATGCCTTCGCCGAACTGGTGTCCCGCCTGCCGGGTATCCGCATGACACAGGAGAGGACAAGCTGATGCTGATCTCGCGCAGTGACCGTGGCGCTCTTGCCCGCTGGTGGTTCACCATCGACAGGGCGCTCATCTCCGCCGTGCTTCTGCTCATGGCCATGGGCGTGCTCGTCAGCATGGCGGCAAGCCCGCCGGTTGCCGAGCGCATCGGCCTCGACAGCTTCCACTTCTTCCGCAACCAGCTCTATTTCCTGTTCTTCGCGGTGATCGGCCTCGTCACGCTGTCGTTCTTCGACATCGCCTGGGTGCGCCGCGCCGGGATCGCGGGCTTCATCGGCTCGCTCGCCCTCATGGTGCTCGCCCTCAAGTTCGGTCCGGAGATCAAGGGCGCGCACCGCTGGATCAACCTCGGCCCGCTCAACCTGCAGCCCTCCGAATTCGCCAAGCCCTGCTACGTGGTGGCGGCAAGCTGGTTCCTCGCCGAGCGCACTCGCCGGCCGGACATGCCGGGTCACATCATCGCCTATGTCATGGGGCTCGTCTTCATCGGGCTTCTCGTGGTCCAGCCGGACTTCGGGCAGACCGCACTCGTTGTTGCGACGACCGGCGCCATGCTGCTCGTCTTCGGCATTCCCTGGGTGGTGATCTTCGGCCTTCTCGGTGTGGGCGTCATCGGCGGCGTCTTTGCCTATCTGCTCGTGCCGCACGTCACCTCGCGCATCGACCGCTTCCTCAGCCCCGAGAACGGCGACACCTTCCAGACGGACACGGCCATGGAAGCCTTCCGCAACGGCGGTTTCCTTGGCACGGGCCCCGGTGGCGGTCAGGCCAAACTGGTGCTGCCCGACGCCCATACCGATTTCAGCTTCGCCGTGGTGGGCGAGGAGTTCGGCGCCATCGCCTGCCTCGCCCTCATGGCCTTCTTCATCTTCATCGTCATGCGCGTGCTGTCGAAGGCGAAGGCGGAGAACGATCCCTTCGCCGCACTGGCGCTTTCGGGTCTCGTCACCATGTTCGGCCTGCAGGCCGTCATCAACATGGGCGTGAACGTGGCGCTGCTGCCCGCCAAGGGCATGACGCTGCCCTTCATCTCGTCGGGTGGTTCGTCGCTTCTCGGCACGGCCATGGCCATGGGCTTCGTGCTGGCGCTGGCGCGCGGCTCCTCGCAGCAGCAGCCGTCGCGCCTCAGCCTCTCCGAACAGGCGGCCTAACGTGGCGGCCCACGGACAAGGCAGGCTGGTGATGCTCGCCGCCGGTGGCACCGGCGGCCATCTCTTTCCGGCCCAGGCGCTCGCCGAGGAACTGGTGGGCCGCGGCTTCCGCATCCATTTGATGACGGACGAGCGCGTGCGCGACTACGGCAAGTCCTTTCCTGCCGAGAAGGTGCACATCGTGCCCTCGGCGACACTCTCGCTGTCCGATCCGCTGCGCCTGCCCGGGCGGCTGTGGCGACTCTATTCCGGCTACCGCCTCTCCAAGCAGTTGATCCGCAGCAATGAGGCCGTCGCCGTTGCAGGCTTCGGCGGCTATCCCTCACTGCCGCCGCTAATGGCTGCGGCCCATCTCGGCGTGCCTTCGCTGGTGCATGAACAGAATTCGGTGCTGGGCCGCGCCAACAAGCTGCTTTCCACCCGCGTCACCAAGGTCGCAACCTCGTTCGAGAATGTCCGCCTCATTCCGCCGGAAGCGACGGGGAAGGTGGTGCTCACCGGCAACCCCGTGCGCGCGGTCGTGAAGGCCGTGGCGGCGGCGGCCTATCCGGCGCTTGATCCCGCTGGCCCGATCCAGCTTCTCGTCTTCGGCGGCAGCCAGGGTGCCCGCTATTTCTCCGACATGATGCCGCCCGTGGTGGCGGCCCTTCCCGCCGAGGTGCAGAAGCGCCTCGTCATCACCCAGCAGTGCCGCGAGGAAGATCTTCCCCGCGTGAAGGAGGCCTATGCCAGGGCAGGGGTGCAGGCCGACCTCAGCCCCTTCTTCATGGACATGCCGAAGCGCATGGCAGGAAGCCATCTCGTCATTGCCCGCTCGGGGGCCTCCACCATCGCCGAACTGGGCGTGGTCGGCCGGCCCGCCATCCTGGTGCCGCTGCCGCATGCCCTCGACAATGACCAGCTCCGCAATGCCGAGAGTTTCGAGCGCGCCGGGGCCGGCTGGCTGAAGCCGCAAAGCGGCATCGAAACCACCGGATTTGCGGCCTTCCTGGCGGAGTTGCTGTCCCGGCCCGAACGTCTTAAGGAGGCCGCCGCGGCGGCGCTTCGGCATGGGCGGCCCGATGCGGCCCGTGCCCTCGCCGATACCCTGCAAAGCATTCTGGTCCGCTGAGGCGGCCCGACCCGAGAAGAGAGACGCATGAAACTTCCACGCGACGTAGGCCCCATCCATTTCATCGGCATCGGCGGCATCGGCATGAGCGGCATCGCCGAGGTGATGGCGACCCTGAACTACAAGGTGCAGGGCTCGGACATTTCCGACAACTACAACGTCGCGCGCCTGCGCAAGCACGGCATCGAGGTGGCGATCGGCCACGAGGCGAAGAACATCGGCGATGCGCAGGTGGTGGTCATCTCGTCTGCCGTGAAGGCCGACAATCCGGAACTCGTCGAGGCCCGCCGCCGCTACCTGCCGGTGGTGCGCCGCGCCGAGATGCTGGCCGAGCTGATGCGTTTCAAGTCCTGCGTCGCAGTGGGCGGCACCCACGGCAAGACGACGACGACCTCGATCGTGGCCGCACTCCTCGATGCCGGCGGCCTCGATCCCACCGTCATCAACGGCGGCATCATCAATGCCTATGGCACCAATGCGCGCCTCGGCAAGGGCGACTGGATGGTGGTGGAGTCGGATGAGTCCGACGGCACCTTCGTGAAGCTGCCGGCCGATGTGGTGATCGTCACCAACATCGATCCCGAGCATCTCGATCACTACGGCACTTTTGACAAGGCGAAGGAAGCCTTCCTCGCTTTCGTCGAGAACATTCCCTTCTATGGTTTCGCCGTGATGTGCATCGATCACCCGGTGGTGCAGGAGATGATCGGCCGCGTGCGCGACCGCCGGGTCATCACCTATGGCCGGAGCCCGCAGGCCGACTACCGCCTCAGCGATGTCGCCTTCTCCGATGGCGCCACGCGCTTCTCGGTGCGCGTCACCGACCGCGTCACCGGCAAGACCACCGACATCACCGACTTGGCACTCCGCATGCCGGGCGATCACAACGCGCTCAACTCCACCGCGGCGCTCGCCGTGGCGCGCGAACTTGGCCTCGGCGAGGACCAGATCCGCAAGGGTCTCTCCAGCTTTGAAGGCGTGAAGCGTCGCTTCACCCGCACCGGCGAGCACAACGGCGTCACTGTGTTCGACGACTATGGCCATCACCCCGTCGAGATCTCGGCCGTGCTGGCCGCCGCCCGCCGCGTCACAAAGGGCAAGGTCGTCGCCGTCATGCAGCCGCACCGCTACACGCGCCTGTCGAGCCTCTTCAACGAGTTCTGCTCCTGCTTCAACGATGCGGACTCGGTGATCCTGGCGCCGGTCTATGCGGCAGGCGAAGCGCCCATCGAGGGCGCCACCCACACCCATCTTGCCGACGGTATCCGCGCCCACGGCCATCGTTCGGTCATGCACATCGACGATCCCAAGCAGCTTGCGCCCCAGGTGAAGCGACTCGTTTCGCCCGGCGACATCGTCGTCTGCCTCGGCGCCGGCACGGTGACGCAGTGGGCCTATGCCCTTCCCGGTGAACTCGCAGCCCTGGACCAGTGATGACCAAGATCGATGGTGAAGCCCTTCTGAAGCGACTGCCCGAAGTGCGCGGGCGGCTGGAGCCCAATGCGCCGCTTGCTGATCTCACCTGGTTCCGCGTCGGCGGCCCGGCCGAGGTGCTCTATGCGCCCGCTGACGAGGCCGACCTTGCTCACTTCCTGAAGAACACGCCGCGCGACATTCCGGTCTATCCCATCGGCGTCGGCTCCAACATGCTGATCCGTGATGGCGGGGTGAAGGGCGTGGTCATCCGCCTCGGCCGCGGCTTCGGTGACGTTGCGGTGGAAGAGGGGCACCGCATCCGCTGCGGCACCGCCGTGCCGGACGTGCGGGTGGCGCGCTTTGCCGCCGACAATGGTATCGATGGGTTAACCTTTCTGAGAGGTATACCGGGCACGATTGGCGGCGCGCTCCGGATGAACGGCGGCGCGTACGGCGGCGAAACCAAGGACGTGCTCGTGGAAGCGCGTGCCGTTGACCGTGAAGGAACGATCCGCGTGCTCAGCAACGCCGACATGAAATACACCTACCGGCACTGCGGGGCGCCGGAGGACCTGGTGTTCACCCAGGCGCTGCTGCAGGGCAGGCCGGGGGTGACGGCGGATATCCTTGCCGCCATGGACAAGATCACCGAGAGCCGCGAGGCGACCCAGCCGGTCAAGAGCCGCACCGGCGGCTCCACCTTCAAGAACCCGCCCAACAACAAGTCCTGGCAGCTCATCGACAAGGCCGGCATGCGCGGCTTCGCCGTCGGTCCCGCCAAGGTCTCGGAGCTGCACTGCAACTTCCTGATCAACGAGGGCGGGGCGACTGCCGCACAGATCGAGGAACTGGGCGAAACCGTCCGCCGCAAGGTGAAGGAAACCTCGGGCATCGATCTCGACTGGGAGATCAAGCGCATCGGCCTTGCCGCCGGAGACGCCACATGACCGAGAAGAAGAAGCGCATTCCCGAGCAGACCACGGTTGCCGTGCTGATGGGCGGCTGGTCGGCGGAGCGCAAGGTCTCGCTCGCCTCCGGTGAAGCCTGCTTCGGGGCGCTGAAGCGCGCCGGCTTCAATGCCATCATGGTCGACGTGAAGCGCGAGACGATCAGCAGCGTGCTGCTCGACATGCAGCCGGACGTGGCCTTCAACGCCCTCCACGGCAAGTGGGGCGAGGATGGCTGCGCTGCGGCACTGCTCGAAACGCTGCGCATTCCCTATACCCATTCCGGCGTGCGCGCCTCCGCGGTCGCCATGCACAAGGAAATGTCGAAGGTGCTGTTCCGCGCTGCCGGCATTCCGCTGGCAGAGAGCAAGCTCGTCCCCATCGAGGATGCAGCCGCCGATCACGCCATGCCGGTGCCGTATGTGGTGAAGCCGGTGGCGGAGGGCTCCAGCGTCGGCGTCCACATCGTCACCGAAACCAAGAACGGCCCGCCGAAGATGATCCTCGAACAGCGCGAGATCTTCGGTGACAACGTCATGGTCGAGCGCTTCGTGCCAGGCCGCGAACTCACCTGCGCCGTGATGGGCGACGTGGCGCTGGGCGTCATCGACATCGTTTCAAAGGCCTCGGGCTGGTACGACTACCAGTCGAAGTATGCACCCGGTGGTTCGCAGCATATCCTGCCTGCCGAAATCCCCATTGAGATTTACCGCAAGGTGCAGATGTACGCGATCATGGCGCACCAGGCGCTCGGTTGCCGCGGCGTGTCCCGCTCGGACTTCCGCCTCGACGATGCACCGAACAAGGAGCCGGAGCTGATCCTGCTCGAAACCAATACACAGCCGGGCATGACCGGCACCTCGCTGGTGCCGGAACTGGCGGCGCATGCGGGTCATTCCTTTGAGGAGTTGGTGACATGGATGGTCAACGACGCGTCCCTCGACCGCTGAAGCGGTCGCGCCAGGGCAAGTGGGAAGCCCGCCTGACGAGCCTGCCGGTGCGCGCCGCGGCGCGCGGCTTCGGCGTGCTGTTCCTCGGCGCCAGCATCATCGTGGGTGCGGCCGATGGTGGAGCCTTCACCTACGAGGGCAGCCCCTTCAACAATTTCAACGGCCGTCTCGCCGCCGTCTTCGGCATGGCAGCGGAGGACATCCGCATCACCGGCCTCATGCATCATGAACCGGCTGTGGTGCTCGATCACATCGGGGTGCGCCCCGGCGGCAGCCTCGTGGGCTTCAACGCCGACGAAGCCCGCATCCTGCTTGAATCCCTCGACTGGGTGGCGGATGCGGAAGTGCGCCGCACCTTCCCCAATTCCCTTGAGATCACGCTCAACGAGCGCAAGCCCTTCGCCATCTGGCAGAAGGACGGCAACTATTCGGTCATCGACCGCAACGGCGTGGAGATGAGTGGGCTTAACCCCTTGTCCCTGCGGCAGCTTCCGCTGGTCAGCGGCAAGGGTGCAAATCTTGCCGCCGCCGATTACGTTAACCAGATGGAAGCCATACCTGCTCTAATGCAGAAGGTTCAGGCAGCTGCCCGAGTGGGTGAGCGCCGGTGGACCCTGTACCTCGACAATGGCGTGAAAATCGACCTGCCCGAGGCCAACATGGACGCCGCGCTGCAACGGGTGGCCGAGCTGGATCAGAAGCAGAATATCCTCTCGAAGGGCATTCGCGAAATCGACCTGCGGACGAAGGACCGGATCGTGATCGCCCTGGCAGAACCCGTCGACCCCAAGGCCGACGAGAAGACCTCTGAGCTCCAGCCGCGCTGAGAATGTCCGGAGTGATCCGGCAAGTGGGTAGTGGTTGGGAGTAGTCTTATGACTCGTGGCAGTGCGTTGGCGTTCCGTTCGAAGGGCAGGGAAGCGGTTGTTGCGGCAGGACCCGTCGCCGTCCTTGATCTCGGATCGACCAAGATCACCTGTCTCATCGCCGAACCCGCCGAACGGTTTGTCCAGGGCCAGGACTACCGCACCGCGCTCCGTGTGAGCGGCGTGGGCACCACCGCATCACGTGGCATCAAGGGTGGCGCCATCAGCAATGTCGAAGAGGCCGAGCGCGCCATCCGCCTCGCCGTCGATGCCGCCGAACGCATGGCCAAGCAGGCGGTGCGGAGCGTCCATGTGAATGTCTCGGGCGGCAGGCCCGCCTCCCTCACCGTTTCGGGAAACGTCAAGACCCAGACAGGCGTCGTCTCTCCGCGTGACATCGAGCACGCACTCTCTGCGGCCATCGCCACAGCCGATATCGGCAAGCGCCAGGTGCTGCATCTCAATCCCGTGGGCTACTCGCTTGATGGCGTTCCCGCAGACCGTCCGCCACTCGGCATGCACGGTGAAATTCTCGGCATCGAAGTGGGCATCGTCACGCTGGGTGCGGCCCATCTCCGCAATCTCTCGCTTGCTGTCGAACGGGCCCATCTCAAGGTCGCGAGCTTCGCACTCTCTGCCTATGCTGCAGGCCGCGGCACGCTCTTCGACGATGAACTTTCGCTCGGCACGCTCGTCATCGATTTCGGTGGCGGCACCACGAGTTATGCGCTCTTTCGCAACGGAAATCTTGCTGCTTCCGGCTCGGCCGCGATCGGTGCGCGCCATGTCACCGCCGATGTGGCGCAAGGCCTCTCCACCACCATCGCACACGCCGAACGCCTGAAGACCATGTTCGGCTCGGTGCTGCCCTTTGCACTCGAGGATCGCGAGATGCTGGCTGTGCCGCTCTTGGGTGAGCGCGGCGTCGATGCCATCCAGCAGGTGCCGAAGCATGTCCTCAATGGAATGATCTTCCCCCGGATCGAAGAGACGATCGAGATCCTCCGCGAGGACCTCGCTCGCCACACGCCACTCGAGGCGGTGAGCCGCGTGGTGCTGACGGGTGGCGGCGCGCAGCTTCAGGGCATGCGCGATCTTGTCGCTCATTATTTCGGTTGTCCGGTGCGCTTCGGCCAGCCGGTGCTGGGGCAGGGCTCGCCCGAGGCCGTGCAGCAGTCGGGCTTCGCCGTGGGGGCGGGGCTGCTTGCCCTTTCCCTCAAGCCCGACAGGCACTTGGCCATGCCCACCGAAGCCAAGGAACACATCGAGCGCCAGCAGATGGGCTATGCCCGCCGCATCGGCCGGTGGCTCAAGGAAGCCCTCTGATCCACAAGGCCATGGCCGCCACAACGTCAAGTCGAAGGAACGGCCCCGTTCCGACTCACTTTGAACGAAATTTGATGGCCATGGTTAGCATTCGTTAACCATTTATTAGGCTTTGGGAAACAAAGTCTTACCAGCCAAATCAGTTCCGGAAGCGACTCATGTCCATCAATCTCACCGTACCCAACCTGCACGAACTCAAGCCGCGTATCACGGTGTTCGGCGTGGGTGGCGCCGGTGGCAACGCCGTCAACAACATGATCGAGAGCCGGCTCGAAGGTGTTGAATTCGTTGTCGCAAACACCGATGCGCAGGCGCTTCTTCAGAACGCCGCACAGCGCCGCGTGCAGATGGGCACGGCCCTGACGCAGGGGCTTGGCGCAGGGTCCCAGCCGCAGATTGGCGCTGCGGCCGCCGAGGAAGCGCTGCCGGAAATCCTCGATCATCTCGCGGGCTCGCACATGGCCTTCATCACCGCCGGCATGGGCGGTGGCACAGGCACGGGTGCGGCACCGATCATCGCACGCGCCGCCAAGGAGCAGGGCATCCTCACCGTCGGCGTGGTCACCAAGCCGTTCCACTTCGAAGGCGCGCGCCGCATGCTGACGGCCGAGCGCGGCATTGAAGAACTTGCCCGCTACGTCGACACGCTCATCGTCATTCCGAACCAGAACCTCTTCCGCGTCGCCAACGAGAAGACCACCTTCGCCGCCGCCTTCGCGATGGCCGACCAGGTGCTGTACTCGGGCGTGGCCTCGATCACCGAACTGATGACCAAGGAAGGCCTCATCAACCTCGACTTCGCCGACGTCCGCGCCATCATGAGCGAGATGGGCAAGGCGATGATGGGCACGGGCGAAGCCTCCGGCGAAAAGCGCGCCATCGAAGCCGCCGAAGCCGCGATCTCCAACCCGCTGCTCGACGACGTGTCGATGCGCGGCGCCCGCGGCCTTCTCATCTCGATCTCCGGCGGTCCCGACCTCACACTCTATGAAGTCGATGAAGCCGCCACCCGCATCCGCGAGGAAGTGGATCCGGAAGCCAACATCATTCTCGGCGCCACCTTCGACGACTCGCTCGAAGGCACAATGCGCGTCTCGGTCGTCGCGACCGGTCTTTCGCCCGAAGCCATGCACGGCAGCAGCGAAGAGCACAGCGAAGAACAGGAGGCACGCTCCAGCGTGACCTTTTCCCAGCCCGCTGAAGCCGTCAAGGTCGTGAAGCCGGCGCCGATCGCGCCGCGCCCCATCGCTGTCGCGCCGCCCGTTCCGGCCCAGCCTGCTGCAACTGCACCCGTGCAGCACCAGCCGGTGCAGCGCGTGACCACGCAGCGCATTCCCCCGATCGAGGAATTCCCGGTGATCGCCCAGAAGCAGATCGCCGCCCAGCAGAGCCGCATCGAAGACATCGCCGAACATGCCCAGAAGAAGAAGATGGGCATCTTCGAACGCCTCGCCACGGTCGGCCTCGGCCGCCGCGAGGAAGCTGCCGCTCCGGCCCAGCAGGCCGCCGCCCGCCGAGCCGAACCCAAGATGGCCGCCCAGCCGCGCCAGGCCGCCCGTCCGCAGCCTCAGGCCGAGGCTCCGGTGCAGGCCGAGCCTGCCTACGAAGACGACCAGTTGGCGATTCCTGCCTTCCTGCGTCGTCAGGCCAGCTCGTAAGGCACGGGACACGTTCACGGATTTGAGAAGCCCGGCGGTCACACTTCCGCCGGGTTTCGTTTGTCAATGGAACCCGCCTGATCTTCGGACAGGACCCTTCACGGCAGGGGTGATTAGCATTAGAACCCCGACCAGATGACCGAACGCTCCACCATGACTCCTTCCAAGACTGTACCGGCGTCAGCCCTGTTCCGCGCCACCGCGCTGGCCCTGTCGCTGACGCTTCTTGCCGGCTGTTCAATGGGTGGCGGCTTCAAGCGCCTGCTGGACCGGAGCGACGACACGGCCTCTGCCGAAACCTCGAATGTTGTGCCGCGCGGTGGCGCCATCGCGCCCGACATGGCGAGCGCCGACGAAAAGGAAGTGGCCAGCCTCTACAACGGCGGCCTCTCGGAACTGCAGGGTGGCAACTACAGCCGCGCCCAGAAGAAGTTCGCCGAGGTCGAGCGCCTGCATCCCTATTCGAAGTGGGCCACCAAGGCGATCCTGATGCAGGCCTTCGCAGCCTACCAGCGCCGCGGGTACGACGATTGCACCAATGCCGCGCAGCGCTTCATCTCGCTGCACCCCGGCCACAAGGATACGCCCTACGCCTATTATCTCGTGGCGCTCTCCGAATACGAGCGCATCTCGGACGTCCGCCGCGATCAGCGCCGCACGGAGCGCGCCGTTGAAGCGCTGGAAGAGATCGCACGCCGCTTCCCCGACACGCCTTACGCGGCAGACGCCACCCAGAAGGCCAAGCTTGCCTATGACCGCCTCGCTGCCAAGGAGATGGAAGTTGGGCGTTACTACGTGAAGCAGGGTGACTACCTCGCTGGCATCAACCGCTACAAGAAGGTGATCACCGATTACCAGCAGACGACGCAGACGCCAGAGGCGCTCTATCGTCTGACCGAGGCCTACATGGCGCTCGGCATCGTCTCGGAAGCCCAGACGGCGGCTGCCGTGCTCGGCCAGAACTACCCCAACAGCGAGTGGTACCGCGACGCCTACCAGCTGGTCACCACCGACGGCAAGGAACCGGTCGCAAGCGAATCCTCCTGGATCACGAAGGCCTTCCGCAGCTTCACCGGCTGATCTGATCCTTCCCCCTCGCGCCCGCCGCCGAGACTCGGCTATAACGGCCCGATGCTGACCGCTCTTTCCATCCGCGACATCGTCTTGATCGAAAAGCTCGACCTCACGCTGGAGGGCGGGCTCACCGTGCTGACCGGCGAAACCGGCGCCGGCAAATCGATCCTGCTCGACAGCCTTGGCCTTGCGCTCGGTGCGCGGGGTGACTCCACCCTGGTGCGGAGCGGACAGGCAAAGGGCACCGTCACCGCGGCCTTCGCTCTGCCGGAGGGACACGCGGCGCGGAAGCTGCTCAAGGAGAACGACGTCGAGTGCGACGGCGAGATCATCATCCGCCGCGTGCAGAATGCCGACGGGCCGAGCCGCGCCACCATCAACGACCAGCCCGTGAGCCTCAACCTGCTGCGCAGTGTCGCCGCCGAGCTGGTGGAAATCCATGGCCAGCATGCGGATCGCGCGCTCGTCGATGTCTCGGCTCATCGCCGCCTGCTCGATGCCTTCGGCGGCCTTCAGGCCCAGGTCGATAGCGTTGCGAAGCTGTGGAAGACGGCAAGCGATGCCGCCGATGCGCTGGAGCAGCACCGTGCCCTCATGGCCAAGGCTGAGGCCGAGCGCGACTATCTCGAACATGCCGTCGCCGAATTGAAGAAGCTGGCGCCGCAGCCCAACGAGGAGCAGCAGCTTGCCGAAGCGCGCCAGCTCATGATGCAGTCGGAACAATACGTGGGCGCGCTGGACGAAGCCGAGCAGGCGCTGGCGGGTGATGGTGCAGCGGAAGCCAAGATCAACGCCGCTCTCCGCCGTCTCGAGCGCCGCAAGGATGGTGCCCACGGCAAGCTTGATGCTGTCGTGGCCACGCTCGACCGGTTGCTGGCCGAATACACCGAGGCAGGGAGGGCGCTGCAGGAAGCGCGCCGCAGCTTCGAATATGATCCGCGCGAACTCGAACAATCGGAAGAACGTCTCTTCGCCCTTCGGGCAGCGGCCCGCAAGTATCGCTGCACCGTCGATGATCTCGCCAGCGTGCAGCAGCGCTTTGAAACGGAGATGCAGGCGCTGACCGATGGCGGCGCCAAGCTCGGCAAGCTGGAAAGCGCCCATGCCGAGGCGAAGGCAGCCTTCGAGGTGGCCGCGGACAAGCTTTCGGCCGCGCGGCGCAAGGCGGCCAAGGCCCTCGACAAGCAGGTGGCGGAAGAGCTTCCGGCCCTCAAGCTGGAGAAGGCCCGCTTCGAGACGCAAGTGCAGTCCGATGCCTCGAAGCCCGGCAGCCACGGCGTCGACCGGGTCGAGTTCGTTGTCGCCACCAACCCCGGCACGCCACTCTCGCCGCTGATGAAGATTGCCTCCGGCGGTGAACTCGCGCGCTTCATGCTGGCGCTCAAGGTGGTGCTGGCGGCGAAGGGTTCAGCACCCGTGCTGATCTTCGACGAAATCGACACGGGCGTGGGTGGTGCGGTGGCGGATGCCATCGGCAAGCGCCTTGCCCGTCTGGCGGAGGGGCTTCAGGTGCTCGCCGTCACCCACTCGCCGCAGGTGGCGGCGCGCGCCGTTCAGCAGATGCTGATCTCCAAGATGGAAGATGTGGCCTCCAAGCGCATGGTGACGCGTGTGCAGCCGCTCTCGGCCCAGAGCCGCCGCGAAGAACTGGCCCGCATGCTTTCCGGCGCCACCGTCACCGATGCGGCCCGCGCGCAGGCCGACCAATTGCTGGCCGGTCAGGGCTGACCCATGGCGAAGAAGCCGGTGCCTGTGGAGGACTTGTCGCCGCTTGAGGCTGCGGCCGAGCATGCGAAGCTCGCCGAAGAGGTGGCCCGCCACGACATCGCCTATCACCAGGAAGACGCGCCCACCATTACGGACGCGGAGTACGATGCGCTTCGCCGCCGCCTCGTTGCGATCGAGGAGGCGCATCCCAACCTCGCCCGTGCCTCGAAGGCGTCCACCAGCGTGGGTGCCGCCCCCTCCGGCAAGTTCGCGAAGGTGCAGCACCGCGTGCCGATGCTGTCGCTCTCCAACGCCTTTGCTGATGAGGACGTGACCGACTTTCTCGACCGCATCAGGCGCTTCCTGAAGCTGGCCGACGACGCGAAGGTCGCCGTCACGGCCGAACCCAAGATCGACGGTCTCTCGATCTCGCTCCGCTACGAGAACGGACATCTCGTGGAAGCGGCCACGCGCGGCGATGGCGCCGAGGGCGAGAATGTCACCGCCAATGTTCGCACCATCAAGGATGTGCCCGAAAAGCTGCACGGCAAGTTTCCCGCCGTCTTCGAGGTGCGCGGTGAAATCTACATGTCCCACAAGGACTTCGCCGCACTCAATGCCAAGCAACTTGAAGCGGGCGAGCGCACCTTTGCGAACCCCCGCAATGCAGCTGCGGGCTCGCTCCGCCAGCAGGATGCCACGATCACGGCGGCGCGGCCCTTGCGCTTCTTCGCCTATGCCTGGGGCGAGGCGCCGGTGCTTCCCGCCGACACCCAGTGGGACGTGGTGCAGACCTTCAAGACCTGGGGCCTGCCGGTCAATCCGCTGATGAAGCTCTGCCATGGCGCAGACGAGCTGCTCGCCCACTACCGCAGGATCGAAAGCCAGCGCGCCGATCTCGGCTACGACATCGACGGCGTCGTCTACAAGGTGAACGAGATCGCGCTCCAACAGCGCCTCGGCTTCGTCTCGCGCAGCCCGCGCTGGGCCATCGCCCACAAGTTCTCGGCGGAGCAGGCCACGACCGTGCTCGAGAAGATCGACATTCAGGTGGGCCGCACCGGGGCGCTCACGCCGGTGGCGCGCCTCAAGCCCGTCACGGTGGGCGGCGTGGTCGTCACCAATGCCACGCTCCACAACGAGGACGAGATCGCCCGCAAGGACATCCGCGTCGGCGATACGGTGGTGGTGCAGCGGGCGGGCGACGTGATCCCGCAGATCGTCTCGGTGGTGCTCGAGAAGCGCCCGGCGCACACGCATGCCTACGCATTCCCCCATGTCTGCCCGGTGTGCGGCAGCCACGCCGAGCGCGAGGAGAAGGGCGGCAAGGCGGATGCCGTGCGGCGCTGCACCGGCGGTCTCATCTGTGCCGCCCAGCGCAAGGAACGCCTCAAGCATTTCGTCTCCCGCAACGCCTTCGACATCGAAGGGCTTGGCGACAAGATCATCGAAGAGTTTGCCGACGAAGATCTGCTCAAGGTGCCGCAGGACATCTTCAAGCTGGAAGACAGGATCGGCAGCACGCTGAAGGACCGCGAAGGCTGGGGGCAGGCGAGTGCTGCAAACCTCTTTGCCGCCATCAATGCCCGGCGCAGGATCGCGCTCGACCGCTTCATCTTCGCGCTCGGCATCCGCCATGTGGGCGAGACGACAGCTCGCGTTCTCGCTCGCGCCTATGGCTCGGCGGAGCGCCTGCGCGACCAGGCCAAGGCGGCCGAACCCGGCAACGAGGCGTGGGATGAACTCACCTCCATCGACGGTATCGGCGATGTGGTGGCGGAGGCGATCCAGCAGTTCTTCGGTGAGCCCCACAACATCGAGGTCGTCGATGCGCTGCTTGAACAGGTGGAGCCGCAGCCGCTCGCGGCGGTGGCAACTGCATCGCCCGTCTCGGGCAAGACGGTGGTCTTCACCGGCGCGCTCGAACGCATGACCCGCGAGGAGGCGAAAGCCATGGCCGAACGCCTCGGCGCCAAGGTGTCGGGCTCCGTCTCGAAGAAGACGGATCTCCTCGTTGCCGGGCCCGGCGCGGGCTCCAAGCTCAAGGATGCGCAGAAGCACGGCGTCGAGGTGATCGACGAGGACGAGTGGTTCAACCGCGTCGGCAACGCGGCATCATGATGCGGGATTTTCTGCGGGGGCTGCGCGAAGTCTGGCCGATGCTGATGGCCTATGCGCCCATCGCCGCGCTGTGGGGTGCGGTTGCGGCGGGGCAGGGCTTCTCGCCGCTGGAATCCGTTCTCGTCAGCGCCATTGTCTATTCCGGTGCGGCGCAGTTCGTCGCCGTCGATCTGGTCAAGGCGGGAACGCCGCTCTCGCTCCTCGTCTTCACGATTGCCACGGTGGGCCTGCGGCATGTGCTGATGTCCGCCTCCATTTCGCGGCAGATTGCTCACTTCCCGAAGCTCAAGGCCTCGATCCTGATGTTCTGGCTCACCGATGAGGCCTGGGCCTTGCTCGAACGCCGTGCCCTCACGGAGCGGCTGACGCCTGCGTATTTCGTCGGAGCCGCCGTGCCGCTGTGGGTGACATGGGGCATCTTCACGGCGATCGGCGCTGTCGTCGGCAAGGGACTGGGCGATGGTGCTGCGATCGGCCTCGACTTCGCCTTCGCCGCACTCTTCATCGCGGTGCTGGCGGGCTTCTGGAAGGGCAGCCGCACCGGCGCCATCCTGCTGGTGAGCGCGGCTTCGGCCTGCGTGGCCAAGGTCTTCATTCCCGGCGCGTGGTACATCCTGATCGGTGGACTCGCCGGCATGGGCGTTGCCGTTCTCATGGCAGAGAAGGAGCAGGCGGCATGAGCGCCTTCGCTCTCGATCCCGAGCTCTTCCTCGCCATCATCCTCATGGGCTGCGCAACCTATGGCACGCGCCTCTCGGGCTATCTGCTGTTGCGCAATGCGAAGATCGAAGGGCGATTGAAGGCCGCACTCGATGCCGTGCCGCCCGCCATTCTCACTGCCGTGATTGCGCCCGCCGTGCTGATGGAAGGCTGGCCCGAGCGCCTTGCCGGTGCGGTCACGCTCGCCGTGGCGCTGCTGCGCGCGCCCTTCCTCGTCACCATTCTTACGGGCGCAGCAAGCGTCGTCTTCTTCCGCTACATCCTCACGTGAGAGGGGCGCAGGCTTCCTTCAGCCAGGCCGCCGTCGGGGCATCAAGCTGAGGCGCAATCTCGCGCACCACGCGAGCGTGATACTGGTCGAGCCAGTGCAATTCCTCGCGGGTGAGCAGCTTTGTGTCGATCAGTGCGCGGTCGATGGGGGCGAGCGTCAGCGTCTCGAAGCCGAGCATGGCGCGGTCGCCGCCTTCGACGGGTGTTGCCTCCGTCACCAGCAGCAGGTTCTCGATGCGGATGCCGAAGGCATCCTGCTTGTAGTAGCCGGGTTCATTGGAGAGGATCATGCCGGGTTCGAGCGGCGTGTGCCCCGCCTTCGAAATGCGTGCCGGACCTTCGTGCACCGAGAGATAGCTGCCCACGCCGTGGCCGGTGCCGTGATCGAAATCGAGCCCCGCCTTCCACAGCGCCTGCCGTGCGATGGCATCGATGTGGCCGCCCGTGGTGCCCTTGGGGAAGCGCAGCACCGACAGCCCGATCATGCCCTTCAGCACGCGGGTGAAGCGGTCGCGCATTTCGTCCGTGGGTGTGCCGATCATCACCGTGCGGGTGACGTCGGTTGTGCCGTCAAGATACTGCCCGCCGGAATCGATGAGATAGATCTCGCCCGGCGTGATCGCCCGCGCCGTCTCGGGCGACATGTGATAGTGCGGGATCGCGGCGTTGGGGCCCGAGGCCGAGATCGATTCAAACGAGAGGCCGCGCAGCAGGTTTGATTGCTCGCGGAACTGGCGCAGCTTCTCCGCCGCCGTCTCCTCCGTGAACCCGCCCTTCACGCCGTTCATCGATACCCAGTTGAGGAAGCGGGTGAGGGCCACGCCATCGCGCTTCTGCGCGGCGCGCGCTCCTTCTTGCTCGGTGGCGTTCTTGCGGGCCTTGGGCAGCACGCAGGGGTCCGCCGCCTCGATCACCTTGGCGCCGGCCTTGAGGAGGGCGAGGCGCGCGGCTTCGGGTGCGAGGTTTGGATCGAGCGCCACCGTCTTGCCCTTGAGGGCAGCGAGACGCTCCGCCAGGTCGCCGGGTGCGCGGCATTGGGCAACGGCCTTCAGGGCCTCCTTCGCGGCGGGCGTCAGGCGCTTCCCGTCGGCGAAAAGCTCCGCCTTGCCCTTGCGGTGGACCAGCGCATAGGCGAGCGGGAAGGGCGTGTAGGGCACGTCGCTGCCGCGGATGTTCAGCGCCCAGCAGACCGAGGCCGGGTCGGAGAGCAGCACTGCGTCGGCCTTCTGGCCGGCAAGGGTGGCGGCAATCGCCTTCAGCTTTTCCGCGGCGGAAAGCCCGGCGTGGGCCATGTCATGGGCCTCGATCGGCTCGGACGGCCGGGCGGGCTGGTCTTTCCAGACCATGTCAACCGGATTGCGGGGGAGCGCGACGAGCTTGGCCCCCGCCGCGTCCGCTGCGGCCTTCAGCCTGCGGGCCTCGGCCACCGTGGTCACCCAGGGGTCGAATCCCAGCTTCTCGTTCGTCTTCACGGTGCGGGCGATCCAGGCGGAAGGCGGATCCTCCATCAGGTGATGGGGCTCGAACAGGCGGGTATCCGTCTGTTGCCGGACCTGCAGGGTGTAGCGTCCGTCCACGAAGATCGCTGCCTTGTTTCTGTGCACGATGCCCACGCCCCAGGAGCCCTTGAAGCCTGTCAGCCACTTCAACCGCTCGGCGTAGGGCGCCACATACTCGCCCTGGAACTCGTCCTGCCGCGGCACGATGACCGCGGCGAGTCCCTTCGCTTTCATCAGTGTGCGGAGAGCTTTCAGGCGGCTGTCGTGAACGGGTTCAGTACTCATCGCGATTGGTCCCAAGTCAAAAGTATCGAATCTGCGGCGGCTTATCGGGAAATACTGTCCTTTTCTGCGCTGTTGCTGCAAGGGGAGAGGGACAAAGGCTCTTGCGCGTTTTTGCAGGGTGTATCATAAAGTCGCACATCGACTATTGGCCGGACGTTTGGCCGCTCTCGCCTGCCTTCAAGCATGCGCTTGCACGACGCCCCTAATTCTCGACTGGTTTGTGAGGCGTCGACAACCACCCAAACCAACTGCAACGCAACTGAAGGACTTTACGTAATGGCCACCGGTACAGTGAAATGGTTCAACACCCAGAAGGGCTATGGTTTCATTCAGCCAGACGATGGCGGCAAGGATGTGTTCGTTCACATCTCTGCGGTGGAGCGCGCTGGCCTGAAGGGCTTGAAGGACGGGCAGAAGATCACTTTCGAGCTGATCACCGACAAGCGCACGGGTCGCACCTCTGCGGGCAACCTCGTGGTTTCGTAACGCAACCACCCCGAAAAGACTTTCCGAATGCCCGGCTTGCCGGGCATTTTTTATGGTGCGCCGCCCCCGCTGTAGGTGCGAATCTTTTGTGCGCCGCAACAATCGAGCCATAATCCTTGCCGAATTGTTATGCGGAATCGGTGGGTGAAGACGGCCCATCAGCGTCAAAGCGGCAAAATGCGACATGCCGACATCGCCCAGCGGCGCTCCTGAATGTTTATGCACATTCAAAAAACCGTCATATTTCAAGGCTAATTCTCGCAACGTCGGCAGAACGACAAGGTTAACCGAGTATGAACAGCGATATGCAAAATACGCATATCAAAGCCTCTCGGGCATCTCTTGCAGGTGCTCAAGAGGGAGACTACATCGGCCTTGAAATTGTGCGACGCACATAGAATTTAGGCAGGCGCGGATGGCCGCAGCCGCCAGAGCAGGAGAAAGAAAATGACGACGATTTCCATGGGCCGCGAAACCATTCGCAACTCGGGTCTGGGCGCTGCCCCCGGCCTGATGAACTCGGTGAAGGCGTACTTCGCCCGCACCCGCGCCGAACGCCAGCTGCGCCAGCTCGATGACCGCCTTCTCGCCGACATCGGCCTGAAGCGCGCTGACATCAGCCGCCAGGTCTGGGGCAACTAAACAATCACGAGAAGCTAGGCATCCAGCTCCCAGCCGGGGGCACGGGATGTGATTTGCAGGCGCCCGGGTCCAGAACCCGGGCGCTTTGCTTTTGCGCCGGGCCGTTCTGGCCGTGTCATCACCAGCGCCACCCAGTTGCCCATGAAAATGGTGCGGCTGTGGGTGAGGCCGCGGGCGAGGTAGCAGGCCTTGATCCAGCGCAGCTGCTCCCGGGTAAGGCCGGAGAGGATGAGATGGCCGCCGGGGGCGAGCAGGGTGGAAAGCCCCTGCGCCAACGCCGCCAGCGGGCGGGCGAGAATGTTGGCGAAGATCAGGTCATAGGGTGCCTGCCGCCGGATCACCGGGTGATGCAGCCCCGCCGCCGTCTGCGCGCGGGTGAGGGGACGGAGCGCATTGACGCGAGCGTTCTCCAGCGTCACACGCACCGCTTCCGGGTCGATGTCGGTGGCCAGCACCGGCCGGCGTGTGGCCTGCGCCGCCGCAATCGCCAGCACGCCCGTGCCGCAACCGAGGTCGAAGATGCGTTGTGGAGACTGCCGCTTCAGGATGTGATCAAGGGCGAGCAGGCAGCCCGCCGTGGTGCCGTGATGACCGGTGCCGAAAGCGGTCCCGGCGTCGATCTCGAGGGATTGGCCACCGCCCCGGCGACGCTCGCGGTCATGCGAGCCGTGCAGGTAAAAGCGGCCCGCTGCGACGGGGGCGAGGCCTTCGAGCGACTTCCGCACCCAGTCCACATCAGGCACGGCGGCGATGTCGGCGGCAAGGCCGAGTGCGTCTCGCGCTGCGGCGGCAGATGCCTCATCAGGGAAATAGGCAACCACGTTCCACAGGGCGCGTACCTCATCAGTCTCGTTCACCGTGACGGCGAGGGCGTCGATCGCCGGATGTTCGTCGATGCGGTCGGCCAGCGCCTGCGCAGCCTCAAGGGCGGCAGAGGCAAAGGTGAGCGTGGTGCGGGCTTCGGCGGTCACGGGGTTCTCCGGCAGGTTCGCGCCCGTGACTACGCGATGGATGCGGGCGAGTGCAATAACCCGTGAAGCACATCCTTCGAGGCCGCTTCGCGGCACCTCAGGATGAGGAGTCCAAAACGCCCTCGTGCTGAGGTGCGATCGCACAACAATCCCCAACACCCGTCATTTCGGACACAGCACCTTGATCGAGCGAAGCGAGATGTCGCGCGCGAGCCGGAATCCAGCTTAAGGTGGTGCAAGGAAGCTGGGCCCCCGCCTTCGCGGGGGTGACGTGATTAATAAATTTTCGTCATTCCGGACGCGCGCCTTGATCGAGCGAAGCGAGATGTCGCGCGCGAGCCGGAATCCAGCTTTGGGTGGTGCAAGAAAGCTGGGCCCCCGCCTTCGCGGGGGTGACGGCGTGAGAGAGCGGGGTCACTCCGCCGGTTCGGGCGCCTTGATGTCTTCCGGAATGAGGAAGCCGCCGGACTGGCGCGCCCACAGGCTGGCATAGATGCCCTTCTTGCGCTTCAGCAACTGGCTGTGCGTGCCTTCCTCGACGATGCGGCCCTTGTCCATGACGATGAGCCGGTCCATGGCCGCGATAGTGGAGAGGCGGTGGGCAACGGCGATCACCGTCTTGCCCTCCATGAGCACGTTGAGATTCTCCTGAATCGCCGCTTCCACTTCGCTGTCGAGCGCGGAGGTGGCTTCATCGAGGATCAGGATCGGCGCGTTCTTCAGCAGCACGCGGGCAATCGCCACGCGCTGCCGCTGGCCGCCCGAGAGCTTTACGCCACGCTCGCCCACATGGGCATCATAGCCGCGCCGCCCGTTGGGATCGACGAGGTTGGCGATGAACTCCGAGGCGTGCGCCTTCCCGGCGGCGGCCACGATCTCGCTCTCGCTCGCATCGGGGCGGCCATAGCGGATGTTGTCGCGCACCGAGCGATGCAGCAGCGAGGTATCCTGCGTCACCACGCCGATCGCGGCACGGAGCAACTCCTGCGAGACGTCAGCGATGTTCTGCCCATCGATGGTGATGGTGCCAGAGCCCAGGTCGTAAAAGCGCAGCAGAAGGTTGGCGAGAGTGGACTTGCCCGCGCCCGAGCGGCCCACGAGGCCGACCTTTTCGCCGGGGCGGATCTTCAACGTCAGGCCAGCCAGCACCTCGCGGCCGTTCTCGACAGGCTTGCCGTAATTGAAATGCACCGCATCGAAAACGATTTCGCCCTCATGCACGGCAAGCGGGCGTGCGTTGGCCACGTCCTTCACCAGATGTTCGCGCGCCACCACGTCGACGCCATCCTTCACCACGCCGAAGTCCTCGAACAGGCCGGCGAGTTCCCACAGCATCCAGTGCGCCATGCCGAGCATGCGGTAGACGAGGCCGACCGAGAAGGCGATGGCGCCCACCGTGATCGCATCAATGTGCCAGAGGTACACGGCCATCGCCGCCGTGCCGGTGAGCAGGGCGGAGTTCAGCACGTTCAGCACCAGGTTCATGTCGGTCGAGACGCGCATGGAGGCGTAGACCGAGTCCAGCATCCACTCCATGCCTTCCTTGGCATAGTCGTCTTCACGCGAGGCGTGAGCGAAGAGCTTCACCGTCGGCATGTTGGTGTAGGTGTCGACCACGCGGCCGGTCACCACCGAGCGCATGTCGGCCTGACGCTCGGAAAGCTTGCCGAGCTTCGGCACGAAGTGGCGCATGGTGAGGGCATAGAGCACCAGCCACAGCACCAACGGGATGGCCAGCCGCCAGTCGTTGCTGATGAAGGCCGTGAAGGCGCTGATGAAGAACATGGCCACCCAGGCGATCACCTGCGTGAGCTTCATCACCACGTCGCGCACGCCGAGTGCGGCCTGCATCACCTTCGTGGCGACACGGCCCGCGAACTCGTTCTGGAAGAACTCCATGGACTGCCGCAGCATGTAGCGGTGCGTGAGCCAGCGGGTGCGCATGGCATAGTTGCCGCGCAGACCCTGGTTCTCGACGGAGTCGGCGGAGACGTTGACCGTCGGCAGGATGATCAGCGCCAGCAGCAGGAAGAAGATCAGTTCCCACTTGTTCTCGGCGAAGAACGTGGTGCGGTCCGCGGTGCCGAGCTTGTCCACCAGCTTGCCGACATAGGAATAGGCCCAGACCTCGATCATCGAGGAGGCAAGCGACAGCACGAAGCCCACCGCCAGCAGCGGATAGAATGGCCGCGAGAAATGCCGGATGAAGCCCCAGACCGTTGCCGGGGGCTTCTCGGGAAGTTCGGCCGGGAAGGAGGACACGCGGTTCTCCAGCCAGCGGTAAAGCCAAGTGCGCATTGTGAATGCCGGTCAGAAATCTTTGGGAAGCGCGGGCCACCGGCGCATCCGGGCGGTACTGTGGGCGGATGGGCCTGCACAGCCCTCCTGTTTACGCAAAGCGGAGCGCGCGGGCAATGCTGGTCAGGAATATCGGGAATGTGTTGCCGCCATGCCCCACCCGGGAACCGGCTCAGGCGGCGGCTGCATCCGCCTTGTTCATGGAGCGGACGAGCGCTTCGAAGCCGTCGCCATCCAGCGCCCGGCCCACATCCTTCTCCATGATGCCCAGCGCCTGCGACACGGGCATGGGGCCGCGATAGGGCCGCTCTGCCGTGAGCGCATCGAAGATGTCGGCCAGCGAGACGATGCGCGTGGCATGCGAGATGGCGCTGCCGCTGATGCCGTAGGGGTAGCCCTTGCCGTCCAGCTTCTCGTGGTGGTCGCGGCCGATCTCGGCAATGCCGCGGAAGGAGGGAATGCCCGAGAGGATGTTGCCGGAATGCACGGGGTGCTTGCGGATCTCCGCGAACTCCTCGTCGGTGAGCTTGCCCGGCTTGTCGAGGATGGTGTTGGAGATGCCGAGCTTGCCCACGTCGTGGAGCAGCGCGGCGCGGCGCAGCGTGCGGCGCATCTCGGGCGTTTCGCCCATTTCCTCGGCGATCAGGTCGGCGAAGACGGCGACGCGTTCGGAATGGCCCGCCGTGTAGGGGCTCTTGGCGTCGATCACCTTGGCGAAGGCGAGCGCGATGTCGTCGAGATAATCGTCATCCACCTCGCGGCGGATGTCCTGCGGTTCCAGCGCCAGCACGCGGAGCGGCAGGTCCGGCGCATCGAGCGTGTCCCAGAAGCGCGGGTCTGCCGCCAGTTCGGCGAAGGCCTTGGTGAGCAGCGGATCGAACCAGCTGCCGGCCCGGCCCACCACTTCCTTGATGGCAGCATCGCGGCCGATCGACTTGAAGAACACGTCGGTGACTTGCGCAAGAAGCGCGATCTGTGCGCCCTGCGGGATGTCCTTGCCGCTCCGGCCTTCCGGCTTGCCGCTGCCATCCCAGTGCTCGTCGAGCGCCTGGATCGATGAGCAGACAGTGGGTGAGAAGCGCATGCGCGCGGCGATCTCGGCGCCGCGGTGGCAGCGCGCTTCCATCAGCTCGCGGGCAATCTCGCCACCGTTCTTGAGGATGTTGATGATGGCGCGGAAGCGTTCGGCCATGGGCGCGGTCAAGCCGGTGTGGCCGAGCACGAAGCGCAGCGCCTGCGGCAGGCTGCCGTCGATCAACTTGAAGTCGCGTTTGAAGTTGCGGTCATCGGCCAGGTAGAGCTGGCAGATGCGCGCTGCGTTGGAGGAGCAGCCCAGGTCCTTGAGCAGCAGCGTGTAATAGAGGTCCGAGAGCTGCGCCGGGCCATAGCCCAGCATCTTGCCCACGTGGAAGCCGATCCAGCAGCAGCGGATGCAATGGCCGCGGGGCTGGCCTTCGGTGAGATCGAGGGCGTGGCTCAGTGCACCTATCAGGTCGGCGAGGCGCAAGTGTGTCTGGGAGGAGGGGGCCGTCATGGGGCCATTGCAACACAGGCCTGCTTAACAGCCGGTGTAGGCAGGCTGCGGCCCTGTGGTAGAGGCTGGGGCCATGCCCTCCAATGCCAGAATCCTGCCGCTGGTCATCGCCTCGGCGCTGTTCATGGAACAGATGGATTCCACCATCATCGCCACCTCGCTGCCCGCCATGGCGGCTGACCTCGGGGTGAGCCCCACGTCGCTGAAGCTGGCCTTTACCACCTATCTCCTCGGCCTCACCGTCGTCCTGCCGGTGAGCGGCTGGGCGGCGGACCGTTTCGGTGCCAAGACGGTGTTCCGGCTTGCCATCGTCATCTTCACACTCGCCTCCGCCGCCTGCGGCCTGGCCTCGAGCCTGCACTGGCTGGTGGTGGCGCGGGGCGTGCAAGGGATTGGCGGCGCCCTCATGGTGCCGGTGGGGCGCATCATCGTGCTGCGCTCGGTGAAGAAATCCGAACTGCTCGACGCGCTTGCGTGGTTGACCATCCCTGCGCTCATCGGCCCGGTCATCGGTCCGCCGGTTGGTGGTTATATTACAATGACTTACGACTGGCGCTGGATCTTTTGGATGAACCTGCCGTTCGGGGTTGCCGCCTTCGCGCTGGCCTCCTGGCTCATGCCCAACATCAAGGCTGATACGCCGCCCAGCCTCGACGTGAAGGGCTTCCTGCTCTCGGGCGCGGGGCTGACACTGACCGTGCTTGGCCTCACTGTTGCCGGGCGCGGCCTGTTCACAGGGCCCGAGGTGGTGATCATGATTGCCGCCGGCGTGGCGTTCCTGGTGGCCTATGCCGCCCATGCCCGGCGTTCCAGGGTCCCCATCCTCGACCTCCGCCTCATGCGCATTCCCTCCTACCGGCACTCCATGCTGGGCGGCAACCTGTTCCGCATCGCGGTGGGGGCGGTGCCGTTCATCATGCCGCTGATGCTGCAGCTGGGCTTCGGCTTCTCGCCCTTCGCCAGCGGCATGGTCACCTTCGCCTCGGCCTTCGGGGCGCTGTCGATGAAGTTCACGGTGGCCCGCATCGTGCGCACATTCGGCTACCGCAGCCTGCTCATCGTCAACGGGCTTCTCTGCTGTGCCACCTTCGCCGCCATGGGCTTCTTCCGGGCGACGACACCGTTCTGGATGATGTTCGCGGTGCTGCTGGTGGGCGGCTTCATGCGCAGCCTGCAGTTCTCCTCGCTCAACACGCTTGCCTATGCCGATGTGGACCGCAACGACATCGCCAAGGCCAACACGCTCTACACCGTGGTGCAGCAGCTCTTCCTGGCGATGGGCGTGGCGGTTGCCGCCTTCCTTCTCGACTTCCGGCTGTGGTGGAGCGGGCGGAGCATGCTCACGCCAGCGGATTTCTCCTTCGTGCTGTTCGTGACTGCGGCCATCTCTGCTTTCGCTGTCATCTCCTACATGAAGCTCGAGACCGATGCCGGCGCCAGCATCTCCGGCCACGCGGAGGAGGAGGGCGAAAGCCCCTCCGGTCAGGTCACGCGGGCTTGAACAGGTGTGAGTGCCCTTTTGCCGGGCGCTGGCGTAGAGAGGGTCAAACGGAGACCGAACCCATGACCTTGCGCACTGTCACTTCCCCCCGGATGAACCGCAGGCTGCTGCTCGCCCTAGCTGGCGCTACCTCTCTCATCGGGCTTGGCCTGTCGCGCCGCCCCTCCATGGCGGAGGGCGAGACCTTCGAGATCACCAAGACGCCGGAGGAGTGGAAGAAGATCCTCTCGCCCGAGTCCTACGCCGTGCTGCGCGAGGAAGACACCGAGCGGCCCTTCACCTCGGAGCTGCTGAAGGAACACCGCAAGGGCACCTTCAACTGCGCGGGCTGTGACCTGCCGCTCTTCGCCTCCGAGACCAAGTTCGATTCCGGCACGGGCTGGCCGAGCTTCTATGATCATCTCCCCAATGCCATCGGCAAGAAGGAAGACAATTCCCTCTTCATGACCCGCACCGAAGTGCATTGCGCCCGTTGCGGCGGCCATCAGGGCCATGTCTTCGACGATGGTCCGCAGCCCACCGGGCTCCGCTACTGCATCAACGGCGTGGCGCTGAAATTCGCCCCGCTGGAGGCGTGAACTCCCCCTGTCCTCCATGCCTGGCATGGAGAGGTTGAACGCGTAGGCCGTGACGGCGGGAAGAGCTGCAAGCAAAGAAGCTGGGCCCCCGCCTTCGCGGGGGTGACGGTTGAAAAAACCGTAACGCTCCACTACCACCGTCATTCCGGACGCGCGCCTTGATCGAGCGAAGCGAGATGTCGCGCGCGAGCCGGAATCCAGCTTTCTTTCCATTCTCTCCATGCCCGGCCTTGAGCCGGGCATCCAGACTTGGCCGATGAACTGGATGGCCGGGTCGAGCCCGGCCATGGAGAGCGGTTAAGAAACGCGCCTCGATGTTTCCTACACAGACACGCGGCTGCCCAGTTCCAGCACCCGCTCCTCCGGAAGCTGGAAGTAGTGGCTCGCGTCATCGGCATTGCGCGCCATGAAGATGAAGAGCTTGTCCTGCCACGCCGGCATGTCGCCGATGTTGGCCGCCTGAAGGCTGCGGCGCGAGAGCACATAGCTCGTCTTCATCGGTGGAACGCTCGCCCCCGGCCAATCGGCCTTCGCCAGCGCACGGGGCACATCCGGCGTTTCCATGTAGCCGAAACGCACCTCGATCAGCGTGAAGTCATCCGACAGCGTGCGCAGGCGCAGACGCCGATCCTCTGCAATCGTGGGCTCGTTTTCCATCACGATATACACGATCGCATTGTGCCGGTGCAGCGACTGATAGTGCTTGAGGCCGTGCATCAGCGACGTAGGCGCGGCATCGGGCGTCTGGGTGAGATAGAGCGCCGCCCCATCGATCCGTTGAACGGAGCTCTTCGCAAGGCTCCGCACCACGGTGTTGAGCGGCGCCTGCAGGGCCCGCGTCGAGGCAAGCAGCTGCCGCGTGCCCTTACGCCATGTCCACATCAGCAGCATCACGGCGCCGCCGAGCGTGAGCGGCAGCCAGCCACCATGGGCGATCTTCAGGGCATTGGCGCCGAAGAACACCACGTCGATGGCCAGCAGCGGCACCATCAGCGCCAGCACGCCCGCCATCGGCCACTTCCAGCGGTTCTTGATCACGAACATGGCGAGGATCGCCGTCACCACCATGGTGCCGGTGACGGCGATGCCATAGGCCGTGGCAAGTGCAGAAGATGAGCGGAAGGCGAGCACCAGCGCGATCACGCCGATCAGCAGCAGCCAGTTGATCTGCGGCATGTAGATCTGCCCGGCGCTGGAATAGGAGGTGAAGCTCACGCTCATGCGCGGCAGGAAGCCGAGCTGCACCGCTTGCCGCGCCATGGAATAGGCGCCCGTGATCACCGCCTGGCTGGCGATGATCGAGGCGGCAGTGGCAATCGCCACAAGGGGAATGAGACCCCACTCCGGCACCATGAAGAAGAAGGGGTTTTCCAGCGCCGCCGGATTGCTGAGAACCAGCGCGCCCTGGCCCAGATAGTTGAGCACCAGGCTCGGCAGCACGATCACCAGCCAGGCATATTTGATCGGGTTCTTTCCGAAATGCCCGAGGTCGGCATAGAGCGCCTCGGCTCCGGTGACGGCAAGGAACACGGCGCCCAGCGTGACAAGTCCGATCATGCCATGATCATTGAGGAAGGCGATGGCATAGAGCGGGTTCACCGACATCAGCACCACGGGTGCGTCCATGATGTTGTAGATGCCGGCCACTGCCAGCACGGCGAACCAGAGCAGAGTCACCGGGCCGAAGACGCCTGCCACTGCCGATGTGCCGTGCGACTGCACGGCGAAGAGCGTCACGATGATGGCCAGCGAAATCCAGATCACATAGGGCTCGAAGGCGGGTGTGAGCACGTTCAGGCCTTCGACTGCACCCAAGATCGAAATGGCCGGCGTGATGATGGCATCGCCGAAGAAGAGGGCCGCACCCACCATGCCGAGAAAGGGAATGATGGCGAAGAACTTGCCGCGCCCGCGCATGGCGAGCGCCATGAGCGACAGTGTTCCGCCTTCGCCCTTGTTGTCAGCGTTGAGCAGCACGAACACGTATTTGAGGGTGACGATGAGAAGCAGCGCCCAGATGATGAGCGAGAGAATGCCGAGGACGAGTGTGTCGGTGAGTTGACCTCCGGCGAGCGCGGCATTGGTGGCTTCGCGGAAGGCATAGAGGGGGCTTGTGCCGATGTCGCCGTAGACGACGCCGATGGCGCCCAGCGCCAGAAGCCAAAAGGACGACGGCCCGTGCGCGTGGCGCGGACCGCCGGACCCAACGCCGGGGTCGTCTTGCACCTCCGGAAGGGGTGATGTTGCTGTCATGATGGTTCTCCTCGCTATGCTGCAGCGCAGCAGGGTTGAGGGGTTTACGCCTGCTGCGCTGCACCGCGCATGCAAAGTTGTCCTGTCTGGAGCGTGGCGCGGGCATGTGGGCGTCAGTCGCATAAGCAGAAAAAAGGTATTTTTCCCAGAGGTTTAAGGGCAGGGCATAAACGGTGCCAGTGGATTTCTTCCCCGCTTCCCGCCGGGCGTGCTTTGCGCATTGGCCGGTCCGGTCTATCCTTGCCCCCATGAGCCCGGCCGCCGTTCCACCCTCCGATTTCACGCCTCCGCAGGCTGCCCTGTGGTGGCTGAAGAAAGGCGGCTACCGCTTGGGCCCGGAGTGGCAAAAGGCGCATCTCCTCTGCCAGCAGCACGAAGGCGATTTCGCCCACGACCTCGTGCATGCGCTTTGTCACTGGATCGAGGGTGACCTCGGCAACCGCGACTACTGGTACCGCCGCGTTGGCCCGGAATGGCAGCACGCGCCGACGATCGCGGCGGAGTGGGAGAAGATCAACGAGCGTCTTGGCGAGGGGTAGGACTTCTCCACCGTCACCCCCGCGAAGGCGGGGGCCCAGCTTCTTCTTTCGCAATTGTGATCAAGCAAAGCTGGGTGCCCGCCTGCGCGGGTATGAGGGACTTTTGGGGTCACCCCCGCTCGACGAAGCTGTCGATCACCCGCTTCTCGCCGGCCTTTTCGAAATCCACCGTGAGCTTGTTGCCCTCGACGAAGGTCACCGTGCCGTAGCCGAACTTCTGGTGGAAGACACGGTCGCCCTTTTCGTAGCCCGCACCCTCTGCCGAGATCACCGTCTCGCCCTCGATGAAGCGCGGCGAGGACTTGAGGCCCTGGCCCTTGGCGTAGGTGTTCTGGGCCCGCTGCCACCCCGGCGTCTGGTAGGTGTTGCCGCTGCGGAAGGTGTTGGCCGTGTCGAAGCGACTCTGGCCGTAGGTGCCGATGCCGTAGCCGCCATAGCTCGTCGTCATCGCCATCACTTCCACATGCTTGGCGGGCAGCTCGTCGATGAAGCGCGAGGGGATTGCCGATTGCCACAGCGCATGCACGCGGCGGTTCTGGGCGAAGGAAATGGTGGCACGGCGCTTCGCGCGCGTGATGCCGACATAGGCGAGTCGGCGCTCCTCCTCCAACCCGGCGCGGCCCTTTTCATCGAGCGAGCGCTGGTGCGGGAACAGGCCTTCCTCCCACCCGGGCAGGAACACCGTGCCGAACTCCAGCCCCTTGGCTGAATGCAGCGTCATGATGTTCACGCGGTCGTCGGCATCGCCCGTGTCGCGGTCCATGACCAGCGAGACGTGTTCGAGGAAGCCCGCGAGATTGTCGAACTCGCCCATGGAGCGCACCAGTTCCTTGAGGTTTTCGAGGCGGCCCTGGGCTTCCGGGCTTTTGTCGTTCTGCCACATCTCGGTGTAGCCGCTCTCGTCGAGCACGATTTCGGCCAGCTCCGTGTGCGGCAGCACGTCGATGTGCTTGCGCCAGCGGCTGAAGCTTTCGAGCAGCAGGCGAAGCGCGGTGCGCGCCTTCGCCGGCAATTCATCGGTCAGCGCCATCTGCTCGGCGGCGCGGAACAGCGACAGGCCCTGCTGGCGGGCGAGGTCGAACATCTTCTTCACAGAGGAATCGCCGATGCCGCGCTTCGGGGTGTTGATGATGCGCTCGAAGGCGAGATCATTGTCGGGCGAGGCGACGACCTTGAGATAGGCCATGGCATCGCGGATTTCGGCGCGTTCGTAGAAGCGCGGGCCGCCGACCACGCGGTAGGGAATGCCGAGCGTCAGGAAGCGGTCTTCGAAGCTCCGCATCTGGAAGGAGGCGCGCACAAGGATGGCCATGTCGTTCAGCCGTTCGCCCTTGCGCTGCAGGCTTTCGATGTCGTCTCCGATGGCCCGGGCTTCCTCGTCGCCGTCCCAGTGGCCGCGCACGATGATGGGTTCGCTCTCGTCACGCTGGGTGCGCAGCGTCTTGCCGAGGCGGGCCTCGTTCTTTGCGATGAGACCGGAGGCAGCCCCCAGAATGTCGGGCGTCGAGCGATAGTTCTGTTCGAGGCGGATGACCTTGGCGCCGGGAAAGTCCTTCTCGAAGCGAAGGATGTTGTCCACCTCGGCGCCGCGCCAGCCGTAGATCGACTGGTCGTCGTCACCCACGCAACAGATGTTGTGATGCCCGGCGGCGAGCAGGCGAAGCCAGAGATACTGCGCCACGTTCGTATCCTGATACTCGTCCACCAGCATGTAGCGGAAACGCTGCTGATAAGTCTTCAGCACGTCGGGATGTTCCTGGAAGAGGCGCAGCACCTCCAGCAGCAGGTCGCCGAAGTCGCAGGCGTTCACCACCTTCAGGCGCTGCTGGTAATCGGCGTAGAGCTTGCCGCCGAGGCCATTGGCAAAGCCATGGGCCTCGCCCGAGGGCACCTTGTCGGGCGTGAGACCGCGGTTCTTCCAGCCGTCGATCAGGGCTGCAAGCTGGCGGGCGGGCCAGCGCTTTTCCTCGATGCCTTCTGCCTCCAGCAATTGCTTGAGCAGGCGGATCTGGTCGTCGTCGTCGAGAATGGTGAATCCGGAGCGGAGACCTGCAAGCTCATAATGGTTGCGCAGGATCTTCACGCCGATCGAATGGAAGGTGCCGAGCCACGTCATGCCCTCCACCATGCCGCCGATCAGCATGCCGATGCGTTCCTTCATTTCGCGCGCCGCCTTGTTGGTAAAGGTGACGGCGAGGATCTGGTTCGGGAAAGCCTTCCGTGTACTGAGGATGTGGGCGAGGCGCGTGGTCAGCACGCGGGTCTTGCCGGTGCCCGCCCCCGCCAGCACGAGCAGGGGGCCGTCGGTCGAGAGCACGGCGTCGCGCTGCTCGGGGTTCAGGCCCTTCAGATATTGCGGCTCCGCACCCTGCATGGCGCGCGCGGCAATGCCGCCCGGCACAACGCCCGTGGGCGTGGCCGGAGCAGCGAGATCATCCTCACCGAAATCGGAGAGGTCGAGGGGGGGCTTGGGTGTGGACATGGGGCCGGACAGTTGATTCCTTGTCCGGCCTATATAGGGCAGCCGGCCTCAGGCTGCGAGGCAATGTTTCTGCTTTGTCCCGCTTGCCTTTTTGGCGAGATCGTTGACGTGGGCCATGGCGTGCCGCCAGCGGGCGGCCGTCTCCATGTCACCGGCGCGCTCGCAGAGTTCCGCATGGCGGGCAGCCTCCGCAAGGGCCCTGGGGCCATGCACGAAGACAAGCGCGTCAGCGAAGTAAGCAAATCCGTTCTGGGTCATTGTGGGCCTCCTTTCCGGCCGGGCTTCAGCGCCCGGTCTGGTGAACACTCTGATGCCCTGCAAATGCGCCGTCAACTTTACAGGGATGTGACGGGACTGAGGCCATTCCATCACTTCCCGTGCAAGCATGATGCACTTCTTCAAGTCTGGAGACGAGTGTATCGGAACTGCAGATCGGATCAGCCGAGCGGACGGACCTTCACAACGCTGCTGGCGCTGCGCGCAAGCCGTGCATCATGGGTGACAAGCGTTGCGTCTGTGGACTCAGCCAACGCCACATAGGCCGCGTCATAGGCGGTCATGCCGTGCCGTTTCGCCCAGATCGCATCCGCCAACTTCAAAGTGGGAATGCGGAGAAGGGGAAGGGCGCCGAGAAAGGACAGGAAGGCTTTCGCGTCAGCATCCGTCAAGCGCGCGCGCATATCCAGCCGCCGGAGGGCACTCAGGCATTCCGCATCGAAATGCTGCGGTACGAGAATGGTTCCGGAGCGCAAGGTCTGTGTGAACGAATCCCAGAGACCCTCAACGAAGTAGCCGTCCATGACAGCCGAGGTATCGAGAACGATCACGGTTTGCGACGGGGCTCTTCCGCGAAACCACCGATGTGATTGTCGGCGTCGTCGCGTTCGGCGCGCGCTTCTGTCCAGGCCCGTTGCACATCCTCGGCGCTGACCTTTGGCCGCGGCTGTTTCGATATCTTGTCCAGTACGTCGTCCAGCGTCGGCGTGCGTGCCATGCGGGCCAGCTCGATGCGGAGATATTCCGAGAGCGACAGGCCGCGCGCCGCCGCCCGCTTCACGAGGATGTCGTAAAGCTTGCCGTCAAAGTCGCGGACGTGGATGTTTTTCTCCATGCATGCAGTTTGCATGCGATGGGCGCGGGGTGTCAAGACTTCCGCGGAATACCGATCTTGTGGCCGACCTGTGCAGGAACGGGGAGTGCCTTGTGGGCGGTGGCGATCTCCGCGATGCGCTTCGCTACATCATCGGGAAAGTTCGAGGTCTTGTGGGTGGTGAGGCTTACATGGCTCACCATCACCTCCAGCACGCAGGCGACCCAGCCTTCGGCCGCATGGCGCATCTGCTGCACGTAGTGCACGCGCTTGTGGTCGTGGTCGAGGAACTGGATGTCGATCTTCACCCGGTCGGTGGGGGCGAGTTCACGCAGGTAGGAGGTGTGGGTTTCCAGCGTGAAGAAGGAATTGTTGGTCTCCTTCACGTAGTCGGGGCCGAGGCCGGCCATGCCGAAAATCTCGTCGGCGGCGCGGTCGAACAGCACGTTGTAGTAAGCCATGTTGAAGTGGCCGTTGTAGTCGATCCATTCAGGCTCGATCCCCATGGTGCTGGAGGTGAATGGTGCCGGAAAAGTCATCGCGTTTCAGTCCCGCTGTGTTAGGTTCCGGCCCATGACTACACCACACCTCAAGAACAGCACAACCGACGCCATTGCCAAGGTCCGGGAGCTTCTGGGAGACCGCCTTTCGACCGCGCCTGCGGTGCGCGAGCAGCACGGCAAGGACCAGACCTGGAACGAGGGCGCACCACCCGATGCCGTGGCCTTCGTCAAGAACACCGGCGAGGTGAGCGCCATCGTGGCGATCTGCGCCAGCCATCAGGTGCCGGTCATTCCCTTCGGCACGGGCACCTCGCTGGAAGGGCACTTCTCTGCCCCCTATGGCGGAATCTCCATTGATTTGAGCGGGATGAATCACATCCTGGAAGTGAACTCGGAAGACCTGGATTGCCGTGTCGAAGCGGGTGTCACCCGCAAGACGCTCAATGCGGCGCTGCGCGACCAGGGCCTGTTCTTCCCCATTGATCCCGGTGCTGACGCCAGCCTCGGCGGCATGACGGCAACCCGCGCCTCCGGCACCAATGCGGTGCGCTACGGCACCATGAAGGACAACGTATTGGGCCTCACCGTGGTCATGCCCAATGGCGAGGTGATCCGCACCGGCACGCGGGCGCGGAAGTCCTCGGCCGGCTATGACCTCACCCGCCTCATGGTCGGCTCTGAGGGCACTCTCGGCGTCATCACCGAAGTGCAGCTGAAGCTGCACGGCATTCCGGAATCGATTGCCGCCGGCGTCTGCGCCTTCCCCTCGGTCGAAGCATGCTGCCGCACCACCATCGAGACGATCCAGATGGGCATTCCGGTGGCCCGCATCGAACTCGTCGATGCCGAGCACATCAAGGCGATCAACGCCTATTCCAAGCTCTCGCTGCCGGTGCAGCCCACGCTCTTCGTGGAGTTCCACGGCACGCCGGACTGGACCCGGGAGCAATCCGAACGCTTCGGCGAAATTGCCGCCAGCCATGGCGGCGGCAGCTTCGACTGGGCGACGAAGGAGGAAGACCGGCTGAAGCTCTGGCAGGCCCGCCACGATGCCTTCTGGGCCACCAAGAACCTGCTGCCCGGCAAGTCCGAGACTTTGGCCACAGACGTGTGCGTGCCCATCTCGCGGCTGGCGGAATGCGTGGAGCAGACCCGCCTCGACCTCGAGGCCAACAAGATCTACGGGCCGATGATCGGGCACGTGGGCGACGGCAACTTCCACGTGGTGCTGTTCTGCGACACCAACGATGCGGGCGAGTTGAAGCGCGTGAAAGAGGCCTATGACCGCCTCATCAACCGGGCGCTGGCCATGGGCGGCACCTGCACCGGCGAGCACGGCATCGGCTCCGGCAAGCGCGCCTATCTGGCCCGGGAACACGGCCCTGCGCTTGCCTACATGCAGGCGATCAAGCGCGCCTTCGACCCTCTCAACATCATGAACCCGGGCAAGAACGCGGCCATTTGAAAACCACGATTCGTGAGCTAGTCTGCCGCCCGAGAGGGCTCCCTGCGGCATGAGCGTCTGGAAATCACCGGTCTTCTATTTCGGCATTCTTCTGCTCGTCGTCGTGACGGCGCTTCTGGCCGCGCCCTATATCGTCAACTGGAACGGCTACAAGCAGAGCCTCGAGACCTATGGCTACCGCCTGACCGGCCGCCAGGTGCAGATCGGCGGCGACGTGCAGATTGCGCTGTTCCCCTGGCCGAAGCTCACCGCCGAGAACGTGGCCATCGGCAATCCCGACGGCATCGACGGCCCGGCGCTGCTCCACACCGATGTGGTGACGCTCTCGCTCCAGCTGGGCGGTCTGCTCAACGGCAATCTCAATGTCGACAGTGTGGAACTGGTGGAACCCAAGGTCACGCTCATCCGCAATGCCGATGGAGCGGTGAACTGGCTGCTCAATCCTGATGAGGACCTGCGCCGCTCGTCACTTCTCTCCAACGTGCGTCTCGACCAGATCCAGTTGTCGAACGGCAGCTTCACCATCGTTGACCGCAAGCAGGGCTTCACCACCAATCTCTCCACCATGGACGCCACCATGTCCGCCGATGCCATCGAAGGGCCGTGGCGCCTGAAGGGCACCGGCTACTGGCGCGAAACGCCCATGGCCTTCACCTTCTCGAGCGGCGTCTACAAGGATAACGAGCCTTTCCGTTTCGGCATCCGCATGACGCCGGGCGATCCGGTGCTGCCCATCTTCTCGATCGATGGCGGCTGGCAGGATGCCACCTTCGAGGGCGATGTGGCGGTCACACCGCAGGCGGCGGAAGGGCAGAAGGGCAGCGTGGAAGGCGGGCTGCGTCCGCTCGCACTCCGCGCCAAGCTCAAGGCCGATGCCGACCGCGCCGACTTCTCCGAGATCAAGATCGCGCCCAATGACTCGCAGGATTCGGGCACGCTCATCGAAGGCACGGCCGGGCTGGACCTCTCCGGCGGCTTCAAGGGCGACATCGACCTGAAGGCGCCGCGCGTCAATCTCGATACCGTGCTGGGCGGCGAAGCGCTGGCGGCGTGGCGGACCGGCGGCGTGCTGGCGCTCACCCACTCCTTCATCACCAACATGCCGAAGACTTCTGGACGGCCGCTTCAGCCTCGCCGTCAATGTGCTCACCGCAGGCGGCGAGACCATGAATGATGTGCAATTGGCGGCGCGCATCACGCCTGACGGGATATCCATCGAGAACGCCCGTGCCGGCCTGCCGGGCCGTTCGGCCATGCGCCTCACCGAGGGCAAGGTCACGAACCGCGACGGTGCGGCGGAACTCTCCGGCGTGCTTGCCTTCGAAAGCAGCGACCTCCGCGCCTTCACCGGCTGGGCCCAGCCGGACCGCAAGGCCGGCATCGAGAGCTGGTGGAAGGGGGGCAGGGGCCGCCTCAAGATGCAGGGCAACGTCACCTGGTCGCCCTCGCAGGTCTCGCTCAAGGATGCGCAGTACGAACTTGAAGGCCTGCCCGGCAGTGGCGAGGTGGTGCTGCGCCAGGGCGACGTGCCGTCGCTTGCGGTGCGCCTCAAGACCGACGCCCTCGATCTTGATACGCTGCTGAACGCCGGAACTGCCGCACCAACGCGTGGCCAGGCCTTCGATCTGCTCGGCATGCTCGATCCCATCCTTCTCGGCGCCCACAAGATCGAGCAGCATCTGGTGCTTGATGCGGGGTCCGTCACGCTTAACGGCGTGCGGGCGCAGGACGTGGCGCTCGACCTCGGCACCAGCCAGAGCGGCTTCGAGATCAAGGCCTTCGACATCGGCTCGGTGGGTGGCGCCCGCCTCAAGGCGGATGGCCTCGTGCTGAGCGGGGCCGATGGTCCATCAGGCGATGTGACGGCAACGCTCGTTGCCGATGATCCCCGCGGTTTCTTGCGCCTTCTCGGCCTTGCCCCCAACAATGCCCGCTGGGTGAATGCGCTGGGGCAGAGCAACGTCACTTTCACCTTCAATGCCAAGCCGGACCCCAACGGGCCCATCCTCACCTATGCCCTCACCGGCACGGCAAATCCCTTCACATTGAAATTCACCGGCAGCATCACGGCACTTGAGCGCGGCTCGGATGCGCGCGTTTCGCTGGAAGGGACCGTGGCTGCGCCCGATGCGGCGCGGCTGATGGCGCTTGCCGGGCTTGAGAGCAAGGCGCTCGCCGTTTCACCGGGGACGGTGGCGCTCTCCTTCTCCGGCTCGCGGAGCGGCGGCTTTGCCAGCAAGATCGAGGCCGGGGCCTACGGCGCGCGCGCCTCCTTCGACGGCAGCCTGAAACCCGCCGAGCCCTATGCCGCCATGTCGGGCGCGGTCAGCATCTTCTCCGACAACACCGGGCCGCTCTTTGCGGCACTCGGCGCACCGCTCGACAGGTCGGTGGGCGGGCCCCTGCGTCTTGCCTTCAAGGTGACGCCGAAGGACGGCGGCCTTGCCATCACGGACGTGCTTGGCGATCACGCCGGGCTGGCGCTTGCGGGTGACGCTGCCTTCGACAAGGATGGCAAGCTTGCTGCCGACTTCAACGTCGGCGACGTGACGCTGGCGCGGCTCCTGGCTCTGACCTTCATGCCGTGGAACGGCCTCGATACCGATCTCGCCACCTCCTTCGGCGGGCCGGATGATCTTCTCTTTGATGGCGAGATCTGGATCAGGCCGCGCAACCTCACCATGCCCTTCGGCGACACGTTGAAGGAAACCGTTGTTGGCATCACGCTCGGCCCCACACGCAAGTTCGAACTGGTGGCGCCCACCGTGCCCGAACTCGAATTCGATGTGGAAGTGGCGGCCAAGGATGGCGGCTTCGATGCCAAGGCCAAGGGCAAGCTGCCGATCGATGTGGGGCAGGTGCTGGTGGCGCGTGACGGCGGCAAGCTCGGAACGGGCAGCCTCGTGATCAGCGGTGATCTTGCCGGCACGGGCCGCAGCCCTGCTGCCGTGCTGGCGGCGCTGGAAGGGAAGGGCGCCTATACGGTCACGGGCCTCTCCTTCGCCAAGCTCGCGCCCGAGGCATTTGCCAGGCAGCTTGCCACGGTGAAGACGGCGGATGACCTGCGCGCCGCCCTTGCCACGCTGGAGGCGACGCCGGGGCTCTCGATCGAATCTTCGGGCGGAACATTCGAGGTCTCGAAGGGTCTGCTCACCTCCACGCCCACCCGGATCAGCGGGATCGGCACGCTGAGCGAAATCAACACCACGGCTGATCTCAGCGCCCGGGCGATGCAGATGGCGGTTGCCGTGACGCTCACCGACAAGCCCGATCTGCCGCCTGTCACCATCACCTATTCCGGTGAGCCGGGCGCGCTGGAACAGCGCAGCAGCTCCTCGCAGCTTGCCTCAAAGCTCGGCCATGAATTCCTCGCCCGTGATCTGGAGGAGCTCGAGCGGCTGAAGACCGAAGAAGAGAAGATGGCCATCGCCGAGGAGGAGCAGCGGGCCCAGGACCAGGCGAAGTTCGAGGCCTATCAGGCGCAGCGCGCCGAAATCCGCATGCGCCAACGTGAGTTGAAGGTGCATGCCGCCGCCCGTGCCCAGCGCGCCGCCGAGGACGAGCAGGCCTTTGCAGCCCTCGTCCCCACAGCCGATGCCATGAACCGCATGGACCTCTTGAAGAAGCGCCTCGCCCTTGGCCTCAAGACACAGCTTGCCGAATTTGCTGCCGAGAACGAGCGCAAGCGTCAGGCGGAAGAAGAGAAGAAGCGCGCCGCCGAGGAGAAGGCGCGGCAGGAGGAGTTGGCCCGCCAGAAGCTGATCGAGGACGCCAAGGCGAAGCTCGAGGAAGCCGCTCGCAAGGCGGCAGAAGAGCAGGCAAAGGCGGAGGCCGAGGCAGCCAAGGCTGCGGCGGAAAAGAAGCGTCTCGAGGAAGAGGCGATGAAGAAACTGCTGCAGGAGCCGGTGCCGAACATCCTGCCGGCACCGCAGCCGCAGGCACCTGCGCCCGCCCCGGTTCCCGTGAAGCCGGCAGCACCGAAGCCTGCTTGCTCCAATCCGCTTTACTGCTGAGGCGCTTGCGCCCTTCGCAGAAGCCAGACGCGAATGGCCGATGAAAGATTGCGCTCACCGCGCGTCGCGTCGATCTCGCCCACCAGAACCGCAAGGCTCTTGTTCTCAGCCCGCGCGGCGGCGTTCAGGGCCTCCCAGAACTCCGCCTCCAGCGATAGCGAAGTGCGGTGCCCGGCAATGGTGAGGGAGCGTTTCAGGTCTTGCGCCATGGGCCCGTTGCATAGCGGGCGGGGCAGGCGAGGGCAAATGGGGGCGTGCTGTCTCGTTCGTATCCTAAGCTGGATTCCGGCTCGCGCGCGACATCTCGCTCCGCTCGATCAAGGCGCGCGTCCGGAATGACGGGTTAAAAAAGTGGCTCCCCTTAAACCGTCACCACTAGCGAAGGCGGGGGCCCAGCTTCCCTTGCCAAAGCGGGGTTCCATGTCTCGCGATGCGTTCCGCATCGCTCGCATGGAATGACGGGTGGAGGAGCGTCAACTTGATTGCATCGCCCGTTTGCGGTGATCCTCGGGCGGTTCACACCGTGGAGGGGACACCATGCCGATCACCGCCTTCTATGCAGCACTGCTGACCCCCGTCCTCATCTTCCTCACGCTTCGCACCGTGGCGCGCCGGCGGAGCGCCCGCGTGGCGCTGGGCGATGGCGGCGATGCCGATCTGCTGCGGCGCATCCGGCGGCACGGCAATTTCGTCGAATACACGCCCTTTGCTTTGATCCTGCTGGGCCTTGCCGAAAGCCTCGGCACCATGGCGGCGGTGCTCCATGCGGGCGGCATTGCCCTCGTCGCGGGCCGGCTTCTCCACGCGGTGGCGCTGACGCAAAGCAATCTCCGCCTGCGGGTCGCCGGCATGGCGCTGACGCTTGCTGCGCTGGCGGTCCCGGCGCTGGCCTGCCTCGTGGGCGCGGTGCCGCGACTCTTCTGAGACGTCAGTCCTCGCGCTTGTGACCGTCGAGGGATTTGTCGGCCAGCGCCTGTTCGGCCTCGCTCAGCTTCTTTTCCGCTTTGGTGCGGCCGAACTTGATGCGGTTGGCGTCTGCCTCTCGCGCTTCGCCGTCCTTCGCCTTCCGCTTCCTGAAGCGGTTGAGGTTGACGATCTCGCCCATCAGCCCGGACCGATCATCTTCTCGGGCCGCACAATGGCGTCGAAGTCGTCCGCCGGAATGCCGAGCTTCACCGCTTCCTCGCGGAGCGTCGTGCCATTCTTGTGGGCCGTCTTCGCCACCTTGGCGGCGAGGTCATAGCCGTACTTCTCCTTGAGCGGCGTCACCAGCATCAGCGAGTTGGCAAGGCCCTTTGCGATGTTGTCGAGGCGGGGCTCGATCCCCACCACGCAATTGTCGGTGAAGCTCACCGCCGCATCGGCCAGCAGCCGCACCGACTGCAGGAAGTTGTAGGCCATCACCGGATTGTAGACGTTGAGTTCGAAGTGCCCCTGCGACCCCGCAAAGCCGATCGCGGCATTGTTGCCGTGGATCTGCACGGCCACCTGGGTCAGGGCCTCGCTCTGGGTCGGGTTCACCTTGCCCGGCATGATCGAGGAGCCCGGCTCGTTCTCGGGCAGCGAGAGTTCGCCAAGGCCGGCGCGCGGGCCCGAACCGAGGAAGCGGATGTCGTTGGCGATCTTGAAGCAGCTCATGGCCACGGTGGTGATGGCGCCATGGGTCATCACCATGGCGTCGTGGGCCGCCAGCGCCTCGAACTTGTTGGGCGCCGTCGTGAACTTCATCTGCGTGATGGCGGCGATGCGCTCCGCCACCTTCTCGGCAAAGCCTACGGGGCTCGCTAGGCCCGTGCCCACCGCTGTGCCGCCCTGTGCAAGCTGCATCAGGTCGGGCATGGTCATCTCGATGCGGCGGATGCCCATCTCGATCTGCTGGGTGTAGCCGGAGAATTCCTGGCCCAGTGTCACCGGCGTCGCATCCTGCGTGTGGGTGCGGCCGATCTTGATGATGTCCTTCCAGGCCTGCGCCTTGTCGTTGAGCGCATTGCGCAGCTTCTGCAGGGCGGGGATCAGGCGGTGATGGATTTCCTCGGCGCAGGCGATGTGCATCGCCGTGGGGAAGGTGTCGTTCGAGGACTGACTCATGTTCACATGGTCATTGGGATGAATGGGCTTCTTCGAACCCTTCTCGCCGCCCATCATCTCGATGGCGCGGTTGGAGATCACCTCGTTGGCATTCATGTTCGACTGCGTGCCCGAGCCCGTCTGCCAGACGACGAGCGGGAAGTGCTCGTCAAGCTTGCCCTCGATCACCTCCTGCGCGGCCTTGATGATCACCTCGCCGAGCTTGCGGTCCAGCTTGCCCAATTCCATGTTGGCTTCGGCGGAGGCGCGCTTGACGATGCCCAGGGCCCGGATCACCGGCTGCGGCTGCTTCTCCCAGCCGATCCTGAAGTTCTGCAGCGAGCGCTGCGCCTGCGCGCCCCAGTATTTAGTCGCATCCACCTCGATGGGGCCAAAGGTGTCGGTTTCGGTGCGGGTGGTCTTGCTCATGACTCAGGCCTCGGGGGATCGGGATTTATTGCAACGCAATAGCACGCCGGAGGACCCGGACGCGAGTCAGTGATACCGCCAGAAGGCATACAACGTTAGCATGACGGACCAGCAGAGAATGGCCCCCCGCACCAGCCCCTGCGGCATGCGCCGGGCGATCTGGGCCATGCCGTAACCGCCCACGATGGCGCCCGCCATCATGACCAGCGAGGGAAGCCACGGCACGATGCCATCGGCGGCGAAGATCACGATGCCGAGCACCGTCATCAGCGCGATGGTGGCGTTGCGCAGCGCTTGGGCATGGTGGATCGTCATGTGGCTGAAGATCGAATAGATGGCGAGCAGGATGATGCCCATGCCGAGCCCGAAATAGCCGCCATAGAGATAGACCAGGAATTCGAGGCAGAGCGACAGCCACTGCCAGCGGTGCACGTCGAAGCCCTTCTGACGTTCCAGCCAATTCTTGATGAGGGGACCCGTGGCAAAGGACAGCGTGGCGAAGAGCAGCAGCCAGGGAATGGCGACGCGGAAACTCTCGGCTCCTAGCTTCACGAAGAGCAGCGAGCCGATGGTGCCCCCCACCGCCGCCAGCACCAGACGCAGCACCAGGTTCTGCCGCACCTCCTTCAGTTCCCTGCGGTAGACCGCCGTGCCCACGATGTTGGCGGGGATCAGCGCCACGAAGTTGGCGGCGTTGGCCTGCATCTCGGTGAGGCCGGTGGCGATCAGGAGCGGGAACGTCATGAAGCCCGCGCCGCCCGCCAGCACATTGATCATTCCGGCGAGGACGCCACCGCCAAAGAGAAGCAGGAGATGGAGTGCGGTCACGGCAGGTTAGCCGCGCTTCTCCAGCCAGATGGGATTGCTCCAGGCGCGCTTTCCAGCATGATCGATCAGCACGACACGGAACCAGGGGCTGGTCTTCTCCATCAGCCAGCCGTCCTCGAGCTTAGTGAGGTCGAGGGCGGCGGAAGTGATGGAGCGTCCGATCTTCTGGGCAGTGCGGGAAATGCCGCACACGATGGCAATGGTATCGACGGGCGAGCACGAGACATGCACCTCGTTCCCTTCCACGCGGATGTCGTTGAACTGCGGGCCCTGCGACGAATAGTAGTGGCCGGCTTTCAGCGCGGCGAGAAGTTCATCGGGATCGAGGCTCTGGGCCTTCACATGCACCCAGCCGCCGAAGTGGTCGTTCGACTTGAAATGCGCATCGTCGGTGGCGAAGGCGGTGAGGTGGCGGTGGCCTTCGTTGAGAAGCTGGTCGAGCAGGTAGAAGCCCTCGCCACGATCGCACTCGATGGCGCAGCCGTGATTGTAGATTTCAACTGCATGGGCAAACGAAAGGTCGCGGCCGTCTTCGATGGTGAGCTGCGACCAGGCGGGGTGGGCGATGCCGACGAAGGCGCCCGCTTCCACGGCGCGCTTGGCGATCTGCGGTCCGGTCTCGCCCTTCTTCACCGGTGCAAAGTCGAGCGGCAGGCCAGCGGCCACGATGTGCCACCATTCGCCGGCCGAGGTCACGGGCGCATGCAGTTCGGCGCCGAGGATGGTGGTGAAATCGTTGCCGCGCAGGTGGCGGGTGTCGGCAATGGGGTAATTGAAATGATGCGTGAAGTGCTCTGACATCATGATGAAGTCGTAGCCCACGGCCTTGTAGCGGCCGACCACCTCATCGAGGTGGAGCGCACCATCGGAAAGGTTCGAATGGGTGTGGAGGTTGCCGCGCCAGAAGCGGCCGGGGAGCGAGAAGGGGGAAATTATTGTCATGGGCCGGACACTAGCTGAGCCGTGTGACAATCGGAAGTGGCCAGCGGCGAGGCCTCCATGATCCAGATGGGGACAGGAAACGCCGGAACCGGTGGGAATGGCGGGGCATTTCAGAGTCTTGTCAACAAGGGAATGAGCCCATGCCCACATTTGTCACCATCGGTTACGGCGACCGCGCCGGCTACGACAAGACGCCCCAGGTTCTGCGCGATGCCGCCCACAAGCAGGATGCCGTGCTGCAGCGGCGGGGTGCCGTCATGGGGGTGGCCGGAGACCCCGTGCAGGTGCGCAATACGAATGCCGCAAGCCTCGAAACCAGTGCCGGGCCGTTCATGCAGGCGCATCTGCCGGTGGCGGGCTTCGCCATCATCGAGGCCACGAACATCGAGGAAGCGATCAAGCTCGTTTCGGGCACGCCCTGCGCCGTTGCAAATGGCGTGGTCGAGATCTGGCCTCTGGAAAGCCCGGAGTGAAGGGCCTCAGACGCTCATCTGCACGCCGAGTTCGACCACTCGGTCGGGCGGAATGCGGAAGAACTCGATGGCCCGCGACGACTGGTTCGCCAGCATGATGAAGATGCGCTGCTGCCAGAAAGGCATGGCCGAGCGCGGGCTGAGGCGAATGGTGCGGCGGCCCATGAAATAGCTCGCCAGCCGCGGGTCGACCTCGAGGCCCTGGTCGGCGCAGGCGCGCAGCGCGGCAGGCACGTCCGGCTGTTCCATGTAGCCGAAGCGCGCTTCCACGATCCACGCACCCAGTGCCGTCTGGCGGCAGCTCACGCGCTCGCCATCGTGGCGCGGTTCGTCGGTTGTTTCGACCGAAATGAACACCAGCTTGTCGTGCAGCACGCGGTTGTGCTTCAGGTTGTGCATCAGCGCCGAGGGCGCATAGCGGATGTCGGTCTGCATGAAGACGGCGGCACCGGCCACGCGGGTGGGCGAGCGGCGCTCCAGCGACTGCAGCAGGCCTTCCAGCTCGATCGATTCCTTTTCCAGCTTCTTGGCGAGCAGGGCGCGGCCGCGCAGCCACGTGACCATGAGCAGGATGATGGTGGCGCCGATCAGCACCGGCATATAGCCGCCGTGCAGGATCTTGAGGGCGTTGGCCGTGCCGAAGGTGAGTTCGACGGCAAGGATGATGAGCAGGGCAGGGATGGCGAACCAGCGCGGCAGCGAGCGCGCCTTCCAGAAGAAGATCAGGCCCAGGATCGAGTCCACGATCATGGAGGTGTTCACCGCCACGCCATAGGCCGAGGCGAGGTTCGACGACGACTTGAAGACAAGCACCAGCAGGATCACGCCGATGAGGATCAGCCAGTTGATCTGGCCCACATAAATCTGACCCTGTTCCTCTTCATTGGTATGGGTGATGCTCATGCGCGGCAGGAGACCGAGCGACATCGCCTGCTGGGCAATGGAGAAGGCGCCGGTGATCACCGCCTGCGAGGCGATGACGGTCACGGCGGTCGCGAGAATGACGAGCGGCACGAGGCCCCAGCCCGGCGCCATGAGGAAGAGCGGGTTTTCCACCGCATGCGGATGCGCCAGCACGAAAGCGCCCTGGCCCAGATAGTTGATGATCAGGCTCGGCAGCACCACGCCCGCCCAGGCCAGGCGAATCGAGGTGCGGCCGAAGTGGCCCATGTCGGCATAGAGCGCCTCACCGCCCGTCACCGCGAGGAAGACGCCGCCGAAGACATGCAGCGCCAGGGCCGGCTGGTCGACGAGGATGCGGAATCCGTACCAGGGATTGAGCGCCTGGAAGATTTCGAAGTTGTCGAAGATGTGGATGAACCCCATCACGCCAAGCGTCACGAACCACAGCATGGTGATGGGGGCAAAGAGCGAGGCGACGCCGGCCGTGCCCTTGTACTGGAAGATGAAGAGGGTGGTGAGAATGGCGAGTGTCAGCGGCACCACCACGGGCTCGAAACCCTTGTTGATGACGGCCAAGCCTTCGACGGCGGAGAGCACAGACATGGCGGGCGTGATCATCGCATCGCCAAAGAAGAAGGCCGCGCCCACGATGCCGAGCGCCAACACCAGACCGCCCTTTTTCTTGAGCAGCGATTCCACCAGCACGACGAGCGAGAGAATGCCGCCTTCACCCTTGTTGTCGGCGCGCATCAGCATGACGACATATTTGAGCGTGACGACGATGAGCAGGGCCCAGATCAGAAGCGAGACGACGCCGAGCACGGCAAGGCGGAGGTCACCGCCCGCACGCACCACGGGGTGCAGCGCTTCGCGCATGGCGTAGAGCGGGCTCGTGCCGATGTCGCCATAGACGACGCCGAGCGTGGCGAAGGCAAGCTTGAGGCGGTTCTGGCTGGCTTCGCCCCCGGTGGACACGATGTGGCTCATCTAAAACCCACCCCCAGCGGGCAATGTCCCAGAGCGCAGCCGTGCTACTGGGCGGCAATAACGGCGCGGCATTCAGCAGGTAGGCCCGAGAGAGTCAAGCCCACCGGCGGCTTTGGCTTGGGCTTGTTCGGATCGACCGGCTTGGGGTCCGGCTTCTTCGGCTTCCACGGCACGTCGCTCATCCAGTAGGCGAGTTCCTCGCCGCAGCCGGTGCCGTCCTTGGGACGCGGCGTCCACTGGTTCTTGCAGCTGGTCATGCCTTCCGGGCACTTCATGCGGATGTGGAAGTGATAGTTGTGACCATAGAGCGGGCGCACCTTGGCAAGCCATGTGCGGTCGCCGGTTGCCCACTTGCAGAGTTCGGCCTTGATCGGCGGATGCACGAAGATGCGCGCCACCTGATCATATTTCGCCGCGCGCATGATCAGCTTGGCGTGATTGGTGGTCCAGACCTTCGGATTGATCTCCTTGCGGTTCAGCGTCATCACCGTCGCGGACATGTTCTCGCGTTCCGCCGCGGTGAGCGTGCGGTCGGGCATGGGTGTCAGCCACACATCGGCATCGAGGCCGATCTGGTGGCTGGCGTGACCGTTCAGCATCGGGCCGCCGCGCGGCTGCGCGATGTCACCGACGAGAAGGCCGTTCCATTCGCCCGCAGCCTTGGCTTCGCGGGCAAGGCGCTCGAGCAGTGCAATCAGATCGGGATGGCCCCAGTTGCGGTTGCGCGAGAGGCGCATCACCTGCCAGGCATCACCATCAACCGGAATGGCTTTCGCGCCGGCGAGGCAGCCCTTGGCATAGGTGCCGATGGCGCGCGCCTTCAGGTTGGCGGGTGTCTTCTGCCGGCCGAAGAGCTTCTTCGCCGGAATCTTGTAGGCGTCAGCCGGCAGAGCGCCCGTCGCCGGATCGGCTGCGGCAGGCTTGGTGAGGGTGGCAAGCGCCTTCTGATCGGCAGCGGTCTGGGCTGCCGCGAAGGGCTGCACGGCGGCAAGGCCACAGAGCAGGGCAGCGAGGATGAGGACGGCCTTGGCCGCGCTATTTCTTGCGGAATGAATCAAGCGAAACAACCTTTGCCTTGTCAGCGGACTCGTCGGGTTGGTCGGCGGGCTTTTCCTCGCCGCCTGCGGTGGCTGTGCCGGCCTCTCCCGTTGCCGGAGTTTCAGCCGGCTGTTCTTCCACGGCCACCACTTCGAACTGCAGGCCGAATTGAACTGCCGGATCCAGAAACCCTTTTATGGCGTTGAAGGGAATGACCAATTTCTCCGGGATATTGTCGAACGACAGCTCCACTTCGAACCACGTGTCGAAGACCTTCAGGTTCCAGTACTGGTGCTGAAGGACAATCGTCATCTCGCGCGGATAGCGTTCGAGAATACGGTCGGAGAGTTGCACGCCCGGATAGCGGGTGTTGAAGGCGATGTAGAAATGATGCTCGCCCGGCAGGCCTTCGCGCTCGACACGGCGCAGCGCCTCGCGCACGACACCGCGCAGCGCCATTTGCGCGAGGTGGTCATACCGCATGAGGTCTTCGGGCATCTTGTCGTCTGAATTGTCGCGCACGCCGCCGGTCTTTCGGAAAGGAATTCGAATCGAGCCGCGAGAATAGCGGGCCAAACGCATCGGGGCCATGGCCGTTCCACGTGCCGTGCATAACAGCAGGTCTTGACCGTTTGGCAACTGCCTTTGTCGTGAACGGTCCGGCGATCTGCGACCTGAAACGTTACAGATATCGCCACTGCCGTTGTGACAGTTGACACGCTTGGGTAGAATTTCTTCACGTGGGGTAGGCCAGGGCTCAACACTGCCAGGTTGGCAGTTGCGCGTCCTGTTTGAATGACTGGGGGTTAAACGTGGTTCAAGACTTTGAGGGGACATTCTCCCCGGATCTGAGCGAGCCCATCTTGTGGGATCGCATGCTGGCCGTGTTCGCAGGCCGGCTCAACGTGACGAGTGCGCTCTACGGCTTCCTGCCGAGCGTCTATTGGCTGGACTTGGGTCACGTCACCCAGGCCTCGGTCGTCAGGCACAATCATCCCGAAGAGGTTCTCGGCCACGTGAATGGCAAGGGGCTGCTGGATGACGATCCGTGCATCCTTCGCCTCAAGGCGGGCGAGCCGTGGTTCTTCTGGCATGAGGCGCTCGACTGGTCGGGCGCCGACGAAAGCCAGAAGGCGCGCTATGAGTCCGGTGACCCGCGCTCGAATGTGGGCGTCACCATCCGCTTGCCGTTCTTCGAGGGACGGGCCCTTGCGGGCCTTGGCCTCTGTGCGCGCAACAGCACGCCCGAGGAGTTCAAGCAGGCCTGGCTTGCCGGTGTGGAAGAGCATCTGGCGGTGGCGCGCGCCTTCGATGCCGCCATGCGCCCGCGCATGATTGCCAACCGCTTCAAGCTGTCGAAGCGCGAGGTTTCGGTGATCAAGCTTCTGGCGACAGGGCTCTCGGCGAAGCGCGCGGCTGATCATCTGGGTCTGCAGCCGAAGACGGTGTTCAACGTCATGGACAAGGCGCGCAAGAGCCTGCAGGCGGAAACGACGCTGCAAGCCGTCACCAAGGCGATGGCCTATCGTCTGATCTGAAGCGGAAAGGGAAGTGCCGGCTTCTGTTGCCAGGTGCCGGCGAACCCCGCCTCAAGCGGCTAAGCCTGAGGACTTTGAATCGGTCTTCGGCACTGCGTTACGCAGCGACGGCAACCGGAGCATAGTTGTCATTGGCAACTATAAAGTAGCCCGATAACGCCGGTACAATCGCGGGCAAAAAACCAACCTTTACGCCCTTGTCGATCCTATTTCGCCCCCATCACAGCCGGTTCTCCCGGAAGCCTTCGCGAGGCCGCCGGTTCACGAAAACCGGCTGTGGTGGAGGCGCCGGGTACTGCCCCCGGGTCCAATGGGTTTATTGCGTCAGTCGTTTATCACCATAGTCCGCCTTGCGGTGGACCCCTTCAATATAGAGGGATTGCGCCGCGGTTCAAGGCGCGCGCGTGAAGGGGCGGGAAGTATTGCTGTCTTTTGGTGCTGAGGAGGGGGGCCTATAGGCGGGTTGCACCTGCTTCAAGGTGCGACTGACTAGACTGGGGAAAACAATGGCTGACTACAGCGCAGACATTCAGAAATACACGTCCAAGGTGAACAAGGCGGCCGTCGATGCGATCGTCCGGTTCTGCGGCATTGCCCTCAAGGGCAAGGATTCGCAGTGGGTTTCGGTAACGGATCCGGCCGAGGTGAAGCGCGTCGTGACCGGCTTCTGTGCCAAGAAGCTGGGCCTTGACGCAAAGACAGCCGAAGCCGCAGTCAAGGCGGTGGGCGAAAAGATGAAGGAAGACAAGACCAAGCACCGGGTCACTGTCTATTACCTCGTGGCCGAGCACACGGGAACGCTCTCGAAGCTGACCTGACCCGGCTCCCGATTCCCTGCAACTTCAACTCGAGCGGCGGTGTCCACAGGGGCGCCGCCGCTGTTGTTTCCATTGGCGGACTCGTGCTCGCCTCGACTAAGAGGGGGCCATGCAGCAGTACCTTGATCTCATGCGCCTGGTCCGCACCACCGGCGTCAGGAAGGAAGACCGCACCGGCACCGGCACGCTCTCGGTCTTCGGGCACCAGGCGCGCTACGACCTGCGCGCCGGCTTCCCGCTCGTCACCACCAAAAAGCTTCACCTGCGCTCGATCATCCACGAGCTGCTCTGGTTCATCCGCGGCGAGACCAACATCAAGTACCTGCACGAGAACAAGGTGACGATCTGGGACGAGTGGGCCGATGCCAATGGCGACCTTGGTCCCGTCTATGGCGCGCAGTGGCGCTCCTGGCCAGCGCGCGACGGCGGTACCATCGACCAGCTCTCCGATGTCATCGCCCGCATCAGGAAGAACCCGGACTCGCGCCGCCTCATCGTCACGGCGTGGAATCCCGCCGATGTGGACAAGATGGCGCTGCCGCCCTGTCACCTGCTGTTTCAGTTCTATGTGGCGGAAGGCCGGCTCTCCTGCCAGCTCTACCAGCGCTCGGCCGACATCTTCCTCGGCGTGCCCTTCAACATCGCCTCCTATGCGCTTCTCACCCACATGATCGCGCATGTCTGCAAGCTCGAGGTCGGCGACTTCGTCCACACGCTCGGCGACGCGCACATCTACCTCAATCATCTCGAACAGGCCGACCTGCAATTGACGCGGGCGCCGAAGCCCTTGCCGCGTCTTGTCATCACCCGTGACGTTCAATCGATCGAGGACTTCCGCTTCGAGGATTTCCGCATCGAGGGTTATGATCCCCATGCGGCCATATCAGCACCGGTGGCGGTGTAGCGATGGCGCTGTTCGGAGAAGACTTCAAACGCGCGAGACATGGCTGGCTCTATGACGCGCACAACGCCCAGCCCTTCTGGTTCGTGGCGCTCGCTTTCGGTCTGCTCCTCCTCCTCAACATTCTCCTGCAGGGCGTGTCGGCCTTCGCAATCGCGCCCTTCATGGAAGGCGGCCTCAGCAACGCGCATGCCATCGTCAAGGGCACCATCCTCGGAATGCTGCCGGTGGCGGTGCTGTGTGCGCTTGCCTGCTATGGCCTCGCATCGCTGATAGGCGGTGACGCCTGGAGCGCCACGGCGCTGCGCTGGCCGCGCCTCGGCCTTCTCGGCTGGATCGCGCTGATCGTCGGCTTCCTGGTGATCATGTATCTCGTGATCATCCTCATTGTCGTGGTCTTCCAGATCGACATGGCGCAGTACACGCCGGGCGCCAACGGCGAGTCGCCGGAGACGGGCTCGGCAGGCCTCGTGAAGGAGGCGATGTATGATCTCGCCAACGAGCCGCTGCTCTATTGGATCGCCATTCCCTCGGTGGCGCTCGGTGCGCCGCTCGTTGAAGAATTCCTCTTCCGTGGACCGCTGTTCTCGGCGCTCGCTCAAACGCGTATCGGGCGCTGGGGCACGGTGGTGCTGACCAGTGCTGGCTGGTCGCTGATGCATGTGACCGAACCCTATTTCTCCATCGCCCTCATCTTCATGATGGGCCTCGTGCTCGGTGCGCTGCTGCTCCGCTTCGGTAGCCTGTGGGTGACCATGGCCTGCCACGGCGCGTGGAACTTCGTCTTCTCGCTCGTCACCCTCGGCCTTGCGGGGCAGCCGTGATCGATATCCGCCGTGCCCGCCCCGGTGATGGCCAGGCCCTCTGGCAGACCACGCGCTCGCTGGCCGAGAGCCATGATCATCTCGATGCCTTCGTGGCAACCCCTGAGGATTTCGAGGTGGCGCTCTTTTCGCCTGCGCCGCTGATCGGCGCGCTCGTCGCTACGTGGAACGGCGAACTCGCCGGCACCGCCATCTGGCAGCGCAGCTTCTCGTCCTTCCGCGGCAGGGAGACCATGTATCTCGAAGACCTGTCGGTGTTGCCCGCCTTCCGCAAGCAGGGGATCGGCAAGGCGCTCCTGCGGGAAGTCGCGAAGGTGGCGGTGGCGGGCAACGTCGCCGGCATCGCCTGGCTGGTCATGGACTGGAACGACAAGGCCCGCAGTCTCTATGAAAAGATCGGCGCCGAGATCGTGCCCGGCCACAGCTTCTGCCGTTTGCACGGCGAGGCGCTGAAGGCGCTGGCGGCATGAGCATCCTCTCCCTCGTTCTCGCCGTCTCGCGGAACGGTGTCATCGGTCGCGATGGCGGCTTGCCGTGGCACATCTCCTCGGACCTCGAGCGCTTCAAGGCAATCACCCTGGGGAAACCCGTCATCATGGGCCGCAAGACCTGGGACAGCCTGCCGCGAAAGCCGCTGCCGGGCCGGACCAACATCGTGGTCACGCGCCAGTCGGGCTTTGCTGCAGAGGGCGCATCTGTCGTGGCCGATGTGGAGGCGGCGATTGCCCTTGCCGCCATGGAAAACCCCGCCGAAATCTGCGTCATCGGCGGCGGCGAGATTTATCGTCAGACCCTGCCCATGGCGGACCGCATCTACCTCACCGAGGTCGCCATGGATGTGGCGGGCGATACCCATTTTCCTGCACTCCCCGCCAGTGAATGGCGGGAGGTGTCGCGCGAGGAGGTGAAGGCGGCCCCCGGCGACAGCGCCGACTTCGTGCTGAGGGTGCTCGACCGCCGGTCATAGGCAACCGGGCAGGGGTCTGAATCGTAGTCCTGAGCGTGTTCAGAATTGCAAAACTGTAACTTTTGTTGGCCGGAGCCCGACATGGACAATCCAAGGTCCCATGCCTATATGCCTTGCCACTATTCCATCGAGAGGGTGAAGAATGCCGTGGAACAAGGATGAAGGTGGCGGTGGCCAGGGGCCCTGGGGACAGGGACCGAACGGCGGCAACCGCGACAATCCCCGCAACCGAAACAATTGGGGAGGCCGGAACAACGGCCCCGGCAATCTTCCGCCCGAACTCGAAGACATCATCCAGCGCAGCAAGGACCAGTTCCGCAATGCCATCCCGGGCGGCGGACGCTTCTCCTGGCTGATCCCGGTGATCCTCGTCATTGCCGTCGTCATCTACAATTCCATCTACCAGATCCAGCCGGATGAGCGCGGCGTCGTGCTCCGCCTCGGCAGCTACGCCCGCACCGTGGACCCGGGCCTCGAATTCGCCCTTTGGCCGATCGAACACATCGAGAAGCCGCGCGTCGGCACAGTGCGCCAGATCAACATCGGCACCGAACAGCGCGACAGCCAGATGCTGACCGGTGACAAGAACATCATCAGCGTGCCCTTCACGCTGCAGTGGCGCATCTCCAACCCGAAGGACTTCCTCTTCAACATCGCCAACCAGGAAGCGACGATCCGCGCGCTGGCCCAGAGCGCCATGCGTGAGGTGGTGGCCCAGAACAGCGCCCAGGCGGTGCTCACCACCAAGAAGAGCGAAATCGCAGCCCAGGTCTCGACCATCACCCAGGGCCTGCTTGACGAATACCAGGCGGGTGTCACCATCACCGCCCTCAACCTCGGTGAAACGCAGCCGCCCGCCGAAGTGGCCGATGCCTTCGCCGACGTGGTGCGCGCCGAACAGAATCGCCGCCAGTTGGAAAACGAGGCGCAGCAATACCGCAACCAGAAGAACCAGCAGGCTGAAGGTGAAGTGGGCCGTCTGATCGAAAACGCCACCGGCGACAAGGCCGCGGCAATTGCCGAGGCCAAGGGTGAAACCGCCCGCTTCCTCGCCGTCTATGAACAGTACAAGCAGGCGAAGGACGTGACCCGCCGCCGCCTCTTCCTTGAAACCATGGAGAACGTTCTCTCGCAGTCCAACAAGGTCGTGATCGAGCAGGGCAAGAACGGCACCGGCGTGGTGCCCTATCTGCCGCTGCCGCAGATCCAGCCGAAGGCGAATTGAGGGAGCAGGGACATGAGCACCATCCGCAACATTGCCGGCGTCATCATCGCCGCCGTCCTTTTCATCGCCTACATGAGCTACTTCGTGGTGGATGAACGCCAGAAGATGATCGTGCAGCGCGTCGGTGAAATCAGCCGCATCGTCGATGCCCCTGGTCTTTATTTCAAGCTGCCTTTCCTCGAAACGGTGACGCCGGTCGAAGACCGCATCATCCTCTGGGAAAGCAACGACCGTCCGGTGCAGGACAAGGCGAGCCAGGTCTACATCGTGGATGCGATCACGCTGGCCCGCATCAGCGACGCCCGCCGCTTCCGTGAAACCCTGGGTGCCGACCTTGACCAGGCCGAGACCCGCGTGGGCGCGCTCCTCGATGCGGCGCTCCGCCAGACCTACGGTCTCCGCTCCTTCGATGAAGTGCTGTCCTCCGACCGCCTCACCATGATGAAGGAGATCAAGGAGAAGGTGGAGAAGGAAGCAGCCGACCTCGGCATCGACATCGTCGACGTCCGCATCCGCCGCACCGATCTTGACGGCGCCGTGCTGCAGTCGACCCACGAGCGCATGCGCTCGGAGCGCAATGCCCTTGCCGCCCAGACCCGCTCCACCGGTGAAGCCTACAAGACCCGCATGAACGCCGAGACCGACCGTCTCTTCATCGAGAAGACGGCCGATGCCCGCCGCCGTGCGGAAGTGATCCGCGGCGAGGGTGACGCCGAGCGCAACCGCATCTTCGCGGAAGCCTTCCAGCAGGATCCGGACTTCTTCGCCTTCTACCGGTCGCTGCAGGCCTATTCCAAGGCGCTGGCCAACAAGGACACCACGCTGGTCCTCAATCCCGACTCGGAATTCTTCCGCTATTTTGGCGGCGAGTCGAAGGATCAGGAGCAGGTTCCGGCGCCCAAGCAATAAGGCGCCGGCCGGAATTTTCTCCCGGGGGATAGTGCCGTGCTTGACAACATCGTGATGGCGATCGGCCTTGTGCTGGTCATCGAGGGCCTTCTTTATGCCTTTGTTCCGGGGCATTTGCGCAACATGGCCAGCATGCTGCGCAGCCTCGGCGACGAGCAGATCCGGGTGATCGGACTGGCGGCAATCGGCGCTGGCGTTCTTGTGGTATGGTTTGCGCGGGTCTTCCTGCAGGGATGATCCGGCGTCCGGCGGGGCGCGAAAAACGAACGACGGGGAAGACGGGGCTCATGGAGAGAATGATGACACGGCATGTATTTGCAGCTCGGCTTCTGGCGGCAGCAGCCCTTCCGGCGCTGGCGGCCCTCGGCACGGCGCTTCCGGGCACCATGGGCGTGGCCCAGGCCCAGCAGCTGACGACGCTGCCCAACGTCGCCGATCTGGCGGACAAGCTGCTTCCGGCGGTGGTCGAGATTTCAGTCGAGAGCAAGGTCTCGGGCGGCGCAACTGTAGACATGCCGCAGCTTCCCGATGACTCGCCCTTCAAGGATTTCTTCGACGACTTCTTCAAGAAGCGCCAGGGCGAGGACCAGGGCGAGCGCACCGTGAACTCCATGGGTTCGGGTTTCATCATTGATGCCTCGGGCATCGTGGTCACCAACAACCACGTGGTGGAAGGCGCACAGTCGATCCAGATCCGCCTGCAGGATGGCACGACCCTCAAGGCCGAACTGAAGGGCCGCGATCCCAAGACCGATCTCGCCGTGCTCACCGTGAAGCCGAGCCAGCCTCTGCCCACCGTGAGCTTCGGTGACAGCGACCACCTGCGCATCGGCGAATGGGTGATGGCGATCGGCAATCCCTTCGGGCTCGGTGGCTCGGTGTCGCTCGGCATCGTCTCGGCCCGCAACCGCGACATCAACGCCGGTCCCTATGACGACTTCATCCAGACCGATGCGGCCATCAACAAGGGCAACTCCGGAGGCCCGCTCTTCAACATGTCGGGGCAGGTGGTCGGCATCAACACCGCCATCTTCTCGCCCACCGGCGGCTCGGTCGGTATCGGGTTCTCGGTGCCCGCCAACACCGCCCGCGGCGTCGTCGATCAGCTGTGGAAGTATGGCGAGACGCGGCGCGGCTGGTTCGGCGTGAAGGTGCAGACCGTCACCGACGACATCGCCGAGAGCATGGGGCTCGGCAAGCCACACGGCGCGCTTGTTGCCGATGTGGTCGATGGTTCGCCCGGCAAGGCCGCCGGCGTCGAGGCCGGTGACGTGATCGTCGAGTTCGACGGCAAGCCCATCCGCGAGATGAAGGAACTGACCCGCACCGTCGCCGAAACCGAGATCGGCAAGAAGGTGAAGGTCAAGGTCATCCGCAAGGGCAAGGACGTGGAACTGCAGGTGGCGATCGGCCGCCTCGAGGATGTCGAGAAGCAGGAAGCCCAGAAGTCTGGCAGCGATGACAACGGCGCCACCACGCCGCCACCCACCACGGCCACGCTCCTCGGCATGACGGTCAGCACCATGACCGACGACCTTCGCAGCAAGTTCAAGATCGACGACAAGGTCTCGGGCGCCATCGTCACGGAAGTGGCGGCTGATGGTGCCGCTGCTGACAAGCAGATCGAGGCAGGCGATGTCATCATGGAAGCGGGCGGCAAGCCCGTCACCGCGGCGTCGGATGTGTCCGATGCCATGACGGGCGCGCAGAAGGCCGGCAAGTCGTCGGTGCTGCTGCTCATCTCCAAGGCGGGCAAGGCGGGCGAAACCCGCTTCATCGCGCTCAAGGTGAAGTAGGGCGCAAGCCCGGCTCTCTATGCCGTCATTCCATCCAAGCGGCACCCCGTGCCGCGCGAGATGGAACCCCGCTTTGTCGTGCGAATGAAGAAGCGGGGTTCCATGTCTCGCAACGCAGGCGTTGCTCGCATGGAATGACGAGATTGGTTTGAGCCGTCACCCCCGCGAAGGCGGGGGCCCAGCTTCTTCTTCCATCACTGACATCAGCCAAAGCTGGATTCCGGCTCGCGCGCGACATCTCGCTGGCGCTCGATCAAGGCGCGGGTCCGGAATGACGGGTTTCATTTGAGCCGTCACCCCCGCGAAGGCGGGGGCCCAGCTTCTTTTTTCGCCGGGAGTAGGCTCACTCCGCAGCGATCTTCGGCAGGTCCGCGAGGGAGGCCTGCAGCGCCTGCTCGTCGTAGGATTTGTCCTCGAGCTTTCCTGCCGCGTAATCCATGTAGGCCTGCATGTCGAAGTGGCCATGGCCGCAGAGACCGAACAGGATGGTGGGCGAGGTGCCGTCGCGCTTCGCCTTCAGCGCCGCCTCGATGGCGCCCTTCACCGCGTGGTTTGCTTCGGGTGCGGGCACGATCCCTTCCGCCTTCGCAAACAGCACGCCCGCCTCGAAGCAGGCCACCTGGCCATAGGCTTCCGCCTCGATCAGCCCCAGTTCCTTGAGGTGCGACACGAGCGGCGCCATGCCGTGATAGCGCAGGCCGCCGGCGTGGAAGCCAGGCGGCATGAAGGCCGAACCCAGCGTGTGCATCTTGACGAGCGGAGTCATGTGCGAGGTGTCGCCGAAGTCATAGGCATACTTGCCGCGGGTGAGTGACGGGCAGGCAGCGGGTTCGGCGGCGATGACCTTCACCTTCTTGCCGCCGCGCAGCTGCGCGCCGATGAAGGGGAAGGTAAGGCCTGCGAAGTTGGAGCCGCCTCCGGTGCAGCCCACGATCACGTCCGGATAGGCGCCCGCCATGGCCATCTGCTCGATCGCCTCGATGCCGATCACCGTCTGGTGCATCAGCACGTGGTTGAGCACCGAGCCCAGCGCATACTTGGTGTCGGGGTTGGTGGCGGCCACTTCGACGGCTTCCGAGATGGCGATGCCGAGCGAGCCGTTGGAATGCGGATCCTTCGCCAGGATGCTGCGGCCGGCATTGGTTTCAGTGGATGGGGAGGAGACGCACTGCGCGCCATAGAGCTCCATGATCGCCTTGCGATAGGGCTTCTGGCGGAACGACACGCCCACCTGGAACACCTTCACGTCGATCCCGAACATGGCGCCCGCCATGGCCAGCGACGAGCCCCACTGGCCCGCACCCGTTTCGGTGACGAGCTTCGTGATCCCTTCCTGCTTGTTGTAGAAGGCCTGCGGCACGGCGGTGTTGGGCTTGTGCGAGCCCGCGGGCGAAACGCCCTCATACTTGTAGTAGATCTTCGCCGTCGTCCCCAGCGCCTTCTCGAGGCCATAGGCGCGATAAAGCGGTGTCGGCCGCCACATGCGGTAGATGTCGTTCACCGGCTTCGGAATGTCGATGTACCGGTCCTGCGCCACTTCCTGCATGATCAGTGCCATGGGGAAGAGGGGTGCCAGATCATCCGGCCCCACGGGCTGCAGCGTGCCCGGATGAAGCGGCGGCGGCAGCGGCACCGGCAGGTCGGCCATGATGTTGTACCAGGCCTTGGGGATGCGCTCCTCGCCCATCTGGATCTTGCGCGTGCCGGCGGGGGCCTTGGCGATCACGGGCTTCTTCGCGGCAGGCTTGGACGCCTTCTTTGAAGCCTTCTTTGGCGCGGCGCGCTTTGCGGCCTTTGCGGCGGGCTTCGCCTTCGTCTTTGCCTTGGTTGCCTTTGCGGTTTTCTTCTTCGCGGACTTCTTTGCGGATTTGGCCATGTGATCTCTCCCGGATTTTCCGATACCGAGAGTTGCGCAATTCCGCAGGACGTTCAAGGCGTCAGAACGTACCAGCGGCCCCCTTGCACCGAGGAATGCAAGGGAGCCGCCCGTGCGGATCCGGTTCTGCTGGGAGCAAGGAGCCGGCCCCGCCGCCGTCCCAGACCGTGCGGCCGGTGTCTGCAGGGGGAAAATGGAGAGGGGAAACCTGCAGACCCCGGTGCACAGTCCGGTTTTGTCATCACACCTGGAACTTGCCGTCCTTGATGGTGATCTTCATGGTCTTGGCATCGCACTGGCTGCTGGTCTTGCCGAGCGACAGGGTGCCGCCCTTGGCGCAGTTGATGTTGACGCTGTGACCGGAAGCCAGCGAGTAGTGCTTCACCTTGCCGTGCATGGGCGCGAAGGTCAGGCGGCGCACGGTCTTGTCCGTGTTGGTGACGGAGGTGGCGCCGGCAGCGCCCGTCACGAGGGCAAGGGCGAGGGCAGCAGAAGCGATACGAACGAGATTCATGGGAGGTCTCCTTGAGTGAAGGATGGGAGGTTGAGACGTAAGAGAGTTAGGAAGCCGGGGGTGTCAGGCGATCAGCCGGCGACCAGATGGCCGTCCTTGATCATCACCTTCGCGGTCTTGGCATCGACGTCGAGGCTCTTGCCGCCAAGGGTCAGGGTGCAGCCCTTGTCGCACTTGATGTCGGCGGAGGCCTTGGACTTCACATCCACTTCCTCGGTCTTGCCGGCCTTCAGCTTCACTGAGACCTTGTAGGCAGAGGCATCTTCGTTCTGCACCGTCAGGGCGTTGGCCGCCGTGGCAAGTGCTGCGAGAGCAAACGCTCCCGCGATGAAAACACGTGTTTTCATGTGCGTAACTCCGGATTGTCCGAATGTTGGCCGGGCGTGATTGCCCGGTACGCAAAAGCTACGCCGGAGTTTTTCGCAATGTGAGTTAAATGCCGTTCATGTGACACTGCATTATGCCGCAACGCCTTGACGAATTGGCGCCGCAATTGAGGAGCGTTCGCGCTGCGCCGCCACGCTTCCGGCGCAAAGATTGCGCCGAGTTCATGAACTGTGCACGAACTGCGAACGCTTGTAGCCTTGGAGATAGAGGAGCGCGGTCAGGTCGGCGTGATTGATACGCACGAGACTGCTCTCCTGGACGTGTGGCTTGGCATGAAGGGCGACACCGATTCCGGCTTCAGAGAGCATGGCGAGATCATTGGCGCCGTCGCCCACCGCAATGGCATCGGCGGAGTCGAGCCCGTGCTTCGCGGCCAGCTCCTTCAGGCCTTCGACCTTGGCCTTCTGGCCGAGGATGGGGCGAGCGACCGTCCCGGCCAGCGTGCCGTTCTCGATGATGAGTGTGTTGGCCCGGTGTTCGTCGAAGCCGAGTGACGCCGCCACATGGGATGTGAAAGCGGTGAAGCCGCCGGAGATGAGGGCGGTATAGGCGCCATTCCCCTTCATGGTGGCGAGCAGCGTCTTGCCGCCCGGCATGAAGGTGATGCGGGTGGCAATGAGTGTCTCGATGATGGAGGCGGGCAAGCCCTTGAGCAGGCCCACACGCTCGGTGAGGGCACCTTCGAAATCGAGTTCGCCGCGCATCGCCTTCGCGGTGATGGCGGCAATGCGCTCGCCCACGCCAGCGGCAATGCCGAGCTCATCGATGCATTCCTGGTGGATCATGGTCGAGTCCATGTCCGCCACCAGCAGCCGCTTGCGGCGGTTGTGGATGGAGACGGTCGCTGCATCCACAGGATGCTTGCGCAGTTCGACGAGGAACTCCGGCAGGCGTTCGAAGGCTTCCACTTCAAGGGCTTCACCGGGCGACAGCCAGTGCGGCGCGCCGCCGCCGTGATCTCGAATGGCGTCCACCACCTCCGTCGTGATTGCGCCCGACCCCGGCGCTGCCATAAGAACAAGGACGGAATCCATCGATGCGCCAGACCCTTTCAAAATCCGCGCTGCTTATTGCAGGCCCCACCGCCAGCGGCAAGTCGGCGCTGGCCATGAAACTGGCCCGCACCCGGAACGGCGTCATCATCAACGCCGATTCGATGCAAGTCTACCGGGAGCTGCGCATTCTCTCGGCGAGGCCCTCGGCGGAGGAGGAGGCGCTCGTTCCGCACCGCCTTTATGGCCATGTGGGCGGCGAGGAGGATTTCTCCGTCGCCCATTGGCTGGCCGACGCCATTCTTGCGATCGAGACCACCTGGCGGCAGGAAAAGTTGCCCATCGTGGTGGGCGGCACCGGCCTTTATTTCATGGCGCTGGAGAAGGGGCTCTCGGAAGTGCCGCCCATTGCCGTGGAGATCCGCGAGCATTGGCGGAGCTTCAAGGGCGATCTCCATGCCGAACTGCTGAAGCGCGACACGGTGATGGCGGCCCGCCTTCCCGCCTTTGACCGGCAGCGCATCATCCGCGCACTCGAGGTGATCGATTCGACCGGTGTCTCGCTTGCCCGCTGGCAGGAGGAGGGGGAGCGCAACGCTTTCCTGAATCAGATCAACGTGGAACGGCACTATGTGGATGTGCCGCGCGAGGTGCTTTACGGGCGCGCCGAGCAGCGCTTCGACGCCATGATGGCGGCGGGCGCGCTTGAAGAGGTGGCGGCCCTGCCGCCGCTCGATCCCATGAAGCCTGTGATGAAGGCGATCGGCGTTCCGGAATTGCAGGCGCATCTGCGCGGCGAGATTTCACTCGCTCAGGCCGTGACCGACGCCAAGACCGCCACGCGGCACTACATCAAGCGCCAGACCACCTGGTGGCGCGGACAGATGAAACACTGGACAACCGAGACCAACAGAAGCGAGATCACGGCATGACCCCCTGGCGCACATCCCCCACCCACCGGCAATGGCTGATGAAGCAGGCCGACAGCCTGTTCGATTTCTTCCACTACACCAGCCTCAACCCGAATGGCGGCTTCTTCGACCTCTATGATGACGGCCGCCCCATCGGCGACCTGCGCCAGCTTCATGCCACCACCCGCATGGTGCACTGCATGGCGCTTGGCCATCTGCTCGGACGGCCCGGTGCTGCCGCCATGGTCGATCACGGCATGGAGTACATCTGGCGCGGCCATCGCGACTCGAAGCACGGCGGTTACATGTGGTCGCTGGATGATGCGGGTCCGCGCGACGACACCAAGCAGGCCTATGGCCATGCCTTCGTGCTGCTGGCGGCGTCCAGCGCCAAGTGCGTCGGCCATCCGCTCGCCGACAAGGTTCTGGCCGACGTGACGGAAATTCTCGAGACGAAGTTCTGGGAAGCGAACCCCGGCGTCACCTCGGAGGAGTACGGCCGCGACTGGTCGAAGATCTCGGACTATCGCGGCCAGAATTCCAACATGCATCTGACCGAGGCGCTGATGGCCGCCTTCGAAGCGACGGGGGAGGGCGAGTATCTGCGCAAGGCCGAGAGCATCGCTTCCTTCATCATCGGCAAGCATGCTGCAGCCCTTGGCTATCGCGTCGCCGAGCATTTCGATGGGGCGTGGGCCGTCGACAACGACTATCGCGGCTCGGACATCTTCCGGCCGTCGGGTTCCACGCCGGGCCACTGGCTGGAATGGGCGCGGCTGCTGTTGCAGCTCTGGGTCTCAGGCGGCAAGCGCCTCGCCTGGCTGCCGGAGGCCGCCGAGAAGCTTTTCCGCAACAGCGTCACGCTGGGCTGGGATCACGAGAAGGGTGGCTTCTACTATACGATCAACTGGGACAACTCACCGCGCCTCCGCCAGAAGCTGTGGTGGCCGGCGACGGAGGGTATCGGTGCCGCCCACTGGCTTGCCGCGCACAATGAGGATCCGTTCTTCGAGGATTGGTACCGCCGCATCTGGGGCTTCTCGGCCATGCACCTGATCGATCACAAGCACGGCGGCTGGCACCCGGAACTGGGCGATGATCTCAAGCCGCAGCGCGGCTTCTTCACCGGCAAGCCGGACATCTATCACGCGCTGCAGGCCTGCCTGATCCCGCTCTATCCCGTGACCGGCAGCCTGACGAAGGCGATGGCGGGGGAGTGAACTCATGCCCCTCACCCCCGCGTTCCGCGGACCCTCTCCCCGGAGGCGAGAGGGCTAAACTTATTCGCCTTCTCCCGCTGGCGGGAGAAGGTGCCCGAAGGGCGGATGAGGGTGGGTGTCAAAAAGTCCATCCCATCCCCACCCCTTGACCTCGGAACCCCCAGCGCCTACAAGCCCGGCCCATGAAGAAGATCATTCTCGTCGTAGGACCGCGTGGCGCCGGGCAGGGTTAACCCTGCCGGAGTTTCGGTGCTGCGCGGTAAACAGGCTCCCACAGGGGGCCTTTTTTATTGGAAAAATTGCTTTAGAGACGCTGGACGACAAGTGAGGACAAGATGGCTGGAACCCCAAACGGTGAATTGATGACGGGCGCGGAGATCGTGCTCAAGGCGCTCGCAGACCAGGGCGTGACGACGGTGTTCGGATATCCGGGGGGCGCGGTCCTGCCGATCTACGACGAATTCTTCCAGCAACAGAAGGTGAAGCACGTGCTGGTGCGCCACGAGCAGGGCGCAACCCACGCCGCCGAAGGCTATGCCCGCTCCACCGGCAAGGTGGGCGTGGTGCTGGCCACCTCCGGCCCCGGCGCCACCAACTGCGTGACCGGCCTCACCGACGCCCTGATGGACTCGATCCCCATGGTCTGCCTCACGGGCCAGGTGCCGACCCATCTCATCGGCAACGACGCCTTCCAGGAATGCGACACGGTGGGCATCACGCGGCCCTGCACCAAGCACAACTGGCTGGTGAAGGACGTGAACGACCTCGCCCGCACCATCCACGAGGCCTTCTACGTGGCGCGCACCGGCCGCCCCGGCCCGGTGGTGGTCGACATTCCGAAGGACGTGCAGTTCGCCAAGGGCAAGTACGTGGGTCCGCAGGGCATCACGGCCAAGACCTATGTGCCGCGCGTGAAGCCGGACCAGAACGCCATCCGCGCCGCCATCGAATTGATCGCCACGGCGAAGCGGCCGATCCTCTATACGGGCGGCGGCGTCATCAACTCCGGCCCCACGGCCTCCAAGCTGCTGCGTGAATTCGTTGCCATGACCGGCATTCCGATCACCTCCACGCTGATGGGCCTCGGCGCCTATCCGGCGTCCGGCCCGGAGTGGCTGGGCATGCTCGGCATGCACGGCACCTACGAAGCCAACATGGCCATGCACGGCTGTGACGTGATGATCAACGTTGGCGCCCGCTTTGACGACCGCATCACCGGCCGCCTCGATGCCTTCTCGCCGGGCTCGAAGAAGATCCACATCGACATCGATCCGTCGTCCATCAACAAGACGGTGAAGGTCGACATTCCGGTGATCGGCGACGTGGCCCATGCGCTGGAAGACATGATCCGCCTGTGGAAGTCGCGCTCGCTGAAGATCGATGCCAAGGCGTTGGCCGACTGGAAGGCGAAGATCAAGACGTGGAAGGCGGTGGACTGCCTCAAGTACACGCCGAACCGCGACGTGATCATGCCGCAGTATGCGATCGAACGCCTCTATGAGCTGACCAAGGACAAGGACTGCTACATCTCCACCGAGGTGGGCCAGCACCAGATGTGGGCCGCACAGTTCTACAAGTTCGAGGAACCGAACCGCTGGATGACCTCCGGCGGCCTCGGCACCATGGGCTATGGCCTGCCGGCGGCCGTGGGCATGCAGGCGGCGCATCCAAAGTCGCTCTGCATCTGCATCGCGGGCGACGCCTCGGTCCTGATGAACATGCAAGAGATGAGCACCGCCATCCAGCACCGCCTGCCGATCAAGGTCTTCATCCTCAACAACCAGTACATGGGCATGGTGCGCCAGTGGCAGCAGCTGCTGCACGGCAACCGCCTGTCGGAAAGCTACATGGACTCGCTGCCTGACTTCGTGAAGCTGGCCGAGGCCTATGGCGGAACCGGCATCCGCTGCGACAAGCCCGCCGATCTCGATGACGCGATCAAGGAGATGATCGCCGTCAAGGGTCCGGTGCTGTTCGATTGCCGCGTGGCCAATCTCGCCAACTGCTTCCCGATGATCCCCTCGGGCAAGGCCCATAACGAGATGATCCTCGGCTCCGAGATCAAGGACGAGGAGGTCGGCAACGTGATCGACTCCAAGGGCAAGCAGCTGGTGTAAGGAGAGAGATCATGAACGCAGCACACCTTACCGGCACGGGCTCCGCCTACTTCCTCGAAGAGAAGAAGCAGGAGGCGGAGGCCCATACGCTCGCCGTCATCGCCGAGAACCAGCCGGGCGTCCTCGCCCGCATCATCGGCCTCTTTGCGGGCCGCGGCTACAACATCGACTCGCTCACCGTCTCGGAGACGGAGCACGAGAAGCATGTCTCGCGCTTCACGATCGTGACCACCGGCACGCCGTCGGTCATCGCCCAGATCAAGAACCAGTTGGAGCGCATGGTGCCGGTGCATTCGGTTGCCGATCTCACCGTATCGGGGAATTACCTGGCGCGTGAACTCGCCATGGTGAAGGTGGCGGGGAAGGGTGACAAGCGCGTCGAGGCCTTGCGCTTGGCGGATGCCTTCCGCGCTCGCGTCGTCGATGCCTCCACCGACTCGTTCGTCTTCGAACTGACGGGCAAGCCCGACAAGGTGGACCAGTTCATCTCGCTGATGGTGCCGCTCGGTTTGGTGGAAGTCTCCCGCACCGGCGTCGCCGCCATCCTCCGCGGCCCCGAGGCGATGAAGGGGTAGGCATTCAATCGTCATCCCTAACGCATGTGGAGGATGAGACATTGCCACATGTTCCGGCGTTGGAGCGCGGTGATCAAAAACTCGCGGCCCACATGCGTGGGCCGTGACGGTTCATTTTAGTTACGGCTGTTCATTTTGGTCCCGTCATCCTCCACGCATGTGGAGGATGAGACTTTGCGACATGTTCCTACGTTGGAATGCGGTGATCAAAAACTCGCGGCCCACATGCGTGGGCCGTGACGGTGTTTATCAAACCCCTACCGGCACCAGTGTCCTCAGCGCGTCGATCTCCTCGTGCAGGTCCCGCCACTCGGGATTGAACCGGTCGATCATCTCAAGCTTCCAGCGCCTCTTCCACTTCTTCAATTGCTTTTCCCGGTGGATGGCAGACTGCATGGTATGGTGATGCTCGTACCAGACGAGCCGGTGCAGTCCATGTTGCGACGTGAATCCAGCCAAAGTTCCGCTTTTGTGTTCGCTTACCCGTGTCCACAGTGCGCTCGTGACGCCGATATACGGTACCCCATGTTTCCGGTCCGACATGATATAGACGGCAGGCTGCTTCTCGATCCGCATGCCATTATGCCAAGCCAAGTTGCCGTAATGGTCAAATTTGCGTCTCCGATATTCACTCCACCCGTCATCCCAAACGCATGTGGAGGATGAGTCTTTGCTGCACGCTCCGGCGGCAGAACGCTGTGTTCAAAGACTCGCGGCCCACATGCGTGGGCCGTGACGGTTCATTTTGCTCCCGTCATCCTCCACGCATGTGGAGGATGAGACTTTGCTGCAAGCTCCGGCGGCAGAACGCTGTGATCAAAGACTCGCGGCCCACATGCGTGGGCCGTGACGAAGAGGAAAAGGCCGCCTGGACCTCACTTCAGCACGATCCGCCCCTCGACCTTGGCCGTCACCGTGCCGAGTTTCTTCACCAGCACCATCACGTCATTGGCGATGAGCTTGCCGCCGCGGGCGTCGACCAGCACCTTGCCGCCGGCGAGCGCCGTGTAGCCGTCGCCGCCCGTGAGCATGTAGTCGTTGGTGGCGAGCTTGTAGCTGGCCTTCAGGTCAAGCGGCTTCCCCGCCACGTCGACAGAAACCACGCGCGAGCCCGCCGGCTTCGACGGATCGGCCACCACCTTCATTCCGGCCACCTGCGGAAAGCGGCCCGCGCCATTCTCGATCTTGGAGAAGCCGTTCTCCAGCGCATCCCACACCTGCTGGCCCGTCACCTCGGTCATCACCGTGACGTTGCCGAAGGGCAATTCGCTCAACACATCCTTGCGGGTGATGTTGCTGCCCGCCACATATTCCTTGTCGGCGCGGATGCCGCCGCCGTTGGTGATGGCGATGTCGGCGCCCACCGCATCCCGCATGGCATCGGCGATGAGGTTGCCGATCGCCGCCTCCTGGGTGCGCACCACATTGCGGCGTGAATCGAGCGGGCCCTCGGTCTTGCCGATCACCACGTTCAGTTCCTTGTCGAGTTCGGCCTTGAACTGGTCGACGAGCTTCATGGTCTCCGGATCAGGCGTGACGCTCGCGGTGTCGATGAAACGGAAGTTCGGTTCCCACGTCACGCTGCGCTTGCCGTCCTTCTCCTGCACATTCACGGTGAGGTCGACGGGTACGAGATAGTTCGCTTCCGTCGAAGTATCCACATAGGCCGTGATGCCGTTGTACTGCACCACGAGGTCATGATCGTCGCCCGAGAGGATCACGTCGAAGGCCTTGGAGGCGAGCATCTTCTGGTCGTCCGAGTGCGGCGCCTGCACCACGCCCACCACGATGTCGGCGCCATCCTTGCGGGCCTGTTTCGCTGCGGTGATGGCGCTCTCCGCCGTGGGCCCGAACTTCAGGTCGCCGGTTGACGCCACCTGCGGCGAGGTATCCTGCGCCACCGGAATGAGGGCGAGCTTCACGCCTGCGATCTCCTTCATCATCATGCCACCGAGGCCGGGCAGGGGCTTGCCGTTGCCTTGCGTGATGTTGATCGCGGCCCAGGGATATTTCGATTGCGTCATCGCCTTGGCGAAGACCTCGGGCCCGAAGTCGAATTCATGGTTGCCGGGCACGGCAAGATCAAAGGGCACTACGTTGGTGAGCTCGATCATGTTGCTCCCTTTGTCGAGGCCGGAGAGCAGGGAGGGCGAGAGCATGTCGCCGTCGAACAGATAAAGCGTGTTGGGATTGGCGGCGCGTTCGGCGCGGGCCACGGCATTGAGGCGGGCGAGGCCGCCCCGCGTCTTGCCGCCTTCGAAGTTGTAGACGTCGCCCACGCCAAGAAGCGTGATCTTCACCGGTTCGGCAAGGGCAGGTGCCGCAAGTGCGGCGGCTGCAAGGGTGGCGACGAGAATGCTGCGGAACTTCATGAGGGCCTCCTGTGACGCATGCGGCATAGAAAAACTCCCCGTCAATTTCGTGACGGGGAGCGGATGATGCAAGTGTCTTGTGCGCGTGACTCAGGCCAGCTTCGGCGAATCCTTGGCGAAGAGGATCAGCATCATCAGCGCGCCCAGGATGGTGACGAGTGCGCCCACCTGCAGGAACAGCGTTTCCTGTCCGCCATCCACCAGGATCTTGCCGATGATGAGCAGCAGGACGCCCACCTCGTAAACGGCGAACTGCGCCACGGCGAGTTTCGAATTCCGCAATGTGGGGTAGGCGTGATGCAACAGGCCGAAGAGCACCGATGCAACGAAGCCCAGGAGATTCATGTGGGCGTGCGAATTCCCGTAATTCATGTGATTGCTGGCGCCCAGCCAGGTGCCGAAGACCATGCCTGCGATCACCCAGACAAGCCCCAACAAGATGTAGTTTCGATCCAAACGTTGCATGGTTCCCTCCGACTGCAACGCCCCCGGCGCGACCTCAATACTCCCGCCGCTTGCTGCGCCGGAAGCAATTCCGGGTGGCGCTCCACGGGAAAATGCGCCCCACGCGGGTGGTGGGCGGGTGGCGGGCGCGCAGCAAGTGGTCTGGCAAAAAAATCGCCATCCGGCATTTCCTGCCCGTCCGCTTTCTATCTATGGGTCGGGCAGAAGGAGAAGTCCCTTGCCCTGCCAGTTGTCCGTGAACGTCAATGCCATCGCCTATCTGCGCAACCGCCGCGACCTGCCGTGGCCGTCGCTGGAGGAGCTGTCGCGCGTGGCGCTGGACGCGGGCGCCCATGGCATCACGGTTCACCCGCGCCCCGACGAGCGCCACATCCGTCGCACCGACGTGACGGCACTCGTTACCATGTTGCGCAAGGACTGGCCGGGCCGCGAGTTCAACATCGAGGGCTATCCGGACGAGCGCTTCCTGCAGCTTGTCGAAGTGGAGAAGCCGGACCAGGTGACACTGGTGCCGGATGATCCCTCGCAGTCCACCTCCGACCATGGCTGGGATTTTGCCAAGGACGGCGCGCGCCTGAAGGACATCATCGCGCGGCTGCACCGGTCGAAGTTTCGTGTCTCGCTGTTCGTCGATCCTGATCCGGCGGCGCCCGCCAAGGCAAAAGCCGTGGGCGCCGACCGCGTCGAGATCTATACGGGCCCCTATGGCGGCGCCTTCGATCCCGCCCTCATGCAGCGCGAGTTCGACAAGGTCGTCGCAACCGGCAAGGCGGCGGAGCAGGCGGGCGTGGGCCTCAACGCGGGACACGATCTCACCCGCGAGAACCTGCCGCGGCTTGTGGCAGCACTTCCCAATCTTGCGGAAGTCTCAATCGGCCACGCCATCACGGCGGATGCGCTGATGATGGGCATGGGCGAAACCGTGCGCCTCTTCCGCAAGGCGATTGCCTGATCTCTCCCCGTCATTCCGGACGCGCGCCTTGATCGAGCGCAGCGAGATGTCGCGCGCGAGCCGGAATCCAGCTTCGGCTGATGTCAGGTGCAAAAGAAGAAGCTGGGCCCCCGCCTTCGCGGGGGTGACGGAAATTAAATTCCGACTCTCTCATCCGTCATTCCGGACGCGCGCCTTGATCGAGCGCAGCGAGATGTCGGGCGCGAGCCGGAATCCAGCTTCGGCTGATGTCAGGTGCAAAAGAAGAAGCTGGGCCCCCGCCTTCGCGGGGGTGACGGCTCCAAAAACGTCATCACCTATCCTCCGCCGTCACCGGCAGGGGAAGCGGTGCGTTGGCGCTGCCGATCTTCAGTTCCACCGTCGTGAAGCTCAGCACCGTGCTGCCGATGTTCTCGAGGTCGTGCACCATCTTCTCGCCCTTGCCGAAGCTGTAGTGCCGGGTGGTGCCGAGGGCATACTCGGTGTCGACGCTGCGTCCGTCGGCATAGGTGGAGCGCGAACGCCCGGCGCTCGTTGCCGTCCAGAAATAGTTGAGCACGTGGGTGTGGAAGCCGACGCGCTCGCCGGGCGCCAGTTCGATCCGCCAGACGCGCACCGCATCCGTTTCCGAGAGCAGGCGTTGGCCCACCATGCCGTGTCCCTCGCCCAGGGCGCGGGCAAGTTCCGCCGCGCGGGTCTGACCACTCATGTCTCGGCCTCCGCATAGAGGACGACAAGCGAAGTGCAGTCGAGCGGCATCACCGGATTGGTGTAGATCATCCGGGTGTGGCGGCCACGCTCGCCGAAGACGGTGTTGATGAGGTCGGAGGCCCCGTTCAGGCACTTGGGGTGCTCCTTGAAGCTTTCGTCCACCCACATGGTGCCCTCGAGGCGGATGACGCGCTTCACCTTGGAGAGCGATCCCAGCGCATCGCGCAGCTGTGCAATCGCGTTGAGGCAGGAGAGCTGGCAGGAGAGATAACCCTCGTCGCCCGACAGTTCGCGGCCGATCCGGCCGACATAGGCCAGCTTTCCGTCGCGCCAGGGCAGGTTGCCGGAGGTCATGACGAGGTTGCCGGTCACGGCCCAGGGCACGTAGTTCGCCACCGCCGCAGCGGGCGGCGGCAGCACAAGGCCCAACTCCTTGATCCGCTCTTCAGGTGTCATCGGTCCTCCCGGTGGTTCTTGTTTTCGGCGACGTTATCACCGGCGGAGGAGGGCGCAAGAAGATCACGCACACCCGACTCCCGTCATTCCGGACGCGCGCCTTGATCGAGCGCACACTCCACCCTCATCCGCCCTTCGGGCACCTTCTCCCGCCAGCGGGAGAAGGCGACTTTGTTCGGGCTTCGGATGATTATCGCCCTCGCCCCTCCGGGGAGAGGGTCCGCGAAGCGGGGGTGAGGGGCACACCCGCGCTTACGCCCTCCCACGTTGCGCATCGAAACATTGGCACCGCCACCCCCGTCGTGGCAAAGAGCCGCCACCATGACCATCAGCAGCAACGACCTCTTCACCCTGGCCTCGATCGGCTTCGTGCAACTCCTCGCGGTGATCTCGCCGGGGCCGTCCTTCCTCATCACCGCGCGCACGGCGGTGGCGCGCTCACGCCGCGACGGCGTGAAGGTGGCGCTCGGCCTCGGCACCGGCACGATCGTCTGGGCGGGGGCGGCGATCTTCGGCTTCAACGCGCTCTTCCACGCCATGCCGGCGCTGTTCATGGCGATGAAAATTGCCGGTGCCCTGTTTTTGTTGTGGATAGCCTACCAGATTTTTGTTCATGCCCGCGTGCCCCTCGAACTCGGCAACCTTGAAGAAGGTGGAAGCCCTTACACCAAGGGTATTCTTGTTCAGCTCGGCAACCCGAAAGTGGCGGTCTTCTTCGGCTCGATCTTCTTCGCCATGCTGCCGGCTAATCCGCCGCTTTGGCTGCTGATTGCGCTGCTTGTCATCTTCACCTTCAACGAGGTGTGATGGTATTCAGTGGTCGCTCTCTTCTTCGGTGCGGGGCCCGTGCGCGCCTTTTATCTTCGCGCCAAGACATGGATCGATCGCATCACTGGCGTTTTTCTGGGCACGCTCGCTGCGAGACTCCTGTGGAATGCCACAGTTTCGAAATAATTTTTTCACCGTTCCTTAAGCCTCGCGCTCTACCTTAGGTGTCCCGGCGATCGTTGCGTCACACTTGTGCCGCAATGTGACCGAGAGTTCACCCCGGGACGGCACAATCACGTTTGTACACGGCGCGGCAGCAACGCGGCGTAGTGAGTGTGCTATATGACGCCTTCGCCTACACAGAAACAGAACCCCGGACAGAACCCGAAAGTTCACGACTTCAAATCGCGCTTTGGCGTCGTCCCGGATTCTCCTCCTCCGAAATTGACCAGGCTTCAGGCCCGCCGCGCCAAGCGCAAACGTGTGCGCACCGGCATGATTGCCTTCTCCCTGATGCTCGGCATCGCGGGCGGCACGGCCTTCCTCATCGCTCAGGATTTCGATCACGTCGCCTCGTTCTTCAAGCAACAGCCGGCAGCGAAGCAGGTGCAGACAGCGGATGCGACACCGCCACCGCCGCCTTCAGCACCTGTCGCGAAAACGACGACGGAAGAATCTCCGGTGCTGTTGCCGCAGGCAACGGCGCCTGCTGCTGCAGTGGCCCCGCCACCCAAGCCCGCAGCTGCTGCGACAGTCGTCGCTGAAACACCGGCGGCGGTTCCGCCTCCGGCCCCGGAGCCCGTGGCTGCGCCTGCACCCTCTGCCGTTGCAGCCTCCACCGCGACGCCCGAGGTGGAGCCGGATACCTCTGCCATCACGCTTGATCCGCCGCCGGCTGAAACGCCAGCACCGGCACCTGTTGTTGCCGAAGCCTCGCCCGAGCCGCAGACACAGCCGGAGCCCGTGCTTGCGCCTGCCGCCGTACCGGAGCCCAACGAAACCATCGCCGCCGCTGCGCCGCCCCAGCCTCAGACGCAGCCGCCGCCACAGCCGGTTGCTGCGGCCGCACCGCCGCAGCCGAAGTTCGTGCCGAAGATCACAACCGAGAGCTTCCAGTATCCGTCGCCGCCCGTGGTCACGCCTGATGGCGTGCTGACAGCAGGATCGGCGCAGACGCAGACCAAGGTGGTGACCGTCACCACACCGGCCCAGCCCGAAGCGATTGCCGACACCGCGGCTCCCGCACCGGCACCGGCACCGCAGGCCGCAGCACCCGCGCAGGAGCAGCAGGTCGCCATGGCCGCGCCTGCAAGTGAAACGGCTGCTCCCGTCGTCAAGCCGTCGAGTGGTGCGCAACTCGTGCAGGGCCAGGTCTTCCGCGATTGCGAGAACTGCCCAGACCTCGTGGTGGTGCTGCCGCCGCAAGGCCTGCCGCCCGAGCAGATCGGACGGGCCAAGATTCCGGCCGGCGCCGAACCGCTCAAGCCCTATGCCATCGGCCGCTTCGAAGTGACCTTCGACGACTGGGCCCGCTGCATGGCGGGTGGCGGTTGCAGCGCGCAGCCTGACGACGCCGGATGGGGTCGCAATACGAGGCCCGTCATCAACGTCTCGCACGACGATGCCGTGCAGCAGTACATCGCCTGGCTTTCCAGCGTGACGGGCGCCACCTACCGCCTGCCCACCGGCACCGAGTGGGACTTCGCGGAGGAGGGCGGCGGCGTCATCCCGGCGAGCGGCGTTCCGCTCATCGACAGCCAGACCATCTGCCAGTCCGGCAACTACGTCTCGGCCCAGGCCACCAGCCCGCAGGAAGCCTCCTGCGCCGATGGCTTCCCCACAACGGCGCCCGCCGGTTCGTTCAAGCCGAATGCGCTCGGCCTGCACGACATGCGCGGCAACGTCTGGGAGTGGGTGTCGGACTGCTGGACTCCGGGCTTCACCTTCCGCGTCAAGGACAGCGAGCGTGACTGCCGCAAGCGCCTGTTGCGCGGCGGGTCGTGGTCAAGCCGTGCGGCGCTCTCGGCAACGCCGCCGCGTGGCTTCGAAGTGGCAACCCGCGCTTCGAAATCGATCGGCTTCCGGGTGGCGCGCACGCTGCCCTGAAGCACCCTCAATCCGAGGCACTTTCAACTGCACCTGACCTTTCTTCTATCAGCGGAGACCAAAACATGACACGCGTCCGACTTTTTGCCGGTGTGGCGACACTCGCGTTATCGCTCGCGGCAGCAACGCTGCCGCTTTCGGCCCAGGGCATCATCCCCGGCCGGTCCCAGGCGGAGGACCTGAACGGCACCTCGCTCGCCAGCATCGCCAACATCACGCCGCAGGAACTGGCCACCGTGCAGCGCCTGCTGACGCGCCTCGGCTATCTGCCGCAGGGCAATCCCAACCGCACGCTCGATGCAGCGACGGTGGGCGCCATTGCCAATCACCTTGCCGCCGTGGGCTGGCAGGGCACGGGCCCCAATCCCGAACAACTGCTGCGCTCGCTCTTCGGCGCTGTGTGGATCAAGGAGGGCTGGTCCACGGGCTCCGCTCCGGGCCAGCAGATCATGGTCGGGCGTGACGATGTCCGCCGTGCCCAGGATGCGCTGAAGCAACTGGGTGGCGCGCCGGGCCCCGTGGACGGCATCTTCGGCCCCGCCACGCTTGCCGCCGTGGAAGGCTTCCAGGCCGAGAACGGCATCAAGGTCACGGGCCTTCTCACCCCCACCATGCTTCACAACATTTTGCGTGCTGCCGCCTTTGGCACGAAGACGCCGGCAGCCACCTTGCGCATTCTCTCGGCTGAGGGTGTCGTCGATCCCGCCGCGCTGCAGGGCTTCGAGCAGGCCACCAACATGCGGGTGATCCAGGACACCTATGTCAACCAGTCCGAGACCAAGGAACTGCTGATGCAGGGCTCCGCAACGTACGACCTCATGGTGCAGGCGGGTGCGGAAATGCGCCAGGTGCTGGAGAAGCCCGATGCGGTCACCAAGATCGACCGCCTGAAGATCCCCAACACGCTTCGCCTCGACACCGCCTCGCAGATCTACACGGAGTCGCTCGATCCGCTGAACGAGCACTCCATTCCCTATCTCTGGGGCACGATCGGCCTTGGCGTGAACAAGGAACGCGTGACGGGCCTCGTGCCCGATGCACCGCTCAACAGCATGGCGCTGGTGCTTGATCCGAAATACGCGTCCACGCTCGCCAGCTGCGGCATCGCCATGGTCGACGAGCCCATCGACGTGATCCCCTCGATCGTGAGCTACGTGGGCGGCGATTTCCGCAACGTCGGCATCACCGATCTTGAAGCGGTCGATCAGGCACTCACACAGATCAAGGATTACGTGCAGGTGGTGCCCAAGGCGCAATATGTCGATGGCCTTGCCAACGGCAAGTATTGCGCCAGCATCGGCTTCTCGGGCGACGTGCTGACGGCGCGCGAGGAGGCGAAGGCGCGCCAGACCGGCACCATCGTCTATGCCGTGCCGAAGGAAGGCAGCGAATTGTGGTTCCAGCTCTTCGTCATTCCGAAGAACGCCAAGAACCAGGACGCCGCCCACGCCCTCATCGACTACTTCCTGAAGCCGGAAGTTGCTGCGGCCGGCACCAAGGCGCTGAACTATGCCAACACGGTGTGGGCCGCTGGGCCCTTGCTGGAGGCGAAACTGCTGGATGATCCGGCGCTTTATCCGCCGCGCGAGACGATGAGCAAGCTGTCGATCCAGCCGCCGCTCTCGGCCGACGTGGAAGCGGAACTGAACCGCATCTGGTCGAAGCTGAAGAAAGGGTGAGCGGGGCGCTCTGACTATTTCCGTCACCCTCGCGAAGGCGGGGGCCCAGCTTCTTCGTCCGCAATTGTGATCCACCGAAGCTGGATTCCGGCTCGCGCGCGACATCTCGCTGTCGCTCGATCAAGGCGCGCGTCCGGAATGACGGGATGGGAGTGTGGTTTCAGTTTAGGATCGTCACCTCCGCCTTCGCGGGGATGACGGGTAAACAACGTTCTCGCGTTACTCTTCCCTCGTCATTCCATGCGAGCGACGCTCTGCGTCGCGAGACATGGAACCCCGCTTCCTTGTTCATCATCCAAAAGCTGGGTTCCATCTCGCGCGGCACTGGTGTGCCGCTTGGATGGAATGACGTTTCATTTGCATCGGACCACACAAAAAAAGAGGGATGGCCGCTGCGGGGTGGCCATCCCTCGGTCGTGGGTTGCGCCTCACCTCCCAGAGAGACGCAGCGCCACTGTTGTTTCCTCCCTATTGGCTGGCCCAGACGATGCGTCCAAGAAAGCTCAAGTCTTCCGACTGCAGGGTGATTTCGCGATTGGGATGGCCGCCGCGGTTGAGCACGGTCTTGTCCTTGCCATGATGAACAAGGGTGCCGCCCAAGAGCCCCGAGGCCTTGCTTTCCACGACGACGCGGTCTCCGAATTTCACGGGCGCGTCCCGGGCGACCAGGAGAATGTCGCCATGCCGGTAAAGCGGCAGCATCGTGTTGCCGTTCACGCCAACGGTGAGCAGCGTTTCGGCCTGTTCGGGCAACGGGGCGGCACCCTGGTTCATCTGGCGATGGTCCTCTCGCGATTCACGCCTGCGACTCTGCCTCCGCCGTGCAAAGCCTGCCATAGGCACCGCTACCCATGGGTGGCGTTGCCTATTGAGAGATGACGGGGGGCGCCTAAGTTCGGGAGGCTGCACACTTCTCCCGACGGAAGTACGACACAACACAGCAGCCCCCGGAGCCATGCGCCTTCCTGCCCGCCCCCCCGCCGGGCGCATGGCTCCACCACTCTCCGGAACATCACTTTTTGTGCAGGCCCGCATCCATCAGCAGGCTGATCAATTGCGGCAGCGAAGTCGCCTCCATCTTGGCGAGGATGCTCGCCCGGTGGTGATCGACGGTGCGGTTGCTGATCCCCAGTTCGCCCGCAATCGCAATGGTCGAATAGCCCTTCACCACGAGGGCCGCGACCGAGCGCTCGCGCGGGCTGAGCTTCGCCAGCCGTTCGGCAAGCCCGGACTTGCCCGCATCCTGTGCCAGCGCCTGGGCGATGGAAGCGGCCAGCTTCTCGTCATCGATGGGCTTCTCGATGAAGTCGTGCGCGCCCGCCTTGACCGCCGCCACCGCCATGGCGATGTCGCCATGTCCCGACATGATGATGACCGGAGGCGAATCCTCCCGCGCCGCCAGCAGCTTTTGTGCCTCGAGCCCGTCCACGCCCGGCATCCGCACGTCGAGCAGGATCAGGTCCGGCCGTGCGGCGGCGAGCGCCTTGAGCAGGGCCTCCACACTGTCATAGGCGCTGGCCTCGTAGCCGTAGGTCGTCAGGATCGAGGTCAGCGAGGTGCAGATGCGCTCCTCGTCGTCGACGATGAAGATGTGCGGCCGCTTGCGGATCATGCGGTGTCGGCTCCTTTCGCGTGGGCACGGGCGAGGGGCAACGTAAAGCAGAAGCGCGTGCCCTCGCGCGAGGTGGTGTCGTGCCAGAGTTCGCCGCCATGGGCGGTGATGATCGACTTGCAGAGCGAGAGACCGAGCCCCAGTCCTTCCGGCTTCGTCGATTGCAACGGCGCAAAGAGGTTGCGCTCGATCTCGGCGGGAACACCGGGGCCTGTGTCGGTGACACGGATTTCGGCGAAGCCCGGCCGCGCTTGCGCCGCGCTGATGCGGATCATCCCGTCACGCTTTCCTGCTTCCACGATGGCATCGCGGCCATTGCGCACGAGGTTGAGGATGACCTGCGCGATCTGCGTGCGGTTCGCAAGCACCGGCGGAAGGCCCGCGAGCCCCTCGATCCCGAGCTTGATGCTGGCGCGGCGCAGTTCGGGACCCACGAGATCGGTCGCAGTGCGCACCAGATGCTCGAGGTCAAGGACGGCCTTGTCGGTTTCGCCCCGGCGCAGGAACTCGCGCATGTTGCGGATCGTGGACGCGGCGGAATCGATCTGCACCACCGCCGCATCGATGTCGGCCACGTCCTTGCGGCGGTCGTGGCGCGGCTGCTCAAGCCTGCGCTTCAGGGCCCGCACGTGGCTGCGCGCCGCCGAGAGCGGCTGCGCCAGTTCATGCGACACCGCCGCCACCATCTCGCTGGCCAGCGAAACCCGCGAGGCCCGCATCAGCGCATCCTCGCTGTCGCGGAGCCGCGTCAGGTAGGCCACGCTGTCGAGGTAGAAGCGCTGCCGCTCGTCGATCGCCGCGCCCAGCACGAGCCCCGTGATCGAAAGCACGATCATCAGCATCTGCAATTGCGCCACCGAGCCCGCGTTGTAGTCGCGAAGCCCGAGGAAGAGGATCATGGCGCCGCTCGCAATCAGGGCGGCGAGCACCGCCCCCGTCATGCCGTCGCGCAGCGCGAAGGCCACCACCGGCACGAAGACGAGATAGAAGAACTTGAACTGGTCCAGCGTCTCGATGCCGAAGACGGCAAAGCAGGTGGCGATGAGCAGCACCAGCAGCACGAGGCCGCCCCACCGGGCATGGGCGAGGAAAGTGCGGATGTTGCTGAAGCCCGGGAAGTAGATGAGCAGCGGAAACACCGTGACGATCCCCACCATGTTGCCGACCGAGACGGTCATGCCGAAGCGCAGGATCTTGTTGAACGACCAGTCGGTGCCGGGAATGGCGATCAGCATCTGGATGAGGGCGGAGGCCGCGGTTGCGGCGGTGGCCCCGAAGACGAAGCGGGCGGCCGCACTGCTGCCTGGCACGGCGAGCCCTGCGAAGTTCTCCCGCCCGCTCAGGATCACCACCGCAAGGGCCAGCATGTGTCCGGCGGCGATGGTCACGGTCCAGAAGGGGGTGGAGAAGGGGGCCCAGATGGCGAGGCAGGCGAAATGCACGGCGGCCAGCAGCGGCAGGGCCCGCCAGCCCGCCACATAGAGGGCGGCCAGCGCCAGGCCCGCTTCCGGGTTCCAGGGGGTGGAGCCGGTCTCGGCGAGGCGGAAAACGTCGGATGTCCAGTAGGTGATGCCGTAGATCACGGCGAAGGCCGGGGGCAGGAGCCAGCCGTCCGCTGCCGTCAGGGGGGAGCGCTGCAAATCCCGTCACCTCCGTTTGCTGGCCCGCGGTGGGACCCATGTCCCGTAATCTGGCATGGCCCGCCGGGAGGCACAAATGACATGACCTTCATCCGGGTTCCCGCCAGGAGGAGGGGGCGGGGCGGGGCCACAGCCCTGCGTTTTGTCCGCTTGATTTGGGGCCGTCGCCCCGCTAAGGCGCGGGGCGAAATAATCCAACAAAAAGGTAGTGGGAATATGCGCGTTTATTACGACCGCGATGCGGATGTGAACCTGATCAAGGGCAAGAAGGTGGCCATCATCGGCTATGGTTCCCAGGGCCGCGCCCATGCGCTGAACCTGAAGGACTCGGGCGCCAAGGAACTGGCGGTCGGTCTCAAGGCCGGCTCGCCCACCGCCAAGAAGGTGGAAGCCGACGGCCTCAAGGTGATGACCGTCGCCGACGCTGCCAAGTGGGCCGACGTGATGATGATGGCGACCCCGGACGAACTCCAGGCCGACATCTACAACAAGGACATCGCCCCCAACATCCGTGACGGTGCGGCGATTGCCTTCGCCCACGGCCTCAACGTGCACTTCAACCTGATCGAGCCGAAGAAGTCGGTCGACGTGATCATGATCGCGCCGAAGGGCCCCGGCCACACCGTGCGCGGCGAATACCAGAAGGGCGGCGGCGTGCCCTGCCTCATCGCCATCCACAACGACGCCTCGGGCAATGCCCATGACGTGGCGCTCTCCTACGCCTGCGGCGTGGGCGGCGGCCGCTCCGGCATCATCGAGACCACCTTCAAGGAAGAATGCGAAACCGATCTCTTCGGCGAGCAGGTCGTGCTCTGCGGCGGCCTCGTCGAGCTGATCCGCGCCGGCTTCGAGACGCTGGTCGAGGCGGGCTACGCCCCCGAGATGGCCTACTTCGAGTGCCTGCACGAGGTGAAGCTCATCGTCGACCTCATCTATGAGGGCGGCATCGCCAACATGAACTACTCGATCTCCAACACCGCCGAGTGGGGCGAATACGTCACGGGCCCGCGCATCATCACCGACGCCACCAAGGCCGAGATGAAGAAGGTGCTCAAGGACATCCAGACCGGCAAGTTCACCTCCGAGTGGATGCAGGAATGGAAGTCGGGTGCGGCCCGCTTCAAGGGCATCCGCCGCGTCAACGACGGCCACCAGATCGAACAGGTCGGCGAGAAGCTCCGCGCCATGATGCCGTGGATCGCCAAGAACAAGCTGGTCGACAAGACGCGGAACTAGTTCGCCACGCATTCAATGCATCAAGGCCGCTCTCCGGAGCGGCCTTTTTTGTTTGTGTCATTTGGTCATCATGCTTCGAGGCATTGCTGCGCAATGCACCTCAGCATGAGGGTGGCTTTGCCTCCTCACCCTGAGGTGCCGCAGAGCGGCCTCGAAGGGTGGGCGCTCTCAACCCGTCACCCCCGCGAAGGCGGGGGCCCAGCTTTCCTTCAATCCACCAAAGCTGGATTCCGGCTCGCGCGCGACATCTCGCTGCGCTCGATCAAGGCGCGCGTCCGGAATGACGGAGGTTGGGGAGTGTTGCGCACCGCTCCCCCTCACTTCCCGCCCATGATCTCCCGGGCGGCGCGTTCGATGATCTCGCGGATGCGTTCGCGCTCTTCCTTGCCGAGGCCGGCGCGGCTCATCACGGCTGCGCGCAGCGTGTGGAAGGCATGCATGATGGCGGGCGAGGGCGGTCCGCCCGATCCGCCTTCCGCCATGATCTCGATCCGCCGCATCAGGGCATCCACCGCTTCGGCATTCTCCTCGAGATGGACGCGGCCCTTGGGCGTTGCCTCATAGGTTTTCTTGGCGCCGCCATCGGGCACCGCGGCGATCAGTTCCTGCTCCTCGAGCAGCGTGAGTGTGGGATAGATCGTGCCCGCACTCGGCGCGTAGCTGCCGTTGAAGCGCGCTTCGATGGTGCGGATGAGATCGTAGCCGTGCGAGGGCTTGTCGGCGATGAGTGCCAGCAGCAGCAGGCGAAGGTCGCCCTGGCCGAACATGCGCGGGCTCCGCGGTCCGCCACCTTGCATGAAGGGCGAGAAGCGCGACCAGGGTGCGCCACCCCATGGGGCTCCGCCGCCACCTTCGCGGTGACGCGACCAGCCCCATCTCGGCCCGCAGCCTGCCTTGCTCTTGTCCTTCATCCCGTCCGTCTTCCAGCGGCAAAGACCTGCGCCGCTTGCGCGGCGCAGGCTATCTGCTTCGTCAGCGTGATGCCAGTGCTTCGGCCTCACTGGGTCTCGCCGGAGTTTGTTTCGCCCGGCTTGCTTTCGCTTGCGGCCTGCTGCGCCCGGAAGGCATCGTAGGCCTGCTGGTCCCGCTTGCGGCGCTCTTCGGCGCGGAAGGCCCAAAAGGCTTCCCGCTCGGCTCGCAGCTTCTCGATCGCCTCGGCCTGGTGCTGGTCGAAGGCGGCGTTGCCGGTCCAGCGGCGGCCGCGCATGTGGTGATGGCGTCCGCGCCAGCCGCAGCCGCGATGCTGCGTGCCCCCGTCAGGCGGGCCGCCGGCCATGGCGTAGGCCGGTCCGCCCCAGGCGCTCCGCCGGCTCTTCCAGAGGAAGTAGACGAGCGCGGCCGCACCCAGCGGCGGGAAGACGGCGAAGCCCGCGACCACCGCGGCGGCCTTCATCGGGTTGAAGCCGGGGGTCTTTGCCCAGGCGAAATAATCATTGTAGTCCGGCCGGTTGCGGCCATATCCCCAAGGCTTTTCTGAAGCGGTTTCGGGGCCAGTGGTGTATGTCATTGCAGGAGATCCTTTCTCGTTACGACATGTCATAAGATATATCTTAAGATATGACGTTCAAGGGCGGGATCTGAAATTTTTTTCTCCATCTCCAGTCGTCACCCCCGCGAAAGCGGGGGCCCAGCTTCTTCTTGTGTCACCGACAGAAGCTGGATTCCGGCTCGCGCGCGACATCTCGCTTCGCTCGATCGAGGCGCGCGTCCGGAATGACGGTTGTTGGGTTTGCGCAGGGTTCGGAACGAAACCCTCACGCCGTGAAGGCAGCCACGTTCGCCTTCAGCCAGTCTTCGAAGCTGCGGGGCGCAACACCGGTCAGCGCCTTGTAGTCGCCGGTCACGCCCGAGAGTCCGCCCTTGCTGATGTTGTCGTCGAAGGAGGCGAAAACCTTGGCGAGGACTTCCGGGAAGCCCGCACCCATCAGGCCCTGAACGAGTTCCTGCGACCGGCACCTGCACCACGGCGAGCGGCTTCGCCACCGCCTTGCTCACCAGCGCCGCGACCTCGTCGATCGTGTATTCGGCAGCACCTGTAAGCGTATAGACAGCCTTCTCGGCCTTGCCGCTTGCCAGCGCTGCGGCGGCGGCACGGGCGAGATCATCGCGCGCGATGTGCGCAATCTTGCCGTTGCCCGCAGCCGAGTAGTGCGTGCCGCTCTTCAGCGCGTGCGGCAGGCCGTACAGCTGGTTCTCGAAGTACCAGCCGTTGCGGAGCAGGGTGTAGCCCTTGAAGCCCGCCGCCTTCACGGCGTTCTCGGTGCCCACGTGCTCCGGCGCGAAGGAGACGGTCGAGGTGTCGGCCTTCTGCAGCGAGGTGTAGACCACGTGCTCCACGCCTGCGGCCTTGGCGGCGCGCACGGCGGTTTCATGCTGTGCCTGGCGCTTGCCCGGCTGGGTGAGATCATCGGTCGAGATGATGAGCAGGCGGGTCGCCCCCTTGAAGGCCGTGACGAGGCCTGCCTCGTTGTCGAAGTCGCCGGCACGCACGGTGACGCCCTTGGCTGCGAGGTCCGCAAGCTTGGCCGGTGAACGGGTCACGGCGATGATCTGGTTGGCGGGCACCTTCAGCGTGGTGAGGAGGTGGGTGAGGGTGGCCTGGCCGAACTGGCCCGAAGCGCCGGTGACAAGAAGCATGGAAATCTCCTGATTCATCTTTTTCTTGAGTTAGTCTCTTTTTGAGAGTAGGTCTCAGATAAAGAAATTCAGGACGCGCGCAAGACGGCAGTTTTGCCACCCCTGGTTACACGGAAGGAACCACCCCCGATGCCCGCGAGCCCCGTCGCCACGCCCCGCAACCGCCAGTCGGCGGAGCTCAATGCCGCCTGTCCGATCCGCGATGTGCTCGACCGGGTGGGGGACAAATGGAGCTCGCTCATCCTTCTGTCGCTTAAGGACGGGCCACGCCGTTTCGGCGTTTTACGCCGGGAAATAGGGGATATTTCCCAACGCATGCTCACCGAAACCCTGCGCCACCTGCAGCGCGACGGCTTCATTTCGAGGCGCGTGATCCCGGCGACGCCGCCGCAGGTGGAGTACCGACTCACCCCCATGGGCCAGTCGCTGCAGGGCCAGCTTGCAACCCTGGCGGAGTGGGCAGGGACCCATCATGACGCCATACGCGAAGCCCGGAAAAGCTTTGACGGACAACCATCTATGGCTGCCTGAGGCGCCAAATGAATCGCGATGCTGCGCTGCAGCACCACACTGCTGCCCCATTCTGGCGTTTGGCTTTCATTAACCGATTGGGGAAACTTGAGCGGGCGGCGTTAACCTTCTCTTAATCTTCTGCTTCCGCCCAACTCCGGTTCGCCTCATAGTCGGGACGTGCGGCGGCATTAAGTTTGTTGAGTAGTAGGACCCGGTGCGGGGCCTCGCTCTGTTTTTGAGGGACTACCCTTGCGAGGAACAAAAAGATGAGCCAGCCGGACGTGTTGTCATTCCCACCCCGTGGCCCCAAGAAGCAGTCAAATGCCTCCCGCGGCAATCGCGTCAAGGAAGCCTTGCGCGACACACTCACCATTTCGAAGGGCGGCGAGCAGGTGCTCTCGCAGCTTCGTGATCTTCTCGTCGGGCCGCATCAGCGCCTGTCGGAAGCCCGCTTCGAGGAGCTTCTCGACATTCTCGACGAGCAGGATACGTTCAATCGCGGCAAGTTCGCCGAGATCGAAGCCGGTCTCGACGACGTGTCAGCCGAAACCGCTGACCTGCGCGCCAAGTACGATACGCTGAGCAACCGCATCGACACGCTGGTGCAGCAGGCGGAAGCCGAGAAGGCGGCCACGCGCCTTGCCTTCGAGGAAGCCGTGGGCAAGCTCCGCGACGAGTTCGACGTCAAGGTCAAGATCCTGTCCTCGACGCTGCGCGAAAGCCTGCAGGAAACCGACGACGAGCTGCAGCGCTCGGTCCGCGAGCTCTCCAGCACGTTGCAGACCACGCGCAACGAATCCCGCGTTCTCTTCGAGAAGGCGCAGAGCGCCTCCCTCGACAGCCTCGAACAGCGCATCGCCCAATGGCGTGCCGAGATCGAGGACGAGCGCGCCGAAGACATGGAGAAGGTGGCGGCCTCGCTGGTCGACATCGGCCAGAAGCTTCTCAGCCGCAAGGGCCCGCCGGTCTAAAGCCGCGCCTCAGCGACACAGCCTTTCGTGGCGCCTCAGGGATCACACCCCTGCAGGCGCCACATTCCTATGGGCAGGTACTGCCGGGGCTCGGTGTCGTACCAGAGCGTGCCGCCGAAGTCGGGCAGGAAGATCGCATCGGGCGCAGGCTGTCCGGCCTGCGGCAGGTCCTGGATGTTCATGTCGCTATCGAAGAAATAGATGCGCAGGTTGTCGTCACTTCCCGCGTCCGTCTGCTCGGCCGAGACCACGGGTTCCTCCTGCACGGCATAATTGTAGCTGTAACCGTTCGAAGCCGTGAGGCTGAAGCGGTACTTCTGTTTGGGCGTGTTCAGCACCACGTCGAGGTCGCTCCAGGCGAGCGGCTCCGGCCGGGGCGTCAGCACCAGGCTGAAGCCGGGGTCGGCCCCGTCGATCGTGTAGCGGGCGTTCTTGCCCATGCAGTCCGCCGCCAGGGCAGGGACGGCGAGGGCGGCCGCCGCGAGGATGGTTGCGGTGAACATGTATGCCTTGCGCATGAAGCGGTCCTTCGGGTCTTTCAGCTCTCTCTCAGGCATGGTTTAACCCGTTTCCCACGGGAGTCGGAACCATGTCCATCGACAGCGATATTGCGCAAATCAAATTGCAGGAAGAGCGCCTGCGTTTCTCCGCCTTCGACGAGGCCCAGGCCTGGGCCCTGGGCAGCGCCATGCGCGAGAAGGCGCTGGCGGGCAGGATTCCCTTCGTCATCGACATCCGCACCGGCATCCGCCCGCTGTTCTACACCGCGCTCCCGGGCTCCACCGCCGAGAACGCCGACTGGGTGCGCCGCAAGGTCAACTCCGTCTACCGCTTCGAGGCCGCTTCCTACCGCGTGGGTCTCGAGCACAGGAAGTCCGGCAAGGCCTTCGACCAGACGCGCGGCATCAACCCGATCGACTTCGCGCCAGCAGGCGGCGGCTTTCCCATCCGCATCGGTCCCGTGGTGATCGGTTGCGTCACCGTCTCCGGCGTGCCGCAGCGCGACGACCACAACTTCGTCGTCGAATGCCTCGCGGACTTCCTCAAGGTGCCTTACGCCAGCATCGCACTCGGACCCGAAACCGACTGAGCCCATGCCGACGGCCGATCTTCTCTTCTGGGGTCTTGCGATCCTCGCCACCTTTCTCGTGGGCGCCTCCAAGGGCGGCGTGCCGGGCGTGGGCATTCTTGCCGTGCCGCTGCTCTCGCAGGTGATCTCGCCCGTTGTTGCGGCGGGCCTTCTGCTGCCGCTCTACTGCATCAGCGACTGGTACGGCCTCTGGCTCTACCGCAAGAACTATGATGTCTGGAACATCAAGATCATGACCTTCGCCTCCACGATCGGCATCTGCATCGGCTGGGCGACGGCGCGCTACAACAGCGACGAGCTGGTGAAGCTCATGGTCGGCCTCATCGGCATCTGGTACACCATCGACCTCGTCCTCAAGAGCCGCCGCACCGTGGTGGAGCCGAAGCCGGCCGATGTTCCACGCGGACTTTTCTGGGGCACGATCTGCGGCTTCGTCAGCTTCGTCGCTCATGCCGGCGGCACGCCCTTCCAGATGTATGTGCTGCCGCAGCGGCTGGAGAAGATGGTCTATGCCGGCACGGCGACGATCACCTTCACCTTCGTCAATGCGCTGAAGCTGCCGCCCTACTGGATGCTGGGGCAGATCAACCTGCAGAGCCTCGAGACCTGCGCCTGGCTTCTGCCCGTGGCGCTGTTCGGTGCCTGGGCCGGCTTCCGCCTCACCAAGATCCTCCCCGAACGCATCTTCTTCCGCGCGGTGGAGACGGCACTCTTCCTCGTCTCCGTGAAGCTGATCTACGACGCGGTGAGTCACTGGTTGGCGTGACGCCGCCTGGACTGGACAGTAATTCCCCTTATATCACAATAAGTTCGCTAGCGCCGATGCGGCGCGTCTTGCAGTTTGCGGCTTGTCAAAGTTTGGCATGCGACTTACCATCGTCCCCGGCGTTGAAGAACGCAGATCGCGGGTGCGGGCATGAAGGACATCGACAAGATTGCAAAGGTCGTGAGGGAAACCCTGACCTCGACCTTCCAGAAAAACAAGATCCTGGACATCCGTGTTGCCGAAGACAGGGACTTCGACGGCGAGGAAATCCTGCGTGTCGACGTTCTCTTTGAAGGCGCAGCCGATGAGCTCGATACGAAATCGGTGGCCGGCGTCGTACGTTCCGTGAGGCCTCGGCTTCTGCGCGAAGTAAATGAGTCCGCGTTTCCTCTGTTCTCGTTCATCGCGCAGGAAGACGTAGGGGCAGAGCGGTTTGAAGCCGCCTGATCTCATCGTCACGGCACGTGAATTGATCGGCAGCGGCAGGAAGCCGCGCCAATCCAATCTCAGGCGCGCAACGAGTTCCGCATACTATGCCTTGTTCCACGCACTGTCGCGATGTTGTGCCGATACCCTGACAGGAACCAATTGCAGGACAAAGCGGGCATGGAGGCATGTCTACCGCGCGCTGGACCACAAGTTCGCGCTCGACATGTGCAGGAACAAGAACATCAGCAGCTTTCCACAGGAGGTCCAGGACTTCGCAAACGCGTTCGTGTCCTTGCAGAGCAAGCGCCACAGCGCGGACTACGATCCCCATGCGCAACTCTACAAGTCGGCGGTGCAGGTGGATGTGGACAATGCCGAACTTGTACTGAAGACGTTCAGGCGGGTGCCGGTTCATCATCGCCGCGCCTTCGCCATCTGGGTTCTCCTGCGGCAGCGTTAGGGCGCTGGCGTATCGCCCACACCCCCGGGTTTGACAGCCGCCGCAAATCGCGCCACCGTTGTGCAAGGGGCTTCGCAGGACAGGATCTGCCATGACCTTTGCGCGCCTTGTTGCAACGTTCCTTCTCTCCCTTTTCCTCGCCACCGCCGCATCCGCTGAAGGGCAGCGCGTCATCCTCGTGCTCGATGCCTCCGGGTCCATGTGGGGCAAGATCGGCGGCAAGACCAAGATCGACATCGCCAAGGAAGTGGTGGGCAAGGTGGTGGGCAAGTGGAAGGCCGAGGATGAGTTGGGCCTCGTGGCCTATGGCCATCGCAAGAAGGGCGCCTGTGACGACATCGAAACCCTGATCGAGCCCGGCCCCCTCGATGCCGGCGCCTACATGGCCGCCGTGAAGGCGATCTCGCCCAAGGGCAAGACGCCGATGACCGAGGCCATCCGCCAGGCGGCGGAGGCGCTGAAGTACACCGAGAAGAAGGCCACCGTCATTCTTGTCTCGGACGGCATCGAGACCTGCGATCCTGACCCGTGCGCCGTGGCCGATGAACTGGAGAAGGCGGGCGTGGGACTCACCGTTCACACCGTGGGCTTCGGCCTCGATGACAAGGGGGCCGTGGCGCAGTTGAAATGCCTCGCCGAGAAGACGGGCGGCATCTCCATCATTGCCGAAAATGCTGATGAGCTGGAAAGCGCCCTCGACAAGACGGTTGAAGCGGCACCCGCACCACCGCCCGAGCCTGCGGCGCCCGAATTCAACGTCACCGGCCATGTGGTGATGGCGGATGGCGTGGAACTGCCGAAGCCGTGGGACCAGCCGGCGTGGAGCTTCACCGTTTCGAACAACGGCGAGAAGGGCGACTACATCCGCACCGAATATGGCGCGACCTTCAAGGCCGCCTTCGACAAGCCCGGCGAGATGATCGCAACGATCGGCACCGATCTGGCGCAGGTTGAAATTCCGGCCTCTCTCGCGGCGGGTGGCACGATGAAGCTTGAGGCGAACCTCAATGCCGGCGTTGCGCAGTTCAAGGGCATGATGGATGCGGCGAACCCGCTGGCAAGCGAGGGTGCGGCCTGGGCTATCTCCAAGGCGGATGGCACGTATGTCGGCACCAGTTATGGCGTGGCGCCGAAGAACCTTCTCAATGCCGGTGACTACGTCGTGAAGCTGAGTGATGGTCAGGCCGAGGCGCAGCAGCCGTTCACCGTTGCGGCGGGCCAGACCGTCGATGTGGTGGTGACGCTGGGGGCAGGGGCGGCGCGGGTGAAGGGCACCTACTCGGAGGGCGGCGACGCTTTGCCCGATGGCACGGCGATCGAGCTGCGCAAGGCGGCAAATGTTTCGGGCGAGAAGGAATATGTCGCCACCGAGTACGGCAACGACAAGGTCTTCAAGGCGGCGGCGGGTGACTACGTCGCCGTGGTCTCGCTCGATTATGCAAAGGCTGAAGTGCCATTCAAGATCGCGGCGGGCCAGCAGGCGGAGGTGAACGTCAATCTCAACGCGGGCTATCTTGCGGTGACGGCGGCGGGGGCCACGGCGATCGACATCCAGAAGGGCGAGAAGGCGCTGGATGGGTCGCGCACACGGATCGGCGGTGAATATGCCGCCGAACTGAACAAGGCTGTCAACGCCGGGAACTATCACGTCGTGGCCTATGGCGAGGGCAACGCGGTGATTGCGGAGAAGGATGTGTCGGTGACGGCGGGACAGCGCACGGAAGTGACCCTGCCGTAACGGGCTCTGCTATCAGCAACTCAAGTCGTCATTCCGGACGCGCGCCTTGATCGAGCGATAGCGAGATGTCGCGCGCGAGCCGGAATCCAGCTTTGGCGGATCACACACTCGAAGGAAGAAGCTGGGCCCCCGCCTTCGCGGGGGTGACGACACCTACAAACGTCCCTCCGCGCACGCTACAGCCCGAACGCCTCACCCGCGGCGAGGGGTGCGATCCCGAGGTAGCGCGCGATCGATTGCCCGATGTCGGCGAAGCACTGCCGCCTGCCGATCGTGCCGCCCGCAAGCCCCGGTCCCACGCACAAGACCGGCACCTGCTCGCGGCAGTGGTCCGTCCCCGTCCACGACGGATCGTTGCCGTGGTCGGCGGTGATCACGATCCGATCGCCCGGCTTCAGCAGGGACAGCGGTGTCGCCAGCCAGCGGTCGAATTGTTCCAGCGCCTTGGCATAGCCCGGCACGTCGCGGCGGTGGCCGTAGTCGGTATCGAAGTTCACGAAGTTCACCATCAGGAAGCCGCCGTCGCGCAGCTTCGGCATCTCCGCCGCCGTCGTTTCCATCAGCGTCTCGAAGCCCGCCACCTTCACCTCGCGGCCCGTGCCGGAGTGGGCGTAGATGTCGCCGATCTTACCCACCGTGATCACGTCGCGGCCCGCCTCCGTGAGCTTGTTCAGCAGGGTAGGGTGGGGCGGCAGCACCGAATAATCCTTGCGGTGTCCGGTGCGTTCAAACGTCTTCGCCGTCTCGCCCAGGAAGGGCCGGGCGATGATGCGGCCGATGTTGAGGTCATAGGTGAGGTCACGCGCCACCTGGCACACGTCATAGAGCCGCTGCAGGCCGAAGTGTTGTTCATGCGCCGCGATCTGCAGCACGCTGTCGGCGCTGGTGTAGGCGATGGGCTTGCCGGTGCGGATGTGCTCCTCGCCGAAATCCTCGATGACCTGCGTGCCGGAGGCATGTGCGAGGCACAGCAGCCCCGGAATCTTTGCGCCCTGCACGATCGCGTCGATCAGGTCTTGCGGGAAGGCCGGCACCGTGTGCGGGAAATAGCCCCAGTCCTTGTCGAGCGGCACGCCCGCGATTTCCCAGTGCCCGGTGATGGTGTCCTTGCCCTTGCTCACCTCGCGCGCCGCGCCCCACAGGCCGGTGACGGTCCCACCCAGTGGATCGCGCCCCGAGATCAGTTCCGCCGCCTTGCCGAGACCGAAGGAGGCGAGATGCGGAATCGAAAGTTTCACCCGCTCCGCCACATGGCCGAAGGTGTTGGCGCCTTCGTCACCGAACAGCTTCGCATCCGGCGCGCCGCCGATGCCGAAGCCGTCCATGATGAACAGGAAGACGCGCGCCATGGCTGTCACTCCGCGCGGATCGCCTGGATTATGGTGGGACCGCGTTTTCCCCGCTGGCCGATGCGATAGGCGGCACGCACCAGGGTTCGCGCCTGGTTGAAGCCCGCCTCATCGGCGGCATGGATGCGGGCGATGGGTGTTTTGGCGTCCACCGCGTCGGTCTTGCCGAGAAGATTGGAGAGGCCCACGGCATAGTTGATGGAGTCGGTGGCCACACGCCGCCCGCCACCCATCTCGATCACCGCCATGCCGAGGAAGCGCGTGTCGATCGATTGCACCACGCCTTCATGGTCGGAGAAAACATCGCGCACGATGGGGGCTGCGGGCAGGTGCTTCGCCGCTGTCGAGACGAAATCCTTCGGCCCGCCGAGCGCCGCCACCATGCGGTTGAAGTGCTCCGCCGCGCGGCCTGACGCGAGACCTTCTTCCAGTTTCTTTGCCGCCGCACCGGGGGCCGCGAGCCTTGCGCTTTCGAGAAGCTCGGTGCCCAGCGCCAGCACGACCTCCTTCAGCCGCGCGTCCTGTTGCGCGCCCGTGAGGAAAGCGACGGCATTCGCCACCTCGATGGCATTGCCGGCGCAATGGGCCAGGGGCTCGTCCATGTCGGTGATGAGGGCTGTCGTGTGAAGGCCCGCACCATTGGCGACGGAGACGAGACTCTCCGCCAGTTCCTGCGCCTTTTCGATGGTGGACATGAAGGCACCCGAGCCGCACTTCACGTCGAGCACGAGATGCTGAAGCCCGGCGGCCAGCTTCTTCGAGAGAATGGATGCTGTGATGAGGGGCACGCTTTCCACCGTCGCGGTCACGTCGCGGATGGCATAGAGACGCTTGTCGGCGGGCGCGAGGTCCGCCGTCTGGCCGATCACGGCGCAGCCCGCTTCGCGCGTCACCTTGCGGAAAAGGTCGAGGCCGGGCTGGCTCACGTAGCCCGGAATGGAATCGAGCTTGTCCAGCGTGCCGCCGGTGTGGCCAAGGCCGCGGCCCGAGATCATCGGCACGTAGAAGCCGCAGGCCGCCAGCATGGGCGCCAGCATCAGCGAGACATTGTCGCCGATGCCGCCGGAGGAATGCTTGTCCACCACGGGGCCGGGCAGGTCCCATTCGAGGATGGTGCCGGAGTCGCGCATGGCCAGCGTCAGGCCCACCGCTTCCTCGCGGCTCATGCCCTTGAAGAACACTGCCATGGCGAAGGCCGCCACCTGTCCTTCCGAGACGGTGCCCTTGGTCAGGCCCTCGATGAACTCCTTCACCAGCTCGCGGCTCAGGTCCTCGCCGTTCCGTTTCCGGCGGATCACTTCCTGGGGCAGCATCATGTCTTCATGTCCTTGAAGAAGCGCGTCAGCAGCCGCTTCATGTGGCCGGCCGCCTTCTGTCCTTCGCGCTTGGTTTCCTCGTGCGAGGGCGATGCCCCCTTGATGCCCGCGGCGAGGTTGGTGATCGTCGAGATGGCGCAGACCCGCATGCCGAGCCGCCGCGCCATGATGGTTTCCGGCACCGTCGACATGCCCACCGCCGAGCCGCCGATGATCTGGAACATGCGGATCTCCGCCGGCGTCTCGAAGGAGGGGCCGGAGTACCAGCAATAGACACCCTGCTTGAGCGCGATTTTCTCTTTCTTCGCAGCCGCCAGCAGCGCCTTGCGCAAGGCGGGGTCATAGGCGTTGGTCATGGGCACGAAGTTCTCGTCCCCATGCTGGCCGATCAAGGGGTTCATGCCGGAATAGTTGATGTGGTCCGTCAGCATCATCAGCGAGCCCGGCTTCATGGACGGCTTGAGCGAGCCCGCCGCATTGGTGAGCACCAGCGTCTCGATGCCGGCGTCCTTCAACTGGTCGAGGGCGGGGCGCATCACATCCGCCTTGCCGCTCTCGTAAGGGTGGGCGCGGCCTGCCAGCACCGCAACCTCATGGCCCGCCACGTCACCCACATAGAGCTTGCCCGCATGGCCCGAGATCTTTGGCACGGGGAAGCCCGGCAAATCACCGTAAGGAATGACGAGCGGGTCCTTGACGATCTCCACCACGTCGCCCAGCGCCGAGCCGAGGATGATGGCGGTCTTCGGCGCGCGGCCCTGAAGCTTGCTCTTGAGGCTCATGACAGGTTCTCCGGCCCGAAGCTGGCGGGCAGCAATTCGTCCAATGTGAAGGTGCGGATGAGCACGCCCGTCTCGGTGCAGCAGTGGATCTTCACGTCGCCTGCCGCAAACTCGCGGAGCTTCTGGCGGCAGCCGCCACAGGGCGTGCAGAGCGCATCACCGTTGCCCATCACGGCCACTTCGGTCACGCGCCTGCCACCCGCCATGATGAGGTGCGAGATGGCCGAAGGTTCCGCGCACCAACCCTGCGGATAGGCGGCGTTCTCGATGTTGCAGCCGCCGAAGACGCGGCCCTGTTCGTCGCGCACGGCAGCACCCACGTAGAATTTCGAATAGGGCGCATGGGCGCGGGCCCGCGCTGCCTTCGCCGCTTCGATCAGGTCCTTCATCCTAGCGGTCCTTCGTATAGGGCAGGCCGGAGGCTCGCGGCGGCACCGACTTGCCGATGAAGCCCGCCAGCAGCACCACGGTCATCACATATGGCAGCATGTTGATGAACTGCACGGGAATCTCCACTGTGCCGAACTTCACGCCCTGCAGGCGGGTTCCCATGGCCTGCAGGTAGCCGAAGAGCAGGCAGGCCCACAGCGCCGGCCAGGCCCGCCAGTTGGCGAAGATGAGGGCGGCCAGCGCCATGAAGCCGCGTCCCGCCGTCATGTCGCGCACGAAGCTGGCGGAGAGCGAGGTCGAGATGTAGGTGCCCGCGATGCCGCAGAGCACGCCCGCGATGATCACGGCCTGATAGCGGAGCCGCGCCACCGAGATGCCCGCGGTATCGACCGCATGCGGGTTCTCGCCCACGGCACGCAGGCGAAGGCCGAAGCGCGTGCGCGACAGGGCCCAGGCTGTGACCGGCACCAGCGCAACCGCGATGTAGGTGAGCAGCGAATGCCCGGAGACGATGCGGGCCAGCACGCCGACCACGGGCACATTGTAAAGCTCCGCGATCCCCGGAATGTCGATGGGCATGAAGCGCGCTTCGTTGGGAAGGGCAGGGGTGCGTCCGCCTTCCTTGAACCACTCGTTGCCCAGCACCACGGCAAGGCCCGCCGCCAGCATGTTGATGGCGACACCCGAGACCACCTGGTTGCCGCGCTGGTTGATGGAGGCGTAGCCATGCACCAGCGAGAAGGCGAGCGAGACGATGATGGCGATGAGCAGCGCGAGGATGGCATTGCCGGTGAAGGCGGCGGTCGAGGCCGCAGCGAAGGCGGCGATCAGCATCTTGCCTTCAAGCCCGATGTCGACGATGCCCGAACGCTCCGACCACAGGCCTGCAAGGCAGGCGAGGATGAGCGGCACCGAAAGCCGGATGGTGGAGGAGAGGGTTTCCGCGCCGAAGAAGAGTTCCAGCATGGCTCAGTCCTCCGCCTTGAAGAAGAGGGCCGAGAGCCAGGGGCGGAAGGTCTGTTCCAGCGCCCCCATGAAGAGGATGACGAGGCCCTGGATCACCACGATCATGTCGCGGTTGATCTCGGGCTTGGCGAAGGAAAGCTCGGTGCCGCCCTGGTAGAGAAGGCCGAAGAGCAGGGCGGCGAGCACGATGCCGACGGGATGCGAGCGCCCCATCAGCGCCACCGCGATGCCGACGAAGCCTGCGCCCTGCACATATTCGAGCACGAGGCGGTGCTGCGCCCCCAGCACCTCGTTCACCGCCAGCAATCCGGCGATGCCGCCCGAGATCGCCATGGTGATCATGATGATGCGCTGCGGGCGAATGCCGGCATAGATGGCGGCGTCGGTGTTGGCGCCCACGGCGCGGATTTCATAGCCGAGCTTGGTGCGCCACAGCAGGTACCACACGGCCCAGGCGATGAAGAGGGCGAAGAAGAAGGTGGGGTTGAGCGGCGTCGAGGGCAGGCGGTAGTCGAAGAACACCCGCGCCATCTCGCGGAAGCTCATGATGTAGGCGCCCGTCACCTCGCGGCTTTCCACCGCCATGTTGCCCACCGGGCGGAACCAGTAGTTGATGAGATAGACCATCAGGCTCGAGGCGATGAAGTTGAACATGATGGTGGTGATGACGATGTGGCTGCCGCGCTTCGCCTGCAGGTAGCCGGGGATGAAGCCCCAGAAAGCCCCGAACAGGGCCGAGGCCAGCACTGCAAGCGGAATGACGATGGGCCAGGGCAGGAATTCCAGCGAGAGGCCCACCATGGTGGCGCCCAGCCCCGCGATATAGGCCTGGCCCTCGCCGCCGATGTTGAAGAGCCCGGCATGGAAGGCGATGGCCACGGCAAGGCCGGTGAAGATGAAGTTCGTGGCGTAGTAAAGGAGATAGCCCCAGCCCTTGATCGAGCCCACCGCGCCCTTGAGCATGATCCACATGGCCTCGAGCGGGCTTTCGCCGATGATCAGCACCACGATGCCGGAGATCAACAGCGCCACGAACAGGTTGAGCAGCGGGATGAGCGCGACATCGGCCCAGGTGGGAAGTTCGCCCTTGGCGCTCATGCGTGTGCCTCCATGGGCGCATGCTTCAAGGCTCGCGGTGCTCGCACCTCAGCATGAGGTGTAAACTCAATACACCTCACCCTGAGGTGCCGGGCGGAGCCCGGCCTCGAAGGGTGTGCCGTGAACGGGCTCGCTGCCATCATGCTGCGTCCTTTGCGGTGACGCCTGCCATGAGCAGGCCGAGTTCGCGCTCGTTGGCTGAAGGGTCGCGTTCGCCCATCACCTTGCCCGCGAACATCACGATGATGCGGTCGGAGAGCGAGCGGATTTCGTCCAGCTCCACCGAGACAAGCAGGATCGCCTTGCCTTCGTCGCGGAGCGCGATCAGCCGCTTGTGGATGAATTCGATGGCGCCGATGTCGACGCCGCGGGTGGGTTGCCCCACGATCAGCAGATCGGGGTCACGCTCGATCTCGCGGGCGAGGATGATCTTCTGCTGGTTGCCGCCCGAGAACTTGGCGCTCTTGAGCAGCGGATTGCCGGGCCGCACGTCGAAGTCGGCCATTTCCTTGGTGCAGCGGTTGACGACCGCGTCGCGGTCGAGGCGGAAGCCCTTGCCCAGGCTCTCCTCGAAATGCCAGCCGAGGATGCTCGACTCCGAGGCATCGAAGGAGGTGATGAGGCCGCGGTGCTGGCGGTCTTCCGGCACATGGGCGAGCCCCTCGCGGCGGAGATGCTGCGGGTCGCCCATCATGCCGATGTTCTTGCCCTCGAAATAGACCTCGCCCGAGGTCGGCACCGTAATGCCCGAGATCACGTCGAGCAGTTCCGATTGGCCGTTGCCGGAGACACCGGCGATCCCCACGATCTCGCCCTTCCGCACCGTGAAGGACACGTCGTCGACGCGGGCGATGCCCTTCCTGTCCTTCCACGTCACGTGGCGCACGTCGAGCACCACTTCGCCCGGCTTCGAGGGCCGCTTCTCCACCTGCAGCAGCACGCGGCGGCCCACCATGGCCTCGGCCAGTTCGCCGACATTGGTTTTCGCGGTATCGAAATTCGCCACCACCTCGCCGCGGCGCATCACCGTCACCTTGTCGGTGATCGCCATGATCTCGCGCAGCTTGTGGGTGATGAGGATGACGGTCTTTCCCTGGTCGCGGAGCTGCCCCAGGATGCGGAAGAGATGGTCCGCCTCGTCGGGCGTCAGCACGCCCGTGGGCTCATCGAGGATCAGCGTCTCCGCGCCTTTGAACAGCGCCTTGAGGATTTCCACGCGCTGCTGCAGGCCCACCGGAAGCTCGCCCACGATGGCGTCCGGGTCCACGTCCATTTCATATTCTTCGGCAAGGTGTTTCAGCGTCTCGCGCGCCTTCGTCAGGGCAGGGCCGATCAGCGCGCCGCCTTCCGCACCCAGCACCACGTTCTCCAGCACCGTGAAGGTGTCGACCAGCATGAAGTGCTGGTGCACCATGCCGATGCCGTGGGCGATGGCGTCGGAGGAGGAGCGGATCTTCACCGCCTCGCCCTTGACGCGGATCTCGCCCTTGTCGGCGGTGTAGAAGCCGAACAGGATCGACATCAGCGTGGATTTGCCGGCGCCGTTTTCGCCGATGATGCCGTGGATCGACCCTTGCGCGATGGTCAGGTCCACATCCTTGTTGGCATGAACCGCGCCGAAGCGCTTGTCGATGCCGATGAGTTCGATGGCAGGCGTGCGTTCGGTCATCACCAGTTCAACTTCCCCCTCTCCGGTGATGGAGAGAGCTGCGGTGGAATTCGCCAATGGAAAGAAGAGCGGCGCAACCCTGCTTCAAGGGCCGTTGCGGGCCTTGAACCGAAGCAGGATTGCGCCGGAACCGTCGTCTTACTCAACCGGGCACTTGTTGTCGGCCATGTAGTCGTGCACCTGGATGGTGCCGGCGATGATGTCGGCCTTGGCCTTCTCCACCGCGGCCTGCATTTCCGGCGTCACCAGCGACTTGTTGTTGTCGTCCATGGCATAGCCAACGCCGTCTTCCTTGAGGCCGAGCGCCTGGATGCCACCCTTGAAGGTGCCGTCCTTGCCCGACTTCATGACGTTGTAGACGGCGACATCGACGCGCTTCAGCATCGAGGTCAGCACCTTGCCCGGATGCAGGTGGTTCTGGTTGGCGTCGACGCCGATCGAGAGCGCGCCGCCGTCGGCAGCGGCCTGAAGCACGCCGAGGCCGGTGGCGCCGGCTGCGGCATAGATCACGTCAGCGCCCTGGCTCATCTGGCTCTTGGCGATTTCGCCGCCCTTCACTGGATCGTTCCAGGCAGCGCCCGTGTCACCCGTCATGTTCTGGAAGATGGTGGCATCGGCCTTGGCGGCCTTCACGCCCTGGGCATAGCCGCAGCCGAACTTGCGGATGAGCGGAATGTCCATGCCGCCCACAAAGCCCACCTTGCCGGACTTGGACGCCATGCCGGCCATCATGCCGACAAGGTAGGAGCCTTCGTTTTCCTTGAACACGATCGACTGCACATTCGGCAGGTCAACCACCATGTCGACGATCGCAAACTTCAGGTCGGGATATTCCTTGGCCACCTTTTCCACGGCGGCAGCCTGGGCAAAGCCCGCGGCGATGATGGGCGAGTAGCCCTGGTCGGCGAAGTTGCGGATCGCCTGTTCGCGCTGGGCTTCGTTGGCGATTTCGAACTCACCATAGGCCACGCCGGTTTCGGCCTTGAACTTCTCGGCGCCGTTGAACATCGACTCGTTGAACGACTTGTCGAACTTGCCGCCGATATCGAAGACAATGGCGGGCTTGTCGTCGGCGGCGAAGGCCGAGGCGGCCATCAGCGCGGAAAGGGCCGCAGCGCCGAGCAGTTTCTTGATCATGAATTTTCTCCCTGTTTTTGACCAATAGGTCAACGTATCAAACCTCTTGGCAGCATGGAAGGGCCGGCGCCAAAGCCCCCGCGCTTCCCTGTGCATGGGCGGCACTTCACGCCAAAACCCTGTCATCTGCAAGGGCTTCCGGGGTGGTGCCGGGAGGTGGGACGCACAACATTCTTCACCACCGTCATTCCGGACGCGCGCCTTGATCGAGCGGAGCGAGATGTCGCGCGCGAGCCGGAATCCAGCTTTGGTGGATTTCAAGCTCGAACAAAGAAGCTGGGCCCCCGCCTTCGCGGGGGTGACGGAAGGAAAAGAGGCGGGGGTGACGGAAGAAAAAGTGGCGGGTGACGCTGGGTGTACCCCCCAATCCGTCACCGTTGAAGTTCCCGCTTGCCGTTCACATATAACCCCCAGACGGGGTGGGCCTGACGGGACGCCCCGGCACTACAAGCTGCTGTAACGGGGCTCGGACCATGACACGCGTTTCGCTTTTCTCATCGCCGCTTCTCCTCGGTTTCGAGGAGGTTGAACGGCTTCTCGACCGGGCCGCGAAAATCCCCGGCGACGGCTACCCGCCCTACAACATCGAACGCGTCGTGGAGCAGGGCTCCAACGGCAGCAGCGGCAAGGAACGCCTCCGCATCACCATTGCGGTGGCGGGCTTCACCGTCAACGACCTCGAGGTGACGCTGGAAGACCGCCAGCTCGTCATCCGCGGCAAGCAGAAGGAGGAAGAACAAAAGGACTATCTCCACCGGGGCATCGCCGCCCGCCAGTTCAGCCGGGCCTTCGTGCTCGCTGACGGCATGGAAATCGGCGAGGCCCGGCTTCAAAACGGTTTATTGACAATTGAGGTGCACCGTATCGAACCAGAACGGTTGGTCCGGCGTATTACTGTGAAGGACTTGAACTGATGGACAAGACATTTGCCAAACTCGACGATGCGGCTCTCGCGGCCCTTGGCGGCGGCGTGATCGGCTATGTCAGGGAAATCGAAGGCGCCGATGCGGTGAAGCTCCTGGGCGAACGCATTGAAGTTCCCCCGGATGCCAAGCTCTACTGCCTCTACAACGCCGATGGTTCGCCGATCTCCATTTCGGGCTCGCGCGAAGCTGCGTTTTCCTCTGCCATGGAGCATGAGCTGGTTGCGGCCAGCGTGCACTGATCCGCGCCTGAGCGCATCCTGAACCGCTACAAGCAGGACAATGTTTGTCTTGCGGGCGTTCAACCTTGGCCCGATACCTCGGGCCATGAAACTCGACTTCCACACCCTCGACGTGTTCACCACGCGCAAGTTCGGCGGCAATCCCCTTGCCGTCGTGCTTGGCGCGGATGGGCTTTCAACCGAGCAGATGCAGGTGATCTGCCGGGAGTTCAATCTCTCGGAGACCACCTTCGTGTTGAAGCCCGATGATCCCGCGCACACGGCGAAGATGCGGATCTTCTTTCCCGGCGGCGAGATGCCCTTCGCTGGACACCCCACGCTCGGCACGGCGGCACTTCTTGCCGAACTGAAAAACAAGCCGGGCTGTTCCTTCGAGACGACGATCACGCTCGAACTCAAGGCGGGCCTCACGCCGGTGCGCGTCTCGCGCATCGCCGACCGCATCAACGGTGTCTTCACCGCACCCGTGGTGCCCTATCATACCGATGCGCCGCTCCCTACCGTTGCGGAGGCGGCGCGCGCGCTCAATCTCGATCCTGCCGATATCGGTTTCGATGGTCACGGCCTCGCCTCGCTGGAGGGCGGGCCGCGCTTCTTCTATGTCCCGGTGAAGAGCCGCGCGGCGCTGGAAAAATCAAAGGTTCTCGAACCTTACTGGTCAGAGGTGATAAAGCCGATGAACGGTGTCGATGCCGCCTATCTCTACACCCGCGGCGGTGACGGACCGAATGCGGCCTTCCGTGCCCGCATGTATGCGCCGACGGGCGGCATCCCTGAGGATCCGGCCACGGGCTCGGCCACCGCACTTCTTGCGGCGCAGCTTCTCACGGCGGAGAAACTCGCCGACGGGTCACACCGCTGGCAACTGGAGCAGGGCTACGAGATGGGCCGTCCGTCCGACCTCACCCTCGAGTCCGATGTGAAGGCGGGCAAGCTCACGGCGGTCCGCGTCGGCGGCTCGGCTGTCCGGATGATGAGCGGAACGCTCGAGATCTGATTACTGGTCGATGCCCAGCAGCACCTTGGCCTCGGCGGCGACTGACTGGCCTTCCTCGGTGTTGCCCGCACCACAGAGCTGCACCGCCTGGCTCCGCATGTCCTCGGCCTGGGCACGCTTGTCGGCGTCGACTTCCTTGGTCTTCAGGGCGTTGTCGATCTTGCCGATGTCGTCCTGGCAGGTGGTGTCCTGGGCCAGCGCCGGGGCGGCGAGGGCGAGGGTGAGAAGGGCTGCGGCGATGCCATTGCGAATCATGATCTGTGGTCCATCCGGTCCTGTGTCGGACGGGGCTTATGCCAAATTCCCGGAGATTTCGCCAGCCGTTGTGATTTTCCCAACCGTCATTCCGGACGCGCGCCTTGATCGAGCGGAGCGAGATGTCGCGCGCGAGCCGGAATCCAGCTTTGGTGGATTACAGGTTCACAAGAAGAAGCTGGGCCCCCGCCTTCGCGGGGGTGACGGGCTAAAAACCGTATCAGCCCCCGAAATACCCTGCGAAGGCTGGGGCGATCATGAAGGCCGTTGCAAGAACGGCTGAGAGAAGGAAGGTCCTCATCAGGGGCTCCTGTGACTTTGCCGGCACCGTCGCCGGTCTCATCACAGCAATGCCCAAGCCCTCGGAAAAGTTCGTGTCTGCGGCCTCACGCCCCGGTGGGAACCCTTACACCGTATCCGGCGTTTGATGGCACTTCCGGCCCCCTTCGCCCGCAGGCCTGGGGCTCTGCAGGGCGTTCTGGCAGGCGGCGAGGTCACCCGCCTTCTTGGCGGCGGTGGCTGCCTTCAGCAGTTCCTCGAGGAAGAGCTTCTCCGGCACCGTCACCTGCGGATTGGCAAGCGCGCTCTGGGCCGAACTGATCACCGTGTCGCACGGGTCGGCGCGGGCTGGCGTGGCAACGGCCGCGGCGGCAAGGGCGGCGGCAAGGAGCAGGGAACGGAGCATCGGCAGGGTCTCCCGGTCTGTGGCACAGGGGCGCAGGCTAACACGGCAATCGCGGCACCAGAAGGGCGGGAAAACCCCCGCAGGCGCCCACCCTTGCCATTCCCGCCCGCTTCCCTTATGAGCCTTGCCATGCGCGACACCCGCACCCTTCTGCTTCCGCTTCTGCTTACCAGCCCCTGAGGGCCGGCCGGGCGAGACGCGCCCTGGCTCTCCGGGGATCACGCCAGCCAGAGCCAGACCACCTACAGCAGAAGAAAGACCTTTCCCCATGATGATCAATCCGTCCGAGAAGTACCGCGCCTATCCGCCGGTCGCCCTGCCAGACCGCCAGTGGCCCAGCAAGGCCATCACGAAGCCGCCCATCTGGTGCTCCGTCGACCTCCGCGACGGCAACCAGTCGCTGATCGAGCCCATGGGCCACGAGCGCAAGATGCGGATGTGGAACGCGCTGGTGAAAATGGGCTTCAAGGAAATCGAGATCGGCTTCCCGTCCGCCTCGCAGACCGACTTCGATTTCTGCCGCCACCTCATCGACAACAAGTGCATTCCCGATGACGTGACCATCCAGGTGCTGGTCCAGTGCCGCGAGGAACTGATCCGCCGCACCTTCGAAGGCATCCGCGGCGCCAAGTCCGCCATCGTGCACTTCTACAATTCGACCAGCGAACTGCAGCGCCGCGTCGTCTTCCAGAAGGACCGCCAGGGCATCATCGACATCGCCGTCTCGGGCGCGAAGCTGATCCGCCGCCTCGCCGACGACAGCGGCATGAAGGACCAGATCCGCTTCGAATACTCGCCCGAAAGCTTCACCGGCACCGAGCTCGATTATGCCGTCGAGATCTGCGAGGCCGTGATGGACGTGATCGAGCCCACGCCGCAGAAGCGCCTCATCCTCAATCTCCCCGCCACGGTGGAGATGTCCACGCCCAACATCCACGCCGACCAGATCGAGTGGTTCTGCCGCAAGATCAAGAACCGCGACAGCGTCATCATCTCGCTCCACCCGCACAACGACCGCGGCAGCGCGGTGGCCGCCACCGAATTGGGCCTGCTCGCGGGCGCGGACCGTGTCGAGGGCACGCTCTTCGGCAATGGCGAGCGTACCGGCAATGTCGACATCGTGACGCTGGCCATGAACCTGTTCACCCAAGGCGTGAACCCCGGCCTCGATTGCTCGAACATCAACGAGCTCGTCCGCATGGCCGAGTATTGCAACCAGCTCCCCATCCATCCGCGCCACCCGTATGCGGGCGAACTCGTCTTCACTGCCTTCTCGGGCTCGCACCAGGATGCCATCAACAAGGGCTTCAAGCACATGAAGGCGTCGAACGCGCCGTTGTGGGAAGTGCCGTACCTGCCCATCGATCCCATGGACCTGGGCCGCACCTACGAGGCGGTGGTGCGCATCAACTCGCAGAGCGGCAAGGGCGGCATCGCCTACATCATGGAGACGGAACACGGCATCGAGCTGCCGCGCCGCCTGCAGATCGAATTCTCCAAGGTGGTGCAGGCCATCGCCGATGGCGAGGGCGTGGAGGTGGAAGCCTCGCGCCTGTGGAGCGCCTTCGAGAACGAATATCTCGATGGCAACGGCCGCTATGGCTTCGTCGATCACGAGGTGAAGGGGGGCCAAGGCGATAACAAGGGTGCGGCCACCGTCACCGCCCACATCACGGTCGACGGCAAGGCCAAGACCATCAAGGGGCAGGGCAACGGCCCGGTGGATGGCTTCGTCGATGCGCTGCGCAAGGAAAGCGGCATCGCCTTCGACGTGGCGGACTACCGCGAGCACGCCATGGGCCACGGCGCCAACGCCACGGCGGTGGCTTATGTGGAACTGCGGCTGGCTGATGGCAGCACGCTCTTCGGCGTGGGCATCGACAAGAACATCGTCGTCGCCTCGCTCAAGGCGGTGGTGAGCGGCGTGAACCGCGCGGCGCGGCGGGGATAAGATCGGCCATGCAGCGCGGGCAAGCCGCGCTGCATGACTTTTTGGATTCGGCCCTTCCACGCGGCAACACCCTCAATGTGAAATCGGCCATGCAGCGCGGCTTTGCCCCGCTGCATGACTTTTTGGATTCGGCCCTTCCACGCGGTTGTGCCTTCACTCACAATCTCAACACCCGTCATTCCGGACGCGCGCCTTGATCGAGCGGAGCGAGATGTCGCGCGCGAGCCGGAATCCAGCTTCTGTCATTCCCTCAGACCGTCACCCTCTACGCATTTGGAGGGCGAGTCTTTGCCACACGCTCCACCCTCATCCGCCCTTCGGGCACCTTCTCCCGCCAGCGGGAGAAGGCCCGATGACTATCGCCCTCGCCCCTCCGGGGAGAGGGTCCGCGAAGCGGGGGTGAGGGGCACTCTCCCCCAACCCACACCCCACCTTCCCACACCCACCCATTCCCCTTACTCTCCACCCATGGAGCAGAAATCCCCCATCGCCTTCCTCATCGCCGTGGTCGCGGCGGGCAGCGTCATTCCGGTGGTGGCTTTGATGGATGCGATCTACCAGCAGGGCGGCGATGGCCTAGGCGGAGCAGGGGCCATGATGCTGTTCATGATTGCCGCCATCGTGCTGACGGTGGGCGGCGTGATCATGGGCTTCCGCCGCCGCGAGAAATTCGCCTGGCTCAGCTACGTGGCGCTCGCGCTGTGGGTGCTGCCGGTTGTGGTGCTGATGGTGTGAGAAGCTGATCTGGGGATAGTTGTACTTTCTTCCGCGGACGTCAGAGTTATCGAAGCATAAGGCTTCGAGTGCAATTGTGCTTCGGCATCAACTCAAGTATACTTTGTGCCTCGAATTTTTTTGGTGCGAGTGAGATTGATTTAATCGAAATAGAATTCTGGAGGCCCGTTTGGAAATTCTTGGTCATTATTTTGATCTTGTATCCGGTATCGTGGGGGCATTCTTGGGGGCCGGCATTACGCTCAGCTTTCAAAAACTCTCGCTCAGTAAGAATGCGAATATGGTGGATCAGTCCAATTCCAAGGTTGGTGGTGATCAAGTAGGTCGCGACCAAATAAACAAGCGATGAGCCTGATCAAAAAGAACGCAGTCGATCAGTCCCGGTCTCATGTGGCTCGCGATCAGATTGGCGGCGATCAGGTCAACATACATAACCACTTTGGCGGTGGCGAGGCTGCTGCCGTAAGCTCCCAAGTACAGACTCTCTTCAAGAAATTAGTGAGACAGCGGGAACGTGGTGAATCTCGGACGGGGTTCATTTCTGATCTCGAGATATACGTTGAAACTCGATCTACTCAGACAGTTGTCGGCCTCAAAGAGAAACTTGAAAGAGTTGGGAGAGGGGCTGAATTTGACGACGCTGTTCGAAAGAAAGAACTCTTCTCCAAGAAACTGCTGTCCCTTCAGCATTGGGAGGCTGCGCAAGAGTTATTTGCATACTTTCTATCTATGATTCAGGAAGCATTTGACCGCCGAATAATTCCTTGCTGCGACACGATAGACCGCGCGCAACTAGAGCAGATAATTGGCGAACACATTACAGATAAAATCCTATCGGAGATTGGTGCTGGGGATGAGGCTCTAATTGTCAATCACGCGTTGATCCAGGGCATGATTTTCTGGTTGGCCGATAAATGCTTTGTGAGGTGGCACAGATGACCGCAATCACCTACACCGCAGCTTTTGATCCGTTTCATGCGATCTTCAGGATGCTTTGTCTGTTTGAATATGACAGCAAGCTTTCGTTGCAGACAGATCAGGTCAGGATCATGGACTTCTATGTTTGCTTTCCGCAGTTCTTGGACAGCTTCGAGGCTGCGAGGGAGATGACCGGTTTTGTAAAACTCAAGAATAGCGTGATGCGGAGATTTGATGACAAAGACCCCTATTCTCGTCTTCCTTCCCCCAGACAACTATTCCGAAGAATGGAACCCACCCAAATGGCAGCAATTAATACGCTGTCATCCTCAGGAATTGTAGAAGTCTCAGGTTTACCCGTGCCGTTGGTAAGTAGAGCGGATTTTACGATCCCAGAGAAACTGAGATCAGAGGTGCATCGGTTCCTAAAGCTGAATGCCGATTTAATGGCAGCGGTGAATCTTATGGCGGGTTTAAGAGTGACTGGACCGAGCGGCCTAAAAAGAAGGTCACGGCTTGAGGAGTATCGTTATGACGCGGTTTAATCCAAACCTAGCGGTTAGTCGCGTTGTCGTGGTTGCGCGGGGCAAGACTGTATTCGACGAGAAATTTCATTCAGGACTCAACATAATCAGAGGCGAGAACAGCTCAGGAAAATCCACAATAATGGATTTCATTTTCTATGGTCTGGGAGGTGATCTGTTCGATTGGCGAGAGGCAGCCTTAAAGTGTGAAACTGTTTTTGTTGAAGCGACGTTGAACGGAAACGTCGTTTCCCTTGCTAGAGACATTTCTAATAAATCTACGTCACCTATGAAAATCTTTCCGGGTAAGATGGAAGATGCATTCTTGCAAGCGCAGGGATGGGAATCTTACCCCTATTCCCGAGGGGCAAAAGAAAGTTTCTCTCAAGTATTGTTTCAACTCTTAAACTTACCGGAAGTGAAGATCAACGAGACCGATGAATCTTCATCGAAGATCACGATGAACCAGGTTCTTAGGCTTCTATATTCCGATCAGCTTAGTCCAGTTGATAGCATCTTCCGCTTTCAAGCGTGGGATGACGTGATTACGCGGCAAACTGTGGGCGAGTTTTTGTGTGGTGCCTTTAGCGCAAAGTACTACGCTGCGCGTTTGCGTCTGGTTGACGCTCTTGCTGAATACAAGGTCGTAGATGGCAAGATAAAAGCTTTGCAAGGTGCGGAAGTGAGTTCAGAGCAACCACTTACGGTGGAATGGCTGAATGCTACGAAGTCCAACTACTCAAATGACCTTAAGGTCGTTAACGAGCAGATCGCAATGCTGGAGCGAGACATCTTTGATGCACAATTCGAGGATCGCCTTACGCTAAATGATCAGGAAGCGGCCTACAAAATTCTTCAGGATAGGCAGAATGAGCTAGCTACCGTTCGCGAGAGGATAGATCAGTTGACGCTCGAAATTGCTGATTCTGACTATTTTATTTTGGCCTTGGAAAAGAAACTAGACGAACTTCGACAGTCAGATTCTGTAATCGAGTCTCTTAAGTCCATTGAGTATGAGGTTTGTCCTGCCTGTCTGTCACCTATTGCTTCCCCAACAGAGGGCGCTTGCTCTCTTTGTAAGACACCCCATTCACACGAAGTTCTGCGCGCGCGCTCTGTCAACTTCATCAATGAGTTTAGTCGTCAGAGGGAGGAATCTCTCGCGCTGCAGAAGGAAAGAAAGACCGAACTCGAAAGGTTGGAGAGCGCATTGTCGACTGCTCGCTCATTGTGGGAGCAGGCAGGTAGACATTACACTGTCAGTGTGCGCACTCCTACAACGGAGATTCGCGCAAGACTCAGAGAACTCAATCGGCGGGCTGGGTATTTGATTCGACAGCTTGAGGATCTGTCGCAGAAGGAAGCAATTGTGCTTCAGCTAGCTAAGTTTTTCCACGACAAGGAAGTTCTGAACAATGAGATTTCAAACCTAAGAGCCCAAATACAATTTGAGCACACTAGAAGCATGGAAAGAATGGCGAGGGCCCGCGAATTAATCTCAACAATCGTGATTGACTTTTTGAAGAGTGATTTGGAGCGTCAGAGCACATTCAAGAATGCGGAAGTCGTTTCATTTGAATTTGACGCCAATAGAATTGCCGTTAACGGCGATAGGTATTTTTCTGCGAGTTCCATGGCTTATCTGAAGAACAGTTTTGTCTCGGGGTTCGCGCTTGCTGCTGCGAATGATCCTCAATTTGTTCATCCTCGATTTATGCTTTTGGACACTGTTGAAGATAAGGGCATGGAAATGGCGCGAAGCCAGAATTTTCAGAAACTTCTCGCGCGTTACTCCCTCAAAGCAAAGTCCGAACATCAGTTTATCATAGCGACGTCTATGATTGCCCCTGAACTTAATGTTTCCGACTACACCGTTGGTGAGTTCTATACTCATGAAAATCGGACGTTGAAGTTTCCGTGAGCTATTGACTCCCTCCCAGCCTAGGACTATATGCCCACGCGATGGTCTGGACAAGGAGAGGATCAGTGTCGCGAGCTTGTCTTCACTGCCAGCACCATGTGCAGCGCCTGCGGCGGGTGGCCCAAGCAGCCAGCCGCCCCGGGAGCCGGAAGCGCACCCCTCGGACACTACGGTCCGAGCGCGGGTCTCCGCCCATCACCCACGGCAACAGTCTCCGCCCGCGCCAGACCAGCGGTCTGGCCGGAGGGGGCTGCCGGCGGCCTGGCATCCGTGCCCTGGCGTGCCGCCGGCCGTGCGGCGATATGTGTGCTCTTTGCGGGCCAAAACCGCTGCGTTCCAGTGAAAGGCTTCGGGCCTCATCCCCCTTCTTCCCCACCTTCGTTGCAACAGGCCTGAAGCCGGACGGGAACAGTCCTCTCCGCCTCCTTTCGCCGCCGCAAGGCCGGTGCCGCATGTGACTTGCTGCACCCCGCACTCCTCCGTTTCGCCCGGCCGCCGCCCTTGCGCGCGCCTGCCGTCCGCGAAGCGGGGGAGGGCGCCTGCCGCCCGCTGCCTGCCGCACACCATCTCGAATTCATCAGTATACGGAGCAATCATGCGCCCCTTTCGGCCGCCCTCGCGCCAGCCCTATCGTTCGATCACGCCGTGGACAGGCTTCACGCCCCGCGAGAAGCGCCGCCCCCAGCCGCTGCCCCGCTGCCCGGCGCTGGCCTGCTGCCGCGCCAAGGCCTGCATCCGCGCCATCGACGGGCTCTATTGCCGCCGCACCCACATGAGCGTGGACGAAGCCGGCAGCCGCGCGCGGAACGGCGGCCCCCCGCGCGAGGTCTGGCCCACGCTGCCGCCGGGCGCCAGCTTCCGCCAGGTGGAGGCCTACCGCATCGCCACCGACATGCTGCTGGCCGAGGCGGAAGCCGCGCGCGAACGCATGACCGCGAAGTGGAAGCGCGGTGATCTCGAACCCCTCTACGGCCGCTTCGACCCCCGCGGCGTGTGGATGTACCCGCCGGAGCGGCGGTATGTGGAGGAGTAGGGGGATGCCCGTTTCTTCGCCCTCGGCGGGCCAAAAACCCTTTATCCACCGCTGTGCGAAGCCTGTTGATAACCGCCGGGGTGGCGTTGCTGCGGGTTTTTCCGCGTCCCAGACTGGCGGCGGGGCTTTAAACGCATTAACATAGGGGACGTCAGGAATGTCGACTTTCAGCATCGCGGCAACGGTCATTCTTGTTTTCGCAACAGCAGGAGCACCCGCCATGGCCGGCACCACCAGCAGCGCAAGCGCATCGGGCTCGGCGTCCGTCACGGTAAAGTCCGGCCCCGGCGGCTCGACCGTCACCATCAAGACCACCAAGAACGGCGTCACGACACGCAACACGACGACGAGCGGCAACAGCGGCTACGCCTCGGTGCGCTCGCGCAGCCACTGAGGGCGGCGGCCGCATCTCCATATTCCGTCATTCCGGACGCGCGCCTTGATCGAGCGCAGCGAGATGTCGCGCGCGAGCCGGAATCCAGCTTTGGGTGATACAAGGAAGCTGGGCCCCCGCCTTCGCGGGGGTGACGGTGTTTGGTGTCTTCAACACGCATCTCCGCCCACCGCCTTGAAATTCCTCCCATGCCGCCCCACTTCCACCCAACTCGGGGGCGAGTGTGCACAAGACATCGATCACGGAGGGACGCCATGACGAAGATGTTGCGGATCTGGGCCATGGCAGCATCGCTGCTGGCCCTCATGAACGTGGCGGGCGATGCCTTCGCCACCACCCCCATTGCCAGCCGCCCCGGCCCCTGCGCCGGCATGTCCGGTTGCGCGGATGATGACGACGGCGATGACGAGGGCGCGCCCATGGAAATCCGCCGCCGCCATTCGGATATCATGTGACCATGCGAAGCCCGGTTTCCGCCGCCACCCTGATGCTGGCGGCGCTTCTCTCTGTCTCCGCCACCGCTGCCGCCCGCGCTGCCGAGCGCCCGCCCATGCCGTCCGAAACCATTGATCCCGGCTGCACGTGGCAGTGGCTCGAAGGCAAGGCCGAGAATGCGCCGAAGCTCTCCATGTGGGCGCAGGACTGCAAGCTGCAGACCGGCCACTGGCAGCTTCGCTACGAGAAGGAGATGCCGGGCTTCTCGCTGTGGATCGATGACCAGCGCCAGGGCATGGTGCTGCAGACCTTCAGCCTGCCCAAGGACGCCAAAGGAATCGAGGGCCTGCTGCCGCAGCTTCGTTCGCGCGCCCTCATTGCCGACAGCGATGAATGCGTCTTCCAGCCCGCCGCCATCGGCAAGGTGCCGAAGACCGTGATGCAGTACGAGATCCGCCCGGTGGGCCAGCGGCTGAAGGATTTCGAGGCCACGCCCGACGACCAGATTCCCGATCCGCCCTGCGGCGACTATGCCTGGTCCACCCATGGCGTGCGCTATTTCCAGGCCGATCTCCGCACCCCCGGCACCATTGTCTATTTCGATCTGGGGCAGGATGGCTCGCTGTTTGCGCCGGAAACCGTCGTGGTCGAGCCGTGAAACACTGCGGAAAAGGGGCTGTTCACCTTGGCCAACGGGGCGGTTGAAAATCCCGAAATGAGGGGTGGACAAGGGCCCGAGCCTCGCCTAAGAGCCGTCCCGTTCGCGGGCGTCCGCCAGTTCTGGCGGCTCACAAGGCCCGGACACTTCCACGAAGGATGGGCGATTAGCTCAGGTGGTAGAGCAGCTGACTCTTAATCAGCGGGTCGAAGGTTCGAGTCCTTCATCGCCCACCATCCTTTCAATAACTTAGCCAACTTTAAAATCAAGGTGACTGACCGGAACTGCGTGCTGGCTAACATGCGGCTAACATATCTGTTAAGGCTGGTCGCAGCGAACTTCGGCGTTCCAGTGAGACGCCGCTAGGGTTGGATAGTCGAGGAACGGCGAAGGAACGCTCTGCGCAAAGTTGTGCGCCCCGCTCAGTGAAACCTGCTCGCCGTCTTTTTCAGAGTCAAGTCATGCGCATCGGACCTGAGGCGCCAACATGCTTCAATGGGCCTGTCCAAAACAACCTTCAGGTCGATGCCTCGGCCTTACGAGAGTGCTAAGCGCACTTTGGGCAGTAGAATGCCATCGAATGGTGGTACTCTTGGCTTAATGCGCTGCGTTCGAGATCAACCGTTCTTTTGAGAGTTCAGGCCGTCTTTTCCGTGCGTCTCCTTCACGTCATCTCGGCAACCCAATGTTTCCATCTCTCTAGGCGCCCCTACCGGTCTTGACCTGGTCCGGAATACCGCGGCAACGCCATGGGTTCGTTTGCCCAGTGAAGGATGGCGAACTAACTGAACACTACTTAGCAACACAAGCTCCGCCTTTATTGAACGGGTCACGAAACCCCCTTTTGGATAAGCGGACCTCCAGATATACTGCAGTTAAACACTAACGACTCTTGGGCGGGGCACAACTATTGCGCGAGGAAGAGCTATTATACCCTCTGGTGACCACGCTTAGTACGCGTGTGACAGAAAAGAGAAAGCGGCGTGACCAGTTTGTGAGGCAAACTGTTACACATGCTGAAGCAGATCTGCTGCTAGCGGAGGGGTGGCAACTAGATCGGAAAATGCAGCATCGTTCACGCGTCAAGCGTGAAAAATCACTTGATGAAGATCTCGAAAACCGGATGTGGTGCTTGCTTGCGGACTTCGGTTTCCCTGAACTCAACCAAGGTCGCCAATTCAAGATTTGGTTTCGCAGGAACAACAAGATCGAGGGTTCCAAACAAGTAGACATATTCGCCAAGGATGATGAAACCGTTATTGTTGCGGAATGCAAGGCATCAGCAGAGATTCGCAAAAAATCACTTCAAAAGGACATTGAAGAATTCGCCAACCTAAAGGGGAAAATGTCGGAGTTGATTAAGCAGCACTACGGTTCCGAATTTAAGCCCAAGATCATTTGGGCAATCATCTCTGACAAAATCATCTGGTCCAAAGAAGACAAGAACAGAGCAGCAGGCGAAAACATCGCCGTGATTACCGAGCGTGAACTTCGATACTTCGCGGAACTCGCAAAACATCTCGGCCCAGCTGGCCGTTATCAGTTCCTCGCTCACTTTCTCCAAGATCAAAAAGTTCCAGGTTTGGAGGACCGTCGTGTTCCGGCATTGCGAGGAAAACTAGGAAAGAACACCTTCTACACCTTCGTGACTACTCCTGAGCGATTGTTAAAGATCGCCTTTGTGAATCATCGAACGTTGAACGACCCGAAAGGTATGCCGACTTACCAGCGTTTGATCACAAAGGGGCGGATTAAACAGATACAAAATTTCTTGCAGGGTGGTGGCTACTTCCCAACAAACATTATTGTCAACTTCGTTGCCAAGCCCAAATTCGAAATCCGTCTCAAAGAGGAAGAAGCAGACGTTCATTACGGAACCTTATACCTGCCGGAAAAATACAAATCGGCTTGGGTGATTGACGGTCAGCATCGTCTCTACGGCTATTCAAGACTGCATGAATTGCAGAGGAGCCAGAACATAGTCGTATTGGCGTTTCAGCAAATGTCAAAAGAAGACGAGGCAAATCTTTTCGTAACTATAAACCACGAACAGAAGACAGTCCCGAGGACATTGCTCGACGATTTGCAGGGTGAACTCAAATGGGGATCGGATGATCCTCGAGAGAGAATAACGGCGATGTGTTCTCGTCTAGTGAACGTTCTCAATGCCGAGGCGGGCGGTCCTTTCCATTTGCGCGTAGTTCAAACGGGCTTACGAAGCACACGTGAGACCTGCCTCACGTTGCCAGCGCTGTTAGAGGCCCTCAAGAAGTCAGAGCTTCTGGGTCGAGTAGGGAAAAAGACAAAACTCTATGAAAGTGGGCCCTTTACCGGAAAAGATGATTACTCCACTCTGGATCGTGCTCGTCACGGCCTCGAGGACATATTTTCGATTCTGAAAGAGGCGAACCCAGAGATATGGCGTGCTGGTGCCGACGGAGCTGTTTGGACAAACACAGGCTTCGCCGCAATTCTCATGATTATCGCAGAAGCCATTCGAAACTATGAGAAGACCTCTGGGTTGGACTGCAACGAACTGTCGCCAGAGGAAATCGCTGAGCAAGTCCAGGATATCATGGCGCCAGTGACTCACCGACTGAAATCAGGCACTGCCGGACAAATTGTTAAGCTGTTTAAAGAAGGCGTGCCGTATGGCTCAACGGGCCCCCGTGAGCTTTACCTAAAACTGGTGGGCGTTATTCGTGAACAACACCGAAAGTTCGGGCCAGTCGACTTTGATCAATGGCGGAATGAACAGAATCTCGAGCGAAAGAAGCAAGCTACCGAGAAAGTACAAGAGCTCAATGCCGCAATCTGCGCGACAATCTTTTCCATATTCAGAAGGGAGTATGGGGATGAGCACTACTTTTCTAAAGGAGTGACCAGCAAGGATATGCGTACTGCGGCTTATAGCAAGCAGCAAGACGATGACATCGGTCAGCAAGGCCCGCTCGAGGAGTATCTCAATCTAATTGACTACAAAAAGATCGTCGAGAAGTCTGAACATTGGCCGTTGTTTCAAGACGTTTTCAGTATCAAGCTCGATGAGGACAAAGCTGGGCAAGCAAAATACCTGCATTGGATGGACAAGCTAAACGACATTCGCAAGAAAACTGTCCATCAAGCTGCGGGCCGAGTGGTTACAGATGCAGAAGCCGATTTCGTGGACTGGATCCATCAAGTGTTCTTAGAGCGCCTAGCAAACAGCAAACATCTTGGGGTGACGAAAGCCGCATGATCGTTCCATTCCTTAAGTGGCCTGGAGGAAAGCGGTGGCTGGTACAAGATTATCCAGAGGCGTTTCCTCGCGTAGCAGGCACATACTACGAACCTTTCCTTGGTGCTGGGGCAGCCTTTTTTTTAACAGAACCGTCGGCCGCCCATTTGTCTGACGCGAACGCCGAACTAATCAATGTTTATAAACAGATCCGCAGGGCACCGCTGAAATTTGCGAAAGCCTTGGCGGTCTACCACTCTAAACATGACAAGGCATTTTACTATCGCGAACGGGCTCAAAACTATGCGTGCAACTTTCGCCGTTCAGTTCAATTCGTTTACCAGAACAGAACGTGCTTCAACGGCATTTATCGTGTGAACTTGGATGGACAATTCAATGTACCAATTGGAACAAAGAATGCAGTGGTCTTGCCATCCGATGATTTCCTAGCTGTAGCTCGGTTATTGAGAGGAAAGACTTTGGCAGTTGAGGACTATTCGACAGCAATTGCCAAGGCCGGCAAAAATGATTTCATATTTGCCGACCCACCGTATACGGTGAAGCATAACCTTAACGGCTTTGTGAAATATAACGACAAGCTCTTTCAGTGGAGTGACCAAGAGAAGCTTCGAGCTTCTCTTGAAGCGGCCAGTAGGCGCGGAGCACGCATCGTCGTGAGCAATGCAAACCACGAATCTGTCAGGGCGCTCTATTCCAGAGGGTGGCATCTAAACGTCGTATGCCGATCGACAGTGATATCATCTGATCCTGGCAAGCGCGGTGAGACTACAGAGCTGTTGATATCAAATTTTCCACTAAAACTGGCGCAAGTCCGCAACGATCATCTTTTTAAATCGCCCGGACGTTCAAATGGATTTGTGGCTTCTAACTAGTGGATCACTCGGTGCTGAGCGATGCGCTGCACGGTTTGCCGAGGAGACAGTTTTGAAAGCCGCGATTGATTGTAGTCGAAAAGAAACTTGGTGGTTTTTTTGGCGAATAGCCAACTGGGAAAGACATGAAGATATCTAGCATTCTGGACAAAATTGACGAGAAACAGCTTTTCGTTCCGGCATTCCAGCGGGAATATGTATGGAAACGAGATGACGCTAAGAGTCTAATCGACTCTCTAATTAAAGAATACCCGACGGGCACGATGCTGACTTGGGAGACTGCGAACCCGCCTGAACTTAAGGGGCCCCATAAGTATAATCAGAAGCAGGGCTCTGTCCGATTATTGCTCGACGGTCAGCAGCGCATCACCACGCTTTATATGTTGATCCGAGGGGAGCTACCTCCATATTACACAGCTGCCGAGATTACAGAAGACACGCGTGGATTACATGTAAACTTGCAGACGCTTGAACTCTCCTACTATTCGAAAGCCAGAATGGACAATAACCCATTCTGGCAAAACATCACCGATGTCTTCAAGGGAGCGGTCAGCGCGTTCGATTTGCAGGCTGCATTTGCTAGTAGTTCAACACCAATTTCAATGGATAGCCTCAAGGCGTTGAATGACAATGTAACTGCTATCTCGCGGATCAAGGATCGTGAATTTCCTGAACAGACTATCCCAATCAAGGCATCTATTCGCGAAGCAATTGACATTTTCTATAAGGTCAATGCTAGCGGTGTGGCGCTTACGGATGCTGAACTTGCACTCGCGCAGATTTCTGGCTTTTGGCCCCAGGCTCGTGATCTTTTCAAGGTCAAGCTGCTTGAACTTGAGAAGCAAGGCTTTGGTTTTCGATTAGATTTTATTGTGTACGCCCTACTAGGATGCCTGCATCACATGGCGTCGGACATGCGCAAACTTCACGATGAGCAGAACAATGGGCCATTGAGAGAAGCTTGGAAGAGGTTGGACGAGCAGGTTCTTGACTACGTTGTCAACCTGCTCAAATCGAGAGCGTATGTGGATCACGTAGATGAAATCAGTTCTCCATATGCGCTTATACCGATCATTGTTTTCTGCTTCAACAAGAGGGGCAAACACCCCAGTGACCTTGAGATCAAGAAATTGGTCAAATGGTTCTATTATTCGCAGTTTCGTGCACGATATGTCAGCCAAGTCGCACAGAAGCTCGATCGGGATTTGCGGATTATTCAGGAGTCATCTCAGCCGTTTGACGATCTGCTGCAAGTGATCGCCGAGGAACGGCCTCTGGAAATTTCTCCAAATGAGTTTGAGGGGCGCGGGATCAGTCACCCGTTGTTTAGCATGGTGACTTGGTATGCAAAAAGCCTTGGTGCAGTTTGCCTGACTACAGGAATCACACTTAGGCAGAACATGGGAAAGAAATATCAGATTGAGTATGATCACATCTTTCCGTTTTCGAAACTCAAGGCCAGAGGCTATGGCAAGGAGAATCGCCTGAAGTATTCTTTGGCTCAAGAACTCACCAATCGTGCGCTGCTGACTCAGATTGCAAATCGCAGCAAATCAGCGACGGATCCCAACGTTTACCTTACGGATGTGTCAAAGAAATTTCCGGGTGCGTTGGCAACTCAATGCATTCCAAGTGATCCCATGCTGTGGACGCTCGACCATTATGAGGAGTTCCTCGCTGTGCGTAGGGCTGCACTTGCCACAGGTATAAATCACTTTCTTAATGGCATCACGGCAACAAGCAGCGTTTCTATGCCTGCAACGATCGAGGACCTCATCCGAGAAGGTGAAAGTGATGAATTGGAGTTCAAGTCCACGTTGCGCTGGGATTTGCGTGAAGCCAAGCTGTCTCAGAAGATGGAGGAAGTTATCGTTAAGACGGTTGCTGCGCTAGGCAATGCGCAGGGTGGTACATTAATCATCGGCGTAGCGGATGATGGGCAGGTCTTGGGGTTGTCACACGATATGCTGACGCTCAAGGAGGCGAATAGGGACCACTTCGAACTTCACCTTAGGAATTTGCTGAGTCAAAACATCGGGCCAGTGTTTGCCACCAATCGTGTTCAGGTCAGATTTCACACGGTAGAGAATGAGGATGTGTGTCAGGTGGACGTTGCGAAGGTTAGTGAGCCCATAATCGTGACAGCGAAGGACAAGAACGGACAGCCAATTCAGAAGTTCTATGTGCGGAATGGTAATGCTTCTATCGAACTGAGTATGTCGGATTTCTCTGACTACTCAAGGGAGCGATTTCGCTAAACCGGTTTGCCAGAGATTTCCATCGAGGGACTGAACTCTTCCGCATCCGTGAAGGTCTTCCTTCTCAAGAATGGAAGGCGGAAAATGCAGATGTGTCTTTGATAACTGCGAAGTCCGCCTGCGATGGAAGGTTCAACAAAACCTTATGGAGTGCATCTAGGAACTGGTCAGCTTGTTGGGCTCCGAATGCCAAAGGCGGCCGAATCTTAATGATGTTGCCAAGGGGCCCTGTAGAGGCAACCAAGACCCCGAGTGACTTCAATCGCTCACGTACCCAACGAGCTGCGAACTTTGCCGGTTCGCGTGTTTCTCGGTCGAGCACGAGTTCCACGCCGAGAAACAGTCCGCGGCCGTGGATGTGGCCGATGATGTCGTATCGCTTCATCAGGTCGTGGAGCCCGGCAAGCAGATGCGCGCCAGTTGCGGCTGCCCTGTCCTGGAGCCTCTCGCCCTGGAGGACGTCGAGACAGGCGTTGGCCACGGCAGCAGAGACCGTGTTCCCGCCAAAGGTGTTGAAGTAGCCAGTGGTTTTCTGGACCAGTTCGGCAAGGTCGCGGCGTGTGACCAGCGCCGCGATGGGGTGGCCGTTGCCCATGGGTTTGCCCATGGTCACGATGTCAGGCTCAACGCCGAAGGCCTGGAAGCCCCACATGTGGGTTCCTGAACGGCCGAACCCCATCTGCACCTCATCCGCAATCGTGAGCGCGCCCTCGCGGCGGGCGGCAGCGTAGGCGAGGGGCAGATAGTCGGCCGGAGGGACCAGAGCGCCGTTGGCATCGAAGATGGAGTCGATCATAAGGCCGGCCAAGCCGTGTCCGGAGTTGTCGAGACGGCGCGCAGCCTCGCTCACATGCTGGGCATATCTCTCCCCGGCATCGTTCGTACCTGCGCGGTAGAGGCCACGGTAAAGATTGGGGGGCGGGACGGTTTCCACCCAGGCGGGCCGATCCTGCAGATCATAGTCGATTAGTGAAAGTGGGGCGACGTTGGTGGTGTTGCCATGGTAGCTGTTCTCGGTGACCACAATCCCTTGCTTCCCCGTGGCTGCACGCGCCAGCCGGACCGCGAGGTCATTGGCTTCGGAACCGGTGCAGACGAAGAACCAGGTATCGAGATGGTGCGGCAACGTGGCGGAGAGACGCTCTCCCAGGCGGACGACCTCCTCATGGAGATACCGGGAGTTGGTGTTGAGCGTGCTGGCCTGCCTGGCAAGTGTGTCCACCACATAAGGGTGGCAATGTCCCACGTTCGCAACGTTGTTGTAGCAGTCGAGATATTCATTTCCGGCCGAGTCATAGAGCAGGCATCCCCGGCCCCGGATGAGTTCGAGAGGTTCGTTGTAGAAGGTGTAGGCGCTTCCGAGCACAGCCTGCCGGCGCTGCAACAGCGAGGGGGAGGCAACCACCGGACTTGTGGCTGTCGTCGCTGGCATCGGCACCACACCTGGCATCATGCGGCTTACGAAGTCAGTGCTGGTGATCTTGCTCAGATTGATGATGGCGCCAATGTAGAGCGATTGCAGTTGCTCAAGTTCGGGAGCCTGACGATTGTTGGCCTTAGTCTGATAGGAGACGAGGCCGACCTGCAGGAGCATGCGAGCAAGCACGAGATCCTTCAGGACTGAAAGGTCTTCTGTGGTGAGGGGCATGAAGCGCTGGTAGCCGCGGACGAGGCAGGAGGCCGCGAACAGCGGGTCGTCCGACCAATGCATCAGTGAGGCAATGCACACAGAAAGGTCTTGCACCACCGGTCCATGGATCATGTCGCCAAAGTCGATGATGCCTTCGACCGTCAGCGCATCACCGAATCCTGCGAGGACATTGGACTCGTGAAAGTCGTTGTAGATCACCTGCGAACGAAGCGTGGGCAGGATGTCGGAGATGACCGACTCCAGACGAGGAAGTTGATCACCTGCCACGGCGGCCACCGGGGCAGGGAGGTGCGCTCTCACTTGGTCGGCGAAGATCAGACGGTTGCTGATGTCCCACGGCATGGCCTTGGGAGCGCCATCACTCCGGAAGCCTTGGAGCGCGCGCGCCAGGCGTCCGCAGGTAGCGCCCAACGCGAGGAGATCCGCGGCGCTCAGAGACCGCTTCTGGCCCTGCACGGCGTCCAGAAGCGTGTTGCCGGGAACAAAGGTCAGAATACGCAACGCATGGATGGCGCCATCACCACCCATGATGTCTGTGACAGCCTGCCCGTTCAAGGTGCGCACCAGACGTGGGACGGGGAGATCAGGATCGGTCCGCCGGATATGCTCGAGAGCCTCCGTTTGAAAGAGCAGGCTGTCCAATGGTTCGTCCACCGACGCGACCTTGACGACGAGGGTTCGGCCGTCCGCGCTCACCAACCGGAAGTTCTGTTCGCGCTCTCCCCCCAGCTGACGCCAGGCTCCCGAAAGGCCGTAGGCTTCCAGCACACGGTTGGCGATTGCCTCAGAGTTGAGTTGAGGAGGCTTGATGCTCCTCAGCAACGAGTCCACGGCGCTTTTCGAGGGTTGTGCTGGCACGGTCAGTTGCTCCCATTCCTTCAGATCCGGCTTGACCACCGTGACCGATGCTAGGTTCGCGCCTTCAGGGAACTTGTGGTGCGCTCCATGTCCATGAGGAGATTCATGGCGCGCTCGGCGTAGCTGAGCGCTGCGACGAGCGCTGCTTCTGCGGCCTTCAGATCCTTGCGGCGGAACGCATCCAGGATCTCGCAGAGATGGGCGTGAATCTTCACCACGAAGATCGGCGTTTCGAATATGGCATTGGAAGGCGGTGCCACGTTCACCCACACATACTCGATCATCTCGATCAGGGCGCTCGAACCACCGGCCCGGTAGAGTTCCATGAGTATGGAATTGAAGCGCTGGGCGTAACCGGCAATCTTGCCTGCCTCGATCTCCGTCTGCATCGTTTGCGTGCGCTCGATGAGCGTGTCGAGCTGCTTCGCTGTGACCCGCTCGAAGGCGCGCTCGAGCGCCAACGATTCGAGCCTCACCGAAATCTCGTAAAATTCGGAAAAGCGGCGCTGTGAGATGATGGGCACCCGGGCAGAGCGGTTCTCCTCGATGGTGAGCGCGCCTTCTTCACCGAGGCGCTTCAAAGCCAGACGGACAGGCATGGTACTGACGCCGAATTCCGCCGCCAGTGTCCTGATCTTGAGCGTATGGCCGGCAGGCCAGCGGCACTCCATCAGGTCCTTGCGAATGGAGTTGTATATGCGCTCCGCATTGGACTCTCTCGATGCGGCCGGCCGGCTGCCCTGCTGCTTCTGGTCATCTGCGGCGGATTTCCTCCGGCTCGCACCTTGCGCTTTCATTTGCCCTCCCAAGGCGTGGTCCGGAAATCCGGGCGTGAAAGTCTCAGCCGCATCGGATTCGCTTCCAGACGTCATGTTATCGCTCTTCGGCCCCGATTGCATGATTGGCATACCTTCAAAATGTCAAAGCGCAGCCTGAACCAGCGCTTCCCCAAGATTCTCGCGGCGCATGAAGCCGACTACGTTCCGGTCCCCATCGTGGAAGCCCACCACGGACGCGCCGGTGCCGAAGGCTTGCGACACGTCCTTGAGGGTGGCTGACAAGGGCAGCACGCCATCCATTTTGGCGGGTGCGCCTGGTTCGATGAATCTCTGGGCCTTGATAATGCGGCTCCGGTCCACAGCGGCCGTGAAGGCTTTCACGTAAGCATCGGCGGGAGAATAGACAATGTCCTCTGCCGTTCCGCACTGGATCAGCCGTCCCTGGCGCAGGATGGCGATGCGGTCACCAATCCGTGCGGCTTCATCGAAGTCATGCGTCACGAACACAACGGTCTTGGACAACGACGACTGCAGCCGCAGCAACTCGTCCTGCATTTCATGGCGGATCAGAGGATCGAGAGCAGAGAAGGGCTCATCCAGCAACCAGAGTGAGGGATTGCTGCACAGGCTTCGCGCGATGCCCACGCGCTGCTGCTGCCCGCCGGAAAGTTCGTGGGGGAAAAAATCCTCTCTTGACTTGAGACCGACAAGCTCGATCATGTCGAGCGCTCTTGTCCGTCTTGATTTTGCATCCTGACCCTGGATTTCCAGAGGCAACTCCACATTGCCCAACACGGTGCGGTTCGGCAGCAGCGCAAAGTTCTGGAACACCATGCTCATCTTGCTGCGACGGAGTGCCAGCAGCTCAGACCGGTTCAGTTTCATCAGATCCGTGCCGTCAAAGCTGACGCTTCCTGTTGTCGGCTCGACAAGCCGTGTCAGGCATCGCAGCAACGTGGATTTGCCGGAACCGGACAAGCCCATGATCACCAGCGTTTCACCGGTTTCGATGCGGAGGTTGATGTCCGCCAATGCGACATGACCACCAGCCCGCTCGGCCTCCTCGATCACGTTCTCGACGGTGCGGCCATCCTGCGCGCAGGCGGCATTGCGCCCACCATAGATTTTCCAAAGCTGCTGGCATTCGATGACCATGGGATGTTCTAGCCTGTCTTTTCCGGCGCGGAGACAAGCCGGGCCTCATTGAGCATGATGGAGTCGGACGAGGTGTAGCCGCCATCCACGACGATGCTGGCGCCTGTCACGAAGCTCGCCTTCTCGGAGAGAAGGAACGCGATGACCTCTGCAACTTCTTCGGGCTTGCCATCTCGTCCGAGCGGCGTGAGAGTTGCGGAGTGCGATGATCCTTCCGACGTCATGTCCGTCTTGATCCATCCGGGTGCGACGGCATTGACGCGGATGTTCCTGTTGCCGAAGTTGCAAGCGAGGCTGCGAGTGAGGTTCATCAGGGCGGCCTTCGAGGCGGCATAGGCCATGCTGGCGTAAGAGCCGATGTTGCCGTCTGTCGAGGCCACCATCACGATCGCGCCGCCATCTGCTATGGCATTCTGGAGCCGCACGGTGAGCCGGAGTGCGGAGCTCAGATTGGTCTCCATGGTCCGGTCCCAGATCGCTTCATCGTAGGACGTGAAGGTTTCAAACTCGATCACACCTGCATTGAAGACCAGCGCATCGAACCTGACACCGGCAAGCTTTTGGAGAAGCGTGTCGGGACCGGAGATGGAGGCGGCGTCATATTGATGCAAGGTCACACGACGCCCGAGTTGTCCTGCAAGGGCCGTGAGTTCAGCGGCCGCATCAGCGCGTGTCCTGTAGGTGGCATGGAGATCATAGCCTTGCCGCAAGAGCAACTCGGCCGTTGCCCTCCCGATGCCGCGAGATGCCCCTGTCACCAGAGCAGTGCGTGGATGGGTCTTGTTTGACATGCTGTTTCCTCTTGTCACCCGGTCTCGGATGCCTGCTTGGGATAAAAGCACAAACCTATCACATTTCAAGCAAATTCGGGCACAAGTGATGAAAAACCGAGCAAATGAGATAAATTTGTGATTGACTCTGTGCGCGAATGTGATCTGAATTGATACGCGTTCACGAACAGGAGTTCCAGATGAAGACGTATCAATCCAGTTTGCTTGCGGCGGCCTTTGCGATCGTCGTCGCCGGAGCCGGTTCGGCGAATGCGCAGAATGCGCCGGAGTTCACGGAGCCCATCAGGATCCCGGTCTACAATGTGCCGGACTCCGATTTCATCGATTACGCCTTCGGCCAGATCCTCACCAAGGCTGGCTACAACGTCGAATATCTCAAGATCGACTACACCGCCCATTTCACCGCCCTGGAGTTCGGCGACATCGACATGTCGCCCGCCGTCTGGGGCACGAGCAAGGATCTCGTCGACAAGACCATCAAGTCAGGTGAGGTGGTGAATGCCGGCTCGGCGGGCGTGAAGACCCGGGAGTCGTGGTGGTATCCCAACTACGTGGGCGAGCTGTGTCCCGGTCTTCCGGATTGGAAGGCATTGCTCGATCCGGCCTGTGTGAAGGCACTGTCCACCCCGGAGACAGGAGGCGCCATCAACTATCTCGGAACGCCGCCCGATTTCGCAGCCTATGACCCGGAGCGCATCAAGGCGCTTGGGCTGAACGCACACATCACGCTTCCGGGCACCGTCGGCACCATGGTGGCGACGATGAAAGGCGCCATCGAAAAGCGCCAGCCCATCATCGGCTGGGGGATGACGCCGCACTGGCTCTATGGATCGGGGCAAGGGAAGTTCGTCGAGTTCCCTGAGTTCGATGATCGCTGCCCCACCGATGCAAGCTGGGGCATCAACCCGAACGAAGTCTGGGATTGCGCCTTGTCCGTCGGCGACATCGTCAAGCTTTACAACGTGAACTTCGCCAAGAAGGCGCCTTACGCGATCAAGATCCTCACAAACTTCCAGCTCTCGACCGACGACGTGGCGACCGGCATTTCCCGCCAGGACGTGGATGGTGCAACGCCTGAACAGGCTGCGCAGGAATGGGTCGACCGGAACACCGAGGTCTGGTCGAAATGGCTGAAATAGCGGGTGCCGCCCGCCTTCGTCACCAGACCGGGGAGTGGGCAGGCCTCAAGACGCCGCAGGTGCTTGTTGCGGCGGCATTCCTGACACTCTTCGCCGGGTACATCGGCAACGGTATGCTTCCCCTCAGTCTCTACGACTGGCCGGAGGCGCACCGGATTCCCCTGCAGGCCGCGGCGAACGACTGGCTCGACAATCTGCTGCGCCGGTCCGTCATCTGGGATCAGCCGTTGCGGATGTGGACCCGCAGCTTTGGTGAAATCCTTGGCACGCCCATGCGCTTCATTCAGGGGGCGCTGGCCACGGGGTTGAACGTCAAGACCGTATGGCTGGGTGGGCCTGTCACCCTTGCGCCCATCCCGTGGCTCACGGTATCGGTGGCCTGTGCTGCCGCTGTGTGGCTTGCTGCGGGAGTCCGCTTCGGGCTGTTCACCTTTCTTACCTTTCTTTACTTCGCGGTTTTCGGACTGTGGAACGAAGCCATGCTCACGCTGGCCTCTGTGCTGGTGATTGTCGTGATCGGCACTCTCACCGGTTTTGCAGGCGGCGTGCTGCTGTGGCGTTACCCGCGACTGGAGGTGATCGCACACCCGGTCTTTGATGTGATGCAGACCATTCCGCCCTTCAGCTACCTGGTGCCGGTTCTCGTCCTCTTCGGGTTCGGACCGGTCGCGGCCCTCGTCGCCACGTTGATCTTTGCCTTGCCACCCATGGTGAAGGCCACGGCCTATGCTCTCCGGCGGGTTCCGGTGTCGGTCATCGAGCTTGCAGAGATGACGGGCGCGAGTTTCCTGCAGCGGCTCTTGAAGATGTTCTTCTCCACGGCGCGGGCTGACATTCTTCTCGGCCTCAACCAACTGGTGATGATGTCGCTCGCCATGGTGATCCTGGCGTCCATGATCGGCGCAGGAGGGCTGGGAAGCGAGGTGCTCAAGGCCCTGCAATCGCTTCGCTTCGGGCGAGGCCTTGAAGCGGGCCTGGCGATCACGCTGATCGCCGTCGTGCTCTATCAGTTCGGGCATGCCATCGCGATGAAGCGGCCCACCCATCTTCAAGCCAAGAATCACAAAAACCAGGTGATCGCCATCGCGGCGGTCGTGTTGTCGGTTATCGTGGCGTGGGCCTTGCCCGACCTGCGGAAATACCCAGAGGCCTGGACGCTGTCGTCGTCCGAATTCTGGTCGCAGATCATTGCGTGGCTGAATGCAAACTGGGGTGCGGCATTCGAGATGACCCGATCAGCAATCACCTTTGGCGTGCTGCGCCCGTTGTTGAACCTCTTGCAGAATGTGGGATGGGCGCCTGCGTTGCTGAGCCTCGTTCTCTTCAGCTTCGCCCTCGACCGTCCCCGGCTCGCCGCCCTTGCTGCCGTCGTGGTCGTGGGCATTGCCAGCATAGGCTACTGGCAACCGGCCGTGATGACCCTGCACCTCGTCTTCACAGGCACGCTGCTTTCGCTGCTCGTTGGTGTTCCCATCGGCATTTGGGCGTCGTCTTCATCTCGCGTCTTCACTGTGGCCGACGGCATCGTGACGACACTGCAAACCTTGCCATCGTTCGTTTACCTCATCCCGATCGTCATGCTTCTGGGCCCCGGGGATGTCGCCGGTGTCTTTGCCATTGCCATCTACGCGATGGCGACGACCATCCGCTACGTCTCCCATGCCCTGAAGGAAGTGGACCGCAGCGTGCTGGAGGCGGCCGACATGTTCGGCGCCAGTTATTGGCAGACCTTCATCAAGGTCCGACTGCCCTTGGCCTGGCCGGGATTGCTGCTCGCGCTCAACCAGACTCTGATGATGGCCGTGGGCATGGTTGTGATCACCTCCCTCATCGGTACGCGGGGATTGGAACTCGAAACAATCGACGCCATCGCCCGGGTGGAAGCCGGTCGCAGCCTGGTCGCGGGGCTTGCGATCAGTGCATTGGCCATTCTGATCGATCGGTTTCTGACGGCAGCAGCACAATCCTATGTGCCTGTTCGGTCCACCACGTGAGAAAGACAGCATGAAGATCTTCGTCAACGACAACCATCGGGACCACGAGGCCAAGGTGGAACTCGTGCCCGGTCAGTTTGCGCGCGCCATCGAGACAGCCGACCGGATCGAGAGCGTGCGCAAAACACTTCAGACCTTAGGCTTCGCTGCGCCCGTGAACACAGGTGCGGCAAGTCCTGAAGACCTGCTCGCCATTCATGATGCCGGATACCTTTCGTTCCTTCAGTCTGCATGGCACGAATGGGCGCGAGCATTCGATCCGGCCATTGATGGATTGCCCTTCGTGTGGCCGCATCGCAACCGACCCCCGCGCATTCCTCGGGCTATTGAGGGCAAGATCGGATACTACATGTTTGATGGTGTGAGCCCGGTCACACAACACATGTGGGCGGCTTCGGCGGATGCCGCAGGAGCAGCGGGTGCAGCAGCTGAATATCTGCACGAAAGCGGAAAGAACGCATTTGCGCTGGTGCGGCCTCCGGGCCATCACGCCTGCCGCGACATGGGCGGCGGTTCAAGCTACATCAACAACACGGCCTTCGCTGCCGCGCGGTTGGCCCGATCTGGCGCGCGCGTCGCCGTGCTGGATGTCGATGCCCATCACGGAAATGGAACGCAGGATATCTTCTGGGCGTCTCCCGGTGTACTGACCGTCTCCATCCATTGCGATCCGGCCGTCGACTATCCCTACTTCTCCGGATACGGCGATGAAGCCGGTGGCGGCGCAGGGGAGGGCTTCAACATGAACTTGCCTCTCTCTCCCGGTTCAACGTGGCAAGCCTATGCCCCGGCCCTGGAAACTGCGAAGACGCGGATCGCAAGTTTCGCTCCTGATTTTGTCGTGGTCGCACTGGGGGTGGATGCCTACAAGGAAGACCCATCAGGCAAGCTCAAGCTCGAGGTCGAAGATTTCTCCCGCATCGGAGAAGCGATTGCGGGCATCGCCGCGCCGAAGGTCTTCGTCTTTGAGGGTGGTTATGACTTGAGCAAGATCGGAGACTGCGTGGCGCGCGTCTTGGCGCCGTCGTCCTGAGGCCGGTTGGACCGGCTACTGATGGGCTCCGATGACACGGGACAGGAAGGCCGCGGTCCGCTCGTGTTTCGGCGCGGTGAAGAACTCCTTCGGAGGGGCCTCCTCGATGATCCGGCCGTCGTGCATCATGATCACCCGGTGGGCCACTTCACGGGCAAACCCCATTTCATGACTGACGACGATCATCGTCATGCCCTCGCGAGCAAGCTCTTTCATCACATCGAGCACTTCGCCGATCATCTCGGGATCGAGAGCGCTTGTCGGTTCGTCGAACAGCATCAGGGCTGGTCGCATGGCAAGGGCACGGGCAATCGCCACGCGCTGCTGCTGGCCACCGGAGAGTTGAGAAGGGTAGGCGTCTGCCTTGGCGGCAAGCCCGACGCGCGCCAGTAACGCGCGCCCGGTCTGTATTGCCTCCTCGCGCGGAATCTTCCGCACGTGGATGGGCGCTTCGATCACGTTCTCAAGCGCTGTCAGGTGCGGGAACAGATTGAACAGCTGGAAGACCATGCCGATCTCCTGCCGCTGCCGGGCGATGTTGCGCTCGCTGTCCTCCACCAGTTTTCCGTTGGATTCGCGGTACCCGATAAGGTGCCCGTTCACCTCAATCCGGCCCTTCTCGATCTTTTCAAGATGATTGATGCAGCGGATGAAAGTGGTCTTTCCCGAGCCGGATGCGCCCACGATCACCACCACTTCGCCCTTCCGGACCGTAAGATCGATTCCTTTCAGCACATGCAGATCACCGAAAGTTTTCTCGACTCCCCGGGCGGTAACGACGATGGGAGCGTTGCTGTCTTGCATCATCGGGTTTCCCCTGATCTGCCGAAGCCGAACATGCGCAGAAATCCCTTGGTGCCGCCAGAGGCCGATGTCGCCGAATTCGGGTCACCGAACCTGGCTTCCAGTCTCTGTTGCACGAAGCCCCAGAGTGTCGTCAGGGTAAGATAATAGCAGGCGACGACCAGATACAGTTCAAACACCCGGAAGGTGATGGACGTCACCATCTGGGTGGCCAGCAGGAGTTCCGGCACGCCGATCACGCTCAAGAGCGTCGTGTTCTTGAGCATGGCGTTGAATTCGTTGCCGAGCGGGGGAACAACGACGCGTGCTGCCTGGGGGAGAATGATGCGCCGCATGTAGAGACCGTAGGTCATGCCAAGAGACTTGGACGCTTCCGTCTGTCCCATGTTCACCGAGGCGATGCCGGCGCGGATGATCTCCGCCATGTACGCGGCCTCGTTGAGCGTGAGTGCGAGGACACCCGCCTGCATGTTGCCGGGAAGCGTAGCAAAACCCAGGTTGATGTCCTCGAAGCGGAAGATGTTCGCGGCCGCCAAGCCGGTGTAGATGAAAACAATCTGCACCAGCAATGGCGTGCCGCGAAAAATCCAGATGAATATGCTCGCGGGCACGCTCAAGAGGCGATAGCGCGAGATTTTCGCAAGCGCGATGAACAGGCCGAGGACCGTACCAAGCCCCTGGGAGATCACACTGACCGACAATGTCAGCCACAGGCCGTAGAGGTAGACGGAACTTGGCCAGAGCAGATACTGCCAGAAGAACCCCCAGTCGAAGTTCATAGAGAACGCCTATTCAATCGCGTCGCCATCGAGCTTCCACTTTGCGAGAAGCTTCTTGTAGCTTCCGTCGGCCTTCATGGAGTCAAATGCCTTTTGAATGGCATTGAGGGTTTCGGTTTCACCCTTGCGAACGGCGATGCCGGTCTTGATCTTGGCGAAGGGCTCGCCGGCAATGTCGAACACCTGTCCTGCCGTCTGGAAGAAGAACGCTGCGGTTTCGAGCGTGGTTCCGTAGACGTCAACCTGGCCGATCTGCAGGGCCTGACGTGCATCGGCGTCCTTGGGGAACACCACGACGCTGGCTTCCGGCTTTCCGGCGGCCTTGAACTTGGCGTTCTGCTCATCGAGCAGGCTCTGGATCGTCGTGCCGTTGCCGACAGAGACCTTCAGACCGGAAAGGTCCTCAAGGCTCTTGACGTTCTTCGGATTGCCGGTTGGCACCAGCAGCGACTGGCTGGAATACATGTAGTCGACGAAATCCACCACTTCGCGGCGCGCCGGCTTGTCGAACAGCTGTGACAGGATTGCGTCGCACTGCTTGGCCATGAGGGAGGGGATGATGGCGCTGAAAGCCACTTCCTTCCATTCCGTCTTCACGCCCATCCGGTTGCCGATCTCGGTGCCGAGTTCAACGTCGGAACCGGTCAGCACATTGTTGCTGTCGTAGAAGCCGAGCGGCGGATTTCCGAACTCCGCGCAGTAGACGATCTTGCCGGCTTTCGCGATGTCGGCGGGCGGCGTGATCTCAGCCGCTTGGGTGAGACTGGCAGCAAAAAAGAGCGCCATCACAGACGCTGAGAATCTTGCAGTTGAGCGCATTTCCGTGTTCCTCTCTGAAGAAAGACCATTTGATATTGGTATTATACTGCTTTACAGCAGGTATGATCTTGATCAAATTTATGTCGCCAACCTGCGCGTGAGTCAATGTGATGCGAGAGGGCACCAACAAAAAACCATCGGGATTGGTCTGAATGAAGAAGTCCGAACTTGCCCATAAAATGCTCAGCGAAATGCTGGGTGAAGGCCGCATGCTTCCGCAGAGCCGGTTGCCGCCCGAGCGCGATCTCGCGCGCCAGTTTGCGGTGAGCCGCACCGCTCTTCGGGCTGGCCTGGACCGGCTGGAATCTGAAGGGCGGATCTGGCGCCACGTGGGGCAGGGCACATTCGTAGGCTCCCGTCCCGAGAAGCCGCCCAAACAGTTTTCATTCATCACTGCCAACACGAGTCCGGCGGATGCGCTCGAGGCGCGCCTCGCCATCGAACCTCAGATTGCGCGCATGGCGGCACTGCGCGCCAGCCAGACACAGATCAGCGAAATTGCTGCACTGGTGCAGAAGGGCAAGTTCGCCACTGACGCCACGACGTGGGAGTCGTGGGATGGTCAGTTCCACCGCGCGCTGTGTCTGGTCACAGGCAACCGGCTCCTGCTGTCCATCTTCGACAGCTTTAACGCAATCAGAAAGCAGAAGACCTGGAACCAGCTCCGCCGTAACGTGCTGACCGCCGAGCGCCGGAAACTTTACGCCGAACATCATCAGGCCATTCTCGATGCGATTTCCGAACGCGATGCCGCGCAGGCCGAACGTGCCATGCGGCTTCACATCGAGGAAGTTGCGCGCGGCCTGATCAACTTCGGGAGCTGACGGCATGGACCGATGCATACGGGGCTTCACGTGCCGCCAAATCAGACAAGCGCAGGCGAACACTGCGCGTTCAACACGTATGGGAGACTGAATTGCGTAACCTCGAATTAGCCGGGCGTTCCCCGGTGCGCGCCACAAGCGGAATGGCTGCAACATCGCATCCTCTGGCGACATTCGCAGCAGTCGAAATGCTGAAGAGCGGTGGAAACGCCATGGACGCGGCCATCACCGCCGCCGCTGTCCAGGCCGTTGTCGAACCGCAGTCGACCGGCATCGGTGGTGACTGCTTCGTGCATTACTGCCCGGCAGGCGGCGACAAGGTGATCACCTTCAATGGGTCCGGACGGTCGCCGGCTGCAGCGCATCATGAATGGTATGTCGAACGCGGCTTCACATCGATCCCGCTCTATGGCGTTCACTCCGTCACCATCCCCGGTGCGATCGATGCTTGGTACAGGCTCAACGCCGATCACGGCAAAAAGGGCATGGACGCGATCCTCGCACCGGCCATTCACTATGCCGAGAACGGCTATGTCGTTCACGACCGTGTTGCAGTTGATTGGGCCCTCGATGCAGAGCGGCTGAAGGACGAGGCGACCACCGCACGGATCTTTCTGGACAACGGAAAGGCCTTCCGGGCGGGCACCGTGCATCGCCAACCCGAGCTGGCGGAGACGCTGCGGCTGATTGCGAAGCAGGGGCGTTCGGCATTTTATGAGGGCGCCATCGCAGAAGACATGGTGGCCTGCCTGAAGGCGTTGGGTGGACTTCACACGATGGACGACTTTGCCGCCGCTGCAGGCGAGTACGTCGAGCCGGTGTCAACCACCTACCGCGATCATCGCATCCATCAGGTTCCGCCCAACAACCAGGGACTGACCGCGCTCCTGATGCTGGGCATCCTCTCAGGTTTCGATCTGTCGAAGCTCGATCCTCTGGGCGCGGAACGCATGCATCTCGAAATCGAGGCGGGCCGTTTGGCCTACCGCGACAGGGACCGTTACTTCGCCGACCAGCGGTTCTCTGCCGTGCCGGTCGCACAGCTACTCTCGGCTGATTATGCCGCGAGGCTGAGGGCCGAGATCAACCCGCACAAGGCGATGACTCATTTGCCGGATGTGCCCCTGTCCAAGAGCGACACTGTTTACATCAGCGTCGTGGACAAGGATCGCAACGCTGTCAGCTTCATCAACTCCACCTATCATTCCTTCGGCAGCGGCATTACCAGCCCGAAGACCGGTGTCGTGCTGCAGAACCGGGGTGCAAGCTTCAGGCTTGATCCTGCGCATCCCAACGTCATCGCGCCCCGCAAGCGGCCGATGCACACGATCATGCCGGGCATGGCCACCCGGAATGGCCGGGCCGTCATGCCCTTCGGCGTGATGGGCGGAGACTACCAGCCGTTCGGCAACGTCCATCTGCTGACCAACCTGCTGGATTACGGCATGGACCCTCAGGAGGCGATCGATCTGCCGCGTGTCTTCTATGAGGCGGGCTCAGCAGTTGTGGAGTCGGGCATCCCCGAAGGGACCGTGGCCAAGCTGAAGAGCTTCGGTCACAGCATCAAGCCGCCGGTTGAGCCTTTGGGAGGCGGCCAGGCCGTGTGGATCGACTGGGAACGTGGCACGCTCACGGGCGCCTCCGACCCTCGCAAAGACGGCTGCGCATTGGGATACTAGCCATGAACAACAACCTGCCCTCTGATCTTCTCAACCTTCTCCTCGCCCATGGGCCGGAACGCCCGGTCATTGGCGCCCCCGGCCGGCAGGACATGACGCGCGGCGAACTTGTGAATCTGACAGGGCGGGTGGCAAGCGCGCTGAGCGGCATCGGAGTCCAACAGCAGGACACGGTGGCCATTGTCATGCCGAACGGGCCGGAAATGACGGCTCTTTTCATCGCCGTGGCCTCCTCCGCCGTCGCGGCACCACTCAACTCGGCCTATCGCGACGAGGAGTTCGATTTCTATCTGGGCGATTTGAACGCCAAGGCTGTCATCATGACGGAGGGGGTAGAGTCACCCGTCCGTGTCGTTGCTGCGCGCCGGGGAATTCCCGTGATCGAGCTTCGTGCGGAAGCGGGGAGGCCGGCGGGTACGTTCTCCCTTTCGGTTCCGATGTCCGATGCCGCGTTACCAAAGCCTTCTGCCGCGGACATCGCACTCGTGCTGCACACCTCAGGTACCACGTCCAGGCCGAAGATCGTACCCCTTAGTCACGCGAATCTCACGGCCTCGGCGGCCAACATCGCGGCCACCCTTGCGCTCACGCCACATGACCGCAGCCTCGTGATCATGCCCATGTTCCACATTCATGGTCTGGTAGGCGCGATCCTGTCATCAGTCTCGGCAGGCGCCAGCCTCTTTTGCCCGCCGGGTTTCAATGCGCTGAAGTTCTTCGGCTGGCTCGAGGAGGCGCGCGCCACCTGGTACACAGCCGTGCCGACGATGCATCAGACGATCCTTGCGCGCGCGAGCCGCAATTCCGACATCGTCGACAGCATGCGCCTGCGCTTCATCCGCTCTTCATCTGCCTCTTTGCCAAGGCAGGTCATGGCGGAACTGGAATCGGTTTTCGGCTGCCCGGTGATCGAATCATACGGCATGACGGAAGCTGCCCACCAGATGGCGAGCAATCCGCTCCCACCCCGCTCCCGGAAGCCGGGAAGTGTCGGGCTTGCCGCGGGTCCTGAGGTGGCCATCATGGGTGCGGACGGGCAATTGCTGCCGCGGAGGATGACCGGCGAGGTTGTCATCCGTGGATCCAACGTCACGCGCGGCTATGCCAACAATCCCGAGGCCAACGCGAAGGCCTTCGTGAAGGGCTGGTTCCTCACCGGAGATCAGGGTGTTCTGGATGAGGAGGGCTATCTCACGCTCACCGGCCGCCTCAAGGAGATCATCAACCGGGGCGGCGAGAAGATTTCGCCGCTGGAAGTGGATGAAGTTCTGCTGGATCATCCGGCAGTGGCCCAGGCCGTGACCTTTGCCATGCCGCACGACAAGCTGGGCGAGGAGGTGGCAGCGGCCGTTGTTCTTCATGAAGGCCAGTCTGCGGACGAGTCGTCACTCCGTGAATTTGCCGCGCGCAAGCTTGCGGATTTCAAGGTGCCTCGGAAACTGCTCATTCTCAGCGAAATTCCCAAGGGGCCCACGGGCAAGATCCAGCGCATCGGCCTCGCCGGCCGGCTTGGTCTCAGCGCATGAGAATCTGCATCTATGGCGCCGGCGCCATCGGCGGTCTGCTCGGCGCACGCCTTGCGAAGGCCGGGGAAGATGTGACCCTGATTGCGCGCGGTCCCCATCTGGCAGCCATGCAGGCGAAGGGGCTCTCGCTGACCGACGCCACGGGAACCTTCACTGTCGGGGTCCGTGCATTTGAGAGGCCGGAGGATGCGGGCGAACAGGATTTCGTCATCGTTGCCCTCAAGGCCCATTCCGTGCCCGCGATCGCCAGTCGCATTCCCACGCTGTTCGGTCCGCAGACCGCCGTTATCATGGCGGTGAACGGTGTGCCGTGGTGGTATTTTCATGGCGTAGCAGGTCCGTATGCCGGTCGCAGATTGCGCAGTGTCGATGCGGAGGGGCTGCAATGGACTCATATCGGCCCGGAGCGCGTGCTGGGATGTGTTGTCTATCCTGCCGCCGAGATCACGGAACCGGGTCACATCCGCCATATCGAAGGTGACCGCTTCAGCCTTGGCGAGCCCGATGGAACGAAATCGGACAGGGTGCGGGCATTGAGTGCTGCGCTGATTGCCGCCGGGTTCAAGGCCCCGGTGAAGACGGATATCCGCTCGGAGATCTGGGTGAAGGTCTGGGGAAATGCGGTGTTCAATCCCATCAGTGCCCTGACGGGTGCCACGCTGCAGGCGATCTGCACTGATCCGGAAACGGCAGACTTCGCCAAAGCGGCGATGCAGGAGGTTGAAGAGGTGGCAAAGGCACTTGGTGTCACCATGCCGGTCTCGTTGGAGAAGCGCTTCGCCGGAGCCCAGGCCGTGGGCGAGCACAAGACGTCGATGTTGCGGGACATTGAAAACGGCCGGCCGCTCGAACTGGATGCGCTCGTAGGCTCCGTTGTCGAACTGGCAGAGATCACGGGAACGCCAGTGCCGCTGCTCAAGGGACTCCACGCGCTGACGAAGCTTAGGTCGCAGCTGAGTCATCGTTAGATATTGGGCCTCGCCTGCAACACCCTTCGTGATGTCATTTGGTGGGATTTTGTGCGTGACAGCTAGCGATAGGGAATGCCGACTAAGACCGATGCCAAGACTTCTCCAGATCACTTCCCACCATGCCGACATGGCTGCTCTTCCTTCAGCAAGATTGCGGCACCAGCAAAAAAAAGTTTCTGAATTTCGCGGAAATGAGTACGCGCTTACCCCGCCGGTCCAGCGGTGAGACAGTCGAAAATTTAAGCCTACCCCCCCGGTAGGAGCCCACCGATCTACGGTGTCGGCTTCCCAGCCCTCGATTTTTCTGTGCAGGGAAGCAGCGGCGCGCTTGGGAAGCAGCAGGGATAGTATCGAGATCGATCGTGCCATCTTATGTGTTTACTTTCATTATCATTTTCAGACTTAGGGACTGAGATGACTCAATATAAAGATCAAATACGCATGCATGCGCGCATGCGCGCGCTACGCGGCGAGTAACTCGAAACAGTCCTCTCGTTCCGGAAATGTCTTGAACCCATCAAACACAATGACTTGAGCAACAACTCTCGGTCCCAAGAAATGGGACCGAGGGACTGAGAGCACAGACCTACCGGCGCTTTTCACTTTGATCACTGATTTCCAATCCCTCGAAATCGGCCACAGCCTTTTGGATCTTTACTCCGACATAGACGATGGTGCCGGATTTCAACCGCTGCAGGCCATGCTCCTGCAATGCTCGGCTGAAGATCTTGACGGTCCACACCGGCTCACCCTCTGCTCGGGCCCATGCCGCGTAGAGTGCGTAAAGTGGCTGCGCATCAGCGCGCGCCTTTGGATCACTGCGATCGCAACACTCGGTCAGGAATCGGCCGATCAGGATCCGATTGCTGCCGATATTCCTGTGTCGCCTGTTTGACCCTCTCAGGTGGCAACAGCCCATTGTCCAGGTAGTCACAAAGCCCATCAAGCAGCCGGTTTAAGATGCCGGATGCCTCGGCTCTCAGTTTGCTGGGCAACCCAGGATCTCGCTCTTCCTCCGGGATCATCACTTGCCATGGCACGATCAAGAGGCGCGCCCACAGGCCCTCATCAGTGCCATCGACGCGCGGCTTGTAGTTTCCCTGCATGGTGAGCTTGAAGCACGGCCTGAACTCAAAGAAATCCTTATTCAGCTGCCTGGCGCGCATTGGCTCGCCGCCTGTAACCAATTTGATCAATCCCTCGGCAAGTTTCGATCCCCGCTCTGGTTCAGAGGTGCGGAGTGCGCGCACGCCCACCAGCGATGCGATATCGGGCGAGGCCTCTCCGCCGCGCCTGGCACGCCCCTGATCGAGGAAGCTCTCGATTGGAATGGTTTGCGCATAGTCGCCTAAAACATCCGCCCAGGCATCAATCAGGGTCGATTTGCCATTGCGGCCGGTGCCATACCAAAACGATAGGCGAGCAACCAAGAGTGCTGTGAGAGAAACGCCACCCCAGGCGTGTAAGTGCCGGCGCATGTGTGGATCAGGCTGCACCCTTTCAAGAAATGCGTCGTAATCAATTGCAGAAGCCTTAGGATCATAGATGGCCTGTGCAAGCTTAGTAATGAGATCCTTCGGATTGTGCGGCTCATGCCTCACATAGCTCTCATTCTCGCGCTTTTGAATTTTCAACGTCCCATTGAGTACGTTAAAGGCGCAAGGATCAGCATCGAATTGATCGGCTGACGCCAACAGGTATGGCTTTGCCAAATTTGAAATACAGCTAACGTGCGAAGCCGACTGGCTGGCGACATACCAGCCCATCACTCGATCACTCGCCCACACCTCAGTGCCGTCTCTCTTGCTCTGTAGCAGCACATCGAGCGGCGAGGCCTCAAGTGCAAGAGCCTCGCGCCTGATTGCATCGATCGTGTCATGTACAGCGCGCTCCACCTTCTGAGACGCGTCGGTGGTTGTCCACCGCCGGCCGTCCCAAACCATCCATCCCCATTGGTGCACATAAAGAAAGCGATCACCGTGGCGCGTCACAAACCGATTGGCATTGCCGAGATCGGTGCACTGATAGCGCGAGAGCTGCAGATCGAGATCCGCGTGGCTGATACCGTCCTTGCCAAACCTGGTGCGCTTTTTTCGCCCAGGCTCAACGCTCTGAGCCTTGAACGAGGGTTGATCTGCCGCACTCATTTGGGACCAATCGCCCCTTTGATGATCACCAAAGGGTGCGGGATTGGCGGCCAGCGCCTCGGCATCGTCGATCGCCGAGATCACGCGCAGGTGAGGCTTGTCCGGTTTCTTGTCGCTGGTCATGATCGACTGCCCAGCTCAATCAGGCCGCTACTGAGTTTTTGTTTCGAACTGGTTTGGAAACCGGCAACTTTTCTAGCCAGGCCTTAACCTCATCTTCCGTCCAAGCGCGGCTGTTGGGGCCGATGTAGCGCCCCTGCGGGAAGCCGTTGTTCTTGATTTTGTAGATCAGGGCGGGCCAGTTGTTAACGATTCCGCGCTCTTTCAGATCCTTGAACCGAAGGAATTTCGCCACCATTGTCAGCACTCCTGATTTGGTAGCTCCCCCTTTTAAGCATTCTTACGGGTCTGCAAAAAGACAAATTCCGGAATTCTGTCCCGCTATTCACTTGTCCTTTCGGTTCCTATCTTTGTGTCTTTCATATGCTGCGCGAGCACGACCCACTTCAATCGGGTTTTCCGGGACAAGGTTGTTAAATCGCCCGCGCTTTTGCTTATGAATTCCGAACCTTTGATGGTTCTTTGCAACAGCAGCACGGTCTTTCCCGTGACGCTCAGCCACTTGCGAGCGAGCGCTACTGAAATCTAAGCCCAAGTCGATCAACTGATCGACCATCTCCGCGTCCTCTCGTGGGTCGGATTTTGCCGGTTCGGGGAAATTCTGGAGAAATTGCCACATGAGCAATTTCACAAATCGCCAATCGGGAGGAATTTTTGGACTTTCTAGGTAGGTTGCGCACCACATGGATATCTCGCGCTGATTCAGCGGCGGCCAATTCTTCTTTGACCAGTCCAAGCCATCCATGAGTATTTTATAACCCAGAGGTCCCCTAAGAGTTGGCCTCACACGCATCGTCATGATTTCTAACTCCGCGTTAGTCGTACGATTTTTCCTATCGCAGGTTTCCGAATCTCATCAATTGTTGCCGCAAGTCTCTCCAGAGCTTCTGCTTTTTCAGCATCATAGCGATGCCGATCATAGACACCCTCCACGCCCGGAATAACATGGCCGAGAACTCTCTCTGCAATGTCAGGTCTTACGCCAGCTCTCGACATAAGTGAGCGAGCGGTGCGGCGCAAATCATGAAGTGTCCAACGTGGCATGGGCTCGGCATCCTCGCATTTCTTTGTTTTGGGCAGCCCTTCATCAAATCTCGCCTTACACTTGGAGAATCCATTGAATGCCACATCACCACGGCCGGAAAACACAAAGGGATTGCTGTTAAGCCGAGGTTGCTCATCGATTACCGCCTTGGCAGCTTTCGGAAGCCTCAAGCTGCCGCCTGCGCCTTTCTCGCGCGCTCCACTTGCGATATTCCAGGTGCTTCCATCCAAGTCACTCCATCGGAGCTTTGCGATTTTTTCTCGCCGCTGCGCGGTCAACAGTGCAAACCGGATGATTGCTCCAAATGTGCCAGCATCTAGGGCGTGCCGCCAAATGACCCTAAGCTCTTCGTCACCAAGCACTCTATCACGCTTGACGCCGGCTTGGCGGCGCATGCCCTTTGTGACTGGCGAAAGGTATTCATCATGCCGGCTCGCGTACCAGTTCGCCATTCCGCGCAAGATTGCCAGAACAACATCGGCTTGCCTGGCACCGTTGTCATCTTCGATCCGATCGAGCAGCTCGGTAACGTCGCCGCGCCGAATCTCCACGAAGGGTACGTCCTTCCAGGCTGGGAGAACATAAACCCGGAGGCACCGTTCGATTTCCTTCTGGGAGCGAAGCTTTCGGGCTTGGACGTGTCTTTCTATCCAGGATTTCGCCACAGCCTCGAATGTTGAGAGTTTCTTAGGGGTGGGCTCGAATGGTGTGAGGCCATCCCGGATCCGTTGCAGTGCCTTGCGGCCGCGCTCCCGCGCTTCCTCGATCCGCATGGCATCACTGGAACCGATCGTAGCCCACACTTGTCTGCCGTGCGGATCTCGCGTCACCACGGCATAAGATTTGACCCCCGCTGGCGTCACCCGCACATAATGACCGCGCATTTCTGGGTCAGGGAAGGTGTAACGCTTAGCTCTCGGCTTCAGGTTTGAAACGCCGATATCGGAGAGAGATTTGCGGCTCATGGGGCGCCTCGGGCTAACTACGGGCTAACACCGCTCGATTATCAGAACGGCAAAAACCGGCTAACGTGAGGCTAACAATTACAGCAGTTTGGAAGAATGACCAAGATCGATTTGCTGCGGTTTAACGCGCTTTTAGCCTGACGCTCCTGCCTCTTAATCAGCGGGTCGAAGGTTCGAGTCCTTCATCGCCCACCATCCTTTTCAAGACATTGAAATTCTTGACACAGTGGAACAATTCGCCTCCCGCCATCAGGGGCAAGGGGCTTAGGCGCTCACCGCGCGTTACCGAGGGGGCTTCCGGCTCTCAACCGAGGACGAAACATAATCCTCATCATCCGCATCATCGCCATCGCTGCCATCGCCATAAACGATGAAGCAAAGCAGCACGAATCCGCCGATCGCAAATATTGCCGCAGCGATGATCAGAATTGCCGAGGTCGACAGCATGCTGCGCATTCAAGCTCAGGCAATGCAAAACTGCAGCGCAAAAATATTAAATTCGGAATTGCACAAACTTGCGATTGTCGGCTGTGAGCGACGGCCGGGTGAGGGAGGGGGCGGTTTTCCCCTCACCTTTGCTAAGCAATTGACTTGCTGTGATAGTGACAAATCTTCATCGCCCCCCATCCTTTCCCGTCTCCGCTCCCGAATTTGAATTGTCTCGTTGCGCCATCGCCCAGCGCAGGCGGGCCGTGCGGTAGGCATCGAGGATCGAGATGCCATAGATGAAGACGCCGCCGATGTGCCGGCCGATGAAGGTCGCTGTTTCGGGCATCAGCCGGAAGCTCACCCAACCGAGTACCACCATGAAGAACAGGAAGGTGAGCCCGCGCTGCGCCTGTCCGAGCAGCACATGGCCTGCACCCGGAATGAGTGCCGCGGCGAGGACCTTGAGGGGATGTACGGGCGTCGTGCTCATGTGGCCTTTCCTGTGCGGTCGATATCCTCCTGGAGCGCGATAAGCTTGTCCAGCATTCCGCGCAGCAGCTGCGGCTCGATTGTCGTGCCGCCGAAATCCGCCTGGCGGAAGACGCCGTAGCGGGCGCGGTCTCCCTCGGCCAGAAGCCGCACGAGGCGCAGGCCGTTGGGCGCCACCAGCAGCTCTTTCATGCGGAGGTCGGCAAACATCGCGGGCACATGCGCCGCCGCGATGTCGAGCGGCAGCATGGCGGCGGGGTCGTCGCTGCGCAGCACCGCGTCCTCCGGAAAGCCTGCTGGCGTGGCGATGCTGTGCGGCAGGAAATCGAAGTTGGAAAAGGTCGTGGGACCTGCGGGCCGCATCATCAGGTCGAAGTTGGCGGTGAAGGGCTGCGGCCGCACCAGCGTCACCATCAGCCAGAGGCTCGGCAGCTTGCGGAGGGCGAGCGTGTCCGCCACCGTGCGGATGGACACCGTATGGCCGCGATAGGTGCCCTCCAGCCTGTGCATGCCCGCTGCCTCGCTGGGGTGCAGCTTCGCGTCCGCGAGAAGCGGCATGACAGCGGAGAAGAGGCGCGCAGGTTCATCGCGCACCGCTGCCCGCCTGCGCTGGAAGTCGCGGTAGAGCAGGTAGAGCAGAAGCACTGCAACGGCAGTTGCAACAAATGTCATCACGGGCACCCAAAGAGCAAATGGCCCGCCGGAGCGGGCCATTCGTGTTGTCTCAGTAACCGGCCGGCTTCGGCCACGGCATGGTGAACTGGTCGCCGCGCTTCACGTAGCGGTAGCGGTAGAAGTGGAACCACAGCGACATGATGATGTAGAACACCACCATGGCGGTGAGCTGCGCACCGTAGCCGAGGAAGATCGCGAAGAACGTCACCACGCAGAGCACGAACAGCACGATCGCGGGCAGCGGGTGGAACGGATGCGTGTAGCCGCGGCGGATCGTACCCAGCGGCCACTTCCTCCGGAACATCATGATGTTGATGCTCATGAAGGTGTAGTGCAGCACGCCCGAGAGGATCGAGAAGGTGATCGCCTGGCCGAGGTTGGCGATGAACGCGAAGGCCAGCGCAATCGGCACCAGGAAGACGATCGAACGATACGGCGTGCGGTACTTCGGATGCACCGCCGAGAACCAGGTCGGAAGATACCGGTCACGGCCGAGCGAGAACCAGGCGCGCGCCGCATCGTTGATGCAGCCGTTCGCCGAGGCCAGCGCCGCCAGGATGGTGGCGATAAACATCATGTACTCGAGCGTCTTGCTGCCCGTGAGCTTGCCTGCATCCAGCAGCGGATAGTAGGTGTAGCCGAGATACTGCCAGGGCATCAGCGAGGCGCAGACATACCAGGTGATGGACGCACCGATGAGGAGCGTGATCATGCCGGCCATGGTGCCGTAGGGCAGCGAGCGCGCCGGCGAGCGCACTTCTTCGGCCGCCTGCGTCGTGCCTTCGATGCCGAGGTAATACCAGATGCCCCAGTGGAAGCCGGCGATGACGCCGATCCAGCCATAGGGCAGGGCATTGTCCGGCGTCACCATGTCGCCAAGGCGCAGCACGGTTCCCTGGCTCCACGGCTGCACCGAGAAGAAGAGAACGATGATGGCAATGAAGGCGATGGCCGTGATCACGAAGTTGACGTTGAGGGACATCAGCACGCCGCGGTAGTTGAGCGCGGCGAGGATGACGATCACGCCCGCGATGATGCCGCGGTAGTGCCAGTCGCTGAAGCCGTCGCCGGCGTAGGACTTGACCGTGTCGGCAATCAGGATGGCGTTCGAGACCTCCAGCATGGTGTAGGCAAAGACCAGATAGAGCGCCACGTTGAAGGCCATGAGCGGCCCGACGATGTGCTTGGCCTGGGCGTATTGACCGCCGGCGGCGGCGACCGTCGAGGTCACTTCCGAGTCGATCATGGCGACCGAGGTGTAGAGAAGCCCGATCACCCAGCAGATGATCAGTGCGGCAAGCGTGCCGCCCTTGTCAGCGGCGAAGTTCCAGCCGGTGTATTCGCCGACGAGAACGATGCCGACGCCGAGCGCCCAGACGTGGGCGGGGCCGAGGATGCGAAGGAGCGAGACCTTCTGCACCGCGGATTTGTCAGTGAGAGTGTTGGTCATCTGGTGCTCCTAGATCTGGTGCCGTTCGGAGACGGCTTCGATTTCGCCTTCACGGGAGGAGGTCAGCATCTCCTCGGAATACTTCGTGTCGGTCTTGAGCCAGTCGTAGAGCATCCAGGCGGCGAGGAGCGCCGATAAGCCCCAGCCGACGTTTGCAAGCGTCATGAACATCCGGGCTCTCCTATTTCTTGCCGTTGAAGCGTTCTTCGATCACTTCGCGGTATTCCTTGTCCGAAGCGCGGAAGAGGAAGACGAAATAACCGACGATGACGATGGTCATGATGATGAGCTGCACCCAGTCGATCGAGTAATCGAACTTGTTCTGGATGATGTCGTGGGCCGATGCGGCGTCGGCAAAACCGAGCTTCACCCACTGCTCGACCTGAGCAGGGGTCTGGCCGAGGGCTTCCCAGGTCGGGTTGTCGATCTTATCGATGGCGCGGGAAACACCGGCCCAGCCTGCCTGCAGCGGCAGCCACAGCGCGGCGAAAATGGCGACGACGACGAAGATGATGTCTAGCCACTGAAGGGCCTTGGACTGGTTCGGAGGGATATACTTGGCCATGATCATTTGTCCCCGTGCATCTGGTCGAGGTGCTTGATGTCGAGGCCGTAGATGAAGTCCTTGTCCGCCGCGTAGTTGCGGACCATGGCGCCGACCGAGGCCGTGTTGAAGATCAGCACGGCGGCTGCCGCGATGAGGCAGACGATCCTGACCCCGCTGTCGGGAATATGCGGCCATGACATGAAGAGCACGAACAGGACGACGATCCAGAGGACCGCCACGAAGGTCCACGCACCGCGCACGTCGCCGCGGTACATGGCCTCAATACGCTGATTGAGGTCAGACATCTCGTTTCCTCCCGCAGACCGAGCGTTGTTCCCCGCGCGTGCTCGGCTGCCCCTTGTGTTTTTGTTTGCTACGGGGCAACTTTATTTTCTGTCAGGAAATGCCTGAACCCGCGTCTTGTCAAGCGGGCGGCGGTGAACAAAAAGTGCTGCACCGCAAAACTGTTGAGCAGAAGATGGACGACTTTCAGAACCCGCACGCTGTCAATCCGAACGATAACCGCTACTTGGAAGAAGCGATCGGCCGCGAGGTCAGGCGCTACCGGGAAAAGCTCGGGCTGACGATTTCTGATCTCGCGAAGCAGTCGGGACTCTCCGCAGGCATGCTATCGAAGATCGAGAACGGCGCAACCTCGCCTTCGCTCGCCTCGTTGCAGGCCCTGAGTCGCGCCTTGCAGATTCCTTTCACGGCTCTGTTCCGCTCGTTCGAGGAGATCCGCGATGCGACCTTCGTGAAGGCGGGGCAGGGTCTGACCATCGAGCGGCGCGGCACCCGTGCAGGCCACCAGTATCAGCTTCTGGGCCACAGCCCCCATGGGCCGGTAATGGTCGAACCCTATCTCATCACCCTCACCCACGAGACGGATGTGTTCCCCACCTTCCAGCATGCCGGCCTCGAATTCCTGTTCATGCTCGAGGGCAATGTGGTCTACCGCCATGGCGACAAGACCTACGACATGCATCCGGGCGATGCGCTGTTCTTCGATGCCGAGGCGCCCCATGGGCCAGATGAGCTGCGCAAGTTGCCGGCGCGCTACCTGTCGATCATCAGCTATCGACGGGACGAATGATGTCATTCCTCTGGTGAATAAATAATTCCTGCTAGTTGACAGGGCCTTTTGCCCTGTTAGGCTGATCCCAATCGCCACAACGGAAGGGAGCAAGGCCCATGTGTGGAATTGTCGGACTTTATCTCAAGAATTCAAAGCTTCAGCCGAAGCTTGGCGCGATGTTCAAGCCGATGATCATCGAGATGACCAACCGCGGTCCTGATTCCGCAGGCGTCGCCATCTACCGCAACCCCGTGAAGAAGAACCAGATCAAGTTCTCGCTCGCCCATGACGATGCGGGCTACGACTGGAAGAAGGTTGACACCGGCCTGGAGCGCTCGCTCCGCTGCGAAGCGACGATCAAGAAGATCGGCAACCACTGCATCCTCGTCACCAACGCGAAAGAGGATGCCGTTCTGAACTGGCTGAAGCACAACCATCCCGCCGTGCGCGTGGTGGGTTCGGGGCACACGATCGAGATATTCAAGGAAACAGGTCTGCCCGAGAACGTCTACGAGAAATTCGATCTCACCTCGGCCAAGGGCACGCACATCATCGGCCACACCCGCATGGCGACGGAGAGCGCCGTCACGACGGCGGGCTCGCATCCGTTCGCCACGGGTGCCGACCTCTGCCTCGTGCACAACGGTTCGCTGTCCAACCACAATCGCCTGCGCGAAAACCTGCGCCGCGAGGGCATGGAATTCCAGACCGAGAACGATACCGAAGTGGCCGCCGCCTACATGACCTGGAAGCTGCGCAATGGCGCCACGCTGAAGGAAGCGCTGGAAGACGGCCTGCATGATCTCGACGGCTTCTTCACCTTCCTCGTGGGCACGGCGGATGGCTTTGCCGTGGTGCGCGATCCCATCGCCTGCAAGCACGCAGTGATGGCCGAGACCGACGACTGGGTGGCCATGGCGACGGAATGGCGCGCCATTGCGCATCTTCCCGGCGCCGAAACGGCGAAGACCTGGGAACCCGAACCTGAAAAAGTCTACACATGGGGTGGCCACGCATGAGCGAAATCGATCTCAAGAAAGAAGGAGTGACGGGCGTCAACCAGCGCCTTTACAAGCTCCCGAAGGACAGCAACGAGCGCCACTGGATCATTCGCAATCCCATGGGCCAGCACGCCATCGCCTGCGGCCTTGATGCACCGCTCACGGTGGAAATCCAGGGTCATGTCGGCTTCTACTGCGGCGGCATGAACAAGCATGCCGATATCGTCATCCACGGCCATGCCGGCGTCGGCGTGGCCGAAAACATGATGTCGGGCACAGTCTGGGTGAAGGGCAATGCTTCGGAGTCTGCTGGCGCCACGGCAAACGGCGGCCTTCTCGTCATTGACGGCGATGCCTCTTCCCGATGCGGCATTTCCATGAAGGGCGTCGACATCGTTGTGGGCGGCTCCATCGGCCACATGTCGGCCTTCATGGCCCAGCGCGGCAACCTCGTGGTCTGCGGTGATGCCGGAGATGCACTCGGCGATTCCATTTACGAAGCGCGTCTCTATGTGAAGGGCAAGGTCGCAAGCCTCGGCTCCGACTGCATCGAGAAGGAGATGCGCGCCGAACATCTCGAGGACCTCGCCCGGCTGCTCGACCTTGCCAAGCGCAAGGACCGGCCGCAGGATTTCCGCCGCTACGGTTCGGCCCGCAAGCTCTACAACTTCAACGTCGATCACGCCGACGCTTACTGAGGCATCTCATGGATACCAACATTCCACGCACCGTGCCGCGCAAATCCGCGACGTTCGATGATTACACGCTCTCTGAAATCCGCCGCGCCGCAACGACCGGCATCTACGACATCCGCGGCGCCGGCGCGAAGCGCAAGCTTCCGCACTTCGATGACTTGCTGTTCCTTGGCGCCTCCATCTCGCGCTATCCGCTGGAAGGCTATCGCGAGAAATGCGGCACCGATGTCATCCTCGGCACGCGCTTCGCCAAGAAGCCGATCGAACTCAAGATTCCGATCACCATCGCCGGCATGAGCTTCGGCTCGCTGTCGGCGCAAGCGAAGGAAGCGCTGGGCCGCGGCGCATCCATGGCCGGCACCTCGACCACGACCGGCGACGGCGGCATGACCCCGGAAGAGCGCGGCCAGTCCAAGCACCTCGTCTACCAGTATCTGCCGTCGCGCTACGGCATGAACCCCGATGACCTGCGCAAGGCCGACGCCATCGAAGTGGTGGTGGGGCAGGGTGCCAAGCCGGGGGGCGGCGGCATGCTGCTCGGCCAGAAGATTTCCGACCGCGTGGCGCAGATGCGCTGCCTGCCCAAGGGCATCGACCAGCGTTCCGCCTGCCGCCATCCCGACTGGACCGGGCCGGACGATCTCGAAATCAAGATCCACGAGCTCCGCGAAATCACCTCGTGGGAAAAGCCGATCTACGTGAAGGTGGGTGGCACGCGTCCCTACTACGACGTGGCGCTCGCCGTGAAGTCGGGTGCCGACGTGGTTGTGCTCGACGGCATGCAGGGCGGCACCGCCGCAACGCAGGAAGTGTTCATCGAACACGTGGGCCTGCCCACGCTCGCCTGCATCCGGCCGGCCGTGAAGGCGCTGCAGGACCTCGGCATGCACCGCAAGGTGCAGTTGATCATCTCGGGCGGCATCCGCAACGGGGCCGATGTAGCGAAGGCGCTGGCACTCGGTGCCGATGCGGTGGCCATCGGCACGGCGGCCCTCGTGGCGCTGGGCGACAACGATCCGCACCTCGAAGAGGAATATCGCGCACTCGGCACCACCGCCGGTGCCTATGACGATTGGCACGAAGGCCGCGACCCCGCCGGCATCACGACGCAGGACCCGGACCTCGCCAAGCGCCTTGACCCGGTGAAGGCGGGCCGCCGCCTCTCCAACTACCTCAAGGTGATGACGCTCGAGGCCCAGACCGTGGCACGCGCCTGCGGCAAGAGCCACCTGCACAATCTGGAACCGGAAGACCTCTGTGCGCTCACGGTGGAAGCCGCCGCCATGGCGGGCGTTCCGCTCGCCGGAACTGACTGGATACCGGGCCGCGGCGGTTATTGACCGCCGCGTTCCGCTTCGACAACGATAAGAACATAAACAGGGAATGGAGACGTATCATGGGCGATCTCGCCAGTTTTGCCAAAGACCACAAAGAGGTCAGGTTCTTCCTCTTCAACTTCACTGACCTTTTCGGCACGCAGCGGGCGAAGCTGGTGCCCGTGGAAGCGGCGGCGAAGATGCAGAAGGCAGGCGCGGGCTTTGCGGGCTTCGCCACCTGGCTCGACCAGACGCCCGCCCATCCCGATATTCTCGTCATGCCGGATGCGGCCACCGCGATCCAGTTGCCCTGGCGTCCGGATGTGGCCTGGGTCGCCGGTGATCCGTGGATGAACGGTGAGCCGCTGGCGCAGGCGCCCCGCGTGGTGCTCCGCCGCCTCACCGAGAAGTACGCCGCCAAGAACTTCACCCTGATGGCGGGCGTCGAGCCCGAATTCCACCTCATCAATTCCGATGGCAGCGCTGTCTCAGACCCGAAGGATACGCAGGACAAGCCCTGTTACGACCAGTCCGCCATCATGCGCCGCCTCGATGTCATCGGCGAGATCTGTTCCACCATGGTGAAGCTGGGCTGGGGTCCGTACCAGAACGATCACGAGGACGCGAACGGCCAGTTCGAGATCAACTGGAACTTCAACGACGCACTCACCACTGCTGACCAGCTTGCCTTCTTCAAGTTCATGGTGAAGGCGATTGCCGAGAAGCACGGCTTCCGCGCCACCTTCATGCCGAAGCCCTTCATCAATCTCACCGGTAACGGTTGCCACGTTCACCTCTCGGTGTGGGACAAGGCGCGCAAGAACAACCTGTTCGAGGACGAGAAGGGCGAGCTTGGCGTCTCCAAGCTTGGCTATCACTTCCTCGGCGGCCTGATGCATCACGCCGCTGCCATGGCCGCGATCACCAACCCGACGGTGAACAGCTACAAGCGCATCAACGCGCCCCGCACCATTTCGGGCGCCACGTGGTCGCCTTCTTCCGTCACCTATGGCGGCAACAACCGCACGCACATGGTCCGAATTCCCGATGCGGGCCGTGCCGAATACCGCCTGCCCGACGGGGCGGCGAACCCCTATCTGCTGCTCGCCTCGATCCTCGTCTCGGGCATGCACGGTATCGAAGAGAAGATGGACCCGGGCAAGCGCCTCGACATCGACATGTATGCCGAGGGCCACACCGTCAAGGACGCCAAGAAGCTGCCGCTCAATCTGCTTGATGCGTTGCGTTCCTTCGAGAATGACAGCTATCTCCGCGAGGCACTTGGCAAGGAAGTGTCGGCGGGTTACCTCAAGCTCAAGCACAATGAATGGAACCAGTATTGCCGCCATCTCACCCAGTGGGAGCGCGAGACGACGCTGGATTGCTAGCGCAACGGTCCGGCGGTCCTCCGCCTGGCCCAGGGACGATGATGAAGTATTCGGTCTTCTCGCTTCTGAAGAACACGCTCTCCGGCCACACGAAGTGGCAACCGGCCTGGCGCGAGCCTGAGCCGAGGAAGGAGTATGACGTGGTGATCGTGGGCGGCGGCGGCCACGGCCTCGCCACTGCCTACTATCTCGCCAAGGAACACGGCATCACCAATGTCGCGGTGCTTGAGAAGTCCTGGCTGGGCTCCGGCAACATCGGCCGCAACACCACCATCATCCGCTCGAACTACATGCTTCCCGGCAACAACCCGTTCTACGAATGGTCGATGAAGCTGTGGGAAGGCCTTGAGCAGGACTTCAACTTCAATGCCATGGTCTCGCAGCGCGGCGTCCTCAACCTCTGCCACACCGATGCCCAGCGAGATGCGTTTGCGCGGCGCGGCAATGCCATGCGGATCGACGGCGTCGATGCAGAATTGCTCGATGCCCATGACGTGAAGGCGATGTACCCCTTCCTCGACTTCAATAACGCGCGCTTCCCCATCAAGGGCGGGCTCCTGCAGCGGCGTGGTGGTACCGTCCGCCACGATGCCGTCGCCTGGGGTTATGCCCGCGGTGCCGACATGCGCGGCGTCGACATCATCCAGAATTGCGAAGTGAAGGGGATCCGCATCGAGAACGGCAAGGTTCTAGGCGTCGATACCAACAGGGGTTTCATCGGCTGCCGCAAGCTCGGCCTTGCCACCGCCGGCAATTCCTCCGAGACCGCGGCCATGGCCGGCCTCAAGCTGCCGATCGAAAGCCATGTGCTGCAGGCCTTCGTATCGGAAGGGTTGAAGCCCTTCATCGATGGCGTCGTCACCTTCGGGGCTGGGCATTTCTATGTGTCGCAATCCGACAAGGGCGGCCTCGTCTTCGGCGGCGACATCGACGGCTACAATTCCTATGCCCGCCGCGGCAACCTGCCGATGGTGGAGCATGTAATCGAGGCGGGTGTCGCGATGATCCCGGCGCTGGCGCGGGTGCGCGTGTTGCGCTCCTGGGGCGGCATCATGGACATGTCGATGGATGGCTCGCCCATCATCGACAAGACGCATATCGACGGCCTCTATCTCAATACCGGCTGGTGCTACGGCGGCTTCAAGGCGACGCCCGCCTCCGGCTGGTGCTTTGCCTACACCATCGCCAAGAACGAACTCCACCAACTCAATGCGGCCTACAGGCTGGACCGGTTCCGCCGCGGCTACATGATCGACGAGAAGGGGCAGGGCGCCACGCCCAACCTGCACTGATGCCATGCTGATCACCTGTCCACATTGCGGAACCCGCCCTGTCGAGGAGTTCACCTTCCTCGGTGATGCGAAGCCGCAGCGCCCCGCCACCAACGATCCCGCCAGCATGGAGCAGTGGTTCGATTATGTGTACCTGCGCGACAATCCGCGCGGCCGCTTCGACGAGTTCGTGCATCATTCCGGCGGTTGCCGAGCCTGGTTCGTCATCACCCGTGATACCCAGACCCATGAGGTCTTCGGTACCGTCACGGCGCGCGACTACGCGAAGAAGCGCGGGAGGAGCGGCGCATGACGTCCTTCCGTCTCTCGTCCGGCGGCCTCGTTGACCGGGGTTCGGAGCTGACCTTCAGCTTCGACGGCAAGTCCTATACGGGGCTTGAGGGCGATACCCTCGCCTCGGCACTCCTGGCGAATGGCGTCTCGCTGATGGGCCGCTCCTTCAAGTATCACCGTCCGCGCGGCGTCATCACGGCGGGCGCGGCGGAGCCCAATGCGCTGGTGGAGCTGCGCGAAGGGGGCCGCAAGGAGGCCAACACCCGCGCCACCATGATCGAGCTCTACGATGGCCTTGTGGCCAAAAGCCAGAACCGCTGGCCGTCGCTCAACTTCGATGTGGGCGCGATCAATGGACTTGCTTCGAAGATGTTCGTGGCGGGTTTCTACTACAAGACCTTCATGTGGCCTGCCGCGTTCTGGGAAAAGATCTACGAGCCCATCATCCGCCGTGCGGCGGGGTTGGGTGCGGCCTCGAAGGAACCGGATCCGGACAAGTACGAAAAGGCCTATGCCCACGCCGACCTGCTGGTGATCGGCTCAGGTCCTGCGGGTCTCATGGCCGCACTCACGGCGGCACGCGGTGGGGCACGTGTCATTCTGGCCGATGAAGGCGCTCGCGTTGGCGGCTCGCTGCTCTTCGAGCGCGAGGAGATCGGCGGCACTTCGGGGCTCGATTGGGCGCTCGCCGTGATTGCCGAACTCTCCGCCATGCCGAACGTGTCGCTGATGCCGCGCACCACTATCTTTGGCTGGTTCGACGGCAACATCTTCGGCGCCGTCGAGCGCGTCAACGACCACGTGGCCGAACCATCGCCTTACGAGCCGCGCCAGCGCTACTGGCGCATTTTTGCCAAGAAGGCCATTCTGGCGGCAGGCGCCGAGGAACGTCCCATCGCCTTTGGCGGCAACGATGTGCCGGGCGTGATGACCGCCTCCGCCATGCGCCACTATGCCAACCGTTACGCTGTCGCGGCGGGCAACAGCATCGTGGTTTTCACCAACAATGACTCCGGCTACCGCACGGCGCGTGACCTGAAGGCTGCGGGCGTGCATGTGGGCGTCATCGTCGACAGCCGCGACGGCGCCAAGGCCGACAGCGGCGGCGTTCCCGTGCTGCGCGGCAAGAGGCTTGCCGATGTTGCGGGACGCAAGTTCGTCAAGGGCGGCGAGCTCAGCGACGGCTCACCCGTCTCCGGTGATGCGATTGCCATGTCGGGCGGCTGGTCGCCGGTCGTGAACCTCATGTGCCATCGCGGTGCAAAGCCCGTCTGGAATGAAAGCATCGCTGCCTTTGTCCCGCCGGATGTGGGTCCGCAGTTTGTCGCCGTGGGTTCCGCAGCGGGCCGCATGCTGCTCTCGGAATGCCTTGCGGATGGTGCGCGCGCCGGAACGTTGAAGGGCAAGACGCCCGCCGTGCCGAAGTGCCGTGACGAGGCCTATGCCATTTCGCCGCTCTGGTGGATGAAGGAAGCCCACGGCAAGGCCTTCATCGATTACCAGAACGACGCCACCGCGAAGGACCTGCCGCTCGCCGCGCGCGAAGGCTACACCGATATCGAACTCGCCAAGCGCTACACCACCACCGGCATGGCCACCGACCAGGGCAAACTCGGCAACGTGAATGCCATCGCCATTCTCGCCGAGGCCACGGGCAAGTCCATCGCCGAAGTCGGCACCACCACGTTCCGGCCCTTCTATACGCCTGTCTCGTTTGGTGCCTTTGCAGGGCCCTTCATCGGCCATCACTTCCAGCCGGTGCGCAAGACACCGCTGCACGACTGGGCCGATGAACTGGGCGCCGTCTTTGTGGAAACCGGGCTGTGGATGCGCTCATCCTGGTTCCCGCGCGAAGGCGAGGACTGGCTCGCTGCCGCCTCGCGCGAAGTGCTGTCCACACGCAACGGAGTCGGCATCTGCGATGTCTCTACCCTCGGCAAGATCGATGTGCAGGGCAGGGATGCGGGCGCCTTCCTCGACAAGCTCTATTGCAATACCTTCTCCACGCTTGCTGTCGGCAAGGCACGCTATGGTCTGATGCTGCGCGAGGATGGCATCGTCATGGACGACGGTACGACGTCGCGCCTCGCCGAAGACCACTACGTGATGACCACCACCACGGCCAACGCCGCCAAGGTGATGAGCCATATGGAATTCTGCCATCAGGCGCTGTGGCCCGATCTCGACGTGCAATATGTCTCGGTCACCGAACAGTGGGCCCAGATGGCGGTGGCGGGACCGAAGTCCCGCGCCACATTACATAAGATCATCGACGGTCTCATTCTCTCGGATGAGACCGTGCCCTATCTCGCAGCTCTCCCGGTCACGGTGCTGGGCGGCATTCCGGCGCGGCTTTTCCGCATCTCCTTCTCGGGCGAACACGCCTACGAGCTTGCTGTTCCGGCCGATTACGGAAACATGGTGGCCCGTTCGCTCGTGCAGGCGGGCGAGGAATTCGGCATCACGCCCTATGGCGTAGAGGCACTCTCGATCATGCGGATCGAGAAGGGCCATGTGGCGGGCGGTGAACTGAACGGCACGACCACGGCAGCCGACCTCGGCCTCGGCAAGATGATGTCCACCAAGAAGGATTACATCGGCCGCATGATGGCGCAGCGCGAAGGCCTCACCGATCCGGCCCGCGCCTGTGTTGTCGGTATCCGTCCGGTGGACACGCGCGACAAGCTGCGCTCGGGCTCGCATCTGCTCACCCGCGGCACACGACCCTCCATGGCCGCCGATCAGGGCTACATCACTTCCGTCGCGTGGTCACCCATGCTGAACATGTGGCTCGGCCTTGCACTTCTCACTAATGGCCGCAACCGCATCGGCGAGGTGGTGCAGGTCTTCGATGGCCTCCGCAACATCCACATGCTGGGCGAGATCTGCGAACCCATGCACTTCGACAAGGACAATGCGAGGCTCCATGGCTAGGCAGGCGCGTCAAATCGAACGGAGCTTCCCGCGTCTTTCGCCCCTGGCCGATGTGGCCGTGCAGGGCCGCTTCGGTGCTGACAAGGGTACAGCCGGCGTCACGCTTTCGGTCCGCCATCCGCTCTCGATTGCAACGGTGATCGCCCGCAAGGGCAAGGGAAAGACATTGGCGGATGCGCTTGCTGCCCTGAAGGGTGCCACGGTGCTGTGGGCCGGGCCGGACCAGTATTTCGTCCAGGCCGAGGGCCGGGGCGAGGGCGCTCTCGCTGCCGAGTTGACGGCAACCTTGCAGGGCGTCGCCTCGGTCTCCGAGCAGAGCCATGGCCGCGTGGTCATCCGCGTGGAGGGGCCAAGGTCCCGCGCCGTTCTTGCCAAGGGCACACCGGTTGATCTTCACGCGTCCGAATTCCCGCTGGGCAAGTCGGCGCTCACGCAGATGGCCCATGTCGGCGTTCACATCACCCGCGTCAGCGAAGATGGGTTCGACCTCTTGGTTTTCCGCGGTTTCTCGGAAAGCTTCTGGGAGTGGCTGTGCGAACAGTCAGAGGAATTCGGCTACCTCGTCCGCTGAAAAATCGGGCAGCGTTGACACGAGTCAATGCGTGTTCACTCCCGGTGATCGAAAGTTCTTGCAGGTAATCGACCTCTGACTTTCAACCAAGGAGAGAAGGCAATGACCAAGAAAATCCTTTGCGCAACGGACGGTACCTCCCATTCCCAGCATGCCGTTGAACTTGCCGCTACGCTCGCCAGCACGCTGGCAGTGCCGCTCGTGATCTGCACGGTCAACGTCGGCCGTGGCGGCGCCCGCGGGCCCCTCATCTTCTCACTGGAAGAATCCGAGGTGAAGCGGATCCTCGATTCCGCTGCTGCGGTCGCGAAGGCTGCGAACGTGAAAACGGTAGAGGAAGTCTCCCTCAAGGCCCGTGAAGCCGCGTCGGCCATTGTTCATTATGCGGAAGAAAACGGCTGCGACCACATCATCACCGGAACGGGTGACAAGCACGGCGTGTCGCGCCTGGTGCTGGGCTCGGTGGCGGCTGACGTTGCAAGCCGCGCCCACTGCACCGTGACTGTGGCGCGATAACGTAACCTTCGGGCAGTTTACTCCACTTGTAAAACGAAAGCTGCGCCTGGACGAAGATCGGGCGCAGCTCTCCGTTTGATTCATCGGCTGCGCTATACCAGTTCCTGCTTGCCGTTCTGGGCCTGCTCTGCTGCGGCACGGCGGGCTCTTTTGTCCGCGATGTGGCGGTAGAGGTTGCGGGCGCTGATCCCCATGGCGCGGGCCGCCGCTTCGCGGTTGCCGCCGTGGGCTGCCAGCATCCGGTCGATGTAGCTCGACTTCAGTTGCTCCATTGTCGGCACGTAGTCGAAGCTGATGGTGAAGCTCTTGTGCTCCTGTCCGTTCGCGGGGGCGGCGATTGTTCTGCTGTCATGCATGGGGTGGTTCTCCGAAGTTCCAAGGGTACGCCGCAGCGCCCGGGTTTCGATGGCGCGCTCGATGGCGGCCGAAAGCCGGGCAGGCGGCACAGGTTTCACCAGATTGTCGGCCGCTCCGGCCCGCAGCGCCTGCTCGATGGCATCTGCCGCCGTGAGCACAATCACCGGGCAGAATTCGTCGAGACGGCGAATGGCGGCGATGGCCTGGGGCGTGAAACTGTCGAGGTCGATGAGGGCGAGAACGGTCCGGCTGCTCACCCGCACCCGTGCTGCATCCTCAAGGGAGGCCAGATGGCCGACCACATAGTGAAGTAGCTGCAATTGCACGGTCAGCAACCGCCGCACCTGCGGATCATCCGCAAGCAGCAGGATTGTATGGTGCCGGGTGTCTTTCACGGGATAGGGCAGGTCCGGTTGGCGTTATGGTCACGCTGCTCCCGGCCGGCCATTTTGTCTTTGATTGGTGTCAACCCGTCTTGAACGCATTGAAGCACCAGTGAAAATAGGCGCTGAGAAAGTTTTGCCGCACCTTCAGCCGGCCTCTTCACCTTCACCTTTGGCAGCGTTGGCAAAGCCGCTCTGCACGCACTAGTGTGCAGTGATTCACATTCTCACCCGGAGACTGCCCATCATGAACCTCGACGCCATTTCCATCGGACGCAATCCACCGAAGGAGGTCAACGTCATCGTCGAAGTGCCGGTGGGCGGGGAGCCCATCAAGTACGAGATGGACAAGAAAGCGGGCGCTCTCGTGCTCGACCGCTTCCTCTACACGTCCATGCGCTATCCCGGGAACTACGGCTTCATTCCGCATACGCTGTCCGATGACGGTGACCCCATCGACGTGTTGATTGCAAACCAGCGCGGCATCATTCCCGGCGCCATCGTGGCGGTGCGGCCTGTCGGCGTGTTGAAGATGCAGGATGAAGCGGGCCATGACGAGAAGGTCGTGGCCGTGCCCGTGCCCCGGCTCACCCGGCGCTACGAGAACATTCACAACTACAAGGACCTGCCCGAGATCACCCTGCAGCAGATCGAGCACTTCTTCGCCCACTACAAGGATCTTGAAACGACCAAGTGGGTGAAGGTGGTGGGCTGGGGTGACGCTGCTGAATCCGAGCAGATGATCCTCGACGCCATTGCCCGCGCCAAGAAGTGACGCCCATTGACGCGGCCTCCCGCCTTGGCTTCCATGGCGGCATGAAGCATTCGCTTGCCGTTGCATTTGCGTGGGGTTGGGCCGTGACCTTGGCCGTCGGGGTCTCAGCTGAGGCGATGGCCGGAACGCTGGAGGATATCCGCGGACGCGGCGTCGTCACCTGTGCTGTCGCTGCCGATGCACCGGGCATTGCCGAAAAGAAGAACGGCCAGCGCAGCGGCCTCGCCATCGATCTCTGTGCCGTGCTTGCCGCGGCGGTGACTGGGCACGCCACGAACGTTGCTTTCGTCGACGTGACGGAGAGCGACGGCATCGTCTCATTGCAGGCGGGCGAGGCGGATGTTCTGTTCGCGCCGGCACAGTGGAGCTTCGCGGAGGAGGTCAATGACGGCGTGCTGCTGCTTGAGCCGCTGTTGAAGCGAGAGAGCGATGGCAAGGTCTTCGGCCCGATGCTGCGGCAGGGCGACGATGCCTGGTTCGTGACCCTGCGCTGGCTGCTGGAGGCCTTGCGGAAGGACCCGAAGAGCCTTCCGCCCGAGGCTGCCGAGCAGGGCGTCACCCAGCTCGGGCTGGCGGCGGGCTGGACTGACCGAGTTGCTGCTGCGTCAAAGACTTACGACCAACTCCTGCAATCCCACATGAGCGCGCTTCAGGGTGCCGGCTGGAGCGTGGTTCCAGCGCCGGAGGGCATGCGTTTCGGCCCGTAGGCTTAGCTGTTGGGATCCTGGAAGTTCGGCGCAACAGGGCGGAGCGGCGGACGCGTGGTGCCGAACACGGCAGGACGCGGCGCGGTCCGCAGTTGCGGGGCTTCCGGTGGCGGCGGGATTTGCGGCTGGACACCGACGCTGGCGCGGATGTTGCTTTCGATCACCACGTCCTGGGCGCCGCCCACCAGCATCAGGTGTTCCACGTCGTCGCGGCGGATCAGCACCAGACGGCGGGTCTGATCCATCTCGTAATATTCGCTGATTCCGAGCCGTGAACCGCGGCGGCCGCGCACACGGCCATTGAAGGAGCGGAGGATCATGGCAGCCCCGACCAGCACCACAAGCGCGATCAGGATCAAGGCGATGACGGTGTAGTACGGCTGCAGGTAGTCCATGACTTGGTCCTCATACTCCCAGGGTCACAGAGTATAACGGATTCCGGTTAAGGAATCACTGACCATGTTGGCCGCTCCGCCGTCCCGGCGTTTCGCGGTTAACTGCCGGAAGCGAAAGCCTATACTGCCCATGATTCGGGATGGGGTGAATGACTGACAAGGACAACGCGCGGGCAGGGCGGCCCGCAGGCGCAAACGGCAAGCGGCCGCTTATCGCGGCCCTTCTTTTGGCCGTTGCTGCCCTTGCGGTTGCAGGCCTGTTTGTCTTTCTCGTGCGCAAGGGTGGCGATGCCGCCGACCTTCTCCTTCCGGGTGTGGCGGTGCTCGTCGTCATGTTTCTGCTCGGCCTACTCGCCGGGCGGCAGTTCGGGGGGCTGAGCGACACTGGCCTCCTGCCGCAGCAGATGGCGGATGGTACGGGTGATGCCATGGTGGTGGCCGATGACCGCGGCCGGGTTCTCCACGCCAACACCGCCTTCGTGCAGCTCGTCTCCAAGGCGGGCCAGTCCCGCGTCACCGGCATGGACGTGCTCTACGCCGGGTATCCGGACTTCGCCGAACCGATCTACCAGTTGGCCCAGGCCTCCGCCGCAGGGCGCAGCCTGTCGCGCGACGTGCGCGTGCCCGCCAATTCCTCAGTGCCCGGTGCATCCGCAGAGGGCGCGCGCTGGCTTCGCCTCTCGGTCTCGCCCTTGGCTGCGGCAAGTGGCCGGCGCAGCCTCTGGCGCCTCTCCGACATCACCGCCGACCGGCAGGGGCAGGAGACCGCCTTCGCCCGCCTGCAATACATCATCACCTACCTCGACCATGCGCCGGCAGGCTTCTTCTCGATCCTGCCCGATGGCCGCGTCGACTACATCAACGCCACGCTGGCGGAGTGGCTGGGCCTCGACCTTGCGGCGCCCCAGACCGACAAGATGCCGCTCGCCCGCCTCGTGGGCGATGAAGCGGCGCGCCACATGATGTCAGTGCAGGGGGGCGCCAATGTCTCGCACGTCGACCGCTTCACCGCCCAACTGCCGAAGGGCAGTGGCCGGGTTGCGGCCGATATCATCTTCCGCAGCGACTTCGACAGCGACGGCAAGCCGCTTCCATCCCGCGCCATGGTGATGCTGAAGCAGGAGCCGGAGCGGATGGCGGCCGCTGCCAACTGGTTCGATCTCCTCGCCGTTGCCTCTCCCATCGGCGTTGCCGTGCTGACCAAGACGGGTGAATTGCGCCGCGCCAATTCCACCTTCCTCGGTCTTTCCGCCGAACTGAAGCTCCACGGCGCCGTTCTCAATGCAGTGCGCGAAACCGACCGGCCCGCCTATTCCGCGGCCCTGGAGGCCGCCCTTGCTCGTCCGGGTACACCCGCCTCCTGCGAAGTGACGCTCGACAACCAGCCGCCGCGTGCCGTGCAGATGTCTCTCTGCCAGGTGGGAGATACGCTCGCTGCGTTCGCTCTCGACCGGACCGAGGCGCGCGCCCTCGAGGTGCAGCTGGCCCAAAGCCAGAAGATGCAGGCGGTGGGCCAACTTGCTTCCGGCATCGCGCACGACTTCAACAACGTTCTCACGCCCATCATCGGCTTTGCCGATCTGCTGCTCACCAAGATGCGGCCCACCGATGCGGCCTTCGCCGACATCATGAACATCAAGCAGAATGCCAACCGCGCCGCCAACCTGGTGCGCCAGCTTCTGGCCTTCTCGCGCAAGCAGACCATGCAGCCGCGCGTCACGCTCCTGAGCGAGGCCATGTCGGACCTCGGCAACCTGCTGGGCCGCGTGCTGGGCGAAAAGATCGGCTTCGACATCAACCACGAGCGTGACCTGGGCTACGTGCTTGTGGACTTCAACCAGTTCGAACAGGTGGTCATCAACCTCGCGGTCAACGCGCGCGATGCCATGCCCCATGGCGGTAGGCTTTCTGTCAAGACCTACAACGTCTCCAAGGCGCAATCGCAGAACGGCAAGCACAAGCTGCCGGAAGCGGAATACGTGGTCTGCGAAGTGGCCGACACCGGCACCGGCATTCCGAAGGAGATCCTCGAGAAAATCTGGGAACCCTTCTTCTCCACCAAGGAAGTCGGCAAGGGCACGGGCCTCGGCCTCTCCATGGTCTATGGCATCGTCAAGCAGACGGGCGGCTTCATCTATTGTGACAGTGAAGTGGGGAAGGGCACCACCTTCACCATCTACCTGCCGCGCCATTATCCGCAACCGGCCGCCGTGCCGCCGCCTGCCGCTGAAAAGGTGGAGGCGCCGCGTGCCGACTTCACCGGCCGTGGCCGCATCCTCGTTGTCGAGGACGAGGACTCGGTCCGCGCCTTTGCCGTGCGGGCGCTCACCTCCCGCGGCTATACCGTGGTCGAGGCGGATTCCGGCGAGCGCGGCCTCGAGGTGATCGACGAGGACAAGGAAGGCTTCGAAGTGATCCTCTCCGACGTCGTCATGCCCGAGATGGACGGCCCCACCATGCTGGCCGAAATCCGCAAGCGCGGCATCACCAGCAAGTTCATCTTCATGTCCGGCTATGCAGAAGATGCCTTTGAACGGAATCTTGAAAATCCCGATGATTTTGCTTTCATCCAGAAACCCTTCACCCTGAAGCAACTGGTGGAGAAGGTGAAGGAGGTCATGGGATGAAACGCAGGCGTCACGCAACACTGGGCGAGATCGCAAAGGATCTGGCCCAGGGCAAGGTCACGGCGCGGCAACTGGCCGAGGAATCGCTCGCCCGGATCGCCGATCCGGCAGGCGAGGGGGCCCGGGCCTTCATCCATGTCGACACCTCCAAGGTGATGCACGAGGCCGATGCGCAGGATGCGCTCCGCCGTGCGGGCCGGGCGCCATCTCCCTTCGCGGGTATTCCCTTCGCCATCAAGGATTCGTTCGACGTCGCGGGCGAAGTGACGGCCGCTGGCTCGGCGCTACTTGCCGGCGAAGCACCGGCGGAGACGGATAGTGACGCGGTGGCCGCCATGAAGCGGGCGGGTTTCGTTGGGCTCGGCCGCACCAACATGACCGAGTTCGCCTATTCCGGCGTGGGCCTCAATCCGCACCACGGCACGCCCTTGTCCGTGTACGGACGAACTGAGCGGCGCATTCCCGGCGGCTCTTCCTCTGGCTCCGCCGTGGCCGTGGCGGACGCCATGTGCCCGGTGGCGCTCGGCACCGATACGGGCGGCTCGTGCCGCATCCCCGCCGCCTTCAACGGCATCGTGGGCTACAAGCCCTCTGCCCAGCGGGTGAGCAAGCGCGGCGTCTTTCCGCTCTCACCCAGCTTCGATTCGATCGGTCCCCTTGCCAATTCGGTCGCCTGCTGCGCTGCCGTCGATGGCCTGCTGTCGGGCGACCAGCGGCCCGAGATTACCGCCAAGCCCGGCCCGCTCACCATCGGCGTGCTACGCGACTATGTGCTGGACGGACTGGACGAGCATGTGGCCCGGGATTTCGAGGCAGCCCTTGCTGCCCTCCGCAAGGCGGGCCACCGCGTCGAGGAGGTCTGGTTCTCCGATATCACCGAGATGCCGGCCCTGCTGGTGAACGGCGGCATCGTGGCGGCTGAGGCCTGGACCATCCATGCCCCCATCGTGGCCCGGCGGGAGCGGGACTATGACCCCCGCGTCGTCAGCCGTATCCGCTTCGGCGAGAAGGTGAGCCACGACGACCTGGCACTTCTCCGCCACCGCCGCGCCGAACTCATTGGCCGCTTCGCCACCGTGGCCCGGGGCTTCGATGCCATTGCCTGCCCGGCGGTGCCGGTCATTCCGCCCAGGATCGACGAGCTTGCCGCCGAGGCCGACTACCGGCGCATCAACGGCCTCTGCCTCCGCAACACCTATGTCTTCAACTTCCTCGATGCCTGCGCCATCAGCCTGCCGATGCACGGGGAGGGGGCGCCGCCCACCGGCCTGATGCTGGCCAGGCCCAATGGCGGTGACGCGGCGCTGTTCGCGGCGGCCTTGGCCGTGGAGCAGGCCCTCGCCTGATTTGGGCCGGTAGGGCCGATGTTCCCGGTCCGGTCGTGGAATCACCTGCCGCAGCCGGAACGTGCCCGGCACAAGTCATTGGCGAAACAATCGTTTTCGGCCTGTGCATAACAGGGCTTGCTTTTGGAACTAAAATAGAACATATACAGCACATCGGCGGAACTATCACCCGCCAATGTCAGTCCAATTGCCTAACCGCCACGCCAGTGAAATAAGGAACGGGAACGATGGGTCAAGCTGCTCTCCGGGTTGTCGAGAATTCTATGGATAAGAACAAAGCGCTGGATGCTGCGCTGAGCCAGATCGAACGGGCGTTCGGCAAGGGCTCGATCATGAAGCTGGGGGCCAACCAGGCCATGGAAGTGGAGGCCATCTCCACGGGCTCCCTCGGGCTTGATATCGCGCTCGGCATCGGCGGTCTGCCCAAGGGCCGCATCATCGAAATCTATGGTCCGGAATCCTCGGGCAAGACCACGCTGGCCCTGCACGTGCTGGCGGAAGCCCAGAAGAAGGGTGGCATCTGCGCCTTCGTGGACGCCGAGCACGCCCTTGATCCCGTCTATGCCAAGAAGCTCGGCGTCAACATCGACGACCTCCTGATCTCCCAGCCCGACACGGGCGAACAGGCCCTCGAGATCGCCGACACGCTGGTCCGCTCCGGTGCCATCGAGGTGCTGGTGGTCGACTCGGTTGCCGCCCTCACGCCCAAGGCCGAACTGGAAGGCGAAATGGGCGATGCGCTTCCGGGCCTGCAGGCCCGCCTGATGAGCCAGGCGATGCGCAAGCTCACCGCCTCGATCTCCAAGTCGAACTGCATGGTAATCTTCATCAACCAGATCCGCATGAAGATCGGCGTCATGTTCGGCTCGCCCGAAACGACGACGGGCGGCAACGCCCTCAAGTTCTACGCCTCCGTCCGCCTCGACATCCGCCGCATCGGCGCCATCAAGGAGCGCGACGAGGTGGTGGGCAACCAGACCCGCGTCAAGGTGGTCAAGAACAAGGTGGCGCCGCCCTTCAAGATGGTCGAGTTCGACATCATGTATGGCGAAGGCATCTCCAAGGTGGGCGAACTCGTTGACCTCGGCGTCACCGCCGGTGTGGTCGAAAAGTCCGGCTCGTGGTTCTCCCACAACGGGGAACGGATCGGGCAGGGGCGTGAAAACGCCAAGACCTTCCTCCGCCAGAACCCCGACGTGGCCGCCGCCATCGAAGCCGCCATCCGCGGCAATGCCGGGCTTATCGCCGCCAAGATCACCGACAACGGTGCGGCGGAATCGGGCGACGACGAATAATCCTGGTCCACAGATCCCGGGTGGCGGTTCTGCCGCCGCCCGTTTTCCCTGTCCGTCCCCGCTCCCCTGCAGCTCCGATCCGGTGCTCCCACCGTAAAGAGCTTTGGCTGCCGGCCTTTGCGTCTGGAACCGACCCCCGTTCCACAGGTTCCTGAGAGGCCAGCGTAGGCAGCCAAATCCCGCGAGACGTTTTCACGAAGGCCGGTCGCGTTTCGCAGCCCGCCCGGTTTTCCGCCCCACGCTCGCAAGCCAAGGCACCCCCGGCGGCCCCGCCGGGGGTGTTTCCGTTTGGCACAGGCCGTCAGGCCACCCGCCCGAACCTGCCCCGGCAGGGCCGTCATCTGGTCCGCTCCGCTCATCAATTGTGGACAGGGCTTGCCCTCTCCAATTATAGACGCCCCCACGATTTCCCTTCTGGCGCATCTTTCGCGCCGCAAGTGGAGTCCACCTGCCTGCACGATGATTTAGAAAGAGACCCTGAGCCCATGACCGGCCTTGCGCAGATCCGATCGACCTTCCTCGACTTCTTCAAGAAGCAGGGCCACGAGGTGGTGGCCTCGTCGCCGCTGGTGCCGCGCAACGACCCCACGCTGATGTTCGCCAACTCGGGCATGGTGCAGTTCAAGAACGTCTTCACCGGCGTCGAGAAGCGCCCCTACACCCGCGCCACCACGGCGCAGAAGTGCGTGCGAGCGGGCGGCAAGCACAACGACCTCGACAACGTGGGCTACACCGCCCGCCACCACACCTTCTTCGAGATGCTGGGCAACTTCTCCTTCGGCGATTACTTCAAGCCGGATGCCATCGAGTGGGCCTGGACGCTGGTCACCAAGGAATACGGCCTCCCCAAGGACAAGCTCACCGCCACGGTCTATTCGGAAGACGACGAGGCCTTCCAGCTCTGGAAGAAGATCGCAGGCCTGCCCGACAGCCGCATCATCCGCATCCCCACCTCGGACAATTTCTGGCGCATGGGTGACACGGGTCCCTGCGGGCCTTGCTCGGAAATCTTCTTCGACCACGGCGACAAGATTCCGGGTGGCCCGCCCGGAAGCCCCGACGCCGATGGCGACCGATTCATCGAGATCTGGAACCTCGTGTTCATGCAATACGAGGAACAGCCCGGCGGTGTGCGCGTCAACCTGCCCAAGCCCTCGATCGACACCGGCATGGGTCTCGAGCGCATCTCGGCGGTTCTGCAGGGCACCCACGACAATTACGAGACGGACCTGTTCCGTGCGCTCATCTCGGCCATCATCGACATCACCAATGTCCCGGCGGAAGGGGCCCACAAGGCCTCAAACCGGGTGATCGCCGATCACCTGCGCGCCTCGTCCTTCCTCATCGCCGATGGCGTGCTGCCCTCGAACGAGGGCCGCGGCTACGTGCTGCGCCGCATCATGCGCCGCGCCATGCGCCACGCCGAACTCCTGGGCGTGAAGGAACCGCTGATGTGGAAGCTGGTGCCGGCACTGGTGCGCGAGATGGGTGCGGCCTATCCCGAACTCGTCCGTGCGCAGGACCTCATCACCGAAACGCTCCGCCTCGAGGAGGGCCGCTTCCGCAAGACGCTGGAGCGCGGCCTCCGCCTGCTCGATGATGAATCGTCGAGCCTGAAGAAGGGCGACACCTTCTCCGGCACCACCGCCTTCAAGCTCTACGACACCTATGGCTTCCCCCTCGACCTGACGCAGGACGCGCTCAAGCCGCGCGGCATCGCGGTGGACACGGGCGCCTTCGAGACCGCCATGGAAGCCCAGCGCGAGGAAGCCCGCCGTGCCTGGAAGGGCACGGGCGAAGCTGCAACCGAGACGATCTGGTTCGAACTCCGCGAGAAGTTGGGCGCCACCGAATTCCTCGGCTACGACACCGAGACGGCGGAGGGCCTGATCACCGCACTCGTTGCCAACGGTAAGGAAGTCGCAAGCCTCAAGACCGGCGAAGCGGGCGCCATCATTACCAACCAGACGCCGTTCTATGCGGATTCGGGCGGCCAGACCGGCGACCACGGCGAGATCATCACCGCCGACGGCACCTTCGCCGTCACCGACACGCTGAAGCGCGTGGGCGATTTCTTCGTCCATGCCGGCAAGGTTGCGCGGGGCACGATCAACGTGAAGACGCCGGCCCAGCTGGTGGTCGATCACAGCCGCCGTTCCGGCAACCGCCAGCATCACTCCGCCACCCACCTGCTGCATGAAGCGCTGCGCAAGCGGCTTGGCAGCCACGTGGCGCAGAAGGGCTCGCTGGTGGAGCCGAACCGCCTGCGTTTCGACTTCTCGCACACCAAGCCGCTCTCGGCCGACGACATCGCCGAGGTGGAACGCATGGCCAATTCGATCGTCGCCCAGAACGACACGGTGAGCACCCGCCTGATGAGCGTTGACGCTGCCATTGCCGAGGGCGCCATGGCGCTCTTCGGCGAGAAGTATGGCGAAGAGGTGCGCGTTGTTTCCATGGGCCGCAATTCCGGCAACGAACGCCCCATCTATTCGCTCGAACTCTGCGGCGGCACCCATGTGGGCCGCACCGGTGACATCGGCCTCATCAAGGTGCTGTCGGACAGCGCCTCATCGGCAGGCGTGCGCCGTCTTGAAGCCCTCGCGGGTGAAGCCGCGCGCGAATACCTGAACGTGCAGGACAGCCGCGTGAGTGCGGCGGCTGCCGCACTCAAGGTCTCGGCCAATGATCTGGTGCCGCGCATCGAGGCGCTGGTGGAAGAGCGCCGCAAGCTGGAGCGTGAACTGGCCGAGGCGAGGAAGCAGCTCGCTATGGGCGGTGGTACTTCGGGTGCCGCCTCCGACATCAGCGAAGTGAAGGGCATCAAGGTGATGGCGCGCCTGCTCAAGGGCGTCTCGCCGCAGGATCTGAAGCCGCTCGCCGATGAAGGCAAGAAGGCGGTGGGCTCCGGTGTCGTGGCGCTCGTTGCCGTTTCTGAAGATGGCAAGGGTGCCGTGGTCGTCGGCGTCACCAATGATCTCGCGGGCAAGATCAACGCCATCGACCTCGTGAAGGTGGGTGCTGCGGCCATGGGCGGAAAGGGCGGCGGTGGCCGTCCCGACATGGCCCAGGCGGGTGGACCCGAGGGTGCCAAGGCGGCGGATGCGCTCGCCGCCATCAAGGCCGCGCTTTAACTCACATCGCTTAGCAATAGAAAAATGCCCGGCCTCCGTGCCGGGCTTTTTTAATCGTGGTCCGGGTGCTGCAGGCTGCGCAGCTTCTTCATGTCCTCCGGCGAGACGTCATCCTCGGTCCGCGTACCGGGCAGGTCGTGCAGTGTCGCAAAGGCGGGAACAGTGCCCTCCATGCCGAACTGGTTTTCCACCTTCGCAAGCTCAGGATGATCGAGCGAACCGATTGAGACGCTCATGTGCGGCGTGTGGTCATAGGCGAAGGTGAGCGGCGTGCCGCAGGACACGCAGTAGCCCCGTGATGTGATGGCGGAAGAGCGGAACACCGCCGGCTCTCCCTTCGGCCAGGCGATGTCCGTTTTCTTCACGCCCACGAGTGCCGCGAAGAAATTGCCGAAGGCCTTCTGGCACATGCGGCAGTGGCAGATGTGCCCGCCGAAGAGCGGCCCCTTGATGCGATAGCGCACGGCGCCGCACTGGCAGCCGCCGGTGATCGCTTCGCGTTCCGTCATGGCCAGGTCTCCGTGTCGTGGTCGGGGTGTTGCAATGTTTTGTAGCGGCCCTGCGCGGCGAGGGGATTGTTCTCGTTGGTGGTCTGCTGCGGCAGGTCTGCCATCGCCGTGAACCACGCCACGCGCGCTTCGGTTCCCACCTGAGTCGTGGGTGGTGCCGCATCGGGGTTGTCCAGCGTTCCGATTGCAACCTCGATGACGCCGTAGCCATCCTCGGCCATGAACAGCGGCGTGCCGCAGGCTGAACAGAAGCCGCGCGCCACCGGCGCCGACGAACGGAAGATGCCTGGCGCGCCGCGCGTCCACTTAAACTGTTGAAGCGGCACGCTGACCAGTGCCGCACCCCAGGAGCCGAAGGCCTTCTGGCACATGCGGCAGTGGCAAATGCCGGAATGCCCGAGAGGGCCTGTGATCCGGTAACGCACTGCGCCGCATTGGCACCCACCGCTCAAATCCGACATTCCGTCCTCCCACACTCCAATTCTTAACACTGCGTTTACCATAAACCGTTCATTTTCGCTCTTTGAATTGGCACGTGGGTTCCCGCGCCTGCGCGAACCCGCATCACATGGCTGGAGACGACATTGGTCAAGGCAATGGCATCACGCGTGGCGGGCTTGCGGCTCACGGCCATCGTCTTCGTGCTGCTCGTGCCCATCCTGCTGCTGAGCCATCTCACGCTCAACAACCTGCGCCGCGAAATTACCCAGCGAGAGCGCGAGGCCACGGGCGTGCTGCTCGCCAACGTCGTGATGCCGGTGGCGATCGGCATCGCCGACGGTTCGCTCGACAGCGCCAAGGGGGCCGCGGAACTGGCCAAGGGGAAGGCCTTCGCCGCCGATCTCGGCATGGACAAGGCCTATGCCGAGATGACCGCCAAGGTGGCGTCTGCCGCCATGGCCAAGGGCGACAAGCTGTTCCATCTCGTGCGCTCCATCAACATGATCGGCACGCAGTCCTCGCTTCTGCTTGACACCGATCCTGAGACCACCTTCCTTGCCCAGACCAACGTGCAGAACCTCCCTGAGCTTCTGCTCAGCTTCCATGATTTGCACACCGTGCTGCAGACGTCGATCGCAACGAACGGCATCGACGCTGCGGAAATCCGCGAATTCCTCTTCAAGCTCGGCGGCCTCGACGCGGCGATCGAACGCACGCGCAATTCCGTCGTCAGGGCGCAGGCCAGCAGCGGCAACAGCGGTGTCTATGACTCTTCCCTCGAGCTCGTCGACGACATCCGCAACGATATCGACGTGACGCTCGATGTGCTGGGCTCCGCCCCGGAAGGGGGGGAGTGGCTTGCCCTCACCATGCTGGCGCAGCAGACGCTGAACGCCGGCCGCAAGTATCAGCTCGAGCGCGCCATGTGGAACCAGACCATGCGCCGGCTTTCGGTGCTGCTCGACGAGCGCCGGGACAACATGCGCCAGCAGCTCTACTGGAACATGGGCATTGCGGCGCTGTGCGTGCTGCTGGGCGCGGGGGCGGCCCTTGGCATGTTCCGCTCCACGCTCCGCCGCCTCGACCATGTGGCGCTCGCCAAGGAGCAGGCCGATGCCGCCCGCCTCGAGGCCGAGGCCATGGCCGATACCGTGCACAAGGTGAACGAGGAGGTGACGGCACTCAACCGCAACCTCGCCGACAAGATGCTCCGCCTCAAGGAGGCGCAGGACGAACTGGTGAAGCGCGGCCGCATGGAGCAATTGGGCCAGCTCACCGCCACCGTAGCCCACGAGATCCGCAATCCGCTGGGAGCGGTGCGCACCTCGGCCTTCTTGCTGGAGCGGAAGATCAGGGGCAAGGGCCTCGGCGTGGAAGCGCAGATCGAGCGCATCAACAAGGGCGTCACCCGCTGCGACGACATCATCACCCAGCTCCTCGACTATTCCCGCACCAAGCAGCTGAGTTGCCGGCCCGACAATCTCGACAACTGGCTTGCCACCGCCGTCGAGGAGGAAGCACAACGCCTGCCGGCTGCCGTGGAGATCACCTGTACGCTGGGGCTTGGCGACCTGATGGTGCCCTTCGATCCGTCGCGCCTGCGCCGTGCCGTCATCAACCTCATGAACAATGCCTGTGAAGCCATGGTCGGCACCGGCGAGGACGCTGCGCGCTTCACCACGGCCCATCCAAGGCTTTCGCTCTCCACCCACCGCGAGGGGAAGAATGTGGTGATCAGCGTCAGCGACAATGGCCCCGGCATCTCGCCAGAAAACATTGCCCGCATCCGCGAGCCTCTGTTCACCACCAAGAGTTTCGGCACCGGGCTTGGCCTTCCGGCGGTGGAGAAGATCCTCGAACAGCATGGCGGCCGCCTCGCCATTTCCTCGGCCGTCGGCAAGGGGTCATCATTCGACATCTACCTGCCTATCGAGGGCAACGGCGAAACCTACACGGAGGCGGCATGACGTCATCACTCAACATTCTCGTCGTTGATGACGATGCCGACAACGCGGCCTCGCTGGGCGAGCTCTTCGAGATGGAGGGCCACGCCGTGCACGTGGTGCACAGCGGCGAGGATGCGATCGTGGCCTACTGCCGCGACAGCTTCGACGTCGCCTTCATGGACGTGATGATGCCGGGCAAGAACGGCGTCGAAAGCTTCCTCGAAATCCGCCGCCTCAAGCCCCAGGCCCGCGTCTTCATGATGACGGGCTACAGCGTGGAGGAACTGCTGACACAGGCGCTGCATGGTGGCGCGCTTGGCGTTCTGGAGAAACCCTTCGACGTGGACGAAGTGCTGCGCCTGACCGAAAGCGTCGGCCCCGGCGGCGTGGTGCTCGCCCCGCCCGTGGCCCCCGGCCAGCCTGTGGGCGAGGCGATCCAGGCTGCGCTCAGCCGCTCCGGCCGCGCCTGCCAGATGGTCCGCCGGGCCGGCACCCAGGCCTGGCCCGCACGCGATGACGTGCTGGTGATCGACGCCGGCGTGCCGCTTCTGGAAGAGGTGTCCGTCCTCAAGGATTTCCAGGGCCTTGGCCACACCGGGCCTGCCTTCCTCGTGCCGCGCGCGCCCACCGGCGAATGCGCCGCAGAGAAACTTCTCCGCGATATCGGCGTCACGGGCGTCCTCAACAAGCCCTTCGACCCGCTTGAACTTCTCACCCGCCTGCCGCGGCTGGCAGCCTGAAAGGATACTGAATCATGGGACGCAAACTGAACATCCTCGTGGTCGATGACGATGCCGCCAACGCGGATTCGCTCGCAGAGCTTTTCGCCATGGACGACCATCAGGTCATCGTCGCGTATGACGGCGAGCAGGCGATCGAGGCCTTCACACTGAACAAGGTGGATGTCGGTTTCTTCGACGTGATGATGCCGAAGAAGAATGGCGTCGATAGCTTCATGCAGATCAAGAGCAAGTTCCCGGATGCGCGCATCTATTTCATGACCGGCTACAGTGCCGACGACCTCATCGACAAGGCGGTGAAGGGTGGTGCGTTGGGCGTGTTCAGCAAGCCCGTCGATCTCGGGCGCATTCTGGAAGCGGTGGAGCGCGAGGCGGTCTGACCGGGCCGCACCGCGCGAGAGGAACTGGGGAGAGGACAATGTCGGACGAGTCTGAACAGAAAAAGCGGTTGGATGATCCGCAAGTGCTGCTCAGCATTCTCGACAATTTGCCGACCTCGATCTTTGTCAAGGACGAGGACCTGAACTTCGTCTATTCGAACGCGGCCCACTGCAAGCTCATCAACCGCGAGGAGAGCGAGCTTCTCGGCCATTCCGACAAGGACTTCTGGCCGGAGGAAGCTGCCCGCCAGTTCGTCGAGCACGATTGGTCGGTGATCGACACGGGCGTTGAAAGCATCTCCGAGGAATTCGTGCCCGGGGACCGCGGTGAACCGCGCCCCTTGCTGACCCGCAAGGCCAGGCTCGTGGCGCCCGATGGCAAGACCTATCTGATCGGTACCAACACCGACCTCACCGAAATCAAGCACCGTGAGGATCAATACAAGGCACTCACTGAAACGGTGCCGGTGGGCGTGTTGCAGCTTGAGGAGGACGGCACCGTCGCCTTCGCCAACCCGCTGCTCAATGCCTATTGCGGTGGCGATGGCGCAGCGGAATCGAAATTCGACCTCATCGAACAGATCAAGGCCAAGCATCCGGAGTTTCCGGGCACCGCCTGCCGCTTCGAGACCGAGATTGCGGCAATCGGCATGCCCCGCCGCACCGTCATCGTCATCAGTTCGGGCTGGCTGTGGATCGGCGGCGAGAAGCGCTCGGCCATCATCAGCTTCGTCGACATCACCGAGATGACCGAGCTCCGCCGCATCAACGACGAGGTCTCGCGCCTCAACCGCGAACTCGCCGAAAACATGCAGCGCCTCAAGGAGGCGCAGGACGAACTCGTGAAGAAGGGCCGCATGGAGCAGCTGGGCCAGCTCACCGCCACCGTCGCCCATGAATTGCGTAATCCCTTGGGTGCTGTGCGCACCTCCGCCTTCCTGGTGGAGCGCAAGCTGAAGGGCAAGGGCCTCGACGTTGACGTACAGCTCGACCGCATCAACAAGGGCGTGATCCGCTGCGACAACATCATCACCCAGCTTCTCGATTTCTCGCGCACCCGCCAGCTCAACTGCCAGCCTGCCGATCTCGACCAGTGGCTGCTGCAGGTACTGGACGAGGAGGCGAAGAAGCTGCCCGCCGCCATCACCATCACCTGCGACCTCGGCCTTGAGGCGCATCACGTGCCGTTCGATCCTTCCCGCCTGCAGCGGGCCATCGTCAACCTCATCACCAACGCCTCGGAGGCGCTGGTGGGGCAGGGCGATGACAGCAGCAAGTTCGCCCGGCCAGATCCCAATATCACCGTCTCGACCAAGTTGCGCGATGGCGGCGCTGTCGTGACCGTGGCCGACAACGGCCCCGGCATTCCGCCGGAGGTGCTGGCGCGCATCCGCGAGCCGCTCTTCACCACCAAGAGCTTCGGCACCGGCCTTGGCGTGCCGGCCATCGAGAACATCGCCACCCAGCATGGCGGCCGCCTCGACATCTCGTCGATTCCTGGGCAGGGCGCGGTCTTCATGCTCTGGCTGCCGCTCGTGACACCCCGCCGCGAAGACGGCGAAGCCGCCGCCTGATCTCTTACGCCTGAAAAGAAAACGGCGGGAACCCGTCCCGCCGCTTCCGTCACATTCATGATTGCTTGCGCTTAGCCGATGGCCTTGGCGAGGTTCTTGTCCACCGCCTGGATGAAGCCTTCGGTGGTGAGCCAGGTCTGCTCCGGACCCACCAGCACGGCGAGGTCCTTGGTCATCTTGCCTTCCTCGATGGTGGCGACGGTGACGCGCTCCAGCGTTTCGGCGAAGGCCTTCAGCTTGTCGTTGCCGTCGAGCTTGGCACGGTGCTTGAGGCCGCCGGACCAGGCGAAGATGGAGGCCGTGGAATTGGTGGAGGTGGCCTTGCCCTGCTGGTGCAGGCGGTAGTGACGGGTCACGGTGCCGTGGGCGGCTTCCGCTTCCACCGTCTTGCCGTCGGGCGTCATCAGCACCGAGGTCATCAGGCCGAGCGAGCCATAGCCCTGCGCCACGAGGTCGGACTGCACGTCGCCATCGTAGTTCTTGCAGGCCCAGACATAGCCGCCGGTCCACTTCATGGCGGAGGCCACCATGTCGTCGATCAGGCGGTGCTCGTAGGTGATGCCGGCCTTCTCGAACTCCGCCTTGAACTCGGCGTCGTAGACGGCCTGGAAGATGTCCTTGAAGCGGCCGTCATAGGCCTTGAGGATGGTGTTCTTGGTCGAGAGGTAAACCGGGAACTTGCGCGACAGGCCGTAGTTCAGCGAGGCGCGGGCGAATTCCTTGATCGAGTCATCGAGGTTGTACATCGCCATGGCGACGCCGGAGCCCGGCGCCTTGAACACTTCCTTCTCGATCACTTGGCCGTCCTCGCCCACGAACTTGATGGTGAGGGTGCCCTTGCCGGGGAAGGTGAAGTCAGTGGCGCGGTACTGGTCGCCGAAGGCGTGGCGGCCGATGATGATCGGCTGCGTCCAGCCCGGCACGAGGCGCGGCACGTTCTTGCAGATGATTGGCTCGCGGAAGATCACGCCGCCCAGGATGTTGCGGATCGTGCCGTTGGGCGACTTCCACATCTGCTTGAGGTTGAATTCCTTCACGCGGGCTTCGTCCGGCGTGATGGTGGCGCACTTCACACCCACGCCGTACTTCTTGATGGCGTTGGCCGAGTCCACCGTCACCTTGTCCTCGGTGCGGTCACGGTTCTCCACCGAGAGGTCGTAGTAGTGCAGGTCGACATCGAGGTAGGGGAGGATCAGTTCCTTCTTGATCTGGTCCCAGATGATGCGGGTCATCTCGTCGCCATCGAGTTCGACGACCGGGTTGGCGACTTTGATCTTGTCCATGCTGACCTCTTTGTGCGGGGCGAAGAATTGACCGGGCTATAGCAGTGGCAGTGCCCCCCGGCAAATGCGACGGAAGGCGGAAGCGGGGCTGCCGCATTCCCCGGCAGGTGCATGGCGGACCTGTCTTTTCCGGGCTTTGACAGGGGCTGCCGGGCATGGCAGCGAGGCTCCATGGACACGCCGCAGCAGCCCTCCGCCAACGCCCTCTCGCATCCGGCCTACGTCAAATACATCTCGGCGCTCCTCTGCCACAGCTTCGCGGCGCAGATCATGACCATTGCCATCAGCTGGCAGGTCTACGACATCACCCGCAACCCCTGGGACCTCGGTCTGATCGGCCTGTCCCAGTTCCTGCCCGCCCTCATGCTGGTGCTGGTCACGGGGCTGGTGGCGGACCGCTTCAACCGCCGGGTGGTGATCGGCATCTGCCTGTTTGCCGAGATGGGCTGTGCGCTGGCCTTCGTGACTTTCACGCTGGCCCACCCGACACTGGTGTGGCCGATGTTCGCAATCCTCGCCGTCCTCGGCGTGGCGCGGGCCTTCCTCGCCCCCTCGGCGGATGCGCTTGCCCCCAACCTCTTGCCGCGGGAGGCCATTCCCCATGGCATCTCCCTCAACTCCATGTCGTGGCAGCTCGCCAACATCACGGGGCCGGTAGTAGGTGGGCTCCTCTATGGCATCGCGGGCGAGGTGGCCTATGCCACGGCGGCACTCCTTGCGGCGCTCGCCGTCGTGCTGGTCGTGCTGATCGGCCATACCGAACAGCGGAACCGCATCGAGGACACGACGATCCATTCACTGCTGGCTGGCTTCCGCTTCATCAAGTCGGAGCCGGTGGTGCTGGGCGCGATCTCGCTCGATCTCTTCGCCGTGCTGCTGGGCGGCGCCACCGCCCTGATGCCGGTCTATGCCCGCGACATTCTCAAGGTAGATGAACTGGGGCTCGGGTTGCTGCGCTCGGCGCCGGGCGTGGGGGCGGTCGTCATGGCGCTGTGGCTGTCGCGCTATGGCATCAAGGATCACGCCGGTCGCATTCTCTTCACCTGCGTGGCGGCCTTCGGCGTTTTCACGACCGTCTTCGGCTTTTCCACATGGCTGCCGCTCTCGCTCTTCGCGCTCGTGATGATGGGCGCCTTCGACATGGTGTCCGTCTATGTGCGCGAGACGCTGATGCAGTTGTGGACACCTGACGAGGTGCGTGGCCGGGTCAATGCCGTGAACCGCGTCTTCATCGGCGCCTCGAACGACCTGGGTGAATTCCGCGCCGGCTCGGTGGCGGCTCATCTGGGCGCCGTCACCGCAGTGGCTGCGGGCGGGGTGGGTACCGTCATGGTGGCGGGCCTGTGGAGCTGGATGTTCCCGGGTCTTCGCAGGGCACGGCGGCTTGAAGCGCGCGCCGATGCTAGCTGACCGAGTTTCCTGCCGCTCTGTCAGCAACACTCTTCCACAGACAGATCGTCAGCGGCAGCAGTTTGGAATTGATCCAAATCAACAGCGCCACAATCACACGGAATAGCATTTCCCTGTCAGGTTGAATCGCATTGCCAGTCCGCTTCACCTGATCCTGCAAAGGGAGCGGGGCAGGGATTGAGGCCGCTCCATCTTCAAGATGGTGCCTCATGCATATCAAAACATTCGCAATCGCGCTCATTGCCGGCGTGGCGCTCTCTTCCGCTGCACTGGCCGCTGATGACCTTCGTGCCAAGGCAACCGAAGCTTTCAAACCGTTACCGTCCACCATTCCCAGCGTGAAGAACAACCCGATCACGCCCGAGAAGATCTCCCTCGGCAAATCGCTCTTCTTCGATACGCGTATGTCGAAGTCTGGCGTCTTCAGTTGCAACTCCTGCCACAACCTCGCGACGGGCGGCGATGACAATCTGGAAACATCCATCGGCCACGGCTGGCAGAAAGGCCCGCGCAACGCACCGACGGCGCTCAACGCCGTGCTCAACGAAGCCCAGTTCTGGGATGGCCGCGCCGAAGACCTGAAAGCCCAGGCCAAGGGTCCGGTTCAGGCGGGAGTTGAGATGGCCAACACCGCTGATCAGGTCGTCGCTACGCTGAAGTCGATGCCGGCCTATGGCGAGGCCTTCAAGGTGGCGTTCCCGCAGGAAAAGGACCCGGTGACCTTCGACAACTTCGCCAAGGCAATCGAGGCATTCGAGGCGACGCTGATCACGCCTGCACCATTCGATGCCTACCTCAACGGTGATGACAACGCCTTGAGCGATGTGCAGAAGAAGGGTCTTGGCCTCTTCATCGACAAGGGGTGCTCTACCTGCCACAACGGCGTGAATGTCGGCGGCCATGGCTACTATCCCTTCGGTGTGGTCGAGAAGCCCGGCGGCGACGTGCTGCCCGCCAAGGACAAGGGCCGCTTCCAGGTGACGAAGACGGCAGATGACTCCTATGTCTTCCGGGCCGCGCCACTCCGCAACATCGCCCTCACGGCCCCTTACTTCCATTCCGGCAAGGTGTGGGACCTGAAGCAGGCGGTCGGCATCATGGGCACTTCGCAACTTGGCGCCAATCTCAACGATGACGAGGAAACGGCCATTGTTGCCTTCCTCGAATCCCTGACCGGCAAAATGCCGGAAGTGACCCTTCCCGTGCTGCCGCCCGAGACGGCGGATACACCGCGTCCGACGGGCGAAGTGAAGTAACGTCTCTTCGACATTGTGGCACTACGTCCAGTCATGGATGTGGTGCCCTTCTGTTGCGCCTGCCACAACTTCCTGCCGCTGGATTTCACGCCCGGACAGGCGCAACGTCGCGCGGGCCACAACACCCGGGAGGACGCGATGAGCCAATCGTCCGACATCCAGTTCAATGATGGTGCCGCCTACGAACGCCTGATGGGCCGCTGGAGCCGCAAGGTGGGCCGCGAGTTCCTCCGTTGGTGCAACGTTCCGGCAGGCGGCCGCTGGCTCGACGTGGGCTGCGGCAACGGCGCCTTCACCGAGGAAATCGTCGCTCATGCGCAGCCCAGTGCGGTGCAGGGGATCGATCCGTCGCCCGCCCAGATCGACTATGCCCGCAAGCGCCCCGGCGTGGGCCTCGCCCGCTTCGACGTGGGGGATGCCCAGGCGCTGCCCTATGGCAATGCCGAGTTCGATGCCGCGGTGATGGCCCTGGTCATCGCCTTCGTGCCCGATCCGGCCAAGGGCGTGGCCGAGTTGGCCCGCGTGCTGAAACCGGGCGGTCTTGCCGCCACCTACATGTGGGACATCCCGGCAGGCGGCGTTCCGACCGCGCCCTTCTACCGCACGCTGAAACAGATGGGCATGGATGCGGCCCAGCCGCCCAGCGCGGAAATCTCGGCCCGCGAGCCGCTCGAACGCCTGTGGCGCGGGGCGGGCCTTGCCGATGTTGAGATGACGGAATTCCGCATCACCGTGCACTTCATCGATTTCGAGGATTTCTGGCAGGCCAATACGCTGCCGGTGGGCCCGCAGGCGGCGCGCATCAAGGCGCTTGCGCCGGACCAGGTGGACGAGCTGAAGCGGCGCCTCCGCGAGCAGCTCAAGCCGGCAGCCGACGGCAGCATTTCCTACGAAGCGGTGGCCAATGCGGTGAAGGGCCGGAAGCGGGGATAGCGCCTAGGCGGCGTCGCAACGCGCTCGTTCTTCACACGTCACCCCCGCGGAGGCGGGGGTCCAGCTTTTTGATTCCGGATGGTGATCAGCAAAGCTGGGTGCCCGCCTTCGCGGGCATGACGGCAAGTTTCGAATCCTCTTTCCGACGGGCGGAACAGGCGCTATCCCGCAGGCCATGGCTGGCACGGACAAGACCAAGGAACAGGCATTCGGACCCGCACCGTCGGTGGTGCTGGTCAATCCGCAACTGGGCGAGAACATCGGCATGGCGGCGCGCGCCATGGCGAACTTCGGCCTGTTCGATCTCAAGCTCGTCGATCCACGCGTGGGCTGGGACCGGGAGAAGGCGCAGGCGGCTGCCTCCGGCGCCCACGAGACAGTGGAAAAGGCCAGCGTTTACAATACGCTGGAAGAGGCTCTGAAAGAGGTACATTACGTCTACGCCACCACCGCCCGGCCGCGCGGCATGACCAAGGAAGTGCTGACGCCGGAACAGGCGGGCCTCGACATGCGGGCCCGCATCGCCCGGGGCGAGAAGGTGGCCATGATGTTCGGGCGCGAGCGCTTCGGCCTCAACAACGACGAGGTCTCGCTCGCCGACGTGATCGTGACCGCTCCCGTCAACCCGGCCTACGCCTCGCTCAACATTGCCCAGGCCGTGCTGCTGATGGGTTACGAATGGTTCAAGCACGAGGCGACGAGCCTGGGGCAGGCGACGCCGGAACTGCCGGCGCTGGAAGGCCCCGGCCTGCAGATGCCGGACACGCGGCCTGCCACCAAGGATGAGCTTTACGGCTTCTATGATCATCTCGAGCGCGAGCTCTGGGAGGTGGGCTTCTTCAAGACCACCGAGAAGCGCCCGGGCATGCTGCGCAACATCCGCAACATTTTCGCCCGCACTGCACTCTCGGCGCAGGAGGTGAGCACGCTCCGCGGTATCATCTCGTCGCTCACCCGCGTGCATGAATTGCGCAAGCAAAAGCGCTCAGCCGAAGAGACCTGACACATCATGACCACCCGGCCGCGCATCCTTCTCTTCGACTCCGGAATGGGTGGCCTCACGGTGGCCCGCGCCGTTGCCCGGCAGCTGCCCGAAGCGCATCTCGTCTATGCCGCCGACAATGCGGCCTTTCCCTATGGCGCCTGGAAGGAACAGGACCTCGTCAAGCGCATCGTCATGGTGATCGGCCGCCTCATCGATCTCACCAGGCCCGATGTGGTGGTGATCGCCTGCAACACCGCCTCTACCATCGCGCTTGCCGATCTTCGTGCTGCCTACAGGGTGCCTTTCGTGGGCACGGTGCCGGCGATCAAGCCTGCCGCAGCACAAACGAAGACCGGCGTCATTGGCGTTCTCGCGACGCCCGGCACGGTGAGCCGCGAGTATACCCATTCGCTCATCCACACCTTCGCCTATCACTGCAAGGTGGTGCTGCACGGCGCGCCGCATCTCGCCGAGATTGCCGAGCGCAAGCTTAAGGGCCATGCCATCGACATGGATGAACTCCGTGCCGAGGTGGCGCCGGTCTTCAGGAAGCGTGACGGCAAGGCGACCGACGTCGTGGTGCTGGGCTGTACCCACTATCCCTTGCTGACGGAAGACATCGAGAAGGTGGCACCGTGGCCCGTAACCTATATCGATCCCGCTCCCGCCATTGCCCGCCGCACCGCCGATGTGGTGGAGGAAACGCCGCTCGAGGGTCCGGATGCCACGGTGCCTGCCCATGGCACGGTTGTGCTCACCTCGGCGCGGGGCAGCGCCTCGGAAACGCTGGCCGCCTATGGAACGATGGGTTTCCCGAAGCACATGGTGCTTGATCTTCCGGCCTGAGCCTCAGCGGTAGATCCCGAGGGTCAATCCGCGCACGAGGTGCTTCTGCACAACGAGCACGAAGAGGAATGCAGGGATCAGCGCCGTCGTGGTCAGCGCCGAGATGAGCCCCCACATGTTCATCACCAGCACGCCGGCCTGAACCGGCATCAGCCGCATGTTCTGGGTGAGGAAGAGCGAGAGCAGGAATTCCGTCCACGAGAAGATGAAGCAGAGGATGGCCGTTGCGGCGATGCCGCCCTTCATCAGCGGCAGGATGACGTGGCGGAAGGTCTCGTAGCGCGTGGCGCCGTCGAGGCGCGCCGCTTCCGTCACTTCCAGCGGAACGTCATCAAGAAAGGATTTGAGCAGCAGCACGGCGAAGGGCAGGTTGAGCGCGGCATGGGCCAGCGCCACGCCGAGGCGCGTGTCGAGCAGGCCCACCGTGTGATAAAGGCCGACCAGAGGAAAGACGATGGCGATGGGCGGCATGAAGCGCTGCAGGATCACCGTGTTGCGGAGCGTCTTCTGCCAGCGGAAGGTCATCTGCGAAAGGGCATAGGCGAGGGGCAGGGCGGCGCTCGTCACGATTGCGGTCGAGAGCAGGGCGACGAGGGTGGAATCGACCAGGCTGTCACGCGAATCGAAGATCGTGCCTTCAACGCCGAGGATGACAAGGGCGAAGTTCGAGAGTGTGAAAGAGAAGTCCATGCTGAGGAAGCGCGGCAGGTCGAGCAGCACATCGGCGGGCGTGAAGGCCGAAAGGCCCCACCAGACGATGGGCAGCATGTAGAGCATGACGAGGAGAAGGGCTGCGGCGTCCCGGATCCGGGTTTTCAGGTGAGGCATGTCAGCGGCAGGCTAGGCCCCGGAGCCCGTGCCGTCCATGCCCAGATCAGTGGGCTTCGGGCTGCCAGTGGCGGGCGACAAACAGGGGGAGGGTGTCCATGGTCCGGTCTAACGCCCCAAAATCCGTCATGCCCGCGGAGGCGGGCAACCAGCTTTGGTTGAGCCGGGGTCGGACTTCCGAAGCTGGGCCCCCGCCTTCGCGGGGGTGACGGCTCTCATGGGGGTCCCATTTGACACCGCCCCCCATTTCCCCTAGGAAGCCCACGACCGCAGGGGAAACCCTGCGTTTTGCTTGCCCGTGACGCCTTTTGAGGCGTCTGTCGGCCGGGAGACCGGTGTCAGAGGAGGGTGGGCTCCAACCAACCCGTTGGAGCTGTAAAGAAGGCGAGGTCCACCCCTCGGCCAGCTTCGCATCTCCATCATTTTTGAGAGCTGTAAATGACAAAGCGTTCAAACGCCAAGTACAAGATCGATCGCCGCATGGGCGAAAACATCTGGGGCCGCCCGAAGTCCCCGGTGAACAAGCGTGAATACGGCCCCGGCCAGCACGGCCAGCGCCGCAAGGGCAAGATGAGCGACTTCGGCACGCAGCTGCGCGCCAAGCAGAAGCTCAAGTTCTATTACGGCAACCTGTCCGAGCGCCAGTTCCACGGCCTCTACGTGGAAGCCATCCGTCTCACGGGCGACTCGTCCGAGAACCTGATCGGCCTCCTCGAGCGCCGCCTCGCCACCATCGTGTACCGCGCCAAGTGGGTGCCGACCGTGTTCGCTGCCCGCCAGTTCGTGAGCCATGGCCACGTCAAGGTGAACGGCAAGCGCGTCACCATCGGCTCGATCCGCATCAAGCCGGGCGATGTCGTGGAACTCACCGACCGCGCCAAGGAAATGGCCTCGGTGCAGGAAGCGCAGGCCTCGGCCGAGCGTGACACCCCCGACTATCTCGAAGTGGCCGGCGGCCAGGTGAAGCTCACCCGCGTGCCGTCGCTCTCGGAAGTGCCGTATCCGGTCCAGATGGAACCGAACCTGGTGGTGGAATACTACTCGCGCTGATTTTTCATCAGCTGCACGGAATGCGAAGGGCGGGATTTTTCCCGCCCTTTTGTTTTGGAGTTCAAACGACCGCGAGGATGCGCGCCGGGCCGCCCGTGCCGCCGCGATGGGTGGGGGCGCCGACGAACACCGTTGCACCCGTTGCCGGCAACCGGTCGAGGTTCGCCACGCATTCCACGCCGAAACGGCCGCCGCCCAGCCAGGCATAGTGAACCGCGAAATCCGTGGAGTTTCCGGGATCGAGCGACAGCGTATCCACCGCAATGCCCGCCACGCCCATCTCTGCGAGTAGATCGGTGGCGGCCTTGCTGAAGCCGGGAAAGGCGAGCTTGCCGTCCGGCGTGTTGCGGAAAGAGGCGCCCGGCGCCTTGGCTCCCCAGCCTGAATGCATGGCGAAGCAGGCGCCTGCGGGAATGGCGCCATTTGCGGAGATCCAGCGCTCGATGTCTTCCGGCATCACCATGGCGTTCACCTCGTCCTTCGCCTTGGCGGTGATGTCGATCACGCAGAGCGGGCAGAGCAGCTTCTGCGGATCAAGTTCGGAGAGCGAGGCGCCATCGGCCGAGAAATGCAGCGGCGCATCCACGTGCGTGCCGGTGTGTTCGAAGATGGTGAGGCGGAAGAGATTTGAGCGGTCGCGGCCGAACTCGTTGATCGCCTTCATGGTGATGCCGGGATGGCCGTCATAGGTGGGGAAGGCGTCATCATAGACGTGGGTGAGATCGACGACGCGGCCCGTACTGCGGGCGAGATTGTCCCGCGCCGCGCCGGTACCCGCCGCGCGTGATTGGGCAGCGGCCACCGCCGAGCGTTCAAAGGCGGTAGGGTGGGTGCGGACCGAGGCCCGCACGCTCTCCATGAGACAGGTGTTGCACATGCGTACTCTCCTCGCGTGGGAGAGCACGCTAGCTTTTTCTCAGTGTAGCCGCCACTCCGCGTCGACGGTGCGGAATTCGGACGGCTTGATGATCGAGGCGTGGGCGACGCGCACGCTGTGCAGCGGGCCATCGAGATTGCGTTCCCAGAAATCCAGGAACTCCTTCAGGCGGGGGAACTTCGGGGCGAGGTCGTAGTCCTGCCATACGAAAGTCTGCAGGATGCTGCGGTGGTCGGGCATACGGTAGAGGATTTCCGCCGTCGTCAGGCTCCACCCCTTCATCCGCTTGTCGAAGTCGCTGCAAGTCGTGGCCGTCATGCACAGTCTCCTTTCCATTCGGGCAAGAGAAATGTCCGCGAAGACTCACTGTCCGTCAATCCCGTGAATGAAGGATTAACGAGTGATTTCAGCGTATTAGCAGCCAGTCTGGAAGAGTGCTGCCAAGCCCGTCAGAGCTGGGCGGCGATCCACGTGGCGAAATCGAAGTTGGGGCGTTCGAGATGGGACAGCGGGCCGGGCTCGGCCAGCGACGAGAGCACGCCGCGGTAGACACGCTCGGTGCAGCCGCGGTCTTCCACGTTCACCTCGTCGAGCAGCGTCTTCAGTTTGGTGAAGTGCTGGTCGACATCGGCATCCTGCATGAAGTCCTTCGACATGCCGCCGCCGAAGATGATCTTCACCTGGCCCGGACCTTTCGGATGGAGCGAGAGATACCAGAAGTAGCCGGGGGTGAGCGTGATGAGCAGCGAAGGATAGATCGCCAGCAGGTAGGTCATGCGGCGGCGGTCGCCGGTGAGCTTCGTGTTGCTGGGGTGGGCGAGCGCGATCTTGAGGCGGTCATCCTTCAGGATGGTGTGATAGTTGAAGGTGGCAAGCCCCGGCGGGCAGACCATCTCGTCCAGCTTCGAGAGGCCGCCGATGGTGCCCGCATGGCAGACGGGCAGGTGGTAGCTCTCCATGAAATTCTCGGCCAGCACCTTCCAGTTGGTGTTCCACACATGCTCCTCGCGGAAGGCCTCGGTGTAGTTCGCCATGTCGTAGTCGGCGATGTGGCTCTCGACCTCGGCGAACTGCTGCGAAGGCTCGGGGATGTCCGGATTCAGCGTCACCATGATCCAACCCAGCCAATCGACGCAGCGGATCTGTGGCAGGCAGAGCGTGTGGTGGTCGAAGGTCTCGTTCTGCTTCATCGCCGCGGCGGCGCGGAGCTGACCGTCGAGGGCATAGGTCCAGCCGTGATAGGGGCAGACGATGGCATTGACGTGGCCCTTGCCCTCGAGCAGCACCGACATGCGGTGCAGGCAGACATTCGACTGCGCCCTCAGGCCGCCTTCGCGGTCACGGATCACCATGATGGGCTGGCCTGCCAGTTCGGCGGTCACGTAGTCGCCCGGGTTGGCCAGCGAGGAGGCGCGCCCCAGCGAGAACCACTGCTTGGCGAAAATGTCGCTCACCTCGCGGGCGGCGAATTCCTCCGAGGTGTAGACCGACTTGGGCATGGCCTTGGCGCGGTTGAAGGGCACCGAGACATTCGCCTTCAGTTCGGCGACGGGATCGAAACTGTGGTCATGGGCATTCATCGGACGACTCCTCGTCAGGACAGTTTCGAGAGAACCTTCTTCACCGAAGGGCGCTGCGCCATCGCCGCCTTGTGGGCGCTGAGCTTGGGGAATGTGGAGAGATCGACGCCGTCGCCCTCCATCCAGAGAGTGATGATGTGCAGGTAGGGATCGGCCACGGTGTAATGGTCGCCCATCACCCAGGGTCCGGCGAGGTATTCGGTCTCGATGATGCGGGCGCAGTCGGTCATGTTGCTGGCGACCTTGGCCTTCATGGTTTCGATTGCTGCGGCATCGTCGCTCCAGCGGTGGCCGCGCAGCTTGTGGGCGTGGGCCACGTGCACGGTGGAGGCGAGATAGGCGTTAAAGGCCTGGAGCTTCGCCAGCTCGAAGGGGTCCGTGGGGGCGAGCTTTGCCGCCGGGTGCGTCTGCGCCACATAGAGGAGGAGGGCGACGGTTTCCGTGAGAACGCCTTTGTCGGTCACCAGCACCGGCACGCGGCCTTTGGGGTTGACCTTCAGGAACTCGGGTGAGCGCTGCTGTCCGCCGGCGAGGTCAACCACCACGTCCTTGTAGTCCGCCCCTGCATCTTCAAGGGCGATCTGGGTGGCGACGGCGCAGGATGTGCCGCCGGAACGGTAGAAGGTCAGCATGGCGTTCTCCTTGTCTGAAGGTGAACGCTATCACGGCTTGACCGAAACGCCAGTGCCGGACCGGACAAGGCTGGAATGTGGTTTTGGGGGCGTTCCTGCGTTGCTTAGTTATTCAACCGTCATTCCGGACGCGCGCCTCGATCGAGCGAAGCGAGATGTCGCGCGCGAGCCGGAATCCAGCTTTGGTTGATCACTGGTGCGGAGGAAGAAGCTGGGCCCCCGCCTTCGCGGGGGTGACGGACAAGTTATAGCTCAATTCCCCCGTCATTCCGGACGCGCGCCTTGATCGAGCGGAGCGACATGTCGCGCGCGAGCCGGAATCCAGCTTTGGCTGATCACTGGTGCGGAGGAAGAAGCTGGGCCCCCGCCTTCGCGGGGGTGACGGTCATGAGGGGATCCGCAGCCTCTCAAGCGGCGGCCACGCCCTTTTCCTTCAGCAGCCCGGCAAGTTCGCCCGACTGGAACATCTCGTACATGATGTCGGCGCCGCCCACGAATTCGCCCTTCACGTAGAGCTGCGGGATGGTGGGCCAGTTGGTGTAGTCCTTGATGCCCTGGCGGAGTTCGTCTGACGCGAGCACGTTCACGTCCTTGAACGGTACGCCGAGGTGCTGGAGGATCTGCACGGAGCGGCCGGAGAAGCCGCACATCGGCATCTGGGCGGTGCCCTTCATGAAGAGCACGACGTCGTTCGTCTTCACGTCGTTGTCGATCTGGTCGTGGATGGTGGTCATTGGATCAGTCCTGTGGTGCTGAGGTTGTGAGTGCGAGGGCGTGAAGCACGCCACCCATGTTGCCCTTGAGCGCGGCATAGACCATCTGGTGCTGCTGCACGCGCGATTTGCCCTTGAAGGCCGCCGAGATGACGGTCGCCGCATAGTGGTTGCCGTCGCCGGCCAGATCCTTGATCTCGACCTGCGCGTCCGGCAGGCCTTCCTTGATGAATTTCTCGATATCGGCGGCAGACATGGCCATGGAGGCGGAGTTCCCTTCTTGTGATGCCCTAAATAGGCCGTATTGGACCCGTTTTCCAGTGTGGCCCGCCGTCGCCGGGTCAGTGCATGCCGGGGGGGCTGTATTGATCAGGGCACAGGGCGGCACTACAAAGAATTTCTCATTTGAACGGGTCCGATTCATGCTGCTTTCCCGCCGCTCCCTTCTTGCCGCCGCTGCCGGGCTCGCCTTGCCCCGCGCCGCCCGCGCCGACGAGCCCTATCCCGTCAACATGGATGAGTGGAAGAAGCTCCCTTACAAATTCCAGCGCCAGCAGATGGCCTTCGAGACCACCGAGCCCCCGGGCACGGTGGTGGTCGATCCGCGCAAGTGCTTCCTCTATCTCGTGCAGGATGGCGGACAGGCGCTGCGCTATGGCGTGGCGGTGGGCAAGTCGGCCCATGCCTGGGAGGGTGAGGTCATCATCCACGACATGAAGGAATGGCCAACCTGGACGCCTGCACCCTATCACATCAAGACCAAGCCTGATCTCGCCAAGTGGTTGCCCGGCGGCATGCCCGGCGGACCGGATAACCCGCTCGGCGCCCGCGCCATGTATCTCTTCAAGGGCGAGGTGGACACCATCAACCGCATCCACGGTGCGGCGCATCTGGGCGACATCGGCAAGAAGGCGACCGCTGGCTGCATCGGCATGCTGAACGGTGACGTGATCGACCTCTACACCCGCGTGCAGGTGGGCACGCGCGTGGTGATGCTCAAGAAGTCGGGCTTTTTTGGCTAGCGCATCGGGCGAGCAAGTGGGTACCACTTGCGACGCGAAAGAGGCGCCAAAACTAAACTTCGCCCTGCATCAGCTTCGGCAGCCATCCCTCGTGGGCGTCACGGAGGGCTGAGAGCGCAATCGACGTGCTGCCGGTCTTCACCGTCTGCTCCTTGGTCACTGTACCGATGCGGATGACATCGATCCCCTGCACATGGGCCTGGGTGATGATCTTGGCGGCCTCCTTGGCCGGGCAGGTCAGCACGTAACGCGACTGGTCCTCGGCATAGAGCTTCACGTGGTCCATGGCGTCGAGGGTGGCACCCAGGTTGCCGGCGAGCGCCATCTCGATCACCGCCGAGACGAGGCCGCCATCCGAAATGTCATGCACCGCGGTCACGGCTTCGGCGTTGATCAGCCCACGGACGAAATCGCCATGCTTGCGCTCTCTGGCAAGATCGACAGGCGGCGGGGCGCCATCCTCGCGGCCATGGATTTCGCGCATGTAGATGGTCTGGCCCATGTGGCTGCCGTGGCCGCCGAGAAGCAGGATGGCATCGCCGTCGTTCTTGAAGCGAACGGTCGCCATCTTGGTCCAGTCGCGGATGAGCCCGACGCCACCTATGGTGGGCGTGGGCAGGATCGCCTGTCCGTTGGTCTCGTTGTAGAGCGAGACGTTGCCCGAGACGATGGGGAAGTCGAGGGCCCGGCAGGCTTCGCCGATGCCTTTGAGGGCAAATACGAACTGGCCCATGATCTCCGGGCGTTCGGGATTCCCGAAGTTGAGGTTGTCGGTGACGGCGATGGGCTCGGCGCCCACAGCCGAGAGATTGCGCCAGCATTCGGCCACGGCCTGCTTGCCGCCCTCGAACGGATCGGCCTCGACATAGCGCGGCGTCACGTCGGAGGAGACGGCAATTGCCTTCTTGTCGGAGATGCGCACGACGCCGGCATCGCCGCCAGGGATCTGCGCGGTGTTGGAGCCGATCAGCGAGTCATACTGTTCCCACACCCAGCGGCGCGAGGCCATGTCGGGTGAGCCCACGATCTTGAGGATGACCGCCGCAAGGTCATTGGGGGCAGGGACATCATCTGCTTTCAAGACGGCGGGCTTCTTTGGCTCCACCCACGGGCGGTCGTATTCGGGGGCCTCGTCGCCCATGGCCTTGATCGGCAGGTCGGCCTTCACTTCGCCCTGGTGCTTGATGACGAAGCGCAGCGTGTCGGTGGTCTTGCCGACGATGGCGAAATCCAGTCCCCACTTCTTGAAGATCGCTTCCGCTTCCTTTTCCTTCTCAGGGCGGAGCACCATCAGCATGCGCTCCTGCGACTCCGAGAGCATCATCTCGTAAGCCGTCATGTGGCTTTCGCGGCAGGGCACCTTGTCGAGATCGAGTTCGATGCCGAGGTCGCCCTTGGCGCCCATCTCAACGGCGGAACAGGTGAGGCCGGCAGCGCCCATGTCCTGGATGGCGATAACCGCGCCCGAGGCCATGAGTTCGAGGCAGGCTTCGAGCAGGCACTTCTCGGTGAAGGGGTCGCCCACCTGCACGGTCGGGCGCTTTTCTTCGGCCTTGTCGTCGAATTCGGCCGAGGCCATGGTGGCGCCGTGGATGCCGTCGCGGCCCGTCTTGGCGCCGAGATAGACGACCGGCAGGCCAACGCCTTCCGCCTTCGAGTAAAAGATCTTGTCGGTGTCGGCGATCCCCACTGCCATGGCGTTCACGAGGATGTTGCCGTTGTAGCGGGAATGGAAGTTCACTTCGCCCGCCACCGTCGGCACGCCGAAAGAGTTGCCATAGCCACCCACGCCCGCAACCACGCCGCCCACGAGGTGGCGCGTCTTCGGATGATCGGGCGCGCCGAAGCGGAGCGCGTTCACCGCCGCGATGGGGCGGGCGCCCATGGTGAAGACGTCACGCAGGATGCCGCCCACGCCCGTCGTGGCGCCCTGATAGGGTTCGATGAAGGAGGGGTGGTTGTGGCTCTCCATCTTGAAGATGATGGCCTGCCCATCACCCACGTCGACGACGCCGGCATTCTCACCCGGGCCCTGGATGACGCGCGGCCCCTTGGTCGGCAGTTGCCTGAGCCACTTCTTTGATGACTTGTAGGAGCAGTGCTCGTTCCACATGGCCGAACAGATGCCGAGTTCGGTGAAGCTCGGCTCGCGCCCGAGGAGCTTGACGAAGTGGTCGTATTCGTCGGGCTTCAGGCCATGGGCCTTGACGACATCGGGGGTGATCTTGGGTTCGGTTTTGGCACTGCTCATGGGCGGGCTTTAGAGCCGCGCGCGGCGAATCTCAAACCCATTGTTGGGGCTGTTGAAGCACCACTATTCTGGCCGTCACCCCCGCGAAGGCGGGGGCCCAGCTTTCAGCCTCCACCCCGCAAGAAGCTGGATTCCGGCTCGCGCGCGACATCTCGCTGACGCTCGATCAAGGCGCGCGTCCGGAATGACGGAGGGGAAGGTGGGATGCGCGTCCGGCATGACGGCGGAAGGGTGGTGCGCGTGGACAAAAAAACCCGGCGGAAGCGTGCTCCCGCCGGGCTGGCAAGCCGGATGAAACGGCTTACTTGTGCTTCTTGATGAAGTCGGCGAAGGCGGCGAAGAAGCCGGTGAAGAAGTCCTTCGAGGCGGCGACGATCTCGCCCTTGTCATCGACCACCGTATTGGCGTTGGCGACATAGGCTTCCGGCTGGCCGAGGGTCGGCATGTTGAGGAAGGCCAGCGTCTGGCGCAGGTGATGGTTGGCGCCGAAACCCGCGATGTTGCCGATCGAGGTCGAAATGATGGCGGCAGGCTTGCCACCCCACTTGCTCTGGCCCCACGGGCGCGAGGCCCAGTCGAGGGCGTTCTTGAGGGCGGCCGGGACCGAGCGGTTGTGCTCGGGCGTGGCGAAGAGAACGGCGTCGGCGGCGGCGATCTTGTCGCGGAAGGCCTTCACGGCGGCGTCGCCCGCTTCGGTGTCCTGGTTGAAGAGCGGCAGGTTGCCGATCTCGACGACCTCGAACTTCAGGGTCGAGGGGGCCAGTTTGCTGGCGGCGTTGAACACCTTGCGGGTGAAGCTGTCCTTGCGAAGGCTGCCGATGATGACGGCGACGTTGTAGGCCATGGTAAGCAACTCCAATGTTTAATGTAATGGCGTCGGTTACGTATAGGGCCTCGGGACCAATTTCAAGTGCCAGTATGGCGCAGGGTGGATTTTTCACCTGCGGTTGTTTGTCCACCGCCGGCGTCGCGGCTTCCTAAGGACTGTTGCCAAGCTTCCTTCCAGGCCAGCGCCTTGGGGGCGGGTGTTTCGCAGGGCCGCTCTGCAGGATCGAGGCAGGCCCAAAGGGTGAGCATTTTCATGGGCATATTCCTTTTCGCATATCGCCCGGAGAAACTCCGGTGGTCAAACAGTCAGGAAAGGCCTCCCTGGCACAGGGGCGGCTGGGACGGCGACTGAAGCCGGATCCCTGTGCCAGGGCCAGCGGGCGACGAGACCAATCCCGGGCCCGATGGTCGTGGTGCGTCAGCGGTAGTAACTCGGGGTGGTGTCGACGGTTGCGAAGCGGATGCTGCGCAGGTTGTCCTGCATCGCCATGTCTTCCAGCATCGTCTCCATGCGGCCCATCAGCCGCTGGGTCGAGTTCACGAGGTTCTCGTCGATCTCGGGTTCTTCGCGGTTACGCTTGAAAAGGTTCTGGAACATCTCTCTCTCCAACTTGCTCCAACTTTTTTCGCCGTCCCACACCGTCACCGGCGTGTGGTTGCATTGGGCCCTATTTGATCGTGTTAATCTACCGTTAACACCGATCGAGGTTCAGGACCTGTTAACCGCGGAGCTTGAGTTTTGGGAAAGATTGGCTCGAAACGTTTTGTTAACCGCCCTTGGCGGCATTGGCCTGTGGCGCAGAAACCCTTGCAACACGGGCCAAAAGCCGCTGCTGCGCGGCCGATGCTTCGGCCTCGTTTGCAGCGTCGCTCTTGCGGCCGAGCAATTTCGAGATGAATTTTGTCATGTGCAGAAGCCTCACGTAACCTCAGGCTGTTCTGCCACGGGCAGCGTCAGGAACCGCTAAAATTCGAGCTTTCGGGAGTCTTAACGGATGTCACGGTTGCCGAAGCGTTACGCCGCGAGCAGGCCCTCGAAGAGGGGGCGGCAGTCGGTCTTGCCGTGGATGGGCTCGATCATGTTTTCCGGATGCGGCATCATGCCGATGACGTTGCCGGCCTCGTTCATGATCCCGGCGATGTCATTGGTGGCGCCGTTGGGATTGGTGCCGTCGGCATAGCGGAAGACCACCCGGTTCTCGCCCTCGAGGCGCTTCAGTGTCTCGGGGTCGCAGAGATAGTTGCCTTCGCCGTGGGCAACGGGGCAGGAGACGGTGCTGCCCTTGGCCATGCGGTTGGTGAACCACGTCGTGTTGTTCTCGATGCGCAGCTTCACTTCGCGGCAGACGAAGTGCAGGCTTGCGTTCCGCACCAGGGCACCGGGCAGGAGACCCGCTTCGGTGATGATCTGGAAGCCGTTGCAGACACCAAAAACCTTCAGTCCCTTCAAAGACTTGGCCTTCACATCTGCCATGATGGGTGAACGTGCCGCGATGGCCCCGCAGCGCAGGTAGTCGCCATAGGAGAAGCCGCCCGGCACGACCACGAGATCGACCTTCGGCAACGCGGTTTCCGTGTGCCACACGGCGACCGGCTTCACCCCCGTCGTTGATTCGAGTGCGCGCATCATGTCGCGCTCGCGGTTGATTCCGGGGAAGACGATGACGGCGGATTTCATGGTACTGGCATCCGTGGGAAAAAGGCCCGAAGGCCCGGGAAATTCTGGCGCTTCGCTTAGCGGATCACGGGGGATTCACAAAGTGGGAACTTCACGGTTTTCCGCCAAGGAATTCCGGAGTAAAGCGCGGGTCTCTCCGGGGGCGGAAAAGGTCGGTTGTCATGGCCCGAGAGGGCATCTTGAAGCGCTTTCGGCGGCGGCGGGCCATGCCTCTCACCGGCGTGCAGAAGCTTGCGCTCGTGCTCGTGCTGGTGGGCGTGGTTTCGGCCCTCGGCATCGTCGGCCTGCTGGCCTTCCGCCAATCGCAGATCAAGTTCTACATGGACGTATCCGCCACCATCACGGAACTCGACGAGCACTGCGATGTCACCGGCAAGGCACAAGGCGGCGCGGGCGAAACCATCACCTCGATGGACTGCGACGCAGCGGGCTCACTTCTCAGCAACAATTCCGGCCAGGCCTTCAAGGTGGTGCGCGCCGGCACCGTGACGCTTTCCTATCAGGCGAGCGGCCTCGAGCAGAAGGTGAAGCTGCCCACCTCCGCCTTCGATCCCGAGAAGCTGGCCCAGGGCGGCAAGGTGATGATCTACGTCAATCCCAACCGCCTCAACGACGTGAAGACGGACATCACCTGGGGCGACCTCGTGCGCTCGCTCCTCTTCATGACGGGCTCGATCGTGCTCGCCTTGCTGGGCCTCATTCTCTACCGGATGGCCGCACCCGTGCCGGTGCAGCGCAAGTCGCGCCGCCACGCCCGCCGCGCGCCGTCGCTCGGCGATGGGGATGAAGACGAGGATGATGACGACGATTTGTATGAGGACGATGAGGCCGAGGAGGGCGAGCCGCCGCTCCGCGCTTTCGACGAGGATGAAGACATCTTCGAACCGATGCCGCCCCGCCCACCGCCACGCAAGCGCGTGGGGATGTAGGGCGCAATCGCAATTGCTCCTATGCCGTCATTCCGGACGCGCGCCTCGATCGAGCGCGAGCGAGATGCCGCGCGCGAGCCGGAATCCAGCTTTGGTGGATTGATGTACGAAAGAAGCAGCTGGGCCCCCGCCTTCGCGGGGGTGACGGAGTAACTCGGACGACTATTTCATCCCGTCATTCCGGACGCGCGCCTTGATCGAGCGTAAGCGAGATGTCGCGCGCGAGCCGGAATCCAGCTTGGGTCGATCATATGTGCGAAAGAAGCAGCTGGGCCCCCGCCTTCGCTAGCGGTGACGCATCTTTTCTACCCCAGCTCGATGGCGTAGTTCTCGATCACCGTGTTGGCGATGAGCTTCTCGCACATGGCCTTCACTTGGGCTTCCGCCTTGGCGCGATCGGTCTCTGCCAGCTCGATCTCGAAGTACTTGCCCTGGCGTACGCCGTTGACGCCGTCGAAGCCCAGCGAACCAAGCGCGCCTTCGATCGCCTTGCCCTGAGGGTCCAGAACGCCGGTCTTGAGGGTGACTTTGATCTTCGCTTTCATGGTCAGTCGTTCTTCACAAGTTTGAGGCTGCGTTCCACGATCTCGCCCTGCTGGATGATGCCGAGGCGCTTGGCCACTTCCTGATAGGCCTCCACCAGCCCGCCCATGTCGCGGCGGAAGCGGTCCTTGTCGAGCTTGTCGTTGGTCTTCGAGATCCCAGAGGCGGCAGTTGTCGGGGCTGATCTCGTCGGCCAGCACCACGCGCATCATGTCGTTCTCGTAGTAGCGGCCGAACTCCAGCTTGAAGTCGACGAGGCGGATGCCGATGCCGAGGAAAAGGCCGGAGAGGAAATCATTGATGCGGACGGCCATGTGGACGATGTCGTCCATCTCCTGGGGCGTGGCCCAGCCGAAGGCGGTCACGTGTTCTTCCGTCACCATGGGATCGCCGAGCTTGTCGTTCTTGTAGTAGAGCTCGATGATCGAGCGCGGCAGCTGCTTGCCTTCCTCGATGCCGAGACGCTTCGAGATCGAGCCGGCGGCGACATTGCGCACCACCACTTCGAGCGGAATGATCTCCACTTCGCGCACAAGCTGTTCGCGCATGTTGAGCGAGCGGATGAAATGGGTGGGCAAGCCCATCTCGTTGATCTTGGTGAAGAGGTATTCGGAGATGCGCTGGTTGAGCACGCCCTTGCCCTCGATCACCGCCTTCTTCTCGGCGTTGAAAGCAGTGGCGTCATCCTTGAAATGCACAACCACGGTGCCGGGCTCCGGACCCTCGTACAGGATCTTGGCCTTGCCCTCGTAGATGCGGGTGCGCTTGTTGTTCATTCTGTAAATCCTCAAAGACGCTCTCTGCCTTCTTGTAACTGGCGCGGTGTGCCCCGGACAGGCCTCTGGCCCGGGACGCGCACTGGCCCGACGTTTACCACGGCAGGGGCCTGACACACATGGAATATGGGGTGGGGTGGAAAAACTCGCTGCGCCCTATAGGGCAGAATGCTGCGGCGCACAACGGCGATGATTCAGGGCGGGGTTCGGGGCCTTCGGCCTGGGCTTCCGGGGGCAGGGCAGGGTGGCCCGCCACGAGGGTACCGGAAGCGCCCAAGTCCCTGCCTTGAAAAGGGGAATCGACATTACGAAATCGGAAATTGATTTGCCGCTGCCTCATGCTATGGGGAGGCCATATCTGGGAGACACACGATGACGACATTCGACAAGCGCGAGGAGAGCTTCGAAAAGAAGTTCGCCCACGACGAGGAACTCCGCTTCAAGGCCACCGCCCGCCGCAACAAGCTGCTGGGTCTCTGGGCTGCCGAGAAGCTGGGCCTCTCGGGCGCTGCCGCCGAATCCTACGCCAAGGAAGTCGTCGCCGCCGATTTCGAAGAGGCGGGCGATGATGACGTGGTGCGCAAGGTGCTGAAGGACTTCACCGCCAAGAACGTGAGCCAGTCAGAGCATCAGAATCCGCCGCACCATGGACGAACTGATGGCCGAGGCGATCCAGCAGATCAAGGCACAGGGCTGACGCCGGTGTCGGGTGCTTCCTTCGCGCTTCGCAAGCGGCTGGCCACGGGCGAGCTGCTCATCTTCCCGTGGGTAGGCACGCCCGGCGCACAGCTTGCCGGGCAGATCGCCCGGCTCGGCTTTCCCGCCGTTGCCCTCGACCTGCAGCACTCGACGATCGACATGGGCGAGGCCGCGCAGATGGTGGCCGCCATCAATGCCGTGGGTGTGCCGTCGATCATGCGTGTACGCTGGAATGATCCCGGCATCGTCAACTCCGCCCTCGACATGGGCGCGGCCTGCGTGATCGCGCCGATGACCAATTCGGTGGAGCAGGTGAAGGCGCTGGTGAAGGCCGCGAAGTATCCGCCCGTGGGGCAGCGCTCCTGGGGCGGTTACACCATGCTGCAGTCGGCGGGCGTGAGCGCTGGCGACTATCTCAAGCAGGCCAATCACGAGACCCTCGTGCTCGCCATGATCGAGACGCAGGAAGCCCTCGACAACGTGGAGGCGATTGCCGCCGTGCCGGGCCTTGATGGCCTGTTCGTCGGCCCGAGCGATCTCTCGATTGCGCTGTCGAACGGCGCCAAGATCGACCGTCTGGGGCAAGGCACGCTCGACGCCATGAAGAAGGTCGTCGCTGCAGCGAAGAAGCACAAGCTCATCGCCGCCGCCTTTGCCGGCACCGCCGATGGCGTGAAGGCCTATGCCGAGATCGGCTTCACCTTCCTCGCCGGCCCCACCGATACCGAACTCATGCGCATGGGCACGGCATCGTTCCAGGCCAGCCTGAAGGGCTGAAGTCAAAGGTCTATCTATTCTTCCGTCATTCCGGACGCGCGCCTTGATCGAGCGAAAGCGAGATGTCGCGCGCGAGCCGGAATCCAGCTTTGGCAAAGGAAGCTGGGCCCCCGCGTTCGCGGGGGTGACGATTGTGAAGCCACAGTCCCGTTCATGCGTGGGCCATGACGGGAAGAGGAGAGACCCATCTCTCGCACCCCGGACCCGGCCGCGCGCCCATCCTTCCATTTGACGGCCCCGGCCATTCGGGCGAAAAGCCTTGTCATGGACAAGCCCGACACCACGCTGAACCCCGCGCATGCCGCCATTCTCGACAAGCTGATTGCGCTCGTCCACGCGGCAGGCCCGCTCGAGGCCCAGACCGACAAGTATTTCACCAACACCTCGCGTATCGTCGCGGCCCATGGCGACACGGAAGTGACCTTCGCGGTGTTCATGCGCCGTCGTGTCGTTGCGGCTCTTGAACCTGCGATCCGGCTCGCCCGCGCGTTGGTGCCCGACGTGAAGATCCGCCGTCTCGTGCAGGAAGGCGAGGTGGTGCCCTCTGAACGCAAGCTCATGGAAATCACCGGCTCCATGAAGAAGCTCTCGGAAGTGGAAACCGTGCTGCTGCAGAAGATCGGCTTTCCGTGCGTCTGCGCCAACAACGCCTACGAGATGTGCCTCGCCATGCCGGACTCAGGATTCATGGACATGCACGCCCGCCACGCCTCGGGCGCGGAGATGAACATCCTCGCGGCCTATGGCGCCATGGTGGGCTCGGTCGCGGCGCGCCGCCACAACGCCAAGGCCAAGGGCTTCATCGGTTCCTCGCAGGATCTCGACTGCGCCCTTCTTCGGTGCAGGCGGCGGCATGGGCACCATGCCCCACGCACTCGTGGGCTACACCGGTGGCGACGTGCTCGCCGCCATGAAGCTCTTCCACGACACCATTCCCGAAGCGAAGTCGCTCACTGCACTCGTCGACTACACCGGCCACGAGATCACGGATTCGCTCCGCTGCGCCCGCTGGTTCTACAAGGAGCAGAAGCTCGACAAGGAGGGCAAGTCCTTCGGCATCCGCCTCGATACCCACGGCGGTCGCTTCTCGGAAGGCCTCGACTACGAGAAGTCGGTGGATGTGGTCGGCCACTGGCTCAAGGTCTCAGGCGAGTACAACATCGTGGAACAGGTGCTGGGCGGCCGCGCCTTCCAGCTGGACCCCGGCAACATCCTCGTCGACAAGGTGCGCCGCATCCTCTTCGGCAAGGGCGTCTCGGTGGCGGCGATCATCCATGCCCGCCTGGCCCTCGACAATGCCGGCTATCCGGATGCGCAGATCGTGGGCTCTTCCGGCTTCAACCCGGAGAAGTGCCAGATCATGGGGGCGGCGCGCGCACCCCTCAACATGGTGGGAACTGGTTCCTTCCTGCCTGCCACCTTGACCGAGACCTATGCCACGGCTGATATTGTCTCCTACGGCGGAGAGAGGCGTGTGAAGGTCGGACGGGAGTTCCTGTTCGACTGACCCCAGACACGCAACGGCACGCACCTGCGAGCCGGGCGTGTGCAAGGTGAGCGCAATCCGTGATGTGGCCCGTCATGCGGCCCCCGCCGGTTGTCCTCTGCACGTCGAACGGGAACTGGTCATCTGTGCAGATATCGGATACAGATGACCGTCATTGAGGGGCTAACTGGGGAACAATCACATGAAGAAAATTCTGTCCGTCATCGTCGCTCTCATGGCGGCGGTCGCCATCACCTTCACCACGGTCGAGGCGGCGCCTGCAAACCCGGCCGTCCGCGTCCACATCGACATCGGCTCGCAGACCATGTCGGTGATGGTGAACGGCTTCCCCTATGCCTTCTGGCGCGTGTCCACGGCACGCAAGGGCTACTACACGCCGCGCGGCAGCTTCGGCGTCACCCGCACCGCCAAGGTCTACTACTCGCGCAAGTATGACAACTCGCCGATGCCGAACTCGGTGTTCTTCCATGGCGGCTATGCCATCCATGGCACCGGCTACATCCGTAATCTCGGCCGCCCCGCTTCACATGGCTGCGTGCGCCTGCATCCGGCCAATGCCGCGAAGCTCTACGCGCTGGTGCACCGCTACGGCCTGAAGCGCACGCGCATCACGCTCACCGACTGAGGACGGCAGCACGTCTGATGTCGCGAGGCTCCGGTGCTTGACGCACCGGGGCCTTTTTCGCATCGTGGGCGCCACCGAGAACAAGAAAAATGCGAGGAAAACATGGGACGCGTGGCAATCATCACAGGCGGAGCACAAGGTCTTGGAGCCGCCATCGCGCGATCCTTCCTCGCCCATGATTTCACCGGCTGCGTGCTGGTGGACCGCAATGCCGATGGCCTCGCAACCGTTCAGGCGGCGCTGGGCAAGGACAAGTGTGCCGTGCTCGCCGCCGACCTTACTGCCGCCGCGACTCCGAAGGCCGCCGTCGATCTTGCGGTGAAGAGCTTTGGCCGTGTCGACGTGCTGGTGAATGCCGCCGGCAATACCGAGCGCTGGTCCATCGACGAGGTGACGCCCGAAGCCTTCGACAAGATGTTCGATGTGAACGTGAAGGCGGCCACCTTCATGATGCAGGCAGCGGCGAAGGAGATGCGCAAGGCCGGAGGCGGCGTGGTGATCAACATCGCTTCCATGCTCTCCTACGGCGGCCCGCCCAATCTCGGCGTCTATGCGGCGTCGAAGGCGGCGCTCGTCGTGCTGTCGCGCAATGCGGCGAATGCCTGGAAGCGCGAGGGCATCCGCGTCTTCGCCGTCAATCTCGGCTGGGTAGCGACCGATGGCGAACACCGGCTGCAGACCACCTTCCACAAGATGCCGGAGAATTGGGCCGAGGTGATCGGCAAGCGCATGCCCTTCGGCCGCCTGCAGAAGGCGGAGGACGTGGCGGGGCTGTGCCAGTTCCTCGTCTCGCCGCCTGCCCAGATGATGACGGGCGCCGTCATCGACTACGAGCAGATGCCGACGGGCGTATTCGATTCGCATCCGGCGCTGGCGCCAGAGTGAGATTTCACGCCGCCGGCTGCTCCGGATGATTGGCGGCGAGGCGGTTCTCGGTCGCCTTGGCTTCGCTCATGCACCAGTCGCGGAAGGCATCGACCAGCGGCGCGTCGCTCGTATCAAGCCGGGTGATGATGAAGTAGGCGAAGGACTTGGGCGCCCGCAGCGAAAGCTCGAAGGGTTTCACCAGCCGCCCGGCCGCAAGGTCGTCGGCCACGAGGTTCGAATCGCCCAGCGCCACGCCCAGCCCGTCGATGGCCGCCTGCACCGCGTAGGAGGTCTGGCCGAAGTGAAGTCCGGCGCTGTCATCGAAATCATTGATGCCCGCCGCCTTCATCCACATCTTCCAGTTCGGCCACGGGGAGCCCTGGGCTTCCCAGTCGAGGTGAATGAGGGTGTAGCGCAGGAGGTCGCGCGGGGTTTTGAGCGGGCGTTCCTTGGTGATGATCTTGGGGCTGCACACCGGGAAGACGTTGTCCTGGAACAGCATCGCCGAACGGAGGCCCGCATACCGGCCTTCGCCGAAGCGAATCGCCACATCCACATCCTCGCGGTCGAAGTCGACCGCCGCATGGGAGACGTCGACCCGGACGTCCGCGCCTGGGTGCATGGCCAGAAAGCGGTCCAGCCGGGGCACCAGCCATTTGGCCGCAAGGGAGGGGGAGGCCGAGACCCGTATCTGTTTCCGGTTTTCCATCCGTTTGATCCGGATGAGGGCCCGGCTCAGCACCTCCAGACTCTCGTGCGCTGCGGTATGGAGAATTTCTCCCTGGCGGGTGAGGGCCATGGACCGGCTCGTCCGGCTGAACAGCGGTACCCCCACGACGGCCTCTAACTCCTTGATCTGGTGGCTGATTGCCGCCGGTGTTACCCCCAGCACCTCGGCGGCCCGGGTGAAGTTCAGGGTGGTGGCTGCAGCATCGAAGGCCCGCAGGGAGCGCAGTCCGGGAAAAATTTCTATCATGGCTGATCCGCTTCTATCTTCAAACGTAATTTGAAGATGCTGAAAGAATTAGTCGTTTCCCCTTTGAATCACAATGATCTATATGATCATCATCAACATTAGTTAAAGAAAGTTAACCCCATGAAGCTCCTCACCCGCACCGCCCAGGTCCTCCGCAAGGCCTTCACCACCGACGTCGAAGCCCAGCGCATGCTGGAGAAGACCTACGTCCAGGTCGCTCTCTCTTCGCACTTCGGCGGCAACTGATCGTCCCGATCAGATACCCCATCCGGCGGATACACTCCCCGCCAAACTGAAATGGCCGCAGCCCCAACGGGCGCGGCCATTTTCTTTTGCGGTTGCGAAGGCGCTTACTTGCCCTTCCACACGGGCTTCCGCTTCTCCGCAAAGGCGCGCGCACCTTCGAGCTGGTCTTCGGAAGAATACAGCACGTCCACTGTCTTGAGCTTGCGCTTCGTCACCATGTGGAAGGCCTCATGGATGGGAAGGTGCATGGTCTCGCGCGCGATCTCCTTGATGCAGGCGTAGACGAGCGGCGGCCCTTCGGCGAGCTGTGCCGCCACGGCGCGGGCGCGGGTCATGAGCTGGTCCGCCGGCACCACCTCGTTGATGATGCCCCACTGCTTTGCTTCCGCGGTGTCGATGCGCCGCCCGGTGAAGAGCAGTTCCATCGCCACGTGATAGGGAATGAAGCGCGGCAGCTTGATGGTGGCGGCATCCGCCACCGTGCCGGAGTTGATCTCGGGCAGCGCGAAGGTGGCATGCTCGGCCGCGATGATGATGTCGCAGGAGATCATGATCTCGAAGCCGCCGCCGAAGGCGAGGCCGTTCACGGCACAGATGACCGGCTTGTTGAGGCCCTTCAGTTCCTGCAGGCCGCCAAAGCCGCCAACACCGTAATCCACGTCCGGTGCTTCGCCAGCGGCAGCGGCTTTCAGGTCCCAGCCCGGGCAGAAGAATTTCTCACCCGTGGCGGTGAGGATGGCGACGCGCAGCTCGGGATCGTCGCGGAAGCTGGCGAAGACATCGCCCATGATGCGGCTTGTGGCAGCATCGATGGCGTTCGCCTTGGGGCGATCGATCGTCACTTCGAGAACAGCGCCGCGGCGCTCGGTCTTGATTGGGTTGGTCATGTTATGGGCCTCATGCGGATCAGGGCATCGACTGCAACTGCGCCGTCCGGGAGGACGAGCAGGGGATTGACGTCAAGTTCATCGAGCGCCGGACCTGCGGCGGCGGCAAAGGCTGCCACGGCTTCGATGGCGCGGAACACGGCCTCGCGGTCACCGGACTTGCCGCGGAAGCCTTCGATCAGTGTCCAGACCTTGAGGCCCTTCACGGCGCGCTCGATCTCCGCTCGCGAGGTGGGGAGAAGCAGGGCAGAGGAGTCCTTGAGGAGTTCGGTCAGCACGCCACCCGCACCGATCACGAGGGCAAGCCCGAATTGCGGATCGCGGTTCACACCGATGATGAGTTCGGCCACGGCGCCCTTGACCATGCGTTCGACCAGCACCTTGTCAGAAAGATGCGCCATGGAGTGGGCCGCCGCGGCGACCTCGTCCTTGCTCGTGAGGTTGAGCTTCACGCCGCCCGCTTCCGTCTTGTGGGCGATGGCTGCGGAAGAGACCTTGAGGGTGACCGGAAAGCCGATCTCTGCGGCCACACCGGGCGCATCGGCAATGCTGCATTCGCGGCCCTGCGGCACGCTGAGCCCGTGCGACTTGAGCAGCGCCTTCGCCTCGATCTCGCTCAGGGTCTTCGCCTCTCCGACGCTGGCTTTGGGCGACGATACGGGTGGGAGCTTGTCCGTGCGGGCCCAGTTGGCGCCGATCTTCGCGGCGGCCTCGAAGGCGGTGAGGGCATCGTCCAGCCCGAACATGGGGGCGATGCCATCCGCCACCAGATCGTCGGCGAGGTCCAGCGGCAGGCATTCGGGAAGTGTAGCGACGACCGCTGCGCGGGCGTTGTTGGCGAGGGCCGAGACCTTGAAGGCGCGCGCCGTCTTCAGCCACGCCGCCGGGTTGAGGTGGGCCTGAGTCGGCGTATCGAGGATGAGCATGCCCACATCGAAGCCGCCCGAGAGCACGGCGGTGAAGGTGTTGGTGAGCTTCTCTTCCTGGTTCCAGATGAAGGTGTGGTAGTCGAGCGGATTGTCGATCGAGACGAATTCGTTGAGTGTCGCCGAGACCTTTTCTTTCGTGACCGGATCAAACGGCGGGAACGAGACGCCGCGTCCGACAGAGAGATCGGCTGCAAGTGCCGCTTCACCGCCGGAGCAGGAGAGCGAGACGAGCCTGCCGCCACCCGTTGCGCCGAAGTGCAGGAACTTCAGCGTCTCGACGAAGGCGGTGATCGAGGTCATGCGGGCCACGCCCAGGCGCTCGAACAGTGCATCGTAGAGCGTGTCGGCGCCTGCCAGCGACGAGGTGTGGCTCAGCGCCACCTTGGCACCCTGTTCGGAGCGGCCGGTCTTGAGCACCACCACGGGCTTCTGTGCGGCGCGGGCGGTTTCGCAGGCGCGGGCGAAGGCGGCAACGTCCTTCAGCCCCTCCACATGGAGGCCTATGGCCGAGATACGTTCGTCATCTGCAAGCTCGGCGACCATCGCTGCCATGTCCACATCCACCTGGTTCCCGATGGTGAACACGGCAGCAAGCGGCAGTGCGCGCTTCGTGAAGGTGAGGTTGCAGGCGATGTTGCCGGACTGGGTGATGATGGCGACGCCCTTTTTGACGGGCTTGATGCCGTGCTCATCCGGCCAGAGCGCGGCATTGGCGAGAACATTGACGAAGCCGTAGCAATTGGGCCCCATCAGGCGCATGCCATCCGCCGCCTTGATCAATTCGTTCTGCAGGGCCACGTCGCCCGCCTCGGCGAAGCCCGCAGCATAGATCACCGCGCCACCACAGCCGAGGTCACGCAATTCGCGCACGACCTCCACGGTGGGCTCGCGCTTCACCGCCACGAAGGCGGCATCGACCGGTTCACCGATCTCCGCCACCGACCGCTTGGTGGCGATACCGGCGAGCTGCTCGCGCTTCGGGTGGATCGCATGGATCTTGCCGGCAAAGCCCAGTTCCATGGTGCGCCGGATGGCGATCTCGCATTCATTGCCGCCGACAAAGGCGATCGAGCGCGGGAAAATCAGTTGCTTGAGCGACATGCGAACGTCCGTCAGCCGCCCAGCGGGCGCAGCAGGGCGCGGCTGATGATGTGGCGCTGGATTTCGCTGGTGCCTTCCCAGATGCGCTCCACGCGGGCATCGCGCCAGATTCGTTCCAGCGGCAGGTCGCTCATCAGGCCCATACCGCCGTGGATCTGGATCGCTTCATCGGCGACAAAGGCGAGCATCTCGGTGGCCTTCAGTTTCGCCATGGCCATGTCCATGTCGGTCACGGTCTTGTTGTCGAACTTCCACGCGGCCTCGAGGGTGAGCAGTTCCGCCGCCTTAAGTTCGAGCGCCATGTCGGCGAGCTTGAACGAGACGCCCTGGAACTTGCCGATCTGCTGGCCGAACTGCACGCGGTCCACCGCATACTGCTTGGCGTGTTCAAGCGCGCGTTCGGCCCGGCCGATGGAGGTGGCGGCGACCTGCAGGCGGGTGGCACCCAGCCAGTCGTTCGCCACTTCGAAGCCCTTGTGGATCTCGCCCAGAACCTGCGACTTGTGCACCCGGCAATCGGTGAATTCGAGGATGCAGTTGTTGTAGCCGCGATGGCTCACGTTCTTGTAGCCCATGCGGGTGGTGAAGCCCGGCGTATCCTTGTCGACGAGGAACGCGGTGATCAGCTTCTTCTTGCCGCGCGGTGTGTCTTCCTCACCCGTGGCGGCAAAGAGGATGCAGAACGTCGCCTCGTCGGCGTGGCTGATGAAGTGCTTGGTGCCGTTGATCACGAACCAGTCGCCATCCTGTTTCGCAAAGGTCTTCATGCCGCGCAGGTCCGAGCCGATGCCGGGTTCGGTGAGGGCAAGGCAGTCGCCGGCCTCGCCGCGGATCGCCGGAAAGAGATACTTCTCCCGCTGCTCGGCATTGCAGGCCATGAGGATGTTGGAGGGCCGCGCCACGCAGGTCCAATGCAGGGCATAGTTGGCCTTGCCCAGTTCCTTTTCGTAAAGCACCCATGTTAGCGTATCGAGGCCAGCGCCCCCCACCTCCGCAGGCATGTTGGCGGCATAGAGCCCCGCCTCGATCGCTTTCTTCTTCAGCGCGTCGCGGAGGTCGTGCCGGAGCACGCCGGTTTCCTCGATCTCGGCTTCGTGGGGATAGAGTTCATTGACGACGAAATCGCGCGTCGTCTTGATGATCATCTGCTGTTCGTCGCTGAGGGAGAAATCCATGAGGCTTACCTGATGTGGAAGGTTTCGGTGTGGCCATCGACAGCGATGGCCTGGCCGTTGATCATCTTGGCGGCGGGGGAGGCAAGGAAGAGGGCGAGGTCGGCGATCTCCTCGGGCTCGACGAAGCGTTCGATGGATTGTCCGCCCACCATCTGCTTGGCCACGACTTCGAAGGGCATACCGCGGATGTCCGCCTCGCCCTGGATCACGCGGTTGATGCGGTCGCCGCGCACCGTGCCGGGGCAGATGGCGTTGGCGGTGCACTTGTAGGGCCCGAGTTCGATGGCGAGAGACTTGGTGAAGCCCACGACCGCCCACTTCGCCGCCGCATAGGGCGTGCGGTTGCCAAAGCCGAAGAGGCCGGCGGTGGAGGAGAGGTTGATGATCGTGCCCGATTTCTGGTCCTTGAGCAGGGGTGCGGCCCTGCGGGCGCAGAGGAAGTAGCTGTCGATGCCGACGGAGAGGCACTCGCGCCAGTCCGCGAAGTCGATGTCGTCCACGGGCGCGGTGGGGCCCTTGATGCCGGCATTGTTCACCATCACGTCGAGGCCGCCCAGATCATCGAGCGCCTCGTCGAACCAGTTCTCGATCTCCGCCTCGGAGGTCACGTTCACATGCGTTGCGGCGATATCGGGGAACTCCTCGCGGAAGGCTGCGAGGGCTGCCTCGTTGACGTCGCAGATGTGGACCTGCGCGCCATCCTCGTGGAAAGCCTTGGCGATGGAACGCCCGATGCCGCTGGCGGCGGCGGTGATCATGACACGTTGCGGCATGGTTTCCCTCCCTTGGCGGCGCGCGGGGCTTACTTCTTCTTGCGCGCGGCGGGCTTCTTCTTTGCCTTCATTTCCCGCTCCAGCACAAGGCCGGCGCCGATCTTGTGTTTCTTGAAGAGCTTCATCATGTCGACGAGGATGGCGTTGCGCTTGGCTTCGATCTCGCGCACGGAACGGCCTGCGGCCTGGGCCTCGCAGCCTTCCACCAGCCGGGTCTCGAGGGCGGCGTTCCACTTCGGGAACTTGAGGTCGGTCCAGTCCAGTTCCAGCGTGGGATCGAACTGCTTGATGAAGTCGCGCATGCCGCCGGGGCCGCCCGCCACGTGATAAGTGAGGAACGAGCCCATGAAGGCCCAGCGCATGCCGGCGGAGTAGACGATCGAATCGTCGATGTCGCCAGTGGTGCCGATGTCCTTGTTGAGGATATGCAGCGCCTCGCGCCACAGCGCTTCCTGAAGGCGGTCACAGATGTAGCCCATGATCTCCTTCTTGAGGCGGAGCACCTGCATGCCGATCGCCTCGAAGTATTCCCCCGCACGATCCATGGCTTCAGCCGAGGTCTTCTCGCCCGGCACGGTTTCCACGAGCGGCAGCAGATAGACCGGGTTGAAGGGGTGGCCGATGATCACGCGTTCGGGATGCTTGCACTGGCTCTGCAGGTTGGTGGGCAGGAAGCCGGAGGACGACGAGGCGATGACGACATCAGGCCGCGCCGCCGCATCGATGTCCCTGAACAGCTTGATCTTGAGATCTTCCCGTTCCGGTGCCGCCTCGTGGATGAAGTCGGACTTCGAGGCCATGTGGGAAAGATCGGTGGTGAAGGTGAGTTTGCCTTTCTTCTTCGGCTTGCCGAGCAGCGCTTCCAGCGATGGCCAGGCCGTCTTGATCTGCGCCTTCAGCCTCTCTTCGGCGGCGGGCGAGACGTCGTAGGCAATGACGTCGAAGCCGCGGAAGAGGAGACGGGCGGCCCAGCCTGCGCCGATGAGGCCGGTTCCGGCGATGCCAACGGTCTTGATCTTCATTTCGTGATCCCCAGGATCTCGCGGCCTTCGTCCGGTGTCGCCACCTTGGTGCCGAGCAGTTCGATGATCTTCACCGCCTTCTCGACGAGCGCGCCGTTGGTGGCGAGCACACCCTTCTCGAGCCAGAGATTGTCTTCGAGGCCGACGCGCACATGGCCGCCGAGCAGCACGGCCTGTGCCACCGCCTGCATCTGGTTGCGGCCGATGGAGAAGGAGGCCCAGATGGCGTTCTCGGGCAACTGGCTCTTCTGATAGGCCATGGTCTCGGTGTTGTAGGGCGCGCCCCACGGAATGCCGAGGCAGAGCTGATAGAGCGGCCGATCCGCGATCAGGCCTTCCTTCACCAACTGGTTGGCGAACCAGAGATTGCCCGAGTCGAAGATTTCCATTTCGGGCTTCACGCCGTAGGACTTGATCAGTTCCGCCTGCTTGCGCAGCTGCGTCGGCGTCTGCACCACGATCGACTGGCCGTCGCCGAAGTTCAGCGTGCCGCAGTCAAGCGTGCAGATTTCCGGGCGCAATTCCTTGACGTGGACGAGGCGTTCCAGCGGCCCCACGCAATCGGTGCCGGGTCCGAACTCGAGCGGCTTCTCGCCGTCGCCAACGACAACGTCGCCGCCCATGCCAGCGGTCAGGTTGATGATGACGGTCTTGTTCTTCGCCCGGATGCGCTCCATCACCTCGCGATAGAGGTTCGTGTCGCGCGAGCCCTTGCCTGTCTTGGGGTCGCGAACGTGGCAGTGCACCACGGTGGCGCCGGCGCTTGCGGCCTCAAGGGCGGCATTGGCGATCTCCTCGGGAGTGACGGGGACATGGGGGCTCTTGCCCACCGTGTCGCCTGCGCCGGTGACGGCACAGGTGATGATGACTTTTGGCTGCATGGTCTTCCTCCAATTGGGCCGGAGACTATCCGGGGGCAAAAAGGTGATTTGACATTTTTCGCCACAGTTTGCCAAAATACGTCATGGCCCGTTTTGACGTCACCTTCCTGCTGGTGCCCCGCTTTTCGATGATCGCGCTCTACGGCGCCATGGAGCCCCTGCGCGTGGCCAACCGTTTTGCGAACGGCGCCTTCTCCTGGCGCTTCATTTCGGCGGACGGCAAGCCGGTAACAGCCTCAAATGGCATTCCCGTTTCGGTGAGTGGAGGGCTTGCCGATGTGGGCCGGCCGGCCATGGCCATGGTCTGCGCATCGTATGAACATGAGGCAGGGGTAGGGCGGCCCTTGCTCTCCGCGATCCGGAAGCTCGCCCGCGCCACGGTCTTGCTCGCCGGTCTCGATACGGGTCCGTTCGTGCTGGCGGAGGCAGGCGTGCTCGATGGCTATCGCGCCACGTGCCACTGGGAAAGTCTGCCGGGCTTCCGCGAAAGCTATCCGGCCGTGCAAGTGCGGGAGGCCTTGTTCGAGCGCGACCGGGACCGCATGACCTGCGCGGGTGGTGCCGCCGCCATCGACATGATGCTGGCATGGATCGCAGACCTGATGGGCCGGGAACTTTCGGTGCTGGTGGCCGACCAGCTCGTGCATTTCCGTTCGCGCGAGCAGGAGGGGCAGGTCCGCGCCTCGGCGCGCACCCGCTTCGGCACGGGGGATGCGCGCCTTCTCGCCATCATCTCGGCCATGGAGCAGCAGATCGAGGAGCCCCTGTCTGCGGCCCAGTTGGCCAGCATTGCGCATCTCTCGGTGCGGCAGATGGAGCGGCTGTTCCGCGATGAGCTTGGCACGCGGCCCATGGGCTTCTATCGCGCCCTGCGGCTGGAGCGGGCCGAACATCTGCTGTCCTATTCCCACCTGCCGGTGCGCGATGTTTCGCTGGCGGCGGGCTTTTCGACCTTGGCCGAATTCTCACGCGCCTTCCGCAGCCGCTCGGGGCTCTCACCCAGCCAGTTCCGCAAGGGCCGGAGCGGCGTGCCGGACCCTCTTGCCAAATCACCGCAATCGCTGGCAAATTAACCCTGTCTGGGGCAGTGACCACGCACGAGGCGGCCAATTGGGAAAATTGACAGCAGCCTATCTGTTCGCAACGGCGGCAATGTACCCGCAGGGTGACATCACGCCTTACATCCCGCCGACCAAGGACAACTGGTGCACGGTCGGTTACAAGGTCATGGTGCCTGATGGCCGCGAAGGCCGCGTGACATCCGTCTCAGGTGATATCTGCCGCGTCATCGCAGACGGCGAGGCTTACGTGACATTGATCCCGCACTACATCGTCGAGCCTGTCTATCCGCAGGATTTCGCCGCCGTGAAGATCGGCCACTGATCTACTTCGCATCTTCCAGAATGAGTTCTGCGCCTTTCCAGCCCACCATCATGGCGGGCGCGTTGGTGTTGCCGGCGATGAGGTTGGGGAAGACCGAGGCATCGCAGACGCGCAAGTTCTGCACGCCGTGAACCCGCAGACGTGAATCGACGACCGATGTTTTCGGGTCCGGTCCCATGCGGCACGTGCAGGAGGGATGATAGACCGTTCCGCTCCGCTGCTTGAAATCGTTGATCAGGTCGGCGTCGCTCTGGATCGCGGGACCCGGACGCAGCTCTTCGATGATCAGGTTCTTGAGGGGTTCCTGAGCGGCGATCTTGCGGATGAATTTCACGGCCGCCAGCATCTCGTCGATGTCGTGTTGCGTGCCGAAGGCATTGGGGGTGATGACCGGATGCTCTTTCGGATCGGCGGAGCGGATGAAGATCGTGCCGCGTGACGTGGGGCGACAATTGGAAAGTCCGATCGACATGCCCGAGAAGGGATCGGGCGAGAGGATGGGGCGCTCACCCACCTTCGGCTTCAGGGTGGAGAAGGCCTGGAAGTAGAGCTGCATGTTCGGCCGGTCATACGCCGGATTGGTCTTGAAGAAGCCGCCGCCGTGATTGATCGAGAGGCTGAGGGGGCCGCTGCGGAACAGGATGTACTGAAGCCCGACCTTGAGCTTGCCCCACCATGGACGCAGCTCGTCATTCAGCGTCGGCACCCTCATGCGGTAGGTGTAGTTGATGCCGAGATGGTCCTCGAGGTTTTCACCGACGTTCGGCTGGTCGATGCGGACGTCGATCCCGAGCTTCTTCAGAAGTGGGGCGGGCCCTATGCCGTTCAGTTGCAGGAGCTGCGGTGAATTGACGGCACCGCCCGAGAGGATCACTTCGCGCCCCGCCTTCGCGGTCTTGCGGACACCGGCGTGCTCGTATTCCACGCCGGTGACGCGCGTTCCCTTGAACAGCAGCTTCGTCACGAAGGCATTTGTTTCCACCGTTACGTTCTTGCGTTTCATCGCCGGGCGCAGGAAGGCGCGCGCCGCCGAGAGGCGCAGGCCGCCCTTCGTGGTGGTGTGATAGACGCCACTGCCTTCCTGCGTCTCGCCGTTGAAGTCGCGATTGAACTTCAGGCCCACAGCCTCGCAGGACTTGATGTAGTCGCGCGTCATGGGATGGACCGCATGGCTCGGGTCAGTAACGTGAAGAGGCCCGCCGCGGCCGTGCCAGGCAGCGTCTCCGGTCTCCACGTCCTCCATGGCCTTGTAGACCGCAAGCACGTCGTCCCATCCCCAGCCGGGATTTCCCGCCGCCTTCCAGCTCTCGTAGTCTTCTTTCTGGCCGCGGATATAGACCATGGCGTTGATCGAGCTGGAGCCGCCCAGCACCTTGCCGCGCGGCCAGTGGTCCCGCTGGCCGTTGAGGCCGGGGTCGGGCTCGGTGGCGTAGAGCCAGTTCACGGTCTTGTCGTAGAAGGTCTTGCCGTAGCCCAGCGGCATCTGGACGTAGAACCTGAGGTCGCTGCCGCCTGCCTCCAGGACCAGCACGGAATGGCGGCCCGAGGCGGAAAGCCTGTCAGCCAGCACGCAGCCGGCGGAGCCCGCGCCCACGATGATGAAGTCGAATGTCATGAAGCCGTTATCTACGGGATGGGCCGCCATCCTCAAAGCCCTGCATCGGTGAAAAAAACTGAAAGGGAAGCAGGGGGGAGGGCATTCCCGAAGCCTCCGGTTTTTGCCAATCTGATGAAAAGGCAGGAAACGCGCGTCATGAAAATCAAGGACCTGAAAGTGTTCATCGTCGGCAATCCTCCTCCGGGCTGGGGCGGCCGCTACTTCACCTTCGTGAAGCTCACCACCGACAACGGCATCAGCGGCATCGGCGAATGCTACGGTGCCACCTTCGGCGCCAAGGCGATGACCGCCATGATCGAGGACACCTTCCAGCGCTACGTCGAGGGCATGAACCCCTTCGAGATCGAGAAGCTGTGGCGCAAGGTCTATGGCTCCGGCTACACGCTGCGCCCCGATGTCTCGCTCATGGGCGTGCTGTCCGGTCTTGAGATCGCGCTCTGGGACATCAAGGGCAAGGCGCTGGGCCAGCCGGTCTACAACCTCTTGGGCGGCAAGGTGCACGAGCGCCTGCGCTCCTACACATACATCTACCCCGACGAGAGCAAGGGGCAGGACTCCTCGATCTTCTGGAACGCCGAGCAATCGGCGGAGCGCGCGGCGCAATACGTGAAGATGGGCTTCACCGGCATCAAGTTTGATCCGGCGGCACCCTATTCCTCCTTCGATCCGCGCCAGCCGGGGCTCGAGTCGATCGATCTCTGCGTCAAGTTCTGCAAACTGATCCGTGAGGCCGTCGGCAACAAGGCGGACCTGCTGTTCGGAACCCATGGCCAGTTCACCGCCTCGGGCGCCATCCGCTTCGCCAAGAAGATCGAGCAATTCGATCCGCTCTGGTTCGAGGAGCCGACGCCGCCTGAGAAGCCCGAGGAAATGGCGCTGGTGGCGCGCGGCACGTCGATCCCCGTTGCCACGGGTGAGCGCCTGACCACGAAATACGAATTCGCGCGCGTGCTCGAATGCCGGGCCGCCTCGATCCTGCAGATGGCGCTGGGCCGTGTCGGCGGGCTCATGGAAGCGAAGAAGATCGCAGCCATGGCGGAAGCCCATTACGCGCAGATCGCGCCCCATCTCTATGCCGGCCCTGTCGAGGGTGCCGCCAACATCCACTTCTCTGCCACGCTGCCGAACTTCCTCATTCTCGAAAGCATCGAGACGTGGACCGGCTTCCATTCGCAGATCCTCAAGAAGCCGATTCGCTGGGAGGGGGGCTATGTGATCCCGCCCACCGAGCCCGGCCTCGGCATCGAGCTGAACGAGGAGGTGGCGCTGGCGCATCCCTACACCGGTGACCGCCTCCACCTCGAGATGACCAACGAACCGGTGCACTGAACCCGGTCAGGAGACAATGATGAAATACGGTTACATCGGCTTGGGCAACCTGGGCGGCCACCTCGCCATGAGCCTCATCCGCAATGGCTTCGAGGTTGTCGTGAACGACATCGACAGGAAACTGGGCGAGCGGCACGTCGCCGCCGGCGCCACCTGGGCGGACAGCCCGCAGGCGCTCGCGGCCCAAGTTGATCATGTGTTCACCTGCCTTCCGTCGCCCGCGGTATCCGAGAAGGTCCTCACTCAAATCCTCGAGACCTTGAAGCCGGGCAGCACCTGGCTCGAGAACTCCACCAACGGCCGGGACGAGATGATCCGGCTGTCCAAGATGGCTGAGGCCAAGGGCGTGAGAACGCTGGAGTGCCCGGTGACGGGCGGTGTCCACCTTGCGGCCCGGGGCGAGATCACGGTGCTGGTCGGCGGCGAAAGCGAACTCTTCGAGTTCCAGCGCAAGGCCCTGCAATCGATCGGGAAAAAGATATTCCACATGGGTCCCGTCGGGTCTGCGGCGATCATCAAGGTGATCACCAACATGCTCGCCTTCATCCACCTCGTCGCCGATGCGGAGGCGCTGATGTTGGCGAAGCGCGGCGGGCTGGACCTCGCCCAGGCATGGCACGCCATCACCGCCTCGAGCGGCACGAGCTTCGTGCACGAGACCGAAGGCCAGCTCATCCTGAACGGCAGCTACGACATCGCCTTCACCATGGACCTGGCCCTCAAGGACCTCGGTTTCGCCATGTCATTCGGTAAGGAATTCGGGGTGCCGCTCGACCTGGCCTCCATGACCAACCAGACCTTCATGAAGGGCAAGGCGGTCTACGGTGGGGGGGCCCAATCCACCCAGATTGCCAAACTCCTGGAAGATGCCCTGGGAACCGACCTGCGAGCGCCGGGGTTTCCCGCAAGGCTGGAATAAAACCTGGCGTTGTGCCAGAACTACTGAATGCGATGACTGGGGTCCCATGAACATGAACGGCAGATGAACGGCAGGTTCATGTTTTCGCCAGAGTCGCAGTGTTATTCAGCCGGTACTGGATCAAACAGCGAGGAGCAAAGTCCATGAAGAAGATCATTTCCACAGTCATGAGCGCGGCCATGGTTGCCTCGCTTTCCCTCCCGGTTGTCGTTGCCACGGGTTCCACCGCTCAGGCCGCCAGCCGCGCCTATTGCGACAACTACGCCCGCAAGTACGCCAACAAGAAGACCAACAAGAAGGTCGCCCAGAACATGCTTGCTGCCGGCGTTGTCGGCGGTCTTCTGGGTGCTGCCGTGGGCGGCAAGAAGTCCACGGTTGCCGGCGCCGCACTCGGTGCTGGTGGCGGCATGGTGTACAGCGGTTCCAAGTGGGACAAGTACTACTGGCGCGCTTACGACGATTGCCGCAGCTGGTAATCGCAGCAATCTGAAACAGGAAGGCCGGGACGTCTCCCGGCCTTTTTTGCTTGGTCTGAACGATGTCAGGCGACGACGGTGTAACCTGCGAGTTTCAGGACCCGGTTGAGTTCCTTCGCGCCCACTTGCGCCATCTTGAGCGGCGGCGATGTCTTCGGATCCTGCTCGGCTTCGACCACGAACCAGCCTTCATAGCCGTAGGAGGCGAGGCGCTTCACGATCGCCTCGAAGTCGAGCGAGCCGTCGCCGGGCACTGTGAAGGCGCCCTTGATCACGGCGTCGAGGAAGCTTTCCTTGCTGCGGTCGAGTGTGTTGATCACGTCCATGCGGACGTCCTTGGTGTGGACGTGGGTGATGCGCTTGTGATGCTTGTCGATCACGCGCAATACATCGCCACCGGCAAAGGCCATGTGGCCTGCATCGAAGAGCAGGGGAATGCCGGCGCCCGAGTGGTGCATGAAGCTGTCGAGTTCGGCTTCCGTTTCCACAACAGCCGCCATGTGGTGGTGATAGGAGAGCGGCATGCCCTGGTCGGCGCACCATTCTCCGAATTCGGTCATGCGGCGGGCATAGGCCTTCATCTCGTCGCCGGAGAGCTTGGCCTTGGTCGCCAGCGGCTTGGAGCGGTCACCCTGAATCGAGAGGCCGACTTCGCCATAGACGATGCAAGGCGCCTTCACCGCCTTGAACAGTTCGATCATGGGCTGGATGCGGTCCTTGTTGGTGGCAAGGTCCTCGATGGTGAGGGTGCCCGAGAACCAGCCGCCGCACAGCGTCACATCGGCCTTCTTCAGCACGGGCAGCATTTCGGCGGCCGACTCCGGGAAGCGCCGGCCTTTTTCCATGCCTGTAAAGCCGGCCGAACGCGATTGGCGCAGGCATTCTTCCAGCGATACGTCGTCCGAGAGTTCAGGCAGATCGTCGTTCCACCAGGCGATGGGAGACATGCCGAGTTTGGCCTTCATGTGAAGCTCCGTCAGGGTCAGGGTTCCCGCCCCATAGGCCAGGATGGCCAATCCTTCAACGGGTGTGGCCGGGAACTATCCCCTTGTCGGGAAAAATATGAACGGCTAGGTTTTTTCCGGGATTTTGGGGAACAAAAACATCATGGCCAGCCTCCAGGAATTGACGGCAACGCGACCGACACGGGACCTTTCGGATCAGGAGGTTCTGCTGGTGCAGGGCGAGGGCGGCGGGGATTTCTATATTCTCCTCAGCGGAAAGCTGGCGGTCCTACGCGATGGCGTGAGCATCGCCACCATCAATCAGCCGGGAACGCTGGTGGGTGAAATGTCGGTGCTGCGCGGGACGCCCTACAGCGCCACGGTGCGGGCAGAAGGCCCGGCCAAGGTGCGCGTGATCAAGGATGCAAACGCGCTGCTCGACAGCGAGCCGGGACTTGCCCGCCGCGTGGCCGCACTTGTCGCCGGGCGGCTCGACGCCACCTCGGCGCTGCTCGTGGAGCTCTCGAAGCAGAACAAGGACAAGGCCAGCGAGCAGGGGCTCCTTCGCCGGATTCTCGCAACGCTCTATGGCCCTGCCACGGAGTGAGCGCCCTGCACGCCTGATGGCGCGGCCTACTCCTTGAGGAAATAGGTGATGGTCGTGACCACGCGGACCTTCTTCATCACCTGCTTTTCCGGACGGTCGTTTGGAATCTCGATCGCCGGCGTGATCTCGATCACGCCCTGATTGGCGCTCTGGATGTCGCCCACCTTGGCGCCCGACTCGGCGGCGAATTTCTCTGCCGCCTCCTTGGCGCGCTTGGTGGCCTCGGTCAGCATCTCGCCCTTGAGGTCATTCACCTGCGTGAAGATGAAGGACGGCCCGGCGTTGTAGGCATCGGCCGAGAAGACCACGCCGGACTTGAGCAGATCGCCGATCATGCGGGCAGAGTTCTGCAGCTTGTCCACTTCCGAGGAACGCACGAGCAAATCCTCGGTAAGCACGAAGCGGCTGTCCTCCGGCGTGCCTTGCGCGTTGTAGCCGGCGAGCCGGTCTTCCACCTGGATGTTCTGCACCTGCAGGTCCGCCTCGGCGAAGCCGTTGGTGGTGAGGAATCGCTTCACCGCCTGCTCGGAAGTCTCCAGCTTGCCGCGCGCATCCTCAAGGCTGGGGCCGGTGGTGACGAAGCGAATCGGCCAGAAGCCGAGGTTGGCCTTGACCTCCCGTTCCGAGAGACCCTTGACCGTCACGACCCGGTAGCCGAGGCGGCTTTCCACAAGGGACTGGCCTGCGAGCAGTCCGCCCGCAGCAACGCCCAGGCCGACGAGACCGCCGGCAATCACACGCGATAGAGATGACATGAGAGAAGTTCCGTCTGAAAGCGCCCCCGCGCTTATTGCGTTCTTGTCGCTGCCGATTGTGTTGCGATGATGACACGCAGTGCGGGCAGTGCCGCTTGCCCACACGCTGTTTACGCTCTCCCGCGTTAACCATGCTTAACGCTTTACTAACGTCCTGTGCCATTGCAGGATGGACGAGATGCGGCGTTGTTCATCTGGGTGATTGTTATGCGTAAGGTTTTCCTTGCGGGTGTTGCCGCTACCGTTTCCGTGATCGTTTCCACGCCGGCCTTTGCCGACAGCGCGCTGGGCGTCGCCTGCCGCCAGTACGCCGCCGCGGTTGCCGACAGGTACATGTCCCAACAGGTGGTCCGCCTGGATGGCAATAAGTCCGCCGCCCAGGGCTTCATCACTGTCCATGCCTATGGCCGCAAGTACCAGGTTCCCCGGCAGGTGGCCGGCAACGGGCTGCAGCGGGCCTCCATCGGCACGGTGACCCGCGAATGGGGTCTGGTCTACACCGAGGAGCGCGACCGCTGCCTCGAAGACCGGTTGCTGGGCGATTTCAACACCCGCTACTGATCGGGCGATCACCGGACACACTGGCTGGGGGCAATCCACGCCTCTGGCCTGTTTTCGATTCCCCGGCCAATCTGCTATGCGGGTCTATCGTCACCCGACGCCCAAGGAGGCTCGCCCATGAACAAGCCGGTCAAACCGTCCACTTTCGAACCGACGCCCAACAACCTTGAATCCTTCTGGATGGGCTTCACTCCCAACCGGGCCTTCAAGCAGCGCCCGCGCATGATCGCCCGCGCCAAGGACATGCACTACTACGACCTGAAGGGCAGGGCGATCCTCGACGGCAGCGCCGGCCTCTGGTGCTCCAACGCCGGCCATTGCCGCGATCCGATCGTGAATGCGATCCAGCAGGCCGCCGCCGAACTCGATTTCGCGCCGACCTTCCAGTACGGCCATCCCAAGGTGTTCGAACTCGCCTCGCGCATCACCACCATGGCGCCGGATGACCTGAACTATGCCTTCTTCTGCAACTCGGGTTCGGAAGCTGCCGACACCGCTCTCAAGATCGCACTGGCCTATCACCGCGCCCGCGGCGAGGGTACCCGCACCCGCCTCATCGGCCGCGAGCGCGGCTATCACGGCGTGAACTTCGGCGGCATCTCGGTGGGTGGCATGGTCGCCAACCGCAAGTGGTTCGGCGCCATGCTGGCCGGCGTCGATCACCTGCCGCACACCTACAATCGCAAGGAACAGGCCTTCACCCGCGGTGAACCGACCTGGGGTGCTCATCTCGCAGAGGAACTGGAGCGTCTGGTGACACTGCATGACGCGTCCACCATCGCTGCCGTCATCGTCGAGCCGATGGCGGGCTCCACCGGCGTGCTGCCGCCGCCCAAGGGCTATCTCAAGAAGCTGCGCGAGATCTGCACCAAGCATGGCATCCTGCTGATTTTCGACGAAGTCATCACCGGCTTCGGCCGTCTCGGCCATGCCTATGCTGCCGAACGTTTCGGCGTGACGCCCGACCTTCTCACCTTCGCCAAGGGTGTCACCTCCGGCACCGTGCCGATGGGTGGCGTGCTGGCGCGCCAGGGCATCTATGACACCTTCATGAACGGCCCCGATCATGTGATCGAGCTGTTCCATGGCTACACCTACACGGGCCACCCGATGGCGGCTGCTGCTGGTGTTGCCACCATGGACGTCTATCGCGACGAGAAGCTCTTCGAGAATGCCAAGGCGCTCGAAGAGACGTGGGCTGATGCCGCCTTCACGCTGCAGGGCCATCCGCTGGTGGAAGACATCCGCACAATGGGCCTCGTGGCGGCAATCGATCTTAAGCCGGTGGATGGAAAGCCGGGTCTAAGGGCTTACAAGGCCATGGAAAACGCATTCCATGACATTGGCCTGCTGATCCGCATCACGGCCGACACGATTGCGCTCTCGCCGCCGCTGATGATCACGCGTAACCAAATCGAAGAAATCTTCATGGATAAGATGCCAAAAGTCTTGGCATCCGTAGCGAGCCTGTAATACTGTCCACCGTTGGGGGCGTTAGCAAGGGACGCGGTTCTAGGGCCGCGTTCCTGTTGTATGCGAGCACGGTGGGATGGGTTACGGACGTGAGTTACCTTGGTTTCTCGTAGTCGCGCTGTGCTGTGCACTGCCGGTTTACGTTGCCGTGCAATCCTACACTTCGGCCTCGGCACCGGTGGTGCTGCTAGTGATCGGCGCACTTCTCTCGCTCGCCTGCGGTCTCCTCATCCTCTCGTGGGTCGTTGTCCATAACTCCCACGTCGCGCGCCGCGATGTGCGCCGCATCGCTGCCGAAATCTCTTCGCTCATGCGCCAGTCGCGTGAGGAAGAACGGGTCTCGGCCGAGCTTTCCGCCCAGGTCAGCATCCTTCGTTCGGAAGTCGAGCAGCTCGGCGCCAACGTGAACTCGGGCGTCAATGAAATGCGCCAGGGCCATGCCGCGATGGTCAACGACATGCGGGCCATGGCGGAGCGCCAGTATCACTATCAGGCGCAGATCCAGCAGCAGATGGCCCAGCAGATGCGGGCCCGCGCGCCCGTCGTCGTCCATCCGTCCCAGTGGACTCAGGCCGAAGCGGTCGAGGTTCCGCAGGAAGAAGAGATTGCTGCCCCGATGCCGATGCCGCCGCGCGCCGGTTCGCTCGATGACATGTCGTCGTTCGGCGACGCGGTGATCATTTCGCTTGAGCCGGTGATCGATCTGTTCTCGGGCAAGACCGCACACTATCGCCTGCACCACGCCTTCGATGCTGCGCACAAGACAGACGCCGACCGTGCGGAGCGCCGTCCGGCCCTCGACATCTATCTCTATCGCGAGGCGCTGGTGCTGCTGCGCCGCCTGCGCAAGCGCGACAACCGCCTCAACATTCTCGTGCCGCTGTCGTCCAGCACGCTCGCCATTCCGGATGCGCTGTCGCGGATCGCCCAGCTGCACGCCTCCGAACCCGGGATCAGCGATGGTCTTGTGGTCGACATTCCGCATGCCGTTCTCGCCAGCCTTTCGCAGTCGAGCCTCGAAGGCCTCGCCTACATGGCGCGCTCGGGGATCGAGATGAGCCTCTCGAATGCCGCTGTGTCTGGCCTCGATCTTGCCGCGCTCGACAAGCTCAACGTCCGCTACGTGGGCATTGCAGCGGGCAGCGTGGGCTCCGAGCCGAAGCAGTCTGCCGGCATTGCCAACTTCGTGCAGGCCGCACGCGCGCTCCGCGTGCAGGTCATCGTCACGGGCGTTGCCAATGCCCAGCAGGCGACGCAGCTGATGCGCGTGGCCCGCTTCGCTGCCGGCCCCGCCTTCGCCGAACCGCGCCGCGTGCGCCGCGACGTGGCGGGCCAGCCGCCGCCGCCGGAAGACGTTGCCGCGGCCGAGTAAGGCAGGCGTTCCACGCGCAGGGGCCATGGGCTAAGACAAGGCCATGCGCGATCTTTCAAATCTCTATCCGGTCTGGTTCTGCGACATCTGGGGCGTGGTCCACGATGGCCATGCGCCTTTCGCGCCGACGGTCGATAGCCTGCAGCGGCACAGGCGGGCGGGCGGCTGCGTGATCCTCGTCAGCAATTCGCCGCGGAGCACGATCGGCGTGAGCAAGCAGCTCGATGAACTGGGCGTGCCCCGCGATGCCTATGACACCGCCGTCACCTCGGGCGACGTCACTCGAGACCTGATGCAGCAGACAGACGGCAAGCTCTTTCACCTTGGTCCCGCCCGTGACCTCTCGATCTTTGATGGTCTTCATGTGACGCGGGTCGAGCTGCCGGACGCCTCGGCGGTGATCTGTACCGGGCTCTTCCACGACGATCGGGAGACGCCCAAGGACTATGTGGCACTGCTCTCGGACATGCACGCCCGCGGCCTCACCATGATCTGCGCCAACCCCGACAAGGTGGTGCGCAAGGCTGGGCGCCTGCTGTATTGCGCGGGTGCGCTTGCAGATGTTTACGCCGCCATGGGTGGCGAAGTCCGCATGGCGGGCAAGCCCTATGCGCCAATTTACGATCTTGCCCGCAGGCGGGCCGCCACGATCCGCGACCATGATGTTCCGCTCTCGTCGATCCTGGCGATCGGCGACGGTCCCGAGACCGACATCAAGGGGGCGGCGGAGCAGGGGATTGCCGCCGTCTTCATGACCGGCCTGCACGAGGATCACGACGACCTCGAAAAGGCCGATGCGGCGATCCGCGCTCATGTTCCGAAAGCCAACATCATCCGCACGGTGGCGAGCCTGGACTGGTAGCGCCCTCGCGCTGTCTTGCCCATTTCCGTCCGACTTTTCTATAGTTGCGCTGCGCTGCACAGGCCTTATTGTGCACTGCAAACAGGTGCTGTGATGACGGGCTATTTCATCGAGGATCTCGAGATCGGCATGGAGGCGGGCTTCGACAAGACCGTCTCCGCGCAGGACATCACGGCCTTCGCCGAGGTGACGGGCGACCGCAATCCCGTGCACCTCTCCGAGCACTATGCCTCCAAGACCTTCTTCAAAACGCGCATCGCCCACGGCATGCTCTCGGCGGGTTTCATCTCGGCGGTGCTGGGCACCAAGCTGCCGGGGCCCGGCGCCATCTATATGTCACAGACCCTGCGCTTCCTTGCACCTGTGCGAATCGGGGATACCGTCTCGACCTACGCCAGGCTCACGGCTCTTGACTTGGTGAAAAAGCGCGCCCAATTCCACTGCCGTTGTGAAGTGGCGGGGAAGACGGTGGTGGAAGGCGAGGCGATGGTCTTCGTTCCTTCCCGCAGTCCGTAGTCCCTGCTGTCCAGTCTGAAGGGTGCAATGCAGGTTGTTTCGGCCACCAAGGCCATTCCGGAATCTCTGAAGGGTGCCGTGATCGCCATCGGCAATTTCGATGGGCTGCATCGTGGCCATCAGGAGCTTCTGAAGGTGGCAAAGGCCGAGGCGGCGCGACGCGGCGTGCGCTGGGGCATCCTCACCTTCGAGCCTCATCCGGGCTCGTTTTTCCGTCCGTCCGAACCCGTCTTCCGCCTCACGCCTGCGCCATTGAAGCAGCGTCTCGCGGCGGCGCTGGGTGCCGACCTCCTTGCAGTCGCCACCTTCGACGAACATCTCTCCACCCGGTCGCCCGAGGATTTCGTCCTGGGCTATCTGGTGAAATGGCTCGGCGTCTCGCATGTCATCACCGGATATGACTTCCACTTCGGCAAAGGCCGCAAGGGCACCACCGAAACCCTGCGACAGTTCGGCCAGCAGAACGGCTTCGGAGTCACCACGGTCGATCAGGTGACCGACGATGCCGACGGCAATGCGCCGTTCTCCTCAAGCTCCATCCGCTCGTCCATCCGCCGCGGCCATGTGCGCGCCGCCGCCCACGACCTGGGCTACCGCTGGATCGTGATGGGTGAAGTGGTGCATGGCGATAAGCGTGGCCGCACCATCGGCTTCCCCACCGCCAACATCATCGTTGACTCCGGTGCAGAGCCGGCGCGCGGCATCTATGCCGTCGAGGTGCGGGATGCGGCACAGCCGCACGGCACGCCGGCCTGGCAGGGGGCGGCCTATTTCGGCGACCGCCCGACCTTCAACACAAACCGTACGTTCCTCGAAACCTATCTGCTCGACGTTGATGTGGACCTGTATGGCCGCACGCTTCTGGTGTCGTTCCATGATCTCATCCGCGGCGACAAGACCTTTGCCTCGGTGGGGGAGCTCATCGAGCAGATGAAGGATGATTGCAGCCGTGCGCGCGAGATTCTGGCACGGGACAAGGCGGATGACGAAATTGCAGTCTTCCCGCTGGGCAAGCTGCAGCGCGAGGGCCGGCTCTAAGCGTCACGTACCCGGATCGAGTAGCCGGTGCAGATGGACGATGAAGTAACGCATCTGGGCGTTGTCGATCGTCTCGCGGGCCTTGCCGAGCCAGGCGCGATGGGCCTCCGCATAGTTGGGATAGAAGCCGACCACATCGAGCTTTGCGAGGTCGCGGAAGGTGACGTCTGACACGTCTTCCAGTTCACCGCCAAAGACGAGGTGGAGAAGCTGCCCGTCCGCGGCCGTCTTCTTCTTTGCAGGCGCCTTCTTGGCGGCAGCTTTCTTTGCGGCGGCTTTCGGGGCGGGTTTCGCGTTCATGCTGTCCTCATGAGTTCCACAAGCGCGGCATGGATAGCAGGATTCGCCGCCGCGATCAGGCCCCGTTGCCATGGCTCCGGGCGGTTGTAAATCAGACCCTTGCCGGTGAGGTCCGAGATAACGCCGCCTGCCTCGGTGAGGATGAGGTGGCCGCCCGCGATGTCCCAGTCGTACTTGTTGCCGATCGAAATGGCCCCGCCGTGATGGCCGCGGGCAATGGAGGCCATGCGGAGGAGGAGGGGAATGGGGCTGTCCGCTTCCGGGGTGAAGCCCTTGGCGCGTAGATCATCGCCGAAGCGGCGGGGTGCAATCACGTTCTGCATGTTTGTTGTGAAGAGGCGCGTACCGTTCACAAAGCTGCCGCCGCCCCGCACGGCGTGGCACATGATATCGTCAGCCGGTTCATAGGTGGCGGACAACACCACCTCGCCATCGAGCGCCAGCGCCATGCCGATGCACCACGGTGCATTGGCTTCGAGGAAGCCGCGCGTGCCATCGATGGGGTCGGCGATCCACAGTCGCGACTTCGGCAGGCGGGCAGGCGTGTCGGGCGATTCCTCCGAAAGCCAGCCATCCTCCGGCCGGGCCTTGGCGATGCGCTGCAGCAGCAGCTTGTCGACGGCCTCGTCCACGTCGGTGACAAAGGTGCCATCCTTTTTCTTGCGGTGCTGGAAACCCGCCTTCTGCATGGACAGGGCGAGCGCACCCGCTTCGCGGAGCGTGTCGAGGAGGAGCGTAAGGTCAGCGTCCAGCAAGTGTCATTTCTCCGAGGAGGCAGGTGGGGGCAACGGTCGAGGACCGGAAGATGAGATCGTTGGCGGGCTCCAGCGCCTTGAACATGGCGCGCAGGTTTCCGGCGATGGTGATTTCACTCACCGGGAAAGCGGGTTCGCCGTTCTCGATCCAGTAGCCGGAAGCGCCGCGGCTGTAGTCACCCGTCACCATGTTGATCGAAGAGCCGATGAATTCGGTGACGAGGAAGCCGGTGCCGACCGCCTTCATCATTTCCTCGGGCGAGCGCGTGCCTGCTTCCATATGCACATTGCTGGTGCTGGGTCCGCCACGGCCACCCTGTCCGGTGGGGGCGAGGCCAAGTTGCCGTGCCGAGCGCAGGTCGAGGATCCAGTTGGTGAGAACGCCCTTGTCGATCACGGCGCGGCGGCTGACCGGCAAGCCTTCGCCATCTGCGGCGCGCGAGGCGAGGCTGCGGCGGCGCAGGGGATCATCGATGATGGTGACGTTCGGCGCGAAGAGGGCCTTGCCGAGGTCCTCCTTGAGGAAGCTCGTGCCGCGGGCGATGGCGGCGCCATTGATGCCGCCCAGCAGATGGCCGACGAGGCTCGTGGCAATGCGGCGGTCGAAGATCACCGGCACGGTCTGCGAGGGCATCTTGCGCGGATTGAGGCGACGCACGGCGCGCTCGCCGGCGGTGCGGCCGATCTTCTCGGCGGGTTCGAGATCGGACCAGTAGACGGCGGCGTGGCCGTCGAAGTCACGCTCCATGGCCGTGCCTTCACCGGCGATCACCGAGACGCTGTTGCCGAAGCTGGTGCGGTGTGAGGTGCGTTCGTAGCCATTGCTTGCGGCCACGGCGGAGTGGCCGGAATAGGATGATGCGCCGGCCCCGTTGCTGCGGGTGACTCCCTTCACGGCAAGCGCGGTACGTTCCGTTTCCTGCGCGCGTTCGCGGAGCTGGTCCGCGGTGATCACTTCAGGCGATGCCACGTCGAGGTCAGGGAAATGAGTGGCGAGTTGTGACGGATCGGCAAGACCAGCGTAGGGATCAGGCGGAGCGAGCTTCGCCATGGCGACAGCACGGCTCACGAGGCGTTCGAGCGCATCGGGTGTCAGCACGCTGCCTGACATGGTGGCGGACGACTTGCCGACGAAGACGCGCACCGTCGCTTCGCGGGCTTCGGCCTGTTCGAGATTCTCGATCTCGCCGTTGCGAATGGTGATGGAACGGTCGCTGCCATCGGCCACGATGGCTTCGGCGTCGGTGGCGCCTTCCTTCCGGGCAAGCGCGAGAATGTCTTTGGCAATCGTAAGAAGTTCGGTCATCGGGTGAAAAGATCCAGGGTGAAGCCGGCGAATACCAGCAGCCCATATGTGCGGTTTGACTTGAAGAGTTGCAAGCACACAGCGCTGTTGGTGTCATCAAAGCTGCGGCATTGCCAGAGGGCATGGAGGGCGGCTGCGGCGATGCCGAGATAGCTCAGGAAGCCGCCGCCCGCACCCCTGACGGCAAGCGCGAGGAGCAGGGTGGTGAGCGTGAAGAAGCCGGCGAGCCACGGCAATGTGTTGGCCCCAAAGTGGAGCGCCGTGGACTTGACGCCGATCAGGATGTCGTCGTCCTTGTCCTGGTGGGCATAGATGGTGTCGTAGGCCAGCGTCCAGGCAATGCCTGCCGCGTAGAGCGCGAGCGCAGGCCAGCGCAGGGTATCGGTGACGGCCGTCCAACCCACCAGCGCGCCCCAGTTAAATGCAAGTCCCAGAACGGCTTGTGGCCAATATGTGATGCGTTTCATCAAAGGGTAGACGACGATGATCGCCACCGATCCGAAGCCGGTGATGATGGTGAGCAGGTTGAATTGCAACAGCACCGCGAGGCCGCAGAGCAGTAGCAGCGCGAGGAAGATGATCGCCTGCTTCACGCTCACGCGGCCCGACGGAATGGGGCGCGAACGTGTGCGCGCCACCTGGGCATCGAACTTGCGGTCGAAGATGTCGTTGATGACGCAGCCCGCGCCCCGCATGACCACCGCCCCGATCAGGAAGAGGATGCCGTCTGCCACCATCTGCCAGTGCGGGCCTGTCACCTGCCCGGCGAGCGCCACGCTCCACCAGCAGGGGATAAGCAGCAGCCACCAGCCGATGGGACGGTCGAGGCGCATCAACTGGGCATAGGGGAGTGCCGCCTCGGGGAGGAAGCGTTCGACCCAATTGTCCGGGACGGCATCCGCCACCCGTGATTTTGCCCTGCTGGAATCCATTGCCGGGGCCGTGTAACACGGCCGCCATGGCGAAGACCACACCCCGGCTGCACCTTGAGGCAGAGCTTTCCCCCGCCCACGACATTCCCCTCTCGCGCGAGCAGGGCCATTACCTCACCCATGTGTTGCGGCTCGTTCCCGGTGACGCGGTCGAGGTCTTCAACGGGCAGGAGGGGGCTTGGCTGGCTTACGTGGCGGATGCCGGCAAGAAGGCCGTTTCCATCCGCTGTGAGCGCCGCCTCGCCGACGTGACACCACCCCCTGACATCGACTACCTCTTCGCGCCCCTGAAACATGCCCGGCTCGATTACATGGTCCAGAAGGCCACCGAGCTTGGCGTCCGCCGCCTTCGCCCGGTGATGACGGCCCGCACCATTGCCGAGCGGGTCAATCTCGAGCGCATGAAGGCCAATGCCATTGAGGCGGCCGAACAGTGCAACCTCGTCTTTGTGCCGGAGGTGCTGGACCCGGTGCCGCTTGCCAAGGCCATTGCCGATTGGGACCCGGCCCGCCGGCTGGTCTTCTGCGACGAGACCGCCGCGCAAGCCAATCCGCTTCAATCCCTCGCTGCCATTGCCACCCCGGCGGCGGTGCTTGTCGGTCCCGAGGGCGGCTTTACCGACGAGGAGCGCCGCCTGTTGCGGGCGCAACCCTTTGTCACGGCCATTTCCCTTGGACCGCGCATCCTGCGGGCTGATACGGTGGCCATTGCCGCCCTTGCCGTTGTCCAGGCGGCCATCGGCGACTGGGGCGCAAGGTCGGGCAGCGCGGGGCGGGCGCCATAAACTGTGATGATTGGTATCACATTTTATGGCTTGTCGGCTCCCGCGGCCCTGCCTAGATGACGGCAGGCAACAAGGAAGAATTGCGTGAGTGGACCAACACCCGAAACGGCCGAAGGCAAGGCCATCATTGAGAACAAGGCGCAGCTCGTCGCCTATTTCGACAAGGGCCTGAAGCCGAAGTCCGAATGGCGGATCGGCACCGAGCACGAGAAGTTTCCCTTCCTCACCGATACGCTGGAGCCGGTTCCGTATTTCGGCCAGCGTTCGATCCGTTCACTCCTCGAAGGCCTCAAGGCCCGCTTTGGCTGGGATGGCGTCTATGAGGGTGAGAACATCATCGCGCTCTCCGATCCTAGGGGCATGGCCAACATTTCGCTCGAGCCCGGCGGCCAGTTCGAACTCTCGGGCGCCCCACTTGCAAGCGTTCACGATACATGCGCCGAGGTGAACGAACACCTGCAGCAGGTGCGCGAGGTCGGTGACCAATTGGGCATCGGCTTCCTCGGCCTTGGCGCCTCGCCGGTGTGGACGCGCGAACAGACACCGGTGATGCCCAAGGGCCGCTACGGCATCATGGCGCCCTACATGGACAAGGTGGGCACGCTTGGCCGGGACATGATGTTCCGCACCTGCACGGTGCAGGTGAACCTCGATTTTGCCAGCGAAGCCGACATGGTGCAGAAGCTCCGCGTCTCGCTCGCACTCCAGCCCATCGCCACGGCGCTCTTCGCCAACTCGCCCTTCCTCGAGGGCAAGCCCAACGGCTTCCTCTCCTTCCGCAGCCATGTCTGGACCGACACCGACAATGCCCGCGCCGGCATGTTGCCCTTCGCTTTCGAAGACGGCATGAGCTTCGAGCGCTATGTCGACTATGCGCTCGATGTGCCCATGTACTTCGTGATGCGGAACGGCAGCTTCGTGAACACGTCGGGAGAAAGCTTCCGCAAGTTCATGGAGGGCAAGCTCCCGCAATTGCCCGGCGAGAAGCCGGTGATGAAGGACTGGGCCGATCACCTCACCACGATCTTCCCGGAGGTCCGCCTCAAGCGTTACCTCGAAATGCGCGGCGCCGACTCCGGTCCGTGGCGCAGGCTGTGCGCCTTGCCGGCCCTGTGGACCGGCCTTCTCTACAGCCAGGCGTCGCTCGATGGCGCGTGGGATCTGGTGAAGGGCTGGACGGCGGAAGAACGCCAGACACTCCGCAACGACGTGCCGCGTCTCGGCCTCAAGGCGAAGATCGGGGGCCGCAGCGTGCGCGACATCGCCGCCGAAGTGCTCGTGCTCGCCCGAACGGGCCTATCGTCGCGTGGCATCCTCGGCTGCAAGGGCAAGCCCGAAACCTCCTTCCTCGACGTGCTGGACGAAACGGTGACCAGCGGCAAGACCGCCGCGGACAACCTGCTGGATCTCTATCACGGTGCCTGGAAGGGCGATATCTCCCGCGTCTTCCGCGACTTCTCCTACTGAGAGCTGAACCCGGCGTTCAGTTGCCGTTCAGCCCGGCTGGGGCAACCTCCGTGGCACCTTGAAGGAATCTGCACCGTCAAGCAGCATGCCGCTCAAGGGGCAACGGAACTGGGAGATCACATGAACGGGACGACGACTTTGCGCGGTCTGGCAATGCTTGCCGCGAGCGCAATTGCTTTTGCACTGCCGGCGCTGGCCGACGATGCAACATTCAACAAACCGAAGATCAACGGGGTGCGCCTGGACTGGTGCCGCAAGTGGGGCGATCAATGCGGCAAGCCCGCGGCCGATGCCTTCTGCAAACTGCATGAGTTCAGCGCCGCCGCAACGTGGGTGCAGGACCCCAATCCGGGTGCGCCGACCAAGGTCTTCTCCGGCGGCCAGATCTGTAATGACGACAGCTGCACGGGTTTCAAGACAATCACCTGCAAGGACAACACTGTTCAGATCGACGATGACGGCACCGGCGGTGCTGCCGCTGGCGATGATGAGATCGCCCAGCAGGGTGGTGACGGTGAGCCTGTGCAGCAGCCCATGGCGAAAGTCGTGAAGATCGGCGGCCAGCTCATGGGCGAGCTTTCGACCTCGTCCAACTTCTTTCCCGCTGGACAGCCCATCGCCGTATTCGGCCGCGGCACGGACAATGCTTTGTGGTGGCAGACCGGTAACGGCAAGGGCGCATGGAACGGCTGGCAGCGCATCGGCGGCGAGATCAAGTATTCGCCCTCCTGCACCATCTTCCAGAAGGCCATTCATTGCTTCGTGATCGGCAGCGACAACGCGCTATGGACAACGCAGCAGGACAAGAAGGGTGGCTGGTATCCCTTCAAGCGCCTCGGCGGCGCCACCACCGGCTCGCCGTCGGCGGTTTCGGCCCTTGATGCAAATGGCTCTCCGGCCCTCTACGTGATCCTCCGCTCGAACTCCGGCGAACTGTCGGTGATCGCGCGCTACAAGGACCAGGACACAGACCTCTACAATTGGTCCGATTACCGTGGCCTTGGCGTGGTGAGTGCCAGCGCCGTCTACTGCGTGTTCATGGGCGGCACCCACGTCGACTGCTACGGACGCAACAACAAAGGCGAAACCGTCGAGTTTGCCGATGCGCTGGTCAAGGCGACCATCATCAAGCTCGGTGGCCAGACCGACAAGCGGCCCGGCGCCATTGCCAGTGTGGATGGCAAGCAGGTCCGTGTGCTGGTGAAGGGAATGGACGGCAAGTTGTGGCATCGCCGCTGGAAGGCAGGCCAGAGCTTCAGCCCCTGGAAGCAGACGAACATCGACATCAACAGCCAGCCTGTGTGCCGCTACTACGATACGGCAGGAGCGAACGTGTGCTTCGATGTTGGGCCCGACAAGGTTGGCCGTGCGATCTTCATCCCGACCGGGGCTCTGAACTGATCACCACGAACATTGAGAATGGGTCATGGTCCGCAAACGCGGGCCATGGCTTTTTCATGCGCCGGCCTGCCAGGCCTTGATTGCATCCAGCGGCCACACCAGCATGATGATGTTGAGGGTGAGGTTGTCGCGGATCATGTAACCGGTGAAAGCCTCGAAGAACACCGCAAGCGTCAGCGTCAGCCACACGGGGAATGTGCGGGCGGCGAAGAAACCAGCTACCATGGCAAGGATATCGCACACCGAATTGAGAACGCTGTCGCCATAGTAGTCGAGCGAGATCGTCGCCTCGCGGTAGCGGTTTATGATGAAGTCGGTGTTCTCGAAGATTTCCCAGCTTCCTTCCACCAGGGTTGCCAGCGCAAGGCGCACCGGCAGGCTGGCGCGGGGGAGGGCGAGCCGGGTGAGGCCATAGAAGATGAAGCCGTGGATGATGTGGCTCGGCGTGTACCAGTCGCTGATGTGCTGCGAGTTTTCGGAACTGTTCACCACGCCATGCCAAAGCTTGACGTAGCCGCACTTGCAGATGGGCTCGCGCCCCATGCTGAGCAGGATGACGGCAGCCGTGATGATGATCACGCCGGCGACCAGAAGTGCTGTTGTGATCTCGCGGCTGCGGAGGGAGGGGGCTGACGTGGGGGCGCTCATCGGTCTTCAGCCCCTGGCAGGACGCTCGCCGGATTCGACGGGAAGGCCAGCCCCCTTCCAGGCCGTGAAGCCGCCGCCCATGTGCATGACGGGCGCAAGCCCCATGTCCTTGGCGGTCTTTGCCGCAAGCGCCGAGCGCCAGCCCGAGGCGCAATGGAAGATGAAGCTCTTGGCTTCGGCGAAATAGGGTTTGTGGTAGGGGCTCTCCGGATCGATCCAGAATTCCAGCATGCCGCGCGGACAGTGATGCGCCCCGGCAATGCGTCCTTCGCGCTCCACTTCCCGCGGATCGCGAAGGTCGATGATCAGCGCCTCGCCGGACGCGGCCATGGCCTGCGCCTCCTGGGGCGTTACGGTTCGCACCTGGGCATTCGCCTCGTCGAGAAGCTGCTTGTATCCCCTGGTGATGGCCATCTTCGTTCTCCCGTGTCCGGGCGAAGTGTTGGCGGAAGTCCCTGAACCGCGCAAGGCCCCGTCCGAATGTCAGAAAAGCGAATCAAGCATCGGCACGAAGGCCGAGATCAGGGCTGAGACCAAAAACAGGAGCGCGAAGATGAGCCGGTCTGGATTGTCGTCGATCGGTGTGTGTTGAACATTCATGCCGCCATCTAGACGGGCAGACCTTGCGTGGGGCATGGGCAACGCTACCTATCGTGGCAGCGTCACACTTCCGTTCCCGGCAGCGTCTTGATCGAACAGCCAGCGATCTTCCATGTGCCGTTGGCCTGGCGCTCAAGGGTGTAGAGCGCCTCGTACGTCTTGCCGTCGGTGCCCTTGATGATCACCGTCTGTGTGGCCCTGTCGGCGCTGATGGTGTCGGAAGCACCGAACTGGTAGCCGTTGTTGCGGTGGACCGGCTGATAGCCCTTCTTCACCATCGCCATGAAGCTGTCCACTGTGGGGAAGGCGAACTGAATGATAGGAGCTGCGTAGCCGTAGGCTTCTGCATCATGATCAGACGAGAAGGCCTGCAGCTGACCGGTGATCACATCACGAATCGCGGACTGGTCACCCGGCGGCACGCCGTCGGCGCGGACGTGAGCGGAGAGGAGGGGAACGCAAAGGAGAAGGGCAAACAGGACTCGCAGCATGGTCAGCTCCCGTGTTTCCGGATTTTACGTGGCTCGACTGAGCGAGGATCATGATTTCGCATGAGAGAGTCATGCTGCGATGCGGCAACAAAATAATTTGCGGACCCGTGTCATGATGTCTGCACAAACATGTCGCAGCGGATGGGAGTTTCTATTCCCGCACGGGAATAACCGAATAGTTGTCCGGCAACTGGGAACATTCTGTTTTTCGCACTGATCGTGCTTGCGTTATGCGGTTTCGGGAATTGCTCAACCCTTGCGCTCAAGCCGATGCAAGTCCCTCTACACAAAGGACAATTCTAAAGTCGGAAGGTGCAACCGCTTGACGGTTTCACTTCGCAAGATGATCATCATTCCTGGCACAACGTGTCCGGCGTTGCGGCTTTGCATGTCATTGCGAACACAACGAACGGACAATGGGAGGAAATGAAATGCCAAAAGTCTCCATGAAAGTGAATGGGAAAGCCGTGAGCGGTGAGGTCGAAGGCCGCACGCTCCTGGTCGAGTTCATCCGCGAACACCTCGGCCTCACCGGCACCCACGTCGGTTGCGATACCAGCCAGTGCGGCGCCTGCGTCGTGCATGTCGACGGCAAGGCCGTGAAGAGCTGCACCACGCTCGCCGCCGCCTGTGACGGCGCCGACGTGACCACCATCGAAGGCATCGCTAAGAACGGCAAGCTGCACCCGATGCAGGAAGCCTTCCGCGAACATCACGGCCTGCAGTGCGGCTATTGCACGCCCGGCATGATCATGTCGGCGATCGATCTCGTGAAGCGCGAAGGCAAGAAGCTGGACGAGGACACGATCCGTCACGGCCTCGAAGGCAACATCTGCCGCTGCACGGGCTATCATAACATCGTCAAGGCCGTGCAGGCCGGCGCCGAGAACATGTAAGGGAGAATGCGGAGATGACCGGAACCGGAGTTGGCGCTTCAGTCAAGCGCAAGGAAGATCAGCGGTTTCTCACTGGCAAGGGCCAGTATACCGATGACATCAATCTGAAGGATCAGACCTACGCCTATTTCGTGCGCAGCCCGCACGCCCACGCCACCATCAAGTCGATCAACACCAAGAAGGCCGCCGGCATGCCCGGCGTTCTCGGTGTCTTCACCGGCGAACACGTGAAGGAAGACAAGATCGGCGGCCTGATCTGCGGCTGGATGATCCACTCGAAGGACGGCAGCCCGATGAAGGCCGGCCCGCATCCGATCCTGGCGGACGGCAAGGTGCGCTATGTGGGTGACCACGTGGCCGTTGTCGTTGCCGAGACGAAGGAGCAGGCCAAGGCCGCCGCTGCCGCCGTGCAGGTGAGTTACGGCGTGCTGCCGCACAACGTCGATGCCGCCAAGGCCATGTCGACGAAGGCGCAGGTGCATGACGTCGCCGCCGACAACCGCGTCTACAACTGGTCGATCGGCGATGAAGCCGCCACCGCAGCCGCATTCAAGAATGCAGCCCACGTGACGACGCTTGATATCGTCAACAACCGCCTCATTCCCAATGCCATGGAGCCCCGCGCCGCGATCGGCTCCTATGACACGGGCATGGACGCCTACACCCTCTACACCACCAGCCAGAATCCCCACGTGGCGCGTCTGGTGATCTCCGCCTTCCACGGGCTGTGCCCCGAGCACAAGCTGCGCGTCATTGCGCCGGACGTGGGCGGCGGTTTCGGCTCCAAGATCTTCATCTACGCCGAGGAAGTGGTTTGCGTCTGGGTGTCGAAGCGCGTGGGTGGCCGCCCCGTGAAGTGGACGGCTGAACGCACCGAAAGCTTCCTGGCCGATGCGCACGGCCGCGACCACGTGTCGAAGGCCGAACTCGCCATCGATGCCGGCGGCAAGATCACCGGTCTTCGCGTGCACACCACGGCCTCGATGGGCGCCTACCTGTCCACCTTCTCGAGCTGCGTGCCGACCTATCTCTACGCCACGCTGCTCTCCGGCCAGTACAACATCCCCGCCATCTATGCGGAAGTGGACGCCGTCTATACCAACACCGCGCCGGTTGACGCCTACCGCGGGGCAGGGCGCCCGGAAGCCACCTATGTGGTGGAGCGCATCGTCGAAACCGCGGCGCGCGAACTGAAGATGGACCCGGCGGAATTCCGCCGGAAGAACTTCATCACGCAGTTCCCACATCAGACCCCGGTGATCATGTGCTACGACGCGGGCGACTATGGTGCCGCCCTCGACAAGGCGCTGGAGCTCTCGGAGTACAAGTCCTTCCCCGAACGGAAGGCCGCCTCTGCCAAGAAGGGCAAGCTGCGCGGCATCGGCCTCTCGGCCTACATCGAAGCCTGCGGCATCGCGCCCTCGGCGGCGATCGGTTCGCTGGGTGCCGGCGTCGGCCTCTGGGAATCGGCTGAAGTCCGCGTGAACCCGGTCGGAACGGTGGAAATCCTCACCGGTTCCCACAGCCACGGCCAGGGCCACGAAACGACCTTCGCGCAGCTTGTCTCGGACCGCCTCGGCGTTGACTTCAACAACGTCTCGGTTGTCCACGGCGATACCGACAAGGTGCAGTTCGGCATGGGCACCTACGGCTCGCGCTCGGGTGCCGTCGGCATGCACGCGATCTCCAAGGCCCTCGACAAGATCGAGGCCAAGGCCAAGAAGATCGCTGCCGCCGTCATGGAAGCCTCGACCGATGACGTGGAGTTCAAGAACGGCACCTTCACCGTGAAGGGCACCGACAAGAAGATGGCCTTCGGAGAAGTGGCGCTGTCGGCCTATGTGGCCCACAAGTTCAACTCCGCCGAAATCGAACCCGGCCTCAAGGAAAGTGCCTTCCACGATCCGGCGAACTTCGTGTTCCCGGCGGGCGTGCACGTCTGCGAGGTGGAGATTGATCCGGACACGGGCGTCACCACGGTGGCCAACTACACCTGCGTGGATGACTTCGGAAACCTGATCAATCCGATGATCGTCGAAGGCCAGGTGCATGGCGGCATCGTGCAGGGCATCGGCCAGGCGCTTGCCGAAGGCTGCGTCTATGACGACGCCTCGGGCCAGCTGCTGACCGGTTCCTACATGGATTACCGCATGCCGCGCGCCGCCGACGTACCGAGCTTCAAGCTCGGCTTCACCTGCACGCCTTGCCCGACGAACCCGATGGGCATGAAGGGCTGCGGCGAAGCGGGTGCGATCGGTTCGCCGCCCGCCGTCATCAACGCCATCACCAATGCCCTTGGCGTGAAGGACATTCCCATGCCGGCGAGCCCGCTCGTCGTGTGGAATGCCCTGCAGGGCATGAAGAAGGCCGCGGAATAAGGACGGGGAGAGAGAACAATGGAAAACTTCAACTATCACCGTCCCAGCAAGGTGGCGGATGCCGTCAAGCTGATGAAGAAGGCTAAGGACGGCAAGTTCCTGTCCGGTGGGCACACCCTTGTGCCCACCATGAAGCAGGGCCTTGCCAGCCCCACCGACATCATCGACCTTTCGGGCCTGAAGAACGCAGGCGTGAAGGTGGGTGCAAAGTCGGTGGTGATCCAGGCCGGCACCACGCACGCGGCGGTCGCCTCGGACAAGGCCCTCAAGAAGGCCATTCCGGGCCTTGCCGCCCTCGCAGGCGGCATCGGCGACCCCCATGTCCGCCACAAGGGCACGATTGGCGGCTCGATCGCCAACAACGACCCGGCGGCTGACTATCCGGCCGCTTGCCTGGGTCTTGGCGCCACGATCCACACCGACCGCCGCAAGATCCCGGCGGACAAGTTCTTCACCGGCATGTTCTCGACCGCCCTCAAGGACGACGAGGTCATCACAGCCGTGGAGTTCCCGATCCCCGCCAAGTCCGGCTATGCCAAGTTCCCGAACCCGGCCTCGCTCTATGCGATGGTCGGCGTCTACGTGGCGCAGGGCAAGGACGGCTCGGCGCGCGTTGCCGTCACGGGCGCAGGCCCCGGCGTGTTCCGCCAGTCCGACATGGAAGCGGCACTCGGCAAGTCGTTCAAGGCTGATGCGCTGGCCGGTATTTCGGTCAAGCCGCGCGGTCTCAATAGCGACCTGCACGGCACTGCCGCCTACCGGGCGCATTTGATCTCCGTCATGGCCAAACGGGCCCTGGCGGCAGCAAAGTAGTCCGACCGACAGGAGCGACACCCGCTGACTCCAGTTGGCGGGTGTTTTTTTGTGGTAGGAGTTTCACCTTCGGCCCAAGTCGGCCGTAAAGGTGACAGGAGTTTGAACAACCGATGAGCAAGCCCTTTCCGGCCTCGATTGACGACACCATCGACCTACTCAAGTCGCGCGACTATGTGGCGGGGCGGGATCTCGGTACGGTTGTCTTCCTCGCCCTCAAGATGGGGCGGCCGCTGTTCCTCGAAGGCGAGGCGGGCGTGGGCAAGACCGAGATCGCCAAGGTGCTGGCCGAAGGGCTGGGCCGCAAGCTGATCCGCCTCCAGTGCTATGAGGGCCTCGATGTGGCCTCCGCGGTGTATGAATGGAATTACCCCCAGCAGATGATCGAGATCAGGCTTGCGGAAGCGACCGGCAGCATCGACCGTGAGCGGCTGGGCTCCGACGTCTTTGCCGAGCGTTTCCTGATCAAGCGCCCGATCCTGCAGGCGCTGGAGTCTGACGAGGGGGCAGCCCCCGTCTTGCTCATCGACGAACTCGACCGCACCGACGAAGCCTTCGAGGCCTTCCTTCTCGAAGTGCTGTCCGATTTCCAGGTGTCAATCCCGGAACTCGGCACGGTGAAGGCCAAGGAACCACCCATCGTCATCATCACCTCGAACCGCACCCGCGAGGTGCACGACGCCCTCAAGCGCCGCTGCCTCTATCACTGGGTGGGATACCCCGATGCCAAGCGCGAGGTCTCGATCATCCGTGCCAAGCGGCCGAAGGCCTCCGCCCAGCTTGCCAAGGAAGTGGTGGGCTTCGTGCAGGCGCTGCGCAAGGGCGACCTCTACAAGGCGCCGGGTGTGGCGGAGACCCTCGACTGGGTGTCGGCACTCCACGAGCTTGATTGCGTGACGCTCGATCCGCAGACGGTCAACGACACGCTGGGTGTTCTGCTGAAGTACCAGGACGACATCTCCCGCATGGAAGGCTCGGAGGCGAAGCGCATTCTCGATCAGGTGCGTGAGGAAATCCGCCTGATGGGCACGGTGTAGCGCCGCCATGTTCGTGGCGCCTGCCAACTCCAACACACCTCTCACCGGCAAGCTGGCCGAGAACATCATGCATTTCGCCCGCGTGCTGCGCGAGGCGGGCATTCCCGTGGGGCCGGGCAGCGTGCTCGATGCGCTTGATGCCGCGATGGCAGGCCCCTTGCAGAAGCGCGAGGATTTCTACTGGATGCTGCATGCGGTGTTCGTGAAGCGGCGCGAGCAGCGGGAGATCTTCGACCAGGCATTCCATGTGTTCTGGAAGAAACCGAAGATGCTGCAGCAGCTGATGCAGCTCATGTATCATCAGATTGCCCGCAAGCCGCACGAGAAGCGCAAGGAGGCAGGCTTCCGCCGCCTCGCCGAGGCGATGTTCGACAAGACCGAGGTGGAAAGTCGCAATGCGCCGAAGAAGGAGGAGCTGGAGGTGGAAGCCACCTTCACGGCTTCTGCCAACGAGGTGTTGCGCAGCAAGGACTTCGAGCAGATGACGGTGGCCGAGCAGGCCCATGCGAAGCAGGCGTTGCGCAAGATCAGGCTCAACCGAATCGAGGTGCCGACGCGGCGCTTCCGCGCCTCCCACGGCGGGCGGCGGGTGGACATGCGCCGCACCCTGCGCGGCGTCATCCATGCCGGCGGGCAAGTGGTCGACATCTACCGCAAGGAGCGGGTCTGGCGCGAACCCCCGCTGGTCATTCTCTGCGATATTTCGGGCTCATGCTCGAACTACTCCCGCATGTTCCTGCACTTCCTACACACGCTGATCAACGACCGGGACCGGGTGCATGTCTTCCTGTTCGGCACGCGCCTCACCAACATCACCCGCGAGCTGCGCCGCAAGGACATCGACGATGCGATGATGAAGGTCTCGGCGGCGGTGAAGGACTGGTCCGGCGGCACGCGCATCGGCACGGCGCTGCACGAGTTCAATCTGAAATGGGCACGCCGCGTGCTGGGGCAGGGCGCGCATGTGCTGCTGATGACCGACGGTCTCGACCGTGAGGATGTAACCTCTCTCAAGGCTGAGATGGAGCGGCTGCGGCGCTCGGCCAAGCGGATCGTCTGGCTCAATCCGTTGCTCCGCTATGACGGCTTCGAGGCGCGGGCGAGCGGCATCCGCGTCATGATGCCCTTTGTGGACGAGTTCCGCCCGGTCCATAGTCTGAACAGCCTGGCCGATCTGGCCGAGACCCTTGCGGAACCCCGCCGCGATGCCCATGATCCCCGCAAGTGGTTGAAGGGCCCGCATCAGGGCTGACGTGGAAGCATATGAAATGACTGATGTTCTGACGATTGCGGAATCCTGGCTGGCGGAAGGCCGCAAGGTGGCGCTGGCCACCGTGATCGAAACCTGGGGCTCGGCACCGCAGCCGGTGGGCAGCCAGCTCGTGGTCGATGCCGAGGGGAATTTCGAGGGCGCCGTGTCGGGCGGGTGCGTGGAAGGCGACGTCATCACCGCCGCGCAGGATGCGATTGCGACGGGCGGTCACAAGGTCCTGAGCTATGGCGTGGCCGATGAAACCGCCTGGAAGGTGGGCCTGGCCTGCGGCGGCAAGATCCGCATCCTCGTCGAGGCCGTGCAGTGAAACGGGAGCTGCTCGCCCGGGTGAATGCCGCCCGTGCGGCGCGTCAGCCCTGTGCCGTCGTCACCGATCTTGCAACGGGCGAAGAGCGCTTCGTGCCCCGCGCCGAGGCGGCGAATGATCCTCTGGCGGCGATCCTCGACAAGGCCTTCCGCTTCGACAAGTCGGGCGTTGAGCAGACCGAGGGCGGCGAGGTCTTTGTCACCGTGCACAATCCACCGCTGCGGCTGGTGATCACGGGTGCGGTGCTGATTGCGCAGGCGCTCATCCCCATGGCCCGGGCCGCTGGTTACGACATCTGGGTTGTCGATCCGCGCGGTGCCTTCGCCACGGGCGCGCGCTTCCCCGATATCTCCCTCCATGCAGAATGGCCGGACGAGATCATTCCGCAGATCGGTCTCGACCAGCGCACCGCCTTCATCGCGCTCACCCACGATCCGAAGATCGATGATCCGGCGCTCGAATTGGCGTTGCGCTCGCAGGCGTTCTACATCGGCGCATTGGGATCGAAGAAGACGCAGGGCTCGCGCCTCGAACGCCTGAAGGCCAAGGGCTTCAGCGACAATGAGCTCTCGCGCATCCATGGGCCAATCGGGCTCAACATCGGCGCGGTGGGTGCAAGCGAAATCGCGATCTCCATCATGGCCGAGATGACCAAGTGCCTGAGGCTGGGATGAGGCTGGGGTGAGGTTGGGATGATTTTCGGCAAGACTTCACTCTCCGATGCGGTGGGCGCAATCCTTGCCCATGGCACCAAGCATGCGGGTGGCATGTTCAAGAAGGGCCGCGTGTTGTCAGCAGAGGATGTGGCCGCACTCCAGGCCGCAGGCCACACCCACGTGATCGCGGCGCGGCTCGCAGCAGATGATGTGCCGGAGGACGAGGCCGCCCGCCGCATCGCACTGGCCATCTGTGATGGTGGTGCGCGGGCGCAGGAACCCTTCACCGGCCGGGCCAATCTTCACGCGCTGGAGGCCGGAGTCGTTGTCTTCGACGAGGCGCGCATCCGTGCCATCAATCATCTCCATGAAAGCCTGACCATCGCCACGCTGCCCAATTTCGCCCGGGTCTCGCCCCGGCAGATGGTGGCGACCGTGAAGGTCATTCCCTTTGCCGTGCCGCGTCCGGTGCTGGAGAAAGCGCTTGCGATCATCGGTGGCAAGCCGCTGCTCCGCGTCTCGCCCTTCCGGGTGCAACATGCTGCACTCATCCTCACCCGCCTGCCGCAGACGAAAGAGTCGATCCTCACCAAGAGCGAATTGGTGATGCGGGAGCGCCTTGAAGCCATGGGCGCCACGCTGGCCTCCGTGGTGATCTGCCACCATGCGCAGGATGACGTTGCCAAGGCCGTGGCTGCTGCGCGTGCGGCAGGACATTCACCGATCCTCGTGATGGGAGCGTCCGCCATCGTGGACCGGGGCGACGTCATTCCCGCCGCCGTGACGGAGGCAGGCGGCGAGGTGCTGCACCTCGGCATGCCGGTCGATCCCGGCAACCTGCTCATGCTGGGTCAGGTGCAGGACACGCCCGTGATCGGCGTACCCTCATGTGCCCGCTCGCCGAAGGTGAACGGCTTCGACTGGGTGCTGGAACGCGTGCTCGCCGACGTGCCTGTCTCACCCACCGACATCATGGACATGGGGGCAGGCGGCTTGCTGGCGGAAATTCCGTCGCGTCCCTCACCGCGCGAAGGAGCCAGCCCAGCCATTCTCGCGCCCCGGGTGACGGCCGTTGTGCTGGCGGCCGGGCTGTCCTCCCGCATGGGCGCCAACAAGCTGCTCGCTGATTTTCATGGGCAACCGCTCATTGCGGCAACACTGGCGAAGCTGGAATCGGCTGGTGTCGATGAGGTGGTTGTCGTCCTCGGCCGCGATGCCGAAGAGGTGAAGCACCACGTGCCTGCCACCATGCGCACGGTACTCAATCCTGATTTTGCCAAGGGCATTGCGGGCTCCATCCGGGTAGGCGTGGCCGCCGCCGTAGAAAGCGATGCGGTGCTGATCGTGCTGGGGGACATGCCGCTCGTCGAGCCGGCGACCGTCGGCCGGTTGATCGCCGCGTTCAATCCGACCGAGCACCGGACCATTGTCGCCCCCACTTATCACGGGCAGTTCGGCAATCCCGTGCTGTGGGGCCGCGAACATTTCCCGAAATTACAGACGCTGGAAGGCGACCGCGGCGCGCGCAGCCTGATCGGCGACCTGAAATCAGAGGCGGTCGAAATCGCCGTCGATGATCTGGGCGTCATTGCCGATGCCGATACTCCGGAAGCCCTCGCCGAGATGCGGGCTGCCGTCAGATAAGCTGCAATGAGCGGAAGCTCACGTGCGCGTTCTTGCCGATGATCAGGTGATCGTGCACCAGCACGCCCAGCTTGTCGCCCGCCTGCACGATCTTCTTCGTCATCTCGATATCGGCCATGGAGGGCGTGGGATCGCCCGAGGGGTGATTGTGGACGAGCACGATCGCCGTTGCGGCCAAATCCAGCGCGCGCTTGATCACCTCGCGGACATAGACCGGCGTATGATCGACGGTACCGCGCTGCTGCACCTCGTCGGCGATCAGCTGGTTCTTCTTGTCGAGGAAGAGGATGCGGAACTGCTCGCGCGTCTCGAAGGCCATGGCGGCGCGGCAATAGTCCACGATCGCTTTCCATGAGGAGAGGGCAGGGCGGTTCATCACCTCGCCGCGCGCCAGCCGCAGGCTTGCCGCCTGCACCAGCTTCAGGTCCATCGCCACGGCCTCGCCCACGCCTTTTACTTCCATCAGGCGCTCAGGGGCTGCGCTGATCACTTCGGCAAAGCTGCCGAAGCGGGCGATGAGGGCCTTGGCGAGCGGCTTGGTATCGGCGCGCGGGATGGAGCGGAATAGCACCAGCTCCAGCATCTCGTAGTCGGGCAGGGCATCGCCTCCAGCCTGCCGGAAGCGCTGGCGCAGACGTTCGCGATGGCCGAGATAGTCCGGCGCCGTCCCCATCGCCTCTGCCATGCCGCCCCCCTTCGTCATGGCTCAGAAATGGTAGGGTGGACAGTGCAGCCCTCGCGGCGAGAGGGTGAAGATCTCGTGGCCTGTTTCGGTGACGGCAATGGTGTGCTCGAACTGGGCCGAGAGCGAGCGGTCGCGGGTGACGGCGGTCCAGCCGTCGGAGAGCACCTTCACGTGCGGCTTGCCGAGGTTGATCATGGGCTCGATCGTGAAGAACATGCCGGGCTTGAGAAGAACGCCTTCGCCAGGGCGCCCGTAGTGCAGCACGTTCGGATGGTCGTGGAACACCTCACCCAGGCCATGGCCGCAGAAATCGCGCACCACCGAGCAGCGGTTGGCTTCGGCATGGGACTGGATGGCGTGGCCCACGTCGCCCAGATGGGCGCCGGGCTTTACCACCTCGATGCCGCGCATCAGGCACTCGTAGGTGATCTCGACGAGCCGCTCGGCCGAGCGCGAGACACGGCCCACGTTCACCATGCGGCTGGAGTCGCCGTACCAGCCATCGACGATGAGCGTCACGTCGATGTTGATGATGTCGCCTTCCATCAGCGGCTTGTCGTTGGGCATGCCGTGGCAGACCACGTGGTTGATGGAGGTGCAGAGCGCGTACTTGTAGCCGCGGTAGCCGATGGTGGCGGGAATGGCGTTGTTGTCGCGGGCGAACTCCACGCAGATGCGGTCCAGCGCCGCCGTGGTCACGCCCGGCTTCGTCTCCTCGACGAGGATGTCGAGAAGCTGCGCCGTGAGCTGGCCGGCCTTGCGCATCTTGACGAAATCCTCCGGCTTGTGGAGGCGGATGCGCGGTTGTGCTTCGGTGCGTGTGTTCATGGATCGATGACCGGGACCTGGGACTTGAGCCTGATGGAGTCTACGCTCACATGGCAGGTGAACGCCAGTGCTTCAACCCCCGCCTTCCGGGCTGCCTGAAATGCCTTGAAATAGACAGGATCAAGGTCGGGCGTCAGGGTGAAGCGCGTGGGTCCGGCATTCTGGATCACATAGAGCATCACGGCCCGGTGGCCGGCCCGCACCATTTCAGCCATTTCCGCCAGATGCTTCGTGCCCCGCGCCGTGGCGCAATCCGGGAATTCGGCCAGGCCCGGCTGGCGGAGCAGGGTGACGTTCTTGATCTCCACATAACAGGGTGGCCGGCCTTCCCCTTCCAGCAGGAGATCGATGCGGCTGTTGGTGCCATACTTCACCTCGCGCCGCAGGGTGCCGTAGCCCGCCAACTCGGGCAGGAGCCCCTCCTCGATTGCTTCCTGCGCGATGCGGTTTGGCAGGCTCGTATCAATGCCGACGAGGCCCACATCATCGCGCTCGGTCAGGTGCCAGGTGTGGGCATACTTCCGCGTCGGGCTGTCGGAGCGCGACAGCCAGACCCGTGCCCCCTCGCTGCACAGGCCGAGCATGGTGCCGGTGTTGGGGCAGGTTGCCGTAACCTCCTCGCCCGTCTCCAGCCGCACATCCGCGAGGAAGCGCTTGTAACGCCGGATCAGCGTGGCAGGCATGAGAGGAAGGGGAAGCTTCATGCTTTGACAGGAACCATGCCGGGTGGGATATGTCCAGCCTCATCAAGAGGTTCCTGACATGTCCGAGACTGCTCCCACCGCCGCCGTGCTGCTCATCGGCAACGAGGTGTTGTCGGGCCGGACCAAGGACAAGAACCTGGGCTACATCGCCGACTACCTGACGGCGCTCGGCATTGATCTTCTCGAGGCGCGCGTTGTCGCCGACGACGAGGCAGCCATCGTGGAAGCCGTGAATGCGCTCAGGGCGCGCTATACTTACGTCTTCACCACGGGCGGCATCGGCCCCACCCATGATGACATCACAGCCGACTGCATTGCCAAGGCCTTTGGCGTGGGCATCTCGCATCATCCGGAGGCGACGGCCATCCTCGAAGCCTTCTTCAAGGAGATGGGCCGCGAGGCCAACGAGGCGCGCATGCGCATGGCCCGCATCCCCCATGGCGCCACGCTGATCTACAACTCGGTCTCGAAGGCACCGGGCTTCAGGATCGGCAACGTGCATGTGATGGCGGGCGTGCCCAAGGTCATGCATGCAATGATGGATGCAATCGCGCCCACGCTGGTGACGGGAACGCCGGTCAAGTCGCGCACGATCCGCTTCGAAGGCGGCGAGGGCGATGTCGCCAAGCCGCTGAAGGAGGTGCAGGAGCGCTATCCCGCCTTGTCGATCGGTTCCTATCCCTTCGAGAGCGAGCGCGGTTTCTCCACCAATCTCGTGCTGCGAGGCCGGGATGAAGCGGTTCTTGCCGCTGCCACCGAAGAGGTGAAGCAGGCGGCGGATGCCCTGTTCAAGCAGGGCAAGGCGCGGGGCTGGGCCGAAGTCGAATGACGGCGAAAGACTGACGGCCGCCCTTAGGCGACCAGTGCCTTCCGAACCTTCTCGGTCAGGTCGTTGCGCGTGAAGGGCTTGTTCACAAGCTCGATCGAATCCGGCAGGTCCTGCATCTGGCGCACGGAGCCCGGCGCATAACCCGACATGAAGAGGATCTTCAGGTTGGGCCTGACCTTCATCGCCTTCACGGCCAGTTCGGGGCCGTTCATGCCACCCGCCATGATGACGTCGGAGAGCACGAGATCGATGTCCTTGCGTTCGGTAATGAGCTTCAGGCCTTCGTGACCATCCTTCGCGGTAATCACGTCGAAGTCCATTTCCTCGATCATCGCGGCGGCGACGTCGCGGACTGAGGGATTGTCCTCCACCACCAGCACAAGCTGCTTGCGCTTCTCTGCGGTGAGCGTCATGGCGGGCGCCGAAGGCAGGCTGCCCAGTTCACGCTTCAGCTGCGCCTGGAGATTGGCCGGCAGGCTGGGTTCGATATCCTTCGACTCGCCTCGCAGGCGCGGCAGGTAGATCTTGACCGTGGTGCCGTGGCCCACTTCCGAATAGACCTTGATGTGGCCGTTCGACTGCTTGACGAAGCCGTAGATCATCGAGAGGCCGAGGCCTGAACCCTTTTCCGGGCCCTTGGTGGTGAAGAAGGGCTGGAACACCTTTTCGATGATTTCGGGCGCCATGCCGGAGCCCGTGTCGGTGACCGAGATCTCGACGTAATCGCCCGGGATCACCTCCTCATGCTCGGCGCAGTAGGCGGCATCGAGCTTGCGGTTCGAGGTTTCGATGATCAGGCTGCCGCCCGCCGGCTGCATGGCGTCGCGGGCGTTGATGGCGAGGTTGAGCACGGCTGTTTCCAGCATGGTCTTGTCGACCTTGATCGACCACAGTTCCTCGCTCGGAATGATCTTCAGGTCGACGATGGCGGTGAGTGCCTGCTTCAGCATGTCCTGCATGGAGAAGAGCAGTTCGTTGACCGTCACTTCCTTGTTCTGCAGCGTCTGCTGTCGCGAGAAGGCCAGCATGCGGCGGGTAAGTTCCGAACCCTTTTCCGCAGCATCGATGGCGGCGCGGATGCGCTTCAGGGCGCGGTCGTCGCTGCGCACCAGCTGTTCGACAAGCTGGAGGTTGCCCATCACCACCATGAGCAGATTGTTGAAGTCGTGGGCGATGCCGCCCGTAAGCTGGCCCACCGCTTCCATCTTCTGGGCCTGGTGGAAGCGCTTCTCCAGTGCCTTGCGCTCGGAGACGCACTGGCAGCAGCCGAAGACACCGTCGACGACGCCCTTGTCGTCACGCTCCGGCTCCATGCTCACTTCGAAGTAGGCGAGCTCGCCCTTCTTGTCCTTGACGGCGATCTCGAGGTTCTTGATGGCCGTGCCGATCTTGGCAAGTTCGAGGGCCTCGCAGAACTTCTCGCGGTCGCCCGGCTCGATCATGCCGATGAAGGTGTTGAGGTTGGGATGGATCATGGCGTCGGCCATGCCGATCAGCGCTGCCATTTCCTGCGAGAGGCGCGAGACGCCGGATTCGTTGCGGAGCGCGAAGCTGCCGAGGCGGGCTGCCGCCTGGGTGCGCTTGAAATTCCGTTCGGAGACCTTGAGGCGCTCGAGCGCCACCATCTGCTCGTCGATGTTGCGGCAGAGCCCGATGCACTTCATCGGGTGGCCGTCGGTCGGGCTGCGGATCACGCCGGCAAGCGACTCGATCCAGACGTATTTGCCCGACGATGTCTTCACCCGGTAGCGCGTCTGGAAGACGTCGGCGCCGAAGGGCGCCTTGCGAATCTTCTCCGAGATCGTCTTGTCCTTGTCTTCCGGATGGATGAGCTCGTCGAAGCTCGCGAAGTTGAGGTTCTTCTCGCCCACCTTGTGGCCGAAGATGTCGTACATCTCCGGCGAATTGTAGGTTTCCTCGGTCTCGTAGTTGTAGTCCCACACGGCATAGCCGCCGGACTTGAGGGCAAGCGAAAGGCGCTTTTCATTCTGTAGCACCTGCTGCGCCGTGCTGGCGTCGATGCCCTTGCCGGTAAGGAGGTAGAAGGTTTGGCCGCCTTCGTCCCACTTCTGGGCCGAGAAGACCTTGCGGATCGCGGAGCCGAGGGGATGGAGGTAGGAGACTTCGATCTGCTGGGTGTCGCTGCCGTCCTCGTTCGGAACGCGGCGGGCTGAAAGGGTGCCCGCGCCGGCCTTGTAGAGACCCTTGCCGACCACATCGACGCGCTGGCAGTTCCAGGCACGCAGGAGTGGCAGGGTGACCTCTGTCACCACTGCATCGGGAAGGGAGACGGCCATGGCCTCGGCCCCCGCTGCGTCCATGGCTTTGATCAGCTTTTCAATCATCTGCCGCCCTGCGAAAAGAAGACACGAAGCTGACTTTCTAACTCCAAAAGAGTGAAACAAACCTTTCGCCAACTCTTGCCATTGAACGCTTTCCGGTGACCATGCATAAAGCCTGTTCAACGTTGGGCAGGCCGTTTGAGGGGGGTACCATGGACGAGAAGTGGCAGAAGAGTTTTCCGGTGTCCTGGGACCAGTTCCACAGGGACGCCCGGGCCCTGGCATGGCGGCTCTCGGCGGCGGGCCCGTTCCGGGCCGTGGTCGCCATCACCCGCGGCGGGTTGGTGCCTGCCGCCGTGGTTGCGCGAGAGCTTGGCATCCGGGTGATAGAGACCGTCTGCATCGCCTCCTATGACTATGACAAGCAAGGCGAAATCTCGGTTCTGAAGCGGGTCGCCAGCGACATTTCCGGGGAAGACAAGGGCAAGGGCGTGCTGATCGTCGATGACCTCGTGGATACCGGCGCCACCGCCAGGGTGGTGCGCGAGATGATGCCCCAGGCCCATTTCGCTACCGTCTATGCCAAGCCGTCAGGCCGCCCGCTAGTCGATACCTTTGTCACCGAGGTGAGCCAGGACACCTGGATTTATCTGCCGTGGGACATGGACCTGCAGTTTGCTCCTCCCATCCGGGAACGGGCGACGGTCTAGGTCTTGAGGGCGAAGTCACCCGCCCGCTTCACCAGCTTCTCGAAATAGTGGGCGAGGGCGGGGTGCTGGACGGCCAGTTCGTCGAACAGAATGCGGATCGTATCCGGGATGTCCTTTGAGTCGGCAACGTCAAGCCGTTCAATGAGTTCATTGTAGGTCTTGCGGAATTGCTGGAACACGGGTGAAGCCCCGTGCTTTTCATCGTCGATGATGATGTAGACGGGTTCGGCCTTCGACTTGCCCTTCATGGGCAGGCTGCCGGCATAGAGCCAGGCGAGGCTATCGGTCTTGCCGCGCAACTCGCCCGCGACGGCGATATCGAAGCCCAAGTTCTTGCAAGTTGCTTCAGTGCGGGCAGCGGTGTTCACGGTCTCACCCAGCACGGAGTAATCGAAGCGCTCCGAGGAGCCCATGTTGCCGACGCAGGCCGGGCCGCTGGTCAGACCGACGCGGACCGCGAGACGTGGGGCGCCGCGCCCGGTCAACAGCGCGTGCAGGTCCGGATCATCGTTGAGGGCAGCCACCGCTTCACGGATGCCGATTGCCGCGCGGGCTGCATGATACTGATGGTCCTCCAGTGGAATGGGCGCATTCCAGAAGGCCATGATGGCGTCGCCGATGTATTTGTCGATGGTCCCCTTCTCGGCGAGGATTGCCTTGCTGCCGGCGTCGAGCAGGCGGTTCACCACCTTCACGAGGCTCACGGGATCGAGCTTCTCCGACAACGGCGTGAAGTTCTCGATGTCGACGAAAAGCACTGTCACGTCGCGCATCTCGCCACCGAGCTTGAGGCTGGCGGGATTGTTCTCGATTTCCTCCAGAACGGCGGGCGCCACATACTGCGCGAAGGCGCCGCGAAGTTGCCGGCCCTGCTTGTCCGTGACCATGAGTTTCATGGCGATGCTGGCGAGGAAGGTGAGTGTAATGCCGAGCAGCGGATAGGTGGCATCAAACAGCAGGCTGGCGCTACGGAAGGCGTAGAGCGTGCCGGCCAAGATGGCTGCCGCGATGATGGCGTATGCCACGATCGAATTGCGCGGCTTCACGAAGCCGGTGAAGGTCGAGAGCCCGAGGCCGATAATGATCACGCCGAGAATTTCAGCTCCTGCCGCCCATTCCGGACGTGTGAGGAAGGCGCCGCTCAGGACCTGTTCTATGGCCTGGGCATGGACCGAGACGCCGGGCACGGTTTCGCCAAGGGCCGAAGTTCGGACGTCGAGCAGGCCCACGGCCGAAGTGCCCACCAGTACGACGTGTCCTTCGATCAGGGGGCGTAGCGCTTCGCGTTCCTTGCCCGAGAGCACCTTGGCGGCCGGTACATAGAGATCGCGAGGATCGGGCCGGTAGTAGACATAGAACAGCCCGGCTTCCGACAGCGGAATCTCGAGGTCGCCCACCACCAGCGACTCGATGGCATTCTTCGTGTCAGGCGAGGCGCGGACCAGAAGCGTCTCGGCACCCTGGGCCACGCGAAGCGCTTCGGCGGCCAGAGACGGATAGAGCCTTGAGCCATCGCCCAGCAGGAAGGGAATCTGGCGGGCCACGCCGCCTTCAGAGGCCAGCGACACATTCATGCTGCCGACACCTGCAGCGGCGGCATCGAGCAGAGGCAGGTTCGTGGTGATGCCGGCCAGGCGCGGCGCTGCATCCAGCGCATCTTCACCGGTCTGTGCGAAGCCAGCCTTGATCGGCGGATGGGCCGTGATGCTGGCACCCGAAGAGGCGAAGGCGAGCACCACAGGCCGTCCGCGGATGGCCGAGGCAAAGGCTTCGTCGTTGTCCGGCAACACGGAGGCATCGAGGTTGGCCGAGGCCGTCTTCAACGCGTCCTGTACTTCGGGCGCAGCAAGAATCCGCCGCGGCGACATGCGGTCCGGTTCAGGGAACACGATGTCGTAGGCGACGACGGCCGCTCCAAGATCTACCAGTTCGTTGGTGAGTGTCGCCAGGGTCGAGCGAGGCCAGGGCCATTGCCCCACTTCATTTAGAGAGGTCTCGTCGATGTCGATGATGCGGACAGGCTGGGCTTCCGGCATGGCCCGCGGCCACAACCTCTGCAGTGCATCGAAGCCGGAGCCCCTCAGCGAAGAAACGGGCGCCGGGTCCACGCTGCGCATGAGGGTGAGCAGTGCCACCATCACCACGCCTGCGAGAGCCGGCCACCCGTTGCTCAGCTTGTTGAGCATGAGTCAGCCAGAACCATAGAGGTTGCCAGCGATTTATCAGCCGCCGTCACCATTGTCGTCGTTCTGTTTCGGTTCAAAGGGCTGGCGAATTGAGCCGTTACCACCACCCGTATTCAGGAACTTGGCGATCGCCTGCTTGCACTTGTTGGTCGGGAGATGGAACTGCCTGTTCAGCGGACGCTGATCAAGAACATAGGGCAGGTTGCCCACGATCAGACCACCGGCCTGGGCTGCCGAGAATTCCTGCGCCTGGCTGCCGCCGGCTTGACCGACCTCGCAGTTTTCGGAGAGATTGACACACTTGCCGGACTTCGCATCGCAAAGGCGCACTATGCCGCTCATGACCGCGAGCCCAGTGTTGCGTTTGTCAGACCAATCAAATCCGGTGCCGCGGATGCCGATGGTGGCGCTCGACGAACTGATGTCATAGGCGCTCTTCGCGCTGCGGCCGGTGATGAACCGGAAGGTGCCGCGCAGTGTCTTGATGGACACCTTCTGGGCTGTGCCAGATCCCCCCGTCACATAGCGATCGAGCACCAGTGAGGAACTCGGTCCGACCACCAGTTTGGTGTTGTCGTTCAGAATGATCTGGGCATTGCCACCAGCGCCAACCGTGATCTTGTCGTCTTCGTAGACGCTCGATCCTTCTGACAACTTGCGGTCGCCGCCCGGCCCCGAAGCCGAAGGAGAACCGGCCGTTGCCACGACCTTGCCGATCTGGTTTGCCGCATGTGCAGCCGTAAGTGAGAAAAGAAGGGCGGCCACTGCTAAGAGGGCACGAAACGCAAGACGCTCGGTCATAACACGTAACTCTGCTGATTTATGTATAAGCCCCGTACGAAGGTTCTAGACGCACACCAAAGGGTTGGCAACAGGGCGCCTTATCCCTAAATAGGCGGCGATGGCTTTTTCCCCAGTAAATCCTGTCTTGCTGCTTCTCGTCCTGTTCCAGGTGAAGCATTTCATTTGTGATGGGCCGTTGCAGACGGGTGCGATGGTGCGGGACAAGGGGCATTATGGCCGGCTTCTGGGAATCCTTCACGCCGCCATCCACGGTGCCGGAACTTTGTGCACCTTGCTCGTTTTCGGAACGTCGGCCCTTGTCGCGGTCAAATTGGCGCTGCTCGACTTCGCCATCCACTACCATGTGGATTTCACCAAGGAGCAGATCGTGCGGCGGGCAGGGTGGACCACCACGGTCCCGCAATTCTGGTGGGCGCTCAGCGCCGACCAGATGACGCATCAACTGACCTACCTGTTCCTGACCTATTTGGTTTTCAGCGGGGTCTAGTTCAAAGCCGCGTCGGGTCGTCGTCGTCCAACACGCGGCGGGTGTTGGTGCGGCGCATCTTCATGGCGAGATCTCGCCCCAGGAGCTGGTACATGATCCCGGAGATCTGCTCGTCGGATGCCACGACGCGGGCCATCTTCATCTTTGAGAACGCCAGGACGCGGCTCGGCTCTTCGACGGTCACCGTTGCTGTTGCAGGGTTGCCGGTAAGATAGGCGATTTCACCGATGAAGGTGCCCTTCTCGAGATAGGTGACGAACTTGCCGCTGACCTCGACATTGGCGCGGCCGCGGCAGAGGAAGTAAAGCGCATCGACCGGCGCGTCCTGCCGCGTGAGCACATCACCCGCCACATAGTCCTTCCAGTCGGCCGCTCGCAGAAGCTTGGCAATCTGGAAGTCGCTGAGGCCCGAGAGAACTCGCGCAGCAGCGGCGCATCCGCTTCCGGCAACCGCAGGCTGAGGCGCTCGCGCGTCAGGATCACCAGATGGAAGAGGTTGATCAGGATGAAGACAACGGTCCAGCCGATGCCGACCGCGAGGTCTCCGCCCGTGTAGGAGAAGTAGATAATTTCGAGTGCCGACCCCAACACGGCGACCACGCGCAGCCAATAGATGTTGGTCAGCCAATAGGAAAGCGCGAGGATCAGATAAGACAGATGCCCAAAGGCATTGCCAAACGACATCAAGTCCATCAGTTCCACTCCTCCCCCGAGCCCTGCCAAATTCGCAACATCAGCAAGACCTTGTCAAGAAAGGACAAGCGCGCCTAGATGCAGGGCTTGACGGGACTGGTCTTGAAGAAATGGCACTCCGTCAGTGCGGGCGTGGCGGAATGGTAGACGCAACGGACTTAAAATCCGTTGGAGGAAACTCCGTGAGGGTTCGAGTCCCTCCGCCCGTACCAGCCGGCGCCGTGTGAGGAAAATGACGTGACCAAGTTGGACCGGGATGCCCGGATTGATGCCGCCCTTGATGGCGCAATTGCGAATTTTGTTGCCAAGCGGCCGAAAACCGCCGCCATGCACGAGCGGGCCAAGGCCGTCATGCCGGGCGGCAACACCCGCACGGTGCTGTTCTCGCAGCCGTTTCCCATCCGCGTTGAAAGGGCGGAGGGCTCGCGCCTCTACGATATCGATGGCCACAGCTACATCGATTACGTGGGCGAATACTCGGCCGGCATCTATGGGCATTCCCATCCGAAGATCATGGCGGCGGTGCAGGATGCTCTCGCCGGCGGCATTAACATGGGTGCTCAGCATGTGCGCGAAGTCGCCTTTGCCGAAGCCGTGGCGGAGCGCTTTGCACTGGAACGCTTGCGCTTCACCAATTCCGGCACGGAAGCAAACATGCTCGCCCTTGCCGCCGCGCGCGCTTTCACGGGGAAGCCTGCGATCATGCCCATGCTCGGCGGCTATCATGGCGGCACGCTTTATTTCACAGCCGGTCCTTCGGCGGTGAATGCGCCGTTCGAATGCGTGCTCGGCCACTACAACAAGGTGGAGGAGACCCGCGCCCTCATTGCGGATCTTGCCGACAAGCTGGCGGCGGTCATACTTGAACCCATGCTGGGAAGCGGCGGCTGCCTGCCTGCGACACAGGAATTCCTGGCCATGCTGCGGGCGGAATGCACGGCGCGCAACATCGTGCTGATCTTCGACGAGGTGATGACCTCGCGGCTTCATCCCGGCGGGCTTGCGGAGAAGACGGGGATCACGCCCGATCTCAAGACACTGGGGAAATACATCGGCGGCGGTATGAGCTTCGGCGCCTTCGGCGGCCGCGCGGACATCATGAACCTCTTCGACCCAACCCGGCCGAAGCCCCTGCCGCATGCGGGCACCTTCAACAACAATACGCTGACCATGACGGCGGGCCGCGTCGGCCTCACCGAAGTGTTCACGCGCGAAGCCTGTGTGGCTCACAATGCGCGGGGCGAAGGATTGAAGGCGCGCCTCAACGAGATGTTCATGCGCTATCAGGCGCCCATGCAGGTGACGGGCGTCGGCTCACTGCTCACGCTGCACCCGCTGGGCGGCGCAATTGCAAGCCCGGAAGATGCTGGCAAAGCTGACATCCGCCTCAAGCGGCTCGTCTACTTCCATCTGCTCGATCACGGCATCTATGTCGCCGAACGCGGATTCATGGCGCTGGCGCTCACCCTCTCGGATCAGGATTTTGGCGCACTCGAAACAGCGCTTCAGGAATTTGTCGAAAGCAACAGGTCGCTGCTCAACTGACCTTGCGCAAGGCAGCGGCGAGATTGCCGCTGCGCGCCACCTTGACCTCGGCAAGCCCCAGCCACACCGCCATCAGCCGGAGTTCCGGCGCGAGGGCACGCGCGGTCTCAGCGGGATCCGCATCGGCCTCGTGATAGGAGGCATTGACCAGGAGCGCATTGTTCTCCCGGTCGGCCTTGAGGCAGAGCCTGCCCGCCATTCTGTCGTGGTGCAGGAAGGGTAACACGTAGTAGCCAAATTTTCTTTTCTCTTGAGGGGTATAGAGTTCGATCCGGTAGTGGAATCCGAACAGCCTTTCGGCCCGTTCGCGGTTCCACACGAGCGGATCGAACGGTGAGAGCAGGGCGATGCCGCCAGCCTCGCGCGGGCGCTTCGCATCGCGGTGGATGTAGGCGGGCGCCTTCCAGCCCTTCACTTCAACCTCGATGAGCGAGCCATCGGCGAGGCAATCGGCGAGCGCCGTCTTCGCGTCCGCCACAGGCAGCCGGAAATAGTCGCGGAGATCGATCTCGGTGGCGATGCCGAGAGCGGCCCCACCCATCGCCATCAGCTGCCGGAAGACCTCGCGTTCGGGCGGGGTTTCGCGCGCCAGCACCTCGGAGGGGATCACGCGTTCGGGAATGTCGTAGATACGTTCGAAGCCATCGCGCCGTGATGTGGTAACGAGGCCGTGGTCGAAGAGCGTTTCGAGCGCCATCTTGCCTTTGCTCCAGCCCCACCAGCCGCCGTCACCCTTGCCGCCTTCCGGCACGTCGCGCACGCGTGTGGGTCCGTTCTTCTCGACAAAGGCCAGTGTCGATTTCAGGAACTCCGGCTCCTCGCGGGCGAAGCGGTCCATGGAAGTATAGATGCCGTCACCGGCGCGGGCCCGGTGCATGCGCCAGCGCATGAGGGGATGAAGCTCCATCGGAACGAGACTGGCTTCGTGGGCCCAGCATTCGAACAGATGGCGGTTCTTCGTGTTCAGGGAACGCTTGTCCAGAACCGCGCGGTCATAGTTTCCGAGGCGGGCGAAGAGCGGCAGATAGTGTGAGCGCACCAGCACGTTGACGCTGTCGATCTGCAAGAGATGAAGCTTGTCGATCGTGCGCGCGATAGCGCCCCAGTTTGGTGTTGAGCCGCGATGCCGGCTGTCGAAGCCCTGGGCAGCAAGGGCAATGCGGCGGGCCTGATCAAGCGAAAGCGATTTCACAACATCATGTCCGCTTGGTCACGCTCCGCAGTGTCCCGGACCGTGACCCGAGCCGCGATCATGCGGCCTTTTCGTGCCAGGCGGCTTCGGCGGGAATGGAGGCCGCGAGTTCCAGCGACGGATTGAACTTGTACAGCGTCGAGCAATAGGGGCAGATCATCTCGGTTGCCGCGCCCATGTCGAGGAAGACGTGGGGATGATCGAAGGGCGGCTTCGCACCGATGCACATGAACTCCTTGGCGCCGATCTCGATCGAGGCCAGGCCCATGCTGTTGTGGAAGTGGGGGGTTGCGCCAGACGCCATGTCCGAACTCCAAAGGCTTGTTTCAAGAGGCGGATAGCATATCTTGCGGCCCATGCAAAAATTCAATTCTGCGGGTGTCGAGATCGCCTACACGGACCGGGGGGAGGGCGAGCCCGTCCTTCTCATCCATGGCTTCGCCTCCAACCACACCGTCAACTGGGTTGCCACCGGCTGGGAGAAGACCCTGCTGGAGGCGGGCTATCGCGTCATCACCATCGACAACCGCGGCCACGGCCACAGCCAGAAGCTCTATTCGCCGGCAGACTATTCGGCGCCGATCATGGCGGATGATGCGAAGCGGTTGCTCGATCACTTGAACATCAACCGGGCGGCGGTCATGGGTTACTCCATGGGCGCGCGGATCTCGGCCTTCCTGACGCTGCACTATCCGGAGCGTGTGTCGCGGGTGATCTTCGCAGGCCTTGCCGAAGGCATGGTCACGGGCGTGCCCGGTGCCGAAGCCATCGCCGATGGTCTTGAAGCGCCGTCCCTGGAAGATGTCACCGATCCGGGCGCGCGGTCATTCCGGGTCTTCGCCCAGAACACCAAGAGCGACCTCAAGGCGCTGGCATCCTGCATGCGGTCGTCGCGGGTCAAGATCAAGCCGGAAGCGCTGGCGACCATCCGGGTGCCCGTTCTGGTGGTAGCGGGGGATGCGGACGACGTGGCAGGCCCGGTGGCACCCCTCGTGGCCCTCATGCCCACGGCCCGTGGCGTGTCGCTCCCCGGCAAGAATCACATGAACGCCGTGGGCGACAAGGGATACAAGGCGGCCGTACTGGCGTTCCTCGCCGAGACGGCGGAGGCCAGCGCGTGAAGGGGGCAGGCAGCAGGCCTTAACCTTGGCGGACTAGCCGGAACTCTTCCTCCTCCCCACATCCTGCAATCCATGCTAGGGTAACTGACCCGAGGAGCACGCCCATGGCCCGTGACACCAATACAAAGCCGGTCGAAAAGATTGATCCCGTCTGGGACCGTATCCGCACGGAAGCCGAAGAGGCGGTGCGCATCGAGCCCGCGTTGGGCGGTTTCATCTATTCGTCGCTGCTTGCCCACGACAGTTTTGAAGCGGCGCTCATCCACCGTCTTGCCCAGCGTCTTGGCAGTGCCGACCTCGGCTCCGACACGATCGTGAATGCCTTCGAGGATGCGATCACCGCTGAACCGGAGATCGGCCTTTCGGCCCGTGCGGACCTCACCGCCACCTTCGACCGTGACCCGGCCTGCCACCGCTACATCGATCCCTTCCTCTATTTCAAAGGCTACCAGGCCCTGCAGACCCACCGCATGGCGCACCGCCTGTGGAGCATGGGGCGAAAGGACTTCGCCTACTTCCTCCAGAGCCGCTCGTCGATGATCGCGAGCCTCGACATCCATCCCGCAGCCCGCATCGGCAAGGGCATCATGATCGATCACGGCCATGACATCGTGATCGGCGAGACCTGTGTCATTGAAGACAATGTCTCGATCATGCAGGGCGTAACCCTGGGCGGCACCGGCAAGGAAAGCGGCGACCGCCATCCCAAGATCCGGCGCGGCGTACTGATCGGGGCAGGGGCCAAGGTGCTCGGCAACATCGAAATCGGAAACTGCTCGCGCATTGCCGCCTGCTCGGTGGTGCTGCATGACGTGCCGCCCAACCGCACCGTTGCCGGCGTGCCCGCCAAGGTGGTGGGCTATGCCGGCTGCGAAGAGCCGGCCCGCGCCATGGACCATCAGGTCGATGCAGTTGCGGAGGGGGCCGATCAGGTCTAAGCCCCCTGCCACAACCAGTGGAGCACATGCCTTGAAGCCCGACGAAATTGCCAAGCTGACGAAATTCCTGCGCGCCAAGTTCGACAACGCGGGACTCACCGTGCGCGCCCGTCCGCAGAAGAAGGACTCGGGCGAAGTCTACATCGGCGATGAATTCATCGGCGTGATCTTCCGCGACGAGGAAGACGGCGAACTCTCCTACAACTTCTCCATGGCGATCCTCGAGTTCGATCTCGACGAGTAGATCAGAGCCGCCCGGCATTCCATCCAAACGGCGTGAGGGAAAGACCTCATCCCTTGTCATCCGGCCCCGGACTTGCAATCCTGAATCTTGTGTAAAGCCCCTGTCCCATTCCGGGACGGGTGCGGTTTGTTCGGGGTTGTGTCATGGACGTGCAGCACGCAGCTTATCTGTTTGCCATCGCTGTGGGTTTTGTTTCCGCAGGGATCGTGGGATCGGTGTGGGCCATTGCCATGGATGAAGAGCCGCGGCTGGCGCGGCTGCTTGATCCCAATCCTACACTGATGACGCCGCTCCGGGTGCTGGCCATCGTGTTTGCAGCTCCGACCACCATCCTGCTCGATGCCTTTGACGACCTGATCGACCGGCCTTTGCTGGGCGTGCCGGTTCTGGCTGCTGCTCTGGTCTGGAGCTTTTTCCAGGGCGTGTTTATTCTCACTCAGGTGTTCGGACTGACCTGAGGAGTCGCATGGCAATCTACAGCCTTGATGGCATCGCGCCGGAGCTTCCCGGCGAGGGCCGCTATTGGATCGCACAGAGCGCCGATGTGATCGGCAAGGTGCGCCTGCTCACCAACGCAAGCGTTTGGTTCAACGCGGTGCTCCGCGGCGACAATGAATGGATCGAAGTGGGCGAAGGCAGCAACGTGCAGGATGGCGCGGTGCTTCATACCGACATGGGCTCACCGCTCATTATCGGGCGCAACTGCACCATCGGTCACAAGGCGATCCTGCACGGTTGCATCATCAAGAACAATTCGCTGATCGGAATGGGCGCCACCATCCTCAACAATGTTGTCGTGGGAGAAAACTGCCTGATCGGTGCCAATGCTCTGATCCCCGAAGGCAAGGTGATCCCCGACAATTCGCTCGTGGTCGGCGCGCCGGGGAAGGTGCTCCGCCAGATCGATGCAGAGGGAGTTGCGCGTCTCACCAAGTCGGCGGAAGGCTATGTGCGGAACTGGCAGCGCTTTGCTGCGGGGCTGATGCCCTCAGGATAGGCGCGTGAGTGGCGTGCCGCTGTGTCCCATGCTGTCCTCGCGCCCGTGACGGGTGGCGCCGTTCACCCAGTTGACCACATCCATGATCGACCAGCGCTCACCGAGCGTGGGGAGCGGCCGGGGGAACCCGCTGGCTTCGAGCGCCTGCCGCCGTTCCTTGAATTCGTCGGCGGAAATCTGCAGCGCCTCGGCCAGTTCTGATGCGGTGAAGACCAGTTTCATCCCTTGCTCTCCGGTGGAATGTGATGTTCTGATATCACGCGCGGACGTTGCCAAAAAGCACAAACTCACATGAAATATGTGAAATTATGCTTATTTGCCAATTACTTATTGCGAAGGCTGTGGAGCACGACGCCCTTCACCGCGATGCGTTCGTCATCCAGCCGAAAGGGCGCGAAGAGCCTGGGATCCGCCGTCGCCGAGATCAGATAGGGTGGATCGAAAATGCGGAACACGGTCTCGGTGCGGGCCGCGGTCCAGTCATAGACCTGCGCGCACACCACGTCGCCCTTGAGAGGGGAAGCGCCGAGTTTCACGAACAGGATGTCGCCCGGACGGAAGCCGCCCAGTTCGAGCGCGCGGCTGCGGAGTGTCCAGGCATCGACGCTGCCATTGGCGGACCTGAGGTGCGTGAGCATCAATGTCACGAGATCAGACGCATCGGCTGCAAGGGGCAGGGCTTCCGACTCGGACAGGCCCGGCGTGCTGTCGTCCGTGGCGGCCCCGCCTGCGCCGAAGATAACGCCGGATGCCTGCTCGATGCGGCGGATGGTGGTGGCGCGCAGCGTGGGTGACGTCGGTGAGGAAAGAAAGCGCGACAGGGTTGAGGGATCAAGGCCTGCGCGCTTTGCAAGTTCGGTCTGGTTCAGGCCTGTGCGGCGGAGAACATCGCGAATGTAGCTGTGCTGATCCGGCCGCTCCGCCATTCAGATCATGCGGGTGTTTCGCCCGTCCTCAGTTGCCGGTGCCGAGAGAGGCCGTGGCCGTGGTCTTGGCATCGTCCAGCGAAACCCACTGCTTGGGATCACGCTGCGTCTGGCGCTTAAGGAAGCGATACTTGGTTTCGCTCCACAGGAGAATGTCGTCGCGGCGGTTGTCGAGAATGAAGTCTCCGGCATCGGAGCTGACGGTGAGGACGGCGTGGCCCTCATTGTTCTCGTCCAGCACCACGGTGATGAGGAGCGAAGAGGAGGGGAAGCCGCGCTGCTCGAGTTCGCGCTGCTTCAGCAGCACATAGTCTTCGCAATCGCCAGCGGTGACGGGATAGGCCCAGAACTCGACTTCGCCATAGAGCTCCTGGTCGGAGGCGGGCTTGATGTCCTTGTTGACCTGGAGATTGACCTCGAACAGGTCTGCCCAGCGTTCGGGGGACATGCGCAGGCGGGGCGTGAGCAGGGTGCCCTTGCCCTTGCACTCGGATGGGCTCTGGGCACAGAACTTCACGAAGCCGATGGGCGGCTTGGACTTTCCGTGCTCTGCAACAAACAGCGCGCTGTCACCCGCCATGGCAACTCCGCCACCGAGACACGACAACAACGCCACGACCAGCAAACCGACCCGCACCCACATCACCACAGCCCACCCACACAATTAACTCTTCGTTAAGACTCTTACATCGCGGGCCGTGGCGCAACACAAGTGTTACCGATTGGTTAATACACAGGAGAAATGTTTAACATTCGCGGCGAGGGTGTGGCGAAGCCGGGATATGCACAAAAAAGTAGAGCCGACACCGGGTGGGACGGTGTCGGCTCCGAGAAGCCCGGCGGTTTGGGGGATGGGGGGACGCCGGCCGGGCCAATTCCTGTTTCAATCACTTACTGGCACTTACTGGGCGGGTGTGCTCGTCACGGTGCCTGAAGTGATTGTCTTTTCCTTCACCAGAGCCACCCACTGCCGCGGGTTCACCTGCGACTGGCGCTTGAGGAAGGTGTATTTCGTGTCGCGCGAACGGAGGATGTCGTTGCGGCGGTTGTCGAGAACGAATTCGCCCTTGTCGGTGACCACGGTGAGCACGTCATGGCCTTCGCCGGCTTCATCGAGGACGACGGTGTTGAGCAGGGCTTCGCGGGGAAAGCCGAGGCCGAGCAGGTAACGCTGCTTCAGCAGGGCATAGTCCTCGCAGTCGCCGGCATCGACCGGATAGGCCCAGTGCTCGGCTTCGCCGTAGAGCTCCATGTCGCTGACCGGCTTGATCTTTCCGTTCACGTAGCTGTTCACCTGGTCGATCAGGGCCCAGCGCTCCTGGTCCAGGGTGATGCGGCGGGCGCGGCTGGTGCGGTCCTTGCAGTCGCCGGGGTTCTCGGCGCAGAATCGCACGAAGCCGATCGGCGGACGGGCCGGGCCGTATTCGATTGCAAAGTCCTGCTGAGTTTCGTCTGCGGTGTTCGTTGCCAAGGCCGGTTGCGGCATCAGCATCGCTCCGAGAAGAAGGGCAGCCCCCACTGCACTTGACCTCACCATTTGTAACGCCCCATTCGTTGTTGTTGGGGCCACGATAGCTTCGCCACATTGCAGCCACGTTCAGCTGCGCGTCGCAAGTTTATGTAATTGCTTCCGATTTCCGGCAGGTCTTGTTAACCATGGAGGTCAGGACACGTGATTTTCCAAGGAAAAGAACAATCGCGCGCAATAGTGCCCTGCGGGGGTTGCGCTTCTGGAAATCCCCTGTTAATCACGCCCGCGCTTCGCAAGAAGAGCGGTCGTGGCGGAATTGGTAGACGCACTACCTTGAGGTGGTAGCGGGGAAACTCGTGAAGGTTCGAAGTCCTTTCGACCGCACCATCCCTGTTCTAACGGAACAAGGGATGGCAAACCGGGTCAGCAGGTGCCTTTGGCACCTGCGCCTGGCCCCCGGAAAACCTCAGATACCCAAAACAGTCAGGAAATCGAGCGGCCCAGCCAGCGGCTGGTGGTCCGGGCATACTGATGCCACGACGGTCCGAATCGTTGCGCCAGATGGCGTTCTTCCCGCTCCACCGCGAGTTTCCAGGTGAGGAGGAGGGCGATGGGGGCCGCCAGCACCAGCCACCAGATCCCGAAGAACAGGCCGGCGCCTGCCACCAGCAACAGATTGCCCAGATAGATGGGATTGCGGCTCCAGCCGTAAATGCCCGTTGTGATGAGATGATCCGCGCCACGGTGGGGCAGGATCGTCGTCTTATGGCGGCGGAAGGCAGCAAAGGCGAGAAGGTCGATGGCGATGGCAGCCGCGGCCATCAGGGCGCCCAGCACTTGCCAGAGACGTCCGTCCGGAAATGGCAGGGGCGCCAGTCCGTGGATGGCGAGAGCCATTGCCGCCGCCCCGCCAAAGAGCAGGGGTGGCCAGGGGATGGTGTTGGGGCGATCTTCGGTCTCCATGGCCCACAATACTTGCATTTGCCGGCCATAGTGGCTAGAAGCCCGGCCAATTCCCAATTCATCCAAGGAGTTCAAGCTTCATGGCGCGCGTCACCATCGAAGACTGCATTGACAAGTTGCCGAACCGCTTCGAGCTGGTTCTGCTCGCCGCCCACCGCGCCCGCCTGCTGTCGCAGGGTGCGCCGCTCACCGTTGACCGTGACCGCGACAAGGATCCGGTCGTGGCGCTCCGCGAAATCGCGGCCGAGGCGATCAACAAGGACGACCTCCGCGAGGAATACATCCACGCCATGCAGAAGCATGTGGAAGTGGACGAGCCGGAAGAGACCGAAGTGCCGCTCATTGCCCAGTCCGGCGACATGTCGGTCGTGGACGATCAGGGCCAGGACCAGCCGGAACTCGAGCAGATGACCGAGGAAGAGCTGCTGCGCGGCCTCGAAGGCCTGCCGCCGGCGGAGAGCCCCGGCAGCCAGCGCAACGGCTATTGAAGCTATCCGCGCTGATCTGTCTTAGCATGCATGCCAAGGCCGGGGCTGGACCCCGGCCTTTGTTTTTGTAGAGTGTCATCATCATGATGCGCCAATACGAATTGGTCGAGCGGGTGACGCGCTACGATCCGGATGCGAACGAGGACCTCCTCAACCGCGCCTACGTCTATGCCATGAAGGCCCATGGCAACCAGAAGCGGGAATCGGGCGAAGCCTATTTCAATCATCCGCTCGAGGTCGCTGCGATTCTCGCCGACATGCGCCTCGACGACGCCACCATCGCTGCGGCCCTCCTGCATGACACGGTCGAAGACACCGGCGCCACGATGGAGGAGATCGGCGAGAAATTCGGGCCGGAAATCGCCGCCCTTGTCGACGGCCTCACCAAGATCAAGCAACTCGACCGGGTGACGCGCGAAGCAACGCAGGCGGAGAACCTGCGCAAGCTGCTGCTCGCCATGTCGCGCGACGTGCGCGTGTTGCTGGTGAAACTTGCCGACCGCCTGCACAATCTTCGCACCCTCAATCACGTGAAGCCCGAGAAGCGCACGCGCATTGCCCAGGAGACCATGGACATCTATGCGCCGCTTGCGGGCCGCATGGGCATGCAGCTGGTGCGCGACGAGATGGAAGACATCTGCTTCCGCATTCTCAACCCGGAAGCGAACAAGACGATCATCGACCGCCTCACGCGTCTACACGCCGAAAGCGGTGACGTGATCGTGGAGATCGAGCAGGCGCTGCTCAAGCTCTTCAACGACCGCGGCCTCAACGCCCAGGTCTTCGGGCGCGAGAAGCGGCCCTATTCGATCTGGCGCAAGATGGAGCGCAAGAACCTGTCGCTCGATCAGCTCTCCGACATCTTCGGATTCCGCGTCATCGTCGACACGCTCGATGACTGCTACCGGGCGCTGGGCATGGTGCACCGGGCCTGGCGCGCCGTGCCGGGGCGCTTCAAGGATTATATCTCCACGCCGAAGCAGAACGACTACCGTTCACTCCACACCACCGTCGTCGGCCCGCATCACATGCGCGTGGAGATGCAGATCCGCACCAAGATCATGCATGAGATCGCCGAGCGCGGTGTTGCGGCCCATGCCCTCTACAAGGATACGGCGGAAGTGAAGGTGGCCGAGACCGGGGCCCGCGAAGGAGCTGCCGAATCGAATGCCTACCGCTGGCTCCGTCATCTCATGGAAGTTCTTCAGGAGGGCGACAGCCCCAAGGAATTCCTCGAGCATACGCGCCTCGAACTCTTCCATGACCAGGTGTTCTGCTTCACGCCCAAGGGCCAGCTCATCGCGTTGCCGCGCGGCGCCACTCCCATCGATTTTGCCTATGCGCTTCATACCTCGATCGGTGACAGTTGCGTGGGTTGCCGCATCAACGGCCGCCATGCGCCACTTGTGACCACGCTCTCCAACGGCGACGAGGTGGAGATCATCCGTTCCGAAGCACAGTCGCCGCCACCGGCCTGGGAAGCGATTGCCAAGACGGGCAAGGCCAAGGCCGCCATCCGCCGCGCCACGCGAGCGGCCATCCGCAAGCAGTTTGCAGGCCTTGGCCGCGAAATCGTGAGCAAGCTTCTGGAGCGGCACAAGGTCGAGTATTCCGAGAAGCAGATTGCTGCGGCGGTTCCGCGCCTCGGCCACAAGAATGCCGACGACGCCCTTGCCGCCGTGGGCCGGGGCGAGTTGTCCGGCACCGATATCCTGAAGGCGCTGGGCATTGCCGTGAGCGAGGCTGATGCCAAGGAAGCGCGCCGCAAGACCGCGCCCAAGAAGAGCGACAAGGGCGGGCAGGGCAGCATCCCGGTGCGGGGTGCTGCAGCCGGCACCGTGCTCAAGTTCCACACCGTTACAGGCGCCGTGCCGGGCGAGCGCATTGTCGGCATTTCCACGCCGGGCGAGGGCATCACCATCTATCCCATCTTCGCGCAGGCGTTGGAACAGTTCGACAGCCAGCCCGAACGCTGGGTCGATCTTGCCTGGGGCGTTGCCGAAGAAGGCCAGCGCTTCCCGGCCCGCATCCGCCTTGCCCTTATCAACGAGGTGGGCGCGCTTGCACAGGTGACACAGGTGATCGGTGAGCAGGGGGGCAACATCGACGAATTGCAATTGCTGAAGCGCGAGGGCGTGTCCGACTTCTTCGACCTCACCATTCTTGTGGAAGTCTTCGACAACCGGCATTTGAACGACATCATGAATGGCCTAAAGGCCAAATCGAGCGTCACCCAGGTGGTGCGCGTCACGGGGTAAGCGATGCTGTCACACGAAGAGGTTCTGAACGAGTTCCGCGCGGCAGGCGCTCTGCTGGAAGGACACTTCATCCTGTCCTCCGGGCTCCGGAGTCCGCGCTACCTGCAGTGCGCGCGCGTGCTGATGGACCCGAAGCGGGCCGAGCGCCTGTGCAAGGACCTTGCAGCCAAGGTGCGTGCCGGCGGTTTCGGAGAGATCGATATCGTGGCTTCGCCTGCCATGGGCGGCGTCGTCGTGGGTTATGAAATGGCCCGCCAGATGGGCGTGCCCTCGATCTTCTACGAGCGTGTGGATGGCAAGCTGGTGCTGCGGCGCGGCTTTGAAATTCCGGCGGGCGCCCGCGTCCTCATGGTCGAGGACATCGTGACGACAGGCCTCTCGTCACGGGAGTGCATCGAGGGCATCACGTCGGACGGCGGCAAGACCGTTGCGGCCGCCTGCCTCATCGACCGGTCCGGCGGCAAGGCGGATGTGGGCGTGCCCTTGTTCTCGCTCACCCGCCTTGATGTGCCGACCTATGCGGCAGACGCGCTGCCCCCGGAGCTGGCCGCCATTCCGGCCATCAAGCCAGGCAGCCGCGGTCTCGCGAAATAAGAGCAGGGCCCCCACGATGATCATCGGCATCGGCAACGACATCATCGACATCCGGCGGATCGAGAAGACCCTTGAGCGCCACGGCAGCCGCTTCACCGACCGCATCTTCACCGAGATCGAAAAACGCAAGTCCGACCGGCGGGCCGAGCGCGCCGCCTCCTACGCCAAGCGCTTCGCCGCCAAGGAAGCCTGTTCCAAGGCGCTGGGTACGGGACTCAGCCAGGGCGTGTACTGGCGCGACATGGGAGTGGTGAACGAACCCTCGGGCAAGCCCACCATGAAGCTGACGGAAGGGGCAGGGCGGCGGCTGGCGGCCATGACGCCCTCCGGCATGACCGCCCGGGTCCACCTCACAATGACCGACGAGTACCCCTACGCCCAGGCCTTCGTGATCATCGAGGCGCTCTGAGGCGTTTTCACCGTGCGGTCACAATATGTTGCATAATGGCAACAGCTATCTGGCTTGCTCTTGCCCTGATTGCGACCCATATCGCCGGGAAGCTATAGTTTGGCTTCTGTTTTTGGGAAGGCTGTCCGCGCAGCCTGTGGATGCATGCACAAAGAAGACCATACGCTCGCGGCCCAACGTTCCTCGGGCCGCAAGCAGGAAGACGGCCTGTGGGAAACCGCAAAGGTCATCATACAGGCGTTGGCCATCGCCTTCTTCGTGCGCACCTTCTTCTATCAGCCGTTCAACATCCCGTCGTCGTCCATGTACCCGACGTTGAAGATCGGTGATTATCTCTTCGTTTCAAAGCTTTCCTACGGTTATGGAAAGTACTCCTTCAACTTCAGCATGGGGCTCGGCAACTCCACGCTCTTCGCCTGCTGCCCCTTCGACTTCCCGGGCCGCAAGGTGCTGGCGGATACGCCAAAGCGCGGTGACGTTGCTGTCTTCAAGCTGCCGACCGACACCAACATCGACTACATCAAGCGCGTGATCGGGCTCCCGGGTGACCGCATCCAGGTGCGTGACAGCGTGCTCTACATCAACGACGTGGCCGTGCCGCGCGTGCGGGTCGAGGACTATGTCGATCCGTCGGGCGAGGGCCATGGCACGCCCATCCCGCAATACCGGGAAACCCTGCCCAACGGCGTGAGCTACAACACCCTCGACATCACCCCCACGGGTGATGCCGACAACACGCCCGTCTATGAGGTGCCGGAAGGTCACTACTTCATGATGGGCGACAACCGCGACAACTCCCAGGACTCCCGTTATCTCAACGTGGTGGGCTATGTCCCGATCGAGAACTATGTCGGCCGTGCCGACATCATCTTCTTCTCGATCTCGCCCAACGCCGTTTTGTGGAAGCCTTGGGAGTGGCCGTTCCTCACCCGATGGACCCGCTTCTTCAACCTGATCTGATGCCGCATCCTCTACCGAACGGACGGGCACCACTGGCAAAACTCAGCGACCGGCTCGGATACGAGTTCGGCGATCATGAACTCTTGCATCAGGCGCTGACGCACGGTTCCTCCGGTCGCAAGGCGAAGGACTATGAGCGTCTCGAGTTCCTGGGCGACCGGGTGCTGTCGTTGGTAATTGCCGATCAGCTCTTCCACAACCATCGCAAGGAAAAGGAAGGCAAGCTTGCCGCCCGCCACAGTGCCATCGTCAGGGGTGACGTCTGCGCTGCCGTGGGCGAGGCCATGGGCCTTCATGACTTCATCAAGGTGGGCGACACCGAGAAGAAGAGCGGCGTGCACAAGATGAAGTCGGTGCTCGGCGACGTGGTGGAAGCCGTGATCGGCGCCGTCTACATCGACGGCGGGCTGGAAGCGGCGCGCAAGGTCATCCTGCATTTCTGGAAAGAGGCGCTGCAGCACCCGGACACGGTGCAGAAGGATGCCAAGACCTTCGTGCAGGAATGGGCGCTGGCACAGGCGCTGGCGCTGCCGAAATATGAACTCGCAAGCCGTCAGGGACCGGAACACAAGCCGCAGTTCACGGTGCGGCTGCTGATCGACAATCACTCGGAGGCGCATGGCGTCGGCCCGACCAAACAGGCAGCGGAAATGGCGGCAGCGACCGCCTTCATCGCCCGGGAGCAATTGCGTTGAGCGACACATCACAGGGCCCGCAGCGCTTCGGCTTTGCCGCCATCATCGGCGCGCCGAATGCGGGCAAGTCGACGCTGGTGAACCAGCTTGCCGGCAGCAAGATTTCGATTGTCAGCCACAAGGTGCAGACAACGCGGGCCCGCATCCGGGCCATCATCGTGGAAGGCCAGTCACAGGTGGTGCTGGTGGATACGCCCGGCATCTTCGTGCCGCGCCGCAAGCTCGATACGGCCATGGTGGATAACGCCTGGGCCGGCGCTTCGGAGGCCGACGCCGTGCTGGTGCTGGTGGATGCCCGACGCGGAATCGACGAGCAAGTGGAGCGCATCTTCGCGCACCTCGCCAAGGAAAACCGCAAGGCCATGCTGGTCATCAACAAGACCGACCTTGTGCGCCATGAGGAGTTGCTGCCGCTCGCGCAGAAGCTCAATGAGGCTCATCCTTTCACCGAGACCTTCATGGTGTCGGCGCTCACCGGGTCCGGCATCGAAAAGTTGAAGCAGCGCCTCGTGTCGATGATGCCTGAGGGGCCCTGGCACTATCCGGAAGACCAGATCGCTGACGTCAACCTGCGCTTCCTCGCGGCAGAGATCACCCGCGAGAAAATCTACGAGCGTCTCCACGAAGAACTGCCCTATTCCTCCACCGTGGAAACCGAAACCTGGGAGGAAATGAAGGACGGTTCGGTCAAGATCGGGCAGGCGATCTTCGTTGCCCGCGACGGCCAGAAGGCGATTGTCGTGGGGAAGGGCGGCCAGATGGCCAAGACCCTGGGCCAGCTTGCCCGCGCCGACATGGAGAAGGCCTTCGGGCGGCGCGTCCATCTCTTCCTTTTCGTCAAGGTGCGCGAGAACTGGGCCGAAGATCCCGAGCGTTTGCGCATGATGGGGCTCACGCTGTAATCTCGGGCCATGGAATGGCGTGACGAGGGAATCATCCTTGCCGTTCGGCCCCATGGCGAAACCTCTGCCATTGCCGAAATCCTGACGGCTGACCATGGCCGCTGCCTCGGCCTTGTCCGCGGTGGACGAGGACGCCGCCTGCGGCCCCTGTTACAGCCGGGCAATCATGTGGGCTGCGTCTGGCATGCGCGGCTTGAGGAACACCTCGGCCACTTCGTGCTGGAGCCGCTGCACCTGCAGGCGGGCCTCATCATCGATGAGCCGCTACGCCTCCTTGGCGTCACCTCGATGACGGCGCTGGCGCAACTGCTGCCGGAGCGCGAACCGCATCCCAAGCTTTTCTCCGCCCTGCAGGTGGTGCTGGCGAGTATCGATCAGGACACCGTGTGGCCGGCGCTGCTGGTGCGCTGGGAAATGGGCCTTCTTGATGAGCTGGGATTCGGCCTCGACCTCAGCAAGTGCGCGGCGACCGGCGTCAGCCATGACCTCATCTACGTCTCGCCCAAGTCGGGCCGGGCGGTGAGCCGGGAGGCAGGCGAACCCTATCACCAGCGCCTGTTCCAGTTGCCGGGTTTCCTGCGGGGCGAGGGGCTGGGCGGCGATGGCGAGGTGATGGATGGGCTTCGCCTCACGGGCTATTTCCTTGAACGCCATGTTTTCGGCCCAAGGGCCGTCGATATGCCCCAGGCCCGCCAGATGCTGCAGGAAAAGCTGGGCCAAAGGACGCATTGAACGGCAGCCCGCCCTGCCGCTAGGGGTGCAGGACCAGAACCGGAGTTTTTCATGATCGGCCGCCTCAACCACGTTGCCATTGCCGTGCCCGACCTTGCCGCGGCAGCGAACCAGTATCGCAACATGCTGGGTGCGAAGGTCTCGGCGCCGCAGCCGGAACCGGCCCACGGCGTCACCGTTGTCTTCGTGGAACTGCCCAACACCAAGGTCGAGCTGCTGGAACCCCTGGGCGAGAATTCGCCAATTGCCGCGTTCCTTGCCAAGAACACCTCCGGCGGCATTCATCACATGTGTTTCGAGGTGGATGACATTCTTGCCGCGCGTGACAGCCTGAAGGCGTCGGGTGCGCGCGTGCTGGGCGACGGCAACCCGAAGACGGGCGCCCACGGAAAGCCAGTGCTCTTCCTCCACCCCAAGGATTTCAACGGCACCCTGATCGAACTGGAGCAGGCATGAACTGGATTTCCTCCCTCGCCATCTTCTTCATCATCTGGTGGACGGCGCTCTTTGCGGTGCTGCCTTTCGGGGTGCGCAACAGCGTTGAAGCGGGCGCCAAGGTGCAGGAGGGCCACGACCATGGCGCACCCGTTGCTCACGGCCTCCGCTGGAAGCTGGTGGTGACGACGGTGGTGGCGCTGGTGATCTTCTTCGGCGTGCGATACCTGTTGGTGAACGGCTATCTGGACCTCATGGACCCGGCCTACCTCAAGGACGCGCCCAAACTCTGATCACTGTCTTGCGCGCTTGTCCTCGATGTCGGGGGCTTGCGGGAAGCGCGACTGCAGGTCGCGATCGGTGACGCTCATGTGATTGCGCGTATACTGCTCGGAGGCCTTGCGCAGCGGCTGGAAATCCCACGGGAAGAGCGAACCCTTCTTCATGGCCTCGAACATCATCAGGCGGGCCTGCTGGCTTTGCAGTACCTCCGCATGAATGCGGGGAATGTCGAACTTCGCTTCCACTTCCTTCCGCATCGATGCAGCCAGCGGATGCGTGGACGCAAGATTGGTCCGCTCTTCCGGATCGTCCTTGATGTTGAACAGCTGATCCGGATCGACCGGCGAGTGGATGAACTTCCATGGTCCCCTGCGCAGCATGTACATGGGCGCTATGGCACCTTCCGCCAGATACTCGCCCCACGCGGTGTGCTCCGGATTCTCAGGCGTACCCTCAAGCAGCGGCACAAGCGAGCGGCCATCGACGGGGCGCGCCAGCTTCAGCGACTTGCCTTGGCCCAGGTGAGAAAGCGTGGGCAGGATGTCTGCGAGTGTCACGGGCTCCGCAACACGGCGCGGCCGGAAGCGCTTCGGGTTCCACACCAGCATGGGCACATGGGCCGAAGGCTCGAGGTAACTCATCTTGTACCAGAGGCCGCGTTCGCCCAGAAAGTCGCCGTGGTCGGAAGTGAACACCACCACGGTGTTGTCGATGAGGCCGGTTGCTTCCAGCGTATCGAGCAACTTTCCGACCAGTGAATCGACATAGGAGATGTTGGCATAATAGCCGTGGCGCGCGGCGCGAAGGTCGGCTTCGGTCACGGTGTAGTCGTCCATCGCCGACACATCGTAGAGGCGCTGGCTGTGCGGATCGAGATCGGCGCGGGCAAGGCGCGGCGTGGCGGGAAGGTCGATCTCCTCATTCTGGTACATGTCCCAGAACTGCTTGCGGGCGGCGTAGGGGTCATGGGGATGGGTGAAGGACACCATCAATGCCAGCGGCTTGTCGCCGTCGAAGCGGACGTGATCGTAGATCTTCCGCGTCGCCTGGAAGGCCACGTCGTCATCGAATTCGAGCTGGTTGGTGATCTCGGCGATGCCGGGCTGCAGCACGCTGGTCATGTTGTGGTACCACCAGTCGATGCGTTCCTGGCGGAGGCGCCAGTCCGGCGTCCAGCCGAAGTCGGCGGGGTAGATGTCGGTGGTCAGGCGCTCCTCGAGGCCGTGGAGCTGGTCGGGGCCGACGAAATGCATCTTGCCCGAAAGGCAGGTCTTGTAGCCCTCCATGCGGAGATAGTGCGCCCAGGTGGGGATGGCGGAAGGAAACTCGGCAGCGTTGTCGTAGACGCCCGTCCGGGAGGGCAGTAGTCCGTTCATCACCGTGGCCCGGGCAGGTGCGCAGAGGGGGCTGGTGGAGTAGGCGTTCTCGAAGACCACGCCTTCCGCAGCGAGGCGGGAAAGGGCAGGAGTCTTCACAAGCGGGTGGCCATGAAAGGGCAGGAAGCGGGCTGCCATCTGGTCGGCCATGACGAAGAGAATGTTGGGTTTTGCAGTCTGAGCCATTATGTGGGTCCCATGAAATCCGCGATCCTGTTGCTGATCCGCCTCTATCAGGTGAGTTTATCCTCCCTGATGGGCCGGCAGTGCCGCTTTCTTCCGACATGTTCGGACTATGCGCGTCAGGCAATCGAGAAACACGGGGTTTGGTGCGGCGGCCGGTTGGCCCTCAGGCGGATTTCACGCTGTCACCCGTGGGGTGGTGAGGGGTTCGATCCGGTTCCCGAGCATCCGGATTGCGCGCACCACAAATAGAAAAGGGCCGGATTTCTCCGGCCCTTGGCAATTCGGTATGGTCTCTGGATCAGAAGGCCCAGATGGCGCCGAGGCGCACTTCATGATCGTCGAAGTCGTGGACGCTCACGTCGCAGCATGCTTTGGTGTAGTCATCGCCCTTGAAGCGCGTGAAGAGATAGTCGAGGCGGAGGCGAAGATTGTCCGTGACGGCGTGTTCCACGCCACCACCGACGGTCCAGCCCCAGTGATCGCCCTTGATGTGATCAGGGGTGGCGGCGCCATTGATGCCGTCGAGGTCGCCACGGGCATAGGCCACACCGCCGGTTGCGAAGAGCAAGGTGTCATCGAAGGCAACGCCCCAACGGCCGCGGAACGTGGCGATATGATCCATCGAGAAGGCGAAGTCGCCGCCGGCTTCTTCGTTGGTGGCGATGTTGCCGGTGGTGCCCCAGTCGGCTTCAAGACCGAGCACGAAGTTGTTGAACTGGTGGTTGTAGCCGGCGAGCGCGCCGCCTTTCCAGCCGCAACCGGACATTTCCCAATCGGTCGGGCCAGCGTTGTCGGTGAGCGTACCGTCGATGCAGGTGGCACCAACCCAGGCACCCACATAGAGGCCTGTCCAGTCATAGGTCGACTGACGGAGTTCTTCGGTCGGCGGCGGCGGGACATCGAGGTCCGCAGCGAGAGCAGAAGCCGCCGGCAGGAGCGCTGCGGTGGACAAGGCAAGAGCAAGAAGCAGTTTTTTCATGTTGGTACCCAGTTACAGTTAACTCTGTCAGTGGGGCCAACATGACTTGTTAAGGTTAACGGCGCGTTTCTGAAAAATTGAGAAAGTCTTAATTTCGATGGCTTTTTTCAGGCTTCTTGATTTTGGGAGCCGGGCGGGGCAATCCCCAATTGCACAGATGATTTGCCTACCCGGGTCTGTGGCCGGGAGTGGGCAGGAAGGACAGACAGATGATCACCGTGACATTCCCCGATGGCGCCAAGCGCGAATTCGAATCGGGCACCACGGCAGGCCAGGTGGCCGCCGCCATTTCAAAATCCCTCGAGAAGAAAGCCGTCGCTGCCGTGATCAACGGCCAGCTCTCGGATCTCGCCGATCCGCTGACTGCTGACGCGAAGCTGGAAATTGTGGTGCGTGACGATCCGCGCGCCCTCGAGTTGATCCGGCATGACTGTGCCCACGTGCTCGCTGAAGCAGTGCAGGAGCTGTTTCCCGGCACGCAGGTGACGATCGGACCGGTGATCGAGAACGGCTTCTATTACGACTTCTTCCGCAACGAGCCGTTCACGCCTGCCGATTTCCCGGCCATTGAAAAGAAGATGCGGGAGATCATCCAGCGCGACAAGCCGTTCACCAAGAGCACCAAGACCCGCGACGAGGCGAAGGCCTTCTTCCGCGCCAAGGGCGAGAATTTCAAGGTCGAGCTGGTCGATGCCATTCCCGGCAACGAGGACATCAAGTTCTACGATCAGGGCGGCTGGATTGACCTGTGCCGCGGGCCACACATGACGTCGACGGGCAAGATCGGCAGCGCCTTCAAGCTGATGAAGGTGGCCGGCGCCTATTGGCGCGGCGACAGCAAGAACCCGATGCTGACCCGCATCTATGGCACGGCGTGGCACAACGACAAGGACCTGCAGGGCTATGTGACTGCCCTCGAAGAGGCCGAGAAGCGCGACCACCGCAAGCTGGGCCGCGAAATGGATCTGTTCCATTTCCAGGAAGAAGGCCCGGGTGTCGTCTTCTGGCATCCCAAGGGCTGGACCATGTTCCAGCAATTGATCCAGTACATGCGCCGCCGCCTGAACCGGCTCGGCTATGACGAAGTGAATGCGCCGCAGCTGCTCGACAAGAGCCTGTGGGAGATTTCCGGCCATTGGGGCTGGTACAAGGAGGCGATGTTCTCGGCGAAGCCTGCGGGCGATGATGCCGAAGACAACGAACGCATCTACGCGATCAAGCCGATGAACTGCCCGGGCCACGTGCAGATCTTCAAGCACGGCCTGCGCAGCTATCGCGAATTGCCGATGCGCCTTGCCGAGTTCGGCAACGTCCACCGCTACGAGCCTTCGGGCGCGTTGCACGGGCTCATGCGCGTGCGTGGCTTCACCCAGGACGACGCCCACATCTTCTGCACGCCCGAGCAGATGGCCAACGAGTGCTTGATGATCAATGATCTCATTCTCTCGACCTATCGCGACTTCGGCTTCGAGCAGATCGTGGTGAAGCTGTCGACGCGGCCGGAAAAGCGCGTCGGCTCCGACGACGCATGGGATCGCGCCGAAGGCATCATGAGCAAGGTGCTGGAACAGATTGCCAGCGAGAGCGGCGGCAAGATCAAGACCGCCATCAATCCGGGCGAGGGCGCCTTCTATGGCCCCAAGTTCGAATACGTGCTGCGCGATGCCATTGGCCGCGACTGGCAGTGCGGCACCACGCAGGTGGACTTCAATCTGCCTGAGCGGTTCGGTGCCTTCTATATCGGCGAGGACGGCAACAAGCATGTGCCGGTGATGATCCACCGCGCCATCTGCGGCTCCATGGAGCGCTTCCTCGGCATCCTGATCGAACACTTTGCCGGGCACTTCCCGCTCTGGCTGGCACCCACGCAGGTGATGGTCTGCACCATCACCTCCGAGGCGGATGCCTACGCGGCAGAAGTCTGCAAGCAGCTCAAGGATGCAGGCCTTCGCGCCGAGGCCGATCTCCGCAACGAGAAGATCAACTACAAGGTCCGCGAACACTCGGTGACGAAGGTTCCGGTCATTCTTGTTGTGGGCAAGCGCGAGATGGATGACAAGGCGGTCAACATCCGCCGTCTCGGCAGCCAGGAGCAGAAGGCCATGACCCTGGCCGATGCGCTGTCCAGCCTCAAGGCCGAGGCGACACCGCCCGACCTGCGCTGAACCCCCGACTGAACCGGGCTGGGCATGATCCCGTATGGAGGTCATGTCCAGCACCATCATCATCGGAACATCCGGCATCGGCGGAGCCCTCGCGCGGCACTTGGCGGCAGCGGGTTCGTCCCTTCACCTCGTTTCACGGAATCCTGAGCGCCTGTCGGCTCTCGCGGCCGAGACGGGGGCGACCCATGCGGTTGCTGACGTGACCCAGGAGGGCGCACTCGAAGCCGCGATTGCAGCTGGCGGTCCTGCAATTGACGGGCTGGCCTATTGCGTGGGCTCCATCAACCTGAAGCCGCTTTCGCGCGTGACCGAGCAGGATGTCCTGGCTGATTTCCAGCTCAATGCGGTGGGCGCATTCCGCGCCGTGAAGGCGGCACTTCCCGCCCTCAAGGCCTCCGGCCAGCCCTCTGCATCCGTCCTCCTGTTCTCGACCGTGGCCGTGCAGCAGGGCTTTGCCTCGCACACGTCGGTAGCCATGGCGAAGGGCGCCATCGAAGGCCTGACCCGCACCCTTGCGGCAGAGCTTGCGCCCAAGATTCGCGTCAACGCGATTGCACCGTCGCTGACGCGTACACCGCTCGCGTCGGCCCTCACCGCCAACGAGCAGACGGCTGCAGCCATTGCCGGCCTGCATCCGCTGCAGCGCCTCGGTACGCCGGAGGATGTGGCGGCCCTTGGAGCGCTGCTTCTGTCGCCGCAATCGGGCTGGATCACGGGGCAGGTGATCGGGGTGGATGGCGGCCGGTCCAGCCTGCGCGGGCGGGGCTGATGCGGGGTGTCGCCAAGGCCGACCTCCCCACCAAGACCTGCGCCACCTGCGGCCGCCCCTTCACGTGGCGGAAGAAGTGGGAAAGGGTCTGGGCCGAGGTCAAATACTGCAGCGACAAATGTCGCACCTTGAAAAGTAACAAGACAAGTTCCAGATAACCCGCCTATAAGGGTGCATCATGGAAATCGGACTCTATACCTTTGCCGACGTCGCTGCGGGCCATCCCGAGCTTGCCGGCCAACGCCTTCGCAATCTCGTGGAAGAAATGGAACTCGCCGATCAGGTGGGGCTCGATATCTTTGCCGTGGGGGAACACCATCGTGCTGACTATGCCGTATCGTCACCCGCCGTGGCGCTGGCCGCTGGTGCGGCGCGCACAAGGCGCATCCGCCTGTCGAGCGCTGTCACCGTTCTGAGTTCGGACGATCCCGTGCGCGTCTTCCAGCAGTATTCCACCGTCGACGGACTTTCGAACGGCAGGGCCGAGATCATGGCGGGACGGGGGTCGTTCATCGAATCCTATCCGCTCTTCGGCTACGACCTCGATGACTACGACGCGCTCTTCGCCGAGAAGCTCGATCTTCTGATGAAGCTGCGCGACAGCGAGCACATCACCTGGGAAGGGTCGCTGCGGCCATCGCTCAACGGTCAGGGCATCTATCCGCGCCCCGAACAGAAGAAGCTGCCGATCTGGATCGCGGTGGGCGGCACGCCGCAATCGGTGGTGCGCGCGGCCTCGCTTGATCTTCCCATGGCGCTGGCCATCATCGGCGGTGATCCGCGCCGCTTCCAGCCGTTCTTCGCGCTCTACCGCGATGCCCACGGCAAGTCCGGACACGATGCAAAGACGATCCAGCTGAGCCTCAACATGCATGGCTTCGTCAGCGACACGGACGCGAAGGCGCGCGACACCTATTCCGCTGCGCATCTTGAAGTGATGAACCGCATCGGCCGTGAACGGGGCTGGCCGCCGCAGGGCCGCGAGCATTTCGATGCCTCGTGTGGCCCCACCGGCAACCTCATCGTCGGCAGCCCCGAGCGCGTTGCCGACCGCATCATCGAGCTGCATTCGATCTTCAGGAACACGCGAATCATGATTCAGATGGCGATCGGCACGGTGCCTCATTCCGAACAGATGAAGGCGATTGAACTGATGGGCACGAAGGTGGCGCCGAAAGTGCGCGCCGCGGTTGGAGGTGTGCAATGAGTTCTTCCCAACGTTCCGGATCCGATGCCGGGTGATGCCGCCGCAGCGGATGCGATCGATCTTGTCATCGTGCCGCGCGCCCGTGACATCGGCAGCTTCGAGGTGCGCCGGGCGCTGCCCTCGGCTGAAAGGCAGATGGTGGGACCTTTCATCTTCTTCGACCAGTTCGGGCCGGTGCTGATGAAGGCGGGGCAGGGCATGGACGTGCGCCCGCATCCGCATATCGGACTTTCCACCGTGACCTGGGTCTATGACGGCGTGATCCAGCACAAGGACAGCCTTGGCTTCGACCAGCCGATCAAGCCCGGTGAACTCAACTGGATGACGGCGGGCAAGGGCATCGTCCATTCCGAGCGCACGCCACCGATGGAGCGGACGGCAGGGCAAAAAGTCTTCGGCATCCAGAGCTGGGTGGCGCTGCCGAAGACGCACGAGGAGATCGCGCCCAACTTCGAACACGTTGCCGATGCCGCACTTCCCTTGCTCTCCGACAAGGGGCGGAGCGTTCGAATCATTGCGGGCAGCATGTATGGCGAACGCTCGCCGGTGAAGACGGCCTCTGACCTGTTTTATGCCGATGTGGTGCTGGAGGCGGGCGCGCGGCTGCCTCTTCCTGCAGAGCACGAGGAGCGCGGCATCTACATCTCGGAGGGTTCACTCACCATTGCGGGCGACACGCACGAGGCAGGCCGTTTGCTCGTCTTTAAGCCCGGCGACGAGATCACGCTCTCGACCGAGACCGGTGCCCGCTTCATGATGCTGGGCGGTGAACCCATGGATGGGCCGCGCTACATCTGGTGGAATTTCGTGTCTTCTTCGAAGGACAAGATCGAGGCCGCCAAGGATGACTGGAAGCGGGCGCGCTTTTCCATCGTGCCCGGCGACGAAAAGGAATTCATCCCGCTTCCGGAGACGTGACGTCTCAATTGCCGAGCATGATGTCGCGCGCTTCGCCTTCCGTGATGTGGAAGGAGGCGGTGAGGCTTTCGGAGCCGACGCGCGCGATGGCGGTGTAATCGCCGGGCGTCAGCGTCACACTGGCGTTGAGGCCGTTGATGCCGGTGAGTGCGGTTTCTTCGCCGCGGCGGATTTCCCATTTCACCGCCGCAGAGGGAGCGCCCACATAGGAGAGGCGGGCGAGCCCGGCGCGATGATCGATCTCGACGGCGCTCATCATGCCGGCGGTGACCTTGACGTCCATCACGGCCTCGGCATTGCCTTCGCCCATGCGGCTTTCGATACGGTATTGCCCGGCGGCGAGGTTGATCACTTCGCCGGGGACAGCACTTTCATCGACGAGCCGTCCGCGGGCCTTGCCCGTGAGGGCGAAGATCCGCGTGCGGGTCGCGAGGCCTGCCGCTTCCACGCCCTTGATGCGGGGCAGGACACGGAGCGCGCCGGCATTGAGCACGAAGCGCATGTCCATGCGGGTGCCTTCCAGCAGGCTGAAATCCTCTTCCATGTCGACGGCACCGAAGCGCATGGAGACGCTGTAGTCGCCGGGCTGAAGCGCCATGGCGGCGGTCGTCGCATCGCTGTTGAAGACAACGCCGCCCTGGGCATTGCGCACCAGCCAGTGCACATTCCGGAGCAGGGATGAAGACTGGTCGGTCAGACGGGCGGAGAGGGTGGCCATCTCCTGTCCGGGAGGCACCTGGCCCACCGCCACCTCATGCTGGGAGGAAGGCGAGATCGATCCGGTCTGGTCGTTCTCGGGTGCAAGGTCGGGCTGGGCGGCCGGGAAGGCGGGTCCGGCGGCAAGGTTCAGTGAAAGCGCAACGCACGAAAAAAAGGCCGCCAGACGGAGGTTGTTGTTTTTTCCCGTCTGGCGGCGTGTGTGCGAAGGACGGGTGCAGGCGTCCATCGTCAATCCCCTGTATCCACTCTGTTGGCGCCATCCCTGCGCCGTACTCCCCAAGCCTCATCGGCCGGCAATCGGGAGTGAACACCAAGCTTGAAGCTGGGGCAATGAATTGACTAACCAATGGTTAATGGCGGCATTGCATTTGCGCCCATTGCCTTGGCAGGGCGGGCTTTGCCATATGGTGGCCTGCAACCCTGATGAGACATATGACCCAGTTCAACGACACGTCTTCCCTTCTTGCCTTCCTCAAATCCCGCAAGTCCGCCTCGGCCAAGGCCATGACAGGCCCCGGTCCCAGTGACGAGCAGCTCAAGGCCATGCTTTCGCTTGCGGTGCGCGTGCCGGATCACGGCAAGCTGGCGCCGTGGCGCTTCATCTCGTTCACCGGTGATGCCCGGGCCAAGGCCGGGGAGAAGTTTGCTGCCCGCTGGAAGGAACTCCACCCGGAGCCGGGCGAGGACAGCCTCGCCTTCATGAAGGGTTTCCTGATGCGGGCACCCGCCGTTGTGGCCGTGGTCTCGAAAGCCGCACCCCATCCCAAGATCCCCGTGTGGGAACAGCAGATGTCGGCGGGTGCCGTTGCCTTCAACCTCGAGCTTGCGGCTCTTGCCCACGGCTTCGATGCCACCTGGATCACCGATTGGGTGGCCTATGACGAAGTGGCGAAAGCCGCGATCGGCCTTGCTGCGGGTGAGCAGCTTGCAGGCCTCATTTTCATCGGCAAGGCGGCGGCGCCTCTCGAAGACAGGCCGCGCCCCGACGTCGACCAACTTCTCACGGCATGGAGCGGCTGATGGCCATCAAGGGTGTCTTGTTCGACAAGGATGGCACGCTGATCGAGGTGAACGGCACCTGGGTGCCGCTCTACCGCCAGATGCTGACCGAGGACTTCGACGTTCCGGCCGATCAGGTCGAGGACATGCTGATCCGTGGCGGCTACGAACCCGCGACGGGCGCATTCCGCGCGGGGAGCGCACTCGCCGCAGGCACCACCGCGCAGATCGCCGCGCTGTGGTGGCCGGGGCTCTCGCAGGAAGAATTGAAAAAGCGCGTGGCGGTGATCGACAACGACATTGCACCCCGCGCCAAGGAGTTCATCAAGCCGCTGATGGAGCTTTCCAAGGTGTTCGACGAGTTGCGCGCCATGGGGCTCCGTCTCGGCGTAGCGACCAATGACAGCTTCCGCTCCGCCGAGGCGCAGATGAACCATCTCGATGTGCATCACTATTTTGAGCACATCATCGGGTGGGATTCGGTCGTGGTGCCGAAGCCCTCCGGCCACATGATCGAGTACTTCTGCTCCAGAACCGGCCTCAAGCCTGAGGAAGTGGCCATGGTGGGCGACAACGGCCACGACATGGAGGAGGCACGCCACGGCGGGGCAGGGCTCGCGGTTGCGGTGCTGACAGGCAACTCCGCCCATTCCGAAATCGCCCACATGGCGGATCACACGTTGCAGAGCGTGGCCGATCTGCCGGCACTTCTGCGGAGCCTCTGATGTTCTACGATGCGATCCGCAACGATCACGGCTTCGCTGTCGATCCGATCAAGGCCATCGTTGCGCCGCGTCCCATTGGCTGGATTTCGACCGTCTCTGCCGCTGGCGTGAACAATCTGGCGCCCTACAGCTTCTTCAATCTGTTCTCGGACAATCCGAGCTACGTCGCCTTCGGATCTGGCGGACGCAAGGACTCGCTCACCAACATCGAGGCCACCGGCGAATTTGCCGTGAACCTCGCGACCTTCGATCTCCGCGAGCAGATGAATGCCTCTTCAGCGACCGTACCGCCCCATGTGGACGAGTTCGAGCTTGCACGGCTGACGGCTGTCCCGTGCCGCTTCATCAAGTGCAATCGCGTGGGCGAGAGCCCGGCAGCACTCGAATGCCGCCACTACAAGACCATCGACCTGCCCAATGATGATGGCCACGTCGACGACTTCCTTATCATCGGCCGTGTGGTCGGCGTGCATATCGATGATCGCTACATTAACGATGGCCGCGTTGATACCGCCGCCCTGAAGCCGCTGGGCCGCCTTGGCTATGCCGAGTATGCGACCGTCGAGAATGTTTGGCGGATGCGCCGCCCGGCCTGACCTTACTGCTCACACGGGACGCTTCTTCACCATTACCTGGCGCAGGCACTGGGCCACAAGCGTGCCATCCTGCTTGAAGGCGCGGTGATCGAACTCCACGATACCGGCATCGGGCCTTGATCTGCTTTCGCGCTTCGAGGCCACGCGGGTGCTGACATTGATGGTGTCGCCCTGGAAGAGCGGGGCCGGGAACTTCACCTCGGTCATGCCGAGGTTGGCGACGATCGTGCCGGTGGTCAGGTCATTGACCGAAATCCCCACCATCAGGCCCAGCGTGAAAAGCGAATTCATCAGCGGTTGGCCCCACTCGGTGGTCTTGCAGAACTCCCTGTCGATGTGGAGCGGCTGCGGATTGTAGGTGAGGGCGGAGAAGAAGATGTTGTCCAACTCGGTGACCGTCCGGCGGATGGGGTGGTCATAGGTCTTGCCCACCTCGCAGTCCTCAAACCACAGCGCTGGCATTTCGTCCTCCAGAGTCAAATGCTTGCAGCGGAATGAAGCCCATCAGGCAGGAAAGGGCAACTGCATCAGAACTGGCGAATGCACATAAAAAAATACAACTAATGCGACAGTGAACCAAGGGGATGAGTCGTGACGCGAGTCCTGAACGGACGTGGAACGCCACAATTTCGCCATTGTGGAAAAGCCTGTGGACATGAGTTGAAAACCTCATTTTTTCATTGCCTTAGGCCCTGTGAAAAAGCTGTGGAAAAGCTGTTTAACGCCTCGTTAACCAAGCGGGCGCAGGACTCGCGAAACGTGCAGGGGAACCGGCACGTGGAGGGGCCCCAAGGCCCAGGTGGTTGCAAAAGAGAGTCGCGTCACATGGTCAGTTGTCTTCTCATCGACAGGAATGCAGGCGAGCGTCACAAGCTGTCCGGCCTGATGGCCGAACTTGGTTTCGACTGCACGGAACTTCCCGAGGCGTCGGATGCCATCCGCTATTGCGAGATGTACCGTCCCGACGTCGTGGTCATGGCGGCCGGCACCGCCGACGATGCGCTGGATTTCCTGCGCTTTGCTCCGGGTACGGACGATGGCCGCCCCGTGGTGATCTTCTATTCGGATACGCCCGACGTCGAAACCATGGGCGAGGCCATCCGCGAGGGTGCAGCCGAATTCCTGCTGAAGCCCTTCGACCGCGACCTTCTCAAATTCAAACTCCGCCAGTCCGGCGTCATTCCCGCCCGCGCCAACTGACGGCAATCCTTGCCGAAACGTGAACGGGCATGGTGAACCGATTGTTAAGGGATGCACTTTACCCTCACACCAGTTTCGCGTGGATCGGAAAATGCTGGTCGAGTCTGTCTCCGGGTTGGATGTCACTGTTCTGGAAGCTGTCATAGAGACGGGAGGTGCGTCTGCGCGCATCGCGTTGGCGCGCCAGCTCTGCACGCTGATCGCGGATGCGGACACGCCGGATAGCGAGCGCGAAGAAGTTCTTCCCGTCATGCTGAAGCTCGCGGTCGACGAAGAGCGCGCGGTGCGCGCCGTCATGGCGGAAGAGCTGTCCTCGATCCAGAACATCCATCCTGATCTTCTCTTCTGCATCATTGCTGGCGAAGACGAACTTGCTCTTCCCTTCCTGAAGGTGACGCCGGCGCTCAATCCCTGGCAGATGGTGGCAGTTCTCCGCGTGGGCGATGAAGCCCGCCAGTGCACGGTCGCCGGCCGTTACGACATCACCGAAGAGGCCGCGGCCTACATCATCAAGTCGTCACCCGTCGCCGTCGTTCTCGCCATGCTCGACAACGAGGCCGTGGCGCTCGACACCAATGACATGCGCGCCCTCTACACCCGGCTCGGGCAGTCGGGCGACCTTGTTGACCGGCTCCTCGCCATGCCGGACCTGCCGCTCGACATCCGCATCGTTCAAGCGAAGCGCGCTGCCATGCGCATGCGCCAGCTCATGGCCGAGCGTTCCTGGCTCGCCGCCAACGATGCCTCAGAGCTCGTCTCCGATGCTGAGGACAGTGCCGTCCTCGCCGTTCTCACATCTGCCGAACCGGAAGACCTCGTGCGCGGCATCGCCTTCCTTGCCGCCAAGAACCTGTTGACGCCTGCACTCATCATCCGCGCCGCCTGCCTCGGCGAAATGCGCGTGGTCGAGGCCTCGCTGGCGCATCTCTCGGGGTACACGCCGCAGCGCGCCGCCTCGATGATGTACAGCCGCGGAGGGATGAAGTCGCTGCATTCCAAGTGCGGCCTGCCGCCATCCTGCGCCGGCATCCTGCAGGCCTTTGCCGATGTTGTGGTGGAAGCCCGCGCCGAAGGCATCAATCTTGGCCGCGACAGTTTTGGCCGCCGCCTGCTCGAAGCGCTGATGACGCGCTATGAGAACCTGTCACCGGCGGACCGCGCCAAGCAAATCGAGTACATCGGCCGTTTCGCCGAAGAGCGGGTGCGCAAGATTGCCCGGCAGCTCAAGGCCGATTTGCAGCGCGCCGCCTGAGTATCGCAAGCGCACCCTTCGAGGCCGCTTCGCCGCACCTCAGGGTGAGGTGGTGCTGTACTCCTCATGCTGAGGTGCTTTGCCGAAGGCAAAGCCTCGAAGCATCTCTCTCAGAACTTGAACTGCTCGTTCAGCACGCGTTCGGCGAGGCTGTGGCCCGGATCAAAGAGAATGCGCACCGAGCGCTTCTTGTCTTCGGCGATGTCGACGCGCTCCACGTGTCGCACTTCCAGATGATCTGCCACCGCCGCCACCGGGCGCTTTCCCGACTCGTGGATGAGGAAGGTCACCTTCGCCTTCTGCGGCAGGATGGCGCCGCGCCAGCGCCGCGGCCGGAAGGCGCTGATCGGCGTCAGCGCGAGCAGGGGAGAGCCGATGGGCAGGATCGGTCCATGGGCGGACAGATTGTAGGCCGTGCTGCCGACGGGCGTCGCCAGCAGGATGCCGTCGCAGGCGAGTTCATCAAGCCGCACCTGGCCATCGACCACCACCTGGATCTTGGCCGCCTGGTGGCGCTGACGCAGAAGCGAGACTTCGTTGAAGGCGATGGCCGACTCCTTCTTTCCGTCGGTCGAGAGCGCCGTCATCTTCAGCGGGTGGATCGTGGTGAGTTCCGCAGCGTGGAGCCGCGCCTCGAGATCCTTCTCGCTGAAGTCGTTCATCAGGAAGCCCACCGTGCCGCGGTTCATGCCGTAGATGGGAAGACCGGTCGACACGAAGCGGTGCATGGTCTGTAGCATCATGCCGTCGCCGCCGAGGGCGACCACCACGTCGGCATTCTCGGGCTCGTGGGTACCGAACAGCTTGCGCAGCCTGTTCACCGCCCGGCGGGCGGCAGGACTGTCGGAGGCCACGAAGGCAATGCGGTTCAGTTTCATCGGGCGGCAGGGGCTGGCGGGTTGACGGGGGCGGAAAGGCGTTCCATGGAGAAGCGCAACCTAACCCGCTTCCAACCCATTGCATAGGCCACCTTTTTCATGACCCGCGCCATTGTCATCTGCACCACCTGCAAGCACGCCGATGGCCGGAAGCTGGACGACGCAGGCCGGACCGCCGGAAGCTACATGGTCGAAGCCGTGGAAACAGTGCTGGCCGAAAAGGGCCGGAATGACGTCACCATCCAGACCCAGGCCTGCCTGTGGAACTGCACACGGCCCTGTTCCGTGGTGGTACGGGATGACGAGCGCTTCTCCTATGTGACGGGCGCGAACCAGCCGACCCGGGAGCAGGCCGAGGCAATTCTCGCGTGGTTCGACATGCACGGTGCCACGGAAACAGGCGAAGTGCCGTTCCGCCAATGGCCCGACCTGATGCGCGGGCACTTCATCGCCCGCATGCCGCCCGTCGCCAAGGGAGAGAAGGCATGACCGTCACGCTCGTTCTTGGCGGAGCCCGGTCCGGCAAGTCGCGCCATGCCGAGAGCCTGTGTTCCGGCGAGCGGCACTACGTGGCGACGGCACAGGCCTTCGACGATGAAATGCGCGCCCGCATTGCCAAGCATCGCTGTGACCGGGGCGGCAACTGGGTGACCCACGAGGTGACCGAGGCGCTGCCCGGAAAGCTGAAGGAGATCGATGCGGTCGGCCGTGTCATCCTGGTCGATTGCCTCACCCTGTGGCTCTCGAACCTGATGCTCGCCGAGAAGGATTGGGATGGTCCTGCGCAGGAGCTTGTGTCGCTTCTGACCCATATGAAAGCCGATGTGGTGCTGGTCACGAATGAAGTGGGCCTGAGCATTGTGCCGGAAAATGCATTGGCCCGCGCATTCCGCGATGCCCAGGGCATCCTCAACCAGCGCGTGGCACAGGTGGCGGACAAGGTCGTCTTCGTAGCGGCAGGCCTGCTGCTCGTCCTCAAGGGCTGAAATCGTCACACGGCAAAGGCGAAGAGCACCAGCAGCACGAACATGACCAGCATGGCGCGGTCATAAAGCTTGAGACCTGTCTCGATGTCCTGACGGAGGAAGTGGTCGCGGCCATCACCCATGTAGGGCAGTTTCACGAATTCGCCGCCATAGGTGCGGGGCCCGCCGAAGCGCATGTTGAGGGCGCCCGCCATCGCGGCCTCTGGCCAGCCCGCATTGGGCGAACGGTGGCGGCGGGCATCGCGCCATGTGATCCGTGCGGCCTTCACCGCCTGATCCTTACCGCTGAAGAGGGCGGCTGCGACGAAGAGCAGTGCCGTGAGACGCGAAGCGGGAAGATTGACGAGATCATCGAGGCGGGCTGCAGCCCAGCCGAAGTGAAGATACTGCGGGGTCTTGTGGCCGATCATCGAGTCCGCCGTGTTGATCGCCTTGTAGATGGCAATCGCAGGCAGGCCGCCGATGGTCAGCGTGCCGACGCAGTACCAGAAGACGGGCGCAACGACGCCGTCGGCAGTGTTCTCCGCAAGGCTTTCCAGCGCGGCCTTCACCACATCCGACACCCCAAGACCGCGCGTGTCGCGGCCCACGATGTTGGCGACCGCAATGCGGCCCGCAGCGAGCGAGGAACTCAGCGCCACGTTCACATCGCGCACATGATCGCGGAGCGATTTCTGCGCGATGAGGGATGAGGCGAGCAGCGCGCTCAAGGCCCAGCCGTAGGGAATGAGATTGCACACCGCGTTGATGGCAGTCGCAGCAATCCACACGCCCGTGCAGAGAAGCAGCACGGCGAGGATGCCGTTCAGGCGCGAGAGCGACTTGACGTGCGCCATGGTGTTCATGCGCTCGTCCATCAGGTTGATGAGTTTCCCCATCCAGGTCACGGGATGACCGATCAGTTTGTAAAGCCAGTTGGGATAGCCAACGACCCGTTCCACCACGGTGGAGATCACCGGTTGGGAACCCGCATCAAGCAGGTTGAGGAGAAAGGGGGGAGGCGGGGTCATGGATCCGTGGAGGGGCGCGGGGGCTTGGGAGCGAAGGTATAGGCTATGTGGGTGTCGTTGCGATGTCCAATAGGCGGGAAAGGTTTACATGCATTTCGAGGTGCCGGGCGAGGGCGTCGAGGGTGCTGTCAACAAGGTGGTCGTAGGCCAGCGGGCTGGCCCTGCCGCCGAGACTTTGCAGGAAGGCGGCCCGGAAGGTATCGCTGACGAGGCAGCCGTGCAGGTAGGTCCCCATGATCCGGCCGTCCGCGCTCGCGGCCCCGTCGTGGCCGCGGCCGGTCGTTGCAAAAGGTCTGGCACAATCCGGTCCCGTCGTTTCCCCCAGATGGATTTCATACGCCCGGATGGGCATGCCGGTTCCCACGTGGGTGCCGGCCGTCTCGGTCACGGTCTTGTCCGGGAGAAGGGTGGTCTCGACATCGAGAAGGCCCAGGCCATCCACGCTCTGCACCGGACCTTCGAGACCCTGCGGATCATGGATGCGGCGGCCGAGCATCTGGTAACCGCCACAGAGGCCGAGCACGCGGCCACCACGGCGGTGGTGGGCGGCGAGGTCAATGTCCCAGCCGTTGGCGCGGAGGGCTGCGAGATCGCTGATCGTCGACTTGCTGCCGGGAATGATCACGAGGTCGGTGTCGCCGGGCAGGGCCTCGCCCACATTGACGAAGATGAGCGAGACATTGGCCTCGGCCCGCAAAGGATCGAGGTCGTCGAAGTTGGCTATGCGGGGCAGGCGCAGCACGGCGACCTTCAGTGAATCCTTGGCGAAGCGCCCCGTCATTTCTTCGAGGGCAACGGCATCCTCGGCTGGCAGATGCCGTGCCGCTTCGAAGTGCGGCACCACACCAAGGCACGGCAGTCCGGTGCGCCTCGTGATCTCGTCGCGCCCTTCATCAAACAGGTTGGGATCTCCGTGGAACTTGTTGATGAGAAACGCCTTCAGCAAAATCCGGTCAGCCTCATCGAGGACCATGTGTGTGCCGACGATGGAGGCGATCACGCCACCGCGGTGTATGTCGCCAACCAGCACCGCTGGAATGTTCATGGCTTGGGCAAAGCCGAAATTGGCGAGATCACCGGTCCGCAAGTTTGTCTCTGCCGGGCTGCCCGCACCCTCCACGAGGATGAGGTCGTGGGTACCGCAGAGGCGGCGGAAGCTTTCGGTGATGGCGGGCAGGAACTCGCCCCGGCGCTTGAAGTAGTCGCGCGCCTTGAGGGTCATGCGCCGTTCGCCCTGCACGATCACCTGTGCGCCTGTCTCGCTCTCGGGCTTGAGCAGCACCGGGTTCATGTGAACCGACGGGGCGATGCGGGCAGCGCGCGCCTGCAGGTGCTGGGCCCGGCCGATCTCTCCCCCGTCAATGGCGACAGCAGCGTTATTGGACATGTTCTGCGGCTTGTAGGGTGCGACCCTGATGCCCCGGTTGGCGAAGGCGCGGGCGAGGCCGGCGACGATCAGGGACTTCCCCACATCGCTTCCCGTGCCCATGAACATGATTGCCTTCGCCGTCATGGCGCGCTCGCGATGATGTGGGCGTAACTGCCCATGACCCTGCCGATCCGCTGGCCCATGGGGCCAAGGTCTTGGCCCGCCGCGGTCTGCGCCGTGAAGAGGGGCTCGGCGCCGGGTTTCACCGTCGCGGTGGAGTAGTGGAACTCATGACCGCGCATCTGGGCCGGGAAGGGACCGCCGGCGCAAGAGAGCGCCCGGTAGCCGAGATGGAGCTTGCGGGTGGCGAAGCTGGTCTCGAGGGGCAGGAGGCCGGCCATCGCGTGGCGCCTGCCGTCGGCGTGGGTCAGCCCCTCACCCAGCACCATGTAGCCGCCACACTCGCCATAGACCGTCCCGGTGAAGCGGCGCACGCCTGTCATGAAACGGGTGTTGGCAGCGAGGCGCCCGGCATGAAGTTCGGGATAGCCGCCCGGCAGGAAGAGGGCATCGGCCGAGGCATCCGGCGCCTCATCGGCAAGCGGCGAGAAGGGCAGGATCTCCGCCCCGGCGCGGCGCCAGTTGGCCAGCAGATGGGCATAGGAAAAGCCGAATGCTTCGTCCTTCGCCACGGCGATCCGCTGTCCCAGGGCCGGCAGGATTACGGCCTCCGGTTGATTCGGAATTTCCGCTCCAATTTGACGCATCTTGTCAAGAATTGTTTCACGTGTGACTCCTGCTGCCGCGCTTTCAATCAGGCTCTCAAGCCCCTGATTTTCCTGCGCTTGCACCAGTCCGAGATGCCTCGATGGCATGTGGATTGAGTCACTCTGCCGCAGCACCCCGATGACCGGTGGCGCTCCTGTGAGAGCGGCTTTCAGAAGGTTCGCATGGCGGTCGGACTTCACCCTGTTGAGGAAGATGCCCGCCACTGACACCTCCGGTCGGAAGCGCGTGAAGCCATGAACAAGGGCCGCTACCGTTTGCGCCTGATGGGCGCAGTCGATCACCAGGATGACGGGAAGGCCGAGGGCGGCGGCGAGGTCGGCGGTCGAGCCCGGAGCACCCTCCGGGCCGTCAAAGAGACCCATCACACCTTCGACGATGACGATGTCCGCCTCTGCCGCCTGGCGGGCGAGGAGGGCGCGGCAGGTGCTCTCACCCATGGCCCAGAGATCGAGGTTGACGCAGGGAGCCCCCGTCGCCGCGGCGTGAAAGCCGGGGTCGATGTAGTCAGGTCCGGCCTTGGCGGAGCGCACACGGTGGCCCGCATTCCTGAGGGCGCGCAGCAGCCCGAGGGTCACCAGCGTCTTGCCGCTGCCGGAAGCCGGCGCAGCAATGACGATGCCCCGGCCCAAGCGGGCTTCAGCCAATGGGGTTCTCCCGCAGCGCCGGGCCGTACCAGTCGAGCAGCGGCCGCCAGTCGCTGGCGTGGCCGACGATCACGATGGCCGGTGTCGGTGGCTCGTTGGCGGCGACATAGGCGCCTGCATCCGCAAGCGTGGTGGAGGCCACTTGCTGGTTCGGCATCGAGGCGTTGGACAGGATGGTCACGGGGTCGTCGCTGGGGCGGCCGTTGGACTGCAGCACGGCGGCGATCTCGCCCAGGTTCTTCACCGCCATGTACATGACGATGACGGGGGCAGCGGTGGCGATTGCCGCCCAGTTCACGTTGGCGGGCATGCGGCCGGTGGCATCGTGGCCGGTGAGGAAGATGACGGCGTGATTGGTATCACGGTGGGTGGCGGGAATGCCCGCATAGGCAAGGCCACCCACGCCGGCAGTGATTCCCGGCACGATGCGGAAGGGCACGCCCGCCTTGGCCAGCGTCTGGCTTTCTTCGCCGCCGCGGCCGAACATGAAAGGATCGCCGCCCTTGAGGCGCAGGACGCGCTTGCCCGAGCGCGCCAAGTCAATCAGGCGCTCGGAGATGTCGCGCTGGACGGGCGACGGCTTGCCGCCCCGCTTACCGGCGTATTCCAGTTCTGCCCCCACCCGCACCCAGCGCAGGATGTCGGGGTTGACGAGGGCATCGTAGACGACGACGTCGCAGTTCTGCATGGCATGGTAGGCGAGCAGGGACATGAGGCCCGGTGCACCCGGGCCCGCCCCCACAAGCCAGACCCAACCCGCCTCGAAATGAGGGAAGGGTTCGTGGTCAAGTCGGGCAAAGCCGGGGCTGTGGTTGTCGCCTTCCCAGGGCTTTGCGCTTTTCGTTGGCGCGTGGCTCATGGCCCCTTATACCCATGGCCGATGCCCCGGGAAAAGCCACAACAGACATTGCGTCGCGGTTGGACGACAGGTGCCTGCGCCACAGCGGCCACGAAGGCCGCCCTGACGGCCCTGCTGACGGGGCGCTTCCCTGACCCGGTGGAGATCACGCTGCCCAAGGGCGAGAGGGTATCCTTCGCGCTGGCCCGGGAGGACCGGGGGGCGGACTGGGCGCAAGTCGGCATCATCAAGGACGCGGGCGACGATCCGGATGTGACCCATGGTGCCATGGTAATGGCCAAGGTCTGGTTGCGGCCCGAGGGCGTCACATTTGCAGCGGGTGAGGGCGTGGGGACGGTGACGAAGCCCGGCCTCCCGGTTCCGGTCGGCGAACCCGCCATCAATCCCGTGCCGCGCCAGATGATGACCGCCGTTGCCGCCGAACTCGGCACCGGTGCCGAGATCGAGATTTCCATTCCGGGTGGTGCCGCCCTTGCCGGGAAGACGTGGAACCCGCGGCTGGGCATCGTCGGCGGCCTCTCCATTCTCGGCACGACGGGGATTGTCAATCCGTTCTCCTGCGCGGCGTGGATTGCCTCCATCCATCGCGGCATCGATGTGGCGCGCGCCATCGGACTTTCCCACGTCGCAGGCTGCACCGGGTCCACATCGGAGGACGCTGTCAGGGCCCGCTTCGGCTTGCCGCTCGAGGCGATGCTCGACATGGGCGACTTTGCGGGCGGCGTGCTCAAGTATCTTCGCCTGCATCCCGTGCCGCGCCTCACAATCGGCGGCGGCTTCGGCAAGATGACGAAGCTGGCGCAGGGGCACATGGACCTGCACTCGGGCCGCAGCCAGGTGGACTTCACCTGGCTGGCGGAGCGAGTTGCGCCATCGCTGCGCCAAGAGGTTCTTGCCGCGAACACGGCGCAGCACGTGCTCGAGATGGCAGGCCCGGCGCTGGCCGAAGATGTCGCAGTGTCGGCGCTCGCAGAAGCGCGCAAGGTGCTGGGTGACGCGCCGGTCGTAACCGATCTGATGATCGTCGACCGCGCCGGAAAGGTGATCGCCCATGCCGCGTGAGCACCGCATTCTCATCCTTGCCGGAACAGCCGAGGCGCGCAATCTCGCCAATGCCCTTGTGGCTCAAGGCAGTGACGTCATCTCCTCCTTTGCGGGCGTAACCCAGGATCCGCTGCTGCCCGTGGGACGCATTCATCGCGGCGGCTTCGGCGGCAGCGAAGGCTTGCGCGATTTCCTCCGCGCCGAACGAATCTCGCTTGTCGTCGATGCAACCCATCCCTTCGCGGCGCAGATGTCGGCGCAGGCCAGTGCCGCCTGCGTTGCTGAACACATCCGGCTTTTGCGTCTCGAGCGCCCGCAATGGCAGGCGGAGCAGGGGGATCACTGGATATCGGCGGCAGACATGGCCGATGCCGTGACGCGCATTCCGGCGGACTCCCATGTGCTGGTCACGACGGGCCGCAAGGGGCTGGCCGGTCTCTTTGCCCGGCGGGATTTGACAGGGCTCGTCCGCTCCATCGAAAAGCCGGCGGAGAAACTGTCTGACGGCTGGTCGCTGCTCCTCGATCGCCCACCCTACAACACCGAGTCCGAGCAGCGTCTCATGGAGGTGGAAGGCATCACCTGCCTCCTCACCAAGAATGCGGGCGGCGGAAGCACCGTTGCGAAACTCACCGCGGCGCGGGCCCTTGGGCTTCCCGTAGTGATGATTGCGCGCCCCTTCAAACCGCCCTGCGAGACCTTTGCCACCGTGCCGGAGGCCTTGCTTGGAATCGCCCCAAAGGCGGGTTAGTCTTCTGAATTCAACCAGAAAGGGTTTCGAGATGCTGCGGAAGTTGCTCGGCGTATTGGCTGCCACTGTGCTCTTTGCCGGGGCGGCTTCGGCTTCGACACTCGAGGATGTGAAAGCCCGCGGCAAACTCCTCTGCGGCGTGAACTCGGGACTTCAAGGCTTTGCCGAGAAGCAGGCAGATGGCAGCTGGGCCGGCTTCGACGTGGACTATTGCAAGGCGCTTGCGGCCGCCGTTCTCGGCGATGCATCGAAGGTCGAGTTCGTCGGCCTCACCGCCCAGGACCGCTTCGACAAGCTGAAATCGGGTGCCGTCGATATCCTTGCCCGCAACACCACGTGGACCATGGAGCGCGAGACCAAGCTGCCGTTCCGCTTTGCCGGCATCAGCTATCACGACGGACAGGGCTTCATGGTGTCCAAGCTCTCGGGCGTGACCTCCGTCTACAACATGAGCCAGGCGTCGATCTGCTTCGTCAGCGGGACAACCACGCAAGCCAATGTCGACGACTATTTCCGCGAGAAGGAAATGGCCTACACGGCGCAGACCTTCTCCACCATCACGGATGCCGTCGCCGCCTATGAGGCGGGCAAGTGCGATGCCTACACGGCGGATCAATCGCAGCTCTATGCGGTTCGCCTCAAGTTGGCGAAGCCGGAAGATCACATCATCCTCCCCGAGGTGATCTCGAAGGAGCCGCTCGGCCCGGCCGTGCGGGTTGGTGACGAGCAGTGGTTCAACATCGCCCGCTGGACTCTCTTTGCGCTGATCGATGCCGAGGAACTGGAAGTGCGTGGCCCCGGCGTTGCCGAAGCGAAGGAGAAGTCGAAGAAGCCGAATGTCCGCCGTCTGCTCGGGCTTGAAGGCACGTTCGGTGTTGACCTCGGTCTCGATGCGGAGTGGGCCGCACGGGCCATCGCCGCTGTCGGGAACTATGGCGAAATCTTTGACCGCAATCTCGGCGCCGGATCAAAGCTGCAGATCGAGCGTGGCCTCAACAACCTGTGGGACAAGGGCGGCATTCTCTACGTGCCGCCCGTGCGCTGATCAGCCCGTTGCGACCGGGTTGGTGCTTGCGCCCCACTCGGTCCATGAGCCGTCATAAAGTGCATGATCGCGCACGCCGAGTTCGGTGAGAGCGAGGGTCAGGATCGCTGCCGTCACCCCTGAGCCGCAGCTCGTGATCACCGGCTTTTCCAAGTTGATTCCTGCACTTGCGAACTTTTTTGAAAGTTCATTCGCAGGCCTCATCGTGCCGTCCGTCTGGAGCAGCGAGGCATAGTGGACGTTCTTCGCGCCCGGCATGTGGCCGGGGCGGACGCCGGGGCGCGGCTCCTGTTCTTCGCCGCGGAAGCGTGTGCCGGAGCGGGCATCGGCAACCTGTGCCGATCCGCTGTCGAGGGCCTTCGCCACATCGGCCATGCCCTTCACCATGCTGGCGCGGACGCGCGGCGTGAAGTGCCGTTCCTGTGGAGGCACAGGAGGACCATCTTCCAGCGGCCGACCCTCGCGTTGCCACTTGGGCAGACCGCCATCGAGTACGGCGACATCGTCATGGCCCATGGCTTTGAACATCCACCAGCACCGCGCCGCAGAGAAGAGCCCGGCGCTGTCGTAGCAGATCACCTTCTTGCCATCGCCGACACCAAGCTTCTTCACGGCGCTTGCAAACTGCGCCGGTGGCGGCAGCATGTGCGGCAGGCTGGAGGTGCGGTCAGAGATGGCATCAATGTCGAAGAAGCGGGCGCCGGGAATGCGCGCCGCCAGAAATTCCGCCTTGGCATCGCGCTTCACTGCGGGCAGATGCCACGACGCATCGAGGATCACGATGTCGGGGGCATGGAGGCGCTGGCCCAGCCAGTCGGTCGATACGAGATTGCTCATGATAGCCTTCAGGGATTGGCCAGCACCAAACGGATGCGACGGTTGATCTTGCCCTTGTTCTGGATCTTGTCGACGAGAATGGGGCCGATCTCGCCGGTGGCCTTGACGTGGGTGCCGCCGCAGGGCTGGAGATCGATGCGGCCATCCTCGCCAATCAGCACGAGGCGTACCTTGCCGGTGCCGCGCGGCGGCTTCACGAACATGGTGCGCACGAGTTCCGGATTGGCATCCAGTTCCTCGTCGGTGATCCACCGCGTGCTCACGGGATGGTTGTCGGTGATCCACGCATTGATCTTCTCGCCGAGCGCAGTGCGATCCGGAATCTGCCCCTCGGGTATATCGAAGTCGATGCGTCCGCCATCCTCGGTGATCGAGGAACCGGTGACGGGGAAGGGCACCGCCGCGCAAAGCAGATGCATCATGGTGTGGCAGCGCATGATGCGCTGGCGATGAGCCCAGTCGAGTTCGGCGGTGACCGTGTCGCCAACCGCCGGAACAGGTTGTCCCTCCGCCGGCACGTGCACCACGTTCTTCTGTTCGTCGTAAACTGTCGTGGCGATGACGATGGGCTGGCCGTTCAGTGTCAGTGTACCCTTGTCACCCGGCTGTCCGCCCGCAGTGGCATAGAATACGGTGCGGTCGAGCAGGATTCCGCCGCGCTCGTTTACCGCTACGACCATGGCCTCGCAGGATGTTGCGTAGGCGTCCTCGCGGAAGAGCAGGGTGGTCACTTCGGGACCTCTTCGAAGACCTTGGGTGCCGTCGAAGGCGCCTCAAGCCAGCGTGGCACCGGCAGATTCTTGGAACGCAGGAAGGCTGGGTTGAAGATCTTCGAAGCGTAGCGGGTGCCGTAGTCGCAAAGAATCGTCACGATGGTGTGGCCCGGACCAAGCTGTTTAGCGAGTCGGATGGCGCCTGCGACGTTGACGCCGGTCGAGCCGCCCATGCAAAGGCCCTCGTGCTCGAGCAGGTCGAAGGCAACCGTGAGCGCTTCGTCGTCCGGAATCTGGAAGGCATCATCGACGACGATGCCCTCGAGGTTCTTGGTGATGCGGCCCTGACCGATGCCTTCGGTGATGGAAGAACCTTCCGACTTCAGTTCGCCTGTCTTGTAGTAGCTGAAGAGGGCTGCCCCCATGGGATCGGCGAGGGCAATCTTCACATTCTTGTTGCGCTCCTTGAGCGCGAGGCTGACGCCGCCCAGCGTACCGCCGGAGCCTACCGCCGCGACGAAGCCATCCACCTTGCCTTCGGTCTGTTCCCAGATCTCGGGAGCTGTGGTTTCGATGTGCGCTTGCCGGTTGGCCACGTTGTCGAACTGGTTGGCCCAGACGCCGCCCATGGCCTTTGCGAGGCGGCCCGAATACTTCACGTAGTTGTTGGGGTTCTTGTAGGGCACCGCCGGCACTTCGACGAGCTCGGCGCCGAGCTGGCGCAGTGCGTCCTTCTTTTCCTGCGACTGCGTTTCGGGAATGACGATGACGCTGCGGATGCCGAGGGCATTCGCCACCACGGTGAGTCCGATGCCGGTATTGCCGGCCGTGCCTTCGACGATCGTGCCGCCGGGCTTGAGTTCGCCGCGGGCCATGGCATCCTTGATGATGAAGAGCGCAGCGCGATCCTTGACCGACTGGCCGGGGTTCATGAACTCCGCCTTGCCGAGAATGGTGCAGCCGGTGAGTTCGGACGCCTTGCGCAGCTTGATCAAGGGCGTGTTGCCGATGGCGGCGGTGACGTCGGTGCGAATGTGCATTTCAAGGGTCCTTTGGCCACAACAATGGCGGCTCGCTGCCGTGGCGTCAAATCGAGGAAACTAAAACAAAACGCCGGCCCTGGGGACCGGCGTTTAAAGATCTGGCTCCCCGACCTGGACTCGAACCAGGGACCATTCGATTAACAGTCGAATGCTCTACCAACTGAGCTATCGGGGAATGTGGCGCGGGCTTTAGCAGAGCCGAATTGCCAGTCAAAGTGTTTTTTGCCCAGCCGGCCGGCGGGCCACCCAGGGGGTGAAACTTCAGCTTTCCCTCCTATATGTAGTGATCGTTGAAGGAGAAGAACGTGCGGTCGGTCAAATTCCTGGGCAAAAGCGTACCCGTGCCAGGGCACCCCATCCTGAGGGCCATCCTTGGGGTGGCGCTGGTGTTGGGCGGCTTCCTCGGCTTCCTGCCGGTCCTGGGCTTCTGGATGCTGCCCCTCGGCCTTCTGATTCTGTCGATCGATTTCCCGCCCGTGCGGCGGTTCCGGCGGGCGGTGACGGTGAAGATCGTGGACTGGCTGTCGCGGCGTTTTCCGGGGCTGTCACAGAAGCTGGGCTTGGGCCGCCGCCGCTCCAACAGGAAGTCGTCTGCCTACCCCTGAACCCGGGGTTTCAGCGCCATTCGTTCTGCCGGAAGTTTAATGGAGGCCTCGGAGGGAATCGAACCCCCGTACAAGGATTTGCAGTCCTCTGCGTAGCCACTCCGCCACGAGGCCATTGGGTCGTCTCGCACTCGAAGGAGCGGTCAACAATCCGGTCGGGGCTATAGACGACTGTCCCGCCTCGCACAACCTTTCCCTGTCAATTGAAGAATCTTGTGGCAGACTTGCTTAAGAGGCGGGGCTGCGGCCATTCCATGCATGAAAAACACTTGAAACAACTGGTAACCTATACTCTAAAGCATATATCGAATTGATAGGTGGCTCGCGCAGGCGTGAGTCGGGGTGCAGGATATGATGACCTACTTGAAAAGCCGTTTGTTGCAGCAGGCCGCATTTGCAGGCCTGACAGCAGTGATGCTGGGCGTGACGCCTGCGGCACAGGCCGAATCCTTCAAGCAGGCGTTGGTAAACGCCTATCGCAGCAATCCTACACTTCAGGGTGACCGGGCCCGTCAGCGCAGCACTGATGAACTGGTGCCGTCGGCCAAGTCGGGCTGGCGTCCGCGCATCGAAGCCAGCGGAGACGTTTCCCGCAATTACTCGAACCCGGAAGGCGTCCCCGACAGGGACTGGACCTCGAGTTCAGTCGACATCCAGCTGACGCAGCCGTTGTTCCGCGGCTTCAAGACCGTGGAAGGGGTGGCCGAGGCCCGTGAAAACGTGAAGGCCGGACGCCAGCAGCTCCTTGCTGTTGAACAGCAGGTTCTGTTGGATGCCGCGACCGCCTACATGAATGTGATCCGTGACCGCCGCATCCTGGCACTGCGCGAGCAGAACGTTGCCAACCTGCAGCGACAGGCCAACGCGGCGCAGGCCCGGTTCGAAGCGGGTGAAGTCACCCGCACGGATGTCTCGCAGGCCCGTGCCCGCGTGAGCGGTGCGAAGGCGCAGGTCGCTTCGGCCCGTTCCACGCTTGCCGAAAGCTCGGCGCGCTATGCCCAGATCATCGGCCACAAGCCGGACAAGCTGGCAACGCCCGGCTTTGCCAACAATCCGAAGACGCTGAGCGCTGCGATCGAGATCGCCAGCAGCGTCAACCCCAACATTCTTCAGGCCGCACATACCCAACTCGCACAGGAGCATGCGGTCGAGGTGGCGAAGGGTGATCTTCTGCCATCGGCCAGCCTGCAGGCCAGCGCGTCGTTGTCGAATGATGCACAATTCGGCGGGGGCGAATCCCGGTCCGCCAACATTGCGGGTGTGCTCAACGTACCGATCTACGAGGCGGGCGCCGTTTATTCGGATGTGCGCCGCGCCAAGCAGATCGAAAGCCAGCGCCGCATTCAGGTGGTTGAGGCAGGGCGCGCCGTCGTCAAGGGCGTGACCACGGCGTGGAACTTCCTCTCGGCGGCCCGTGAAGTGATTGTCTCCGCCCGTGCGCAGGTGGCCGCAGCGGCTGAAGCCCTGAACGGTGTGCAGCAGGAGTACCTGGTCGGCTCACGCTCGACCATCGACGTGCTGAACGCCGAGCAGGAAGTGATAAACGCCCGCATCAACCTTGTTTCCGCCGAGCATGATCATGTGCTCGCCTCCTACGAGCTTCAGGCGGCGATCGGCAAATTGACGGCCCGCAATCTCGGCCTGGCCGGCCCCTATTACGACGCAGGGGAAAATTACCGTCGCGTGAAGAACAAGTGGATCGGAACCGACGTCGAGACGGTCGAATAACCAGCCACGGCGGGTCTCTCCGGACGTGACATTTCCACGCAAGTTGCTATTGATAGGGTGACGGTGTTCGACGCTGCCGGTGTGGGCCGGCAGTCTTGTTGGGGGTATTGGGTTGTCGATCGAACCAAAAATGGAAGACCTGCTGGCCTCCATCCGCAAGGCAATCGACAGCGATGAGGATGAGCCGGGCTCTTCGACCGCAAGCGAGTCGCGTGGCACGCTGATGCGTGGTGCGCTGCGGGAATTGCGCGTCAATCTCAGCGAAACGAAGCAGCGCAACCGGGAAGCCCGCGAGGAAATCGCAGAACTTCGCGGCCGCATCCTGCGCAGTTCCCAGGAACCGCCGCCCATTCCTGCGCCGCCCCGCCGCGCTGCCCGTCCGCTGCTCGAACCGCAGCGCCCGCCCGCCACGGCGCGCAACGATTTCAAGACCATTCTTGCTGGCCGCCAAAGCCAGCTTCAGCAGATGCGGGAACAATCTCCCCGGATTGATCGCCGCTCGGCCCAGCGGCAGCCCGAGCCACCGCCCATTCGCACCCGCACGCTGCAGGACGAATTCGACGAGATCACTTACGGTGGACCGTCCATTCCGGCGCCGCCGGTCGTGGAGCCGCCTTACGTTCCACCCTTCGAACAATCTTATGGACCGGGCTACACGGAAGACAATTTCCAACCCGATCCGCCGGCCCCGCCGGCGCGCGCCTACCATCCGCCCGCGACCCAGCAGCCGATGATGTCCCATCATGCCGAAGCGGTGACGGAAGCCGCCTTCCGGCACTTGTCTGAATCGCTGTTTTCGCAGGGTATGGGCGGGCGCTCACTCGAAGATGTGACGCGCGAACTTCTCCGCGGCATGCTGAAGCAGTGGCTGGATGACAACCTTCCTCCGCTGGTCGAGCGTCTGGTGCGCGAGGAAATTGCGCGGGTTGCCCGGAACGGCCGCTGAGCGGCCAACCGCGCCTCCCGGACCATCTGTAAAACACCCCACCTGATCAGTTGCTTGGGGCAGGACTGCCCTCTATACGCGGGCGCAAACAAACAGTGATTTTGCGCCATCATGCTCGACAAGACCTTTACGCCTGCCGATATCGAAGCCCGCCTCTATGAAGGCTGGGAAAAGGGCGGCTATTTCAAGCCGGGCCGCAAGCCCAAGGCGGATCCCTACACGATCGTCATTCCGCCGCCCAACGTGACCGGCTCGCTCCACATGGGGCATGCCCTCAACAACACGATCCAGGATATCCTCGTGCGTTTCGAGCGCATGCGCGGCAGGGATGTGCTCTGGCAGCCGGGCACCGATCACGCCGGCATCGCCACCCAGATGGTGGTGGAGCGGCTTCTCGCGAAGGAGAACAATACCGACCGCCGCAGCATGGGCCGCGAAGCGTTCCTGAAGCGCGTGTGGGAGTGGAAGGCTGAGTCCGGCGGCACCATCGTCAAGCAGTTGAAGCGCCTCGGCGCATCCTGCGACTGGAGCCGCGAGCGCTTCACAATGGACGAAGGCCTTTCGGCCGCGGTGCGCAAAGTTTTCGTTCAGCTCTTCCGGGATGGCCTGATCTACAAGGACAAGCGCCTTGTGAACTGGGACCCCAAGCTTCTCACCGCCATCTCGGACCTTGAGGTGGTGCAGAAGGAAGTGAAGGGCAATCTCTGGCATCTCAAGTATCCGATCATCGATGGTGCGCCGGGCGAAGAGATCATCGTCGCCACCACGCGCCCCGAGACGATGCTGGGCGATACCGGCATTGCCGTTCATCCCGAGAACGAGAAGCTGAAGCACCTCATCGGCAAGCACGTGCGACTGCCGCTTGTCGGCCGCATCATTCCGATCGTGGGTGACGACTATGCCGACCCTGAAAAGGGAACCGGTGCCGTGAAGATCACGCCTGCCCACGACTTCAACGATTTCGACGTGGGCAAGCGCCACAACCTTGCGCAGATCAACATGCTCGACCAGTTCGGCAAGCTGGATCTCAAGGGTGATGACTTTGTTGCGGGCGTTGCGCCCTCGGACGAACTGAGCAAGACCCTCGCCATGCACGGCCTCGACCGCTTCGAGGCACGGAAGCAGATCGTCGCACGACTGGAAGAGCAGGGCATTCTCGACAAGATCGAGCCTCACACACATCAGGTTCCGCACGGTGACCGCTCTGACGTTGTGATCGAGCCCTGGCTCACCGAGCAGTGGTATGTGAACGCCGCCGAACTCGCCAAGCCCTGCATTGCGGCAGTGGAGAAGGGCGACACGGTGTTCGTGCCCAAGAACTGGGAGAAGACCTACTTCGAGTGGATGCGGAACATCCAGCCGTGGTGCATTTCGCGCCAGCTCTGGTGGGGACACCAGATCCCCGCCTGGTATGGGCCTGATGGAAAGTATTTCGTCGAGGAAACGGAGCAGGCGGCGCTTTCCGCCGCAACCGCGCACTACGGCAAGGTGGTGACGCTGCGCCGCGACGAGGACGTGCTCGACACCTGGTTCTCCTCCGCTCTCTGGCCGTTCTCCACGCTGGGCTGGCCGGAGAAGACGCCGGAACTCAAGCGTCACTACAGGACCGACGTGCTCGTCACCGGCTTCGACATCATCTTCTTCTGGGTGGCCCGCATGATGATGATGGGCCTGCACTTCATGAAGGAAGTGCCGTTCCACACCGTCTACATCCATGCCCTGGTCCGCGACGAGAAGGGCCAGAAGATGTCCAAGTCCAAGGGCAACGTCATGGACCCGCTCGAGATCGTGGACAGCTATGGTGCGGATGCGCTGCGCTTCACGCTGGCGGCGATGGCGGCCCAGGGTCGCGACATCAAGCTCTCGACCACCCGTGTGGAAGGCTACCGCAACTTCGCAACCAAGCTGTGGAATGCCACGCGGTTTGCCGAGATGAACGGCGTGAAGCATGTGCCCGGCTTTGATCCTGTCGCGGCCCGCGTCACCGTCAATCGCTGGATTGCCGGCGAGATGGCCCGTGCGCATGCGGCCGTCACCAAGGGCATCGAGGACTACAAGTTCAACGAAGCGGCGGGTGCTGCCTACCAGTTCGTCTGGAACGTGTTCTGCGACTGGTATGTGGAACTGATCAAGCCGATCCTGTCTGGCACCGATGAAGCCGAGAAGGCGGAGACGCAGGCCACCTGCGCCTGGGTGCTGGAGCAGATCTTTGTGATGCTGCATCCCTTCATGCCCTTCATCACCGAGGAGTTGTGGCAGAAGACGGCCACGCGCGACACTTGGCTGATCGAGGCTCCGTGGGCCTCCTACACGGGCCTGGGTGATGCGGCTGCGGATGCTGAAATGGATTGGGTCATCCGCCTCGTTTCTGAGGTGCGCTCGGTGCGCGCCGAGATGAACGTCAACGCAGGCGCCAAGATTCCGCTGGTGCTGGTTGGCGCCGGCAAGGAGGCCCGCCGCCGGGCTGCCCAGTGGGAGGCCGAGATCATGCGGCTGGCCCGTCTGTCGTCCATCGCTTTCGAGGATCAGGTTCCGAAGGCCTCGGCCCAGATGGTGCTGGACGAGGCAACCGTGGCCTTGCCACTGGAAGGTGTGATCGACTTCGCTGCCGAGCGCACCCGCCTCGGCAAGGAACTGGAAAAGATCGCCAAGGACATGGGCGTGATCGACGGCCGGCTGAACAATGCAGCTTTCGTGGCCAAGGCCCCGGCCGAAGTGCTCGAGGAATCCCGCGAACTTCGCGCCGGCCTCGAGGCCCGCAAGGCGAAGGTCGAGGAAGCCCTGAAGCGCCTGGGGTAAGTCATTCCCAAAACACGTCATGCCCGCGGAGGCGGGCACCCAGCTTTTCTAGATCTGCACGAGAGTTTTGAAGCTGGGCCCCCGCCTGCGCGGGGGTGACGAATTGAAATTGTCGAGGTGAGCCGCCTGTCAAGTTGTGTTCAGGTGCCACTTGTCCGTGCTAGCCTCGCGCCATGCACTGCTTGCAGACCGAGCGCATCACCACACCGGTGGGGGACATGATTCTCGTCGCCCGGGATGGCGTACTGCTGCTGCTCGAATTCGAGGATGCAACGGAGCGGGTGACGAAGGAGATGCGGGCGCGTTTCGGTGATGTCCGGCTTGAGCCTGCCTCGAATCCTTTCGGACTTGCTGACCGGGTTCGGGACTATTTCGCAGGTGATCTCCACGCCCTCGATCAAGTACTGTGTGATGGTGGCGGCACGGCGTTCGAACAGAGAGTGTGGGCAGAGTTGCGCAAGATCCCGTTGGGCACAACCATCTCTTATGGCGAGCTGGCCAACCGCATCGGAAATCCCAACGGCATGCGGGCGGTCGGTCTGGCCAACGGCAAGAACCCGATCGCCATCGCCGTTCCCTGCCACCGCGTCATCGGCAAGGATGGCTCGCTGACAGGCTATGGTGGCGGGTTGGACCGGAAGCTCTGGCTCTTGCGCCACGAAGGCGCGCTCCTCGTCTGAGGCCGATCAGCAATCCATGTGGCCGCCGGTGAATTCTTCCTTGCCGAAGGCATAGCCGAAATCACAGGTGTATGTCTTCTCGTCGGTCTTGATGCAATGAAGGCCGCCGCCTCCCACCTTTTCCATGCCCCCGGTGCATTCCTCATGCACGGCCTTGGCCTTGATGCCGTTGTAGAGGAGCTTGGCTGCGTCACCCTCGATCGAGAAGGTGAGCACGCAATCCTTGCCTTTCATGTTTTTGTCGCAGTTGTCTGTGTCGGGGAACGCAATTCCGCCTAGCGTGACGCTTTCTTCCTGCGCTGCGGCGGGCAGGCAAGTGAGTGCGAGGGCGAGGAGGGCGGTCAGGCTGCGGGCGGTCATCGGGGACACTCCATGTTGGCTACCAGAGCATAGCAACCATTGCCGCCAAAACAAAAACCCCGGCCGTGGGGCCGGGGTTTCTGTAGCGGTATGCCCGCGTCTTGCTTAGCAGCTGTAGTACATGTCGTATTCGACCGGATGCGGGGTCATGCGGTAGCGATCCTGCTCTTCCTGCTTCAGTTCGAGATAGCTGTCGATCTGGTCCTTGGAGAACACGCCGCCCTTGGTGAGGAACTCGTGATCGGCCTGGAGCGAGTCGATGGCTTCCTGCAGCGAACCGCAAACCGTCGGAACCTTGGCGAGTTCTGCCGGCGGCAGGTCGTAAAGATTCTTGTCCATTGCCGGGCCGGGGTGGATCTTGTTCACGATGCCATCAAGGCCGGCCATGATGATGGCCGAGAAGCCGAGATAGGGGTTCGCGGTCGGATCCGGGAAGCGGACTTCAACGCGCTTCGCCTTCGGATTGCTGGTGAAGGGGATGCGGCAGGAGGCCGAGCGGTTGCGCGACGAGTAGGCCAGCAGCACCGGCGCTTCATAACCCGGGACGAGACGCTTGTAGGAGTTCGTCGAGGGGTTGGTGAAGGCATTCAGCGCCTTGGCGTGCTTGATCACGCCGCCGATGAAATAGAGGCAGGCCTCAGAGAGATCGGCATACTGGTTGCCGGCCATCTGGGTCTTGCCTTCCTTCCAGATCGAGAAGTGGCAGTGCATGCCCGAACCGTTGTCGCCGAAGATCGGCTTCGGCATGAAGGTTGCGGTCTTGCCGTAGGAGTGGGCCACGTTGTGGATCACGTACTTGTAGATCTGCATGTGGTCGGCGGCGGTGACGAGCGGCTGGAAGCGGGTGCCCAGCTCGTGCTGGCCGGAGGCCACTTCGTGGTGGTGCTTTTCAACGATAAGGCCCATTTCGCCCATCACCGAAAGCATTTCGCCGCGCATGTCCTGGGCGGAGTCCATCGGGTTCACCGGGAAGTAGCCACCCTTGGTGCGCATGCGGTGGCCCATGTTGCCGGTCTCGTAGTCGCGATCCGAGTTCTTCGGCAGTTCGATGCCGTCGAGTTCGAAGCCGGTCTTGTAGGGGTTGGTCGAGAACTTCACGTCATCGAACACGAAGAATTCGGCTTCGGGGCCGACGAACACGGTGTCGCCTATCTTGGTGGACTTGAGGTAGGCTTCGGTGCGCTTGGCGATGGAGCGCGGGTCGCGGTTGTAGCCTTCGCCGGTGCCCGGGTCGGCGATGTCGCAGAACACGGCCATGGTCGTCTGGGCATAGAAGGGGTCGAGCGTGACCGACGTGGCGTCGGGACGCAGGATCATGTCGGATTCATTGATGGCCTTCCAGCCGGCGATCGACGAACCGTCGAACATAAGGCCTTCTTCCCATGCATCGGCGTGCATCTGGGAAACGTCCATCGTGAGATGCTGCATCTTGCCGCGCGGATCGGTGAAGCGGAGATCGACGTACTTCACGTCCTTGTCCTTGATCATCTTCAAGGCATTTTCAACAGCTGAGTCCTTGGCCATGTTTGTCCTCTCGTATCTGGCTTAAGTTTCTTGTTGCGGTGATCAGAGCGCTTCCGTGCCGGACTCGCCGGTGCGGATGCGGATTGCTTGTTCGATTGTGGAAATGAAAATCTTGCCGTCCCCGATTCTGCCGGTGCGCGCGGCGTTCTGGATTGCCTCGACGGCCTTTTCGACAAGTTCGTCTGCGATGACGACTTCAATTTTGACCTTGGGCAGGAAGTCCACAACATATTCCGCGCCGCGGTAGAGCTCCGTGTGGCCCTTCTGGCGGCCGAAGCCCTTGGCTTCGGTCACGGTAATGCCTTGGAGGCCGACTTCCTGAAGGGCCTCCTTCACCTCATCAAGCTTGAAGGGCTTGATGATTGCTTCGATCTTTTTCATGTGATGCGGCACGCCTCTTTATGTTTTCCTACTTGTTTGCAGGACGCGTGCCAGACTCGAAATCGCCTGATATCAAGGATTTAGTGGGAAATCTGAAGACCGGACAAAACTGATCTGCTTATAAATTATGCAGAATGCCTGATTTTCGGTCTTTTGCCCTGAGGTGAGGCTCCCGAAGCAACAAAAATGACCGGGATTTGGCCCCGGTCATCTCATTCATTTCATGCCTTTTTATCAGTGCCCGGTCAGCCGGCCTGCGGCTGATTGCGTTCGGCCATGAAGCGGTCGAACTCGTCCTGATCCTTGGCCTTGCGCAGGCGGGCAAGATACTCGCCAAAGGCCTTCTGTTCGTCTTCGAGGCGGCGGCGTTCCGCCTCAAGCCGGTCGAGCTGCTCCTTCTTGTAGGCATCGAAGGCGGCGTTGCCGGAGGATCCCGGCGCGGTCCAAGCCTGCGGCATGGAGAAGCCCTTGTTGCCGGGCGTGTCGCGCCAGGCCTTGTAGGCGGTCCATGGCGAGTCCGACTGGGCGGCGCCGGGCCACATTTCGCCACGGATGAGCTTGAGTGCGAGTGCGGCAAGTCCGATGGGCCAGAAGATGATGAAGCCGCCGATCATCACGGCAAGTTCGAGGGCAGACCATTTGCGCTTGCTGCCGCAGGCAACTGCTTCTGCTGTCGTTGTGTTCATGAAACCGACCTCCTTGGTGAACGCCCCATACGTGGCCCCTCCCGGTCAGAATTCAAGGAAAACACGACAGCAGCAATGGTAACATTGTCTGTTGCGCATCAGTGTTTTGCCATCGCCTTTGAATGCGCTCTGTCTTCGTCCGCAGAGCGATGCAGCAGCACCGCGCCGAGCGAAACAGCAAGAGCCGCTGACAACCAGTAGGCCGGTGCCGTCTTGTCGCCGGTCTGATCGATCAGCCAGGTCGCCACCATCGGCGTGATGCCGCCGAAGAGCCCCACAGCTGCGTTGTACGCAATCGCAAGACCCGTGCAGCGCACATGCCGCGGCAGGACATCGACGTTGTAGGACACGAGACCCGCCAGCAGCAGTGCCACGATGCAGGCGAATACCGCTTCGGCGAGATAGACAACAGAGACCTGCTGCGAGACGAGGCCCTGGAACAGCACGAGCGACGCGACAGCCGAGAAGGCCAGACCCCAGACCAGAACGCGTCGTAATCCGAAGCGGTCGGCCACCCATGCGGCGACCGGCAAGCCGGCCAGCATCAGCGCCATCGAGAAAATGTTGAGCTGCAGGGCACTCACGCGGTCGAACGTGTTCATGGTGCGGACGTAGGTCACGGCATAGACCATCACGGTGTAGAAGGCCGCCGCGCCACCGATGTTGATGAGGAAGAGATAGACAAGCCCGCGCTTGTGCTCGCGCAGGAGTTCGGTGATGGGCGCCTCCGTCCGCTGGTGGTTCATTTCGGGCGGCAACAGGCGCCGGATCAGGATGCCGGCCAGTGCCACGACGCCGCCCGTGGCAAAGAGCACGCGCCAGCCCCAGGCCTTCATGGCGTCTTCGCCCACAAGGCTCGCAAGTCCGAGGGCAAGCAGAGAGCCGAGCAACATGCCGAAGACCGCGCCCCACAATCCCCACACGGAATTGCGCGCCCTGTGGCCCCGGCCGCTGCGCTCGGCCAGGAAGACCAGAGAGCTCGTGTATTCGCCGCCAACCGAAAGGCCCTGGATGATGCGAAGCGTGATCAGGCAGGCCGGAGCCCAGATACCCCATTGCTCGAAGCCGGGAAGGATCGAGATCGCGATGGTGGGCAGCGACATGGCGCAGATGGAGACGAGCATCGCCGTCTGGCGTCCGAAGACATCGCCCATCCGCCCGAAGAGGAGTCCGCCCAGCGGCCGCGCCAGGAAGCCGGCGGCAAAGGCGCCGAAGGAGGCGATCAGGGAGACGCGCGGATCGGTTGAGGGAAAGAACAGGGTGCCGATGATGATGGCGAAGTTCCCGTACACCGCGAAGTCGAACCACTCCATCATGTTCCCGACGAGGCCGGCCAGGATGACAAGCAGGGAGGTCGGTTGTTCAGGAGGTGCTTTCGCCATGGTCGGCCTTCCGATTGTGAACCGCGGGCGTGATGGCGAAAATCGTCCTGATGCGCCAATATCCGGCCGGGCCGCCGGGGGCGCAGTGGGGCCGCTGGAAACCGGGGCGGCTCTGGCGTAGGAAGGCTCCGAAAACTGTCACAAGCGGAGTCGGAACGTGGCCCAGACCAAACACAAGATTGCATTGTTGACCGCGGGCGGCCTGGCGCCGTGCCTCTCGGCGTCGGTCGGTTACCTGATTGACATGTATACCCGCAAGCTGCCGAAGGCGGAGATCATCGGCTATCGCAACGGCTACATGGGACTGCTCAAGGGCTGGACCATCCCCGTTACCAAAGAGGTCCGTAAGAATGCGCTGGTCCTCACCCAGCATGGCGGCAGCCCCATCGGCAATTCCCGCGTCAAGCTCACCAACGTGAAGGACTGCGTGAAGCGTGGCCTCGTCAAGGAAGGGCAGGACCCGCTCCACGTCGCGGCAGAGCAATTGGTGAAGGACGGGATCACCATCCTCCACACGATCGGCGGTGATGACACCAACACGACTGCGGCAGACCTCGCCGCCTATCTGGCGGAGAACAACTACAAGCTGACGGTGGTGGGCCTGCCCAAGACCATCGACAACGACGTGGTGCCGATCGCCCAGACTCTTGGCGCCGTCACGGCGGCGGAGCAGGGCGCCATCTTCTGGGAAAATGCCATCAACGAGCAGAGCACCAATCCGCGCATGCTGCTCATCCACGAGGTCATGGGACGCCACTGCGGCTGGCTCACCGCCGCAACTGCGGAGACCTACCGCAAGCGGCTCAAGAAGCAGAAGTTCCTGCCGGGCTTCAACCTGCCCATGGCCTACAAGGACATTGATGCCGTGTATGTGCCGGAGATCGCCATCGACCTTGAGGCGGAGGCCAAGCGCCTGCGCAAGGTGATGGATGAGGAAGACTGCGTGACCATCTTCCTGTCGGAAGGTGCAGGGGTTGAGGACATCGTGGCCGAGATGCAGGCCCGCGGCGAGGAGCCGGAGCGTGATGCCTTCGGCCACGTCAAGATCGACAAGATCAATCCCGGCCAGTGGTTCGGCAAGCGCTTCGCCGACATGGTGGGGGCGGAAAAGACGCTGGTGCAGAAATCAGGCTATTTCGCGCGCTCGGCCAAGGCGAACAAGGAAGACCTCGCGCTCATCAAGAAGATGTGCACCGAGGCGGTGAAGAGCGCGCTCGCCGGCGTGCCGGGCGTGATCGGACATGATGAAGGCAAGAAGGGCAAGCCGCTGCGGGCGATCGAGTTCCCCCGCATCAAGGGTGGCAAGCCGTTCGACACCACGCAGAAGTGGTTCCACGCCCTTCTGAAGGACATCGGACAGCCGATGGGCAAGTCGTCCGGCGGCGGCGGGCACTGAGGCGGCCGTGAACGAGATCCTCACCCCTGCCGAGATGTACCGCGCCGATGCGCTGACCATCGCGGCGGGCGTGAGCGAGGCACAGTTGATCGACCGGGCGGGCCGCGCCGTTGCAGAAGAAATCGTGCGCCGCTACGGCGCGCGCAAGACGGTGGTGCTGGCCGGCCCCGGCAACAACGGCAAGGATGGCCTCGTCGCCTGCCGCTATCTCCAGTCCTGGGGCTGGCCCGCGTCGGTGAGCGATGACCTCAGCGGTGCAGGACTGATCATCGACGCGCTCTATGGCTCCGGTTTGAATCGTGACATGCCGGCCGGCGTGGCTGCGCGTGTGCGTGCGGCGGGCGTTCCCGTCGTCAGCATCGATGTTCCATCGGGGCTCGATGGCCTGACGGGACAGCCGCGCGGGGCTGCCATCCAGGCCAACCTGACGGTCACGTTCTTCCGCAAGAAGCCAGCGCATCTGCTTTATCCGGGGCGTGCGCTCTGCGGCGAGGTGGTGGTGGCCGATATCGGCATTCCGCCATCGGTGCTGACCGAGATCGTTCCGCGGCTCCACGAGAACCGGCGGCCGTCGCTTCCGGTTCCGGCCGCCGATACGCACAAGTACAAGCGGGGTCACGCCATCGTCTGGTCCGGACCGCCACTTGCGACCGGAGCCGCCCGTTTGGCCGCGACCGCCGCGGCTGCGGCGGGGGCAGGGGTCGTGTCCATCGCAGGCCCGTCCGCAGCGCTGGCGGTGCATGCCGCGCATGTGTCGTCCATCATGCTGAAGTCCGTGGAGCGGCAAGACGATCTCCGCCTCTTGGTGGATGACCCGCGCGTCACCGCCATCTGCATCGGCCCTGCGGCCGGAGTGAACGAGGCGACCCGCAAGACCGTGCTGCGCATCTTGAAGAGCTCCGCCGCCGTGGTGCTGGACGCCGATGCGCTCAGTGCATTTGCGGACGATCCGGCAGAGCTGTTCAAGGCGGTTTCTTCCCGCCAGGGCGAGACCGTCATGACGCCGCACGAGGGCGAGTTCCAGAGACTGTTCTCCGCACTCGCGCCGGCAAGTGACAACAAGGTGGCGCGGGCCCGCGATGCTGCGCGCCTGTCAGGTGCAGTCGTTCTCTACAAAGGGCCGGATACGGTGATCGCACATCCGGATGGCCGCGCCGTCATCAACGGCAACGGAACGCCGAGCCTCGCCGTGGCGGGATCGGGAGACGTGCTGGCTGGCATCATCACGGGGCTTCTGGCACAGGGGATGAGTGCCTTCGATGCGGCCGCTGCCGGGGCATGGCTCCATGCGGACGCTGGCCAGCGCTGTGGCAGGCTGGTCGCTGAAGACCTCGTCGCGGCGCTATAGTCCGAAGGCCTCGGACGCCTTGGCATCGGCAACGGCGACGCATCCGGCAATGACCGGGCTAATCGGCAGTTCGCGATAGGCGCCGAGGGCTCCGACGCTCACCAGTTTGCCGGCCTCTCCATCCACGACCCAGATGAAACCGAAGGATGTTTCGCGGATCGGCTTCGCGCCTGCGCGCACGATCGCCGCGAAGGCCTGGTCCTGCGGCGTGCCCGGTTCAAAGACAACCATCATGGGGCCTGTTGCCGAGGCCGGCAGGGCGGAGTGGCGCATGACCACCATCATCACCACGAGCCACAGGATGATCACCGTGGCGAAGAAGGTGAAGACGAAGCGGTGGCCCGGCAGGCTCACGGCTCACGCCGCTGCAAAGGTGGTGGCCCGCTTCTCGATGATCGGCAGGTGCACGATGGCCGCAAAGACACCCAGCGCCACGCCCAGCCACCAGACGATGTCGTAGTTGCCGTAGATGTCATAGAGCTTGCCGCCCAGCCAGACGCCGAGGAACGAGCCGATCTGGTGGCTGAGGAAAACGAAGCCGTAGAGTGTGGCCATGTAGCGGGTGCCGAACATGACGGTCACCAGTCCCATGGTGAGCGGAACGGTGGAGAGCCAGAGGAAGCCCATGGTCGCGGTGAAGATCAGCGTCGTTACCGGCGTGATCGGAAGCGTGATGAAGGCGACGACGGACAGCGAGCGCAGGAAGTAGATGACGCTGAGCGGTACGCGCTTCTCGCCGCGTCCGCCGATAATGCCGGAGAGGTAGGAGCCCGCGACATTGAAGAGGCCGATGAGGCCCATGGCGAGGCCCGCCAGTTCCTTGCTGATGCCGTGTTCGGCCAGATAGGGTGGCAGGTGGACGGTGATGAAGGCCAGCTGGAAGCCGCAGACGAAGAAGCCCGCGGTGAGCAGCACATAGGAGCGTTCGCCGAAGGCCTTGCCGATGGCCTGACTCATGGTGAGATCAGCCTCGCCCGCCACCTTGGCGCTGGCCTTTGTGTTCTGCACGAGAAGCGGAAGCGCGAAGAGGATGATCAGCAGCGACGAGAAGGCGAGGGTGGCGAGCGCATTGTGCCAGCCGTAGGCCGAGAGCAGGGCTGCCGCAAAGGGCGCGAAGATGAATTGGCCGAGCGAGCCCGACGCGGTGGCAAGCCCGAACGCCCATGACCGCTTTTCCGGCGGAACGATGCGGCCGAGTGCTGCCATCACGATGCTGAAGGACGACATGGCGATTCCAATGCCGACGATGATGCCGCCGCCCACGTTGAAGATCATGGCATCGGAGGTGTTGTTCATGACCAGCACGCCGAGGGCGTAAAGCACCGCACCCGCCATGAGGACACGGGCCGAGCCGTAACGGTCGGCAAGCATGCCGGCGATCGGTGTGGCGATGCCCCAGACAAGGTTCTGGATGGCGATTGCCAGCGAGAAGGTTTCGCGTGGCCACTGGTTGGCCTCGGTGATCGGCAGGGTGAACAGGCCGAAGGTGGAGCGCACGCCGAAATTGATGATGGCGACGACGCAACCTGCAATCAGCACGATCATCGGTGCAAAGTACCAGGGGACGGTTTGGGAAGGTGTTTGGGAGGTGGTCATGGTGCGGCTTTTAATATGCCTCGGCCGTTTCGTCTGTCACATTATTGTGCTGATTGTCGCGTTTTCCCCGGATCTGGCTGAGGGCGACGCCGAGGAAGATGAGGGCGCCGCCAGCCGCCAGCCAGCCGGTCAGCTCTTCCCGCAGCAGCAGGATGCCGCCTGCCGCCGCAACCAGCGGCTGGACATAGAGGAACATGCCCGCCCGTGAACTTTCCATGTGGCCGAGGGCGACGTTCCAGGCGCCGGTCGCAAGTACAGTCGCGAAGATGCTGAGGAAGGCGACGATGCCCCACTGCGCGATGGTGAGAGTCAGAATTTCCGCGACGGCCTTGGGCGAGACCAGTGCGACGGTGGGCATTGCGGAAATGGAAAGGGCGAGGCAGGCGGTGGCAAAGGCACCGTTCGCCTGTGAGACGGGCCGGATGAGGATGGTGTAGATCGCCCAGCCCATGGTGCTGGCGGTGACCAGCAGCACGCCGAGGACGCTGACATCGCGGACCTGACCCGTGGCGCTGCCGAGGACAAGCACCGCCGTTCCACCAAGTGCCACGAGGAGGCCCACCAGGAACCACGCGGTCAATTTCTCCGACGCGAAGAGGCTGGCGCCCAATGCGATGAAGACCGGCTCGAGGCCGAAGAGCATCCCCGTCCAGCTCGCCGGGATCAGCTGGATGCCGATGGCGGCCAGCGCCTGATAGCCCATGTTGCCGATGAGGGCGGCGGCGATCAGCCTGAGCCAGTGGCCGCCGGTGAGTTTCCGCATGGGCAGGAAGGGCAGCAGGATCGCAGCGAAAAGGCCCGCCGGGAAAATGCGGAGCAGAAGGGCCGTCTGCGGAGAGACTTCAAGCAGCAGCGAACGCATGCCCACCGGCACGAGCCCCCACATGGTGACGGCATAGATCACCAGCGCCAGCCCGAGGAGTTTGCTCTGCTTCATTTGAGTTGCGATATGGCGACGCCCGCGAGGATGATGATGGCTGCGATGATAATGTGCAGGGTGATCTGTTCGCCCAGCATGGCCCAGCCGGCGAAAACCGCGAGCACGGGGATCACGTAGAGCGCGGCCCCCAGCATGGACGGCTTCAAGACGCCGGCGGCATAATTCCAGGTGACGACGCTGAGAGTGGCGCCGATGAAGGTGAGGAAGGCAAGCGAGGCCCAGGCATTGCCGTCGAGCGTTGCAATCTTTGCCACTGGGTCCGCCCCCAAGGAGGGCACGAGAAGCATCAGCAGGATCGGCGGTACGATCAGGATGCTGGAATAGCCGGTGATCTTGAGCGAGCCGTAGTCGAGGATAAGCGTCCGGCTGAAGACCACGAAGACCGCCCAACTGACGCCGGCGAGGAAGATCAGCACGCAGCCCATCAGCACCTGCGCGGTGGTGGAGGTTGTGGTCGCGAGATCGTTGCCCGAGACCAGCAGTACCGAGCCGCCGAAGGAGACGAGGAGGCCGATGATGGTGGCGGTGGTCAGTTTCTCGGTTCCGGCGAGCCGCGCGAAGATGGCGATGAGGAGCGGCTGGGTCGACATGATCAGGGTGCCGATGCCGGCAGGGGCGTGGACGAAGCCGAAGATCGAAAAGACGAAGTAGCCAAGGACGCCCACCAGCGACACCATGAGGAGGCGCGGCCAGTCCTTGCCGGCGATGGCAAAGCCGGTCGTCAGTGCCATCAGCACGATGAAGACGATTGCCACCAGGGTGGTGCGGATGAGGAGCGCATCGATGGGGCCCACAGCCAGGGAAAAGGCGCGCACGAAGACCGGCGTCACACCCCAGGTCAGGGTCGTGAAGAGCAGGGCCGCGAGGGCCTTGCCCGTATTGGGGCCGGTGTTCGGGAGAGTGTTGTCGTGCGCCGCGCTCATGGCGTGCATGGGTGCCCGTTTCCGGATGCGGGGTCAATTCTCCAGCGGCGCTTGCCTGTCATGCCAGCCGTGGCTAGCATTGTGATCATGTTCAAATTCTCCCGCATTGCACTCGCCGCCGCCCTGATCTCCCTCTCCACGCTGGCCCACGCCGCCCCCGCCGATGATGCGGTGGAGCGCGGGCGTGCCGCCCTCAAGGCGATGGACATGCCCGGAGCCATGGCGCAGTTCGACGCCGCCCTGAAGCTTGATCCCAAGCATGCCGCTGCCGCCTTCGAGCGCGGCGTGCTCTACATGAAGGCTGGCAAGCTGGACGAGGCGATTGCCGACTTTACCACTGCCGTGCTCTCCGACCCCACGAACGGCCAGGCCTTTGCCCATCGCGGCGAGGTGAAGATCGTCCTCAACAACTGGAAGAGCGCCTTCGAAGACTTTGACAAGGCCGTGGCGGCGAGCCCGAACGATTACCGGGTGCTCGTGATCCGCGCCTCCTACCTCATGGGGAAGGGCGACAAGAAGGCCGCCAAGTCCGACATGGATGCGGCGATCAAGATAGCCGATGCCCACGCCGCCGAGGTGCTGACCAAGATGCGCGAGCAGATGGGCCTCGACAAGTAAGGCGGCATGGTGCCCGCAAAAGACAACCCGCTCTTCCTGCTGCTGACGACCGGGCTTCTGCTCGGGCTTTATTTTCCGGTGGGCAAGCTGGCGCATGGCGCAGGCTTCGACCCCATGCTGTGGGCGCTGGTGATTTCGCTCGGGCCCGGCGTGCTGATTGCGATTGCAAGCTTGGTGCTCGGAAGCTTCAGCCTGAAGGCACCTCATATTCTCTTCGGCTTCATCTCCGGACTGCTCGCCTATGTGGTGCCGAATGCGGTGGGCTTCTCGGCGCTGCCCCATGTGGGGAGCGGGTTCATGTCGCTGATGTATGCCTTCTCTCCGCTGGTGACCGCCGCGCTCTCCATGGCGGCGGGTGTGCGGCCACCCAACGGACGGCTGCTCGCCGGCGTGGCGTTTGGTTTTGCGGGTGCGTTTCTGATCACGCTGTCGCGCAACGGGCTCACCATGGAAGGCGGCGGGCACTGGTTCTGGCTGGCGTTTCTGGTGCCCATCTCGCTCGGCCTCGGCAACGTCTACCGCACAGCCTACTGGCCCGAAGGGATGGCGCCCCTGCAGATGGCGGCGATCACCAACCTCGTGGCGGCGGTGCCGCTTGCCATCCTGCTGATGCTGTGGGGGCAGGAGGGGGCCGTCGCGCAGGCGTTGCAAACACCCGGCCTTCTTCTTTTGCAGATTGCGATCTCTTCTGCGATGTTCGTGGTGTTCTTCCGCCTGCAATGGGTGGGCGGACCGACCTACCTGAGCCAGATCGGCTATGTTGCGGCGGCGGTCGGCCTGCTGCTCGGGGTGGTCTTTCTGGGTGAACACTACCCGCCTCTTGTGTGGGCGGGGGCAGGGGCGATTGCCATCGGCGTGGGCATCTCGAACTGGCCCCAGCGCCGGCGGTGAACGGAGGATGACATGGATGCCGTTGCACAGACTGCCTACTACTGCTGCGGAGTGAGGGCGCAGGACGCGGCGGACCCCGACCCCATCTGCGGCGACACCTTTGCGCAACGCTTCATGACCGGCGAAGGGCAGCGGGCCTTCGCACCCTTTGCCAACCTCAAGATGCCCAATGCATCGAACGCCACGCGGGCGCGGATCATCGACGATCTGGTGCGGGAGAGATTGAAGCGCAATCCGCGTCAGAAGATCTTTATGGTGGGCGCAGGCTTCGACACCAGGCCCTACAGGCTGGGCGGCGGCGACTGGGTGGAGTTCGACCAGCCGGCGCTGCTGGCGGTGAAGAACAAGCTGCTGCCCGTCTCCGACTGCCCGATGCCGCTGTTGCGGACGGGTGTCGACTTCGTGCGCGAGCACCTGGCCAACAAGCTGGTGCTGCACGCCGGCACGCGCGATGCGCTGGTGATCCTCGAAGGCGTCACCATGTATCTGAACGACGACCAGAAGCGCGATCTCTTCGCCACGCTGCAGGAGGCGCTGCCGGGACACACGCTGATCTGTGACCTGATGACGGCGCACTTCGCGGAGAAGGTGGCGCTGCCCTTCCGCAAGGTGCTGCGGAAACTCGGCACCGACTTCGTGCCCCAGCCGCAGGACCCGAAGAGCCTGGCCTTCGATGAACGTTATGCGCTGGAACAGCGCATCTCGATCATCGGCCGGGCGCGGGCCTTCGGCGCCATTTCCATTCCCGGTTTCCTGTTCCACACGTTCCTGCGGAAACTCCGGGATGGCTACGCGGTTCATGTGTTCCGCGCACCCTGACTTCGCCCTTAGAACGGCTTTCCGGAAACAGCAAGCAAAATAATCCTATTCATGGATTATAATTCCGGAGGCCCGCCAACCCCGTGACGGCGCACGGCGATTTTGCCCCATTTCCTGCTGGCACCCCGGGAAACGCTCTGCTATAGCCGCGCCGACCTAATCGCCCCTTGGCTTGATTGGCCGCTGGCATGCGCGGGCGTGGTGAAATTGGCAGACACGCAGGATTTAGGTTCCTGTGGGGAAACCCGTGGGGGTTCAAGTCCCTCCGCCCGCACCAGACGCGCTTGGCAGAATGCCGTATCGACACAGGGGGCCTGAACCAGAGAGCAGACCCATGAACGTGACCGAGACCGCAAGCCAAGGCCTGAAGCGCGAATTCAAGGTGGTGGTGAATGCCGCCACGCTGGCCCAGCAGGCCGAGGAGCGCCTGGCCGAAATGGCGCCCAAGGCCCAGATCAAGGGCTTCCGTCCCGGCAAGGTGCCGGTGGCGCACCTGAAGCGCCTCTATGGCAAGTCGGTCATGGCCGAAGTGGTGCAGAAGGCGATCGACGACGGCGCCCGCACCGTCTTTGCCGACCGCAACCTGAAGCCCGCCTACCAGCCGGAAGTGAAGCTGCCGGAAGCCGCCGACGAGGTGGAGCAGATCATGGACGGCAAGAAGGACCTCTCCTTCGACGTCTCGGCCGAGGTGATCCCCGAATTCCAGGTGAAGGATCATGCCGGCCTCGCGCTCACCAAGCATGTCGTCAGCGTGACCGACGCCCACCTCGACGAAGCCGTGGAGCGCCTCGCCTCCGGCTCCAAGAGCTGGGAATCGAAGGACGCCAAGGCCAAGGCCGAGAAGGGCGACCGCGTGACCATTTCCTTCGTCGGCAAGATCGACGGCAAGGCCTTTGACGGCGGCACGGGCGAGAACATTCCACTCGAGCTTGGCTCCAACCAGTTCATCCCCGGCTTCGAGGACCAGCTCATCGGCAAGAAGACCGGCGACGAGGTTGTGGTGAAGGTGACCTTCCCCGAGTCGTATGGCGTTCCTGAGCTTGCCGGCAAGCCCGCCGAATTCGAAACCAAGGTTGCCTCCATCGACGCGCCCAAGGCCGCCACCGTGGACGACGAGTTCGCCAAGCGCATGGGCTTTGAATCGCTCGCGGCGCTCCGCGACATGCTGAAGGGCGGCATCGAGCGCGAGTTCGGCCGCATGACCAGCATGAAGCTGAAGCGCGACGTGCTGGACGCGCTCGACAAGGAATACACCTTCGAGCTGCCGCAGAAGCTGGTGGAGGCCGAGTTCAACGGCATCTGGAATGCACTCCAGAATGAAATGCAGCGCGCCGGCAAGAGCTTCGCCGACGAGAACACCACGGAAGACGAGGCCCGCAAGGAATACCGCGCCATCGCCGAGCGCCGCGTGCGCCTGGGCCTGGTGCTGGGCACCCTTGGCGAAAAGGAAAACATCCAGGTGAACGAGCAGGAACTGCAGCAGGCGCTGATCGCCCGCGTGCGCCAGTTCCCCGGCCAGGAAAAGCAGGTCTATGACTATTACCGCAAGAACCCCTCGGCGCTGATCGAGCTGCGCGGCCCGATCTTCGAACAGAAGGTGGTGGACCTGATCGTGGGCAAGGCCAGCGTGACCGACAAGGAAACGAGCCGCGAAGACCTGCAGAAGATGGTGGAAGAGGACCTCGAGGACGAGGGCTGATCCCCGCCTCGCCATCGCGCGACGAATAAAATGCCGCCCCCATGATGATCATGCGGGGCGGTTCTTTTTTGTGCGGGTGTTGGTGATCACTTGGCCAGCGCGACGAGGGCGGCGGCCAGTTCCATGGTGTCCTTGCCGGACTTCGTGCCGATGTCGGAGAGAGCCTCGTCCGTGGTGGTCACGGTGAAGCCCTTGGCCTTGAGGCCGGCAAGAAGATCATCCGGCGTGGTGTTGAGCACGGGGGCAACCTCGGCCACCGGGGCCTTCAGCACGGCATTGGAGAGGGCGAAGGGCGGCGGGCCGCCGGCGGTGCCTGCAGCACTGCCGGTGAGGGCGGGCCAGGCGAAGGCAAGTGCGGCCACCAGCGAGACGGCGGAGCCGATCCAGAAGGGCGTGCGGCGGAAATAGTTGAGCAGCGAGCGCCAGTTCTTCCAGACGTGCAGCACGAAGGGGAGGATCAGCACCAGGCTGAGGATCTCGTGCATCTCGCGGAAGGCGGAGGTGCCGACGTGGAAGAAGAGGGCGACGCCCGAGATGAGGGAAATGAGGAAGAAGCCCGTGACGAAGGGCGTGGCATAGCGGTTCAGGATGTCAGGCATGATGGTCTCTTGTGCGCGGGCTGTCGCGGCGCGTGGGTGTGTTGCGAGGTGAAGACGGAGGAGGGGGCGGAATTCCGTCGCTGCTTTTCAAGAAAAGACCTCACCCTGAGGTGCGAGCGCGAGCGAGCCTCGAAGGGCCTGCCGGTTGCGCATGCTTCGAGGCATGGCTTTGCCATGCACCTCAGCATGAGGGTTACAAAACACCCGCACCCCGAGGTACCCGCCTTCGCGGGCATGACGGGATCAACGAGGGGGGCGCCGCCTCATCTCATGGGCGGCACCGGAAAAAGGGAAGGAGGAGGGTATGTTCCCCGTCCGGCCTCGCGCCTGCATGCAATGAATGGGAGTGGTGGTGTGTTCGGCGCAAAGCCGTTCTGCCCCTGAAACCCGCCGGGACGCGGTGCGAAAAACTCGCGCCCGCGTTCAACGGGCCGCAGCGGCGTTTGGAAACGCAGCGATTTTGGCCTGCAAAGTCTGCACTTGCCACTGTTCCCCTGTTGCGGCGCTCCAGGGCCCGAAGGCCAGGCCGCGGTCGAGGCGTAGCGGGCGGATATCCGCGCTTGGAGCGTAGTCTCCAAGGGTCATCCTTCCGGCTCCCGGGAAGGGGAGGTGTGTCGTGACCTCTCCTCCGCAGGCGCTGCGCACAGGTCCGGCAATGTGGAGACACTTTCGACACTGTCCCTCCTTTCCGGAACTGTCGGAGAGGAATATATGTCTATAGTGATTATGATGTCAATACTATCGGGTTGGTGAGGGTAGACAGAATTCAACAATCATATATCGTAGTCGGTGAACGAGAAGTCGGTATCATGGTCAAAATCAAAAACTTATCCAGAGATAACCCTGGTATCAGTAGAGCTGTAGCTGATTTTTACTGTGAAGCTCTGTGTGTCTGTTTGGACAGACATCACACATCTCCTGAAACTATTCATATTGAAAATTTGGGGCAGATCAAATTGGCTAGCCTCAAGTGGCCTTCGAGTTCCACATTCAAGGCCGCGCATGCAAATGAAATTGATGCAACTGAAGCCGGAGCCTATGCCATCTGTATAGCTGCCATAAACAAAGTCCGGAATTTAGTTGCGGTGGCACGAGCCGAAACAGGTACGGGGGCAGACTATTATTTGGCCGAGCCCGGCACTACCGCTGCAGATCTTGAGGACTGCATTCGACTTGAGGTTTCTGGAATAAATCGAGGAAACAAAGCGGCGGTTAAAGGAAGGCTGAGAGTGAAAGTTCAGCAGGCCGTCAACGGAAAAAGTAATCTGCCTGCTATTGCAAGCGTGGTATCGTTCTCCGCGCTCTTGGTAGCAATAGAGGATGTTCCCTGATGACTTGGGCCGCTAACCACGGTGAGAGCCAACGCTGGGCCGATATGGCCCACGTAAATCTTAGGCGTGGAGACGCTAAGGCTGCCGAAGAATGTTTCAAAATGGCTGCGCAGTTTGAGCTTGACGCATACAACGCGCTTTCACCGGAAAAAATTCGCACACTAGGCATAACGGCAGTGAGCGTCGTTTCGTTGTTTTATAAGGCAAACGAATTAGCTGAGGCAGAAAACTATGCGCATCGTTTCTGTGCTGATTTGCGCTTACCCGAATTTGCAAATGAAGAATTGAAATCGCTCCTTTACTTGATTTGGCAGAAGCAAGAACAAGTGAAGTCGTCTGTTACTTTTGCGCCGGGCAACATTCTCGTTTCAGTGCGAGGTGGGGAAGTTTTGCGCGGCGGAGCTCCTCTAGACCTAATCGTCAAGAAAGTTCAGGAAATCTCCAACCTGGTGATTAGAACTGCTGAGTTTGTCTCTAACACTCCATTCAGACGTCGAGGCAAACCGATACATGAAATCGCTGAACAGTGTGTGCCTTGGCTATTTCAAACTGTACCGGGCAGCTACCAATTCATTGTAGCTATACAAGAGAAACGTCAGCCAGATCTCTTCAAGCGGTCGATTGATGCCGAGGACATCTCTTCTAAACTTTTGGAGATAATACGTACTGCGGCTGCTTCCCCAGATGAGGACATGGCAGCTGTGGTGCCGGATTCGCAGTATCGTGATGTCTTTTTGAAAATGGCTCGGAACATTGCTCCAAACGGCAGGAGGTTTGAACAGATCGAAATTTCATCACCCATGGGAAGGGTGCCTCCCGTTGTTCTTTCTGCAGAAAATCGAGATCAGATTGCAAAGGTGGTGCAAACTGAAATCGCAACCTCTAAGGCTTCTTTGCAAGATGAGGTTTTTACAGCTCAAGGAATTTTGAGGGGTTTGGATTTGGACAGAGATTTTATCGTGGTCCAAACCGCTGAAACAAACCTCAAGATTTTTGAGACCGGTGACGTTGTAGATGACTTGATTGGGCCAATGGTGAACCAATTGGTGTCAATTAAATACCGCCGCAGCCGCAAAACCAAACAAGAGATATTGCTTTTCGTTGACATTGAAGCTCTCGAGTAACTTGCGGAGCTAGCCAATTGTTTCGCGGGGCCGTGGTTTGATGTTAAGGATAGCGACTGCAATCCTGTGGTCCTGCTCGCTTAGCAATTGGGGCCTCCCAAGCCTCACACATCATACCTTCGAAATAGCCTATTGCCTGCTCCCCCCGGTGTCCCCCACCTGAACCGCCCCACCACCCCGTTGCGTAAGGTGCATGGGCGGGGCGTGCATTGAGGGTGGGCGAGGGGCTTTGCCTCGCCGCTGTCCCAATGCTAAACGCCCGCTGAAACATCAGTCAGGATCGACCCCATGCCGCAGTACCGTTCCCGCACCACCACCCATGGCCGCAACATGGCGGGCGCCCGCGGCCTGTGGCGCGCCACCGGCATGAAGGATGGCGACTTCGGCAAGCCGATCATCGCCGTCGTCAACTCCTTCACCCAGTTCGTGCCCGGCCACGTGCACCTCAAGGACCTCGGCCAGATGGTGGCCCGCGAGATCGAGGCCGCCGGCGGCGTGGCCAAGGAGTTCAACACCATCGCCGTCGATGACGGCATCGCCATGGGCCACGACGGCATGCTCTATTCGCTGCCCTCGCGCGAGATCATCGCCGACAGCGTGGAATACATGGTCAACGCCCACTGCGCGGACGCCATGGTGTGCATCTCCAATTGCGACAAGATCACCCCCGGCATGCTGATGGCCACCATGCGGCTGAACATTCCCGCCGTGTTCGTCTCGGGCGGGCCCATGGAAGCCGGCAAGTATGTGGCGCCCTCGGGCAAGACCGTGGCGCTCGACCTCGTTGACGCCATGGTGGCGGCGGCGGACGAGAAATATTCCGACGAGGAAGTGGCGACGATCGAACGCTCGGCCTGCCCGACCTGCGGCTCGTGCTCCGGCATGTTCACCGCCAACTCGATGAACTGCCTGACCGAGGCGCTGGGCTTCTCGCTGCCGGGCAACGGCTCGACGCTGGCCACGCACGCCGACCGCAAGCGCCTGTTCCTGGAAGCGGGCCACCTCGTGGTCGACATCGCCAAGCGCTATTACGAGCAGAATGATGCCAGCGTGCTGCCGCGCAACATCGCCACCAAGCAGGCCTTCGAAAACGCCATGACCCTCGACATCGCCATGGGCGGCTCCACCAACACGGTGCTGCACATCCTGGCGGCGGCGCATGAGGGCGGCGTGGACTTCACCATGTCCGACATCGACCGCCTGTCGCGCCGCGTGCCGGTGCTGTGCAAGGTGGCGCCCGCCAAGAGCGACGTCCATATCGAGGACGTGCATCGCGCCGGCGGCATCTTCGGCATCCTTGGCGAACTGGAGCGGGGCGGCCTGCTCAATACCCAGTGCCATACCGTGCACACGCCCACCTTGGGCGAAGCGATCAACCGCTGGGACATCCGCCGCACCAACTCGAAGTCGGTGCGCGAGTTCTATCTTGCGGCTCCGGGTGGCGTGCCCACCCAGGTGGCCTTCTCGCAGGACCGCCGCTGGGATGACCTCGACCTCGACCGCGCCACGGGCGTGATCCGTTCCACCGAGACGCCGTTCTCGAAGGACGGCGGCCTCGCCGTGCTCTACGGCAACATCGCCGAGCAGGGCTGCATCGTGAAGACGGCGGGCGTGGATGACTCGATCCTGAAGTTCACCGGCAAGGCCCATGTGTTCGAAAGCCAGGACGCGGCGGTGCTCGGCATCCTCAACAGCGAGGTGAAGGCGGGCGAAGTGGTGGTGATCCGCTACGAGGGCCCGATCGGCGGCCCGGGCATGCAGGAAATGCTCTATCCGACGAGCTATCTGAAGTCGAAGGGCCTGGGCAAGGCCTGCGCGCTCCTGACCGATGGCCGCTTCTCCGGCGGCACCAGCGGCCTTTCCATCGGCCACGTCTCGCCGGAAGCGGCGGAGGGCGGCCTGATCGCGCTTGTGGAGAAGGGCGATACGATCGAGATCGACATTCCCAACCGCACCATCAATCTCGCGGTTCCCGCCGATGTGCTGGCGGCGCGGCGCAAGGCGCAGGAGGCCAAGGGCTTCAAGCCGACCGAAAAGCGCAAGCGCAACGTGACGAACGCGCTCAAGGCTTATGCCGCGATGACCACCTCTGCCGCCAAGGGCGCGGTGCGCCGCGACCTCGACTGATCCGGCTACTGGCGCGTGTCGATGTCGCGCTGGGTGACGGTGTAGCTGCCGGCGTATTGCGCGCTCTGTCCGGGTGTGAGCGTGGTGCTGCCCGAGACGAGGGTGGGCACGGGCGCGGGGCCGTTGCCGTTGAAGGCGGTTTCGGCGACGGCGATGCCGTTCACCGTGGTGTTGCCCGTATTGGTGACCTGGAAGCGGAATTCGATGGCATCGCCCACAGCGACGCGCGTTCCCGGAAACAATTGCACGCCGCCGCGCCACGCCGTCTTGGCCAGCGAGATCCCCGGCACGCGGGTGAGCGGCGTCGTCAGCACCGCATCGGGCGAGCGGATGATGTTGGCGCCCGTGTTGCCTTGCGCATAGGCGGTGTTGGTGACGCTGCCTGCATCCATGTTGGCAAGCGTCACGGTGTAGGGCACGCGCACGATCCAGGTCTCGCCGGGATCGAGCTGGTTGTTGGCGGTGGTATCGCCCGAGACGCGGTAGGTGGCGGCGGTCACCGTGCCGATGCGGTCGTCCACCACCTGCACGGCGGAGAGGCTGCGGTCGTTGCCGGCGGGATTGGAAATGGCGAACTGGTAGGTGAGGGTGTCGCCGGCACTGTCGCGGCCGTCAGCGTTGCTGTCCACCTTGCTGAACAGGGTCTTGGTCAGGGTGATGTAGGTCTGGCAGGCCTCGACGCTGTCGAAGAGGTTGCCGATGCTGCCGGGCGTGATCGCCTGGAAGCGCAGCACCACGCTGGTGGCGCTGGTGCCCATCACGGTCGTCGCATTGCGCAGCACCCAGGCGCCGGTGGCAGTGCTGAAGTCGCCGTAGTTGAGGAGAGTGGCGCCGCCCGCCGTGTTGATCTGCAGGTTGGCCGTCTCGGTGGTGGAGCGGCCGCGGTGGGCCCAGTAGACGCGAAGTTCGGCGCGGGGCTGGACGGTGAATGCAGTGGTGGTCAGCGTGTCCGCGGCGTTCCAGTTCATCTCGTTCAGCTGCGTGCCCTGGTAGGGAACGACGCCGTTGAAGCTGTTGGCCCAGATCTCGAAGGCGGTGCTGCTCGTGGTCCAGCCCGGCACGTTGGCCGCGGGTTCGGAATACCAGTTCACGGCCGCACCCTTGTTTGGCGTCTCGAAGCTGCCGTTGGTGTTGAGCACGGTGCCGGTGCAATTGGGCGCCGCCACCGCCGCCGGGGCAAACGCCACCGGCAGGGCGATGGCCGCCACGGCCGCAATCGCTCTCAACCACCTCATGCAAGGAGACATATGTCTCCTTGGTTTCAAAGTGCTGAACGGCAAGGCCGTGGCGGCGCGCGGCGCGGATCAGCCGCCCGCAGTGCCTGATTATTGTTCAGTAGATGGTGGCGTAGAGGGATTTGCTGTCGGCATCGAGCACGGCCAGCAGGACGGCGGCAACGGCGATGCGGCCGCGTGGAACATCACGGCAGGCCTTCGCGGTGAAGCGCTTCGGCTGATCGGGCGTGGCGGAGTGTTCGGCGATGATGGCGGTGCAGAAGTAGCGGCCGTTCCGCACGTATTGCGCTGCGTCCATGGCGTTCGAGCCCCAGCGCATGGTGATGTCGCCGGCCCAGCCGGGGTAGGGAAGCCCGTACCACATGAAGCCGCTGCCGCGTACGGCGGGCGTGATGTCGCCGCCGCCCGCATAGCGGAACGGCACGGGTGACCACAGGGCGGCATTGCCGAGGCTCGTGGCGTAGGCCGCATAGGCTGCGTCATCGAAGCGGACGACGGCTTCAAGCCGCGGGCGGTAGCTCATCTTGTTCTGGCTGCTGAAGTGCTCCAGCGCCACCTCCTGCGGAATGTGGAACTGCTGGCGAAGGATGCCTTCGTGCTGGCTCGTCCGGATCTGGCCTGCGAGAAGGGCGAGGAGGGCGGTGGCGGCAAGGCCGGCGACGACGCCCATTTGTTGCAGGGTGCCGAGATCGGCCCAGCGCGGACCCGCACCCCGGCGCTTGGCGCGCACGGCCTGGCGGATCGTGCCGAGCACGATCGCCACCGGGATCACCCAGACAAGCTGAAGCAGGGGATTGAACGCCGTCATGGAGCAAACCCTTAGCAGGCAAGCGTTAAGGCGCGGTTCGGTCCAAGGCGCGCGTCCGCCAAGGCGTTGCTTAACCGTGGGAATCCGCTGAATTTGCGATTTGTTTGGGCCTCACCTATCTATGTGTTCGAGACACACGATTGATTCCCAACCGATGCCCGGAGACTCCATGGCTACCTTTGATCCGCTTGCCCCCACTGCCGCATTCTGGCCTTCCGTCATTCAGCAGGAAGCCCGGGGCGAGCGCGTGTACGATCTTCCCTCGCGCCTCTTGCGCGAGCGCATCATCTTCGTGACCGGCCAGGTGGAAGACACCATGGCCGCCTCGATCTGCATGCAGCTTCTCTTCCTCGAGGCCGAGAACCCGAAGAAGGAAATCGCCATGTACATCAACTCGCCGGGTGGCGTCGTCACGTCGGGCCTGTCGATCTACGACACCATGCAGTTCATCCGCTGCCCGGTCTCGACCATCGTCATGGGGCAGGCGGCCTCGATGGGCTCGCTCCTCTCCTGCGCCGGCGAGAAGGGCATGCGCTTCGCCCTGCCGCACGCCTCGATCATGGTCCACCAGCCCTCGGGCGGTTTCCAGGGCCAGGTGACGGACATCCTCATCCATGCCCGCAACGTGGAAAACCTCCGCAAGCGGCTCAATGAAATCTACGTGAAGCACACCGGCCGCACGGTGAAGGAAATCGAGGATGCCCTCGAGCGCGACAACTTCATGAGCGCCGAGGAGGCCGTGAAGTTCGGCCTCATCGACGAGGTGAAGGCGCAGCGCCAGCTTCCCGAGGACCAGAAGTAAGGCGCGCGAACTGGGAAACCGTCCGCATAACAGCATCTTGGGGGCGGGTCTTGAGAATACACTCGAGACCGGCCCCGCAGCCTCCGCGCGCAAGCGCCGGTCTCGCACCATCAGCCTTGCGGGCAACCTTGCGGGAACCCTGCCGTTATCCACATTTCCAAGCCATCCTTCTTGTGCATGGCGGGATGCGGCAAGGAATGATTAACCTCCGGGGCGGCATGCTGGATTTGAGTCGGACATTTGGTCTATTATGAGACACTTTTGGGCCACTTTCTGCGTATGAAGAGGTGGTCGACCCCCGACCGGGCGCACACCCGGCGGTAAGACAAGGAACAAGACATGAGCAAGGCAGCTTCCGGCGACAACAAGAACACGCTCTACTGCTCTTTCTGCGGAAAGAGCCAGCACGAGGTGCGCAAGCTGATTGCCGGGCCAACCGTGTTCATTTGCGACGAGTGCGTCGAGCTCTGCATGGACATCATCCGTGAAGAGAACAAGTCGGCACTGGTGAAGTCCAAGGATGGCGTTCCCACCCCGCAGGAAATCCGCAAGGTGCTGGACGACTACGTCATCGGCCAGGACCACGCCAAGCGCGTCCTCTCGGTCGCCGTTCACAACCACTACAAGCGCCTGAACCACGGCCAGAAGGGCAACGACGTGGAACTGGCGAAGTCGAACATCCTGCTCGTCGGCCCCACGGGCTCGGGCAAGACGCTGCTGGCCCAGACGCTGGCGCGCATCCTCGACGTGCCCTTCACAATGGCCGACGCCACGACGCTCACCGAAGCGGGCTACGTAGGCGAGGACGTGGAGAACATCATCCTCAAGCTGCTGCAGGCCTCCGACTACAATGTCGAGCGGGCCCAGCGCGGCATCGTCTACATCGACGAAATCGACAAGATCAGCCGCAAGTCCGACAACCCCTCGATCACCCGTGACGTCTCGGGCGAGGGCGTGCAGCAGGCCTTGCTGAAGATCATGGAAGGCACGGTGGCCTCGGTTCCTCCGCAGGGGGGCCGCAAGCATCCGCAGCAGGAATTCCTGCAGGTCGACACCACCAACATCCTGTTCATCTGCGGCGGCGCCTTCGCCGGCCTCGAGCGCATCATCAACCAGCGTTCGAAGGGTACCGGCATCGGCTTTGCTGCCACGGTGCGCGCCCCCGACGACCGCCGCACCGGTGCGGTGCTGCGCGAGCTGGAGCCGGAAGACCTCCTGCGCTTTGGCCTCATTCCGGAATTCGTCGGCCGCCTGCCGGTGACCGCGACACTGGAAGACCTCGATGAAGCCGCCCTGGTGCAGATCCTTGCCGAGCCGAAGAACGCGCTCGTCAAGCAGTACCAGCGCCTGTTCGAGATGGAAGGCGTGAAGCTCACGATCCCGGACGAGGCGCTGCGCGCCATCGCCCGCCGCGCCATCGAACGCAAGACCGGCGCCCGCGGCCTCCGCTCCATCATGGAAGGCATCCTGCTCGATACCATGTACGACCTCCCCGGCATGACCGGTGTGGAGGAAGTGGTGATCTCGCGCGAAGTCGTGGAAGGCGATGCCAAGCCGCTGCTCATCTATTCCGACCGCGAGAAGCAGCCCGCGGCGAAGGTGGCCAACGCCACCGCCTGACGAATGCGCGCGTCTGGAAGTGGGTCTTGAAGAACCCTTAACCAGACGCCACATCCGCTTCCGAAGTTGAGTGCCGGGCTGATGAGTTGCCCGGCCGCATGAGCAGGCGCGCAGCCTGCAGCAGGGAATGAAAATGGCCAAGAAGACAACAGAAAAGTCCTCCGCGGAAAATCCGGTCGAAGTTCTTCCGGTTCTGCCGCTTCGCGACATCGTCGTCTTCCCGCACATGATCGTGCCGCTCTTTGTCGGGCGGGAAAAGTCGATCAAGGCGCTGGAAGAGGTGATGCGCGAGGAAAAGCGCATCGTGCTCGTGGCACAGCGCAACCCGGCAGACGATGATCCGGCGCAGGACGCAATCTACGAAGTGGGCACGCTTGCCCAGGTGATGCAGCTCCTCAAGCTTCCCGACGGCACCGTGAAGGTGCTGGTGGAGGGCCTTGAGCGCGCCCGCATCCAGAAGTTCACCGAACGCACGGATTTCTTCGAAGCCGAAATCTCCGTGATGCCGCATCCGCCCGTGACCGAGAAGGAAACGGAAGGCCTGGCGCGTTCGACCGCAGCGCAGTTCGAAAGCTACGTGAAGCTCAACAAGAAGGTGCCGCAGGAAGTGCTGGCCAACCTGTCGAGCATCACCGACTTTGCCAAGCTCGCTGACACGATTGCCGCGCACCTTGCGGTGAAGATCCCCGACAAGCAGGCGCTCCTCGAACTCGAAACCGTCGATGAACGGCTGGAGAAGGCCTACGCGCTGATGGAAGGCGAGATCTCGGTTCTCCAGGTGGAGAAGCGCATCCGCAGCCGCGTCAAGCGCCAGATGGAGAAGACGCAGCGCGAGTACTATCTGAATGAGCAGATGAAGGCCATCCAGAAGGAACTCGGCGACGGCGAGGAAGGCAAGGACGAACTCGGCGAACTCGAGAAGCGCATCAAGGACACCAAGCTGTCCAAGGAAGCGCGCGAGCGCGCCGATGCGGAAGTGAAGAAGCTCCGCCAGATGTCGCCCATGTCGGCCGAAGCCACCGTGGTGCGCAACTACCTGGACTGGCTGCTCTCGATCCCGTGGGGCGTGAAGAGCAAGGTGAAGGCCGATCTGGAATTTGCCCAGAACGTGCTCGATGCCGATCACTACGGCCTCGACAAGGTGAAGGAACGCATCGTCGAGTATCTCGCCGTGCAGGCCCGCACCAACAAGCTGAAGGGCCCGATCCTCTGCCTCGTCGGCCCGCCCGGCGTCGGCAAGACCTCGCTCGGAAAGTCGATCGCCAAGGCCACCGGCCGCGAATTCATCCGCATGTCGCTGGGCGGCGTGCGTGATGAAGCCGAAATCCGCGGTCACCGCCGCACCTACATCGGCTCGATGCCCGGCAAGGTCATCCAGTCGATGAAGAAGGCGAAGAAGTCCAACCCGCTCTTCCTGCTCGACGAGATCGACAAGATGGGCATGGACTTCCGCGGCGACCCGTCGGCGGCCCTGCTCGAGGTGCTCGATCCCGAACAGAACGCCACCTTCATGGACCATTACCTCGAGGTGGAATACGACCTCTCGAACGTGATGTTCGTGACCACGTCGAACACGCTGAACATTCCGCCGGCCCTTCTGGACCGCATGGAAATCATCCGCATCGCCGGTTACACGGAAGATGAGAAGGCCGAGATTGCCCGCCGCCACCTGATCCCCAAGGCCATGGAACACCACGGCCTCGAGAAGAAGGAGTTCGAGGTGACGGACGAAGCCGTCCGCGAGATCATCCGCCGCTACACCCGCGAAGCCGGTGTGCGTAATCTCGAACGCGAGATGAGCACGCTTGCCCGCAAGGCGGTGAAGGACCTGATGATCGCCAAGAAGAAGAAGGTGAAGGTCACCGAAGAGGTGGTTCACGACTATCTTGGCGTTCCCAAGTTCCGCTTCGGCGAAGCCGAGCGCGAGGACCAGGTCGGCGTGGTGACGGGTCTTGCCTGGACCGAGGTGGGCGGCGAACTGCTGACCATCGAAGCCCTGATGATGCCCGGCAAGGGCCGCATGACGGTCACCGGCAACCTGCGCGACGTGATGAAGGAGTCGATCTCGGCTGCCTCGTCCTACGTGAAGAGCAGGGCGCCTTCGATCGGCGTGAAGCCGCCGCTGTTCGACCGCAAGGACATCCACGTGCACGTGCCGGAAGGCGCGACACCGAAGGATGGCCCCTCGGCCGGCATCGCCATGGCAACCGCCATCGTCTCCGTGCTGACGGGCATTCCCGTGAGCAGGAACGTGGCCATGACCGGCGAAGTGACGCTGCGTGGGCGCGTGCTGCCCATCGGCGGCCTGAAGGAAAAGCTTCTCGCGGCACTGCGTGGCGGCATCACCAAGGTGCTGATCCCGCAGGAGAACGTGAAGGACCTGGCCGACATTCCGGACAACGTGAAGTCCGGGCTGGAGCTGGTGCCCGTGTCGCATGTGGATGAAGTGCTGAAGCACGCGCTTGTCCGCCAGCCGACGCCCATCGTGTGGGACGAGGAGGCGGAAGAAGCCGCCGCCGCGGCCCGCGCCAAGTCGGCCCCGGCCGATGGCGAGGGCGCCGTTCACTAACCCGCCAGAACGGGAAATCTTTCCAGTGGGAGCAGTCTTCGGACTGCTCCCTTTTTTGTTGTCCGATCCCAGCCGCGATGCCAGCTTGAGGCCGGGGAATGAGGGGAGGACATCATGAAATACGCATTGGGCTTTGTGTTGTGGCTGGTGACAATCAGTGGGGCGTGGGCGGATGGAATGCCCGGAACGTCCCTTGGCCATTGGACCAATCTGGCTACAGCTGGCGATAAATTTCTTGCCGTCCGTCCCGGTAGACTTGGCAGCGTTCCGAGTGATGGTTTGGCGGACTATCAAATATGCAATAGTCATTCCTCTCAAAGCGCCGTCACAGTCACAACCCCATCGGGGCAAGAAAGCGTTGATGCTGGCAAGTGCAGTCTTTGTTTGTTCAAGCCGGCTTTTGTTCGGTTGCAAGTAGGGCAGGTTTACAATGCTCATGCCGAAGGGACATTTGAGGCATTTAGACCTGCTACCTCATGCGGCCCAAAGGGCGGCGTTCGTCCAAAGAAGCTCTCTGTTCATAGTGCAAAGTGTTCGAAGATAAAAAATGTGCCGTCTGTTGTAGTGGGGCACTACTCGAAGATGGAATGCGTCATCAATCTCCATCGCACAAAGTCGAAGAAGCGTGAGTTCTATCGACTCTGTGTGGAGAGCTTGGAACGGCGCAATCTGCCCGCTTATGACATTGGCTGGGCGCGACTTATTGTCGATCCGTCCCTTGCAAATAAACGTCACGATGAGGATGGCATCATCAAAGATGACTACTCGCCCACCAGCAAGGGTTGCTCGGACATATATGCCGCAAATTACCTTTCTATTCTGGTTGGACCTGCCGATGACAACTCATCCAGTGGACCTCTTGCAGTAGAAAAGGCCCTGTTCACACTTTATCGGCTGGACATGAAATGAAGAGCGCGTACGCGAAACTCTTTAGAGTTTGAGAGTTCACACCTTAGTCTCCGCCATCTGCGCGTAGGCGTCGAGCGCGTGGCTCGCATACATGACCGAGGGACCGGCCCCCATGTAGACCGCCATGGCGAGCGTCTCCATGATGTCGGCACGGCTGGCGCCGTGGGCGAGGGCGGCCTCCACGTGGAAGCCGATGCAATCATCACAGCGCACGGCAACCGAGATGCCCAGTGCGATCAGTTCCTTGGTCTTGGCGTCGAGGGCCTGCGGCTTCAGCGCGGCCTGGGCGAGGCCGGAAAAGGCCTTCATCACATCCGGCTGCTCGGTGCGCATTTCCTTGATGCGGGCGGAGACGCCCGCGAGATAGGCCGGCCAGTCATTCTGCATATTCGTTACTCCTAATATATTAGGAGTGATCGCCGATCGGTGGCAGCCGGGCATTGATCCAGCGCAAACGGTGATGAGGTGTCACCGTCCCTCGCTCATCTTCCTTGCGTCATCGCGATGCGGAAGGCGAAGAAGGCGAAGACGCCTGCGAAGCTGTAGTCGACGCCGCGTAGCACGAGGGGCCGGGCTTTGAGCCATGTCACGACTTTTTCCGCGCCCCAGATGAGCAGGGCGGCGAGCGGCGTGTTGATGGCGACGAAGTAGAGGCCGAGGAAGAGGAGCTTTCCGGTGACGTGCGGGTCGCTCGCCGAAACGAACTGCGGCAGGAAGGTGATGAAGAACAGCACCACCTTGGGATTGGTGAGATTGACGGTGACGCCAAGGATGAAGCTCGACAGCGCCGTGGCCTTGGGCTGGTTCTCGGTACGGACGTTCAGCGACGAGCCGTTGCGGATGGCATCGACCGCAAGCCAGAGCAGATAGAGTGCGCCGACGATCTTGAGTGCAGTGAAGGCGGTGGGCGAGGCCGCAATCAGCGCCGAGACACCGAAGGCCGCAAGAGCCGTGTGCACGACGCAGCCGATCTGCGTGCCCGCCATCGCCGCGATGCCCGCCCTGCGGCCTGAAACGATGGTGCGCGAGAGCCACAGGCTCATGTCCGGACCCGGCGTGATGAAGAGTAGCATGGAGGCCAGAGAGTAGGTCAGGAAGGTCGTCAGGTCCGGAAGAAAAGTCATGAAAAACAGTGCCTTGTGGAATTTTCTGAAAGCCGCGTCTGAAGCGCAGGGAAAACTTGCGAATCTCCCGCAATCCAATTCAAGGTGAGGCCACGGCAAGGTTTGTTGCGTTCCACCCTTCTACTGGAGTGCTGCGCTCATGAACAAGAGCGAACTCATTGCCAAGGTTGCCCACGACACCAAGCTGACGCGCGGGGAAGCCGAAGAAGTCGTGGAAGCGACCATCGAGAACATCATTGAAGCGCTGAAGGGGGGCGACGACGTGCGCCTGATGGGATTCGGCGTGTTCACCGTGTCGCGCCGCAAGGGGGGCGAGGCACGCAATCCCAAGACCGGAAAAGTCATCAAGATGCCGGCCTCCAAAAGGGCCCGGTTCAAACCTGGGAAACTTTTGAAGGAGGCCGTGAACAGCTAGCGCAACGTTGTCCTCCGGGGCTTCGGCAACGGCGGGGGGACACGCGCAGGGGACCAAGCAACACATCGAGACAACAAACTCACATCAGCCCCGCACGCCCTCAGAAACGTGTGGGGCATTTTGTTTGTGGAGCTGCGTGGGGGAATGGTGGGCGATGAGAGACTCGAACTCCCGACATCTTCGGTGTAAACGAAGCGCTCTACCAACTGAGCTAATCGCCCCCGGGACGGTGAGGCCGCAGGCCCCGTCCGGAAGGCCCGCGTGATAGGCCAGTGGCCCCCCGGATTCAAGCATCGGATTCAAGCCTCGGCTTTCTCCCCGCTCCTGAAAGCAAAACGGCTGGAACGCTGGTCCCGGCCGTTGTGATGCGTCGCGCGATCCTCCGCCTCAGCCCGTCGCCTCGGTGACGGCCTCATGTTCGATGGCGCCGAGGTCCTTGCCCTCCAGCGTGGCTTCGAAGGCGCGGAGACGCTTGTAGATCGAGATGAGCGAAATGATCGTCGGCCAGGAATTGATCAGGAACTGGAACGACGAGCGCACCTGGTCAAACGAGTTCTGGATCTGCGTCATGGGGCCGAGCGTGATCTTCTGCGCCACCAGCGTGGGCAGGAGCACGATGATCGGGAATATGTTGTCGGTCTGCAGGTAGAGGATGCGGCCGATGTTGAAATAGACGTAGTGGAAATAGAGCGTGAAATAGTTCTTGCGTACCTGCTGGAAAAGCTCGGCCACGGTGGGCGGCTGGGCGCGGTTGGGATCGTCCTCGCCGTAGACGAGCTCCTTGCGGTAGGTGGCTTCCACACGCTGGTTGCGGAACTCGAGGCCCGGCAGCTTGATGCCGATTGCAGCCATCAGCCCAGTGCCGAACAGCGACCAGAGGATTGCCGCGGTGACCAGCGGATAGGGGATGGCGCCGATGATCGGCAGGTCGGTGATGTTGCTTTCCAGCGCATGCAGCACCGGCAGGAAGGCAATCAGCGTCATGATGGCGTCGATGAAGGACACGCCCAGACCCTCCAGCGTGGAGGTGAAGCGCATGGTGTCGTCCTGCACACGCTGGGAAGCGCCTTCCACCCCGCGCAGGCGTTGCCAGTGCTCGATATAGAAGTCGTTCATCGCCTGGCGCCAGCGGAAGTTATAATGGCTGACGAAGAAGCGCGTCAGCGTGCCAATGACTACCGCCATGCAGGCGATGGTCATGAAGATCCAGAGTTGCTCGAGATATTCCGACATGGGCGTGGGGCGGGACTTGGCCGCCGAGGCCTGGATCAGGTCATAGAAGGGGCCGTACCAGGCGTTGATCGCAACGCTCACCTCCACCTGATAGTAGGTGGTGAAGATGATGAGGGCCGAGCCCAGCACCGACCACAGGAAATATTTGTGCGGGTGGATGAACCACCAGACGGTGGCGAAGATGGCCGTGACGATGATGTAGTAGAGATAGAACCAGAGGAACGGCTTCGACCAGAAAACCGAGACGCCGATCATGGCCTGTTCGCCCGGCTGAAGGCCCCAGCCGATCGCCACGCCGAAGCCCTTCCATACGAAGAACCAGAACAGCACCGCTGCAAGCGCGTAGACCGCCGCCGAAAGGAAAAACGGCTTGGGGTTCGGGAAGAAGGATTTGAACATCAGGCGAATCTTTCTGTTGCCGGAACGACTGGCGGGGACCATAGGCGGGCACAAGCCTCGCGGGCAACTGACGAGATTGTTAGGAGATTTTTGGGCGATGTCTTACCCGGGTGAGCTTGACGGGGCGGTCCGCACCTGGCTCGAAGGCCGGGGGCAGGGACTTGCCGCCGCGAATGCCGCCATGTCCGCCCGCTACCGGGCGGGGCAGGGCTCGGCCGGGATCGACCTTGCGGCCTATCTCACCACGCGCCTGCCGGCCACCTTCGCGGTCAATGCCCGGGTGCTGGCCGAGGTCGCGCACCGGCGGCCGGGCTTTGCGCCGCGTTCGCTCGCCGATATCGGGGCAGGCCCCGGCACGGCAGGGTGGGCCGCAGTGGCGCAATGGCCGGAGATCGCAGGGGTCGAACAGGTGGAGGCAACGCCCGCCTTCGCCGGCCTGCTCAAGGAGATGAATGCGGCGAGCGGATTGCCTGCGCTGGTGGAGGCGAACGTGCGTGAGCAGGCGCTGGTGCAATGGACGGGCGGGCGGCATGACCTCGTTCTCGCCTCTTATGTGCTGGCGGAGATGCCGATGACGGGCATCGCCGATGCTGTGGCGAAACTGTGGGGCGCGGCGGGCGGCATGCTGGTACTCATCGAGCCCGGCACGCCGGAGGGCTTCAAGCGCATTGCCATCGCGCGGCGGCAGCTTCTGGCGGCAGGCGTGGTGATCGTGGCGCCCTGCACCCATCACGCAGCGTGCCCGATGGTGGGCGGGGACTGGTGCCATTTCAAGGAACGGGTGCAGCGCTCGCGGGCGCACATGCATGCCAAGGGCGCGAGCGTTCCCTTCGAAGACGAGGCCTACAGCTATCTCGTCGTGGCGCGCGATGGCGAAGCCGCGGGCGGGGCGCGCGTGCTGGCGCCGCCCGTGGTGAACAAGACCGGTGTCGCGCTGCGGCTCTGTGCGGAGACAGGGCTTTCGGACGTGACGGTGCCGGCCCGCGACAAGGCACGCTACAAGCAGGCGAAGAAAGTCTCCTGGGGCGACCGCTGGACACCATGACGTCCGTCACACGCCTGCCTTGCAATCGCCGGAGTGTTCCCGCTTAAAGCAGCGCCATGACCATCGCTTCTCTTCAGGACAAATTCCGGGACTGGCTTGCCATTCTCGAGAGCTGGCTGGCGACGCCACAGTTCTATGCCCAGGTGGCCGCCATCATAGCGGCTTGGGTGCTGGCCAAGCTTGCGGCGCGGCAGATCACAGGGCGCTTGCCGTTGCTCCGCGAAGAGCCGAGCGAGGGCCGCTTCCTGCGCTACCAGCGTCTGGCCTTCTCCTGCCTTGGCCTGATCGAGCCCGCGCTCTTTGTCGTCTTCATGATGGTGGCGACGGCGATTGCCGATGCGGCGCTGGGATCGTCGTGGCTGATCCGCATCGCCCAGAGCCTGGCGCTGATCAGGCTCCTGCATGCGGTGATCATGCGCTTCCTCACCCATCCGGTGATCAATGCGGCAGCGCGCTGGATCGGGCTTCCGGTCGCGGCCATTGCAGCGCTGGGCTACTTCGGCGATTTCACCGCCTGGCTGGACGGGCTGGCGCTGCAGGCGGGCAATGTCCGGGATCTCGCTGCTTGCCATCGCCAAGGCGGCAGTGTTCGGCGGCATTCTGTTCTGGCTCGGGCGCGTCTCGTCTACCACCGGTCAGAAGGTGATCCGCGACCAGGAAGCGATCGACATCCAGACCCGCGAGCTGGCGGCGAAGGCGCTGGAGGTAGCGGTCTTCGCCGTGGTGGGGCTGCTGCTGCTCAACATCCTCGGGCTCGATCTCACGGCGCTCGCTGTGTTCGGTGGCGCGCTTGGCGTGGGCCTCGGCTTCGGCCTGCAACAGATCGCATCGAACTTCATCTCCGGCATCATCCTGCTGCTCGAGCGGTCGCTCAAGATCGGCGACTACATCGAACTCGATGACGGCAAGGCCGGCACGCTGAAGCAGATGAACATGCGTTCCTCGATCCTCGCCACCTTCGACGGCAAGGAGATCATGGTGCCGAACGACAAGTTCATCACCGAGCGCTTCACCAACTGGACGCACGAGGACCCGCGCCAGCGCTACGAGGTGGTGTTTACGGTCACCTATGCCACCGACCTCCACGCCGTGCCGCCGCTCATTGGCAAGGCTGTGGCGGAGCATCCGCAAGTGCTCGCCGTGCCGGAAGTGCCCCTCGTGGAGTTGCGCGAGTTCGGCGAGAAGGGGGCGGTCTTCGCCGTGGGCTTCTGGGTGACGGGCATCGACGAGGGCAAGAACCGCTTCATCTCGGATATCCGCTTCCGCATCTGGGATGCGCTGAAGGGGGCGGGGATCACGATGCCGGCGGGGTGAGGGGGAGCATTCTCGTCTTTCGCACACCCTAAATCGTCATTCCATCCAAGCGGCACGGCAGTGCCGCGCGAGATGGAACCCAGCTTTGCTGAGCCAAGGGAAAGCGGGGTTCCATGTCTCGCGACGCGTTCCGCATCGCTCGCATGGAATGACGGGTGAGAGATAGGCGTGTGAGATGCTCCAACACGCGCCTGATTTGACTCCCGTGCCAAACAGACCCTAAGCCGCGGCGAGACAATCGAAAGGCACGTTCCCATGACCCGCAAGCTCATTTCATCCGGTTCGAAGTTCGAAGGCGAGATCGGTTATTCCCGCGCCGTGGTTGTGGGGAACTGGTGCTTCGTCTCGGGCACGACCGGCTTCAACTACGACACCATGACCATTTCCGCGGATGTGGCGGAGCAGGCGGAACAGACCTTCAAGAACATCGTGAAGGCGATCACGCCCGAGGGCTTCAGCCTGGCGGACACGGTCCGCGTGCATTACCTGCTGCCCGACATCAGCGACTTCGAGAAGACCTTCCCGGTCCTGAAAAAGTACCTGGGCGAGATCCGCCCGGCGGCCACCGCGTATCAAGCAGCACTGGCCGACCCTCGCATGAAGATCGAGATCGAAGTCACCATCTTCAAAGGCTGATCGCCCGAGGCAAGGCACCTGCGCAAAGAAAAAGGGGGCTTTCGCCCCCTGCTAGTATCTTTTGTTTTTTAATGCGCCCTGTTGGCGCTTGTCCGGATGTACAAAGATCATTCCTGATCTTTTGCGACCCGCCCTCCCCAGACCTGGGTCATGTCATGCGATCTGACATGCGGCCCTTTTTTGATTGCTGCGCAGACTAGACACATTTGCGTGAGGCCGCCAAGCAAAAAAAAGAGCGAAACAGCCTTGGGTTGCAGAATTCGGTTGGCCGCCTTGTTTCCACCCGGCTTTTGCGTAAAAGGGCGCGGACCCCAGATCTGACAGTGGATTCTCCCCAATGCGCCTTTCCCGCTATTTCATGCCGATCCTTCGCGACGACCCGAAGGAGGCGGAAATCGTCTCCCACAAGCTGATGCTGCGGGCCGGCATGATCCGCCAGGAAGCGGCCGGCAGCTATTCCTGGCTGCCCATGGGCTTCCGCGTGCTGAAGAAGATCGAGCAGATCGTCCGCGAGGAGCAGGACCGGGCAGGGGCCATCGAGGTGCTGATGCCGACCATCCAGTCGGCAGACCTGTGGCGCAAGTCCGGCCGCTACGACGCCTATGGCAAGGAGATGCTGCGCATCAAGGACCGCGGCGACCGCGAGATGCTGTTCGGCCCCACCAACGAGGAGATGATCACCGACATCTTCCGCGCCGGGGTGCAGAGCTACAAGGACGTGCCGCGGAACCTCTACCACATCCAGTGGAAGTTCCGTGACGAGGTGCGCCCGCGCTTCGGCGTGATGCGCGGCCGCGAGTTCCTGATGAAGGATGCCTATTCCTTCGACCTCACCCGCGAGGCGGGCCAGCACAGCTACAACAAGATGTTCGTGAGCTACCTCAAGACCTTCGCCCGCATGGGCCTGAAGGCCGTGCCGATGCGCGCCGAAACGGGCCCCATTGGCGGCAAGGACAGCCACGAGTTCCTCATCCTCGCCGAGACGGGCGAGAGCGAGGTGTTCTTCGACAAGGGCTTCCACGACATGGACTGGAGCGCCTTCGAGATCGACTACGACAACGTGGAGGCGGTGGCCAAGGTGGTGGACGAGTTCACCTCCAAGTATGCCGCGACCTCGGAAATGCACGACGCCGCCGACTACGAGAAGCGCGTGCCGGCCGACCGCCGGGTAACGGGCCGCGGCATCGAGGTGGGCCACATCTTCTTCTTCGGCACCAAGTATTCCGAACCGCTGGGCTGCCAGGTGCAGGGACCGGACGGCAAGATGGTGGTGTTGCAGTCGGGCTCCTACGGCATCGGCGTGTCGCGCCTCGTGGGCGGCATCATCGAGGCGAGCCACGACAAGGACGGCATCATCTGGCCGGAAAGCGTGGCGCCCTTCGACATCGGCCTGATCAACATCAAGACTGGTGACGCGGAGGCTGATGCGGCCTGCGAGAAGATCTATGCAGGCCTCACCGCCAAGGGCAAGGACGTGCTCTATGACGACCGCAGCCAGCCCGGCGGCGCCAAGTTCGCCACCATGGACCTGATCGGCCTGCCTTGGCAGGTGATCATCGGGCCGCGCGGCCTGAAGGATGGCGTGGCTGAGATCAAGAACCGCAAGACGGGGGCGCGCGAAAACGTCGCCCTCGACAAGGTCGTGGAGCGCCTGGCCGGATGAGCCAAGCCCTGCCGGACACAAAGCCCTTTGCCGCCTTCGAGTGGAAGCTGGCGCTCCGCTATCTCAGGGCGCGGCGCAAGGAGGGCTTCATCAGCGTGATCTCGCTGTTCTCCTTCCTCGGCATCATGCTGGGGGTGGCGACGCTGATCGTGGTGATGTCGATCTTCAACGGCTTCCATAACGAACTCTTGAACCGTGTGCTGGGCTTCTCCGGCCATGCCTCGATCTACCAGCCGGACCTGACCCCCATCGAGGACTACGACGCGATGAAGGGACGGCTGATGGCCGTGCCGGGCATCACCTCTGCCGTTCCCATCGTGGAAGGACAGGTGATGGTGTCGTCGATCAAGAACGCCTCGGGCGCTCTTATCCGTGGCGTGAGCGAGGCGGATATCGAGAAGCTCCCCAGCCTCAACAATTCGAGTTTGCAGACGGCGCTGGGCCAGCCCGGCGTGATGGATGCCGTGCCCTCGTGGAAGGGCTTCGACAAGGCAGGCGGCATCGCCATCGGTGAGCGCATGGCCTGGAAGCACCAGGTGGGCCTGGGCGGCACGATCACGCTCATCGCGCCCAACGGTCCCGAGACGGTGATCGGTTCGACGCCGCGCATCCGCGACTATCAGGTGGTGGCGATCTTCAAGATGGGCATGTCGGAGTATGATGAGGGCGTGGCTTATCTGCCGCTTTCGGAAGCGCAGGACTTTTTCTCCACCGACACCGGCGTCTCCGGCGTCGAACTCACCGTGGAACGGCCCGACACCATCGCCTCCATGGTGGGCGAAATCGCCAAGGCGGCCGGCCCCGGCCTGATGGTGCAGACGTGGAAGGACCGGAACCAGGCCTTCTTCACCGCGTTGACGGTGGAGCGGAACATGCTGTTCATGGTGCTGACCATGATCATCCTGGTGGCGGCGCTCAACATCATCTCGGGCCTGATCATGCTGGTGAAGGACAAGGGCCGCGACATCGCCATCCTGCGCACGATGGGGGCCACATCCGGTGCGATCCAGCGCGTCTTCTTCATCACGGGTGCCGCGATCGGCGTGATCGGTACGATCGGCGGCGTGCTCCTCGGCATGGTGATCTCGTACTATGCCGAGCCCATCCGCCGCGGCTTCCAGTGGCTCTCGGGCGTCGATCCATTCAACCCCGACCTCTACTATCTCAGCAAGCTGCCGAGCGAGATTGACTTCAACCAGACTTTTTGGATCGTGCTGATGTCGATCGGGTTGTCGTTCTTGGCCACGCTCTATCCCTCGTGGAAGGCGGCCAAGCTCGATCCGGTGGAGGCGCTGCGCTACGAATGAGCCTGAAGCCCGCCCTCGAACTGCGCAACGTCACCCGCACCTATGGCAAGGGTGAGACCGCGCTCACCGTGTTCCGCGATCAGTCACTGACGATCCGCGCGGGCGAAGTGGTGGCGCTGATCGGCCAGTCCGGCTCCGGCAAGTCGTCGCTCCTCCACATGGCGGGGCTGCTCGAACGGCCGTCCACCGGCGAGGTGCTGATCGCCGGGCAGAACTGCACGAAGATGGACGATGCCGCCCGCACGCGGGTGCGGCGCATCGGCATCGGCTTCGTCTACCAGTTCCACCACCTGCTGCCGGAATTCTCGGCGCTCGAGAACGTGACCATGCCGCAGCTCATCGCGGGTGCTTCGGAGAAGCAGGCGAAAGCGCGCGCGACCGATCTTCTCGGCCGCCTCGGATTGAACCACCGCATGCATCACCGCCCGGCGGAAATGTCCGGCGGCGAACAGCAGCGCGTGGCGATTGCCCGCGCGCTCGCCAACCGTCCGCTGCTGCTGCTGGCGGACGAGCCCACCGGCAACCTCGATCCGGAAACGGCGGAACTCGTCCATCACGAGTTCATGCGGCTGATCCACGAGGAGGGGCTGGGCGCCCTCATTGCCACCCACAACATCGAGCTTGGCCGCCGCATGACCCGGATGGTGCATCTCTCCGGCGGCCAGCTTCTGGATGCCTGACATGGCGCCCGCGCGGGGCATTGCTCTCGCGGTGGCGCTTCTGGCCGGAGCCGTGCAGCCGTATGCGGCAACACCTTCCAAGCCGTCGCGCGAGGCCTTTGCCCAGAGCGTGTGCCAGGCGGCGGAAGCGCGCGCGACCGAGAACGGGCTTGATCCGCATTTCCTCGTCCGCCTGCTCTGGAAGGAGAGCATGTTCGATCCCAATGCGGTGAGCCCGAAGGGCGCGCAAGGCTTGGCGCAATTCATGCCCGACACCGCAGACCGCCGTGGCCTCGCCGATCCCTTCGATCCGCTGGCCGCCGTTGCGGCCTCCGCGAGCTATCTCGCCGACCTCAAGAAAGAGTTCGGGAACATGGGCTTGGCGGCCGCTGCTTACAATGCGGGTGAAGACCGGGTGCGGCGCTGGCAGGCGGGCCGGAGCGGCATGCCCGCGGAAACGCAGGACTACGTGGCCTTCATCACGGGCCGCGAGGTGGAGGCGTGGCGCGAGGCTTCCGCGGCGCATCCCATTCCTTCGGCGGGGAAGGGCAAGACCGTGATCGAGGATTGCATCCAGCTTGCCATGCGGCAGCAGACGCCGCCGAGTTCGCCGGTGCAGCTTGGCAAGCGTCGGCCCTGGGGCGTACTCGTGGCGCAGAATTTCAGCCAGGGGCAGGCGCTCGCCATGTACCGCCGCCTGAAGGTGCGGGCGCCGCAGATCCTCGCCAACGTGGAGCCCATGGTGATCCGCAAGCGCAACCTGTCCCGGGGCTCGCGGGCCATGGCGCTGGTGATGGTGGGGGCTGACAGCCGGGCCGACGCCGATACGGTCTGCGCGAAGCTGGGCACAGCGGGCATCCCCTGCCGGGTGATGAAAAGCCGTTGATGCATGTTCGCCTTCCACCTCCCCCTTGCGGGGAGGGAAGATGTTGAAGACTGGTGCTCATCATTGGCGTCTTTCCCAAGGTCGCGTTAGTGTCTTTTGAGGCCGACTCTCATTCTCCCTCCCCCTTGCGGGGAGGGCCGGGGTGGGGGTCGGGAAACGTCGCAGCTGTACCGTGACCTTGTGGTCATGCTTCAGCGCAACCCCCACCCTTGATCCCTCCCCGCAAGGGGGAGGGAAAACAGAAAAGACCTGATGCCCGCACCCCGTTTCATCCATCTCCGCGCCCATTCCGCCTATTCGCTCTCGGAAGGAGCGCTGCCGATCAAGCAGATGGCCTCGCTAGCGGTGAAGCACCAGATGCCGGCACTCGCCATCGCCGACACCGGCAATCTCTTCGGGGCGCTGGAATTCTCGGATGCACTCGCCGAAAAGGGCGTGCAGCCGATCATCGGCATCACCCTCAAGGTGGAATTCGGCACGGCCGAACCACAGGGAAAGCCGCAGGGCGGTTTGAAGTCGCGGCCATCCCTCGTGCTGCTCGCCAAGGACGAGACGGGCTACACCAACCTGATGCGGCTTGCGAGCCGGAACTTCCTCGATGTCGCCGACACCGACGAGCCGCATGTGACGTGGGCGATGCTGGAGCGTTCCGCCGAGGGGCTGATCTGTCTGTCGGGCGGGCCGCAGGGTCCGCTCAACCAGGAACTGGTGCAGGGGCAGTCGCAGCACGCAACCGACCTGACGCTGCGCCTGAAGGCGCTGTTCGGCGACCGCTTCTACATCGAGCTGCAGCGCCACAACCTGCCGGAGGAGCGCGCCGCGGAACCGGGCCTGATCGAACTGGCCTATGCCCATGGCATTCCGCTGGTGGCGACGAACCAGCCGTATTTCGCCACACCCGGCGACTTCGCCGCGCATGATGCGCTGATCTGCATTTCGGAGGGTGAGGTGATCGCCACCGAGGACCGCCGCCGCTTGACGCCTGAGCATTACTTCAAGTCACAGGACGAGATGGCGGCGCTCTTCGCCGACGTGCCGGAAGCGATCGAGAACACCGTCGAAGTGGCGATGCGCTGCGCCTTCCGCGTGAAGGGCAGGAAGCCCATCCTGCCGCGCTTTGGCGAAGGCGACGAGGTGGAGGAACTGCGGCGGCAGGCGGCGGAAGGGCTGGAGCGCCGGCTTGAAGCGGGCATGGCGCCGGGCATGTCGCGGCAGGATTATCTCGACCGTCTTGCCTTCGAACTCGGCGTCATCATCAAGATGCAGTACGCCGGCTACTTCCTGATCGTCTCCGACTTCATCAAGTGGGCGAAGGCGCAAAGCATTCCGGTGGGGCCGGGCCGTGGTTCGGGTGCGGGTTCGCTCGTCGCCTACAGCCTGATGATCACCGACCTCGATCCCTTGCGCTTCAACCTGCTGTTCGAGCGCTTCCTCAACCCGGACCGCGTGTCCATGCCCGACTTCGACGTGGACTTCTGCCAGGACCGCCGCGACGAGGTGATCACCTACGTGCAGCAGCGCTACGGCAAGGACAACGTGGCGCAGATCATCACCTTCGGCAAACTGCAGGCGCGCATGGTGACACGCGACGTGGGCCGCGTGCTGCAGATGCCCTACGGGCAGGTGGACCGCCTCTCCAAGATGATCCCCAACAATCCGGCGAACCCGATCACGCTGGGTAAGGCGATCGAACTGGAGCCGCGTCTGCAGGAGGAGCGCGACAAGGACCCGCTGGTATCGCAGCTCTTCGACATCGCGCTCAAGCTGGAAGGGCTTTATCGCAACGCCTCCACGCACGCCGCCGGCGTGGTGATCGGCGACCGGCCGCTGGAGCAGCTGGTGGCGCTCTACCGCGATCCGCGTTCGGGCCTCCCCGCCACACAGTTCAACATGAAGTATGTCGAGAAGGCCGGGCTGGTGAAGTTCGACTTCCTCGGCCTCAAGACGCTGACCGTCATCGACAAGGCGCAGAAGCTCATCCGCAAGCGCCTGCCGGACTTCGACATCAGCAAGATTCCGCTCGACGACAAGGCGACCTACGAGATGCTGGCGCAGGGCGAGACGGTGGGTGTGTTCCAGCTGGAAAGTGCGGGCATGCGCGATGCCGTGCGCGCCATGCGGGCCGACCGCTTCGAGGACCTGATCGCGCTCGTCGCCCTGTACCGCCCGGGCCCGATGGCGAACATCCCGACCTACTGCGCCCGCAAGCTGGGCAAGGAGCCGGTGGAATACATGCACCCGGTGCTGGAGCCGATCCTGAAGGAAACCTTCGGCATCATCACCTATCAGGAGCAGGTGCAGCAGGTGGCGCGCGACATGGCGGGTTACAGCCTGGCCCAAGCCGACCTTCTGCGCCGCGCCATGGGCAAGAAGATCAAGGCGGAGATGGACGCGCAGCGCGCCGTCTTCATCAAGGGCGCCATCGAGCGCGGCTACACGGAAGAGCTTGCGAATGCGGTGTTCGATGCCTGCGCCAAGTTCGCCGAATACGGCTTCAACAAGTCGCACTCCGCGCCTTACGCCTACATCAGCTACCAGACGGCCTATCTGAAGGCGAACCATCCGGTCGAATTCCTCGCCGCCTCGATGACCCTCGACATGGGCAACACCGACAAGCTGATGATCTTCCGCGAGGAAGCGATCCGCAACGGCATCCGCGTGGTGTCGCCCTCGGTCAACGACAGCGGCGTCGACTTCGCGGTGCGGGGCCGCGAGATCCTCTATTCGCTGGCGGCCCTCAAGAACGTGGGCTCCGGCGCCATCCACGAACTGGTGAAGGTGCGCGAGGAGGGCGGTCCGTTCCGCTCGCTGAGCGACTTCGCCAAGCGTCTCGACACCAAGGTGCTGAACAAGCGCTCGCTGGAAAGCCTGGTGAAGGCAGGCGCACTCGACTGCATCAATCCGCACCGGGCACAGGTGTTCCATGCCATCGACGGCATCATCAGCCTCTCCAACCGCGCGGCCAGCGAACAGGCCGCGGGGCAGAACGATCTCTTTGGCGGTGGTGCGGCCAAGGGTGCGGAGGAACTCATCCTCCCGGCGCGCGACGGCTGGCTGCCCATGGAGCGGCTGGCGCAGGAATTCGAGGCGGTGGGCTTCTATCTCTCCGGCCACCCGCTCGACGAATACGCGAAGGTGCTGAACCGCATGGGCGTGGAAAGCTATGCGAGCTTCGTCGAGAAGGTGCAGGCGCGGGGTGCTTCGGCGGCAAAGCTGGCAGGCACCATCACCAGCAAGCAGGAGCGCCGCTCCAAGGCGGGCAACCGCTTCGCCTTCATCGGCTTCTCGGATCCGACCGGGCAGTTCGAGGCGATCTGTTTCTCAGACACGCTGCAGGCAGCGCGTGATCTTCTCGAACCCGGCACATCAGTGATCGCGCGCATCGAGGCCGATACGGAAGGCGAGGACATCAAGCTGCGGCTGCTGGGCGTGGAGAGCCTTGAGCGGGCGGCAGCGCAGGCCGTCTCCGGCATCCAGATCTTCATCCGTGACCAGAAGCCGGTGGAGTCGATTGCGAAACGCCTGCAGGTGGGTGGCCGCGCGCCGGTCCGCCTCACCGTGATCGAGGACACGGGCCGGGAGATCAACATCTCACTGGGTGACAGGTTCGTTGTGACGCCGCAGATTCGCGGCGCGCTCAAGGCCGTTCAGGGCGTGCTCGACGTTCAGGAGTTGTAAACGTCTCAGGCGGCGCCCTGGGTGAGGTCTGACTTCTCGAGCTGCTTCATGAACTCGATGGCGACGCCATTCTCGAGATAGCGTACGACCTTGCCCTTCATCTTGCCGAGCATGACGAAGGTGCCGATCGCCGGCAGGATGTCGGTCCTGATGCCGGCGCCGGAAATGGAAATGTCGATCACTTCGCAATTGTAGACGCGGCCGTCGGGCAGCGTGATCGAGGAGTGCTTGTCCTTGGGTTCGAAGCGGGGGTGGCGGCGGGCTTCTGCCGCGCCCTCGTGCTTCTGGCGGAGCCATTCGATGCGCTGCTGCAGGCGCTCGAGGCGCGAGCCCGTGGCGGCGTAGCGGACGCGGAAACCGCCCGCGACCTGCTCACCGGCAATGACTTCCACGCGGCCCAGTTCTTCGAGATAGGCGACGATGCTGGAATTGGTGGCGGGCAGGGTGGCGGTGATGAAGATGGCGCCCTGCTGGGTGATGTCGAGGACCTGGCAGGCATGCTCGGTCATGTCGGGCAACATGAAGCGGCCGAAAATGATGGTCGATCCCATCTTGTTGGTGATGTGATCGACGTTCGGTTCGGTGGCCACAGCGCTAACCATTGTTCCCTCAACTTCAGGCGCCGCAGCCCAATAGCCGGCGCCGCCGTCGGACCGGCAGATTCAGGGAGGTTAATAATTGAGGGTAAAAACGCCGTTAATTTCGGACCCCGGGGGCAACATCTCCCCCAAGGGAAAATGTCCTGAAATCACACAGTGCGGCCACCGGCGATCACTTTGAAACGGCGGTCGGCATTGGCGGTGGCCGGAGCACCCGCCATCAGGCTCTGGTACTCGGTCCAGACCGAACGGATGGCCAGCAGTTCCTGGTCGACGATGCGATCGTGGAAGAGCTCGTTGGCCGGGCGGAAGGAGAAATAGCCTCCGATCAGCTGGACGCGCTCTGAGCCCCGCATGCGGATGGGGAGTGCGATCGCCTCCACCGCCACCTGCTGGCGGTTGTCGGTGGTCAGCCTGCTGCGGAAGAGCGTCGGCTGGAAGCTGGTGAGCGACTGGATGAGGTGCTTGTGGATGACGTCGGCCTCGAAACTGTCCCATCCGGCCAGCACATCCATGCCGGTGAGGTTGGTTTTGAAGAGGTCGCAGACGTGCGAGCCGGCAAGGCGCAAGCGGAAGCTGCCGCGGATGTGATCGCGTTCCAGAATGACAAGGTCCGGAGCAAAGGTGCGGACCTCGCCCAGGTCGAATTCCTCGCGGGTGGGGCAGGGACGTTCGGCACGGAGAGCCTCCCAGTAGCAGAACAGCTTCCTGCTTCCGGGGTGAAGAATTCTGGCTGCCGGATGTCTCGTTTCCGGAATTTTCAGCGATGTTCATCTCAGGCTCCTGCAATCGTTAATGCAGGGGGGCGAAAGGGCTGTCCCAATCCTGCACGAATTGCTGTAGAAGCTGCATCCACCGTGCCAGATACACCCCCAAACGACGATCTTCCCCATCATCCACAGGCGAGCATGCCACCGGTAACGCCCCCGGCTGCCGCCCCCATGTTCAATGCGCCGCCGCTCGTGGTGGGGCTCGTGGTGCTGCTCCTCCTCATCCAGGGCGTTGAAAGCTGGATGGGCGAGGATTTCCAGATCTGGACCCTCTATGCCTTCTCCTTCATCCCGAAGCGGCTGCTGGAGAATGCGCTGGCCACGCCCTATGGCGCGCAGGTGTGGAGCTTCGTCACCTATGCCTTCTTCCACGGTGGCTGGTTTCACGTGCTCTCGAACTGCATGTGGCTGCTCGTCTTCGGCACGCCTGTCGTGCGCTATCTCGGCAACCTCAAGGCGCTGGTGCTGATGGCGGTCTCGGCGGTGGCGGGTGCCGCGGCGATGCTCATCCCCTACTGGGGTGACTTCATCATTCTGGTGGGTGCTTCGGCCGCCGTGTCGGGTGCGATGGCCGCGGCCATGCCGATCATGTACGCGCCGGGATTCTCGCGCGTGGCGAGTGGCGGAGAGATGCCGCGCGCGCTCAGCGTCGGGGAATTGCTGCGCAACCGCAATGCACTCATTTTTGCGGCGGTGTTTTTTGCACTGCAGCTTCTCACCGGCGCAAGCGAGGCGACCATGGGCACCGCGTTGATATCAGAGGGTGTTGTGGCGTGGGAGGCGCACCTTGGCGGCTTCGCTGCGGGTCTCGTGATGTTCTATGTGCTGGCGGCACGAAAGGCTTCACAAGCCTGACGGATGTGTTAGCCTCACCCTGCTGTCAAAACAGGGAGGTGACACATGACTGTCTCCCATATCCTTCAGGCCAAGGGCCGTGACGTGATTACGGCCGCACCCACCGCGAAAGTCTCTGACGTTGCCCGCATCCTTTCGGAGCGCCGCATCGGTGCCGTTGTCATCACCGGCGCCGGCGGACGGATCGAGGGCATCGTCTCCGAACGCGACGTGGTCCGCCACATCGGCAAGGATGGCGCTTCCGCGCTGGATCTGCCGGTTTCGGCGATCATGACGCGGGCGGTGAGAACCGCGCGAGAGGCTGATACCGAAGCCGAACTCATGTCGCTGATGACGGCGCACCGCATCCGCCATCTGCCGGTCACGCATGAGGGCAAGCTCTCGGGCATGATCTCGATCGGCGACGTGGTGAAGCACCGCATCGAGGCGATCGAGCGCGAAGCCGAAGAGATGAAGGCCTACATCGCCACGGCAGGCTGAGATCAGCTTTCGAAGGCGAGGCCGGTGCCGGTCACGCGGCGGTAGAAGCACGACCTGCGCCCGGTGTGGCAGGCGTTGCCCTTGCCTTGCGGCGTCACGCGCACGAGCAGACAGTCCTGGTCGCAGTCGACATGCAGGCTCACGACCTTGAAGGTCTCGCCAGAGGTTTCGCCCTTGAGCCACAGCTTGCCGCGGGAGCGGCTCCAGAAATGCACGAGTCCGGTGCGGCGGGTGAGATCCAGCGCTTCTGCATTCATGTGGGCGAACATCAGCACGGTGCCATCCGCGGCATCCTGCACGATTGCGCCGATCAGGCCCGCGCCGTCGAAGGCCGGAGTGAAGGTGCTGGTTTCATCAAGGGCGTGTGACATACCCGGCTTTTGTCACCAAAGACAAAGCGAGGCAACGTCCCGGAGAAAGGCGGGGAAGGGGGCTGGGATCAGCCCCGGACCTGTTGCATGAAGCGGGCCTGAAGCACCGGGTTGGTCTTCAGCTCACCGGCGAACTGCGTGGTGACGGTGGTCACGTCCGGCTTGCCGACGCCGCGCGACGACATGCAGGTGTGCACGGCCTCGATCATGACGGCGACACCGCGGGCAGCGAGATGCTCGTGCACGGCCTGGGTGATCTGCGCTGTCATGGTTTCCTGCGTCTGCAGGCGGCGGGCATAGACCTCGACCACGCGGGCGAGCTTCGAAATGCCGACCACGCCACCGTTTGGCAGATATGCAATGTGCACATGACCATGGAACGGCGCGATGTGATGCTCGCAATGGGAGGTGAAGGGAATGGCGCGCAGCATGACGATGTCGTCATAGCCGCTCACTTCCTCGAAGACGCGGTTGAGGATGTCGGCAGGATCCTGCTCGTATCCCGCGAAATACTCGCGATAGGCCTTGGCCACGCGGCGCGGCGTATCCTGCAGGCCTTCACGGTTGGGATTGTCGCCCGCCCAGGCGAGCAGGGTGCGGACAGCGGCTTCCGCTTCCTCCTGCGTGGGGCGCACAATGGGCTTGACGACGGGCTTCTGAAGAACTTTCACGTCCATGGGCGTTTACCTTGCGTGTATTGTTTCCGGTAATGGTTAGCCACACTACGGCTTCGCGCCGCCCGTGGATCAGGGGTGCCCTGTTTCAGAAAGCATTCTCGCTTCCCATATCATGGTCTAAGATGTTCCCAAGCGACCATGCGGCAAGGTGCCCGCAGCAACCGATATGACCATGATCAACGACGTTTACAACAAAAAGATTCTGGGCCTCGCGGCCGATATTCCTCACTTGCGCCGCCTTCCCGACGCAGACGCCACGGCTGTCGCGCACTCCAAGCTGTGCGGCTCGAAGGTGACGGTTGACCTGAAAATGCGCGATGGTGTGGTGACCGATTTCGGACACGACGTGAAAGCCTGCGCGCTGGGACAGGCGTCATCCTCCATCATGGCGCGGCATGTGATCGGCGCCAGCGCAGACGAATTGAAAGTGCTGCGCGAGACCATGCACAAGATGCTGAAGGAAGAGGGCCCGCCGCCCACCGGACGCTTTGCCGATTGCGAAGCGCTGCTGCCGGTTCGCGACTTCAAGGCGCGCCACGCCTCGACGCTGCTCACCTTCGATGCGGTTGTCGATGCCATCACGCAGATCGAAGCGAAAGCAAAGGTGCCGGCATGAGCAAGGTTCCATCCACCGCTGTCGCCATGACAGGTGAGCCCCGGCGCGGCTCGCGCTACCCCGCACATCACAATGCACCCTGCATCGGCCGCGCAAAGTATGTGCTCGGCGACCAGTTCGGGCTTGATCAGTTCGGCGTCAATCTCGCGGTGATCGAACCGGGCTCGTGGTCCTCGCAGCGGCACTGGCACGAGAAGGAAGACGAGTTCGTCTATGTGCTCGAAGGCGAGCTGGTGCTGGTGGATGATGCCGGCGAGCATCTGCTGACGCCCGGAATGTGCGCCGGCTTCAAGGCCGGGAACGGCAACGGCCACTGCCTGCAAAATCGCACCGACAAGAAGGCGGTCTATCTCGAGGTCGGGTCACGCAAGGAGGGCGAACGCGCCCACTACAGCGACATCGACATGATGGCGGTGCCGGAGGGCGGAAAGTACAAGTTCGTGCGAAAAGACGGCTCCCCTGTTTGAGCTGCTGGCCCGCCTTGGCTGCGGTGGGCTCAGGCGGTTGAAAGCCAGACCGAAGTTGCTTGACAGCCCGGATTCGCCCCTCTATTCCCCGCCCCACCTCAGCGGGTGTAGCTCAGTTGGTTAGAGCGTCGGCCTGTCACGCCGAAGGTCGCGGGTTCGAGCCCCGTCACTCGCGCCACTTTTCGAAGTGTGCATCTCCGCTGGGACTTCCAAAGAGCTCAATTCATGAAACAGGCGACCCTTTGGATCGCCTGCTGTCGCTTTTTCAGTTGATGCCGTGAGCGGCGAAGAGGATCAGCCGCCGCCCTTGCGGGACTTGCTGCCCCACTCCCCCCAGCCGTCCCCTTCATATTCCCAGTCGCATCCGGTGTCCTTGCCCGGGCCCCCGACGAGCGGAGTGCGGGCCTCGCCCATCCTCACCGGGCAGGTGGTCTGGGACCCGTTCAGCCAGTTCTGACGGGCTTCATTGCAGCCAGGCTTCAATTTGTGGGCCGAAGCCGGTGCAGCCATCACGGCGAGCAGGGCCGTGGCAGCGAGCAGCTTGTTCATGTGAGTACTCCAATTGACAAACAGACAGGTGGCGCGCGCCACCCGGAGTGCTCACAGCAAGGATCGTGCAGGCTGGCGGGAAAACCTGCTGACATGAGATAATCTCGTGAAGAATGCCGTCCTCATCCCGTCTCATCCCGGGGGACGGAACACCATCTGGATCTTCAAGCCTTGTTATGTCTCGATAATTTGTGGTGATCATTCCTGCGCAGCTGGAGGCCTCGCGGTCTGGACGCAGCATGCGGAAATGGCCAGCGTGTAGTATGAGTGCAAGCGCATTGCTCGTCCGGGTTGAACGTGCCCTCTCGAGGGGGAAAACAGCTGTCCCAAAGCAGGACAAAATGCCACAATTATAGCGTGTGTATTTTGTGGCGTGGTTAAGGCATCGCAGTTGGCGGAAAAGTTTCATGCTCCTTTGCCGTCAATTCTCCCTGATAATTTCTGAGGAATGTGAGTAGGGCAAGGCTCTGAGAATGCAGCATAAAGTGTGTTGGGCGCATTTATTCAATTCCACTTTGCACGGTTCTTTGACCGGCGTTCAACGGTGGCTAATTTATGTTCAAAACTGCTATCTAAGGTTGCATGTGGGGTTAAAGAGGGGTAAATTAGCAACCTAAAATTGGTTGCAACTTTTGATGTTTTGCCCCTTACTTTGGGGGCGGCTCGACTTACTTCGAAGGTTACGGAGGCCACTTCGTTGCTTTGTCATGTGAGTATGGAGCGTGCGTTATGTTTGTGGGTAAGTGGCGTTGCCGGATTGCCTCCGGCGCATTGGCGGCTTTGGCCGTCTCCGTCGTTGTAACATCAACTTCCCTGCCAGTTTTGGCAGATGGGGCTTCAGCCTCTTCGGGCTCCGGAGGTGAAGCATCTGCGGGTGGACCGGGTAAATCCGGTGGAAAGTCCGAAACCACGAATTCGGCATCCGCTCAGCACGGCAAGAAGGGTTCGCAAGCTTCAAGTTCCGGCTCATCGGAAAGCGGTGCAGTTAATAGTGCCGGCGCCGGATCGCTCACTCGCACATTTGCGAAGGCTGAGGCAAAAGCCTCGCGGAAGGCACGTGAAGCGCTGGCTCAGGCCGGAGCGCTCACGGCCTCAGGTGCTGTTGGAAACGGTGCCGTGGCTGCAGGGCTGAGCGGTAACTACGGCAAGGCCTATGCCAAGAGTTCAGCCAAAGAGTTGATCGCCTATGCCACTGTGTCAAATGGTGCGTTTGCGCTTGCCTACAGCGGCCGCGGAATGTCCAGCGTCTCAAGTGCCGTGCCCGAGGGCATGACATACACTGGCAACAAGGGCCGCACGCAATACTCCGTCTCCTACACCAGCGTCGGCTCATTCAGCATGGCAGTCGTGAAGGGCAAGTCCGCTTACGCCGTGACGGGTAGTACAGAGAATGTTGTCGCCTTGGCCTCCGGCCGGGTGGGGGCAATCATGCGGTCGTCGATGTTTGCAGAGGCCTATGCTGATCGTACGACGGCCTGGTCCCGCGCCTATGCGGAGGCTGGCGGCTATGCCCAGTCGGCGCATAGCTACGCGTCGTCGTCCGGTTATTCCTACGCATATGCCCAAGCGACATACACGCCCAAGGCAGTGCTGTCCGTGGGTCGATGCCAGGGTGCCGAAGAGAACAAGAACTGGCGTTGGGAGGAATGTAAATTCAAGCGGAAGACCATCAAGGTCTCCGCGTTGAAGCGTGCCTCGAAAGCAAAACTCAAGTTGAATGACTGAGTAGCGGTTTTTCGGCACTAGGCAGCAAGTAAAAGCTTCTCAAAATGATTGAACTACCTGCTTTTTGCTTGCTTTTATTGGTGAGTTGTGTTAGAGTTCAGTGGGGGCCTCTATAGAGTGACAACAGGAGTTAGTAAAATGAAGAAGTTTGTGTACACGATGGTCGCCGGCGTTGCCCTTTTTGCAATGGTCGGAACTGCCGAAGCCGGCAAGACCGCCAGCGCTTCTGGTTTCAACAAGTCGGAAGCCAGCGTAGGCCGCGGCCTTCGTGCGGAAGTGGTCAACAAGGCGAACGCCGACACTTCGGGCAAGACCACTGCAGGCGCCGACGCCCATGGCCGGGCGAAGGCCAGCGAATCCTGGTTCGGCGCTTCGGCCTCGGCTTCGGGTGGCGCTTCGGCCTGTGCCGGCAGCAATTGCTGAAGAACTGCTCTCCAGCAGTCGGAAGGGGCAGCATTTGCTGCCCCTTCTTTTTTGACTGAGGCCGCCGAATTCCTCAGTGTTCCAATGGCGCCCTAGTTGCTGGTGTCGCCATGCTGCAGCCGCAAGAATTACACGCGTCGGTAGGTTCCGGGCCCCTTTGAAGGTGTAGCGAGCAGGGCAGGGGCTGGGACTGTGCCCGTTTGCTGGGCAAAATCATCCCCCACCTCCGACTCCCCGCTATGGCTGGCATGAGTTTTCAGCCATTCCCGGGACCATTTGTCATGCTTGCGGATGACGGGTTGCTGCGCTACCAAGCCCCCAATCCGCGAAGCGAGTCCAATGGCTTCCGGAGTCGAGGGGTCATGCCAGAACTTCTGCAAGCCTATTTGCCAATCGCCATATTCATGGGCGTCGCCACGTTCATTGCCCTGGCGCTGATGATCGCGCCGATGCTGATCGCCTACCGCAAGCCGGACGCCGAGAAACTCTCCGCTTACGAATGCGGTTTCAACGCCTTTGACGATGCCCGCATGAAATTCGACGTGCGGTTCTATCTCGTCTCCATTCTCTTCATCATCTTCGACCTGGAAGTGGCCTTCCTGTTCCCCTGGGCGGTGAGCCTCGGGAAGATCGGCCTCTTCGGCTTCTGGTCGATGATGATCTTCCTCGCCGTTTTGACCATCGGCTTCATCTATGAATGGCGCAAAGGAGCACTCGAATGGGATTGATCGAGCGCGCAACGCCCGAGCAGCGCGAGTATTTCACCGAAATCAACGCTGAACTCGCCGACAAGGGCTTTCTCGTCACCACTTCCGACGACCTCATCAACTGGGCCCGCACCGGCTCGCTGATGTGGATGACCTTCGGCCTCGCCTGCTGCGCCGTCGAAATGATGCACACCTCGATGCCGCGCTATGACGTGGAGCGCTTCGGCTTTGCGCCGCGCGCCTCGCCGCGCCAGTCGGACGTAATGATCGTCGCCGGCACGCTGACCAACAAGATGGCGCCCGCACTCCGCAAGGTCTACGACCAGATGCCGGAGCCGCGCTACGTCATTTCCATGGGCTCCTGCGCCAATGGCGGCGGCTACTACCACTATTCCTACTCGGTGGTGCGCGGCTGCGACCGTATCGTGCCCGTTGACATCTACATTCCCGGTTGCCCGCCCACCGCAGAAGCCCTGCTGTATGGCGTGCTGATGTTGCAGAAGAAGATCCGCCGTACCGGAACGATCGAGCGTTGAGATGACAGAAAAACTTGCAGCGATCGCAGAACATGCGAAAGCCCGGCTGGGTGACGCGGTTCTGGGCACGAAGATCGCCTACGGGGAACTCACCGTTCTCACCGACGCGGCCAACATCGTGCCGTTGCTCACCTTCCTGCGCGATGATCCGGAATGCCGCTTCGTCAGCTTCATCGACGTGACGGCGGTGGACTACCCGGACCGCGAGAAGCGCTTCGAGGTCGTCTATCACCTGCTGAGCCCCTACAAGAACACGCGCATCCGCATCAAGCTGGAGGCGGGTGAGGCGGACGACGTGCCGTCGATCGTCGATGTCTTCCCCGGCGCCAACTGGTTCGAGCGCGAAGTCTACGACATGTTCGGCATTGTCTTCTCCGGCCACCCGGACCTCCGCCGCATGCTCTCGGACTACGGCTTCCAGGGGCACCCCCTGCGCAAGGACTTCCCGACCACCGGCTATGTGGAAGTGCGCTACGACGAAGAGCAGAAGCGGGTCGTCTACGAGCCCGTGAAGCTCGTCCAGGAATTCAGGCAGTTCGATTACCTCTCGCCCTGGGAAGGCGGGAAGTACGTGCTGCCCGGTGATGAGAAGGCGAAGTAATGAGCGAAGTCACCACCCGCAATTTCTCCCTCAACTTCGGCCCGCAGCATCCGGCCGCGCACGGCGTGCTGCGCATGGTGCTCGACCTCGACGGCGAAGTCGTTACCCGCGTCGATCCGCACATCGGCCTCTTGCATCGCGGCACCGAAAAGCTGATCGAACAGAAGACCTATCTCCAAGCCGTGCCCTATTTCGACCGCCTCGACTACGTGGCGCCGATGAACCAGGAACACGCCTTCGCGCTGGCCACCGAAAAACTTCTGGGCATCACCGTGCCGAAGCGCGGCCAGCTGATCCGCGTTCTCTATTCCGAGATCGGCCGCATCCTCGCCCACATGATCAACGTGACGACGCAGGCCCTCGACGTGGGCGCGCTGACGCCGCCGCTCTGGGGCTTCGAGGAACGCGAAAAGCTCATGGTGTTCTATGAGCGCGCCAGCGGAAGCCGCATGCATGCGGCCTATATCCGTCCGGGTGGCGTGCACCAGGACCTGCCGCAGAAGCTGATCGATGACATCGGCCATTTCTGCGAGACCCATCCCAAGGTGCTCGACGACATCGAAACGCTGCTGACCGGCAACCGCATCTTCAAGCAGCGCAATGTCGACATCGGCATCATCTCGCTGGAAGACGCGCTGGCCCGCGGCTTCAGCGGCGTGAACCTGCGCAGCTGCGGCGTGGCGTGGGACTTGCGCCGCGCCCAGCCCTACGAGTGCTATTCCGAACTCGACTTCGACATTCCGGTCGGCAAGAACGGCGACAACTTCGACCGCTATCTGATGCGCATGCAGGAAATGCGCGAAGCCACCAAGATCATGAAGCAGTGCGTGGAGCTGCTGTCGTCGTCCGCGGGGCAGGGGCCTGTGTCGTCCACCGACGGCAAGGTTGTTCCGCCCAAGCGCGGCGAAATGAAGAAGTCGATGGAAGCACTGATCCATCACTTCAAGCTCTACACCGAAGGCTACAAGGTTCCGGAAGGCGAGGTCTATGCCGCCGTGGAAGCGCCGAAGGGCGAGTTCGGCGTCTATCTCGTGTCCGACGGCACCAACAAGCCGTACCGCTGCCGCATCCGCGCGCCGGGCTTCGCCCATCTGCAGGCGATGGACTTCCTCTGCCGCGGCCACATGCTGGCCGACATTTCCGCCGTTCTCGGCTCCATTGATATCGTTTTTGGTGAGGTGGACCGGTGAGCGTCCGTCGTCTCGATCCCGAACAGCCCGACACTTTCGTCTTCACGCCGGACAATCTGGTGTGGGCGAAGCAGACCATCGCAAAATATCCGCCCGGCAAGCAGGCCTCGGCGGTGATCCCGCTGCTCTGGCGGGCCCAGGAACAGGAAGGCTGGACCACCCGCGCCGCCATCGAATACGTGGCCGAGATGCTGGGCATGGCCTACACCCGCGTGCTCGAGGTGGCGACCTTCTACACGATGTTCCAGCTCTCGCCGGTGGGAAAGCGCGCCCACATCCAGGTCTGCGGCACGATCGCCTGCCAGCTGCGTGGCGCCGAAGACCTGATCAAGGTCTGCAAGAACAAGATCCATCCCGAACCGCATCACGTGACCGCCGACGGCAATCTCTCGTGGGAAGAGGTGGAATGCCTCGGCTCCTGTGTGAACGCGCCGATGGTGCAGGTGTTCAAGGACACCTATGAAGACCTGACACCGGAGTCCCTGTCGCAACTGATCGACGATCTCGCGATCGGCCGCAGGGTGAAGGTGGGCACGCAGATCGAGCGCCAGCACTCGGCCCCGGAAGGCGGCCCGACGGCGCTCATCGACAAGAATCTCTACAAGGGCCAGCGCACCTTCAAGCGCGTCGAGGCCCCGCCGCCGCCGCCTCCGGCCGCTGCACCAGCTGCACCCGCCGCCGCGGCTCCGGCACCGGCGCCTGCCGCCGCCCCGGCAGCACCTGCTGCTCCGGCTCCTGCCGCCGCCGCACCGGCACCCGCCACGGCGCAACCCATTCCGGCCCCGGCCGAGACCAAGCCCAAGCCGGAAGAGATCCGCCCGGTGACGCTCGCCGCCAAGGCGGCCAATGCCCAGCGCGACGCCGCTGTCAGCAAGGAAGCCGTGTCGTCCGCGCCGGGCACCGTCGCATCCGAGAAGGCGCAGGCCGAAACCGGCATCGTGCGCACCACGCCGGACAAGGTTGTGAAGGCCGCCACCAGGACGCCGAAGGAAGAGGCTCCCGCCGCCAAGGCACCGGCACCCGACAAGGGCGTGATCAAGTCCGCTGCCAAGGAAATCGAGGGCCGCCCCGAGCTTCTCTCGAAGCCGCGTGGCGCCGCTGATGATCTCAAGCTCATCTGGGGCGTGGGACCGGCGCTGGAAAAGCTGCTGAACAAGATCGGTGTCTGGCACTTCGACCAGATCGCCTCATGGTCGGCCAAGGAACTCGCCTGGGTGGACGAGAAGCTGGAAGGCTTCAAGGGCCGCGCCAAGCGCGACGAGTGGATCAAGCAAGCCAAGAAGCTGGCGAAGGGCTGGCGTCCGGACTCGGACGTGGGCCAGAAGCCGGGGAAGAAGTAAGCCATGCTCGCTGACAAGGACCGCATCTTCACCAACCTCTACGGCCTTCATGACTGGGGCCTGGAAGGCGCCAAGCAGCGCGGCTGCTGGGTCGACACCAAGTCGTTCATCGACAAGGGCAGGGACTGGATCGTCAACGAAGTGAAGGCCTCCGGTCTTCGCGGCCGTGGCGGCGCCGGCTTCCCCACCGGCCTCAAGTGGTCGTTCATGCCGAAGGTGGTGGGCGAGCGCCCGCACTACCTTGTCGTCAACGCCGACGAATCCGAACCGGGCACCTGCAAGGACCGCGAGATCATGCGGCATGATCCGCACCTTCTCGTGGAAGGCTGCCTGCTGGCCGGCATGGCCATGGGCTGCAACACCACCTTCATCTACGTGCGCGGCGAATACATCCGCGAACGCGAGCGCCTGCAGGCCGCCGTCGACCAGGCCTACGAGGCGCGCCTCATCGGCAAGAACAACATCCACGGCTGGGACATGGACATCGTCGTCCACCACGGTGCCGGTGCGTACATCTGCGGCGAAGAAACCGCGATGCTCGAAAGCCTCGAGGGCAAGAAGGGCCAGCCGCGCATGAAGCCGCCGTTCCCGGCGAACGTCGGCCTCTATGGCGCGCCCACCACGGTGAACAACGTGGAGTCGATTGCCGTTGCCGGCACGATCCTGCGCCGCGGTGCCACCTGGTTCAATTCCATCGGCCGCCCCAACAACGTGGGCACCAAGCTCTTCTGCATCTCGGGCCACGTGAACAAGCCCTGCAACGTGGAAGAGGAAATGGGCATCACCTTCCGCGAACTGATCGACAAGCATTGCGGCGGCGTGCGCGGCGGCTGGGACAACCTGCTGGCGGTGATCCCCGGCGGTTCGTCGGTGCGCATGGTGCCGGCCGAACAGATCATCGACACGCCGATGGATTTCGACAGCCTGATGAAGCTGCGCTCGGGCCTCGGCACGGCGGCGGTGATCGTCATGGACAAGTCGACCGACCTCATCCGCACCATTGCCCGCCTCTCGTATTTCTATAAGCACGAGTCCTGCGGCCAGTGCACGCCCTGCCGCGAAGGCACGGGCTGGATGTGGCGCGTTCTCACCCGCATGAGCGAAGGCCGCGCCGAGAAGCGCGAGATCGACATGCTGTTCGACGTGACCAAGCAGATCGAAGGCCACACCATCTGTGCATTGGGCGATGCCGCGGCCTGGCCGATCCAGGGCCTGATCAACCACTTCCGCCCGGTGATCGAGCAGCGCATCGACGAATACTCCTACCGGTCCGACAAGGATGGCGCGGTGCGCCACGCAGCGGAGTGACCTGATGCACCTGGCGGAGCTCAACATCGGCAAGTTCAGGTATCCGACAACGGATGCCCGCATGGCCGGGTTCATGGAGAACCTGGACCGTGTGAACGCGCTTGCCGAGCGTTCGCCGGGCTTCGTCTGGCGGCTCAAGGGCGACAACAACAACGCCACCGATTTCCGTGTCGGCGACGACATGGCGGTGAACCTCTCGGTGTGGACCGACGCCAAGTCCCTCGAGAACTATGTTTTCAAGACCGTGCATGCGCAGTTCTACCGGCGCAAGCAGGAGTGGTTTGACCTGATGGACAAGCCGCACATGGTGTTCTGGCATGTGCCCGAAGGGCATCAGCCGACGCTGGACGAGGCCTGGGCCCGCCTGCAGCACTATGAACAGAATGGACCTTCCGAGCACGCCTTCGGCTGGGCGGAAGTGATGGATGTGGAGCGCATGCGCTCCTTGAGGTGTGCATAATGCCAAAGATCAAGATTGACGGCGTCGAAGGCGATTTCGAGAACGGCATGACCCTGCTGCAGGCCTGCGAGCAGATGGGCAAGGAAGTGCCGCGCTTCTGCTATCACGAGCGCCTTTCGGTGGCGGGCAACTGCCGCATGTGCCTGATCGAAGTGAAGGGCGGCCCGCCCAAGCCGCAGGCCTCCTGCGCCATGTCGGTAAACGATCTCCGCCCCGGCCCCAACGGCGAGCCGCCGGAGGTGTTCACCAACACGCCGATGGTGAAGAAGGCCCGCGAGGGCGTGATGGAATTCCTGCTGATCAACCACCCGCTGGATTGCCCGATCTGCGATCAGGGCGGCGAGTGCGACCTGCAGGACCAGGCCATGGCCTATGGCATTTCCAAGAACCGCTTCCACGAGAACAAGCGCGCGGTGGAGGACAAGGATTTCGGTCCGCTGGTGAAGACGCAGATGAACCGCTGCATCCAGTGCACCCGCTGCGTGCGCTTCACCACCGAAGTGGCGGGCATCACCGACATGGGCCTCATCGGCCGCGGCGAGGACGTGGAGATCACCACCTATCTCGACCGCATCATCACCTCGGAACTGCAGGGCAACATCATCGACCTGTGCCCGGTGGGCGCGCTCACCTCCAAGCCTTACGAGTTCAAGGCCCGTCCGTGGGAACTGCGCAAGACCGAAACCGTCGACGTGATGGACGCCGTGGGCTCCAACATCCGCGTGGACGTGCGTGGCCGCGAAGTGCTGCGTATCCTGCCGCGCACCCATGAGGACGTGAACGAGGAGTGGATCTCCGACAAGAGCCGCTTCGTCTGGGACGGCCTGCGCACCCAGCGCCTCGACCAGCCCTATGTGCGCGAGATGGGCAAGCTCCGCCCGGCATCGTGGACGGAAGCGCTGTCGCGCGTCGCCCAGAAGATGAAGGCCGCCGGGCCGTCGCGCACCGCGATCCTGCTGGGTGATCTCGTCTCCGCCGAGGAAGCCTTCTCGCTCAAGGAACTGGCGATGAGGCTCGGCGTCAACAACATCGACTGCCGCCAGGATGGTTCGCCGCTGGGCGAGCATGGCGGCCGTGCCGGCTACATCTTCAACTCGACTATCGCCGGCATCGAAGAGGCCGACGCCATCATCCTCGTGGGCACCAACCCGCGTCTCGAAGCGCCGGTGCTGAATGCGCGCATCCGCAAGCGCGCGGCGCGCGGCGGCTGCTTCGTGGGCGTGATCGGCGAAAAGGCCGACCTCACCTACAAGTACAATCACTTGGGCGCCGGCACCGAAACGCTGACCCGCCTTGCCGAACTGTTGCCCGACAAGGCCCAGAAGCCGATGATCATCATCGGGCAGGGGGCTCTCTCGCGCGGCGACGGTGCGGCCGTGCTGGCACTCGCTGCCAAGTCCGCAGCCGCCATGGGCGTCGTGCGCGGTGACTGGAACGGCTTCAACGTGCTTCACACCGCTGCTGGCCGCGTCGGCGCGCTCGACGTCTGCGCGCTGCCGGGCGAGGGTGGCCTCGCCACCGGCGGCATCATCGCTGCTGCGGGCAAGGGCAATCTCGACGTGGTGTTCCTGGCGGGTGTCGACGAGATCGACATGCAGGGCCTCGGCACCACCTTCGTCGTCTACATGGGAAGCCACGGTGATGCCGGCGCACACCGCGCCGACGTGATCTTGCCGGGTGCCGCCTATACCGAAAAGACCGGAACCTACGTCAACACCGAGGGCCGGCCGCAGCTTGCCCTTCGTGCCGCCTTCCCGCCGGGAGACGCGCGTGAGGACTGGGCCATCATCAAGGCGCTGTCGGATGAACTGGGTGCGGGCCTCGGCTGGACCACCATCGAGGAACTGCGCGCCGCCATGTACAAGGTTGCGCCGCAGCTTGCCGCCCTCAACCGCGTGACCAAAGCCAATGCCGACCAGCTCTCGGAGCTTTCGGCAGGCGAGGGCCGCACCGACAAGGCCGGCTTCGCCTCGCCCATCCGCGATTTCTACCTCACCAACCCGATTGCCCGCGCCTCGCGCATCATGGGCGACTGCTCGGCTCTCAAGTCGGGCCGCAAGATGAAGGCGGCGGAGTAAGCCCATGATGGAACTTGTCACCCTGATCGGCCTGATCGCGCTGCAAAGCGTGGCGCTCCTCATCGCGCTGCTGATCACCGTCTCGCTGCTCATCTACTTCGACCGCAAGGTCTGGGCGGCAGTGATGATGCGCCGCGGCCCCAACGTGGTGGGCCCCTGGGGCATTCTGCAATCCTTCGCTGACCTGCTGAAGTTCGTCTTCAAGGAAGTGGTCATTCCGGACAGCGCCAACAAGGGCGTGTTCATCATCGCCCCCATCGTGACGGCGGTGCTGGCACTCGCCGCCTGGGCGGTGATCCCGCTCAACGAGGGCTGGGCCATCGCCGACATCAACGTTGGCGTGCTCTATCTCTTCGCGCTCTCGTCGCTCGGCGTCTATGGCGTGATCATGGGCGGCTGGGCCTCGAACTCGAAATATCCCTTCCTCGCGGCACTCCGCTCTGCCGCTCAGATGGTCTCTTATGAAGTCTCGATCGGCTTCGTCATCATCACCGTGCTGCTCTGCGCCGGTTCGCTGAACCTCAGCCAGATCGTGCTCTCGCAGAAGACGGGGCTTGGCACCATGCTCGGGCTGCCGAACTCCTTCCTCGACTGGTACTGGCTGCCGCTGTTGCCGATGTTCGTGATCTTCTTCATCTCGGCGCTCGCCGAAACGAACCGTCCGCCCTTCGATCTCGTGGAAGCGGAATCGGAACTCGTCGCCGGCCACATGGTGGAGTATTCCTCGACACCGTACCTGTTGTTCATGCTCGGCGAATACGTGGCGATCACGCTCATGTGCGCCATGACCACGATCCTCTTCCTCGGCGGCTGGCTGCCGATCGTCGATGTGCCCTTCCTCGCCTGGGTGCCGGGTGTCGTGTGGTTCGTGCTCAAGCTCGTCTTCGTCTTCTTCATGTTCGCCATGGTGAAGACCATCGTGCCGCGCTACCGATATGACCAGCTGATGCGGCTGGGCTGGAAGGTGTTCCTGCCCATCTCGCTGTTCTGGGTGGCGCTGACCGCCGGCGTTCTCGTGACCATGGGATGGCTGCCGACATGACGCTCAGTCTCCACGGCATCGCCTTCGCGCTCGTCTTCCTCGCCCTGGGGCTGGTGGAAGTGTGGGTGTTCGCGCGCGCCGTCTATCCCGTGCTCAGCCATCGCCACGAACTGGCGAAGGTGACCTACAGCCAGGGCCGCAGCCCGGCCCTCATCAACCTCATCGTCCGCCTGCAGGCGCTCGTCGTGTTGCCGGTTCTCGGCTACCTCGTGGGCGCGCAATTCTTCACTCCGGGAGCCCACTAAGATGCGCCTTGCCGCCGCTGCCCGCTCACTTTTCCTGCTGGAGTTCGCCTCCGCCTTCTGGCTTGCCCTCAAGTATCTTGTGGCGCCCAAGGCGACGCTGAACTACCCGCACGAGAAGGGCATTCTCTCTCCGCGCTTCCGTGGCGAACATGCCTTGCGGCGCTATCCCAATGGCGAGGAACGCTGCATCGCCTGCAAGCTGTGCGAAGCGATCTGCCCGGCACAGGCGATCACCATTGAAGCTGGTCCGCGCCGCAATGACGGCACCCGCCGCACCACCCGCTACGACATCGACATGGTGAAGTGCATCTACTGCGGCTTCTGCCAGGAAGCCTGCCCGGTTGATGCCATCGTCGAAGGCCCCAACTTCGAGTGGGCCACCGAAACCCGTGAAGAGCTGCTCTACAACAAGGACAAGCTCCTCGCCAACGGCGACCGCTGGGAGCGGGAGATCGCCCGCAACATGGCGCTCGACGCGCCATACCGCTGAGGACAGTCCCATGGCCGCAACCTTCTTCTTCTATCTCTTCGCAGCCCTCTCGGTGGCCTCCGCCGTGATGGTGATATCATCGCGGAACCCGGTTCACTCCGTGCTGTTCCTGATCCTCTGCTTCTTCAACGCCGCCGGCCTCTTCATCCTGATGGGGGCGGAGTTCCTCGCCATGATTCTGGTGGTGGTCTACGTCGGCGCCGTTGCCGTGCTCTTCCTCTTCGTGGTGATGATGCTGGATGTGGACTTCGTGAAGCTGCGCGAAGGCATGGCGAACTATCTGCCGGTGGGCGGCGTCATCGGCCTCATCGTGCTCGTGGAACTGGCACTCGTCTTCGGCACATGGACGATCTCACCCGAGGCGCTGAAGGCTGCGGGCGCGCCCGCACCGGCGGCCGGCGTCTCCAACACCGCGGCGATCGGCGAAATCCTCTACACGAAATATGTCTACTGGTTCCAGGCGTCCGGCCTTGTGCTACTCGTCGCCATGGTGGGTGCCATCGTGCTCACGCTCCGTCACAAGGAAGGCGTGAAGCGCCAGAACATTGCCGCACAGGTGGCCCGCAACCCGGCGACCGCCATCGAGATCCGCAAAGTCGAACCGGGGCAGGGGATCTGAGATGATCGGTCTTTCACACTACCTCACCGTCGCCGCCATCCTCTTCACGATCGGCATTTTCGGCATCTTCCTGAACCGCAAGAACGTCATCATCATCATGATGTCGGTGGAGCTGATCCTGCTCGCCGTTAACATCAACCTTGTGGCCTTCTCGACGGCGCTCAACGATCTGGTGGGCCAGGTCTTCGCGCTTCTCGTTCTCACGGTGGCCGCCGCCGAGGCTGCCATCGGCCTTGCCATCCTCGTCACCTATTTCCGCAATCGCGGCTCCATCGCCGTTGACGACATCACACTCATGAAGGGCTGACGGGACGCATCATGTATCAGGCAATCGTCTTCCTTCCGCTTCTGGGCGCGATCATCGCAGGGCTCTTCGGCACCTCGCTGTTCCGCAACATGGGGTCCGACAGTGCCGTCTACGGCGGCCACGGCCATGATGCGCATGGCCACGACGGCCATGGCGACCACGGGCACGACCATGACGACCACGGCCATGGCGGGCACTATCACGGGCCGATGTGGCCCATGTATCTCACCACGGCGTTCCTCTTCGTGGCGGCGATCCTCTCCTGGGTGAACTTCTGGGGCTTCCTCCATGAGGGCCACGACACCAAGGTGGAAGTGCTGCGCTGGATCACCTCCGGTACCCTGCAGTCCTCGTGGTCGCTCCGCATCGACACGCTGACGTCTGTGATGCTGGTGGTGGTGAACACGGTGTCGGCGCTCGTGCACCTCTATTCGCTGGGCTACATGAGCCACGACGAGCACCAGCCGCGCTTCTTCGCCTATCTCTCGCTCTTCACCTTCGCCATGCTCATGCTGGTGACGAGCGACAACCTGATCCAGATGTTCTTCGGCTGGGAAGGTGTGGGCCTTGCCTCCTATCTCCTCATCGGCTTCTGGTACACGCGGCCCTCGGCCAATGCTGCCGCCATCAAGGCCTTCGTGGTGAACCGCGTCGGTGACTTCGGCTTCGCGCTCGGTATCTTCGGCGTCTTCATGGTCTATGGCTCGGTGGAATTCGATGCGATCTTCGCTGCCGCCCCGCAGGCCGTGGGCAAGACCATGCACTTCCTCTCATGGGACCTCGACACGCTGACCGTGCTCTGCCTGCTGCTGTTCATGGGCGCCATGGGCAAGTCGGCGCAGTTCCTGCTGCACACCTGGCTGCCGGACGCCATGGAAGGCCCGACGCCGGTTTCCGCCCTCATCCACGCCGCCACCATGGTGACCGCGGGCGTGTTCCTCGTGGCCCGCCTTTCGCCGCTCTTCGAACTGGCACCCACCGCGCGTGACGTCGTGATGGTGGTGGGTGCGATCACCGCCTTCTTCGCCGCCTCGGTCGGCCTCGTTCAGAACGACATCAAGCGCGTCATCGCCTATTCCACCTGTTCGCAACTCGGCTACATGTTCGTGGCAATGGGAGCAGGGGCCTATGGCATCGGCATCTTCCACCTCTTCACCCACGCCTTCTTCAAGGCGCTGCTGTTCCTCGGCGCCGGTTCGGTGATCCATGCCATGTCGGGCGAGCAGGACATGCGCAAGATGGGCGGCCTTGCCCCGCACATCCGCATCACCTGGGCGATGATGCTGATCGGCACCTTCGCGCTTACCGGCGTGGGCATTCCCGGTTTCTTCGGCTTTGCCGGCTTCCACTCCAAGGACGCCATCATCGAGACGGCCTATGCCTCACAGGCAGCGCCCCACCTCTTTGCCTTCGGCCTTCTGGTGATCGCCGCCTTCTTCACCTCGTTCTATTCCTGGCGCCTGGCCTTCATGACCTTCAACGGCGCGCCTCGCGCCGACAAGGAGACGATGGACCACGTGCACGAGAGCAGCAACGTGATGCTGATCCCGCTCTATGTGCTGGCGCTTGGCGCCGTGGTGGCGGGCTTCGCGTTCGAGCACTACTTCATGGGACATGAGGAGGCGGTGTTCTGGGGCAAGTCGATCTTCCGGTCCACGGAGAACGAGATCGTTCACCAGATCCATGAGGTGCCCATCCTCGTGAAGTGGTCGGCCACGATCGCCATGCTCTCCGGCCTGTGCTTCGCCTCGCTGTTCTATCTGTGGAACACCGAATTGCCGAAGAAGATCGCGGCGATGCACCAGCCGGTCTACCAGTTCCTGCTCAACAAGTGGTATTTCGACGAGCTCTATGACCTCATCTTCGTGCGCCCGGCCATGTGGCTTGGCCGCTTCCTGTGGAAGAAGGGCGATGGCGCCGTCATCGACGGCCTCGGCCCCGATGGCGTCTCGGCGCGGGTCATCGATGTCACCAACAGGGTTGTCCGCCTGCAGACAGGCTATGTCTACCACTACGCCTTCGCCATGCTGATCGGCGTGGCCGCACTCGTTTCCTGGTTCTCATTTGGGGGCGCACACTAAATGAACTGGCCCTTGCTTACGGTCGTCACCTTCCTGCCGCTGGTCGGCGCGCTGACGCTGCTCTTCACCGGTTCCGACGAGGAGGCGACCGCCCGCCGCGCCCGCTACACGGCGCTGTGGACGACGCTCATCACCTTCGCGGTGTCGATCCTCATTCCGCTCAACTTCACCATGGCGGACCACGGCTTCCAGCTTGTTGAAACCCATGCCTGGATGGGCGGCCTTGCCACCTACAAGCTCGGCGTCGACGGCATTTCCATGCCGCTCGTCATGCTCACCACCTTCCTGATGCCGATCTGCATCCTTGCCTCGTGGCACGTCGAGAAGCGGGTGCGCGAATACATGATCGCCTTCCTCGTGCTGGAAACGCTGATGATCGGCGTCTTCGTGGCGCTCGACCTGGTGCTGTTCTACGTGCTGTTCGAAGCGGGCCTCATCCCGATGTTCCTGATCATCGGCATCTGGGGCGGGCCGCGGCGCGTCTATGCCTCGTTCAAGTTCTTCCTCTACACGCTGCTCGGCTCGGTGCTGATGCTGCTCGCCATCATCGCAATGTACTGGCATGCGGGCACGACCGACATCGCAACCCTGCTGGCAACGCCCAAGGCCTTCCCGCCGGAAATGCAGACGTGGCTGTGGCTCGCCTTCTTCGCATCCTTCGCGGTGAAGATGCCGATGTGGCCGGTGCACACCTGGCTGCCCGATGCGCACGTGGAAGCGCCCACGGCAGGCTCCGTCATCCTGGCAGCGATCCTGCTGAAGATGGGTGGCTACGGCTTCCTGCGCTTCTCGCTGCCGATGTTCCCGGATGCGAGCCTCTACTTCCAGAACTTCGTCTATGTGCTGTCGGTGGTGGCGATCGTCTACACTTCGCTCGTCGCCCTCATGCAGGAGGACATGAAGAAGCTCATCGCCTATTCGTCGGTGGCGCACATGGGCTTCGTCACCATGGGCATCTTCTCGCTGACCCGTCAGGGCATCGACGGCGCCATGTTCCAGATGATCAGCCACGGCCTCGTTTCGGGCGCGCTGTTCCTCTGCGTGGGCGTGGTGTACGACCGCATGCACACCCGCGAGATCGCCGCCTATGGCGGGCTTGTGAACCGCATGCCGCTCTATGCGGCTGTGTTCATGCTCTTCACCATGGCGAACGTGGGCCTGCCGGGCTCCTCCGGCTTCGTTGGCGAATTCCTGACGCTGCTCGGCACCTTCCAGAACAATACCTGGGTGGCCTTCTTCGCCACCACGGGTGTGATCCTCTCGGCGGGCTATGCGCTGTGGCTTTACCGCCGCGTGGTCTTCGGCAAGCTTGAGAAGAGCTCGCTCACCTGGATGCCCGACATGACACCCCGCGAGCTTGCCACGCTGGCGCCGCTCGTGGTGCTGACGCTCTTCTTCGGTGTCTATCCGGCGCCGATCCTCGACACCGTGGCGGCCTCGATCGAGAACCTGCTCAAGTCCGTGCAGGTGGCCGCCGCCCACATCGACACCATCACCCTTACGATGAAGTGACCCCATGATGACCTTCCTTCAACAGGCTGATGCCGCCGCCGCTGCTCCGGAGATCCTGCTCGCCGTGCTGGCGATGGTGCTGCTGTTGCTCGGCGTGTTCAGCCGCCGCGAGGCCTTCGGCACGGTGGCCTCCGGCGCCGTGATTGCCCTCATCGTATCGATGTCGGTGGTGATCTGGGGCACGGGCACGGGCAAGGTCACGGCCTTCGGTGGCTCCTTCGTGGTGGACGACTTCGCCCGCCTGATGAAGGTGCTGGCCATGGGCGGTTCGGCAATCGCCATCATCCTCTCCGGCCGCTTCCTCGGCCGGGTCGGAATGGCGCGCTTCGAATATCCGGTGCTCATCCTGCTTGCCACCACCGGCATGATGATGATGATTTCGGCGGGTGACCTGATCTCGCTCTACATGGGCCTCGAGCTTCAGTCGCTGGCCCTCTACGTGGTCGCCGCCATCAACCGTGACGACTCCAAGTCGTCGGAAGCGGGCCTCAAGTACTTCGTGCTGGGGGCGCTCTCCTCGGGCATGCTGCTCTATGGCGCCTCACTCGTCTACGGCTTTACCGGTTCGACCCAGTTCACCGCCATTGCCGCGGCGCTCGGCCAGACGGGCTCGAGCCTCGGCGTGATCTTCGGCCTCGTGTTCATCATCTCGGGCCTTGCCTTCAAGGTCTCGGCGGTGCCCTTCCACATGTGGACGCCGGACGTCTATGAAGGCGCGCCCACGCCGGTCACTGCCTTCTTTGCGGCGGCACCCAAGATCGCGGCCATGGCGCTGTTCATACGAGTTCTCACCGGGCCCTTCGCGCCCATTGTGAAGGACTGGCAGCAGATCGTTGTCTTCGTTTCGCTCGCCTCCATGGTACTGGGTGCCTTCGCCGCCATCGGCCAGACGAACATCAAGCGCCTGTTGGCCTATTCCTCGATCGGCCACATGGGCTATGCGCTCGTGGGCCTTGCCGCCGGCAGCGACGAGGGCGTGCAGGGCGTTGTGATCTACATGCTGATCTACCTGCTCACCACGGTTGGCGTGTTCGCCTGCGTGCTGGCCATGCGCCGCGACGGACGTTCGGTTGAAACCATCTCGGACCTTTCGGGCCTCGCCCGCACCAACAAGGGGCTGGCCTTCATCTTCTCCATGCTGATGTTCTCGCTTGCCGGCATTCCGCCGCTGGCGGGTTTCTTCGGCAAGCTCTTCGTCTTCATGGCGGCGGTGAAGGCGGGGCTCTGGGCCCTTGCCATCATCGGCGTGATCGCCAGCGTCGTGGGCGCCTACTATTACCTGCGCATCGTCAAGACCATCTACTTCGACGAGCCCGCTCCGGCTTTTGACGCCATGGATGGCGAGGTGAAGACGGTGGCCTATGCCTCCGGCATCTTCTCGCTCGGCTTCGTCGTCGTGGCCCAGCCGCTGCTGGCGCTCGCCGCGGCGGCCGCGCTGTCGCTGCACTGAGGCTCTGTGACCGGCACCATTCCCGTTCGCCGCTTCGCGACGATCGACTCCACCAATCTCGAGGCCCAGCGCCTTGCCTCCGCCGGAACGCGGGGGCCGCTCTGGGTCCTGTCCGATGAGCAGACCGGGGGCAGGGGCCGCCTCGGACGCAACTGGGTGTCTGCGCCCGGCAACCTCTATGCCTCGCTGCTGCTGCCGATTGCGGCATCCGCCGCCGCCGTGCCGCAGGTCTCCTTCGTGACGGCACTTGCCGTGCATGACACCGTGGCGGCGTTTTGCGGCGCGGATGCGGCGCGGCTGAAGTGGCCGAACGACTGCCTGCTCCAGGGGGCCAAGGTTTCGGGCATTCTCTGCGAAACGGCAGAGGGCGGACAGGTGGTGATCGGCACCGGCATCAACGTGGCCCACAGCCCGGAGGGATTGCCTTACCGCACGGCCCACCTCGGGCGCTTTGCCCCCTCGGCGGATGTGGCGGCTGTCTTCGAGGTCTATTCCAAGGCGCTCACCGAACGGCTTGCCCAGTGGCGCGAGGGCGCCGGATTTGCCGCCATCATGGCGGCGTGGAACGAGCGTGCCCATGGCCTGCACCAGCCGGTGCAGGTGGTGCAGGGGGCGCGCACCATCCTTGGCCGTTTCAGCGGGCTGGGCAGCGACGGAGCCCTGATCGTGACAACGGCAGACGGCGGGCAAGAAACCATCTATGCAGGCGATGTAACCTTCACAACGGCAGACCCATGAGCGCAAAGCGCCGCAAATCAGAAGACCAGGGACTTGTGTTCCTGCCGCTCGGCGGCACGAACGAAATCGGCATGAACTGCTACTGCTATGGCGTGGGGCCGGCAGAGGAACGCAGCTGGCTGATGGTCGACCTCGGCGTGAAGTTCGGTGGCGATGCCGAGCCGGGCGTGGACGTGATCCTGCCGGATGTGGGCTTCATCACGTCGAACAAGCGCGATCTCTGCGGGCTTGTGATCACCCATGCCCATGAGGACCACATTGGTGCGGTGCCGTGGCTCTGGCCACAGCTCGAATGCGACGTCCACTGCACGCCATTTGCAGCAGAGCTGCTGAAGCTCAAGCTCAAGGAACACGGGCTCGATGGCGAGGTGCCGGTGATCGTGCATCAGCCGGGCAAGCCCTTCAAGGCGGGGCCCTTCACGGTGGAGTATGTCGAGGTCACACACTCCATCCCGCAGTCCCATGCCCTCTACATCAAGACCGAGCACGGCAAGGTGCTGCACTCCGGCGACTGGAAGATCGACCGCACGCCGGTTCTGGGCAAGCCCTTCAACGAGAAGCGCTTCATCGAGATCGGCAAGGAGGGCGTGGACGCCTTCATCTGCGATTCCACCAACGTGCTGCGCGAGGGCAACTCGATTTCGGAATCGGAAGTGTCTTCCACGCTCGCTGAAATCATTCGCCATGCGCCGGGCCGCGTGGCGGTGACGACCTTCGCCTCGCATGTGGAGCGCATCGCCTCCGCCGTGCGCGCCGCGCGGGCCAACGGCCGCGAGGTGGTGATCGCCGGCCGCGCCATGCGCAATACGATCGAGGCGGCGCGCATCTGTGGCCTGATCGAGAACACCGGCGCCTTCCTCGATGAGGGTGAGTTCGGTTACCTGCCGCCCGACAAGATCATGCTGCTCTGCACCGGAAGCCAGGGCGAGCCGCGCGCCGCCATTGCCCGCATCGCGGAGGACAACCATCCCAACATCGCGCTCGAGAAGGGCGACCTCGTGATCTTCTCGGCCCGCACCATTCCCGGAAACGAGAAGGAGGTGGGCAGCGTCGTCAACAATCTCGCCCGCCTCGATGTGGATGTGATCACCGGCGAGGACGTGCCCTCGATCCATTCCTCCGGCCACCCCCGGCAGGGCGAACTCGAACAGATGTATGGCTGGGTGAAGCCCAAGGCGCTGATCCCCATGCATGGCGAAGCGCGGCACTTGCGGGCCCATGCGAAGTTCGGGAGCGAGAAGGGCATTGCGCAAACGCTCGTGGTGGCGGACGGGCAGGTGGCGCGGCTGGCGCCCGGCCCCGCGGCGCTGATCGATGAGGCGCCCTCCGGCGTCTTGCACGTGGATGGCAACCTGATCGTGCCCGGCGTGGATGGCCCCGCCAAGCAGCGGCGCAAGCTCTCCTTCGTCGGGATGGTGATTGCAACCGTGCTGGTGGATGACCGCCTCGACCTCGCCGATGACGTGTCGATCATTCTCGATGGCGTGCCGGAGGGATTGTCGGACGAGCTGATGGTCGCCGCCGAGAAGGCCTACACCTCGCTGCCCAAGCCCCGCCGCAAGGATACGCCGACGGTGGAGGAGACGGTGCGCCTCTCGATCCGCCGCGCTGCCGAGGCCCAGTGGGGCAAGAAGCCGGTCGTGAAGGTGATCGTCGTCCGGGTTTAAATGCCCCGACATTCCTTTGTTTTTGCGCATCTTTTGCGTCGTGAGCGAAGCTTCTTGCCCGCACGATGCGCTATAATCAGCGAATCATGAGCAAACACGTTCCGCCCCCGCCCCGGGCCCCCGACATCGAGCCCGTGGAACTGAAGCAGGCGCTTGAAGAGCGCTACCTCGCATATGCCCTGTCGACCATCATGCACCGGGCACTGCCCGATGTGCGTGACGGCCTGAAGCCGGTGCACCGCCGCCTGCTGCACGTCATGCGGCTTCTGCGGCTCGACCCCAGCGCCGCCTTCAAGAAGTCGGCGAAGATCGTGGGCGACGTGATGGGCGGCTATCACCCCCATGGTGACCAGTCGATCTATGACGCGCTCGTGCGCCTCGCGCAGGATTTCTCCTCGCGCTATCCGCTGGTGGACGGGCAGGGCAACTTCGGCAACATCGACGGCGATGGTGCGGCGGCCTACCGCTACACCGAAGCGCGCATGACCGATGTGGCGGGCCTGCTGCTCGACGGCATCGACGAAGACACGGTGGACTTCCGCCCGAACTACGACGGCTCGGTGCAGGAACCCGTGGTGCTGCCCGGCGCATTCCCCAATCTTCTTGCAAATGGCGCCACCGGCATCGCCGTCGGCATGGCGACGTCGATACCGCCCCACAACGCGGCCGAGCTGTGCGATGCGGCCCTGCATCTGATCAAGACGCCCGGTGCCAGCGTGGAGAAGCTGACGCAGTTTGTCGTCGGACCCGATTTCCCCACGGGCGGCATCGTCATCGACTCGCGGGAGTCGGTGATCGAGGCCTACAAGACGGGCAAGGGCGCCTTCCGCGTGCGCGCCCGCTGGAGCCAGGAAGACGTGGGGCGTGGCGGCTGGCAGATTGTCGTCACTGAAATTCCGTACATGGTGCAGAAGTCGAAGCTGATCGAGCGCGTCGCGGAACTCATGACGGATCGCAAGCTGCCGCTGATCGGCGACATCCGCGATGAATCCGCCGAGGACATCCGCATCGTCATCGAACCCAAGACGCGGAACGTGGATGCCACGCTGCTGATGGAGCAGCTTTTCCGCAACACCGAATTCGAGTCGCGCATTCCGCTCAACATGAACGTGCTCTCGGGCGGCAAGGTGCCGAAGGTGATGAGCCTGCGCGATGTGTTGCGCGAATGGCTGGATCACCGCAAGGAGGTGCTGGTCCGCCGCACCAACTTCCGCCTCGCCGAAATCGCGCGGCGGCTGGAAGTGCTCGGCGGCTATCTCATCGCCTATCTCAACCTCGACGAGGTGATCCGCATCATCCGCGAGGAGGATGAGCCGAAACCGGCGCTGATGAAGCGCTTCGAACTGACCGACGTGCAGGCGGAAGCGATCCTCAACATGCGGCTCCGCGCCCTGCGCAAGCTCGAGGAGATGGAGATCCGCCGCGAGAACGACTCCCTCATCAAGGAGCAGAAGGGCCTCAAGGGCCTGCTCAAGTCGGATGAGCTGCAGTGGACGAAGATCGGCGAGGAGATCAAGGGCATCAAGGAGAAGTTCTCCAAGAAAACGCCGCTCGGCCGCCGCCGCACGGACTTCGCGGAAGCCCCCGACGTGGAAGCCGATCTCGAGGAGATGCTGACCGAGAAGGAGCCGATCACCGTGGTCTGCTCAGAGAAGGCCTGGATCCGCGCCATGAAGGGCCACCTCGAGGATACATCGGGGCTCACCTACAAGGATGGCGACCGCGAGAAGTTCGTGGTGAAGGCCATGACCACCGACAAGATCATGCTGCTCTCGTCGTCGGGCAAGTTCTTCACCCTCGATGCTTCGAAGCTGCCGGGCGGCCGCGGCCATGGCGAACCGGTGCGCCTCATCGCGGATGTGGATGCCGCCGACCAGATCGTGGCGCTGTTCGTCTACCAGCCCGGGGCAAAGCGGCTGCTTGCCTCGAGCGAGGCCGACGGCTTCATCGTGGCGGAAGACGAGTGCGTGGCCAACACCCGCAAGGGCAAGCAGGTGCTGAACGTGAAGGCACCTGTCGAGGCGCAGGTCTGCGTGCCGGTGCCGGAGGGCTCCGACCACGTCGCCACGATCGGCGAGAACCGCAAGATGCTCATCCTGAAAATCTCGGAAGTACCTGAAATGGCTCGCGGAAAGGGTGTCCGCCTGCAGAAGTTCAAGGATGGCGGCCTGAGCGATGCGCGGGCCTTCAAGATGAAGGAAGGCCTGACCTGGTCCGACAGTTCGGGGCGTGAGTTCAACGTCACCGACTTGGGCGAGTGGAAGGGCGAGCGGGCCCAGGCGGGCCGGTTGCCGCCCAAGGGCTTCCCCAAGAACAACAAGTTCGTGGGCGGCTGAACCATGGCAAGGGGCGGCGGGCAGGACGGAAGCGGCCTCAATCCGGGGGCGAGCCCTGCCGCTCAAGTTGCGACAAATGCGGCCAAAACTTTAACCGCTTATTTCCCTTTGCCAATTAGTAACAGAAAAGGAGGCCTTTTTCTGGGTGGGTCACCGCTGATGCAATCACTTCGCCGTGCGGACTCATGAGCAATCTTGAATTGTGGATCGACAAGGGAACGTTCTGTCAAAGGCCGACAAGGCCTGACGGCGGTTTCATATCCGATCGCAAGCTCCTTCACGAACACAGCCTGGTCAAACTGGAAACAGGACCCAGCGGCACCAGCGTCAGCTGGGTGATGTTCGGCGCCAACTGGGCCTCGCTCTACTTCCTCACTGAATTCATCTCGACCTGCGTGCCGCCCGTCACGCTGCGCTATTTCAACGCCGGCTGGTTCGAAGAGACCATGGACAGCGTTGTCGACGCCCGCCGCCGCCTCGAGGAACTGTTGGCCAAGAGCGACGTGCGTTTCGCCGAGCGGGCCTATGTCGCGTCTTTCGATCCCAAGCCCGATGGCATGAGCGAGCGCCTGCGCAATGCCCTCGAACAAGGTCCGGGTACGGATGATTCTGCCATCACCTGCGTGATCGACACCAACCGCGAGCTGGTGACGGTGGAAAGCGTCGGCCGCGACTCGCTCGTGGCCAAGATCTGGGGCGTCTCGCCCGTGTCATTCCCGTGCCAAACCGGCCACAACTACGACCGCATCGTCTCGCGGTCCTATTTCGACGTGCTGCAATCGGGCAAGCCCCACTACGACCACGTGCTGGCGGCTCTCGTGCGGCCGGACGGCGAGGTGGGCTGGATCGGCTACCAGCGCATCATCCTGCCGGAAGGCGAAGTTCAGAACGGCGTGGGCCGGGTGAAGGTCATTTCGGATCTGGCCCCGGTTGACATAAAGCTCCTGTAGACAGGATCTCCTCGACCATCGCCTCAAGCGATGACCGCTCCACTGCCACCAGATATTCCACCGGATCGACGCCCTCGGAGGCCCACTGCCAGCGCAGGAAGCCGCGCTCCAGCACGGGGTAGCCCACGCGCGTGAAATGGCCGTGCCCGGCCATCTGGGCGCTCGCAAGGCCCCAGATCGCCTCGGGGCGCCACTTGATCAGGGCGAGGACGAGGCCGAGGCGGACGAAGAGCTCGAAGACCTTGCGGTTCTTGATCTGTTTGTCGATCCAAATTTCACCGTGATAAACGAGCCGGCCCGTGAGCCGTTCGGCAATGCTGCCGGCAGGCGGCAGGGCGTGGGTGGGTACCATCAGTTCCTGACGGCGCATGTAGACGCCGATCATGTAGGTGACGCACCAGTCCGCGAGGTTGGTGTCGATCTCGTCGCAGCGGAAGGCCTGGAGCCCCACGGTTTCGCCCGCCGCATTGGTGATGCTGGTCCACATGGCGCGTTCATTGGTGAACACCGCCGTTTCGTAGTAGTGCATGGGAGCGACGGGAATGCCCCGGCACTTCAACTTCATGTCGTTGAAGGCCTTCATGTCGCTGGAGGTGTGATAGGTGAAGCCCGCTTCCGCGAGCTCGTTCGCCAACATGACACTTACGCGCGCCGCACCCAAGGGATTTGGCAACCCAGACTTCTTCATGACGTCTCCCCAATGGGAGGAACTTTGCGTAATTTTTCCCTGCGTCTCAAGCCATGGAGCGACCCATTTTGGCCGTTAAGTTTAACGCAGGAGTGGAAATTAACCTGTCAGGTCAGAGTCTTGCAACGCTGGGTTAGGGTGCGGTTGCGGCTCAGCCGCGTTCGATCCGCTCCCAGCCGTGGCTGGTCAGGCGCTCCTGCGGCAGGAAGCGGGCCTTGTAATCCATCTTGTCGGAGCTGCGCACGTAGTAGCCCAGGTAGACGTAGGGCAGACCCATGCGGCCCACCCGCAGGATGTTGTCGAGGATAATGTAGGTGCCGAGGCTGCGGGCCTCCAGGGTGGGTTCGTAGAAGCTGTAGATCATCGACAGGCCGTCGCTCAGAACATCGAGCAGAACGGCCGCCACGAGCTCGTTGGGAGCGTGGGGATGATCCGCCGGCAGGCGGTATTCCACCATGCGGCTGTCAACGAGGTTGTCGTCCACCATGGCGGCGAAGTCGAGCACCGTCATGTTGGCCATGCCGCCCTCGGCGTGGCGGGTATCGATGTAGCCGCGGAAGAGGGAGTACTGTTCGCTCGTCGCCTCGGCCTTGACCACGGCGGAGCGCAGGTCGGCGTTCTTCGCCATCACGCGGCGGAAGCTGCGGGTCCAGTTGAAGCTCTCGACGGGAACGCGAACCGAGACGCAGGCCTGGCAGCCGTCGCAGGCCGGGCGGTAGGCAATGTTCTGGCTGCGGCGGAAACCGCCGTGGGAAAGCTGGGAATTGAGGCTGCGGGCATCGGGGCCGACGAGATGCGTGAACACCTTCCGCTCCATCCTGTCGGGCAGGTAGGGGCAGGGGCTTGGCGCAGTGATGAAGAACTGCGGAAAGTTGCGGCGTTCAATCGTCAATCTTGGTCCCTCGGCGGCTACTATGTCGTGTGTCGTGAAAAGCTGCAAGGCCTCTGGCCTTGGGGTCAACACTGCTCTATGGCGCTTCGATCACCGTATTGAGACGAAACAAAGGGGAGATTGCGATGGCGGTTCGGGCAGCATGGCTGGGTCTTGGCGTGATGGGATTTCCCATGGCGGGTCATCTCATGGCGAAGTCGGGGGCCACAGTCACTGTCTACAACCGTACATCCGAAAAGGCCGCGAAGTGGGTGGGCCAGCACAAGGGCGCCTCGGCGCCGACGCCTGCCGCCGCGGCGAAGGACGCGGATTTCGTCTTCGCCTGTGTGGGCAACGACGATGATCTCCGCTCCGTCACCATCGGCAAGGACGGCGCCTTCAGCACCATGAAGCCGGGCAGCATCTTCGTCGATCACACCACGGCCTCTGCCGATGTGGCCCGCGAACTTCACGCCGCGGCCAAGGCGAAGGGCATCGGCTTCGTCGATGCGCCGGTCTCGGGCGGGCAGGCGGGTGCGGAGAACGGCGTCCTCACCGTGATGTGCGGCGGCGATGACGATGTCTATGCCAAGGCCGAACCGCTGATCATGAATTTTGCGCGCATGTGCAAGCTCCTGGGTCCCTCCGGGTCCGGACAGCTTGCCAAGATGTGCAATCAGATCGCCATTGCCGGTCTCGTGCAAGGCCTCGCCGAGTGCGTGCACTTCGGCATGAAGGCGGGCCTCGACATGGAGAAGGTGGTGGAGGTGATCTCCAAGGGCGCTGCCGGATCGTGGCAGATGGAAAACCGTCACAAGACCATGATCGCCGGCAAGTTCGATTTCGGCTTCGCGGTGGACTGGATGCGCAAGGACCTTGGCATCTGCCTGAACGAGGCACGGCGGAACGGCGCGCATCTTCCGGTCACCGCACTCGTCGACCAGTTCTATTCGGAAGTGCAGAAGATGGGCGGCAGGCGCTGGGATACCTCGAGCCTGATCGCGCGGCTGCAGAAGTAACTGTTTGATTTGCTCTCCACGGCCGGGCTTGACCCGGCCGTCCAGTTTTTGCCGCGCAATTGCTGGATGCCCGGCTCAAGGCCGGGCATGGAGTGAAATGAAAATCTACGAGGCTGCCTTCAACCTCTTCGCCACGTCCATGGCGAAGTATGTGAGGATGCCGTCGGCACCGGCGCGCTTGAAGGCCATCAGGGATTCGGTGATCACCTTGTCGGGATCGAGCCAGCCGTTCTGGATCGCCGCCATCAGCATCGCGTATTCACCCGAGACCTGATAGGCGAAGGTCGGCACGCCGAACTCGCGCTTCACCCGCGAGACGATGTCGAGATAGGGCATGCCCGGCTTCACCATCACCATGTCGGCACCCTCGGCGAGGTCGAGCGCCACTTCGCGCAAGGCCTCGTCGGTGTTGGCGGGATCCATCTGGTAGGTGCGCTTGTCGCCCTTGAGCTTGCCGCCCGAGCCCACCGCATCGCGGAAGGGACCGTAGAAGCCCGAGGCATATTTGGCCGAATAGGCCATGATCTGAACGTCCTGGTGGCCGTTCTTTTCCAGCGCCTCGCGAATGGCGCCGATGCGGCCGTCCATCATGTCGGAGGGCGCCATGACATCGCAGCCTGCATCCGCCTGCACCAGCGACTGCTGGATCAGCGTGGCGATGGTCTCGTCGTTGACGATGCGGCCATCCTGCATCAGGCCATCGTGACCGTGGGCGGTGTAGGGATCGAGCGCCACGTCGCACATGATGCCGATCTCGGGCACTGCCTTCTTGATGGCGCGCACCGTGCGGCAGACGAGGTTGTCGGGATTACAGGCTTCGCGGCCGTCATCGGTGCGGAGCGATGAATCTGTGTTGGGGAAGAGGGCGATCATCGGGATGCCGAGCTTCGCGGCTTCCTCGGCACGCTTTACTGCGATGTCGACCGACTGGCGCACCACGCCCGGCATCGAGGAGACCTTCTCTTCCTTGCCCTGCCCATCGATCACGAAGATGGGCCAGATCAGGTCGCCGACGGTGAGAACGTTTTCCTGCACGAGGGCGCGGGCCCAGGGCGACTTGCGGTTCCGGCGCATGCGGAGGGCGGGGTAGGCGGGAGAGGGTCTGGTCATGGTGGCAAAGCTATAGACAGGATTTGAGGGTGATACCAATGCGGCGTGTTGTGCCCCGCTATTGGCAAATGCGGTAGCCGTTCTTTCGTCGGGCAAGGTCGATGTGGAAGTGGTCGCCGTGATAGGGATCGGACCCCGGCCCCAGCACCGTGGTGAAGCGGATGCAGGCATCGCGGCGGATGCGGGCGAGGAAGTCGGAGTCTCCCGCCGTGCCGATGAGCCGCTTCAGGCCGCTCCAGTCGCCCTTGATGTTCGTGGAGGTGTCGTCGCTGAAGCCGAGGGTGGAGATGTCGAGGGCGTTGGCCTTGGCGTGCTCGCTGATCTTTCCGGAGGAGGCGTTGTTGCGAAAGCGGCAGGCGTAGGCCGAGGCGTTATGGACAACGGTGAGCCGCTTGCCGAGGCTCGCCTTGGCGACAGGCTTGACCGACCAGGCGATCCAGTGATGCAGGGCTTCGGCGAGTTCGCAGTTGGCTTCGGCGGGCGGGTCGATCTCCACGCCGTCGATGGCTTTGATCAGGATGGCGCCGGGCGTGCCGCAACCGCCCTCGCTGCCGATGGGGGCCATGGGCTCGAAGTCGATGTCGAGACCGGCAAGGCGGCTCCGGCAATCGGCCTGGGCGGCCTTCACGACATCATCGGGCCAGCCGCCGTTGCCGCCCGGAAAGTGGATGGCGACGGGTTTCGGTTTGGCGGGGGGCGCTGCATCGGCCTCCGCGGCGGGAGGGTCCGCTTCAGGCGCAGGTTTCAGAACGGGCTTGAGCACCGGTTTCAGCACGGGGTTCGCCACTGGGCTCGTCGGCTTCAGTCGGGGCAGGATGATCTCGCTCGCCGCCGCGGGCTGGCACACGGCAAAGAGGGCGGCGATGAGCAGGGTACGCAGAACCATGGGCGGCATTCTTGGCTGACAACCGCTGCAAGGGCAACTGCTGCGCAATCGCCTGTTAACCAAGGCCGTGGTTGCAGGCGAGAGGCATTGGGCAAACCTTAAGCATGTCCGGGCAGGATGACAGTGAGATGGGACTTCGAGTGGGGATCGGCATGAGACGGGTGGCTGTTGTCGCGGCGCTGGCTGTGGTGTGGGGGAGTGCTTCTGCGCAAGCCGAGGCCATCGGCCCGGAGCGCGCGGCGGAAATGCTGGCGCATGCCTGGATGGTCGACAACCGCTGTAATGTTCTGAGCAAGACCGAACGTGATGCGCTCACTGGCTTCGTTGCCCGGGCCGAACTGTCTCTGGCGCAACTGCGCTCCGTCGAGGCTGCCCGAAAGGCGATCCGTACGGGCCGGGCCAGCGGCACATCGGCGGCCTGCGATCCGGCCAGCGCCCAGGTGGTGCGTGATACGCTGCGCGTGGCCATGTCGGCCACGGCGGGCATGGCGCCGGCACCGGTGGCCCCGTTGCCGGCCGCCGCGCCGCCCAAGACCGAAGAGCGGAAGGCGGTTACGAAAACTGCAGAACCCACTGCCGAAGTCGCGATGCTGGCGCAGGCCACCGAACCACCGCCGGCCAAACCTGCGGCGAAGCCACCCAAGGTGAAAGCGGTCGATAAAGCCGATCCCAAGCCCGCCTCTGGCGCGATGGCCGGTTATGCCGTGACGGCTGAAGCCTATTACCGTGAACTGCGTTGCCGGAACCGTTCGTTCCCGGCGGTAAACGCCCTTTATGCCAAGGTTCTCCGCCAGCACCGCCAGGCCGTTGCGGCTGGCGGAAAGGCCGCTGTCAAGGCGCTCCTGAAGGCGGCGGAAGCCCGGGCGGCACGGGGCGCCTGCTAGGTTCGGGGCGGTTTTCGGGCCTTCCGGCTCCCTGAAAGCCTGGTCACCTTTGATTCACATCGTTTGAAAAGCCCCTGTAAACTCTCAGCTAATTCAATGCGCAAAAGAGAAAATGTAAGTCCAAATTTACCGAGACTGTTCAGCCCGCCTTAAACGGGCGGGGTTAGTTTGGCCACATACGGGAAGCGGACATTCAAAAAACAGAAGCCGCTCCTGCCAACAGGAAATAGGTGGTCAACATGAATACTCAAGTTATGGGGAATCTGGCCCTGCAGCCGGTCGAGGCGAAGCGTCAGAACATCAAGAACCGTTATCTCGAATCGCTCACCCTGATCGAGCGTCTGCATCGCCGTCTTCTCGACGTGATCAAGGACGACTTCGAACGCACCGGTGAAAAGGAAGTGAACCCGGTTCAGGCGCTGCTGCTGTTCAACATCTCGGATGCTGAACTGACGGCCGGCGAACTGAAGACCCGCGGGCACTACCAGGGTTCGAACGTCTCCTACAATCTCAAGAAGCTCGTGGAAGCCGGCTACGTCAACCACGAACGCTCGACCAACGACAAGCGCTCGGTGCGCATCAGCCTGACCGACAAGGGCCAGGAAGTGCGCCGCCGCGTGGACGCCCTCTACAACCGCCAGCTCCAGGCTGTGGAAGAAGTGGTCGGCCTCTCGGTTGACGAGTTCGAGCGCATCAACAAGGCCCTGACCCGTCTCGAGCGCTACTGGACGGACCAGATCCTGTATCGCCTGTAATTCAGGGCATACGCAAAGTTGCAAATCCTTGAAAGGCCTCGCAGGTTTCGCCCTGCGGGGCCTTTTCAGTGTTGCCGATCTGCATCACTTCAGTGGAAATGGGATGCCTTTCCCGGCTCAACCCGCCGGATTTTGCCCGAAGAGGGCCCATTCGCCGCGAATCTGCCCTGTTTTGGCCGTTCTCCAGTCGCGTTTTGACGGCGACCCACCCGGGTGATAATGACGTACAAACGGTGTGGCGAATTGAAAGTAGGCAATACGGAATGGCTCAGTTTTCGGTGAAGCGGCGGTCCCTTGGCCGTGTTTTGGCAGCTGTTTTCCTTGCAGCGTGCGTTATCCCCGTAGTTGGGCATATCTCCGGTCCGGCCCGCGCAGAAAGCGGTTTTGAAGACTTCATGCAGCGCTTGGGCGCGCGCAAGCGTGACAAGAACGTCGTCACCAACGCAAACAGCGGCGAACAGACGAACGTCGGCGGCGGCAAGGCCACCACAGAGACAGCCGTCGTTGCCGACCAGAACATCGCCCCGATGCTGACGCCCGATGGTGCCACGGAACTCCGTGCCGCCGAAGCGCGCTATCGCCAGATCATCGCCGACGGCGGCTTCCCGAAGATCTCCCGCAGCAGCCTGAAGAAGGGCTCGACAGGGCAGGCCGTTGTCGCGCTCAACCGCCGCCTGTTCGTGGAAGGCTATGTGCGGCCGGAAGCGACTGAGGGCGAGTACGCCTCGATCTTCACCTCCGCCACGGAAGCCGGCGTGCGCCGCTTCCAGGAGAACATGGGTCTTGCCGTCACCGGCCGTGTCGATGGCCCGACCATCGATGCACTGAACGTCCCCGCCCAGCGCCGCCTTGCGGCGATCCAGGCCAACATTCCGCGCCTCGAGGCCTATGCCGAAAATCTCGGTGACCGCTATGTCATCGTGAACATTCCGGCCCAGCAGATCGAAACGGTGCAGAACGGCCTGGTGTACTCGAAGCACAATGCCATCGTCGGCCGCCCTGAGCGCCCGTCGCCCGTGGTGATGGCGGCGCTGTCGGACATCAACTTCAATCCCTACTGGAATGCGCCGGTCTCGATCGTCGAGCGTGACCTCATTCCGAAGATGCGCGGCGGCAACGACATCCTGCGCGAAATGAACATCAAGGTGTTCAAGGGTTTTGGCGGCCCCGAGATCGATCCGGATTCCGTCAACTGGCGCACGGCGATTCCGGACGATTATCACTTCCGTCAGGAGCCGGGCCCGCACAACGCCATGGCTACGGCCAAGATCAACTTCCCGAGCCCCTTCGGCGTCTACATGCACGACACGCCGGAGAAGCAGATGTTCAATTCCGCCAACCGTTTCTTCTCGTCGGGTTGCGTGCGCGTGCAGAACATGCCGCTGCTGGTGAACTGGGTGCTGAACGGCCAGGACGGTATCGGCGAAGCGCAGATATCGACACTCGCGGAAACGCTGGAGCGCAAGGACGTCAAGCTGCTGACGCCGCCGCAGCTCCGCTTTGCCTATCTCACGGCTTGGCCGACCACGGGCGGCACGGTTGCCTTCCGCAACGACATTTACGAACTCGACGGCACGGGATTCATCACCGGCCAGCCGATGCCGGTCGGTGAAACGAGCCCGGACGGCCAGCGCTTCGTGCTGAAGCCGCTGCCGCGCCTCGTGGCGTCAGTTGAAGACGACAACGCCAGCGGCGGCCTGTTCGGCTTCCGCAAGAAGCCGGGCAAGCCCGGCGAGAAGCGGCCATCGATCTTCAGCACCTCGAACAACGACGACGGTGGCGATGGTGCACCGGCGAGCGCCGTGTTCATCAAGTCCAATGCTCCGGACACCAAGAAGACGGTGACCACGAGCAAGACGACGGTCTCATCCAAGACCGGCGGCAAGCCGAAGAAGGGCCTGTTCGACTGGGATGCCTACCGCAAGGACCAGGCATCCGCCCAGAAGAAGGACGCCAAGTCCAAGGTCGCCTCAAAGAATGTGAAGCCGGAGTGCAAGGTCGCCGCGGGTGCCAAGCTTCCTGACAGCTGCAAGACAGCGGCCAAGAAGAAGCCGGGCGACAGCAAGACCGCCGCCAAGGCCACCGACAAGACGGCGGCAGATGCCAAGGTTGCGGCAACCGACAAGAAGGCGACCGAAAAGAAAGTAGCCTCCACGGAAAAGACCGTTCCGGATACCACCGCCAAGAAGCCCGCTGCCGCCAAGCCGGATTGCAAGCCGGGCGCCGATGGCAAGCTGCCTGCCGGTTGCCCCACCGCCGCTGTAAAGAAGAAGACGGCGCCCGACGAAGCGACCGCCGCCAACTGAACGCGTTTCCTGCCGCCTTGCCCACGGACGGTCCTGGGGCAGGGCGTCGCGCCGTCTGATTTTCCGTCGCAATTCGCTGTGGCGTGAACGCCGCGAGGTTGTATAGAGCGGCCCATCAATCCTTTCTGTGGAGATTCCTGTCATGGCGAAGAAGTCTGTGAAGAAGGCCGCAAAGCCCGCGGCGAAGAAGGCCTCCAAGTCCAAAAAGCCGGGCAAGGTCAAGCCGCTGTTCCCGGGGTTCTTCTCCGACAAGCTGGCCAAGGCCGATCCCAAGGTGGCAAAGGCCATCCAGTCCGAACTGCTGCGCCAGCAACACGAGATCGAGCTGATCGCCTCCGAGAACATCGTCTCCAAGGCGGTGCTGGAAGCCCAGGGCTCGGTGATGACCAACAAGTACGCGGAAGGCTATCCGGGCCGCCGTTACTATGGCGGCTGCCAGTATGTGGACCAGTCGGAACAGCTTGCCATCGACCGGGCCAAGCAGCTCTTCAACGCCAACTATGCGAACGTGCAGCCGCACTCGGGCGCCACCGCGAACCAGGGCGTGTTTTTCGCGCTGCTGCAGCCGGGTGATACCTTCATGGGCCTCGATCTCGCCTGCGGCGGCCATCTGACCCACGGCTCGCCCGTCAACCAGTCGGGCAAGTGGTTCAAGGTCGCCTCCTACAAGGTGCGCGAGGACAACCTGCAGCTCGACTACGATGCCATCGCCAAGCAGGCGCTGGAGGTTCGCCCGAAGTTGATCATCGCCGGCGGCTCGGCCTATCCGCGCGTCATCGACTTCAAGCGCTTCCGTGAGATCGCCGACAGCGTCGGCGCCTATCTCTTCGTCGACATGGCCCACTTCGCCGGCCTCGTGGCGGGTGGCGTCCACCCCAATCCGGTCGAGCATGCCCACGTGGTGACGACCACCACCCACAAGACGCTCCGCGGACCCCGCGGCGGCATGATCCTCTCGAAGGACGAAGACCTCGGCAAGAAGATCAACTCGGCGGTGTTCCCCGGCATCATCGGCGGCCCGCTCGAGCATGTGATCGCCGCAAAGGCCGTGGCCTTCGGCGAGGCGCTCAAGCCCGGCTTCAAAAAGTATGCGGCGCAGGTCGTGAAGAACGCCCAGGTGCTGGCGGACACGCTGGTGGGCGGCGGTTGCGACATCACCACGGGCGGCACCGACACGCATCTGATGCTTGTTGACCTCCGCAAGAAGGGCCTCACCGGCAAGGCGGCCGAAGCTGCCCTCGGCCGCGCCTATATCACCTGCAACAAGAACGGCATTCCCTTCGATACCGAGAAGCCGATGATCACCTCGGGCATCCGCCTTGGTTCGCCCGCAGGTACGACGCGCGGCTTCGGCGAGTCGGAGTTCCGCTTGGTCGGCAACCTTATCATCGAGGTGCTGGACGGCCTCGCCAGGAATGGCGAGGAGAAGAACGGCAAGGTGGAAGCCGCGGTGAAGAGCAAGGTTCTGGCCCTCACCAAGCGCTTCCCGATCTACGGCTGAGGCCAGCCCATGCGCTGCCCGTTTTGCGGCAATGCCGAAACACAGGTGAAGGACAGCCGGGCGACGGAAGACAATTCCGCCATCCGGCGCCGTCGCGCCTGTCCGGATTGCGGCGGCCGCTTCACCACCTTCGAGCGCATCCAGCTCCGCGAACTCATGGTGGTGAAGAAGTCGGGCCGCCGGGCGCCTTTCGACCGTGACAAGCTGATGCGCTCGGTGCAGATCGCGCTCCGCAAGCGGCCTGTCGACACGGAGCGGGTGGAGCGCATGGTTTCGGGCATCGTGCGGCAGCTCGAGAGCCTGGGTGAAAACGAAATCCGCTCCGAGCAGATCGGCGAACTCGTCATGGAGGGTCTGAAGAACCTCGACGACGTGGCCTATGTGCGCTTTGCCTCCGTCTACAAGAACTTCCGCGACCCGAAGGAGTTCGGCGAGATCATCGGCTCGCTTTCGGGCGACGACGAGCGGAAGGGGTAACTAGCCGCTCCCGCGCTCTCTCAACCGTCATTCCGGACGCGCGCCTTGATCAAGCGCACGCGAGATGTCGCGCGCGAGCCGGAATCCAGCTTTGGTAGATCGCGCATGATGAACAAGGCAGCTGGGCCCCCGCCTTCGCGGGGGTGACGATTATTTGGGGTCAAGCCCGGCCATGGAGACCAATTGATTGCGTCGCGTTACGCCGCCTTCAATCGACCGCGTTTCTGGTTCTCGCTCCACACGAGATAGGCGGAGCCGGCAAGGATGAGGGCGATGCCGATCCAGAGATTGCCTTCCGGCAGGTAGCTGAAGGCGAGCCAGCCCGCGATGATGTTGAAGGGGAGCCGCAGGTCGTCGAAGGGCTGCAGGAACGAGGCATCCGCACCGGCATAGGCCTTGGTGAGGAAGTACTGCGCCGCGAACTGGATGGCGCCCGCCGCGAAGACCAGCCACAGCACATCGCCCGAGGGCCATTCGAAGCCGGCGGTGGCCGAGAGCGCGAAATTGATCGGCGAGAGCAGCAGCAGCAGCCACATGGTGATGGTCTCGGGCTGTTCGGTGGCGGTGAGTTTCTTGGTGAGCAGGGATGCAGCACCCCACAGGATGGCGGCGGCGACGGGCGCCAATGACCAAACCGAGAAGCCCGACGACCAGGGTTGCAGCACGATGAGCGCACCGGCAAAGCCAAGGCTCGCGGCGATCCAGCGGTTGCCGCCCACCTCTTCACCGAGGAAGAACTTCGCACCCAGCAGGATGAAGAAGGGCGAGGTCATGACAAGCGCGATCACCTGCCAGATCTGAACACCGTGGGCGAGACCGAAGACGAAGGCCTGCACGCCCAGCGCGGAGAGCAACACGCGGATGATGTGCGTCATCGGGTGGCGGGTGAAGAGGCCGCGCGTACCTTGCCGGATGAGGAAGGGGAGCGAGAAGAGGAAGGCGAAGAAGTATTGCCAGAAGGCATCCGAAGTGGGCTTGAAGCCGAAGCCGCCGTAGTCCGGGCTGCCGGTCACGATCTGGGTGATGACATTGATGCCTGCAAAGCTGATGCCGGCCAGCACCATGTAGACGGCGCCCATCAGGGCCTTGGAGCTGAGGTTTGCGGTGGTCACTGGTGTCGCCCACATGGTTAAGAAGAAGGCCCGCATTAGGCCAAGGGCAGGGGAGGGACAAGCCTCGCCTGCGACCCAATGTCCTCAGGCGCCGTCATGGCCTGCGGGGCCGCCATGCAGGACGGGACTGGCGAAGCCCGGCGCAACCCGCTATCACGCGCTCAACGCATCGTGCGAGCAAGTGGATGCCACTTGCGAAGCGAAAGATGCGCCAAGAGATATGTGGCGCAACTTTCCTCTCTCAAATCGTTCCGATTTGATCGTCCGTTGCGGTAAATCGTTTGCTGATTGAAAGTACCAGGGACTCCACGACCATCATGACCACGCCGCGCCGCCCGCCTGTTGCCCGATCTGCCGCCCGGCTGGGAGCAGTGCAGGCCCTTTACCAGATGGACATTGCAGCCACTGACGTGGGCGAGACGCTGGCGCAATTCTCCTCCCGGGCCCAGGGCGACAACTTCGACAACGGCGATTGCGGCGAAGCCGACTACCGCCACCTCCGCGAGGTGGTGGAGGGTGTGGTGCGCGAGCAGGCGCTGCTCGATCCGGCGCTGGATGCGGTTCTCGACAAGGACTGGCCGCTGCATCGTCTCGATGCCACCGTACGCGCCATTCTTCGTGCCGCCGCCTTCGAGCTTTTCTTCATGGACAAGGTTCCAGCCCGCGTGGCGCTGTCGGAGTATGTCGATGTGACCGATGCCTTCTTCGATGGCGGTGACGAGCCGCGCTTCGTCAACGGCGTCCTCAACACGCTCGCCCGCAACCGGCGGCCCGCGGAATTCACCAAGTGAGCCCGCACGCCTTCGATGACCGAAAGGCGAAGCGCAATGCCATGGTGCTTGCGGTGGCGCAGGCGCTCTATGGTGCAGTGACCACGGCGCTGGTGGTGACGGCAGGCCTTGTCGGCACGCAGCTTGCGCCCAGCCCGTTCTGGTCCACCATGCCGATGACGATGATGATCGTCGGCTCCGCCAGCACCACCTATCCGTCTTCGCTGCTCATGCGGCGGATCGGGCGTCGGGCCGGGTTCATGCTGGCCTCGTTCGTGGGCATGCTGGGCGGGCTCACGGGCGCGACCGGCATTTTCCTGCGCAACTTCGAACTCGTGCTGCTCGGCTCCTTCATGGTGGGCGTCTACCAGGCCTCGTCCTCCTACTACCGCTTTGCCGCGGCCGATCTCGCAAGCCCGGCCTTCCGGCCCAAGGCCATCTCCTGGGTGATGACGGGCGGCGTGGTGGCGGCTCTGCTGGGCAGCGTGATGGTGATGAAGACCGTGGACCTCTTCGCGCCCGTGACCTTCGCCGGCACCTGGGTGGCGATGGCCTGCCTCGCTGCCGTTGCGACGGGCGTATTGGCCTTCGTCGACATTCCGCGGCTCGATCCCTCCATAACGGCGAGCGGCCGTCCCCTGAGCCAGATCGCCTCGCAGCCCTCCTTCATCGTGGCGGCGGGTGTCTCCATGGTGAGTTACGGCATCATGGTCCTGGTGATGACGGCGACGCCCGTGGCCATGCTCGGCTGCGGCTTCACGGTGCAGGATTCAAGCTGGGTCATCCAGTGGCATGCCCTTGCCATGTATGTGCCGAGCTTCTTCACAGGCGCGCTGATCACCCGCTTTGGCGCGGGCAAGGTGGCCAGCACCGGCATGGCGCTGCTGATCGCGGCAGCTTTCTCCGGACTTGCGGGAATCCGCTTCGAGAACTTCGCCGTGGGCTTGATCCTGCTTGGGCTCGGCTGGAACTTCGGCTTCATCGGCGGCACCACGCTGCTCACCAGCACCTACGAGCCGCTGGAACGCAACAAGGCGCAAGGCCTGAACGATTTCCTCGTGTTCGGCACCACGACACTCACCTCGCTCTCCGCCGGGGCGCTGATGGCAGGTGCCGGATGGTCCATCGTCAACTGGGCCGTGCTGCCCCTTGCGGCCATCGGCCTTGCCCTCATCCTGTGGCTGTGGCGGCACCCCAAAAAGGCTCTGGCGATTTAAGGCGTAAACGCCTCATCCGACTGAGTTACGCCCCTCATTTTCCTCGACGAAATGCTGAGTTATCCCCATTGAAGTTGTGGCGGGATTGCGGCATACCGCTGCCAACCCAAGCCCTTTGGCAGGGAAGCGTGAGTCCCGATGGATGTTCCGGGACCGCGGCCAACGGTCGGGCAGGGGCAACTCAACAACTCAAGGATTCCCTTCCATGAACACAGCACTTTGGCTGATCGTCCTGGCAGGCTTGCTGTCCATCGTTTACGGCGTCATCACGACCAAGAGTCTGATGGCTGCCGACGCTGGCAACGCTCGCATGCAGGAAATTTCCGCTGCCGTCCGCGAGGGCGCGTCGGCCTACCTCAAGCGCCAGTACACGACGATCGGCATCGTCGGCGTGGTGATCTTCGTCATCGCCTGGTTCCTGCTCGGCACCTATGCGGCGATCGGCTTCGCCATCGGCGCCATCCTCTCGGGTGTTGCCGGCTTCATCGGCATGAACGTCTCGGTGCGCGCCAACGTGCGTGTCGCCCAGGCCGCGACCAAGTCGCTGGCGGGCGGCCTCGACCTCGCCTTCAAGGCGGGTGCGGTGACCGGCCTTCTCGTCGCGGGCCTCGGCCTTCTCGGCGTCGTCCTGTACTTCGGCTTCCTCACCGGTTCGCTCGGCCTCGATCCGACCAGCCGCCCGGTGATCGACGCGCTTGTGGCGCTCTCCTTCGGCGCCTCGTTGATCTCCATCTTCGCCCGTCTCGGCGGCGGCATCTTCACCAAGGGCGCCGACGTGGGCGGCGACATGGTGGGCAAGGTCGAAGCCGGCATTCCGGAAGACGATCCGCGCAACCCCGCCACCATCGCCGACAACGTCGGTGACAACGTCGGCGACTGCGCCGGCATGGCCGCTGACCTGTTCGAAACCTATGTGGTGACCACTGTCGCCACCATGGTGCTCGCAGCCATCGCGCTGCCGCAGGAGATGAAGCTCGCCGGCATGGTGCTTCCGCTCGCGATCGGCGGCGCCTGTGTGATCACCTCGATCATCGGCACCTTCTTCGTGAAGCTCGGGTCCAGCAACAACATCATGGGCGCCCTCTACAAGGGCGTGATCACGACGGGCGTTCTCTCGCTGGTGGTGCTCTATCCGGTGATCTCGCTGGTCTTCGGCAGCATGAGCGCTGACCTCGGTGGCTTCACCCCGATGTCGCTGTTCTGGTGTGGCGTGGTGGGCCTCATCATCACCGCCGCTATCATCTGGATCACCGAATACTACACCGGCACGGGCAAGCGCCCGGTCAACTCCATCGCCGAAGCGTCGATCACCGGTCACGGCACCAACGTGATCCAGGGTCTCGCTGTCTCGATGGAATCGACCGCTCTTCCCGCGATCGTGATCGTGGCGGGCATCCTCGTCACCTTCAACCTCGCCGGCCTCTTCGGCGTGGCAGTCGCTGTCACCACCATGCTGGCGCTGGCCGGCATGATCGTGGCGCTCGACGCCTTCGGCCCGGTGACGGACAACGCCGGCGGCATCGCCGAAATGGCGGGCCTGCCCAAGGAAGTGCGTCACAACACCGACGCGCTCGACGCCGTGGGCAACACCACCAAGGCCGTGACCAAGGGCTATGCCATCGGTTCCGCCGGTCTCGGCGCGCTGGTGCTCTTCGCTGCCTATACGCAGGACCTCAAGACCTTCTTCCCCGACGTGCCGGTGACCTTCGATCTGTCGTCGCCCTACGTCGTGGTGGGTCTGCTCTTCGGTGGCCTGCTGCCATACCTGTTCGGCGGCATGTCAATGACTGCGGTGGGCCGTGCGGCCCAGGCCGTGGTCGTTGAAGTGCGCCGCCAGTTCAAGGAAAAGCCCGGCATCATGAAGGGCACCGAGAAGCCGGACTATGCCCGCGCCGTCGACCTTCTGACCAAGGCCGCGATCAAGGAAATGATCATCCCGTCGCTGATGCCCGTGCTCTCGCCGATCATCGTCTATTACGTGATCAAGGCGATTGCCGGACAGGCGCAGGCCTTCTCTGCGGTGGGCGCCATGCTCATGGGCGTGATCGTCACCGGCATCTTCGTCGCCATCTCGATGACGGCAGGCGGCGGTGCCTGGGACAACGCCAAGAAGTCGTTCGAGGACGGCTTCGTCGACTCCAAGGGCGTGAAGCACCTGAAGGGTTCCGATGCCCACAAGGCTTCGGTGACGGGTGATACCGTCGGCGACCCCTACAAGGACACGGCGGGCCCCGCCGTGAACCCGATGATCAAGATCACCAACATCGTGGCGCTTCTGCTGCTCGCGGTGCTGGCCGCTCACTAAGCGATCGTCACATGCATTAGACAGGGCCGGAGCGGGCAACCGTTCCGGCCTTTTTCTTTGTGCGCGACTGACTCTTCGGCAGTTCTCATTGCGCCTTCCCGCTTGTGTAGCCAGTGGTGTTACACGTTCTTGTAATCACCATGATTTGGTACCGGGGTTGCCCGATTCACGCCCAGCGGGTGTCCCATTCCGGCACGACACAGGAAAGGACGGCGAGGGACGGCTCATTCGAGTCGAGGGTACGTCGTGAAGAAGTTTGTGAGCGGAGTGGCTGTTGTTGCAGCCGTGTGCGTGAGTTGTGCTACGGCCGTGAAGGCCGAGAACGTCAATCGCGTCTTGAAGGATGATGGTCCGGGCATGCAGATCGTGCCCGCATCCGGGCCCGGCGATTTCGCCTGGCAGGGACTTTACATCGGTGCCAGCGTGGGCGGCGGATGGGGCACATCAACCCAGCATTATGACCGGGCCGGTGATCACGGTGTCGCCGATCTCGATCTCTCCGGTGGCGCGATGACGCTGACCGGTGGCTACAACTGGCGCATGACCGACCACATCGTCGGAGGCGTCGAGGCTGACCTCGGCATCATGAACGTGAACAAGGGCACGACAACGGTGTTCGATGGCCACAACTGGAGCAGCGATGTCGGCCCGCTGTTCGGCACCCTCCGCGCCCGGGCCGGCTATCTCCTCAATGACCGGCTGCTCGCCTACGCCACCGGTGGCGTGGCCTTCGCCCAGATCGACGACACGTCGATCGGCAACACGGCCGGCGAGACCGCGAAGGAGAACGGGTTGCGTGCCGGTCTCGCACTCGGTGTGGGCGTTGAATACGCCATGAGCCAGGCATGGTCGGTGAAGGCGGAATTCCTCCATCTCGATTTTGCCCAGGTGGATGGTCTCAGCGACAACAACGAGGACTATTCGTTCGACAGCAACGTCAACATCTTCCGCGTCGGCGCCAACATGCAGTTCTGACGAGAAGGTTCGACCGGGAGCAGTGAGTAGGTGTGAGTGACGGCGCCCGGCCTTCAGGCCGGGTGCCACCACGTGCCTGCCACGACGACGCCGCGGGCATTGAGCTTGCGGTCGCCGATCAGGTGTTCGCCCACCACGTCGACATAGTCGAAGCGCCCTTCATCCAGCGAGAGGATGGAGGCATCACCCACTGAGCCCGGTTTGAGTGAGCCAAGTTCGGGTCGCTTCAGCGCGTAGGCCGCGTTGCAGGTGGAGGCCGCGATCACCTCGCTCAGGCTCATGCCGAGGCAGAGAAACTTGGAGAGCGTGGTGACCTGATCGAAGGCCGGGCCATTGATGCAGAGCACATGCACGTCCGACGAGATCGTATCAGGCAGGAAGCCGTTTGCCAGCATGGTGCGCGCCGTCTTGAAGGCGAAGGAGCCGCCGCCATGGCCGACATCGAAGAAGACTCCGCGCTTTCGCGCCGCGTCCACGCAGGCCTTCACCTTGCCCTGTCCGGAGTAGGGCACGTTGGGAAAGGGGCGAAAGCAATGGGTGAGAACGTCGCCCGGGCGCAGCCGGTTCACCACGTCGTCGTAGGAGGGGGGCGGCTCGTCGATGTGCGCCATGAGGGGAACGCCCGTGGCGTCGGCCACCTGCATGGCGATGTCGAGGGGGGCTGCTCCCTGGTCGCCCGAGGAATAGCGGCCGACGCGTACCTTCATGCCGACGATTACGTCGCGGTTGGCCTCGACCACCTCCACCGCGGCGGCGGGGTTCATGAGCTTCATGTTTTCGCTCTCGCCGACCTCGATGCCGTGGCCGAAGGCGTAGATGCCGGCATGCGATATATGGAGATAGGCGAGGATGCGTGTCTCCGACTTCTCGATCACATGCTTGCGGAAGCCTGCGAAGTTGCCGGGCCCGGCGGAGCCCGTGTCGATGGCCGTGGTGACGGCACTGGTGCGGGCGAATTCCTCCGCGTCGATGCTGAGGGACGTACCGCCCCAGTAGACGTGGGTGTGCATGTCGATGAGGCCGGGCGTGACGAGGAGGCCGCTGACATCCTTAACCACCGTATTCGGACCGCGCGGGATGGATTGACCGAGTGCGGCAACCTTGCCGGCGGCGAAGCCGACCTCGGTCACGGCATCGAGGGATTGGGAGGGATCGACCACGCGGCCGCCCGTGAGAATGAGATCCATAGGCACTTTTGCTTGAGTTGTCAGGCCGTCAGGTTCCCAAAGCGCTGGCGTCGCGTCAACCGGCAACGGGCGTCAGAGTGACTTTCCGATGACACCGCCGACAGGGCCGCCCTTGCCGGCCAGAAGTTCCTTCACCAAACTGAATTCCTGGCCGATGACAGGTGTCTTGCGGTCCAGCATGTTGATGACGCGGCCGTCTTCGAGGCCATACTGGGCAACGCTGGCGACCTGGTCGCCCTTGTCGAAGCGGATGGCGATGATCTCGCGGGTCTGCTCGGAGGGGTCGAGGAAAGAGCGCTGCGCAGTGATGCTGGTGATGTAGTAGTAGCTGTCGCCCTGCAGGTTGATGCTCGCGGTCGTGGAGGGAGAACCCATGATGGCCTCGACCTCGGACTTTGCCATGCCCTCGCGCACCTGGTTCAGGGCGCCGGGCTTGGCGTAATAGCCACGGCGGTTGATCATGGGCTGGCAGCCTCCGAGAAGGCTTGCAGCCACGGCCCCGCCCAGCCATATGAAGGTCCGCCGCGATGGCTTGCCCGTAGAATTCTGCATGTCTGACTTCGTCACTCTTTCCACGCCCGTTTGCCCGAAACCACTGACCCGGACAAGCACATGTTCCTGAAACGCCTTTTTGCCCGCTCCGAGGATACGGCCCAGAGCCTCTACGAAGCGATTGTGGCCGCGGCGCGGCGGCCTTTTTTCTATGCCGAATGGGCTGTTCCGGACACGATCGATGGCCGCTTCGACATGATCTCGCTGCACCTGTTCCTCGTGCTGGAGCGGCTACGTGGCGAGGGCGCGGAGGTGGAGGATTTCCGCCAGCGCCTCACCGATACCTTCTTCGCCGACATGGATCGCTCGCTCCGAGAAATGGGCGTAGGCGACCTCTCGGTGGGCAAGAAGGTGCGGAAGATGTCCGAGGCCTTCTATGGCCGTGTGAAGGCCTATGCCGAGGCCCTGCAGCAAGGGAGCGGGCTCACCGAAGCCCTGGCCCGTAACGTCTATGCCGGTGTGGCGGAGGCGGAGGCAACGCGCCTTGCAGACTGGGTGCTGAAGGCCCGGGAGCACCTCAAGGCGCAGGCCACGGAGGAGATCGTCCGGGGCAAGGTGGCGTTTCCATGAGGCAGCAGGGACCCGAATTTTCCCGTCCGCTCGAAGTGGCCCGCGTGGGGCCGCAGGGCAGCCGTGAACGGCTGAACGCCACGGCGCCGGAGTGCACGGCCCTTGCCCGCCGGCTGCAAGTGCCGGCCGTTCATGCCGTCTCGGCCGACCTGAACGTGCGGCCCTGGCGGGGCGGCGGCTACAAGGTGACGGGTGAGGTGGAGGCCGACATTGACCAGGTGTCGGTGATCAGCCTCGAGACTTTCCGCAGCACCGTGCGCTTTCCTGTGGAACGCTATTTCCTGACCCATGGGGGCGGCGACAGCGAAGAGGATATCGACGTCATCGAAGACGGCGAAATCGATCTGGGCGAGGTGGCAGCCGAGACCCTGGGCCTGGAACTCGATCCCTATCCGCGGAAGCCTGGTGAGGCCTTCGAGACGCCGGCGGGCGAGGGCAAGGCCGAGGAAGAGCCCGCTCCGGCCAAGGTGTCGCCCTTCGCCGTGTTGAAAAACCGCGACAAAGAGGGCGGCTGATCCCGGCACCGCCTGGCCGCAATCGCCTGCCAATTTCGGGGTTGTTTCGGGCGGACAAGGCTCTATTTTGCTTGGCCTGACGGTCCCCGGGGCGGGGTCCATGATTCGTGTGAGAATGAATGGCTGAGAAGCTGACAGTTGCGCTGGACGCCATGGGGGGCGACCAAGGTCCCGACATGGTGATTCCGGGAGCGGCGCTCGCCGCCCAGCGGCACCCGGGCTATTCCTTCCTGCTGTTCGGCGACCAGGCAAAGGTCGGGCCCGTTCTCGCAAGGCATCCCGGCCTGCAGAAGGTGGCGACGGTGCGTCACACCGAGGTCGCCGTGGCCATGGATGACAAGCCGAGCCAGGCCCTGCGCCGTGGGCGCGGCAAGAGCAGCATGTGGCAGGCGATCGATGCGGTGCGCCAGGGCGAGGCCCATGTGGCCGTCTCCGCCGGCAACACCGGCGCGCTGATGGCGATGGCGCGCTTTATCCTCCGCACCGTCGAAGGCATTGAGCGGCCCGCCATCGCCGCCGTGTGGCCCACCATGCGCGGGCGCAGCGTGGTGCTCGACGTGGGCGCCACGGTAGGTGCCGATGCCCGCCAGCTTCTCGAATTTGCGGTGATGGGCGAGGCAATGGCGCGCTGTCTCTTCGGCCTGCAGCAGCCCACGGTCGGCCTCCTCAACATCGGCGTGGAAGAGATCAAGGGCAATGAGTCCGTCAAGGAAGCGGGCCGCATCCTGCGCGAGATGAATTTGCCGCTGCACTATCACGGCTATGTCGAAGGCGACGACATCGGCAAGGGCACGGTCGACGTGGTTGTCACCGAAGGCTTCACCGGCAATGTGGCGCTGAAAGCCGCCGAAGGCACGGCGAAGCAGATCAGCAGCTTTCTCAAGTCGGCACTCACGCGGACACTCACTGCCAAGCTTGGCGCGCTTCTGGCTTCGGGCGCCTTCCGCGCCTTCCGCGACCGGCTCGACCCGCGCAAGCACAATGGCGGCGTTTTCCTCGGCCTCAACGGGATCGTGGTGAAGAGCCATGGCGGCACGGACGCCATCGGCTTTGCAACCGCGATCGATGTGGCCATCGACATGTACGCAAACGGCCTCGTGGCCAAGATCGCCGAAGACGTGGCGCAGGTGAATGCGCTGCTCACCCCATCTTCGCCTGCCGCAACGGCGGCGGAATAGGAGTTTTATGGTTCGCAGTGTCATCCGGGGTGTGGGCTCGGCCCTGCCGAAGCGCGTCATGACGAACGACGACATGAGCAAGGTCGTCGATACGTCGCATGAATGGATCGTGGAACGTACCGGCATCCACGCCCGTCACATTGCTGGCGAGGGCGAGACCACGCGTACGCTGGCCGTGGCTGCCGCGCGGGATGCGCTGGCCGCGGCGGGGATGGAGGTGGAGAAGATCGACCTCATCATCGTTGCAACCTCCACACCCGACCAGACCTTCCCGGCTACGGCAACATCCGTACAGGCCGACCTCGGCATCCGCCACGGCATGGCATTTGACGTGCAGGCGGTCTGCTCGGGCTTCGTCTATGCGCTGACCACGGCTGACGCCTTGCTCAAGGCGGGCCAGGCCAAGGCGGCGCTGGTGATCGGCTCCGAGACCTTCTCGCGCATTCTCGACTGGACAGACCGGACCACCTGCGTGCTCTTTGGCGACGGGGCGGGCGCCTTCGTGCTCACCGCCGAGAGCGACGGCGCCAATCGCGGCATTCTCGCCTGCAAGCTGCATTCCGATGGGCGCTACAATGACAAGCTCTATGTCGATGGCGGGCCATCCTCAACCCAGACGGTGGGTCACCTCCGCATGGAGGGAAAGGAAGTCTTCAAGCATGCCGTGGTCAACATCGCGGCGGTGATGCAGGAGGTTCTCGACGAAGCCAAGGTGCCGGCGGGCCAGATCGACTGGTTCGTGCCGCACCAGGCCAACCGCCGCATCCTTGAGGGAACAGCGCGCAAACTGGGGATTTCCGAAGAACGGATCGTGCTGACGCTCGACCGCCACGGCAATACTTCGGCGGCCTCAATCCCGCTCGCCTTCGACGTCGCCGTGAAGGATGGGCGAATCAAGACCGGCGATCTCGTGCTGATGGAAGCCATGGGCGGAGGCTTCACCTGGGGTGCGGTCCTGGCCCGGCTTTAAGTTCAGCATCTAAGCCCTTGAGAAAAGGCGCATTCGTTCCCGCGGGCAATTGACCGGCAAGGCAAAGCGCACTAGTTTGTGCAAACCTGAGGGAGGGATGCGTATGGGCAACAAGACTCTGACGCGGGCAGACTTGGCGGAAACCGTTCACCGGGACATCGGCCTGTCGCGAGCTGAATCAGCCGAAATGGTCAATGACGTTCTGGAACTTGTTTCCCAGGCGCTGGTGGAAGGGAACTCCGTGAAGCTCTCCTCCTTCGGTACCTTTCTTGTGCGTTCAAAGCGTGAGCGTATGGGCCGCAACCCCAAGACCGGCGAAGAGGTGCCCATCACCCCGCGCCGCGTTCTGGTCTTCCGGCCCAGCCAGGTGATGAAGAACATCATCAACGGACATGAGCCTGGCACCGACGACGAGACCTGACGACGGCAAGGAACTTTACTCGTGGAAAAATCTCCGGACGCCTTCCGCACCATCAGCGAAGTGGCGGATGAATTGAACGTTCCGCAGCACGTGCTGCGTTTCTGGGAAACCCGCTTCACGCAGATCAAGCCCATGAAGCGGGCCGGCGGGCGGCGTTATTACCGCCCGGCCGACGTGGACCTGGTGCGCGGCATCCGCGTACTGCTTTATGGTGAAGGCTACACCATCCGCGGCGTGCAGAAGATCTTCAAGGACGATGGCGCGGCGACGATCGTTGCCATCGGCCGCGGCGAAGCCAAGGCGCGGAAGCCCGAGCTTCTGGCCGAGAAGGCTCCGCCGCCCGGCATGGCAAAGGCCGCGCCCCGCATCGTCAAGGCGGTGGCGCCCCCCGTGGGCCGCGCGCCGCTTGCCCGCCCCATCGGCGAGGCGCCGAAGGTCATCCACAAGCTGACCGGCGGACAGACCGACACCCTGAAGGCGGCGCTGCGCGATCTTACCGACGCCCGCAAGCTTCTCGACCCCACCACGCGCTGACGCGCCCGGCCCGGGCAAACGCACTCGGATGAGTCCGTTGGCTCGCATGCTGCCCGAGGGGAGGCGACATGACCCTGAAGAAGATGATCGCCGCCCTTGCGGGTTATGTGGGTGCGCGCTTCCTGGGTGCGGGGCTCGGGCTTCTCACCCAGGTGGTGCTGGCGCGGGCGCTCATTCCGGAGCACGTGACGCAGGTCTTCATCGCCATGAGTGCGGCGGCGTTCTTCTCGCTGCTGATGAGTGGTGGCGAGACCCAGCTTGCCAGCACGCATCTGCCCAAGCTGCTCGCCCGCAATGAACGGAAGGCGGTTGCCGCCTATCACGGGCTGGTGCTGCGGCACATGGTGGTGGTCTTCGCGGTTCTGGTGGTGCTGCTCGTTGCGGTATGGCAGTTGAGGCTGCTGAAGCCGGAGGTGGTGATGCCGCTTGCGGTCGGGCTCGTCACCGCTCCGTTCTCGGGCTTCATGCGCTACAACGCCATGATCGCCAACAGTCTCCGCTGGTTCCCGCTCTCCTACATCCCTGACTTCATCGTGCGGCCGGTTCTCTTCCTTTCGGCGATTGCGATCTTCATCGCGCTCGGTCTTGGCGACAATGTCTATGCCGTGCTCGCCGCCTTCACGGTTCTGGTGTGGATCGTGGCCATTGGCCTTGCGGCCTCGATGCAGGGCGAGGACCTGAAGCTGCGGCACTGGTTCAGCTATCGCGCGCTCTACGCCCGCGTGTTGCGGCCCCGCAGCGTGGCCCTGCTGCTGGTGAGCATCGTCTCCTTCGCCTTTGCCGATGTGGTGATGCTGCTGGCGGGGTTCCTCTACGCCCCGGAGGATGCCGCCGTGGTCGGCGTCGCGGTGCGGCTTGCGGCGATCGCAGGATTCGTGCTGCAGGCGGGGCAGCTCTTCGTGCTTCCGGATTTCACCGCGGCGATGACGCGGCGGGATACCGCTGCTGCCAACACCGTGCTGTGGCGGATGAACAGCCTGACACTGCTCATTGCGCTCGCAGGGCTGGTGGCGGCGCTGTTGCTCGGGCGCTTCGTCCTGTCCTTCTTCGGCAGCCACTATGAGCAAGGCAGCCTGCTGCTGGTGCTGTTGCTGGTGGGGCAATCGATCCGCTCCATGGGCGGGATGAACCAGAACCTGCTGGCGATCGGCGGCTTCCAGATCCGCACCGCCATGCCCTGTGTCCTGGCGCTCGCCATCCTGCTGGTTGCAGCGATTGTGCTGGTTCCGGCGCTGGGGCTGACCGGGATCGGCTATGCCGTCATTGCAGCCGAATTGGCCTGGATGCTGTTCCTGGCCGCCCAGGCCAACAGCCTGTGCGGGCGGCGGGCAGACCTGCTCTGGCTGGCCCGGAATGCCCAGCAGGCGGTGAAGTAACCACGCGTCCTGAGGCTGCGAATTTCAAGGTGGACAAGGCGAAGGCCCCAAGCTACACGCTGGCGCAAGTCGGAGCGTAGCGCAGTCCGGTAGCGCACTACTCTGGGGGGGTAGGGGTCGCTGGTTCGAATCCAGTCGCTCCGACCATTTTTCTACCCCTTCACCCCGGTTCCCCCAACACCCGCGCCATGGCGCCTTCAGGCTCTCCGGGCGAACAATCCCAGCAGAGACGGGTCGAAACCTGCCGTGGCCTTCACCGTGCGCACAATCAGCAGGTTCGCGAAGATCAGTCCCAGCGTGTTGGGCACGGCGGCGCCATAGACGCCGAACCACGGAATGAGCAGGCACTGCAGCACGATGGTGAGGGCGTAGGACGCCGCCATGATCTTGAGGTAGGAACGTTCGCGCCCGATCATCTGCAGCATGAAGCCCGTGGGGCCCGCGATGGCATCGAAGGTGAAGCCCACGCCGAGGATCAAGAGCACCGAATAGGCGCTGACGAAGGCCGGATTGAAAAGCCCGAGCAGCGGCTTGCCGATGAGGGCAAGGATACCAAGCCCGAGCAGGGTCGGGAGGGCAATGGCCGCAGTGAGCAGACGGACGAGCCGCCGGAGTGCTGCATGATCACCGTTGTGATGATACTTGGCGATGAGCGGCGCGCTGATGAGATTGCCCGCGATCAGCAGCAGGCTGAGGATGTTGGCGGTGCGCAGTGCGGCGAAGTAGGGGCCCGCATCGGCGGGTGACATGAAGAAGCCGAGGACCACCACGTCGAACTGCTGGGCCGCCGAGGTGAGCGTGATTGCGCCCCACATGGGAATGCTGGTCTTGATCCAGAGCGGATAGTCATACTGCGGCGAGGGCTCGCGGAAGGCCGGCAGGAACTGCGGTGCCGCGCGCATGAACTGGGCAAAGACGATGACGAGCAGAATGCCGGCCGCGAGCAGCAGCACCTCAGTGGCATCCAGCCGGATGTGGCGGGTGATCACATAGAGCATCACGAGGCACAGCAGCGTGCGCCAGTAGATGTCGCGTGGCGCCATGGAGTGAAGCGTGTAGCCGAAGGCGCGGAGCGAGCTTGCCGCATATTCGCTCCAGGCGACGACCGGCAACAGGATGGCGGCTGCGTAGATGAAGCCCGTGGTCTGTTCGGGATAGACCAGCCCGTAACTCCAGGCGGCCAGTGCCACAAGCCCGCCCATCGCGAGCGGGAAGAGCAGGTTCACGGCGGCCGAAGCGCGGACGAAGCCATGCGCCAGCCGGGTTTGTCCGGCGGAGGAGTATTGCGCATAGAAGCGCAGGATGGCGGTGCCGAGGCCGAGGTTGGCGAAGACCGACAGCGTGATGGCAAGGCTGAAGCCGATGGCGAAGCGGCCGTACTCGGCCTCATCCATAGCGCGGGCAATCACCACGAACATGAGGAAGCTGAGGACCGCCGCCCCCACCTTGATGACCAGGGCGAGGAGACCTTTTCCGAGCACACCCTTGATGGTGGGATCGTCGAGGAGCGCCTTGACGCGGGCAACGGGGTTCATTGCGCGCTCGCGGCCTGCAGGTGTTGCGGGTAGCGGAGCGTGTCGGTCGCGGTGAGCGCGAAGTAGCCCCAGGTGAGGCCGATCAGCCAGTAGAAATGCCGCCAGTGATCGGTGTCGATCTGGATGCCCTGCAGGATGGTGGTGAGGGTGGGCGCGAAGACGGCAATGGCCTGCCCCTGCCACGGCGTTTTCATCCACACGGCGCGAACGCCGGCATAGAGCGTGCTGATGATAAGGGTGAAGTAGCTCACGCCGCCGAGCCAGCCATAGGAGGCGAAGGCATTGATGAAGGTGTTGTGGGGGTCCTGGCCGAAGAGCTTGTGGAAATTGAGCGGCCCGAAGCCGAGCGGGCTCACCATCAGCACCGGCAGGCTGCGCAGCTGGTTGCCGAAGCGCCCGGTCTCGCCAGCGTCATAGGACTGCAGGAGCGCAAAGCGTTCGATGAACATGGCGCGCGTCGAGGGGATGCTCATCACCAGCGAGAAGCCGATGAAGCCCACGAACAGGCCACCGATGATGAAGTAGATGACCCGCATGCGGGAGTCGTGGCGAGGCGGAAAGAGGAACGACAACCCCGCAACGATCATGGCGGCGGCGAAGAAGTTGACCCAGGCGCCGCGCGAGAAGCTGACGAACAAGGCAAGGGCGATGAGGCAGAGGGAGAGCAGGCAAAGCACAGGGCGGCGGAGCGTGCCCGCGATGAGGCCCTGGACGATCATCATTGCCGGCAGGATCAGATAGGTGGAGAAGACGTTGGGGTCCTTGAAGAGGCCTGTGGCGCGGCCGGGCATCGCCGGGTTCTTGATGATGCCGGCGATGTGGAAATAGTCGGCCAGGCCGAAGAAGGCCGCGACCGTGGCGCCGACGATGAGGCCGGAGCGGATCACGGCATAGCGGCGGTCGGTGTCCTCGGAGATGTAGAGCGCCAGGATCATGGCGGAGAAGGCCATGTAGAAGGAGGTAATGACGAACATCACCGCCTTCGGGTCAGGTGTCTCGGCAAAGAAACTGCCGATACCGCCGATGTTGTAGAGGAGCAGCATCATGATCAGCGGCATGATGGTGATGGCGGGGTTGAAGCGGCCCGTGAAGAAGGCGACCAGCACCAGCAGGAACATCAGATCGACAGGCGCCGGCTCCACGAAGACGACGAACGAGACGGCAAACATGAGCCAGACGAGGCCGTTGCGGATCTGCTCGGCGGAAAACCCCGCAACAAGCGGCCATTCGCGCCCCATCTGCCCGTGCATCTTACATCCTCGTCTGACCCTCCGCGGGCAGGCCGCCTCAATAGGCGTTGCTGGTGTTGAACAGGGCCAGCGGAGTTCTTGCCAAGATGTAAAGATCGAAGGTTAACGACCAGTTTTCGATGTAGTGGAGATCGTGCTCGACGCGGGCGCGGATCTTCTCCTCCGTGTCGGTCTCGCCGCGCCAGCCGTTCACCTGGGCCCAGCCGGTCATGCCCGGCTTCACCCGGTGGCGGGCGAAGTAGCCCTGAACGGCGTTCTCGTAGAGCGTGCCGGCGGCACTCGCCCGGGTGGCATGGGGGCGCGGACCAACGAGCGAGAGTTCACCCTTCAGCACGTTGAACAGCTGCGGCAATTCATCGAGCGTCGTCTTGCGGATGAAGCGGCCCACGCGGGTGACGCGGGGGTCGTCCTTGGTCACGAGCTTGCGGGCGTCCACGTCCGCCTGGTCGGTGTACATGGAGCGGAACTTGTAGACCTCGATCAGCTCGTTGTTGAAGCCGTAGCGCTTCTGCTTGAAGAGCACCGGTCCCTTGCTGTCGAGCTTCACGGCAAGTGCGACAAGCGCCATCACCGGGGAGAGCAGGAGAAGGGCGAGCGAGGCGATCACGCGGTCTTCAATTGCCTTGAAGAACGGCCCCCATTCGCCGAGCGGCTTGTCGAAGACGTCAAGCAGGGCGAGGTTGCCGATGTAGGAATAGGCGCGGGGCCGGTAGCGCAGGCGCTGCGAGGCGGCGCTGAGGCGGATGTCGACCGGCAGCACCCAGAGGCGCGAGACGATCTGCATCAGGCGGTTTTCGGCGTTGACAGGCAGCGTCACGATGAGGGTATCGACGCGCGAGCTGCGGACGAAGGAGATGAGGTCGGCGATGGTGCCAAGCTTCTTGATGCCACGCATTTCTGCCGGGCTGCGGTCGTCGTTGCGATCATCGAAGATGCCGACGAGGGTGATGGCTGTGTTGTGGGAGTGCTGGAGGGCAGCAATGGCGGCCTCCGCTTCCTCGCCGCCGCCCACGATCACGGCGCGGCGGTTGAGCTGTCCGTTGGCGTTGAAATAGCGCACCACGGCGGCTGCGGCGAAGCGGGCTGCGAGCAGCCAGCCGAAGCCCGAGACGCTCCAGGTGAGGAACCAGCCGCGCGAGAAGCTTTCGCCGAGCTGGGTGGCAAAGGCGCCCAGGGCGAGGACACCGATGAAGCACACCCAGATGGCGGCAAGGCGCGGCGCGCTGCGCAAGGGATTGAGGAGGTTCTCGAGGCGGTAAAGCCCCATCATCTGAGCCACGGCGGGCACGCCCACGGCCATGGTCAGGATGATGGCCGCATAGATGGAAGCGGGCTTGGCCTGCGCGAGGGAGGGATAGATCGCCAGCTGCACGATGGCCACTGTGGCAATCGCCAGCATTTCCGCGAGCCGCAGAAGCGTGATGACAACGCGCGGGGAGACAAAGGGCTTCGCCGCGCCCTTGTCGTCTTCGCCGCGGGGGGGAATGGTTGCAGTGAGGTTCGAAAGGTCGACGGATGTCGCCTTCTCGATAGGACCAGGAAGATAATTCATTGCCGTGTCGCCGTGTACCAACTTGGAACAGAGGGTTCTGTTCTGTGGTGCACAGAGCAAGGCGAGGGCCCGGCCGTAACCTTTGGTTAACGCTGCAAGGCCGTGTAGAAGCTGGTGATTGTCTGGGTCATGGCTTCAACCGAGGTCGAACTGCGCATGCTGTCGGCAAGGGCTGAGGCCTTTTGGGCCGCAAGCGCCGGGTCGGCGAGCGTACTGCGGATAAGGCTCGCGATCTGGCCTGCATCGGGGGCACAGAGCCTGTCGGCGGGCAGGACCTCGGGGATGCCGCCCACGCGGGTGGCGATGAGCGGGAGGGCGGCGGCCGCTGCTTCCAGCACGACATAGGGGAAGGATTCGTTCCGGGACGGCACAACCATGACCCGGCCCAGTTTCATCGCCTCATGGATCGGCAGGCGGCCCGCAAAGCGCACCCGGTCGGCGAGCCCCAGGGACTGGGAGAGGGCGGTGAAATCCGCAAGTTCGGGCCCATCGCCGACGATCGTAAGGCTGACGCCCCGCAGCGTGGTGAGGGCGTTCAGTAGAATGTCGATGCCTTTCAAGTGGCGGACCTCGCCCACGAACAGAAGGTCGGTCGCATCCGGGTTGGCCTGCGCTGGTTCGAATTCCTCCGGCCACAGGCCGTTTTGCGCAACGACCGACGGCTTGCCTGCCAGGCCGATCTTTCCGGCAAAGGCATTGCGCTCAAAATCGCAGACGAAGACGAAGCCCGAGCCCATGCGGGCAAGAAGCTTTTCAGTGGAGAGGAAGGCCGCCCCCGTGGGGCTTTGCCAGCGGTAGTGCAGACTGCCGCCGTGGGGCGTGTAGAGCGAGGGAATGCCCTGTTGCCAGCCCACCACGCGGGCGATGAGGCCGCCCTTGGCGCCGTGGCCGTGGATGATGTCGAAGCGGCCCTGCTTCGCCATGGCGCCAGCCTCGCGGATGGCGGAGAGATCGGAGGGCGCGGGCAGGCGGCTGATCGCTTCGGTGGTGATGCCCGCCGTGCAGAAGGCGGCGCAGGCGGCGAGGGTCTTTTCGGCCAAGGGCCCGCCGGTCGTGGAATCGCAGAACAGGCCGATCTCATGGCCGAGCGCGTGCTGGCCCTTGGCAAGATCGCGGACATGACGGAACAACCCGCCGACGGGGCTGCGGAAGACATGGAGAATGCGCATGGGGCGGCTTTGCGTCAGAACCAGCGTTCACGCACGAAAACGATGTCACCAGGGTAAACCTGCGTGGTGACCGGGACCTTGTAGGTCTTGGTTCCGGCGGCGGTGCGGCGGGTGAGCAGCACCGGCCCCTGATCGGCGCGCGGGCTGTAACCGCCTGCCGTGGCGATGGCCTGCTGGATGGTGAGCCCGCCCTGGTAGGGGAAGGAGCCCGAGGCGGTGACTTCGCCCATGATGTAGAAGGGGCGGAGATTGATGGTCTGCACCGAGACCTGCGGATCCCGCAGGTAGCCCGCCTGCAGGCGCTGGACGATGACCTTCTCGATCTGGGCGCTGGTCATGCCGGCCACGGACACCGACTGCACATAGGGCATGGAAAGAATGCCGGCGGGATCGACAACATATTCGCCCGTGAGATCGGATTCGCCTGCGACGCGGATGCTCAGGCGGTCGCCGGCGCCAACGCGGTAGCCGGCACCATACTCATAGGCCGCCGCTTCGCCCTTCGCGGCATAGGGCGGGATGGCGCCTGCCGCATTGCGGGTGGGCAATTGTGAAATTGAGGAAACGGCGTCGGGGCCTTCGGCGAGGGTGTCATTCACGGTCACTCCCGTGCCGCCGGCGGGCGATGTGGGCCCATCGGTTTCCCACGTGCTGGCGCAGGCTTGCAGCGAGACAGCCATGAGAAGGAGGAGAGGAAGACGCATTTGACACCACGCTTGAAACAGACCCGTGCGCGAGGTCAGCCCTCGCGCGACGCCTACAGGCATACGTCGGTTATGGTGAACAATCACTTAAACGCCATGGTTATGAAGGCGTTAATGGAATGGAAACCATAAGGCCCGAAAGGTGGGTCAAACGGCAGACAAGCCCTTGGGGCGAGTCGCTATTCTTGCGTGTGACGAGTGTTCAGGGACGATATGCAGCAGCCTCCCCAAGTGATGACCGGTCTCAGCATCGCGGATATCGCGCGCGGCATGCTGCGCCGGCCGCTGTTGGTCTTGTCCTGCCTCATCCTGGGCGGCGTGGCGGGCTTCGGCATCATCTCCGTGAACAAGCCGCAGTATGCGAGCGAGGCGCAGATCCTCGTCAGCAATCTCTCGACACCTTTCGACCAGCCCAACGGGGCACAGGACGTGAAAGCGGATCCGATCGATGACCGTTTCGTCGCCTCGCAGGTTTCGGTGCTGAAGTCGGAAGACCTGGCAACGCGCGTGGTGAAGCAGCTGCAGCTGGAAGGACAGGGCGAGTTCGATCCCATCCGCAATGGCGTGGGCAAGATCAAGCAGAAGCTGCTCGCTCTCGGCTTCGGCACGGACATGCGCCTGATGGACAAGCAGCAGCGCGCCGTCCTGCATCTCGAAGATAATGCCTCGATCTATCAGGTGCCGCAGTCGAACGTGATCGTGGTCCGCTACACGGCTCTTGATGGAAAGACGGCCGCAACCGTGGCCAATGCGCTGGCCGAGACGTACGTGCTCTCCACACGCGAGAATGAATCCGGCACCAACGCCCGGGCCCGCGACTGGCTGAGCGGCCAAATCGACATCCTCCGCACCAAGGTGGCGGAGTCGGAAGCCGCTGCAGAGAAGTTCCGCGCCGATGCAGGCCTGCTCAAGGGGCAGAACGCGACGCTGGGCACGCAGGAAATTTCCGAACTCAATACCCAGATCACGCTCGCCGAGGCGGCAAGCAGCGAGGCCCGCGCCAAGGCCGATGCCATTCAGGAGATGCTCGCCAGCAAGGGCTCGGTCGATACCTCCGCCGACGTGATCAACAATGCCGTGGTGCAGCGCCTGCGCGAGCAGCAGGTTGCCGCCATGCGCAAGGTTTCCGAGCTTTCCGCCACCTATCTCCCCAACCATCCCAAGATGATTGCGGCGAACCGCGAACTGACGGGGATCGAGAAACAGCTTCGACGTGAGGCTTTGAAGGTCGTGGACTCGCTGCAGGGCCAGGCGAAGGTCGCTGAAGCCCGCGCTGCGAGCCTGAAGCAGAGCCTTGAGGAATTGAAGACCCGCGAAGGTGAAGCGTTGCAGAGCGACGTGAAGCTCAAGGAACTTGAGCGCGAAGCCGCCGCGAACCGCCAGCTTCTTGAAACCATGCTGGCCCGCTTTGCCGACGCCAATGCGCGGCAGGACCTGAACCTCCAGCCGGGCTACGCCCGTATCATCCAGACGGCAAGCGTGCCTGCCGTTCCCTTCTTCCCGAAGGCGGGACCGACGTTCCTGCTGACGACACTCGCTGGCCTTGCCATGGGTCTTGGCCTTGCCTTCCTGTTCGAAGTGGTGAAGCAGTCGGGCCGCATTGCCGAACTTGCCACACGCCAGACCGCGCCCACGCCGCCGCAGCCGGAACGCGTGCATGTGGCGCAGGGCAACAGCAACGTCGTCATTCCGCCGATTGTGGTGGCACCTGCCATTGTGGAGCAACCGCCATCGCCTCCTTCGCCGCCGCCTGCTGCAGCTGCCCCCGTGCCGCAACCGCAGGAGCAGATGCCGCAGCTTCTGGCTTCGCTTCCCGCCGTGCCCCAGCTCATGACCGCGCTGAAGATGCTCGACAGCGCCTCGGATCATCCGGAACTGTCCGAGCCGCTCACCCGCATCGCCGCTGCCGTGACGGAAGCAGCCTCGAAGGGCGCAAAGACATTCGCCTTCGCCAGCATCGGCGGCACCTTCGATGCGGCCTTCACCAGCCTTGCGCTGGCCCGCATGCTCTCGTCGCACAAGGTGAAGACCGCCGTGATCGATGTCACCCCGGCGCGGCCCACCGTGCAGGACCTGTTGCGTGATCCTGCAGGCCCGGGGCTGATGGACCTCATCGCCGGCACGGCCGATGTCTCGAAAATTCTTGTGCGCGATGCCAAGAGCACGGTGCACGCGATCCGCCTTGGCCAGGCCACCCATCCGTCCCATGTGCTGGGTGAGCGCATGCCGGCGATCCTGACCTCGCTTGCGGGCATCTACGATGTGGTCATCCTCAATGCCGGTGAAGCCTCGGCGGCAACGCCGGATGCCGTGCAGGGCGTTTCTTCCGTGCTGCTGCTGGCCTCTGCCGCGCGCCACAAGGATGCCGCCATTGCAGCGCGTTCGCTCACCTCGCGTGGCGTGCAGCGCGTGTCGTACATCCGCATCAACCCGCGTGACCAGGGTGGTGCGGACCTGCGCGCCACGGGCTAGCCGTTAAGACAATCTTACCGTCATTGTGATGTGGTCCGGGCCCTCATGTCCACGGGCACAAAACTCCTGCGTCTGACCTTCGAGACCCTGCATCGCTCCGGCGTTGCGGCAGCTCTCCGTCCATGGAGTCAGGGTCTCGGCGTCATCTTCTGCATGCATTCCGTGCAGCCGGAGAAGCCGAGCGCCGACGGCTTCACGCCCAACGCGGGATTGACCTCGACGCCGGAGTTTCTCGATGCCGCGCTCACCATGCTGCGGCAGGCGGGCTATGATCTCATCTCGCTTGACGATGCCCTGCTGCGCATCGAGGAGGGCCGGAGCGCGAAGCCCTTCGCCGTGTTCACGCTCGATGACGGATACCGCGACAATCTCGTTCACGCCTTGCCCGTCTTTGAAAAGCATTCCTGTCCCTTCGTCGTCTACGTGACGCCGGGTTTCGTCGAAGCCTCGACCGAAATGTGGTGGCTGGCGCTTGAGCGCATCATCGACAAAGAAACGGGCCGCCTCGAGGCTGGAAACGTCTCTGCCGTTCTCGATGGGTCTGCGGCGTCGAAGTGGGCGGCCTGGTCGGTCCTCTCGCCTGTGGTGCAGGGCATGCCGGAGCACGAGCAGCGGACATGGATCAGGGAGACGTCGGCGCGTTTCGGTTTCGACCTTGCAGCGCTGTGCCAGGAGTTGATCATGAGCTGGAACGAGGTGCGCAAGCTGGCCGCCCATCCGCTCGCCACCATCGGGGCGCATACGCTCAATCATTTCGCCGTATCGCGGTTGCCGGAAGAGGAGGCGCGGCGCGAGATCACCGTCTCCGGCAAGGCGCTGGAACGCGAACTCGGCAGGCCGGTTCGTCACTTCGCGTACCCCTATGGAAATGTTGCTCACGCCGGCGTGCGGGATTTCCGGCTTGCGGCGGAAGCGGGCTATGCCACAGCCGTAACCACGCGCATGGGGACCGTGTATCCCCAGCATGTGCGGCACCTGCAGGCGCTGCCGCGTGTCATGGTGTCGAGCAAGTATGCCGAGCCGCGCTGGCTCAAGGTTCTCGCCTCGGGATTGCCGGGCCGGATGAACAATCTCGGCCGCAAGCTGAACGTGCGTTGATCCCCTACGCAGGATCTGGCTTCGACATCCAGCGGATGATGATCATGGCCACGGGCAGCCAGGCGAGGCCAGCGAGAATGTAGAACGGCAGTTCGATCAGGATGCCGTGCCCCACAACATATTGCCCGCCCACCGCCATCACGACGAGGGCGTAAAAGACGAGCCAGAAGAACATGGCGAAGGTGCCGATGAATTTGCGGGTGCGGATGGTCATGGCCGACTGCTTAGCCTTCCGCTACGTGTCACGGAAGGGCCCGGATTTCCCTTCGCGAAGGGGGCAGGGCTGCGGCGTTCCGACTGTCTTGATGGGGCCGTGGCGAAGGCCTATGTGGCGGCCATGACTGCGCAATCCCTCGATCAGAACAGGCCCGTTCCCGCCGCCGTTTCCATCTGGCTCTGGGTGGTGGCGGCGATGATCTTCTGCATGGTGATCGTCGGCGGGGCCACGCGCCTCACCGACAGCGGCCTCTCCATTACGGAATGGCAACCTTTGCTGGGTGCCATCCCGCCGCTCAACGAGGCGGACTGGATGCAGGCCTTCGAGAAATACAAGCTCATCCCGGAATATCAGATCCAGAACCGCTGGATGTCGCTGGAAGATTTCAAGTTCATCTACTGGTGGGAATGGTCGCACCGCTTCCTGGGGCGCACCATCGGCATCGTCTTCTTCGTGCCGTTCCTCTACTTCGTCGTCACCAAGGCCATCCCGCGGCGGCTGTGGCCACGACTTGCGCTGATCTTCGTGCTGGGGGGTGCCCAGGGGGCGCTCGGCTGGTTCATGGTGGCCTCGGGCCTCAGCGAACGCACCGACGTCAGCCAGTACCGGCTGGCGGCACATCTGTCTCTGGCCGTCGCCCTGTTTGCGGGCGTGGTCTGGACGGCCCTTGGCATTCACACCCGCCGCGTGTGGCAATCCGCCGGGGAAAATGTGATGGCATTGCTGCTGATCCCTCTCATCTTCCTGCAGATTGCGGCCGGAGGGTTTGTCGCCGGGCTTGATGCGGGCTTTGCCTCCAACACCTGGCCCACCATGAACGGCGAATGGATCCCGGCGGGGCTTTACTCAGCACAGCCCTCGTGGCGGAACATCTTCGAGAATGCTCTCACCGTGCAGTTCAATCACCGGCTGCTGGCCTATGCCATCGTGCTCTACGTGCTGGTGATGGCGCTTCGCGGTCCCCGCAGCGCCTGGGTGGTGATGGCGGCGGTGCTGGCCCAGGCCACGCTGGGGATCATGACGGTCGTGCTCGGCGTGCCGCTGCCGGTTGCCCTCGTGCACCAGGGCGGGGCGCTCGTGTTGCTCGCCCTCGCCCTGTGGCACCTTCATCGTCTGCTGCTGAGGCCCGTGAGCCCCGGCATGGTTCACGCCATCGCCTGATCCAGATCGGCGATGATGTCGGCAACGTCCTCGATGCCGATCGAGAGGCGGACGACGTCCGGTCCTGCACCCGCCTTCACCAGCTGATCCTTGCTCAGCTGGCTGTGCGTGGTCGAGGCGGGATGGATGATGAGCGTGCGCGTGTCGCCGATGTTGGCGAGATGCGAGCAGAGTTTCACCGATGACACGAGCTTGATGCCGGCGTCATAGCCGCCGCGCAGGCCGAAAGTGAAGACGGCGCCCGCACCGCGCGGCGCGTACTTCTTCTGAAGTGCGTGCTGTTTGTCGGACGGCAAGCCGGCGTAATTCACCCACGCCACTTTCGGATGCCTGGAAAGCCATTCCGCCACCTTGAGGGCATTGTCGCAATGACGCTGCATGCGGAGCGACAGGGTTTCCATGCCGGTGAGGATGAGGAAGGCGTTGAGTGGCGCAATGGCCGGTCCCAGGTCACGCAGCCCCAGCACGCGGCAGGCAATGGCGAAGGCGATATTGCCGAAGGTCTCGTAGAGCTTCATGCCGTGATAACTCTCGTTGGGTTCGGAGAGCAGGGGATACTTGCCGCTCTTGCCCCAATCGAAGTTGCCGCCGTCGACGATGATGCCGCCCATGGAGTTGCCGTGACCACCCATGAACTTGGTGAGCGAGTGCAGCACGATGTTGGCGCCGTGGGCGATGGGCGTGCAGAGGTAGGGCGTGGCCAGCGTGTTGTCCACGATCAGCGGAACGCCCGCCTTCTGCGCCACCTTGGCGATGGCCCCGATATCGGTGATGCGGCCGCCGGGATTGCAGATGGACTCGATGAAGATCGCCTTGGTCTTGGGCGAGATCGCCTTCTCGAACGAAGACGGGTCTTCCGCATCGGCCCATACGACATGCCAGCCGAAAGACTTGAAGGAGTGGTTGAACTGGTTGATCGAGCCGCCGTAGAGCTGGCGCGCCGCCACGAACTCGTCGCCCGGCTGCATGATGGTGTGGAAGGCAAGCAGCTGGGCCGCGTGGCCCGAGGCCACCGCAAGTGCTGCCGTGCCGCCTTCGAGGGCCGCAACCTTCGATTCCAGCACCGCCTGCGTGGGATTCATGATGCGGGTGTAGATGTTGCCGAAGGCGCGCAGTGCGAAGAGATCGGCGGCATGCTGCACGTCATTGAAGACGTAGGCCGTGGTTTGATAGATGGGCGTGACGCGGGCGCCGGTTGCAGGGTCGGGCGAGCCGCCCGCATGAATTGCAAGGGTGTCAAATCCCGGTTTTTTCTCAGCCATGTTCCTGATCCTCCAAAGGGATCATGAAGCTAGAACGGCACCGGGATTTGCGCAACGTTTGATCAGCGGCGTAGTCAGCGGAAGGTCATGCGCCGGATCAGGTTGTCCTTGTCGATGAACTGATGCTTCAGCGCGGCAAGAACGTGAATCACAATCAGGATTTTTGCGATGTTGCCGGTGATTTCATGGGCGTCACCGGCCCAGTCTCCGAGGTTCGGGAAGACGTTGACGGAGAAGAGCCAGAAGAAGCTGACGGAGTCGGCATCGGCGCGCTCGGCGCCATAGGGGCCCATGGCAAGCAGCCCGAGGATCGGGATCGCCAGCATCAGCACATAGAGCAGGCCATGGAGGGCTGCCGTGGCCTTCACCTGCCAGGCGGGCATGGGCGGCAGCGGCGGCGCCGGGTTCATGATCCGCCAGATGATCCGCAGCACCGAGAACACAAGGACGAGGATGCCAAGCGAAGCGTGCAGCGTGGGACCGTTGAGCGACAGCGTTTCGCCGCGCGGCACCTTGATCAGGTCCTCACCGAGGATGAGCATGTAGATCATCAGGATGGCGATGATCCAGTGCAGTGCAATCGAGACATTGTTGTATTTCTGGACTTGTGCAGCCGTTGTCGTGCTCATGTCTTTCCCCTGGTTCAAGTCTTGCGTGGTCCGATTCCCAGACTTTGCATCCTGCCACTTTCGTGAAGCTGCTGACGACGCGACGAGATGACACCGGCATTGCCGCCCACCCAGCCCCATTCGCCGGAGAGCTTGCCATACTCCATCTTCGGACACCGGTTCATGACGACGCGCAGCCCGGCGGCTTCGGCCTTCGCCGCAGCGGCGTCGTTCCTGACCTGCAACTGCATCCAGATCACCTTGGGCTTCACCGGAAGGGTGAGTGCCTCATCGACGATCTCGGCAGCCGCCTCGCTGTTGCGGAAGATGTCGACCATGTCGATCGCGCCCGGAATGTCGGCGAGCGTGCCATAGACGGTGCGCCCCAGAAGCTCCTGTCCCGCAAGGCCGGGATTGACGGGATGGACGTCGTAGCCTTTGTCCAGAAGGTACTTCAGCACGAAATACGAGGGCCGCACCGTGTTGGCGGATGCCCCCACAAGGGCGATCGTCTTCACGTCCTGCAGCACGGAGCGGATGTAGTCGGGAGAATAGCTGTCGTGGTTCATGATGCAGGCAGGATGACGTGGCCGTCGGAATCGAATGTGATGAAAGGATTGTGCGCCACTTCCCAGAGATGTCCATCGGGGTCGGAGAAGTAGCCGGAATAGCCGCCCCAGAAAACCTTGTGCGGCTCCTTGACGATGGTTGCGCCGCAGGCCCGCGCGTGTGCGATGATGGCATCGACCTCCGCATCGCTTGTTCCGTTCCAGGCAAGGCTCACGCCGCGGAAGCGAGGTGGGGGATCTGCGGCGAGTGTGGCATCTGCTACGAGCGCGTCGTGGCCGAAGAGGGAGAGCACGGTGCCATTCACGTCAAAGAAGGCGACATTGTCGTTGCTCATGCCGTGGGGGACAAGGCCGAGCCGCTGGTAGAAATCTTTCGACACGGCCAGATCGCGCACGCCCAGCGTGATGAAGTTGATGCGGGGGGAAGGAGACGCGCTCATGCCTGGCCGGGCCACTTCGGTTGGCGCTTGCTGATGAAGGCATCGAGGCCCTCGCAGGCTGCCCCATCCAGCATGTTCCGCGTCATGATTCCGGCTGTGAGGGCATAGGCCTCTTCCAGCGGCAGGTGCGTTTGATCGAGGAAGGCGCGCTTGCCATAGGTGATGGCTGCCTGGGATTTGCCCGCGATACGCGCCGCCAGGGCCGACACATGCGCCGCGAGTTCGTTCTGCGGAACGACGGCATTGACGAGGCCAATGCGGGCGGCGTGCTCCGCGGTGATCACGTCGCCCGTCAGCAGCATTTCCATGGCGTGCTTGCTGGAGACGTTGCGCGAGAGCGCCACCATGGGCGTGGAACAGAACAGTCCGATCGAGACTCCCGGCGTGCAGAAAGAAGCGCGCGGCGAGCAATAGGCGAGATCGGCGGTGGCCACGAGCTGGCAGCCGGCGGCACTTGCCAAACCGTCCACCTCGGCGATGATGGCGCAGCGGTGCCGGGCGAGGGTGGTCATGAGTTTGGTGCAGCGGGCGAAGACGGCGCTGAAGTAGGATTCACCCTTGTCGGCATCGGCGCGGCGGGCGGTGAGCTGCTTCAGATTATGGCCGGAGGAGAACACCTTTCCCGCGGCGGCAATGACGATGGCGCCAACAGTCTTGTCCGCTGCGGCTTCGTCCAGCGCATTCTGAAGGGCCGCCATCATTTCCTCGGAGAGCGAGTTCCGCGTGGGGTCATCGTCGAGGGTCAGTCGCAGCACGGCGCCTTCGCGCGTGCGGCGCAGGAGCTGGCTCATTCCTCTTCCGTCTCGAGCAGCTTGAGCTTGTCGGTGTAGGCGGGATCCTTCATCAGGTCTTCCACCACCTTGCGATTGTTGTCGGAGGGGATCATGGCGCTCAGCGCCTGGATCATGCGGTCGCGCATGTCCTGCGCCATTTCGGTGTCGCTCTTCACTTCGTCGATCTGCTGCTTCAGGTCGGCGGTCTGGTCGTCGAGTAAATTGGAGTAGGCGAAGCCGATGGTGGTGACGGCCACGTTCCACTCATTGGCGGTCTTGAAGCCGAACGACTGCAGATCGGCTTCGAAGCCCTTGCCCATCGGGTCCTTGTCGACGAAGTCCTGAAGGTTCTCGTAGTTCTCGAGCGGCGAGTCCTTGTACTTCTCGTGCACGAGGGCGAGGCCATCGAGGGCCTTCTTCGCCATGTCGGGCGTGAGCTCCACGACCTCGACGGAGGGAATCTCGCCAACGCTGAAATCGTCTTGGCCCTGGCCCTGGCCGTCGGGCGTGAGGTCCGGCAGCACCTCCTCGGGAGTCTGCGCCTCGCCGGCAGGCGGCGTCTGGCCGTCCGTTGTCCCGGCAGCGGGAGCAGGAGGCGCGGGTGTTGCTGGTGCAGTTGTGGCCGGAGGTGTCGCGGGCGGCGTTGTCGCCGGTGCCGTGGTGGCCGGAGGCGTGGCAGGCGCCGTCGCCGCAGGCGGAACGGCCGGTGGTGTCGTGGTGTCCTGCTGGGCCAGCTCTTCTGTGTTCAGGGTCGGCCAATTCCAGTGGTCGCCCTTGAAGCGGTCGGGCTCGTTGTTGCCGGAGGTGCTTGCCGCGGCGGGGTGAAGTGCCAGCCCTGTCGCAAGGCCCATGGCAAGGCCCACGGCCAAGAGCCGCGTCACACCTGCCAGACCAGCCTTTGAGCCCACGGAACGCATGAGCCTGTCTCCTACCTCGGGTCTGTGGCAGGTTAATGGACAAAATCCGTCAGTACCAGAGGGGTTAGGCGGTTTTCCGGCAGTTTCACGCCGGTGTTTGCCGCCGGTCTCGGGAGCCTGGCGTTCACGCCATATGTGAGGTATCATTTTACCACACAAAAAGAATGGCCGAATCCGCTGCTTTTCATTGACAGGGAAGGGGGGCTCGCTTATCAGCCGCCACGAACAGGCGCCCATCCGACGGGCGTTTCTTGTTTTATGGCCACTTTTGAGAGTTCGAAAGATGAAAACCTATACCGCAAAGCCTGCGGACATCCAGAAGCAGTGGGTGCTGATCGACGCGGAAGGCCTTGTTGTGGGCCGTCTCGCCACCATCATCGCCAACCGCCTCCGCGGCAAGCACAAGACCACCTTCACGCCCTCCATGGATTGCGGTGACAACGTCATCGTCATCAACTGCGAGAAGGTTCTTCTCACCGGCAAGAAGCGCGACCAGAAGAAGTACTACTGGCACACCGGCTTCCCCGGCGGCATCAAGGAGCGCGTCGCCAAGGACTACCTCGACGGCAAGCATCCTGACCGTGTGCTCGAAGCCGCCGTCCGCCGCATGCTGCCGGGTGCTTCGCTGAAGCGCCAGCAGCTCACCAACCTCCGCATCTACAAGGGTGCTTCCCATCCGCACGAGGCCCAGAACCCCGTGAAGCTCGATGTGAAGGCCATGAACGCCAAGAACGCTGCAAGGGGCTAACCGACAATGGCTGAATCAACCACTCTCGCCAATCTGGGCCAGGCCATGGGCCTCGGCGCTCAGCCGGCTGCCGCCGCTGCAACGCCCGCCAAGCCCAAGCTCGACAAGCAGGGCCGCGCCTATGCCACGGGCCGCCGCAAGGACGCCACCTCGCGCGTCTGGGTGAAGCGCGGCAAGGGCAAGATCACCATCAACGGCAAGGCGATCGAACAGTACTTCGCCCGCCCGGTTCTGCGCATGATCGTGCAGCAGCCGCTGGTGACCGCGAACCGCCTCTCGGAACTCGACATCGACTGCACCGTCGTCGGTGGCGGTCTCTCGGGTCAGGCCGGTGCCGTCCGTCACGGCCTCGCCCGTGCGCTCACCTACTTCGAGCCGGAACTGCGCCCCGCCCTCAAGAAGGGTGGCTACCTCACCCGCGACAGCCGCTCGGTGGAACGCAAGAAGTATGGCCGTGCCAAGGCACGCCGCCGCTTCCAGTTCTCGAAGCGCTAAGCCGCTTCTGCCAACACCTTCGGAAAGCCGTCCTTCGGGGCGGCTTTTTCGTTTTGGGCAGTCGCCTACCGATTCTTAACCAAGGACCTGTTAGTGAAGCAGATTGAGTTAAGGACAGTTGGTCCATGGTTGTCCGGTGTGTGCGTTGGCTGTGCGTGACGGTGCTGTGGCTTGCTGCCTCGGCCGCCGCCGCATGGGCGGCCGACACCTTTCCGGGCACGGTCCTGACGGGCAGCAGCGGAACGGTGGTGGGCACCACCACCGGCATGACGGGTGAGGTGGGCGAACCCAACTTCATCGGCGGCGCCACGACGTCCGACTGGTATTCCTGGACGGCGCCGGCCGCGGGCCGCTTCACCATCGCCACCTGCAATCTCACGGGCGAAACCACGACGGCCACGGACACCACGCTCGCGGCTTACACCGGCAATGCCGTCAATGCGCTTGTGGCCGTCGGCACCAATGACGACACGACGGGCTGCAACAGCACCGTCAACGCCAGCTACGGCAGCTTCCTTACCTTCACCGCCGTTGCGGGGCAGACCTACCGTTTCCAGGTCGATACCTATGCGAGCAGCACCACGGGCAGCTTCGTTCTTCGCTATGGTCTTTCGGCACTGACCGTAGCCGTGACCGATGCGTCCGCGACGGAAGGCGGCGACACCGCCTCCTTTACCGTGCGGCCCACAAGCCCGCCCGCCGGCAGTTCGGCTGTCACGGTGACAATCGGTACCAGCACCCAGTGCACATTCTCGCCGTCGACGCTCACCTTCACCTCCGCCAACTTCACGACGCCGCAAACCGTGACCGTGACGGCGATTGACGATGCGGTAGCCGAAGGCACGCACTCCTGCGCTCCCGCCAGCATCACGGCGGCGGGCACGGGCTATGCCGGTGTCACCGCCACACCGCCGACGCTCACCCTCTTCGACAACGACAACCCGAGTTTTACCATCGCCAAGGCGGTGAGTGCCCCCAGCATCGCCGCACCCGGAACGCTCACCTACACGATCACGGTAGACAACAACGGCACGGCCGTTCTCACCGCACCGGTAATCGGCGATACGCTCCGCCTCAACGGCACGCCGATTTCGCCCACCAGCGGGCCCACGCTCACCTCCGGCGACACCAACGCCGACGGCATCCTGCAGGACACCGAGACCTGGCTTTACACCGTGACCTATAGCGTCACGCAGGCAAACATCGACGGTGGCGGCTCATTCACCAACGTCGCGACGTGGTCCTGTGCGCAGGTGCCTGCCAAGACATCCAATACCGTCACAACGACGATCACCCGTACGCCGAACATTTTCGTGGACAAGACGTTTGCGATCACCACCGACAACGGCACGCCCGGCAAGGCCGACGTGGGGGACGTCATCACCTACAGCTATGCTGTGACCAACACCGGCAACGTGACCCTGAGCAACGTCTCGGTGGCGGACGTGCACAGCGGCACAGGATCGCCACCCGTGCCCGCGCCACCGATCGTTGCCACATTGGCGCCTGCCGCAACGGCGACCTTCAGTTCCACCTATCAGGTGACGCAGGCTGACGTGAACAACCAGTAGGAAGAGTCCCCCGTAGCCGCGCCGGTCATCGCGCGCTAGAACGATTTGCGGGGCATGGCATCACGGGGTTGGGAGAACGGCCATGACTGATGACGGGCAGGCCATCATACTGGGCAGCAGCATGAGTTTGGGCACACGGCTCGTGGGATGCCTGCTGGGGGGTGCCTGCATTGCCTACCCTTTCATCAAGGGCGGCTTTCCGGACGCGGCCGATGCCAAAGCCATGCTCGTCGGAACCGGCTTCATCCTCTTCGGACTTCTGGTCATCGGCATTTTTGTCTTCATGCCGTCGACATTCCTCTCAGCGGACGGCGAAAAACTGCGCGTCGTCACCCATGGAATTCTCGGGCGGAGGAGCGACACGCTGCCGCTCGACCGGTTGGAGAGCGTTGTAGTGGCCGAGCAATACTCCACCACCTCCGGCACCAGCTATTCCGTGCGGGCCAGGGTCAAGGGCAGGCGCATCCCGTTCATGGGAGAAACCCACGAAGACAAGTCCAGCGCCGAGGCGCAATGTGCGGCCTTTCGCAAGGCCGCACGGATGCCCGATGCCGGATAGCGGACCAATTACTCCGCCGCTTCCTTGCGGCCGCGCTTCAGCACGTCCTTGAGGTAATGGCCGGTGTAGGAGCGGGGCTCGCGGGCCACATCCTCCGGCGTGCCGCAGGCGACGATCTCGCCGCCGCCGTCACCGCCCTCGGGGCCGAGGTCGATGATCCAGTCCGCCGTCTTGATCACTTCGAGATTGTGCTCGATCACCACAACACTGTTGCCCTGTTCGACAAGCTCATGGAGCACCTCGAGCAGCTTCTTCACGTCATGGAAGTGAAGGCCCGTCGTCGGCTCGTCGAGCAGGTAAAGCGTCCGGCCGGTGGAGCGGCGTGACAGTTCCTTGGAGAGCTTGACGCGCTGCGCCTCGCCGCCTGAAAGAGTGGTCGCCTGCTGGCCGATCTTGATGTAGCCGAGCCCGACGCGCTGCAGCGTCTCCAGCGTGTTGCGTACGGCGGGCACCGCCTTGAAGAAGTCGGCGCCTTCCGCCACCGTCATTTCCAGCACGTCGGCGATCGACTTGTCCTTGAAGCGGATCTCGAGGGTTTCGCGGTTGTAGCGATGGCCGTGGCAGGCATCGCACGTCACATACACGTCGGGCAGGAAGTGCATCTCGATCTTGATGACGCCGTCACCCTGGCAGGTTTCGCAGCGGCCGCCCTTGACGTTGAAGGAGAAGCGCCCCGGCTCATAGCCGCGCGCCTTTGCTTCCGGCAGGCCGGCAAACCAGTCACGGATCGGCGTGAAGGCGCCGGTATAGGTCGCCGGGTTCGAGCGCGGCGTGCGGCCGATGGGCGACTGGTCGATGTCGATGATCTTGTCGAGGTGTTCGATGCCCTCGATGCGGTCATGTTCAGAGGGCGCTTCACGCGCGCCCATCAGCTTGCGGGCAAGCGCCCGGTAGACCGTGTCGATGAGCAGAGTGGACTTGCCGCCGCCCGAGACACCGGTGATGCAGGTGAAGACGCCCAGCGGAATCTCCGCCGAGACATTCTTGAGGTTGTTGGCGCGTGCCCCATGGACGCGGATGGAGCGGCCCTTTTCCCAAGTCCGGCGCTTGCGCGGCACAGGCACCTGTTCGAGGCCGATCAGGTATTTGCCGGTGAGGCTATCGGGCGACTGCATCACCTGTTCGGGTGTGCCTTGGGCGACGATGCGCCCGCCGTTCACGCCGGCACCCGGGCCGATGTCGACCACATAGTCGGCCAGGCGGATGGCATCTTCGTCGTGTTCCACCACGATCACCGTGTTGCCGATGTCGCGGAGATGGAGGAGGGTCTTCAACAGGCGGTCGTTGTCACGCTGGTGGAGGCCGATTGATGGCTCGTCCAGCACGTAGAGAACGCCCGTGAGTCCGGAGCCGATCTGTGAGGCGAGGCGGATGCGCTGGCTCTCTCCACCCGAGAGCGTGCCGGAGACACGGTTGAGCGACAGATAGTTGAGGCCGACATCGACGAGGAAGCGCAGGCGCTCGCGGATCTCCTTGAGGATGCGGGCGGCGATTTCCTTCTGCTTGGGCGTCAGCTTCCTGTCGAGATCGGTGTACCAGCGGTCGGCATCGGCAATCGACATGAGCGAGACTTCGCCGATGTGCAGCTTGTCGATCTTGACGGCGAGCGCCTGCGGCTTGAGCCGGAAGCCGTTGCAGGCATGGCAGGGGTGGTCGGACTGGTAGCGGGAGAGTTCTTCCCGCATCCATTCGGAATCGGTTTCACGCCAGCGCCGTTCGATGTTGCCGATCACGCCCTCGAAGGCCTTCTTGGTCTTGTAGGTGCGAAGGCCATCGTCATAGGTGATGGCGATTTCTTCCTCGCCCGTGCCGTTCAGCACAGCGTCACGGAACTTCTTGGGCAGTTCCTTCCATGGCGTGGTCATGGACTGCTTGAAATGCTTGGCCAGGGCTTCCAGCGTCTGCATGTAGTAGGGCGACGTGGCGCCGGTCTTGGCCCAAGGGGCAATGGCGCCTTCGCGGAGGCTCAGCGTGTTGTCGGGAACGACAAGCTCGGCTTCGAACTTCAGTTCCGTTCCAAGTCCATCGCAAGTCGGGCAGGCGCCAAAGGGATTGTTGAAGGAGAAAAGCCGGGGCTCGATCTCTTCAATAGTGAAGCCGGAGACGGGGCAGGCGAAGCGTTCCGAGAAGATGATCCGCTCATGCGTCTCGTTCTTGCTCTTGTTGGCGCTTTCCTCGGAGGTCTGGGACTTGGGCAGCGGCTTGTCGGCGAATTCGGCAATGGCGAGGCCATCGGCCAGCTTCAAAGCAGTCTCGAAGGAATCGGCCAGGCGGGTGGCGATGTCGTCGCGCACGACGATACGGTCCACCACCACGTCGATGTCGTGCTTGTATTTCTTGTCGAGGGCGGGAACCGCGTCGATCTCGTGGAAGACGCCGTCCACCTTGACGCGCTGGAAGCCCTTCTTCTGCAGTTCCTGCAGATCCTTCTTGTACTCGCCCTTGCGGCCGCGAACGATGGGGGCAAGGATGTAGAGGCGGCTGTTTTCCGGCAGCGCCATCACCCGGTCAACCATCTGGGTGACGGTCTGCGCTTCGATGGGAAGGCCCGTCGCCGGCGAATAGGGAACGCCCACGCGCGCAAAGAGCAGGCGCATGTAGTCATAGATTTCGGTGACTGTGCCGACGGTGGAGCGCGGGTTCCGCGAGGTCGTCTTCTGCTCGATGGAGATGGCTGGTGAGAGGCCGTCGATCTGGTCGACGTCCGGCTTCTGCATCATCTCGAGGAACTGCCGGGCGTAGGCCGACAGACTCTCGACATAGCGGCGCTGGCCCTCGGCATAGATGGTGTCGAAGGCAAGCGACGACTTCCCGGAGCCGGAAAGCCCCGTGAAGACGATGAGCTTGTCCCGCGGAATTTCGAGGGAGACGTTCTTCAGGTTGTGCTCACGGGCACCCTGAACGGAGATCACACGTTTCTGTTCGGCCATGACATCTGCGACTAGAATAAAACAGGAACAAAGACAAGAAGCGCGACTCTACTCCGTCACTGGCAGTACGGTGTCAGCAGCCTTCGGGATTTCCACAGATGATAGGGATCAGACCGCCGGTTTACGATCCGCGTTTCGCGCAGGGGCAAGCTGCATCAGCACATGGCCGAGGAGGGCGAGGAATACTACGCTGCCGCCGATGATGGTGGTGATGGTGGGTATCTCACCATGGATGAGCCAGACCCAGATGGGGGCCAGCACGGGCTCGAGCGTGCTGATGAGGGCTGCAAGGGCCGCGGGCACCATGCGGGCGCCGGTAATGAAGATGGCAAGGCCGAAGCCCAGGTTCACGGCCCCGAAGAGAACGAGCCAGCCGAAATCGATTGTGCTGACAATGAACTGCGAGGCCATGCTGCCGGAGAAGGCGGCGGCGATCATCACTCCGAGGCAGACGGCAGGAACCATCTCCACGTTGTTGTGGCGGCGCGCCACGACCGTTGCGATCGAGAAGGCGATGGTGATGAGGAGGGCGAGGCCGTCGCCGATCAGCGAGACCTCGCCGGTGAAGGATTGCGAGACCATGATCGCGACGCCGAGAATCACCGCGGCGATGGCGATCCATGTGCCCCGGCTGATGTACTCGCCGAAGAGCAGGTAGGTGATCAGCGCAGCGAAGAGCGGCGCGCCGGCCTGCATCAGGAGGATGTTGGCGACCGTGGTATGGGCAAGGGCGACGACGAACGCGGTCGAGGCAATAGCAAAGCAGACGCCGACGGCAACGCCGGGCCAGCCCATGGCGCGGAAGTGGGTGATCGTACCGCTGATGCCGTGGCGCACGATCATGTAGCCGAGCAGGAACAGGGTGGCGAAGACCGATCTCCAGAACACCACCGTCCAGCTGTCACCCACATGGAGGAAGCGGGCGATGGTGCCGCCGAAGCTCCAGGTCAGGGCAGCACCACCCACAAGGAGCAGGCCCTTGGTCGTGCTGGAGCTGTGGGAATCTTGCGCAGTCATGGGAGGCCGCCGGAAAATCGGGTTTTCGCGGGCCTAGGCGATTGGCCGTGGCTTGACAAGGTTCAGGGCGGGGAGCGGGGTCGTGCCAGTTGTGGGCGGCGCTCTCTGTTCATGGGTGGTTCAGGCGCTGCCCGTCATGGTTGTCTCATTCACCAGCCGGTGAATGACTCCGAGGTGGGCACCAAACGGAGATGACACATGGACCGCCGCAATTTCCTGATGACCGCCCTTTCCGGTGCTGCTGTGCTTGCCACAGGCGCCGTCACAACCCCCGAAGCCGAAGCGTCTGCGCCCGTCTATCTGGGCCGCCGCCGCGTCCGGCCGCTGGATCACGACAGCCTGCATGTCGGCGCCAGCCAGGGACTGTTCCGCCGCATTTCCTTCAACGCCGTCGGCAATGACGTGTTTGTCTTCGATGTCCGGGTGGACTACAGCTTCGGCAATGCCGAGCATTTCAATACCCGCCTGAAGATCGCCCAAGGTACATCTTCCCGCCGCATCAACCTGCGCTACAACCGCCGTTTCATCCAGGACGTCAGCTTTACCTACGGCAAGCTGCTGAATGGCAACGGTGCGGCCTATGTGGACGTCTGGGGCTGGCGCTAGCCTGAGCCTTTTTCCTCCTTGGCGTGCCGGAAATTCATGCATCCGGCACGCCACCTTTCGTGGGGCTTTCCGCTTATCCGCGCATCAAAAAATCCGCTTTGCAACGCACTCTGCAGACCCTAAAAGCTGATTCACAGACAATTTCTGGTAACCTCTGGCGGAATCATCGTGGCACTTGTCCGGCTCTTCATAGCAATTGCAGCTTTGATGGCTGCATTCATGCCAGCGCGCGCGGGCGACAGTGAACCCGGCAAGGATTCTATCGCCATTTTCGCGGGTCAGGTGACCTACACAAATTATCTCCAGTCGCTTTATTCGCCCTGGACGATGGATATGCGTAACATTGGCGTGGTCGCGGGGGCCTATTCTCATCGTTTTGGCTCCGTCAATGAAATCACGGGCTGGAATCTTCCATCGGGCATCGGCGATCATCTGTTCATCGAAGGCGAGCTTGGGATCTCCGGTCGCTTCGGTAACGAGCAATTGGGCGAGGGGTGGGCCGCAGCCTATCTCCGCTATGACAACCTGCCCTGGAACGATTACGTCTACACCACCATTGGCGTGAACACCGGCGTCAGTCTGCTGACCGACATCTCCGAATTCGAGCGCAGCCGCGATTCGAAGGGCAAAGCCTCCGAATTCCTGCACTACATGGGACCGGAAATCACGTTTGCCGATCCGGACAACAAGAACCTCGAGTTCCTGATCCGCTACCATCACCGCTCTGGCGTGTTCGGCCTGTTTGATGGTGTGGTCAGCGGTTCGACATTCATAACGGCCGGCGTCCGCTACCGCTTCTGATCCGCTTCAGTTCTGGCTCTTGGTCATCTCGCGGCCGTCAATGTTGACGGACGAGGCGGTGATCGTGACCTTCAGTCCATTACTGCGGCCCGTGATCTGCAGCGGCAGATGCAGGACGCGGCCTGAAGAGAGCTGCACTGGGGCGAGTGAAAGGCCGTAGCTCTCAGCCTTTTCGCCCTTCTCGACAGCATCGCCCGCGACGGGCGTCCAGGTGAGCTTGCACTTGATCTTGTTGTCCTGCGCCTCATCAAGGGTGAGCGCGAGATCGAAGACATCCTTGCCGTCATAGGCACGGTACTTGCCGGAGCAGGGCTTGCCCTGCTGGCTGTTGGCCATCTTCAGGATCGCTGTAAGAGGATCTGACGCGGCATCGCCCAGTGCCGACGCGATATGAGGCGGCACAGCTTCGTTCTGGCCTTCCCGGCTGATCGTCACACTGCCATCCGGCTGCCAGAGAATGTCGGTCGATTTTTTCTTCTTTCCGGATTTCTTCCGGTCGTTCTCGTAGAGTACCGAGCGGAAGCCGCCGGGATCTATCTTGCCGTTCGCCGAGAGGTCCATCTTGTAGCCGCTGAACATGCTGGACATGCCGGAAGTCTTGCCCGAGAGGCTGGCCTCGAAGCGGTCGGCTCCAATCTCCGCGCGGTAGTCGACCTTCAGTACGGTCGCTCCGGCGATGTCAGCCACGTAGGAAATTTCGATAAGGTTGCCGGCGGACGCACTTGACGCCTCCGCAAGGCCAAGCGCCAGCGCAGCAAATCCGGAGGTCATCAGCAGTCGAAGCGGTGTGCGTGCCATCATCCAGTCCAAATTCCGGCCGGCCGGAAAACTCGTCCCGTCGCGGCAGAAACGCTTGGCCTCCTAATTTGACGATAATGGGGCGTTGAACAAGGCCCCCCATGCCGTCAATTTTCGATGTTCCAGGTCGACGAGATGAAGCTTTCGTCTTCTTGGGTCTCGCGCTCGAACTTCAGGAAATCATAATAACCGCAATTGTCGTCACCGGGAAACTCGCGGCAGGTCGACGGGCGGGCGTGATAGATGGTGCAACGGCGCGCCTCGGTATCGAAGAACTGGCAGATCTTGCCGAAGTGCGGATCGGCTTTGCGGCGCATGATGCGCTTGTAGCCGTGGGTGGCCTTGAAATACTTTTTCTCTGCGGCAGGAAGCGACAGGCCGAAGTGCTTGGCGATGCGGGCAGCGTCGCGGTCCTTCACCTCGATCACGGGATAGGAGCAGCAGTATCCCGGGCATTTCAGGCAGTCGTACTTCAGTTTCTTCTTGCGGGGCTTCGCTGCGCCGTTCGTGGTTTTTGCCGTCTTCGTCTTTGCCATCGTGCCTCACGCTGCGGGAGCGGTCTTTGCCACGGTCTTCTGGTCCTTCGCCTTGATGAGCTGGAAGCGGCGGTTGGTTTCCACCATCTCGCCCATCAGCCATTCACGGAAAGCCCTCGCCGTGGCCTGCTCCTTCGACCCTTTCTTTCTCACAATCCAATAGCTGCCGTGATCCTTCATGTCGATTGAGAAGGGGCGCAAAAGCCATCCTTCCACAAGAGAGTTGGTGCACAGGATCTGGTCACCGAGGGCAAAGCCCTGGCCCGCCTCCGCTGCCTCGATCGCCAGATGGTTCTGGAAAACGGTGCCGCGCCAGTCCATCTCGGCCTGCACACCCGCCTCCTTCAGCCAGTCAGCCCAGTATTCCTTGCGGCTTTCATGGAGCAGGGTGAAGTCGGCGAGGTTGGCAGGCTGGATGGCGCTGTGATCGCGCAGCAGTTTCGGCGCACAGATGGGAAACATCACCACGTCGGAAAGCTTGAAGGCCTCCACATCTTCCCAGCCACCCCGGCCGTAGCGGATACCGAGATCGTAGTCCTCGACATGGAAGTCGACCAGCCGGTTGGAGGCGTCGATCGAGAGTTCGATATCGGGGTGAAGCTCGCTGAACTTTCCGAGCCGGCCGACAAGCCAGCGGGAGGCGATGGCGGGTTCGACCGAGACCTTGAGGGTGCGGGCGGCGCCCACGGCGGCGGCTTCGCGGGCGGCATCGGCAAGCTGGTCGAAGAGGGGGGTCAGCTTCTGGCCGAAGAGGCGGCCTGCATCGGTGAGTTCGACACCGCGGCCGGTGCGAGTGAACAGTTCCGTTCCCAGATATTCTTCGAGCTCCCGGATATGCCGGCTGACGGCGGCGTGGGTGACGAAAAGTTCGCCCGCCGCATCCGTGAAACTCTCGTTCCGGGCGGCGGCTTCAAAGGCCTTGAGGGCGTTGAGGGAGGGGAGTCGGCGTGCCATGGAGGCACCGTAGCACAAAGCATGTAACTTTTTCTAACACGTCATGTCACTTTTCGCCGTTTGTGATTTTGCGGTTGCGAATGTAGATCAAACATATCGGAACAACGGTTCCGAAGCCGCAACACAGGAGAACGACATGAACTGGATTCTTGAAACATATTCCGACGTTTACAGCACCGCGATGATGCATGACGTCAAGGCCCGCCACCACGCGCCGGCCACCCGCAAGTCGAAGACCATCGCCAAGATTGCCCGCCTTTTCCATCGTGGATAAGCCGGACGGACTGCTCATCTTCGCATATGCAGCAAAGTGAGACCCTGGTTTTCGAATCAGGGTCTTGTTTTTTGTCCTTGAATGGAACATATGGCGAACACAAGGGTTGTGGATGGCGGTGAGTTGGACCGTGCCTGAGAGGGGCCGCGGGACTATGACAGCCGCAGAAAAGGGAGACGTGTGATGGCCGGATCGGTGAACAAGGTGATTTTGGTGGGCAACCTGGGGCGTGACCCGGAGGTGCGCCACACCCAGGACGGCAAGCCGATCGTCAACCTCTCGATTGCCACCTCCGAATCGTGGCGCGACCGCAACAGCGGCGAGCGCAAGGAAAAGACCGAGTGGCACCGCGTGGTGATCTTCAACGAGGCGCTGGCCAAGGTGGCCGAACAGTACCTCAAAAAGGGGTCTACGGTTTACATCGAAGGCCAGCTCCAGACGCGCAAGTACACCGACCAGTCCGGGCAGGAGAAGTATTCCACCGAAGTGGTGCTGCAGAACTACCGCGGCGAACTCACCATGCTGGGCGGACGTCCGGGCAGCGGTGACAGCGCCGGCGGGAACTTCGGCGGCGGTGGTGATGATTTCGGCGCCTCCTCGCCCATGGAGCGTCCGCGCGGTGGTGGCGGTGCCAAGCAGAGCTTCGCCCGCGACCTTGATGACGAGGTTCCGTTCTGATCTCATCGGCACGTCTCTGTGCCGGGTGGCCCCGCCGCAAGGCGGGGCCTTATTCATATGGGGTTCAGCGGCCGCAGCTTATGGCCGAAGCAATTGGGAGATCCGAACCATGAAGCGCATTCTCGCCGGACTGATCGTTGCTGCGGCCTGCGGATCTGCAGCACAGGCCGATCCTGCCTATCTCGATGACCGCTCGGACGCGGCGCAACTCGTCCGCTCGCTCTACAATGCCGTGAACAGGCATGAATATGCGCGCGCCTATGATTACTTCGTGACCCCGCCGGTCAAATCCTACGACGCCTATGTGAAGGGCTACGAGGACACCGAGTTTGTCGATGTCCTGACCGGTGAGGTGAAGGCCGATGGTGCCGCCGGTTCCACCTATTACACTGTTCCCACCGCCATTCGCGCCAAGGGCAAGGGCGGCACCAGCTATTTCGCCGGCTGCTACACCATCAAGGCAGTGAACGGAGCGATCCAGGATCCGCCGTCACGTCCGTTGCAGATCCAGTCGGCCAAGCTGAAGCCTGCCAAGGAAGAAGACTACAGCGCAGCTAACCTGCCCACATGCGGCGAGGGCGGCGAGAGCACGGCGGAACAGGGCGCGCCCGATGCGGACACCTTGCTGGCGCAGGTGAGCGCCCGCTTCGTGCGCGAGATGTCGGCCTCCTGCGAGAAGGCCGCGGATACTGCAGGCGGCGCCAACCCGCCCGAGGTCTACCCCATCGAATACAAGGCAACCGATGCCGGGGCGGACGAACCGCCGCGCACCTTCACGCTCTTCGCCTTTGCCTGCAGCATGGCGGCCTATAACTCGGCCGAAGTCTATTACGGTTTCGATGATGTGGAGGGCATTCGCCGCCTCTCCTTTGCGGCACCCCATCTCGACATCGCCTATGAGGACGAGGAGCAGACCAAGCTCAAGTCCATGGCCGTGAACGGCTTCGAGTCGGACGAGATGCTGGTGAACTCGGAATATGATGCCCAGAGCAAGAGCATCGGCTTCTTCTCCAAGTGGCGGGGCATCGGCGATGCGGCGTCGAGCGGCGAATACCAGTTCAAGGACGGCCGCTTCGTGCTGGTGAAGTACGATGTGGACCCCACAACCGACGAGAAGATCAATCCTTACGCACTCATCCGGGACGGGAAGGTTCTGGCCGAGCCCGAGGCCCTGCCGGAAGAGTGACTTTGTTGCCACAATCCCCAGTTTTGTCACCGAATTCCGGGTCAAACTGTCGTCACAATTGACATGTTTGTGCGCCGCAGCATAGTACGGCTCAAAGTTTAGAGGTCAGCATGAATCTTCGTAAACCGCTCCTGGCGGCCGCAGCGGCCTGCCTCCTTTCCTCGGCTGCGTTCGCAGGCGAAGCTCTTTCACCGTCCGAACTGCGCCAGCTGGCGCCCGGACGCTACGCAGTCAATGTGATGGGCCTCGTGAACATGACGGTCTCCATGCGCCCGAACGGCGTCATTGTCGGCATCGCCAAGGGCGAGCAGGACAGTGGCGTGTGGCGCGTGCAGGGGCAGAAGCTGTGCATCGCCTGGAACAAGTGGAACAGCGGCAAGACGTCCTGCTCCTCGCTGTTCGGTGGCGACGGCAGCTATCGCGGCGGCGGCCTGTCCATCCGCCGGATCTGAGCCTCCTCCGGCTGCGGATTTTCCCGGCTTTCCTCGTCCCTTAGCGTTGCAACAGGCGGCTTAAAACCCGCCTGATTTCGTTGCTCCGGAGGCGCTCTGCGGCTAGTGTCCGCAGGTCATTTCGCGAGTCGTTGGCGCGCCTTTTTCAAGGGCCGAAGCGGGCGATTCGCAGCGGGAACCAGCAGAGGCATTTGTGGCCGACAAGAACGACGACAAGGCAGGCTTGCCGCCTGCCAATCCGAACGAGATTTCGCCCATCACCATCGAAGAGGAGATGCGGCAGAGCTATCTCTCGTATGCGATGTCTGTCATCGTCAGCCGCGCGCTGCCGGACGTGCGCGACGGCCTGAAGCCGGTTCACCGCCGCATCCTCTTCGCCATGGACGAGGCGGGCAGGACGCCCGACAAGAAGTACTCCAAGTCCGCCACCACGGTGGGCGACGTGATGGGCCGCTATCACCCGCACGGCGACAGCGCCATTTACGACGCCCTTGTGCGCATGGCGCAGGACTTCTCCATGCGCCTGCCGCTGATCGACGGGCAGGGCAACTTCGGTTCCGTCGACGGCGACCCGCCGGCGGCCATGCGCTACACGGAATCGCGGCTTGCGCGCGCCGCCATGCCGCTCCTCGACGACCTCGACAAGGACACGGTCAAGTTCGAGCCGAACTATGATGGCGAGCGGCAGGAGCCGAGCGTCCTTCCGGCGAAGTATCCCAATCTTCTGGTGAACGGTGCGGGCGGCATTGCCGTCGGCATGGCCACCAACATGGCGCCCCACAATCTGGGCGAGGTGGTCGACGCCACGCTGGCAATGATCGACAATCCGGGGATCACGGTAGAAGAAATCCTTCCGATCATGCCGGGCCCCGACTTCCCCACGGGTGGCATCATCCTCGGCCGGGCCGGCATCAAGAGTGCCTTCATGACGGGCCGCGGCTCGATCACCATGCGGGCGCGGGTGCAGACGGAAGAGTTGCGCAAGGACCGCCAGGCGCTGGTGCTGACCGAGATCCCGTATCAGGTCAACAAGTCGATGATGATCGAGAAGATCGCCGAACATGTGCGCGAGAAGCGCATCGAAGGCATCTCCGACATCCGTGACGAAAGCTCGCGCGAAGGCATGCGCGTCGTCATCGAACTGAAGCGCGATGCCGAGCCGGAAATCGTGCTGAACCAGCTTTGGCGCTACTCCGACATGCAGACCACGTTCTCGGTGAACAACGTGGCGCTCTCCGGCGGACGGCCGGAGCAGTTGAACCTGCTCGACCTGCTGCGCTCCTTCATCAGCTTCCGCGAGGAAGTGATCACCCGGCGCACCAAGTTCCTGTTGAAAAAGGCGCGCGACCGCGCCCACGTGTTGGTGGGCCTTGCCATCGCCGTTGCGAACATCGACGAAGTGATCCGCCTCATCCGTGCGTCGAAGGATGCCGCTGAGGCCCGTGAGGCCTTGATGGGGCGCGACTGGCCGGCACGTCAGCTTGAGCCGCTCATCGCGCTCATCGCCGATCCGCGCCACCGTCTGAAGGGCGACGGCACCTACCGGCTTTCGGACGAGCAGGCCCGCGCCATTCTCGATCTCCGCCTGCAGCGCCTCACCCAGCTTGGGCTCGAGGAAATCACCGACGAGCTGGAAAGGCTCGCCGCCGAGATCAAGGACTATCTCGACATCCTGTCGTCGCGCGTGCGCGTGCGCCAGATCATCCGCGACGAACTCAATGCCATCAAGACCGAGTTTGCCACGCCGCGCCGCACCGACATCGTGGAGAACGAGGGCGAGGTTGACGACGAGGACCTGATCCAGTCGGAAGACATGGTGGTGACGGTGAGCCACGCCGGCTACGTGAAGCGCGTGCCGCTCTCGGCCTACCGGGCGCAGCGCCGCGGCGGCAAGGGCAAGTCGGGTGCGGCCGTGCGCGAGGAAGATTTCGTGACGAAGATGTTCGTCGCCAATACCCACACGCCGATCCTGTTCTTCTCCTCCCACGGCACCGTCTACCGCATGAAGGTATGGCGCCTGCCGCAGGGCACGCCGCAATCGCGCGGCAAGGCGCTGATCAACATCCTGCCGCTGGAGTCCGGCGAGCGCATCACCACCATCCTGCCGCTGCCGGAAATCGGCGAGGGCGCGGCCAAGCAGTTCCTGATGTTCGCAACGGCCTCGGGCAACGTGCGCCGCAACGAGCTTGAGGACTTCGAGCAGATCAACCGCAACGGCAAACGCGCCATGAAGCTGGACGATGGCGATTCCATCATCGGTGTCGATCTCGCCGAGGAGCAGGACAACGTTCTCCTCACCACGGCGCAGGGTCAGTGCATCCGCTTTGAAGTGAGCGACATCCGCGTCTTCAAGGGCCGCGAGTCCGACGGCGTGCGCGGCATAAGGCTGGAGGATGGTGACAAGGTCATCTCCATGTCGATCATCAAGCACTTCGAGGCGACCCCGCAGGAGCGCGCCGCCTTCGTCAAGATGTCGCGCGCCGTTGCTGGCGACGAGCAGACCCAGGAGGGTGATGACGAAGCACCGGTCGAGGCGATGCTGAGCCAGGAGCGCTACGCCGAGATGAGTGCGGCGGAGCAGGTGATCCTGACCATCTCCGCCAATGGCTACGGCAAGCGCACCAGTGCCTACGAGTATCGCGTCTCGGGCCGCGGCGGCAAAGGCATCACCGCGATGGCAGTCAATGATCGCAACGGTCCGCTGGTCGCGTCCTTCGCGGTGGAAGAGCAGGACGAGATCATGCTGGTGTCCGACCAGGGGCAGATGATCCGTTGCCCTGTCCATGACATCCGCAAGACCGGACGCTCCGCCCAGGGCGTGATCGTGTTCGATACCGCGGATGACGAGCATGTGGTCTCGGTCGAGCGCATCAGCGAGAACGGCGACGGCAACGGTCACGACGACGCCGAGTAAGCCTTCGGCTTGCGGTGAGGTTGAGGCTGTGGCTTTCTGCCGGCCATGATCTCGCTCGAGAACTACATTGCCTTCTGCCTTGCAGGCCTAGCGCTTGCCGCCGTCCCGGGACCGACCGTGACGGTGGTGATCGCCAATGCGCTCCGCTTCGGGGCGCGGGCCGGGCTTCTCAATGTGGCGGGAACGGTTTTGGCAGGGCTGATGTGGCTTGTCATCGCAGCCTTGGGCCTGACAGCGGCGGTTCACATCATGGGCGTGTGGTTCGACCTCCTGCGCTATGCCGGTGCTGCCTATCTCGTCTGGCTCGGCTGGAAGCTGCTCACGGCGAAAGGCGAACTGGGGCGAGGGGAGACGCAGCCCCGGGCGGCGCACGGATTTTTCCTTCAGGGCTTCATCGTGACGGCCACCAATCCCAAGGTGCTGGTGCTGTTCGGCATGCTGATTCCGCCGTTTCTCACGGAGAACGGCTCCGCCTCGCTGCAGATCCTGACGCTGGGCGGCTCCTTCATCGTGATCGCCTTCCTTACCGACACTGCCTATGCTTTGATGGCGGGACGGGCAGGAGAATGGCTCTCGCGCCCGCGCATCCGGATGGTCGAAATCGCGAGCGGCACGTTCCTTGCCGCAGCCGGCATCTGGATGGCCTTGAAGGGGAGGTAACATGGCGCGCATCGGCTTCTATCCCGGCTCCTTCGACCCGGTGACCTTCGGCCATCTCGACATCATCGCGCGCGCGGCCCGGATCGTGGACACACTGGTGGTGGGCGTCGGCGTTCACGCCGGCAAGCAGGCGCTTCTCTCCGCCGCCGAACGGATCAGCCTGATCGAACTCGTCTCGCAGCCGATTGCCGATCACTCCGGCCTCACCATCAAGGTGATCTCCTTCGACGATCTTGCCGTCGCCGCCGCCAAGCGAGCCCAGGCGCAGGTCATCATCCGTGGCCTGAGGGATGCCAGCGACTTCGATTACGAGGTGCAGATGGCGCAGATGAACGGCTCGCTCTCGCCCGAGATCGAGACGGTGTTCCTGGCGGCCTCGCCCGCAACCAGGATGATTGCGTCCTCGCTGGTCAAGCAGATTGCCCGCATGGGTGGAGACACCTCGCTCTTCCTGCCCCACGAGGTGGAGACGGCGCTGCGGGCCGCCATGGCGCGCCGCTCGCCCTGATAGGGCTCCATGACGGGTCGGCGTAACCGCTGGAAATTGCACGGGAGCGTTGCCGGATCGTTCACCACGGCAGGGAAAGACCCAAGTTGCGCCGCATTTGAAGGTCAGCTAACCCCATCATCCTCAACTGGAGAACCTACCCTTGAATCAGATCAGGAATTTGGTGCTGGCCGGCGCGGCCCTGCTGGCCCTGTCCGCCCCCGCCTTTGCGGCCGACAGCATCACCGTCGAAACCTCCAACAAGTGCAGCTTCACCATCAAGCTGCGCCCGGACCTTGCGCCCAAGCATGTGGCCCAGGTGACGAAGCTCGCCTCCTCCGGCTTCTATGACGGCATCGTCTTCCACCGCGTCATCGACGGCTTCATGGCCCAGACGGGTGACCCCACCGGCACCGGCATGGGCGGCTCCAACGAGCCTGACCTTCCGGCCGAATTCACCAAGGAACACTTCGCCCGCGGCACGGTCGGCATGGCCCGCTCGCAGGATCCGAACTCGGCCAACAGCCAGTTCTTCATCATGTTCGCCGATGGCGGCTTCCTCGATGGCCAGTACACCGTGTTTGGCCAGGTCGATGAAGAGGGCATGAAGTGCGTTGACAAGATCAAGCGCGGCGAGCCCGTGGAAAATCCCGACAAGATGGTCAAGGTGACGGTGCAATAATGGCTGATCTCGAAAACACCCTGTACATGGACATCGCCGATGCCACCGGCAAGGCGAAGGGCCGCGTGACGATCGCGCTCCGCCCCGACCTGGCGCCCGGCCATGTCGGCCGCATCAAGGAACTGGCCCGCGAAGGCTTCTACGATGGCGTGGTCTTCCACCGCGTGATCGAGGGCTTCATGGCCCAGGGTGGCGACCCCACCGGCACCGGCATGGGCGGTTCAAAGAAGCCCGACCTCAAGGCCGAGTTCTCGTCCGAGCCGCACGTGCGTGGCGTCTGCTCCATGGCGCGCTCGTCCAACCCGAACTCGGCCAACAGCCAGTTCTTCATCTGCTTCGGCGATGCCACCTTCCTCGACCGCCAGTACACGGTGTGGGGCAAGGTGACCGAGGGCATGGAGATCGTCGACACGATCAAGCGCGGCGAACCCGTGCGCCAGCCCGACAAGATCGCCAAGCTGCAGGTTGCGGCTGACGCAAAGTAAGCTGACGCCAAGTCACACGATGATCCGCTTCGCCCTCCCGGCCATCGGCCTTTCCCTCATGGCGGCACCTGCCGCCGCGACGGAGTGGACGATCTGCGCCTCGAAGGGGGGCGAAGCGTCCTTCAGCGTTCTCGTGGGCTCGCTCGGCATCGGCACGGCGAACGAGTTCAAGGTCGAGCAGGGCGGCAAGATGTGGTCCACGACCACGGGCGAAGGCACGCCCATCGTGCGCGGCCAGAGCTTCGAGGACGACAACACCATCCTGATCGATGTGCGGACCGACGACATGGGCGCCGTCGTTGCCGAACTCCGCGTTTTCAAGGCGCGCGAAGGCGATGAACCCACCGCCATGGGCGGAACCTTGCGCATGCCGGGCGTTGGCGCCTGGAGCGTGGCGTGCGACGGCGGCGAGGGCTGATGCCCTTCGCCCGCTGACCGGAGCCTCAGCCCATGCGCGTTTCCGATTTCGATTTCGAACTTCCACCCGAGCGTATCGCGCTCCGGCCTGCCGTGCCGCGGGAGTTTGCCAAACTGCTGGTCGTCTCTCCGGCTGAACTGCGCGACCGCACGGTCGCCGACCTGCCGGGCGAGCTGCGGGCGGGAGACATCCTCGTCTTCAACAACACCAAGGTGATCCCGGCCGCGCTCTCGGGCCAGCGGGTGGGTCGTCTGGGTACGTCTCCCAAGATCGAGGCGCTATTGCACCAGCGGCTCGACGGCAGCCGCTGGAAGGCCTTCGTCAAGCCGGCGAAGAAGCTGATCGCGGGTGACCGCGTGCGCTTCGGCAGCCTTGAGGCCGAGATTGCCGAGAAGGGCGAGGCGGGCGAGGTGACGCTCGCCTTCACGGTCTCAGGTCCCGACCTCGATGCCGCGATTGCCGAAGTGGGCCGCGTGCCGCTGCCGCCCTACATCGAGTCGAAGCGCGCGCAGGATGAGCAGGACCGTCGCGACTACCAGACCATCTATGCCGAACACGCCGGTGCGGTGGCCGCTCCCACCGCCGGACTGCACTTCACCGAAGGCTTGATGAAGTCATTGCAAGTGGCTGGAATAGAACAGGAATTCGTCACGCTTCATGTGGGTGCAGGCACCTTCCTTCCGGTCAAGGTCGATGACACTGCCGACCACAAGATGCACTCCGAGTGGGGCGAGGTGACCGCCACCGTTGCGGAACGTCTGCGGAAGGCGCGGGCCGAAGGCCGCCGCGTGATCGCTGTTGGCACCACAAGCCTCCGCCTGCTTGAAGCGAGCGGCCTCGAGACCTTCTCGGGTTCGACCGACATCTTCATCACGCCGGGCTACCGCTTCCGCGCCATCGATGGCCTGATCACCAATTTCCATCTGCCGCGCTCGACGCTGTTCATGCTGGTCTCGGCCTTCGCCGGAACGGAGCGGATGAAGCAGGCCTATGCCCATGCCATCGCGCAGCACTATCGCTTCTATTCCTATGGCGATGCCAGCCTGCTATGGCCCGGGCCATGACACGCGACTTCGGCTTCACGCTGCACAAGACCGACGGAAAGGCCCGCCTCGGCACGGTTCACACCGGGCGGGGCGACATCCGCACCCCGGCCTTCATGCCCGTGGGCACGGTGGGCACGGTGAAGGGGCTCTATCTCGATCAGGTGAAGGAGACGGGGGCCGACATCATTCTCGGCAACACCTATCACCTCATGCTGCGTCCCGGTGCCGAGCAGGTGGCGAAGCTTGGCGGGCTGCACAGCTTCATCCGCTGGGACGGGCCGATCCTCACCGACAGCGGCGGCTTCCAGATCATGTCGCTCTCCAAGATCCGCAAGATCCGCGAGGAAGGCGCCACCTTCCAGTCGCACATCGACGGGCGGCGCTACGAGCTGTCGCCCGAGCGCGCCATGGAGATCCAGCGGCTGCTGGGTTCCGACATCCAGATGCAGCTCGACCAGTGCATCGAGTTCCCCCACACCGACAAGCAGGCGGTGAAGGCAATGGAGCTGTCACTGCGCTGGGCCGAACGCTCGCGAAAGGCCTTCGGCTCGCAGCCGGGGCGCGGCAACTTCGGCATCGTGCAGGGCGGCACCAACGAGACGCTGCGCCTCAAGAGTGCGGCGGGCCTCGTCGATATCGGTTTCGAGGGCTATGCCATCGGCGGCCTTGCGGTGGGCGAGGGGCAGGCCCTGATGCTGTCCACCATCGATTTCACCGCACCCGCTCTCCCCGCGGACAAGCCGCGTTACCTGATGGGCGTGGGCACGCCGGACGACATTCTGGAAGCGGTGGCGCGCGGCGTCGACATGTTCGACTGCGTGCTGCCTACCCGCTCCGGCCGCCATGGCCAGGCCTTCACCCGCTTCGGCAAGGTCAACATCCGCAACGCCAAGCACGCGAACGACCTCCGCCCGCTGGATGAGGAACATCCCTGTCCGGCGCTGTCGAAGTATTCCCGGGCCTATCTGCACCACCTCATCCGCTCCGGCGAGATGCTGGGCATGATGCTGATGTCCTGGGCCAACATCGCCTACTACCAGTCCCTCATGCAGGGCATTCGTGCAGCTATCGCCGAGGGCCGCTTCGAGGACTTCCGGCGTCAGACCAAGGAACAGTGGCGGGCTGGCGAATCTGCTGCATAATTGCCCCCAGGAGGAAAACCCCCATGAAAATGAACGGTGAAGAAATCATCGAGGCCCCCATCGAGACGGTGTGGAAGGCGCTCAACGACCCGGACATCCTGAAACAGTGCATTCCCGGCTGCGAGAGCATCACCCAGACCTCGCCCACGGAAATGAAGGCGCGCGTTTCGGTGAAGATGGGTCCGGTGAAGGCCGGCTTCACCGGCGTCGTCCACCTCAAGGACCTCAATCCGCCGAAGAGCTACCGCATCGAGGGCAAGGGCGAGGGTGGCCTCGCCGGTTTCGCCACGGGTGGCGCCACGGTCAACTTGGAGACCGTGCCGGAAGGCACGCGCATGACCTATGACGTCGATGCCCAGGTGGGCGGCAAGATGGCGATGCTGGGTTCGCGCCTGATCGACTCCACGGCGCGCAGCATGGCGGGTCAGTTCTTCGACAGGTTCGCCAAGCTCGCCGCTGAAATGGGGGCAGCTGCTCCTGCGGCGGCGGCTGCACCTGCGCATGCGCCTGCCAAGAAGGCGGTGAAAAAGGCTCCTGCCAAGAAGGCTCCGGCGAAGAAAGCCGTGAAGAAGGCCCCCGCCAAAAAGCCAGCGGGCAAGAAGCCCGTCGCCAAGAAGGCGCCTGCCAAGAAGAAGGCGAAGAAGAAGTAATCTCACCCCAAGGGGTGCAAGGCAGGGCCGGTCCCGAAACGCGGGGCCGGCCTTTCTATTTGCCGGTGCCGCCTGTGTGCTCGCCGTCCCGCGTGAGGTAGTAGGCGAAGACGATGGGGATCAGCGTGACCGCCATGACGAAGATGGCGACCACATTGGTGACGGGGCGCTGCCGCGGGCGGATCAGCTCGTCGAGCATCCAGATGGGCAGCGTCTTCGAGGCCACGCCGGTGCCGGCCGTGAAGGTGGTGACGATCACCTCATCGAAGGAGAGCGCAAACGCGAGCATGCCGCCCGCCAGCAGGGCCGAGCCGATCTGCGGAAGGATGACGTGGCGGAAGGTCTGGAAGCCATCGGCGCCCAGGTCCATGGAGGCCTCCACCATCGAGCCGGAAATGCGGCGGAAGCGCGCCACAGCATTGTTGTAGACCACGACGATGCAGAAGGTGGCGTGGCCGAGCACGATGGTCCAGGTCGAGAAGGGCAGACCCATGATGTCGAAGGCCGAGCGCAGCGCGATGCCGGTGATGATGCCGGGCAGCGCAATCGGCAGGATGAAGAGCAGCGAGATGGAATCCTTGCCGAAGAAACGCGCCCGCGACAGGCCCGCCGCGGCCAGCGTGCCGAAGACAAGCGCAATCGCCGTCGCCACCAGCGCCACCTTGAGCGAGAGATAGAGCGGGTTCCATATGTCGGGGCGATCGTTCCAGGCGACCGAAAGCCAATGCAGCGTGTAGCCCGGGGGCGGGAACTGGAAGCTCTTTTCCTCCGTGGTGAAGGCATAGAGCACGATCAGCATCAGCGGGATGTGCAAGAAGAGCAGCCCGCCGATGGCGGCGAGCGTGAGCGGGAAACCGGCGCGCTGTTCAGAGTGCATCGAAAGCCCCCATGCGCCGCGCAATGACGAGATAGAGGCCCATGATCACGATGGGCACGACGGTGAAGGCGGCAGCAAGCGGAATGTCACCCGCCGTGCCCTGCAGGGCATAGACGGTTGAACCGATGAAAGGCCGCGAATTGCCGATGATCTGCGGGATGATGTAGTCACCGAGAGTGAGCGAGAAGGTGAAGATCGAGCCTGCGATGATGCCGGGAAGCCCGAGCGGCAGGATCACGGTGCGGAAGGTCTGGCGCGGTGAAGCGCCCAGATCGGCCGAGGCTTCGATGAAGGTGTTGGGCACGCGTTCAAGCGCCGCCTGCGTCGGCAGGATCATGTAGGGAAGCCAGATGTAGACGAAGACGATGAAGGTGCCGATGTAGCTGATGGAGAGCGAGGGGCCGCCAACGGTTGGCAGCGAAAGAATGGCATCCAGCAGCCAGCCGAGCGCAAGCTTGTTGGCGACCCAGGTGACGATCCCCTCCTTGGCGAGGATCAGCTTCCAGGCATAGACCTTGACGAGATAGCTCGACCACAGGGGCATCATCACGGCGAGATAGAAGAGCGCCTTCTTCCAGCCGCGGGCATAGCGGGCGGCATAATAGGCGATCGGGAAGGCGAGGATAGCAGAGGCCAGCGTGACGGCCGCCGCCATCAGCACCGTGCGCAAGAGGATGGCGAAATTCGAGGATTCGAACAGGTGCCCATATGTGGCGAGGGTGAACTCGTGAACGACGAGGCCCGAGAATTCGTCGAGCGAATAGAAGCTCTGCAGGAGCAGCGCAAAGAGCGAGCCCAGGTAGACGATGCCGATCCACAAGAGCGGCGGCAGCAGGAAGAGGAGGGTGAGAAGCCCCGGCCTGCGGAAGAAGAAATCCCCGCTTGATCGCGTCGCGGCGGTCATGCGTCCTCCATCGGGACGGCGGAACTGCGGGCCCAGGCCAAGGTGAGCGTGTCGCCTTCGGCCACGGCGGCGTCGCGCGCCGGGATGGCGGCGGCGATGCGGTTGCCCTCGGAGGTGATGACGATGCGGGTGACGGCCCCCTGATAGCTGACTGAGGTGACGAGACCTGTGGCGCTCGTCCACTCGCTGGTGAGCTGCTCCTTGGGCTGGAGGAGGCGGATTTTTTCGGGGCGCAGGCTCGCCCATGTCTTGCCGCCGCCATGGCGGGCGGTGAAATCGGGCGTCAGCACGTTGGCCGAGCCGACGAAGTCCGCCACGAAACGCGAGCGTGGGCGTTCGTAGACATCGGACGGGGCGCCCGCCTGCACGATCTTGCCCTCGTTGAAGATGGCGACGCGGTTCGCCATGGAGAGGGCTTCGCCCTGGTCGTGGGTGACGAAGATGAAGGTGATGCCCAGCTGCTTCTGGAGCGCCTTCAGCTCTTCCTGCATCTGCTCGCGGAGCTTGAGGTCGAGCGCGCCGAGCGGTTCGTCCAGCAGGAGGACACGCGGCTGGTTGACGAGGGCGCGGGCGAGTGCCACGCGCTGCCGCTGGCCGCCCGAAAGCTGGGAGGGCCGGCGGGCCTGGAAGCCGTCAAGCTTCACCATCTTCAGCGCCTCGCTGGCCTTGGCCTCGCGTTCTGCGCGGCCAATGCCCTTGATCATCAGGCCGTAGGCCACGTTCTCGCCCACCGTCATGTGGGGAAAGAGGGCATAGTCCTGGAACACCGTGTTGACGTTGCGGCGATAGGGTGGAACGCCTTCTGCCGTGGTTCCGAAGATCTCGATGTGGCCTGCGGTGGGCTGTTCAAATCCGGCGATGAGCCTGAGGCAGGTGGTCTTGCCGGAGCCCGAGGGGCCCAGCATGGCGAAGAATTCGCCCTCGGCGATATCGAGCGAGACATCATCGACGGCGCGCACCGTGCCGAAGTGGCGCGACACGTGTTGGAAGCGGACGGCGTTCTGCATGTTCAAATCCGAAAAAGGAGCCCCGGCTGGCGGCCGGGGCTCCCGTGTCCGGTCAGCCTGTTACTGGCCCATGACCTTGCGGTATTCCTTGTCCCACTGGGAATAGGGAACACAGTTGCCTTCCGCTTCGCACTTCGAGGTCGGCGTACGCCAGAACCAGATCTTGTCGAAGTTGTCGAAGCCGTTGGTGGCGCAGCCCGTGTCGGTCAGGAGCATGTTGCCCTTGCACGCCGCCGGAACCGCCGGCACCGAACCGAACCAGGCCGCGAGGTCGCCCTGCAGCTTGGCCGAGATCGAGTGGTTCATCCACATGTAGGCACAGTTGGGATGAGCCGCTTCGGCATGCATCATGGTGGTGTCCGCCCAGCCGGTCGCACCTTCCTCAGGCACGGTGGAGGCGATCGGGGTCTTCTCCATCACCGCCTTGTCGGCCTGCAGCAGGTTTACCTGGAAGGGCCAGGACGAAGAGGCGACGACGCCTTCGTTCTTGAAGTCGTCGATCTGCACCATGGCGTCATGCCAGTAGCGGCCGACGAGCTGGCGCTGCTTGGAGAGAAGCTCCATCACCGCCGCGAACTGGTCTTTGTTCAGCTCGTAGGGGTTCTTGATGCCGAGGCCGGGGTTCTTCTTCATCAGATAGAGCGCGGCATCGGCCACATAGATCGGGCCATCGAAAGCCTGGACGCGGCCCTTGTTGGACTTGCCATCGGGCAGGTTCTGCTCCTCGAAGACCACCGACCAGCTCTTGGGGGCCTCCGGGAAGACCTTGGCATTGTAGGCCAGCACGTTCGGTCCCCACTGGTAGGGCACGCCATAGTGCACGCCATCGACCGTGTGCCACGGGGCATCCTTCAGACGGTCGTCGACGCTTGCCCAATCCTTGATCAGGGCGGTGTTGATGGGCTGAACCTTCTTGCCGGCAACGAGGCGCAGCGACGCGTCACCCGACGCGGTGACGAGGTCGAAGCCGCCCTGGTTCATGAGGGTGACCATTTCGTCGGAGGTGGCTGCCGTCTTCACGTTGACCTTGCAGCCTGTTTCTTTCTCAAAGCTCGTCACCCAGTCGAAGTTCTTGTCGGTTTCGCCACGTTCGATGTAGCCGGGCCAGGCCACGATATCGACTTGGCCTTCACCCTTGCCGATCTCCTTGAGTGCCTCTTGGGCCATGACCGCACCCGACAGCGCCGAAGTGACCGCGGCTGCTGTCAGGACCGATACACAGGCCTTGAGCATTGATTTCATGATGTTCTCCCTTGCAACGTTTTTGGGGGCCAGTTTGATCTGCCCGGTTCATCCGCAGGGGGCCGCCCCAGAAATTGGCCCAGGCCCTGCGTGTTCAATGGGCAGCGCAGGCACGATAACCTGAGTTTGACCGGGAGGTAAAGAACCCCTAAGGTCAACGGACAAAGCGGGCCGGAAGAGCCCGCACGGACACGTGTACGGGGCGAAACGAGTGGACTCATCCGCAGCGCAAAGCAGCACTGGAAATATGGCTGTCGTCGTTGACGACCTGCACAAGTCATTCGGCCCGCTCGAGGTCCTGAAAGGCGTCTCACTCCATGCCCGGCAGGGTGATGTGGTCTCAATGATCGGGGCATCCGGGTCCGGCAAGAGCACCTTCCTGCGCTGCATCAACTTCCTTGAAATGCCGACCCGCGGCCGCATTGTCGTGACCGGCGAAGAGGTGGCGCTGAAGCCCGGCAAGGACGGCGACCTCCACCCTTCCGACAAACGCCAGCTGGAACGGGTGCGCACCCGCCTCGGCATGGTGTTCCAGAGCTTCAATCTGTGGCAGCACATGACCGTGCTGCAGAACGTGATGGAAGCGCCCGTGCATGTGCTGAAGGTGCCGAAGGCGGAGGCCAAGGAGCGGGCCGAGGCCCTGCTGCAGAAGGTCGGCCTCTATGAGAAGCGTGACCAGTATCCGGCCTTCCTGTCCGGCGGCCAGCAGCAGCGCGCTGCCATCGCCCGGGCGCTCGCCATGGAGCCCAAGGTCATGCTCTTCGACGAACCCACCTCGGCGCTCGATCCGGAACTCGTGGGTGAAGTGCTGAAGGTGATCCGCGGCCTTGCCGATGAAGGCCGCACCATGATCCTCGTCACCCACGAAATGAAGTTCGCCCGCGATGTTTCCTCCCACGTCATCTACCTGCACAAGGGCGTGATCGAGGAGGAGGGTCCGCCGAAGCAAGTTTTCAGTTCGCCCAAGAGCGAACGCTGCAAGCAATTCGTCTCGGGAATCCACTGAGGTTTTCCGCAAACGGAGCAAGAAGTGCCGGCCTCCGGCACAGTTGAAACAGGGAGTACAAGAATGAAGATCAAGAACCTTTTGCTGGCCGCCACCGCGGCACTGATGCTGGGTGCAGCCGGTGCCACAAGCGCCAAGGCCGACCTCGTGTTCGCCACCGACGCTGCGCCCTATCCGCCCTTCACCTCGCAGAACGCGGCTGGTGAGTGGGAAGGCTGGGAGTATGACATCCTGCAGGCGCTCTGCGCCGAGATGAACGAGAAGTGCACGCTGATCCCGATCGCCTGGGACGGCATCATTCCGGCTCTCCTCGAAAAGAAGATGGACGGCATCTTCGGCTCCATGTCGATCACGCCGGAGCGCCAGAAGCAGATCAACTTCTCCGACATGTACTACAACTCGGCCTCGGTGATCATCGGACCGAAGGGCGGCGATCACAACATCTCGCCGGAAGCCCTGAAGGGCAAGACGATCGGCGCGCAGGCCTCGACCACCCACGCCAACTACGTGGAAAAGTATTTCGTTCCGGCCGGTGCGATCTCCAAGACCTACAAGGGTCAGGATGAAGCCAACGCCGACCTCGCCGCCGGCCGCCTCGACCTCGTGCAGGCCGATGGTGTGACGCTGGGCTCCTTCCTCGCCAGCGCCGATGGCGCATGCTGCGAAGTCTACGGTGCTGTTCCGGTTGACGTGGAAGTGCTGGGCCCTGGCGTGGGCGTGGGCTTGCGCAAGGAAGACACCGCTCTCCGCGACAAGATCAACGCGGCCATCAAGTCGCTCGCCAACAAGGGCGTGTTCGAGGAGATGACCAAGAAGTACAAGCTTGACGGGCTGCTCACGCTGCCGCCCAAGGGCTGATACGCATCCGACGGCCGCCTCCCTGAAAAGAGGCGGCCTTTTTCTTCTCCGGGCAGGCGATGTTTCCAACGGTTCTTGAATTCGGCCGCAACGGCTTTGGCGACGAGTTGGCAAGAGGTGCCCTCTCGACGCTCATCATCGCAGCCTCGTCCTTCATCATCGGTCTGGTGCTGGGGCAGTTTGGTGCTGCGGCCAAGCTCTATGGCGGGCCGTTCTCGCGCTTCATCGCGAACATCTACACGACCGTCATCCGCGCAGTGCCGGAACTGGTCCTCATTCTTCTTCTTTTCTTCGCCGGCACCAAGGGCATCAGCGCGCTCGGTGAGGCGATCGGTTATGGCCCCGTGGACATCAACGGTACCCTGGCCGCCATCCTCGTGCTGGGCTTCGTGCAGGGCGCCTATTCCACCGAGGTGATCCGCGGCGCCATCCAGGCCGTGCCCAACGGGCAGGTGGAGGCGGCGCGGGCCTTCGGCATGTCGGGCTCGCAGGTGTTCTTCCGGGTGATCCTGCCCGCCATGCTGCCCAACGCGATTCCGGGCCTAGCCAATCTCTGGCTCATCGTCATCAAGGACACCGCCCTGATCACCGTGACCGGGGCTTCAGCCGAACTCGCCCAGATGACCAAGAATGCCGCCGGCTTCACCAAGCGGTATTTCCTGTTCTACTTCGTCTCGGGCTGCATCTATCTCGCGATGACACTGGTTTCGAACTACTTCCTGCAGAAGCTCGAGGCCTACGTCCGCCGCGGTCAACCGAAGCTGGCGTGAGGCAAAGATGGATTGGAGCTGGCTTCCCAAATACCTTCCGATGCTGATCCAGGGCGTCAGCATCACCATCCAGTTGCTCATCACCTCCATGGTACTGGGGCTTCTGTTGGCGATCCCCATCGGCCTCGTACAGGTGACGGGCCCCAAATGGCTCGCGGCCATCGCGCGCGGCTATTGCACGGTGATGCGCGGAACGCCGCTGCTCATCCAGCTTTACCTGTTCTATTACGGCATCGGCAGCATCCTCGCGACCGTGCCTGAACTTCGCCAGAGCTTCCTCTGGCCCATCCTGCGCGAGGGTTACTTCTATGCCGTGCTGGCTTTTGCCCTGAACGAGGCGGGCTACGCCGGCGAAATCATGCGCGGCGCCTTCCTCTCGGTTCCGAAGGGTGAGTTGGAGGCTGCGCGCTCCTTTGGCATGTCACCCTGGCTGGTGCTGCGGCGCGTTTGGCTGCCACGGGCGATCCGCAACGTGCTGCCGACACTGGGTGGCGAGACCATCCTCACGCTCAAGTCCACACCACTTGCCGCCCTTGTGACCGTGGTCGATCTTTTCGGCGCTGCTGACCGGGTGCGCCAGGAAACCTATATCATCTATCCGCCGTTACTTCTGGTGATGGCTGTTTACATGATCCTCACCTTCATCATCACCCGCATCTTCGCCGCGGTTGAAAAGCGAATTCCGGTGCGCCGATGATCGAGCAGATCGTTGCCGAATTCGAACCTCAACTGATCGATATCCGGCGTGACCTCCACGCCAACCCCGAACTCCAGTTCGAGGAGCACCGCACCTCGGCCATCGTGGCGCAGATCCTTCAGGAACTGGGCTTCGAGGTGACCACCGGCATCGCCGTCACGGGAGTGATCGGAACGCTCCGCAACGGTTCGGACGAGCGCGCCATCGCCATCCGCGCCGACATGGACGCGCTGCCGATCAACGAGACGACGGGCGTTCCTTACGCTTCCTGCCGCCCCGGCGTGATGCATGCCTGCGGCCACGACGGCCACACCACCATGCTGCTGGGGCTGGCCTTCTACCTTTCGGCCAACCGCAATTTCGACGGTACCGTCCACCTGATCTTCCAGCCGGCGGAAGAGGACATCAGCGGCGCGCTCCGCATGGTGGAGGAGGGGATCTTCGACCGATTCCCCGTGGATGCGGTATTCGGCCTGCACAACATGCCGGGCTATCCCGTGGGGCAGGTGCTGGTGAGGCCGGGGGCCATCACGGCTGCCGTCGATATCGTCAGTGCAAGGATCATCGGCGTGGCGGGGCACGGTGCTTTGCCGCATCAGGCGGTTGATCCCGTTGTTGCGGCGTCCTCCGCCGTGATGGCGCTGCAAACGGCGGTGGCGCGGAATGCCGACCCCCTCGAACCGACGGTCGTCACGGTTGGCGCCATCAACGGTGGCGTCATGGCCACGGCCATTCCCGAGGAAGTGTCTCTCAAGATCGGTGTGCGGACGACCAGCGAGGCCTCGCGAGCCCTCATGGAGAAGCGTATCCCCGAAATCTTGCAGCAGCAGGCGGCGTCCTTCGGGTGCCGGGCGGAGGTCGTGTACGGCGAGGGCTACCGTTATCCCGTGGGCGTGAACAATCCGCAGGTTGCAAGCCTCGTCCGCGATATTGCCGTGAACATGGGCCAGGACCCGCGTGTCGTGGACCTGCCGGGGCCGATCATGTTTTCCGAGGACTTCGCCTATTTCCTGCAGCAGGTGCCGGGCTGCTACTTCGGTTTCGGCAGCGGCGACATCAAGAGCCTGCATGACCCGGGCTACGACTTCAACGACGCGGCCCTTGTGCCCGGCGTCGCCTTCTGGGCGCGGATCGTCGAAGCGGCCTTGCCGGCCCAGTAACGGAAAGCCTTCCGTATCAATGAGATGGAAAGTTGGCGGGGTTTGCCCGCCGACGGTCTTGGGCGTGCGCATCCGCAGGCGGGATGAACTTCCTCTTAATAAAATCTTAGAGCAACTCAAATAGATAGCGAGAGTTACAAGTATTTACCGGGTGCGTTTGCGAATTATTGATTGCTCTGGAGGGGCGGGAATGGGCGCGAGTGATGAGCTCTTCGGATTCCGGAAGACACGGCTTGAAACCGGTCTCCGCCCGTCCACATCCACGTCGCCCCTCGAGCGCACGGAGAGCAAGCTGGCCGCCGCCCGCCAGAACGGCCAACGCCTGCGTGACGAGATGCGGAACCAGAGCATCAATCCGAGGCTCGGCGAACAGGCGCTGATGCAGCTTCGCGAACTTCTTGTGGGGCCTGCCCAGCGCGAGGCGGAAGAGCGCTTCACCCAGCTACTCGACATTCTGGAGCAGCATGACAGCGCCAACCGCGGCCGCATGCAGTCCCTCGAGTCAGGGCTGCAGGACCTGTCCGAAGAGGCCAAGGTGCTGCGCGAGGACTATGAAGCCCTCGGCCAGCGCATCGAGCGCGTGTTGCAGCTTGCCGAGCACGAGAAGCACGCGGTGCAGAGCCAGTTCAGCGAAGCAGCGCGCATGCTCCAGGAAGAGTTCGAATCCAAGGTCTATGCCCTGTCGAAGACCGTGCAGGACACGCTCCGCCGCGCCGACGCCGAAGCGGAACGCGCCATCAACGCCCTTGTGAAGGACGTGCACGTGATGCGGAAGGAAACCCACGAACTGCTGCACAAGGCTGAGACCACGTCGATGGCGGCGCTCGAACAGCGGATTTCCAAGTGGCGGGCCGAGGTCGAGCAATCGCGCGCTGAAGACCTCGAAAGCGTGGCGAATTCTCTTGTCGGCATCGGTGAGAAGCTGCTGTCCGGTCGGCGCTGACATTCTGTCATAAGCCTGCACCCCCAAGTTGTTGTGCGATCTTCAATCCTCAAACAAGGTTGAAGACATTCTCTGATTTCGCGCGATTTTTAGCGACTGTGCCTGCAAGGTCGGCACAGGGTTTTACTGCAATTTTTTCGCGCAATCGCTGTGCGGCAGCAACTTGCATGGCATCTCTGGAACCCTGTGGAGTGAAAGTGATGAAGCTTTCCGACCTTTCGGTTTTGAGCAAGATCCTCCTGTGCATCGGCATGCTGGGCGTCGTGACGCTGGGCACGCTGGGCTACACGTCCTGGGCCATGGCCGACATCGATGCCGGCTACATGGACATGATCGACAACGAGGCGCTTGCCGTCGAAGACAACCTCGAAGCCGAAATCCAGATCGCGCGCTTCTCGGGCGCACTTCTGGGGTTGGCGGCGGCCAGCGACCCGAAGGAACTGACCGAGCTCTCGAACGAGCTGATCACTCAATCCGAGAAGTTTCTTGAGAAGCTCGAGGATGCGAAGAGTCACGAGGAGAGCCTCGCCGACCGTTTCAGCGCGATGGAAGAGAGCTTCAGGAAAACCAAGGAGCGCCTCGCTGACCTGAAGGGGGCGGTTGCGACCGGACAGGACAGCGAGACCACACGGCTGGCCGTTGAGATGCGTGGCAAGCTTGAAAGCATCGCGACCGAACTTGAAAAGATTTCCGCCAAGTTCCGCGCCGACATGGAGGCCCGCGTCAAGGCCGAACAGGCGGAAACCGACAGCACCATTCTCCACAGCTTCATTCTCGTGATCGCCTCGCTGGCCGCCATTACCGGACTGGCCACTGTGATCGCCAACAGCGGCATCAGCGGTCCCATCGGGCGGATCGTGCAGGTGATGATCCGCCTCGCCAACAAGGAGCGCATCGATCACATTCCGGGTACCGAGCGCAAGGACGAGATCGGCGAGATGGCCCGCACGCTCGTCGTCCTGCGCACGGCCGAGCAGGACGCGATTGATGGCGAGCGCAAGCTTGTCAGCAACTCGATCGGCCACGCCCTGCACAAGCTTGCCAGCAAGGACCTGACCTATCGGCTGAGTGACAATCTTCCCGAGGCCTATGAGGACCTGCGCCGGAACTTCAACGAGAGCGCTGCGGCGCTGGAAGCGGTTCTCCAACATGTCTCGATGAGTTCAACCGACATTGACAGCAACACCCGCGAAATCTCCATCGCCTCGAACGATCTGGCGCGGCGCACCGAGTCCCAGGCCGCGGGACTTGAGGAAACGGCAGCGGCGGTGGCCGAGATCACCAACAAGGTGAACGAGACGGCGAGCGGCGCGCAGCAGGCGCGCGACAGCGTTGCCCAGGCCACGGCAGAGGCCACCCGCGTGGGTGAGGTCATGAAGAGCGCCATGGAGAAGATGAGCGCCATTGAAGCCTCGTCGAAACAGATCCGCCAGATCACCAGCGTGATCGACGAGATCGCCTTCCAGACCAACCTGCTGGCCCTCAACGCCGGTGTGGAGGCGGCGCGGGCCGGCGACATGGGCAAGGGCTTTGCCGTGGTGGCCTCCGAGGTCCGCGCGCTTGCCTATCGCTCTGCCGATGCGGCGAAGGAAATCGGTGTGCTGATCGCCAACTCCACCCAGCAGATCAGCGAGGGCGTGGAACTGGTGGGCACCGCCGACGCCTCGATCGGCGGAGTGCTGTCACGCGTAGCGGAGATCAATGACCTCATCGCCTCGATCGCCGAGCGGGCGAACGATCAGGCCATGGGTCTGAAGGAGATCAATGTGGCCGTGGTGCAGATGGATCAGACCACCCAGCAGAACGCCGCCATGGTGGAGCAGGCGACCGCCGCCACGATCAATCTTGCCACCCAGTCGAGCGACCTGAACAAGCTGATCGGCCAGTTCAACACCCGCCGCGCTGCGTGAGGGTTACCCAGCAGCTCGCGTTGTCATAAGGCGTGGGGTTGGCCGACCGGCGTCAGGTCAGCCCATGAGCCCGCCCAGGGATTTCCCCTTTCCACCCCGGGACAGGAGAAGAGCGGCAAGGCCGATCCCGACGAAGCTGAGGATCAGGGTCATGACCGCCAGCGCTGCGACATCGCCTTTGAGACCTGCCTTCATGGAGGACAGAATGTAGATCGGGAACGTCGACGTTCCCGGCCTCTGCACGAAGAGCGAAATGATCACGTCATCGAATGAAAAGGTGAAGGACAGCAGCAGACCGGCGAAAACCGCCGGGAACATGATCGGCAAGGTGATGTCGAGGAAGCTGCGCCAGGGCCTTGCCCCGAGGTCTGCCGCCGCCTGTTCCAGCGTTTCGCCCATGCCTTCGGCGCGCGCCTTGACGACCAGTGCTACGACAGCGGTGTTGAACAGGGAATGGCCGATGGACAGGCGGGCAAGGCCATTGAAGAGACCGATGCGGTCCAGCCAGATCATCTGGCCAATGGCCGAGACGAGTTCCGGAATGCAGAGTATGACGAAGATGAGTGCGAGATAGGGCCCCGTCCACGCGCCCTTCCGGCGGGCAAGCGCGATGCCTGCGAAAACCCCCAGCAGCACGGCAATCACCGCATTGGCGAGCGCTGTCTGCAACGAGACCCACAGCGCGCCGATGGCGCGGCTGTTCCCGAGCGCTTCCGCATACCAGTGGGCCGACCACTCGGTCCACACGTAGAGATTGCGGCCGCCATTGAAGCTGTAGATCACGATCACGAAGATCGGCAGGAACAGAAAGAGGAACATCAGCGCCGTCCACACCAGAAGGGCGGTGCGTGCAAAGTCGCGTGGCTGGCGGTTGGCGGGAACGGGGTTGGTCATAGGGCAGGCCCCGCGATTTTGCGCACAATGGCGCGCAGCAGCCACAGGCTCCCGCCCACCACGGCGACGACGAGTGTGAGCAGCGCAATCAGCATGACCGCCATGGCCGCGCCCAGCGGCAGGTTCTGCGAGGCGAGAATCTGCGTTGCCACCAGATTGCCGACCATGAGACCCTTGGTGCCGCCCAGGATCGTGGGCACCACATAGTCGCCGGCTGCAAGAATGAAGGTCAGCAGCATTCCCCCGAACAGGCCCGGTGCTGCCAATGGAAGCGTGACGAAGCAGAAGGTGCGTATGGGGCCGGCGCCCAAATCCATGCTCGCTTTCACGAGCGAGCCGTCGATCTTTTCCAGCGCGACATAAATCGGCAGGATCATGACAGGCATGTAGTTGTAGATGATGCCGAGCTGGACTGCCGCATTCGTATCGAGCACGAGCAGGGGGCCATTGTTCAGACCGGTGAATTTGAGGATGTGCGCCAGCGTGCCGTCCGGCGCCAGGATGATGCGCCAGGCAAAGGTGCGGAGCAGGAAACTGGTCCAGTAGGGAAGAATGAGCAGGAAGACGAGAAGCGACCGCCAGCGCTGCGGCACATGGAAGGCCAGCGCATAGGCGACAGGGAAGCCGAGCAAGGCGCAGAGGATGGTTCCCAGTCCGGCCGTCCGCATGGTGATGCGGAAGACGCGGAAGAAGATTTCATCGAGAGCCGCGCCATAGTTGGCGAGCGACAATTGCGAGAGATCGACAGCGCCGGTGGCGTCGGCCGCGGGCTTCGCCCCGAAGCTGTAGACCACGATCCAGGCCAGCGGGATGACGAAGAAGACTGTCCACCAGGCGAGAGCCGGCCACGCCATCATCCAGTTGGGCAGCACCTGGCGGCGCATGCGAAGAGGTGGCGCCATTGCGCTCATGCAGGCCCCGCTCCAGTGCGGTTGCCTTGCAGGTCCTCGTAAGGATAGAGCGTGAAGAATTCCGGCTCCCAATGGGCCCAGACTTCGGTGTCCGGGGCAAATTGCCGGGCTCCGCGGCGCGGCACGCGGGCCATGAAATGGGTGCCACCCGGCAGCGAGAGTACGAACTCCAGCGTATCGCCGAGCATGACGCTGGCATCGACACGTGCCTTGAGACGGTTGGGAGACGCCACCGGCTCACGATCCGACAGCAGGATGTTCTCGGGCCGGACGGCGCCGAGGACACGGGCATTGCGTGCGGGTTCGCCCGCGATCCGCGCGGCCATGAACGTCGTTCCCGCATCACTCGTCATGGCCTGTGTCGCCTCGCGGCGCTGCCCGGGAATGAAGTTCTGCGTGCCGATGAAGCCTGCGACGAAAGCGGTGGCCGGAGCATCGTACAGTTCCGTGGGTCCGCCCAGTTGTTCGATCTTGCCGTGGCGCATGACGGCGATCTGGTCTGACATGGCAAGCGCTTCCTCCTGGTCGTGGGTGACGAACACGAAGGTGAGGCCAAGCTGGCGCTGCAGGAGTTTGAGTTCAACCTGCATCTGTTGGCGCAGCTTGCGGTCAAGGGCGCCGAGAGGCTCGTCGAGCAGGAGCACCGACGGGCGCTTGACCAACGACCGGGCGAGCGCGACCCGCTGCTGCTGTCCGCCCGAAAGCTGGTTGGGGCGGCGCTCGGCAAAAGCCAGCATCTCCACCATCTCGAGCGCCTCGCGCACGCGCTTGCGCCGCTCGTCGCCGGGTACGCCATCCTGCCTGAGGCCATAGGCCACGTTCTCCGCCACGCTCATGTGCGGAAAGAGGGCGTAGTTCTGGAAGACAGTGTTCACGTCGCGGGAATAGGGCGGCAGCATGGTGACGTCCTTCCCGCCGATCCTCACCGTTCCGTAGTCAGGGAATTCGAAACCGCTAATCATGCGGAGAATGGTGGACTTGCCCGCCCCGGATGAGCCCAGCAGGGAAACGAAGGATCCCTTTGCAATGCGCAGCGTCACATCATCGACGGCCTTGAACCCGCCGTAGATCTTGCTCACCCGCTCCACTTCAACGTCAGCCGCCATGTCTGTCCCATATCAGAAAGAGGAGCGCACCGGACCTCGCGGCCCGGTGCGGTTGGCCATGCCGTGCAGCGTTACTGTGCCGCTGCCGCCTTGAACTTCGTCAGGATGGCAACGCGGCGGTCGTAGGTTTCGTTGCGCTCGGTCCTTTCACCGCGCTTGATCGCGTCGGCCGGCGGGAAGATCAGCGGATCCGCTGCCACCTTGGGATCGAGATGGGCCTCGATCCCCGCAACGGGCGAGAGGAAGCCCGTGTACGTCGTCTCCTTCGCCGCAACGGCAGGATCGAGTACATAGTTGATCCAGGAATGGGCCGCCTTCAGGCTCTTGGCGCCCGCAGGAATATGGTAGCTGTCGAGCCAGAGCTCCGACTTGGGCTCCGGATAGACGAAGACGAGGTTCTCGTTCTTCGAAGAGTCGATGGCCTGACGGGCATTGCCGTTCCAGCACTGGGCCAGAATGACGGAACCGGAGGCCACATCCTGCACCGGATAGGAGTTGAAGGTCTTGATGTGCTTAGCAAGCGTTTCCACCATGGCCTCCGCATCCTTCAGGGCCGCCTCGTCCGTGGTGTTCCAGGACAGGCCTTTCGACCAGAAGATGGGAGCGATCGAGAGTGCATCATCGAGCAGCGAGGTGCGGCCGCTACCCTCGTTCTGCACCGCTTCAAGGAAGTCGCCCCACGTCTTCATCGGACGGGTGATGACGCTCTTGTCGTAGATGAAGCCCTGCGAGCCGGTGCTCTTCGGAATGGTATAGGCGTTCTCCGGGTCGAAACCGGGGTGGGCAAACTCGGGGCGGATGTTGCCGATGTTGGGGATCAGGGATTTGTCCAGCTTCTGGATAAGCTGCTTGTCGATGAGCAGCTTGATCATGAAGTCGGTGTTCATGCCGAGGTCATAGCCGCTGTTGCCCTGGGCAAGCTGCAGCTTGGAATACATTTCATCGTTGCTGGCATAGCTGTCGTAGACGAGCTTGCTGCTGTTCTGGGTTTCCCAGTCCTTGATGTCGTCGGGACCGATGTAGTCGGCCCACCCCATCATGCTCAGTTGCGGCTCCACGCCCTCGGCGTGGGCCTTGTGCCAGGGGGCCACGACGCCAAGTGCGGCGAGCGAAGTGGCGGTGTGGAGGAACCTGCGGCGCGTGATGCCGGTCAGGGGACGTGTGTAATGGCTCATGTGCTTTCTCCCTATGTTGTCCAATTCAAGTTCGCGCCACGGAATTGGACTTCCAGTCGCCAAGCATTTCGAAACCGGCGGCAGCGCGCAATAGGTTTTGTTCGTCATGGTGCCGTGCGACGAGCATCAGGCCGACGGGCAGGCCGCCGACAAGGCCGCAAGGCACGGAAATGGCCGGATGGCCGCTGGCATCAAAGGGGGCCGTGTTGCCCTCCATGTCGAGACCGCGGCTCACCCGTTCGGCGAACCCGGCATTCTCCAGGGGAAGCAGCGTGGCCGGAAATGGCGTGGTCGGCATGGCCAGCACATCGAAACGGCTGAGGGCCTCGTCATAGGCCGCCCGCAGGGGCCGTCTCAGATTCTGCGCCTTCCCGTAATAGGTTCCGGGTCTGTGCGCCGAGAGGAAGGCCTCAAACAGCAAGGCGAATTTTCCGATGTCGGGCAGCTTGTCGGGCTCTGCCCGCCATGCACTTGCCCAGGCTGCGGCCATCGCCTCTGGATGGTGACCATTCTGGCCGAAGCCGACCAAATTCTGTCCGAACAGGAAACGGGCGGACCCTTCGAGCACGACTGCGGCTGCAATGTCGTAGCCGTCCCGGTGCCAGGGAATTGAAACCTCCGCGACCTCGGCCCCCGCCCGTTCCATGAACTTAAGCGCCGCGCGAACCACGTGATCCGTTGCGGGATCGCTTTCGGGGCGCCCAAATCCCTCTTGGACAACACCGATCCGCATGCCCTTCAGCGGCAGGTTGAGGGCAGCGAGGTAGTCCACGGGAATGCCGCTCTGGCGCTGGCGCGGGTCAAGCCCGTCAGGCCCTGCGATGACGGAGAGCAGCAACGCCACGTCTGCCACTGTTTTTCCCATCGGTCCCAAGTGATCGAGCGTCGGTTCGATCGGGAAAGCGCCGGTGTATGGAACGAGGCCGTGCGTGGGCTTGAGGCCCACGACCCCGCACCAGCTTGCCGGGGTTCTCACCGAGCCACCCTGATCGCCACCCACGCACATCGTGAGATCGCCGGCAGCGATTGCCGCGGCATTGCCGCTCGATGAGCCGCCGGCAGACCGGGCAGGGTCATGGGGATTGCGCACGGGTTGCGGTCTGCTCGTGTGGCTGCCGCCGGAGAAGCAAAGATCCTCGCAGGTGGTCTTTCCCGCAATGATCCCGCCGGCATCGAGAATGCGGGTCACCACGGTGGCATCTTCATCCGGTTCAAACCCGGCCAGCAGGTCGCTGCCGTTCCGCATCGGCATGCCCGCCACGCAGATATTGTCCTTGATGCCCACGCGTATGCCGGAAAGCGGTCCTTTGGACGCACCGGTGATCTCGCATCGCCAGGCCCAGGCATTGTGCGGATTTCGGGAAGGGTCGGGGGCTTCACCCCGCTCCCGCGGATATTTCACGGGGAGCCGGGGCGCGGCAAGCTGCTCGATGCGGTCGTAGGCGGGCGCAAGCCCTTCACAGAGCGCGGCGAGGTCACGCAGTTCGGCATCCTTCAGTGCGAGACCACTGCTGCTGGCGAGCCGCCGAAGGTCCTCGACCGTGGGAATCTTCATGCGCGGTGCGTCCACATCATCATCGCTTTGGCGTGTCTCCGGTGTAGGCCCTGATCACGCTGTCCCGGTCGAGGCGGAGCGCCGCGGCGCGGCGGTGGCCTTCCATGCCTTCGCTTGTGCTCTGCCGGATTGCCGGGGGTGCCACGGCCTTCACACCCATGTCGTCAAGCCACTGATGGGTGGCGACCTTGAGATAGGACCCGACCCAGAGACCGCCCGTGTAGCGGCCCGCGCCCATGGTGGGCAGCGTATGATTGGTTCCGGAACACTTGTCGGAATACACCACGCTCGAGCGCGTGCCGATGAAGAGCGAACCATAGTTGCTCAGCTTCTCTCCGGTCGCATGCGGATCGCGGGTGTGCACCTGCAGGTGTTCCGCCGCCACGTGATCGGAATATCGGATCATCGCGGCCTCGTCCTTGCAGAGCGCGATCTGGCCGAAGACCCGCCATGCGGGCGCGGCCACCTGTGCGGTGGGCAGGTGCTCGAGGAACTTGAGGATGACCGCGGCCGTTTCCTTTGCCAGCTTCTCGCTCGTGGTGATGAGGCCGACGCGGGTCCGCACGTCATGCTCGGCCTGGGCGAGAAGATCGGCGGCGATCATCTCGGCGTCTCCGGTCTCGTCGGCCACAACGAAGATTTCGCTCGGTCCTGCGAGCTGGTCGATGCCGACGGGGCCGAAGACCTGGCGTTTGGCCTCGTTGACGAAGGCATTGCCGGGGCCAAAGATCTTGTGAACGGCGGGAACGGATTCCGTGCCGAAGGCCATGGCGGCAATGGCCTGGGCACCGCCGACGCGGAAGATGCGCTGCGCCCCCGAGAGCACGCAGCCCGCGATCATGGCCTGATGCGCCGTGGGTGGCAGGCAGGCGATGATCTCCTTGCAGCCCGCAACTGTTGCCGGGACCAGCGTCATGATCGGCGCTGATAGCAATGGATAGCGGCCGCCCGGCACGTAGGAACCCACCTTGCTGATCGGGATGATGCGGTGCCCGAGGTGGACCCCGGGGAGGGTTTCGATATCGAGCGGCAGCATCGTCCGCTTTTGCGCTTCGGCGAAGTTCCGCACCTGTGCGATTGCGAACTCCGTGTCCCGGCGGGTCTGCGGGTCGAGTGCGGCGACGGCCTTGTCCTGATCCGCCTTGCTGACCTCGATGGCGTCGACCTCGATGTTGTCGAAGGTCTTGCTGTAGTCGCGGAGAGCCGCGTCTCCCCGCGCCTTCACGTTGGCGAGAACGTCGCGCACCGTGGCCTCGATGGCGGAGAGGTTCGTTTCCGCTCCCGGCTCCGGCGCCTTGATGAAGCTGACCTGGCCTTCAAATCCCGCTGGTTCCTGCATGGCAATCCCGTTCAAACAGAGGAAGGAACATCCGGCAAAGAAGCGGAGGTGACAATTGCCATTGCGCGCTTTGTCTATAATACTAGACAGAGATCAAAGCAGGGAGAAGTGGACCATGTCGCGGGTGGGAGCAAAGCTCAGGGAACTTCGCCGCCGCCGCAACCTCGCGGTGCGCGAACTGGCGGTGAGGTCGGGTGTTTCGCACTCCACCATCTCGCTCATCGAGCGCGACATGATCAGTCCGAGCGTGGACACACTGACCGCGATCGTTGATGCGCTCGGCGGCACGCTCACGGCCTTCTTCTCGGGCATCGAACCCGAGGCGGATGTCTCGCCCTTCTATCCGGCCGAGGAGGCTCCGGAAATCGGAAATCCGCAGACAATTTCCTACAAGGTCATCGGCATGAATCAGTCCAACAGGCAGCTACTCATGCTCCGGGAAACCTATGCCCCCGGCGCCGATACGGGCGAAGTCTTCTCCCATGCCGCCCACGAGGCGGGGGTGGTGATCAGCGGCGCGGTGGAAGTGTTCGTGGGCAATCACCGGCGCGTGCTGCGTGCGGGCGACGGTTACTACTTCGACAGCCGCAAGCCGCACCGCTTCCGCAACGTGGACAAGGGCCCGAGCGAGATCCTGAGCGCCGTCACTCCGCCCACCTACTAGGGCATCGGCTGGACAGGATAATGAACGTCATGTCTGGCGGCCAGATCTCACCGGTCTGCATCCTGGTGTTGTGCAGTGAAGCGCATGGAGTGACGCGGTCTTGCCTCGCTCAACACAATTCAAGGACGTTGCCAGAGCCCTCCATCCGCAATACGCTCACGCATCATGGTTGATACCCCGAACCGCTGGAAGCGCTTCTCGGACTGGGACGCCCGGCCTCTTCGTCTCGACAAGTTTGCGGCGGAAGATCCGGCCCATGGCTTTGCGGCGTTTTCCTCGCCTGCTGATCCGAAGCCGGGTCTCGGGCTGCAAGGCGGCAAGGTGATCAGCCTCGACGGGGTGATGTCGCATGACTTCGACATGATCGACCGCTTCATCGCCGCCTATCACATCGACCCGCAGGTTGCGCCCGAAGCCATGGCGCTGGACTCGGCCGAAGTCGCCCGCATGCTGGTGGACATGCACGTTCCGCGTGAAGAGCTCGTGCGTCTCGCTCACGGCATGACACCCGCCAAGCTCGCTGACGTGGTGTCACGCCTCAATGCGCTGGAGATCGCCTTCGCCTATTCGAAGATGCGGGCGCGAAAGACGCCCGGCAACCAGGCGCATGTGACCAATGCCAAGGATGATCCCCTGCAGCTTGCTGCAGATGCGGCAACGGCGGTCGCGCTGGGGTTCGACGAAGTTGAAACCACCATGCGTGTGGCGCGCAATGCCTGGTCCAATGCCGTGGCGTGTGCGGTGGGCGCCTCCGTCGGGCGCTGGGGCACGCTGTTCCAGTGTTCCAGCGAGGAGGCGGAAGAATTGCAGATCGGCATGGCGGGCTTCACCTCCTACGCCGAAACCGTATCAGTCTACGGCACCGAGAAAACCTTCGTCGACGGTGACGACACGCCCTGGTCGAAGGCCTTTCTTGCGGCAGCCTATGCGTCGCGCGGGATCAAGATGCGCTGCACCTCGGGGGCCGGTTCCGAACTCCTGATGGGGTTTCATGAGTCGAAGTCACTTCTCTATCTCGAGGCGCGCTGTCTCTGCCTGCAGCGTGGCATGGGCGTGCAGGGTACGCAGAATGGCGGTATCGATGGTGCACCGGTCACGGCGACAGTGCCGGGCGGCATGCGCGAACTCATGGCAGAGAACCTGCTGGCCGTGTGGCTCGATCTCGAATGCGCATCAGGCAACGATGCGCGGGCGACGGAATCGGAGATCCGTGTCGGCGCCAAGATCATGCCCTATCTGATTGCGGGATCCGATCTCATCTGTTCGGGCTTCGGCTCCATCCTGAAATACGACAACTCGTTCAATCCGTCGCTTCTCAATGGCGAGGAACTGGAAGACTACCTAGTGCTGCAGCGTGACTTCGAGGCCGATGGCGGCCTCACGCCGGTGGGCGAAGGGCGCGCACTGGATGTGCGCCAGCGCGGCGTCGATGCGCTCGCCGCCGTTTACGAGGAGTTGGGACTTGCCACGGCCACACCTGCCATGAAGGCGAGCGTGGTGCTGGCCTCCGGTTCGGACGAGACTGAGAGCTACATGCCGCGTGACGTCGCCATGATCAGCGAACAGATCAAGGCGCGCGGCATCACCGTCATCGATGTGATCAAGGCGCTGGCCGCGCGCGGCTTCCGCGATGAAGCTGAGAACCTGCTGAATGTGGTCAAGCTCCGCCTGTCGGGAGACTATCTGCAGACGTCGGCCATGGTGCGGGCAGGGCGGGTCGTATCCGCCGTCAACGATCCCAATGATTATGCGGGGCCGGGATCGGGATATCGCCTCTCGGAAGAGCGCCGGCGTGAGGTGATCGGCATTCGCGACGTGCTCGACCAGAAGGAAGTGCTGCGCAGCGAGTCCCAGCACCAGAAGGACGAAGCCCGCGCCATTTCCTATCTTGAGCGCGGCGAAGCGCAGGGCAGTGTTGACCGCCGGGATGTGGTGATCGGTATTTCGCCCGCCTTCGGCATCAAGCTCTTCCAAACCACGGGCGGCCATCGCCTGTCGGACGTGTTGTCGTTGATGATCGGCGCCATCCGGGCACGGGGACTCACGCCCCGCATCGTGCGGTTCCGCCACACGGCGGACACGTCGTTCCTCGGCCTTTCGGCTGCGCGGCTTGCAGGCTCCGGCATCGGCATCGGCCTTCAGGCGAAGGGCACGGCGGTGATCCACCAGAAGGATCGCCTGCCGCATCACAATCTCGAGCTTTTCTCGAACGCACCCATTACGCAGCTGGAACACTACCGCGGACTTGCCGCCAATGCCGCGGCCTATGCGCTGGGTGAAATGCCGGAACCTGTCGTGGTGCCCACCCGGGGCGAGGCCATGGGTTCGCGCTATCATGCCCGGGTGGCGATGATCTACGCGATCGAAACCGAAATGACGTCGGAAGGGGCATCTCCCGTGGAGATCGAGGTGCAGTTGAAAGGGGCTACGGCATGACCTTTTCGGTCAAGGACTATCCCATTGCGGAAAACCATCCTGACAAGGTGAAGGGTGCACGCGGCAAGAGCTTGCGCGACATCACCCTCGACAGTTTATTAAAGGGCGAGGTGACGATCGAGGATCTGCGGATCACGCCGCAGGCGCTTGCCGCACAGGCCGAAGTGGCGCGCGCTGCAGGGCGGCCGCGCCTCGCCGACAACTTTCTCCGCGCAGCCGATCTTGTTGCGGTGCCCCAGGACGTCGTGATGCAGGCCTATGAATTGCTCCGCCCCGGGCGGGCGAAATCTAAGGACGATCTTCTCGCCATGGCAGACCATCTGCTCACGCATCATGGTGCAGAACGGATTGCCCACTTCATCCGTGAAGCCGCCGATGTCTACGAGGCGCGCGGATTGTTCACTAAGCGCTTTTGAGGTTTGCCATGCCGTGGAAGACGGATTTCCGTTCGCTTTATTATCTCGGTGCGCCTGAGCCTGAGGATCCGGTCATCATCCCGAAGGAGACGGCGCTCCTCGTCATCGACATCCAGAACACCTATCTCGAGCGGCCGGAGCGCAGCTCTCTGTCACCTGAAGAGCAGGTGCGCTTTGATCTGTGGACACCATTCCACGAGCGCTTGCGGAAGTCGGTCATTCCGGGCACGCGCAAAATGTTGGACTTCGCCCGCCGCCACGGCATCGAATGCCTGTTCGCCCGGATTGCCTGCCACACGAATGATGGCCGTGACCGCTCGCTCTCGCAGAAGATGCCGGGGTGGAACAATCTGCTCCTGCCCAAGAACGAGCAGGCGTCACAGATCGTGCCGGAACTTCAGCCAGTGGCTGATGAAATCACCGTCACCAAGACCACGGACTCGGCTCTGACCGGCACAAATCTGCGGCTGATCCTGCACAACCTGGGCGTCAAGACCGTCATCTGCGCGGGCATTTTCACGGATCAATGCGTCTCATCAACGGTACGAAGCCTGGCCGACGAGAGCTATCAGGTGATCGTTCTGGAAGACTGCTGTGCCGCGGCGACCGATGAGCTTCACCGCAAGGAACTCGAGATCATCAACATGATCTATTGTCACGTCATGTCGTCGGACGAGCTGCAGGCAATCGTGCAAAGCTGATACGCTGCAACCGCATTCCTCTTTACGCTGACGAAAAAATGGTGCTGAATGAGCGCACTGCGGCACATACAAGACACGCAGACAGGGAGAATGTCATGTCGAATGCTCCAATATCCCGTCGTAACTTCATGCAGCAATCCGCTCTCTGGGCCGCCGCCTTCGCAGGCGCCGGCACGATGGGCACCGGGCAGGCGCTTGCGGCCCGGGAAAAAGAACTGAACATCCTGTGCTGGGAGGGTTACAACTCCGCCCAGGTCCTCGATCCGTTCCGCTCCTCGCGTGGAGCCACGGTGAAGGCCGAAAGCCTCACAAACGATCCCACCATGATCAACCGCCTGCGTGCTGGCGAAACCAGCATCTGGGATCTGATCAACGTCAACAATCCCTGGGCCCGCAAGATCATGCTTCCCGAGAAGCTGATCAAGCCGCTCGACCGCGCCAAGTTCGAACCCTTCTTCGAGAAGATGATGCCGGCGTTCAAGCCGCCCTACAAATGGGCGATGGACGACAGTGGCCAGCAGCTCATCGGCATGGCGCAGCGCTTCGGGCCCTACAGCTTCGTGGTCAACACCGACAAGGTGAGCCGCGCCACGGCCGAAGACCAGGGCTGGAACCTGTGGAACGATGCCGGCAATGCTGGCAAGTACGGCATTCTTGAATCGGACGACTGGAACGTTTTCTGCCTGTGCTGCATCGCGGGCTTCGATCCGTTCAAGCCGCACAGCGATGACGAGGTCGCGAAATTCACCGAAACGGCAAAGCGCGTCTTCAAGGGCGCAAAGCTGGTCGGCGACATCGCCGCGATGAACCAGGCGCTGGTGGCGGGCGAAATCGACTTCCACCTCACCGGCGGCACCTATTCCGCTTCGCCGGCCCGCGCCGACGGTCATCCGGAAATCCGTGGCGTCACGCCCAAGTCCGGACCGCTGGAAGGCGGAAAGGGCGGCATCGCCTGGATCGAGATCACCTCGGTGGTCAACAATCCCACGCTCTCGCCGCTGGCGGAAGACTTCCTCGCCTATGTGCAGGCGCCGGATGTGGCCCATACCGTCGCCTTCGCGGAAGGTACGTACAATCCGGTTGCGCAGATGGGCAATCCCGATTGCTACAAGCTCTTCAGCAAGGAAGAACTGGACGCAATCCAGTGGGATTCGCTCGAAGAGGAAATGGGACGTTCCGTCGAGTACGACATCGTTCCGGACTACGACAAGCTGCTCGACATCATGACGGCGGCGAAGCGTGAAGCTTCCGGCGGCTGACCGCGCGACAGCGGACCGCCCCCGCACGCGAGTGCGGGGGCTCTCCTTGTTTGAACAAGCATGACCTGATGACCGACAGCACGCCCATTCTTTCGCTCAAGTCCGTCCGCAAGATGTTCGGCCCCTATGCAGCGGTGGACGACGTCGACATCGACATTTCCGAAGGCGAGTTCTTCACCATCGTCGGTCCTTCCGGCTCCGGCAAGACGACGCTGCTCCGCATGCTGGCCGGCATGGACCAGCCGACCTCCGGCGACATCATGCTGCGGGGCGAGCGCATCAACGACATTCCCGCCAACAAGCGCCCCACCTGCATGGTCTTCCAGTCCCTGGCGCTGTTTCCCCACCGCAGTGTGGGGCAGAACATCGAGTTCCCGCTCAAGATCCGCGGCGAGGAGCCGGAGAAGCGCAAGGCGCGTGCGCTGCAGCTGATGGCGCTGCTGCGCCTTCCTGAGCATTACTACGCGAAGAATGTCATGAAGTGTTCGGGCGGTGAACGGCAGCGCGTGGCGCTGGCCCGGGCACTTGCCTATGATCCGCAGATCCTTTTCTTCGACGAGCCGCTTTCGGCCATCGACTACAAGCTGCGCAAGACGCTCGAAAAGGAACTGAAGGACATCCACCGCGAGACGCGGAAGACCTTCATCTACATCACTCACTCCCTTGAGGAAGCAATGGTGATGAGCGACCGCATCGGCGTCATGCGGGCAGGGAAGCTGGTGCAGGTGGGAACGCCGCATCGAGATCTATACCTCGCCCACCACGCGCTTCGTTTCCGAGTTCGTGGGTGATGTGAACGTGATCCCGGTGACGGTGGGGAAGGGCGGCCGCCTGCAGATGAACGAGAACGGCCGCGAATTGAAGCCGCCGCGGCTGCCCGAGGGTTTCGAGTCAGGCTATCTTGTGGTCCGCCCGGAATACATCCGCTTCCTCGACAAGCGGAGCGATGCCGACAATGCCGTCGAGGGCAAGCTCTACAACGAGTATGCCCTGGGCTCCCGCATCCAGTATCAGGTGCGCGTGGGCGATGCCGTCTTCGTTGTAGAAAAGCTGAGGCAACAGCCGTTCGCAGGCAAGCTCGATGATACCGTCATCATCGGCTGGGATGCGAAGGACGGCATCGTGGTGACGGATTAAGCCAATGTCACCCGGCTTCCGCGCATCGCTTCCGGTGATCATCTTCCTGCTGGCGGGCTTTGCCGCGCCATTGATAGCCGTGACGTGGTTCAGCTTCATGCCGGCTCGGACCTTCGCGTTTTCCGGCGCAGCGACGCTTGAGAATTACCGGACCATCATCGAGAGTACCAGCTACATCTCGTTTCTCTGGTCACTGGCCCTCGCGGCTGTCACCGTCGTCTTGCTGGCCTTCATTGCCTATCCCGTGGCCTACGGGCTCGTCAGGGTCTTCGGCAAGTGGTCGATGCTGGTGACTTTGCTGTTCACCATCCCGCTCTTCGTATCGGAGAACATCCGGCTCTATGGCTGGGTGCTTTTCCTGATCAAGAACGGCGTACTGCTCGGCACGCTCAAATCCCTGTTCGGGATCCAGGCAGAAAGCATGCTGTTCACTCTGCCTGCCATCATTCTCGGCATGGTCTATGTCTATCTCCCCTTCATGCTCTTCCCCATGTCGCTGGGGATCAGCATGGTGCCGCAGGATACGCGTGATGCAGCCGTCGATCTCGGTGCATCGCGCTGGCAGGTGTTCCGCGAAGTGGAACTTCCACTTTCCATGCCGGGCATCCTGATTGGCTGTCTCCTCACCTTCGTGCTCGCCGTTGGCGCCATCGCCGAAGCCAAGGTGCTTGGTGGGCAGCAGATCATTCCCATCACCCACGATATCGAGATCGCCTTCACCTATGCCCAGAACTGGCCCCTGGGCGCGGCGCTGGCGGTATTGCTGATGATCGTGGTCGGCGCGCTGGTGCTGGTGGTGCTGCGCCGCTTCGATCTCGACGAGCTCTTGGGACGGAGGTAGGCAATGCTCAACCGCGCCAGCCGCATCCGCCATTCGCTCATCATCGCCTGGTCCGTGGCGGTGGTGATCTTCCTCTACATACCGACAGTGTGCATCGTGCTCGCGTCGCTGACGGCGAGCCGTTACTTCCAGTTCCCGATCAGCAAATGGGGTCTCGACTGGTGGCACAAGACACTGACCTCGATCGAGGTGCGCCAGCTCCTGTCCACCTCCATCTCGATTGCGCTGCTGGTGACCGTGGTGGCGGTTTTCCTCGCCTTCTTCGGCGCGCTTGCCTTCGCCCGTTATGACTGGAAAGGCCGCTCCATCTACCAGAAGATCATCCTGCTGCCGATTTTCTTTCCCCAGTCTGTGCTCGGGCTTGCCCTGCTGCTCTGGTTCAACACGCTGGGGCTTCCACTCTCGTGGAAGACTGCGATCTTCGCCCATCTCGTCTGGATCGTGCCGGTGGTCACACTCGTCATCTCGATCCAGGTCTACAGTTTCGATCCGGCACTGGAGGAAGCGGCGTATGATCTCGGCGCGTCCCGCTGGCAGGTGCTGAAGGAAGTGACGCTGCCCGTGCTGTTTCCCGGCCTGTTCTCCGGATCGCTTTTCGCCTTCCTGCTGAGCTGGGGGAATTTCCCGCTGTCGCTGTATACGACGGGCGCAGATACGACCGTGCCCGAATATCTCTATGCCAAGATGGTGGCAGGCTATACGCCGGGCGTACCTGTGCTCGGTACGATTTCAACTGTTGGTGCCGTGGTGCTGCTGATCGGCGGCTACGCACTCATTACGCTTTTGCGCCGCTCGCGCGGCAGCGAACAGGGAGGACAAGACGCATGACACAATCACTGAAGGGCCGCTCCGTCGCAGTCACCGGCGGGTCGAAGGGGATCGGAAAGGGCATTGCCCGGGTCTTTGCCAATGCCGGCGCCAAGGTGGGCATCATTGCGCGCAACCAGCAGGCGGCCGAAGCCGCGGCGAAGGAGATCGGCCATGGCGCATTCGGTGTCGCGGGCGATGTGACCTCGAAGGCGTCGATCGAGAAGGCGCTGGCAGAGGTGGCAAAGCGCAATGGCGGCCTCGACGTGCTGTGTGCGAATGCCGGCATATTCCCGCCGGCACGTCTTGAAGAGATGACGGAGGCGCAGTGGGACGAGGTGCAGAACACCAATCTCAAGGGTACTTTCTTGTCGGTGCAGGCGGCGGTTCCTTACCTCAAGCAATCGGACCAGGGACGGATCGTGCTCACCTCGTCGATCACGGGCCCCGTGACCGGATTTCCGGGCTGGACCCACTACGGCTCGACGAAGGCGGGGCAGCTCGGCTTCATGCGCACCGCCTGCCTGGAACTCGCCAAGTATGGCATCACGGTGAACGCGGTGCTGCCCGGCAACATTCTCACCGAGGGGCTGATCGAAATGGGCGAGGCCTATCAGCAATCGATGGCGAGCTCGGTGCCGCTCAAGAAGCTTGGTGTTGTCGATGACATCGGCCACGCCGCGCTCTATTTCGCCTCGAAGGAAGCAAGCTACGTCACCGGACAGACCATCATCGTGGATGGCGGGCAGATTCTGCCCGAGAGCCTTGATGCTCTGGCGCAGGCCTGAACGCCTGCATCAACCGAAGCGGCGGAGATAGTCCTCGCACAGTCCAACGGTGCCTTCCGTGTAGGGCAGCCCCATGGATTTCGCGAGATCGGTCTCGCTGTGGGAACCGATCCACGCCACCAGCAGCAGCCGGCGCAGCATCACGAAGGTGGGAATTTCCGCTTCATCCTCGCGGCTGAGCGGAATGACGCGCCGGTAGCCCTTCTTCCAGCTCTCGATCAGGCCCGGCACCTGCGGTTCATGCTCATAGAAGGAGACGGGCGTGGCGGCGTCATACATGTACCAGCCGAAGCCGCAGTCGTCGAAGTCGATGACCTTCACGTCCTTGCCGTCGATGAGCAGATTGGCGAGGCGAAGGTCGCAATGGATGAGACCGAAGCGATCCTGTGATTTTCCGTAGGCCGCGAGGCGGCGGCCGATCAGATCGACGGTCCGGCCGAAGAGCTTCTGCTTGCTTGCGTCAACGCCCATGCCGTCGCGCCAGCGCCCCCAGTGGGGCTTGTCTTCGCCAAGACTCGTCTCGAAATCCCAGGTGAGACGCTCGAACCATGGCGGACGCGTCCAGTTCCGTGTGTGGAGGTGCATACGGGCGGTCACCTCGCCCAGCACCTCAAAGGGTTCGGCCAGATCTTCGCCGATCCCCGGCTCGGCACCGGTTTCCCAATCGAACAGCACAATGTTGCGCGGGCGCGGCATGGTCGCGTGGCCAAGCTGCTGGATGATCTCGCCGTCGCGGCCCTTGACCGGTGCAGGCGTGGTGACAACGCCGGTGCGGCGCAGGTCCATGAGCCAGGCCAGTTCGGAGGCAATGGCGGTGCGCGAGTGATAACCGTCCCGGTGGATGCGCAGCGCCCAACGGCGGCCATCCGGGGCCTCGACCTTGTAGGTGGCATTCTCGGAGAGATTGACGAGATTGACCTTGAGACCCGCCGGCAGCGCGTAGAGCCCGGTTGCCGCTTCCGCCAGCTCCAGCAAAAGGGGCAACTGCCGATCGTGCGGAAGGGTGTCGAAGTCTGCCACGGCGCTGGTCTCCCTCAGGCTTTTCGCCCTTCGATTCCTGCCAGAAGCAGTTTGATCCCGGCAAGCCCCTTTTCCACATCCGCCGTGGTGCCAGACATGTAGAGGCGGCCCGCGGCGCCGATCATCTGCACATCGACCAGGGTGAGGGCAGGGGCAGTCTTCTCCGCTTCGTTGGCTGCAATTGCTGCATAGAGTGCGGGGACCATCTCCATCACCAGCAGTGTCTCGCCCGGCATGACCATGGAGGCCTGGCGGTTGCGGTTGATGATCACCGCGTGCTGGTCGGCGATGTTCTCGATGACGTCGGCGTAGAGAAGGCGCGGTGCAAGTTGGTCACCCTCCGCGAGGCCAAGACCCGCGAGCACGGCGCGGCCTGCTGCGAGAAGCTTGTCCTTGTCGTTGCCATGGATTTCCAGAATGCCGAACTGCCGCTCGACAAACAGGATGCCAGGTTCGAGGTCAGGGTCTGCCTTCAGGGCGAGATCCATCACGCGCTCGATCATCAGGCCGGGCGCCACCTCGATGATCAGCGCGTGCTGACCCGCATAGGGCGGGTAGCCCCGTGCCCGCGTGGGCGTTCCCATGTAGGCGGCGAACTGCGGCTGCAGCGTGTCCAGCGTCAGGAACACGCGCAACTCGCCTTTGGCCGCCGTCAGCGCGGCGGTCATCGCTGCCACCCGTTACTTGGCGGCCGTGAAGTGCTTCGAGACATCCGCATGGGGACGCGGAATGACATGCACCGAGACAAGCGTGCCCACCTGGCCCGCCACTTCCGAGCCGGCTTCCGTTGCCGCCTTCACGGCACCCACGTCGCCGTTGATGATGACGGCGACAAGGCCGTCGCCCACCTGTTCGCGGCCGATGATGGTGACGTTGGCAGCCTTCACCATGGCATCCGCGGCGGCGAGGGCCGCAACATAACCCTTGGTTTCGATCATTCCGATGGCATTGCTAGACATGTCGTACTCCTTCAGATTTTGGGATCACTTCTTTGTGGCGCTCTCGTCGATGGAGCCGATGATCAGCGCATCGATGGGAGGAGCCTTTCCGGGAAACCAGCCCGCCGCCACGGAGCCCGTGGCCACGATGACCTTCTCTCCTTCGCCGCAGCCCAGCGGATCGAAGGCGAGAAGCCTGGAACTCGATTCATCAACGACCACCTCGAGGATGGAGCCTGCCGGCATTTCGCTGAGCTTCTTGGTGGACCAGATGCGGCCCGTGACTGTTGCCTTGAGCATCTAGCGTCTCCTTTCCAGTTTGAGGCCAAGCTTGCGGGCGCGGTCGCGGGCAAGCGGCGTGATGACGGCATCGGCGGCAAGCACCAGCGTGCCCCCGCCGGCGTGGCGGTCGATGATGGTTTCGGTGATGACACCGCGGAGTTCGGTGCCGCTTCGCGCGGCCTGCAAAGCAGCGGGAGCAGGGGATGCGCTGCCGGCCAGCGTGAAGCGCAGGCGGCCCGCGCGGATTGCATCCTGCTGCTCGAGCACGCGGCGGACGAAGGTAGCAAGGTCGGCGTCCGTCAGGAGACTGACGCGCTCCACCCCCGCGGCAGATTGTGCCTTCGAAGGGACGACTTCCTTCAGGATGTCCCGCACCATCTCTCTCAGCTCGTGTGTGTTCACCGCCATCTCAAATCTCCAGGGCCTGTTCGGCTGCGGTGGCCGCGGCCCGCACTTCCGATTCCGTGCCCGACAGGTAAAGCCGCCCGGTGGCGCCGATCATGCGGTAGTCCACCACCTTGATTGTTGCGGCCTTTTCGGCGGCATTGGCGGCGAGGATGGCATAGGCGGCCGGTTCCGTCTCCAGCACGAACAAGGTTTCGCCAGCGAGGATCATCGAACCGCCCTTGTTGCGGTTGATGAGGAATGCGTGGCCGGGATCAATCTTGGTGATGATCTTGGAGGCGAGAATCTTGGGCTTCATGGCCTGGTCAGGCGAAAGCCCCATCGCATCCAGCACCGCCTCCGCCGCTGCCTTGACGGCGGCAATGTCGCGGGAATGGAACTCCAGATAGCCGAACTGCCGCTCGACCACCAGAATGCCGCCCTGCACGTCGGCGACCTTGAGGGCCACGTCGGTCAGCGGTTCGATGTCGATCCCGGGCGCCACCTCGATGATCTGTGCCGCCATGTTGGTGCGGGGCAGCGAGCCCTTCACCCAGGATCCCATGTAGCACATGGTCTGCGGCTGCAGCTGATCGATGAAGATATGGGACCGGAGTGTTGCCATCACGCTGCCAGGACCGCCTTCAGTTCTTCGAGGATGATCTTGCGCAGTTCAGCGCGGAGTTCATTGTCCGCGTTGCTGACGGCAAGGGAGACCGGCTGGGCCGTGCGTTTGCGCAAATTGAGCGGGTCGAGGCCTGCAAAGTTGCCGAAGCCTTCCGCAGCGTCCTTGTTGTAGGCGATGCGCGTGAACTGCATGAAGGCGTGCGGCGTCAGGTTTTCGCCAAGTGAAGAGCCGCCGGCGAAGCCCGTTCCGATCGTCATGGAGGGCCCGAGGTTTGTTTCAAATCCGGACGCCCCCAGTGAGCAGCCCGCATTGACTGCGACGCGAAGTGCGGGCACCGCAGCCGCGAAAGCCATGATGTTCGCTTCATTGCGCGAGTGGATGGCGGCGGAGTGTCCTTGTCCCGCTGTCCGCATCATCGACCGTGCGGCGGAAATCGCCTGGTCGATGGTGGCGACGCGGGCAAAGGCGAGAACAGGCAGCAGCTTTTCCCGCACCAGCTTTTCTTCCGGCTGGACGAGATCGACCGGTGTCACAAGGATCTTCGCGCCTGGGGCACTGAACCCCGCGGCCCGTGCAATCACCTCGGCATCCTTGCCGATCATCGCTGTGTTGAAGCCTGTTTCGGTGAAAAGCAGGGTTCGCAGCTTGTCGGCTTCGTCCTTGCTGCAGATGTGTGCGCGCTCCGCCTTCATGGCGTCGAGCAGCCTGTCTGCGATGGCATCGAAGGCGAGCACGGCGGATTCATTGGTGCAGAGAATGGAGTTGTCGAAGGTTTTCGAGGCCACGATGCGCTTCGCGGCAAGCTTGATGTCAGCGGTGTCGTCCACCACGGCCGGAGCATTGCCGGGGCCGACCCCGATTGCCGGATTGCCGCTGCGGTAGGCAGCCTTGACAACGGCGGGCCCGCCCGTTGCGACGATGAGATCAATCCGGCTGTCGGACATCAGGTTTTCGATGAGGGGAATGGTGGGCTCTGCGATGACCTGTATGCAGCCATCCGGCGCACCGGCTGCCCGGGCGGCATCGGCCAGTGTCCGCACCGCATCGGCACAGCAGTCCTTCGCCTGGGGATGGGGTGACAGGATGATGGCATTCCGCGTCATCAGGGCCAGCAGGCTCTTGAAGAAGACGGTGGCAACGGGATTGGTGACGGGGACGAGCGCAAAGATGACGCCCGCGGGCCGTGGCAGTTCCACGATCTTGCGCTCGGCATGGATGCGCGGCGCAACGAAATCCTCACCCCGGTAGAGGTCGACGAGGCCGGTGGAACAGGCCTCGTTCTTCATCTTCTTGTGGGCGACGACGCCCATGCCGGTTTCGCGGACGGCCCATTCGGCATACTGCTGGGCCTTGCCATGGCCCGCCTTTGCCGCCGCATCGCTAATGCGGAGAATGGTGGCGCGGTCGAGTTTCTGCAGGCGCGATGCGGCCCAACGGGCCTTGTCCAGCATCATGCGCGCCTGTTCCAGCGCGGCGTCCGGCACTTTCAGCAGGGGTGTCGATGAAGCAGGCATCAGTTCACCTTTTTCCTGGCTTGCAGCAGGTCCCGGGCCCGCGGCATGGCCGCATCGAAGCGGTCCATGATTTCCTGGCACATGTCGACGGAGAGCAGGGCGCCCGGCTTCCATTGCAGGACACGCTTGTCGAGGGAGGAGAAGATGGCCCAGACGCCATTCTCATAGAGGGCGCGCGACACCGCGACGGCGTTCTCGCCGGAGTGGCCGAACTCGAGACCGAGGATGATGCCCTTCTGGCGGACGCCGGTGAAGATGTCGCCATGGCGCTGCACCATCTCGGCCATGCTCTCGCGCATGAAGTCGGTGACGAATTGAACGTTGGACCGCACTTCCGGCCTCTGCAGCATCTCGATGACCTTGTGTGCCACGATGCAGCCGAGTTCCGCGCCGCCCGAGGTCGAGATGTGGGCAGCGCCATCCTCATGCAGCCAGCCGCCAGCCTTCTCATTCACCAGCGCTGCACTGATGGGGTAGAGGCCGCCTGACAATCCCTTGGCCGTCACCATGATGTCCGGCTGTATGCCGTAAGCCTGCCAGCCCCACATTTCACCGGTGCGCATCAGGCCGGTCTGCACCTCGTCGGCGATGTACATGGTGCCATAGCGCGTGCAGAGATCGCGGCAGGCCTTGAGGTATCCTTCCTTCGGCATGGGGAAACCGTAGGTCGCCGGAATGGTTTCCATGATCAGGGCTGCGATGTCGCCGCCCTTCAAGGCCTTCTCCATGGCATCGATGTCGTTGAACGGCACCTGGATGAATTCGCCGGGCTGGTCGGAGAGGAAGATCTTGGTGAAGCGGTCGTCGCCCGTTGCCACCGAGAGGCCGGCGTGGCCGTGATACCCCTTGATGATCGAGACGATCTTGCGCCGCTTGGTGGCATAGCGCGCCGACTTGAGAGCAATGTCGACAGCCTCCGCACCGCCCGGCGCGAAGACCGCATAGGCCATTCCGGGCGAGACCTTGATCAGGGCTTCCGAAAGGGCGGAGCGCGCCACCGAGGGGAACCAATGGTTGCCGATGTCGAAGTAATCGAGGGCGCCCTTGAGTGTCTCAACCAGTTCCGGATGGCGGTGGCCGAAATTGTAGGTGCCGCCATTGAGGTGGAGGTCGATCAGCCTGCGGCCCGACATGTCGTAGAGGCAGTAACCCTCCCGGCGGTCGATGACGAGGTCCACGCCGACCGACTGCCAGAACTTCGTCTTGTCGGGATTCCAGAACTTGATCGCCTTTTCGAAGAGCTCCTGCTTCGAGCCGAAGCGAAAGTGGCCATAATCAAACATGTGGCAAATCCAACATCATATGACTGTATGTGGTCGTCTTATGATGCAAACACAACTCTTTTCTGTTGTCAAGCACTCGAAAACTGAGGGGTTTGAATCAGTGGACTTGGCAAGTTGGTCATGGTTTGTTTAGACTGCTGGGTTAGGTAGGTGGGGGTACAAGGGCGGAAAAGACCATGAAGGTATCGAAATCCGACAGGCAGGCGCGCATCGTGGCTGAACTCAGGGCTGCGCCGGCCTTGCGCGTGAACGACCTTGCCGAGAAGCTCGACGTCTCCACCGAGACCGTGCGGCGCGACCTCACCGAGCTCAGTGAACGGGGATTGATCAACCGCACCTACGGCGGCGCCACGCGTCCGCTTAGTCTCGAGCCTGCGATCGCCGAGCGCGAGCAGATGATGGTGGCTGAACGGGAGCGCATCGCCAACGCCGCCGTGGCGCTTGTTGAAGACAACGACATCCTGATGATTGGCGGCGGAGCAACCACGCTGCATTTTGCCCGCCGTCTTTCAGCCGAGCGCAATCATCTGACCATCATCACGCATGCGTTCTCCATTGCCGTGGCGCTCGCGTCCAACCCCCTCCACAAAGTCCTCATGCTTCCCGGGCAATATGACGGCCGGGAAGGGCTGATCAGCGGACCGGACACGATTGATGCGCTTCAAAAGTACCGCGCCTCAAAGGCCTTTCTGGGCGCCAGCGGCCTGACTGTCGAAGGGCCGAGCGACGCCGGTGTTGGGCCTGGTCTCATCTATGGGGCCATGATGCGGCGCTCGTCCGAAACGGTGATCCTGGCAGACAACACGAAGTTTGGCAGATCGTCCCTCGCCGTATACGGCACATGGTCCGAAAATGTCCTGCTGGTGACGGATCAGACGCCGGAAAGAGGACTCGCCGATGTTCTGGAAGAATCGGGCACGGAGATCATCGTCGCGCACGCCTAGTGCCTGCGAGAAGGTCTCAGAACTGGAAGAATGTGATGTCCAGAAGTTGCCGTCGCCCCTGGGAGTTGCCAGGTTTCTGTTGAATGGATTGTGGGTGGCGTTTGCCGGAAGTCATCATTCGCCGGCGCAAACATGCCGGTGAAACGTCGAATCATATCTTCGATTTGATTGGTGAGCCCGTCGGGGATCGAACCCGAGACCCTCTGATTAAAAGTCAGATGCTCTACCGCTGAGCTACGGGCCCGACCGGCGCAGAATCCGGACTTGCGGGGGCCCTTCTAGGGGCGGGGCGCAGGGGGGTCAAGCGGGGAAGGGCCGCGCCCGGCCGCCGCACCGAGGCCGTGGGCAGCCCGGAAGGCCTGCTCCACAGGTCTGGCCTGCCGGGTAGCTTTGCCACAATTAAGGGACTAATCACCCGTTTCATATAGGGCCGAATCCGGCAGGCATGATGGCTTGCCGGCCGAGGTGGCCAACGGGGATACATGTCAGGCATCGCAGTTGTCATTCTTGCCGCGGGAATGGGCACCCGCATGAAATCGGAGCTGCCGAAGGTTCTGCACCGGGCGGCGGGGCGGAGCCTTCTGGCCCACGTCCTCCATGCCGCCAAGGCGGTGGCGCCGCGCCACGTGGTGGTGGTGCATGGGCCAGGCCACGACCAGGTGAAGACCGAAACCCTGTCGATCATTCCGGATGCCCGCTTTGCCGAGCAGAAGGAGCGCCGCGGCACCGGCCACGCCGTGATGATGGCGGAGAAGGCCCTGAAGGATTTCACCGGCACGGTGCTCGTGCTCTATGGCGATGCGCCGTTGATCCAGCCGCAGGCCCTGCTTGATCTCGTGGCCGTGAAGGACGCGGGTGCGCGCATGGCGGTGCTCGGCTTCCGCGCCGCGAACCCCTTCGGCTATGGCCGCCTCATCATGGAGCGCGACAGGCTCGTCGCCATCCGCGAGCAGAAGGATGCAAGCGAGGCGGAGCGCGACATCGACCTCTGCAATTCCGGCGTCATTGCCATCGGCTCGCATCACCTGTGGCCGATGCTGCACAAGCTGTCTCCGGCCAACGCGCAGGGCGAACTCTATCTGACCGATATGGTCGAACTGATGCACGAGGCGGGCAACTCCTGCGCCGTCTCGCTCTGCCCCGAGGCGGATACCGCAGGCGTCAATGACCGCGTGCAGCTTGCCGCCATCGAGGCGGAGATGCAGCGCCGCCTGCGCCAGAAGGCCATGCTCAACGGCGCCACGCTGGTCGATCCGGCGACGGTCTATCTCTCTGCTGATACGGTGCTGGGCCGTGACGTCGTGATCGAGCCCAACGTGTTCTTCGGTCCGGGCGTTACCGTGGCGGATGACGTGCAGATCCTCGCCAACTCCCACATCGAAGGCGCAGTCATCAGCCGCGGCGCCCGCATCGGTCCCTTCGCGCGGCTCCGGCCCGGCGCCGAATTGGGAGAGAACGTCCACGTCGGCAACTATGTGGAGGTGAAGAAGGCCAAGCTCGGCAAGGGCGTGAAGGCGAACCACCTCAGCTACATCGGCGATGCCGTGGTGGGGGCGGGGTCCAACATCGGGGCAGGGACCATCACCTGCAACTACGATGGCTACGAGAAGCACGTGACGCGGATCGGCGAGAATGTTTTCGTCGGTTCCAATTCGGCACTGGTGGCGCCGGTCACGGTAGGGGCAGGCTCCAACATAGCTGCGGGCACCGTCGTTTCGGCCGATGTGCCGCCAGATTCCCTCGCGATTTCAAGGCCTCAGCTCGACATTAAGGATGGCTGGGCCAAGCGCTACCGGGCCGTGAAGCAGGCACGCAAATTGCAAAAAACCAAGAAATAGGCCGACAGGCCGAGGCAAAGGTTAAGGAGCGGATTTCATGTGTGGCATCGTCGGCATTCTGGGCAAGGAGCCCGTGGCACTCTCGATCGTCGAGGCGCTGCGGCGGCTGGAATACCGCGGCTATGACTCGGCCGGTGTCGCCACCCTCGAGAATGGCGGCATCGAGCGCCGCCGCGCCCCCGGCAAGCTGAAGAACCTGGAAGAGCGGCTTCGGGCCGAACCCATGCTCGGCGTCTCCGGCATCGGCCACACCCGCTGGGCCACCCACGGTGCGGCGACCGAAACCAATGCTCACCCGCACACCGCGGGTGATGTCGTCATTGTGCACAATGGCATCATCGAGAACTTCCGAGAACTCAAGGAAGAACTGGCCGCCAAGGGCCACAGCTTCCAGACCCAGACCGACACCGAAGTCGTGGCTCACGCCATTGCCGAAGAGCGCGCCCGCGGCAAGTCGCCCGTCGATGCGGTGAAGACGGTGTTGCCGCGCCTCCATGGCGCCTTCGCTTTCGCCATCCTGTTCAAGAGCGAGCCTGATCTTCTGATCGGCGCGCGCCAGGGCTCGCCGCTCGCCGTGGGTCATGGCGAGGGCCAGATGTATCTGGGCTCGGACGCCATCGCCCTTGCGCCCTTCACCAACAAGGTGACCTATCTGGAAGACGGCGACTGGGTTGTTCTCACCCGTGGCTCAGCCAAGATTTACGACGCGCAGAACATGCCGGTCGTGCGGCCGATGAGCTTCAGCCAGGCCTCGTCGATGCTCGTGGACAAGGGCAACCACCGCCACTTCATGGCGAAGGAAATTGCCGAGCAGCCGGAAGTGGTCGGCCACACGCTTGCCGAATACATCGACTTCGCCAACCGCGCCGTGCGCGTGCCGGAGAGCATGGCCTTCGATTTCTCCAAGCTCGACCGCGTCTCGATCACTGCCTGCGGCACGGCCTCCTATGCCGGCCTCACCGCGAAGTACTGGTTCGAGCGCATCGCCCGCCTGCCGTGCGATGTGGATATCGCCTCCGAGTTCCGTTACCGCGAAGCGCCGCTGGCCAAGAACGGCCTCGCCATCGTCGTCTCCCAGTCTGGCGAGACGGCGGATACGCTTGCAGCACTCCGCTATTCCAAGTCGCAAGGGCAGCACACCCTCGCGGTGGTGAACGTGCCGGAATCAACGATCGCGCGTGAATCCGAAATGGTGGTCCGCACCTATGCCGGGCCGGAAATCGGTGTTGCCTCCACCAAGGCCTTCACCTGCCAGCTTTCGGCGCTTGCAGCCCTTGCGCTTCTTGCCGCCAAGCAGCGTGGCCACCTCCCGCCCGAGAAGGAGCAGGAGCTGGCGGGTGCGCTCCTCGAGGCGCCGCGCCACATGGCCGAGGTGCTTCACCAGGAAAAGCATATCGCCCAGGTGGCGAAGGACGTGGCTCATGCCCGCGACGTGCTCTTCCTCGGCCGTGGCATCATGTATCCGATCGCCATGGAAGGCGCCCTTAAACTCAAGGAAATCAGCTACATCCATGCGGAAGGTTATGCGGCGGGCGAACTGAAGCACGGCCCCATCGCGCTCATCGACGAGAATGTGCCGGTCTTGGTGCTGGCGCCGCGTGACGATCTCTACGAGAAGACCATCTCCAACATGGAAGAGGTTGCGGCCCGTGGCGGCAAGATCATCCTGATGACCGACGAGGCCGGCTGCCAGCACAGCTCCGGCAAGACCTTCCACTGCATCTCGATGCCGAAGATGCACCCCTTCATCAATCCGATGGTCTATGCGCTGCCGGTGCAGCTGCTGGCCTACCACGCCGCTGTCCAGATGGGTACCGACGTGGACCAGCCCCGCAACCTTGCAAAAAGCGTCACCGTGGAGTGACGCGGCACGGGTGCGTGTTCTACTCTCAAATCGTTCCGGTTTGATCGTCGGCTGGGCTAGCGGTGATAGCGGTACTCCTGGGTTTTTCCACCGTAGCCATAGGCCGTCGCGCGTACATCCTGCACATACACGTAGCTCTCCTCGTGCAGATTGCCGAGGATGCGTTCGAAGCCGGCAAAGGCTGCAGCGATATAGTCGGCTTTCTCGGCTTTGGTGTTGGTCTCGTCGGTGATCTTGATGTCGAGCGAGAAGCTGTTCAGCCCGCTTTCGCTCAGGCGCTTGCCACCGACGAACCACGCGTCGTGCTCAACATGTTCGATCACGATCGCGGTAAGCTCGGCCTTCTTCTTGAGAATGCCCGATGTGATCTCCATCAGGAACGAAGCGATTTCGCTGGTGCGGTGGCTGGATTTCTCTCCGCTCACCTTTACGGTCAGGATCGGCATTTCTTTTCTCCTTGGTTAGCTATGCAACTATATGGGCAGCAAAAGGGCATCACCGGATGGCGGTACTGATGCTCCTCAGGGTTTTCACCGTGGTTTCGAATTCTTCGCTGCCGATGATTTTCTTGATCCTGCGGGTCACGTCCGCACTCGCGTGATTGATCCCCTCGCGCATCTCCTGCGCCTTGGTAGTGGGCTGCAGTTCATGGCTTCTTGCGTCCTTCGGGGCGGGGGCGCGCTTGATGAGGCCAAGGCCGATGAGGCCATCGACAGTGCGGGAGCAGGTGGCCTTGGCGATGTTCAACCCGGCGGACAGATCGGTCGTGGTGATCGCCTGTTTGTCGAGGATGTAACGCAGCATGAAGGCCTGGGGCGGTGTCAGCCCGAACGGCTTGAAGGCGCGGCTCCATTCGCGCTCAAGGTCGCGGGCCAGCGATGTGGTGTTGAAGTAGAGGCAATGCTCGAACATGCAATCGTCATAGACCAAGATAGTTCGCTATGCAACTATAATCATCACGAGGGTACGAGGCGGGGTCTTGCCGCCCTCGACCCATGAGGGAAGTTGAAGCGAGCCATGACATGCGGCGGTCTTGCCTTTCCGGCACGGAGGCCTAAATAGGGGCCAGTTTGTAACAACAGACGATGTTCTCAGGGCGGGGTGAAAGTCCCCACCGGCGGTAAGCGGGTTTCCCCGCAAGCCCGCGAGCGGCCCCGGCGCAAGCAGGGGTGTCAGCAGATCCGGTGCAATTCCGGGGCCGACGGTATAGTCCGGATGATAGAGAACACAGCAGGACCGATCCGCCCTTTGCCGGGCGGTGTCGGGCATTTGCCGTTGCGCCCTGGAATGCCGTCCAACAGGATCGAGCCCGGGCCGCATGGACAAGCGACCAACAGGAACCGAACTGCCGCCGCGCGTGATCGCGGAAGCTTTCGCGCGCGCCCTTGCGGTGGCGGATGCGTTCCGCGGGGCGACGGCGCCCAACCCGCCTGTGGGCTGCGCCGTGCTGGATGCGTCAGGCGAGGTGCTGGCCGTTGCGGCGCACGAGAAGGCGGGGCAGGCCCATGCCGAGGCTGAGGCTTTGGGCCTGTGCCGCGAGGCTGGATCACTGGCTCGCGCCCACACCCTCGTCGTCACGCTGGAACCCTGCAATCACACCGGCCGCACGCCGCCCTGTTGCGATGCCATTCTCGCAAGCCCGGTCTCGCACGTCTGGATCGGCTCGCGCGATCCCAATCCGAATGTGAGGGGTGGTGGCGCTGATCGTCTTCACGCCGCTGGCTTGTCTGTTCAAGACATCGGGTCGATTTCACCGGAATTGGCGCGTGCCTCGGAGGCGCTGCTGGCACCCTTCGCCAAGCGGGCGCTCAGCGGGCTGCCGTGGGTCACCGTGAAGCGGGCGGTGGACGAGCAGGGCTCGATGATCCCCCCGCCGGGGCAGAAGACCTTTACTTCGCCGTCATCGCTGCTGCTGGCGCATCAGTTGCGCAAGCGGGCCGATGCCATCATCACGGGCTCGGGCACGGTGCTGGCCGATGATCCCCACTTCACCGTCCGGCATGTGCCCGACCACGCCGGGAAGCGCCGTACACTGATCGTTTTGGACCGGCGCAGGCGCGTGAGCGCGGCTTGGCTTGCGCAGGCCACGGCGCGTGGCTTCGCTGTTGAAGTCTGCGATACATTTCAGGAGGCGCTTGCCGTGGCGGCGCGGGCAGGGGCGCTCGAAGTGCTCGTCGAGGCCGGGCCGGCGCTGACGGGCCATGTGCTCGACAGCGGCCAGTGGGACGAACTCTACACCATTCACAAGAACGGCACCGCACCCGGTCAGGACCGGGTCGAAGTGCAATTGCGTCAAGCGTAGATGAGGTTGATCGATGTTTTCGGGTATCATTGAAAAGCGCGGCACGGTCCATTCCGTCGAGGAAGAGGACGGCACCGTCGTGATCGAAGTCTCGACCGGCTACGAGGGCCTCGAACTCGGTGAGAGCATCGCCGTGAACGGCGTCTGCCTCACGGTGGTGAAGTTCAACGCAAAGGGCTCGGCCACCTTCTTTGTGAGCCGCGAAACGATCGCGCGCAGCAACCTCGGTCATCTGGCACCGCTCAGCGTCGTCAACCTCGAGCGCTCGGTGAAGTTGGAGACGCGGCTGTCCGGGCACCTGGTGCAGGGACATGTGGACGGGCTTGCGACACTCGAATCGATCACGCCCGATGCCGAGGCCTTCAAGCTCGTCTTCGCCATGTCGCCGGCGCTCGGCAAATACTGTGTGGAGAAGGGCTCGATTGCCATCAACGGCATCAGCCTCACCCTTAACAGCGTCGAGACCGGAGCGGCGGAAACCCGCATCGGCATCACCATCATTCCGCACACCTGGGCAGAAACCAACCTGAGCGACCTCTCCGAGGGCGACGAGGTCAATGTCGAGGTCGATGTCATCGCCAAATACGTGGAGCGCCTATGTCAGCCCTACCTGTCGCGTTGAACCCGAGAACACTGGCCGGCGTCGAGGAGATCGCCCGCGCCCGCATGCCGTCGGCCTATTCCGATGGCGAGCTGGAAATGCGCGCCTTCCGCGACCGCGCAACGGGGATCGAGCACGTTGCGCTCGTGAAAGCGGGCAAGGCGTCGCTTCCGCTCGTGCGCATCCATTCCGAATGCCTGACGGGTGAAGCCTTCGGCAGCCTGCGCTGTGATTGCGGACCGCAATTGCAGGAAGCGATCCGCCAGATCGACAAGAGCGAAGGCGGGGCGGTGATCTATTTGCGCGGACACGAAGGCCGCGGCATCGGTCTTGCCAACAAGATCCGCGCCTATGCGCTGCAGGATCAGGGCATGGACACGGTGGAGGCCAATCTTGCCCTCGGCTTCGATGCGGATGGCCGCGACTTTGCGATTGCCGCCCGCATTCTGGAATCCCTCGGCATGAGCAAGGTGGAACTGCTCAGCAACAATCCGGCGAAGTCGCTGGCGCTGCAGGACCATGGCATTACCGTCGCCGCCGTGCGCCCCATCGAAATCGACCATAACCCCCATAACAAGCGCTACCTCGAGGCCAAGCGGGACAAGTTCGGCCATGCGCTCAGCATCGACTAAGGAGTTTCAGATGAGCAAGTCCAAGAAGCCGGTTTTCGCCTGTGTCGTCAGTTCGTGGAATGAGGGCGTGACGGGCGGGCTGCTGCGCGGCGCCAAGGCCTATCTCGAAGAGCAGGGCATGCCGCTCAAGGAAGAACACATCTTCTCTGCACCGGGTGCATTCGAATTGCCGCTGATCGCGGAAAAGATCGCGCGAACCGGAAAGTTCGATGGCGTCATCACGCTCGGCTGCGTGATCAAGGGCGAGACGGCGCATTTCGAATACATCAGCCTTGGCGTCACGCATGGCACGATGATGGCCACCCTCAATTCGGGCGTGCCCATCGCTTTCGGCGTGATCACCACCTACACGGCCGAACAGGCCGAACGCCGGGCCAAGGATGATGACTTCAACAAGGGCCGCGAGGCGGCGTCCGCCTGCCTCGCCTCGGTCAAGACGCTGCGCCAGGTGAAGGCGCTGAAGTCCGGGAAGAAGTAAGCCCGCTCAGAGCGAGAAACTGGTGCCGCAGCCGCAGGACGATTTGGCCTGCGGGTTCTGCACGCGAAAGGACTGGCCCATCAGGTCGTCGACGAAATCGACGGTTGAGCCATCCATGAAGCCCAGCGACACGCTGTCGACCAGCACGGTCGCGCCGTCACGCTCGAACACCGTGTCGTCGTCGGCGCGGGCATTTTCCAGCTTGAACTCGTACTGGAAGCCGGAACAGCCGCCGCCATTCACCGCAATGCGGAGCGACGGGTGGGCGGGCGCAATCTCAAGAATGCGTTTTGCGGCAGCCGGAGTTACTGTAATGGCGGGCGTGGACATGGACTGGATTTTGGGATTGGCGCGGCAAAAGTCAAGAACAGCCGGACGGAGGCAGGGGTGAGCCATCTGCAACCCTTTGCCTGCCATGTGGCCCGCAGCCGGGGCCGGCTGGTGCCGGAACAGGCCGCACCGCCCCGCACCGACTTTGCCCGCGACCGGGACCGGATCATCCATTCCGCCGCCTTCCGCCGCCTGAAGCACAAGACCCAGGTCTTCGTTTACCACGAGGGCGACCATTACCGGACGAGGCTCACCCATTCGATCGAGGTGGCCCAGATTGCCCGCGCCATTTCCCGGGCCCTGGGGCTGGACGAAGACCTGACCGAGGCGCTCGCCCTTGCCCATGACCTTGGCCACACGCCCTTCGGCCATGCGGGGGAGCGGGAGCTTGACGCGCTGATGGCGGGCTATGGCGGCTTCGATCACAATGCCCAGGCACTCCGCATCGTCACGCGGCTGGAGAAGCGCTACGCCGCCTTCGACGGACTCAATCTCACGTGGGAAACGCTGGAAGGGCTGGTGAAGCACAACGGCCCGCTGACCGATGCCGAAGGTCACGCGCTTGGCCATTACCGTGAAAAGGGGCTTCCCTCCGCCATCATCGAGTACGCGGAGGTCCATGATCTCGGTCTTTCGCAACATGCCTCGGCCGAAGCACAGGTGGCGGCGATCTCGGACGACATCGCCTACAACGCCCACGACATCGACGACGGTCTCCGCGCCGGGCTCTTCAAGATCATCGACCTCGGTGACATTCCGCTGGTGGGTGAGGCGCTGGGGCAGGTGCTCAAGGCCTATCCCAACCTCGAGCAGGGCCGCATCGTGCACGAAACGGTGCGCCGCGTGATCTCAGCCATGGTCAACGACGTGCTGGCCAATGCCAAGAAGAATGCCAAACGGATTGCGCCCAAGAGCCCGGAAGACGTGCGTGCGGCGGGCGAAGCGATCATCACCTTCAGCGCCCAGATGAAGGAGAACAACCGCATCCTCCAGCAGTTCCTCACCCACTCCATGTACAGGCACGAGCGGGTGATGGACATCATGGGGCGGGCGCAGCGGGTGATCCGCGATCTCTTCAATGCCTATATGAACGACGAGACGCTGCTGCCCAAGGATTGGCGCGAGGATGCGCCGATCTCGGACCAGAGCCGCTATGCACGCCAGGTGTGTGACTTCCTGGCGGGAATGACCGACCGCTTCGCGCTCGACCAGCACAAGCGCTTGTTTGACCTCGACCCCCTCTTTCGTTAAGCGAAAGTTAATTGAATCAATCCAGTTATTTAGTGAATCAGTATGAATCTTTTCGCGCACTTCCACGGCCTCGTCGAACAGGCACTCTCTACTCTGGCAGCCGAGGGATCGGTTCCGGCTGGCCTCGACCTGTCGCGCGTTGTTGCCGAGCCTCCGCGCGATCCTGCCCATGGTGACGTCTCGACCAATGCCGCGATGGTGCTGGCGAAGCCCGCAGGCATGGCACCCAAGGCGCTGGCCGAACTGCTGTGCAAGAAGCTGGCGGCAGCACCTGATGTGGCCGCAGCAGAGATTGCAGGCCCCGGCTTCATCAACCTGCGCCTTGCGCCCAGCATCTGGCCGAAGTTCCTCGCATCAGCGCTCGCGCTGAAGGACAAGTTCGGACATTCCACACTCGGCAAGGGCGAGAAGGTCAACGTCGAATATGTTTCGGCCAACCCCACGGGACCGCTGCATGTGGGCCACTGCCGTGGCGCCGTGTTCGGTGATGCGCTTGCCGCTCTCCTCAGTGCAACGGGTTATGCCGTCAGCAAGGAATACTACATCAACGATGCGGGTGCGCAGGTCGATACGCTCGCCCGCTCCGCCTTCCTCCGTTACAAGGAAGCTTTGGGCGAAAACATTGGCGAGATCCCTGCAGGCCTTTATCCGGGTGAATACCTGAAGGCCGTGGGCGAGGCCCTGGCGAAGGAATACGGCACGTCGCTTCACAACCTTCCCGAAAGTGAATGGCTGGAACCGGTGCGCGCCAAGGCCATCGCCATGATGATGGACCTGATCCGCGACGATCTCGCGGCGCTCAACATCCGGCAGGAAGTGTTCTTCTCCGAACGCTCGCTCCATACCTCGGGTGCGGTCGCCGAGACGCTCGCCTCGCTCTCGAAGCTTGGCCATGTCTATCAGGGCCGGCTCGACAAGCCGAAGGGCGAAGTGCCGGAAGACTGGGAAGACCGCGAGCAGACGCTGTTCCGTGCCACCGCCTTCGGCGATGACGTTGACCGGCCGCTCCTCAAGTCGGACGGGAGCTACACCTACTTCGCCTCCGACGTGGCTTACAGCCGCGACAAGATCATGCGCGGCTTCAAGCAGCTCATCTACATTCTCGGCGCAGACCATGGCGGCTACGTCAAGCGCTTGCAGGCCGTGGCCTCGGCCATCGCGGGCGAGGGCAAGGTGCAGGTGATCGTGCGGCTTTGCCAGTTGGTGAAGCTCTTCCGCAACGGCGAGCCGGTGCGCATGTCGAAGCGGGCAGGGGAATTCGTCACCCTGCGCGACGTGGTCGATGAGGTTGGTCCCGATGTCGTCCGCTTCATGATGCTCTACCGGAAGAATGAAGCTCCCCTAGATTTCGACTTCGCCAAGGTCACCGAGCAGTCGAAGGACAACCCGGTGTTCTACGTTCAGTATGCTCATGCACGCATTTCGTCGGTGCTGCGCAATGCCGAATCTGAGGGCTTCAGCCCGGCCGGTCCGGGGGAGGCGCAATTTAATCTGTTGACGGACGAAGCCGAACTTGCGGTCATCCGGAGGATGGCGGCCTTCCCGCGCCTCCTCGAAGCCGCGGCACTGGCTCACGAGCCGCACAGAATATCCTTTTATCTCTATGACTTAGCCTCCGACTTTCATGCGTTGTGGAACAAGGGCAAAGAAGCGCCCCATTTGCGCTTCATCGTTCCGGCTGAACGGCAACTGACGAACACCCGGATGGCGTTTCTTGCCGCAATCCGCTATTGTCTGTCGAACGGGCTTGGCATCCTCGGCGTCACACCGGTCGAGGAGATGTAGGAACGGGCGAAGGTATGGATCAGAATTCCAGTAACGGTACGGACAAGCGCAGCTGGCGTGAGCGCCTTGGCATTGGCGCAGGCAAGGATATGCCGCGCATTGCCGAGGAATTTTCCGCTCCTGCGGCCCCGGCCGCGAGTTCGGCGCGCCCGCCCGTGAAGCCCGCGCCCATGGCGCCGCGTCCCGGCGTCAAGGCGGCCCCGCCGCGTGGCTCCGCTGCGGCTGCGCCCTCGGCTGCCGCGGGTGAAAAGCTCGCCGAAAAACTGAAGGCCCAGCGTGAAGCGCAGGAGCGCCTCGCCGAACAGCGCGTGCAGGCTGCCCGCCAGCGCGCCGAAGTGAAGATCACCGAAACGAACGGCAACGGTTCGGGCAAGCCCAAGTTCACCTTCGCGGGTGATGATGCGGACGCCAAACCCGCAGCGCCTGCACCGGCTCCTGCCGCCAAGGCGCCTGCACCGCCGCCACAGGCCGCTGCGAAGCCTTCGGCGCCGCCGCCCGCGGGCGGAAAGGCTGCTGCCCCGTCGCGCCAGCTTGCGCCTCCGCCCACCATGACGCCGGCCCCGATCGTGCCGCCCCGCAGCCCGCTGGGCGCGCAGCCGCCGGTGATGCCGCCCCGCACGCCGACGACGGCCATGCCGCCGCCCGTGGTGCCGTCGCGTCCGCCGTCCCGCTTCACCCCGCCGCCCAGTACCTATGGCACGGGCACGGGCTTCGGCTCCCAGGTTCCGCCCTATCGTCCGATGGATCCGGGCGCGCGGGGCTATACCGGCGGCTACACGCCGCCTCCGGCCTACACGCCGACTCCTCCGCCGCCGTCGACCGGGGGCTACACCTCGCCCCGTCTCAACATGCCCGCCACACCGGCAGCGCCCTATGGGGCCGACGCCTATGGCGGTGGTGCCCGTTCCATGCGCCCGCCGCCGCGCCCGGCCGTGGGTGGTTATCGCGAAGATTTCGGCGATCAGGGTGACGTTTTCGGTGAAGCCCGTGCACCGCGCCGGGCCACTGCCGGCGACTACAGTCAGGCCTATCGCGACGAGCAGGACTACGAGGAAGACCTGCCGCCATCGCGTGGCCCGCTGCTGCCGCTGATCCTGCTGTTCCTGCTCGCACTCGCCGCTGGCCTCGGCCTGTGGTGGGTCTACCAGAGCAGCGTCGAGAAGTCGGCAACGGGTGGCCAGTCCGGCACCGCGCCCGTGGTCTCGGCACCGGCCCAGCCGGCAAAGGTCGCGCCTGCGCCTGCGCCCGCCAACAACGCTCCGCCCAAGAAGCTGATCTATGACCGCATCGTGGGTGACCGTGAGGTTCTCGGTGGTGACGTGATCAATTCGGAAGAAGTGCCGAGCCAGCCCGGTGACAGCACCAACATGCAGCAGGACCCCGGTGCGGCCGATCCGGCGGCACAGGGTGGTGGTGCAACCCAGGGGCAGGGAGGTGGCCTGGATGATCCGGTGCCCTTGCCGCTCCCGCCTCCGCCAGGTGATGGCGGAAGCGACCAGCAGGGCTCACTTGCTCCGCGGTCCAACAGCAATCAGGCCTCCAACGTGACTGCCGCCGGCGCAAGCCAGGCGGCAGAGACGTCTTTGACGGGAACCACGAAATCAGATCAGGAAGGAATAATTTCCGCAAGGAAGGGTGATTCCACCGGTCTTTCAAGCTCCCAGCAGCAGACTTTGATGCCAATTCCCGAGGAAAGCACAGGATCCGGCAGCAGTGCTGACGTGTCTTCAGTGGTGTCGAACGGTTCTTCGCCGCCGCCCGGTGGCGGCAGCGAAAGCATTTCCGATTCGACCGATTCGGCCGATGCGACTGATCCCGCCGCTGAGCCCGTGAAGAAGAAGGCGACTGCGCCGAAGAAGAAGGTTCAGCAGACCGAGAACCTGGGATCGAAACCCGTTGTTCTCGTGCCGCCCGCGAAGAATGCGCCGCCGATCGTGGATGATGCGGCACCGGCAGATCAAGCGCCGCAGCCGATCACTGTGGCGCAGGGTGGCGCCCAAGGTGGCGCGCAGGGTGGTGGCATTTACGGAAGTGATACCGTCACCGAACAGACGGCACCCGCTACTGCTCAAGCCCCGGCGGCAACCGCGCCCAAGAAGAAGCGCACCATTGCCGACCTCTTCCGTAACGATAATGCTGACGAGACGGCTGCTGCTGCGCCAGCACCGGCACCCGCTCCGCTGCAGCAACAGGCTGCGGTGCAGCCGAAGCAGGTGGCGCCCGCTCCGGCGCCTGCGCCGCCGCAGGCATCTCCCGTTGGCAGCGGGTACGTGGCCCAGCTTGCCTCCTTTGCCAATCAGCGTGACGCCACGATGGAATATGCGCGACTCAAGTCGAAGCATGGTCCGGCACTCTCCGGTCTCTCTCCGATCGTGACACAGGCTGTCGTCGGTGGAAGCACCCGCTATCGTTTGGCAGTTGGCGTCATGCCAAGTCGTGAACAGGCGAGTGCACTGTGCGCAAAACTGTTCGCGGGCGGGGAACGGGATTGCCTTGTGCGCCGTCAGTAGCCAAAACCCGCAGGCAAGAATCCCATTGAGTGAGAGGGTGTAATGACGCGCAAGCCGATTGGCGCTTTCATCAGCGGTTGCTCCGGTATTGTCCTGACTGAGGGCGAGAAGGCCTTTTTTGCACGCAGCAATCCGTGGGGCCTGATTCTGTTCAAGCGCAATTGCGAGACGCCCGAACAGGTGCGCAAGCTGACCGGCGATTTCCGCGCCGCCGTGGGCCGCAAGGATGCGCCCGTGCTGATCGACCAGGAAGGCGGAAGGGTGCAGCGCATGGGCCCTCCCGTGCCGGAGTGGCGCAAGTATCCTGCAGCGGAAGACTACGGCAAGTTCTACGAGTCGAGCCCGCTTCATGCACTGCGCGCCACCCGGCTTGTGGGCCGCCTGATGGCAGAGGATCTGGAAAGCGTCGGCATCACGGTGAACTGCACGCCGGTTCTCGATCTCCCGCGGCCCGATACCACAGCGGCGATCTCGAGCCGGGCGTTCTCGACCCGGCCGGACAGTGCGCTCGTTCTCGCGCGTGCTTATGTCGACGGACTCATTTCCGGCGGCGTGCTGCCCGTCATGAAGCACATTCCCGGTCATGGCCGTGCGGTCGTCGACAGCCACTATGATCTGCCCGTGATCAAGGCCTCACGTGCAGAACTCGAAGCCCATGACTTCCGCCCCTTCGCGGGCATGGCGGCGTGTCCGATGGCGATGACGGCGCATGTCATTCTCGAAGCGATCGACTCCGAGAAGCCTGCGACGCAATCGAAGTGGGTGATCCGCGATGTGATCCGCAAGCAGCTCGGCTTCTCCGGCCTGCTGATGACGGATGACCTGTCGATGAAGGCGCTTTCCGGTTCGCTCACCGAGAAGACCCGCAGCTCCTTGCTTGCGGGTGTTGATCTGGTCCTGCATTGCAATGGAATCCTTCCCGAGATGGAGGAAGTGGCCGCTGCCGCCGGCATCCTCAAGGGCAAGCCGCTGGCGCGTGCAAAGGCCGCCTTGAAGAGCCGCCGCAAACCCTTGCCTTACGACAAGAAAATGGCCCTGCGGGACCTGGAATCGGTGGCCGGGGCAGGGCTCAAGAACGCCGCCTGAACGGGCCGATTCAGGGCGAAATTACCGTTGAAACCCCCGCCATAAAGGTGGGCAAGCAGAGGGGCTGGCGCTAAAACGCAGGGCATGAGCGATACCACCGAAACACCCCCCGGTTCCGCGGGCGCAAATGCCGCTGCACCTGATTCGCAGGATGCTGCAACTCAGCAGGCATGGCCGGACGGCGAGGGCGACGTACGCAAGGATGTGTTACCGTCGGATGACGAGCGCCTCATCGTCGACGTTGAAGGCTTCGAAGGCCCGCTCGACCTGCTGCTCGACCTTGCGCGCCAGCACAAGATCGACCTTTCCCAGATTTCCATCCTCGCTCTTGCCGACCAGTACATTGCCTATGTGGAACGGGCACGCGCCATGCGCCTCGAACTTGCCGCCGACTATCTGGTGATGGCGGCCTGGCTCACTTACCTGAAGTCGCGCCTTCTCATTCCGGCCCCGCCCGCGCTCGATGGCGAGGCAACCCCGCAGGACATGGCAGCGCGCCTTGCCTTCCGCCTGCAGCGTTTGCAGGCCATGCGTGAACGGGCCCAGAGCCTGATGGACCGCAGCCAGTTGGGCGTGGACGTGTTCTTCCGCGGTGCGCCCGAACCATTGGTGATCGAAAAGCAGCGTGAATATGCCGACACGCTCATGGACCTTCTCAAGGCCTATGCCGAGCGCCGCGCCCGCAAGATCGTGCGGCAGACCTACACGGTGAAGCGCCAGCCCGTCTGGAGCATCAAGGAAGCGCGCGAAACGCTGGAGCGGCTTGTGGGCACCATGGACGATTGGGGCACCTTCGACCGCTGGCTCGAACGCTTTTTCTCGACGCCGGAACTGCGCCGCTCGGTGCGCGCCTCGAGTTTCACCGCAAGCCTCGAGCTTGCCCGGGAAGGGGTTCTGGAACTGCGCCAGGACGACGCCTTCAAGCCCATTTACTTGCGCCGCCGCACGGCTGCCGCATAAGACACAGGACTGAGAATGCCATCGACTATGACAGCAATCGAGATCAGCGACGAGCAAGGCGAAGAGGCAACGGCGGCGGAAGCTGCCGCCGTCGTGACGCTGCATCCCCATGCCGAGCGCAGCCAGCACCTGCGCATTCTGGAGGCCATCCTCTTTGCCGCGACAGAGCCGGTGAGCGTCGAGAAGTTCAAGGAACACCTGCCGGAGACGGCTGATGTGGCCAGCCTTCTCGAAGACCTGCGCGAGAACTATGCAAACCGCGGCGTCAACCTCGTGCAGCTTGCGGGCAAGTACATGTTCCGCACCGCCGAGGACATGGCCTTCGTGCTGCGCAAGGACGTGCAGGAGCAGAAGCGCCTGACGAAGGCGGGCCTCGAGACGCTGGCCATCATCGCCTACCACCAGCCGGTCACCCGTGCCGAGATCGAGGATATCCGCGGCGTCGCCATTTCGAAGGGCACGCTCGACACGCTGCTCGACATCGGCTGGATCAAGATGCGCGGCCGCCGCAAGACGCCGGGGCGCCCCGTGACCTACGGCACCACCGAGACCTTCATGCAGCACTTCGGCCTGAACGACATCACCGACCTGCCGGGCCTGCAGGAACTCAAGGCCGCGGGTCTTCTCGAAGCGAATCTTCCGCCGGGCTTCGACGTGCCCGTGCCCAAGGCGCCGGACGACCTCACGGCCGACGAGGAGCCGCTTGACGGCACCGAGCAGATCCCGCTCGACATGCACCTCCCTGACCCGGACCAGCCCGAGGAACAGGCCCCGGACACGCCCCGCGACGAGGGCTAAGGCCCCGTTTTCCGGTCAGAGTTTCGGGACAGGGCGTCAAGCCCCTGTTAACCATGTTTTTCTATGACAGTCGGCGATGTGGTTTGTTTGTCGCCCGGTCTGTGTACTCGCCACGGTGAGCCTGTATGCGCTCGCCGTGGCACCTCATGCGAGCGCGGAAGACCTCGCCGTTGATGATCCGGCGGAGACATCGGATACGGCCAGCGGCACTGAGCCTGCTCCGCCACCGCCGGCCTTTCAGGATCTCTCAGCCGCCAATTCGCCGCTTCTCCGCCGCACCCGCCAGCAGAACGCCGACCCTTATGCGGCGCAGGGCCTTCGCCTCGGCAGCTTCACGCTGTTTCCCACGCTTGAAACGGGCATGGCCGCCACGAGCAATGTGGGGCAGGCGGCAAAGGGTGGAAAGGCCGATGCCGGCCTCCGGCTGAAGCCCGGACTCGAAATCGAAAGCGACCGGTCGCGCCATCTGTTCTCGGCGTCGATCTCGGGCGAGGCGGTGCGCTATCTCCGCGAGGAAAAGCTCTCGACCTATGGCGTTGACGCCAAGGCGAATCTCCGTCTCGATGTGCGCCGTGGCACCACCATCGACGTCGAGACAGGTTACGAACTGATCTCGACGGGCGCATCAGACAGTGAAGTGCCCGATACTGCCGTCAGCGACCAGATTTCCCACGTGCTCACGGCCGGTGCTGCTGTCGAGCATGAGGCCGGTTTTGCCGACCTGCGCCTCGGCACGGGCGTGCGCCGCGAGCTTTACGACAACGTGAAGCTGTCGGGCGGCGGTGTTGAGGACAATGGCGACCGTGATTTTGTCGAGCCCAGCGTCACGTTGCGCGGCACCTTCAACCGCGGGGCGATGTTGCGGCCCTTCCTCGAAGCGTCCTACGCGCCGCGCATTCATGACCAGAGTACTGACCGCAACGGCCTCCGGCGCGATTCGCAGGGTTATGCGGCCACGCTCGGCCTCCGCATCGATGATGACCCGTTGTGGAGCGGCGAGGTGGGCCTGACCTATCTCGTGCGCGACTATGAGGATCCGACACTGGCGACGGAAAGTGCTCCCGGCCTTCTCGCCAATCTGCAGTGGCGTCCGACGGAACTTTCAAAGGTCGATCTCTCTGCAGGCATGACCATCGACGAGACCTCTGACGCCGGAAGTGGCGGCAAGCCGACATGGACCGCGTCCGCCAAGGTCACGCATGCGCTGAGAGACAATCTCAATCTTCTGTCCGGCGTTTCGATTTCGACAGCTGATGCAAGCGGCGGCCGTGACAACACCTATGGCGCATCCGCCGGGCTGGACTGGAAACTCAATCCGCTCATCTCATGGTCGCTTCTGTACGAAGGCGAGTGGGGTGACAGCCCAGGCAGCAGCAGCGACTACAACGAGCAGCGCCTGCTGACCGGGATCATCCTCAAACGCTGAAGGATCAGTCCCAGGTGAGTTTTCCACCATGGGTGGAGATGATCTGGTTCAGCACCTCACGGAAGGCGGGCGCAATATCTTCGCGGTCAAGCGCGAGCGCCACGTTGGCCGCAAGGAAGCCCACCTTGTCACCGCAGTCATAGGTGATGCCGTTGTAGCGCACGCCGTGGAACGGTTGCCGTTCCATCAGCAGCTTCATGGCATCGGTGATCTGGATTTCACCGCCCGCGCCCTTTTCCTTTTTGTCGAGGATGGCAAAGATTTCCGGCTGGAGAATGTAGCGGCCGGAGATGATGAGATTAGATGGCGCCACTTCGCGCTTCGGCTTTTCCACCATCTGGTTGATGGTGAAATGATTGTCCTTCCAGTCGGTGCCACCCACCACGCCATAGCGGTGCACGTGCTCCCACGGTGTTTCTTCGACGGCGATGACGTTTCCGCCGTTTCGGGCGTTATAGACCTCGACCATCTGGCTCAGGCACCCGGGAGAGGCTTTCATGATCATGTCCGGCAGGATCACGGCAAAGGGTTCATCGCCCACGAGGTTGCGGGCACACCATACGGCGTGGCCAAGGCCCAGCGGCTCCTGCTGGCGGGTGAAGCTCGTCTCGCCGGCACCCGGCAGGTCCATTTCCAGCATGTCGAGCTCCGCCGACTTGCCGCGCGTGCGGAGCGTGGACTCGAGCTCGTACTGCTTGTCGAAGTGGTCTTCGATGACGGACTTGTTGCGGCCCGTGACGAAGATGAAGTGCTCGATCCCTGCTTCGCGGGCCTCGTCCACAACGACCTGGATGAGCGGACGGTCAACAACCGTCAGCATCTCCTTCGGCATGGCCTTGGTGGCGGGCAGGAAGCGGGTGCCGAGACCGGCGACGGGGAAGACGGCTTTGCGGATGGGACGTGGCATGTTTACGCGCTCTTAACCCTATGATTGTGCTTTCTTTAAGGCTTTAAACCCGCGTTCTGAAAATTGCATTAAATGCCTCGGAACGCAGACAGGAAGGAATTTGAAATGACGGTACTGGTGACGGGTGGGGCGGGATACATCGGCAGCCACATGGTGTTGGCGCTGACCGACGCCGGCGAAAAGACGGTTGTGCTCGACAATCTCTCCACCGGCTTTCCCTGGGCCGTTTCGCCCAAGGCCACCCTGGTGGAGGGCGATATCGGCGACGAGGACCTTGTCATGGGGCTCGTCAAGCAGCACGGCGTCACTGCCATCGTCCACTTCGCCGGATCCATCGTGGTGCCGGAGTCCGTTGCCGATCCGCTGGGCTACTACCTGAACAACACCGTGAAGTCGCGCGCCCTGATGCATGCGGCGGTGAAGTCGGGCGTAAAGAATTTCATCTTCTCGTCGACGGCGGCGGTCTATGGCAATCCGAAGAGCCTGCCCGTGTTCGAAACCGATGAGCCCGCGCCGATCTCGCCCTATGGCACCTCTAAGCTCATGACGGAGATGATGCTGCGCGACAGCCACGCGGCCTACGGCCTCAATTACGTGGCGCTCCGCTATTTCAACGTGGCGGGTGCCGATCCGCAGGGCCGCAGCGGCCAGTCCACGCCGCGCGCCACCCATCTGATCAAGGTGGCCTGCCAGACGGCACTTGGCCAGCGGCAGGGGATGGACGTGTTCGGCACGGACTACGACACGCCGGACGGCACCTGCATCCGCGACTACATCCATGTGAGCGACCTCATTGCGGCACACATGGATGCGCTCGCCCACCTCCGGAACGGGGGTGCGTCGGGAATTTTCAACTGCGGGTATGGCAAGGGCTATTCCGTGCTTGAGGTGATCCGGGCGGTAGAACGCGCAAATGGCGCTCCGGTTCGACACACGCTGGGACCGCGCCGCCCGGGCGACCCCGCCGGCATCGTCGCCGGGGCCGACAAGGTGCGCCGCATCCTCGGCTGGCAGCCCAAGTACAACAATCTCGATCTCATCGTGAAATCGGCCCTCGACTGGGAACGCCACCTCGAACGCCGCAACGCCGGGTGATTGAGAACTCTTCATGGCCGGGCTCGACCCGGCCATCCAGTCTTCCGGTCCTGCCAAAATGGATGCCCGGCTCAAGGCCGGGCATGGAGAGGAAGTGTAACGCCAAATCCTTGTTCTGCCGCATTTTGTGACTGAATTTCCCTCCTGTAAGCTCGGGCGACGGGCGAATCGTGCAACGAGGAGTGGGACAGGCTCATGCGGAAACTTGTTTTGGCGGCATTTCTGTCGCTGGCCATGGCCGGCACGGCTCAGGCGAACGCCAAGTTCGAGGCTTTCGTCCAAACCCTCTGGCCGCGGGTGAAGGCCGCAGGCTTTTCCCGTGATCTTTTCGACCAGGCTTTCGCGGGCGTCACCGAACCTGATCCGGTGGTGCTGAAGCTCGCGGAGGTGCAACCCGAGTTCACCTCCACAACCTCCGAATATCTCGCCAAGGCGGTCACCCCGATCCGCATCCAGACCGGCCAGCAGATGAAGCAGCAGGAAGCCAAGCTGCTCGGCGCCATCGAAAAGAAGTACGGCGTCGACCGCCACATCCTGCTCGGCATATGGGGCATGGAATCGAACTTCGGCAAGGACAAGGGCTCCATGGGCGTGATGCGCTCGCTGGCGACTCTGATGTATGCGGGCCGCAAGAAGCAGTATGCCCAGGAACAGCTGATCGCCGCCTTCCGCATCCTGAAGTCGGGCATCCGCTCCCCGGATGATTTCACGGGCTCCTGGGCCGCTGCCATGGGCCACACGCAGTTCATCCCCACCTCTTACCTTTCCTACGCCGTCGACTGGACGGGTGACGGCAAGAAGGACATCTGGGGTTCGAAGGAGGATGCGCTCGCCTCCACCGCAAACTATCTCGCCAAGGCGGGCTGGAAGAACGACCGCCCCTGGGGCTGGGAAGTGACGCTGCCCGACGGCTTCAACCGCGTAAACATTGGCCGCGATCACTGGAAGACGGTGGCGGAGTGGTCGAAGATGGGCCTGAAGCGCGCCGATGGCGAACGCTTCGGCTCGGCCAATGCCAAGGCCTTCGTGATGATCCCGCAGGGAATCGATGGCCCGGCCTTCCTGGTGACGCAGAATTTCCTCGCCATCATGGATTACAACCTCTCCCACTCCTATGCGCTTGCCGTCGGTCATCTGGGCGACCGCATCCGCGGGCAGGGGCCCTTCCTCGGCACCTGGCCTGCTGTGAATGTCGATCTCTCCTTCAAGGAACGTGTGGAGATGCAGCGCCGCCTGACGCAGTTCGGCTTCGAGACCGGAGGTTCGGACGGACGCTTCGGGGCGCGCACCTACGAGGCCGTGATCGCCTTCCAGAAGAAGGTGGGATTGCCGCTCGATGGCAGGCCGAGCCGGAAGGTGCTTGAGCGCCTGCGCCAAGGCCTCTAGGGTTCTCCCATGTTCAGGCGCTTGATCATCGCATTCGGATTGCTCTTCGGCCTTGCGGCTCAGGCTCTCGCGCAGGAGCAGCCGGCGGCCATTCCAGAACCCAACGAGGTTGCCGCACAGCAGCCGGCCGCTCCGGCGCCGGAGGCCGTCGTGGTGGCGCCGGCCCAGGTCTATGCGCCCGGCCAACGCTTTGGCGGAGATGACGGTGTGTTCCGCTTCGTCGTGGTGGGTGATGCACTCGCCCGCGGCGTGGGTGGAGCTCTTGAAAAACTCACCGAATTGGATCCGCGTTTCGAGGTCGTGACCCGCGCCAATGATGCGTCTGGTGTGGCGCGGCCCGAAATCTACAATTGGCCGGCGGCGATCCCGAAGATCCTGCGCTCCAGCAAATTCGATGCTGTGGTGGTGTTGATGGGCGTCAACGACTACCGCCCCATCAAGACAGCGGATGCCGCGTTTGATCCGGGGACGGATGAATGGAAAACGCGCTACAAGGCGAATGTCGACGACATCCTTGCCAGCGCCCGCAGCAACGGCGCGCGGGTCTACTGGATCACGCTGCCGCCCATGCAGAATGCAGAATACGATACGCAGATGCAGATGATCTCGGGCCTCCAGCGCGAACAGGTGGTGACCGGAAACCAGATCCTCGTGGATATCCGCCCGCCGCTGCTTACGCCCGAAGGCGAATTCATGGCCAGTGACGTGGATGAAAAGGGCAAGGCGCGCCGCCTGCGTGGCAAGGACGGCATCAATTTCTCGCGGCAGGGCAATGATTATGTGGCCGATCTGGTCATGGGGGCCATCCGCAAGACCGAAGGCGTGGCCGAGCTGCAATCCGCTGACGATTCCCAGCCGGCGGAAACCCAGGTTGCCGTGGCCGTGCCCACGACAACGACCTCGCCGCTCTTTGGTCAACAGGGCGTTGACGGGACAACGGTGAGCTTCGAGGCGGAGGCCCTGGCCAAGGAAGTGCCGCAGAAGATCACGCCTGACCTGTCCAATGCCGGAAAGCTTGGCTTGCGTATCCAGCGTAATTCGCTGGCACAGCGCTTCTACCGTACCGGTCAGGCCATCGGCGTACCCTACGGCCGCTTCGACGACTTCAGCGTTTCCGGCACAAAGCCCTGATCAGCGCGGCAGGGTGGTCGATCCCATGAGGAATTCGTCCACGGCGCGCGCCGCCTGACGGCCCTCGCGGATGGCCCAGACCACCAGCGACTGTCCACGGCGGGCGTCACCCGCTGCGAAGATCTTGTCGCTCGAGGTCTTGTAGTCACGCACATTCGCTTCCACGTTGCCGCGGCCATCGAGCTTGACGCCGAGGCTCTTCAGCATGCCCTCGTGTACCGGATGTACGAAGCCCATGGCGAGCAGCACGAGATCGGCCTTCAGCTCGAATTCGCTGCCGGGAACCGGCTTCATGTCGGCCCCTGCGCGGGCGCACTGCAGCGCCTTCACCTTGCCGTCTTCGCCGCGGAAGCCGGTGGTCAGCACCGAGAAGTCGCGCTCGGCGCCCTCCTGGTGCGAGGACGAGGTGCGGAGCTTCATCGGCCAGTTGGGCCAGGTGAGCGCCTTGTTTTCCTTCTCGGGCGGCTTCGGCATGATTTCGATCTGGGTGACGGAAACCGCACCCTGGCGGATCGAGGTGCCGATGCAGTCCGAGCCCGTATCGCCGCCGCCGATCACCACCACATGCTTGCCGTTGGCAAGGATGGGCTTGTTGTCGAGCGGCGCTTCCTTGCCGACGCGGCGGTTCTGCTGCGGCAGGAAGTCCATGGCGAAGTGGATGCCGTCAAGGTCGCGGCCCGGCACGGGCAGGTCGCGGGACTTTTCCGAGCCCGCACAGATCAGCACGGCATCGAAGGAGTCGGTGAGCTGCTTGGCATCCTGGGTGACGCCGATGTGGGCGCCATAGTGGAAGGTCACGCCTTCCGCTTCCATCTGCTCGACGCGGCGGTCGATCAGGTTCTTTTCCATCTTGAAGTCGGGAATGCCGTAGCGGAGGAGGCCGCCCGCCTTGGCGTTCTTCTCGAAGACGTGGACACTGTGGCCGGCGCGGGCCAGCTGCTGCGCGGCGGCAAGGCCCGAGGGGCCTGAGCCCACCACGGCGACCTTCTTGCCCGTCTTCTCGGCTGACACGATCGGCTTCAGCCAGCCGTTCTCCCAGGCCTTGTCGACGATGGCGCATTCGATCGTCTTGATGGTGACCGGCACGTCCTCGATGTTGAGGGTGCAGGAGGCCTCGCAGGGCGCAGGGCAGACGCGGCCAGTGAATTCCGGGAAGTTGTTGGTGCTGTGGAGGTTGCGCGAGGCTTCTTCCCACAGGTCATTGTAGACGAGGTCGTTCCAGTCCGGGATCTGGTTGTTCACCGGACAGCCGTTGTGACAATAGGGGATGCCGCAGTTCATGCAGCGCGCCGCCTGGCTCTTGGTGCCTTCGTCTCCCAGCGGGATCACGAATTCATTGTAGTTCCGCACGCGATCTGCCGCTGGCGCATACTTGCGGTCCTGGCGGTCGATTTCGAGAAAGCCCGTGATCTTGCCCATGGTTATGCGCTCCTCTTCACACCGACCGTGAGGCCGTCACTTGTTTCCTGTGCCTTGACCAGTTCGGCAAGGGCGCGGGCGTATTCGACCGGCATGACCTTGACGAACTTGGGAAGGTAGGCCGACCAGTTGTCGAGAATGGTCTTGGCCTTGGCCGAGCCGGTGTAGCGGTGGTGCCGCACCAGCAGTTCATGAATGCGTGTGGCGTCGTGTCGGTCCATGTGGGAGGTGATGTCCACAAGCCCGTGCGAAATCAGGTCGCCGCCCGAGTGCTGATGCTTCTCGAGGAGTTCCTCCTCTTCCGGCACCGGCTGGAGATCGACCATCGACAGGTTGCAGCGCTTCTCGAAGCCCTTGTCCTCGTCGAGGACATAGGCCACGCCGCCCGACATGCCTGCCGCGAAGTTGCGGCCCGTTGGGCCGATGACCAGTACGCAGCCACCCGTCATGTATTCGCACCCATGGTCGCCCGTGCCTTCGACAACGGCAACGGCGCCGGAGTTGCGCACGGCGAAGCGTTCGCCCGCCACGCCGCGGAAATAGGCTTCGCCAGTGATGGCGCCATAAAGCACCGTGTTGCCGACGATGATCGACTCTTCCGGCTTGAAGCCTGTCTTGGCGTGCGGCTTGATGATGATCTTGCCGCCCGAGAGGCCCTTGCCGACATAGTCGTTGCCTTCGCCGGTGACATCGAGCGTGACGCCATGGGCCGCCCAGGCGCCGAAGCTCTGGCCGGTGACGCCGGTGAACTTCACCGTGATTGTGTCTTCCGGAAGACCGGTATGGCCATAGCGGCGGGCCACTTCGCCCGAGAGCATGGCGCCCGCGGTGCGGTTGTTGTTCTTGATCTTGGCGTCGATCACCACCGGCTTCCTGTCGTTGAGGGCAGGGGCGGCCTTGGCGATCAGGTCACGGTCCAGAACCTCATCGAGACCATGGTCCTGGGCGTGGGTGCGGCGGGTCGCGATCGGGCCCGTCACGTCGGCCTTGGCGAAGAGCTTGCCGAAGTCGAGGCCCTTGGCCTTCCAGTGCGAGATCGCCTTCTTGGTGTCGAGCCATTCGGTCTTGCCGACGAGGTCCTCGTACTTGCGGATGCCCATGGCGGCCATCAGCTCGCGCAGTTCTTCGGCGACGAAGAAGAAGAAGTTGATCACGTGCTCCGGCTGGCCCTTGAAGCGCTTGCGCAGCTCCGGGTCCTGGGTGGCGACGCCGACCGGGCAGGTGTTGAGGTGGCACTTGCGCATCATGATGCATCCCGCCGCAATCAGCGGTGCGGTGGCAAAGCCGATTTCGTCAGCGCCCAGCAGTGCGGCGATCAGCACGTCGCGGCCGGTGCGCACGCCGCCATCGGCCTGCACCCAGATGCGGCCGCGGAGATCGTTGGCCACGAGCGTCTGCTGGGTTTCGGCAAGGCCGATTTCCCACGGGCTGCCTGCGTGCTTGATCGAGGTGAGTGGCGAAGCGCCCGTGCCGCCTTCATAACCCGAGATGGTGACGTGATCGGCATGGGCCTTGGAGACGCCCGCGGCCACCGTGCCCACGCCCACTTCCGAAACGAGCTTCACTGAGACTTGCGCCTTCGGGTTCACGTTTTTCAGGTCGTAGATGAGCTGGGCGAGGTCTTCGATCGAGTAGATGTCATGGTGCGGCGGCGGCGAGATGAGTCCGACGCCCGGCGTGGAATGACGCACCTTGGCGATCACCGCATCCACCTTGTGGCCGGGCAACTGGCCGCCTTCGCCGGGCTTCGCACCCTGCGCCATCTTGATCTGCATCATGTCGGAGTTGACGAGATATTCCGTCGTCACGCCGAAGCGGCCCGAGGCCACCTGCTTGATGGCGGAGCGCATGGAGTCGCCGTTCGCCATGGGCACGAAACGGTCGGCTTCCTCGCCGCCTTCGCCGGTGTTGGACTTGCCGCCGATGCGGTTCATGGCGATCGCCAGCGTGGTGTGGGCCTCGCGGCTGATCGAGCCGAAGGACATGGCACCTGTTGCAAAGCGGCGGACGATTTCCTTGGCGGGCTCGACCTCGTCGATCGGTACCGGGCTTGAGCCCATTTCGTCTGCCGACTTGAGGCGGAAGAGGCCGCGCAGGGTCTTTAGCTTCTCGTTCTGCTCGTTGATGAGCCGCGCATATTCCCGATACTTGTCCTGGCTGTTGCCGCGAACGGCGTGCTGCAGCGTCGAGACGGTTTCGCTGGTCCAGACGTGGGCTTCGCCGCGGATGCGCTGGGCATAGTCGCCGCCTACATCGAGCTGGGTGGCAAGAACCGGGTTCAGGCCGAAGGCATCGACATGGCGGCGGAAGGCTTCTTCCGCAACCTCGTTGAGGCCGATCCCTTCCACCGTGGTGGCGGTGCCGGTGAAGTACTTGCGCACGAAGTCGGAGGAGAGGCCGACGGCGTCGAAGATCTGCGCGCCGCAATAGGACTGGTAGGTCGAGATGCCCATCTTGGACATGACCTTGAGGATGCCCTTGTCGATCGCCTTGATGTAGCGCTTCACGGCTTCGTAGGCGGAGACCTTTTCATCGAGTGTCGGCAGCAGGGCTTCCAGCGTCTCGAAGGCCAGATAGGGGTTGATCGCCTCGGCGCCGTAGCCGGCGAGGGCGCAGAACTGGTGCACTTCGCGGGGCTCGCCCGATTCCACCACAAGGCCCACCTGGGTTCGCAGACCCTTGCGGATCAGGTGATGATGCGTGGCGGAGGTTGCCAGCAGCGACGGGATCGGCACGCGTTCGGCGGAGACCGAGCGGTCCGACAGGATGATGATGTTGTAACCGTCGCGCACCGCGCGTTCGGCCTGGCCCATCACCGAGTCGAGGGCCGCTTCCATGTAGCGGGCGCCGTTGGCCACATCATAGGTGATGTCGATGGTCACGGTGCGGAAGGGGTTCTCGCGCACCTCGCCGATGTTGCGGATGCGCTCCAGTTCCTCGTTGGTGAGGATGGGCTGGGCCACTTCGAGGCGCATGTGCTTCGAGGTGCCCTTGAGGTCGAGCAGGTTGGGGCGCGGGCCGATGAACGAGACGAGCGACATCACCAGTTCCTCGCGGATCGGGTCGATGGGCGGGTTCGTCACCTGGGCGAAGTTCTGCTTGAAATAGGTGTCGAGCAGCTTCGGGCGGTCCGAAAGGGCTGAGACGGGCACGTCGTTGCCCATGGAGCCCACGGCTTCCTGGCCCGTGGTCGCCATCGGCGCCATCAGGATCTTTGTGTCTTCCTGCGTGTAACCGAAGGCCTGCTGACGGTCGAGCAGCGGCACGGCGGGCTTCGGACGCGTGGTCTTCGCCTTGGGCAAATCGCGGAGCACGACCTGGGTGCGCTTCAGCCATTCCTTGTAGGGATGCTGGGTGGAGAGTTCCTTCTTCAGGTCCTCGTCCGAGATGATCGCCTTCTTGTCGAGGTCGATGAGCAGCATCTTGCCGGGCTGGAGGCGCCACTTGCGGGCAATCTTCTCTTCCGGGAATTCGAGGCAGCCCATTTCCGAGGCGAGCATCACGTAGCCGTCGTCGGTGACGAGGTAGCGCGAGGGGCGCAGGCCGTTGCGGTCCAGCGTGGCGCCGATCACCTTGCCGTCGGTGAAGACCATGGCGGCAGGGCCGTCCCACGGTTCCATCATCGCGGCGTGGTGCTCGTAGAAGGCGCGGCGGTCTTCATCCATGAGCGGGTTGCCGGCCCAGGCTTCCGGGATCAGCATCATCATGGCGTGCGGCAGCGAATAGCCGCCCATGTAGAGAAGCTCGAGCGCGTTGTCGAAGCAGGCGGTGTCGGACTGGCCTTCGTAGGAAATGGGCCAGAGCTTGGAGAGGTCCTGTCCCAGCACTTCCGACTTCATGTTGGCCTGGCGGGCCGCCATCCAGTTGAAGTTGCCGCGCACGGTGTTGATTTCGCCGTTGTGGCAGACGAAGCGGTAAGGGTGTGCCAGCGGCCAGCTCGGGAAGGTGTTGGTGGAGAAGCGTTGGTGCACCAGCGCAAAGGCGGAGGCGACGCGCTCGTCCTTCAGGTCGAGATAGTAGTTGGGAATCTCCGCGCCGAGCACCAGCCCCTTGTAGACGATGGTGCGGCAGGAGACGGAGACGGGATAATAGGCGCGGGCCTTCTTGCCGAGCACTTCGACGATGCGGTTCGACACGACCTTGCGGCAGACGAAGAGCTTGCGTTCGAAGTGGGCTTCGTCACGGATGGTGGGGCCGCGGCCGATGAACACCTGACGGTGCATGGGTTCGGTGTCGATGACGGAGTAGCCCAGCACCGACCGGTCGACCGGCACGTCGCGCCAGCCGAGTACCTTCAGGCCTTCCTCACGGGCGGTTTCCCACCAGATGCGCTCGATGTCCTGACGGTAGACAGGTTCGCGCGGCATGAACAGGAAGCCCACGCCATATTGTCCGGCGGCGGGGAGATCGAATCCGATGCGCGCGGCTTCCGCGGCAAGGAAGTCGTGGGGAATCTGGATCAGGATGCCCGCACCGTCGCCCGCCTTGGGGTCGGCGCCCACGGCACCGCGGTGCTCAAGGTTCTTGAGGATGCGGAGCGCATCCGCCACGGTCTTGTGGCTCTTGATGTTGTTGATGTTGGCGAGGAGGCCGATGCCGCAGGCATCGTGTTCGTTGCGCGGATCGTAGAGGCCATGGGCCTCGGGCAGACCTTCCGGGTGGAAGTGATGGATGGTCATGATGGGCGCTCCTCATTGACTTTACCTGAAGAACAGGCAGAAAGGACAGTATGTCTGTCCTTTAATGACAAGGCCGTGTCAAATGCGCAAGTAAAAATTCAAAGCTGATCGTAAAACGAAACAAAGTTGCGCATCAAGGGGGCCCGCGCAGGATCATGTAGCCGCCGACGGCAGTGACGGCCACGGCAAAGGCAAAGGCCATCTGCAACAGGTATTTGTGGGACGAGAGGCGGGCGCCCGCCGTCTGGCCGATGGCGCCGCCCGCAACCCCGCCCAGCACGAAGAGTCCGACCGTTCTCCACACCACTTCGCCGGCGAGGGCGTAGTTCGCGACGGTGACGAGGCCAAAGGCGGTGATGGATACGAGCGAGGTCGCGATTGCGTAGGTAATGGGCATGGCGGTCGCGAGCATCAGGGCGGGCACGATGAGGAAGCCGCCGCCGATGCCGAAGAAGCCGGCGAGCCCGCCTGCGGTGAGCCCGAGGCCGATGAGCCAGGGCAGCATGGAGCGGGCGGTCTTGAGATTGAGGCGCACATCCGGGTCACCTTCGGCGTTCTTGCGGAGCAGCATCATGAGGCCGACTACCAGCATGAGACCGCCGAAGAGGGGAATGATGCGAGCGCCGGGAAGCGAGAGCGCGAGTTGTGCGCCCAGCGTGGAGCCCACGATACCGGCCGCCGTGAAGACTAGCGCACATGGCCATTTCACGAGGCCACGGGCCATGGCGCCCATGAGGTTGGCGAGCGCGCTCAGTGCGACAGCGACTGCACTGGTGCCCAGAGCTGCGTGTGCCGACGGCATGCCGACAACGTAGAGGAGCAGGGGCACTGCCAGGATCGATCCGCCGCCGCCAACAAGACCGAGAACGAGTTCGACGAGCCCGCCCGAGAGAACGGTGATGAGCTCCGGTCCCACCTTATCCCCGGACGACGGGAAGACCCGCCTGGACCCAGCCCATGATGCCGCCGGCAAGGATTTTGGGTTCCGGTCCGCCGATCGCGTCGAGGGCAGAGGCATTCATGCGGGTGCGCGCACCACTGGCACAATAGAAGATCACGGGCTTGCCGTTGCTTTCGACCGGCACGGGTGTCAGCCGTGACAGCGGCAGGTTGCGGTCGTTGGCAATGCAACCGGAGGCCCGCTCGCCGGGCTCGCGCACATCCACAAGAACCGCGCCCTGATCAACAAGGGCCTTGGCTTCCTGGGGCGTGATGGTGACGATCTTCATGGGCTTTCTCTCCGGCAAAAGGGATTTGAGAATGGTCTTGAACAGGTTCATGATCGAGGGAGTCCGTATCCGCAACAGCGGTGCTTCATATTCGCTGTTGCTTATATAAGGTAACGCGCATATATGTCAACCCGTCAAAGGAGTTGAAACGTGCCTGACAGTCCCTTCATCCACGCCTGGTTCGATCACGCTACCAATACCGTCACCTATCTCGTGGCCGATCCTGCCACCAAGCGTGCAGCGATCATCGATCCGGTCTTCGACTATGACCACAAGTCGGGGAAGGCGGACGTGACCTCGGCCGATGCCGTTCTGGCAAAGGCAGCGGAGGAGGGCTTCACGGTGGACTGGGTTCTCGAAACCCACGTCCATGCCGACCATCTTTCCGCAGCGCCCTATCTCAAGCTCAAGACCAGCGCCAAGGTGGTGATCGGCGAGAACATCCGGCAGGTGCAGCAGATTTTCCGGCCCATCTTCAACGCACTCGATGTTTCGGGTTCCGGTGCGGAGTTCGACGTGCTGGTGAAGGAGGGTGACACCTTCAAGCTCGGCAGCCTCACCGTGTCGGTGATCGAAACGCCCGGGCACACGCCGGCCTGCGTCTCGTTCAAGATTGCCGATGCCGTGTTCGTGGGCGACACGCTGTTCATGCCGGACTATGGCACGGCGCGGGCCGATTTCCCGGGTGGTGATGCCCGCACCCTTTACCGCTCGATCCGCAAGCTGCTGGCGCTTCCGCGCGAAACGCGCCTCTTCATGTGCCATGACTACCTGCCCAAGGAGGGCCGGAAGTCCTTCGCCTGGGAGACGACGGTGGGCGAGGAACTTGACCGCAACATCCATGTGAATGCCTCAGTGAGTGAAGAGGACTTCGTGGCCATGCGCACGGCCCGCGACCGCACGCTCTCGGCCCCGGTGCTGCTGCTGCCCTCGATCCAGATCAACATGCGGGCGGGAAAGCTGCCCCCGGCGGAGTCGAACGGCATTCACTACATCAAGGTACCCGTGACTTTGCCGCAGGGTGCGGCTGCGTAACCCGCATTTGCGCCGTGGCGAATCCCGCCTAAAAGGCACCTTCAAGGCGGGAACATGTCTCAATCCACAAACTTCCGCGGCATCGTGGCGATGCTGCTTTCGGCGGTGACCTTTGTCTCCTGCGACTGTTTCCTCAAACTGCTGATCGGGGAGGGGGTGCAGCCGCTTCAGGCCCTCGTGCTGCGCGGCATTTCGGCCACGCTCTGGGCCACGGTGCTGGTGACCGCCATGGGCCTGTGGCGGCATCTGCCCAAGGCCTTCGGCTTCTGGGTGATGCTGCGGTCGCTGTTTGAAGTCGTGGCCGTGTCGGCCTTCATCCTCGGCCTTGCCAGGGTGCCGCTGGCCGACATCACCTCGATCTACCAGATCGCACCGCTGCTGGTCATCGCAGGCGCAAGTTTCCTGTGGGGCGAAAAGGTGGGTCTCATCCGCTGGCTGCTGATCGGTCTCGGCCTTGCAGGCGCCATGCTGGTGGCACAGCCCGGCAGCGCCGGAGCGTCGCCCTATGCGCTCCTCGGCTTCATCACCGCCTTTGCCTCGGCGGGCCGTGACCTGCTCTCGCGCTATGTGCCTGACGACACGCCCGGCATGATCAACACCTTCAACATCGTGGTGGCCGTGATGCTGGTGTCACTGGTGAACACCATGCTCTTCGAGACGTGGACGCCGGTGACGCGCGAGATCGCGCTCTACGCCTTCTTCTCCGGCATGTTCGTGATGCTGGGACACCTCTTCGTGTTCCTGTCCTTCCGGCTCGCGACGGCAAGAACGGTGGCGCCGTTCTATTATTCCGTGACCATCGTGGCGACAACCTTCGGCGCGGTGTTCTTCAGCGAGTGGCCGAACGCCCTGGCGCTGCTCGGCATCGCCCTCATCATCGCCTGCGGGCTTGGCGTGCTTCTGTTCGAGCGCAAGGGCTCTCCGGTCCCGGGACCGGAGAGTGTCGATGCGCTCTGACGATTAGCGGAGGAGCTGGCCGCGGATTTCGCCGTCGGGATACTGCGCGGTGTGAACATTGACGTAGGTCTGGCCGGCCTGAATGTCGGCCAACTGCTGGTCGGTGACGGTGCCTTCACCCTTCAGGATGTTGGCGGACATGTCGACAAGCGGCGGCGCATTCACGCCCGCGCCGGCAGGCCCATGGATGTGGGCGGCGGTGGGATCGCCGGTCAAATCCTTGACCGCGATGTCCCATGTCACCTTCTTCGTCTCGGTGTCGATGCGGACGGTGGCCTGTCCCGAACCATGGCTGTTGGCGGCGGGCGGGGCCTCGTTGCCCGGCGTCAAGTCCGCCTTGAAGGTCAGCATTTCGGCGTGGGCGAAGGTGGAAAGGCCGAAGAGCACGGCGCCCGAAAGGGCAAGGATGCGAATGGTCATGGATACCTCCTGAGTGGGGATGCCGCCCCGAAGACAGGACAACTCCCGGCGGAATGGCTTCGTTCCCATTTTGCAGTTTCGCACCTCGTACAATCCCGTTAAGCAGTCATTTTCGCGACTTAACCGGATTTTGCCTCCCCATGAATTTCGCTTCCGACAATGTTTACGGCGTTGATCCCCGCATCCTGCAAGCCATGGTCGATGCCAACAGCAGGCTAACCGACGTGTCCTATTGCCATGACGACGGCTCCCGCGAGGTCGAAGCCAGGCTCTCGCAGATCTTCGAGAAGGACGTGAAGGCCTTTCTTGTCGTGAACGGCACGGGCGCAAACTCGCTCGCCCTTTCGGCCATCTGCCCCACCTTCGGCGGCGTGTTCTGCCACGAGATGAGCCATATCAACACCGACGAGTGCAACTGTCCCGAACTCTTCATGGGTGGCGGCAAGCTGATCACCATGCCGGGCAAGGATGCCAAGCTCACGCCTGCGGTGTTTGCAGAGAAGCTCTCGCAATTCGGGCACGGCGAACATGGCGCGAAGCCCTGCGCACTTTCGATCACCAGCGCCACGGAACTTGGCACCGTCTATACGCCCGCCGAGATCAAGGCTCTGGCCGACGTGGCCAAGCCGCGCGGCATGAAGGTACACATGGATGGGGCGCGTTTTGCCAATGCGCTTGTCTCGCTCGGCTGCACCCCCGCCGAGATGACGTGGAAGGCGGGCGTTGATGTGCTCTCCTTCGGCGGCACCAAGAACGGTGGCATGATCCTTGAAGCGGTGGTGTTCTTCGATACGGCACTCGCCGAGGATTTCCTCTACCGCCGCAAGCGGACGGGGCAGCTTGTCTCCAAGGGCCGCTTCCTCTCGGCGCAGATGCTGGCCTATCTGCAGGATGACGTCTGGTTGCCCAATGCCCGTCGTGCCAACACCCTGGCGCAGACTCTGGCCAAGGGCATGCAGGCCTCAAACCGCGTGCGCCTGACAACACCGGTCGAAGCCAATGAAATCTTCGCCATCATGCCGCGCAAGCTCTTCGACGCGCTGCAGGCCAAGGGCGCCAATTTCTACGACTGGCCGTGGGATGGCCTTGCCGATGACGAGGTGCACTGCCGCTTCGTCGTCTCCTTCGCCACGCCGGCGGAGCATGTGGACCGCTTCCTGCAGCTCATCCGCGAGACCGCATGATGGCGACGGGCGGCGTGAGGGCAACGCTTCGCGCCGAGGGTGCCGCGCTCTTCCTTGCTGCGCTGATTGGCTTCCACGCCATGGGCAATGTGTCGTGGTGGATGTTTTCGATCCTGTTTCTCGCGCCGGATCTCTCGTTCCTCGGATACCTGCTGGGGCCGCGGGTGGGCTCGGTGGTCTACAACATCTGCCATTCCACCATCCTGCCGCTGCTGATCGGCATCGCCGGATATGTGCTCGATGACTTCATCCTGCGTGACATTCTCTGGGCCACGGCGCTGATCTGGCTCGCCCATATCGGCTTCGACCGCATGCTGGGCTATGGCCTCAAATATGCGAGCGGCTTCAACGACACGCACCTCGGCCGGATCGGGCGGAACTGAGGGCCGTTTATCTTAACCGTTAGCATTACCACGACATTCCCATACCCGTTGCGGCGCGTTTCAATTTAACTCGAATGCCATGGAGCCTCGTCGCTCCGACGCGAGGACGTGCCCGATGACTTCCCATTCAACCCCAGGCTTTGGCCGTGCCCTGCGGCCGGACAAGGACCGCTCCGCGCGCCTTGCCACGCTCGACCACTTTCCCGGCTGGGAACGGGCGCCGCGTTTCCTAATGGACCTCATCGACCAGATGCGTGCCAAGACCGTGGGTGACGTGGGCGGTGGGCGGATGCCGCGCATCAGCCGCGATTTCATCGAGTTCGCGCGGGCTCGCTTATCACCTCTTCGACATTTCCCAGGCTGAGCTCGACCTCGCCGATCCGCGCCATGTGAAGGTGTGCCTCGACATCGCGAGCCCGGACGGCAACAGCAAGGTGGCATCGCTTGCCGGCACGTTCGACCTGATCTTCTCGCATATGCTGCTCGAGCATGTGGCGGACCCCATGCAGGCCCACCGCAACATGTTCCGCATGCTGCGGCCGGGCGGCCTCAGCGTCCATATGTTCCCCTCGCGCAACAACTTCCCGCTCTTCGTCAATGGCCTGATTCCGGAGAAGGTTTCCTATGGCCTGCTCAAGGTCTTGCAGCCGCACCGGGATACGGCGGGGCAGGAGGGCAAGTTCGAGGCCTATTATCATCACTGCGGCGCGCCGTCTGACAATCTGCGGCGGGCCTATGGAGAGATCGGCTTCGAGGTGCTGCAGCACACGAGCTATGTCGGGCACGACTATTACAAGCGGATCAAGCCGCTTGCCATGGTGGAGCGCGGCCTTCGCCCGCTGATCGTGAAGCTCGGCCTTCCCATCATCACCGCCAATCTGCTGATCCTGCGGAAGCCGCTCTCGAACTGAGTCCGCCTTACGGATTGGGCCAGGTATCACTCACCTTGTAACCGTCGGGGTACGGATCATCAGGATCGAGCATCAGCGTGGTCTGGCCGCTGATCCAGGCACGGCCGGTGATTTGCGGCACGATGGCCTTGTGATTGCCGACGGTGGTTTCGGCGGCAATCTGCCCGGTGAATTGTGAATCGATGACGCTGCGGCCGATATAGGTTTCTCCCACCTTCATCAGACCCTTGGCGTGGAGTACGGCCATGAGGGCGGAGCAGCCGGTCCCGGTGGGCGAACGGTCGAGCTTGCCGGGGTTTACGACACAGGCGTTGCGCGAGGTGAGGACGCCGTCCCGGCGCTCGAGTTTCTCCCGCAGGAAACAGAACGAATAGTGCCGCCATTCCGGAAGTTCCGTATGGTGGAAAGGCAGTTGCTCATCCGCCGCCTTCACCAGCCTGCGGCCCAGTTCGGCCACGTCGCGGGCCGTTGCCGGCGTGATGGCAAGGCCGAAATCGGCGGCATCTGCCATCACGAAGCTGTCACCGCCGAAGGCCGTATCAACCTTCACCGTGCCGAAGCCCTCCACCTGAAGCTCCACCCCCAGATGCTGCGCGAAGGAGGGCACGTTGGTGAGGGTGATGCTCTCGGCCTTGCCGTTGCGGCAGGTGGCGGAGACTTCGATCAACCCGGCAGGCGCTTCAAGTGTGAGGCGCGTCACCGGCTCGGTCATCGGGATGATGCCGGCATCGAGCAGCACGGTGGACACACAGATGCAGTTCGAGCCCGACATGGGCGGCGTGTCTTCGGGCTCCATGATGATGAAGCCCATCTGCGCCCTTAGGTTCTTGGGCGGCACCAGCAGGTTGACGTGGCGGAAGACGCCGCCCCGCGGTTCGTTGAGGACGAAGGCGCGGAGCTTGCCGTCCGTCGCGATGAATCGCGATTGCTCCCACACCGTGTTGCCGGGAGGAGGGGCGACCCCGCCCACGATCACATCACCCACCTCGCCTTCGGCGTGGCAATTGATGATGTGAACGGAGCGGGTCGTGCGCATGTGAGGTCCGGTCTCAGAGATCGCCGGTGACGCACTTCCGGGCCAGCGCCTTGTACTGTTTCTCGGTGAACTGGATCGGATTTCCGCCCGCCGACGGATCCTTCACCGCCATCGCGGCCACCTCGTCGAGACGCTTGGTGTCGATGCCGATGTCCTTCAGGGCGTGGGGAATGCCCACTTCCTTGCGGAGTGCCAGCACCCACTTCATGAAGCCGTTGAAGCCGCCCTTGATGCCGAGGTAGGCGGCGGCGCGCTCGATGTCCTTTTCGATCTTCTTGCGGTTGGCCTTCAGCACGTAGGGCATGATGATGCCGTTGAGGAGACCGTGGTGGGCGTCATAGAGGCCGCCGAAGGGGTGCGAGAGGGCGTGGATGGCGCCGAGGCCCCGCTGGAACGCCGTGGCGCCCATGGTGGAGGCGACGAGCATGTTGCCGCGGGCATCGATGTCCTTGCCCTTCTTCACGGCCTTGGCGAGGTTCTCCTTGACGAGGCGCATGCCCTCCAGCGCCACGCCGGCGGCAAGGGGATGATAGAAGGGCGCGGAATAGGCCTCGAGGCAGTGGGCGAAGGCGTCGAAGCCCGTGGCCGCCGTGAGCTTGGCGGGCAGGCCCACGGTCACTTCCGGATCGAGCACCGCGAACTTAGGCATTACGTCCGGATGGAAGATGATCTTCTTCTCGTGGGTCTTGGGGTTGGTGATGACGCCAGCGCGGCCCACTTCCGAGCCCGTGCCTGCGGTCGTGGGCACGCAGATGTTGGGTGCCACCTTGGAGGCGTCGGCACGGGTCCACCAGTCACCGATGTCCTCGAGATCGAAGATCGAGATCTTCTGGCCGTGCATCAGGGCGACCATCTTGCCGGTGTCGAGGGCAGAGCCGCCGCCGAAACAGATCACTCCGTCATGGCCGCCGTCGCGGAAGGCCTTGCAGCCTTCAAGAACGTTGTCCTCGGTGGGATTGGGGCGCACGTCGGAGAAGACGCCGGGGTTGAGGCCCGCCGCCTTGAGGTTGGCGATGATGTCCGCCACCATGGGCGTGTTCACGAGGCCCTTGTCGGTGACGAAGAGCGGCTTGCGGATGTTGGCGGCCTTGCAGAAGTCCGGCAGTTCCTTGACGCGGCCCGCGCCGAAGCGCACCGGCGTGGGGAATCCGAAATTGCGGTTTGGAATGGTCATGGAATGTCTCCTGTGGTCGACGGCTCAGGCCGTGCGTGTTCTGAGATGGAAGCTCTTGGGGCGGGTCAGCATTTCATAGCCGACCGTGGACAGGGTGGCGCCGCGGCCCGTGTCCTTGACGCCGGTCCAGGCGAGGGCCGGGTCGAGGTAGTCGCAGCGGTTCATGAAGACGGTGCCGGTTTCGATGCGGGCGCCGATGGCCTTGGCGGCCTTCGCGTCCTCGGTCCAAAGGGCGGCGGTGAGGCCATAGGGCGAGTCGTTCATCAGCGTGACTGCCTCCTCGTCGGAGGAGACCTTCATGATGCCGACGACGGGACCGAAGCTCTCATCGCGCATCACGCTCATCTGGTGGTTCACGGCCGTGAGCACCTGGGGCGCCATGTAGGGCGTGCCCTTCTTGTCCTTGGGGAACAGCTTGGGATCGATGTGCGCCTTGGCTCCGGCGCGGACGGCGCTTGCCACCTGCTTGCGGACGAAGGAGGCCGCGTCGGCCTTGATCATCGGTCCGAGGGTGGTTGCCTCTTCAAGCGGTGAGCCGAGCACATAGGTTTTCGTGAGATCAATGAAGCCGTCGATGAAGGGCTTCCACAGGTCCTTGTGGACGTAGATGCGCTCGATGCCGCAGCAGCTCTGCCCGGAGTTGAAGAACGAGCCGTCGACGAGGTTCTCGATGGCGTGCTGGATGTTCGCGTCGGGGCGGACATAGGCGGGGTCCTTGCCGCCCAGTTCGAGGCCAACGTTGAGGAAGCGCCCGGCGGCGGCGCGCTCGATGACGCGGCCCCCTTCGACGGAGCCGGTGAAGCAGACCATGTTGACGAGGCCGGAGGAGATGATCTGGCCGGTCTGCTCGTGGTTGAGGACAAGATGCTGGAACACGCCCTTGGGCAGGCCCGCCTTGTCGAAAGCCTTCTGGAAGCGTTCCGCCACCAGCAGCGTGTGGCTGGCGTGCTTCAGCACCACGGTGTTGCCGGCCATCAGCGCCGGGATCACCGAATTTACCGTGGTGAGGTAGGGATAGTTCCACGGTGCGATGGTGAAGACGATGCCGACGGGCTCGCGGGTGATGAAGCGTTCGAAGCCGTCCTCGGGGGCGGGCGTGAGGTTCGCCAGCGCCTCGGGCGCAATGGCGATCATGTGGCGGGCGCGCTCCTCGAAGCCACGGAGTTCACCCGCGCCATAGCGCACAGGTCGGCCCATGGACCAGGCGAGCTCGGGAACGATCTCGTCCTTCATCGCCAGCATGGCGTCAACCGCCTTGCTGCAATAGGCGGCGCGCTCCTTGATCGAGAGGTTGGCCCAGTCCTTTTGTGCAGCGCGGGCGGCGGCGAAGGTTGCCGCCACCTGCTTCTTGCTGGCGACGGCGCGCTTCGCGACGACGCTGCCGTCAACCGGCGAGATGGAGGAAATGCTGTCTGCCATGATCAGTACTGCTCGAAGCCGCGGCGGATTTCCCAGTCGGTGACGCGGCGGTCATATTCGAACTGCTCCCAGCGGGCGGTGTGGACATAATGGTCGATGACGTCGTCGCCGAAGGCCTTGCGCAGCAGCTTGGAGTTGTCGAGGAGCTCGGTTGCCTCACGCAGTGTCTTGGGAATTTCGCGGAGCTTTTTCGACTTGTCATAGGCGTCACCGGAAAAAGCGGGTTCCAGCGCAAGCTTGTTCTCGATGCCGTCGAGGCCGGCAGCGAGCAACGCTGCAAAGGCGAGGTAGGGGTTGAGGTCCGAACCGCCCACGCGGCACTCCACGCGGATCGCCTTGCTGTCGGCGCCGCAGAGGCGGTAGCCAGCGGTGCGGTTGTCGAAGCTCCACACGGCGCGGGTCGGCGCGAAGGTGCCGGCGATGTAGCGCTTGTAGGAGTTGATGAAGGGGGCGAGGAAATAGGTGATCTCGTCGGCATGGGCGAGCAGGCCCGCCATGTAGTGCTTCATCGTCTGGGACATGCCGTGGTCGCCGTCCTTCTCGAAGAAGAGCGGCGTCTTGCCGTCCGCACTCCACAGCGACTGGTGGATGTGGGACGAGCTTCCGGCCCAGGTGTAGTTCGGCTTGGCCATGAACGTGAGCGACTGGCCAAGGCCCTGTGCGATCTCCTTGCAGGCATGCTTGAGGAACACATGGGTGTCGGCCATGGGCAGCGCCGAGTCATAGCGGACGTTGATTTCCTCCTGACCGGCCCAGGCCTCGCCCTTGGAGTTTTCCACTGTGATACCAGCACCATAGAGGCCATTGCGGATGGCCCTCATGAGGTTCTCGTCCTTGCTGGTCTGAAGGATGTTGTAGTCTTCGTTCAAATGCGAGGGCGTGGTAAGGTTGCGGTAGCCGCCATTGTAGGCGTCCTTGAAGCTCTGGTCGAAGACATAGAACTCCAGCTCGGAAGCGAAGTAGGCCTTCATCTTCTGCGCGGTGAGACGCTCGATCTGCCGCTTCAGTACGTTGCGCGGCGCGTGCGGCACCGGCGAGTGGTCGTGATGGTCGAGGATGTCGCTGAGGAGCAGCGCCGTCTTGGGCAGCCACGGGCAGAGGCGGATGGTGCCGAGGTCGGGCTTGATGACGAAATCACCGTAGCCCTTTTCCCAGCTCGCGGCCTTGTAGCCGGGCACCGGTTCCATATCGACGTCGACGGCCAGCAGGTAGTTGCATCCATGGGTTTCCTCATAGGCGCCATCGACAAAGAAGTTCGCTTCGAAGCGCTTGCCCATCAGGCGGCCCTGCATGTCCGGGAAGGCGGCGATGACGGTGTCGATCTCTCCAGCCTTCACACGGCTTTTCAGTTCGTCAAAGGTGAGATGTCCGTTGGCCATGTCGTTTCCTCCTGTTGCCCTTTTATGTCCGGGCTTGTGATGCAAGTTTGATGGCGGCCTGTGCCAGGGGCACGGTCAGGTAGTTGGCCCAGGCGTTCTGCCCGGCGTGTTCGGCGATCAGGTCATTCCTGATCTCGATCATGACATGGCGCAAGCCCCGGGGCGCGGCATGGAGATTGAGCAGATGCATGACGCCGTCCTTGGGGCCGTAGGGTTCGTTCAGGCGGGCCTTGTCCGGCGGGAAGACCTTGATCAGGAAATTGGCAAGACCGGCGTCACGGTCAAACAGGAAGCCCACGTCGAGGTCGCGCTGCTTGCCCTTGTAGACGGGCGTGAAGGAGTGGATCGAAGCCACCAGCGTCTGGCGGCGTTCGACGGCCCGCTGGTCGAGAAAGGCCTCGATGGCGGCATGGAAGGGCCGGGCGATTTCGCGGGTGCGGGCGAGCCGCGCCGAGGGCGTGAGGTTCGCATTCCCGGGAATCTTGTAGATCTCGCTTTCCTCGGGATAGGCGCTGTCGGCTTCGGGCGGGCGGTTGCAATCATAAACCAGACGCGAATAGCGCTGCAGGATGAGCGGAGCATCGAGGATCTTGGAGAGGATGCGGGCGGTCGCCTCCGCACCGATGTCCCAGGCGATGTGGCGCTGCAGGTCTTCGTCCGAGAGGCCGAGCGTGCCAAGGTTCTTCGGGATGCGGTTGGAGGCATGCTCGCAGACCAGCACATAGGGCGAGGTTCCACCCGGATTGATGACCTCTGCGGGGTGTGGTTCGCCGTCCTGAAGGATCTTGATCATTGCCTGCCCGTTCACTGAAATGATCATTTCAGATGGACTTTGCCTTGTCAATTTCGTTACAGTTTGCCGAACCACGGAGTGAAGGCCTGATGGTCAAGGGCAGTGCCAGGGCATCGACGATCGCGGAACAGATCAACGGCGGCCGCCTCGGGCTGACCGCCGCAGACCGCAAGCTGTCGGCTGCCCTGATGGCGGATTATCCGGTGGCAGGTCTTGCCAGCATCTCTGATTTTGCCCGGGCCGCCGGGGTGAGCACGCCCTCGGTGCTGCGCTTCGCCAAGCGCCTTGGCTTCAGCGGCTTTCCAGCCTTCCAGCAGGCGCTCCGCGGCGAGGTCTCGGCGCAGTTGCAGAACCCGGTGGAAAAGCCGGAGCAGTGGTCGTCCAAGGCCCCGCGCGGGCACATTCTGAACACGTTGGCCGATGCCGCCATGGACAATCTCGGCACCAGCCTCCGCCACATCGATCACCATGCTTTCGACGAGATCAGTCACCTTCTGGGCGATGAGGCTCGCGGCATCCACGTGATCGGAGGGCGGATCACCGGGCACCTCGCCGGCTACCTCCACACCCACCTGCAGATGGCGCGGAGCAGGGTAGGGCTCGTGCCCGCGCCCGAGAGCCATTGGCCTCAATATCTATTGGAGATTGCGGGCGGCGACGTGCTGGTGGTCTTCGATGTCCGCCGTTATGACGCGCGCGTGCAGGAGTTTGCCGCTTCGGCACGGCAGCGTGGCGCCAAGATCGTGCTCATTACCGACCAGTGGATGAGCCCCGTGTCGCGGCTTGCTGCGCAGACGCTGGTGCTGCGCATGGAAGTGCCCTCGGGCTGGGATTCCAACGTGGTGACGTTGTTCGTGGTGGAAGCCATGGTCGCCGCAGTTGTGAACCAGAACTGGAAGGCGACGCGGGGGCGCATCCGCGAGATAGACAAGTACCTCGAAGGCGGGCGGCGCGGCCGGTGATGACCGAACAATTCGACTATATCATCGTGGGTTCGGGCTCGGCGGGCTCGGTGATGGCCTATCGCCTGTCCGAGGCCGGCCATTCCGTGCTGGTACTGGAATATGGCGGCACCGATCGTGGCCCACTGATCCAGATGCCGTCGGCACTGTCGATCCCTATGAACATGAAGCGCTACAACTGGGGCTTCGAGACGGAACCCGAGCCGCACCTCGGCAATCGCAAGCTGGCCACGCCGCGAGGCAAGGTGGTGGGCGGCTCATCGTCGATCAACGGCATGGTCTATGTGCGCGGCCATGCCCGCGACTTCGACACTTGGGAAGAGATGGGCGCCAAGGGCTGGGCCTACCGCAACGTGCTCCCGTATTTCCGCCGCATGGAGAATTCCGAAGGCGGCGAGGAGGGCTGGCGCGGCACCGACGGTCCCATGCACATGAAGCGCGGCTCGCGCCTCAACCCGCTCTACCAGGCTTTCATCGATGCCGGGCGGCAGGCGGGTTATCCGGTGACGGACGATTACAACGGCCATCAGCAGGAGGGCTTCGGCCCGATGGAAATGACCGTGCACAATGGCTTTCGCTGGTCTGCCGCCAATGCCTATCTGCGGCCTGCGCGCCTCACCAAGCGCGTAAAGCTCGTCACTTACGCCTATGCCGAGCGCATTCTCATGGAAGGGCGCACGGCGGTGGGCGTGCAGTACAGCCGCGGCCAGAACCGCTTCGAGGCGCGGGCCCGGCGTGAAGTGATCATTGCAGCGTCCAGCATCAATTCACCGAAACTGCTCCAGCTTTCCGGCATCGGCCCTGCAGGAGTGCTCAAGGCGGCAGGCATTCCGGTGGTCCACGATCTTCCGGGCGTGGGCGAGAACCTGCATGATCACCTCGAAGTCTATTTCCAGGTAAAGTGCAAGCAGCCCATCACACTCAACGGCAAGCTCAACGTGCTGTCGAAGGGCATGATCGGGGCGGAGTGGCTGCTGTTCCAGTCCGGCCTGGGTTCGACAAATCATTTCGAATCCTGCGGCTTCATCCGTTCCCGTGCGGGTATCGAGTATCCTGATATCCAATATCACTTCCTGCCCGCCGCCATGCGCTATGACGGCAGGGCGGCCTTTGCAGGCCACGGCTTCCAGGTTCATGTCGGCCCCATGCGGACGAAGTCGCGCGGCTTCATCCGGGTGCGCAACGGCAACCCCAAGGATGACCCCCGCATTCTCTTCAACTACATGTCCCATCCCGATGACTGGACGGAATTCCGGGCCTGCGTGCGCCTGACCCGCGAGATCATGCGGCAGAAGGCGCTCGATCCCTTCCGTGCCGAGGAGATCCAGCCTGGGCCGAAGGTGCAGACCGATGACGAGATCGACGCCTTCATCCGGCATCACTGCGAAAGCGCCTATCACCCCACCGGCACCTGCAAGATGGGCGCGAAGAACGATCCCATGGCGGTGGTCGATCCGGAGTGCCGGGTGATCGGCATCGCGAACCTCCGTGTTGCGGATTCATCGATCATGCCGCAGGTGACGAACGGCAATCTCAACGGGCCGACGCTCATGATCGGCGAGAAGGCGTCCGACCACATTCTGGGGCGGAACCCGCTGCCGCCGTCCAATCTCGAGCCTTGGATCAATCCCGACTGGCGGACGAGCCAGCGTTAAAAGAAAGAGGGCCAGAGCCGGGGAAGCTCTGACCCTCTTGCCTAGGCCCCCTACTTCAACGCATCACTGGGCAGAACAACCGGAATTTTCGGCCACGTCCTGGGCGCTGTCGCAGCCGGAGACGTCAGTCGTCTCTGTTTCGGTCTCGGTTTCGGGGGTTGCGTGCTCGGTCTCGGTCTCGTTTTCCGTCTCGGTCGCCGAGTTGTCGTCATCATCCGTTCCGGTCACCGCTCCGGTTGACCCGTCTGGAGGCGTCCCCGTGGTGGCGCTGTCGTCGTCGAGGTCGTCATCGACATCGTCAGCATCATCATCGACCGTAGTGCCGGTGGTGGTCGGGGGAGTGGTCGTGGTTGTCGTCGGCAGTCTCCTGCCACTGTTGACGCTGCCCTTGCCGCTGTTGGCGCTGCTTGTTCCGCTGTGGGCGCTGCCGGTTCCGCTGTGGGCGCTGCCGGTTCCGCTGTTGCTGCCGCCGCTGCCGCCGTTGGAGCCACCATGGTCGTCGCCGTCATCATCGCCGCCACCGCCGCCGCCACCACCACCGCCTCCGCCGCCACCTCCACCATCTCCACCCTTGTCCGCGAGCAGGAGATGCGGGGTCTGGGCCAGGAGGGTCGGGGCATTGCTGCTGACGAGGGCTGTGGCCGAGGCGATGCCCGAAAGTGAAACGAGGATGGCTGCCGAGGCGAGCAGGGTCTTTTTCATGTGATTCTCCGGTAAGATTCGGCGCTGCGTCACGCACTTTCTGCAACCGGAAGACTGACAGTTCGCTTGCAGCGACTGTCAGGATTTTGTCAGTTTGACCGGCCCGACTGTTTGCTATTTTGCGGTTGCACACCTAGATTTGCCTTGAAAGGACTTGGTTTCATGGCGGAAACGCAAACGTGGCACGGCACAACCATTCTCACTGTCCGCAAGGGTAAACATGTTGTGATCGCAGGCGACGGGCAGGTCAGCCTGGGGTCCACCATCATCAAGGGCAATGCGCGCAAGGTGCGTCCGCTCGGAACGGGCAAGGTCATCGCCGGGTTCGCCGGAGCGACGGCAGATGCAATGACCCTGTTCGAACGGCTTGAATCCAAGCTCGAACAATTCCCCAGTCAGCTCACCCGGGCTTGCGTGGAGATGGCCAAGGACTGGCGCACCGACCGCTATCTCCGCCGTCTGGAGGCGATGATGATCGTTGCCGACGCACGGGTGTCTCTTGTCCTCACCGGGACAGGTGACGTGCTGGAGCCCGAAGGCGATGTGACGGCGATCGGTTCGGGCGGCAACTTCGCCCTCGCCGCTGCGCGGGCCCTGATGGATTCGGACATGGATGCAGAGGCGATTGCGCGCAAGGCGATGAAGATCGCCGCCGAGATCTGCGTCTATACCAACAACAGCCTTACGGTTGAGAAGCTGGACGCGGTGTGAGCATGGCAAGCGGTGCCTCCCGTGATGATCTGGAGCGAGCTGTCGCGGCAGGCGTGATCGACCGCGCAGCCGCCGACCGTCTCGCGGCCTTCTGGTCCACCACTGCCGAGCCTGAGTCCTATGGCGGGGAAGACGAGCAGCTCCGCCTCGTGACCGGCTTCGGTGATATCTTCGTCGCAATCGGCATCGTTCTTTTCCTCGGAGCGCTCGTCTTCCTGACTGATGGCGGGGGCTGGCTCATTCCCGGTGGCGCCGTTGCCGTTGCGGCCTGGGTTCTCGCGGAACTCTTCACCCGCATCCGCCGCCAGGCTCTGCCCAGCATCCTGCTGCTCCTCGCTTTCGCGAGTTCTGTGTTCATCGGTGTGACCGCAGTCTTTTCGAGGCAGACCGATGCCGGCGCCATCGCGGCGGGCGGGCTTGCGACCTGTGCGGCCGTGGCACTGCACTGGTGGCGCTTCCGCGTGCCGGTGACAGTGGCGGCGGCCTGTGCTGCGGCAACCGCCGTATTGGTGGGCGGATTGGAGAGCGTCTTCCCGAACATCATCACGGGCCTCGGTGGTCTGATCTTCCTGCCCATCGGTCTTGCGGTGTTCGTGCTTGCCATGGTCTTCGACACATCCGACCGGGAGCGGCGTACACGGCGCACCGACATTGCCTTCTGGCTGCATGCGCTTGCTGCACCCATGGTGGTTCACCCGGTGATGCAGAACATCATCAAGGGCGAGACTCCGGGGCCTGTCGAGGCGGCGCTGACGCTGCTGGTCTTCATCGGCCTGAGCCTCGTCGCCCTCACCATCGACCGCCGTGCCGTGCTGGTCTCCTCGCTGCTCTATCTGGGCTACGCCATCTACTCGGTCCTGTCGGCGGGCAATGCCTTGCCGTCCACCTCGATGGTCGTGCTGCTCGTGGGTGCGGTCGTGCTTGCCATGTCCTTCGCGTGGCGGCCGCTCCGCGCAGGGTTGCTGAAGCTCCTTCCCGCCACCATATCAAACCGGGTGCCGCCCGCGCACCTTGCCCCTCTCAAAGCCAACTGATCCGGCCACCCCATGACCAATTTCTCTCCCCGCGAGATCGTCTCCGAACTCGACCGCTACATCATCGGCCAGCATGAGGCGAAGCGGGCCGTGGCCATCGCGCTCCGCAACCGCTGGCGGCGCCAGCAGCTGAAGGGGCAGATGCGCGAGGAAGTAAGCCCGAAGAACATCCTGATGATCGGACCCACCGGCGTGGGCAAGACGGAGATCGCCCGCCGCCTGGCGCGGCTCGCCAATGCGCCTTTCATCAAGGTTGAGGCCACCAAGTTCACCGAGGTGGGTTACGTCGGCCGCGACGTCGACCAGATGATCCGCGATCTGCTGGAAGCCGGCATCGGCATGGTGAAGGCGGCGCGGCGCAAGGATGTTGAAGCGCAGGCCCATGTCAACGCCGAGGAGCGGGTGCTCAACGCGCTCGTGGGCGCCAATGCGAGTGAGTCCACCCGCGAGACCTTCCGGCGCAAGCTGCGGGCCGACGAACTGAACGACAAGGAAGTGGAAATCCAGGTCCAGGATTCAGGCGGCGTGCCGAGCTTCGACATTCCCGGCATGCCCGGTGGCTCGGCCTCAGTCATCAACCTCAACGACATCATGGGCAAGGCCTTCGGACAGCGCACCAAGACCCGCCGCATGACGGTCTCAGACGCGCACGAGGTGCTGATGGCGGAGGAAAGCGACAAGCTGCTCGACCAGGAAAAGATCATCGCCGAGGCGATCGACGCGGTGGAGAACAACGGCATCGTCTTCCTCGACGAGGTGGACAAGATCTGCGCCCGCAGCGAACGCGCCGGTGCCGATGTCTCGCGCGAGGGCGTGCAGCGCGACCTGCTTCCGCTGATCGAAGGCACCACGGTCTCGACCAAGCATGGCCCGGTGAAGACCGACCACATCCTGTTCATCGCCTCGGGCGCCTTCCACATCGCCAAGCCTTCCGATCTGCTGCCGGAATTGCAGGGACGGCTTCCGATCCGCGTCGAATTGCGCGCACTCACACAGGATGATTTCCGCCGCATCCTCACCGAGCCGGAGGCCTCGCTCATCAAGCAGTACAAGGCGCTGCTCGCGACCGAAGGCGTGAACCTCGACGTGACGGAGGAGGGCGTGGCGGCCCTTGCCCGCATCGCCGCGGAAATCAACTCGACAGTCGAGAACATCGGTGCCCGGCGGCTGCAAACCGTGATGGAGCGGGTGCTGGACGAGGTCAGTTTCACAGCCGCTGACCGCTCCGGCGAGACCGTCGTGATCGATGCCGCCTTTGTCGAGAAGAACCTGGGCGACCTCGCCCGCAATGCCGATCTCTCGAAGTTCATTCTTTAAGCGCGGCGATTCAGTGGCTTAGCTGATTCACCGTTTTGATTCAGCTTACCCGTTCACCTTAAGCGTTGATGTTAAGGCCGGAAAGCCAAGCGTTTACCATAGGTTACGCTGGCAGGTTCGCGCGCTTTTTCTTACAGTTTTAGTCACTGGCAAAGGCCGGACGGAAACTTCGCAAACGTCCACCGGAGGCCAGGAGGAGAAGCCGACGCGGCATTGTCATTCTCCTTCCGCACCATTCGGCAGCCCATGCTGCCAACGAGAAGGCCCTGGGGTCAGGCCCGCCGCATCACCTGATCCTATGGGTCTGCCGGTCCGGGCAACGAATTGAGTGGCCTCCTCGATTCCCAACAACCCGGACCGGCACCCTTCTTCAAGACAGAAAAAACGCCGTCAAGCTTGGCTTGGCGGCGTTTTTCGCGTCGGGAGAACCCGGGATTACTTGATCTTGGTTTCCTTGAATTCCACGTGCTTGCGGGCCACGGGATCGTACTTCTTGAGCGACATCTTGTCGGTCTTGGTGCGGGAATTCTTCTTGGTCACGTAGAAGTAACCGGTGTCGGCGGTCGAAGCCAACTTGATCTTGATAACGGTGCCCTTGGCCATAATTCACTCCGGATGCGGGATTTGAGCGGGCATAGACCCCAATTGCCCGGGGAAGTCAAGGTGCGGGGGTGAGGGCCCGGTTTTCGTCCTCGGCGGCGGGGGCGAAGCCATGCATGCCGAAAGCCCATTGCAGGCCGATCACGACCCCCTTGATCCGCGGCAGCAGCCACAGGGACAGCCCCAGCGTCAGGGGCAGCCAGAGCGCGAAGTGGATCCACAGGTCGGGATGCCACAGCTTCTCCACCAGCAGCATGAGCGGCACCACGATGTGGCCGACGATGAAGATGGTGAGGTAGGGCGGCGCATCGTCAGCCCGCTGGTGGTGCAGCTCGAGGCCGCAGTCCGGGCAGGCGGGATTGACGCTCAGATAGCCCGAGAACAGCCGTCCCTTGCCGCAGGCAGGGCAGCGCTTGCCCAGGCCTCTGAGGCAGGCCGAGGTCCAGGAGCGGGGCGCGGGGAAGGCAAAGTCTTGCATGGCCGCCAGATGTGGGGCCTCCCGCGCCGAACCGCAAAGCCGCGATGAGCCGCAGCGGCATCCTGACGCAATGTCAGAGGCAGAAATCCTAGCGGCGGCGCGGCCGTTCGGGGCGGCGCACCCGGTGGCGGCCGATGCGGGGCGGCTTTGCCCCCTTCTTGCCGTCCGAGAGCATGTCGAACTTGAGGCCGCCTTTCACAGGTGCCACCTCGGTGAGCTTCACGTCGACGATGTCACCGAGCTGGAAGGTCTCGCCCGTCTCGCTCGAGACGAGCGCGTGACGGACATCGTCCAGCACGTAGAAGCTACGGCCCAGGGTCGATACCGGCACGAAGCCGTCTGCGCCGGTGTCGAGCAGGTTCACGAACAGACCGGCCCCCACCACACCGCTGATCCGGGCCTTGAAGCTGGTCCCAAGCCGGCCCGAGAGATGCGCGGCCACCATGCGGTCCACCGTCTCGCGCTCAGCCACCATCGAGCGGCGCTCGGCAGCGGAGATCAGGTCGGCGGTATCGACGAGGTCGGCAATGTCCTGGGGTGATAGCCCGTCGTGGCCGAGCTTGCAGGCGCTGATCAGGGCACGGTGCACGATGAGGTCGGCGTAGCGGCGGATGGGCGAGGTGAAGTGGGCATAGTCGGCGAGTGATAGCCCGAAGTGGCCGGCGTTCTCGTGGCGATAGTTTGCTTGCGCCTGTGAGCGCAGAACCACCTCATGCACCAGCCGCTCGTGCGGCGTGTCCTTGGCCTGGGAGAGAATGCGGTTGAAGTGCTTCGAGCGCACCACTTGGCCGAGCGCGAAGGGAATGTTCACGGTCTTGAGGAAGTCGGCCAGCGTGCGGAGTTTCTCCTGCGAGGGCTCCTCGTGTACACGATAGAGCAGCGGTGTCTTGCGCTTCTTCAGTTCCTGCGCGGCGGCGACGTTCGCCTGGATCATGAACTCTTCGACCAGCCTGTGGGCATCGAGGCGTTCGGGAACGACGACGCGGGCGATGTTGCCCGCCTCATCGAGAAGGATCTTCCGTTCCGGGAGATCGAGTTCCAGGGGGCCGCGCTGCTCGCGGGCATGCGACAGTGTGGCATAGGCGGCCCACAATGGCCTCAGGGCAGGCTCGAGCATCATTCGCGCCTTGTCGCTGCCGCGGCCGTCGATGGCGGCCTGTGCGTCCTCGTAGGCGAGCTTGGCGGCGGAGCGCATGATGGCGCGGGTGAAGCGGTGCGAGAGCTTCCTGCCGTTCCGGTCGAAGACCATGTGACAGGCGAGCGCCGGCCGGTCCTCGGCTTCGCGGAGAGAACAGAGATCGTTGGAGATGCGCTCTGGCAGCATCGGCACGACGCGGTCGGGAAAGTAGGTGGAGTTGCCGCGGCGGCGAGCTTCGCGGTCGAGCGCCGATTGCGGCTTCACATAGGCCGCCACGTCGGCGATGGCGACGATCACCTTGTGGCCGCCGACATTCTGCGGATCGTCATCAGGCGCGGCCCAGATTGCATCGTCATGGTCGCGGGCATCGGCGGGATCGATGGTGAGCAGGGGGAGGTGACGCAAATCCTCGCGGTGTTGCGGAGAGAACAGGCGGAGATGCTGCACCTCGTCCAGGACGGCTTGCGGGAACTGGTCGGGAATGCCGTGAGAGTGAATGGCGATGAGCGAGGTGTTGCGCGGGTCACGGGCATTGCCGAGGCGGGCGCGGATGCGCGCCTGCGGAAGCCCACGCGAGGCGGGCTTGGTCACTTCGGCCGATACGAGTTCGCCATCTTCGGCACCGCCATCCTCGCCATGGGGCACGTGATAGTCGTAACGGTCTTTCTTGCCCGACGGGATGATGCGGCCATGGGCGCCGGGTCCCTGGCGGTAGATGCCGACGATGCGCAGGGCCTCGCGGGAGAGAGGGCGCATCACCTGTGCCTGATAGGTGTAGCCGAGGACAGATTTCTTGCCCGCAGGCAGGGCTTCGAGGCGGGCGAGAACACGATCACCGATGCCTGGAGAGGGCTGCGGCGACTTCCTGTCCTCGACGATCAGGATAGTGGGAGGATCGCCGTTCGCCATGTTCCAGTCGGTGGGAACGGCATAGGCGTGGCCATCGTCATCGATGCTGGTGATTTCGAGCACGGTGACAGGCGGCAGGCTGCTGCTGCTGGCGAGGCGCTTGCCCTTGCGGTCAAGCGTGCCCTTCTGCTCCAGATCCTTGAGCAGTGCCTTCAGACCTATCTTGGCATTGCCCTTGAGGCCGAAGGCGCGGGCGATGTCGCGCTTGCCCACCACGCCCGGCGAGGTGGCGATGAATTCGAGGATGTCCTTTTCACTTGGCAGACCAGCCGCAGCCTTCTCGCTGCGGGGCGGCTTCTTCCGTGATTGATGGGGTGGTGGCCGCTTCATGGTCACAACACTCCCTCATCAGGGCGGCGAATGCAATCAGGCAGCGGGAGCAACCTTCTTCGCCGGGGCCTTGCGCGCGGCAGGCTTTTTCGCCGCTTTCTTTGCGGCCTTCTTGGCAGCAGGTTTCTTCGCCGCCTTGACCTTGCCGCCGGACTTGCCCGCACGCTCTGCGAGAAGGGCGAGCGCTTCTTCCATGGTCACGTCTTCGGGCGTCTTGTCCTTGGGCAGCGTTGCGTTGACAGCGCCATGCTTCACATAAGCGCCGTAGCGACCGCCCATGATCTCGACATTGCCGCCGCCATCGGGATGCGGCCCCAGGTTCTTGAGCGCGCCGGGCCGGCCGCGGGTCGAGGGGCCGCGCGAGCGCTTTTCGTGCAGCAGGTCAACGGCGCGGTTGAGGCCGATCGTATAGACGTCGTCGTCCTTGAGGTTGGCATAGACGCCATCGTGCAAGATGTAGGGGCCGAAGCGTCCAACATTGGCGACGATGGGCGTCTTGGTCTCGGGATGCAGACCCACTTCGCGCGGTAGCGAGAGATAGCGCATCGCCTCCTCGAAGGTGACGGAGGCCGGGTCCTTGCCCTTCGGGATCGAGGCGCGGCGCGGCTTCTCGCCGTCCTCGGTTGCCTCGCCCAACTGGATGTAGGGACCGAAACGGCCCATGCGGCGGGTGACCGCCGCGCCCGTTTCCGGATCGGTGCCGAGCGTGATGCCTTCGGCCGGAACGATGTCCGAGACACCGTCGATGGGCACGCTCATCTGGCGGGTATACTTGCAGTCGGGATAGTTGGTGCAGCCGACGAAGGTCCCGTACTTCGACAGCTTCAGCGACAACTGGCCATTGCCGCAGGACGGGCAGGCCCGGGCGTCGCCACCATCGGCCTTGGCCGGGAAGATGTGGGGCGCCAGCAGATCATTGAGCGCGTCGATCACTTCGGAGACGCGCAGGTCCTTTACATCGCCGATGGAGGCCGTGAACTTCAGCCAGAAGTCGCGGAGAACGTCCTTGTACTTGAGGTCGCCCGCAGACACCTGATCGAGCTGCTCTTCGAGGTCGGCGGTGAAGTCGTACTCCACGTAGCGCATGAAGAAGGATTCGAGGAAGGCGGTGACGATGCGGCCCTTGTCCTCGGGGATCAGTCGCTTCTTGTCGAGGCGGACATAGCCGCGGTCACGCAGCGTCGACATGATGCTGACGTAGGTGGATGGACGGCCGATGCCGAGTTCTTCCAGCTTCTTGGTGAGCGAGGCTTCCGAATAGCGGGGCGGCGGCTCGGTGAAGTGCTGATTGGCGTTGATTTCCTTCACGCCGATCTTGTCGCCGCGCGACATGGCGGGCAGGCGGCGGGCATCCTCGTCCTCGCCGTCGTCGATGTCTTCATTGTAGATGCGCAGGAAACCGTCGAACTTCACGACCGAGCCCGAGGCGCGGAAGCTGTAGTGCTTGCCGTCGCTGCCGGTAGTGGCGATGTCGGCGGTGGTGCGCTCCAGTTCGGCGCTTTCCATCTGGCTGGCGATGGTGCGCTTCCAGATGAGTTCATAAAGGGCGAACTGCTCGGGCTCGAGCGCCTTCTTCACCATGTCCGGCGTGCGGCCGGGATCAGTGGGACGAATGGCTTCGTGGGCTTCCTGGGCGTTCTTCGCCTTGGTGGAATACTTGCGCGGAACGGAGGGCAGGTAGGGTTCGCCGAAATGCTTGAGGATGGCGTTGCGCGAGGCGGCAATCGCTTCCGGCGCCATGTCGGCACCGTCGGTTCGCATGTAGGTGATAAGACCCACGGTCTCGCCCTTGAGGTCGACACCTTCATAAAGACGCTGCGCAATCTGCATGGTGCGCGAGGCCGAGAAGCCGAGCTTGCGCGAGGCCTCCTGCTGCAGTGTCGAGGTACGGAAGGGCGGGAAGGGATGGCGCTTGATCGGCTTGCTCTCGATCAGGTCCACCGCGAAGGGCTGGCCCTTCACGGCGGCGAGGATGCTGTTCGCCGTGTCGCCGGTGCCGAGCGAGAGCTTTTCGAGGCGCTTGCCGTCGATCTGGGAGAGGCTCGCTTCGAAGCTCGCGCCCTGGGGCGTGATGAAGGTGCCGTCGATCGACCAGTATTCCTGCGGGCGGAAGGCTTCGATTTCCAGCTCGCGGTCGCAGACGAGGCGGAGCGCCACGGACTGCACGCGGCCAGCCGAGCGAGCGCCCGGCAGCTTGCGCCACAGAACTGGCGAAAGGGTGAAGCCCACGAGATAATCCAGCGCGCGGCGGGCGAGATAGGCATCGACAAGCGCCATATCCACCTCGCGGGGATGGGCGATCGCATCCTGCACGGCGGACTTGGTGATGGCGTTGAAGGCCACCCGCTGCACCGCCTTGCCCTTGAGGGCGCCCTTCTTGGTCAGCACCTCGAGGAGGTGCCAGGAAATGGCTTCGCCCTCCCGGTCAGGGTCGGTTGCGAGGACGAGGCGGTCGTGGTCCTTGAGGGCGGCGACGATGTCCGACACCCGCTTCGCGGCCTTGCCGTCCACTTCCCAGGACATGGCGAAGTCCTCGTCCGGCCGGACCGAACCATCCTTGGGCGGCAGGTCACGGATATGACCATACGAGGCCAAGACTTTGTAATCTTTTCCTAAATACTTGTTGATGGTCTTTGCCTTGCCAGGCGATTCGACGACGACAACGGTCATTCAATGTTCCAAAGTGGGTGGCAGCCGGAAATCATTGTGCGCTGCAAATGGGCGCCGCTCATATAGGTATCCCCCCCGAAAAACAAGCCATGCGGGTTTGGCAGGGCTGCCGGGGCCCGTTTGGAGCCTACTTTTTGGTCAATGGAGACGGTAAACGCAGGGCACACGGAATCACCCCGGATGCCCACCGATACCGCCGCCGCCATACCCTTTTCCGGCCGGAAAGCCGGGGCCCTGACGTTCTCAATCCTGTTTACCCTGGAAAGTTTCGTCCGCTCCCTGAACGCGGGCGTGCTCTCGGTGCAGGCCTACGAGCTTCTGGGCAGCAGCCGCAACGTCTCGGTGATCATGACCATGTCGTCGCTGGGCGTGCTGGTGACGACCCTCATGCTCCCGTACCTCATGCGCCGCACCCGCCGCCGCTGGACCTACACGATCGGCATCGCGCTCTCCATGTGCGCCGCCCTGATGCTGGCGAGCCACACGGTGGCGGGGCAGGCGGCCGGCACCTACCTCCGGAACGCCGGCGCCTCGGTGATGAACGTCACGCTGGCGCTCTACATTCTCGATCACATCCACAAGTCCGACTATGCCCGGGTGGAGCCCATGCGGCTCTCCTTCAGTACCGTGTCGTGGACGATCGGGCCCACGCTCGGGCTCTGGCTCTACACCCACATGGGTCCGGTGGCGGCGCAGATCGCGGTACTGCTTGCGGGGCTGACCTTGCTCACCTTCTTCTGGATCATCCGGCTGGGTGACCCGGCGAAGCTGCCCTCGGGCACGCTCCAACCCTTCAACCCGCTCAAGAACGTCGGCCGCTTCATCGAGCAGCCGCGCCTCAGGCTGGCCTGGTCCATCGCGGCAGCACGCTCGGTGTTCTGGTCATCGCTTTTCATCTATGGGCCCATCCTTCTCATCGAAGCGGGCCTCAACAAGACGCAGGGCGGCTACGTGATCTCGGCAAGCCAGCTGCTGCTGCCGCTGGCCTTGCTTTCGGGATATGTCGCGCGGCGGACGAGTGTGCGAATCGTCATCGCCTCGGCCTTCGCCCTGATCTGCGTGTCATCGATCCTCGCCGGGATCGTGGGTGCGAGTGTGCCGATTGTCACCGTCATTTTCCTGTTGATAGGCTCGGTCGGCGCAACGGCACTCGATGGTGTCGGCGCCATTCCCTACATGCGCGCCGTCAGGCCCCGCGAGCGCCGCGAAATGACCAGCGTTTATCGCACCTTCATCGAGATCAGCGACATCGTGCCGGGCATCGTCTTCGCCTTCGCGCTCAGCCTCTTTCCCACCCAGATCGTCTACGTTCTCGTGGGCCTGCTGGCGGCCGTCATGTCTTTCATAACCTGGAGGCATCTGCCAAAATCTCTCTGATACGGAGAGATGAAATGGCAGCAGCAGGCAAGGCCGTACTGGTCATCGGCAACAAGAATTATTCATCGTGGTCGATGCGGCCCTACATGGCGCTCGCCATGGGTGGCATTCCCTTCGAGGAGAAACTCATCCGCTTCGGCGAACCGCGCTTTAGCCGCGAGGTGAAGAAGATTTCGGCGGCGGGCCTCGTGCCGGTGCTGCTGCACAAGGGCAACACGGTGTGGGATTCGCTCGCCATCATCGAATACGCGGCGGAGACCTGGCCCAAGGCGAACATCTGGCCGAAGACGGCGGCGGCGCGTGCCATGGCGCGCTCTGTTTCGGCGGAAATGCATTCAAGCTTCCGCGCCATACGCAACGACTGCCCGGTGAACCTGCGCCGTCCGAAGGTGCCGCTGAAGGCCGGCTTCAGCGAGGGCGTGATGAACGACGTGAAGCGGCTCGAGAGCCTGTGGGCGCAATGCCGCAAAACGCATGGCAAGGGCGGGCCCTTCCTCTTCGGCAAGTTCAGCGGCGCTGATGCCATGTTTGCGCCTGTCGTCACGCGCCTCGACAGCTATGCCATTCCGGTAAAGAAGGAGACGCGGGCCTACATGAATGCCGTGATGGCGACTCCGGCCTTCAAGGCGTGGCTGGCCGATGCGCTGAAGGAACCGTGGATCGTGCCGCACGACGAGGCGGAGTGATCAGGCGAGCGCGACCCGGCCGCCGCGCGAGCGGGTGACGCGGCCCGCGAGTTCCAGTTCGAGGAGCAGGGCCGAGACGGTCTGCGGATCGAGTCTGCTCTCCCGGATCAGGTCGTCCACATGAGTGTCGTGGGGCGAGAGGAACGAGAGCAGGTGCTCGCGGTCGCTCTCGTGCGTTTCGGCGACAGGTTCTGGCGCGGAAGGCTCAAGGAAGATGTCTGCGCGGGGCGGTGCGACTGTCTTCAGCGCCTCCATCACGTCATCGATCGAGGTGAGAATTTGTGCTCCGTCGCGGATCAGGCGGTTGCAGCCCTCGGCGCGGGGATCGAGCGGCGAGCCCGGCACGGCGAAGACATCGCGGCCCTGTTCGGCGGCGAAGCGCGCGGTGATCAGGGAGCCGGAGCGGAGTGCCGCCTCCACCACGATCACGGCGCGGGAGATGCCGGAGATGATGCGGTTGCGGCGGGGGAAGTGTTCCGCCTTGGGCACGGTGCCGGGCGGCATTTCGCTGACCAGCAGCCCGCGTTCGGCAATCGCGGCATGCAGCCTCGCATTCTCCGGCGGATAGATGTGATCGATGCCGCCCGCGAGGACAGCGATGGTTCCGTTCTGCATGGAAGCTTCGTGTGCAGCCGTATCGATGCCGCGCGCCAATCCCGAGACCACGACGATGTTATGGGTGGAGAGCGTGTGCGCAATCATGCGAGTCAACTTGAGTCCGAGCGCCGACGCGTTTCGCGCGCCCACGATGGCCACGCAATCCGCGTCGGCATGGTCCCGGTTGCCTGCCACGCACAGGACCGGTGGCGCGGCATGCACGTGACGGAGAAACGGGGGATAGCCCCGTTCGCCCGCCACCACGAAGAGGGCATTGGCGCGGGCTGCCGCTGCGAATTCCGCTTCGGCTCGGGCGAGGGGATAGACCGAAAGCGGCCGCGTGCGTCCACCGCGACGGGACAGATCGGGCAGGGCTTCGATGGCTGAGGCAGCGCTGCCGAAGCGGTTGATCAGGTCATGGAAGGTGACAGGTCCCACGTGCTCTGTCCGCGTCAGGCGGAGCCAGGCGATCCGTTCCTCTTCGCTGAGTTTGCGTGCCGCCCCCACGTCACGCTCCCTCAGGGTTTCTTTGAGAAGGAGGATTTTGGCTCCTCCCCCTTGAGGAGCCTTCGGATGTTGGCGTGGTGCGTGGCCCAGATGATGGCCGCGAGAATGATGAAGGGCCAGAGCGGCAGTGTGGAGTATCCCGCCTGTGCCAGAAGGTATGAAACGGGGACGGCAATCAGCACGGCGGTGAGCGCCGAGGCGGAAGAGATGCGCGTCAGATAGAACGTGCCGATCCAGCAGCCCACGAAGACGAGGCCGAGGATCCAGTTCCAGCCGAAGAGAACGCCTAGGCCCGTGGCAACGCCCTTGCCGCCCTTGAACTTGAGCCATACCGGAAAGATGTGTCCGGCCAAGGCGCCGAAGCCTGCGGCGAGAACGGCGAGGTCATCACCGAGGAAGTGTGCCGCAACGACGGGGATGGTGCCCTTCAGCGCATCGCAGAGCAGGGTGAGTGCGGCGATCTTCTTGTTGCCGGTGCGGAGCACGTTGGTGGCGCCGATGTTGCCGGAGCCGATCGACCGTACATCGCCCAGCCCGGCGGCCTTGGTCAGCAGCAAACCGAAGGGAATGCTGCCGCAGAGATAGCCGATCACCAGAAATAGAATTGTGCTCACGCGAGCCCCCGCCTCATCTCACGAAGCGTATTCGTAAACGCTGCGGCCTGCAACGACGGTTTCAACCGCGCGGCCTTCGAGAGTGCGGTGCTCATAAGGAGAATTTTTCGAGCGCGAGCGCAGCGAAGCATCCTCCACCTTCCAGCTCAGCGTCGGGTCGACGACCGTAAAGTCGGCGGGTGCGCCCGGTTGGAGGCGGCCCTGTTCGAGCCCAAGGATCGCCGCGGGACGTTGCGACAACGCTTCCACAAGGCGTGGCAAGGCAATGTTTTCGTTGGCTGAAAGCGAGAGCGCGGAAGACAGCATGGTCTCCAGCCCGACGGCGCCGAAGGCGGCCTCGCCGAAGGGCAGGCGCTTGGTGTCGTCGCTCTGCGGATCATGCGACGAGACAATCACGTCGATGGTGCCGTCGGCGACAGCGGCGACGAGGGCGCGGCGGTCGTCCTCGCTGCGGAGCGGCGGCGTGAGCTTGAAGAAGGTACGATAGGCGCCGATGTCGGTCTCGTTCAGCACGAGGTGATGGATGGAAACGCCGCAGGTGACGGGCAGCCCCTTGTCCTTGGCGCGGCGGATGACGTCGAGCGAGAGGGCGGACGAGACCTGGGCCACGTGGTAGCGCGCGCCGGTCATCTCTACGAGGCGGAGGTCACGCTCGAGCATGATCACTTCGCTCATGGCGGGAATGCCGGAGAGGCCGAGGCGCGAGGCCATCTCGCCTGCGTTCATCACGCCGCCCGAAAGCGTCGGCTCCTCGGCATGGCCCACGACCAGCATGTCGAAGTCGCGGGCATAGGTGAGGGCGCGGCGGAAGATGTTGGCGTTGGTCACGGCACGGACGGCGTCGGTCACGGCGACCGCACCAGCGCGGCGGAGGAGGCCGATCTCGGCCATCTGTTCGCCGGCGAGGCCCTTGGTGATCGCCGCCATGGGGGCGACGCGGACCTTCGCCGTATCGCGGGCGCGGCGGAGCACGTAGTCGACGATGGCGGCATCGTCGATCACCGGCTTGGTGTTGGGCATCACGATGATGGTGGTGACGCCACCCGCCGCTGCTGCGTCAGAGGCGGTTGCAAGTGTCTCGCGGTATTCGGTGCCGGGTTCGCCGGTGAAGACGCGCATGTCCACGAGGCCGGGGATGAGCAGGCGGCCCTTGCAGTCCACGACGGTGGCGGTCGAGCCCACACTCTCGCGGGTGACGCTCTTGCCCACGGCGAGGATCCAGCCGTCTTCCACGATGATTCCGCCCGGCCCGTTCAGGCCCTGCATCGGGGCAAGCACATGGGCGTTGATGTAGGCGCGACGGCTGCGTGCGGGAGACCCGATCATGACGTCACTCCTGCGCGGCGCGAGCGGTCGAGCCCATCGAGGATCGCCATGCGTACGGCGACACCCATCTCCACCTGTTCGCGGATGACCGACTGCACGCCGTCGGCGACGCTCGAGTCGATTTCGACGCCGCGGTTCATGGGGCCGGGGTGCATGACAAGGGCGCCCGGCTTGGCATAGGCCAGCGATTCTTCGGTGAGGCCGTAGAACTGGTAGAATTCCTTGAAGCTCGGAATGAAGGCGCCGCTCATGCGCTCTACTTGAAGGCGCAGCATCATCACCACGTCAGCGCCCGCGAGGCCCTTCTCCATGTCGCGGAAAACTTCCACGCCGAAGTTGGCAAGCCCCGAGGGGATCAGTGTGGAGGGTGCCACGCAGCGGACGCGCACGCCCATCTTGGTGAGCAGATGGATGTTGGAGCGGGCGACGCGCGAGTGCTGGATGTCACCGCAGATCGCCACCGTCAGGCCTTCGAGCCGGCCGTAGTGGCGGCGGATGGTGAGCGCATCGAGCAATGCCTGCGTCGGATGCTCATGCTGGCCATCACCGGCGTTGATCACCGCGCAGGACACCTTCTGTGAGAGCAGCTCCACGGCGCCCGACGACTGATGCCGCACCACGAGGAAATCCGGGTGCATGGCGTTGATGGTCATGGCGGTGTCGAGAACCGTCTCACCCTTGGAGAGCGAGGAGGTGGAGACGGCCATGTTCATCACGTCGGCGCCCAGGCGCTTGCCGGCGATCTCGAAGGAACTCTGGGTGCGGGTGGAATTCTCGAAGAAGAGATTGACCTGTGTCTGCCCCGCGAGGAAGCGCCCGTCGGGCGGCAGGTTCTTGCCGCTCTCGGCATAGTGGTGCGCGAGATCGAGGACGGCGGCAATTTCAATGGGGGAAAGATCTGAGATGGCCAGCAGGTGCTGGGCCTTGAACAGGGCGGGCCGTGTGGCTGTCGATGTCATTAAAGCCGGGGCTTTAGGGGAGAGGGCGGGGTCTGGCAAGGGCGATGGCGCCTCAGCCTGTGGGTAAGTCGCCCTGTGGTGAACGGAGTGCGTCGAGGAGCGACTGGAGGATGTAGGCGGCGGCCAATTTGTCAACGTTTTCAGCCCGCTTGGCGCGGGACATGTCAGCCTCCAGCATGGTGCGGGTGACCGCTGCGGTGGAGAGCCGCTCGTCCCAGAAGACGATGGGAAGGGTGGTCATCTTCGAGAGGTTCCGCGCAAAGGCCCGCGTGGCCTGGGCGCGGGGCCCCTCGGTGCCATCCATGTTGAGCGGCAGGCCGAGGACCAAAAGGCCGATCTGCTCCTTCTCGGCAAAGGCCAGCAGGTATTGCGCATCGATTGTGAACTTTGCCCGCTTGATGGTTTCCCGCGGGGTGGCGAACTGGCCGGTGAAGTCACTCGTCGCCATGCCGATGGTCTTGGTGCCGAGGTCGAGGCCGAGCATCCGCCTTCCCTTAGGAAGCGAGAGGGCGGCGGTCCGGGCCTCTGAGGCAAAACTGGTCATGGACAGAGCCATAGCGGGGCAGGAAAAGGGGTCAATGAGCAAATCTTCAAAACCCAAGGCGGCCCGCCCGGTGGGGCCTGCCGTCGATCCGCTGCCCACGGGAGCCTTGCCCGACCTTCGGCCGCTCCACGGCCGCTGGGTGCGGCTCGATCCCGTGAGCGTGGCCCGCCACGCCCAATCCCTGTTCAACTCGTTCCACGGCTTCGACCCGGACGGCGATGTCTGGACCTGGATGGCCTACGGGCCATTCGACGACCTCGACAGTTTTGCTGCCTGGCTCGACGGCCGCGAGAAGAGCCGTGACCCATGGTTCTACGCCATCATCGACCGGAAGAGCGGGGAGGCCCGCGGCATGGCCTCGTATCTCCGGGCGGACCCTGCCAATGGCGCAATCGAGATCGGCAACATCTGGTTCTCCCCCGGCCTGCAGCGCACACGTGAGGCGACCGAGGCGATCTATCTCCTCATCCGCCATGCCTTCGATGACCTCGGCGTACGCCGCCTGGAATGGAAGTGCGATGCCCTGAACCAGCCCTCGCGCGATGCGGCGAAGCGTTTCGGCTTCGTCTTCGAGGGCATTTTCCGCCAGCATTACATCATCAAGGGCCGCAACCGGGATACCGCCTGGTTTTCGATCATCGACAAGGAATGGCCGAAGATCCGCAAGGGCTTCGAGGCCTGGCTGGCCGACGACAATTTCGATGCGGAAGGCCGCCAGAAAGCAAAGTTGCAGGTCTCCTGACCCTTTGCTAACACCCCGCCCGAAACTGAAATTTCGGGAATCCACTCATGTCGGTTGATCAGGCCATGGTGAAGCGCGTGGCGCGTCTCGCGCGCATCAAGGTGAAGGACGAGGACGTTCCGCGCCTTGCGGGCGAGCTCAATGCCATTCTCTCCTTCGTCGAGCAGCTGAACGAAGTGGACGTCTCGGGTGTCGAGCCGTTGACCTCTGTCGTGGCCATGAAGATGAAGATGCGCGACGACGTGGTGACGGACGGCGGCATTCCGAAGGACGTGACCAAGAATGCGCCGGCCAGCGAAGATGACTTCTTCATGGTGCCGAAGGTGGTGGAGTGATCATGAGCAGCCTGACCTCTCTCACCATTGCCGAAGCCCGCGCCAAGCTGAAGGCGCGCGAGATTTCTGCCGTCGAATTGACCGAAGACTACATCAAGGCCGTGGAAGCGGCCCGCAGCCTCAATGCCTACGTGGTGGAAACACCGGAGCAGGCTCGGGCCAGTGCGGCGGCTTCGGACGTGCGGTTGAAGGCCGGCACGGCGGGTGAACTGGAAGGCATTCCGCTCGGGATCAAGGACCTCTTCGCCACCCGTGGCGTGCACACCCAGGCCTGCAGCCACATCCTCGACAAGTTCAAGCCGACCTATGAATCGACGGTGTCGGCGAACCTGTTCCGCGAAGGTGCGGTGATGCTGGGCAAGCTCAACATGGACGAGTTCGCCATGGGCTCCTCCAACGAGACCAGCTACTATGGTCCGGTCACCAATCCGTGGCGGCGCAAGAACTCAAACGCGGCGCTCGTGCCGGGCGGCTCCTCCGGCGGGTCTGCCGCGGCCGTTGCGGCCCACATCTGCGCGGCGGCGACGGCCACCGACACAGGCGGCTCCATCCGCCAGCCCGCCGCCTTCACCGGCACGGTCGGCATCAAGCCCACCTATGGCCGCTGCTCCCGCTGGGGCATCGTCGCCTTTGCCTCCTCGCTCGATCAGGCGGGCCCGATTGCCCGCGACGTGCGCGATGCCGCGATCATGCTGAAGGTGATGGCGAGCGTTGATCCCAAGGACACGACCAGTGTCGACCGCCCGGTGCCGGACTATGAGGCCGTGCTGGGCAAGTCGGTGAAGGGCCTGCGGATTGGCATTCCGAAGGAATACCGCCCTGATGGGCTTCCCGCCGAGATCGATGCGCTGTGGCAGAAGGGTGCGGACTGGCTGAAGGCGCAGGGCGCCGAGGTTGTCGAGATTTCGCTGCCCCACACCAAGTATGCGCTGCCCGCCTATTACATCGTGGCGCCTGCCGAGGCTTCTTCGAACTTGGCCCGCTACGATGGCGTGCGCTACGGCCTCCGCGTGCCGGGTGACGACCTGATCGATACCTACGAGAACACCCGTGCCGCCGGTTTCGGCCGCGAGGTACAGCGCCGCATCATGATCGGCACCTATGTTTTGTCGGCCGGCTACTACGATGCCTATTACGTCCGTGCGCAGAAGGTCCGTACACTGATCAAGCAGGACTTCGACAAGGCCTGGGAGAAGGTCGACGTGGTGCTCACCCCGGCGACGCCGTCCGCGGCCTTCGCGCCGGGCGAGATCACCGACCCGGTGCAGATGTACCTGAACGACGTCTTCACCGTGACCGTGAACATGGCGGGCCTGCCCGGCATTGCCGTTCCGGCGGGGTTGTCGGAGCAGGGGCTGCCGCTTGGCCTGCAGCTCATCGGCAAGCCCTTCGACGAGGAAACCCTGTTCCAGACCGCCTATGCCATCGAGCAGGCGGCGGGCAAGTTCACCGCCCAGAAGTGGTGGTAAGTCATCTTTGACGATCTGTTGAGGATGGCGCGGTAGTCTTGCGCCCATGCGCGACGACATCGATATGGCGGATGTTTACCTGTTGGCGGCGCCCTGGACCGTCGGCCTTGTACTGGCGGCTGTCGCGCTGCTCCTCTTTCCGCTGAAGCAGACGCCGGGCTGGCGGCAGGTGACCCCCGGCGTCAGCTACTGGGCGGCCATGATCTTCGCGCTTGCGCTCGCGGGCCTCATCGGCTGGGTCTGGATGTTCGTCGGCTCGTCGCGGCCCGACGGCGCCACCCAAATGCGGATCGCCTGGTGGCTCGCCTTCCTGTTCGGCTGCGGGGCGGCTGTGATGGGCTGGCTGATCCTTTCCCTTCACCGCTTGAAGATTGCATGGAGGGGAGAGACGTTACGCTGGTCGGGGCAGGCGGCAGTGCCCATGCGTGATCTCGAAAGTCTCTCCACAAAAATGTTCGGCGGCACGCGGCTGCGCTTCCATAACGGCGCGCATCTCACTGTGGATGGCGGCGCCTATGGCGCCTCTGCCCTCATCGAGAAGATCGAGGACGTGAACGGCCTTGCACCCTCAGACCGGCCACCCGAGCATTGAAAAAGCCGGACTGTTTCCAGTCCGGCTCTACACAATCAGAATGATGAAATGCGTTACTTCACGTCGACGAGACGGAGGTAAGGCTTCTTGGCCTGCCAGCCCTGGGGGAACTTCTCCTTGGCGGCTTCGTCCGAGATGGAGGCGAGAATGATCGCCTTGTCGCCCGGCTTCCAGTCGGCGGGTGTCGCCACCGACTTCTGGGCCGTAAGCTGCAGCGAGTCGATCACGCGCAGCACCTCGTCGAAGTTGCGGCCGGTGCTCATCGGATAGGTGAGGATCAGCTTGATGCGCTTGTCCGGACCGATGATGAAGACGTTGCGCACGGTCGCATTGTCGGCAGCGGTGCGGCTCTTGGCGGAGCCCGAGGCGTTCGGGTGGATCATGCCGTAGAGCTTCGCCACCGTCATCTCGTGGTCGCCGATCATCGGATAGTGCACTTCGCCGCCGGTCACGTCCTTGATGTCCTGCTTCCAGCGCAGGTGGTCATCGACGCTGTCAACCGAGATGCCGATGAGCTTCACGCCGCGCTTCTGGAACTCGCCGGACTTCAGCGCCATGGCGCCGAGTTCGGTGGTGCAGACAGGGGTGAAATCCTTGGGGTGCGACACGAGCACGGCCCAGGAGCCTTCGATGTAGTCATGAAACTTGATGCGGCCTTCGGTGGTGTCGGCCTCGAAGTCGGGTGCGATGTCGCCCAGTTGCAGTGCCATGGCGTTGATCTCCTTCTGTGGTCCCTTCGGGAATATAGGACTGCCCGTGTTCGGAATAAAGAACAATCTTACCCTCTCGCCGAACGGTTGCAGTCCTCATGTAGCGCTTTGTTATTGTTTGATCTTTTCGCCTTTGGGATCATAGAAGGGGGCGAACTGCACCTTTGCCTTGTGCTTCTTCCACGCCAGTTCCACTTCCCATGTGCCCGAGGCCAGCCAGTCGGCGGAGACGCCGCCCTCGTTCTTCACATAGGCCAAGGCGAGTGAGCGGCCCACGCGGTGGCCCCAGGCGCCGGAGGTGGTGGAGCCGACGATCACGCCGTTCCTGTAGACCGGTTCCTCGTGATACATCATCGGCGCCGTGGGACCGTTGTCTTCAAGGGCGATGGCCACCATGCGCTTCGGCAGCACCTTGATCTCGCGCTGCCTGAGCAGGGCTTCGCGGCCGATGAAGCCGCCGGGCTTGTCCCACGCCACGCCGAAACCGAGGCCCGCCTCGAGCGGTGTATCCTCGTCCGACATGTCGTGGCCCCAGTGGCGGTAGCCCTTCTCCATGCGGGCGTTGTTCATGCCGTGCATGCCGGCGGGCGTGAGGTTGAACTCCGGCCCTGCCGCCAGCAGCGTCTCCATCACATGGGCCGCGAATTCGGCGGGGATGTAAAGCTCCCAGCCCAGTTCACCCACATAGGTGAGGCGCGAGGCGCGAACGCGGGCGTAACCGATTTCGATTTCCTGTGACGTGCCGAAGGGGAAGGCGGCGTTGGAGAGATCGGCGCCCGATACCATCTGCAGCAGGGCGCGGGACTTCGGACCCATCACCGCAATCATCGGAAGGCCCGAGGTGATATCGACGGCTACGCAATTGGCGTCGCCCGCCTGCCGCTTCAGCCAGGCCATGTCGCGCGTCTGCGGTGCTGCACCCGTTACCACCAGGAACTTCTGTTCGGCAAGCCGCGTGACGGTGAGGTCGGCCTCGATGCCGCCGCGCTCGTTCAGCCACTGGGTGTAGACGACCTTGCCCAACGGCACGTCCACATTGTTGGCCGAGACGCGGTTGAGGACAGCGAGCGCATCCTTGCCCTCCACATGATACTTCGCGAAAGAGGCCTGGTCGAAGAACACCGCGTCGTTCATCAGGCGCTCGGCTTCGTACTCTGCGCAAGGGAACCAGTTCTGCCGGCCGTAGGAATATTCGTATTCGCGCTTCACGCCGTCGCGGGCATACCAGTTGGGACGCTCCCAGCCGTTCACCTCGCCATAGACCGCGCCAAGCTTGTCCGTATACTGATGAATGGGCGAGCGGCGCACGCCGCGGGCCGTTTCCGCCTGGCGATAGGGCCAGTGCATGGCATAGAGCAGGCCGAGGCTTTCGGAGGCGCGGTCGTGGACATAGCGCGTCACCGACTGGAAGGGATGGATGCGGCGGATGTCGATGCCGTTCACGTCCATGGGCGGGTGGCCGTCCTTGATCCACTGCGAGAGCACAAGGCCCGCGCCACCCGAGGACTGGATGCCGATCGAGTTGAAGCCCGTCGCCACATAGAGATTGCGCAGTTCGGGCGCCTCTCCGAGGTAGTAGCGCACGTCGGGCGTGAAGCTTTCCGGCCCGTTGAAAAAGAGCTGGATGCCCGCCGTTTCAAGAAGCGGTACGCGGTTGATCGCCGAAGTGAGGATGGGCTCGAAATGGTCCATGTCCTCCTGCAGGGTCACGAAGGCATGTTCCTCGTCGATGCCGATGCCCTTGCCGTGGGGTGGCCAGGGCTTGGCCTTGGGCTCGAAGGCACCCACCATCAGTTTGCCGGCATCCTCCTTGTAGTAGGTGCATTCGTCCGGCACGCGGACCACGGGCATGTTACGGGGCAGGGTGTCGATGGGCTCCGAGACAATGTAGAAATGCTCGCAGGCATGGAGCGGGATGTTTACGCCCACGCTGCGTCCCAGTTCCCGGCTCCACATGCCGCCCGCCACCACCACCTTGTCGGCGGCGATGGTGCCGCTGGTGGTCTCGACGCCGCAGGCGCGGCCGTCCTTGGTGATGATGCGGGTGACCTTGACGTTCTCGAAGACCTTGCCGCCCCGGGAGCGGGCGCCTGCCGCCAGCGCCTGGGTCACGTCGATGGGGTTCACCTGGCCGTCCTTGGGCAGGAAGACGCCGCCGGTGACACCCTCGAAATTGTAGTGGGGCAGGCGCTCCTTCAGCTCGCCCAGCGAGAGCACGTCGATGGCAAGGCCGAAGTTCTTGGCCATGGAGGCGCCGCGCAGCAGTTCCTCGAGACGGCCCTCGTTGAGGGCGAGCGAGATGGAGCCGTTCTGCTTGAAGCCGGTGGCCTGGCCCGTCTCCTTCTCCAGCCCCTCGAACAGGGTGGTCGTGTACTTGGCGAGTTCCGTGAGGTTGCGGGTGGCGCGGAGCTGGCCCACAAGGCCCGCCGCATGCCAGGTGGTGCCCGAGGTCAGCTGCTTCCGTTCCAGCACCACCACGTTGGTGATGCCAATCTTGGTGAGGTGATAGGCGATCGAACACCCGACGATACCGCCGCCGACAATGACGACATCGGCGCGGGCAGGGAGGTTTGCAGCAGACATTTGTTATCCCTCGGAAACGTGTTGCCTGAGCTTATCAGAGGTTGCCTTTCGACCAAGAGCCAGAACGCCGCGACGGGTTGCCCAAAAATCTCACCCCGGACCAACGGCGGCCGGGCCTTGGCATTTGCCGTTCCCGCGCAAACCGTCTAAGAGCCCGGCCAGACACAAGACCTCTCAATGTGATGGTGTGACCATGTACCAGGGCGATATTGCTCCCCCCGAAGCCTTTGACCGGCTCAAGAAGAACGCCAATGCCGTGCTGATCGACGTCCGCACCCAGCCGGAGTGGACCTTCGTCGGCGTGCCGCAGGTGGACCGTCTCGTCCGCCTCTCCTGGCAGGTCTATCCGCAAATGGAAGTGAACTCCCGCTTCGTCTCCGAGGTGGAGGGCATGTCGCTCGCCAAGGATACCGAGATCATGTGCATCTGCCGCTCCGGTGCACGCTCCGCCTCTGCCGCTTCGGCGCTGAGCAACGCGGGCTTCACCAATGTCTGGAACGTCGCCGAAGGTTTCGAGGGCGACAAGGATGCAAAGGGCCAGCGTGGCAAGACCAACGGCTGGAAGTCACACGGGCTCCCTTGGGTGCAAAGCTGATCGCGGAACGACATGACCAAGAAGACACGCACGAAGAATTCGCCCAAGTGGGGTGACGCCACCAAGCTCGTCCGCGGCGGCCTCGACCGCACGCCCTATGGCGAGACGGCGGAAGCGCTCTACCTGAACTCCGGCTTCGTCTACGATGCGCCCGAGACGGCTGAGAACCGCTTCGCCAACAAGGACGATGGCTACGTCTATGGCCGCTACGGCAATCCCACCGTCACCATGTTCGAGGAGCGCCTTGCGCTTCTGGAAGGGGCGGAGGCCTGCTACGGCGTCGCCTCCGGCATGGCCGCAGTCTACGGCGCTCTCGCCTGCCAGTTGAAGGCTGGAGACCATCTGGTGGCGTCGAAGGCGCTGTTCGGATCCTGCTACCAGATCATCACCTCGATCCTGCCGCGTTTCGGCATCACCCACACGCTGGTGGATGGCAACGACATGGCGGCCTGGGAGCGGGCCATGACGCCCGCCACGAAGGTGGTCTTCCTCGAAACGCCGTCGAACCCGACCCTCGAGATCATCGACATCGCCGCCGTGGGCAAGATCGCCAAGGCGGCGGGTGCCTGCTTCGTGGTCGACAACATCTTCGCGACACCGGTTCTGCAGAAGCCGCTCGAGATGGGGGCGGATGTCATCGTCTATTCCGGCACGAAGCACATGGACGGTCAGGGCCGCGTCCTCGGTGGTGCCATCGTGTCCACCAAGGCCTTCAAGGAAGAGCTGCTGAAGCCCTTCCTGCGCCACACCGGGCCCTCGCTGTCGCCGTTCAACGCCTGGGTGCTGCTCAAGGGTCTCGAAACCCTGAAGCTCCGTGTCGAGGCGCAGAGCGAGAGCGCCCACTCGGTGGCCGAGCATCTCTCGGCGATCAAGGGCGTGACCAGGGTCATCTATCCGTATCTCGACTCGCACCCGCAGTACGAGCTGGCGAAGAAGCAGATGACCAAGGGCGGCACCATGGTGACCTTCGAGGTCGCTGGCGGCAAGAAGAAGGCCTTCGATGTGCTGCGCAATCTGAAGCTGGTCGATATCTCGAATAATCTCGGTGACGCCAAGTCGCTGATGACGCATCCAGCCTCCACCACTCACCGCAACATCGGTGAGGAGGCTCGCGCCATGATGGGGATCACCGACGGCATGCTGCGCCTCTCGGTCGGCCTTGAAGACGTGGCGGACATTCTCGCCGACGTGACCGAGGCCATCGCCGGCTAATCTATTCGCGCTCCACCCGGAAGGGGGAATGTTTGGAGAGGATCTCGCTGTTTTCATCCACGGCGGCGCGTTCGGAGGCGAGGTAGTCGTCGACGGCGCGCGCCAGCCCTGCGTGAACGAAATGATGTGAGCTGTAGGTTTTGACTGGCAGGTACCCACGGGCGAGCTTGTGTTCGCCCTGTGCGCCCGCCTCCACGATCTTCAATCCGCGCGCAATAGCGAAGTCGATGGCCTGATAATAGCAGGTCTCGAAATGCAGGAAGGGATGATCCTCGACGCAACCCCAGTTGCGGCCGTAGAGGCGGTCCGAGCCCACGAGATTGAGCGCGCCGGCGATCACCTTGTCATCGCGCTTGGCCAGCACCAGCAGCACATCGTCGGCCATGGTCTCGTGAATGCGGGCGAAGAAGGCGCGGTTCAGATAGGGCTTGCCCCACTTGCGGCTGCTCGTGTCCATGTAGAAGCGGTAGAAATGATCCCAGTGCGCAGTGGTCAATGCGGCACCCGTCGCGTGTTCGAAGGTGATGCCGCGCGCAGCAACCGCCTCCCGCTCTTTGCGGATGTTCTTGCGCTTGGAGGACGAGAGCGCCGCGAGGAAATCCTGGAAGCTGCCGTAGCCCTGATTGTGCCAGTGGAACTGGATGTCCTGCCGTTGCAGGAAGCCGGCGCCCCTCAGCAGCCGCCAGTCCTGCTCGGGTTCGAATGTGATGTGCACGGAGGATGCACCAAGGTCGCGGGCGAGTGTCTTGAGGCCCTCGGCAAGAAGCTGCTTGCGATCGTCGGTGGCGGCGAGCAGGCGTGGTCCCGGCACGGGCGAGAAGGGTACCGAGACCTGGAGTTTCGGATAGTAGCGCCCGCCGGCGCGATGGAAAGCATCGGCGAAGCCGTGGTCGAAGACATATTCGCCCATGGAGTGAGACTTGAGATAGCAGGGCGCGACACCTGTGATGGCGCCGTCTTCCTCAAGCACCACATGCTGCGGCACCCATCCCGTTTTGCCGCCGACGCATCCGGAGTCTTCCATTGCTGCAAGGAAGGCGTGCGAGATGGAAGGATTGCGTTCACCGCCTGCCGCCTGCGTCAGGCCGTTCCAGACCGTGGCGGGAATCTCCGCGATCCGGTCTACCACCCGCACGCGGGCGCCCATCAGGCGGCAAAGCCCTCGAAGGTGATCTGGTCGGAATAGCGGCGGGCCAGGCGGGCTTGCTCCTCGTTGCGGATCGTCCAGGTGATGATCGGATGACCTGCGGCGCGGATGCGCTGCACCGGCGCGTAGGGCAGTTCCCGGAAATAGAACGACACGAAGTGGGGACGCGTTCGGGCCAGATGCGAGAAGGTGCGCATCTCGAGACGCCGGTCGATCGAAAGGATGTTGTAATAGGAATTGACGGCACGGTCGGCGGTGATGCCGCGCACCGTGTAAGGCGAGTATTCGGCAACCGCGGCGACGAGATCGGGATCGAACGACATGATCGCATAGGGCCCGTCGTAGGGCTCGAGCACCTTGAGGGCGCGGCGAGCCAACGCATCGTCACCGTTCCAATGGGATTTCAACTCGATCACCAGCGGTACCCGGCCATCCACCTGATCAAGCAATTCGCCGAGCGTCTGGATGCGGTCCTTTCCGATGCGATAACTGTATGTTTTCAGTTGCTTGACTGTGAAATCCTTGACCATTCCCTGAGCCTCGCAAACGCGCTCCAGGGTCTCGTCATGGAAGACGACTGCGTCACCTTCGGCGGTGATCTGCAGGTCGCACTCGATGGCGTAGTTGTTACGGATCGCGGAAGCGAAAGCACTCTCGGTGTTTTCGAGATTGCCGTTCGCCTTGTCGTGCTGTCCGCGGTGGGCGATCGGCCGCTCCACCAGCCAGGCGAGGTCACGAACCTGCGGGGTGAAGCGCATCACTCGACCTCGACGATGGCTTCCACTTCGACGGCAGAGTCGAGCGGCAGCACGGCGACACCCACCGCTGCGCGGGCATGTTTGCCGCGGTCACCGAAGACGGCGGCGAACAGATCGGAGGCGCCGTTCACCACCTTGGGAACGTCGGTGTAGTCGGGTGTGGCGGCGACGAAGCCGGTCACCTTGACAACGCGCGTCACCTTGCTGAGATCGTGGCCCGTGGCCTCGTTCAGTTGCGCGAGCACGTTGATGGCGCAGAGGCGCGCGGCCTTCTGGCCGTCTTCCAGCGAGACGCCCCCACCCAGCTTGCCGATGACGGCGACCTTGCCGTCAACTACGGGAATTTGCCCGGAGACGAAAACCAGATTGCCGGTGCGGATGAAGCCCTCGTAGCTGGCGACGGGCTTGGCGGGTTTGGGCAGGGTGATGCCGAGATCTTTCAGGAGCTTTTCAGGCGAAGGCATGTGGTTCACTCACGTCAGTTGGTCACGCGGCGCCTTGCCCTGGGCAAAGGCCGTCAGGTTGTCGAGCGCACGCAGACCCATATTGGTTCTGGTACGCAGTGTGGCGCTGCCCAGATGTGGCAGCAGGAAGACATTGGGAAGGTCGCGGTAGCGCGGGTCTATGTTGGGTTCGCCCGCAAACACGTCGAGGCCGGCGGCGGCGATGTGGCCGGAAGTAAGGGCGGAGATGAGCGCCTCGTCCTCGACGATGCCGCCGCGCGCCGAGTTCACCACGATCGCGCCCTTGGGCAGCAGCGCCAGGGTGCGGGCGTTGATCAGGTTCTTGGTCTCGGGCGTCATGGCACAGTTGATCGAGACGAAATCGCAATGGGGCAACATGCCTTCGAGCGTGGCGTGGAAGGTCGCGCCTTCTGCCTCCGCGGGGCTGAGCTCTTTCCGGTTGTGATAGTGGATGGTCATTCCGAAGGCGCGGGCTCGCTTCGCGACCGCCTGCCCGATGCGGCCCATGCCGATGATGCCGAGGCGCTGACCGGAGACATCGTGCCCCAATGGCTTCACCATGGAGGCCCCGGGCCAGCGGTTCTCGCGCACCATGCGTTCTCCCCAATAGGCACCGCGGGCTGCGCCGAGGATGAGGAGGAGGGCGATGTCGGCGGTGGCGTCGGTGAGGACGCCCGGCGTGTTGGTGGCAACGAGCCCCTTGGCCTTCACGGCGGCGAGGTCGATGTGTTCGTGTCCGACCGAGACGGTTGAGATGATCTTCACCGAGGCCGGAAGTTTTCCGATCAGGTCGGCGTTGAACTTGTCCATGGAGGTGATGGCCAAGCCGAAACAGCCGTCGGCCGCCCGGCAAAGCGCGTCGGGTGTGTAGGGCTTGTCTTCAGGGTTGAACTGACAGTCGAAGGCCTTGGCAAAGGCCGCCTCCGCGTCGTCCGGCAACTTCCGGGTGACGAGTAATTTATGCCTCTTTTCGGCTCGGTCCATGTTATCATTTACCCAAATCAATGGAATTCAATGGAATGCCGTCTTTGACCATGAATCGCCTCGTTCTTTCCAGTGCAAGTTTTCTCCTGCTTTTTTCGCTTCCCGCCGCAGCGGCCACCCTTCAGGCGCACCGGGCCTATTACGATCTCGAGGTGAAACGCCTCGAGGCTGGCAACAATATCTCGTCCGTCACCGGCAAGCTCGCCTACGAGATCACCGGGTCGGCCTGCGACGGCTATGCCATCAATTACCGGATCGCCAACCGCATCGTTTACGCTGAGGGTGGGCCGCAGGTCATCGACAGCCAGATGACCTCGTGGGAATCCGGCGACGGGCTCCAGCTTGATATTACGCAGAAGCAGTATGTCGACTCCAAGGTCAACTCGGAGAGCCGTATCAAGGTGAAGAAGGACTCCGCCACCGCGCCGGCCAAGGGCCTGATCACCACCACCGACTCGAAGGAGTTCGAACTCACACCCGAAGCCGTTTTTCCCACCGCCTATCAGGCCAAGCTTGTCGATTCCGCGATCAAGGGCGTGACGCGTGACATCTCGACGATCTACGAAGGCTCGGAAGAAGAGAAGGCGATGCGGGCGATCAGTTTTATCGGCCCGAAGAAGCTGGCGGAAGGCCTGCCGGACGGAGCGGGCGACCTCACGAAGATGGCCGCTTGGCCTGTCTCCATCAGCTACTACGCCCAGGATGCGCAGGATGACGAGCAGCCGCTCTATCAGGCGAGCTTCCTGATGCTCGAGAACGGCATCTCAACGGACCTCGTCCTCGACTACGGCAGCTATTCGCTTTCCGGCAAACTGACGAAGCTGGAACTGCTCAAGCCCGATACCTGCCCGTGACCGGCAGGTTGAACTTCTCCTTTAAATCCGCCTCCGGCTGCCTATCTCTGCGCCAGAACCGATGGGGGAGGCGATGAGCGACCTGCGCAAGACACTGGTGGCCCCGTCAGGCGAGACGGATGTGTCGGCTTTCCTCAAGGCCGTGAACGAATTCGCGCCTGCGGATGCCAAGGCCCAGGGCCGCCTGATCTTCGCCATGGATGCCACCATGAGCCGCCAGCCCACCTGGGACCGGGCGCTCTCGATCCAGGCCAGCATGTTCACCGAAACCAGCAAGGCCGCGTCATTGCAGGTGCAGCTTGTCTACTTCCGCGGCTTCGATGAGTGCCGCGCCTCCAAGTGGGTGACAAGGCCGGAAGCGCTCGCGCGGCTGATGACGGCCGTCGAATGCCGCGGTGGTCACACGCAAATCGGCCGTGTACTCACCCACGTGAAGGCGGAAGCGGCGCGCACAGGCGTCAAGGCCATCGTCTTCGTCGGCGATGCCTTCGAGGAGAATATCGATCAGGTCTGCCGCACGGCGGGAGAACTCGGACTTCTCGGCGCTCGTGTCTTCATGTTCCAGGAAGGAAGCGACGTTGCGGCGGAGAGGGCCTTCAAGGAGATCGCACGGCTCACCCGTGGCGCCTACTTCCGTCTCGACTCCTCAAGCCCCGCCATTCTCGCCGAGCTTCTGGGGGCCGTTGCGGCCTATGCCACGGGCGGGCAGACGGCTCTTGAAAGCCGGGCAAAATCCAGCAATGCAAGTCAGGTGCTGCTGAAGCAGCTGAAGTGAAGCGGAGACGGTCCACACGATGCAGTTCCTGATTGCCCTTGCCGTCGTCGTCGGTGGCCTGTGGCTGATCCGCAAGGCGGCCAAGATGCCGCCGCAGGCGGCGCGGAACTTCGCGCAGAAGCTGGGCGGTGGCGCGATCATCGCCTTCGCCGGACTGCTCACGCTGCGCGGCCAGATGCAGATCGCCATTCCGATGTTCCTGTTCGGCGCGGGCCTCATCGGCAAGACCAGCGCCTTCCCCAACGGATTCTCCTGGGGCGGCAAGAGCCGTGGCCAGAAGAGCAGGGTTGCCACCACGCTCCTCACCATGGAACTCGACCATGACAGCGGCACGATGGATGGCGAGGTGCTGAACGGCCCAAGCAAGGGACGCCGCCTTTCGCAATTGAACGAGACCGACCTGAGGGCCTTCCACCTCCTGTGCACGGGAAGCGGTGACCAGAGCCGGGCCCTCTTCGAAGCCTGGCTCGACCGCAACAAGCCGGAATGGCGCGGCGCCTGGGGGCAGGGTGGAGCGGCTGCCCAATCCAGCAGCGGGCCCATGAGCCGCGAAGAAGCGCTTGCCGTTCTCGGCCTCAAGACCGGTGCCAGCGAAGAAGAAATCCGCGCGGCGCACCGCCGGTTGATGAAGGATTTCCACCCGGACAAGGGCGGCAGCGATTATCTGGCGGCGAAAATCAATGCCGCGAAGGACAAGCTGCTGGGCTGACGCTCTGCCCGATCAGCCGTTGGGCGAGAGGACCGAGCAATCCTTGCCCATGCGGGCAACGCGGGCGCAGGACTGCTTGGCCGACGCTTCGTCATAGCCCGAGACCAGCAGGCGATAGAGGGTGGCACCATTGCGCTTCACCTGGATCGTCTTCTGATCCTTGCCGGCAAGCTGGTTGGCGTCCCCGGCCTTGAGCTTGGCGATCACCGCGTTGGCACTGCTGCGGGTCTTGAAGTCCCCGATCTCGACAGCCCAGTTGTTGGGCACCGAGGCGACCGACATGTCATCCACATCGGCCTGCGAGGCGAGCTTCTTGACCTGGAAGGGGAGTTTCTGGCCGGGGGCGGGCTGCTGCTTCTGGATGGTGCTCTGGGCGGGCTGGGTGGCCTGCACGTCCTGTTCGGGAATGCTGAGGGCACCATCGTCCATCTGTGCTTCGACCACCTTGGTCTGCGCAGGCTTGGCGGCGGGCGTGGTTGCCGCCGTCTGCGTTGCGGCCTGAGCAGGCGCCTGAGCCTGGTCGTTGCCCTCGTCGTCATCGCCGCTGTCGACGGCAGCACCCGACTGGGCCGCGATGCTGGCGGCCTGGGCCATGGCCTGGGTATCCTGATCGGCGTCAGCCTGTGCCACGTCGGTGGCGGAAAGGTTCTTGAGCGGATCGATCACGCCGTCGCCACTGCCGGCCTTGGCCGCGACGGTCTTGCCGTCCTTGGCCTTGCCGAAGTTCGAGTCCAGCATGGTCATCATGTACCGGTCGCGGGCGCCGCCTGTCTTGCCGCCGAGGACCACGCCGACCAGACGCTTGTTGCCACGCTTGGCCGAGGTGACGAGGTTGAAGCCCGAGGCGTTGATGTAGCCCGTCTTGATGCCGTCGGTGCCGTTATAGCGGCCGAGCAGGCGGTTGTGGGTCTTCACCACCTTGCCGTTGAAGACGAACTGGGTGGCGCGGAAATAGGGATAGTACTGGGGGAAGTCCCGCATCAGCCGGAGGCCGAGGGTGGCCTGGTCGCGGGCCGTGGTGATCTGGCGCGGATTTGGCAGGCCCGAGGCGTTCACGTAGGTCGTCTTGGTCATGCCGAGGCGGCGGGCGGTGGTCGTCATGCGCTTGGCGAAGGCTGATTCGCTGCCGCCCAGGTTTTCCGCCACGGCGGCGGCCACGTCGTTTGCCGACTTGATCACGAGCGAGTAGATCGCCTGCTGGACGGTGAGCGTGCCGCCCGGCTTGATCCCCATCTTGGAGGGAGCCATTCCGGCTGCCCGGGCCGACATGCGGATGGGTGTCTGGAGAGTGATGCGCTTGGCCTTCAGCTCCTCGAAGATGATGTAGAGCGTCATCATCTTGGTGAGCGAGGCGGGGTGGCGCAAGCCATTGGAATCGTTGTCGTAGAGGATCTTGCCGGTGCGCGCGTCAACGGTCAGGGCGGCAAACTTGCCGGCGGCCTCAGCGGGGGTCAGAACGATGGCAATGCCAAACGCCAAGGAGAGCAGAAGGGCAATAAGCCTCTGGGTCAACGTCGAACGCAATTCTACACCTGTTTCAAATCGTTTTGGTGGCCGATTCTTGCTGGGCCGTCCCCAACCGCCAGCACCGAAAGATTAAAATTTTACGGATACGCTCTTACCACGAAGTAAACCCGGGCAGGGCAAATCCTGTCGAACTCGGGTCATGTGCGGTTTAGTTAACGAACCTCCATGTTGCAACGCAAAATTCAAGCTTGACAATCATGTTGCAGTGCACATATATCATCCTCAACGGGACGGCCATTCTGGTTCAACCCACGGAGATAAGTGACATGAAGTCGTTTGAAGACATGCAGGTTTTCGGCAAGGAAGGTTTTGAAGCCATGGTTGCTTCTGGCACCGCAATGACGAAGGGCCTCCAGGCCATCGCTCAGGAAGTTGCTGACTATTCGCGCAAGTCCGTCGAACTCGGCCAGGGCGCCTTCGAGAAGGTCACCGCTGCCCGCTCGTTCGAGCGCGTTCTTGAAGTCCAGCAGGGCTATGCCAAGGAAGCCTACGAGACCTTCGTTGCCCAGGCCACGAAGCTCAACGAGATGTACACGGCTGCCGCCAAGGAAGCCTACAAGCCGTACGAAGCCACCTTCGCCGCTTTCGGCGTCAAGGCTCCCAAGTAATTCCTCCCAAGCCCGCTTCGCGGCGGGCCAGTGTGCGTGAGTTGGAAAGACCCGCCGGTTGCCGCCGGCGGGTTTTTCATTTGAGGGTGATCATCACCGGCACGTGGTCGGAGGGCTTCTCCCAGCCGCGCACGTGCTTGTGGATCTCGGCGCCCGCAAGGCGGTCAGCCGCCTGGGGCGAGAGAAGCAGGTGATCGATGAGGATGCCGTTGTCCTTCTGCCAGGCGCCCGCCTGATAATCCCAGAAGCTGTAGACGCCCGTCTTGAGCGGGTGGATGGCGCGATAGCTGTCGGTGAGGCCGATCGCCTTCAGTGACGTGAAGGCCGCACGGGTCTGCGGCAGGAAGAGTGCATCGGTTTTCCAGTTCTCGGGGAAGCGCGCGTCGCGCGGCTCCGGGATCACGTTGTAGTCGCCTGCGAGCACGAGCGGTTCTTCCAGCAGAAGGGCCTTCCTGGCGTAGGCTTCCAGCCGTTTCATCCAGGCCAGCTTGTAGTCATACTTGGGACCGGGTGCCGGATTGCCGTTCGGCAGATAGAGGGACGCCACACGCACAACCTTGGGGCCCAGAACCGTTGCGGCGACGAAGCGGGCGTGATCGTCGCCGTCGCCGCCGGGCAACCCCTTCTCCACATCTTCGAGCGTGTAGCGTGAAAGCAGCGCCACGCCGTTGTAGGTCTTCTGGCCATGCACCGCGCAGGAATAGCCGAGTTCCTCGAAGGCAGGCGCAGGGAAGGCATGGTCCTCGCACTTGATCTCCTGCAGGCAGACGACATCAGGCTTCGCCTCCTTGAGCCATGCAAGCACGGCGTCGAGATGGGCTTTGACGGAGTTCACGTTCCAGGTGGCGATGCGCATGGAGCGAGATTGCCCGTGTGGGGCAGCCGCCGCAAGCCTCGGCTTCAGGCGGTCATGAAGCGGTAGATGCCGATGCTCACGGCGAGCAGGCCGACGGCAATGGTAAGCGCGCGCTTCGGCGCAATCTTGGAGAGCATGCCGCCGAAGAAGGCCGCGGGCAGGCCGCCGATCACGAGGCCCGCCACCGGCATGGCGACGGTGTGCCAATCGGCTCCGCCTTCCCAATGCCCGAGCAGGAAGGCCGAGGCATATGCGGTGAACACTGTGACGGAGACGAAGAACTCAGCAAAATTCGTGGAGCCGATGGCGAAGCGGGATTCGGTGCCGGCACCCATGAGGCTTGTGGTGACGATCGGCCCCCAGCTTCCGCCGATTCCTTCGATGAGGCCGCCTGCAAAGCCGATGCTGCGCTTCCAGGCGGAAGGCAGAACCCGTGGCGCAACCCCGCGCAGGCCACGGGCGATAATGAGGCCGCCGACGAGAAGGAGATAGGCCGAGAGCAGGGTGGTGAGCAGCGTGCCCTTGAGGCCCGTGAGCAACAGCATGCCAAGCGCGCCACCGATGCCGCCGAAGATGCATAGGGCCGAGACCAGTTCCCATTCCAGATTGCGATGATAGAGATGCGAGAGTGCCGCGGTCGCGGTTGTGGGGATCTTCGCTGCATTCACGCTGGCAGAGGCGAGTGCCGGCGGCACGCCAAGTCCGAGCAGGACGGATGAGGAGATCACCCCGAAGCCCATGCCCAGTGCGCCATCACACAGCTGCGCAAGAAACCCGATGAGGGCAAAGATCAGGAATTCGGACATGGCCCCGGCGCTCACTGTTGTCTGTCAGGCGCTGACCGTTTCGCGCGAGACAGTGCGGATGATGGTGCCGTTCGCCGAGAAGTGTATGCCACATTCGGTCTTCTCGCTACCCTCCCAGCGGCCGGCGCGCGGATCGTCGTCCGTTCCGCCCGGAACAGTGCAGGGAACGCAGCCGATCGAGTGATAGCCCTGCAGCCGCAAGGGGTGCGACGGCAGGTGATGGGTCTGCATATAGGTCTTGAGGTCGAGGGCCGAGTAGGCGGCGAGAGGTTCGACCTTCAGCTTGTCGTCCTGAATGCTCACGAATTCGAGATCACTCCGCGTGGCGCCGTGAAAGCGCTTGCGCCCCGAGATCAGAACATCGAATCCTTCGGTGGCACGGGAGAGCGGCACGGTTTTGCGGATGTGGCAGCAGAGGTCGGTGTTGCGCGAGTTGAGATCGCCGTCAGGGTCGTTGCGGGCGAGGTCGCCGGCATCTGGGGTGATGACGCGGAGGTCGGTGAGACCGAGTTCGCGCACCAGTTGGTCGCGATAGTCGATCGTTTCGTCGAAGAGTTTGCCCGTGTCGAGAAACAGGACTGGAATGTCCGGCGCCACTTCCGAAACCATGTGCAGCAGCACCGAGGACTCCGCCCCGAAGGACGAAAGCAGCGCCACGCGGCCGGGATAGTCGCGCACCACCTGACGGATCAGGTCGCGGCCCTCGATTCCGGCGTATCGTTCGACGACGGCATTGAAGTTTGTGTCAGCCTGCATGGGGTTGCTCTTCCCAGGGCGCAAAGCCCTGATGACGCTCGGACCAGACTTCCCGTTCTCCGGTCTTGCGGAAGAGGCCGCGCTGATAGGCGAGCGACATCTGGCGTGAGGCCTTCTGCCAGACGTCCAGCGGGAAGCGGTCGCTCACGTCGAAGGTGTCGAAGCCCACCTGCAGCATGAACTGAAGCTGGTCCGGCAGGATGTTGCCGGCGGCGCGGAGTTCCGACTGATAACCATCGAGGCGGAGCTGGCGGGCGATCGAATAGGAACGCCCGTCGTTGAAGGCCGGGAAGGGGAGCACGACCAGCGCAAGCTGCGGCAGATAGGGATTGAGGTCGAACTCCCGTGTGGTGTTGGACAGGCGGATGCCGAGCAGGCCCGGCAGGCGCACCAGTTCATCCCAGTCGCGCACCAGGCGCTCTGCCGTCACCGTGACCTTGGTGAGGCTGCCGACCGGCTGATTGTCAGCGAGGTGAATCCAGTCATCCTCGACGAAGGCATTGTTCTTAAGCAGCGGCATAGATGGCCTCCTTGAAGGGCTTGACGCCAATGCGCCGGTAGGTGGCGAGGAATTCTTCGCCCGGTGAGCGGAGCTTGAGATAGGTGGCGAGGATCTTGTCGATCACGTCGGGCACGTCGTCATGGGCGAAGCCCGGTCCGAGAATGGTGCCGATCGAGGCGTTCTCCGAAGACGAGCCGCCGAGTGTGATCTGGTAATATTCCTCACCCGCCTTATCGAGGCCGAGGATGCCGATGTGGCCCACATGGTGATGGCCGCAGGCGTTGATGCAGCCCGAGATGTTGATCTTGATGTTGCCGATTTCTTCCTGGCGTCGGTCGTCGGCAAAGCGGCGGCTGATCGCCTGGGCAATCGGGATCGAACGCGCGGTCGCCAGCGAGCAATAGTCGAGACCGGGGCAGGCGATGATGTCGCCGGCAAGGCCGTAGTTCGCGGCCGCAAGGCCATGTTCGCTGAGCTTCTGCCAGACGGTGAAGACATCGTTCAGCTTCACGTGCGGCAGCACGATGTTCTGGGCGTGGGAGACGCGCAGTTCGTCATGGGAATAGGTTTCGGCGAGGTCCGCCATCACGCGCATCTGTTCGCCCGTGGCATCGCCCGGGATCTCGCCCGGCGCCTTCAGCGAGATGTTGACGATGGTGTAGCCATCGGTCTTGTGGGTGGCGAGGTTGTTGGCGGCCCAGCGGGCAAAGGCCGGGTTCTTGCGGCGCGCCTCCTCGAAACCGGGCGAGAAGCGCGAGAGTTTCTCGAACTTCGGATCGGCAAAATAGGCGGCGATGCGGGCGAGTTCGCGTTCCTCGACTTCGGTCGTCTGCTGCGGATGGCGGGCGTATTCGGCTTCCACTTCGCTGCGGAACTTCTCGGCGCCGATTTCGTGCACGAGGATCTTGATGCGCGCCTTGTACTTGTTGTCGCGACGGCCATAGAGATTGTACACGCGCATGATCGCCTCGAGATAGGGGATCAGTTCCTTCTCGGGCAGGAAGTCGCGTACGGTGACGGCGATCATCGGAGTGCGGCCCTGGCCGCCACCCACCATCACTTCCCAGCCGGCTTCGCCCTTGTCATTGCGGTGCATGCGAAGGCCGATGTCGTGCACTTTTACGGCGGCACGATCCGTCGGGGCGCCGGTAATGGCGATCTTGAACTTGCGCGGCAGGAACGAGAATTCCGGATGCAGCGACGACCACTGACGGATCAGTTCGCCCACCGGACGCGGATCGGCGATCTCGTCGGCAGCGGCACCCGCCCAATGGTCGGTCGTCACGTTGCGGATGCAGTTGCCGGAGGTCTGGATCGCATGCATCTCCACATCGGCCAGCGCCTGCAGGATGTCGGCCGTGTCTTCCAGCTTGATCCAGTTGTACTGGATGTTCTGGCGGGTGGTGAAATGGCCGTAGCCCTTGTCCCACTTGTCGGCGATGTAGGCGAGCTGGCGCATCTGTCTGGACGAGAGCGTGCCGTAGGGAATGGCCACGCGCAGCATGTAGGCGTGAAGCTGCAGGTAAAGGCCGTTCATCAGGCGCAAGGGGCGGAACTCGTCCTCGCTCATTTCACCCGAGAGTCGGCGCGCGGCCTGGTCGCGGAACTGCGCGGTGCGCTCGCGGACAAACTGGTGATCGAATTCGTCGTAACGGTACATGGGATCAGTCCTTGAAAACCGGGAAGGCGCCGGCGGTGCCGAGGGCCTGCTTGCCGAGATCGCGGCGCACCGTGGGACCCAGCGTGCGCACGCGCTCGCGGAAATGATTGGCGCGGATGCTGCCGTTGATCCGTTCGGCATCGAAGAAGTAGTGGCCGGTCACCAGCGTCTTCCGCACGTCTTCGGCGGCGCGCGCCTCCAGGGCGGCCTTGGCCTGCGGTTCAAGCGCAAGGGCGGCATCATCGATCTTCTCGCTCCACACGCCAGCGCGGGTGAGGAACACCACCTCGCCATCGCGCAAACGGTTTGCGGTCATGACCTGACCCTTTTCGACTTCACTCATGATGCGGCTCTCAGGATGGCGTCGCGAATGTCTTCGCGCACGGGGAAGGGAACAATGTTGGCGGCGGCGCGGTCAGACGGCAGGCCGACATAAATGATGGCGGGGCCGCTGACGCCACGGGTGTGTATGGCGTCCCAGACGCTGCCGATGGTCGTCTCGATCACGCGTTCAGTGGGAAGCGTGCCGTTCTCGACGATGGTGACGGGCGTTGCCGGGGACATGCCGGCGCTGAGAAGGTTCGCTGCCACGTCGCCTGCTGCGTTCACGCCCATGTAGATGGCGCAGACCTGGCCGGGCTGGGCGAGTGCCGCCCAGTTGTGCTCGGCGACACCGTGTTCGCTGGCGGCGGTGAGGAGGGTGATCGAGCGGTTCTGGCCGCGCTGCGTGAGCGGCAGCTTGGCGGAGGCCGCACAGCCGAGAGCGGCGGTGATGCCGGGCACCACGTCAACGGGAATGCCTGCGGCTTCGAGGGCGGCCTGCTCTTCGCCGCCGCGGCCGAAGATGTAGGGGTCACCGCCCTTGAGGCGGACCACGTGCAGGCCCTTCTTTGCTTCACGGAGGAGAATGTCGTTGATCTCCGACTGGCGGGGCGAGGGCTCAAAAGGTGTCTTGCCGACGGGAATACGCACCGCGTCGCGGCGGGCGAGTTCAAGGACAGCAGGCGAAACGAGGCGGTCGTAAACAATCACGTCCGCTTCCTGCAGCTTGCGGTGGGCCTTGAGGGTCAGAAGTTCGGGATCGCCGGGGCCCGCACCCACCAGCGAGACGCGGCCTGCCGCAGGCTTGCCCTCGTTGAAGAGCGCATCGTTGAGGGCGAGGTCGAAGGCCACCTCGTCGCCACCTTCGAGTGCGGCGCGCGGGCCGCCGAAGAAGAATTCCTGCCAGAAGGCGCGGCGCCGGTTGCCGTGGGGAACGATCGACGCCACCTTGTCACGGAGCGACTGGGCGCGGGCGGCGAGCTTGCCGAGGCCGTGGGGCAGCATGCCGTCGATGCGGGCGCGGATGCCCTGCGCGAGCACGGGGGCGGTGCCTTCCGTGCCGATCGCCACCACCACGGGGTCACGGTCGACGATGGAGGGGACGATGAAGGTTGAGATATCAGCCTCGTCCACCGCATTCACCGGGATGCCGCGGGCCTGGGCGGCGGCGCTGACGGTGGGATTCAGGTCCTTGTCGGCGGAGTAGACGAGGGCGGCGCCATCGAGCAAGTCAGGGCTGAAGTCCTTCGCGGCCCAGCGGATGCGGGGGTTTGCGGAGAGTTCGGGGTGGAGTTCGGATGCGACAACTTCGATCACGGCCTCGGTCTTGAGCAACAGGCGGATCTTCCGGGTGGCTTCCTCGCCACCCCCCACCACGACCACGCGGCGGTCCTTGAGGTCCACGAAAATGGGGAAATAGCGCATCTCGTCTTCCTTCCCGTTTGGCCGGTCCGTTCGGTTGGCCGGACGGAATTGCCCGGTTCACCTTTTCCGATGTTTCCGGTTGTAAAACGCCCCGTTTTCAGGGTATTTATCAGGGAAACAGTGTTGCGAACGGTCTGTTCGTTATTCCGAACAGCGGATTTAGAGAGAGACGCGGCGAATGTCAAGGCAGGGCGGAGCAGCAGGAAGCGGAAGCCGGGGCGCCCGGACACAGGCTGCCCCCGAGGATACGACTGCCGACCTGGGCAAGACGATCCAGCGTCTGCGCAAGGCCTACAACCTGTCGTTGGGCGAGTTGTCGGAGCAATCCGGCGTGGCGAAGTCCATCATTTCGCAGATCGAGCGGAACGAGACGAACCCGACGCTGTCGACGGTCGTGAAGCTTTCGCGCGCCCTCGACACAACGGTGGACGAGGTACTCCGGGGCGAGACCCAGTCCTTCTTCATCGAGCACCAGCAGAAGTCAGCGGTGCCGATCCTGGAAAGCCAGGACGGGCTGTGCCGCCTTGCCATTGCCGGACCTCTCAACCTGATCGACTTCTTCCAGTGGTACGACTTCCACGCCAAGCCCTCGGGCGTGCTGGAATCCTCGCCGCACCCGCCGGGCACCATCGAGCACCTCTATGTGGTGACGGGGGAACTTGAAGTGACGACAGGCGGCGAGACGCGGATCGCCAAGGCCGGCGAAGCGCTGCGCTACCGGGCCGACGTTCCGCACAAGTTGGTCAACATCGGTGACACGGAAGCCCACGCTGTGATGATGCTGGCGCTCCGCCAGTTCGGCGCGCAGGGCTAGTTCCTACGGCTGCTTGATCAGTCGTGGTGTGACATCTTCTCGAGATTGTCGTTGTAGCGCTTCGTTGCCGCCTCGAAGCGCGCCTCGAAACCCTGCATGTTCTTCTTGGGCTCCTGATAGAAGGCGGTGAGCTTCATCAGGCGAACGAAGGTGTTGCTGACCGTGCGGCCCCAGAAGCGCATGGGCCGGTCGAAGTCGAACAGGAGAATGACCCGCTCCTCGTCGGTGTCGTTCCAGACTTCGTGTTCATAGGTATCGTCGAAGACGAAGATTTCGCCGGGATGCCAGACCTTGATCACATCGCCCACGCGGATGCGGCACTTTTCCGCTTCCTTCGGAATGATCAGGCCGAGGTGGGCGCGCAGGATTCCCTTGCTCACGCCACGGTGGGCGCGGATGTGGTAGCCCGGGCTCAGAATCGAGAACCATGCCGTCTGCAGGTTCGGCACTTCGGACAGCAGCTTGGTGGTGAAGGGGGCCTGCGAGCAGTTCTTCTCAAGCTTCTCGCCGAAACCGAAGAGGATGAAGGTGCGCCAGTTCGTGCCCTTGGAAATCTTGTGCTGGTCGGGTGAGACATCGTGGAAGGCGGGAATGGCGTCGCGGTGCTTGAGGATTTCCTGCACCTCGGCGCGGATCGCCTCCCAGTTGTCGGTGAAGGCTTTGAGATTAGGAAAGTGGGACGTCTCAATGATCGGCGTATCGCCCACAAGCGATTGCCGGCCCAGAAAATCCGAAAGCCGGCGGGTCACCCAGCGCCCGGTGTTCTTGACCATCTTCCTGCGCTTCTGCCGCCAGGTCGGCGCCGTGGCGGGCTGGGTGTCCTGCATTGTTGCATCCTCGCGGTGAACGGACTTCGAGCCCCGCCAGCACGTACCACTCCCGGCGGCCCACGCCAAGCGGTCAGCGGTTGCTGCGCCGCAAATGGGTCATTCTGATGTGCGCCCCTCAAATTTCTTGCAATCGTCATGGGATGCTTACATAAGCGCCGCCGGACAATCGCACGCACGCCCAAGGAGCGCCCTATGACTGCCATTCTGGACATCACCGCCCGCGAAATTCTCGACAGCCGCGGCAATCCCACCGTCGAGGTGGACGTGACCCTCGAGGATGGTTCGTTCGGCCGGGCAGCGGTTCCCTCGGGTGCCTCCACCGGCGCCCACGAGGCCGTGGAACTCCGTGACGGCGACAAGAAGCGCTATCTCGGCAAGGGCGTGACCAAGGCGGTCGCTGCCGTGAACGGCGAGATTTACGAGGCGCTTGCCGACCTCGACGCCGAGGACCAGATCGGCATCGACCGCGCCATGATCGCGCTCGACGGCACGCCCAACAAGTCACGTCTCGGTGCCAACGCCATTCTCGGTGTGTCGCTCGCTGTGGCCAAGGCTGCGGCCGATGCCTCGGCCCTGCCGCTGTACCGCTATGTGGGTGGTGCTTCGGCGCGCATCCTTCCGGTGCCGATGATGAACATCATCAATGGTGGCGTGCATGCCGACAACCCGATCGACTTCCAGGAATTCATGATCATGCCGGTGGGCGCGCCGTCGTTCCGCGAGGGCCTGCGCATGGGTGCGGAAGTGTTTCACACGCTGAAGAGCGCCCTCAAGAAGGCGGGTCACAACACCAACGTCGGCGACGAGGGCGGCTTCGCCCCCAACCTTCCGTCGGCCGAAGCGGCCCTCGACTTCGTGATGAAGTCCATCGAGCAGGCCGGCTACAAGGCGGGCGAGGACATTTATCTCGCGCTCGACTGCGCCGCGACCGAGTTCTTCAAGGACGGCAAGTACGTCTATGAGGGCGAGGGCGTGACCCGCTCGATCAAGGAGCAGGCGGAATATCTCGCCAAGCTCGCGAAGGCCTATCCGATCATCTCGATCGAGGACGGTCTCTCGGAAGACGATTGGGATGGCTGGAAGCAGGTCACCGATCTCATCGGCAGCAAGGTGCAGCTGGTGGGCGATGATCTCTTCGTCACCAACACCAAGCGCCTGAAGGACGGTATCGCAAAGAAGACGGCGAACTCCATCCTGGTGAAGGTGAACCAGATCGGCTCGCTCACCGAGACGCTCGAAGCCGTCGAGATGGCGCACAAGGCCGGCTACACCGCCGTCATGTCGCACCGGTCGGGCGAAACCGAGGACTCGACCATTGCCGATCTCGCGGTCGCCACGAACTGCGGCCAGATCAAGACCGGCTCGCTGGCCCGCTCCGACCGGTTGGCCAAGTACAATCAGCTCCTCCGCATCGAGGAAGAACTCGGCACCGCGGCCCAGTATCAGGGCCGTGCCATTCTGAAGGGCTGATCTTCGGACATTTTTGCAAGGCGGCGGACCCCGGGGTTCGCCGCCTTTTTCATGTCAGGCTTCATGTCAGCGCGGGAAGCCCGACACTCGCCTTCAGTCCGCCGAGACTGCTCTTCTCGAAGGCAAGTTCGAAGTCGTAGACCTCGGCGAGATCGCTGACGATCGAGAGGCCAAGGCCGCTCCCTGGCGACAGGGCATCAAGCTTCACGCCGCGGCGGGTGATCGTTGCCAGCTTGTCTGGCGCCACGCCGGGACCATCATCTTCGACAACCAGATAGCGCCCATCGTGGGTCACGCGCACCTCACTCTGTGCATGCTTGCGGGCGTTGTCGATCAGATTGCCGAGAAGCTCGAGCAGGTCGGTGCCGTCTATGGCGATCTGTGTTCTCGGCGGCACGTCCACCGCCCAGGTGATGTCTTCGCCGCGCGGCGCCCGGCGGCATGTCTCGACCACGCGCTCCACCGCGGGGAGCAGGGGAGAACGATGACTGCTCGCGCCCGCTGCCATGCGGCTCCGCGCCAGTTCCCGGTCGACGAGATCGCGCATCTGGTCGACGGCAAGCCGGATCTGTGATGATCGTTCCGTCTGGCCGCTGACGGCAAGCTGTGTCGCGGTGGCGGTGAGAACGGTGAGCGGCGTCTTCAGGCCGTGGGCCAGATTTCCGGCGCGCTGCCGGGCGCGTTCAAGCTGTTTTTCGCGAGCTTCCACGAGGGCGTTCACCTCGTTCACGAGCGGCGCCACTTCCTCCGGATGCTCGCCGCCGACCCGTGTGGCCTTGCCCATGCGCAGCGCCTCGACGGATTCGCGCAGCATCTTCAGGGGCCGCATTCCGAGGAAAATGATCAGCAGCACCGAGGCGAGGAGGGTGAAATAGAGCACGGCAAGTCCGGCGATCATGGGCTTGCCGAAATTCGAGATGGTCCCCTGCACGCGGGCCTTTTCCATGCCGATGGTGACGACGAGCCGGTGGTCGACGCCACTCCGGTCGGTGACGAAGATCAACTTCTCGAGCGCCAGCACATCCTTGCCCCCGGGACCAGGCATGACGTGGGCGTGGTCTTCTTCCGGGGCCGTCGGGGGAGTGGGAACAGAAAAGCTTTCATCCCACATGGAGCGCGACCGGAGCGACGGCTGCCCCACTTCGTCAACCTGCCAGTACATGCCCCCCTGGGGCTGAGCGAAGCGGGGATCGCTCATGACCGCCCTGTTGCGAAGCTTGCCGTCCGTGTCATAGGCGAGGCCGCTTGCCAGTTGCTGGAAGTGGGTGTTCAGTTCGCCGACAACGAAGCGTTGCACGTGCACTTCGAAGAGGTACGAAAACGCCACGCCTGCCACGGCCAGAAGCGCGCTGATCGCAAAGGCTGCAAGAAGCGTCAGCCGGAAACGGAGTGCGCCCGCGCGAAGCAGTGTCATGCCTCCGGAACGGCGAGGCTGTAGCCGAAGCCGCGTTTGTTTTCGATGATGCCGCGGCCGAGCTTGCGGCGGAGGCGGCTGACCAGCGCCTCGATGGCGTTGGGGTCACGCTCGTGGTTGACCGCGTAGAGCTTCTCCGAAAGGTCTTCCTTGCTCACCTGAACACCCGGGTTGATGGCGAGATGGTGGAGCAGGCGGAATTCGAGGGGCGTCAGTTCGACGGGCTGGCCATCGAGGGTTGCCTTTGCCGATTTCAGGTCGAGGCGGAGCGACCCCACATCGAGCGTCGAAGAGGCGAGTCCGCCTGCGCGGCGGACAAGGGCGCGAATGCGCGCCAGCAGCTCGCCCATTTCGAAGGGTTTCGGCAGATAGTCGTCTGCGCCGTTGTCGATTCCGTCGACACGCTCCGCCCAGGTGCCGCGGGCCGAGAGGATGATGACCGGTGTGCGTAGTTCTTCCGAACGCCAGCGCCGCAGCACCGTCAGTCCGTCGATGCCGGGAAGTCCGAGATCGAGAACAATCGCTGCGTATTCTTCGGTTGACCCCCGGAACCAGGCGTCTTCGCCGTTCGAGGCAATGTCAGCGACGAAGCCGGCCGCTTCCACAGCTGCTGCGACAGCCTTCGCCACTGTAGCTTCGTCTTCAGCGATGAGTATTCGCATGGGAGTATCTGATGATTATCTGAGCGCCAGTGTCATAGCATCAAGACGCAACTTAATCACCTTGCCCGTGTCCTGCAGGATCTTCAGGCGATATTCGAACTTGCCCGAGTGCTGCTTCAGGTCGACATCGAGAATCTGTCCGGGATAATTCTGTTTGAGATACGAAAGAAGATCGCTCAGTGGCCTGGCTTGGCCTTCCAGGACGGCGTTCTTGGCCTCTGCGGCTTCTTGGCTGCCGCTCTCGCCGATCTCGCTGTCGTTATCGCCGTCTTCAGACTTGTCGTCGTCCTTGCCGTCATCGTCGCCGGAATCACCACCGTCGTGGTCGTCGGACCCTCCACCACTGCCGGAACTGCCTGAACCTGATCCGGAACCGCCGCCACCGCTGCCACTTCCACCTCCACCTCCGTCGTCATCATCAGCGGGCGCGTCGGCTGCCGGCAGGGCGATGGCAAGGCCCAGCATCATCAGCAGGAGGGAGCGGCGTGAGAGTTCGGATTTCATAATCAACTAACTGAAAGGGTGAAACCAGACCCGCATTGTTTCCTGGACGGCAGCAAGAAGGAACCGCCACGGGTCTGGTTTCGAGGGTACCGGACAAGTTTGTGGCTAAGCAAGGTTTGCCGGCGGGAATCTTTCTGGCATCCGCTTGCTGACAATTCGCTGGCAAAACCGGCCAGAAGGCCAATTTTAGTGGATAGCGGCCGAAACGTCTTCCAGGGTCGTCCGCTGGAGGGAGGCCGTCATGGCGGTCTCAGCGGCCTTGAGGGGCGGCGACAGAACCTTGCTCAGTTGTGCAGCAACCGGGCACACCGCCTCAGGGTCGAGCTTGTGCATACGGAAAACCGCATCGTCCTCAACTGCCTTGTAGACGTCTGCCAAAGTGATCTGCGGGGCAGGGCGTGCCAGGCTGAAGCCGCCGGAGCGGCCAGCAGTCGATGCCACCAGCTCGGCCTTTTCGAGTTCGGACATCAGGCGGCGGATCACCACCGGATTTGTGTGCACGCTCTGTGCGATCATGTTCGAGCACACCGGGCCCTTGCCCGAATGACGGGCGAGCACCGAGAGGGCGTGAATCGCGACAACGAAGCGGCTGGATGACAACATGATGTGCCCTAAATTGTAACTTCTGTTGCGAAAATCAAGGGGTATCGCACGGCCGTGGTGTCGCGGGCGGCGGGCAGGGTGAATTGGTTTACGGGGTGTTAAGGCCGGGCTGGCAAGAAACGGCCATGCGTCTGCGCCTCAAGAGATTCGACTATCTGGTCACCATCGGCTGCCTCGCCCTGTTGAGCTATTTCGCCTGGTACGCCGAAAAGGGACCCCGGGGTTACGGTTTCCTGGAGCAACTCAGGGCCGAGGCGGTGCAGCTTGAGAACGATCTCTCCTCCGACGAGGCGGAAATGAAGCGGCTGGAGGCCAAGGTTTCGCTGATGCGCCCCGAGCGCGTGGACCCGGACATGCTCGAGGAACTGGCCCGCACGGAACTCGAATTGTCGCGCCGCAACGAGTTGATCGTCCGCCTCGACGACTGATTTCCCGTTGTGTTTCCGAAGATTAACCGAAATCCGGTTAATCGTCATTTTCGCAAGTGCACACAACCGTTTAATGCTATGAGAACAGCACTGACGGAGGGTGAGGCATGGCCGTGAAGTCTGCTTATCTGGCCCGCAAGGGCGACAAGGTGCCAAAGGGCGCCAAGAACTCGGATCTCAAGAACTCAGGTTTTACAGCGGCGGAAGAGCTTCAGGCCTACCGCGACATGCTGCTGATCCGCCGCTTCGAGGAGAAGGCCGGCCAGCTTTACGGCATGGGCCTCATCGGCGGTTTCTGCCACCTCTACATCGGCCAGGAGGCCGTGGTGGTGGGGATGCAGATGGCGGCCATCGAGGGCGATCAGGTGATCACCTCCTACCGCGACCACGGCCACATGCTGGCCTGCGGCATGGACCCGGGCGGCGTGATGGCCGAGTTGACCGGCCGCAAGGGCGGCATTTCCAAGGGCAAGGGCGGCTCGATGCACATGTTCAGCCGCGAGAAGAACTTCTACGGTGGCCATGGCATCGTCGGCGCCCAGGTGCCGCTCGGTGCGGGGCTGGCCTTCGCCAACCGCTACCGGGGCAACCAGAACGTTTCCATGGCCTACTTCGGCGATGGCGCGGCAAACCAGGGCCAGGTCTACGAGACCTTCAACATGGCCTCGATCTGGAAGCTGCCGGTGATCTTCGTGATCGAGAACAACCGTTACGCCATGGGCACGGCGGCCACCCGCTCGACCGCTGCTTCCGATCATCTCGGCGCCCGCGGCGAAGCCTTCGGCATTCCCGCCGAGCAGGTGGACGGCATGGACGTCCGTGCCGTGAAGGAAGCGGCAGACCGCGCCACAGAACACTGCCGGGAGGGCGAGGGGCCGTACATCCTCGAGATGATGACCTACCGCTATCGCGGACACTCCATGTCCGATCCCGCTAAGTACCGCACCAAGGAAGAGGTGCAGAAGATGCGCGAGGAGCATGATCCGATCGAGCAGGTAAAGGCGCGCCTTCTCAAGTCGAACCGCGCTTCGGAAGAGGAACTCAAGAAGATCGACGCCGAGATCCGTGACATCGTCACCAAGGCGTCCGACTTTGCCACCAATGATCCGCTGCCGGATGAGTCCGAGCTGTGGACCGACATCTACGTGAACGGCTGAGGAGCGAGACCACCCATGCCTACAATCCTCATGCCCGCCCTCTCGCCCACCATGGAAGAGGGCAAGCTGGCCAAGTGGCTCAAGAACGTCGGCGACGCGGTCAAGCCCGGCGACGTGATTGCCGAAATCGAAACCGACAAGGCGACCATGGAAGTGGAAGCGGTCGATGAAGGCCCGCTCACCTCGATCCTCGTTCCCGCCGGCACCGAAGGCGTGAAAGTGAACACGCCCATCGCCGTGATCGGCGAGGCCGATGCCGCAACGCCGCCGCCCGCAAAGGCGCCGGGCACGCTGCCTTACGAGGGCGCCGAGAGCCATACCAAACCGCACGCCAATCTTCAGGCCACCGTGGCTGCCGCAAAGGCTGTCACGCCTGCGCCCGTCGACACTGAAATCCCGCCGGGCACCGAAATGGTGCAGATGACGGTGCGTGAAGCCATTCGTGCCGCCATGTCGGAAGAGATGCGCCGCGACCCGGACGTCTTCCTGATGGGCGAGGAAGTGGGCCAGTATCAGGGCGCCTACAAGATTTCCCAGGGCATGCTCGAAGAGTTCGGCGACAAGCGCGTGATCGACACACCGATCACCGAACACGGCTTCACCGGCATTGCCGTGGGTGCGGCCTTCGCGGGCCTCAAGCCCATCGTTGAGTTCATGACCTTCAACTTCGCCATGCAGGCGATCGACCAGATCATCAACTCCGCCGCCAAGACGCTCTACATGTCGGGCGGCCAGATGGGTTGCCCGATCGTCTTCCGTGGCGCCAATGGTGCGGCGGCCCGCGTCGCCGCCCAGCACAGTCAGGATTATGCCGCGTGGTACGGCCACATCCCCGGCCTCAAGGTCGTCATGCCTTACACGGCGGCTGACGCGAAGGGCCTGATGAAGGCAGCGATCCGCGATCCCAATCCGGTGGTCTTCCTCGAAAACGAAATCCTCTACGGCAAGAGCTTCGACGTGCCGAAGCTTGACGACTGGACCGTTCCCATCGGCAAGGCGCGCGTGGCGCGGCCCGGCTCGGATGTGACCCTCGTCTCCTTCGGCATCGGCATGACCTATACCCACGCCGCTGCCGACAAGTTGGCGGAAGAGGGGATCGACTGCGAGATCATTGATCTCCGCACCATCCGTCCGCTCGATCTGGATACGGTTCTCCAGTCGGTGCGCAAGACCAACCGCTGCGTGTGCATTGAAGAGGGTTATCCCCGCTTCTCGGTGACGAGCGAGCTTGCTGCCGAAATCATGACACATGCCTTCGATTATCTCGATGCGCCGGTTGCCCGCGTGGCCGGCAAGGATGTGCCCATGCCCTATGCGGCCAATCTCGAAAAGCTTGCCCTGCCGTCGGTCGATGAAGTGATCGCTGCGGTGAAGTCGGTTCTCTACGCTTAAATCCGAAAAGGAATTTACATGTCCAAAGATCACGATCACCACGATCATCATCACCACGACCATTCGCACGAGACCCATCCGCACCAGCTGCAGCCGCCTCACGAGGTCTTCCATGATCCGAAGGCTGGCGAAATTGCCCGCGCCTGGATCACCAACGGTCACCTGAGCCTGTCGCTCCATGCCATGGCTTTCGGCAAGGCCGACATCTGGGGCCACGTTCTGGCCGGCATGGCCTCGCAGGTTGCCGGCGCCATGGCCGAGATGGGCCACGGCACGGCCGGTGCCAATCTCGAGGAAATCCGCAAGACCCTGAACGACGGCCTCGCCAAGGCCGCGGCCCAGAATTCGGTTCTCGCCAACAAGAGCTAACGCGAGGGGAGCGTCCCGATGCCTGCAAATGTCCTGATGCCCGCACTGTCTCCCACCATGGAGAAGGGCAAGCTTGCCAAGTGGCTCAAGAAGGAAGGCGACAAGGTGAAGAGCGGTGACGTTCTTGCCGAGATCGAAACCGACAAGGCCACCATGGAAGTGGAAGCCGTGGACGAAGGCACGCTCGGCAAGATCATGGTTCCGGCGGGCACCGAGGATGTTCTCGTCAACACGCTGATCGCCGTCATCCTGGGTGAGGGCGAGAAGGCTGGCGACGCACCCGCCGCTGCCGCACCGGCAGCGAAGCCCGCTGCTGCCGCGGCACCTGCCGCCGCCTCTGCGCCCGCTGCCGCTGCTGCGGCACCGCAGGCGAAGGCTGCTGCACCGGCTGCTTCAGGAGCGCGCGTCTTTGTCTCGCCGCTCGCCCGCCGTCTCGCCAAGGAGAAGGGCATCGATCTTGCTGCGGTGACCGGCACCGGTCCCCATGGCCGCATCGTGTCGCGTGACGTGGAGAAGGCGAAGCCCGGCGCTGTGGCTCCGGCTGCCAAGCCCGCTGCCGCTGCCCTTGCCCAGCCACCATCGGACGACGCCGTGCTCAGGCTCTTCGAGCCGGGTTCCTATGATCTCGTGCCGCACGACGGCATGCGCAAGGTGATCGCGCGCCGCCTTACGGAATCGAAGCAGACCATTCCGCACTTCTATGTCTCGGTCGATGTGACGCTCGACCACCTGCTGGAGCTGCGCGAGCGGCTCAATGCCCAGGCGCCCAAAAACAAGGAGGGCGTGCACCTCTGGAAGATTTCGGTGAACGACTTCATCATCAAGGCGATGGCCATGGCCCTCATCAAGGTGCCGGATGCCAATGTCTCGTGGACCGAGACCGCGATGGTGAAGCACAAGCATGCCGACATCGGCATTGCCGTTTCGATCCCCGGCGGCCTGATCACGCCGGTCATCCGCAAGGCAGAGACCAAGGGTCTCGCCCAGATCTCGACCGAGATGAAGGATTATGCCAAGCGCGCCCGCGACCGGAAGCTGAAGCCGGAGGAATACACCGGCGGCTCGGCGGCGATCTCCAACATGGGCATGATGAACGTCTCGAACTTCGCGGCCATCGTGAACCCGCCTCATGCCTCGATCCTGGCGATCGGCACCGGCACGCGCCGCCCCGTGGTGCGCGGCAACGACATCGCGATCGAACAGCAGATGACGATGACGCTCTCCACCGACCACCGCTGCATCGACGGTGCACTCGGCGCGGAGTTCATCAACGCCATCAAGCTCTATCTCGAAGAACCCGGCCTGATGCTGGTGTAAGGAGGGGACGATGAAATCCATCCTCGCATTTGGTGACAGCCTGACGTGGGGTTTCGAGGCCGGCACCTTCAAGCGCCATCCCTTCGAGAGCCGATGGCCGAACGTTCTGGCTGCGGGGCTGGGCGGCAAGGCCCGCGTGATCGAAGAGGGCATGAACGGGCGCACCACGGTGTTCCCCGATCCGGTGGCCGATGCGGAGCGGAATGGCGCCGTTGCCCTTCCCATCCTGCTCGAAAGCCATCATCCGCTTGATCTCGTCATCATCATGCTTGGTACCAACGACATCAAGTATGCCAACCGCTGCCGCGCCTTCGATGCCTCCATGGGCATGCAGCGTCTCGTCGGGCTGGTGAAGAACCACGACTACAATGCCGACTATGCAGTGCCGCAGATTCTGCTCGTCTCGCCGCCGCATCTGGTGAAGACCGACGACGAATGGTTCAACGACCTGTGGGGCCACGCGATCGAAGAGTCGAAGCTTTTTGGCAAGCATTACAAGCGGGTTGCGGAGGAGAATGAATGTCATTTCTTCGACGCCGCCAGTGTCGCCGTGGCCGACAAGACCGATGGCGGGCATCTCGATGCCGCCAACACCCGGAAGATCGGCGAGGGCCTTGTTCCGGTCGTGAAGAAGATCCTCGGACTGTGAGTAGGAGGCGGGGCAGCACAGGATGAAAGTGATCCGCCGCATCCTGCTTCTCATCGTCGTGGCTGCGGCCGCACTCGCTGCGCTCGTCTATCTGTTCGGTCCGCATGCGCAACTTGCGCAGGCCTTCAACACCTATCGCGCGGCCTATCTTGCGGGCGACCGGAACCTCGTCACCCGCCTGACGGCGCCGGAAGCCGTTGCCCGTGCCGATGTCGTGCGTCAGCTTGCGCTCACGGCGCCGCGCGCCGCAGTGGAGGCGCTCGATTTCTCCCGCCGGGCCGCGGTGCTGGGTCTTCGCAAGCAGGTGCGCGATGGAAAGTTGCCGCTCACCCTGCTGCAGTCGGCCGACCCCATCACCATGTACGCCGCTCTCGAACCAATGGAGGCGCGGGCGAAAACGTTCCAGACTGCGACCGTCATCCTGGCGATGCCGACCGGGCCCAATACGGCCCGCGGCTATCTCGATCTCGCCTATGCAGGCAAACCGGAATTCATGGCCTACAGCATGGCGCTCGGCTTCGGGATCTACCTGAATTTCGTGCGCTCCTACGATGGAACGTGGCTCGTCGATCCGACGGCCCTTGTCGATTCATCCGCGCGGGAAAACGAATACTGGGCCAAACAAGTGGAGCCCACAGGCAACACCTTCCTCATCACATCCCTGCTTCAGGAGAATGACCCCGCCAAGGCGGAACTCCTGTGGCAACCTCTCTCAACACCCTGATCTGAAAGGCAAGACCCATGACCGATACCACCTTCGACGTTCTCATCATCGGGGCAGGGCCCGGCGGCTATGTGACGGCCATCCGCGCCGCACAGCTCGGCTTCAAGACGGCCATCGTGGAACGCGAACACCTGGGCGGCATTTGCCTCAACTGGGGCTGCATTCCCACCAAGGCGCTGCTGCGCTCGGCGGAAATCTATCACTACATGAAGCATGCCGACAGCTACGGCCTTTCGGCCAAGGACATCAGCTTCGATGCGTCGAAGGTGGTGCAGCGTTCGCGCGGCGTTTCAGGCCGCCTCAATGGCGGCGTTGCCGGCCTGCTCAAGAAGAACAAGGTGCAGGTGATCTGGGGCGAGGCCAAGGTGACGAAGGCGGGCGAAGTGGTCGTCACCGACACAAAGAAGGCCATCGTGCAGCCGCAGAACCCCATTCCGAAGGGCGTGGCGGGTGCCGGTACATACAAGGCCAAGCACATCATCATCGCGACGGGCGCGCGTCCCCGCGTGCTGCCGGGCCTTGAGCCCGACGGCAAGCTGGTGTGGACCTACTTCGAGGCCATGGTGCCGAAGGCCATGCCGAAGTCGCTCCTGGTCATCGGCTCGGGCGCCATCGGAATCGAGTTCGCCTCCTTCTACAACGCCATGGGTGTTGACGTGACGGTGGTCGAGATCATGGACCAGATCATGCCGGTCGAGGACACCGAAATCTCCAAGGTGGCGCAGAAGCAGCTCGAGAAGCAGGGCCTCAAGTTCAAGCTCTCGGCGAAGGTGGCGAAGCTCGACCGCAAGGCCGACAGCGTGACCGCCACGATCGAGGCGGGTGGCAAGAGCGAGCAGATCACGGTTGATCGCGTCATCGCCGCGGCGGGTGTTGTCGCCAATATCGAGAACCTCGGTCTCGAGGCGCTCAACGTGAAGCTCGACAAGGGCTGCATCGTCACCGATGGTTTCGGCCGCACCAATGTTCCGGGCATCTATGCGATCGGCGATGTGGCCGGCCCGCCGATGCTGGCCCACAAGGCCGAGCATGAAGGCGTGATCTGCATCGAGACCATCAAGGGCCTGCATACGCATGCCATGAAGAAGGACCAGATCCCGGGCTGTACCTATTGCCATCCGCAGGTGGCGAGCGTCGGTCTCACCGAAGCCAAGGCGAAGGCTGCCGGCTTCGAACTCAAGATCGGCCGCTTCCCCTTCCTCGCCAACGGCAAGGCCATTGCGCTCGGCGAAGACCAGGGCCTGATCAAGACCATCTTCGACGCCAAGACCGGCCGCCTGCTGGGCGCACACATGGTGGGCGCCGAGGTGACCGAACTCATCCAGGGTTTCGTCGTCGCCATGGGCCTCGAAACCACCGAAGAGGAACTGATGCACACGGTCTTCCCGCATCCCACGCTTTCCGAAATGATGCATGAGAGCGTGCTCGATGCCTATGGCCGCGTCATTCATATGTGACGGGATTCCATGCTCTTGAAGCGCCGGGGCGGGCGGGCCATATGAGGCCCGCTCCTTTCCGGAGGTTGATGGGGGACACCATGGACACAAAGAACATCCTGATTGCCATCCTGATCGGCCTCATTGCCGGCTGGCTGGCAAGCTTCGTCACCGGCGGCCATGGCGGCTTCCTGCAATATTTGGTGAGCGGCGTTTTGGGCTCCTTCGTGGGCTCCTATGTGTTGCAGCGGGCCAAGATCAGCCTTGGCATCCAGAACGAAATCGGCCGCGACATCGTCACGGCCACCATCGGTGCGGTGATCGTCATGATCATTGCCCACATCCTGACCTGAGGGACACACATGGACCAAATCATGCAATTGGGCGGCGTCGGCTTCTGGGGCACGGTGCTGATCGGCATTCTGGCGGGCTGGCTCGCCGAGAAGTTCACAGGCTCTGACCATGGCCTGATCATGAACCTGATCATCGGTTTGATCGGCTCGTGGATCGGCTTCTTCATCGCCAGCAAGGCTGATATCCAGTTGGGCGAGATCTTCCACGGCTGGTTCTGGGGCAATTTGCTTGTTTCGGCTGCGGGTGCGATTATCCTGCTCACCGTGCTGAAGCTGTTCCGCGGCTCCAGGCGCTAACGAGGGAAGGGGACCACAATGGAAGGCTATGGAATCATCATGCAGATCATCCTCGGCGGACTCGCCGGGTGGATCGCAGAGAAGGTGATGAAGTTCGACACCGGACTCATCATGAACATCATCCTGGGCATTGTCGGCGCCATCGTCGGCAACTGGCTTCTCGGCCTCATCGGCATCGGCCTCGGCGGCCTGATCGGACAGCTCGTTGTCGCCATCCTGGGCGCCTGTGTGCTGATCTTCGTCTATCGCGCCATCAAGGGACGTGCCTGAGCCTCCGATGGCAACACTGATCGACAACAGCGGCGGAACCCGGCCACGCCACCCGGAAAAGGCCCACAAGGCCGACACGCCCATCCTGCGCAAGCCGGAATGGATCCGCGTGAAGGCGCCGGGTTCCGCCACCTACCACGAGACGCAGAAGCTGGTGCGCGACAACAAGCTCGTCACCGTCTGCGAGGAGGCAAGCTGCCCCAACATCGGCGAGTGCTGGACCAAGAAGCACGCCACCTTCATGATCATGGGCGACACCTGCACGCGGGCCTGCGCCTTCTGCAACGTACGCACGGGTTTGCCCGATGCACTCGATGCGGGCGAGCCGGAGCGCGTGGCGGATGCCGTGGCCCGCATGGGCCTCTCCCATGCCGTCATCACCTCGGTGGACCGCGACGATCTCGATGACGGCGGCGCCAACCACTTCGTCCGCGTGATCAAGGCGATCCGCGCGGCCTCGCCCGACACCACCATCGAAATCCTGACGCCCGACTTCCTGAAGAAGGATGGGGCGCTTGAGAAAGTCGTGGCGGCGAAGCCGGACGTGTTCAACCACAATCTCGAAACCGTGCCCGGCCTCTATCTGAAGATCAGGCCGGGGGCGCGCTACTTCCATTCGCTCCGCCTTCTGCAGCAGGTGAAGGACCTCGACCCCACCATGTTCACCAAGTCGGGCATCATGGTGGGTCTCGGCGAAACGCGTGAGCAGGTGATGCAGGTGATGGACGACATGCGTTCCGCCGACATCGATTTCATCACCATCGGGCAATACCTGCAGCCCACTCGAAAGCACGCACCCATCGACCGTTTCGTGACGCCGGATGAATTCAAGTCCCTCGAGACGATTGCCTATGCGAAAGGTTTCCTGATGGTGTCGGCTTCGCCTCTGACACGCTCGTCGCACCATGCGGGCGACGACTTCGCGCGACTCCGCGCCGCCCGGGCCGGCAAGGCCTGATGCCGGTCTTCCAGACATCGAAGCGCGTCACCGTTCCGCCCGACATCGCCTATGAAGTGGCGTCGGATGTGGCAGCTTACCGGGATTTCCTGCCGCTGATGCAGCGGTCTGTCATCCGCAGTGCGCGGACACCGATCCCCGGCGGGGAAACCTTCGCGGCAGAGCTTTCGATTGCCTATCCGAAGCTTGGGCTGTCGGAATCCTTCACCAGCCGCGTGGAGGTGAGCCGCGAGGCCCGCACCGTGCGGGCGATCTCGACCGAGCCGCCGTTCCGGTCCATCGAGGCGCAGTGGAAGATCACCCCGGTGGGGAACGACTCCGATATCGCCATCCGCATCGACTACGCCTTCCGCAGTGCGCTGATGCAACTGGCGGCGGGCGGCCTGATGCCCATGGCGGTACAGAAGGTGATGGCCGCCTTCGAAGAGCGGGCGCGGCTCATTCAGCGCAGGGCGGCGATCAGCAATTCCAGCGCCTGATCGACCGAGGCGCTGCGGATCTCCGCGCGGCTCAAGGGCCCGAAGCGGCGCTCCACATGGGTGATGCCGCGACCTTTCACGGCACAAGCGAAATGGACGAGGCCGACAGGCTTCTGCGCCGTTCCGCCGCTCGGACCGGCAACTCCCGTGATCGCGACGGCGACGTGCGCTGCCGAATGGGCGAGAGCCCCCGCCGCCATCTCACGCGCTGTTTCTTCCGAGACCGCACCATGTGCATCAAGCGTGACAGGGGTCACGCCCAGCATCTCCACCTTGGCGGCATTGGAATAGGTGACAAAGCCGCGGTCGAGCACGGCGCTTGATCCCGAAATGTCTGTGATGGCGGCGGCGGCGAGTCCGCCCGTGCAGCTTTCGGCCGTGGCGATCATCCAGCCGCGGGCGGTATAGGCGGTGACGATGTCCTGCGCGAGGCTCATGGCGCGCTCAGAGCGGCAGGCGCACGGTAGCGGTGGCGAAGGCGGCGATCCCTTCCTTCCGGCCGATGGCGCCCATCTCTTCGGTCGTGGTGGCCTTGATGGCGATGCGGTCGGCAGAGACCTGGAGCAGGGGCGCCAGCACCGCTTTCATCGCGGCGATGTGCGGCCCCACTCTTGGCGCTTCTGCAAGAATGGTAATGTCGGCATTGGCAATGATGCCCTTGCGTGCGGTGAGAAGTTCGACCGCCTTCAACAGGAAGATGGATGACGCAGCGCCCTTCCACTTCGGGTCGCTCGGCGGGAAGTGCTTGCCGATGTCGGCCTCGCCGATAGCGCCGAGGATCGCGTCGGTGAGTGCATGCATGGCCACGTCCGCGTCGGAGTGGCCCTTGAGTTTCGCCGTGTGCGGAATGCTGATGCCACAGAGCGTCACCGCATCACCCGGCTCGAAGACATGGAAGTCGATGCCCTGGCCGTTGCGTACATCCGGCCGCTCCACGAAGAGCTTGGCCGAGACTTCGCTGTCGGCGGTGCGCACATCGTGCGAGGTGGTCAGCTTGCGGTTGGCCTGATCGCCGGCGGTGATGCGGACGGGCATGCCGGCGAATTCCGCAACCGCGGCATCGTCGGTGAAACCCATCTGGCCTTCGCGGGCGGCGCGGCGGTGGGCCTCGAGAATCTTGTCGAAGGTGAAGCCCTGGGGCGTCTGCACGAACCACATGGAGCCGCGGTCGACGGTGCGCTCGATTACGCCGCCGGGCGCGAATTTCATGGTGTCGGCCACGGGCAGGCCGGGAATCACGGCGTCGCCCCGGTCCAGCTCGGCAATGACGTTGCTGATCACCTGATGGGAAATGAAGGGCCGGGCGGCGTCATGGATCAGAACCCGGTTGGGCTTGATCCCGGCGAGCGCTTCCACCCCCAGACGGCAGGAATCCTGCCGGTTGGCCCCCCCGGTCACCGGTTTGGGGATATCCATCCCCTGGGTCGCCTCGGCGAAGAAATGCTCATGCCCCTGGCCGATCACGGGCTGGACAAAGCTCACGTTCGGGTGGCTCAGGAAAGCCTCAAGTGTCCAGCGAATCACGGGTTTTCCGCCGATCAACTGGTACTGTTTGGGGATTTCGCCCCCCGCGCGCAGGCCGCTGCCGCCCGCAACGATGACCGCTGCCACTGACATGTCTAACGGAATAGCCAGTGCGCACCGTCAAGGGAAGCTGGAGGACATGAGATTTTCGTTGACGGTGCAACGCAACATCGTATTCTGCACAAAACTTGAACGTCAATAAGTACTGCACAATTTATGAGCATCTCTATCGGACCTGTCCGGCTCCGCAATCCCGTGTTCCTCGCTCCCATGTCGGGTGTGACCGACGAAGCCTTTCGCACGGTTGCGCACGCGCATGGGGCGGGACTTGTCGTTTCCGAGATGGTGGCGAGCGATGCGCTTTTCCGCGAACGTCCGGACATGGTGCGCCGCGCTCAGGGCAGCCAGAAGATATCTCCTTTCGTCATTCAGCTTGCAGGCCGCGAAGAGCATTGGATGGCCGAGGGCGCGCGCCTTGCGCAAGATCTCGGGGCCGACATCATCGACATCAACATGGGCTGCCCATCGCGTCAGGTGACGGGTGGTCTCTCGGGTTCGGCGCTGATGCGGAATCTCGATCACGCGGTGAAGCTGATCGAAGCGACGGTCGGTGCTTCGCGGGTTCCGGTGACGGTGAAGATGCGGCTCGGTTGGGACCATGACACGCTGAATGCTCCGGAGCTCGCGCGCCGCGCGCAGGAGGCGGGCGCGCAGATGATCACCGTGCACGGCCGCACCCGTTGCATGTTCTACACCGGCAAGGCCGACTGGCCGGCGATCCGGGCCGTGCGCGAGGCGATCACCATTCCGCTCGTCGCCAACGGTGACGGGGAGACGGCTGCGGATGCCCGCGCCATGATGGCCGCATCCGGTGCCGATGCCGTGATGTTCGGCCGCTCCTGCTATGGCCGCCCCTGGTGGCCGGGCGTTGTCGCGAATGAACTGGAGCCGGGCTCCGGCCGCGACGAACCTTCGCTCGAGGAAGAGCGCGACATTCTGCTCTGGCATCAGGACGAGACGCTGAGGCTCTATGGGCAGGCTCTCGGCAACAAGACCTTCCGCAAGCATCTGGGCTGGACGCTGTCGCGCCTGGAACTTCGCGGCGTGCTCGACAGCGAGGTCCATGCAGGCCTTCGCGCCACGCTTCTTTCCGACAAGGATAACGCCCGCGTCGCGCGCGGCATTCGTGAAACATATGCCCGAATCCTGGGCGAAGAGGAGGCCGCGTGATGGGTGCGCTTGCCGAGATCACCACCGTGCCGCCCGACCTTCGCCTGGTCGTGGATGCGCTGCCGAACCCGCTCGTGGTTCTTGATGCCTATGACCGCGTCGTTGCCGTGAACACGGCCGCTGAGGATTTCTTCCAGGCGAGTTCGACGGTTCTCACGCGCCTGAGCATTTCGGAACTGGTGCCGTTCTCAAGCCCCGCCCTGCAATCGGTGAAGAAGGTGCGCGAGAGCGTGGGCGTCGTGAATGAATATGCAATCGGCGTCGGTACGCCGCGCCTCGGTGGCGAACGCATTGTCGACATGCAGACCGCCCCCATCGGTGACGATGGCCGCTTCGTGATGATGATGCTGTTGCGGCGTTCCATGGCGCAGAAGTTCGATCTGCAGCTTTCCCATCAGGGTGCGGCCCGCTCCGTATCCGGCATGGCGGCGATGCTGGCCCATGAGATCAAGAATCCTCTCGCCGGCATTCGCGGCGCGGCTCAGCTTCTGGAGCCATCGCTGGGTGACGCGGACCGCGGCCTTGTGCGCCTCATCTGTGATGAGACAGACCGCATCCGCCAGCTCGTCGATCAGATGGAAGTCTTTTCCGACGAGCGTCCGCTGGAGCGGCGCCCCGTCAACATCCATGTGGTTCTGGACCGCGTGAAGCAACTGATGGTCGCAGGCGGCCTCGACGGCGTGACGATCCGTGAGGAATATGATCCGTCGCTTCCCGCCGTGCACGGCAGTTCCGACCAGCTCGTACAGGTTTTCCTCAATCTGGCGAAGAATGCGCTCGAAGCGATGCGCTTGTCGGAAGGGTCGGGGGAGCTGCTGTTCACCACGGCCTTCCGCCCCGGTGTGCGCCTTTCCGTTGCCGGATCGAGCGAGCGCATTTCTCTGCCGCTTGAAGTCTGCGTGCATGACACCGGCCCCGGCGTGCCCGATGAATTGCTGCCGCACATCTTCGAGCCCTTCGTATCCAGCAAGCGTTCGGGCAGGGGCCTCGGCCTTGCGCTCGTTGCCAAGATCGTTCGTGACCACGGGGGCGTGGTCGAATGCAAACCCCGGCAGCACAAGGGCACGACCTTCCGCGTGCTCCTGCCGCTCACGCCTTCCGCAGACAACGCCCCTCTCAATCTGGAGACTCGCTGACCATGGCCAGTGGTACCGTTCTTATCGCCGATGACGACAGTGCCATTCGCACTGTGCTCACCCAGGCATTGACCCGCGCCGGCTTCACGGTGCGGGCAACCGGCATGGCCGCCGCGCTTTGGCGGTGGGTGAGTGAAGGAGAGGGCGACGTCGTGGTCACCGACGTGGTGCTGCCGGACGAAAACGCCTTCGACGTGCTGCCGCGCATCCGCAAGATGCGCCCGACCCTGCCGGTGGTGGTCATGAGCGCGCAGAACACCATCATGACGGCGATCCGTTCGGCCGAACTTGGCGCCTATGACTACCTGCCGAAGCCCTTCGACCTTACGGCGCTTGTGCAGACGGTGGCGCGCGCCCTCGATCAATCCGCCAAGGCGGCAAAGCCCGCGCCCTCGGTGCAGGGCGAGCCACTGCCAATCATTGGCCGCTCCTCGGCGATGCAGGATATCTACCGCCTCATTGCCCGCCTGACCCAGACCGACCTCACCGTCACCATCGTTGGCGAAAGCGGCACGGGCAAGGAACTGGTGGCCCGCGCGCTCCATGATTTCAGCAAGCGCAAGAAGGGACCCTTCGTTGCGCTCAACATGGCGGCGATCCCGCGCGAACTGATCGAGTCCGAACTCTTCGGCCACGAGAAGGGCGCCTTCACCGGGGCCGCGACGCGCATGGCCGGCCGCTTCGAGCAGGCCGAGGTCGGCAGCCTGTTCCTCGACGAAATCGGCGATATGCCGCTGGAGGCCCAGACACGGCTGCTGCGCGTGCTGCAGCAGGGTGAATACACCACGGTTGGTGGCACCACGCCGATCAAGACCAACGTGCGCATCATTTGTGCGACCCACCGTGACCTGCGGCAGCTGATCAATCAGGGTCTCTTCCGCGAAGACCTGTTCTACCGCCTGAACGTCGTGCCGCTTCGACTGCCGCCGCTCCGTGAGCGCACCGAGGACATTCCCGATCTTGTCCGGCACTTCCTCGCCCGGGCCGAAAAGGATGGCCTGCCGCGCAAGGAGATCGCGCCCGATGCCCTGACGCGGCTCATGACTCACCGCTGGCCGGGCAATGTCCGCGAGCTTGAGAACCTGATGAAGCGCCTGCTCGCCATGGAGGTGGATGATGTCATCCCGCTGGCGGCGGTGGAGCGCGAGCTCGCCAGCATGCCGCCGGTCCAGCCCCATGCTGCGAATGCCGGACAGGCGCCACAGGGCCAGGACCTGCCGAGTTTCATGGAGAGCCACCTCGCGCAATACTTCGCCAGCTTCGGCCAGAACCTGCCGCCGGCCGGCCTCTACGAGCGCATCCTCGCGGAGATCGAGCCGCCGCTGCTGCGGGCGGCCCTTGCGGCCACCCATGGCAATCAGCTGCGCGCCGCCGACCTTCTCGGCATCAACCGCAACACGTTGCGGTCGAAGTTGCGGGAGCGGAAAGTCGTTCCGATGCGGGGCATTATGAGCTCCAGTTAATGTAACGCCAGAAGCGGCACCACACGGCGACCGTATCTTTTCGGCAACATCATCTGTTGAATTCCCGCCACAGTCTGGCGCATATTGGCGCCCATGCAGCTGCGCCGCCTCGTCGAACAGTCCATTCCTGCCCGCATCAGCGGGTACACGGCTGTGGCGGCCCTCGTGCTGGTGGTGGCCGGCATGGTCGTCGGCCTTGCGACCTTCCTCGTCCTGACCGGCATGACGCCGATCCGGCCGAACGACGAAGTCATATCCTGGTTCCTGGTCACCAACGTCACGGTCGTGGTGCTGATGGCGCTGCTCGTCGGCTTCCAGCTCATCCAGCTGCTGCGGGAGCGGGCGCGGGGCACGGCTGGTGCCGGGCTTCACCTTCGCCTTGTGGGGCTGTTTTCCATCGTCGCCGTTGCGCCTGCCTTGCTCGTTGCCGCCTTCGCCGCTGTGACTCTGAACCGAGGCCTCGATGCGTGGTTCTCCGAACGTACCCGCAATATCGTCGACACCGCGACGACCGTGGCCGAGGCCTATCTCACGAATGCCGGCGAAGCCACCCGCAACGACCTCGCCGGAATATCACAGGACCTCTCGCAGCAGACGGACCTTTACAAGAACGACCGCCAGGCCTTTGTCCGCCGGGTGGCGCGGCATGCGGCACTCCGGAATCTCGCCGGCGTATTTGTCTTCGATCCCGCATCGAAGCGGATTGACGTCAGCGTCACCGCGAACGACCGCATCCGTTTCATCGCGCCGGAGGACTACAATCTGGAAAAGGCGAAGGGTGGCGATGCCGTGGTCATGCAGCCAGGACGGGGCGGCAACGTGGTCCGCGCCATGGTCAAGCTGCAAGGCTACGACAACGTCTATCTTTACATCTACCGCCTGATCTCGCCGGTGGTGATCGACCAACTCACAAAGACCCGCGATGCCAAGGCGGAATACGACCGCATGCTGCAGCAGAGGGCCGGCGTGCAGGTGACATTCGGCCTCGTTTATGCGCTCGTGGCGCTCGTGTTCCTTCTGGCAGCGATCTGGGCGGGCTTGCGCTTCGCTGACAATCTCGTGGCGCCCATTGTCCGGTTGCTCAATGCCGCGAGGGACGTGGCACGCGGCAACTTCAGCGCCAAGGTGGCAACCGTCGACGGCCCGGGAGATCTCGTCACCCTCTCCAACACCTTCAACATGATGACGGACCAGATCGCGCTTCACCGCGACCAGCTCGTTTATACCAATGAGCAGCTGGATACGCGCCGCCGCTTCACGGAAGCGATGCTCTCGGGCGTCAGTGCCGGCGTGATCGGTGTTGATCCCGGCAGCCGCATTTCGATCGTCAACCGTTCGGCCATGTATCTTCTCGGCAAGATGGAAGGTGATCTTGTGGGCACCTCGCTTGCGGACAGCACGCCGGAATTCGCGAAGCTCTTCGAACTGGCGAAGTCCCGCCCCTCGGGTTCGGCTGAAGGGCAGGTGGACGTGGTGGCAGAGGGGCGTGAAAAGAGCTTCTTCGTGCGAATTACGACGGAGCGCTCGGATGATGCCGAGCATGGCTTCGTGATCACCTTCGACGACATCACCGACCTCGTTTCGGCGCAGCGCAATTCCGCCTGGGCCGACATTGCGCGCCGCATCGCCCACGAGATCAAGAACCCGCTCACGCCGATCCAGCTGTCAGCGGAACGGCTGAAGCGCAAGTACCTGAAGGAGATCACCTCCGACAAGGCGGTATTCGAGCAATGCACCGACACCATCATCCGGCAGGTGGGCGACCTTGGCCGTATCGTCGACGAGTTCTCGTCTTTCGCGCGCATGCCGAAAGCTGCGCCGGAGCCGAACCGGCTTCAGGATGTGGTTTCGGACGCCACGGTTCTGCAGCGTGTCTCCGCCGCCGATACCCGGATCGAGATCCGCGCCGAGAGCGACGTGCCGATTTTCGCCTTCGATCGCCGCCTGGTGACACAGGCCGTGACCAATCTGGTGAAGAATGCCCGCGAGGCGATCGAGCCCCGAATCTCCTCCAACGAGATCGAGCAGGGGCACATCATCGTGAGCTACGGCATGAAGAACGGCGCGCCGTACCTGTCGGTCATCGACAATGGCATTGGTCTGCCGCAGGAGAACCGTCACCGCCTCGCCGAACCCTACATGACGACGCGCGAGAAGGGGACGGGATTGGGGCTTGCAATCGTCAAGCGCATCATGGAGGAGCATGGCGGAACGCTGTCGCTGTCTGATTCACCTGCCGGGCAGGGCGCATGCGTGACGCTGAATTTCCCGTCCATTGATGTTCTGCAACATACACCTGTTGAGGATGCGTTGAGTTAACATGGCTGCCGACATACTGATCATCGATGACGAAGCAGACATCCGCGAGTTGATCTCCGGCATTCTGCAGGACGAAGGCTTCGAAACCCGGCTTGCGCACAATTCCGATGCGGCCCTTGCCGAGGTCTCGCAGAGGCGGCCATCACTGGTCGTGCTCGATATCTGGCTGCAAGGATCGAAGCTGGATGGTCTCGACCTTCTGCTGGAACTGAAGCAGCGTGTGCCCGACCTGCCCGTGGTGATCATCTCCGGTCATGGCAACATCGAAACCGCGGTCGCAGCCATCAAGCGCGGCGCCTATGACTATATCGAGAAGCCGTTCAATTCCGACCGCCTGTTGCTGGTTGTGAGCAGGGCGCTCGAAACCCTGCGGCTGAAGCGCGAGAACGAGCAGCTGAAGGGCCGCAGCGGCTTCGATGCCGAGCTGATCGGGCAATCGGCAGCGATCAAGACGCTGAAGCAGACGCTGAAAAAAATCGCACCCACCAACAGCCGCGTGATGATCATGGGGCCGATGGGCTCGGGCAAGGAACTCGTCGCGCGCACGCTGCATGCCATGTCGACGCGCGCCAATGGTCCCTTCGTTGTCCTCAGTGCCGCGACCATGACGCCGGAACGTCTTGAGGAAAGCCTGTTCGGGGTGGAGCAGGGTGATACCGGCGGGCAGGGCGTTGGCGCCCTTGAAGAGGCCCATGGCGGCACGCTCTACATCGACGAAGTGGCCGACATGCCGCTCGAAACCCAGGCGAAGGTCTTGCGCGTTCTGCTGGACCAGACGTTCCAGCGGGTGGGTGGCACCAAGAAGGTGAAGGTGGATGTGCGCATCCTGTCATCGACGGCCCGCGACCTGCAGGCGGCCATCGTGGCCCAGACCTTCCGCGAGGATCTCTATCACCGCCTCAGCGTCGTGCCGGTGCGTGTGCCGGCGCTCTCGGAACGGCGAGAGGACATTCCCGGACTGATCGAACACTTTGCCAAGAGCTATTCGGCCGCGTCGGGCCAGGCCACGCGGCGCTTCGCCGACGATGCCATTGCCCTGCTGCAAACCCGCGACTGGCCCGGCAACGTGCGCGAACTCCGCAATAACGTTGAACGGATCATGATCCTCGCAGCTGGCGAGGGACACGACGAAATCACCGCTGCCACATTCCCCGCCGAAACCACCCAGACAGGCAACGGCAGCTTCAGTGGCGAGCACCTGCTCACCATGCCGCTCCGCGAGGCGCGGGAGGTTTTCGAGCGTGACTACATCGCGGCCCAGCTGTCGCGGTTCGGAGGCAATATTTCCCGCACCTCCGGCTTCATCGGCATGGAAAGATCGGCGCTTCACCGCAAGATCAAGATGCTGGGGCTTGCATCCCGCGAGGAGGAGGCCGGGGAACTCCCCCAGTAGCACACGCTCTGATGGTATCTTTTGCCTGCTTTGCGATTATGGTAGTCAGGGCAGGCGTTGGGTGGCAAGAATAAACAAAAGAGGCGGAGGGAACCAATGGCCCAAGACAAGCCCCAGAATTTGCAAGACACCTTTCTCAACCATGTGCGCAAGTCCAAGGTGCCGGTGACGGTATTTCTTGTGAATGGCGTCAAACTGCAGGGCATCATCACCTGGTTTGACAATTTCTGCTTGCTTCTGCGCCGCGATGGCGTGTCGCAACTTGTCTACAAGCATGCGATCTCAACGATCATGCCGGGGGCTCCCATCAGCCTGTTCGATGATGAAAGCGGTGGCTCTTGAGTTCACGTAAGCCCGCCAGGGCGCGGTCCGTCACGATCGGCGACGGAGAAGCCCATACCGGTCAAACCGGTGTTGCCGTTGTCGTCCACGTGGAACCCAAATCCCCCGCGACCGAACACGCGCGCTCGGCCGAGTCCCGGCTCGAAGAGGCACTCGGTCTCACCAGGGCCATCGGCCTGCTGGTGGCGCAATCCCTCATCGTTCCGCTCGCCACGCCCAAGCCTGCAACTCTCATCGGCAGCGGCAAGGTGGATGAAATCGCCACCATCGTGGCCGAACGCGATGCCGGGCTCGTCATCGTCAATGCCCAGCTCTCGCCCATCCAGCAGCGCAATCTCGAACGCGCGTGGAAGGCCAAGGTGCTGGACCGCACCGGGCTCATTCTCGAAATCTTCGGCGAGCGCGCCTCCACCCGCGAGGGCACGCTGCAGGTCGAACTTGCCCATCTCCGCTACCAGAAGAGCCGTCTCGTCCGCTCGTGGACCCACCTTGAACGGCAGCGCGGCGGCTTCGGCTTCCTCGGCGGCCCCGGTGAAAGCCAGATTGAAGCCGACCGCCGCCTCATTCAGGAACGCATCGCGCGTCTGGAGAAGCAGCTTGGAGATGTGGTGAAGACACGCGGGCTGCACCGGGCAGGGCGCTCGCGCGTGCCGTATCCGGTGGTCGCTCTCGTTGGCTACACCAACGCCGGCAAGTCCACGCTCTTCAATCGGCTGACCAACGCGCAGGTGCTGGCCAAGGACATGCTCTTCGCGACGCTCGATCCCACCATGCGGGTGATGACGCTGCCGCGTGGCCGCAAGGTGATCCTCTCCGATACGGTGGGCTTCATCTCCGACTTGCCGACCGCACTCATCGCCGCCTTCCGCGCCACGCTGGAAGAGGTGGTGGCCGCAGACGTGATCCTGCACGTGCGCGATGTCAGCCATCATGAAACGGAAGCGCAGGCCAAGGACGTGCTCAGCGTGCTCGAGGAACTCGGTATCAGCGAGGACCGGCGGGAGCACATGATCGAGGTCTGGAACAAGGCCGACCAACTCGAAGGGCTGGAATATGCGAAGTATGAAGCCTCGGCGGCGCGGCGGCCGGACTGCGTGCTGGTCTCGGCGGTGGATGGCACAGGTGTCGAGGAATTGCTGGCGCGTGTCGAAGAGCGTCTCAGCCGGACGGCGGACATCTATTCCGTCACCGTGGCGCCTGACGACGGCAAGGGGCTGGCCTGGCTGCACCGCCGCGGTGAGGTGATCTCGCGCAAGGACCAGAAGAACGGCAAGATCCGGATTGAGGTGCGCATGGACGAGGACAGGGCAGGCCAGGCCAAGGCCATGTTCGGCCGGGCCATGAGCAAGCTGGCATGAGCAACCTCGGCTGAGGAGCAAGGGAGAGGACCGCATGAGCAGCGAACCGAAGCCACGGGACATAGCACCCCTTCGCCAGCCGATGGTGACTTCGATCGGCATCATCATGGGCTTCATCCTGAACTTCCTCGCCAGCTGGGCGACGGAAGACGAGGGCCGCGCTACCGTGTTTACCAATGCCGACCGGGCGGTGGCCTTCACCCTGCTGCTGTCGATTGCGCTGATGTGCATCGTGCTGTTCCGCCTGCTCGACATCCGGCAGCCAGACCATGTGCAGGTGGCGCGCTATTTCACCACCTACCGCCTCTATGTGGCGGCGATCGTGATTGCGGTGAGCGGCGTGGGGCTGGCGCTCTTCCTCTGAAGGCGGGTCACAGGCATTTCGCCTTGGCCTCGTTCCACAGGCCATCCATCTCTGCGAGATCGGATTGGGCTGGTGTCTTGCCCTTGGCCTTCAGGGCGTCCTCGATATGGGCGAAGCGGCGCTCGAACTTCGCATTCGCGCCACGCAGCGCTGCCTCCGGGTCGATGCCGTAGTGACGGGCGAGGTTGGCGAGAACGAAGAGCAGGTCACCCAGCTCCTCGGCGCGTTTCTCCTCAGGGGCGTCCTTCAGCTCGCTCAGCTCTTCGCTGATCTTGTCGTAGACGTGGTCCACGTGCGGCCAGTCGAAGCCCACCTTGGCCGCCTTGGCCTGCAGCTTTTGGGCGCGGGTGAGACCCGGCAGGGCCAGCGGCACGCCTGCCAGCACGCGATCGGGTGCCTTGCCTTGCGCGGCACGCTCCTTGGCCTTGTTGGCCTCCCAGAAGCCCTTGGCGACGCCGCCGGAGCGGGCCTGCTCATCACCGAAAACATGGGGGTGGCGGCGGATCATCTTGCGGACGACGCCCTCGACCACGTCGTCGAAGGTGAAGCTGCCTTCCTCGGCGGCCATCTGGGCGTGGTAGACGGGCTGGAGGAGGAGGTCGCCGAGCTCGTCGCAGAGATCGGCGCGGTTGCCGCGCGCGATGGCGTCAGCGACCTCGTAAGCCTCCTCGATGGTGTATGGCGCGATGGACGCGAAGTCCTGCTCAAGGTCCCATGGGCAGCCCGTCACCGGTGTCCGCAGCGCCTGCATGATCGCCCGGAGCGTGCCGATGTCGCGGGGATCGAGCGTGGTGGGGTCAAGGCGCTCAGTAGTCTCAGGCGTCCCGGGCGTCTCTGGCGAGGGTTCGGGGGGCGTGGTGGAGGTGGCCATGACGGTATCCTGTCGCGATCCGCGCCTCCCATGGCGCCATTCGCATAATATATATTATGGAATATTCTGATGCAGGCATGAGACCGGGCCAAAGGCCTGAAAACGTGCCCCCATCAAAGACATAGCCTGATGCCCTGACGGATTGCCAGAGCGCTCCCTGTTGGCCTCAGCGCAGCGGTGCCTGCTTCGGCCATTCCCGGGGCTTGCAGGTGGCAACCTTGTTGCCCTGGTCGTCCCACTCGTTGTTCAGGCAGTCGAACCAGTACGGCGTCTGCTTGGCCCAGGACGTGTCTGCGAAGCGCTTCTGCAACATCTCCTGCGCCGGCTTCGAGTACGCCTTGTGGCCGCCGTGCCAGTTGCAGCCGTAGCGCACCACCTGATTGGCGCGCCCCAGGGCTTCCGCAGCACCGTCCTTGGTGGCCTTGGCCCAGCGGATGGCCGCCTGCGTTAACAGCCGTGGCGCCTGAGGCGCCTTGGCCAGCTTGCCGGCCTCGGACCAGTCCACGGCCTTGACCATGGCATGGGCCTTCAGCAAGCCGTCACGCGCCGTGTCGGCATTGGCAACGGCGGTGTCTTCGAGCACGGGCTTCAGGTCGTCGGCATTGTAGTCCTTGACGGCGGTCAGGCCGGCGTCATCGTCGAAGCGCTTGCGGATGGCGCCGAGGTGACGGTCGGTCTCCAGCGGGCACCACCAGTTCTTGTCGTTGTGATCGTAGCTGTCGATCTCGGCGAAGGACTCGCGCTTGGTGGACTCGATGGGGTCGGTCCAGTCCGGAGAATTAACCAAGATGCCGAAGCGCGGATTGCGGAGGATGGTTAACGTCCACTGGCGATCAGCGCGCAGTTTCGGGAACTCCGTCTTCACCGCCTCGTAGGCCGTCTTCACCTCCGGATTGGCGGCGAGCATGGCTTCCGTGTCGGCCTTCTTCGGCGTGCGGCCGCGGGCATAGTCGCGGGTCCAGGCGGCGCGCAGCAGGAGCGCTTTCTGTTCGGGCGCGAAGGTTGCGTCGTCGGCGAGCTTGCGCAGCGTGGCCGCTGGCAGCAGGTTCAGCACCGGGTGCGAGAGCTTCGCGTTGCTGAGCTTCACCGCCTCCAGGAATTTCGCCTGATCTTCGGCCACCCAGCCGAGGAAGCCGCTGAGGTTCGCGAGCGTCGCATCGCGGTCGTAGTCCTGGCGCTTGTTGATGCCGTCGATGAGAGCGGGCGTGACGAGGGCATCGCGCAGGCGACGCCCCTCCTCCGCGTTCCCCGTGGCGAGAACGCTCTGCATCAGCTTCGGCAGGATGATGTCGACGTAACCGACAGAGCCGGTGATCGGCAGGTCCTTGAGGCCGGCATAGGCTTCATCGAACTTGCCGGCGATCACCGAGGCGCGCGTTGCCTGGGCGGCCAGTTCCGTGATGGCGGCCGCTTCGGGCGCGTCACCGCAGGAGGTCTGCACCTTGTCGGCGGCGGCCTTTACCTTGGCCCAGAGGGCGGCGCGGCTGGCGTCGTCGCTGCCGGTCTTGAGCGCGTCGATCATGTCACGCGCAGGCCCCGTGATGCCTGCGGCTGCAGGCTGCACCGCCATGGCGCCATCCACATAGGCCGCTGACCACGCCGTCCACTTCGGTCCCACCATGGTCCAGGGCGCACGCGAATACATCTTGTCGACGGACTGGCCCGCCATCATCCACAGCACCATGGGGTGCTTGCGGCTCGCATCGACGAGCGCCTTCGAGACGGTCGGGTTTTCAGGGAGCGTGCCCTTCACCCACCAGTCGCTCTCCTTGTCGCGAACGCCGACGAAATCGATGTCGTAGAGCGCGGCAGCATATTCGGCCTGTACCTTCGGATCGGCGGTGATGGCGGAGGCAGGCTTGCTCAGGACATCGACGGTGTTGTCGATGAGCGTGGTCCAGCCTTCGGCGGTGTCTTCAAGATTGGCGATGTAGCCTTGCAGCGCCTTGGTGATGCCATGCACGGAGGCGAGCGACGGATCAGCGAGGATGGCGGCCGCTTCGGCGCGGGCTTCCGTCAGGTTCTTGGCATTGGCGAGGAGGTTCGCCACGTTGTAGCGGGCGGCGGCCTTGTGCACCGAGTTGCTGGCGCCGATCGCCTTGAAGAGCTGCACGGCCTTGGTCTTGTCCTGGCCGTAGAAGGCCACCGATGCGGCCTGATAGGCGCGATCGTCGGACTGCATCTGCGCCAGTTCCGGCTTCACCTCGATCGGATCGGGAAGCGCCGTATCGGCCTCTGTGGCATTGCCCGAGCAGGCCTTGAGCACGCGGGCCTGCGCCTTCAGCCATTGCTTGATGTAGGGATCGGTCTTGCCCAGCTTGCCGACGCGTTGGTTCAGGACCTCGAGCGGATATCCCATGCGGCACTCGTAGGGCACGTCCTGAAGCTCGGGCATGTCGGGGGCGAGTTCGGCGGTCGTCTTGCGCCAGGTGTCGGTGGCGGCATAGCTTCCGTTGAAGGGGCTGTCGGGATCGACCTGGGGGGCGCCGAGGCCGTTCAACTGGCGCCAGCTTGCAGCACTGAAGGGCTCGCGGGCGAACTGGTCGAGGGAGGCATTCAGCTTTTCGGGGGCGCAGGCCGTCTGGGCGAAGGATGGCGCGGCGGCGGCCAGCGAGGCCACGGAAAGCGCAAGCGCAAGGCTTGCAAGGCGGCGGGTGAACATGAAGAATCCTCCAGGAGGTAAGAGTTAGGATTCGATCACCAGCCCATCATAGGCCGGTTTCACGTGGGATGGGAGTTCACGCAACAAGGTTTGGTAATCGAGGTCGATATGCATGTTGGTCAGGATCGCCTGCCGGGGCTTGATCCGGTCGATCCAGGCCAGGGTTTCGGGCAGGCTGAAATGGCTGGAATGCGGGGTGCGCCGGAGGGCGTCCACGATCCAGATGTCGAGGCCTTGAAGGGCAGCCACGGCGTCCTCGTCGAGGTCATTCACGTCAGGCGAATAGGCGATGTCGCCGATCCGGAAGCCGAGGGCCTTGATGTTGCCGTGCTGCATGTTGAACGGCAGGGCGGAAAGCATGCCCCCTGCCCCTTCGGTGCCGAAGCGCTCACCCGCAACGATGGCGTGGTGACGGAGGATGGGCGGATAGTCGCTGCCCTCCGGCGAGGCGAAGCAATAGGCAAAGCGCGACATCAGCACGGCCGTGGTGGGCGCATCGGCCCAGACCGGCACCTTGCGGCGGGAGCGCAGGAAGAAGACGCGGAGTTCGTCGATCCCGTGCGTATGATCGGCGTGTTCGTGGGTGAACCAGACCCCATCGATCTCCCCGATGCCGGCGGTCAGCATCTGGTCGCGGAGGTCGGGCGAGGTGTCGACAATGACCCGCGTTGTTCCGCCGGCACCTGTCTGCTCCAGCATGACCGAGCAGCGGCGGCGGCGGTTCTTCGGGTTGGACGGATCGCAGTCACCCCATTCATTGCCGATGCGGGGAACGCCACCTGACGAGCCGCAGCCGAGAATGGTGATGCGCAGGCTCATGCAGATGCCCCGCCATAGCTTGCAGGCTTCGGCACCTTGCTGAAGAGGCGGAAGAAGTTGTCGCTCGTCACCTTTGCCATGTGGGCGACGTCGGCGCCACGCGCCGCGGCGAGGTGTTCCAGCGTCTTCACAACGAAGGAGGGTTCATTGTCCTTGCCGCGATGGGGCACGGGCGCAAGGTAGGGCGAATCCGTTTCGACCAGAATGCGGTCTTCCGGCAAAGCTCGCGCCGTGACTCGCAGGTTCTCCGCCGATTTGTAGGTGAGGATGCCGCTGAAGGAGACATAGAGACCGAGCTCCACCCCCTTGTGGGCGAGCCACTCCTGCGAGGTGAAGCAATGCAGCACCGCCTTGAAGGCGCCCTTGCGCATTTCCTCTTCCAGCACGCGGGCGGTGTCGTCTTCCGCCTCGCGCGTGTGGATGACGAGCGGCAGGCCGGTCTCGCGCGCGGCGGCGATGTGATTTCGGAAACCGGTCATCTGCGCGTCACGGGGCGACAGGTCGTAGTGATAGTCGAGGCCCGCCTCGCCGATCCCGACGCATTTCGGGTGCGCGGTGAGCCGCACGATCTCCGAGACGGGCACATCGAGTTCCTCATGGGCGTTGTGAGGATGCGTGCCCACCGTGCAGTAGACGTGCGGATAGGCTTCCGCGATCTTCAGCAGGTTGGGAAAGGCGCGGACGCGCGAACTGATCGACAGCATGAGGCCGACACCAGCCGCCTCCGCCCGCTCCATGATGCCGGAAAGCTTTTCCGCCATCCCCGGAAAATCGAGATGGCAGTGACTGTCGATGACGCGCATGGCGCTCATCCCTTTGCCGTCTCCGCTTCGGGATCGACATAGCGCGGGAACACCGGCGCCGGTGCCGGAAGCGCCGTACCGGAGACGAGCGCCGCATCGAAGTCGGCAAAGCGGCGCGCACCTTCGAGCACGGCCAGAAGATCAAGCAGCTTCGCGGCGGATGCAGGCACGTACGGCTGGATCAGCAGGCCCACGCGGCGCAGCACTTCGGCGGTGACGTAGAGCACCGTTTCCATCCGGGCGGGATCGGTCTTCTTCAGGGCCCAGGGCTCCTGCCCCGCGAAATAGCGGTTGGCATCGGCCACCACCTTCCACACCGCGTCCATCGCCTTCGAAATGGCATAGGCCTTGTGCTGGGCACGGACCTCGGCAAGCAGGCCCTTGGCGGCATCGAGCATCGCGGTGTCGGCCTCCGAAAGCGGGCCCTGCACCGGCACCTTGGCGCCGCAGTTCTTGTTGATCATGGAGAGCGACCGCTGCGCGAGGTTGCCGAGGTCGTTCGCCAGTTCCGCGTTCATGCGGCCGATGATGGCCTCGTGGCTGTAGGAGCCATCAGAGCCATAGGGCACTTCGCGCATGAAGAAGTAGCGCACCGGATCGACGCCGTAGCGTTCAACAAGGTCGGAAGGCGAAACGATGTTGCCCGTCGACTTCGACATCTTCTCGCCCCTGTTGAACAGGAAGCCGTGGACCACGATCTGCTTCGGTACCGGCAACTTCGCCGACATGAGGAAGGCAGGCCAGTAGATGGCGTGGAAGCGGGTGATGTCCTTGCCGATGACATGGGCCGACGCCGGCCAGAATGCAGCCTTCGGCGCGCTTGGATCGGGGAAGCCCGTCGAGGTGATGTAGTTGGTGAGTGCATCGACCCAGACATACATCACGTGCTTGGGCGCGCCCGGCACCGGTATGCCCCAGTCGAACGTCGTGCGGCTCACCGAAAGATCGTTGAGGCCACGCTCCACAAACGAGATGATCTCGTTCCGGTATTGCTCGGGCACGATGAAGTCCGGGTTCCTGGCGTAGAACTCGAGCAGCGGCTTGGCATAGGCCGAAAGCTTGAAGAAGTAGCTCTCCTCTTCCACCCACTCCACCAGTGTATTGGTCTTCAGCGAATAGCGCTTGCCTTCGCGTTCCTCGATCTCGTCTTCGCCGTAATAGGCTTCGTCGCGCACCGAGTACCAGCCGGAATACTTGGAGAGATAGATGTCGCCATTGGCTTCCATCCGCTTCCAGATCTCGGTGACGGAGTCCTTGTGTCGCTGCGAGGTGGTGCGCACGATGTCGTCGGCGCGGGCGTTGAGGAGATCGCCCATGGCCTCGAACTGGGCGGCGGTGCGGTCGGCAAGGCCCTGCGGCGAGAGCCCTTCGCGGGCCGCCGTCTGCTGCATCTTCTGGCCATGCTCGTCCATGCCGGTGACAAAGAACACGTCGGCGCCATCGAGGCGCTTGAAGCGCGCCATCACGTCGGTGGCGATGCGCTCGTAGGCATGGCCGATGTGCGGGGCGCCATTGGCATAGGGAATGGCCGTCGTAATCAGGTATTTTTCGCTCATGACAGGGGCTTGTGCCCCGGAATCAGGCCGCCTTCAAGGCATCTTCTAGGGTGGCGAGGGCATTGAGCGCGGCAGTCCGGCGGTCGAGATTGTAGCCGGCCACCACGCCCCGTGCGCCGGAAATCTCCTGATGCGCCTTGGCGAGGGCGGCTGCCCTGCCCGTGCCGGGCTCGGCGGCGGCTTCCCGGGCCAGCCAGTCCAGAAGAAGGTCCGCGAAGATCTCGAAGTCCTGCACCGCCGCCTGCCGCTGGGCAAAGTATCCCGCCACGGCGAGCTTCGTTCCGGAGCTCAGGGTCTTTGCCTTGAGGAAGCTGTCGAAGGCCTTGGCGCCGAGGCTGTCGCGAAGTTCGAGGGCACGGCCCGGGGAACCACCGGAGAGGCGTGCGGCCGCGGCGAGGCCGTCGCTCTCCTTGCCGTCGAGCGGAAGCTGCCGGAGGATCTCTGCCACCGTCTCCGGCCCGAGTGCCGAAAGTGTGAGGCGGCGGCACCGCGAACGGAGCGTCCGCAGGAGCCGTCCCGGCCGGTGGGAGAGCAGCAATATCAGGGCCTTGTCGGGCGGTTCTTCGACCAGTTTCAGAAGCGCGTTGGCGGCTTCGGTGTTGAGTTCATCGGCACTGTCGACGATTGCCATGCGCCAACCGCCGCTGCCCGACGTGCGGGCAAAGAACTCCGACATGCGGCGAGCGTCATCGACGACGATTTCCTGACGGAGGCGCTTCGGCTTGGAGTCCGTGAAGCCGCGCTCGAGCACGAAGAGATCGGGGTGCGAGCGGGCGGCGATCCAGCGGGGCGTCTGCGCCGGATTGGTGAGCGACAGGACGTGTTCAGCAAGCTTGTAGGCAAGCGTCGCCTTGCCGATGCCACGGGGCCCGGTGATGAGCCAGGCGTGATGCGGGCGACCAGAGGCAATCGCGGAGGTGAAGCGCTCCCGCTCCGCCTCATGCCCCAGCACGCGTTCTGCGAAGCGAGGGTGCCACGGCACCTCGCGTGGGTCTTCTATGTCCTCAGCCATGGAGACGGGTCTCCACTGCTGTCCAGACATCGGCGAAGACGGCCTCCACATCCCGTGCCGCATCAATCACCACGCAGCGGCGCGGCTCGGCCGCAGCAATGGCGTGGAAGCCGTCGCGCAGACGTTCGTGGAAGTCCCTGCCCTTGCGCTCGAAGCGGTCTTCGGCGTCGCTGCCGCGCGCCGTGGCGCGGGCAAGGCCTTGTTCGGCGGGCAGGTCGAAGATCAGGGTGAGGTCAGGCTTGCAGTCCCCGATTGCCATCTTTTCAAGAGCGGCGATCTCTTCTGCCGCAACGCCCCCGGCAAAACCCTGATAAACGCGGGTGGAATCCATGAAGCGATCGGAGATGACGACGGCGCCTGCCGCAAGGGCCGGCGCAATCACCGTGCGCACATGGACCTCGCGCGCCGCAGACATGAGCATTGCTTCCGAGGCGGCAGACCAGGCACCGGTTTCGCCGCGCACCAGAAGCGCCCGCAGCGCCTCGCCCTGGGGCGTGCCACCGGGTTCGCGGGTCAGCACCACATCACGCCCCGTGGCGCGCAGGGCGTCTGCGAGGCGCTTGCCCTGGGTGGACTTGCCGCTCCCCTCCCCGCCTTCCAGCGTGATGAAGACTCCGCGCTTCAACCGCCGAACGCCATGATCATGGCGCTGTCGAGCGCCTTCTGCCACATGGAGTCGACCGGATCGACTGAGGTCGATGTCATCACGGGGAGTTCGGCCACAACGCGGCCTTCGATGAAGACCTTGACGATGCCCACCTCGTCACCGGCTTTGACTGGTGCAAGCAGCGGGCCCTTGTAGGTGAGCTTCACTTCTGCGGTCTTGCGCTCTTCCTTGGTGAGGGCGACGCTGAAGGAGGTCTTGGTGACGAGATCGACCCAATCGTCCTTGCCACCCCAGACGCGGGCACGGCCGACGCGGTCGCCTTCGGCATAGACTTCGACGGCGCGGAACTTCGACAGGCCCCAATCGAGCATCTTCTCGGCTTCCGCCTTGCGCTCGTCGACCGAAGGCATTCCGGCCAGCACCATGATCAGGCGGCGGCCGTCACGTTCGACGGTGCCGACAATGCCGTAGCCGCCGTCCTTGGTGAAGCCCGTCTGCATGCCGTCGGCACCGGGATAGTCCACCAGCAACGGATTGCGGCTGGGCTGGTTGATGTCGCTCCAATTGAAGCTCTTCTCGGAGTAGATGGTGAAGAAAGCGGGATGATTGAGGATGATGTAGCGGGCGAGGAGTGCAAGATCGCGCACGCTCATCTTCTGGGCCGGATCGGCAAGGCCTGTGGAATTGCGGAAGGAACTGTTCTTGAGGCCGATCTCTTCCGCCTTGGTGTTCATGCGGTTGACGAAGGTCTGCTCCTTGCCGTCGATCCCTTCCGCAAGCGTGATGCAGGCGTCGTTGCCCGAGGCGATGATCGAGCCGCGCAGAAGATTGAGCACGCTGATCTCTGACTTGGCCTTGGCATACATGGTGGTGCCCTTGGAGGCGGCGCCACCCTTCTTCCAGGCATTAGTGCTGACGGTGAACATGGTGTCAGGCGAGAGCGCGTTGGACTTCACAAGGTCCATGACCACGGCCTGCGTCATGAGCTTGCTCATGCTGCCGGGGGCGAGCGGCGTATCGGCATCCTTCTCGTAGAAGATGCGGCCGGATTTCGCGTCCATCAGGATCGCGGCGCGCGCCGTCGAGACATAGGTCTCGTCACCCAGTGCCTGGGCTGCCGCGGGCGCTGCCACGGTCATCAACGAGACGAGCAGAAGGAACGCAAAACGCACGGCAAATCGCATGTCAGGTCTCATCGAACAGGGGGACTTCGTCAGTCCCCGGGTTTTAGGACCCCCTCACCCGAATTGCAATTCTGACCTTGGAATTGCGGCAGTTATCCGGCGTTCTTGTCGGCGACCTGCTGCACCCGCACGCGGCGGATCTTGGCGCCGGTGTAGCCCCGGTCCTGCAGCTGGTAGACAATCTGCGTGGCGGTGTTCTCGTCCCCCACGGGCCGCGTCTGGATGCGGTAGAGCGGGCCGTCCTGGCCCTCGAACTGGAACATCTGCAGGTCGAGTTCGCCTGAGAGCTCCTCATAGGCCGCATCGGCATTGTCGCGGTTGGCGAAGGTGGCGACATGGACGACAAAGCCCGCCGTTGCGTAACCGTCGTCCTGCGGCTGTTGCGGCGGCGGAGGCGGTTCGGGCGGCGGCTGATAGGCCACCGTCGTCGACTGCGGGTCCTGGCTGTCCTGGTCATCCTGCGGATCGTCGTAGAGCGGCTGCTGCGCACGGCGCTTGCGCACGGGCGGGTCGGCGGAGGCCACCATGGTGTTGGCCGGCGCCTTGCTGTCTGACAGCGCGGCGAGCTGGCGGATGCTTGCGCCCTGCTCCATCTCAGCGTTCATCATCATCAGATGGCGGTAGCCCTTGTCGTTCAGCGGCGCGTTGGCGATCCACTGCACGCGCACCGGCGCCTTGCCGCGGTTGCGATAGCCCAGGGCATCGGCGCTGCGCTTGGAGAGATCGATCAGACGGGTGCCCACGAAGGGTCCGCGATCGTTGATGCGGACGATGATCTGGCGGCCGTTGTCGAGGTTGGTGACCTTGGCGTAGCTGGGCAGCGGCAGCGTCGGATGCGCCGCGGTCAGATCGTTCATGTCGAAGTATTCGCCGTTAGAGGTGCGGCGGGCATGGAAGGCCTCACCGTACCAGGAGGCTTCGCCTGTCTTGTCGTAGCCCGGCTGTTCCTTCGGCGTGTACCAGCGGCCCGCCACCTGATAGGGCTTGCCGACGAAGTAGCGGCCACCGCCTTCCGGGATGGGGCCCTTACCCTTGTAATAGGCGCTGCCCTTGCCCGCGAAGGGATCAAGCTTTTTGCCGCTCGAGGCGCAGCCTACGAGACCGAGGGCCACAAGCCCCATTACCACCAGAAAGAAACCTTGGCGCCGCATGGCTGCACTCCCAACCGGCCTCCCCGTCCCAAAAGGAGGTGTGATCGTCGTGTGGCCCCCGTGACCACTCAACGCACAATGCGGCCAACAGGCTGAATGCCCGGTTGAGAATCTTGGTTAATGGTTCGTATGCAACACTTTTGCTGCACCGGTTGTTCACGATGACGGGGATCAATTACCCTGGGTTTGTGCAGGGGCCGGCGCACCCGCCTGGCCTGCATTGGCCTGCATGCCGTCGAGGCGGGACAGGTTGGCCTGCGCCATCTGGTTGCCCTTGGCGATGGCCGCACGATAGAATTCACGTGCCTTCACCACATCCTTCGTGGTGCCCCAGCCCATCTCGTAGAGGCTGCCGAGATTGTTGAGGGCCCAGGCATCCCCCTGGTCGGCGGCTTCGCTAAAGAGCTTCAGAGCCAGCTTGTAGTCGCGCACCACGCCCTGTCCGCGCACATAGAGCAATCCGAGATTGACCTTGGCCGGGGCGTAGTCCTGGTCCGCGGCCTTCTGGAACCAGAAGGCGGCCTTCTCGTTGTCGGCATCGATGCCGTCGCCGTTCTGGAGGCGGAGACCGAATTCGTTCTGCGAAGGCGCGTGCCCCTTTTCAGCACCCGCCTGAAGCAGCGTCGCTGCTGCAATCTTGTCAGGGGTCAGGCCCTTGGCGCCGCGGCTGATCAAGCGGGCAAGGCGGTATTGCGCTTCGATGTTTCCCTTGAGGGTTGATTCGCGATACCAGCGGGCGGCCTGCTGGGCGTCCTTCTTGGCTTCGATGCCCAGTTCGTAGTGGATGCCGACGGCAAGCTGGGCCGTGTCATCCCCCGCCTTTGCGAGCTTCATCTTCTTGGCAAAGGACAGGCCTTCCAACGGCATGGCGTCTTGAGCCATGGCGGAAATGGCAATCAGGCCGGCGAACACAACAGCAAAAATTACACGCGGAACGCAGGAAAGCAGGCGCAACGCCATTTTAGCCACCAGATTGATTAAACTACCCCCGCCGTTATGGGGTTATAACACTACGGGACGCGAATGAAACGGTTCTTTTTGCAAAATGGGCCCCAGCAACCCTGGAGAGTCATGGCGTTGCCCGAGAGTTGCAGTTCTGACGCGTAAGTGCCTCCGTCATCGGCGTTGTAGATGTAACCTTTCCAGCGGTTTGGGCCTGCGGGCTTGAGCCCGCTTGCCACCTGCAGGCCGATGATTTGCCGGTTGCGCAACGACGGGTTCGGGTTCTCGTGATCGACCTTCGGTCTCCCCGCCTTGTTGAGCGGATGTGCAAGGCCGATGATGGTGGCGCACAGGCGGCTGCCGCCGCAGTAGCGCACGCGCACCGTTACCTTGCCGCTGTTCAGCCGCCACGTCCCTTCCGGGCCCGGGTCGCTGAGCGATGGAATTGTGGAGCCGGCGACTACACCCGCCGCCAGAATTGCCATCGCCACTACGCGTGAAACCGCCGTTGTCCGTTTCGCCATCTGCATCCGCCTCATGTTCTGCCGTCATTTGCCAGTGGCTGCCGCCTGCACTAGCATTGCCGCATCGTGAGGAGAACGCCCATGGCCGACGTGACCGCCTTCAACCGCAAGCCCACCACAAACGCTGCCGAGAGGCAATTGCGGGTGGATCTCGCTGCCGCCTTCCGTTTGGCAGCCCACTATGACTGGCATGAGGCAGTGGCAAATCATTTCAGCCTCGCGGTTTCGCCGGATGGACGGCAGTTCCTCATGAACCCGCGCTGGAAACACTTTAGCCGCATCCGCGCCTCTGACCTGATGCTGCTCGACTCGAATGACAAGAGCACGATGGACCGCCCTGATGCGCCGGACCTGACCGCGTGGAGCATTCACGGCCGCCTGCATGCCCTGCTCCCGCATGCCCGCTGCATCATCCATCTGCATCCGCCCTATGCGACGGCGCTCGCTTCGCTTGCCGATCCCGAGATCAAGCCCATCGACCAGAACACGGCGCGCTTCTTCAAGCGCGTTGCCATCGATCTCGACTACGGCGGCATGGCCAACACCGATGCCGAAGGCGAGCGCCTCGCCTCATCGCTCGGCAACCGCTCGATCATGATGATGGGTAATCACGGCGTGCTGGTGTGCGCCTCGACGGTGGCAGAGGCCTTCGACCTCACCTACTACCTGGAGCGCGCCTGCCGGAACCTGATCCTCGCCTATTCGACGGGCCAGAAACTGCATGTGATGTCGGATGCGATTGCTGAAAAGACAGCACTCGAATGGGAGGCCGACCGCGAGCAGTTCCATTCCCACTTCGCCGAGATGAAGGCGATCCTCGACGGCAAGGATCCCGGCTACGCCGACTGAGGAGGCCGACTGAGAGGGCCGTGGCCCTCGTCCTTGACCAAGCCTGCACCGTCCGCCATACGGCGGTTGCGTCGGCGCGGAGGGGTGGCAGAGTGGTCGATCGCGGCGGTCTTGAAAACCGTTGGGGGTGCAAGCCTCCCGGGGGTTCGAATCCCTCCCCCTCCGCCAATTGGCGTCCGCGCCTGTTTCTCCCTGTTCGCCACCGTCTCTTAAGCTATTGACTCGAAAGCCTTGAAATCCGCCACTATCCGAGGGCGTCTCCCGGCGTTTGCCCTGAGCCAGCTTCTCTGCTAGGACAAACGCTAGGACAAGTGTTAGGCGGAGACCTCCAAAAATGGCCCGGACACTCAACAGACTGACCGTTCGGCAGGTGCAGTCGATCACCGATTCCGGCCGCTACTCCGATGGCGGCGGGCTCTATCTCAAGGTGCGGCCAGGCGGCTCCCGCCAGTGGGTCTTCCTCTTCGCCAACATCGTCAACGGCAAGCGTTCCCAGACCGAGATCGGCCTGGGCAGCGCCGCTGCTGGCGGCGTCTCTCTTGCCGAGGCCCGGGAGCGGGCGGAGCAGTTCCGGAAGAACCGGGCGGCCGGCGAGGATCCTCTGGCCAAGAAGCGATTGGCAGAGAGCGCTGCAGAGGCCAAGGGAGTCAAGTTCGGGAAGTTCGCCGACGACTACATCAAGACCCACAAGGCCGCGTGGTCGAACGAGAAGCACGCAGCACAGTGGTCGATGACCCTCGGGGTCGCCTACTGCAAACCGATCCGCAATCTGTCCTTGCCCGAGATCGGCGTGGACCAGGTTCTCGAAGTCCTCACGCCGGTATGGGAAAGCAGGCCGGAGACTGCGAGGCGTGTGCGCATGCGCCTTGAGAAGGTGCTGGACGCTGCAAAGGTGAAGGGCCTGCGCTCAGGCGACAATCCGGCCCGCTGGAAGGGCAATCTCGATCACCTGCTCCCCCGCCATAGCAAGGTCACTCGCAGCCATCACGCTGCAATGCCCTTCCACCAAGTTCCGGAGTTCTACTCGAAGCTCACCGAGAAATGGTCAGTTGCTGCGCTGGCGTTGCGCTTCCTGATCCTGACGGCAGCCCGGACCGGCGAAGTGATCGGGGCGACTTGGCCGGAGATCGACGAAGAGAAGAAGGTCTGGACGATCCCGGCCGAGCGCATGAAGTCGAGACGCCCTCACCGGGTGCCGCTGTCAGAAGCAGCGCTGGACGTTCTCAAGGCTGCCAAGGGCAAGCATTCGGACTATGTCTTCCCTGCCCCAAGCCACGATGGGCCCCTGAGCAACATGGCGCTGTTGATGCTGCTCCGGCGCCTGGACAGCACCGACGTCACCGCCCACGGCTTCCGGTCCAGCTTCCGGGATTGGGCAGCGGAGACGACGAACTTCCCGCGGGAAGTTGCCGAGATGGCGCTGGCCCATGTGGTTGAGAGCGACACTGAGGCGGCTTACCGGCGCGGCGACCTGTACGAAAAACGCCGGCAGCTCATGGCCGCTTGGGGTGCGGTTGTGTCGCGATCCTAGCACCGATCCGCTTCGCCCATTGAGATACAAGCTGCCACTAGTTTTCTAACGGTGGATCATAGAATTGAGGCGTGTCTCGCCTCTCTGGCGCCGCCCCAGTAAGTGTGCGCCAATTGTTTTTCATGAAATCATTGCATGTTTCGGCAGCAAGTCGAATTCGATGTTGTCCAGATTCTTCATCAATTTGGAATGCCTCGCAGAGCTCAGCTTTGATAACTTCCTGATCGTTCCGAGAGATGCCCTGTACAGTGCCCAGCACAATAGCGTGATTTTGAATCGGCGCCTTGATGAGTTCAATATTCTGACGATGGAAACCAAACCCCAAAAACACTATGCGATCGGCAACGCTCAGCGCATGTTGTATGCTCTCAAGAAGCGCGTCGTCGTTCACTTGCTCCGTGAACGTTCTAATTTGCCCGTAGGTCGCCAGAATATCGCGTGTGCTTGCGCTTCCAAATTTTGCAGGTTGGACGGTCCCAGGCATCCACGGCAATCGTCCCACTTGCCCGTACGGCCGATACATTGAAAGTGAAACCACGTCCTGCTCAGCAAGTTCCGGCTTAATGCCTAACGCGCCCGACATATGGAACCTCAAAAAGTGCTCCAAGCACCGGTCATAATTGAAATTGACGATTGTGAGATTGTCGAATGCTCTTTGGTGATCGCTTGATCGCAACCCCTCAGTGATGAGCTTCGCAAGAATCTCGTACCACGTGCCTTTAAACTGTGAAAGATCGAGATCTTCTGGTCTTCGCTCCGTCGTGCGAAACTGATTTGCCTCACCTTCTGCATGCAATATAGCGCGAGCAATTGCTAGCTTGCCGAGCATTTCGACTTTGGGGTTTTCAAGAGTGTGAATGACATTATCAATCGATAGTGCAAGTTTTGCAGCCTCCAAGAGAACACGGGCGGCACCTATGTGTTGGTTGAATATGTCTACAGAACGACCCTCATCGATGATGGCCCGCAGAGCATCGATGATGCAGAGGTCTCCTGATATGGGTTGATAGTGGTCGAATCTGATGTCCACCAATCGGCAAATACGCTCTAGGAGTTCGCTTCCTAGGGGCATGTTCACTTCGTAGCTCGCACCGGCACCCAAAACTAAAACCGTCTTTGCTCGAAACATTTTTCTATCTCATGATCAGCCTTAGCACGTCCACTCTACCGTCCCACGAGTTCGCAGTTGGCGTTCTGAAACTTTATTCGTGCATCGAGTTCGCGCGTCGCCGGTTCCATCACCCAATGCGCCGGGTCCTTGATCTCGGAGCCCCCGGCATCGCGCTTCACCACGTTGTCAAATGCCTCATTCATTGCTGCTTCAAAGATGCGACCTACGATGAAATCGGCGTTCGGTCCCTGCAGTCGGGAAGTCACGGCTATTGGAGTGTCCGAGAGGTCTTTTGGTGTTATGGTTTGATCTAGCAGTCCATCAACGAGCTTAACACCCGCGTCGTGCGCCAGGCCAAATAGGCGACGCTGCTCTTCGGATTGTTTCGAAAGCTCAGCGTATGTGGCGCAGGTGAAACCAGCCCAAACTGTTCGGCCTAGCTTCGTGGCTTCTGATGCTCCCGCTGAGGTACTGCTCAGCTGCGCTGACACCAGCGCGAAAAAAATGAGCCCTTTCATTTGCCCCTCCTATGGCACCCATTTTGGTTCGCCGGGTCTTGCCCCCGGGGCACCTTGCAGGGAGGCCGGCACCACCCGGACCGTGCCATTTGGATCAAAGACCACCATGGCAGAACCGAACTTATTCGTGATGGCTCGAACGGCACGCTCCAGGTCAGCTTGTGACAAGCGGGACATCCTCGGCATGCTTAGCATCCCTCTACCCCAATTGACTGGGCGACGCTGCAGCGCATTGCCACACGCTGCCCGGCGACCGTCATGACCCGATAGCGCTCGTCGTTCGAACAGGTAGCAGCAACCGAACCGTCAGCCAGGGCAGCCGCTCGTGTTACCTTGGGGCAAAGGCTGATACCAAAGTTGTCGTGAATGACCCTCTCCGCCTCCCGGACAGGGTTGGGCGTTGGCGTGGAGGTCGCCACAGTAGACGCATTGATGCTGGCCCCTAACCGCGGCTCGCCGACCTTCTTCGAGAGCTGGGTGATGACGATCAGCGCAATGCCGCTCGCCAGTGCCAGGCCGACTATTCGCCTGATCCCGAACTTCCTCTCGCCTGACGGGTCAGGCAGTCTGGTGTGTGACGAGGCCTGCAGTACAGGAGCTTCGAACTCTCCGTCTTCAACGATGGTGATGGTGATCTTGACCGCGGCCGGCGTTCCGTCTTCGCCCATGATCAGCCCGTCGGCCGTCACCTCGTGCGCGTCACCCTCCTGCAGTGATTCCCAGACCCATCTCTTGCTGGCCGGAATGTAGCCAATACGGGTGTCACCATGAAGCACCGCGACCGCCTGGTGGTCGTAGGGATTGTCGGGCTCCTCCCAGAGGTCAAGCTCGTCACCCTCCCGAATGTTTTCGAGGATGTAGTCCAATCGACCCTCGTGCTGAATGCCTACTACCCGGCAGGGATAACTTCGCATGGTCGCCTCATGTCGGAAGTCCAGATCCGGTTACAGTCTTGGACCACTCAGCCTGACGTGCCAAGTGCCCTCTTGATTGACCTGGGTCTCAGTCTCTGGCTCTCCGTGGTCAGGAACAGCGAGTTTGGATGTCCGCCGTTGGCCCTCCTTATTTGATTTTTTCCGTAATCTGAGTTATAGGTCTTTTGCCAGAAATGGTGGCTTGCGCGTTCGCGTTCATCGCGGCGCCCTTCCGGTTTCGTCAACATCGGCCGAAGTCGTCCAGCGGTCATCAACTCTTGCATGGAGGTCCAGCATGACTGGAATCCCCGCGGTTGGTGGCTCGGAACTGCCATCAACCCCCAAGCCCAAAGAGCCGACAGCGAGCGAGCTGCGCTTACAGTCCTTTATCGCCATTGAGCGCCCTCTGGTGTTCTCAGTCCCTGAAGCCTGCCACTTGCTTCGTATCTCTAGGACGGTGCTTTACGAGCACATCGCGCGCGGAACGCTTAAGCCGATCAAGCGGGGTCGGCGTACGCTATTTCATCGGGACGAGGTCGAGCGCTTTGCTGCGATCACTCTGGTCTGAAAAGCCGAACGCCGGCGAAGGTCCCTTCACCGGCGCCCGATTTCCACAAATTGTAAAACAACCCGACGCGGCTACCACCCCGCGGCCATTCTCATGGAGACTGACGTGAATTCCTTACCACAAAGTCGTGCCCACGCCAAACGCAGCTCAGCCGAAGTGCCTGAGCACGGCGACCAGCTGCCAGACTGGTTGGCGAGAAAGCTCCGCTTGCTGACTTCCGCTAGAAAGATGCTTGCAGACGGCTGCCTTGCCTTCGATGCCACGGCTGAGACGATTGAGGGCCCGCCCACCGGGCGGTACTCAGGAGATTTGCGAGCGTTATGGGGTTGCAAGCGTGTGCGGACCGATTGTCCTGGAATAGAGACGCTGGTCCGTCATACAAACCTGCAGGATCAAGCCCGCAGTGGATTTCGCCTCGATGCAGGCCAGCCGCTCACTGCGTCGCTGGAGGCGCTACGCAAAGATCGACTGCTCCACGACGCAATTCTATCCGCCGACGTGCTCACGGTTTTGAGGCCAGGAGCTCTCGCTTTTGCCGAAATTTTTTCGCCACCCGATAACCGGCGCGAGGTGGTTCTCTTCCTCGAATGTTCTCCAGTTGTTTTCGCAGCGATCTCCGCTTCCCTTTTCTCGGAGCTTTTCGCAGAATTTGGAACGTCCTGTGACATCCGTAGCGATGGCGAAAACGTCCTGCAGTTCCGCCGCTCCGACCGCGGCTCCGCCAGAGTCATCTTGCACTCGAAGTCGCTCGCGACTGAGCCCTTTGCGGCTATCAAATACGCAGTGTTTTCAAAGAATGCACTCTTTCAACAGTTACTGCTTATCGCTGAAAGGTTAGTAGTCATCCGTAAGCGCAAGCAGAATCCGCCCTGGTGGCATCTTCCCGGACTTTGGCCAGCCGAATGGGTGGGAGACAGGTGCAATTTCGTGTTGGCCGTGATCACTGACGATGGAGACAGGGCCGAGTGGGTGGCGGCTCAACGCTCAACAAAGGCGCGGAGACCCTGAGATGACAACACTGCACAAAGCCTTGGCACTCGCTGCCAAGGGCTTCCGCGTCTTCCCGATCCCGGCCAACAGCAAGAAGGCCGTGCTCGTGGATTTCCCCAACAAGGCGACGACCGACGAGGCCAAGATCCGTGAGTGGTGGACCGATTGGGACGAGGCCTTGGCGCACCACAACATCGGCATCAGCACAAACGACTTGCTTGTGATCGACATCGAGGGCCAGTCGAAATCAGGCATCCCGCCGCTCGAAACCATCAAGAAGATCGAGGCAGAGCTCGGCAAGTTGCACTTCATGACGGACACGCCGTCCGGCGGCTATCACGTCTATCTCAGGCTTCCTGAAGGGCGCCGCGTCGCCAACAGCGTGCGGAGGCTCTGGCCCGGCGTCGATACGCGGTCATGGCACGGCTATGTTCTGGCAGACGGCTCCGTGATCGATGACGCGCCCTACAGGTGGACGGAATCCATACCGGACGAAAATCGCGTGCCCGAGGCCATCGGCGAGCTGCCGATAGCACCGGACTGGTTTCTGGATCGATTCAACGCGCCGAAGGAAAAAGCCGACCAGCCGGCCGACATCGATTACGACACGCCGGACGCCGTGCTCAAAGCCACCGACTTCCTGAAGCGCGCCAAGCCGTCCATTCAAGGCGATGGCGGAAACGATCAGGCTTACAGGACCGCCTGCCGCGTGCGCGACTTCGCTGTGAGCGAAGACACGGCGCTCGAGCTCATGTGCGACCATTGGAACAACCGCTGCGAACCCCCGTGGAGCGTCGATGAATTGGAGCAAGCCATCGGTAACGCCTATCGCTATGCGCAGAACACGCCGCGGGTGCCAGGTTCTGAATTTGAGGCAGTGGCCATCGAAGATGCCCCGAGCCCAGGGAAGTCTCTTCCTCTGGTCTGTGAACCCCATGGCGACCTGGACGCGGCTACGATCCCGAAGCGCCATTGGCTGATCGAGGGCGTCGCAGCGCGGGGCTTCGTTACGCTGGTGTCAGCGCCCCCCGGATCGGGCAAGACACAGTTTTTGGCGCAGCTCATGCTTTCGGCCGCCTACGACGCCCCGTTGGCCGGCTTTGCGGTAAAAGAGGCCACGGCTGCCTGGTCATTCAACGCTGAAGACGACATTTCCGAAATGCGCAGGCGCATCGCTGCCGCCGCACAGCATCATAACCTTCGACACGATGCCAGAAAACACGATTGGGCCATCAACTCAGGTGTCGAGCATCCCCTCAACATCGCTAAGTGGGATCCGCAGGCTCATCGGCTGCGGATCGACTTCGGGGCAATCGAAAATCTGAAAGCCAACATCGTGAAACAACAGATCGGGTTGTTGATCTTGGACCCGTTTGCAGACCTCCACGATGCACCGGAATCCGACAACGACGCTATCAAGCGGGTCATGGGGGTATTCACTCAATTGGCGCAGGACTGCAATTGCGCGGTCGTGATCGCCACCCATACCCGAAAGCTGCCGAACGCGAGCTCCGATGGCCACGCGGGCAACGCGGAGTCGGTCCGCGGGGCCAGTGCGATGGTGGCCAAGGCACGAGTTGTCCTGACCCTCATGCCCATGAGCCCTAAGGAAGCCAAGGCTCACCACGTCGAGCCGCAGCACCAAGGACACTACCTGCGCATCGACACGGCCAAGAACAACCTCGGGCCCACTGAGCGCGGCGCCAAGCCCCTCTGGATGAAGTGGGAGAGCATGACGATCGCAAATGGCGACAAGGTGGGCGTGCTCGCACCGGTATCGCTTGAGAAGACCGAGAGCCGAGTCAAGAAAGAGGCTTTGCCGGGCGAGGAGTTTGTGGACGACAAAGCGGCCACCACGGCCAACGTCTTGGAAGCGGCGGGTGTCCGTCCGGGTGAGGAGGTTTTCCTGGCGCGTTACAAGCGCGCTATTGTCGAGGAGGCCAAGAAGAACGGCTTGGAGAATGAAAGCCGATACGAGAAATTTTTCACTGCGGCCGTCGCTGACAAGGTGGCTCTGCCGGCGGGCAACGGTCGACTGCTCGTTTTTCGCAAGAATGACGGATTGCACGCGGATCGAAAAATCCGTGTCAAACTTTTGTCAAGCAACAACGTCGTCGACTTTCCGGGCAAGAGTGGCGCAGCAAATCGAGCAGATGTCGATATCCACTCGAGCACGGTTTTCCCCTCAGCAGACGAGCAGAAACGGGCAGAGTTATCGTCTGCCCTGGGTAATTGAGGCCCGAAAATCAAGGCTATTTGGGCCATGGGTGGATTTGGGCAGACGAGCAGATTTGAGCAGATTCTGCCCGATGAAAGAAAAGGCCATTTTGTATGGGTTTTTTGAGCAGATTGTGTCTCTCCCTACGGGAGATGGGCCGCCATCTGCTGCGGCCCCCTACCCTGTGGCCACGTTGCATTTTGTTGCAACAGCAATGGGTGGTCGCACTGCCTGCGAACTGCTTTGTTGCTTTACAGGAGCTGCGTTGCGCTTGCCCCAGGCCGAAGCTGGCGACCCGCAACTCGAAGCCATGACCTGAGGCCAACGCAGATTTGGCCACACAGCGCCACGTCAGATAGGGTGCATGATCAGGAGCCAAAGCGTGCGAAGTCGTTCCTGAGCCAACGTCGCGCAGCCGCGAGGCCATCTGCGGGCGACTTGGCGCCGGCAGCTTTCAGATGAGAGGTTTTCGCCGAGAGTGATCCGCCAGGTCGCTTTTTGCGACCTTTTCTGTTAAAATGCCGTGATATGACCATGGACACTCTACCCGCACGCGGAAGGCCCAAGAGCCGAACCGGAGTCAGTCCGGCGGCGAGCCGGGAGTTCGCTTGGCATCTCGCCTCTGGCAAAAGTCAGGCAGAAGCAGCACGCTTGATTGGCTATGACCCGCGCCGCGTTACGGACCTTTGCCGCAGTCGCGAATTTGCGGCCGAGCTCCGCAATGCCCTCGATGACCGGCTTCGGATTGATCTCGCGCCCAAAGCGGTGGCCGCCCTTGATCAGATGATCACGGATGAAAAGCTATCGCCAAAAGTTAGACTCGACGTTGCGAAGGCCATCCTTGATCGCTCAGGCCATGGCGCCCTTGAGGCAGGCCGAACTCAAGGCCCCGAGGGAGACGTAATGGATAGTTGGTCGATCGATCGCCTGCAGAAGTTCATCTCAGATTTCGAAGAAAAATTGAAAGAGGAGGAGGCCAAGCGAGCCGAAGTGGCCACCGACGTCACGCCTTCGCCTGTCGAAGAATTGTTGGAGAATTGACGGATGCTAACCGCCAGAGTGGGGGCTTTTGCCTTACTGCTGATCGCATGGGTGTTTGACCCGCCGGTCGCTGACGCTCAGGAAACGCTGCTTTGCGTTGCGGATGCTGCCACGGGTTACAAATGGGATGGCAAGGACTGGCAGTCCGTGAACTTCAACGTGTCTGATGAGAAGTACGCGGTGAAGCCCAGCCAACGGCAGCGGAGTCCAGCCGACGGTATGGATTACGACGTCGTTCGCTTGGGTGACAATTATAGCTCAGCCCCATGTTGGCGGGAGAAATTCAAGAACGGGAACTACATGGGGCAAGTGGCATGCGGTGGCCTTGGCATAGGATTCATCGTGAACTTCACGACGCTGCGATTTCAGCACGTCTACGGCCATGGTTTTGTCGGCGGGGCTGATGACGGCAAGGATAGCCCGTACATCGCTATCGGAAAGTGCGTGAAGATGTGAGACTAGCCGCTGTATGCGGCGAACTCCTCATCCATCGCCGCCCTGATCTCCCGTAGCGCCTCTATCTCCTCAGGCTTCACCTTGCCATCGGCCTCGCAGATGATCTCTACCAACGACCAGACTTCCTCGTAGTCACCGGAGTTGCCGGTCTTGGCCATTCGGGCAATTGCCGCTTTCATAGCTTGCGCGTCAGGGTCTTGCGCCTTGGCCCATCGACGCAGGTCGGCGAGTTGAGCGGTTGTGAGTTCGATACCCATGTCATTCGCCCTGATCTCGGCGATACGCATGATGAGATTGACTTCCTTGCGGCCTAGAACGCCATCGGCGCTTGCAATGAAGGCCAGGAGCCGGAGCTCGTCCCCGATCCGGGCAATCACATGACGGGTTCGGCCGTCAGGGTTCCTGAAGTAAGGCGCGAAGAACTCGACCGGCTCATAGATTTCGCCCGAACTGTCGGCCACGTCGACGATGCCGTCCAGCCGAAAGGTGCGGGGCTCGTTCCTCAGCTCGCAGAAGCCCTCAAGGTACTGGCAATTATTCCAGGCATGAATTCGACGGAGCTGCACCCACCGCTCGCTCGGCTGATCGGCGCCGTCAACGTAGTGCAACCATACGCGGAGGCCATCTATCTCCAGGTCACCATCGCCGCCCTTAAATACGTAGTCGATTGCATCATTGGCGGCTTTGGCGCGATTTAACCGTGACGGGTCAGACGGCTTGGGCCGCTTCGCAAACCATCGTTCAAAGAAGCCCAATCCGCTCTCCTTGGTTAGTGACATTTTCGCCATTCGGGGGCTGTGCCGTCAAGCAACCCCTAGTTCTCTTGTCCTAGGCCCCGAGCCGCTTCAGCCCATCCCATGAGCTGATTGAGTCGGCGGTTCCAGGCAACAATCTCACCATGGCCAGTTGGCTTCGTCAGCAAGTGCTTCGCAATTTCAGGGTCAAGCAAGGCACGACGGACGAGCTGGTTCGTTGCCTCCGTAGTGTCCGGGAAGTTCTCCGCTATGCCGCGAAACTTTCGGCTCATGGAGCCGCCAGTCAGAGCGCCGTACCAAAGACGGAAAATGAAATCGAGAGGTGCGATGGCCTTCCGGATTAAGCTATGGTTTGGAACTTTGCTGTCCTTGGCCGCCTGCACGCTCTTGTTTGAGAGCGCTTCGAGCCGCCGCCTCGCCTGATTGAGATAGCGCACGTCGTCGCCAAAGATAGTCCGCAGCGCCGCCTCGTTCTTGCGGAAGAGCGTGTTAATCTTCTCGAGGCTCACCGCGTCCAGGTCGTCGGAAATACCCGCCTTGCCACTGCTGCCGAGCTGCTCGACCAGGTAGTCGGAAACGGCTGCCTTCCAGCCCCGCTCCGCCGGCACATTGCCGTCGAACGCCTTGCGCAACTGCACCGCGGCACCAACTGGATCCTTGGAATTGAGCACGGCTTCGGCCGCGCGCTTCGGGTCCGTGTCGATCAGCAGAGAAAGTGCCGACTTGTCCATGTCGCGCTGGGTGCGGTTAAGCGAGGCAGCCGCGTTCTCGACCTGCATCCGCATTTGGCCGGTCTTGGCCGACCGGGACACGACCTCGTCGAGCACGCCCTTCACTTCCTTCTCGATCTCCGGGACCTGAGACAGCATGCCCGAGCGATTGCTGATCCATCTGCGAAGCGCCGTCTCGGAAATCTTGCCGTCGGCGCCAACGGCCTTGGCCATGTCGGAGAGCACGTAACGCCGGGCGGCGTCTGCGCCTTCAGCGCCCTTGGGTGAGGCTGCGAGGATCTTCTGCAGGGACGCTGCCGCCTCCTTGCCGCCGGGGCCATCTCGCAGGAAGCGGCCGGCCGTGGCCGTCGGCGGGGTCTTGGTTCTGAAGTTGTCCCGGTTGAAGTCCTTGCGGAACTCCCCGCCCTCGCCCCGGGCAAAGAGCGGCGCAAACTCCTCCTGATAGAAGCGCATGGCCTCAAGGGCCCGGTCGCCGGCGTCGCTGCCCTCCGAGGCCAGCGTCCTGGCGTCGTCGGAGATCGCGGACTTCAGCTGCCCGAGGTTTCGGGCCAGGGGGAATTGCGAATTGGCCGTGGCCTGGCGCTCCATGCCGGAGATCGCTGCCCGCGTATCGTTGAGATCGCGGAAACTCATCGTGTCGCCCTTCTCGGCCTTGGCGATGAAGTCCTTGAGGAGGCTTTCGGGCAGCATCTGCTGACGCACGGCGTCCGGCTGGCCTTTGGCATTGTCGAGCAGCACCTTGGCCAGGTCCGAGATCGGCGCGAGATCACGCTGGACCGTGCCCGAGGGGTCGATCCCCTCGAACAGCTGGTTCTTGCGGTCTTGAAGCGGCTTGAGCACGGAGTCGACTAGCACCCGGTCGAGGTCCTCGCTCGCGGTGGGTCCGACACCGGCGTACGGCTGATAGTCCTGCGCCAATTGCCGTTCGGATGCGTCTGCGGCCGCCGCATTTGCCTCAGCAGTGCGTTTTGAATAGTTGGCCGTGCGCAGAGCCTCATTGCGGATGGAGGTGGCTGTGGAACGAGCCTCGAGCGGGTTAGCGCCCTCCGGCCGGGTGGCGGCGACATCCTGAGCCGCAGAACTGCGGAGCGCCTTGTCACGTTCGGCGAAGCTCAGCGGATCGGCGTTCCGGAAGGCTTTTTCAACCATCTGGAGCCCGAGGTCGTCCGAAATCAGCCCGCTCGTGGGCATGGCGCCTCCGACTTCCTCAAAATAGTTCTGATTCTTGGCTATTGCCTCTGCAGCAGCTGCAGGATCAGTGGCTCGCTTCTGAAGAAATTCGGCTGCATGGGATACGTTTCGCTGTCGAGGAGCACGCCCCGTTTCAGGATCCCGCAAGAGGGGATTGGAATCAGGCATCCAGTTACCCGCCTTCTGCGCCACCGACTTCGCGGACGCTGCTGTCTTCAGGGCCGTGTTGCCCGCATGTCCGCCGAGAGCCGCCACAAGCACGCGGAGAGGCACGCTTTCCTTCAACTGATCAGGAGCATTCTCGGCTAAGGCGTGCAAGGCAGTGGCCGAGCCAACGCCGCCTGCCACGTCACCGGCCAAGGCGCGGTTGGGCGATTTGAGATAGGGCCTCACGAGCGCTGGCATTTCGCCAGCGACCTTGCCGGCCGCTTCCAGTGTCTTCGCTCCTGAGCGCAGTGCGCCGCCCATGCTGAGGGCGCCAGAGCCAAGCCTCGTGGCCTCGTAAGCCAAGCGCTCGCCGCTCGACTGAGGGACTGCCGGCTCATAGCCGAGCGCTTTTGAGGAATCGTTCGCCATCTGTCCGATCTCCTCGCCGCCGGGCATGGAGAAGTTGGCCACTTTGGCCAGCGCATCTTTGTCGATCCCGGTCCAGTCGCTGACATCCTTCGCAGCGGCCTCGCCGAGCTTGCGGCTATCAACTTGGCGCTGCTCAAAGTCCGGCAGATAAGGCACGTCTGGCAGCTGCGCATCGACACCCGCGGCTTCCATGGCCTTGTTGACCAGGGGAACGGCTGTGGCATTCAATCCGGCAACCCCCGCGTTCACGGCCTTGCCAGTGGCCCAATCGACCATGTTCTTGAAATCCGCAGGCAAGCCGAGAAGATCGCCGACCACGCCCTGCCCCACGGCCTGGCCCATGAGCTTGCCGCGGTGAACGAGCTTGCTGTCACCGGACTGGATGTCGTTGGGGGGAATCTTGGTTTCGAGATTGGACTTCGGAGCCACGCGCCCTTGGCCGCCTCCGAATTCCACGTTGATCTCGTCAGGACGGCCCTGTTGCGGTCCTGCATTCTGCTCTTCCCACTCCCGGGCGCCATGGAGGGCTGTGGCCTCGTCGGCGGCTTCGATCGTCAGTTTGCGGCCAGACGGGGTCTGGATTGTGAAGACGGGCTTTGGCGTCGGAGTAGACTCTGTCTTGCCAGACCGGATCGAAGCATCGATCTCGTCGACGGTCTTTTGCTGCTCCTCGGGGCTGAGGCCCAGGAAGGATCGGTCAACCTCGACAATGCGCTCGCCGATTTGCAAACGGACCGGCTTGGCGGCCGGCTGTTGTTCCGGCTGTTTCTCGGCCATCGCGGCATTGGCGATTGCCGAAACTTGGTCATAGGTGAGGCCGTCTGGAAATTTGATAACGCGCCCGTCGGGGAGGTTCATAGAGGCCATGGCAGTGCTCCGGGGTTTGGCCCGCAGTGGAAAGCGGGGGAAATCCGGCGCAGCGACCTCCGGGGATAACGACTTGCGTGCTAGAAATTAGCACAGAACCGGGCAAAAATCGAATTCGCCGTCCAAGAGCTGGGGATCAACAAATGGCTGAATCAAGAACGCCACTCATAGAAATCATTTATCGGAATGACGGCTCAAGAAAGGTATTCTATGACCTCGAATCCGCCATTACATGGATTGGTCAGGAGAGAGAATTTTGGTCATGGGTCGACGGGATGCCTTCGACCAATCATCAGTATGCAAACCAGTTTCTGGCGCGGTGGCGCGACAGCTTCAATAAGTTCAGGGATCTGGCAAACAGTGCGAACAACGTCTCACTAACCGAAGACCAACGAATGCAATCCCTGAATCAGTTAAAGAGCGCAGCCCAAGTGCTAGGAGATCGCGCTGTTCTGTCAACTTCTCCAACGGGAAAATTCATAAGCGATCTGCATATTCGGAGGGGACCAATCACGTCGTTTGGCGCGCTGGGTACATTTGTGGGATGGCCTGACGGTGGGGATGGAGGACGGACTGAGCAGGATAGATTACTGATTGCTGGCATGGTCGAAACTATGCTCCACCAGAACGGTGTGAACTCCAAATCGTCCGCTCTTGCACGAAAGGCAATGGAGGAGCTGTTTGAAGAGCATAGTCAGTCGAGTTTGAACTTAGTCGAAGAATTCAAATTGAAGATTGCTGAAGCTGAAAAGGCGATTGTCGATTTCGTTGAAAAAGGTGGTTCGTCCATCGGAGAGATCCAAGACGATGGCAGAGAGTTCTTTGAAGAGGAGTCGCAGACATTTCAGCGTTTGGCTAGCGATTTCGAGATTCTAAAGAAGACCTACGAAACACATATGTCTCTCAAAGCACCTGTGGAGTACTGGAAGAATCGCGCGGCTGAGCATGAACGTCGAATAGAGAGTGCTACTGGTTGGTTGGCGATTGCATCGATCTGTTCTGCCATCCTCCTGTTTGTAATTTTCACGTGGGTGTCAATAAACATAGGGACCGAGATCAAGCTTGATCACTTTTTCTATGTTGCGGTAGCTCTTTTCTCCACTACAGCATGCCTCTGGATACTCCGTGTGCTTCTCAAAATTGTTTTGTCGGAGCGACATTTGAGAAACTACGCGGAGGAAAAATCCATGCTCCTGCAAACGTACCTTGCGCTGACCGGCGTAGACAAAACCGAAAAGGATGATCGGCAAATCGTGTTGGCCAGTATCTTTAGTTCAACTGCAGACGGCATTGTCAAAGATGACTCTGGGCCGGATATCACAATAAGCGCGATCTTGGCCAAGCTCCTGTCGAAGTGACCTAGGTTTTCGGATAACGCAAATTTGGGAGAGCCACACTAGGGGCTTTCCCCCTCCGACGATCTAGCCCCCGCCTCGGGGGTGGGGTGGCCACCGGTGGAGTGGGAGTGGATAGGCGGAGCGACGGCGGCCTCGGCACCGGACACTCTGGTCAGCGCTGCAACGGCGCGCAGTTGAAGCATAAGCGCCTGGGCCTCATTGCTGGCAGGATTGCGGAGCCCGCACTCTCGCCAGAAGCGCATGGTCTCCTCATGGGCCAGGCGAAGCGCATGGATCAATCTCGCATAATTGAAGTCATCGGGGGCGGGATGGTCGAACGGCCCTAGCCTCGTCCGTCTCTTGGCCATGGCCGCACCTCAAACGAGGCGCGGCTTGCCAAGGCCAGCGATGATCGATCGGAGGCAGGTCAACGCATAGGTGTCACCGGGCGCCAGGAGCTCAAGGCCAGCTATCAGAGTGCGCAGGTCATTCAGCCATGCCGCATCGCGCGGCTGGCGCTGGCCGAAGAATGCTCGGGCAATCTCGGCCTCATTGTCATAGCCAAAGGCGCGCAAACTGGAAATGGCCTCTTTTGCCTTCAGAGTTACATCGCGGGCTGTGACGGCCGGCAGCGTGGCAAAAACCTCATAATCGGCGTCAAGGTCAGCGGCCACCTGCTCCGCCCTGGCCATGTCATCGCCGGCAATGTGAATGTCGAGCACCGCGTCAGTGCGGCGGATCCGGCGGAAGGCTTGTGTGACGGCTGTTTGCATGGCGATGACCTCTCTCTTGATTCAGAGAGTAACACAGCCATTCCGATTGTCTAGGAATTTAATGTCTGCATAGGAGAAAGTTGTCGAACGACATATTCTACATTTTGGTTTGCTTATTCGTCCTGTCTGCGGACTCTGATTGCTTGCTTCGCCGTCGACTTCTTCTTCAACAACTCGCTGCGTGAGGCCTCGAACCCAGGCTATCTGGGCCGGCAGAAGAAGCGAATGCAGGAGGAACGCGGGCAAGGTTACGTGTTGCCCCGCAAGTTGCATGAGGCTTTGTAATGAGCGGGACCACAACCTTTGGTACTGCCGGCCCCCTTGCCTACCTTCCAGCCTTGGGCGAGCATGCGGGCCTTGGGAGAGGCCGGATTGCGACAGATTGGGAGGACTTTTACTCTCTCGTACCGCCTAAAGAGGCGGCCCGTAAATTGCTCTCCGGCTCGCACGAGAAGCGAGGAGCGAATATGAAGTTCGAAAATCTGACGATACAGCAGGTGATCGTCCACGAGGTGCTGCAAAGGGATGCCACGAAACAGAAGTTGCCGCCAAAACTGAGCCAATCTGTTGAGAACTTAGGCCAACAGGAGAAGGAAGAGATTTGCGACCGAATAGTATCGGCTCTCACGACGGCCAGCCAGTGCCTTGAGCTTTCGATTGAGAAGACTGACTCTGCGAGCTTCTTTGGGCGCGCCAAGGCCATCGTCGACTCGCCCACTCTCTTTGTTCATGCAAGCACCGATCTCGCCGACCTGCTTGCCGACGCGCAGAAATATCAGAACATCGTTGGTGGAATGGTGCTGGTGATATCGGGCACAGTCGGGCCACAAAATTTCCCCTATATCATAGTCGTTAAGGCGGAGCGGCAGACCGGTTTCCATCGCGGCAAGAAGTCGATGTTGGAACTCCTGAACGACATCTATCTGACCAAGTCATCACGCTTCTACAAGGTCGCGATGATGATAAAGACTAAAGATCCGGATGACGTGCAGTCATGGCAAGCCTTCGCTTTCGACAACAACCTTTCCGCGACGCAGCGTGACAAGGCCGCAGTCTATTTTTACGAGAGTTTCATGGGGTGCTCAATTCCTAAAGATGGCGCCCAGGAAACCCAGAAGTTCTTCAGAGTGACAAAGGAATACATCAAGTCGGCAGACGTGGACGCCGCGAAGCGTCGCAACTTGATGGACGCACTCTTTTCTTTCGTCAGGGACGAGCAAGCCCCGCAGTTCTCGGTGAGAGACTTTGCCACCCGCTACATTCCTCCAGAGATTGCAGACGACTATACAAGGCATGCCGTTCGTAAGGGCGTGTCGCAAAATGCGATTGTCCGCGATACGTCGCGGATGAAGTCGGAGTTGAAGCGCCGACGGTTCAGGATCGGCCACGACATTGAGTTCTCCGCAGCTCCCGACGTATTTGCAGAGTCCGTGACAATAGACCGTGTGAAAGCGACGAACCGCCACACAGATCGGATCGAGGAGGCCACACAAATACTCGTATTCGGTGGTCCGATGGATGAGACATGAGCGATGCTGAAGACAAGTTCCTAGACAGGTGGAGACGCGAAAGGCCGTCCTACGCCGCTTGGGGCGCGCATGTGCTAGAGACCATCGAAGCCAAACTGCGTGCATCGATGGATCAACATGACTTTGAACTCTTCCTTAAGATCAAACCGGTACCCCGGGTGAAGGAAGAGAAGTCACTTCTGGCAAAAGCTTTCCAGCGGAAGAACTATAAAAACCCTTACGAAGGTGTAGAGGACAAGGTCGGCATAAGGTTCGTGGTTCTGCATGTCGATGACATAGCGGTTGTTGAGGCTGCTCTGAGCAGTGAGGCGTCTTGGGAGGCCAAGAAGTCAAGGGACTTCGAGGCAGAGCGTCTCGCGAAGCCATTTGTCTTCGACTACCAGTCAGTCCACTACAATGTGTGGAGCCGAGCAATCTTGACGTCCGAAGGGCAAGAGATAAGGCCCGACATGGCTTGCGAGGTCCAGATTAGGACGTTGCTTCAGCATGCCTATAGCGAACTGACCCACGACACCCTCTATAAGCCAAGCGTTGCCGCTAGCCCGAAAGTCGAGCGCGCCGCGGCCAAAAGTATGGCCCTGATTGAGGCAACATCAGACTACTTCTCAGCAGTGAGGAAACTCATCTCGGAGGAGATCAAGCCGGCCGCAGAGTTGCTCCGAGAGATTGACGTGGCTTACCTGAAACACTTCGGCACGGCGAGCGAGGGCTCGGCTCTCAATGAGTTGATCATTGACCACTACAAGCAGTGGGAGAGTTCGAAGGTGGAAAGTATCGAGGCACTGCTCCGAGAAAAGCCATACATCATAGACAGGATCAAGGAGCGGCGGCCGAGGTCAATTCTAAACCGCAGCTCGGGGATCCTCCTCCTCTATTCGGCCGTAGCCATGGCGCCGCTGAAGGCCCCGGATGAAAGTCCGGTGGCAGTCTCCGATTGGACCGCGATATACCACGACCTCGGTGAGCAGATGCCAGATATGGTGACTTGACGCAGTCAAGAACTGAGGATGCGTCAAACCCATAGGGTTATAGCCGCAGCAACTAGGACATCAGCTAGGACATAACTTCTTGCGCTCCACATTTATGGAGTCCTTGCAATACCTTATTTCCTTAGTTTTGCTCCCTCCCCCTCCGCCAAGCTTTCATGGAATGGCACTGACGTGCGTGCGCTCAGGCAAGTTGCTAGAACGCGAACCTGAGAGACGGACCTGTCATGAAATGGCCGCTGCTGCTCACGTTTTCACCGAGGCCGCTTTCGTCTGTAATGGCGACATTGACGTCTCCCCAATACTGTCCTTGCCAACCGGCCACGGCATGCACTGATTGACCGAGATCGAGACCGATGCCGGCCGATCCTTCAAGATTGACGGCCGTTACGTGTTCGGTCGTGCAGTCGCTGCAATTCCAGAACGAGATGGACTGGGTCCTGTTCTTTCCGAACAGCAGCGAGGCCGCTACGTCGAATTCCAAGGAGAGATTGTCCGATACGGGCGTCACAGTACTGATGCCCAGCCGCGGACCCAAACCACGGAAGTCGTGTCGAACGAGCCCTCCCAGGCCCGGGAAAGACACCTCATGGGCCCATTCTGCATAGCGCAGCCCGAAATGGGTCCGGACATCAGCAGCTCCAAGCACCACCCTGTGCCCGATTTCACCATCGAGCGCAAAATGGTTGGCGCTCAGGTAAAAGTCCGAAAACAGATCATGCGATGCATCACCCCGTGAAAGATCTGCGACCTGCCCTCCCACGGCAACATCCCAGTCCGACCAGCGATATCCCAGTCTGCCATCGCCGATAAAACCGTCGCCCAACCCGGCTTCCGTGTAGCCGGTATCGAGCTTCCAGGACTCTGCCGGGTCCTTGAGAAGGTAGCTTGTGGAAATGTGGCCGAACACGCCGGCCTTCGACGACGTGCGTGGTACATCGCCTGACGCGGCATTTCCCGCCATTGCTGCGAGAGCAACCACTGCCGCAAACATCAGCCGGACATGCATCAGCATGGCACGCACCGGATCGGGCCAGACGGAACATTGATTTTCATGATTTCAGATTTGCAGACCGGCCTTGGCCCGAGCTTACCAAGCAAATCCGTGTCTTCCGCCGGCGTGAGTCCCGGTCTGTCCGAGGGGCGCCCTAAGCACCCAACCCGAGCGCATAGGCGGTCAAGGGCCCCAAGGCCATGATCGTTGCCACGACGAAAGCCAGGACCTCCTGCCCGGTCAGGTTGATGCCCGTGAAGCCGTCGACGGCGCTCCGTTCCATGTGCGCATAGGTCATTGCCATTCTCCATCTCTGTCCTGATGGGAACGGCAGGCAGCGCAACAGGTTCCGCGCCTTATTTCGTCAGGTCCGGTGCATTCTCGCCCAGGGCTGTCGCCAGATCGATGAGATGGTCCTGCTCGTCCAGCAGGATTTCGCGGATGTGTTCGGCAATCGCAAATTCGCCCAGCGCCTCGCATTGCTTGATGCGCTCGCGGTAGGCCTTGATCGTATCAACCTCGTTCTGCAGGTCCGCCCGCAGCATCTCCTCGGAATTCTCGGTGAGCTTCACGGGCTTCACCGTCGCTGTCGGCATGCCACCGAGGTAATCGATCTGCCGTGCGATGGTGAGCGCGTGCTTCAGTTCTTCTGCTGCATGGGTCTGGAGCTGGTCCGCAATGGGCATGTACTTCGCGCCCTTCAGGGCTTGGGAGTAGATAACGTAGGCAATAATGGCCTGATACTCGCGGGAGAGATCTTCATTCAGCAGCGCGGCAAGCTGCGCGCGGTCGATGCCGCCGGTGGCTTTGGTGGTCATGGTGTGTCCCTGAACGTGTTACATCGCGGCCCGCTGTCCGGGCCTTTGCACCTCCCTCAACGCAGGACTGCATTCCGGGTTCCCGGTTTCCCGCAGTGATCGTTCTGCGGCCAATCGGCCGTGCATCCCGCGTCCTCAAACGAAAACGGCCTCTGACTGGCAGGGGCCGTGTGGTGATCCTTGAGGTGCAGCGGTTATCAGCGCTTGCGGTGCGTGGGGTCGATCATCGTGCCGAGATCAAGAAGGGCGGATGCCACCTTGCGCATGTCGTCGGCGCGGTCATCGTCGATCTCTGCGCGCCACTGGGCGATGCGCTGTTCGAAGATCTTGTCGGTCGAGGCGTTAACCGTGCGGCTGTGCTCCACGATTTCGCGCTTCAGCATGTCGGCCTCTTCGGCCAGTTCCTTGAAGGCGCGGTCCGAAACTGACGCAGATTGTTGCATTTTGGTCCATACCGACTTGGTGAGGGCTTCGACCTTGCTGTCCATTTCCGCCTCGAGATCCTCCATCGCCTGGATGAAGGTGGTGCGCAGTTCCTCGCGCTCGCGGCCGGCCGCCTCGATGAAGCGGTTGAAAGTGCTGTCGAGGGCGTCATAATCGTTGCGGAGGCCGGCCGTTGCGGCGGCGGCAGACTTCAGGCGGCCCTCAAGGGCCTGCATCCTGTCGGCATTCTGCGTGGCGTGGCTCTCGAGCTTGTCAACGAGCGCGCCATACTGCGCTTCGCTTTCCTGCTGGGCACTGCCGAGCAGAAGATTGCGGAGCTGCAGCAGAATTTCATCTCCCGGGCCGCTCATCGCTTCGGGGCGTGCGACGTCGCTGCGGCGGCGCGAAGAAACCGCACCGGGTTGGAAACTGCCGCGGACCGTCTTCGGGTTCAATACATTCGCTCTGCCGACCATGGGACTACTCCTGATGTCTCGTCTGGTCCGGGACGCTGCAAGTCCCCTGCCATGACGTCACACCGGCTGACCGCACGGTTAACAAGCGGTTAAGCCCCGGCATCGCACCGGGGTGTTACACCTTCATCTGAACGCGGGCAGCTGCACGCGAACGAAGGGTCATTCCAGTTTTTGGGAGAGCATGGTCACGAGGGCGAGATTCATTTCCTGCTGGGCGACCAGCCAGTCCAGGACCTGAGGAAGGGGAAAGGACTCACCATGAACGGGTTTCGGAAACCCGAGCGCTTGCAGCGCCTGCATCATCGAGACCACTTCGTCGCGTCCCTTGTGAAGGGCACCGGCGATCTCGTCGAGTGTGACGACGGTATTATTCAAAGCAACAACTCCCCAATTGTTACATTCTTTCTGTTCGCCACCTTTGCCCCCGGTGACTTGTTGTTTGTGTGATTTCCATCTCTGAAAACCGTTTGACGGAAACCGCGGTCAGCTTAGACCTGAACAAAACTGTATGAAACTCAATGTTTTCTGTGAAGTTGAATTCTGTTCACGCCATTTCCGCGACAGAAACGCAGTTAAATACACGTTTCGGTTGTTTCGATCACCCAAATGCACGATTTTAGAATAGAGGCATTCAGCAGGCTGGTTTAGTGAAATCTGAATGACATTCAGAACCGTCAAGGCGCTCGGCCGCCCCGACTCACCCGCTCTCCTCGGCGCTCAGGCCGCACGAATCCGTTCGAGGTCGCTGCGCAGGCTCTTCAGCAGCGGCAGAAGCGGGTTGTTGCGCTCATCCTCGCCCATCCCCTGCCCCGCGGCAAACACCTCTGCCGCCGTCACCTTGCGCAGCAGCGCTTCGTAGGTGTGGGCGATTTCATCCGTGGACGGATAATCTCCATGTGCCGCGGCAGGCTGGGCGGACTCACGGCGGCGGATCTCGTAGAAATCCGGCAGCACGCCGGCGGAGCCTGCCTGGTCACCCATCACGAACAGTGACGGGTCCGCGGGCTCAACCAATGGCTGGAAGGCCGGCTGCGGTTCGGCACGAGTGGCTGTCTTGCTCGCGGCCTGCTCACCCCGTGCATAGAGATCGAAGAAGGCGTTGCGGGCATCGTTCACGAAGCCCTCGAGCGCCGCAATCGCCTGCAGCACGAAGGGGCCGCTCAAGGCAAAATTTCCTTTCGCCTGGTCCTGGCATGCGGTGAGTGCCGAAATCACCCCTGTCGCCCTCATCAGGGCGGTGCCAAGGACGTCGATTGCCTGCTGGTCACCGGAAGCCGTCTGCATGTGCCGTTCCATTGCAGTTCCCCCTCCCTGACGTCCGGTTTTTGCAACCGTGCAACAACGTCGCGCCAGAGTTTCAGTGAACCTCCCTAACCCAAGTCATTGATTCGCGTAACTCCTTCGCCGAATGGCTCACCTTACGTTAAACCGCCTTGTCGGGCTTGGGCCGCTGCGGTTTGATGCCTGCAAGAATGGGAGATCAAGACATGAGAGTTGCAATCATCGGCGCGGCGGGAATGCTGGGCCACAAGCTGGCGCTTCGGCTGGCCCGTGACGGCGTGATCGGCAAGGCCAAGATCAGCGCCTTGCTCCGCCACGACGTGGTGCTGGCGCCGCCGCCGCCCGCCGCAGGCTTCGCAGTCGAAACCCATCTCGGTGATCTCTCCGACACGGGCGAGGCCGAGAAGCTCGTCGCGTGGAAGCCGGACCTGATTTTCCATCTCGCCGCCATCGTCTCTGGCGAGGCCGAAGCGGATTTCGAGAAGGGCTATCGCGTCAATCTCGACGGCACGCGCAATCTTCTCGAAGCCATTCGCAAGGCAGCGGCGAACCCGGTACCGCGGCTCGTCTTCACCTCGTCGATTGCCGTTTTCGGCGCGCCGTTTCCGGATGCGATCGGTGACGAATTCCTCACCGCGCCTCTCACCTCCTACGGCACACAGAAGGCGATCTGCGAACTGCTCATCTCCGACTATTCGCGAAAGGGCTTCGTCGATGGCATGTCGCTCCGCATGCCGACCGTTTGCGTGCGCCCCGGCAAGCCGAACAAGGCGGCCTCCGGATTCTTTTCCAACATCATCCGTGAACCCCTGAACGGCATGGAGGCCGTGTTGCCCGTGGATGACACGGTGCGCCACTGGCACGCCTCGCCACGGGCCGCGGTGGGCTTCCTGGTGCAGGCGGCGGAAATGGGAGGTGCAGCCCTTGGCAACCGCCGGGCGCTCACCCTTCCTGGTCTCTCCTGCACCGTGGCCGAGCAGATCGCCGCCCTCGAGCGCATCGCCGGCAAGAAGGTGACGGCGCTGATCAAACGTCAGCCTGACGACACCATCCGCCGCATCGTTTCGGGCTGGCCCCAGAACTTCAACGCCAAGCGTGCCCGCGACCTGGGCTTCTCCTCCGAGAACACCTTTGACGAGATCATCATGGCGCACGTGGAGGACGAGCTGGGCGGCAAGCTTCCCTGAAGCCGCTGCCATGCAAGCCTGTGCAGGGGGCCCCGGCGAACCAGCACTGGCCTTGCGCCTGTGCCTCCGCTAGCCCGCTGGCGATGACCTCCGAAGCCCCCGACCTCCATCCTGACCAGGTAAAGCCGGCAGCACCCGTGCTGCAGGACAATCGCGTCCGGGGCATCCTCTACATGATGGCGACGATGGTGTGCTTCATCTCGCTCGATACCATCATGAAGTATTCGCTCGAGCACTATTCGCTGGTGCAGGTCACGTGGGCGCGGTTCTTCTTCGCCAGCGTCTTCGCCGCCCTCATCTGCGGGCGGCGCCTGCCGGAGCTGGCGCGCAGTTCAGTGCCAGGCGTGCAGCTCACCCGCACCGTGCTGCTCATGACCACGACAGGCCTCTTCAATGCGGGCGTCAGCCGCCTGCCGCTCGCCACCGCCACCACCATCATGTTCCTGACGCCGATCATCGTCACCATGATGTCGATTGCCGTGCTGGGCGAGAAGGTGGGGTTGCGGCGCTGGCTGGGCATCGCGGTGGGCTTCATGGGCGCGTTGATCGTGGTGCGGCCGTGGGAATCGCTGGAAGCAAGCTTCGCCACGGGCGTGTTGTTCCTGCTCGCCGCCGCCTTCACCAATGCCTCCTACCAGATCGCCACCCGGCAGGTGCGCTTCGACGATCCGCTGACAAGCCTGCTCTTCACTGCGGCGGGTGGCGCGCTCGTTTCCAGCATCCTGCTGCCGGCCCATTGGCAGACACCGGATCTCTTCGGCTGGTGCCTGATGGTGGGGAGCGGCTTTGCCGGCGCGCTCGGACATTTCTTCATCATCCGCGCCTTCCGCTATGCGCCCGCCAGCGTGGTTGCGCCCTTCTCCTATACCTCACTGGTGTGGGCCACGCTCTTCGGCTTCCTCATCTGGGGGCAGTTGCCGGACACGCCCACCTGGATCGGGGCGGGCTTCATCGTCTGCGCCGGCCTCTACATCTTCTTCCGCGAGCGCGAGGTGAAGCAGCGGGTGAGCGCAGACGACACCGCCGATTGAAACTCACGGCGCTTCCGAACGGCGCACGTCTTGCGCCAGCTGTTCGAGATATTCCTGTTCACCCGGTGGCACTTCGGTCTTGTGCGCCTGCATGAAGGCTTCGTAATAGGCAACCTCGAGATATTCGCGCAGGGCATGAAGCTTCTCGGCCTTCGCGAGATTCCGCAGTTCCATCACCATGTCGGCGATGTACTGTGCCGCTTCCTGGGGACTGCTGCGGAGAGTGGTTTGGGCTTGTGATGGAGAGTGTGGAGACGCCATTGTTCTGCCGATTGGGACGTCGCCGGAACATATACGCACAACTTCTATTTTAAAGCATCTAGAGGTTGCACACGTCATTTCAACTCACGGTAATATAAGGGGATTTTGTGAGCGGTAGCCATCATAACGAAAGCCACACGGGCGAGAAGACCACGGTTGCGGCGTGGTCCCTGCTGGCCAGCTTTCTTTTGGCCTCGGCGAAGTTCGTGGCAGCATTCGTCTCCGGATCTCTCGGTCTCTTGTCGGAAGCCTTCCACAGCACGCTGGATTTCGTGGCGACCGCGGTCACCTTCTTCGCGATCCGCTATGCCGAACGCCCGGCCGACGAGGACCATCCCTTCGGCCATGCCAAGATGGAAAGCGTCGCGGCGCTGATCGAGACCGCCATGCTCTTCGGTGTCACCGGCTGGATCGTCTACGAGGCCCTGCTTCGCCTGACGAAGGGTGGCCACGACGTCGAGATCAGCTGGTGGATCATCGCCGTCGTGGTGGGCTCCATCATCATCGATTTCAACCGCTCGAATGCGCTGCAGAAGACCGCCGACAAGACGCAGAGCGATGCGCTTGCGGCCGATGCTCTGCACTTCCGCGCCGACATGTGGAGTTCCTGCGCCGTGCTCGCGGGCCTCGGCCTCAGCTATGCTGGCTACGCCTGGGCGGACCCTGCTGCGGCCCTCGTGGTCGCCGTGTTCGTGGCGCATGCGGCCTACGGCTTGGGCCGACGCACGCTGGCCACACTGCTTGACGCAGCACCCGCAGGTCTGGCCCTCAGCCTGTCGAACATCGCGCAGGAGGTGGATGGCGTGCTTTCTGTCTCAGCCGTCCGGGCAAGGCCCGCGGGCCCCGTGCTCTTCGCCGAACTCACCATTGACGTTGCCCGCACGCTTCACGTCTCGCGCATCGTCGAGATCAAGCAGGAGGTGGTGCGCGAGATCCTGAAGCAGCACCCTTCGGCAGACGTGAACGTCTCCACCAACCCGGTGGAGATCGACGACGAGACGGCGCACGACAAGATCATGCACATCGCCACTGCCCATGATGCCGCCATTCATCATGTCACCATCCAGGTTACTGATGAGCGGCTGGCCGTGAGCTTCGACTTCGAGGTCGACGGCGACACCTCCCTCGCGCAGGCTCACGCCCAGGCCACGGCGCTGGAAGAAGCGATCCGCGACGGCCTCGGCGGCAATGTCGAGGTGGAGAGCCATATCGAACCGCGGCCCCCGGCGCTGCTGCATGGGCAGGAGGCGCCGGCCCGGGTGCGCACCGAGATCATGGCCGCGCTCGAGAAGCTGGCGAAGAAGGAGAAGCAGCTCAGCGATCTCCACAACATCCGCATCCGCGCCACGGAAGAAGGCCTGTTCGTGCACTATCACTGCCGCTTTGCCCCAGAGACTCCGGTTCAGGCCGTGCACGACGTGGTGGACCGGATCGAGGTCAGGCTGATGGAGGCGGTGGACAATGTTGCCCGCGTGGTGGCCCACGCTGAACCGGTGGGGCACGAACGCCACAAGCTGTGACAGCGGTCGTTACCCCTGCTTGGGATAAACGAGGAAAGTGCCGGAGCCGTGGGCGCAAAGCTGGCCTGCCTTGTCCGTCACCTTGCATTCCGCCGTCAGCATGGTGCGCCCGGCATGCAGCACCGTGGCCGTGCAGATCACAGGCCCCGTCTCCACGTCGATCTTGCGGACGAAATTGACCTTGAGCTCGATGGTTCCATAACCCACGCCCTTGCCGAGCTTTGACATGACGGCGCAGCCGAGCCCCGTGTCGATCAGGGTGGCAGCGAAACCGCCGTGCATGCGCCGCATGGTGTTGTAGAAGCGGGCATCCGGAATGCCTTCCACCACGGCGCGGCCCTCCGACACGTCCACCACGCGCAGGTTCATCAGCTGCCCCATGGGCGAGGCATCGCCGCGGGCAATGAGTTCGCGCAGGAATTCGAGCCCCGTCATCTCGGTGTAGCGCTGGTAGATGTCGTCGTTCATTTTGTTGCCTTGGCGCCCTGCCCTGATGGAATGTGAAGGAACTTCTTGCCGAGGCGGCGCACGATTTCCATCCGCAATTCACTGGTGACAGTACCGCTGTCCAGAACATTGCGGAGTTGCCCTCCAAGCGCGAAGTCCATGCCTTGGGGCGTCAGCTTCACGAGTGTAACGTCGGGTCCGGGATGACGCATGAGCTTCGGATGGGCGCCAGCAATCTCCAGCAGGGTCTTCACCACCATGTCGGGATCGGCATCGTAGCTCACCGACACCGGCACGGAGAAATGGCCGATGGTGTCGCGCAGCGTCCAGTTCACCACCGGGTTGTTGATGAAGTTGGAATTGGGAATGATGATCGAGCTGCGGTCGAAGGTTTCGACTTCGGTGGCGCGGACATTGATCCGCTTGACGATCCCTTCGCCCACCGAGGTCACCACCCAGTCGCCGATGCGGATGGGGCGCTCGGCCAGCAGGATCAGGCCGGAGACGAAATTGGTGACGATCTGTTGGAAGCCGAGACCGATACCAAGGCCGAGGGCACCGGCGATCAGCGCGAGGTTCGAGAAGTTCACGCCCGCTGCGGAAAGGGCAATCGCCGCGGCAATGAAATAGCCGGCATAGCCGGCGGTCATGCGGATCGAGTCCTGCGCGCCCTTGTCGAGCTTCGTCGCCGAAAGCACCCGGCCCTGCAGCCACGAGGTGACATAGCGGGTGATGGCGATGCCGAGGAGGAGGATCACGAGAGCCGCGAGCAGTGACCCGGGGCTGATCGAGATGTTGCCGATCTGGAAGCCGCTGGCCGCGCCGCGCACCAGGGTGGCAAAGTCCACCAGTGAAACTGCCCACAGGGCCCCGAGGCCGAGGATGGCCGCCAGCGACACGCCGATGTCGACCACGGTGCGGAAAACGAGAATGGCGCGGCGCGTGCCCTCCTCCGACCAGGAGGTGATGCGCTGGAACTTCTGGCCGGTGCGGGTGTTGGGATCGCCCGCTGCATCCGCAATCGCATGGGCGAAGGCATGCAGAACGCCGAGGATCACCGCCAGCATGGCGCTTTCAAGAATGTTGCCGGCGATGAAGAGCGAAAGCGCGATGAAGCCGAAGACAAGCGCAATGAGCGAGACCGCAAGCAGGATCCAGATGAGCGGCGTGAACTTCAGGATCCAGATGAGGAAGTATGTGGTGTCGCTCTCGCCGAGGCCTTTCTTGGCCTCGGTCCGGATGATGATCATCGCAAGGGCAATGAGGAGCACGAGCGTGAGCGCGCTGAGGGCCGAGAGGAAGACCGCGAAAGTGACGGGGATCGAGAGATCGGTCGCGATATTGGTCAGCGCCGTTCCCGCACTGTAGATGAAGGACGCGAGCGCCGTGATCACGACAAGGCTGCGGGCGGCGGTGGAATCGACTGCCACCAGCCGGGCCTCGGGCCGGGTGGGCTGGCAGATCATGTAGGCAGCGCCGCCATAGACGCAGACGAGGCCGATCACCTCGATGAAGCCGTTGACGATAAGCCGGAACTGCGGCGTCAGCAGCCCTGCGGAATCAAAGCCGATCATCAGCACCACGAGCCCGGTCACCGTGCCGATCACCCAACGGGTATAGTTGAAGATGCCGTGCCACAGGCGTCGCACCTGGCTTGCCGCACTGGGGTCACCGCCTCCCTCCGCAAGGCTGGGCGAGAGAATGCCGCGGAACAGGCTGCTGACCTTGGAAATGAGGAAGAAGGCGAAGGCCAGCGTCACCGCAACGAAGCCGAGCACCGCAAAATTTGCTTCCGGCGAAACCCTGCCCCACCACTGGGAGAGAAGATTGCCGGTGCGCAGCACGAACTGCCCGCCTGCCGTCAGGCCCGCCCACCACAGCCGCGGATCAAGGGCCGAGCGCTCATAGGCGAAGACCCGGTTGAAGAACTGGTCGCGCTCGATAGAACTCAGCCGCGAAAGCTGCTGGTCTGCCTCGACGCCCACAAGTTCGAGCTGCTTGCGGAGCGCCAGATATTGTGCCGCCCTGTCGTTCAGGGTCTTGCGCTGCTCGGCGATGGTGGCGGCTTCGGGCGTGCCATCCTGCGGCGGCGGTCCGAGCTGGGTGATCTGTGCGGCCACGTCGGCCTGCGGCTGATCCAGTTCACGCGCCGAGGTGTCCGCATCCCCCTTGAGCTTCACAAGCGCGTTGCGGCTCTGGGTGATGGCATCGGCCGTGATGTTGTTGGGGTCGATGCCCTGAACAATTCCGGAAAGGGTATTGCGATGCGCGGTGATCGCCGTCTCGATCCGGGCCCTGTCGGTGTCGTCAAAGGCCTGCGCCGGCAGCGCTGCGGCAAGGGCGAGCAGCAGGACAGCAAGGAGTGCTGACAGCGCCCGCAGCACCGGCGTCACACCAGGCGGCTTTGCACCACGGCTGCCGCGATGAACGACGAGAACAGCGGATGCGGATCGAACGGCTTCGACTTCAGTTCGGGGTGATACTGCACGCCGATGAACCAGGGGTGGTCCTTGTATTCCACCGTTTCGGGGAGCAGGCCGTCGGGCGACATGCCGGCGAAGACAAGGCCCGCATCCTCAAGCTGCTTGCGGTAGGCGGTGTTCACTTCATAGCGGTGGCGGTGGCGTTCGGAGATCGTGGTGCTGTCGTAGATCTGGGCGATGTGGCTGTCCTTGGCCAGCGTGGCGTCATAGGCGCCAAGCCGCATGGTGCCGCCAAGATCACCGCCCGCCTTGCGGATCTCAAGCTCGTTGCCTTTCATCCATTCTTTCATGGTGCCGACCACGGGCTGCTTGGTATCGCCGAACTCGGTCGAGCTCGCATCCTTGATGCCGCAGAGATTGCGGGCGGCCTCGATGCAGGCCATCTGCATTCCAAAGCAGATGCCGAAATAGGGAATCTTGCGCGTGCGGGCCCAGGTGACCGCGTGGATCTTGCCTTCCGAGCCGCGTTCGCCGAAGCCGCCGGGCACGAGAATGCCGTCGACATCCTCGAGATAGGGTGCAGGGTCTTCCTTCTCGAAGACCTCGCTCTCGATCCATTCGAGATTGACCTTCACCCGGTTGGCGATGCCGCCATGCACGAGAGCTTCCTTCAGCGACTTGTAGGCGTCGAGTAGGCCCGTGTACTTGCCGACGACCGCGATGGTCACCTCCCCTTCCGGGTGGGTGATGCGGTTCATGATGTCGTTCCAGCGGCCAAGGTCGGGCTGCGGCGCATCGGTGATGCCGAAGGCGTCCAGCACCTCCTGGTCGAGGCCTTCAGCGTGATAGGCGCGCGGCACGTCATAGATGTTGGAGACGTCGAGCGCCTGGATGACGGCGGAGGGCCTGACGTTACAGAAGAGCGCGATCTTGCGGCGCTCGTTCACCGGGATTTCCCGGTCGGCGCGGCAGAGCAGAATGTCGGGCTGGATGCCGATCGAGCGCAGTTCCTTCACCGAGTGCTGTGTCGGCTTGGTCTTGAGTTCGCCTGCGGTGGGGATCCACGGCAGCAGAGTCAGATGAATATAGATGCAGCTGCCGCGTGGGTTCTCCTGCCCGAACTGGCGGATCGCCTCGAAGAACGGCAGGCCTTCGATATCGCCCACCGTGCCGCCCACTTCCACGAGAACGAAGTCGAAGCCTTCGCTGTCGGTGCGGACGAAATCCTTGATGGCGTCAGTGACGTGCGGAATCACCTGCACGGTTCCGCCGAGGTAATCACCGCGGCGTTCCTTGGTGATGATGTCCTGGTAGATCTTGCCGGTGGTGATGTTGTCGCCCTTGTTGGCGTGGCGTCCGGTGAAGCGCTCATAGTGGCCGAGATCGAGGTCGGTCTCGGCGCCATCGTCGGTGACGAAGACTTCGCCGTGCTGGTAGGGACTCATCGTCCCCGGATCGACGTTCAGATAGGGATCGAGTTTGCGCAGCCTGACCTTGAATCCACGCGCTTGCAGAAGCGCACCAAGTGCCGCTGAAGCAAGACCTTTTCCAAGTGATGAGACCACGCCGCCGGTGATGAAAATATATCGCGCCATGGGACTCAATCCTAACCCGCCGCCCTTCCGATTCGAAGCGCGGAATCTCCTTGTGCCGTTTTGGATGTGGATGACCGTGAAACGATTAAGTGTTTCACAACACCCATTTTAATTGTTGGTCGGAACGGCAGGCTGCTGCTGTCCGCCGAGGTTCGGCAGGGCATTTGAGTTGCCGTCTGCCGGCGCTGCGGGCGCCGGGGCGTTGCCGTTCTGCTGCTGGGTCACGGGCGCCGTGTCGAAGGCCGAGCCGCCAACCTTGCCGCGGGTCGCCAGAACCGTGAGGCCGATCGAGGTGGCGAAGAAGGCGATGGCGAGGAAGGCCGTCGCCCGGGTCAGCGCATTGCCGACGCCGCGGGCCGAGAAGATGCTGCCGGCATTGCTGTTGCCGCCGCCGATGCCGAGCGCGCCGCCTTCCGACCGCTGCAGGAGGATGACGCCAATGAGGGCAAGGGCCACAAACAGGTGAATGACGAGGAGAACGGTTTGCATCGATCGTGTCCGGTAAAATGAGGTTGGCGGGCCTTTAGCCCCTAATTGGGGGCGAGGCAACCCGGCGGCAAGTCCCCGGCCTGGACTCCGCTATTCCTCAAGGGAGTAGCGGAAGGTGCAGCATTTGTGGCCTTCCATGATGGTCTGCTTGCGCTCCAGCCTGAGGCGCGGGTCATAGCCCTCGCAGAAGCTGCCGTCGCGGTTGCAGGAGAGAAGATGGCCGATCTTGCCGAGGCCCATCTCCTTGTAGGTCTCGGCATAGCGGCAGCGGGTGACGTTGAAGTCGAAAGCCTTGTCGGTCGCCTGCAGCACATCGATCTCGAGCGCGCCGCCCGTCGTCCACAATTCGAAGAGCTTGATGAAGTCTTCCATGGACGGCTTGCCGCCGGGGGCGCGGGCCGCGAAGGCCTTGCCCTCGTTGATCGCCGCCTTGCGGATGGCGCGGTCGAGAATCTCCGCCGCTTTCTCCTGTCCGAACTCCGCCACCATCTCGGCGAAGATCGGGCCGATCACTTCGGCCTGCAGTTTCCGCTTCGTCAGGGTGGGCAGTTCGGTGCTCATAAAACACTTCCGGAGTTACATGTAAGTCTTTATGATTCCGATGAAATCCGAGGCCTTGAGGGACGCGCCGCCAACCAGTGCGCCGTTGACGTTCGGAGCACCCATGAGTTCGGTCGCGTTCGAGGGCTTGACCGAGCCGCCGTAGAGGATGCGGGTATGCAGGCCCTCGGTGCCCATGATCTTGGCGATGTCGCCGCGGATGTGAGTGTGGGCTTCCGCCACTTCGCCCGTAGTGGGCGTGAGGCCGGTGCCGATCGCCCAGACGGGCTCGTAGGCGATGACGGTGTTGGCGGAATTCGCGCCTGCAGGGATCGAGCCCTTGAGCTGGGTGGAGAGCACCTCGAGCGTCTTGCCGCCCTTGCGCTCATCCAGCGTCTCGCCGATGCAGATGATGGCGACGAGGCCGGCGCGATGGGCAGCGGCCGCCTTGGCCTGCACCATGGCGTCGGTTTCCTTGTGGTTGGTGCGGCGCTCGGAGTGTCCGACGATCACCATGGAGGCACCGGCGTCCTTCAGCATCTCGGCCGAGATGTCGCCGGTGTGGGCGCCGGAGGCCGCGGCATGGCAATCCTGCCCGCCGACCTTGATCTTGCCGCCCTTCATCACTGCCTTGGCCCGGCGGAGGATGGTGGCAGGCGGGCAGACGAGCACGTCGCATTTCAGTTTCACGCCCTTCAGCATGGCCCCCAAAAGACGCGGCTCCCGGAGGGCCGCCGTGGTGCCGTTCATCTTCCAGTTCCCGGCTACCAAAGGCCGGATCGCAGTCTCGGACATCATCATCCCCTTCAATGCTTTAGGCGGTTCCTAGCACCACAATCTCGCGCTTGCGAGGGCAAAGATGGGCACCTATGCTAGAGCCTCATGATTTGGGCCCGGTTCTGGACCGGGCCCTTCCTCTTCCGAAGGGTTTGAAAAGAATGCTTGAGACGTTCCGCAACGCCGCAAAGAGCTGGGTTGCCAAAGTGCTGATGGGCCTGCTGGTGGCGAGCTTCGCCATCTGGGGCATTCGTGACGTCGGCTCGGGCATGGGGGATGCCTTTGCCCGCTGGACCGGCTTCGGCCCGCAGGACCTTGTGAAGATCGGCGACGTGGTGGTTTCGAGCGAGCAGTTCCGCAAGGACCTCAACAACGACCTGCAGCGGATTGCCGCCCAGACGGGCAATGCCCTCACCGTCGACGATGCCCGCCGCCTCGGCCTTGACCAGCAGGTGCTGGACCGGATCATCGACGGCGCAGTGCTCGATGCCCGTGCGGAAGACCTGAAGCTTTTTGTTTCTGACCAGGCGATCGTCGCCGATGTTGCCGCGAACCCGACCTTCCAGGACGGCAAGGGCAACTTCGACCAGAACCGCTTCCGCCAGCTTCTCCGACAGAACGGCCTCGATGAAGCAACCTTCCTCGCCAACGAGCGCAAGAACCGGCTGCGCCGCGCCCTGACCGACCTCGGCGCTTCGGGCACCACCCTGCCCCGCACTCTCACCGAGGCCATGGCGCGCTATCGCGATGAAACCCGCGATGCCCGCTACTTCTCGGTCGTCGTGAATGAGAGCGACGTGCCGGCCGCGAGCGATGCCGACCTGAAGAAGCAGTATGAGGCGACGCCTGCCGCCTACACCGCACCCGAATACCGGACCATTGCCGCGATGAAGGTGGAGCCCGCCGATGTGGCCAGCAAGGTGCAGGTGACGGACGAGGAAATCGCCGCCTCCTTCGAGCAGCGCAAGGCCGACTACTTCACGCCGGAAAAGCGCACCATCCTGCAGCTCGGCTTCCCCGATGTGGCCAAGGCCGAGGCCGCCAAGAAGCGCATCGATGGCGGCGAGGACTTCATGAAGATCGCCACCGAGATGGGCGCGAAGGAAAGCGACATCACCTTCGCCCACAAGACCAAGGATGATTTTCTTGATCCGAAGATCGCCGAAGCCGCCTTCTCGCTTGCCGAAGGCCAGGTGAGCGCGCCGGTCTCGGGTGATCTCACCACCGCTCTTCTCAAGGTCGTGAAGGTGACGCCCGAGGTGCAGAAGCAGCTTGCCGATGTGCGCGACGATGTCGCCAGCCGCCTCAAGCTCGACAAGGCGAAGGACGAGATCCAGTCGATCTACGACGCGGTGGAAGATGCCCGCGCCGGACAGACCAAGTTCGAGGACATCGCCGCCAAGGCCGGCATTCCCTTCACCCTTGTTCCAGCGGTGAGCGCCGCCGGAAAGGACAAGGACGGCAAGGATGTGGACATGCCCTCCAAGACCGAATTGCTGAAAGCCGCTTTCGGCAGCGATGTCGGCATCGAGAACGATGCCCTCACCCTGCAGGACGGTTACATCTGGTACGAAGTGCGCGAGGTCATTCCCTCGGCCCTGCGTCCGCTTGAAGACGTGAAGGCACAGGTGACCAAGGACTACGTCGCCTCGAAGCTTCGTGAACTGGCTACCGCCAAGGCCAAGGCGATGATCGACAAGGCTGGCAATACCACCAAGCTCGACACTCTTGCGGGCGAAACGGGTGCCACCATCCAGACGGTAACGGGCGTCAAGCGCACCGAACCGCAGGAGACCTTCGACAGCCTGTCGGTGATGGCGCTCTTCGCCTCGCCGGCGAACAGCCTCACCTGGGCGCTTGAGCCCGGCGGCAAGTCGGCCCGCATCATCGAAGTGACCAAGGTCAATACGCCGCCCTTCAACGCCGCAAGCAACGAGACCAAGGCGCTGGCCGACGATCTCAAGCTGGGCCTCGGCGAGGACGTGCTGGCGGCCTTCATGAAGGACGCGCGTACCGGTGCTGCTGTCAGTCTCAACGAACCGTTGTGGCGTGAAATCCGCGGCATGGCGGCCCAGCAGTAAGGGTCGGCGCCGCGATGATCGTGTCCCCCGAGTATGATGTCTTTGCCCGCGCCTACGAGCGCGGCGAGAGCCAGATCGTCTCCACCCGGCTGGTGGCCGATCTGGAAACGCCGGTGTCGGCGATGCTCAAGCTTGGCCGCAATGCGCGCTACTCCTTCCTTCTGGAATCGGTGGAAGGCGGCGCGGTGCGCGGCCGCTATTCGATCATCGGTCTCAACCCCGACGTGATCTGGAAAGCGGTGGGCCCCAAGGCCTTCGTCAACCGCAAGGCGCTGAACCAGCCGGACGGACCCTTCGAGGAACAAGCGGCCGACCCGCTCGCGTCGCTCCGCGCGCTCAATGCCGAGAGCTACATCAAGCTTCCGGAAGATGCCCCGCCCATGGCGGCCGGCGTGTTCGGTTATCTGGGTTATGACTCGGTGCGCCTGATGGAGCACCTGCCCAACACGCCTACCGACGTGCTGGGCCTCCCGGACGGCATCATGATCCGTCCGACCGTGATGGCGATCTTCGACAGCGTGAAGGACGAGGTGACGGTGACGGCGCCCGTCTACGTCGAAAAGGGTGTGACGCCCCGCGCCGCCTATGCGCGGGCGACCGAACGCCTGTCGGAAGTGGTGGATGCCCTCGACCGCCCGCTCGACATGCAATTGCGCGACACCGACACGCCGCCCATGAAGCCGCAGGTGTCGAACACCACGCCCGAGGAATACAAGGCGATGGTGCTGAAGGCGAAGGAGTACATCGCGGCGGGCGACATTTTCCAGGTGGTGCTGTCGCAGCGCTTCGAGACGGAATTCACCCTGCCGCCCTTCTCGCTCTACCGCTCGCTGCGCCGGGTCAACCCGTCGCCCTTCCTGAGCTTCCTCAACTTCGACAAGTTTGCCGTCGTCTGTTCGTCGCCCGAAATCCTCGTGCGGGTGCGCGATGGCAAGGTGACGATCCGGCCCATTGCCGGTACACGCCCGCGCGGCGCCACGCCGACGCGTGACCGCGAGCTTGCGGCCGAACTTCTCGCCGATCCAAAGGAACTCGCCGAACATCTCATGCTGCTCGATCTCGGGCGTAATGACGTCGGCCGCGTTGCCGAGATCGGCTCGATCAAGGTCACCGACAAGTTCATCCTCGAATACTACAGCCAGGTGATGCACATCGTCTCGAACGTGGAAGGCAAGCTGGCCAAGAAGCATGACGTGATCGATGCCCTCGTCGCAGGCTTCCCGGCGGGCACCGTCTCGGGCGCCCCCAAGGTGCGGGCCATGGAGATCATCGACGAGTTGGAGAAGCACAAGCGCGGCGTCTATGCCGGCTGCGTGGGTTACTTCTCTGCCGATGGAGAGATGGACACCTGCATCGTGCTGCGCACGGCGATCGTCAAGGACGGCAAGATGTATGTGCAGGCGGGCGCCGGCGTTGTTGCCGACAGCGTGCCGGAAAACGAACACCAGGAATGCGTGAACAAGGCCAAGGCCCTGTTCCGCGCTGCCGAGGAAGCCGTGCGGTTTGCGGGCCGCGCCGGGAGGGGACAATGATCATCCTCATCGACAACTACGACAGCTTCACCTGGAACCTCTACCATTTCCTGGGCGACCTTGGTGCCGAGACTGTCGTACACCGCAACGACAAGATCAGCGTCGGTCAGGTCATCTCCTCGCGCCCCGAAGCCATCGTGATTTCACCAGGCCCCGGCGTTCCCTCGCAGGCGGGCATCATCATCGACCTGATCAAGCAGGCCGCGGGCGATATCCCGATCTTCGGTGTCTGCCTCGGCCTGCAGGCGATCGGCGAGGCCTTCGGCGGTGACGTGGTACGGGCGCCGAGCCAGATGCACGGCAAGCTCAGCAAGGTGCATCATTCCGATACCGGCGTGTTCAAGGGCCTGCCGCAGAACTTCGATGCGACGCGCTATCACTCGCTGGTCATCGACCGGGCAACCCTGCCCAGGGACCTCGAGGTGACGGCCGAGACCGACGGCATCATCATGGGCCTTCAGCACAAGACCAAGAACGTGCATGGCGTGCAGTTCCACCCGGAAAGCATCGCCTCGGAGCACGGGCATGATATCCTGAAGAACTTTCTCGACATGGCGGGAGTGAAGCGGTGAGCGAACTCAAGCCCCTGATCGCCAAGGCCGCCGACGGCAAGCCCCTCAGCCGCGAGGAAGCGCGCATCGCCTTCAACGTTCTCATGTCGGGTGAGGCGACACCGTCCCAGATCGCAGGGCTCCTGATGGCGCTTCGCGTGCGCGGCGAAAGCGTCGACGAGATTACCGGTGCGGTCGAAGTGATGCGCGAAAAGATGCTGCGCGTCGATGCACCCGCCCACGCCATCGATATCGTGGGCACGGGCGGCGATGCCTCCGGCTCCTACAACATCTCGACCTGTGCCGCCTTCGTGGCGGCAGGCGCAGGACTCACCGTTGCCAAGCACGGCAACCGCGCCCTCTCCTCCAAGTCCGGCTCCGCCGATGTGCTGATGGCGTTGGGCGTGAAGCTCGATACGGGGCCCGAGAAGATTTCCGAATGCATCCGCGAAGCAGGGCTGGGCTTCATGTTCGCGCCGCAGCACCATTCCTCGATGAAGCATGTGGGCCCCACCCGCGTCGAACTCGGCACACGGACGATCTTCAATCTGCTCGGCCCCCTGTCCAATCCGGCCGGTGTGAAGCGCCAGGTGACCGGAGTCTTTTCAAAGGTTTGGGTGGAGCCCCTCGCCCATGTTCTGAAGAATCTCGGCTGCGAGGCCTGCTGGATCTGCCACGGCGAAGGCGGCATGGACGAGATCGTCCCCTCGGGATCCACCACCATTGCGCAATTGAAGGACGGCACGGTTACCACCTTCGAAGTGACGCCGGAAGCCGCCGGGTTGAAGCGCAGCAGGTTCGAAGATCTCAAGGGTGGCGATGCCGTTCACAATGCGGAGGCGCTCCGCGCCGTGCTGAAAGGCACGCCCTCTGCCTTCGCCGATGCGGCGGTGCTGACCACGGCGGCGGCCCTCATCGTTGCAGGCAAGGCCACTGACCTGAAGAGCGGTGTTGCCGCCGCACAGGAGTCGATCCGGTCCGGGTCCGCTGCTCGCGCACTCTCCCGCCTTGTAGAGGTTTCAAACGCGTAATGGCCACGATCCTGGACAAGATTGCCGCCTACAAGCGCGACGAGGTGGCCGCCGCCAAGACGCAGCGCCCTGCTGCCGACGTGGATGCGGAGGCGCGAAAGCAGCCGGCCCCGCGCGGCTTCGCCAAGGCGCTCAAGGCCAAGCACGCGGCAAGTGAGTGGGCCCTCATTGCCGAGATCAAGAAGGCCTCGCCCTCCAAGGGCCTGATCCGTGCAGATTTCGATCCGCCGTCGCTTGCCCGCGCCTATGAGGCGGGTGGCGCTGCCTGTCTCTCGGTCCTCACCGACACGCCGAGCTTCCAGGGTGCACCCGCCTTCCTGACGGCGGCACGCGCGGCATGTTCGCTCCCCGCGCTGCGGAAGGATTTCATGCTCGACACCTATCAGGTGGCGGAAGCCCGCGCCTGGGGCGCCGACTGCATCCTCCTCATCATGGCGATGATCGACGATGGCCTTGCCGCCGAACTGGAAGCAGCCGCCTTCGACTACGGCATGGATGTACTTGTTGAGGTGCATGACGAGACGGAACTGGTGCGGGCGCTCAAGCTGCGCTCGCCGCTCATCGGCATCAACAACCGCAATCTCCACACCTTCGATGTCTCGCTCACCACCACCGAGCGGCTGGCGCCGATGATCCCCGCGGACCGCATCATTGTCGCCGAGAGCGGCCTCTTCGCACCCGCCGACCTCGCCCGGCTCGAACAAGTCCGGGCACGGACTTTCCTCATTGGCGAGAGCCTGATGCGCCAGGCCGACGTCGCCGCGGCAACCCGCAGCATCCTTTCGCAGCCGAAGGCCGCCTGAGATGGCCAAGCTCTCGCATCTCGACGAGCGGGGCCAGGCGCACATGGTGGACGTCTCCGGCAAGGACGTGACGAGCCGCAGCGCCACAGCGCGTGGCCGCGTGACGGCGGAGGCGGCAACACTTGCCCTCATCACCAACGGCAGCGCCAAGAAGGGCGACGTTCTCGCCACCGCCCGCATTGCCGGCATCATGGCGGCGAAGAAGACCAGCGATCTCATTCCCCTCTGCCACCCTCTGATGATCAACAAGGTGAGCGTGGAGTTCACGCTTGCCGAGCGGCATATCGATGTCGAAGCCACGGTGAAGGTGGAAGGCAAGACCGGCGTCGAGATGGAAGCGCTCACGGCCTGTTCGGTCGCCTGCCTCACCATTTACGACATGCTGAAGGCGGTCGACCGCGCCATGACCATCACCGATATCCGCCTTGCCGAGAAGACGGGCGGCAAATCCGGCCCCTACAAGGCGGAGTGAAGCCATGGCGCTGCTCCCGGTCGCCGACGCCCTCACCCGCATCCTCGATGGCGTGAAGCCGCTGGGGAGCGAAGCCATTGCCCTCGAGCGGGCCGCTGACCGGGTGCTGGCGGAGGCCGTCGTCGCCAGGCGCGACCAGCCGCCCTTTCCGGCCTCGGCCATGGATGGCTATGCGGTGCGCCACGCCGATGTCGAAGCCCTGCCCGCCACACTTCGCGTTGCCGGCATGTCGGCGGCAGGTCACGGCTACCGCAAGATGGTGGAACCCGGTGCCGCCATCCGCATCCTGACCGGAGCGCCCGTGCCTGCGGGTGCGGATACCGTGGTCATCCAGGAAAACACCAGGCGCGAGGGCGATACGCTCACCGTGGTCAACCCGACGTTGAAGGGCCGCAACATCCGCCGCGCTGGACTAGACTTTGCCAAGGGGGATACCGTGCTCGAAGCAGGCGCCCGCCTGCGTCCGCGCGACATCGGCCTTGCCGCTGCTGCCAACGCGGCAAAGCTCCGTGTGCGGATGAAGCCGCGCGTGATCCTTTTCACCACCGGCGATGAGCTGGTGCTGCCGGGCGGACGGGCGCGGCCAGACCAGAATCTACTCCTCGAACAGCCATGCCCTTGCAGCCATGGTGGAGGCGCTGGGGGCGAGCGTCACCAACCTTGGCATCGTGCGGGATACGCTGGCCGCCACCAAGGCCGCTGTCCGCAAAGGGATGAAAGGCGATATCCTGCTCACGACCGGCGGCGCCTCGGTGGGTGACCACGACTACGTGCAGGAGGCCTTCAAGGCCTGCGGCATCGCCATCGACTTCTGGAAGATCGCCATGCGGCCGGGCAAGCCCTTCATGTATGGCCGGAAGGGCAAGCTCCACGTCATGGGGTTGCCGGGGAACCCGGTTTCTGCGCTGGTGACGGCGCGGCTCTTCCTCAAGCCCCTCATCGACACCATGCTCGGGCTGCCGCTCGAGACCGTGCCGCCGCACGGCATCCTCACCGCTCCTCTGGCCGCCAACGATGACCGGCAGGACTACATCCGGGCCACACTTGCCATCGATTCCCATGGCCGGCGCAGCGTCAGCCCCTTTCCGGTGCAGGATTCCTCGATGCAGCGCACCATGCAGCAGGCCCAGTGCCTGATCATCCGGCCGCCGCTCGCGCCCGCCGCCCAGCCGGGGCAAAGCGTGCCCATTCTGCTGATTGATTTCTAGCGACTCCGCGGTCCAGAACGAAAACGCTTTGCGAACGTGAGCGGAACATGGTACTACTGTTTCGTATATGTTCCGATTCTGATCCTACTGGAGGGCGTAAAATGCTCACCCGCAAACAACTTGAGCTCCTTTTGTTCATCAACGAGCGCCTGAAAGAGGAAGGCGTTCCCCCCTCGTTCGAGGAGATGAAGGAGGCGCTCGACCTTCAGTCCAAGTCCGGCGTGCACCGCCTGATCGTGGCGCTGGAGGAGCGCGGCTTCATCCGCCGCATGCCGAACCGCGCGCGTGCCCTCGAAGTGCTGAAGCTGCCCGATGCCTATAACCCCACGGTGGCCAAGAAGGGCACCTTCAAGCCCAATGTCATCGACGGCAACCTGGGCAAGGTGCGCACCCTGCCCTCCGCCAACGACCGGTCTCCGCCGCCCTCCGCCAACAACAACGTGGTTGTGCCCATGATGGGCCGGATCGCCGCCGGTGTGCCCATTTCGGCAATCCAGGACCACTCCGCCAATATCCCCATCCCGCCCGACATGCTGGGCAACGGCGAGCACTACGCCCTTGAGGTCAAGGGTGACTCCATGATCGACGCCGGCATCTTCGACGGCGATACCGTGCTCATCCGCAAGGGCGACACGGCCATGAACGGCGACATCATCGTGGCCCTCATCGACGATGAGGAAGCGACCCTGAAGCGCCTGCGCAAGAAGGGTGACTCGGTTGCCCTCGAGGCGGCGAACCCGGCCTACGAGACCCGCATTTTCGGGCCTGACCGGGTGCGCGTGCAGGGGAAGCTCGTCGGCCTGCTCCGCCGCTACTGATCGCTACGTCCAACACCGGGGTCCGGTTTTCCCTTGAAAGCCGGGCCACCTGACGCATCGCACTGCCTGCGGAATTGGGCTAGGCTCCAAATCTGAAAAGCCCCAACTCCGCAGGACCGATTATGAAAATCTACGGCGACGTCATCTCCCCCTTTGTCCGCATGTGCCTTGTCACGGCCCATGAGGCTGGCCTTCAGGGCAAGTTCGAATTCGTCAAAACCAACGTCAAGCCGGATGAGATCAATCTCGTGCTGCACCGTCTTTCGCCGGTTGCGAAGGTGCCAGTGCTGGAGACCGATCACGGCCATGGCGTGCACGACAGCCGCGTCATCATCGAGTACCTCGTTCACACCAGTGGCCACAGCGGTCTCCTTCCCCATGAGGGCGTGAAGCGTTTCCGCATCCTCACTCTGCAGGCTCTCGCCCAGGGCGGTTCGGACGCCGCGGTGAGCCTCCGCTATGAGCAGGCCGCTCGCCCCGCCGACAAGCGCTGGCCGGAATTCCTCGAGCGCCAGAAGCAGCGCGTCCTCGACGTGGTGAGCGACCTCGAGAACAACTGGGGCGATGCGCTCGGGGGCGTCAATGTCGGCTCCATCTGCACGGCCTGCATGCTGGGGTATCTCGATTTCCGTCACGAGGCGCTGGAATGGCGCACGCGCGCGCCGAAGCTCGCGGCCTTCGAGAAGGACTTCGCCGCCCGAGACAGCATGACGGCCTGGGCCATCGCGAAGTGAGGCGCACGCCATGATGCACAGCCTGAATGCCCGCGTGATCGTGGTGGGGGGCGGCCCAGCCGGCCTCGCCGCCGCCACGCTCTCCGCTCTTGAGAACATTCCGACGATGCTGATTGCGCCCGAGGCCGGGCCCGATCCCCGCACCGTTGCCCTCATGGACCCATCGCTCCGGTTGCTGGAACGGCTCGGTGTCTGGCCCGAACCTCTGGGCGTTATCTCCTCGCCGCTTCTGCATCTCGATCTGATCGACGACATGGGGAACCTGATCACAGCGCCGCGGCTTACCTTTTCCGCCGCCGAGGTGGGGCTTGATGCCTTCGGCTGGAACATTCCCCTGGGGTCCCTAATCGTTGAACTCCGCGCTGCGGCTGAGCGTGCCGGTGTCACCATCGTCAACGACACCGTGACGTCGGCCGAGAATCTCGGCGCCGTTGCGGCCGTCGAAACGGCCGGCGGGCAGCGCTACTATGGCGAGGTGCTGATCGCCGCCGATGGCATTGAATCGGTCCTGCGCAAGGCAGCGGGCATCGGCGTCGACCGCTGGTCCTTCGACCAGCACGCACTTGTCACCACCTTCCGTCACTCCGGGCCCCATCATGGCGTTTCAACCGAACGTCACCGGCCGGGCGGCGCCTTCACCACCGTGCCGATGCCCGGCAATGCCTCCAGCCTCGTGTGGATGGGTGCGCCTCCGGTGATCGAGAGCCTGTTGCAGCGCTCGCTTCGTGAACTGGCCATGGAGATCCAGCTCATCACGCGCGGCACGCTCGGCCTGATCAGCGACGTGACGCCGCCCAAGTCCTTTCCCATGCGCGGCCTGCGCGCCCGGCAGTTTGCAGCAAACCGTACCATCCTCACGGGTGAGACGGCGCACGCCTTTCCGCCGGTCGGGGCACAGGGCCTCAACATGTCGCTTCGCGACGTGGGCCACGCCATCGATGTGGTGCTGGGCCACGATGATGCAGGATCCCCCGCCGCCATGGCGGACTACCACGACCGCCGCAGCGCCGATGTCACCGAACGGCAGGCCATCATCACGGTCATGAACACCTCGATGCTGGCGGAATTCCTGCCCCTCGACCTGATGCGGGTGGGCGCCCTCTCCGCCATCTCGGCTTTTCCACCGCTGCGCCAGCTGGTGATGCGCCAAGGCCTTGCTCCCAGCAAAAATCTTCCTTTTGCGATGAGGGGTTAGTTTACGCTGCCCAAGGAAATGGCACCGCCACAAACTGTTTCACTTTTGTGCCCCTTGCCTTCGGGGATTGTCCTTGGCAATCAGAATACATGGAACTCCCGACGGCAAAATTCGGAATCGGCCAGATTGTAAAGCACCGTCTTTTCGATTTCCGCGGGGTTATCTTCGACGTCGATCCGACCTTCAACAACACCGAGGAGTGGTACAACGCCATTCCCGCCGAGGCCCGTCCACGCAAGGACCAGCCCTTTTACCATCTGCTGGCCGAGAACGACGAAACGGAATACGTGGCTTATGTCTCGGAGCAGAACCTGCAGCCGGACGAAAGCCAGACTCCGGTGCGCCACCCGCAGGTGCGCGACTACTTCGCGGGCTTCGACAAGTCGCGCGGCCTCTATCGGCTGCGCGAAGACCGCGCCAACTGATCCTCTAGATCTTTCCTGACTTTGCCGCGCGCCAGATGCGCCACTGCCTGCGCCATTGCGGTACCTGCGGGCGGCCAGCCTCTGCGGCCGCAAGATAAAGGTCGGCCGTTGCGAGCGGCAGGAAGGCCGGCAACAGGGACTGGGGCAGCGTTGCAGCTGCATCCCGCGCCTCCGCAAGGCGCTTGCGCGCCAGGGCCAGCACATCGGCCTCCGTCTGGCCCTGCGGCACCAGCTTCTCGCGTGCGCGCGTGAGCATGGTGCGGGCGATGCCGAGTGCGACCCCCGCAAGCCCCGCAGCCGTTGTCGCCGACGTGGCCGCCTTCGCATCGAGCACGAGGCACTGCAATTGGATGAGCGCCGACAGCGTCTCACCAAAGTGTGCCTCGAGCGAGGTCATGTCCGGCATGCGGTCGGCATAGAGATCGAAGCGCCGACCCTCGATCATCTGCTGCAGGGGTTGCAACGGAAGACCACAGGCCCGGATCGTCTCTGCAATGGCCATGGCGACGGGATGGCCACCCTGCCCGCCTTCCGGCTGTTCCAAAGTGTCGGCCCACCATTGCAGACGGATCTCGCCGATCTGCGGTTCCGACACCAGCGAGGGAATGCGCTGAAGCTCGGCAGCAAAGGCCTGGAGTGCGAAGAGATGGGGCTGCCGGTCCTCCGGAGCGAAAAGCGCGGCCAGAAAAAGGTCCTTGTCGCCGGCTCGCGCCAGTTCGCGAATGGCGAGCGCCGCGTCAGACATTGGCGCGGTCCACGGGCAGGAAGGCAGCAGCCACGCGCCGCCCCTCTACCACTGTCACGTTGTAGATGTGGATCGCGGGGCTCGTCGCCATGGCATCGAAAGAGAGGCCTTGCTCCCGCAGGAATGCCGTCACGGGGGCCGGAAGCCGCGCCATGGTGGCGCCCGTGCCCACCAGCACGAAATCGATCGCGTCCTTCTCGGCAATCATCGGTGCGAAATGGTCCGCCGTCATCTCTGCGAGAGACCGGATGGGCCAGGCCCGCATGCCGCTCGGCAAGACCAGAAGCCCGCCCTGATGCGACATGCCGGCAAAGCGGAAGCCGCCGGCCCCGAACTGTTCGATGGGGGCACGCTGCGGAAGGAACTTGACCGGTTCCATATTCCGGCGGGGCTCAGGGCCGCGCGTTGGCAGGCTTGGCCGCGTCCCAGTCGCGCTTCGAACCCAGCAGGATGAGCACGGGTGCAGCCACGAAGATCGAGGAATAGGTACCGATGAGTACACCCCAGATCATGGTGAAGGTGAAGTTGGCAAGCACTTCGCCACCGAAGGAATAGAGCGCGATCAATGCGAGCATGGTGGTGACCGACGTCAGGATGGTGCGCGGCAGCACCGAGTTCATCGAGAAGTCGATGAGGTCGGCAAGGCCCATGGCCTTGTACTTGCGCAGGAACTCACGGATACGGTCGAACACCACGACGGTGTCGTTCAGCGAATAGCCGATGATGGTCAGGATGGCTGCGATGGTGGAGAGGTTGAACTCGATCCCCAGGGCACAGAACAGGCCGACAGTCAGCAGCACGTCGTGCAGCAGCGAGATCACGCCGCCCACGGCGAACTGCCATTCGAAGCGCATCCACACGTATCCCAGAATACAGAGAATGGCGACGACGACGGCGAGAATGCCCTGGTCGGTGAGTTCGCCAGATACCTTCGGGCCGACGGAGTCGACCGAGAGGATTTCAACCCCGGCGCCGAGCCCGGCCTTCAGCTTGTCCACCGTCTCCTGCTGGCCGTGATCGCTGCCCTCGAGGATGGGGAGACGGATGAGCACGTCGCCATTGGTGCCGAAGTTCTGAAGCTCCGCGCCGTTGAAGCCGATCGTGTCGACCGTATCACGAAGGGTATTGATTTCCGTGCCCGCGGCGGGGCGGACGATGATGTTGGTGCCGCCCTTGAAGTCAACGCCGAAGTTCAGGCCGACGAAGAAGAACAGCAGGATCGAGGCCACGCTGAGGGCGCCCGACACCATGAAGCCGAAGCGGCTCAGCTTGATGAAGCCGATCTTGGTGTCGTCAGGAATGAAGCGAATGGGTCTGTACATGGCTGAACCCGCTTTCAGAGCGGAACCTCTTTCGGCTTGGCCCACCGCATCCACGTCGCAACGATGAGACGGGTGACGGTGTAAGCCGTGAAGATTGTGGTGAGAATGCCGATGGCATGGGCGATGGCGAAGCCTCGGACCGGACCGGAGCCCACACCCAACAGCACGATCGCCGCGATGAGGGCGGTGAAGTTGGAGTCAAGGATCGTGCCGAAGGCGGTCTTGAATCCGGTCTCGATGGAACTGATGGCGCTTCTGCCGTTCCGCCATTCCTCACGTTGCCGTTCGAAGATGATGACGTTCGAGTCGACCGCCATGCCCATGGTGAGCACGATGCCGGCGATGCCGGGCAGCGTCAGCGTGAAGCCCATGAAGGACATGATGGCGATCAGCATCACCAGGTTGATGAGGAGCGCCAGGTTGGCAAAGATGCCGAACAGGCCGTAGGCGATCACCATGAAGACGACCACGAGGCCAAGGCCGACAACCGAGGCGATGAGGCCGGCGCGGATCGAGTCGGAGCCAAGGCTCGGACCCACGGTGCGCTGCTCCACCACCACGAGCTTCGCAGGAAGCGCGCCGGAACGCAGCACCACGGCGAGGTTGGCGGTTTCATCGGTCGTGAACTGACCGGAAATCTGGCCGGAGCCGCCGAGGATCGGCTCGTTGATCACGGGGGCGCTCTGCACGACGCCGTCGAGCACGATGGCAAAGGGCTTGTTCACATTCTCGGCGGTGAGCTTGCCGAAGCGCACGGCACCCTTCTGGTTGAAGCGGAAGGTGACGACGGCGCGGTTGTTCTGGTCGAAGGACGGCTGCGCGTCGGTGAGGTCAGCGCCATCTACGGTGGCGCGGCTGCCGGTCTGCACCCAGAGCTGCGGCAGCTTGGCGAGTTCATCCGCGGTGGGCTCCGTCGTGTCGCCCTTGGCGGCCTTGGCCTTGATCAGCGCGTCCACGTCCTCCTTGCGGGGATAGGACTGGCAATCGAGCGGCGGGCGCTGGTTGCTGGCACCCGGCTGGTCGGCGCAGACAAGCTGGAACTTGAGGGCGCCGGTCTTGCCGACGAGGGCCAGAACCTTTTGCGGATCGCCGATGCCCGGAAGCTGCAGAACGATGCGGTCACTGCCCTGCTGCTGCACCACGGCTTCGGTCGTGCCGGAGGCGTCCACGCGCTTCTTGACGATCTCGATCACCTGCTTGAGGGCCGCGGCGATCTTCGCCTGCAGGCCCGTATCCTGCACCTCGAAGCTGAAGGTGCCGTTGTCCTGCTTCATCACGTAGAGCGATGTCTGCTGGCCGCCGCCGAAGAGGCCGCCGGAAACGGGCTGCACCAGCTTCTGCAATTCATCCCGCGCTGCCGAATAGTCTTCCGGCTTGGTGATGGTGACGCTCACGCCCGTGCCCACGCGCTGGATGCCGCCATAGCCGATCTTGGCCGTGCGGAGACCGGCGCGGATATCGCTGGCAAGCTGCTGCTGCAGCTGCGCCATCATGTCCTTGCGGTCGACTTCGAGCAGAAGGTTTGAACCGCCCTGCAGGTCGAGGCCCAGCGTCATGGGACGCATGCCGAAGCGGGCAACCGCCTCCTGCTGCGACGGCGACATGATGTTCGGAAGGGCGAAAACCACCGCGAGCAGCACGGCTGCGAGGATGGCGGTGACTTTCCAGCGTGAGAAATGAAGCACGGTCCCGCCTTACTTTGCCGGTTCGCCCTTGGAGCGCACGTCCGCGAGGCCCGACTTGAGCACCCGCACCTTGACGTTCTCGCCCACTTCCACGAGCAGTTCCTGCTCGTCAACGACGCGGACAACCTTGCCGATCAGTCCGCCCTGGGTCACCACCGTGTCGCCCTTGGTGACCTTGGACAGCATGGCCTGGTGTTCCTTCATCTTCTTCTGCTGGGGGCGGATGAGGAGGAAGTAGAAAACGCCCATGATCAGAACGAGCGGCAGGACCATGCCGACAAAATCGACTGCCGGCGCCCCTGTCGCGGTCTGGGCAAAGGCTTGGGAAATGAACATCAGGCCGTTCTCCACGTTGGGCCGCTTCGGACCCGTTTCAAAAAGTTGCGCTAGATATAACGATGCACTAGGCCATTGCAAGGTTGACGGACGGCTGTCCGGGGCTTTCTTTGGAGTGGGTCATGGCTGACAGGAAGACGGAAAAGTCCGGGGCAAAACAGCAGCTTCTGGTGCGGATCGCAGAGGCGCTGGAGCGCCTGGCCCCACCCCTCCCGGTTGCGGCCGAGGTGGCCCGGCACGACGCCTTCGTGTGGAGGGCAAACCCGCCGGGACTCGAGCCTGTCAGCAAGGTCAACCGGGTCGACCTCTCGCTTCTCCGCGGCATCGACCTGACCCGTGACCAGTTGCTCGAAAACACGCGCCGCTTCGCCAAGGGCCTTCCCGCCAACAATGCGCTGCTCTGGGGGGCACGCGGCATGGGCAAGTCGTCGCTGGTCAAGGCGGCGCACAAGACGGTGAACGCCGAAGTGGACGGCATCCTGAAGGTGATCGAAATCCACCGCGAGGACATTTCCAGCCTCCCTGCCCTCATGGCGCTGCTCAGGAAGGAGCCTGCGTTCTGCTTCATCGTCTTCTGTGACGATCTTTCCTTCGATGCGCAGGACACCTCCTACAAGTCACTGAAGGCCGCACTTGATGGCGGGCTCGAAGGGCGGCCGGAGAACGTGCTCTTCTATGCCACCAGCAACCGCCGGCATCTTCTCCCCCGCGACATGATCGAGAACGAGCGCTCGACTGCCATCAATCCGTCAGAGGCGGTGCAGGAGAAGGTTTCGCTGTCGGACCGCTTCGGCCTGTGGCTCGGCTTCCATAACTGCTCGCAGGACGAGTTCTTTGCCATGCTGGAGGGTTACGCGAAGCACTATGGCCTGAAGATCTCGACGGAAGACCTGCATGCCGCCGCAGTCGAATGGTCGGTGACCCGCGGTGCGCGCTCCGGCCGCGTCGCCTGGCAACTCATCCAAGACCTCGCCGGCAAGCTTGGCCAAAAACTGAACTGAAACGCTTCCCTCAAATGACAAGGCCCGGAACGCTGTCCGGGCCTCGCCATGCAGAGGATCGTGACCTGTCTCCAGGGAATCAGTTCATCGCGGTGGCCGACGAGAGATACTTCTTCGGGTCGAGAGCGGTGGCGCCCTTGCGCACTTCGAAGTGCAGCTGCGGGCTCGAGACCGCACCGGTCTGGCCGGCCTTGGCGATCACGTCGCCACGCTTCACATTGTCGCCGCGCTTGACCAGCAGCTCCTTGGCGTGGGCATAGGCCGTGACATAACCGCCGGCGTGACGAATGAGGACGAGATTGCCGTAGCCCTTGAGCTCGTTGCCGGCATAGGCAACGACGCCGCTTTCAGCCGCACGGATGCTGGTGCCTTCCGGCACGGCGATGTTGATGCCTTCGTTCTTCAGGCCGTTGTCCTTCGGGCCGAACTCGGAAATGACCTTGCCCTTGAGCGGCCAGCGCATGTTGAGGCTGCCCGCCGGAGCGGCATCGGCAACCTGCTTCTCGACGGTCGCTTCGGTGTCCGCAACCTGTTCGGTCTGGGCCTTCGGCTTGAGCTTCAGGTTGCCCGTCTGGCTGGGCACCGAGTTCGACGACGTGCCGGCATCGGCCGACGCACTGTCATCGGTCTGGTTTTCGTCTTCAGCGAGCGAGAGGACGGCGCGCTTCTTCTTCAGAGGCTTCACGACGGGTGCCGAGTCCTGATCGTCCGACGAGGAGTTAGCCGTGGTCATCGGCGCCGGGCGCGCAGAGCCGCCGGGGATCTTGATCGTCTGGCCGACATGGAGACCGGAATTGCGGTCGAGGCCATTGGCATCGGCGATCACGAAAGGCGACACGCCATACTTGCGGCCGAGCGAATAGAGCGTCTCGCCATCGGCAACGGTGTGGCGGTTGCCGGACGACGTCTGCCTGCGGACCGGCGTAATTTCGGTTTCACCCTGATCAGCGACAGCGAGCTTGCGTGGCTTCGGTGCCGGAGCGATGTCGGCATCGGCCGTGTCCCCGGAGGGAATGCGAAGCTTCTGGCCGGTCCAGACCTGGTACGGCGCCTTCATGCGGTTGTAGGCCGCGAGGTCCTTGGGATCGACGTTGTTGGCGCGGGCAATCGAGTAGAGGGTCATGCCGGGCTTCACGGTCACGACGCCATTGGCGGCGCGAGACTTCGACACGGGCGTGATTTCGGTTTCGCCCTGGGCGTAATCGGTATCCTCATAAGACGGAGCAGTATAGCGCGGCTTGGCGACGGGTGCGGGCTGCTTGTAGCTCTTCTTGTAGTTTTCCGTGTAATCGTACTGTGGCATGTTCCCACTGGACGAGCGCGGCAGCGGCGCGCGGGAAACAGGGCTTTCGGAAATCGTTTCGTCGTCGGAGACCTGCGGCTCGGCATAGACCTTGCGCGGTGCAGGCTTTCTCACAGCCTTCGGAACCGAGGCGGTATAGACGGGATCGGCGTCAGAGGGATTGTCGTAGGCGTTCGAGAAACGCTCGATGGAATTGGAGCACCCTGCCAGGAGGGCAGCCGCCGCAACCGTCAACAAGGCCTTGGACACAAGCCGGCCAGACAGGTGCTTGGACACACTGATACGCATATTCTTACTCCAACTCACAAACTCACTTCGCTCAAAATGACGGCTTAAAGTTAAGGGAGGGTTTATGGTGAACGCCGGATTTCGCTTTTTCTTTCAAGGCCGGGCGTTTCACTCCACCACCACCTTCGCGCCCACCTGAACCCGGTCGTAGAGATCGACCACATGCTCGTTCAGCATGCGGATGCAGCCCGATGACGAGGCCTTGCCGATGCTCCAGGGCTGTGTCGTACCGTGAATGCGGTACTCTGTGTCCCCGATATAGAGTGCGCGCGCGCCCAGCGGATTGTTGGGACCGCCCGGCATATGCGCAGGAATGTAGTGCCCCCGCTCCCCTTCCCGCTCGATCATGTTTGCAGGCGGTCGCCAGTCCGGCCATTCCGCCTTGCGGGTGATGACGTTGCTGCCGCTCCAGGTGAAACCTTCGCGGCCCACGCCGATGGGGTACATCTCCGCCTGCCCGCCCGGCAGCACATAATAGAGTTTGCGCGCTGCCGTCTGGACGAGGATCGAACCCGGTTCCATGTCGCGGTCGAAGGCCACGATCTTCTTCTGCAGGTCCGCGCGGGTTTCGGGCGCGAAGTTCAGCACCTGCCCCGACATCTCCGCTGTACCGTCTCCCATTCCCCCCAGAATCTGGAAGGCTCCTTCCGCATGCGCCGTGCCATGCAACAGCAGGCCGGCGAATACGGTACGCAACACAAGTCTCTTCATGATCCACCAACAGCCCCGTCCCGAACATGGGCGGAGTCTTGCCCGCATGGTGAAGGGGCGCACTTAAGTCCCGCTTAAGCGCCTTAGTTTGCGAATGGTGAACGCCGCGCTTTCTTTCGTTAAGGGGTGCCGCCATACGGGCGCCACCTGCTCGAGCGGCTCGAGCACAAACAGGCGCTCGGAAATGCCGGGATGCGGCAGCACGAGCGGGCGGATCGAGAGCGTCTTCTTGCGGCGCACGAGGCCGTGATAGTCGATGAGATCAAGATCGAGCGTGCGCGGCCCCCAGCGAAGGCGGCGTTGCCGCCCCGCTTCGCGCTCGATCATGTGGAGCTTGCGCATCAGGGCGTCTGGCGACAGATGCGTCTCGATTACCGCCGCGGCATTCACGAACTGGGGCTGGTTCTTGCGGCCAAACGGTTCAGTGATGGCAAGCGGTGACGCGGCGACAAGTTTCAGCGGAAACGTGTCGAGGGCGCGGAAGGCGCGTTCCACCGCCTGGCGCGGCGTCCCCCAGGGGCCGTTCATGTTGCTGCCGAGTGCGATGACGATCATCGCAGGCGTCTAACCGCGGTCGCGCAGCAGGCGCGACTTCTCGCGGTTCCAGTCGCGCGTCTTGATGGTGTCGCGCTTGTCGGTGAGCTTCTTGCCGCGGGCGAGCGCGATGTCGACCTTCACCCGTCCGCGCGGATTGAAGAAGATCTTGAGCGGCACGATCGTCAGCCCTTCGCGCAGCACGCCCACCGCCAGCCGGTCGATCTGCTTGCGGTGGAGCAGCAGCCGGCGCGGGCGCTTGGGCTCGTGGTTGAAGCGGTTCGCCTCGCGGTACTCCGGAATGTTGGAGTTGATGAGGAAGAGTTCATTCCCCTTCATCGCCGCGTAGGATTTACCCAGGTTCACATGTCCCGTGCGCAGCGACTTTACCTCCGAACCCTTGAGCTCGATTCCCGCCTCGAAGGTTTCGATCAGTTCGTAGTCGAACCGCGCACGGCGATTGTCACCCTTGACGGTGATGCCTTCGTGGGCGCGCGATTTCTTCGCGCCACCGCTCTTGGATGACATCTCAGTTCAGGATGCCCGCGTGCACCATGGCGCTGCGGACCATCTCCTTGGTGGAGTCCGTCACGGGCACCATCGGCAGGCGTGCTTCCGCCGTGCAGTGGCCGAGCAGACTCACGGCATACTTGATCGGGCCGGGATTGGTTTCCACGAACAGGGCATGATGCAACGGCATCAGGCGGTCCTGAATCGCAATCGCCTTCTTGTAATCGCCCTTGAGGGTTGCTTCCTGCAACTCCGAGCAGAGCCGCGGCGCGACATTCGCCGTGACCGAGATGCAGCCGACGCCGCCATGGGCATTGAAGCCAAGCGCCGTGCCATCCTCGCCGGAAAGCTGGATGAACTTCTCGCCCGTCATCAGGCGCTGGCGCGAGGGGCGGGTGAGATCGGCGGAGGCATCCTTGGTGCCAACGATGTTCGGGCAATCCTTGGCGAGACGGTCGAGGGTTTCGACAGAACAGTTCGCCACCGTACGTCCCGGCACGTTGTAAACGAAGATCGGGATATCCACAGCCTTCGCGATGGCGCGATAGTGCTGATAGATGCCCTCCTGGGTGGGCTTGTTGTAGTAGGGAACCACGATCAGGGCTGCATCAGCCCCTGCCTTCTTGGCGTGGGCGGCATATTCGATGGCTTCTGCGGTGTTATTGGACCCCGCACCGGCAATGACCGGCACCTTGCCCTTGGCTTCTTCCACGCAGATTTCGATCAGGCGCTTGTGTTCCGCGGGCGTGACGGTCGGGCTTTCGCCGGTTGTTCCAACCGGAACAAGGCCGTGGCTTCCTTCCTTGATCTGCCACGCCACGAATTTGCGGTAAGCCGCCTCGTCAACGGCACCATCCTTCATCGGCGTAATCAAGGCTGGGAAACTTCCCTGGAACTTCACGGCACACCCCTATGGTTAACAAATTGGAAACCAACGCATCGCTAGGCTCGTAAAGCAGCCTTGCGGGCTCCGGTTCGCGCGGCACCATAGTCGTTCGTACCTGTCGCGGCAAGCAAAGCGCTCTAGGGATTGGGAAAGTGCCCCAAACCCGTCGTATTTGCCCTTTAGCCGCCAGCCAACACAGGCTACGAACGCATTTCTAGAAGGAGTCGATCGCGTGTCGTCAGAAGTCAGCCGCCGCCATTTCCTGAAGGGCCTGTTTGCCGGTGCGGCTGCAGTCGCGATGCCGAATCTTGCCATAGCCGCCTCCCCCGCCGTGCAGGCGGTGAGTGCCGCCCTCAAGGGCGACTATGTAAATGCCGGGTCGCTGGCCCAGCAGTCGGGTGATCCGGCCGCGGTGAAGCTGGTGGAGCTTCTCTTCCTCCGCGACAAGGGCGCCAAGGCCGGTTACGCCCGCCTGATGAACTTCCTCGACGTGGCGCCCAAGTGGCCGCTGACCGAGACCTTGCTGAAGCGTGCCGAGCAGGCATTGTTCGAGAGCGGCGCGCGCGGACCCGAAGTGATCAACCACTTCGCCGAGCGCAAGCCCTTCACCTCCCACGGCAACATCGCCCTCGCCCGCGCTGCCATGGCGATGGGCGACAAGGACGGCGCCCGTCAGGCCCTGATGCGCGCCTGGCTGAACCCCGATATGGACGACACGGTGGAAGCCGCGGCCGTCAACGAATTCGGCAGCGCGCTGAGCGAGGCGGATTACCGCCGCCGCCTGTGGATGCTGATCTACGCGCAGGAATCAAACGCCGCCGTGAGCCATGCCCGCCGCATGGGTTCCGGTTATGCGGCCATCGCCAAGGTGGCGCAGGCCCTGCTCCGCGGCACAGCGGGTGCCGACCGGCAATATGCCGGCCTCTCAGCCACGAACCGCAACATTCCGGCATTGCGTTATGCGCTCGCCCGCTATTACCGCCGCACCGACAAGTTCGCGAAGGCGCGCAGCATTCTTGCCGCCGCACCCACCACCGCCGCCGACATGGGCGACCCGGAAGCCTGGTGGACAGAGCGCCGCATCATTGCCCGCCGTTCCGTCGGGCCTGCGCACCGCGACAACTGGGTGACTGCTTATCAGATCGCCGCGCGGCATGGCCTCTCCACCGGGGATGCGGCAGTCGAAGCCGAATTCCTCTCGGGCTGGATTGCGCTCCGTTACCTGAACAAGCCCGACACGGCGATGAAGCACTTCGCCCGGCTGCAGGAAATCGCGCCGACCCGCACCGAGAAGGCTCGCGCCGGCTACTGGATCGGCCGCACCTACGAGGCGCTGGGCGACAAGGGCTCAGCCCGCGCCACCTACAAGCAGGCGTCGGAATACTCGACGGTCTATTATGGACAGCTGGCGCGCGAGAAGATCGGCCTTGGCGACGTTCCCGAGCAGATCGAAGGTGGCGATACCACAGCCGCGGCCCGCGCTGCTGTTGACCGCGACGAGGTCATGCGTGCCTTCCGCATCATGGCGCAGGCGGCCGACAAGTCGCAGCTCAATCTCTTCGTCTATTCGATTTCCACACGCTTCAATTCGCTGGCCGAGATGAATGCGGCGGCATCGGTGTTGCACCAGTATGGCGGCACCACGCTGGCGCTCCGCCTCGCCAAGGTTGCAGGGCAGCGCAACATCGATATCGATTCCTACTCCTATCCCATTCGCGGCCTTCCCGACTGGAAGCAGATCGGCAAGCCGGTGGAAAAGGCGCTGGTCTTCGGCCTGTCGCGCCAGGAAAGCGAATTCGATCCGCAGGCCGGCAGCAAGGTGGGCGCACAAGGCCTGATGCAGCTGATGCCGGGCACCGCCAAGCTGATCGCCCGCCAGTATAACATCTCCTACGCGCCCGAGAAGCTGAAGGGTGACCCGAGCTACAATGTGAAGCTGGGTGCCGCGCATCTTGGCGACCTCATCGATGATTTCGGCGGCAGCTATGTCTTGACCCTCGTGGCCTACAACGCCGGCCCCCGCCGCGCCAAGGAATGGGTTGCAGAATATGGCGATCCGCGGTCCGGCCAGGTCGATCCGATCGACTGGGTTGAATCGATCCCGTTCCAGGAAACCCGCCAGTACGTTCAGAAGGTGTTGCAGAACCTGCACATCTACCGGTCGCGCCTTGCACCCAAGACGGTGCGGCCGATGTCAGCCGATTTGAAGCGTGGCACTCCCGGAGAACTGACGGTGGCGTCGACCTCCGCCCCGCCTGAAGGCGACGGCTGCAAGGGTGGATCCATCAAGGCCCTGATCACGGGCTGTGATTGATGCGGAGCCTGCAGAGGCTCGTCCCTGCCGCTGACGGAACCCGGATCTTCGCCGAACTCTTTGGCGAGCAAGCTGCTGGCCGTGTGCCGCTGCTGTGCCTGCCGGGGCTCACGCGGAACGGCCGCGACTTCGAACCGGTCGTCGAGCGCTATGCCGGTTCGCGGCCGGTGCTGACCATCGACTTCCGTGGACGCGGACGCTCCGACAACGCCGCAGACCCCCTCACCTATCGCCCCGATGTCGAGCTCGCCGATACGCTCAGCGTGCTCGATGCCTTCGCGATCCCACAGGCAGCGGTGCTTGGCACATCACGCGGCGGCCTCGTCGGCATGTTGATGGCGGTGGCGGCACCTGACAGACTGAGCGGGCTTTGCCTGAACGACATCGGGCCGCGCATCGAGGCGGCGGGACTGCTCCGCATCATGGGCTATGTCGGATTCGAGATGGTGTTTCCCAATTGGGATTCAGGCGCACGAGCCTATGGCGCGACGGCACCGGGCTTTGCCGGCGTCAGCGAAGAGGCCTGGCAGGCGGCCGTGCGCCGGGCTTACATCCGGCGCGAGGATGGCCGCATAACTCCTTATTATGACATGAAATTATCCGCCACGCTGCCGCGACGCGAAGACGTGATCGCAGGCAAGACTCCGGAGCTGTGGACCCTGCTCCCGGCGCTTGCGGGGAAGCCCGTCACCTGCCTGCGCGGCGATGCCTCGGATCTTCTCTCCCGCGAGACCGTCAATCGTCTGTGTACGGAGCTTCCTCAGGCCGAGGGCGTTGAAGTGCGAGGCCGCGGGCATGTGCCGTTCCTCGACGAGCCGGAATGCACGGCTGCACTCGACCGCTGGCTGGCGCGGATCGACGCGAGGCCGCGGCAGCCCTAGCTCTTGCGCGTGCGGCTGCCTGAGACCTTTTCGCCTTCAGCGTTCTTCATTCCACCTGAACCATAGAGCTTGGCAAATTCGGCTTCCTTGCCATCGGCAAGAAGGCGGGCCTGCTTGATCCATTCCTCGCGGGCAATGCGTCCATTGAACTTCAGGTGATCGTCAACCCAGGCCACCTGCTCGCGGCTCCAGGACGCAATCTGGTCGAAGTGAAAGATGCCGAGACCATTGAGGATCTTTTCGTTCTTCGGGCCGATTCCGCTGATGCGCTGCAGCTTGTCGGCCTTGCCTTCGCGTGCGGCAGCAATGCCCTTCGGCCGTTCCAGCTTGCCCACGAGGTGTTGAGGCCCTTCCTCCACCACAGGCTTTGCCGCTTCGGCGGCTGCGGCCACAATGGGTGCGGGCGGCGGCGGAGGTGGCGCCACAGCGGCGGGCGCAGGCGCCGGAGCGGGTGAAGCCGTCGCCATGGCCAATTGTTCGCGCGCGGCATAAGCCGAGGGCGCATCGGAGCCTGAGAGTTTCCGCAGCAGCCAGCCAAGGAAGGCGCCAATGAAGTAGGCGACGAGGAAGAGGATGAAGAGTTCGATCAGATAGTGCAGCATGGGATGTCCTCCGCTCCTCAACCGTTCGTGTCCGGGACCTGTTCGGAGGTCTTCCAGCCGACAAAGATGCCGATTGCGAAGGCAACCAGCAGCCAGATCCAGTGATGATCGATGATGGTCCAGAAGCCGTTGCTGTACAGGTCAGACATCTCAGTTCCCCTATTTCACGATCTTGATTTCAACACGCCGGTTCACCGACCACGCCGCCTCGTCGTGGCCGGGATTGAGCGGCATTGATTCGCCATAGCTTGCGACCGAAAGCCGGTCGTTCGCAACGCCTGCCTCAACGAGCATGTCCCGGACGCGGGTCGCCCGGTGTTCGGCAAGGTCTTCATTGTAGCCGTCGCTGCCGCGTTCATCGGCATGGCCGCCTACCTCCACCTTGAGCTTGCCGCAGCGGGCGTCTTTCAGGAGAGCAGCGTACTGGCTCACGGAAAGTCCGAAGCGCTCCTGGAAATCGGTGGTGGCGAAGACGAAGCGCATGGGGAAGACGGCACTGATGCGGGCCATGGCGCCCTCGCAATCGAATGGCGCGTCGGTCTTGGGTGCGGCTTCCTGGGGTGCCGAGATGACGATCTCGTTGGCGCTGGCGTCATCGACGCTGCGGCCCCGCGTGTCGGTGGCGGTCACCACGACATTGTAGGTCCCGGGCTTCATGCCCTTGGGCATGGCGAGCGTCCAGTTCTCACCGTCTGCAGTGAGCGCGCTGCCCGCGGCACCAAGGGTGGCGGCCAGCGGAAGCTCTGGGATCGAAATACTGAGGGTTGCGGTGCGCCTGGGATCGAAGGTGCCCGTGATCACATCAGGCGCAGTGTCAGAGGCATGCACCTTCACCGTCGGAGCTGCGGGCAAGGTGGCGTCGACCTCGAGTTCGGCCAGCGTCTGGTCCTTCACTTCAGTGTCGCCCTTCTTCGCGGTCACCACGACATCATAGATCCCGTCCTTCAGTGCGGATGCCGGCAGGAGTTTCCAGCGGCCCGTGCCGTCGCGCATGAGGTTGGCGGCCACACCGAGTTCGTAGGTCTTTCCGGAGAGGCCAACTGTCAGTGTTGTTCCCTCGCCTTCCGGCCAGGTTCCCCTGACCAAGGGTGCCCCGGTGAGATCAAGCTGACGCTCAACCGTCGGGGCCGCCAATTGCGCCGGGGCCGGCGCGGGTGCGGGTGCGGGTGCTGGCTGAGGTGCCGGTTCCGGAGCGGGTTGGGCGTCTGAACCGGTTGTTGTCGCAGCCGCCGGAGGCGTGGGCTGCGGGGCCGCGGCCTCCACCTGTGCGGTGGTGGCCTGCTCGGTGACAGTGGTGGTCGTCGTGGTGGTGGCAGGCTGAGGCGCGGGCGTGTCCGCGGGTGCACTTGCTATGGGTGCCGGTGCCGCTTCGGCTGCGGGCTGGGGCGGCGGCGGTGGTGGAGGCGGCGGCGGTGCGAGCACCGTGATCTTGCCCGGTGCCGGGGCCGCCTGCGAAACAGTGGCGCCGTCGCTGTCCACGCTGGCGGTTGCCATCACATCATAGGAGCCGGGGTCCAGCGGCGCAGCGAGTTTCAGCAACCAGTTCCCGGCGCTTGACGTGAGTTCGGAACTGCCTGGCAGGCTGTAAACACTGCTGCCGACCTTCACCTCGAGTTTCTTCGCCACTCCTTCCGGCCAGGTTCCCTTGATCTCCGAGATGGGGGCTGCGGCCTCGAGTGATTCGACGGTAGGAGCAACCAGCACGAGCGGTTCAACGGACGCCGCTGCAGTCACTGTGCGCACACCCGGCACGCCAGCCACGATTTTCGCGGCGGCCTCCGGCGCAGCGGGATTGGTGGTCTTGCCCTTGAGAATGGCGTCCCGGCCGTCCAGTTCGACCTGCGCCCACCTGGTCAAGTCACTCTGGGACAATGCTTTTTGCGCGTTCTCGAGAATCTCCTCCTTCATGAAAGGATCGGTGATCAGGGCGGCGCAGAGCAAAGGCAAGCCCACGCCTGCAACCGACCACGGAACCCATTTCGCTGGACGCATTCTGATCATGCCGATTCACCCCTGAATAACCCCGCAACCGACCTGAGACCGCCGATTTGCCCGCCTGCTGGCCGTTGCGCCCGCCATCCGCGTGTTAACATTCCGGCCACTGTTTGGCTATGCCACCCTGACGACCCAGACGCCGCATGTGTTGAAATTCTTGGGTTTTATCGATCCGGGATATCCACTTTCAAGCCGTTTGGAAAAACACAAGGATCGTCATGACCTTTGCTCTTCTTGGCAACTGCAGACCGGCAACAGCTTCTGGCCATCGCGGCTTGTTTCAACCGGTTTTACCGGCTAGCGGATTACGCCATGATGTGGGCCGACGAAATCCGCAAGACCAATGAACTGATCTCGCAGGGACAGTTCGACAAGGCCCTGGCAATGGCCCAGACATTTGTGAATGCACATCCGACGCTCGCGCCGGCCCATCACCTGATGGGCAAGATCTGGCTCCTCAAAAAGAACAACGGGAAGGCGCTGGAATTCGCCCAGAGGGCTCACGACCTCGACAAGGCATCGGTGCAGGCGGCGACACTCCTTGCGGAGGTCTATGTCGAATTGAACTTTCCCGAGTTCGCCTTGCCGCTGCTGAAAACTGCAGAACGGCAGCTCCCGGATGATGCCGCGCTCAACTTCGTTCTCGGCCGCTGCTACATGCTCATGGAAAAGGGCCATGCAGCCTTGCCTCATCTCGAGAAGGCTGTCGCTGTAACGGTCCGTGAGCCATCAGTTACCGACGCACGCATCACGCTCGCTGAATGCCTCGCGGCCATCGGCCGGCCGAAGGACGCCAACGCGGTGCTCGACGGCATTGGCGAAAGCGATCCGGCCCATCACGCTGCCCTCACCCTGCGGGGGCAAACGGTTGGCAAGCCCGTTTCCGAATGGCTGGTCACGTCCCTGACGGCCCTGACGCGTTCAGATGATCCGGAGGTCCGGTCATCCGCCTGGCTCGCGCTTGGCCGCTGCCATGATGTCGAAGGGCGCCACGACGACGCTTTCGCGTGCTGGACGCGCTCGCGTGAAATTCTGGGGGTGCAGCGATACAATCGTGACGCCACGACACGCATCACCCATCAGACACGGGGCTTCTACGCCAAGCAACTGCTTGATGCGGCGGCCCCCTTCGGGGACAACGGTTCCAGTCCGATTTTCGTGGTCGGCATGCCCCGCTCGGGAACGACCCTGACCACGCAGGTGATATCGGCGCATTCCACCTGCGTGAACATCGGCGAAACCAACCGCTTCATGAATTACGACCAGATGTTCCGGAAGGACTTCTGGCGCGAGTCCGGCCATCGCGAAATCCTGCAGGGTGCCAAGGGTGGGCTGCTCCGCAACATCGCGCAAGAATACAACCGGCTTTTCGACATCTATGCCGAAGGAAGCAAGCGGCGCGTGGTGGAGAAGACTCCCTTCAACTTCGAACATCTGGGCTTCATCCGGCTGATCTTTCCCAAGGCCCGGTTCATTCATTGCCGCCGTCATCCCGCCGACAACTTTGTGTCCGCTTTTCAACACAGTATGAACAGAAGCCACGACTATTCCTACCGTCAGGACACCTACGTCGAGCGCTATCTCGCCCACGAGGAATTGATGCGATACTGGAAACAGTGCTTCCCGGACCAGATTTTCGAGCTGCGCTATGAAGATATGGTGGCAGACCAGGAAGGAATGTCACGCAAACTCATCGCGTTTTGCGGATTGCCGTGGGAAGAATCCTGCCTCAATTTCCATGAACAGAAGAGCACGGTGCGTACCTTCAGTCAGGCGCAGGTGCGTCAACCTGTCTATTCATCCTCGGTCGAGCGTTGGCGGCGCTACGAGAAGAACCTCGGTCCCTTGTTTGCAAACCTCTCACAGCATAACTATGATTATGCCAAGAGCGTGATCTAAGATAAGCAGAAATTATGAGCGAATCCGGTTCCATCAGTGCAGGTCGGTGTGGTCGTGTTCTTGCCGCAGCATTGCTTGTCGGAGGAGTGCTCAGCGGCTGCGCCACCAACAATCCGGTTGATCTCGAAGCGCGTTCCATCGCCATCCAGGAAAACGCCGTTCCTGTGTCAGGCGGTGTCGGCACCGTCAATCCGCTCCTCCCCGCGGTCGGCCCCAGCTATGTCACGTTGAACGTCAAGGAAGTTGCCCCGTCCGGCCGCGTACCAGAGGCCGGAATGCGCGCCATTACCTCGGGGAGCGGATATGTGGTCCAGGGAGACGGCCTTGTGATGACGGCCGCTCACGTCGCGGTGGAACTCGGCAACGAGATCCAGGCCCGTGCCGGCAATGGTCGCGTCTACTCAGGCAAGGTCATTGCCATCAATCCCAACAACGACATGGCGATCATCAAGCTTCGGGGTTTCCGCGGCGTTGCCGTGAAGCCGGCGATGCCGGGCTGCGTTGCCCCCAACAATCTGGTCTTCACGCTTGGCCGCCCGCACGCACAAGGCGACACGGCCCGGATCGGTGAATTGCAAGGCCGCCATTTCGGCCGGGCCGTTGCCTATGGCAAGTTCGGCTACCCGGATGCGCTTGTCCTCAAGATGGATACACAGAAGGGCGAAAGCGGCGGTCCGCTGTTCGACAGCAACGGCCGCTTCATCGGCATGGTGGTGAGCACGCTGACCGACGCCAACGGCAATCTCATCAACGTTGCCCATGCCGTGCCGGCGACCGCAGTGGCCAAGTTCCTGTGCTCGCAGACGCAGTGTGATCCCCAATGGGTGCCGATTGCCCAGGCCGGCGTCGATTCCTGCGATCAGATGGCCAGTCAGTAGTTCTGTTCTTCAAGACCCAGGATTGGCCAGCGGGGTGAAATCACCCTCGCCACAGGTATCGGCGATGATTTGCAGGCGGCTTTGATACTTCGTCCAGCCACCCACCGATTTGGCGTTGATGGGGCTCCGCGCCTGATGCACGCTTGCCGTCGCGATGCGGGATTCGCCCTGCTCCGGATACAGACAGTCTTCTTCCCAACCCAGCTGACAGAAGGACAGAAGCGATGTGATCATCGGCTTCGGTTCAGTCACCAGACGCTCGTAATGCAAAGGAAAAATCCGTCCCGGCAGGACCCGGTACCAGTGTTCCATGAGGCGGCGGTAGTGTCCGAAGTAGGAGATGAAGATTGCCGGATCGTCAAAGTAGAAATGGGCGTCCAGCAAGTTGGCCTTGAAGCCGGACAGGAAATTGTCCGCCGGATGCCGGAAACAATGGACGATTGACCCTTTTGGAAACACTGCAGCCAAGAGGCCGACAAACAGGAAGTTATGCGGCATCTTGTCGACGATCCGGTCCTTGCCGTTGCCGAGGAAGCGCATGGTCGCTTCGATTTCATTGAGTTGCTGGCGGAGGGCAGCGCCGCCCATCTTGCGTGCCAGGGCAAGAAATTCAGTGACAGCATGTCCGTTCAAGACTGTTCTCACAAACTCGGCCACCACTTCAAGCTCACCTGCCCCGGCAACTGTGCTGTGGGATGCGAGGATGCGTTCCACGAGAGTTGTCCCCGAGCGCGGAAGACCCAGGACGTGGATCGGCTGGAAGGGATTGTCACCCGCAATTTTTGAAAGTTCGGCAATGTTCTCCTGCGAGAAAACGGAAATCAGGCTGTCGACCTGTCGTCCGAAAGCCTCCGACGTGTCTTTCTTGGCCCGCACCAGTTTGCTCTCTCGCAGAAGTGCGTACTCCCCCTCGATATCCTTGGCGGAAGACAAGCAACGGGCCTTTGTGTGTAACAGAACAGAACGGTCCATGGCGCTGTGATCAGAACGCAGCAGTTCCTGTTCCAGCATCGCGAACTCAGGACTATCCAGAGGAAATGGCTCAATGGCAGCAAGGTGGGCAAGAGCCGTTCCCCTCGCCTTCGGGTCATTCAGCAGTTCCCTCAGCGGAACTTCTGCTTCCTTGGTCCGGCCAACTTCGATGAGCGCGAAAGCCCAATCGAGTTTGGCATTATTGTCAAACCCGTGGGGCAGCTTGAGGGACATGACGGTACTGTAGTGCTCGACGGCTTTGTCGAAACGGTCGATCGATGCGTAGAACACGCCCAGCGTCCAGGGCACAATCGGCAGTGACGGGTTGATATCCCGTGCCTTCATCAACACCGATTCAGCTTCGCGTACGCGTCCCGAATCCAGAAGCGCGCGGCCGAAACGCACCAGAAAATCCACGTTCCGCGGCTCCAGCTGTGCGGCCTTGCGCAGGAACGGGACGGCATCACGCGGGCGCTGCAGGGCGGCGAGCGCGTGACCCATGCAGTAGTTGCTGACAGGCAGTTGCGGCGCCTGCCTGTGCAATGCTTGCGCCTTCGCCAGAGCCAGATCAAACCGGCCCTCGCCAAACAGCTTGAAAATCGCGCGAACCTCGGTCTCGATATTCACCGCAGAACCTCGCCCCTCACGGCAGAAGGACAGTCGAACCGGTGGTCTTGCGCGCCTCCAGATCACGATGGGCCTGAGCCGCCTCGGCCAAGGGATAGCGCTGGTTCACGGTCAGCTTCACCTTGCCGGACTTGACGATCTCGATGAGGTCGGAGGCCGTTTCCTGGAATTCACCGTCGTCGGCCGTGTACGACATGAGGGTCGGACGCGTCACGAAAAGCGAGCCGCGGGCGGAGAGCCAGCCCAGGTCGAGGTTCTTCACCGGCCCTGAGGCATTGCCGAAGCTCACCAGCATGCCGCGCGGACGAAGGCTGTCGAGCGAGGCCATCAGGGTTGCCTGGCCCACGCCGTCATAAACGACTGGAACGCCAACGCCGTTGGTGATCTCGCGCACCGTCTTGGCCACGTCGTCCTTGGAGGAATTGATCACGTAGTGGCAGCCGTTCTCACGGGCGAGCGCCATCTTCTCGTCGCTCCCCACGGTGCCGATCACCTTGACCCCCAGCGCCTTCGCCCACTGCGAGAGAATGAGGCCGACGCCGCCCGCCGCCGCATGCAGCAGGATGGTATCACCGCGCTTTACCTTGTAGGTCGCCCGCAGCAGGTAACGGACCGTCATGCCCTTCAGCATCATCCCTGCCGCCGCTTCATCGCTGATCGCCTTCGGCAGTTTCACCAGCCGGTTGGCAGGATAGTTGCGGACCTCCGAATAGGCGCCCAGCGGCGCGCCCACGCCATAGGCCACCCGGTCTCCCACCTTGAAACCCTTGACCTTGGCGCCCAGCGCTTCGACCACGCCCGCAGCCTCGAGACCGATGCCGCTTGGCAGCGGGACAGAATAGAGGCCGTTGCGATGATAGGTGTCGATGTAGTTGAGGCCGATTGCCGTGTGGCGGAGACGCACCTGCCCTTCCGCCGGCGATGGAACATCCACGTCTACAAACTTGAGAACCTCGGGCCCGCCCGTCTTTTCGAACTTGATCGCTTTCATGTCTGATCCATCTTTTCGGTCTGAATGAGATTTGCGAGGGCCTGGCGCAGCTTGCCGAACGCCAGTTCCTCGAGGGGGATGACGCGAACGTCGAGAATGGCCGCCTTGCCCATCAGGGCATTGTAGCGGGCAGACCCCTTGGCTTCATCAAAAAGATCGGTCGATACGAGGATCGCCACCTTGTCGCCCGGACGGCCAAAATGATCGATCAGGTTGTCCGCCTCATGCACCGCATCCATCAGGCGATTGCGGTGCTTCTTGTCATGCATGTCGAGTTCGGAGCGCAGCGCCTTGCAGGAGACGAAACCGAGACGGTCGCCCTCCCGCATGATCAGGTCGATCTCGTTCTCGCCGGAGTAGCCCTGGACCGACCAGCCGAGCGCCTGGCCGAAGACGGCCTCGTCGGCACCGGCATCCATGGCCGCCAGCCACGCCAGTTCCTCGAGCCAGCCGCCAGAAAGATAGCGCCGGCCTTGAGCCTCGCAAATCTCGTGCCCATGCTCCTCCTTGAGGATGATATCATGCCGCAAGAGGTCGCCGATCAGGGCATGGCCCTCGACCGAAAGGGTTTCCGCCACGATCTCCACGTGGCGGAGGAAGGAATCGGTGTTGCGCAGCACCCGGTCCCGCACTTCTTCGAAGACCCGGTAGTTCTCCGAAATGATCCTGGTCATCTCGGCCCGCTGGCGGACATCGTCAAGATCGTGGGGCTGCCCCTTCAGCCACGCATGGCGTGTCTTCAAAATGCTTTCAATCGTCGGCCCGGTCATGCCAAACTCAATGCCTCAAAACGATGCAATTTCAAAGCGCAGGATTCGCAGATGGGATACCCGGTTTCTGACCTTGTTGGCCGCGTAGAGGCACCTCCGATTGCGGAGGCCATGAGTTGGGTACGCCAAGGGCCCCGCAACCGCGACCTGATCAATCTCTGCCAGGCGGTGCCGAGCTATCCGCCCGCCCCCGAACTGCAGCAGGAATTCGGGCGCATTGCCCTGCAGCCCGGCACGGGCGGCTATACCGACATCTATGGCCTTGCCACGCTCCGCGAAGCTTATGCTGGCCATCTCGGCGCCGACTACGGGGCAAAGGTCGCGGCGAACCATGTGGCGATCACCACGGGCTGCAATCAGGCCTTTGCCGCTGCGGTGATGTCGGTCGCAAAAGCGGGCGACGACGTGGTGATCCCGGTACCCTATTATTTCAATCATCAAATGTGGCTGACCATGCTGGGCATCGGCCTCAACACCATTCCCGCTTTTGCGGAAGGGCGCTCGCATCCGTCCGCAGAAGATGCCGCGAAAGCGATCGGGCCACGCACCAAGGCGCTCATCCTCTGCACCCCCAACAACCCCACTGGAGCCGTCTATCCGGCCGAGGTGATCGAGGCCTTCTTCGAACTTGCGAAGTCACGCGGCATTGCCCTCATCCTTGACGAGACCTACAAGGACTTCCGCCCCAATCCGGCCCCTGCTCACGCGCTTCTCCAGCGTCCTGACTGGAACGACACGCTGATCCACCTCTACAGCTTTTCGAAGGTCTATGCACTTGCAGGCTACCGGCTCGGTGCGATGACGGCAGGTCCTTCCATCCTTGCGGAGGCCGCCAAGGTGCTCGATTGCATGACCATCTGTCCGCCGCAGATCACCCAGCAGGGCGTGATCTTCGCTCTGCGCGAACTTGACCAGTGGAAGCGCGGCAAGCTGGAGATGATGGCCGGCCGCCTCGGTGCCATCCGCACCGCCTTCGCGCGCAAGGGCCTTGAGTACAAGCTGATCAGCAGCGGCGCCTATTTTGCCTATGTGCGCCATCCCTTCCGCGGGGAGGCCTCGAAGTCGGTGGCCATGCGCTTGGCCCAGGAACACGACGTGCTGTGCCTGCCGGGCTCGATGTTCGGCCCGGCGCAGGAGGATTATCTCCGGCTCGCCTTTGCCAATGTCGATGCCGGCATCATGGAACCCCTCGTCGACCGGCTTATTGCGACACAGGTCTGACGCCCTCAGGCGCGGCCCTTCGGCCGCCGCCGTGTGGTTTCGTCACCGGGATCGGGACTGGGATCATCCGGTTCGCGCGCGCCCTTCGGAGGTTCTTCCTGCTTCTCCTTCAGGCGGCGGCGGATCTGTTCGGCGTCCCTGTCGGTCAGCTTTGCACCCGTGTCCTTGGCCATGGCGGAGTTCTCCTTTTGAGGAGAACTCTCTGTGCAGACGCCGGTTCCGGCTTTAGCGCCGTGTCACCTTGATGGTGGCCAGCGACCATGGCGTGATCACGTAGGTCTGGTTCCGGGCGAGATGGCCGTCGGGATGGAAGGAAAAGTCGCCCAGCGGCAGCGACGGACCGTGCGAGCTGTCCATCAGCATCAGGTCTTCGTCAGTGATGTCGGTCACGACCGTCCAGTGGGCATACTTGTGACCGTCATAGCCGAGCAGCACCACGTGCCCCAGTTTCGTCTCCTTGCTGAGGCGGGCGAGTGCCGCCGGCGCATCGAGCGTACGCCTGGCCTTCCACGGCCACTTCACCTTCACGGAGATGCCATGGCAGCGCTTGAGATACTCCGCGGCCGTGAGGAGACCCTTCATGATGTCCGGTGTGTCGGTGCCTTCGGTCACCATCTCGGCAAGGCGCCACTTTGCATCATGCTGCTTCAGAATGATGCGGAAGAGCATGCGCCAGGAGATCTTGTCGCTGATCCCTTCCTTGTAGCAGGCAGCGCGCAAAGCGTTGATGATGGAGTAGGTCCCGCACAAACAATCGAGTGCTCCCTGCCGATAAGGCTTCGGCATCGGAAGTCGTGACTGTTGACCCTTGCTTGTCGACGTTGCCATTCGCGTACTCAACGAACTGATATTGGACTCACACACCACAGATGATGTGCATCCTCACTGCTGTTGAAGACGACCCCACCCGATGGCAAAAAAGATAACCACAGCAATATGTTGCGGTATCCGCGGGCGGCTGTCCAGACGCTTCTCCGGGAATTTTAGAAGACTTGGACAATGGGCAATTTTACCCTGTTTTCGAGCCCGAAACAGGCTCCTTTACGCTGCCCCCGGCGGGGCGCAATCCCTTGAATGGACGTGTGTTCCGGGCCAGTACCTGCAAAAAAGGGAAAATGAAGGGGAATATTTCCCTGCGCAGGTTCTCGGCCACTCGGGCGCGCATCCCGTTATTCGCACAATTTATGGTTGCCCTTCCGACCCCGCTTTTCAAGGTCGAAATGGAAGTGTTTGGCGTGGGCGGCATTGGTCCCGGGACCGAGTACCGTGGTGAAATAGCTGCATCCTGCAGAGCGCAGTTCCTTCAGGAGACGGGCATTGGACGTGAGACCGAAGCCTCCGCCGTTGACGCTGACGGTCCCGCCGTCGGCCGTCTTCAGGTACTCGATGTCCACCGCATTGCCGAAGGCATGTTCACTGAGCTTGCCGGAGGAGTCACCGTTGCGGCCACGGCACTGATAGCCTGGACCGGTGCCAATTGCCTGCAGCGGCGCGCCGGTCGCGCGCTTCACGGCGGGTGCGCCCTTGTCCGAAACCCACGCCGCGAGACGGGCGGCAAAGCCGCAGGTGAGCAGCGGCTTGTCGGGGAAGCGCACAAAGGTGCCATCGACCCGCATGCCGTTCACCCGAACGGGTTCGTAGACGGAACAGGCTCCGGCCGAGACGGGCGTTGCCGCCTGGGTGTAATCCACGCGGAACTTCTGGAGCGCAGCGAAACACGCATCGCCTGCAAGCGTGCCATCTGGCATGGGGTTCGCGGTGGGGGGAACAAGACGCGATGGCGGCTTCTGATCTGCGGCCGCTACCTGCTTGCGAAGCACAACCTCTTTCCGCGGCGGCGGCGGAGGTGGCGGCTGCATGCGGTCTGATTTCTGCGGGATCTGCGAAACAACGGCCACGTCTGCGGGTGCCGTCTTCACCGGTTTGAGTTTGGGCAGGATCACCTCTTCGTTGCCGACTTGCGACGGAGCTTGAGGCTTCAATCTGGGAACGGGCGGCGCCTGCGTTGCGGAGGCAGATTTGGTGCTGTCCTTTTTTGCTCCCGCCTTGTCCGAGCCGGTGTCAGGGACAGCTGCTTTCTTCTCCGCTCGCGGGCGTGCGGCAGCTTGACGGCATTTCATGCCCGGTACCTTGCTGCAGAGCTGGCGATCTAGGCGCTGCATGGCGCGTTTGAAATCGTTCTGAAAGGCGCGGATGCCGGAGGTTTCTGCCCGGACAGGCGCTGTCGTGGGCAGCATCAACAGCAGCACAGATGTCATCAAGACAATGCCATTCCTGAGCTGATTCATCATGACTGCGAAATGCCCCATGCCACGCGCCGGTTCCCGCGGCGCACCCCCGGTCAAGCCGAAACATGTGGCAAGAGTGGGGAGAGGTAGTCTCTCCCTACTCCATCAGGTTTGCATGGCGCAAACTCAGTTTTTGCCGATGCCCTCGTCGCCGGTGCCGTTGCCGCCCCCACGGCCCCTGCCTTCTCCACAATTGCCTTCGCAATGCGGGTGATGCTCTTCCGGGTGCGGGCACGGTGGCGGAGGTGGGGGTGGCGGAGGCGGTGGAGGTTGAGGTGTCATTCTCCCGGCTCTTTCCCGGTTTTCACGGGGAATGATGGAAGAGGACTGCAGGCAGCCGCTGCCGGCAACCCGGAATCGGGACGACAGGCTTCCAGGATTGGCCAGATACGGAAAGACCTGTGCCGCAGCGCGCTTCGACTTGAACCCCGCTGCAATCGGCTGGACCTTGGAAACCCTGCGGCCGATCTCGACATAGTCGCACGCACGTTTCAACTCCTGGCACCCGCCTTGGCCACACACGTTGGCGCGTCCGTTCAGGAGCGCGACATAGGTGATGCCGCCTCTGATGGTGATGTCGAGCGCCGTGCCGCGAATGCCGAGAGTGGCGTTGCGTGCGGAAAGATAATATGCGGAGGAACCACTGGATCCACTGATCCAACGGATCGCGCCTCGCGACGCCCTGAGACCCAGGCGCTTGAAGCGCGTGTTTCCGCTCATCAACGAACTGGTGATGTTGAGGCTTGACGACGGTCCGATCGCGAGCTTCGTGCCGTCGACAAAAACGAGTTCACCGCGGCCGCTGCCATTTGCCGTGAGGCGGGTGTTCTCTGCGATGCCCGATCCAACTTGCAAGGACCGGCCGCCTGCCAGAACTGACGGCGTCACTGACACTGCCTTGGCGATATCATCCGCCGTTGCCGGAAGCGACGCGCCTGTCAGCGCCAAAGCCAAGAACAATAGTCCACGCGCGAACACACGTACCATAGCCAACCCCATACCCTGTACACCCCGCGAATCAGCCTAGCCCAACTGCAAGGTGTGTCCAGTGAAGTTTGCGATCTAAGACTCTGAAATGGCGGCCTAAAATGCGGATGAGCCGCCTAATTTCTAGGCAGCGGCACGGGAAGACCCACAAAGTGATGGACCAAATTGTCCGTAAATTCAGAGCTTTCGGCGTGTTTGTCACTCACATCGAGCACTCAGAGGAATCTTTGGGCCTCTCCGCTAAATCCAAGCCGATGTAAGCAGGAGTCTGGCCACGTCGCTGCCCAAGCCGCGCGGAGCATGTTAAGTGTCAGCAGCTACTGCAGCGACACCTTGAGAGATGCTGGTGAAACCCGCGCCAGAATGGCGCTTTTCTCTTCTGGTGTGAGATCACGGCCAAGTGTGGCGATTTCCGTTTCGACGGCCGCCACCACCTGGAGTGAACTGAGAGCGGCCATGACCTTGATCTCCGCGTAGCGCTCGACAACTTTTTTCAGTTCATCCGGTCCCAGCCCGGCGATCGAGACGTCGGAAAGCTTGCTGAGCGCATCGCTGGCGCGGCGATGAATGTCCTGCAGATTGCCCCGCGCCTCGCGCAGCGCCTTCTCGACCTCAAGGCTGTGCACCGCCGCGCCCGGCACAACCGACTTTTCCCCCGGCATGCAGTGACTTCCCTTCCCCCAGAACCCGGCGGCAAACAAACACATGAAATGTCGTGCCGACATGGGCCAGTTCCGGCGAACTGATGGGACATCGGATGTGTGGGCAAACCAGCCGCGTGTTTTTCCATCAGTCCCATCTCGACCGATGCAACACTCATGAAGTAGCCTTTCGGCAATCGCCACATACCGATCTGCGGCGGATCGATTTCGGTTTCACGATTGTGGTTGGCCTGTTGCTTGCTTGAGATGCTCAAGCTCAAATGATGATCTTTACGGCTGATCAATGGAAAACAATGCCTCCCGAAGTGAAGGCCGGCTACAGCATGGGGCTGGTGGTTGAAGTACTCGCTGGGACCATGCTGCCGGATAAACAAGACACTGTTTTGGCCCTTGGACTTACGGGCTGCATTCAAGAAACCCCATTGAGGGAGCCGTAAGCGAAAATCCAGAGCGGTCCGGGCGGCCTTCGGTCCAGCAACTGTTCGGCCGCATTTCTGTAATCTTGGTCAGTGAAATAGTCATACTTGTCAGTTCCCCAAGGTGGTTCTGGAACTGTGCGGTGGCAGAGCGCCACCAATTCAGCGGTCAAAGCCATTTCATGGATACGGGAGTTCATTTTCAACGCTCCGGCTTGCCCTTCTCGAGGTGCACCACATTGGCGGATTCTGGACTCTCAAGAAAGCTCGCCCCTTCGGGCATCAGCATGTGGGCGCGTTGGGTGGTGACAATGTTGATTAGGGAGCATACTTTTGCTGCGCCACCATCAAAACGAGCTGGACGAGTTTCGGCAAGGTCGCTTTGTCACGGAACTCACTGTACCGCGCAGATAGCGCCACGGCGAACTCCCTCATCAACGACGTATTCGCCGCGCTCTCGATCATGCTAGCAACTCTATCGGCAGTCATTTCGTGTTCGTGGCCCGCGAATCCAATCTGTGCCATGTGAATTGCCTTCGCGATGGTCCAGCCCTCGTCATGGCGGCAAAAAACAACTTGTGGAAGCCCTGCAAACATAGCAGCAGAGACGAAGCCTAGACTGCCCGATCCGATCGCAAGCCTGCGACCCGGAAGCTGCCTCTTCAGATCGAACGGCTTTTCCACGAGCTTGATTTTGCTGCCTGCAATCCTGTCGCGCCAACGCTCACTCTCTCCTCCAAGATAAAGGAGCATCGGAACACCTGACTGCTTCATGCCATCAATTATCGCCGTGTTTGCAATCCCGCCGCTAAAATATCCGACGGCCACTTCATCTGTTTCTGGCGAGGGACTGGGTGAGCCGTTGGGGTGCTCCACGCCCAGATAATCCTGTTGGCGAACCTCCCAATACGGATCAAATATGGGAATGGTCATCAAAGCATATGCAGTTGCCTGGTTCATTTGTGGCAACCGCTCCAGTTTCCATGCTCCTACCGAAGCCAGGATGCTGTTGAGTTCGTTGAGCAGGAATTGTTCAGAAGGCGCAGGTCCAATTCCAAATGGCTTTCGATAAGGAACACATTCCGCTGCTTCAGGTGGCGGCAAACTGTAGCCTGTACCAATGGCAACAGATCCGACTGTACCGCGGGCTGCCATTGTCAGGGATGGCGCGTAGTCGGCTACAACAACATGCGGGCGGTATTCCGCTATGGTGTTTTTCCAGAAGACCAGGCGTTGCCTTAAGACCTCTGCTTGTTTCAGGTATTGAAGCGCCAGGTGGTGGACCAAAGAGGAAGGAACCACCGTAAGAGCTGGCTGGCGTTGAAGACAATCTGGCTGGACAAACTCCATGCCTTTGTCCGGAGACCACGTACTCGGCCCGGGAGGCAGGTACAATCGGATTTGTGTGTTGGTGTTCTCGTTCTTGAGCCCCTTCGCCAAAGCTTGCAGTTGAACGAAATGGCCGTTCCCTCCCCCAAATTCATTTGCAAGCAACACCCTGAGAAGTCATCACGCACTCAAACAAAAGGACCGCAAAGGCGGCCCCTCAAAATTTGCGCATGTCTGCTCACAAATCAAGTACGTTGCCATCCTTCGCCTTAGCCTGCTTGTGTCAAAATCCCAGATGACAACACGTACGACATTGAGGCGCATCCAAGCGGTAGGCCAAATTGAAAACCTCGGAGGGATTGGGGCCACTCCGAGGTCCGAACGTCTACGTAAGTTTCTTAACTGTCGCCTGTGCCTTGGTCCGCGGTGCCGTCATTATCGCCCTCCGGGACCATGTCTCGAACCTTGGTCAGCGGTGTCGTCGTCATGCTGCCGGGCCTTCTCGTCCTTGAACGTGGCCTCCAGCGTCTCAAGGTCGGACCATTCCCCAAACGTGAGGATACCTGCTGACTACCGCTGCTTCGCTCTGCGGGCCTCAGCGTTCATGAAATGACGGGAGTCTTTGCCAGCTCTTACGAGTTCAAAGGCCCCTCTGGCCGGTCCCTTGGCCTCCGCTCGCGTCAGATGCCTTTCTGAGCCAAGAATATCTCTGTCAGTTTCCCGGCGAAGGTGGAGCGATAGATCCGGCGCCCGTTGCCCGTTGCAGTGACAACCAGATAACCAACGATGGTGAAAAGTGAGCAACAAAAGAGGCCCTGATTGCGGGCCTCTGACGGTCATCTTCGGAAGCCAGCGGGGAAGTATGGCGGAGACGGAGGGATTCGAACCCTCGATACGCCTTGACAGCGTATGACGATTTAGCAAACCGTTGCCTTCAGCCACTCGGCCACGTCTCCGGTGGGCGGGCTTTTGCCGTGATTTGAGAGTGGGTGCAAGCAGTTCGTCATCTCTCCCGTTCGCGCACTCGGCTCCTGCGATCATCGCCCACAACAACCACGCAAAAGCATCCGAGATTAGATCATTTCTAATTTCCGAGCGTTTTAGTCGGAATGCTTGACAAGGCAGATTGATCCGGTCATTTCAACGCCGACACAGCACACCGGAGTTTCGACCATGTTCAAGGCCGCCCGTCTCCTCGCGCTCTTCGGCAGCGCCCTTCTCTGCTCCACCGCCGCATTCGCCGACGGCGTGGTCAATGTCTATTCCTACCGCCAGCCGCAACTGGTGCAGCCGCTCTTCGATGCCTTCAAGAAGGAAACGGGGATCGAGGTGAAGATGGTGTTCGCCGAAAAGGGCTTGATCGAACGCATGGAACAGGAAGGCGCGCTGAGCCCGGTTGACGTGCTCCTCACTGCGGATGTGGGCCGGCTCGTGGAAGCCGCCGACAAGGGCCTGGGCCAGCCCATTGCTGATGACAAGATCACTGGCAAGGTGCCTGCCGCCCTCCGCGATCCCGGCAACCAATGGTTCGGCCTCACCATGCGCGCCCGCGTCGTCTATGCGTCGAAGGAGCGCGTGAAGCAGGACACGATCTCGTACGAGGAACTGGCCGACCCGAAATGGAAGGGCAAGATCTGCACGCGCCCCGGCGACCATCCCTACAATCTCGGCCTCATCGGCGCGATGATCGCCAAGCGCGGCGAAGTAGCCACCAAGACCTGGCTTGAAGGCCTCAAGGCCAATCTCGCCGTGAAGCCGTCGGGCAATGACCGCGCGCAGGCCAAGAGCGTCGCCGCCGGCGAATGCGATCTCGCCATCGGCAACACCTATTACATGGGCCTGATGATGACCAACGAGAAGGAGCCGGAGCAGAAGCAGTGGGCTGCCGCGTCCCGCATCATATTCCCCTCCTCGCCAGAAATGGGAACGCACGTGAACATTTCCGGCATGCTGATGGCGAAGAATGCGCCGCACCGCGACGATGCGCTGAAGCTGATGGAGTTCCTGGCCAGCGACGAATCACAGGCCCTCTATGCCAGCCAGAACTTCGAGTATCCTGTGAACCCGGCCATCAAGCCTTCGGAGATCGTTGCAAGCTGGGGCAGTTTCACGCCTGATTCCGTGAACATCATGGAAGTGGCGCGGAACCAGAAGGCCGCCGCACAGCTTGTGAACGAAGTGCAGTTCAACGACTGAGCCCGCTTTTCGGGCCTTTCGGTGGGAAACACTCAACCGGACGTTAACCAAATCTTCTGGCGTCCGGGGCTAGATCATGCGAAACTTGAGTCTCAAGGAGTACCCCCATGAGGAAGTCAGTCCTGTCCGTGTTGATCGTGGCCGCCTGTGCAGGTTTTGGCGCGGCGGAGGCTGTTGCCTACGAGAACTTCATTCCCATGGGTACGGGCTATTCGACTGATGTGGACAGCGTGCCGCGCTTCGGCAGCGAGCGTTCGCAGGTCAACAGCACCACCGACGTTCTGGAAACCGAGATCTGGCACCGGAACCGCGATGCCGCGGAGTATGACAGCAAGTTCCGCCAGTTCCAGTCCGGCAACGAATTCAAGCAGGATACTGACTTCATCGACTACTGATCACGGGCCCTGCCCTTTCTCACTGAAAAGCCCGCGCGACGCATGTCTCGCGGGTTTTGTGTTTCTGAGGCAGGCGCCCTGCTGATCAGTGCAGGGTCATCCAAGCGCGGGCCTGGCGTTGCGCTTCGGCAATCTGCTGCGCCGACATTTCGCGTGCCAGTTCGCAACGATAGCTCTTGGCGTTGTCGCTGCCCTTGAGAGCGGCCAGGTTGAACCACTTGTGTGCTTCAACATAGTTCTGCGCAACGCCGCGGCCGAAGCAGTACTTGAGGCCCATGGCCAGCATGTCGTCGGCGGAAGCCGACAGCGGCAAGGAGTTGGCCATGGTGTTCTCGATCGTATCCCAAATCATTTTCAGTCCCTCTGTTTGACGCACAGACCCTGTTTTGTTTTTTGGTCTGCCGGGCACCACCCACCGTGGCGCCCTGTTGAGGGGCAATCTGACTCAGCCGATCAAAGGCGGGCTTAAGCGGTGTCCTTAAGGAGTTTTGAACAGGAATTGCGGGCGGCGTGGTGAAGCAAAAGTGAATGCAATTCGATTCAATAGCTTGCGGCTTTTGCAGGGCATTCTGCACCCTGCCCGCGTTGACGGCCGGTTTACCTTGCCTGCGGGAAGCGGGTTACTGAACGTCGACGCCGAGCGTCATCACCACCGGATAATGGTCGGAGCCAGCCGGTTTGCCGATCTGCGGCTGGGCCAGCACGCGGATCCCCTGCGAGGCGAAGATGTGGTCGATCGCCAATTGCGGCAGTTCCACCGTTGATGGCCAGGTCGGGAGGCTGGTGAGGCGGTTGACGCCGAGCCCCTGCGCAAGCGTTGCGGTGACGCGCGAGAACGGCGTTGCGTTGAAATCACCCATCACGATCATCTTGCCGGAGGCGGATTCAAGATGCTTCACGAAAGCGTCCACTTGGCGGAGCTGGGCCCGCGCATGGGGAAAGCGCGTGGTGTGCACGGAGTAGACGGTGAGGCCATCCAGAGGCCCTTCCATCTGCGCGCTGATGAAGGGCGGGCCATCCCACAGGCCGTCCGCCTCCAGGCGCCGCATGGGCAGCTTTGAAAGAATAGCGAGATGGCAGGCGGGCTCGGACGAACATTCGGCCTGATAGGGATAGAGCGACTGCAGGCGGCCAAGCAGCGGCTGCTTGTCCGCCGTCAGTTCGACGAGCGACACCACGTCCGCATCGATACGGCGCAATTCAGTCTCGATGGCATCGATGTCGGTGTTGGGGAAATAGAGATTGAACTGGGCCACGCGGATGGCGCGCTCACCGGGGTTCAAGGTCCAGGGTCCGGAGGTCACCGCGCCTACTGTGCTCTGTGACCACAGGCCGTAGCCCACGCAGGCGAGGATCGACAACACGATGCCATAGAAGGCCTTGCGGCGCGGCAGGAAGCTCGCGAACGCAAAGGCGCCGGTGACGAAGAAGAACTGCGCGGTGAATTGAGCGAAGACATCGAAGTCCGGCCAGATCTGGCCCAGCCTGCCGGCAAGCACGCCGCCCACGCCGACAATGAGCCCGATGAGCGCCCCGCCCCATTCGACGTTGCGCTTCCGCTTCTTCGGAGCAGGCTTCTCGGGCTCGGGCTTGACCAGGATCAGGTCAGGATCGAGTGCTGCGATATCGTCAAGAAAATCGTCTGGCTTCGTATTCAATGGACAGGCACCTGAAATCGACCCCCGATTCCAAGCGTCGGTCTTACACCAAACGGCTCTCCATGGGCAAAAGCTGTTCCGGCGTTGCAAAGCCCGGAAGGGCCTCAATCCGCTTCTTCCACGCGGAAACATGTGGATAATGTCCGAGGTCGACGTTCGCATCGGCGCAGAAGCGGACGACGCTGTAGATGCCGACATCGGCAGCGGTTGCCTTCTTGCCGGCAATCCATTCCGACTTGGTGAGTTCGCCCTCGAGGACGGCGAGCGCCGCCTTGGCCTCGGTGTCGTACATCACCCGCACTTCATCGCCGAACTGGCGGAAGCCACGGTTGCGGGCGCGCAGGCGGTACACCGGAACGGCGAGCTTGTCCCACTGCCAGAACAGCCATTCGCGGATGCGGGCGCGCTCCAGCGGCGTCTTGCCGTCGAACTTGCCGAGGGTCTCGGAGAGATGGATGAGGATTGCCGCCGACTGGACCAGGAAAACCTGGCCGTCGCGGAGGGCCGGCACCTGGCCATAGCGGTTCTTGACCAGATAGTCGGCGAGTTTGTGGGCGCCGTCACGCAGGCTCACATGGATGTAAGAGAACGGATGGCGGCAGAGCGACAGCATCAGGGCCACGGTGTAGGTGCTGGTGGAGCCGGCGAAACCATAGAGGGTAAACCGGTTCTTTTCCGCTGCGGACGGCCCCTTTTCCTTGGGGGCCTTGGCCACTTTCGCGCCTTTGACGGTCTTTGCCGGCTTGGACACAGCCTTGCCTTTCGCCGCCTTCTTGGCTGGCTTTGCCATCTTCTCCCACTCCCCTGATTGTACGTGTGCTGAAATTCAGCATACGGACTATAGCGGATGGGCGGCATCCTGCCAATGGTTAACAACCATTTGTATTTAAATGGTTATTTTCACCGTTTTTGGGTGAATTTTCCCGGCGCGGCCCGGCTGGGCAATGCCAAAACGGCTCAAATGCCGAGTTTTGCCTTGAGAATATCGTTAACGGCTTGGGGGTTGGCCTTGCCGCCGGTGGTCTTCATGACCTGGCCCACGAACCAGCCCAGCATGTTGGGCTTGGCCCGGACGGCCTCCACCTTGTCGGGGTTGGAGGCGATGATCTCGTCCACGGCCTTCTCGATGGCGCCGGTATCGGTGACCTGCTTCAGGCCCCGCTTTTCGACGATCTCGGCCGGGTTGCCGCCCTCGGTCCAGACGATCTCGAACACGTCCTTGGCGATCTTGCCGGAGATGGTGCCGGCGGCGATCAGGTCGACAATCCCGCCGATCTGGGCAGCGCTCACGGGCGAGGTCTCGACGCTCTTTCCTTCCTTGTTGAGGCGGCCGAAGAGCTCGTTGATCACCCAGTTGGCGGCAAGCTTGCCGTCCCGGCCCTTGGCCACGGCCTCGAAGTAATCGGCCGAGGCCCGCTCGGAGACGAGGACCGTGGCGTCGTAGGCCGAGAGGCCATAGTCCTTCACGAAGCGTGCGCGCTTCTCGTCCGGCAGTTCCGGCAGTGCCTTGGCGATGCCGTCCACCCAGCCCTGCTCGAGTTCAAGCGGCAGCAGGTCCGGATCGGGGAAGTAGCGGTAGTCATGCGCCTCTTCCTTGGAGCGCATCGAGCGCGTCTCGCCCTTGCGGGCATCGAACAGGCGGGTTTCCTGATCGATGGAGCCGCCATCTTCCAGAATGCCGATCTGGCGGCGTGCCTCGTATTCGATCGCCTGGCCCATGAAGCGAATGGAGTTCACGTTCTTGATTTCACAGCGCGTGCCGAAATCACCACCGGGGCGGCGCACCGAGACGTTGACGTCGGCGCGCATCGAACCCTGCTCCATGTTGCCGTCGCAGGTGCCGAGATAGCGCATGATCTGGCGGAGCTTGGTGACATAGGCCTTGGCCTCGTCGGCGGAACGCATGTCCGGGCGCGAGACGATTTCCATCAGCGCACAGCCGGAGCGGTTGAGGTCGACGAAGCTCATGTTGGGGTGCTGGTCGTGCAGCGACTTGCCGGCGTCCTGCTCGAGGTGCAGGCGCTCGATGCCGACGGTGACGGTCTTGCCGTCGTCGAGATCGATCATCACCTGGCCTTCGCCAACCACCGGCTGCTTGTACTGCGAGATCTGGTAGCCCTGCGGCAGGTCCGGATAGAAGTAGTTCTTGCGGTCGAAGACGGAGTAGTTGTTGATCTTCGCCTTGAGGCCGAGGCCCGTCCGCACCGCCTGCTCCACGCAGAACTTGTTGATGACGGGCAGCATGCCAGGCATGGCGGCATCCACCGTTGAGACGTGGTCATTCGGTTCGCCACCGAATTCGGCCGAGGCGCCGGAGAACAGCTTCGCCTTGGACAGCACCTGGGCATGGACTTCGAGACCGATGATGACTTCCCAGTCACCCGAAGCTCCCTTGATCCAGTCCTTCTTGTCGGCAACGCGCTTTGCGGAATCCATAGCTCTCATCCAATCCGGAATTTTGGGGGGTGGTATCGTTTTGGGAGGGTTTGATCAACCCCCGCCCGCAAGCTCCCGGCGGATGGCACGGACCAGATAAACGGCGAGCAGGAACAGCAGGCCCAGGATAACGAGGAAGCCCGTGTCGCCCCGTTGCAGCGCCAAACCCTCGTCTCCCCAGCGTTGCCACAGCAGGATCCCCGCAAAGAGCGCCAGAAGCACCGCCGAGGCCCAGGACCCCCGGTGCAGGATCACGAGAAAAATACGCGCGAGAGGTGACATTTCGACCATGGAATAGAACCTCCCACCATATTGATTTCGAGGCAAGAATAGTCTCTCGTTCAGCCATGGAAAAGAACACCAAGGACCGCTCCACCCTGAAGCCCGCAACGCGGATTGCAACCGCCTCCCGGCAATATGCCGAACACGGCATGGTCAATCCCGCCGTCTACCGGGCCTCCACCATCACCTTTCCGGATGTCGACACCTTGGTGAACCGCAGGCAGGACTATCTCTACGGGCGGCGCGGCACGCCCACCTCGCGGGCCTTCGAGACGGCGGTGGCGGAACTGGAGGGCGGCCATGACTGCAAGGCCTGTCCGTCCGGCCTTGCGGCGATTTCCTCTGCCCTGCTCGCCTTCCTCAATGCGGGCGACCACCTTCTGATGGTCGATACGGTCTACCATCCGGCGCGGGAATTCTGCGACAAGGTGCTGAAGCGCCTCGGCGTCGAGACAACCTATTACGATCCGCTCATCGGCGGCGGCATCGCCAAGCTCATGAAGGCGAACACCCGCGTGGTGTATTGCGAAAGCCCGGGCTCGCAGACCATGGAAGTGCAGGATGTGCCGGTCATTGCCGAGGCAGCGCGCGCCAAGGGCGCCGTCGTCATGCTCGACAACACCTGGAGCGGCGGCCACTACTTCAAGGCCTTCGACATGGGCTGCGACATTTCCATTCAGGCGGCGACGAAATATCTCGTCGGCCACTCCGATGCGATGATGGGAACGGTCACCTGCAACGCCGCCACATGGCCACAGTTCAAGGATGCCTACGAGACAATGGGGCTCTTCGCCGGGCCGGACGACATGTACCTCGCGCTCCGTGGCATGCGCACCCTCGATGTGCGCCTCGAGCGCCACATGAAGTCGGCGATTACCGTGGCGGAATGGCTGCGGGGCCGCGCCGAGGTCGAGACCGTGCTCTATCCCGCCCTCAGCAATGCGCCCGGACACTCCCAATGGAAGCGCGACTTCACAGGCGCCAGCGGCCTCTTCTCGCTGGTACTCAAGCCGGCGAGCCCAAAGGCCATGGCGGCCATGCTCGATCACATGGAGCTCTTCAGCATGGGCTATTCCTGGGGCGGCTATGAAAGCCTTGTGGTGCCCTTCAAGCCGCACCGCACCGCCACCGCGTGGAAAGGCGAAGGCCCCTGCCTCCGCCTTCACATCGGCCTCGAGCACCCGGACGACCTGATCGCCGACCTCGATGCCGGCTTCGCCCGGCTGAAGGCGGCACAGTAAGGCAGGCTAATCCATTAATTTTCGCGTTATTTCAGGGCAGTAGCGGCCACTCCTCGCTGCCTGTTGCCTCCAGGCATGGCTTCAGGCATGGTATTGACTGAACAGTCAATCAGAATTGGAGAAGGTCATGCGACGCGCCACCGCCCGAAAACTGCAGCAGCCTGCGCCCGCTCCAGCCCTGCCCCATGGCCTCCACCTGGGCCGCACCCAGCCTTACAACCCCCTCGCCCCGAAGGATGCGCGCGCCATCATCGATGCCGCCTACCGCCTGCTGGAGGAAATCGGCGTGCGCTTCGAGACCGGCACCGAGGCTGATGCCCTGCTCGCCGCGGCGGGCTGCAACGTGACGGGCGACAGCATCGTCCGCATTCCCCGCGCCGTCGTCGACCGCGCCCTCTCCACCGTGGCGCGCAGCACGAAGCTGTGGAACCGCGACGGCACCTCCTCCCTCGACATCGACAGCGAGCACACCTGGTTCATGCCGGGCATGACCTGCATCAAGGTCTTCGACCTTGAAACGGGCGAGCCCCGCGACAGCACCGGTGCCGACCTTGCCGCAATCACCCGCGTGGCCGACGGGCTCCCCAACATCGATGCCGTGTGTGTCGCCTGCAAGGATGTTCTCAATTCCAACATGAAGGGCGAGATCGGCGAATTCGCCATCATGGCGGCGAACACCACGAAGCCGCTCGAATATCTCTGCGAATTCTCCGAATCCTTCCGCGCCGCCATCGCCATGGCCACCGCCATCCGCGGCTCGCGCGAGGCGTTGCGGGAGAAGCCCTACTTCCTGCACATCATCACGCCGCTGCCGCTGTTCTATGCGGAGACGCATATCGAACAGATCATCGAGGGCGCGCGGGCGGGCGTACCCTTAAGCGTGGGAACGCTCGCAATCGGCGGCGCATCGGCACCCATCACCACGGCGGGCTGCATCGTGCAGTGCCTCGCAACAGATTTCGCCGGCATGGTGCTGGGCCAGGCCGCCGCACCGGGTGCCTTCTGTATCGGCAGCACCAACCCTTATTTCATGGAGCCCGCAACGGGCGGCATCGGCAACATGCCGCAGACCATGCTTGGCGAGCAGATCATCTGCCAGATCCGCCGCGAGCTGGAGTTGCCCTCCTTCACCGGCCTGGGCGGCGAAGCGAAGTCGCGCCGCTTCAACCAGGACGCCGTGTTCGAAATCTCCTCCATGATGGCGCAGATCTTTCACACGCGCCCTGCAACCTGCGACTATCTCGGCTCGCTCGACCAGGGCATCACCTTCTCACTCCATGCGCTCCTGCTCTGCGATGACTATGCAGGCCTCCTCCGCAGCATGTGGAACGGCACGGTGATTGACGAGGACACGCTGGCGCTCGGGCCCCTGCGCGACGTGGGGCTGTTCGGCACCATCCTCGGCCACGAGCACACCGCCCGCCATTGCCGCAGCAGCATGTGGGGCAGCCGCTACTTCGGCAGTAACGAACCGCTCAGCACCTCCGGCAAGGAAGAGCGTGATCTCGCACTCCGCATCGACGATGACCTGCGTGAACGGCTGCAGGCCCCTCCCCCGCCGCCGCTTGATCCGGCGGTTCAGGAGGCCTTCACGGCGGTTCTGGCGCATTACTGAGCGGGACATCGTATCGCCTTGAATTATCGGCCCCGCATCCTATGTGTGGGCGGCAACCGAGGGGTCGTCATCATGAAGAAGTTTTTTGCCGCAACGCTTGCCGTTCTTGCCTTCGCCGCTCCGGCCTTCGCGCAGGAGCAGGATGATCCGGAACTCATCTTCAAGAAGACCACCGTGTGGCGCATGCTTTCGCCCGACGCCAAGCTCGCGACCTATGCCATCAACGATCCGGGCGTCGAGGGTGTGGCCTGCTACTTCACCGTTCCCGAAATCGGCGGCTGGAAGGGCTGGGCCGGCCTTGCCGAGGAAGTGTCGGATGTCTCCATCGCCTGCCGCCAGACCGGCCCCATCGTGATCAAGGAGAAGTTCGAACAGGGTCACGAGATCTACCGCCAGCGGCGCTCGCTCTTCTTCAAGAAGATGCAGATCGTTCGCGGCTGTGATCCGAAGAACAACGTGCTCGTCTATCTGTCCTACACCGACAAGCTGATCGAAGGGAGCCCGAAGAACTCGACCTCGGCCGTGCCGATCATGCCGTGGGGCACGTCCACGGCCACGCCGAACTGCGGTGATTTTTTGAACTGACGACCTTGCTAAGCTTCACCATTGGAAAGCTGGATTCCGGCTCGCGCGCGACATCTCGCTCCGCTCGATCAAGGCGCGCGTCCGGGATGAAGGTGGGAGAGAGGTGGAAGATGATGGACTTCGCCTTCTCTCGCTGGCGGGAGAAGGTGCCCGAAGGGCGGATGAGGGTGGTCGAGCGCGCCGCTGGAACGACAACAATCGGCAATGGCGACCCCGGCAGGATTCGAACCTGCGACCTAGTGCTTAGAAGGCACTTGCTCTAGTCCAGCTGAGCTACGGGGTCGTTAGGCTGGACGCCGGAACGCCGGACGCTCAGTGCGTCCAGTTTTCGCTGCGGCCAAACTTGAAATTGTCGGAGTAGGACTTCTTCTGCGGTCTCACAGGCGACGGCTCCTGGACCACATAGGCGATGCCGTTCTTGCGGCAATAGGCTTCCGCCTCTTCCAGCGTCTCGAAGGTGAGCTTCACCTGCGTCACCGTCTCGACGGTGGAGGTCCAGCCCATCAGCGGATCGGCGGTGCGCTTGGTTTCCGGTTCATGCTCGAGAACCCAATCATCCGTCTTGCCCTTGCCGGACTGCATGGCGTTGCGGGAAGGCTTGTAGATGCGAGCAGGCATGTGAACCTCTTTGTCTTGCCGGGCCGCCCGGACGCTTGAGGCCGGGGCAGCGAAGCTGGTCGGGGCGGCGGGATTCGAACTCGCGACCCCCTGCGCCCAAGGCAGGTGCGCTACCAGACTGCGCTACGCCCCGACGTGACTTCTGCGGGAGGGAATAACGGGTTACCCCCTGCTCCGCAAGCCCGCCGGAATGGTGAATATCAGGCCCGCTCAAGGCCTCAGCCCGAGGTCTCAGCTCAGGGCCTCAGGGATTGGCCGGAACGGCCACATCCGGCATGGTGCCGGCTTGGTCTTCCTCTTCCTTGAAGATCGGATGGAAGACCTTGTCCTCGCGCTGGATGCCAAGGCGCTTCACGGTGCCCGCCGCCACCTCCAGCACCGCTTTCACCGGCTCTTGTACGCTGATCGTCTGGAGCGACATGGGTTCGGTGTTCTCGGCCACCGCGGCAATCGAGCCATCGGCGCGGATGAACAGCATGTCGAGCGAGATGTAGGTGTTCTTCATCCACATGGCGGCCGGGCGCGGCTCGCCGAAGTCGAAGAGCATCGCCCTGTCCTCCGGCAGCTTGTGGCGGAACATGAGGCCGCGGGCGCGCAGGTCATCGGTATCGGCCACTTCCGCATCGAAAATGGCCGCCTCTTTCTGCGTGACAACCGTCACGGGTTCGATGCGGGCGATTTCCTGCGCATCCGCCAGCCCTGACAAAGATGACAGAACTGTAATGGTGAGCAGGCAGAGAAAAACGCGAAGCAGCCTCATGGCAACCGTGTCACCGGGGATTGCAGCAAAAATGCGGCTGAGGTGAAATCACCTTCAGCTTCTAGTTGGTGTGCGGAGGACCCGAGTCCAGAGAGAGCCGCACTTCCGTCGCCATCTTGCCCTTCGGGCTGTCGCCGTAACGGACATAAATCCACTGGTCGGGGATCAATTCGGCAACTGCGGTTTTGCGCATCACTTCCATGTGCACGAAGATGTCGCCCAGGCCTTCGCCTTCGGTGGCGAAGCCGAAGCCGCGCGCACGGTTGAACCACTTCACCTTGGCGCGCACCCAGCCGGTCGACGGAGCGACCTCGGAATGAGTACGGGCCTTGCGCTCCACCGGGTGGATTGCTGTTGAATGATCAACGGAGAGAACCTTGAGGCACTGATAGCCCTTCTGGCGCGCCACGACCTCGCATGCGATCCGCGTGCCTTCGAGAGGCGCGTCGAACCCATCCCGCTTCAGGCAGGAAAGATGCAGGAGAATATCTGGGAGACCATTGTCCGGAATGATGAAGCCATAGCCTCGGCCCACATCAAACCATTTCACAAGACCGTCGACGCGGATGATGTTGACACCCGCCTCTGCCCCGCCTTGCATGACATGCCCGGCAATCGCCGAGCCTTCTTCTTTTGCCGCCATTACATACCAACCCCTGCGGGCACAGCCCCGGCCCGCACCAAACTTTGAACAAATAATTAACGATTTGTACAGTGGTAGACTGCATCGCGTTGATAACTTGATGCTGTTGCGTTGCCGTGTTGCAACGCCAGCAGCACTGACATGAAAAAGCACGGCAAAAAGAGATACTTGATCACAACACCGCGGCGCTTCATCTTTGTTCCGCTTGTGCCTATCTCATTCCGATACCCTGTCTTTTGACCGGGAAAGCGAATCAACTCACCGCAATTCTGCGCGAACTCACTTCAGAAAGAGCCTTTCGATGAAATATCTCCACACCATGATCCGCGTTTCCAACCTGGAGCAGTCGCTCGACTTCTTCATCAACAAGTTGGGCTTCGTCGAACAGCGCCGCTACGAGAACGAGAAGGGACGTTTTACCCTGGTCTTCGTTGCGGCCCCCGAAAGCCCGGATGCACCGGTTGAACTTACTTACAACTGGGACCCCGAGGTTTATACCGGAGGGCGCAACTTCGGCCACCTCGCCATCGAAGTTGATAACGTTCACGACTACTGCGCCAAGCTGATGAAGCAGGGCATCACCATCAACCGTCCGCCGCGCGACGGCCGCATGGCCTTCATCAAGACGCCGGACGGCATTTCCATTGAAATCCTGAACAAGGATGGTGCGCTTACCCCTGCCGAGCCCTGGCTCAGCATGCCGAACACCGGCACGTGGTGACGCCTACCAGCTTCCCTTCACGAAAACGGCTTCATCCGCACCAGGCCACGGCGGCATCGTGACACCCACGATGTCGAGTGGCTCTGCGCCGTCGCAGCGAAACTGGAAGGACGTGCCCACTGGGATGGTGAGCGAAAGGCCGGGAACGAGGTCCGTCACGGTCTCCGTCCCGCCCTCTTTCCGCCAGATGCGGCCCTGCCCTGATATCACGTACCAGAGTTCATCGACGCTGCGGTGCACGATGGCCTGCGCCACCTGCCCCGGCTGAAGCCGGAAGTGGGCCATGGAGCCGCGCGGCACGGAAACGAGAATGCGCACTTCCGAACCATCGGGTGCGGTGACGTCGGGCAGTTGGGGAAGCTGTCTCTCGCCCGCGCCGCTCACGGCATCAACTGTCCGCCGTTCACCTCGATCACCTGACCGGTGACATAGCCCGAGGCCTTCTCGCTGGCGAGATAGAGGAAGGTGCCGGTGCAGTCGTCAGCCGTGCCGAGGCGTTGCATCGGAATGGCCTTGGCCGTCGCGGCCAGCTTCTCGGCATTGGAGAAGCGCGTGTGGAAAGCGGTGTGGATGGTGCCGGGCGACACTGCGTTGACGCGGATGCCGTGGCCCACCAGTTCCTTGGCGATGGTCTTGGTGAAGGACGAGACGAAGCCCTTGGCGCCGGCATAGACGCTGCCGCCGGCACTCGAACCCTGGCGGGCTGCAATCGAGGTCACGTTGATGATGGTGCCGGACTTCTGCTTCATCATCTCGTTCGCGGCGAGGCGCGAGCAATGCACGAGCTGGCGGCAATTGAGATCGAAGACCTTGTCGATGTACTCGTCGGTGAGGTCAGCCAATGCAGTGCGGGCCACAAGGCTGCCGGCGTTGTTCACCAGCACGTCGATGCGGCCAAATTCCTTGAGCGCAAGTGCGATGAGCTTGTCCGGGTTGCCGCGTTCGGTGAGATCCATCTTCACGGTCTTGATGCCGGCGGCCTCGATCGCCTTCAACTCGTCGCCGCCACCGTAATACTGGGCCAGCACCCGCGCGCCGCTTGCAGCAAAGCCCAGCGATGCGGCACCGCCAATACCTGTGACGCCGCCCGTCACCACAACGGACTTGCCCTTCAGATCATCATACATTGGAAGCTCCACCTGCAGCGGGAGAGAAAAAGTGGCGCGCCCTACGGGAGTCGAACCCGTCTTTGCAACGTGAAAGGCTGCCGTCCTAACCGATAGACGAAGGGCGCACTGGAAGGCCTTGCAGGTGACAAATCACCGAAGGCCGACGCTCTATAGGTGGGCAAATCCGGCTTGGCAAGCGCCAAGAATAACCCGGTCCAACATCACGTTAACGCTGCCGCGTCCTCGATCTGCAGGCTAGGAACCCGCTTTGCCCCCCATTCGTCCGCTACGAGCCTGCCCGCAATGTGGATCGGCATTTGCCGCTCGGAGAGCAGCAATTCGCCTAGCGGCGTGCCCATGGCACGGAAGGCAATCGCCTTCATCCGGGTGCCGTCGCTGCCCACCACGGTGCAGCGGACGTGGTCGCTGCCCGCCGCATCGGCATAGATCACCCGGTGGGCCGGAAAGACGAAGAGCGGCGACGGATGGGCCGAGCCATAGGGCCCTGCCTGCTCCAGGAGTTCGATGAGGTCGAGGTTGGCGGCAGTCGCCGTGAGCGCGCCATCGACCAACAGGGATTCGTCCCGGGCGGCCTCTACCGCGGCACTCAGGCGCTCACCGAAGAACTGCCGGAGGTCCGCGAGCTTCGCGGTCTCGACGGTGAGGCCGGCCGCCATGGCGTGGCCTCCGCCCTTGCTGAGGAGACCCGCCTCGAGGGCAGCGCGGACGGCGCTTCCGAGGTCGACGCCCGTCACCGAGCGGCCGGAGCCCACGGCCACGCCGGTCTTGCTATTGATGGCAAGCGCGAAGGCCGGGCGGCGGAAGCGTTCCTTGAGCCGGGCCGCGACGAGACCGACCACACCGGGATGCCATCCGGTTGCGGCAGCGAGGATCACGGCGGGCTTCGCTTCCTTGCCGAGTTCGAGTTCGGCCATGGCTACTGCTTCATCTACAGCGCGCATCTCGATCGCCTGACGTTTGCGATTGAGGTCATCGAGATTGCGGGCAAGCTGCGCCGCCTCGCCCTTGTCCTTCGCCATGAGCAGCGCCAGCGCCTCGTCGGCATGGCCGACGCGCCCCGCTGCATTGAGGCGCGGGCCCAGCATGAAGCCCAGGGCATAGACGTCCGGGCGGCGCTTGAGGCCCGCCACATCGGCGAGTGCGGCAAGACCGAGGTTCTCACGGCGCGCCATGATCTTGAGGCCTTGCGTGACGTAGGCGCGGTTCAGCCCCTTGAGCGGCACAACATCGCAGACGGTGGCGAGCGCCACGAGTTCAAGCCACTGCAGCATGTTGGGCTCGGCGCGGCCTGTTGCGTAGTAGCCATGCTGGCGGAGGATGCGGTTGGTGGTGGCAATCAGGATCATCACCACGCCTGCGGCACAGAGATGCCCCTGCCCCGACAGATCGTCCTGCCGGTTCGGATTGATCACCGCATGGGCCTGCGGCAGCTCCGCACCCGCCTGGTGATGATCGACGATGATGGCCTCCATGCCAAGCTCGGCGGCATGAGCCAGCGGATCATGGGAGAGCACGCCGCAATCGAGCGTGAGCAGAAGTTTTGTGCCTTCACTCGCAAGCGTGCGCACTGCCGTCTCGCTGGGCCCGTAGCCTTCCGTGAGGCGGTCGGGGATATGCACGCGGGCATCGCTCCCCGCGGCATGGAGGAAGTGCAGCATGAGCGCGGCCGACGAAACACCGTCCACATCATAGTCGGAGATGATGCCGATCTTCTCGCCCGCACGGATGGCGGCGGCCAGACGCTCCGCGCCCTTCTCCATGTCACGGAAAACGCCGGGTTGCGGCATCAGCGTGCGCAGCGTGGGATTGAGAAAGCCTTCCGCGTCTTCCAGCGGCACGTTGCGCCCCGCCAGCACGCGGCAGAGAATTTCAGGAAGCTCATGGCGCTGGGCCATGGCTTCGGCCACGCGCTGGTCGGCAAGCCGCGCCTGCCAGCGGAGGCCCTTGGCGGATTTCGAAACGTTCAGAAAGGCAGGCTGCTGCTCCACACGCGTGTCCGGCGTCACAGACGCTCGATGCGGATCACGCGCGGTCGGCCGGCCACATGGCCATCGTTCTCGATCTTGCCGATGGCGTTGCGGATCGATTGTTCGAGCGTGTTGTGGGTGATGAGGATGAAGGGTGCGGTATCCCGCGCCTCGTTCCCCGACGATTTGCCGCGCTGGACAATGCTCTCGATCGAGATCTTCTCGTCGGCGAGGATGCGCGCCACGGCGGCAACCGCGCCCGGCTTGTCGTGCAGGCGGAGCGCCACGTAGTAACCGCCCTCATGCGCCTTCTGCGGCGCCTGGCGGAACGGCTTCAGGTCCTTCGCGGGAATGCCGAAGACCGGGCGGCGGTTGCCGCGCGCGATATCCACGACGTCGCCAATCACGGCAGACGCCGTGGGATGCGAACCCGCACCACGGCCTTCCAGCATCAGGTCGCCCACGAAGTCGCCACGGATCACCACGGCGTTGAAGACGCCATCGGTTTCCGAGACGGGCGAGTTCTTGGGAACGAGCGTGGGATGGACACGCTGCTCAACCCCGCCTTCATGCTCCACGGCAACGCCCAGCAGCTTGATCTTGTAGCCGAGCTGGGCGGCATTGCGGATGTCCTCGAGGGTGATCGCCTCGATCCCCTCGATCGCAATCTTGTCGACGTTCACCTGCGTACCGAAGGCGAGCGAGGTGAGGACCGCGAGCTTGTGGGCCGTATCGAAGCCGCCCACGTCGAAGGTCGGATCGGCCTCGGCATAACCGAGCTTCTGCGCCTCGGCCAGGACGTCGGCGAAGCTGCGGGCTTCGTCCGCCATCTTGGTGAGGATGTAGTTGCAGGTGCCGTTGAGGATGCCGAAGATGCGGCGCACGCCGTTTCCGGCAAGCCCCTCGCGCAGGGTCTTGATGACGGGAATACCGCCTGCGACCGCCGCTTCGAAGTTCAGCATCACGCCCTTCTCTTCGGCGGCGCGCGCCAGGGCCGTGCCGTGATGGGCGAGCAGCGCCTTGTTGGCGGTAACCACGTGCTTGCCGGCGGCAATGGCCGCCTCCACCGCGGCCTTGGCCGGGCCGGAGTCGCCGCCGATCAGTTCGATGAAGACATCGACATTGGCCGCCTTCGCAAGTGCAACAGGATCGTCATGCCAATCCAGCTTCGAGAGGTCATGGCCGCGGTCCTTGCCCTTGCTGCGGGCGGAGACACCCGTGACCACAACCGGGCAGCCCGCCCGCTGGGTCAGCAGGCTTCCATGTTTCTTCACGATGTCGAGGACGCCGGTTCCCACGGTTCCGAGTCCGGCAATCCCCAGTCTGAGCGCGTTGGTCATTTGTATGTCTTGTGCCTTCAGCAATTTAGCGGGACTTATGGCCCCCGGACCCCGATTTGGCAAGGAAAGGCCTTGCCCTCAGTCCCCACGTGCCTAAATTGATTGAGTATTCTTGCGACAGGTCCCCATGAGCGATTCCAAGCCCGCACCCCTTGCCGATTTCAGCCTCCCGGACCCGGCCCGCTTTGCCCAGAACCTGGCCAAGCTCGCCGAGCAGGCGGCCGTGCTGGCGCAGACCCTATCGTCGCACCCCGAGGCCAGCAAGGAAGAAGCCGAAACCCAGATCATCCCCATTGCCCAGGTGAGCAAGACGCTGGGCGATGTGTGGCAGGCGCAGATGGCGGACCCCAAGCGCTTCATGGAGGCGCAGAACCATCTCTGGGCGCAGTACACCGAAGTCTGGAACCGCTCCTGGGCCAAGGTCATGGGCATGCAGGTGGAGCCGGTCGTCGAGCCGTCCAAGTCCGACAAGCGCTTCAAGGACAAGGACTGGGTGGAGAACTCCGTCTACGACTTCATCAAGCAGATCTATCTCATCTCGACCCGCTGGGCCCTGCAGCTCGTGGATACGGCCGAAGGCCTCGATCAGCACACGAAGCAGAAGGCGCGCTTCTACGTCGAAAACATCGCCAACGCGCTCTCGCCCTCGAACTCTGTGCTGCTCAATCCGCAGGTGCTGCGCACCACGCTTGCCACGAGTGGCGAGAACCTGCTGCGCGGCATGGAGAAGTTCCAGAAGGACCTGAGCCAGGTGCAGGGACGCCTCCGCATCAGTCAGGTCGATGGCACCGCCTTCAAGCTGGGCGAGAACATCGCCACCACACTGGGCAAGGTCGTCTTCCGCAACGACCTCTTCGAACTCATCCAGTACAGCCCGCAGGTGGCGCGCACCTACGAGATCCCGCTGCTCATCGTGCCGCCGTGGATCAACAAGTTCTACATCCTCGATCTCACGGCGCAGAAGTCCTACGTGAGGTGGTGCGTGGAGAACGGCCTCACTGTCTTCATCATCTCGTGGGTGAACGCCGACGAGCGTCTGGGCCGCAAGAGTTTCTCAGACTACATGCGCGAAGGCATCCTCACCGCCATCGACGCGGTGCAGAAGGCCACGGCTGCGCCCAAAGTCAATACCGTCGGCTTCTGCATCGGCGGCTCGCTGCTCGCCTCCACCATGGGCTACCTCGCCGCCAAGGGCGACGAACGCATTAACTCCGCCACCTTCTTCACCACCCAAGTGGATTTCGAGAAGGCAGGCGATCTGCTGGTCTATGTCGATGAAGACCAGGTGAAGTGGATCGAGGAGCGGATGCAGGACAAGGGCTATCTGCCCGGCAACCGCATGGCGGATGCTTTCAACCTTCTGCGCTCGAACGACCTGATCTGGTCCTATGTCGTGAACAACTATCTCCTCGGCAAGGACCCGGCGCCCTTCGACCTGCTCTACTGGAACAGCGATTCAACGCGCATGCCGGCGGGCGTGCACTCCTTCTATCTCCGCGAATGCTATCTCGAGAACAAGCTCTCCCACGGCAAGCTGGTGCTCGACAATGTGCGGATCGACCTGAAGAAGGTGAAGGCGCCGATCTACAACCTCGCCGCCAAGGAAGATCACATCGCGCCGCTTCCCTCGGTCTTCCGTCTCGGAAAGTATTTCGGCGGCGAGACGACGCTGGTCGTTTCGGGCTCGGGTCATATCGCGGGCGTGGTCAATCCGCCCGCCGCCAACAAGTATCAGTACTGGACCGACGGCAAGTCGGCGACGTCGCATTCCGAGTGGCTGAAGACCGCCACGGAACATGCGGGTTCCTGGTGGCCGCACTGGCTTGAATGGGTGACGGCGAAGTCCGGCGACAAGATCACCGCGCCCGTTCCGGGCGAAGGCGGCCTCTCCGTGATCTGCGACGCCCCCGGCGAATACGTGCGGGTGAGCGGCATCACCTGAAACAAAAGGTTTAGATGTCGAGGCCATCTTCGCTCACGAAGGCGGCGCGCTCGGAGATGAAGTTGAAGCGCTCCTCGGCCTTGTTGCCCATGAGCTGTTCCACCACCTTTGCCGTGCTGGTGCGGGCCGCTTCCGAGAGAGAGACGCGGAGCAGCGTGCGCTTCGAGGGGTCCATGGTGGTTTCCTTGAGCTGCGGCGCGGTCATTTCGCCCAGGCCCTTGAAGCGCCCGACCTCCACCTTGCCGCGGCTCGAGAACTCGGTCTTGAGCAGATGCTCCTTGTGGGCATCGTCGCGTGCATAAGCATTCTTGCCGCCCTGGCTGATGCGGTAGAGCGGCGGCACGGCGAGATAGAGATGACCCTCGTCGATCAGCGCAGGCATCTGCCGGTAGAAAAAGGTGATGAGCAGCGAGGCGATGTGGGCGCCGTCCACGTCGGCGTCGGTCATGATGATGATCTTGTCGTACCGCAGGTCTTCCTCGCGGTAGGATGAGCCGGTGCCGGCACCAAGCGCCTGGATCAGGTCCGAGAGCTGCTGGTTCTGCGCCATCTTGTCCTTGCCGGCGTTGGCGACGTTCAGGATCTTGCCGCGCAAGGGCAGCACGGCTTGCGTCTCGCGGTTGCGGGCCTGCTTGGCGGAACCACCGGCCGAGTCACCCTCGACGATGAAAAGTTCGGAACCCTGTGCCTGCGTTGCAGAACAATCGGCAAGCTTGCCCGGAAGGCGAAGCTTGCGCACCGCAGTCTTGCGGCCCACTTCCTTTTCGGCACGGCGGCGGATGCGCTCCTCGGCGCGCTCGATGATCCAGTCGAGCAGCTTGTCGGCCTGGGCCGGATGGCCGGTGAGCCAATGATCGAAATGGTCCGACACCGCGCGGTCGACGATGCGGACGGCTTCCACCGTGGCCAGCTTGTCCTTGGTCTGGCCCTGGAATTCCGGCTCGCGGATGAAGACCGAGAGCAACGCCCCCGATTGCACCATCACGTCGTCGGTCTGAATCACGCCGGCGCGCTTGTTGCCCGCCAGTTCCGCATAGTTCTTGAGCGAGCGCGTGAGCGCGGTGCGGAAACCCATTTCGTGGGTGCCGCCTTCGGGCGTCGGAATGGTGTTGCAGTAGGACGAGATGAAGCCATCATCACCGCCGAACCACGCAACCGCCCATTCGACGCTGCCATGGCCCTCTTCCTTCTCCACCTTGCCGGAGAAGATGTCGTCGACGACGCGGGTCTTCCCTTCCAGCCGCTCGGCGAGGAAGTCCTTCAGGCCGCCGGGGAAGTGAAACACCGCCTCTTCCGGGATCTCCTTGTCCTTCAGGTGCACGGGCGCACAACGCCAGCGGATTTCCACGCCGCCGAACAGATACGACTTCGAACGCGCCATCTTGTAGAGGCGGGCCGCATTGAAGGTAGTGCCCTTGCCGAAGATCTGGTCGTCGGGCTTGAACTTCACGGTCGTGCCCCGGCGGCCCGAGACCTTGCCGAGGTTTGCAAGCTTGCCCACCGGCTTGCCGCGACGGAATTCCTGGCGGTAGAGCTGCTGGCCGCGCGCCACTTCAACAATGACGTGTTCCGACAGCGCGTTCACCACCGAGACGCCCACGCCGTGGAGACCGCCCGAGGTGTCGTAGGCTCCGGAGTCGAATTTGCCGCCCGCATGCAGCATCGTCATGATGACTTCAAGCGCCGACTTGTCCTTGAACTTGGGATGGTTGTCGACGGGCATGCCGCGGCCGTTGTCGGTGACGGCGAGATAGCCGTCGGCGTCATACTCCACCTCGATGCGGGTGGCGTGGCCTGCCACTGCTTCGTCCATGGAGTTGTCGATCACTTCGGCGAAGAGGTGATGCAGCGCCTTCTCGTCGGTGCCACCGATGTACATGCCGGGGCGGCGGCGGACAGGCTCGAGGCCTTCCAGCACCTCGATGTCGGCGGCGGTGTAGCTCTCTTCACCGCGCGACTTGGCGGGCGTCTTGGGCGCCTGCTTCTTTGACTGCGGCACCTCGCCGAAAAGATCGTCACTGGCTTTGGAAGCTTTTGCCATCAGGTCCTGCTTGAAAAAACGCGAATCGTTCGGGGCAATATGGCGATTTGAGCCGCAAATCACAAACTGCCAGAAAAGGCGGCTGTTTACCGCGCGATTGCCTCATTCCGCGGCGGCTGCTGGCACCAGAAAAAGGACAAGATTCTTCTTGCATCACAGCGCGTAAGCCCTATTCAGCCTGCCGCGCCTAGCGGCCCCTTTCCCCCCGCGACGGAAGACACGAGGAGAATGATTATCATGAGCAACTTGACCCGGCACGTCACCTGGAATGGCCCGATCGTGATGGTGGGCTTCGGCTCCATCGGCCGTGGCGTGATGCCGCTCATCTTGCGCCATCTCGGCTGCGACAAGAGCAAGATCACCGTCATCGATCCGTCGACGGCCTCGAAGCACATCGCCGACGAGCTTGGCGTGCGCTTCGTGCAGCAGGCGATCACACGCGAGAACTACAAGAAGGAGCTGAAGCCGCTCCTCACCGCCGGCCCCTCGCCCGCCTTTCTCGTCAACCTGTCGGTGGACGTCGATTGCCTCGACCTGATGCGCCTCGCGCGCGAGGTGGGTGCGCTCTACATCGACACGGTGATCGAGCCGTGGCCCGGCTTCTACTACAATCCCAAGCTCGGTTCCGCCGCGCGCTCCAACTACGTGATGCGCGAAGGCCTGCTCGCCCTGAAGCGAAAGTTCGGAGAAGGTCCGACGGCCGTCTCCTGCTGCGGTGCCAATCCCGGCATGGTCTCGTGGCTGGTGAAGCAGGCGCTGCTCAACATCGCCACCGACCTCAACATCTCCCATGACGTGCCCAAGACCCGTGAGGGCTGGGGCAAACTCATGAAGAAGGTCGGCGTGAAGGGCATTCACGTTGCCGAACGCGACACGCAGCGCGCCAAGAAGCCCAAGCCGCTCGACACCTTCATCAACACCTGGTCGATCGAAGGCTTCGTCTCGGAAGGCCTGCAGCCCGCCGAACTCGGCTGGGGCACGCATGAGAAGAAGTTGCCGCCGGAAGGCCGCCGCCACAAGGGCGGCTGCGGTGCGGCGATCTATCTCGAGCGCCCCGGCGCGGATACGCGCGTGCGCACCTGGACGCCGGAGGCGGGCGCCCACTTCGGCTTCCTCGTCACCCACAACGAGGCCATCTCGATCTCCGACTACTTCACGGTGAAGAGCGGCCGCACGGTGAGCTATCGCCCGACCTGCCACTATGCCTATCACCCCTCGAACGATGCGGTGCTGTCGTGGCACGAGCTGCTGGGTGCCGGCGGCAAGCGCCAGACGCACAACCACATCCTCGAGGAAAACGAGATCGTGGACGGCAAGGACGAACTCGGTGTGCTGCTCTACGGCCACAAGAAGAATGCCTATTGGTACGGCTCGCGCCTCACCATCGAAGAGGCCCGCAAGCTCGCGCCGTATCAGAACGCCACCGGCATGCAGGTGACCTCGGCCGTGCTCGCCGGCATGGTCTGGGCGATTGAGAACCCGACCGCCGGCATCGTCGAGACGGACGAGATGGACTACGCACGCTGCCTCGAAGTGCAGCGTCCCTATCTCGGCTCGGTCGAAGGCGTCTATACCGACTGGAACCCACTCAAGTCCCGCGTGGACCTGTTCGAGACCGCGCCGGATAAGCGCGATCCCTGGCAGTTCGCCAACATCATCGCGCGCTGAAGCCAGCCCCATCACCGGAAAATGCCCGCCACTTATGCGGGCATTTTTCGCTTCAGGAGCAATTCTCCATATCCTTGCTCCCGCCACGAAATCCGGGCAGCGTTCTGCCGACTGTCATATTCAGCGGTGATTCCATGCACTTCCTCAAAACCCTCGGCTGCGCCCTCGCCACATTCGCCAGTCTTGCCACGGCCGCAGTGTCTGCCCCCGCGCCCAGTATCGCGATGCACGGCGAGCCCGCCCTTCCGCCCGACTTCAAGAACCTGCCTTACGTCAATCCCGATGCACCCCAGGGCGGCACGCTGCGGCAGGCCCTTTCGGGCAGCTTCGACAGCCTGAACCCCTTCATCATCAAGGGCACCGCCGGCTTCAACGTCCGCACCCTCGTCTTCGAAAGCCTGATGGGACGAAACTGGGACGAGCCCTTCTCGCTCTACGGCCTCCTTGCCGAAAGCATCGACGTCTCCGACGACCGCTCAACCTTCACCTTCAAGATCAGACCCGAGGCGCATTTCTCCGACGGCTCACCCGTCACCGCCGCCGATGTGGTGTGGAGCATGGAGACGCTGCGCGACAAGGGCCGCCCCAACTTCAAGAACTCCTATTCCAAGGTGACCTCGGTCGAAACGCCGGATGACCATACCGTGGTCTTCAAGCAACAGGGCGGCGACCGGGAACTGCCGCTCATTGTGGGCCTGATGCCGGTCCTTCCCAAGAAGGCGTGGGAGGGCAAGGACTTCGACGTGACAACGCTCGAGCCGCTCGTGGGCTCCGGCCCCTACGTCATCAGCGAGGTGAAGGCGGGCGAGAGCATCACCTACAAGAAGGACCCGAACTACTGGGGCAAGAACCTGCCGCTGAACAAGGGTCTGTGGAACTTCGATACGCTCCGCTACGACTATTTCCGTGATGCCAATGCCGCCTTCGAGGCGCTGAAGAAGGGCGACGCGGATGTGCGGATCGAGACCGACCCGGTGCGCTGGACCTCGGGCTATGATTTTCCTGCCGTGTCGGAGGGCAAGCTGATCAAGGAGACGGTGACGCAGCGCTCGCCTGCGCCCACCTCGGGATTCGTCTTCAACACGCGCCGCAAGATCTTCGAGGATGTGCGCGTCCGCGAAGCGCTTGTGATGGCCTTCGACTTCGAATGGGCGAACACCAACCTCTTCGGTGCCGCGTACAAGCGGACCTTCGGCTACTACAGCGGCTCGGACCTCTCCTCGCTCGGCAAGCCGGCGGATGAGCGCGAGCTTGCCATCATCGGTGCGGACGGCCTGCGAAAGGATTACCTCGACGGAACCTACCGGCTTCCTGTGAGCGACGGCTCGGGGCGCGACCGCAAGGTGCTGCGCGCGGCGGTAGCCCTTCTCGCCGACGCGGGCTGGACGATCAAGGACGGCGCCATGGTGAATGCTGCGGGCGAACCCTTCGCCTTCACGCTGACACTTGCCAACAGCGATCAGGAAAAGATCGCGCTCCACTATCAGCGCACCCTCAAGCAGATCGGCATCCGCGTCGATGTGCGGCTCATTGATCCTGCCCAGTTCACCTCGATCCAGAAGACCTACGACTACGACATGATCCCGGTGACGTGGTTCAACTCGCTCTCGCCCGGCAACGAGCAGAAGCTCTACTTCGGCAGCGACGGCCGCAAGACCGAGGGCACCCGCAACTATGCCGGCATTGCCGACCCCAAGGTGGATGCAGCCATCGACGCCATGCTGAAGGCCAACTCCGAGGAAGAATTCGAATCCGCCGTCCGGGCCGAGGACCGCCTGCTTGTCGCCGGTCACTATCTCGTGCCCTTCTACGACGCGGGTGGACAATGGGTGGCGCGCTGGTCCACCATCGGCAGGCCCGAGAAGCAGCCGCTGCCGGGCTTCGAAGCAACCACCCTCTGGCGGAACCCGTGAGATCAGCATGAGCCTCAACATCGATGTCGTCTCGGACGTGATCTGCCCCTGGTGCTTCCTGGGAAAGCGCAGGCTGGACAAGGCCTTGGCAATGGTTCCGGATGTGCCGGTTCAGGTGATTTTCCGGCCCTTCTTCCTCGATCCCAGCATTCCCCGCCAGGGCATGGACCGGCACGCCTACATGGTGGCGAAGTTTGGCGAAGAGCGCCTCAAGACCATTCATGATCCGCTGATCCAGGCGGGCAAGGAGGATGGCGTTCCCTACCAATTCGACAAGATCACGCGCACGCCGAACACGCTCGATGCCCACCGCCTACTCCGTTGGGCGCAGCAGCATGACGTACAGGGCGCCGTCGCCGAGGCCCTCTTCATGGCCTACTGGAACAAGGGCCAGGATGTGGGCGACCATGCCGTGCTCACCGCCGTTGCCGCCGCCAACGGCCTCGACGCCAATTGGGTGAAAGCGAAGCTCGCCAGCAACGACGATACAGATGCCGTCATGGCCGAAGTGCAGCAGGCGCAGGCGATCGGCGTCACCGGTGTGCCCACCTTCATTCTGGCAAGCCGCTACGGCGTGGTGGGTGCGCAGTCACCCACCTTCATTGCCGACGCCATCCGCAAAGCCGCAGCCGAGCAGGCCTGAGCTGCTCAGGGGTTCGTTGCCAGTTTCACGAGGTTCTGGAGCAGCTGCCGCGTGCCCTTGAGGCGGCCGGCAGCCGTCGGCCAGTCGCGGATGATCACAAGCTTCATGTCGGGCCGGAGCTTTGCCAGCGTGCCCTGCCCCGCGATCCACTTCACGAGGGCCGGCGGATTGGGGAACACGCCGTTGCGGAAGGTGATCGATGCGCCCTTTGCGCCCGCATCCACCGCCTGCACATTGGCGGTGCGGCAGAGCAGCTTGATCGAAACAATGTCGAGCAGGTGCTGCACTTCCTCCGGCGACTTGCCGAAGCGGTCATGCAGTTCCGCGCCAAAGGCATCGAGGTCCGACTGTTCCTTGAAGTCGGCAAGGCGGCGGTAGAGACCGAGGCGCACCTGTAGGTCGGACACATAATCTTCCGGGATCAGCACCGATGTGCCGATGTTGATCTGCGGCGACCACTGGCCATCGCTCGCGGCTTCAAGGTCGCCGGCGCGCATCTGCGCCACCGCCTCTTCCAGCATGGTCTGGTAAAGCTCGTAGCCCACCTCGCGGATGTTGCCGGACTGCTCCTCGCCCAGGATGTTGCCAGCCCCGCGCAGGTCGAGGTCATGGCTTGCCAGCGTGAAGCCTGCCCCAAGCGAGTCGAGCGATTGCAACACCTTCAGGCGGCGTTCGGCCTGCGCCGACATGGCCCGGTTGGCGGGCGTGGTCATCAGGGCATAGGCGCGGGTCTTGGAGCGCCCGACGCGGCCACGGATCTGGTAGAGCTGGGCGAGGCCGAACATGTCGGCCCGGTGCACGATCAGCGTGTTCGCCGTCGGGATGTCGAGACCCGACTCCACGATGGTGGTCGAGAGCAGCACGTCGAAGGCCCGGTCATAGAAACCGGTCATGATGTCCTCAAGTTCCGTCGGCGCCATGCGCCCGTGGGCGGTGCGGAACTTCACCTCCGGCACGCTCTCGCGCAGGAAGGCGGCAATTTCGTCGAGGTCGGTGATGCGCGGCACCACGTAGAAGCTCTGCCCGCCACGGAAATGCTCACGCAGCAGATGCTCGCGGATCACCACGGGGTCGAAGGGCGTCACATAGGTGCGCACCGCAAGGCGGTCGATGGGCGGCGTGGCGATGAGCGACATGTCGCGCACGCCGGAGAGTGAGAGCTGCAATGTGCGCGGGATCGGCGTTGCCGTCAGCGTCAGAACGTGCACGTTCGACTTCATCTCCTTCAGGCGTTCCTTGTGCTTCACGCCGAAGTGCTGCTCCTCGTCGATGATGAGAAGGCCGAGGTCGCGGAACGTGACCGTGCCCTGTAGCAGCGCGTGGGTGCCCACGACGATGTCGATGCTGCCGTCGGCGAGGCCCTTCTTGACCTCCTCCACTTCCTTGCGGCCGACGAGCCGCGAGGCCTGGGCCAGCTTGAGCGGCAAGTTCTTGAAGCGCTCGCTGAAGGTGCGGAAATGCTGGCGGGCAAGAAGCGTCGTCGGCACCACCACGGCCACCTGCTTGCCGGCGTAAGCCGCAACGAAGGCCGCCCGCAGTGCGACCTCTGTCTTGCCGAAGCCCACGTCACCGCAGACGAGACGGTCCATCGGCCGCCCGCGCTGCAGGTCGTCCAGCACGGCCTCGATGGAGCTCAACTGGTCGTCGGTCTCCTCATAGGGGAAGCGGGCACAGAACTCGTCGAAGGCGCCTTCCGGCGGGGCGAGGATGTCGCCCGGCTTCAATTCGCGCGCCGCCGCCGTCTTGATCAGGTCGTTGGCAATCTCGCGGATGCGCTCCTTGAGGCGCGCCTTCTTCGCCTGCCAGGCGCCGCCGCCCAAACGGTCAAGCTGCACGCCCTCCGTTTCGGAGCCGTAGCGCGAGAGGAGATCAATGTTCTCAACAGGTATGAAGAGGCGGTCGTTGTTGTGATAGATGAGCAGCAGGCAGTCGTGCGGTGCTCCCTGCACCTCGATGGTGCGCAGGCCCTCGAAGCGACCGATGCCGTGATCGACGTGCACCATGTAGTCGCCGGGCGTGAGCGAGGCGAGTTCGGAGATGACATCCGCAGCCTTGCGGGCCCGTCGGGCACGGCGCACCATGCGGTCGCCCAGAATGTCCTGTTCGGCGATGACGGCAATGTCGTCCGTCTCGAAGCCCTCTTCGAGTGGCAGCACCACGATGTTGACGAGCGAGGCCGCGCGGCCCGTCACATCCGCCCAGGTCTTGGCATCGGCGATGGCCTGCACCTCATGGTCGCGCAGGATGGTGGCGAGACGTTCCGCCGAGCCCTCCGACCATGCCGCCAGCACCACGCGCTTGCCCGCCTTGCGCAGCGTCTCGATGTGGGCCTTCACCGCTTCGTAGACGTTGCCGCCCGCTTCCGCGCGCTCCGCCGCAAAGCCCCTGCCCCGGCGTCCGCCGAAGGAGACGGCATTGCCCTCGGGCCGCTCGAAGGGAGTGATCTCCACCACCGAACGGTCCGCAAGCAACTGCGTCCATTCCTCCGCCATCACGAAGAGGCGCGACGGCGGCAGCGGCTTGTAGGGCGCAGCACCGAAGCTCTGCTTGGTCAGCGCCTCCTTGCGGGCGTCGAAGTATTCGGCGATCTGCTCGTGCCGGGCGGTTGCGGCTTCCAGAGCCGTGTGGCTGAGCGTGATCACCGCATCGGGCACGAAGTCCACAAGCCGCGACAGGCTGGCGTGAAAGAGCGGCAGCCAGTGCTCCATGCCCTGATAGCGGCGAGCCGAAGTCACGCTTTCATAGAGGGGGTCCGAGGTATCAATGCCGCCGAAGGCCTCGGCGTAGGACTTGCGGAACTGGGCAATGCTGTCGTGGTTCAGCAGCACCTCGTTGGCGGGGTTGATGGTGAGGCGCTTCAGCTGGTCTGTGGTGCGCTGCGTCTCGGGATCGAAGGTGCGGATGCTCTCCAGTGTGTCGCCGAAGAAGTCGAGGCGGACGGGCGAGGATTGCCCCGGCGGATAGATGTCGATCAGTCCGCCGCGCACCGCGAAGTCGCCGGGATCAACCACAGTGCCGGTGCGGGAATAACCGTTGTCGGCGAGAAAGGCCGTCAGCTGGTTGCCGTCCACGCGCTGCCCCGGCGCCGCGGACCACGAGGCCTCGCGCACCACCTCCGAACCCACCGTCCGCATCAGCATGGCGTTGACGGTGGTGAGCACGAGGGTCGGCGCCTGCAGCGGCCGCGCCAGTTCGGCAAGGGTCGCAAGGCGCTGCGCGATGATGTCGGGCGACGGCGAGACGCGGTCGTACGGCAGGCAGTCCCAGGCGGGGAAGCGCAGGATGCGGAGCGTGGGCGCGAAGAATGCCAGCTGCTCCGCCAAGAGTGCGAGCGACTGATCGTCGATGCACACATGGATCAGCCCGCGCGTGCCCGCCGCCGTCACCATCTCCGGAAGCACGGCCGCCTCCAGACCGCCGGGCAGGCCTGCGGCAATGAAGCGGCCTGACACGGTCAGGCGGGAGGTCAGATCGGCAAGGGCAGTCATGAACGTGGTACGGGCCTGAAGGCCAGAACGGCGTCGAGCATGTCGCTCCGCAGGTCGGGCGGAATGTCGCTCTGCCGTGTGGCGTAAGAGAGAAGATCCTGGTCGGGGATATCGAGAACGCGCTCGAAGGCATCCAGTTCGGCAGCCTCGAGCGTGGAAAGACGGGCTTCCGCAAAGCCGCCCACGATGATGTCCATTTCCTTGATGCCGCGCCTGGTGGCGCGCCACAGCAGGCGCTTGCGCCGGGTTTCAAGGGGATCGCGGGATGTCATGATGCCCCCGCTTATAGAGGACAAGGCTTGCGCCGCAACCCGTTCCGAAGGACAAGACGGCCATGCGTCCGGACGTGCTCACCCCCCTCTTTGCCTCCGTCACCAGCCTCAAGGGCGTCGGCGACAAGGTGGAGGCGCTCTTCGCCCGCCTCTTCGGGCGCGCCGGCGGGGTGCGCCTCGTCGATCTGCTGCTGCATCTGCCATCGGGTCTGGTGGACCGGCGTTATCGTTGCCGGATCAACCAGTTGCCGGAGAAAGGTATCGTGACGGTTGAAGTCACAGTCGGGCGTCACAAGCCGCCGCCGCGGGGCCGGGCCGCCATTCCCTACCGCGTCGAGGTGTCGGATGACACGGGCACCATGGGTCTCGTCTTCTTCCGGGCCTTCCCCGATCACCTGAAGCGTGTGCTTCCGGAGGGCGAGGTGCGGGTGATCTCGGGCGCCATCGAGTGGTATCGTGAGCAGGCGCAGATGAGCCATCCCGACCACATCGTGACGCGCGAGGAGTTCACGCACCTGCCGCTCATCGAGCCCGTCTATCCAATGACGGCGGGGCTGTCCCACAAGGCGGTGACGAAGGCGATGCAGGCGTCGCTCGCCCGCTTGCCTGCGCTCCCCGAATGGCAGGATGCGGCGTGGCTCTCCAAAAATGCCTGGCCGCCTTTTTCTGCCGCGCTGAAGGAGTGTCACCATCCCTCATCGCCCGCCGTTCTCGAAGCGCAGAGCCCGGCGCGGCAGCGGCTTGCCTATGACGAACTGCTGGCCAACCAGCTTGCCCTGATGCTGGTGCGGCATCACATGAAGCGTGCGAGCGGCCGCAGCCTGCGCGGCACGGGCGACAAACGCGCCGCCATCATCAACGCCCTGCCCTACACACTGACGGGCGCACAGAGCGCCGCCGTCAGCGATATCCTCAAGGACATGGCACAGCCCCTTCGCATGATCCGCCTGCTGCAGGGCGACGTCGGCGCGGGCAAAACGGTGGTCGCACTGCTCGCCCTTGCAGCGGCCGTGGAAGCGGGCGCGCAAGGTGCGCTGATGGCGCCCACGGAAATTCTCGCGCGCCAGCATCTCGCCACGCTGTCGAAGCTTGCACCCGCTGCGGGCCTTCGCCTCGGGCTGCTCACGGGCCGCGAGAAAGGTGCCGCACGCGAAACGCTTCTGGCCGATGTGGCGGCGGGCAACATAGACATCCTCGTCGGCACCCATGCGCTGTTCCAGGATGATGTGGTGTTCCGTGATCTCGGCCTTGTGGTGATCGACGAACAGCACCGCTTCGGCGTGCACCAGCGCCTGGCTTTGCAGGCAAAGGCGGAACAGACGCCCGATCTTCTGGTGATGACGGCAACACCCATCCCGCGCACGCTCGCCCTCACGGTCTATGGCGACATGGATGTCTCCAAGCTCACCGAAAAACCGGCGGGCCGCCAGCCCATCGATACGCGGGTGATGCCATTGGCCCGCATCGACGATGTGGTGACGGGGCTTGCGCGCTCCATCTCGCAGGGTGTCCGCGCCTATTGGGTCTGCCCGCTGGTGGAGGAAAGCGAAGTGGTGGACATGGCCGCCGCCGAAGACCGTTTCGAGGCACTCGCCAAGGCTTTTCCCGGCAAGGTCGGCCTCGTCCACGGCCGCATGAAGGGCAAGGACAAGGATTCCGTCATGGCCGCCTTCAAGGAAGGCGCGCTTTCGATCCTCGTGTCCACCACCGTGATCGAGGTTGGCGTCGATGTGCCCGAGGCTTCGATCATGGTGATCGAGAATGCCGAACGCTTCGGCCTTGCCCAGTTGCATCAGCTGCGGGGTCGTGTGGGGCGCGGCTCGGCGAAATCATCCTGCCTGCTGCTCTATGGCGATCCCCTCGGTGAGACCGCCAAGGCCCGCCTGCAGATCATGCGCGACACCGAGGATGGCTTCCGCATTGCCGAGGAAGACCTGCGCCTGCGCGGCGCGGGCGAGATGCTGGGCACGCTGCAATCGGGCCTGCCCGTGTTCCGGCTCGCCGACATTTCAAGCCACGGTGACCTTCTCAGCGCGGCGCGTGACGATGCCTCGCTCATCCTGCAGAAGAACCCGGCGCTTTCAGGTGAACGCGGGGCTGCGCTCCGCACCCTGCTCTATCTCTTCGAGCGGGATGAAGCGATCCGGCTGGTGACGTCCGGCTGAACTATTTGCGTGATGTCTTACGCGCGGGACGGCGCTTTGTGGCGGGCTTCGCTTCCGGCGCGGGCGGCACGACCTCGGGCGCAGCCAGACGCGCGGCAGCCACCTCGGCCGATTTCGCCATCGGCTTGTCCGGGAAGACGAGGCCCATGGAGATGACGAGCTTCAAGCCATCCTCCACCGACATGGACAGCACCTTCACGTCCTTGCGGTCGGCAAAGAACACATAGCCTGATGTGGGGTTCGGCGTGGTCGAGACATAGACCGCATACATCGGGCGTCCGGCCTCGAGACCCACTTCGCTGCCGTCGATCTCACGCGAGATGAAGGCTATGGACCAGGCATCTCGGCGCGGCCACTCGACGAGGCAGACATAACGGAAGGAGGAGCCCTTCTCCGAGAACAGGGTCTCGAAGATCTGCTTCGTGCCCTTGTAGACGGAACGGACGATCGGCGTCTTGTGGATGAGGCTGTCCCACCAGCCGATGAGGGTGCGGCCCACGAGATTGGCGGCCAGCGCGCCCACCAGCGTGATGAGGATGAAGGAAAGGACGAGCCCCGTGCCCGGCACCTTGAAGGGGAGATAGGTGTCGGGATTGTAGTGCAGCGGAATGAGCGGCTTGATGAAGCTGTCGAACAGGGAGATGAACCACAGCGTCGCCCACACGGTGATGGCGGCGGGCGCAATGATCACCACGCCGGTGAAGAAATAGGTCCGTACACGCGCGAAGAAGGACGTCTTCTGGTCGTCCTGGCCGCCCCGGCCACCTTCTTTTCCGCTGTCCTGATCTGTCATGTCCTGTGATTGCATCATTCGTCCGGCTGGTGCAAGCATCCGCGCCATGAGCTTCGAAAGGCTGGCAAAGCCACTTTATCTTCTGCTGGGATGGATCTGCGTACTTCTGGGTTTGGCCGGGATCGCCATGCCGATCCTGCCCACCACCCCATTTCTCCTGGTCGCCGTCTGGGCCTTCAGCCGGGCCTCGCCCGCGCTTGCCGAAAAGATCCGTAACCACCCCCAGGCTGGCCCCTACATCCGGGACTGGCAGGACCACGGCGTCATTCCGCTCAGGGCCAAGTGGCTGGCCACCGCCATGATGTCGGCCATGGCCATCGTGCTGTTCGTGTGGGCGACGCTGCCGATCTGGTTCCCGGTGGGCATGGCCGCAGCCATGGTTCTGGTGGGAATCTATATCTGGACGCGGCCGTCAGAACCGGCGTGAGACGCCGGCATCAAGGGTTCAGTTGTGCTTGGCAGCCGGATACTGGTCGGCCCAGACGCGGGCCCGGGCCTGGGCTTCCAGTCGCTCGTCTTCCGCGAGCTCGCCGCTGATCTCGTTGTAGCGCGAGATGATGTTGGGATCCTCTTGCGGGTCGGCCGTTTCCGCCGCCAGCGAGTACCACATCAGCGCGCGCACCTGATCGCGCTTCACCGCATTGCCCTTCCAGTAGAGGTCGCCCAGATAGGCCTGGGCCTCGGGATGGCGCTTGCGGGCCGCAGCCGTGAGCCATTTCAGGCCTTGGGCGGGGTTCTTCTTCATGCCCTCGCCCTTCAGGTTCATCACGCCCAGCGCGAAGCTGGCTTCGGGATGACCATAGGTCGAGGCGAGGCGGAGATAGACGCGGGCGGCGCGGGCAGGATCGGGCTTCATGCCGGCTTCCGGAACGCCGCGGCGGATGTAGTTGGCAATCCAGATCTGGCTGTCGACCATGATCTGCAGGCGCTGGTGATCCGGTTCATCGGGATCGAAGTTCTCCGCCACCCGCTGGTAATAGCTGTAGGCCATGGCATCGCTGGCCGGAACGCCCTGCCCGAGGCGGTACATGTGACCGAGGTACCAGTCGGCAACGGGGTTGCCGCCTTCCGACTCGCGGCTGAAGAACTTCATCGCCCGGTCGTAGTCGCCCTTGTTGTAGGCCTTGCGGGCCTTCTTGAGGTCGTCGGTCCAGAAGGGAACGATGTTCAGCTTCGGGAGTTTGATTTCGGGAGCTGCCGGGAGATAGCGGAAAAAGCCCGCGCGATCCTCGTCGCTCAGGGCTTCCTGAGCAGAGGCCGGGCCATGGAAGGCCAAGGCCCCCATCCAAGCTGCGGTCACAAGCGCGGCTGTGCGCCCGCCTGACCACTTTCTCCCACTGAAACGCATCCCCATCACGTTTTCTTCACGCCTGTTCTGGACGTCCGGACTTGCCCGGGAATCGCTGTTCCTTTGACTGGTACCCGGCAATCAAGACTGAACAATTGCGGGATTCAGGCGGAACTTGGATAGGGTAAGGACGGTATCGCTTGCGACGACGCGTACCGGGCAATTGAGGCAGATCGTGGCACGGATTCAGGGTGTGGCGCGGGAAACACCACATTATGGATAACTGTTGCTAGAAAGACACATTAAGTTTTAGCAAACCTTGGGTTGACGGTTGCTAGGCCTGCGGAAAGGATGCGGCCCGCAACAACGCGGGGATTCTCCTTCATGACCGACCTGCCACAGCGCCCGCCGGAACGGCTGACCTTTACCTATGTTCCCCGAAAAGGCCTGATGAAGCTCACGATTGTGAACTTCCTGCTCTCCCTGGTCACCTTCTCCATTTACCGATTCTGGGCCAAGACGAACGTCCGCCACCATATCTGGTCCTGCGTCCACATCAACGGCGAGCCGCTGGAGTACACCGGCAAGGGCAAGGAGCTTTTCCTCGGTGCCCTCTTCGTCTTCCTGTTCCTCGTCCTGCCGATTGTGCTCTGCATTGCCCTGATCGGTCTGATCTATGGCCCCGAATCGCCCCTGATGATCATTCCCCAGATGATCGTGATCCTGATGGTCTACCTGTTCTGGGGATTCGCCATCTACAAGGCCAGGAAGTACCAACTCTCCCGCACCCAGTGGCGGGGCATCCGGGGCACGCTGGCGGGCTCGGCCATGACCTACAGCCTGCTCTATTTCGGCTCCCTGATGGCCAAGGGCATGTCCCTGGGCTGGGCCACCCCGGTCATGAACACGGTGCTGCAGGAGCAGATCACCAACGACATGCGCTTCGGTGATGCCGCCTTCAAGTTCAAGGGCCGCGCCGGCCCCCTTTACCCCACCTATGCCATCTGCTGGGTGCTGAGCCTCGTGGCCTTCATCATCATTGTCAGTTTGATCGCCGCCTCCTCGGCCAGTGCCGATTTCTGGAAGGACCTGTTCTCCGATTCCGGCACCCCCGAAACCATCGACAAGGCGGTGAGCTATCTCGTCGCCGCGTTTGTCATCTTCCTCCTCCTCACGGCGCTGATCATTCCCATGCTGTGGGCGGTCTATATCGCCAAGGAGTTGCGCACCTTTGCCGACTACACCCGCTTCGATGGCGTGCCCTTCAAGCTCGATGCCACGGCGGGCTCCGTGATCTGGCTGGCCTTCATCAATCTGGTGATCCTGATCTTCACGCTGGGTATCGGCTGGCCCTACGTGAACCAGCGGACGGTGAAGTTCGTCATCGACCGCCTGTCGCTTGAGGGACTGGTCGATGTGGACCGCATCCGGCAATCGCAGGTGCCGCTCGACAAGCGTGGCGAGGGCCTGGCCGATGCCTTCGACGTGGGAGGACTGTGATGGCCATCGACGCCATTTACTTCGACGGCGAATACGCCCGTGACCGCGCCGTCACGATTGCGGCTCAGGGTTCGGAGATCGTTTTTTCCGGGCCCGATGTGCCGGAGACCCGTTGGAGCATCGCAGGGCTCCATCCTGTCGATCCGCCGACCAGCGGCCAGCCCTTCCGTGTCACCCACTCCTCCAAGCCCGGTGCGCGGCTGGTGATCCGTGACGAGGCCTTCATCCGCGGCCTCATCGACAATCACAGGCATCTGCGCGGCGGCTATTCCTGGGCGCATCTCGGCCAGGTCGCGGCGTGGACCGGTGGCGGCATCGTGGCGCTTGCGGCCATCGGCTATGTGCTGGTGTCGTTCCTGCCGCAGAAGGTCGCCAACATCCTGCCCGACGATTGGCGGAACCGGGTCGGCGATCAGGTGGTGAACGGCCTCGTGAACAAGGCGCGCCGCTGCGAGACGCCAGCCGGAAATGCCGCCAAGTCCGCCATGATCGCCGTGCTGGCAGAAGGCAATCCGGACCTGCCGCCGATCAGCATGGAGGTCTACGACATGCAGCTGGTCAACGCCTTTGCGGCCCCCGGCGGCAAGATCGTCTTCACCCGCGGCATTCTCGAGAAGGCCGACAAGCCTGAGGAAATCGCCGGCGTGCTCGCCCACGAGATCGGCCACGTGGCGCACCGCCACCCGGAAGTGCAGCTTGTCCGCCTCACCGGACTTCAGGTGCTGATCAGCGTCATGTCGGGCAGCAACGGCGGCGATATCACCAGCAACATCGCGGCACTCGCCACGCTCCTGCAATACTCGCGCGAGGCGGAGCGCGAGGCCGATGCCTTCGCCCTTGAGACGATGCAGAAGGCGAGCATCGATCCCATGGGCCTTCGCACTTTCTTCGAGAAGATCAGCAAGGAGGAAGGTGGTTCCTCATCGTCTTCCGGCCCGGCCTCCACCTTCGGCAAGATCGGCAACATCTTCTCGACCCATCCCGGCATCAATGACCGGATCAAGAACATCACGCCATTGCCCGCGGGCCAGGTGCCGGTTCAGGTGCTCACACCGGAACAATGGCAGGCGCTCAAGACGATCTGCGCCTCATGATTTCTTGAGCTGCTTCTCTTCCAGTTCCACGAACCAGTGAATCATCGCCTTCCACAGGGTGCGGGCCAGATCAGGCGAGAGTCCGGCGTCCTCGGCCTGGCGCGAGACATTTTTCAAGACCTCGTCGATGCGCCCCGGGATGAAGGCCGGAAGATTGTCACGTTCCTTGATGGTGACGACCCGCTCCACGAGTTTCTGGCGGCGGGCCAGCACCTGCACCAGTTCGCTGTCGACACGGTCGATTTCGGCCCGCAGTTGCGCAAGGTCCGGCGGCACTCTCTCTGACATTCTCATCCTCTTGGAAGGCCCGGCATATGGGCTCCCGGCGGCGACCGGAATGTGTCAATCCGCCTCGCGGCGCAAGCCTGATTTTGCCCGCGGCCGGGGCACCACCGTCCACAGCCTGTCACCCTGCCCGCCGCGCGCCGTTGTTACGACGGCGCCTTCACCGGTGAAGGTGACCGCGTGGGCCCCGTGCCGCCAGACATCGAAACGGTCGATGGTGGCAAGGCCGCCCCGGCAGGTGCGCCGCAGTGGATACTGGGCCACCAACGCATCCGCCTTCGGGCACGGTTTCAGGGGTTCGGCCGTCGCCTTCAGGAGGGCCACCTGCCGGCCCCGGACCTCCGCCGTGCAGAGAGCCGGCGTGCATGTCCACAGGGGCCGCTTCGCCGCGGCAGCGGCACCCTCGCGGTCTCCCCGCGCGATCAACCATCGGCCAACGGCGTAGCGCCCCTCGCTCTCGGGCAGAGGCACAAGGAGACCATCAGCATTGAGCGCCGCTATCGTCACCGTCCGCTCCTCCACCACCATGTCTGCCGGCCGCGCCGTGAACCCCTGCACCAGACCCGCAACGAGCAGCGGCAGGCAGAGCCATCTTGCGCCGCTCCGGGGAATCGCAAGCAGTGCAGCCGCGAGGGAGAGCGTCACCGAGGCCCCCACCGGAATGAGCGGAATGGAGAAGCCTGCGTGCGGCCAGCCCGCCACCCAGTCCGAAACGAACATCACGCCACGCAGTCCCTGCCCCATGATTTCAAGCGGAATGTCCTCAAGACCAAAAGGCATCAGCAATACGCTGAGGAGCGCCATCGGCATCACCGCAATGCTGACCAGCGGCAGTGCCAGAGCATTGCTCACGATACTGAAAGGCGCCAGACGCCCGAAATGGTGCGCCGCCGGAATACCCGAGAGCACGCCCGCAATCACAGATGTCGCAAGCGAGCTGATCACGAGATCGCGCAAAGAGACAGCCCACCGCACCATGCGGCTGCGCGTCTCCCTGTATTCATCGACACGCCGCCCGTTCCACCATTCGAAAAAGGCGGCAAGGCCCATCACCGCCATGAAGGACATCTGGAAGCTGGCCTCGGTCGCCTGCTCGGGCGTGCTGATCAGGATGATGATGGCAGCGACCGCAAGATTGTGCAGCGAGATCGCCGGACGGTCCACCACCATTGCGAAGAACATCACCGCGATCATGATGAAGGAGCGCTCGGTGGCGGCACCACCTTCGGCGAGAAGCATGTAGAAGGTCGCGACAGCAAGTGCTGCCAGAGCCGCCCACTTCTTGATCGGGCGGGTGAGCGCGAGGCGCGATGAGAGGGCCAGCAGCGCCCGCACCAGCCAGAAGGAGGCGCCCGCAACGATCGCCATGTGCAGGCCGGAGATGGAGAGAATGTGGAAGAGCCCCGACTTCTGCAGGCTCTCGATCATGGGCTTGGGGATGCTGGCGCGCTCTCCGGTGATCAGGGCATCGGCGAAGGAGCCGAGCGGCCCCTCGATCACGGCTGTCACCCGTGCACTGATGGCGGCGCGAATGGAATGAAAGGTCCGCCAGAGCTGGAAACCCGCCGGTGCAGTCTCGTCGGTGATGATGAATGGCGTGGTGAAGCGCCCCGTGGCGCCGATCGACTGGAAGAACAGGCTGCGGCCATAGTCGAACGCGCCTGGCTCCACCGGCAACGGCAGGGGAAGCAGGATCGCCTCGCCTTCCACCCGATCACCGATCCTGGGCTGCGGGAGAACACCTGTGGCAAGAATCTTCACCCGGAGCGGCGTTTCTTCGAGCGGCAAGCCGGTGGCCTGCTCTACCTCCAGCACCAGCGTCATGCGCTTGGCGCTGCGCCGGTCGATATCCGCCACCCGGCCCACCAGATGCACGCCGGGCGAATAGGCGCGCACCAGCGGTGTTGCGACCCAGTGGCTGCGCAACTCTGCGCTCAAAAATCCGGTGATCACGAGGCAAAGGGCGAGAACCGCAGGATGGCCGCGGGCGCGCCAGGCGAGGAACGCGGCAGCCCCAACTCCGCCCGCCGCCAACAGCCAGCCCGGTTCCTTCGTGAGGCTGAAATACAGCCAAATGCCGGCAGCCAGCAGGAGTGGCGCCCACACGGTGAGGCGCGCGCCTTCCACCTCGGCCGCCTCCCTCAGACCCTGGCGGACCCTTTGCGCGACCAAGGACCACCGGCCCTGCCCTTTGACGGACAAGGCCCCTGTGCTATCCGCCTGCACAAAGGCCATAGCTGCCTGCCCCCTGTCTCAAGGCTATAAGGAATCTGGGTAAAATGTCATCGCCCAACGCGTCTTCGGTTATCACCCGATTTGCTCCATCCCCCACCGGCTTCCTGCACATCGGCGGGGCGCGCACCGCCCTGTTCAACTGGGCCTATGCTCGCGGCCGGAACGGCAAGATGCTGCTCCGCATCGAGGACACCGACCGGGAGCGTTCGACCGATGCCGCCATCGTCGCCATTCTCGATGGCCTGAAGTGGCTGGGCCTTGGCTGGGATGGCGAGGCCGTTTCCCAGTATGGCCGTGCCGACCGCCATCGCGAGGTCGCCCACGAGCTTCTGAAGCGCGGCAAGGCCTACTACTGTTACTGCACCCCGCAGGAACTGGAGGCGATGCGCGCCAAGGCCGAGGCCGAGAAGCGCCCCATCCGCTACGATGGCACGTGGCGGGACCGCGATCCCTCCACGGCGCCTGCCGGCGTGAAGCCCGTGATCCGTTTCCGCGCGCCGCAGGAAGGCGAGACGGTGATCGATGACAACGCCCAGGGCCGCGTCGTCATTCCGAACAAGGACCTCGACGATCTCATCATCCTGAGGTCGGACGGCAACCCGACCTACAATCTCTCCGTCGTGGTCGATGACCATGACATGGGCGTCACCCACATCATCCGCGGCGTCGATCACCTCACCAATGCCGCCCGCCAGACGCAGATCTATCTCGCCATGGGCTGGAGCGTGCCGTCGATGACGCACGTGCCGCTCATTCACGGGCCCGACGGCGCCAAGCTCTCGAAGCGTCATGGTGCTCTTGGCGTCGAAGCCTATCGCGCCATGGGCTATCTGCCGGCGGCACTCCGCAACTATCTCGCCCGCCTCGGCTGGAGCCATGGCGACGAGGAAATCTTCTCGACCGAGCAGTTGGTGGAATGGTTCGATCTCAAGACCCTCGGCAAGTCGGCGTCACGGTTCGACTTTGCCAAGCTCGAGAACCTGAACGGCCACTACATCCGGCACACGGCCGACGCGGAACTGCTTCAGCATCTCCTCGCCTTCATGCCCTTCGCCGAAGGCGGCCCCGAACTCCTCGCCCGCACGGACGACGCGATGAAGGCGAAGCTGCTGCGGGCCATGCCGGGCCTGAAGGAGCGCGCCAAGACGCTTGTCGAGCTGCTGAAGGGAGCGGCCTTCCTCTATGCTGCCCGTCCGTTGCCCATGGACGACAAGGCGAAGCAGATCCTCGCCGATGGCGGCCATGCCGCCCTTGCGGCCCTGACCCCCGTTCTCGCCGGGGCTGCGGGCTGGACTGCGGCGGAGCTTGAGGCGGCGGTGAAGGCCCACGCCGAGGCCGCTGGCCTGAAGCTCGGCAAGCTGGCGCAACCACTTCGTGCGGCCCTCACCGGAACTTCTACGTCGCCGGGGATCTTTGATGTTCTCGAAGTTCTGGGCCGGGACGAATCTCTCGCCAGGATTGCAGACGCGACGAAGGATTGACACAGGGTCGTGCGACTACACCCGATCGCACCATGGAGCGGCGCTTCGTTCGTCTAAAGTCGCAATTAGTGCAGCAACATTGACCTTTTTATTGCGTCGCAATAAGCTGTCGAAAAATGTGGGAGATCGGATATGGCCGAGAGCACGAAAACCGCAAAGCTGGATTTTGGCGGGAAGTCAGTCACGCTGCCGGTTCATTCCGGAACGATCGGACCTGATGTCATCGACATCGGCGCCCTCTACAAGGAAACGAAGGCCTTCACCTTCGATCCCGGTTTCACCTCCACCGCATCGTGCGAATCCAAGATCACATACATCGACGGCGATGAGGGCGTGCTGCTCTACCGCGGTTATCCCATCGAGCAACTGGCCGAGGAAGGCGACTTCATCGAGACCTGCTACCTCCTGCTCTACGGCGAACTCCCCACGCCGGCGCAGCGCAAGAAGTTCGAGAACAACATCACCTATCACACCATGGTGCACGAACAGATGGCGCTTCTGTTCCGCGGCTTCCGCCGTGACGCCCATCCCATGGCAGTGATGGTGGCCGTGGTTGGCGCCATGTCGGCCTTCTATCACGACTCCATCGACATCGGTGATCCCCGTCAGCGCGAGATCGCCTCCCACCGCATGATCGCCAAGCTGCCGACGATTGCGGCCATGGCCTACAAGTATCACATCGGACAGCCTTTCGTTTATCCGCAGAACGATCTCTCCTACGCCGCGAACTTCTTGCGCATGTGCTTCGCGGTCCCGTGCGAGGAATACAAGGTGAACCCGGTTCTGGCCCGCGCCATGGACCGCATCTTCGTGCTGCATGCCGATCACGAGCAGAATGCTTCCACTTCGACGGTGCGTTTGGCCGGCTCCTCGGGCGCCAATCCGTTCGCCTGCATCTCTGCCGGCATCGCCTGCCTGTGGGGCCCGGCCCATGGCGGCGCCAACGAGGCAGCCCTCAAGATGCTCGCCGAAATCGGCCGCCCCGAAAACATTCCGGACTTCATCACCAAGGTGAAGGACAAGAATTCCAACGTCCGCCTGATGGGCTTCGGCCACCGCGTCTACAAGAACTACGATCCGCGCGCCAAGATCATGCAGAAGACGGCGCATGAGGTGTTCGAGCAGCTCGGCATCGACCAGGATCCGCTGCTGCAGGTGGCCCACGAGCTCGAGCGCGTGGCGCTCTCGGATGATTACTTCATCTCTCGCAAGCTCTATCCGAACGTCGACTTCTATTCCGGCATCATCCTCCGCGCCATGGGCTTCCCGGTGAGCATGTTCACCGTGCTGTTCGCCATTGCCCGCACCGTGGGCTGGATTTCGCAGTGGAAGGAAATGATCGAGGAGCCGAACCAGCGCATCGGCCGTCCGCGGCAGCTCTACACAGGCCCTGCCCGCCGCGAATACCTCGACATGAGCAAGCGCGGCTAAGTCCGCTCTTAGCTTCGCTAGAAAGCAGACGGGGCGCTCAGACGCCCCGTTCGTCCATCAGCATGGCGCCGATTTCGGCCTCGGCCACCTTCTTGCCGTCCACATGCGCTTCCGCCCAGTACTTCCACACCGGCGGACGCTTCTGGTTCAGCTTCACATGGAAATGGACCTGATCGCCCGGCACCACCGGCTTGCGGAAGCGCGCCTTGTCGATCGACATGAAGAAGACGAGCTTGCCGGCATGGTCATCGCCCAAGTGCTGCAAGACGATGGCGCCTGCCGCCTGTGCCATGGCCTCGATCAGAAGCACGCCCGGCATCACCGGGCGGCCGGGAAAGTGTCCCTGGAAGAAGGGCTCGTTCATGGTCACGTTCTTGATGGCGGTGCCGCCCTCTTCACCGTTCAGGTCCACCAGCTTGTCGATCAGGAGGAAGGGATAGCGGTGCGGCAGCAGCTTGAGGATGCGGGTGATGTCGATGGTCTTGCCGGGGCTGGCGGGGTTCGTGGGCGCGTCGCTCATGTGCTGTCCTGAAACGGAAAAGGGCGGGAAAATCCCGCCCCTTTTAGCTGAAATTGCAATCGGGTCTAGAACCGTGTGCCGACCGAGAATTGGAAGATCTCGGTATCGTCGGTTTTTTCCTTGAGCAGCGGATAAGAGGCCGAGAGGCGCAGCGGGCCGAAGGGAGAGCTCCAGATCACGCCCGCACCGATCGAGGCGCGGAGATTCATGGAGTCTGCCACCTTGCACACGGCGATCTGGCAGTTGTTGTTGCCCGAAGTATCATTCTTTGCATCTGTGCCAAACACGGTGCCGAAATCACTGAACACAGCGCCCTCGATACCCCATTCCTCGGGAATACCGAGCGGGAAGTTTACTTCCACCGTGCCGATTGCGTAGGTCTGGCCACCGATCGAGTCATACTTGCCATCGTTGCCAAGCTGCTTCGGACCGATGCCCGAGCGGGCAAAACCACGGAATGAGTCGGCACCTTTGAAGTAAAGATCCTGCAAGGGAATGTCATTGCCGAGTGACTGGATGTGTCCGGCATTGCCTTCGATCTTCAGGACGACCTTCTCATCCCAGAAAGGAACAAAGTACCAGGCATGGCCTTCGACTGCAGCGTACTGCGCATCACCGCCAAGGCCGGCAAGTTCTGTCTCAAGCTGAGCACGAAGACCACTGGCCGGCTTCACAGGATTGTCGAGATCATCGTAGGTATAGGTTGCGCTGACGGCAGACTTCAAGGACTTGCCTTCCTGAGAGATGACCATCGGCGAGGATTCGTCTGGATCAATTCCACTCACATCACGGCCGGCAATCAGGTACTTGAGGCCGAGCGACGAGAATTCGTCCAAACGGAAGCCGGTGCGGATGGCGCCGCCGATCTGCTTGCTGCTGTACGACGAGGCACTCTGATTGTCCGATGCGTTTGCAAAGATGTCGAGGCCCATCGAAATCGGCTTGCCCATGAAATAGGGTTCGGTGATCGAGAAATTCACCGACTGCCTCTTGAAACTGAGCGACGTATCGAGCTTGGCCTGCAGGCCGCGGCCGAACAGGTTGCGCTCCGACAACGTCACGGAGCCGATGACTGTTTCAACGGTCGAATAACCGACACTGAATGAAATCTGGCCGGTGGATTTTTCAACCACTTCCACGACAAGCACGACCTTGTCTGGCGCCGATCCAGGTTCTTCCTTGAATTCCACACTTGAGAAGTAATCGAGCGCGGTCAGGCGGCGGCGGGCGCGCTCAACCAGCGTGCGGTTGTAGGCATCGCCTTCGAAGAGCTGCAATTCGCGGCGGATTACCGTGTCGAGGGTGCGGTCGTTACCCACGATGTCGATGCGTTCCACATAGGTGCGCGGACCTTCCTTGATATCGTAGGTGATGTTGAGCTGGCCCTTTTCGGGGATGCGATCGACCTTGGGCTCGACCTGGGCAAACACAAAGCCCTGGTTCGAGGCTTCAAGCGTCAGCTTCTCGACCGACTTGTCGACCTTGGACGAGTCATAGGTGTCGCCCACGCCGGTCTTGACGACGCCCGCAAGCTTCTTGGGCTCAAGATTGGCGTCACCGATGTTCACGGCCACGTCCGCCACAGTGTATCGCGGGCCTTCCTCAATGGTGAAATTGATAATGAAACCGCCCTCTTCGCTGCCCGAGTACTGGGCTGTGGCATCGACGATCTGCACGTCGGCAAAGCCGTTCTTCAGGTAGTAGCGGCGCAGAAGTTCCTTGTCGTACTGCAGGCGGTCGGCGTCATAGGTCGTGTTGCGCAAGAAGAAGAACAGCGCATTCCGCTTCTTCGTGGCAATGACGTCGCGCAGGTCGCCTTCCGAGAAACTCTTGTTACCCTGGAAATTGATCTGCCTCACGTAGGTCTTGCCGCCTTCATTGATCTCGAAAACGAGATTGATGCGGTTTTCCGGAAGCCGGATCATCTTCGGAATAACGGTGACGTTGTAGAAGCCCTGCTTCTGGTAGAGCGCAAGAATGCGGCGGTTGTCACTGGCAACACGCGCCTTCGTGAAGATCATGCGCTCGCGCACTTCCACTTCCTTGGCCAGCGTCTCGTCATCGATCTCGCTGTTGCCTTCGAAGTTCACAACGCTGATCAGCGGGTTCTCGACCACCGTTACAACGAGCTGCGAGCCGCTGCGCTCGATGCCCACGTCCTTGAACAGGCCGGTCTGGAAAAGCACCTTGATTGATTCGTCGATCGCTTCGCTGTCGAACTGGTTGCCGACGCCGATCTGCATGTAGGAGAGGATTGTCTCGTTCTCAACGCGCTGGTTGCCGCGGATCACGATGCCACTGACGGTGGCGGAATAGGCGGGGCTCGAGAAATTGGCCGGAGAGAGCACTGGGGCAACGGCCAGCGCCAAAAACAGCAGAACGCCGATAACAGAAAGTCTCTTAAGCATCAAAACAGCCAATCTCACTTGTGCCGTGCCATCCACCCGCGACCGGACAAGGTTCGACATGCTCCCCACTCCGAAGAATCCCGAAACCCAACCCGGCCAAGTTGTCTGAATTGCGACCCATTGTGACCTCACCATGGCGCAACCGACTCCCCAAATCAGATTCCGATCCGCGATCGTCTTTTAACCTCTTTCGGCTCCAATGCAACTGAAACTAAGTTATTGTTTCAACTGCCCAGAACCACACTGATGGTCCGCACAACGTCATTCCAGATACCAATCAGCATCAGCATCACCACGAAGGAGAATCCGATGCGGTATCCCCACTCCTGCGCGTTGGGTCCCAACGGTTTGCCCCGCAATGCCTCGACGGCGTAAAACACGAGGTGTCCACCATCGAGCATAGGAACAGGAAAGAGGTTAATAAGTCCGATACTCACGCTCAAAAGGGCGACAAAACTGATGAAGGCAAGACCGCCGGAGGAGGCTGTGTCCCCTGCTCCCTTGGCCATGGCGATGGGGCCGCCGATCTGGTTGATGCTTTCATTGCCCGTGAAAAGCTTGGCCACGTAGTTTCCGGTCGTCGCGATGATGTACCAGGTGCGCTCCACGCCCTTCAGGAAGGCCTGCGGCAGAGAGTAGCGCTCGAACAGCGGCGTGTCGGTGGCGGGATCATGCTTCACGCCAAGGAGACCGATTCGGATATTGCCGCCGAAACCGTCGGGAACCTCCTGCAGGCGCGGCGTCAGCGTCAGGTCGATTTCCTGGCCGCCGCGGTCAACGACGATGGCAAGCGGCACGCCGCCCTTCTGCCAGACGATTTCCTGGACGGAGGCGAAGCTCTTGGTTTCCCTGCCTTCCACCTTGCGGATGTAGTCGCCCTTCATCAGGCCCGCCTCTTCGGCGGCCGAACCGGGCAGCACCTCGTCGACGCGCGGTTCCGCATAGGGCACGCCGATCACAGAATAGGCTGCGGTGAAGATGAAGATCGCCAGGATGAAATTGGCAATCGGTCCGGCGGCGACGATCAGCGCCCGCTGCCAGATGGCCTTGCTGTGGAAATTGCCCGGACCGCGCGCCGCGTCGGGCGCAACCTCGCCCGGCATGCTGGCGGCGTTGGCATCGCCTTCAAAGCGGACATAGCCGCCGAGCGGCAGCCAGCAGATCTTCCAGCGGGTGCCGTGCTTGTCGAACCAGCCGAAGATTTCCCGGCCGAAGCCGATGGAAAAGGCCTCGACCTTGACGCCACACCAGCGCGCCACCTGGAAGTGGCCGAACTCGTGGACGAAGACGATGACGGTGATCGCCACCAGAAAGGGAAGGATGTAGCCGAAGGGCAAATTCACCAGTGAAGACAGTTCCATAGACACTTCCCGTTGTTCTGATGGCCCGCTCAAAAAGGCCGGGATTTACGAAGTTTTAACCACAAGGCCGGGGTTTTGCGTCAACATTTCGGCAAGATGGTTACCAAACCAGAATCCCCTGCGCGGCCGACGGCGAATACCGGATAAAGCCAATGATTGCAGCCACAACCGTGACGGCAATGAGCCCGTCCACCCGGTCGATGATGCCGCCGTGGCCGGGGATCAGATAGCCGGAATCCTTGACCCCGTGGAAGCGCTTGAAGGCACTCTCCAGGATGTCGCCCGCCTGCTCCACGATGGCGAGCAATGCTGCCAGCACGACGAGCGGCCAGACCGAGGGCGCCACCCACAGGCCATAGAGGCCGCTGGCGATTGCCGCCCCCGCCATGGCACCGCCGAGGCCGGCCCAGGTCTTCTTCGGCGAAATCTTCGGCGCAAGCTTCGGCCCCCCGATGATGCGGCCCGCGAAATAGGCAAGGCTGTCGGCTGCCCAGACGGTGAGCATGATCCAGACAATGGCATGAAGCCCCCACTCCGGATCGTGGCGCAGGACCACGAGGGCGAGCACCGGCAGGGAAACGTACGGCACGCCCACGAAGCACCAGACCGACTTGGCCAGCGGCCCGAAGGCGACGGCGGCATAGGCGACGGCGGTGATGGCGAGGATCACCGACATTGTCATCAGCGGTCCGACCTCGCGCGGCAGGAAGGCGGCGCAGAGCGCAGCAAGGGTGTGCAGGGCAAACTGCGTGGTGGAGCGGCCATGGGCGATCACCGTCCACTCGTGCGCCATCAGGATGCCGAGGAAGGCAGCAAAGAGTTCGAACCAGAGGCCACCCACCCAGATGTCGAGCAGCACCGCCGGAATGAGCACGGCGGCCGAGAGCGCGCGCACGCCCAGGTCCTGCCACTTGGCGCTGCCGCCCCCGGGCGGCACTTGCTGTTCAGAGGTCATGCCGACTGCGCCTTGAGGCCGCCGAAGCGGCGTTCGCGCGAGGAATACTCCTTGAGGGCGCGGGCGAAGATCTCGGCGTTGAAGTCGGGCCAGAACTCCGGAATGAACACGAACTCCGCATAGGCCGATTGCCAGAGCAGGAAGTTGGAGATGCGCTCCTCGCCACCGGTGCGAATGAGCAGATCGGGTGCGGGCATGTGGGCGGTGTCGAGATGGGTGTCGAGAAGCTCGGGCGTGATGTGCGCCGGATCGAGTTCACCTGCCGCCACCTTCTCCGCGATCAGGCGGGCGGCGCGGGTCAGTTCCTGACGGCTGCCGTAGTTGAAGGCCACCACCAGATTGAGCTTGCTGTTGTTACGGGTGAGCGCCTCGGCATCCTCGAGCATGGTAACGAGGCTCTTCTCAAGCCCTTCCCTGTCGCCGATCACGCGGATGCGCACGCCAGAGGCATGCAGTTCCGCCACGTCCTGCCGGATGAAGCGGCGCAGGAGTTCGAGGAGAAACAGCACCTCGGCGCGCGGGCGCGACCAGTTTTCGGTGCTGAAGGAATAGATCGTCAGGTATTCGATACCGAAGTCGGCGGCGGCACGGACCGCGCTCCGCAAGGCATCGATCCCGGCCTTGTGCCCCGCCGAACGCGGCAGTCCGCGGGCCGAAGCCCAACGGCCGTTGCCATCCATGATGATGGCGGCGTGGCGGGGAATTTTGAGGCCTGTGTGCATCGACTGAAGGTCACACCTGCATGATTTCGGCTTCTTTGGCCTTCAGCGCGGCGTCGATTTCCTTCATCGTTTCGTCGGTGAACTTCTGGACCTCGTCGGCCTTGTTCTTGTGTTCGTCCTCGCTCATCAGGCTTGCCTTCTCGAGGGCCTTGAGCTGGTCCATGCCGTCGCGGCGCACATTGCGGGCAGCGACACGCGCCTTCTCGGCGTACTGGTGGGCAACCTTCACCAGTTCCTTGCGGCGGTCCTGGGTGAGGTCGGGCATGCGCAGTCTGATCACCTGTCCCTCGGTCTGCGGATTGAGACCAAGATTGGAGGCGTGAATGGCTTTTTCAACGGCGATCACGAGGCCACGGTCCCAGACGCTGATCTGCAGCAGGCGCGGCTCCGGCACGCTCACCGAAGCGACCTGGTTCAATGGCATGTTGGCACCATAGGCGTCGACGTGGATGGGATCGAGCAACGACGCCGAGGCGCGGCCGGTGCGAAGGCCGCCGAAGTCGTGCTTCAATGCATCGACGGCGCCGTGCATGCGGCGCTTGATGTCCTGGGCGTTGTATGGGGCGGGTGCAGCCATGGTCGGTCCTTGAAATCAGTCTTTGGTAATCGTCGTGAAAGTGCCTTGGCCGTTGAGCACGCGCGCAACGTTTCCGGCTTCGCGGATGGAAAATACAACGACGGGAATGCCGTTGTCACGCGCAAGGGCGATGGCGGCATTGTCCATGATCTTCAGGTCTTGTGCCAGAACGTCCTTGTAAGTGATTGTTTTGTAACGCTTGGCGTTGGGATCCTTCTTGGGATCCGCGGCATAGACGCCGTCAACGCTGGTGCCCTTGAAGAGTGCGCTGCAGCGCAATTCCGCTGCGCGCAACGCCGCCCCCGTATCGGTGGTGAAGAAGGGAAGCCCCGTGCCGCCCGCGCAAATCACCACCCTGCCCTGTTCGAGATGGTGGATGCCCTTCCCGGCCGCATAGACTTCACAGACCGTCGGCATGGCGATGGCGGAGAGCACGCGCGTATCCACACCCTTGTTCAGCAGCACGCCCTGCATGGCAAGCGCGTTCATGATGGTGGCCATGATGCCCATGTGGTCGGCGCTCACCCGGTCCATGCCCTTGGCCGCACCAGCCATGCCGCGGAAGATGTTGCCGCCGCCGATCACGAGGGCGATCTCGGCGCCCGTCGCCTTGGCGGCGATCACCTCTTCGGCCACCCGTTCCACGGTCGGCAGGTCGATGCCGAAGGACTGCGGTCCCATCAGGACTTCGCCCGAAATCTTGAGGAGGATGCGCTTGTGGGTGATGGCCATGGGGGATCCTGATGCGGCTCGTCTTGCGGGGTTGGCTTAGCATTTTCAAGGCGATTCGCCCGGAAACAGGAAAATTTCCAGGGACAATCGCGACAAGCTCTTAACGGTGGCTTAGCACCTCGGGGGCTACTCCTGTGGGCCAGACAGAGGCCGCATTCGGAGGGATACGATGCTGAACCTGCTCTTCGGAGTGCGCGGCCGGATCGGCCGGGGAAGCTGGTGGCTGGCCCAGTTCATCGCCATCCCCGTGATCATTCTCGTCGGCATGAGCGGCCTCGCCGGCACCGTCAGCCTCACTGACCCCGACGCGCCCAGCGCCATGAACGGAGCCGCAGGCTTCCTGATCATCGCCGTGGCGGTCATCGCGACGCTCTGGATCAACCTCGCTTCGACCATCAAGCGCTTCCACGACCGCGGCAAGAGCGGCTGGTGGTTCCTGATCGTCTTCGTGCCGCTGATCGGCGGCATCTGGCAGCTGGTGGAATGCGGTTTCTGCAGCGGTGAGGACGGTGACAACGCCTATGGCCCGCCGCCAGGCTCGGCTGCGGCGCGGGAGGCGCTTGCCAACGAGATTTCCGGACTGAAGGGCAGCGCCAGCAAGCTCGCAAAGCTCGACGATGACTACTTCAAGAACTACGCCGCCGCACAAGGCGCACGCATGAGCGAGCCCATGGTGCAACAGACCTACGCCCGGCCTGCGGCCACCGTTTCACCCGGCGGCGGCAAGCCCGTCTTCGGCAAACGCTGACAAAACAAGAAAAGGCCCGGTGAACCCGGGCCTTTCGATTTTAAAGCAGACGTGTGATCAGGCCTGGCCGGACATCTTCGCCACTTCGGCGGCGAAGTCGTCAGCGCCCTTCTCGATGCCTTCACCGAGCTGCATGCGCACGAAGCCCTTGAGGGCGAGTGCTGCGCCCGAACGGTTGCCCGCTTCGGAGATGGCCTGGGCCACGGTCTTGGAACCGTCGTGCACATAGGCCTGCTCGAGCAGGCAGTTTTCCTTGGCGTAGGACTTGAGGCCCGAGGCGATGATCTTTTCCATCACGTTGGCGGGCTTGCCGGCGTTCTTCTCTTCGAGGATCGCCTTCTCGCGCTCCAGCACGTCGTGCGGAACCGAGGCGAGGTCGAGCGACACCGGGTTGGTGGCGGCAATGTGCATGGCGAGCATGCGGCCGAAGGTCGAGAGTTCGTCCTTGTTGCCGGCGCCTTCAAGCGCCACGAGCACGCCGATCTTGCCCATGCCGGGAGCGGCCTGGTTGTGCACGTAGGAGGCAACGACGCCATCCTTGACGCTCAGCGAAGCGGTGCGGCGCACCGTCATGTTCTCGCCGATCGTGGCGACCATCTCGGCCACGTAGGCGGCGACGTCGTGGCCGCTGCCGGGGAACTTCATGGTCTTGAGCTTTTCGCTCGAGCCTTCGGCATCGACGGCGAGCTTCGAGATCTCGGCGACCATGGCCTGGAACTTTTCGTTGCGGGCAACGAAGTCGGTTTCCGAGTTCACTTCGACGAGGGCGCCGGTGGTGCCGCGCGTGGCGACGCCGACGAGGCCTTCAGCGGCAACGCGGGTGGACTTCTTGGCGGCCTTGGCGAGGCCCTTGGCGCGCAGCCAGTCGACGGCGGCTTCCATGTCGCCATTGGTGGCGGCCAGGGCTGCCTTGCAGTCCATCATGCCGACGCCGGTTTTTTCGCGCAGATCGCGCACGAGTGCAGCTGTGATTTCAGCCATCTGAATTCTCCTGAGAATGCATATCTCTGACCGTCACCCCACCGGAGCGGGGTGACGGGAGTATGAAAGGCGCAGCGCTTACTGCGCGGCGGCGACGGCTTCTTCGACCGGAGCCTCGGCGGCGCCGAGGTCAACGCCCGAAGCCACCTGCGACTGCGAGATGCCTTCGATGACAGCCTTGGTCACGAGGTCGCAATAGAGGGCGACAGCGCGGGCTGCGTCGTCGTTGCCGGGGATCGGATAGGTGATGCCGGCGGGATCAGAGTTCGTGTCGATGATGGCCACGACCGGGATGCCGAGACGGTTGGCTTCCTTGATGGCGATCTGCTCCTTGTTCGTGTCGATCACGAACAGGATGTCGGGAACGCCGCCCATGTCCTTGATGCCGCCCAGGGCCTTCTCCAGCTTGTCGCGCTCGCGCGTGACGTTGAGGAGTTCGCGCTTGGTGAGGCCGGCGCCCTGCTTGGCGACGATTTCATCGAGCGAGCGGAGGTGCTTGATCGAGTTCGAGATCGTCTTCCAGTTGGTGAGCATGCCGCCGAGCCAGCGGGAGTTCACGTAGTACTGGGCCGAACGCTTGGCAGCTTCGGCGATCTGCTCCTGGGCAGAACGCTTGGTGCCCACGAAGAGCACGCGGCCGCCCTTGGCGACGGTGTCGGTGATGGCGTTGAGCGCCTGGTGCAGCAGCGGAACCGTCTGCGACAGGTCGACGATGTGGATGCCGTTGCGCGAGCCGTAGATGAACGACTGCATCTTGGGATTCCAGCGGTGTGTCTGGTGGCCAAAGTGAACGCCTGCTTCGAGGAGCTGGCGCATGGTAAAGGGTACCGTGCCCATATCTTTTCCTTCTCCGGTTGATCCGCCACGGAGGCGTGTGCACCGGGGATATCCCGGCACCGGACGGACTGGCTCTACGAGGCCCGCTTGCGCAGGCCTGAGACAATCCAACCCCCGTGTGAGTGTTGAACGGGCGGGGCCTTACCCGAGGACGGCGGGGATGTCAAACCACCCCCTGCCAGGGGTTCCCGGACCGCCGTTGGGGGCCTAGGCCCGGTCCAGCATGCCGTCCACGGAAATCCGCCCCGGCCCCAGCAGGATCACCCCTGCCGCCATGGCCGCCCAGGTGGCGTGGATGGGCCAGCCCGAGGGAACGGTGAGCTGGATCAGGGCCGTCATGACGAGGAGCCCGAAGGCAGCCAGCCGGGTTCCCAGCCCGAGCGCCAGCAGGATGGGGAAGACGATCTCGGCAATGGACGAGCCCCAGGCCACGGCAACCGGATAAGGGTAGTCATAGGCCTTGCCGAGGATGTGCAGCTTGAACTCGTTCTGGAACAGGAGAATGGGCGTGTCCGAAAGCCTGAGGAAGCCCACCCACTTGGTGAGGCCCGAGAACCAGAAGGGTATGCCGAGCGCCAGCCTGAGCCCGAGGGCCACCAGTGAATAGGGCAAGAGCCGCGCCACGCTGCGCTCGACGGAGTTGACGGAAGCGATAAGGCTCATGGCTGGTCCTGCATGATCAAGCGGTGGAAGGCCCCTGCTTCGACCATGAGTTTGATGGTCGCGGCAAGGTCGAAGCTGTCGGTGGCGGCGAAGGCGCGCTCCGCTGCATCGGCGAGCGTTGCGCCCCTGGTCAGGGCGGAGAGAAAATCGAACTGCTCGGCGGCAAGCGGTGTCACGATCACATCAAGCTGCGGGCGGGTGACGAGCACGGCTTCAGGCCGTGCCGCATCCTCCACCGCGCCATCACCGCCGCGGTTGGCGATGAAGATCGAAGCGGCCGCATAGGACGAGGCCAGCAATGCCGTGGCGGGATGGGGTGCGAAGCGGAGGCTCATGAGCACCTCCGGCCCGAGCGCGAGATCGCGTCCGTCCAGCACGCTGGCATCGGCGGCGTGATAGGCCCGCCGCCAGAGCTGCTCGAGCCGCGCCACATCCGCAAGATAGGGATAGGCGGCAAGGTCTGTTTCTGCCGCAAGAAAAGCGGGGAAGTCTGCGCCATGGTGGAAGAGCAATGGTGATGCTGGCGGGTGCGCCTGCACGAAGCCGCGCGCGAGCCCTGCAAAGTAAGCCTCGCCCAGAAGCCGCCTCACAGCCGGAAAGTTGGCCTCCAGCGCGCGCATGAGGCCCACCGTCACGTTGTTGCGATAAACCGCATAGCGGCGGGGCGTGCGCCCCCTCACCTGCTCCGGCACCGGAACAGCAGGATCGAGCAGCCCGGCGGCAAAGGCAGCTTCACCCGGCACGGCGCAGTTCCGGATAGGCGTCGCCCGCATGGCGGGAGAGGATGGCATCGGCCGCATCGGCTTCCGCCTTGAGCACAGACCAGGCGGGCACATCATTGTCCCATTCGATCAGCGTGGGCACCGGCCCCAACTCCGCGATCACCCGTTCGTAGAGCGCCCAGACATCGGCTGTGACGGGGCGGTCATGGGAATCGATCAGCAGAGGATTGCCGTCGTCATCCTCCTCCGTCGCGTGACCGGCGAGATGAATCTCGCGCACGAGGTGGAGCGGGAAATCAGCGAGATACTGTTGCGGAGAAAAGGAATGATTGGTGGCCGACACCAAGACGTTGTTCACATCGAGCAACAGGCCACAGCCGCTGCGTCGCGCAATCTCGCGGATGAAGTCCGTCTCGCTCATTTCGGACCCGGTGAAGGCCACATAGGTCGACGGGTTCTCGAGCAGCAGCGGACGGCCAAGTGCGTTCTGCGCCTCGTCAATGTGGTCCACAACCCGGCCGAGCACGGCCTTCGTATAGGGCACGGGCAGGAGATCATTGTAGTATGCCGTATCATGGGTGGACCAGGCGAGATGCTCCGACACCACATGGGGCTCGTAGCGGTCCACCAGCCGCCGGAAGCGGCGGAGGTGCTCCTTGTCGAGTGGCGCTTCTCCGCCGATCGACATCGCTACGCCGTGGAGGAAAATGGGATAGTCGTTCCGCAGCCGGTCGAGCATGGCGTGGGGCGGGCCGCCATCGCCCATATAGTTTTCGGCGTGGACCTCGAAGAAACCGACCTTTCGGGTGTCGGCAAGGATGTCCGCGAGATGTTCCGGCTTGAAGCCCGCGCCGGAGCGGCGGGGCGTGGGAAAAATGGGCAGGCGCAAGTCATGCGCACTGCGAGGGGGCTGCCTTGTTTGCATGATGCACCTGCCCTTCTGTCGCCGTCCCGTGTGGCTTAGGCCGGAAGATCGCGCATCAGCGGCTCGAGCGAGCCCTTGCGGCCGCCGTCGATCATCATCGAGGTGCAGGTGCCCTTGTCGACGTATTTCCAGGAGTTGCCCTGGTAGTCGACCTTGGAGGTCCCGGCGCAAGTGGTGCCTGCACCGGCGGCGCAATCGTTCTTGCCGGCCATGGCGACGCCGAAGCACTTTTCCTTTTCGGCGGCGGCAGCGGTGGTGGACGATGTCACGGACGTGGCCGAGATGGCAGCCGTCACGGCGGTGGCAAGCATGGCGGCGCTGAAGACGCGGCGGGTTGTGGTGGTCATGGGGCGGTTCTCCTTCGGTTTTCGTTGTGCAGCTTCGTTGCTGAAGCCGTGCCCGCAAGGTGTCTGAATCCCTCATCAACTGGAAATAAACTCACATCCGAAAACTATCACGCAGCGGTGACTGCGCCCGTGATCGCGGCGTGATGCGCTACAGCTTGCGGGCGAGCGTGAGGCCATCGGCAATGGGCAGCATGCAGTGCGTGACGCGCGGGTCCTTGGCGATCTTGGCGTTGAGCGCGCGCAGCGCTGACGTGTCGGCATCGGTCTTCTTCGGATCGGCGACGTCGCCGCCCCACAGCACATTGTCGACCAGCATCAGGCCGCCCTTGCGCAGCAGTTTCAGGCCGCCTTCGTAGTAGGCGTCGTAGGACGACTTGTCGGCATCGAGGAAGATCATGTCGAAGTGCCCCGCCTCGCCCTTCGCCAGAAGATCGGCAATCGCTGCATGTCCACCATCGAGCCGCAGCGTGATGCGATTGTCCACGCCGGCCTTCGTCCAGAAGCTGCGGGCGATCCCCGTCCACTCCTCGCTGACGTCGACCGCCGTGATGTGCGCCTCGCTGGCCAGTGCCACGGCAAGAGAGGAATAACCGGTGAAGGTGCCGATCTCGAGGATCTTCCGCGCGCCCATTAGCTGCGCGACCATTCCCATGAAAGCCCCCTGCTCCGGCGCGATCTGCATGATCGCATCATCGCCGAAGGAGGCGGTGCGGGCGCGCAGTTCCGCGAGGATCGCCGGTTCACGATAAGCATGGGCGCGGTAGTAGTCGAGGATCGCGCCCTCGAGGATGACGGATGTTGTGCTCATGCGGCCTTCTCTGTCTTCGGCGTTTGCACGAAGCGGGTGTAGGCCCAGCCGACACCGATCAGGCAGCAGCCCAGACCGATGATGCTGGCGATCCGCCACAGCCCGCCCAGTTCGAACAGGTCGAGCGCAAAGACCTTGGCGACGGCGAGCGCCAGAATGGCGAGGCCGGCGAGCCGGACGTTCTTGCGGTCGAGCCCGATGCCGCCGAGGAAGATGGCAATCGCCGTTGCAACCCAGGCTGCCGAGACACTGTAGGATTCAGGATCGCTCTCGAACCACGGCACCAGGGTTGCATCCTGGAAGAAGCGCTTCACCTGCAGTGTCACGAAGGTGATGAGGAGCACGAGTGCGAAGACACCCATGGCATCGCGGAGCCTGCCGAGGCCAAGGCCATCCAGCTTCCGCGCCATCAGCGCCAGCAGCGGCACCGGCGCCAGATAGGCGAGCCACAGGCTGTTGAAGATGAGCCCACCCTCAACCGCATCGCCGGTGACCGTCGGGTTCATGATGGTGAGGCAGGCGAGGATCACCACGGTGGAGGCGGCGAGCAGGACGCGCGAACCCCAGAGCGAGATGAAGGAGGAGAACAGGGTCTGGCGGTAAGCAAGACCATAGGCGGCGCCGAGCCAGGCCAGTCCGTGGGCGGACAATTCGAGCAGCCCCATGTGATCGGCAGTGATGCCGCCGCCGATCAGAACGCGCAACTCCAGCGAGACGAGCGAGATGGCGAGGCCGACCGCCCCACCCTCGAACCCGGCGCGGTAGCGCGCCATTCTCTCGTCCTTCAGCACGCGCGAGGCGAACCAGAACAGCACTGCGGGAATGCCATAACCGTAGATCACCCAGTGTGCGCCGAGAGGCAGGCCGATGGGATCGCCCCAGAACTCACGGCCGACGAAGAGACGCACCGCCGCAACGGCGGCAACGCCGCTTGCAATGGCGGCAAGCCCCGCCTGTGCAATGCGCCGCGTGGCGAAGGCGAGCAGCGTTGCAAAGACGGCCGTCACGATGGTCTGCCACACGCCGTCGAACAGACGGTCGATGGCAACGAGACCGAGCAAGGCCACGCCCAGCAGCAGCGCGTCGGCGGCCCGTTCCGCCCCTCTCCAGATGCGGTCGGCGAGGCCGGCGAGAATGATCATCAGGACAATGGCCGCAGCCGCCCAGGCTGTGTCGCTCTGGACGAAGTCGGCCTTGGCCCAGGCGCCGAAGAGGAAGGCCACCGCAGCACCCGAGGCCAGCGCCGCCCAGGGCAGCTTCTCGGTGCGCCGCCACGTTCCGACGATGCCGATCAAGGTGAAGACAGCGAGGGCCGCAAACATGGCGTTGCGGAAGCGCGGCGGTTCGATCAGGCCCGGCACGGTGGACCACAATCCGCGCTCGTCCATGGCCCAGGCGTAGAAGCCCACCTCGGGCCAAGCCATCAGCAGGATGAGTGTCGCAAACCCCGCTGCAAGCGGCGCGCCTACAAGGCCGTCCCGCAGCCAGCCGAAGGCCGAGATCGCGATCATGCCGACGCCGAAGAGCACCATGGCGAGCGTTGCGTAGTGCGATTGCCAGACAACGCCTGCAAGGATGAGTGTCGCCAGCAGCGCGCCGGCCACGGCCACCTGCATGGGTGGCTGCATCTTGTCGGGTGCGGCGAGCGAGCCCATCTCGGCGGCGAGAATGCCTTTCCCGCGCGGCAGCAGTATTGCGGCGGCACCCATCGCCAGTGCGAATAGTCCTGCTGGCAGGACGTGATCAGGCTGGAACAGCCCGCCGTTGAGCCAGAGCAGCGACCAGACAGAGGCACCCGCAAGGGCCGCAAAGCCCAGCCACCACCACGGGCGGCTCCGCAGTTCGTAGAGCGAGGTGGCGACGATAACGATGAGATAGGCGAAGAAGCCGATGGCGCTCGGATGCTCGGAGGGCACCAATGCCGGAGCAGCGTATGAGCCGACGAGGCCCAGTGCGGCAATGAGCGGCCCCTGCCGCCGCGACAGCCACAGGGCGCCGAGGCCTACCGCCACAAGAAGCGGGAAGCACACCGTGGGGCTCAGCAGGTCATAGAGGGCATAGGCCGCGTAGATGACACCGAAGGCGATGACGAGGCCGGCAGCGGAAAGTGCCGCCGGCACGTAGCCCTGCGCCAGTGCGTCGCCCCGTTTCCGTACCCATTCGCCCCCAACAACCAATCCGGCAGCGACGGCGAGGCCGATCACCACGCGGAAAGCGGGCGGGATCAGGCCTTGGTCATGGGCATACTTGACGAGCAGCAGGCCGCCCAGGGCGATGGCGATGCCGCCCACCCACACGAACCAGCGGGAGGCGAGTGCCCCTTCAACGTCCGGCTTGGCAGGGAGAACACGCTCTTCAAACGGCGTGGCGTCAACTGGGGCCGCAGCCTCCTCGCCTGTCTCCTCTGATGCGCTTCTGCTTGCCGTCGTTTCGCCCCAGGCCTTGCTGCTGGGCGGTGCTGCGTCTGCGGCCTTGGCCGTGGCGAGGTCGTCAAAGACCTCTTCGCGCCGCGCAACCGGTGTTGCGGGTGAAGCCGTCTCCGCAACCACGAAGCCGCTGGACGAAAGCCGCTCGATCTTCTTCGTCAGCGCCCTCACCCGTTGGGCGAGATTGCCGATCTGGACGAGTGCGATGATGGCGAGGATGGGACCGGCCAGAAAGAGTGCAATGGCGAGGACGATGAGCGAATCCATTGCAGGAGACTAACCCCCTTGCGGCATCCTGTCGAACTTGGGAAAAGCTCCCGGCCATGGTCCTGCGCGACGAACTTAAGCCCGCGATGTCAACCACTTCACCCGTGCGGTGGGAGGTGTCGACCGGGCTTGTGGGTTACCCGGATGCCCTCGCCCGCATGGAGCGCGAAGTGGAAGCCATCCGCCACGGCGAGGCCGCGGAACTGATCTGGCTTCTCGAGCATCCGCCGCTCTACACCGCAGGCACCAGCGCCAACCCGGCCGACCTTGTCGCCCCGGACCGTTTCCCCGTCTTCGATGCCGGGCGCGGCGGGCAATACACCTATCATGGCCCCGGCCAGCGGGTGGCTTATGTGATGCTCGATCTCCGCAAGCGCGGCAACGACGTACGCGCTTTCGTGACCGCGCTCGAGGAATGGATCATCCGTACACTGACGGCTTTCGGCATCGCAGGCGAACGCCGCGAGGACCGCGTGGGCGTCTGGGTCACCCGCCCGGGCCGCGAGGACAAGATCGCCGCGCTCGGCATCCGGGTGCGCCACGGCATCAGCTTCCACGGCATCAGCATCAACCTCGATCCCGATCTCTCGCATTTCGAGGGCATCGTCCCCTGCGGCATCTCGGAGCACGGCGTCACCAGCTTCCGCGACCTCGGACTTTCCACCTCCATGGCCGACCTGGACGCCGTCATGGCGCAGCAGTTCGCCGCGGTGTTCCAAGCTGACATTATTGTCACTTGATTTGTTACATAAGCGCGCTATGTGAACACCTTCCAACAGGAGGTTTCATGAAGCTTTATTTTGCACCCGGTGCGTGTTCGCTCGCGCCCCATATCGCCCTCAACGAACTCGGTGTCGCGCACACGGCTGAAAAGGTCGACCTGCGCGCCAAGAAGACCGAAGCCGGCAGCGACTTCTATGCCGTGAACAGCAAGGGCTATGTCCCCACCCTCGAAAGCAAGGACGGCACCCTCACCGAGGTGCAGGTCATCCTGCAGTATCTCGCCGACGCGAACCCGGCCAAGGGCCTGCTGCCCAAGTTCGGCGACATCTCGCGCTACCGCGCCATGGAAATGCTGAACTTCATCGCGGCCGAACTGCACAAGGGCATCGGCGGTCTGTTCAACCCGGCCATGCCGGACGCCGGCAAGGATGCGATCAAGCAGCGCGTCGACACCCGCCTCGGCTGGCTCGAAACCCAGCTCGAAAAGGCGCCCTATGTTCTGGGCCAGGCCTTCTCGGTGGCCGATGCCTATGCCTTCACCGTCCTGCGCTGGTGCAAGCCGGTCGGCATCGATCTTGCCAAGTTCCCGGCCATCTCGGCGTATCTCGAACGCGTCGCCCAGCGCCCCGCCGTGCAGAAGACGCTGGCGGAAGAAGGACTCGCGTAACGCAACCGACGATCTCAAATGAAAATGGCCGGGGAAACCCGGCCATTCTTGTTTTGATCAGGCTTTCGCCTTGCGCTTCTTCGCGGGCGGCTTCTTCGGCCCGCCACCTTCGCCCTTGGGCTTGGTGGCGCGCGGCAGCGCCTTGCGCTCCGGCGGACGCGGCAGCGAGGAGCGTTCCTCCTCACGGCTGAGATAGGCGAAGTCGAGCGCGCCGTCCTTCATCAGGATGCGGACCGTTCCGCCCTTCGACAGCTTGCCGAACAGGACTTCTTCCGCGAGCGGCTTCTTGACGTATTCCTGGATGATGCGCGCCAGAGGACGTGCACCCATCTGCTGGTCGTAGCCCTTGGTCGCCAGCCAGTCCGCGGCTTCCGACGAGATCTCGATATTGATCTGGCGTTCGGAGAGCTGGGCCTCGAGTTGCAGCACGAACTTCTCCACCACCTTGCGCACCACGGCGGGCGGCAGATGGCCGAAGTTCACGATGGCATCGAGACGGTTGCGGAACTCCGGCGTGAACAGCCGGGTGATCGCCTCGTTGTCCTCGGCAACGCGCACCGAAGCACCGAAGCCGATCGCCGGACGGGCGAGATCGGCGGCACCAGCGTTGGTGGTCATGATCAGGATGACGTTGCGGAAGTCCACGGACTTGCCGTTGTGGTCCGTCAGCTTGCCGTGGTCCATCACCTGCAGCAGGATGTTGAAGAGGTCCGGATGGGCCTTTTCAATTTCATCGAGCAGCAGCACACAGTACGGGTTCTGGTCCACGCCATCGGTGAGCAGGCCACCCTGGTCGAAGCCCACATATCCGGGCGGCGCGCCGATCAGGCGCGAGACCGAATGGCGCTCCATGTACTCCGACATGTCGAAGCGCAGGAACTTCACGCCCAGCACTTCGGCAAGGCGCTTGGCCACTTCCGTCTTGCCCACGCCCGTGGGGCCGGCAAAGAGATAGTTGCCGATGGGCTTCTCCGGCTCGCGCAGGCCGGCGCGGGCGAGCTTGATCGCCGCCGAGACCTGTTCGATCGCCTTGTCCTGACCGAAGACGAGACGCTTCAGTTCGGACTCGAGGTTCTTGAGAACCGTGGCGTCGTCGCGGGTGACCGTCTTGGGGGGAATGCGGGCCATCGTCGCGATGGTCGCTTCGATTTCCGGCACGCCGATCGTCTTCTTCCGCTTGTCTTCCGGCAGCAGCATCAGCGATGCGCCCGTTTCGTCGATCACGTCGATCGCCTTGTCGGGCAGCTTGCGGTCGGCCATGTAGCGGGCCGAGAGATGCACCGCCGTCTCGATGGCGTCATCGGTGAAGTGCACCTTGTGGAAGTCCTCGTAATAAGGCTTGAGGCCCTTGAGGATTTCGATCGCATCCGGGATCGACGGCTCGTTGACGTCGATCTTCTGGAAGCGGCGGACCAGCGCCCGGTCCTTCTCGAAGTGCTGGCGGTATTCCTTGTAGGTGGTCGAGCCGATGCAGCGGAGCGTGCCCGCAGCCAAGGCCGGCTTCAGCAGGTTCGAAGCATCCATGGCGCCGCCCGAAGTGGCGCCTGCACCGATCACCGTGTGGATTTCGTCGATGAAGAGGATGGAACCGGGCTTCTGCTCGATTTCCTTCATCACGGCCTTGAGGCGCTCCTCGAAGTCGCCGCGATAGCGCGTGCCCGCGAGCAGCGTGCCCATGTCCAGCTGATAGACCGTGCAGTCCTTCAGCACGTCGGGTACTTCGCCCTTGATGATCTTGCGGGCCAGGCCTTCGGCAATCGCGGTCTTGCCCACGCCGGGATCGCCGACGAAGAGCGGGTTGTTCTTCTGGCGGCGGCAGAGGATCTGGATCGTGCGGTTCACTTCGGCGGTGCGGCCGATCAGCGGATCGATCTTGCCGTCATGCGCCTTTTTGTTCAGGTCGACGCAATAGGCTTCGAGAGCACTCTGGTCCGCCTTCTTCTTGCTGCCACCCGGACCGGCACCACCCATGTCATCGCCCTCACCTTCGCCCTGTTCGGCGCCACGCACGGGACGCGATTCCGACAGGCCGGGGCGCTTGGCAATGCCGTGCGAAATGTAGTTCACCGCGTCGTAGCGGGTCATGTCCTGCTCCTGCAGGAAGAAGGCGGCGTGGGATTCACGCTCGGCGAAGATTGCGACCAGCACGTTCGCGCCGGTCACTTCCTCGCGGCCTGACGACTGCACGTGGATCACTGCGCGCTGGATCACACGCTGGAAACCGGCGGTGGGCTTCGCCTCCGCTGCGGCATCAGTGACAAGGTTCGCAAGCTCGGTGTCGATGTAGTCGGTGAGATCGTCACGCAGTTCCTCGACGTTCACGCCGCACGCCTTCATCACGGCCACGGCATCCTTGTCTTCGGTCAGCGAGAGAAGCAGATGTTCCAGCGTCGCGAATTCCTGGCGGCGTTCTGCGGCGAAAGAAAGGGCGCGGTGCAAGGCTTTTTCGAGTGAACGTGAGAATGTCGGCAACGGTCTGTGTCCTTTCGGGTGCAGGGTGCTGCGGATTGCCCTGCCTGTCAATGTTCAAGACGCAACAACGGATCCAATCCATATGGGGTGTGACATCTCGCTTTCACAACCCCGCTCGCGCCGCGCCTATTCCTTTTCCATCGTGCATTGCAGGGGATGACCGTGCTGCTTCGCGAAGTCCATCACCTGCGTCACCTTTGTTTCAGCGACTTCAAAGGTGTACACGCCGCACACGCCCACACCCTTCTGGTGCACGTGCAGCATGATGCGATAGGCATCTTCCCGGGTCTTGCTGAAAAAGACTTCGAGGACGTGGACGACGAATTCCATCGGAGTGTAATCGTCGTTGAGCAGCAGGACCTTGTAGAGCGAAGGCTTCTTGGTCTTCGCCTTGGTCTTGGTGAGAACGCCGCTTTCCTCGCGTTCGTTCGGTTTTGCCGGGAGTCGTGCCATGGGAAGCAGAATATAGGGCACTGTGGCAGAATGTGGAGGGGGGAGGCTCCGTTTCAGTGAACAGAGAGGAATTGGACGCCGAATCCCACGAAAAGGACGAAGGACACCGCCTCATAGACCAGGTACCACAGGCCGAATCTGCGGACGAAGCGGTTCTTGAGAAGTGCGGTCATGGTGTCCGATCCTGAAACAGAAAGACTGTTGCAGGATCAGACGGTGCAAACTCCGGGCCGCTTGTGGCCGTCTCAGGCGGCCGGGCGCTCCCACAGGACCGGGAAAAGCGGGTGCGCCATAGGGGCCCCCTTGTCGAGGTCCTTCTCCAGCCCCGTGAAGGGCGGCGAGGTCCGCCAGGGCCGGGGCGCGAAGGTGGTATCATCGCCCATGAAGCGGAACGAGACGACCCGGCGGCGGTTGCCGCCACCCACGCCCCCTGCTCCATGCAGCGTCAGCATGTGGAAAAAGACGGCATCGCCCGGCTCCAGCGCCCAGCCCAGCACCTTGAAGCGATCCGGATTGCCTTCGATGTCGGGAATGTCCTTCAGGGTTCCTTCGGGGAACCACTTGGCCTCGTTGTTCATGAAGGTGCGCGGCATCATCCAGCCCTCGCGGTGCGAGCCCGCGACGAATTTCAGTGTGGATTCCGCGGCCACCGGGTCAACTGGCAACCACATGGAAATATTGTCAAAACCGTCGATATTGTAATACGGCTGATCCTGGTGCCACGGGGTCTTGGCGGTGGTCTTCGGCTCCTTCACGAGCAGATGATCATGGTAAAGGCGAACGGTCTTGCAGGCCATGAGGCGCCCTGCCGCCTCGGCCGCAGGAGAGGCCGTTACGAAATCCCGGTATTCGGGAATGCGCTGCCAGTTGCAGAAATCCTCGATGAAATAGCCCGGGTCCTCGGGCCGCGACGCCACGATGGAAAGCGGGCTGGGTTCCGCCATGTTGCGGGCGATTCCCGCTTCCAGAAGGCTCAGATGGGCAGGCGAAAACAGCTTGCGAATCACCACCGCACCGTTTTTCTGATAGAATTCAACGTCTTCCTGCGAAACCTGCATCACGTCTCCCCCGCGTCAAAATGGATCTGTAATAGTACTTGATACAGTTACAGATTATCGCTACATCACAGCCACAGGTCGCGGCTGACGCGCCTCCACCATCTTACCCCTCACGGAGTTGAAAAGAAAATGAGCATTATCCCCGCCACTTGGTCCGACAAGCTTCTGGCCGTCCTGCGCATCATGACCGGCCTCACCTTCCTGCAGCACGGCACCGCCAAGCTGCTCGGCTTCCCCTTCCAGGAATACTTCAAGGACGGCGTGCCGCTGTTCTCGCTGATGGGCCTTGCTGGCGTCCTCGAAATCGTGGGCGGCGTGCTGATCATCATCGGCCTCTTCACCCGCGTCACCGCCTTCATTCTCGCCGGCATGATGGCTGTTGCCTATTTCATGGCGCATGCGCCGCAGAACTTCTTCCCGGCCAACAACGGCGGTGAAGCGGCCTACCTGTTCTGCTTCGTCTTCCTCTACCTCGCCGCTGCCGGTGCTGGTTCGTGGAGCGTCGACCGCACCCGCGCGGCCTGAGTTTCCTCCCCCGCAAGACAAACTGGCGCAAGTCTCGACTTGCGCCTTTTTTATTACGGCTCTTGCCTCAGGCGAATTCCATGATGACGGCGTCCACCTGCAGGCTGTCGCCCTTCTTGGCGTTCAGCTTCTTCACGGTGACGTCCCGCTCGGCGCGCAGGATGTTCTCCATCTTCATTGCTTCGACGATGGCGAGGGGATCGCCCGCCTTCACTTCCTGCCCTTCGCTCACCGCGATCGAGACAACGAGGCCGGGCATCGGGCAGAGCAGCTTCTTCGAGGTGTCCGCCAGCTTCTTCTCGGGCATGAGACGCGCCAGTTCCGCCTCACGGGTGGAGTAGACGAAGGCATCGGTGGAGATGCCGCGCCAGGTCAGGCGGTAGCCGTTGAGGATGCGCTTCACCTGAACGGAGAGGCGCTCGCTGCCGAGCACGATGCGGGCAACCGTCTGCCCCGGCACCCAATCACACGTCGTGGCCAGCTCTTCCAAGGCGTCATCGAGCTGCAGCGTATGCCAGGACTTGCCGAGCAGTACGTGGCGGCTGTGATCGAATTTCACCTCGCGGCCGTTCATCTGGCCGGAGATGTGGCGCTTTCGCGAATTCTCGATGTGATCGAGCAGCACCGCCACCTGCACCAGCTTCGCAGCCTTGTCGGCGGTGAGTTCCGCGCCCTTGAAACCCTCGGGATACTGTTCGGCGATGAAGCCGGTCGAGAGTTTGCCGGATTGCCACACCGGATGCTCCATGATGGCGGCCACGAACGGAATGTTGTGCTGGATACCGTCGATCACGAATTCGTCGAGTGCCGTGCTCATGGCCGAAACGGCGGCGGCGCGGGTGGGCGCGTGAGTGCAGAGCTTGGCGATCATCGGATCGTACCAGATCGAGATCTCGCCGCCTTCGAACACGCCCGTGTCGTTGCGCACGGTAATGCCGTTCTCGAGTTTCTCTGCCGGGGGCTGATAACGCACGAGGCGGCCCGTGGACGGCAGGAAGTTGCGGTACGGGTCTTCGGCATAGACACGGGATTCGACTGCCCAGCCGTTCAGCTTCACGTCCTTCTGCTGGAGCGCCAGCTTTTCCCCCGCGGCTACGCGGATCATCTGCTCCACGAGGTCAACGCCCGTGATGAGTTCCGTCACCGGATGCTCCACCTGCAGGCGGGTGTTCATTTCGAGGAAGAAGAACGAGCGGTCCTGGCCCGCCACGAACTCCACCGTTCCGGCGCTGTCGTAACCCACGGCCTTGGCCAGCGCCACGGCCTGCTCGCCCATCGCCTTCCGCGTCTTCTCGTCGAGCAGCGGCGAAGGGGCCTCCTCGATCACTTTCTGATTGCGGCGCTGGATCGAGCATTCGCGTTCGCCCAGATAGATCACGTTGCCGTGCTTGTCGCCCAGCACCTGGATTTCGATGTGGCGCGGATTGGTGATGAACTTCTCGATGAAGACGCGGTCATCGCCGAAGGAGGACTTCGCCTCGGACTTGGCGCGAGCAAAGCCGTCGCGCACCTCGGCATCCGAGAAGGCGATGCGCATGCCCTTGCCACCGCCGCCGGCCGAAGCCTTGATCATCACGGGATAGCCGATGTCCTTGGCGATCCTCACCGCCTCGTCTTCCGTGTCGATGATGCCCATGTAGCCGGGCACGGTGGAAACGCCCGCCGCAGCGGCCGCCTTCTTCGACTCGATCTTGTCGCCCATGGCATCGATGGCATGGGGGTTCGGTCCGATGAAGACGATCCCCGCCTCCTTCAGCGCCTTCGGGAAGGCCGAGCGTTCCGAGAGGAAGCCGTAGCCCGGATGCACCGCCTCGGCCCCGGTCTGCTTGCAGGCGGCAATGATCTTTTCGATCACGAGATAGGATTGGGCGGCGGCGGCGGGACCGATGTTGACGCGTTCATCCGCCATGTCGACGTGGAGGGCGCGGGCATCGGCGTCGGAATGAACCGCCACCGTCTTGATGCCCATCTTGCGCGCCGTCTTGATGACGCGGCAGGCGATTTCACCCCGGTTGGCGATGAGTATTTTCTTGAACACGAAGCCCCTGCTCCAACTGAATTCTTCTGATCGGAGCGCGTTCTAGCCAAACCGTCAAGCCCAGCCAATACGACTAGGGGTGAAGGCCGGGCAGCCTTCGGGAACGTCAGTTCAATTGGGCCTGCGCCATGGGCGGCAGCTCACCGTAATCCCGCTCCGACAGGAACTGGGCCAGCGCCTTTGCGACCGGCACCTTCTGCAAATCCTCGTAGGCGCAGTCCTCCACCGGCTTGCCGGACTTGCAGGTATCCGGCCCAAAATCCGTATTGGGGTCGAGATTTTCGAGAACCGTCTGCCAGGCCTCGCCGCCCTCGCCCAGGCGCTGCTTGGCGGCGACCCAGCCCGCGAGGAAGCCGTTGGAGCGCCACAGCCCCGGATCGAGCTTCACCTGATACTCCATGGCCGCAAGGTCGCGCTTCAGGCGCGCGTGCATGGCCGGCGTGTTGGAAACATCGATCAGCTTGTTGCCGCGCAATTGGAAGATGCGGATGGGCGCGAAGGACCCGGCATAGGAATCGAAGGCATAGAGGAAATCATTGTCGACGAGTTCGAGCTCAAGAAAGCCATCGCCATCCACGTCCTCGTAGCTGTAGGCGCCGCCGTCGAAGACCCCGGCATCGACGAGGCTCCAGCCCGCCCCGCCTTCCGGCGATGTTGCGATCCAGGTCTGGGTGCAGCAATGGGCACCACCGGTGAAGCGGGTGAAGACGAGTTGCGGGCCCTTGGCGCCGGGATCGAGCTTGAGGAGCCCGGCATCGGATTCGAACATCGAGTATTCGCTGGGCGTGGTGAAGGAGAAGAGCAAGGTCTCGCCACGCTTGGCCGAGGCTGTGGTGGGTCCCGGCTCGTCATTCGTTCCGGCCATGGAAACGCTGTAGGTCGTGTCGCCGTCGGCGAACTGCACCGGCTTCTTGCTGTCGTAGGTGGCGAGTACGCGCTGCTCCTCCCACGGCTTTTCCTCGAAGACGACCTCCAGGAACTTGTCGCCGCGGGAGAGATGGGCATCGGCAGGAACCGCACCGATCCCCGCGTGGGCCTTGGTCACCGCCGCCACGCTGCCCTCGCGGTAGGGGCCGAGGACGATGGCATACCAGCCGGACTGGCTGCTCACCACCTTGGCCCGCTCGCTGGCATAGACTCCGGCGATGGCGATGGCTGTGTCGAGGTCCTTGCTCGAGGCGACCGTGAGCCACCGTTCCTTGCCGGAGAGCGCCAGGGAAGCCGCCCAAACCTGTCCCGCAGCCAGAACCGCCAGAACGGCAGTTGCCCCTGCTAACACTGATTTTTTCCACATGAAGTCATCATGGGCGCGCTTTTTGGCAACCTCAAGGACCCCTTCACCCACTTCCCACAGGCAGTTTGCCCTCTTGCCCCGGCTCGGCTAAAGCCCGCGCCATGACTGCACATGTGCCGAAAGTCGGGTTGGTCCAGCTGGGCTGCCCCAAGAACCTTGTCGACAGCGAACGCATCCTCACCCAGCTCCGGGCCGAAGGCTATGTGATCGCGCCCGGCTATGACGATGCCGACGTGGTGATCGTCAACACCTGCGGCTTCCTCGATTCCGCCAAGGCCGAAAGCCTGTCCGCGATCGGCGAGGCGCTGGAGGAAAACGGCCGCGTCATCGTTACCGGCTGCTACGGCATCGAGGACGAGGCGATCCGCAAGGCGCACCCGTCGGTGCTCGCCATTACCGGCCCCCACCAGTACGAACAGGTGGTGAAGGCCGTGCACGAGGCCCTGCCCCCGGTTCACGATCCCAAGATGGACCTGGTGCCGCCCCAGGGCCTGCACCTCACGCCCAAGCACTACGCCTATCTGAAGATTTCCGAGGGCTGCAACAACCGCTGCACCTTCTGCATCATTCCGTCGATCCGTGGCGATCTCGTCTCGCGCCCCGCCGCCGCCGTGCTCTACGAGGCCGAGCGGCTGGTAAAGGCAGGCGTCAAGGAACTGCTGGTGATCTCGCAGGACACCAGCGCCTATGGCGTCGACACGAAGTACGCGACCTCGAAGTTCCGCGGCCGTGAGGTGCGCGCCAAGTTCTACGACCTTGCCAAGGAACTGGGCGATCTCGGGGCCTGGGTGCGCATGCACTACGTCTATCCCTACCCCCACGTGGATAACGTCATTCCGCTGATGGCCGAGGGTAAGATCCTTCCTTATCTCGACATTCCGTTCCAGCACGCATCGCCCAAGGTGCTGAAGGCCATGCGCCGCCCCGCCAATCAGGAGAAGGTGCTGGATCGCATCGCGTCGTGGCGGAAGGTCTGCCCGGACCTCGCCCTCCGCTCCACCTTCATCGTCGGCTTCCCCGGAGAGACCGATCAGGATTTCGAAGAGCTTCTGCAGTGGATGAAGGAAGCCCGCATCGAACGCGCCGGCTGCTTCCAGTATGAGCCCGTCTCCGGTGCCACCGCCAACGACCTCGGCCTGCCGCAGGTGCCCGACGAGGTAAAGGCGGAACGCTTCGCCCGCTTCATGGAAACCCAGCAGGCGATCTCGGAAGAAATCCTGCGCTCGCGCATCGGCCGCGAAATCACCGTGCTGGTGGATGAGATCGACACGGAGAACGATGAGGCCGTGGCCCGCAGCCCGTGGGATGCACCCGAGATCGACGGCAACGTCTTCATTCCCGGCGCCACCCACCTGAAGGCGGGCGACATGGTAAAGGTGAAGATCACCGATGCCGAGGAATACGATCTCGTCGGAGAAGTGGGTTAGCGCAACGGACGAACTAATCGGACCGAGAGAAAAATTAGAAATCCCGGTTCTCGATGAAGAAGCCGTAGAGGCTGGTGAGCAGCGTCACGCCCGCAATGGTGCCAAGCCAGTTGAACATCATCTGGATCGCAAGCGTCAGGAACAGCGCGACCGAGAGCCCGGTCAACTGCAGCACATAGCCGATGGCGAGCAGCACGATCCCCATGCCGATCAGCGTCAGCACGAAAAGCAGCGCGAGGCCGAAGAGCTGCCAGGTGTTGCCCTGCGTCTTGGCCCAGGCCTCCTTGAGGGTGAAGTCGGTCCGTTCCAGCGCAATGGCGGGCAGCTTCACGCTCAGACGGTAGAAAGCCGACACGCCGAAGATGATCGCCGCGACATAGATCGGAATGGAGATGAGCGCGCCCGCATGCTGCAGGGCCGCTACAAGCACGCCCACCAGAAGGCCGACAGGCAGGAAGCCCAGAATGAGGATCAGGAAGATCAGCAGCGTGTTGCCGAAGTAGCGCCACACCGTGTTGTCGGCGCGAAGCCGCGCCAGCCCCTGCGGCACTTCATCGAGCAGGATGTAGCGGTGCCAGCTCACCGCAATCGATGCGAAGGCAAAGAGCGTCAGCAAGCCGACGATGAGGCCGATGGCGAGTGCGGTGCCGGAAGGCTCGGTCGCCGCCGGGTCCATGCTGAAGCCGGAGAGCTGCGCAAAGATGTTGAGCGGAATGATCGCCACCATCCACGGCCAGCTCAGCCTCCAGGCGAAACCCGCGTTGTTGATGGTCGAGCGCACGACATGCCCGAAGGCCGCCGTCACGGGCAAAGTCCGCATTCTGGTCTCCTTGCGAATCCGTGACCGTTTTCACCCGTCAGGGAGTTGCGTGCAAGGCCTCAGCGGAAGGTACGATCAGAGGAGTGAGACGTAGGATTCGACCGTCGGATCTTCGAAGGTGATGCGGAGGTCGGCGCCGTCCGGGCGGTTGGTACCGACAAGATTGATGCGGCGGCCCGTCACCATGTCGGTGGCGGTGACGACCACGTCGGCGCCCGCGAAATTGTCCATGGCGGCAGTGCGGTCATCGACGGCAAAGCCCTTCGACTCCAGATTCTTCTTGAGCCAGTTCACCTCGGCGGTGCCGTTGCTGGGAAGGTTGTAGAGGATCGTGCCGAAGGCCGCCTCCTCACCCGCCTGCCCCGAATACTCGATGCTGCTGATGAACGGCCGCGACGGCAGGTCAAGCCATGCCGGCACAACGATGTCGCTTGCGGCGCTCACGTGCTGCACCTGTGTCGTGTTCTTCAAGGCTGCCGGGCCCGATACGGCCAGCGCCAAAACAGCCCCAACTGCCAATACTGCAATCTTCATGGCACATCTCCCATGGGCAGTATGGTATGTGAAGCAGATGAAGGCCCCGTTCAGGAAACCCGTAAGATTTTACGGAGCTCCGCCAAGGTTGCAGGCCGCTGGATATTTATTCGGAAGAACAATCGCTTAGAGCGGGATGTTATCGTGTTTCTTCCACGGGTTATCGAGCTTCTTGGCGCGCAGCATGTCGAGCGCTCTCGCCACGCGCCGGCGGGTCGAGTGCGGCATGATCACGTCATCGAGGAAACCACGTTCCGCCGCCACGAAGGGATTGGCGAAGCGGTTCTCGTAGTCCTTGATGCGGGCCGCGATCTTCTCCTTGTCGCCTAGTTCGGCGCGGTAGATGATTTCGGCTGCCCCCTTCGAACCCATCACCGCGATCTCGGCGGTGGGCCAGGCATAGTTGATGTCGCCGCGCAGGTGCTTTGAGGCCATCACGACATAGGCACCGCCATAGGCCTTGCGGGTGATGATGGTGATCTTGGGGACGGTTGCTTCCGCATAGGCGAAGAGCAGCTTGGCGCCGTGCTTGATGAGGCCGCCATATTCCTGAGCGGTGCCGGGCAGGAAGCCCGGCACGTCCACGAACGAAATGACCGGAATGTTGAAGCAGTCACAGAAGCGCACGAAGCGGGCGCCCTTGCGGCCCGCATCGGAGTCGAGCACGCCCGCCAGCACCATGGGCTGGTTGGCGACGATCCCCACCGTGCGGCCCTTGATGCGGGCAAAGCCGGTGATGATGTTGCGGGCATGCGCTTCCTGGATTTCGAAGAAGTCGCCCTCGTCCACCGTCTTGAGGATCAGTTCCTTCATGTCATAGGGCTGGTTCGGGTTCGCCGGGATCAGCGTGTCGAGGCTGCTCACCACCTCTTCCGCACTGTCGAGCTGCGGCAGCACCGGAACCTCCGCCGTGTTCGACGACGGCAGAAAGTCGATCAGGCGGCGCATCTGCAGAAGCGCCTCCACGTCGTTGTCGAAGGCGCGGTCGGCGATCGAGGACTTGGTGGTGTGCACCGAAGCGCCGCCGAGCTCTTCCGCCGTCACGGTTTCGTTGGTGACGGTCTTCACCACGTCGGGCCCGGTCACGAACATGTAGCTCGTGTCGCGCACCATGAAGATGAAATCGGTCATGGCGGGGGAGTAAACGTCGCCGCCCGCGCACGGCCCCATGATCACGGAAATCTGCGGGATGACGCCGGAGGCGAGCACGTTCCGCTGGAACACCTCGCCGTAGCCCGCCAGCGCGTCGACACCTTCCTGGATGCGGGCGCCGCCGGCATCGAAGAGGCCGATGATGGGCGCCCGGTTGCGGAGCGCCATGTCCTGCAGCTTGGTGATCTTGCGCGCATGGGTCTCGGAGAGCGAGCCGCCGAAGACGGTGAAGTCCTTGGCGAAGACATAGACGACGCGGCCATTGACCGTGCCCCATCCCGTCACCACGCCGTCGCCCGGAATGCGGGTGTCGGCCATGCCGAAGTCGGTGGCGCGGTGTTCGACGTAGATGTCGAACTCCTCGAAGGAATTGCTGTCGAGCAGCAGTTCGATCCTTTCCCGCGCAGTCAGCTTGCCGCGGGCGTGCTGGGCCTCGACGCGCTTGGTTCCGCCGCCTGCCCTGGCATTGGCGCGGCGCTGTTCCAGCTTCTCAAGGATTTCCTGCATCATCTGCTCCGAGGTGGTGTGTGGGCGGACCTTAAGCAGCCCCGCCCGGCAGGGTCAAACTGGCGAAAAGTCAAAGGAGGGTCCGGGCGTCTTTCCGGCATTTTCCAGCAGGATGGGCTGGCCATGGGGCGTGGCCTTGGCGGCCCGGTCCCAGGCGGCGATCCGGGCGATGCGTTCGGGCCCGGTCATGGCGCCATGGCATTCCGAGATTCGCTCCAGCGCCGCGAGCCAGGACTCGTAATAGGGCCGCTCCGGCTCACGGGCGAGTTCTGCGCCAAGGGTCGCCGCCCATTCGTTCCAAGTGAAGAGACCCGCTTCGTTGAGCTTCACGGCGAGCGCGAAGACCTGCGCCTCCCAGGGTGCGCTGAAAGGCTTTTCCACCTTGGGCTCAGCGGCGGACAAGATAGGGCTCCCAGAGGTCGAGGCACATGCTGTCGGGCGATTCCGTGCCCCAGAGTTCCTTCGCTGTGAAGCGCACGGTGTAGAGCCAGCGCGGGTCTTCGCCCTGCCCCATGCCGTTCGAATCCGGGAAGACATGGCAGCCGCGCACCGCCTCGATCACGCCGTTCTTCTCCATGGCATAGGCCGGAAGGCGCGTGTGGCCCGGCGTCTCGTTGCGGATAGTGCGCACGGTGTCACCCACCGCAAAGGCCGCAGGGGCCTTTGCCTCGCGGGCATAGGGCCAGCCCTTGGACAGTGTCGCCTTCACGTTCTCGGCCTTCAGAACGCGGGGCGGCGGCTTCGGCGGATCGACCGCGTGACCCGCCTCGAGATCGCGCTCCGTCACCATGCCGCGCTCGGCAAGAAGCTCGGTGAGCGCCGTGAGCCAGATGTCGTAGTAGTTTGCCGTCCAGTAGAAGCTTGGTGGCAGCTGTTCCCGTTTGTGGCGGCCCTGGTCGCCTGTCCACGTGCCGGTGGCACCCATGGCAACCGTGAAGCCCAGCACGCGGCGTTCCCAGCCGGCGTGGAAAACAGGTTCATCCTTCTCCGGATTGATGGGGCCGAAGCCGGGCCGTCCGCCCAGGTCCTGTGCGCCGATCATTGTGCAGCCCTCGCAAGACCGGTGCCGATCATCGAGTCGCGGGTGACGAGACCGGCGAGTTTCTCCTCGCTCCAGCGCTCGGTGCCCTTGGGGCGCTGCGGCACCACCAGGTAGCGCATCTCGGCGGTCGAATCCCACACCCGCACTTCGGTGGTTGCGGGCAGCGTCAGGCCGAATTCGGCGAGCACGGCGCGCGGCTCCTTGATGGCGCGGGCGCGATAGGGCGGCGCCTTGTACCAGACGGGCGGCAGGCCCAGCACCGTCCACGGGTAGCAGGAGCACAGGGTGCAGACGACCATGTTGTGCAGCGTGTCGGTGTTGAAGAGCGCCGCCATGTGCTCGCCCTGGCGGCCGGAATAGCCCAGCGAAGCGATGGCTGCCGTGGCGTCCTGCTTGAGCCAGTCGGCGAAGGCCGGATCGCTCCACGCCATGGCGACGACGCGCGCCCCGCGGTGCGGGCCGATCTCCGTCTCGTAGGTCTGGATGATGGCATCGACGGCAGCGGGATCAACATAGCCCTTCTCAACGAGAATGGACTCGAGTGCCCTCACCCGGAGTTCTATGGGCGAAAGCTCGCTGTGTTCGGGATGGTCGTGATCGTGGTGGTCATGCGGCATGGGATTAAACTACCCCAAGCCGATGGGCGGCGGAATGCCTATTCCTCAGCCCGTTACTTGGCGCGCGCGATGGTCTTGTCGATTTCACCGGCGGCAGCGCCGCAGAAGCCGGCATTGTCGGCATCGAAGGCGGCCTGCGTGTCGGACCACAGGGCATCGAGCGCGCCCTGATCAAGGCCGCTCTTCTGCTCGGTGCGCTGCACGGCATCGCCCAATGCGCTTTCCTTGGCCGGATCCAGCCCCAGGTTGCACTTGGCGGCGGCAACGCCCGCCTTGTAGGCCGAGACGAGGTCGGGCGGGGCCGACTGGGCCAGAACCGCGCCTGCGGTCAGCAGCGTGGCAACGGAAAGGGCAGCGATGAGCTTCAGGTTCATGGAAAGGGTCCGTCCTTGTTGCCGGGCTTCTTGGGCTGCGATCATGACCGAGATATGGCGCATCCCCGGGCCAATTCAAGCCTGTGGTTAACCGGCGAGCAGGTCCAGCATGCCGGTGAGCGCGTCATGGTCCATGCGGCGGGCGGCGCGGCGGGCCATGGCCTCGTCGTCAGTCCCCCATTCGGCGATCTGGTAGTCCTCGTCCACATGGGCGGCGGCCCAGCCCTGCTCCGGGCTGGCGCGGCCCGCCACCAGCATCAGGGAGAGAAGGGCCGATCCGGTGAGCGTGGTGAGGTTGTAAAGCACCGTCAGCCGGAAGGGATCGAGGGCGGCAGCGGCGGCCCTGGCCGCGGCGGTAGCGTGCGCATCCTGCGCCACGTGGACAATGCCGGTTGCCGTCCTGAAGGTGGCACCCAGATGCGTGGCGGCATCGGCGATGACCGGGTTCCAATGCAGCGCCTGCATGTCCACCAGCGCGGGCGGCTTGTCGGCCCGGTAGCAGACGAGATCGGAGCCCGCATATTTTTCGAAATCGGAGAGCACAGAGTCGCGCTCCGATACCGCCCGGTCGATCGCCGTGTTGGCATATTTGGTGAGCGGCATGAGACCGGGATTGATCACCTGCTCCTGCGCCTGCCACTCCTGCGCAATCGCTTCCGCAAGCTTGCGGGTGGGCAGCACAAGCCGCGCCTTCATCGGCGTCTTCACGGCGCGGCCATCGAGCAGGATCTCGTTCTCCGGGCCAATACTTGCGGTGGCATAGAAGCGCTTCGGCAAGGGCCGCTCGTAGCGGTCCTTCATCAGGCGGCGCATGCGCTCGTCGTCGCTCTCGGTCTCACTCGTCATCGCGGTCAAATCGCTTGGGATCAAAGCCGAAGATCTTGAAGGTGGCGAGCATGTGCTCGGGCAACGGCGCCGTCACGTCAACGGTTCCGCCGCGCGGATGCGGGAAGACGAGGCGCCGGGCGTGGAGATGAAGCCGGTTCTCCACACCGTCCGGCAAGTCACTGTCGCCATTGTATTTGTTGTCGCCATAAATGGGCGTGCCCAGGTGGTCCATGTGGGCGCGGAGCTGATGCTGTCGTCCGGTCTGCGGACGAAGCGACATCCACGCCGCCACCTTGGCGTGATCGAGCACGTTGTAGTGGGTGACGGCGCGCTGCTCGTCCTCCTCCTCGCCATCGCGGGAGGCGCGCATGCGGTCCCCGTCTTCGCTCTTGGCCTTGACGAGGGCGACGTCGATCCGCCCCTGGTGCGGCACGGGCACGCCCTTCACCACAGCCCAATAGGTCTTCTTGATGTTGCGCGTGGCAAAAAGCTTGCCCAGCGCCGAGGCCACGGCCCGGCGCTTCGCCACCACGATGACGCCCGAGGTATCGCGGTCGAGGCGGTGCACCAGCAGCGGACGCTCGCCCTTCTCGCCGGCGAGGCCCATCAGCAGGCCGTCGAGATGACGGTGGGTCTTGGTGCCGCCCTGCACCGCAAAGCCCGAGGGCTTGTTGAGGACATAGAGGTCCTTGTCCTCGTGGATGATCATCGAGTCGAAGAAGCGGCGCTCCTCCTTCGAGAGCGGCTTCACGTCGCCCTTGGGCTGATCGGCGGGCCGCGTGTCGAAGGCAAGCGGCGGCACGCGGATTTCCTGGCCCTGCACCAGGCGCGTGTTGGTCTTGCAGCGCCCTGCTCCCACGCGCACCTGCCCGGTGCGGGTGAGCTTGTTGAGATAGGCGAAGGTCACCTGCGGGAAATGCACCTTGAACCAGCGGTCGAGGCGCATGCCGTCTTCATCGGCGGAGACCACGTGGCGCTTCACTTCAGCCATCAGGTGCGCTCCGGCTGATGTGTCGCGCCCTCATGCGGGCGAGACATCAGAGCCAGCCCTTCCGCTTGAAATAGACCCACGGCAGGATAGCGGAGAAGGCCATGAGGAAGATCGCCCACGGGTAGCCAAAGGCGAAATCCAGCTCGGGCATGAACTTGAAATTCATGCCGTAGACCGAGGCCACAAGGGTGGGCGGCATGAACACCATGGAGGCCACGGTAAAGATCTTGATGATGCCGTTCTGCTCGATCGAGATCATGCCCAGCACCGCATCCAGCAGGAAGCTGATCTTGCCCGAGAGGAAGCTCGAGTGATCGGTGAGCGAGACGATATCGCGCTGCAGAATCTTGATGCGGGCGCGGTTCTCTTTCATTTCCTTGGTGAGCTTGGTCTGGTCGATGATCGCCTGCATGTAGGCCACCATGCGCCCGATGGAGACCAGGCTTTCGCGCATCTTCGAGGTGAAGTCGCCTTCCTCGCCAACCTTGCCCAGCAGCTCCTCGAGGTTCTTCGGCTTCTTGCGGCGGCGCACACCCTTGCGGGCCGGGCGCTGCACGAAGGAGGTGTCGAAGACCTGCTTCGAGGTATCGTCGACGATGGCGCCGACGCGCTCGAGATGATCGGCGGCGCGGTCAACCACGGCTTCGAGCAGGCTGATCAACACACCCCAGCCGGTCATGGATGTGGCCTGGGGTTTCATCGCCTGCTTGATGTAGACCGGGAAGGCCTGCGGGTGATGATAGCGGATGGTGATGAGCTGGTTGCCCTTGATGATGAAGGTGACCGGGCTCGATTCCGGACGGTCTTCCTCGCCGCGGCGGATCAGGTTGGCGGTCATGAAGGCAGCGCCGTCTTCCTGGTAGAGTCGGCTCGAAGCCTCGATCTCTTCCAGTTCGCCACGGGTCGGGATGTCGATCCCCATGGCCGCTTCCACGTCCTTTTCCTCTTCCGAGGAAGGCTCCACCATGTCGATCCAGACAGCCTGCTGCAGCACCGCCAGCGCCTGTTCGCGCGGGTGTTCGATGAGGCATCCGTTCTCTGTTCCGTAGACCGACAGCATGAAGCCTGCCTACACCTCCAATATAAAAAGGCAAGCCCCGGAAGACGCGGGTTTTCCATTGTCCGCGAGTGTGATACCCGGTCCTCATGTTAACTCCTGTTCATGTGATCGGCGGCGGTATGGCGGGCTCGGAAGCGGCCTGGGCCATCGCCAATGCCGGCGTCCCCGTGGTGCTGCACGAAATGCGCCCCATGGTTAAGACCGATGCCCATAAAAGCGACGGGCTCGCCGAGCTTGTCTGCTCCAACTCCTTCCGCAGCGACGACAAGGACCAGAATGCGGTGGGCCTGCTGCACGAGGAAATGCGCCTCGCCGGATCGCTGGTGATGGCGGTTGCCGCCCGCCATCAGGTACCGGCCGGTGGCGCCCTTGCCGTGGACCGGGACGGCTTTTCGGAGGAGGTTACGCGGCTCATCTCGGCCCATCCGCTCATCACCATCGACCGCGGCGAAGTGGCCGGCCTGCCGCCCGCCGACTGGGACAAGGTGATCATCGCCACCGGCCCCCTCACCTCGTCTGCCCTCGCCGAGGCCGTCCGCAAGCTCACGGGTGAGGAGGACCTCGCCTTCTTCGATGCCATCGCCCCCATCGTTCACCGCGAGAGCATCAACATGGAGGTGGCCTGGTTCCAGTCCCGCTACGACAAGGTGGGGCCCGGCGGCACCGGCAAGGACTACATCAACTGCCCCATGGACAAGGCCCAGTACGACGCCTTCATCCGGGCCCTCAACGAGGGCGAGAAGGGCGACTTCAAGGAATGGGAGAAATCCACCCCCTATTTCGATGGCTGCCTGCCCATCGAGGTGATGGCCGAACGCGGCCCCGAGACGCTGCGCCACGGCCCCATGAAGCCCATGGGCCTCACCAATGCCCATAATCCCACGGTGAAGGCCTACGCGGTCGTGCAGCTGCGCCAGGACAATGCGCTGGGCACGCTCTACAACATGGTCGGCTTCCAGACGAAGCTGAAGTATGCCGAGCAGGTGCGGGTCTTCCGCACCATCCCCGGGCTCGAGAATGCCGAGTTTGCCCGGCTGGGTGGCCTCCACCGCAACACCTTCCTGAACTCGCCCAAGGTGCTGGATGGCCTGATGCGCCTCAAGGCCGATCCCCGCCTCCGCTTTGCCGGCCAGATCACCGGCGTCGAAGGCTATGTGGAAAGCGCCGCCATGGGCATCATGGCGGGCCGCATGGCCGCTGCCGAGAGCAAGGGCGAGGCCTTCACCGTGCCGCCGCCCACCACTGCCCACGGCGCCCTCATTGCCCACATCACCGGCGGGCATCTGGTGACGACCGACGGTCCGCGCTCGTCCTTCCAGCCCATGAACGTGAACTTCGGGCTTTTTCCTCCGCCCACGGATTATTCGACCAAGGGCCTCAAGCATTCAGAGAAGGGTGTCGCCCGCAAGCGCGCCTATACCTCTCGGGCCCTCAAGGATTTCAGCGACTGGCTCGCCAACGGGAGAACCTCATGACCGCCTACGATCCCAACAACATCTTCGGCAAGATCCTCCGGGGTGAAATCCCCTCTCACAAGATCTACGAGGACGAGCACGCCTACGCCTTCATGGACGTGATGCCGATGGTGGATGGCCATTGCCTCGTCATCCCCAAGCGCGGCTCGCGCAATCTGCTGGATGCCGATCCGGCGGTGCTGGCGAAACTGATCGCCACGGTGCAGAAGGTGGCGAAGGCGGCGGTGAAGGGCATGGGCGCCGAGGGCTGCCAGATCCGCCAGTATAACGAGGCGCCTGCGGGGCAGACCGTCTTCCACCTGCACTTCCACATCCTGCCGCTCAAGACGGGCGACAGCGTGAAGCCCCATGTGGGCGGCATGGCCGAACAGGCGGTGCTGGCGCGCCATGCGGAAATGATCCGCGCCGCCTTCTGATCAACCGCGTTCTTTCCGCAGCTTGGCCCAGTAGTCGAGACGCTTCTTCAACTCACGCTCGAAACCCCGCTCCACGGGATCGTAGAAGCGCTGGCGCGGCATGGCATCGGGGAAATAGTTCTGGCCCGAGAAGGCATCGGGTTCATCGTGGTCGTAGCGGTAACCCGCGCCATAGTCCTGCTGCTTCATCATCTTGGTGGGCGCGTTCAGGATGATCTTGGGCGGCATCAGCGAGCCCGTCTCCTTGGCCCGCGCCATGGCCGACTTGAAGGCGGTGTAGAGCGCATTCGATTTGGGCGCGCTGGCGATGTAGACACAGGCCTGTGCGAGGGCCAGTTCGCCCTCGGGTGAGCCCAGGAATTCATAGGTGTCCTTGGCAGCGAGCGCCTGTGTCACGGCCTCAGGATCGGCCAGCCCCACGTCCTCGTTCGCCATCCGCACCAGCCGGCGCGCGATGAACAGCGGGTCTTCGCCTGCCGTCAGCATGCGGGCGAGATAGTAAAGCGCGGCATCGGGATCGGATCCCCGCACCGACTTGTGGAGCGCCGAGATCAGGTTGTAGTGGCCATCCGCCGCCTTGTCGTAGAGCGGCAGGCGCTTGGCAACGATCTTGCCCAGCGCTTCTGCGCCGATGGCGGGCGTTCCTTCCGGCACGCCGGCAAAGACCTCCTCCACCAGATTGAGGAAATAGCGGCCGTCACCGTCGGCCATGGTGATGAGCGCGGTGCGCGCCTCGCCATCGAGCGGCAGGGCGCGGCGCTCGAACACCTCGGCCCGGCGGATCAGCGCCTCCAGCGCCTCCTCGCTCAAACGGTTGAGCACCAGCACCTGACAGCGTGAGAGAAGCGCACCGTTCAACTCGAACGAAGGGTTCTCCGTGGTGGCGCCCACCAGCGTGATCGTGCCGTCCTCGACGAAGGGCAGGAAGCTGTCCTGCTGGGATTTGTTGAAGCGGTGGATTTCATCGACGAAGAGCAGCGTGGAGCGTCCCTGCTCGCGCCGCATGCGGGCCTGGTCAAAGGCCTTCTTCAGATCGGCAACGCCGGAGAAGATGGCCGACATCTGTTCGAAGACGAGCCCGGTTTCACCCGCCAGCAGCCGCGCCATGGTGGTCTTGCCCGTGCCGGGCGGCCCCCACAGGATGATCGAGGGAATGCGCCCTGCCGCCAGCATGCGGGTGAGCGTGCCGTCCGGACCAACAAGATGGTCCTGCCCCACGACGTCCGAGAGCTTCTGCGGACGCAGGCGGTCGGCGAGAGGGCGCGGGCCCTCGCGCGTCACACCGCCCGCATCGAAGAGATTGCTCATCAGCGCAGGCGGATGTTGAGCTGCTTGCCGTCGCGCCCGATGCCGATCGACCAGCTCGACGGCTGCTGGGCCAGCGCATCGCGCAGGTCCTGCACCTTGGTGATCTCGCTGCGGTTCACGAAGAGCAGAAGGTCGCCCTTCTTGAAGAAACGCTGGGCCGGGCCATTGCCCACTGCCGTGATGACGACACCTTCAGACTCGGCGCTCATGCCCACTTCCTCGGCGACGGCGGGCGAGAGGTTCTCGACCGTGATGCCATCGAAGGGCGAATTCGCCTTGACGTCCCAAGGGTCGCGCGGCGTGGTTTCGGGCGCCGCCACGAGGTCGATGCGGGCCTCGAACTCCTGGTCGCCACGGCGGTAATCCACGATGCGGCGCTCGCCGATCTTGCCTGTGCCGATGCGGAAGCCGAATTCCTGGGCGCTCTCGATGGCGCGGCCTTCAAGGCCGATGAGAACGTCGCCGCGCTTCAGGCCAGCGGCGGCGAGCGGGCTCTTCGGATGGAGCTTGGCGATGAGTGCGCCTTCCGGCCGGGCGAGACCCAGGCTGTCGGCAAGGTCGGGCGTCACGTCCTGCAATTGCACGCCAAGCCACGGACGGTGGATCTTGCCGTCACCGGACTCCGCACTGTCCACCACGGTCTGCACCATGTTCGAGGGAATGGAGAAGCCGATGCCCACCGAGCCGCCGGTCTTCGAGAAGATGGCGGTGTTGATGCCCACAAGCTCGCCCTGCATGTTCACAAGCGCGCCACCCGAGTTGCCGGGGTTGATGGCGGCATCGGTCTGGATGAAGAACTGGTAGTCGGTTACGCCGACGCGCGTCCGGGCGAGTGCCGAGACGATGCCGCTCGTCACCGTCTGGCCGACGCCGAAGGGATTGCCGATGGCGAGCACGAGGTCGCCCACTTCGAGGTCATCGGAATTGGCGAAGGGAAGTGCGGCAAGTCGCTCGCCCTTCATGTCGATCTTGAGCACGGCAAGGTCGGTGCGTTCGTCCGCAAGCAGCACCTTGGCTTCGAATTCACGCTTGTCCGGCAACACCACCCGCAGTTCCGTGGCGCCCGCGACAACGTGGTTGTTGGTGACGATGGTGCCCGAAGGGTCGACGATCACGCCGGAGCCCAGGGAATTCTGCACCCGCTCGCGCGGGCGCCCGAAGCTGCCATTGTCGCCGAAGAAGCGGCGGAAGAAGGGATCGGCGAACATGTCGGTTTCGCGCTGGGCCACAAGCGTCTTGGCGTATACGTTCACCACCGCGGGTGCCGCCCGCTTCACCACGGGGGCGAAGGAGAGCGTGACCTCGGCCCGCGAATGCGGTGCCTGCTTCGCCGTCTGGGCGAAGCCGGGAGCTGAGGCGAGAACCGCGATGAGAAGTGCCGTGATGATGCGAAGCATTGAAATGTGTCCGTCCTTGAAAGTCAGTGCCGCCTGCGTTGGGCCGGCCGGGGTTATCTGCGATCCAGTTTTGTTGACAAGATGACCGATGTTTCCACATCCGTCACGCCCGCAAGCTGCGTCATCTGGTCTATGAGGCGATCAATCTCCTCCGCCGAGAGGGCACGGACCACCGCTACATAGTCGAACTTGCCGCTGACGGCATAAAGCGTTTCCACCTGCGGAATGCGGGAGACGGCGCGGGCCACGTCCGGCTGCTTCTTGGGCTCGACGCCGAGCGAAATCATCGCCGCCAGCCCTGCCGCGCGGGATTCGCTGCCGAGCTTCACCGCGTAGCCGGAGATGGTGCCGTTCTCCTCCAGCCGCCGCAGCCGGTCCTGCACGGTGGTGCGCGACAGGCCGAGCTTGCGGGCGAGCGAGGCCACCGGCTCGCGGGCATTGAGCCGCAGCAGGCCGAGCAGTTCATCGTCCTTTGCCGTGGTCATTTCTTCACTCCGCCGAAACTTTCGTCATTATGACGCTCCATCCGGCACTTGGCAACACATTGCCGTCTTTCAGCCGTCGCATTCCCTAGCCATCTTCCGGCATCACCCCGGAGGGAATCACATGTCTGCAGCCACCGTCATCACCCCCAAGTTCGCCGCGCACAATGGTTATGAAACCGCCGGTGATGTCGCCGTCGCCCTGCAGCCGGATGAGCCGGTGTTCTGCTTTTCCGCCACGGAACTGAAGTCCCGGGCGCAGCAGTTCCTCGCCCTCTTCCCGGGCCTCGTCACCTATGCGGTGAAGTGCAATCCCTCGCGTGAGGTCCTCGCCACCCTGGCCGAGGCTGGCATCTCCACCTGGGACGTGGCGAGCGTGCATGAAATGGCTGCCGTTCACGCGGTGCAGCCCAAGGCCCGCTTCCACTATCACAACCCGGTCAAGTCGCGCCGCGAGATCAGCGACGCCTATGGCACCTATGGCTGCCGCCGCTTCGTCGTGGACTGCCGCGAAGAGCTGCAGAAGATCCACGAGGTGATCGGCAAGGACGCCACCGTCGAGATTTCCGTGCGCCTCGTGCTGCCGCGCGACCGCGGCTCGTCGGCCCACGATTTCTCCACAAAGTTCGGCGCACCCGAGCACACCTGCGTCGAGCTGCTGCAGCAAGTGGTGGCGCTGGGCTACATCCCGCTTCTCACCTTCCATCCCGGCTCGCAGAGCAAGGAACCGCAGGTCTATGTGCGCCACATCGAGGCCGCCGCCCGCATTGCCAAGCAGGCCGGCGTCGAGATCGGCACGCTGAACGTGGGCGGCGGCTTCCCCGCCAACTATGAGCTTTCGACCGCGCCCGAGCCTGAAGTGTTCTTCCGTGCCATCGAGAACGCCGTCGTCCGCACCTTCGGCGCCAACCGCCCGAAGCTCGAGTGCGAGCCCGGCCGCGGCCTTGTCGCCACCTGCATGTCGCTCCTCACCCGTGTGAAGCTCGTCTGCACCGATGGCGATGACATCTTCATCAACGACGGCGTCTATGGCGGCCTGATGGAATACATGCAGGCGCCCGATCTCCGCCCGCCCTTCCGCGTGCTGCGCGACGGCAAGGAGATCGAAGGCCACGCCAAGTCCTGGAAGGTCTTCGGCCCCACCTGCGACCCGCTGGACGTGCTGCCGCACCGCCTCGACCTGTTCGAAGCGATTGCAGAGGGTGACTACATCGAGTTCGGCACGGTGGGTGCCTATGGCCTTGCCACCGCCACCCGCTTCAACGGCTATGGCGAGCACAAGATCGTCGCCGTGGAGCACGTGCTGGAAATGTAAGGGCGCCGGCGAAAGCCACACCCCACAAGCAAAAAGGCGGGCCCGATGGACCCGCCTTTTTCATGTCTCGATGGAAGGCCGCTTATGCAGCGGCTTCAGCCGGTGCTTCTTCCTTGACCTGCTTCGGGCCCGAATCCTTGCCCTTCTCGTTCACGTCGCGGTCGACGAACTCGATCACGGCCACGGGGGCGTTGTCGCCATAGCGGAAGCCGGCCTTCATGATGCGGAGGTAGCCGCCGTTGCGGTCCTTGTAACGGGCTGCCAGCACGTCGAAGAGCTTCTTGACCTGCGCTTCGTCCTTGATCTGCGAGATGGCCTGTCGGCGGGCATGGAGGCCGCCCTTCTTGGCCAGCGTCACGAGCTTCTCGACGATCGGACGGAGGTCCTTCGCCTTGGGCAGCGTGGTGACGATCTGCTCGTGCTTGATCAGCGAAGCCGACATGTTGGCGAACATGGCGTTCCGGTGTTCCGTCGTACGGCTGAAGCGGCGGCCGCTAAATCCATGACGCATTTTCTATCTCCTTCAACACGAGGGCGGGCGGCGAAGCGCCCCTGCCCTTCAAAATCAGTAATGGGTCTCGAGCTTCTTTGCGAGCTCTTCGATGTTCTCAGGCGGCCAGTTCGAGACTTCCATGCCGAGATGGAGACCCATCTGGGCAAGGACTTCCTTGATCTCGTTCAGCGACTTGCGGCCGAAGTTCGGCGTGCGCAGCATTTCTGCTTCGGTCTTCTGGATGAGATCGCCGATGTAGACGATGTTGTCGTTCTTCAGGCAGTTGGCCGAACGCACCGAGAGTTCGAGCTCGTCCACCTTCTTGAGAAGCGCTGCATTGAACGGCAGCTCCGAACGCTGCTCCTCGACCACGTGCTGGACGGGTTCCGAGAAGTTGATGAACACCGAGATCTGGTCCTGCAGGATGCGCGCGGCATAGGCCACGGCGTCTTCCGGCGTCACCGAGCCATTGGTTTCAACGGTCATGATCAGCTTGTCGTAGTCCAGCACCTGGCCTTCGCGGGTGGCTTCCACGCGGTAGGAGACCTTACGCACGGGCGAGTAGATCGAGTCCACCGGGATCAGGCCGATCGGCGCATCCTCGGGGCGGTTCTTCTCGGCCGGCACGTAGCCCTTGCCGGTGTTGACCGTGAACTCCATGCGCAGTTCCGCGCCCTGGTCGAGGGTGCAGATCACGTGCTCGGGGTTCAGGATTTGGATGTCGGCGGTCTGCTGGATGTCGCCGGCGCGCACCACGCCCGGGCCTTCCTTGCGGAGCGAGATCCGCTTGGGGCCTTCCGCGTGCATGGCGAAAGCAATTTCCTTGATGTTGAGGACGATGTCCGTCACGTCCTCACGCACGCCGGCGATGGACGAGAATTCGTGCAGAACGCCGTCGATGTGAACCGACGTCACGGCAGCGCCCTGAAGCGAAGACAGCAGGATGCGGCGCAGCGCGTTGCCCAGGGTCGTGCCAAATCCGCGCTCCAGCGGTTCGGCGACGATGGTCGCGACGCGGCGCTTGTCCTTGCCGGACTGGATGTCGATCTTGCTGGGGCGGATGAGTTCCTGCCAGTTCTTCTGATTGACCTGCATGTTCATGTTCCCAAGAGCCTCCGGCAGGCGCGTATTCGCCTGCCACTTCAATTCCGTCAGTGACCGGAGAAGGTTCCCCGGTCCAAGTTCAGTTCACGAGGCCGTTAGACGCGGCGGCGCTTCGGCGGGCGGCAGCCGTTGTGCGGAATCGGCGTCACGTCGCGGATCGAGGTGACCTGCAGACCGGCGGCCTGGAGGGCGCGGAGAGCCGATTCACGACCCGAACCCGGACCGCAGACTTCCACTTCAACCGTGCGCATTCCGTGTTCCATGGCGGCGCGGGCAACCTGTTCGCCAGCCACCTGGGCCGCGTATGGGGTCGACTTGCGCGAGCCCTTGAAACCAAGCTTGCCGGCCGAGGCCCAGGCAATGGTGTTGCCCTGCACGTCGGTGATGGTGATCATGGTGTTGTTGAACGAGGAGTTCACATGAACGACGCCAGACGAGACGTTCTTGCGTTCCTTGCGCTTGCCGCCACGGGCTGCTGCTGCTTCCTTAGCCATTGATCAAATGCCTCACTTCTTCTTGCCGGCAATCGGCTTGGCCGGACCCTTGCGGGTGCGGGCGTTGGTGTGTGTGCGCTGGCCACGGACCGGCAGACCCTTGCGATGGCGCATGCCACGATAGGTGCCGAGGTCGGTGAGGCGCTTGATGTTGATCGCCACTTCGCGGCGGAGGTCACCCTCCACCGTGTAGTCGCGGTCGATGATTTCGCGGATCGCCAGCACTTCGGCGTCAGACAACTCGTTGACGCGCTTGGAGGCCGGAATCTTGACCTCGTTGCAGATGATCTTGGCATTCACCGGGCCGATGCCGTGAATGTAACGCAGCGCGATTTCAACGCGCTTGTTGGTCGGAATGTTGACGCCTGCAATACGGGCCACTGGTAGTCTCCCAATCAATTCAAAGGCTTAAAGCCAAAACTGGTGTCTTCGGGTCAACGCACGGCGGGTCAGTTCCGCACGATTTCCCAAACGTGTGAGGCCGCGTCCGGAGGAGGAAATCCCCCAAACGAGCCCCAATTAAAGCTGGAATTGGGTGTCCATAGGGGTGAATCGCCTAGGCGTCAACCCCATGGAAGGCCCGAAAATCAGCCCTTTACTTTCTTCAGCACCGCACCGATCGCCTCGGTCACCCGGGCGATGTCGGCCATGCCGTCGATCACATGCAGATTGCCCTTTCCGGCGTAGTACTCAACCAGAGGTGCAGTCTGTTTGTTGTAAACCTGAAGACGGTCACGGACCGTCTTTTCGTTGTCGTCCGGACGGCGGGTGAACTCGGTTCCCCCGCACACGTCACAGGTCCCGGCCTTCTTGGTCGGGGCGAATTTGTCGTGATAGCCCTGCCCGCACTTGGCGCAGGTGAAGCGGCCGGCAATGCGCTCGACCAGGGCTTCGTCGTTGACCTTCATCTCGATCACGGCGTTGAGCTTCTGCTTGCGGCCGGCAAGCATGGTGTCGAGGGCGGCAGCCTGGGCCGGGGTGCGCGGGAAGCCGTCGAAGGTCACGCCTTCCTTGATGTCCGGCTTGTCCATGCGGTCGGCCACGATGCCGATGATCACGTCGTCCGAAACCAGGTCGCCCCGGTCCATGATGGCCTTGGCCTTCAACCCGACCTCGGTGCCCGCGGCGATGGCCGCGCGCAGCATGTCGCCGGTCGAGAGCTGCTTCAGGCCATGCATCTCTTCGAGGATCTTGGCCTGGGTGCCCTTGCCCGCGCCGGGCGGGCCCAAAAGGATGATGTTCATTTCTTCTTGCTCCGCAGAGATGCCTTCTCAAGGAGCTTGCCATATTGCTGGGCCAGCATGTGTCCCTGCAATTGGGCAACAGTATCAAGCGTGACGCTGACGACGATCAGCAGCGAGGTACCGCCGAAGTAGAACGGGATGCCGGAATAGCCCACGAGGAATTCCGGGATGAGACAGATGAAGACCAGATAGGCCGCACCGATCACCGTGAGGCGGGTGAGGATCCAGTCGAGATACTCTGCGGTCTTCTCGCCCGGACGGATGCCGAGGATGAAGCCGCCGGACTTCTTCAGGTTCTCCGCCGTTTCCTTCGGATTGAACATGATCGAGGTCTGGAAGAAGCTGAAGAACACGATCAGGGCCGCGAACAGCACAAGATAGAGCGGGCGGCCGTGGCCGAGGAGTGCCGTCACCTGGTTCAGCCATTCCGGGCCCTTGCCGGCCGAGAAGTTGGCCACCGTGATCGGGAGCAGAAGCAACGACGACGCGAAGATCGGCGGGATGACGCCCGAGGTGTTGATCTTGATCGGCAGATGCGAGGATTCCGCCTGGGTCATCTTCATGCCGACCTGGCGCTTCGGATACTGGATCAGAAGGCGGCGCTGGGCGCGCTCCACGAGCACGATGAAGGCGATGACGGCGAAGGCCATGACCATGATCGCGAGGATGAGGAAGAAGGACATCTGTCCGGTGCGCCCGAGTTCCAGCATGGCGGCGAGCGCATGCGGCAGGTTGGCCACGATGCCCGCGAAGATGATGAGCGACACACCGTTGCCGATGCCGCGCGAGGTGATCTGTTCGCCGAGCCACATGAGGAACAGCGTGCCGCCGGTGAGCGTGATCACCGTGGAGGCGCGGAAGAACATGCCGGGATCGGTGACGATCGACCCCTGCCCCTCAAGCCCCACGGCAATGCCGTAGGCCTGCATGGCGGCCAGAAGGACGGTGAAGTAGCGGGTGTACTGATTGATCTTCTTGCGGCCCGATTCACCCTCCTTCTTGAGGGCTTCCAGCGTCGGCGAGACGCTGGTCATCAGCTGGATGATGATCGAGGCCGAGATGTAGGGCATCACGTTCAGCGCGAAGATGGCCATGCGGCCAAGCGCACCGCCAGCCAGGCTGTTCATCCAGCCCAGGATGCCGGCGGAGTTCTGCTGTGCGAACTGCTCGAGCGCGATCGAATCGATGCCCGGCATCGGAATGTAGGAGCCGAGGCGGTAGACGATCAGGGCGCCAAGGGTAAACCAGATGCGGTTCTTCAGTTCCTGGGAATTCGCCAGGGCGCTGAAGCTCATGTTCGCAGCCAGCTGTTCTGCCATTGATGCCATGGTCGTGCTCCACCTTCCGCTGCAAAGCCCGTTATGTGGGCCTTGAAGCGCAGTCTATCAAGCCTGCTTGGCTTCCGGTGCGGGACGCAGGATCTTCACGCTGCCGCCCGCCTTTTCAACGGCGGCGATGGCGCCCTTCGTGGCGTAGTAGACCTCGAAGGAAAGCTTGGCCGTGAACTTCTCCTTGCCGATGAGGCGGACACCGCCCTCTTCCAGCTTGGAGATGACGCCGGCGGCGAGAAGCGCAGCCGCCGTGACCGGAGCCTTGCCATCAAGCTTCTTGGAGTCGACGGCAACCTGCACGCGGGCAAGGTTCACTTCGTTGTATTCCACCGGGTTCGGCTTGTTGAAGCCGCGCTTCGGCAGACGGCGGTAGATGGGCATCTGGCCGCCTTCGAAACCGGCCTTTGCGCCGCCCTTACGAGCGGTCTGGCCCTTGCCGCCACGGCCGGCCGTCTTGCCAAGGCCGGAGCCAATGCCACGGCCCACGCGGGTGCGCGTCTTGCGGGCGCCCTTGTTGTCGGAGATCTGGTTCAGCTTCATCGCGGTTGTTCCTTATTCCACCACGCGCACGAGATGCGCGACCTTGGCGATCATGCCGCGCACTGCAGGCGTGTCCTGCAGCGTCGAGGTACGGCGGATCTTGTTGAGACCAAGCCCGATCAGCGTCTTCGTCTGAATCGACGGCTTGCGGTTGGCGCTTGCCACCTGCTCAACGGTGATCGTCTTGCCTGCGTCTTTCTTGGCCATGGCTTTCACGTCCTGTCTTATTCGGCTACGGCAGCGGCGTCACCGCCACGGCGCAGCACTTCGGCAACCTTCTTGCCACGGCGGTTGGCCACCATGCGCGGAGAGGTCTGCTTCTTCAGTGCGTCGATCGTCGCGCGCACCATGTTGTAGGGGTTCGAGGAGCCGGTGGACTTGGCGACGACGTCGGCCATGCCCAGGCTTTCGAAGACGGCGCGCATCGGGCCGCCGGCGATGATGCCGGTGCCGGGAGGAGCCGTGCGGAGCGTGACCTTGCCTGCGCCCCAACGTCCGTTGACGTCATGATGCAGGGTGCGGCCTTCGCGCAGCGGCACGCGGATCAGCGCGCGCTTGGCACCTTCGGTCGCCTTGCGGACGGCTTCCGGCACTTCACGCGCCTTGCCGTGACCGAAGCCGACGCGGCCCTTCTGGTCGCCGACGACAACGAGTGCAGCGAAGCCGAAGCGCTTACCGCCCTTCACCACCTTCGCCACGCGGTTGATGTGGACGAGCTTGTCGATGAACTCGCTGTCCTTCTCCTCGCGATCGGCGCGGTCCTTGCGCTCACCGCGTTCGGCACGTTCCTTTGCCATGTGTGCTCCGCTATCCTTAGAAATTCAGGCCGCCAGAACGGGCGGCATCGGCGAGCGCCTTGATGCGCCCATGGTAGATGTAGCCGCCACGATCAAAGACGACGTCCTTGATGCCGGCCTTGATGGCGCGCTCGGCAATGCTCTTGCCGATGGCTTCGGCGGCAGCCTTGTCGGCTCCCGTCTTCTTGCCCGCCTTGAAATCCTTCTCCAGGGTCGAAGCCGAGGCGATGGTCACGCCCTTCGCGTCATCGATGATCTGGGCATAGATGTTCTTCGAGGACCGGTGCACCGAGAGGCGCGGACGGCCGTTGAGGCGTTCGGCCAGCGCCTTGCGGACGCGGGCCTTGCGCAGAATGAGAGGAGTGACTTTCGCCATGATGCGTGTCCCTTACTTCTTCTTGCCTTCCTTGCGGAAGATCGTTTCGCCGGCGTACTTGATGCCCTTGCCCTTGTAGGGTTCGGGGCCACGCCATTCGCGGATTTCGGCCGCAACCTGGCCGACCTGCTGCTTGTTGATGCCGGTGATCACGATTTCCGTGGGCTTCGGCGTCTTGATCTCGATGCCCGGGGGAATCGGATAGTTGACGTCGTGGCTGTAGCCCAGGTTGAGCTGCAGGCTCTTGCCGGCGACGGCGGCGCGGTAACCCACGCCGTTGATTTCCAGCGACTTGGAGTAGCCTTCCGTCACACCCTTCACCATGTTGGCGACGAGCGTGCGGGACATGCCCCAGGCCGAACGTGCGAGCTTGGTCTGGTTGATCGGGTCCACCTTGACGCCGCCCTGCTCCATCTTGACGAGCACCTGCTCGTTCAAGACTTCCTTGAGCTCGCCCTTGGGGCCCTTCACCGATACGGTCTGGCCGGACACGTTGACAGTGACGCCTGCCGGGACCTGAACTGCTTTCTTGCCGATACGTGACATCGTTCTCTTCCTTAGAAGACCGTGCAGAGCACTTCGCCGCCGACGTTCTGGGCGCGGGCATCGGCATCCGACATCACGCCCTTCGGCGTGGAGAGGATGGAAATGCCCAGGCCGTTGTAAACGGACGGCAGGGTGGTCACTGAAGCATAGACGCGACGGCCCGGCTTCGAGACACGGTGGATTTCCTTGATGACGGGAGCGCCGTCGAAGTACTTCAGCTCGACTTCGATCTCGGACTTGCCGTCCTTGTCGATGGTCGTGAAGCCGCGGATGTAGCCTTCGCGGTGGAGCACTTCGAGCACGCGTTCACGCAGGCGCGACGGCGGCACGGCCACCTTGTTCTTGCCACGCTCCTGGGCGTTGCGGATGCGCGCCAGCATATCGCCGATCGGATCGCTGATGTTCATGGACATGGTCGTGATCCTCTCTTACCAGCTCGACTTGACCATTCCGGGGATCAGACCCTGGTTGGCCAGCTCACGCAGCGCGATACGCGACATCTTGAGTTTGCGGTAGTAGGCGCGGCTGCGGCCAGTCACTTCGCACCGGTTGTGGATGCGGACCTTGGACGAGTTGCGCGGCGTTTCCGCCAGCTTCAGGACAGCGGCGAAGCGCTCTTCCATCGGCGTGTTCTTGTTCTTGATCAGAGCCTTGAGGCGCTTGCGCTTGGCTTCGGCCGACTTGGCCATCTTGCGGCGCTTCTCGTTGCGGTTGATCGAGCTTGTCTTTGCCATGTGGGTAAACTCTCTCCTTTAAGCCGCTTTGCGCTGGCTCTTGCGGAAGGGGAAGTTGAAGGCGGTGAGAAGCGCGCGGGCTTCGTCGTCCGTCTTGGCCGTGGTGCACACGATCACGTCCATGCCCCAGACCCGGTCAATCTTGTCGTAGTCGATCTCCGGGAAAATGATGTGCTCCTTGATGCCCATGGCGTAGTTGCCACGGCCGTCGAAGGAACGGTCCGTCAGGCCGCGGAAGTCACGCACGCGCGGCAAGGCCACGGTGATGAGGCGGTCGAGGAACTCGTACATGCGGGTCTTGCGGAGCGTCACCTTGGTGCCGATCGCGAGGTTCTCGCGGATCTTGAACTGGGCGATGGCCTTGCGCGACTTGGTGAGCACCGGCTTCTGGCCGGCGATCTTTTCCAGTTCGGCAGCGGCGACGTTCACCAGCTTCGAGTCCTGTGTCGCTTCACCAATGCCCATGTTGAGGACGATCTTGGTGATCTTCGGCACTTCCATGACGTTCTTGTAGCCGAACTGCTTGATCAGCTCCGGCTTCACGACGTCATCATAGTACTTGCGCAGGCGCGGAACATAGTTCTCGGGCAGGCCGGCGTTGGCGTTTTCCACGCCAGCCTTCTCGGCCGCCTTCTTGGGCGCCTTCTCAGCCTTGGCAGCAGGCTTTTCAGCCTTGGCCGCCGGCTTGGCTTTCTTTTCCTCAGCCATTGATCGTCTCTCCTGAACGCTTGGCGACGCGGACCTTCTTGCCGTCGGCGAGGGTCTTGTAGCCCACGCGGGTCGGCTTGCCGTCCTTCGGATCGCGCAGCGCGATGTTCGAAATGTGGATCGGCATGCTCTGCTGAACGATGCCGCCTTCCTGGCTCGCCGTCTGCTTGGTGTGGCGCTTGGCGACATTCACACCCGAGACCACGGCGCGGTTTTCGGTAGGAAGAACGCGCAGGACTTCGCCCTGCTTGCCCTTGTCCTTGCCGGCGATGACAACAACCTTGTCACCCTTCTTGATTTTCAGCTTCGCAGCCATGTTAGAGCACCTCCGGTGCGAGCGAGATGATCTTCATCTGGTTCTTGGAGCGCAGTTCGCGGGGAACCGGTCCGAAGATACGCGTGCCGACCGGCTCGCCCTGGGCGTTGATCAGCACGGCGGCGTTGCGGTCGAAGCGGATCGCCGAACCGTCAGCGCGGCGGATGTCCTTGGCGGTGCGCACGACGATGGCCTTCATCACGGCGCCCTTCTTGACGCGGCCGCGCGGAATGGCGTCCTTCACCGACACGACGATGATGTCGCCCACGTCGGCGTAACGGCGCTTGGAGCCGCCGAGCACCTTGATGCACTGAACGCGGCGGGCACCGGAATTGTCGGCAACGTCGAGATTTGTCTCTTGTTGGATCATGGTTTCACCTGTTCAGTTCAAGCCTTGGCCGCGTCGACCTTCTCGACCAGGGTCCAGCGCTTCTGCTTGGACAGAGGCCGGGCCTCCTGGATGCGGACGATCTCGCCAACCTTGGCTTCGTTCTTCTCGTCATGGGCGTGGTACTTCTTCGACACGCGCACGGTCTTCTTGAACACCGGATGGCGGAGGCGGCGTTCCACCTTCACCACGATGGTCTTGTCGTTCTTGTCGCTGACGACCACACCTTGCAGGATGCGCTTGGGCATGTTCTTGCGTCTCTCTTACTTGGCCTTGGCCGATGCGGTCGCCTGGGTCTTGAGACGGGCGATGTCGCGGCGGATCTGGCGGATGCGGTTGGTCTTCTCAAGCTGGCCCGACGCTCTCTGGAAGCGCAGGTTCAGCTGCTCCTTGCGGAGCTTCAGGATTTCGTCCTTGATCTGGTCGGCAGTCAGGGCGCGAACGTCGGACATCTTCATCTCTCGTCCCTCCCCTTATTCGCCCAGACGCGCAACGAAGCGCGTCTTGATGGGCAGCTTGGCGGCGGCAAGGCCGAGGGATTCCTCAGCGACATTGCGCGGCACGCCGTCGATTTCGAACAGCACGCGGCCCGGCTTGACGCGGGCGGCCCAGTATTCCGTCGAACCCTTGCCGGAGCCCATGCGGACTTCGGCAGGCTTCTTCGACACCGGCACGTCCGGGAAGACGCGGATCCAGATGCGGCCGGCGCGCTTCATGCCACGGGCAAGAGCACGGCGGGCGGCTTCGATCTGGCGGGCCGTGAGACGCTCGGGCTCCAGGGCCTTGAGGCCGAAGTTGCCGAAATCAAGCGTGTTGCAGCTCGTGGCGTTGCCGTGGATGCGGCCCTTGTGGGCCTTGCGGTACTTGGTCTTCTTTGGTTGCAGCATGATCTAGCTCGCTGTCTCAGTTGCGCTCTTCGCGGCGCGGAGGACGGCTGCCGCCGCCTTCCTGCAGTTCCGCAAAGCGCTTGTCAGTGGCCATCGGGTCGTGCTCGAGGATCTCGCCCTTGAAGATCCAGACCTTGACGCCGTTGGTGCCGTAGGCCGTGTGGGCCGTGGCAACACCGTAATCAACGTCTGCGCGCAGCGTATGCAGCGGCACGCGGCCTTCACGGTACCATTCGGTACGGGCGATTTCAGCGCCACCCAGGCGGCCGGCGCAGGTGATCTTGATGCCGAGGGCGCCCATGCGCTGAGCCGACTGCACGGCGCGCTTCATCGCACGGCGGAACGCCACGCGGCGCTCGAGCTGCTGGGCGATGTTGTCGGCGACGAGCGTGGCGTCGATCTCGGGCTTGCGCACTTCAACGATGTTGAGGTGCACTTCCGAGCCGGTCATCTCGGCGACCTTCTTGCGGAGCTTCTCGATGTCGGCGCCCTTCTTGCCGATCACCACACCCGGGCGGGCGGAGTAGATCGTCACGCGGCACTTCTTGTGCGGACGCTCGATGAGCACCTTGGAAACGCCAGCCTGCTTCAGCTCGCCCTTCAGGTATTCACGGATCGCCATGTCCTCGTGGAGGAGCTTGCCGTATTCGCGGCTGTTGGCGAACCAGCGGGAATCCCACGTGCGGTTCACGCCCAGGCGCATGCCAATGGGATTGACTTTCTGACCCATTACGCGGCCTCCTTCGCATCGGCGGACACTTCCCGCACAACGATTGTCAGTTCAGAGAAGAATTTGTGGATGTGGCCGACCCGGCCGCGCGCATCCGGGAACCAACGCTTCATCACCAGGTTCTTGCCGGTCCAGGTTTCCGCGACGATCAGCTTGTTGATGTCGAGGTCATGGTTGTTTTCGGCGTTGGCGATGGCGCTTTCCAGCGTCTTCTTCACGTCCTTGGCGATACGGCGCGGCGAGAACTGCAGGTGGGCGAGCGCCTTCTGCACCTTCATGCCGCGAATCTCGGCCGCCACATCATTCAGCTTGCGCGTGTTGATGCGGATCGAACGGGTGGTTGCCTTGGCCTCGTTGGCCGGCAGCGCGCGCTTTGTTTTTGGCTTGCTCATGTGCGGTTACTTTCCAGCAGCGGCCTTCTTGTCCGAACCGCCGTGGGCCTTGAAGGTCCGGGTCGGTGCGAACTCGCCGAGCTTGTGGCCGACCATTTCCTCGGTCACGTGCACGGGGATGAACTTGTTGCCGTTGTGGACCTGGAAGGTCAGGCCCACGAAGTTCGGCAGGATCGTGGAGCGGCGGCTCCACGTCTTGATCGCCTGGCGCGAGCCACGGGCGGCGTCTGCCTTCTTCAACAGATACCCGTCAACGAACGGGCCTTTCCATACGGAGCGTGTCATGTCGCGCTACCCCTTAAGACTTCTTGCGGTCGTGGCGGCTGCGCACGATGAACTTGCTCGTGCGCTTGTTGGTGCGGGTCTTCTTGCCCTTGGTGGGCTTGCCCCACGGCGTCGCCCAGTGCTTACCACCGTTGGTACGGCCACCGTTCGGATGGTCGACGGGGTTGCGGGCGATACCGCGCGAGATCGGGCGGACGCCGCGCCAACGGGCGCGTCCGGCCTTGCCGATTACTTCGTTCAGGTGGTCGGGGTTCGAGACCGCGCCGACGGTCGCCATGCAGCTGGCGGCCACCATGCGGGTTTCACCCGACTTCAGCTTGATGATGACGTTGGCGCCATCGCGGCCGGCGACCATCACGTAGGTGCCTGCAGCGCGGGCGAGCGAGCCGCCTGCACCGGGCTTCACTTCCACGTTGTGGACGATCGTGCCAACCGGAACAGCGCCGATCGGCATGGCGTTGCCGGGCTTCACGTCGACGTTCGCGCCCGAGACGACGGTGTCGCCCACGGCCAGGCGCTGCGGCGCCAGGATGTAGGAGAGCGTGCCATCGGCATACTTGATGAGCGCGATGAACGACGTACGGTTCGGATCGTACTCGAGGCGCTCGACCGTGGCGGTGACGCCATGCTTCGTGCGCTTGAAGTCGATCAGACGGTAGGCCTGCTTGTGGCCGCCGCCCTGACCGCGCGTGGTGATGCGGCCCGTGTTGCCACGGCCACCGTTGTTCTTCTTGCCTTCCACCAGGCTCTTCACGGGCTTGCCCTTGAAGAGGTCGGCGCGGTCAACCTGGATCAGGTGGCGGCGTCCGGCGCTGGTGGGATTGAATGTCTTGAGTGCCATTTTTCCTGACCCTTACAGACCGGTCGTCACGTCGAGACGTTCGCCTTCGGCGAGCGTGACGTAAGCCTTCTTCTTGTCGCCCAGCAGCGCAGCGCGGCCGCGGAACGTCCTGAGCTTGCCCTTGCGGACCAGCGTGTTGACGGCCTTCACCTTGACACCGAAGAGGCCTTCGACAGCCTTCTTGATGTCGGTCTTCGTGGCGTCGCGGGCGACGTTGAAGACCACCTGGTTGGAAGCCGAGACCATCGTGCCCTTTTCCGTGATCGCGGGGGACAGGATGATGTTGTAGAAGTGTTCCTTGCTCATTTGAAGCGAGCCTCCAGAGCTTCGACAGCCGCCTTCGTCAGAACCAGGTTCTTGCGACGGAGGATGTCGTAGACGTTGATGCCCTGGATGGGCAGCACGTCGATGTTCGGAATGTTGCGGGCAGCCTTGGCGAAGCCTTCGTTGAGGGCCGCGCCGTCGATGATCAGCGCGTTGACGAGGCCGAGCTTTTCGAAGGCCGCCTTCACCGACTTGGTCTTGGCTTCAGCGAGTTCGGCCTTGTCCACGATGATGAGTTCGGAAGCCTTCAGCTTGGTCGAGAGCGCGTGCTTGAGGCCAAGCGCGCGGACCTTCTTGTTCAGCGCCGTCTCGTGGCTGCGGAAGCGCGGACCGAAGGCCTTGCCGCCGCCCACAAAGAGGCCGGGTTTGCGGGAACCGTGACGGGCGCCACCGGTGCCCTTCTGGCGGTACATCTTCTTGGTCGTGCGCGAGATCTCGCCGCGGCTCTTGGCCTGGTGAGTACCCTGCTGACGCTTGTTGAGCTGCCACTGCACCACACGGTGCAGGATGTCGGTGCGCGGATCGAGGCCGAAGATGGCGTCGGACAGTTCAACCGAACCGGCGGCCTTGGCTTCGAGTGTTTTGACGTCGAGTTTCATGATTCAGCGCCTCACTTAACCTTGCGCTTCCGGAGCGGCCTTGAAGGCGCCCGGCTTCGGAGCACCGTCCGGCAGCTTGCGCTTCACTGCGTCGCGGACGCTGACCCAGCCACCACGAACGCCAGGCACGGAGCCCTTGAGCAGGATGAGACCGCGGTCGGCGTCGGTGCGAACCACCTGGACGTTCTGCGTGGTCACGGTTTCAACGCCGAGCTGGCCCGGCATCTTCTTGTTCTTGAACACCTTGCCGGGGTCCTGGCGGTTACCGGTCGAACCGATGGAACGGTGGCTCACCGACACGCCGTGCGTGGCGCGAAGGCCGCCGAAGTTCCAGCGCTTCATGCCGCCGGCAAAGCCCTTGCCCTTGGTGGTGCCGGTGACGTCGACGAACTGGCCGGCGACGAAGTGGTCCGCCGTCACTTCCGCACCGACCGGCATGGTCATGTCGGGAGCAACGCGGAATTCCTGCAGCTTGCGCTTCGGTTCCACCTTCGCCTTGGCGAAGTGGCCACGGTCGGCCTTGGACAGCCGCTTGATCTTGGGGGTGCCGGAGCCGAGCTGAATGGCGGAATAGCCATCCTTCTCGGCCGTCTTGTGGGCGACCACGTGGACAGAGTCCACCTTCAGCACGGTGACGGGCACCTGAGCACCCTCTTCCGTGTAGACCCGGGTCATTCCCAGCTTTCTGGCGATAAGGCCTGAACGCATTTTTCTCTCCAGAGGCTCTTTAAACTCAGAGCTTGATTTCAACATCAACACCAGCGGCGAGGTCGAGCTTCATCAGCGCGTCCACGGTCTGCGGCGTCGGATCCACGATATCGAGCAGACGGCGATGCGTGCGCATCTCGAACTGCTCGCGGCTCTTCTTGTCCACGTGGGGTGAACGGTTCACGGTGAACTTCTCGATGCGCGTCGGAAGCGGCACAGGTCCACGGACCTGTGCGCCGGTGCGCTTCGCGGTGTTCACGATCTCGCGCGTCGAGTTATCGAGGATGCGATAATCGAACGCTTTGAGACGGATCCGGATATTCTGGCGTTGCATGGTGTGCCCTGCCCTTACTCAGTGATCTTGGCGACGACGCCGGCGCCGACGGTGCGGCCGCCTTCACGGATGGCGAAGCGGAGCTTCTCTTCCATGGCGATCGGCGTGATCAGTTCGACGTCGAACGAGATGTTGTCGCCAGGCATCACCATTTCCGTGCCAGCCGGCAGCGTCACAACACCCGTCACGTCGGTCGTGCGGAAGTAGAACTGCGGACGGTAGTTGGCAAAGAACGGCGTGTGACGGCCACCCTCTTCCTTCGTCAGGATGTAGGCTTCCGCCTTGAACTTCTTGTGCGGCTTCACGGAGCCGGGCTTGCACAGCACCTGGCCGCGCTCAACCGCGTCCTTGTCGATGCCGCGGAGAAGCGCGCCGATGTTGTCGCCCGCTTCACCCGAGTCGAGCAGCTTGCGGAACATTTCAACGCCCGTCACCGTCGACTTCTGCGTGTCGCGGATGCCGACGATCTCGACTTCCTCGCCAACCTTCACGATGCCACGCTCGACGCGGCCGGTCACGACCGTGCCACGGCCCGAGATCGAGAACACGTCTTCGATCGGCATCAGGAACGGCTGGTCCTTCGGACGCTCCGGCTGCGGAATGTATTCGTCAACGGCAGCCATCAGCTTCAGGATCGCGTCACGGCCAAGCTCGGGGTTCTTGTTTTCAAGCGCGCACAGCGCCGAACCCTTGATGATCGGGATCTTGTCGCCCGGGAACTGGTACGACGAGAGAAGCTCGCGCACTTCCATTTCCACCAGGTCCAGAAGCTCCGGATCGTCGACCATGTCGACCTTGTTCATGAACACCACCAGAGCCGGAACGCCGACCTGACGGGCAAGCAGGATGTGCTCGCGGGTCTGCGGCATCGGGCCGTCGGCAGCCGACACGACCAGGATCGCGCCGTCCATCTGGGCGGCACCGGTGATCATGTTCTTCACGTAGTCGGCGTGGCCGGGGCAATCAACGTGCGCGTAGTGACGCTTCTGCGTCTGGTATTCCACGTGCGCCGTGTTGATGGTGATGCCGCGCGCCTTCTCTTCCGGAGCCTTGTCGATCTGGTCGTAGGCCATGAAGGTGGCGCCACCCGTCTCGGCAAGAACCTTGGTGATCGCTGCCGTCAAGGACGTCTTGCCATGGTCAACGTGACCAATCGTGCCAATGTTGCAGTGCGGCTTGTCGCGGTTGAATTTCTCTTTGGCCATCGGAGTTCTCCGTTCTCAAAACTGAATTAGGCGTATTTCTTTTTGACTTCTTCGGCCACGGCGCCGGGAACCGGTGCGTAGTGGTCGAACTGCATCGTGTAGGACGCGCGGCCCTGGCTCATGGAGCGCAGGTTGTTGATGTAGCCGAACATGTTGGCGAGCGGCACGAGCGCGTTGATGATGTTGGCGTTGCCGCGCATCGAGGTGCCGACAATCTGGCCACGGCGGGAGTTCAGGTCACCGATCACGGAACCGACGAACTCTTCCGGCGAGGTCACTTCGACCTTCATCATCGGCTCGAGCAGCTGCGGGCTGGCCTTTTCGAAGGCTTCGCGCATGGCGGCACGGGTCGCGATTTCGAAGGCGATGGCCGACGAGTTGACTTCGTGGAAGGCGCCGTCAACCAGCGCAACCTTGAGGTCAACCACCGGGAAGCCGATGAGCGGGCCCGAGGTGAGCACCGAGTTCAGACCCTTTTCAACGCCGGGGATGTATTCCTTCGGCACCGAGCCGCCGACGATCTTGGATTCAAAGGCGTTGCCCTTGCCCTTCTCGTTCGGTTCGACTTCGAGGATGACGCGGGCGAACTGGCCCGTACCACCGGTCTGCTTCTTGTGGGTGTAGTCGATGCGGGTCGAGCGCGTGATGGTTTCGCGATAGGCAACCTGCGGGGCGCCCACGGCGACTTCCACCTTGTGGGTGCGCTTGAGGATGTCGACCTTGATGTCGAGGTGAAGTTCGCCCATGCCCTTGATGATGGTTTCGCCCGATTCAGAGTCGGTCGAAACGCGGAAGGACGGATCCTCGGCAGCGAGCTTGTAGAGCGCCACCGCCATCTTTTCCTGGTCGGCCTTGGTCTTGGGCTCAACCTTCATTTCGATGACCGGATCAGGGAATTCCATCTTTTCCAGGATCACCGGCTTGGCAGGATCGCACAGCGTGTCGCCGGTGCGGGTGTCCTTGAGGCCGACGAGAGCCACGATGTCGCCGGCGTGAGCCTCGGCGATTTCCTCGCGGTTGTTGGCGTGCATGAGAACCATGCGGCCGACACGCTCCTGCTTGTTGCGGGTCGAGTTCAGCAGCGACACGCCCTTGGTCAGAACGCCCGAGTAGATGCGGCAGAAGGTGAGCACGCCGTACTGGTCGTCCATGAGCTTGAAGGCGAGCAGAGAGAGCGGCTCGCTGTCCGAAGACTTGCGCACGACTTCGCTGTCATCCTTGGGATCAATGCCCTTGATGGCCGGACGGTCGAGCGGCGACGGCAGATAGTCGACGACGGCGTCGAGCAGCGGCTGCACGCCCTTGTTCTTGAAGGCCGAGCCACAGAGAACCGGGAAGAAGGCGCCGGTGATGACAGCCTTGCGCAGCAGCTTCTTGATGGTCTCGTTGGTGAGTTCCTTGCCGTTCAGGTAGTCGTCCATGGCCTGATCGTCGAGTTCGGCGCAGGCTTCGACCATTTCGGCGCGGGCGAGTTCGGCGGCGTCCTTGAGGTCGGCCGGGATCTCTTCGTCGTGATACTTGGCGCCGAGCTGCTCGTCTTCCCAGACGACGGCCTTCATGCGAACCAGGTCGATGATGCCCTTGAAGCTGGTTTCAGCGCCGATCGGCAGCTGGATCGGAACCGGCTTGGCGCCGAGGCGTTCCTTGATGTCCTTGATGCACTGCTCGAAAGAAGCGCCGGTCTTGTCCATCTTGTTGCAGAAAACGATGCGCGGCACGCCGTACTTGTCGCCCTGGCGCCAGACCGTTTCGGTCTGGGGTTCGACGCCCTGGTTCGAGTCGAGCACGCAGACAGCGCCGTCGAGCACGCGGAGCGAACGCTCGACTTCAATGGTGAAGTCCACGTGTCCGGGCGTGTCGATGATGTTCATGCGCTTGCCCTGCCAGATGGCAGTGGTGGCAGCCGACGTGATGGTGATGCCGCGCTCCTGCTCCTGCTCCATGAAGTCCATGGTGGCAGCGCCGTCGTGCACTTCGCCGATCTTGTGGCTCTTGCCGGTGTAGTAGAGAATGCGCTCGGTCGTGGTCGTCTTGCCGGCATCGATGTGGGCCATGATGCCGAAGTTGCGATAGTCTTCGAGGGCGTGGTTGCGGGCCATGATGATTTCTTCCGGTTACCAGCGGTAGTGGCTGAAGGCGCGGTTGGCTTCGGCCATCTTGTGGGTGTCTTCGCGCTTCTTCACAGCGGTGCCACGGTTGTTGGCGGCATCGAGCAGCTCGCCCGACAGACGTTCGACCATGGTCTTTTCGTTGCGGTTGCGGGCAGCGGTGATGATCCAGCGGATGGCGAGAGCCTGGCGGCGCTCGGCGCGGACTTCGACCGGCACCTGGTAGGTGGCACCACCCACACGGCGCGAGCGCACTTCGATCGCCGGAGCGACGTTGTCGAGGGCTTGGTGGAACATCTGCACCGGATCGGACTTGGCCTTGGCCTGGATGGCTTCAAGGGCGCCGTAAACGATGGTTTCGGCGACCGACTTCTTGCCCTGCTCCATGAGGTTGTTCATGAACTTGGAGACGACGAGATCACCGAACTTCGGATCCGGGTTGATCAGACGCTTTTCTGCGCGATGGCGACGGGACATTGCTGACCTCTCTTACTTCGGACGCTTCGCGCCATACTTGGAACGGCGCTGACGACGCTTCGGCAGGCCCTGGGTATCGAGCACGCCGCGGATGATGTGATAGCGAACGCCCGGCAGGTCCTTCACACGGCCGCCACGGATCATGACGACAGAGTGTTCCTGCAGGTTGTGGCCTTCGCCCGGAATGTAGCTCACCACTTCGAAGCCGTTGGTGAGGCGAACCTTGGCCACCTTGCGGAGGGCCGAGTTCGGCTTCTTGGGGGTCGTCGTGTAGACGCGGGTGCAAACACCACGCTTCTGGGGGCATGCCTGCATCGCCGGCACCTTGTTGCGATAGGTGGGCTTCGTGCGGGCTTTGCGCAGCAACTGGTTGATCGTCGGCATCGTGCCTTGTCTCTACCTTGGCAAAATTCTTCGAACCGGGTTTCAAACACGACAAAAAGCACGTGGAATGTCCGGTCCGGGGACTTTCCAGTGCTCAAAACCAGAGGCCCTGCAAACCGGCCTGGTCTGGAGGGCTTGTTCTTGAATGTCTTTTCTTTCCTTCCGTGTCAGCGTTTCGTGAGCGCGAAGCTCCGACGGCCTGCAGTCTCGGAAGTTGGCGCGCTTGTACTGATTGGCTGCGGTGTCGTCAACACTTTTCCACCGCCTTCTCTTGACAGCGAAAAAACCCGCCTTTCAATGGCTTGAAAGAGGGAAGATGGCAAGGCCGGCGGGGCGCGTCACAACTCTGCCCTGTTGCATTGCGGAATCGGATGAGCGGTCCGGACCCTCTCAGGCCTCGGGTTTCGGACAGGCGGCGTTCACCTTCAGGGTGCCCTCGAAGGCCTCGCTCACCCAGTCCGGGCTGCCCCAGCCGAAGTCATCGGCCGTGACATAGCCCTTCTCGGCCAGACGGCGAACCATGGCCGAGAGGTCGGCGTCCGTCCGGGTCGGCATCTTCATGGCCCGGACAAAGGCCTCGTCCGCCTTCAGGCGGGCCGCTTGGGCGGCGGAGAGTTTGTTGAAGTGGGCGGCTACGCCATCCCGTTTACCATCCGCACCGGGCTCGGGCGGATTGGCCATGCCGAGGCCAACGGCCGTCACCGCCTTCCAGAGCTTGGCGTCGAACTGGGTGCGGGCCACCTGATAGCGCTTCATGAACCAGAGCAGATGGGCCTTCTCGCCTTCCCGGCACAGGCGCGAGGGCTGGGAGGTCAGATAGCACTCAAGGGCAGAATCGTTCCGGGCCTCGTCCAGCCACAGGCGCTCGCACTTGGATGAGAGGATCGAGGTGGGTGGCTCACCCCACGTGGGCATCGCCACAGTCCAGCCGCTGGGCAAATAGAAGGTGCCGAACAGGGCAAAGCTGATGACGCTGAAGATGATCCGCCCCTGCCCGAAGGTCATGTCAGCCCTCCCGGTTTGGGCATGCTGTCTTCACCTTCCCTGCCCGCTTCAGAGCCGTGGCGATGAAATCGGGCTTGGAGCCCTTGAAGTCCCTGGCCTCGATGTAGCCGCCCTTGACGAGGGTGTAGGCGGCGTTCTCGAGTTCGTATTCCGGAATCTTGTTCACCCGCTGGGCAAGGATGTCGTTGGTCGGACGCATGATGTCACCGGAGATGTCGAGCACCTTCTTGAACTGCTCGTCCTGTCCCTTGTCGCCGTCCTTCATGTGGTCCAGCTTTGCCGCTTCAAGGCCAAGCTGCATGCCCTGCGTCTGGATCTTGCCGATCGACTTGAAGGTGGCGCCCATGAACTGGCGGTGCCAGACTTTGTAGTCCTTGTCGTAGCGCTTGATGGTGGCAAGCAGCGCCGTGTGTTCATCCTTATCGCAGAGCCTGTAGACCTGGCGCGTGAGGTAGCAGTACATTTGATCCGTGTTCGGAACATCTGCCTGCCAGTTCTTGCCGCAGACGGGATCAAGCACCGAGCCCGAGGCCACTTCCGCGTTCGATGAACCGAGACCACCAAGACTCAGGTTGAAGGACGGCAGGCCGTTATCCATGAAATAGAAGGTGCCCATGCCAGCGGTGATGCTGGCGGCGATGATCGTTGCCACGAAGGCCGCATTGATAGTGGTGCCGCTGTCGGAAGAGTCCGGAAAATCCTGCTGGGGGCGTTCCGGGATGGGGTAACCATATTCGTCGTACTGGGTCTGGCGGGGGCGGCCCGAACCGGCGAGGCGCTGCTGGATCTGATCCAGCCTGATTTCATTCCGGGACATACGCAACCCCAACACACTGACTCTTGGAGGAAATATCATAGGGGGTCGCGGTTAACCTGCCGTTAGCGGTTGCAATTGTGGCAATCCACGGCTGCACTCTGCCACAATCCAGCCCTTCTCCCGCCAAACGTCCCGGACACCTTAACCCTCACGGCGACATGAATCAGCGTTTTCTAAGCGAGGGAGATAACAAAGATGACCATGCCGCAACGCCATTGGTGGCACGAGCTGAACACCTGGGAACCGGAAGCTGCACTCGCCTTCTATGGACGTACCCTGGGTTGGGAGTTCGAGCCGACGAGCCTGCCTGACGGTTCCGGCTACTGGATTGCCCGCAAGGACGGAAAGCCCGTGGGCGGCGTGTTCGAACTCACTGCACCAGAATACGAGGGCATTCCCTCGCATTGGATGACCTACCTTTCGGTCGAAGACATCGATGCCGCTGAGGCCGCAACCAGCACGTCCGGAGGTGAGGTAATGCGTCCTCCCGTAGCCGTGCCGGGTGTGGGCAAGCTTGCCGTTGTCACCGACGCGACGGGTGCCATGATCGGCCTGATCGAACCCGACAGTGCCCACGTCCTGAGCGTCGTCCACTAACTCCCGAGCGGGGGATCACCAGCAGGGAAAATGGCAACGGGCGGGCAATCACCAAGAATTGCGTAGCTGACGTTGCTTCATCGTCAAAGTGACTGTGCACCTTCTTTGCGCGTCCGATTGCGGTCGCGGGATTGCTGCGCGGGGGGGCCCGGATTTCGATCCGGGCCTTTTCATTTCTGGAGCCAGCTTTGTAGCCTGGGTGGAACACCGCGCACGCACCGTCCTCCGCCTATGGTCCGGCCATGGACACGGCATTCGACGCGAGCCTGGCGCTCTCGCTTCTCATCGTCTTTCTGGCGGCAATCGTCCGCGGCTTTTCCGGATTCGGTTTCTCGCTGCTCGCCATTTCGGCGCTGTCGCTGCTCTATCCGCCGCAGCAGATCTTTCCGCCCATCTTCCTGATGGAGATCGTGGCGAGCCTGCACCTGCTCCCATCGGTGTGGCGGCACATCCACTGGCGCTCCATGGCGCCGCTATTGGCCGGCGCTTTGATCGGCACCCCAGTGGGCGTCTGGTTCCTGAGTACGCTCCCTGCCCCGCCCCTGCAGATTGCGCTGGGTCTCTTCGTCCTGCTCTCCGTCTCGCTGATGGCGGCGGGATACAGCTTCCGCGGCATGCCTGGTCCGGCCATGACAGTGTCCGCCGGGCTTGCCGCAGGGATCGCCAACGGCGCCTTCGGGATCGGCGGGCCGCCGGTGATCCTGTTCTATTTCGCCTCGCCTGCGGGTGCTGCCGCAGGCCGGGCTTCGCTCGTCATGTTCTTCCTCGCCCTCGACGTAATCGGGCTTGGCTTCATGTCGGGCATGGCTGATCTGGTGGGCAGGGAGACGCTGGTGCGCGCCGCGCTCTATCTCCCCGCCCTGATCGCCGGCATCTGGGTGGGCGGCCACGCCTTCCGCAAAACCGATGAAGCGAAGTTCCGCCGCGCCATCCTGGCGCTGCTTGCGGTGCTGGCACTTCTCATCATTGCCAAGGCAGTGGCGGCGCTCTGAAAGGAAAAAGGCCCGGATCGCTCCGGGCCTTTCTGCTTTTGTCTGTGTGCGGAGCTTATTCCGCAGCAGCAGGCGGAAGCTGCGTCTTGGTCTGCTCCTCGAGGATGAGCTTGTCGCGCTTGTCCGCCACCTGGCGGAGACGCGAGAGCATGCCACCCGTACCGGCCGGGATGAGACGGCCAACGATGACGTTTTCCTTGAGGCCGTCCAGGGTGTCGATCTTGCCCTGCACCGAAGCATCGGTGAGAACGCGGGTCGTTTCCTGGAACGAGGCGGCCGAGATGAAGGAACGCGTCTGCAGCGAGGCCTTGGTGATGCCGAGCAGCACCGGCTGGCCCGAGGCCGGACGGCGGCCTTCGGCTTCCAGCTTGGCGTTCTCGTGATCGAGTTCCTCGCGGTCCACCTGCTCGCCCACCAGCATGGTGGATTCGCCGGCGTCGGTGATCTCGACCTTCTGCAGCATCTGGCGGACAATCACTTCGATGTGCTTGTCGTTGATGCTCACGCCCTGCAGGCGGTACACTTCCTGGATTTCATTGACGAGGTAGGAGGCAAGCTCCTCCACGCCCTTGATCGCCAAGATGTCATGGGGGGCAGGATTGCCGTCCATGATGTACTCGCCCTTCTCGATGAAGTCGCCTTCCTGGACCGGAAGGTGCTTGCCCTTCGGGATCAGGTATTCGACCGGATCGCGGCCTTCCTCCTGCGGAACGATGCGGATGCGGCGCTTGTTCTTGTAGTCGCGGCCGAACTCGATCTTGCCCGAGATTTCGGCGATGACGGCGGCGTCCTTCGGACGGCGCGCTTCGAACAGTTCGGCCACACGCGGCAGACCGCCGGTGATGTCGCGGGTCTTGGCGCTTTCCAGCGGATTACGCGCAAGGCCGTCGCCGGCACCCACCTTGGAGCCCGGATCGACCGAGAGAATGGCGTCGACCGAGAGCAGGTAACGGGCTTCGCCGCCACGCGCCAGCTTCTTCACTTCGCCCTTTTCGTCCTTGATGACGATGGCGGGCTTCAGCGACGAGCCGCGCTGGTTGGAGCGCCAGTCGATGATCACGCGGTTGGTGATGCCTGTCGCTTCGTCGACCACTTCGTTCACGGACACACCGTCAACGACGTCTTCGAAGGCCACGATACCATCCACCTCGGTGAGGATCGGACGGGTATAGGCATCCCACTCGGCAATGCGCTGGCCGCGCTTCACCGTGTCACCCTGGTCGACGAAGAGGCGCGAACCGTAGCCCACCTTGTGGGTGGCGCGTTCGTTGCCCTTGGCGTCCTTGATGATGATGGCGACGTTGCGGCCCATGACCACGAGCTTGCCGCTCGAGTCCTTGGCGATGGCGCGGTTGCGGATTTCAACCGTGCCGTCAACGTTGGCTTCGACGTAGGAGTCGTCGAGCACCTGGGCAGCGCCACCGATGTGGAAGGTACGCATGGTGAGCTGCGTGCCGGGTTCACCGATCGACTGGGCGGCGATGACGCCCACGGCTTCGCCCATGTTCACAGGCGTGCCACGTGCGAGGTCGCGGCCATAGCACTTGCCGCAGACGCCGAACTTGGTTTCGCAGGTGAGCACCGAACGGATGCGCACTTCCGGAATGCCGGCCTTCTCGATCTTCTCCACGTCGGCTTCGCTGATCTCGATGCCGGCCGCCACGAGGACGTCGCCGGAGGTCGGGTCAGTGATGTCCTGGGCCGCGGTACGGCCGAGGATGCGGGTGCCGAGCGACACGATGATTTCACCGGCGTCGATGATCGGACGCGTGGTGATGTAGTGCTGCGTCCCGCAATCTTCTTCCGAGATGATGGCGTCCTGGGCCACGTCCACCAGACGGCGGGTGAGATAGCCGGAGTTCGCCGTCTTCAGGGCGGTGTCGGCCAGACCCTTGCGGGCGCCGTGGGTGGAGTTGAAGTACTCGAGAACCGAGAGGCCTTCCTTGAAGTTCGAGATGATCGGCGTTTCGATGATCTCGCCCGACGGCTTGGTCATCAGGCCGCGCATGGCGGCGAGCTGACGCATCTGGGTGGGCGAACCACGGGCACCCGAGTGGCTCATCATGTAGATCGAGTTGATGGGCTTCTCGCGCTTGGTGGCGTCGTCGACCTTGACGGCGCTGATCTCGGCCATCATGGCTTCGGCCACGGCGTCGGAGCACTTGGCCCAGGCGTCCACGACCTTGTTGTACTTTTCGCCCTGGGTGATCAGGCCGTCGATGTACTGCTGCTCGAACTCCTTGGCGCTTTCGCGCGTCTGGGCAACGAGCTGCTCCTTCTTCTTCGGGATGACCATGTCATCCTTGCCGAAGGAAATGCCGGCCTTGTAGGCGTTGTAGAAACCGAGCGCCATGATGCGGTCGCAGAAGATCACCGCTTCCTTCTGGCCACAGTGGCGATAGACCGCGTCGATCATCTTGGAGATCTCGCGCTTGGTCATCAGCTTGTTGCAGAGGTCATAGGTGATGTTCTGCGAAAGCGGCAGAAGCTCGCCGATGCGCAGGCGGCCCGGCGTGGTTTCCACGATGCGGTTGCGCACCTTGCCATCGGCAGCCGTGTCCTTGACGCGGGCCTTGATCTTGGCATGGAGCGTCACCACGCCGTTCGCCAGCGCGTGTTCCACTTCCGAGAGCGACGCGAAGGTCTTGCCCTCGCCCGGCTCGTTGTTGTGGCTGATCGACAGATAGTAGAGACCAAGAACGATGTCCTGCGACGGCACGATGATCGGCTGGCCGTTCGCCGGATGGAGAACGTTGTTGGTCGCCATCATCAGCACGCGGGCTTCAAGCTGGGCTTCAAGCGACAGCGGCACGTGAACGGCCATCTGGTCGCCGTCGAAGTCGGCGTTGAAGGCGGTGCAGACCAGCGGGTGAAGCTGGATCGCCTTGCCTTCGATCAGCACGGGCTCGAAGGCCTGGATGCCGAGACGGTGCAGCGTGGGCGCGCGGTTGAGCAGCACCGGATGTTCGCGGATGACCTCGTCGAGGATATCCCAGACTTCCGGCTTTTCCTTCTCCACCAGCTTCTTGGCCTGCTTCACCGTGGTCGAAAGGCCCTTGGCCTCCAGACGCGAGTAGATGAAGGGCTTGAACAGCTCGAGCGCCATCTTCTTCGGCAGGCCGCACTGATGCAGCTTCATTTCGGGACCGACGACGATCACCGAACGGCCGGAGTAGTCGACGCGCTTGCCGAGCAGGTTCTGGCGGAAGCGGCCCTGCTTGCCCTTGAGCATGTCGGAGAGCGACTTCAGCGGACGCTTGTTGGCGCCGGTGATGACACGGCCGCGGCGGCCGTTGTCGAACAGCGCGTCAACGGCTTCCTGCAGCATGCGCTTTTCGTTGCGCACGATGATGTCCGGCGCCTTCAGCTCCATCAGTCGCTTCAGGCGGTTGTTGCGGTTGATGACGCGGCGATAGAGGTCGTTCAGGTCCGAGGTGGCGAAACGGCCACCATCGAGCGGAACGAGCGGACGCAGTTCCGGCGGAATGACCGGAACGACGGTGAGGATCATCCACTCCGGACGGTTGCCCGACTCCATGAAGTTCTCGACGAGCTTCAGGCGCTTAGCGATCTTCTTCGGCTTCAGGTCGCCGGTGGCGACGCGCAGTTCCTCGCGGAGCTGCTCCTTGAGCTGCTCGAGGTTGATCGACATCAGCATGTCGCGGATGGCTTCGGCGCCGATCGCGGCAGTGAAGCTGTCCTCGCCATAGTCTTCCTGGGCCTTGAGGTACTCGTTCTCGCTCAGCAGCATGTTCTGCTTGAGCGGCGTGAGACCGGGCTCAACCACGATGTAGTTTTCGAAGTAGAGGATGCGCTCCACGTCCTTGAGCGTCATGTCGAGCAGCGTGGCAATGCGGCTCGGCACCGACTTCAGGAACCAGATGTGGGCGACGGGAGCAGCAAGCTCGATGTGGCCCATGCGCTCGCGCCGCACCTTCGAAAGCGTGACTTCAACGCCGCACTTTTCGCAGATGATGCCCTTGTACTTCATGCGCTTGTACTTGCCGCACAGGCACTCGTAGTCCTTCACCGGGCCGAAGATGCGGGCGCAGAACAGGCCGTCGCGCTCCGGCTTGAAGGTGCGGTAGTTGATCGTTTCAGGCTTCTTGATCTCGCCGAAAGACCAGGAAAGGATCTTTTCCGGGCTCGCAATCGAGATGCGGATCTGGTCGAAGACCTGAACCGGAACTGCAGGGTTGAAGACGTTCATGACCTCTTGGTTCATGTGTCCTGTTCTCCTCTTTGGCGGCGGGGGCCGCCTTTAAAAACGTAATCTGCTCGGAACGCGGGTGACTGAAAGGCTTACTCGGCCGCTTGCGCGGGCGGGGCAGCGTTGGCGCCCTGCGAGCTTTGCAGCTCCACATTGAGGCCGAGCGACCGCATTTCCTTCACGAGCACGTTGAAGCTTTCGGGAATGCCCGTTTCGAAGGCGTCGTCGCCGCGCACGATGGCTTCGTAAACCTTCGTGCGGCCTGCCACGTCGTCCGACTTGACGGTGAGCATTTCCTGCAGCGTGTAGGCTGCACCGTAAGCTTCAAGGGCCCAGACTTCCATTTCACCGAAGCGCTGTCCGCCGAACTGCGCCTTGCCGCCCAGCGGCTGCTGGGTGACGAGCGAGTACGGACCGATCGAGCGGGCGTGGATCTTGTCGTCCACGAGGTGGTGGAGCTTCAGCATATAGATGTAGCCCACGGTCACCTTGCGATCGAACTTCTCGCCGGTCTTGCCGTCGTAGAGGTCGATCTGGCCCGAGGTGGAGAGACCTGCATCGGTCAGCATCCGGGCGATGTCCTCTTCGCGGGCACCGTCGAACACCGGCGTTGCAATCGGCACGCCCTTCTTGACGTTCTCGGCGTACTCGACGACCTGGCTGTCATCGAGCGCTTCGATCTCCTGGTTCTTGCCATAGATCTCCACGAGGCCGTCACGCAGCGGCTTCACCTTCTCGCTCTCGCGATAGGCTTCCAGCATCTTGCCGACCTTCTTGCCCATGCCGGCGCAGGCCCAACCCAGATGGGTTTCAAGGATCTGGCCGACGTTCATGCGCGACGGCACGCCCAGCGGGTTCAGCACGATGTCGACCGGCGTACCGTCTTCCAGGTACGGCATGTCTTCCTGCGGAACGATGCGCGAGACGACGCCCTTGTTGCCGTGGCGGCCGGCCATCTTGTCGCCCGGCTGGATCTTGCGCTTCACGGCGACGAAGACCTTGACCATCTTCATCACGCCCGGCGGCAGTTCGTCGCCACGCTGCAGCTTTTCGACCTTGTCCATGAAGCGCGTTTCCAGCGCCTTCTTGGACTCGTCGTACTGCACCTTCATGGCTTCGAGTTCGGCCATGGCCTTGTCGTTGCCAAGGGCGATGTTCCACCACTGCGAGCGCGGAATGTCGTCCAGCTGCGCCGTCGAGATCTTGCCCTCGAGCTTGTGGCCGCGCGGGCCAGACGTTGCCACCTTGCCGTTCAGGAAGTCCTTGAGGCGGCCATAGGAGTTGCGGTCGAGGATGTTCATTTCGTCGTCGCGGTCCTTGGCGAGACGTTCGATCTCTTCGCGCTCGATCGAGAGGGCGCGTTCGTCCTTGTCCACACCGTGGCGGTTGAAGACGCGCACTTCGACGATGGTGCCTGACACGCCCGGCGGCAGGCGCAGCGACGTGTCGCGCACGTCGGAGGCCTTTTCGCCGAAGATGGCGCGGAGCAGCTTTTCTTCCGGCGTCATCGGGCTTTCGCCCTTCGGCGTGATCTTGCCGACGAGGATGTCGCCCGGCTTCACTTCGGCGCCGATGTAGACGATGCCCGCTTCGTCGAGGTTGCGGAGCGATTCTTCACCGACGTTCGGAATGTCGCGGGTGATTTCTTCCGGGCCGAGCTTGGTGTCACGGGCCATCACGTCGAATTCCTCGATGTGGATCGAGGTAAACACGTCGTCCTTCACGATGCGCTCGGAGAGGAGGATCGAATCTTCGAAGTTGTAGCCGTTCCAGGGCATGAAGGCGACAAGCACGTTCTGGCCGAGGGCGAGATCGCCCAGCTCGGTCGACGGGCCGTCGGCGATGATGTCCCCTGCCCCGATCACGTCGCCCACGCGCACCAGCGGACGCTGGTTGATGCAGGTCGACTGGTTCGAGCGCTGGAACTTCGACAGTGTGTAGATGTCGACGCCAGGCTTCGACGGATCGGTTTCTTCCGTGGCGCGGATGACGATGCGCTTGGCGTCCACCTGGTCCACCACACCGGCGCGGCGCGCAGTGATGGCAGCACCCGAGTCACGCGCCACGACGGCTTCCATGCCGGTGCCGACGAAGGGCGCCGACGAGCGCACCAGCGGCACGGCCTGACGCTGCATGTTCGAACCCATGAGGGCGCGGTTGGCGTCGTCGTTCTCGAGGAACGGGATGAGCGCTGCGGCAACCGAGACGATCTGCTTCGGCGACACGTCGATGAAGTCGACACGGTCAGCCGGCATCTGCAGCACGTCGCCGTGATGGCGCACGACCACGAGTTCGTCGGCGAACTTGCCTTCCTTGGTGAGGGCGACGTTGGCCTGGCCGATGTAGTACTTAGAACTCTTCGATGGCCGAGAGGTACTTCACCTCGTTGGTCACCTTGCCGTTCACCACCTTGCGGTAGGGCGTCTCGATGAAGCCGTACTTGTTCACGCGCGCGTAGGTGGCGAGCGAGTTGATCAGGCCGATGTTCGGGCCTTCCGGCGTTTCGATCGGGCAGATGCGGCCGTAGTGCGTGGTGTGCACGTCACGGACTTCGAAGCCGGCGCGCTCACGGGTCAGACCGCCCGGGCCAAGGGCCGAGAGACGGCGCTTGTGGGTGATTTCCGAGAGCGGGTTGGTCTGATCCATGAACTGCGAGAGCTGCGAGGAACCGAAGAACTCGCGCACCGCGGCAGCCGCGGGCTTGGCGTTGATCAGGTCATGCGGCATCACCGTGTCGATATCGACCGAGGACAGGCGCTCCTTGATGGCGCGCTCCATGCGGACGAGGCCGAGGCGGTACTGGTTTTCCATGAGCTCGCCCACCGAGCGCACACGGCGGTTGCCGAGGTGGTCGATGTCGTCCACGTCGCCCTTCGAGTCGCGCAGGTTGTGCAGGACCTTGATGACTTCGAGGATGTCTTCCTTGCGCAGCACGCGGATGGTGTCCGGCACGTCGAGCTCAAGGCGCATGTTCATCTTCACGCGGCCCACGGCCGAGAGGTCATAGCGCTCCTGGTCGAAGAACAGGCCGTTCCACAGGGCTTCCGCACCTTCGCGGGTCGGCGGTTCGCCCGGGCGCATGACGCGGTAGATTTCCACGAGCGCCTGCTCGTAGCTTTCCACCTTGTCGGCCTTCAGCGTGTTGCGGATGTAGGCGCCGGTGTTGATGTGGTCGATGTCGAGCAGGTTCAGAGTCTTGAAGCCCTGGTCCTTCAGCGCATTGAGCGACTTCTCGGTGAGCTCGTCGCCGGCTTCGCCGTAGATCTCGCCCGTTTCGGCGTTCACCAGTTCGTCGGCGAGATAGTGACCGTAAAGGTCCTCGTCACGCAGCAGCAGTTCCTTGGTGCCGTCTTCGGCGATCTTGCGGGCAAGGCGCGGCGTGATCTTCTTGCCGGCTTCGACCACGACCTGGCCGGTCTTGGCGTCCACGAGATCAACGGCGGGCTTGATGCCCTTGAAGCGCTCGGGGTTGAACGGGGTCTTCCAGCCGTCCTTCGTGGCGGTGTAGGGCACCGACTTGTAGAAGGTGTGCAGGATTTCTTCGCTGGCCATGCCGAGGGCATAGAGCAGCGTCGTCACCGGCAGCTTGCGGCGGCGGTCGATACGGGCGTGGATGATGTCCTTGGCGTCGAACTCGAAGTCAAGCCACGAGCCACGGTAGGGAATGACGCGGGCGGCGAACAGGATCTTGCCCGAGGAGTGGCTCTTGCCCTTGTCGTTGTCGAAGAAGACGCCCGGCGAACGGTGCATCTGGGAAACGATCACGCGCTCGGTGCCGTTCACCACGAAGGTGCCGTTCTTGGTCATGAGCGGAATGTCGCCCATGTAGACGTCCTGCTCCTTGATGTCCTTGACCGACTTGGCCTGGGTGTCCGGATCGACTTCGAACACGATCAGGCGCAGCGTCACCTTGAGAGGTGCCGCGAAGGTCATGCCGCGCTGCTGGCACTCGTCGACGTCGAACTTCGGCGCCTCGAATTCGTAGCGGACGAATTCGAGCACGGCCTGGCCGGCGAAATCCGAAATCGGAAACACCGACTTGAACACCGACTGCAGGCCCTCGTTGAGGCGGCCCCCGGCCGGTTCCTTCACCTGGAGGAACTGGTCGTAGGATTCGCGCTGCACCTCGATGAGGTTCGGCATTTCGGCAACTTCAATGCCCTTGCCAAACACTTTGCGGATGCGCTTGCGGCTAGCTGCGGTCGTACGGGTATCGGCCATCTTGTCTTCCCTGTCACAACAATTTCATCAACGGTGCGCCTGAGACGCACCAAACGGCTTGCTCGAAAACCCGCTCCGGACTTTCAAACAAACCGTTGTGGTTCACCAAGTCACCACCGGCACCCGGAGTGATCCGGATGCCGGCGGCGAAACGCGTTACTTCAGCTCGACCTTGGCGCCAGCGGCCTCGAGCTTCTTCTTCATTTCTTCGGCGTCCTTCTTCGGCACGCCTTCCTTCACGGTCTTCGGAGCGCCTTCGACCAGGTCCTTGGCTTCCTTGAGGCCCAGACCGGTGATGGCGCGGACTTCCTTGATGACTTCGATCTTCTTGTCGCCGGCAGAGGCGAGAACGACGGTGAAGTCGGTCTTCTCTTCAGCCGGGGCAGCACCGGCGGCAGCGCCACCGGCAGCAGCAACAGCCACCGGAGCGGCAGCGGAAACGCCCCACTTCTCTTCGAGAAGCTTGGACAGCTCGGCGGCTTCCAGGACGGTCAGGCTCGAAAGGTCTTCAACGATTTTGGCGAGATCAGCCATTTCAGTTACTCTCTTTTGTCAGTCGGTTATCGGTTCAGTTCAACAAGCCGTGCATCAGCTCTTCGTGGCGTAGGCATTGAACACGCGGGCCAGCTGGCCAGCGGGCGCCTGCAGGACGCCGGCGATCTTCGTCGCCGGGGCCTGAATGAGCCCGATGATCTTGCCGCGCAGTTGGTCAAGCGACGGCAGTTCCGCGAGTGCCTTGACGCCATTGGCATCGAGGGTGGTCTTGCCGAGGGCACCGCCAAGCACCACGAACTTCTCGTGGGCCTTGGCGAAGTCGGCAGCCACCTTCGGGGCCGAAACCGGGTCAGCGCCATAGGCCACCATGGTGGGGCCCGTGAACAGCTTTGCGATTCCGGCAGCGTCGGTGCCTTCGAGAGCGCGCACAGCAAGGCGGTTCTTCACGACCTTTACGGTCGCGCCCGCCTTGGCCATCTTGTTCCGCAGGTCGAGGACCTGGTTCGCAGTCAAGCCTTTGTTGTGGGCCACGACGAGCACACCTGTGGTTTTGGCCACGGTGTTGAACGACGCGACGAGCTCTTTCTTTTCAGCTCTTTCCACTTGCTCTCTCCGTTGTGGCGGGATGTTGCCATCCCACCGGTTGGACCTGTTGCAGGATTGCTCCTGCAACGCTCTTGGCCTGTCCCCCCTGTTACGCAGGGGTTCTGAGGTCTCAACCGACTGAACGGCCACGTGTGTGGCAATTCGAATTCCGTCTTGACCCATCTCATGCTGGCTTTCGTGATTAAGCGGAACCGTGAGGCGCCGCGCCGGCAATCTCGGACAGGAGTGCCTTCAGCCGTGAGGCTTCAGGCAGCCGCGCCGCAGTGTTTCCACCGCGGCCCGGTATTCTTCAGGATCACGCCGTACCGGTGCTGGCGGCATCAACCTTGACGCCGGGGCCCATGGTGGACGAGATCGAAATCTTCTTCACGTAGGTGCCCTTGGCACCTGCGGGCTTGGCCTTGTTCACGGCGTCCACGAAGGCGCGCACGTTCTGGGCGATCTGCTCGGCCGAGAACGAGGCCTTGCCGACGCCGGCCTGCACGATGCCGGCCTTTTCCACGCGGAACTCGACGGCGCCGCCCTTGGCAGCCTTCACCGCCGCGGTCACGTCCATCGTCACGGTACCGACCTTGGGGTTCGGCATCATGTTGCGCGGGCCGAGCACCTTGCCGAGACGGCCGACGAGGCCCATCATGTCCGGCGTGGCGATGCAGCGGTCGAAGTCGATCGTGCCCTTGTTGACGATCTCGAAGAGATCTTCGGCGCCGACAACGTCAGCACCGGCCTTCTTGGCCTCTTCGGCCTTCGGACCCTTGGCGAACACGCCGACGCGGACCTTGCGGCCCGAACCGTTCGGCAGGTTGCACACGCCGCGGACCATCTGGTCGGCGTGGCGCGGATCGACGCCGAGGTTCATCGAGACTTCGATGGTCTCGTCGAACTTGGCGATGGCACGTTCCTTGACGAGCTTCACGGCTTCGTCGAGGCCATAGGCCTTGCCGGCTTCAACGCCGGCGTGGCTCTTCTGCATGCGCTTGGGAAGCTTTGTCATGATGCTCAGTCTCCCACCACTTCAAGGCCCATCGAGCGGGCGGAACCGGCGATTTCGCGGGCGCCTGCCTCGAGGTCACGGGCGTTCATGCCCTGCAGCTTCTGCTCGGCGATTTCACGGCACTGAGCCATGGTCACCTTGCCGACCAGGTTCTTGCCCGGCTCCTTGGAGCCGGCGTTGATCTTGGCGGCCTTCTTGAGGAAGTAGGACGCCGGCGGAGCCTTCATCTCGAAGGTGAAGGACTTGTCCTGGTAGGCGGTGATGACCACCGGAACGGGCGAGCCCGGTTCCATCTTCTGCGTGGCGGCATTGAAGGCCTTGCAGAATTCCATGATGTTGAGGCCGCGCTGACCGAGGGCCGGTCCGATCGGCGGCGACGGGTTGGCCTGTCCTGCAGGAACCTGCAGCTTGACATAGCCGACGACTTTTTTCGCCATTCTATGTTCCCTTCTTCAAAGGTTAGTGGTGCGGCTTTCGCCTCCCACGGGGTTTCATGTCGTGTCCTCGTCTCCCCTTGCGGGTGGCTGAAGGCGGACACTCCTCAGCGCTCGTTTCCTCCGGGTACGGAGGAAAAACTCATTTCATCTTTTCGACCTGGCCGTATTCCAGCTCGACCGGAGTCGGGCGGCCGAAGATCGAGACCGCGACCTTGAGCCGCGAACGCTCTTCGTCCACTTCCTCGACCTGGCCGTTGAACGAGGCGAACGGACCATCGGCCACGCGCACCTGCTCGCCCACTTCGAAGTGGATCGTGGTCTTGGGCTTCTCGACGCCTTCGGCCACCTGATTGAGAATGCGGGCCGCTTCGGCATCGCTGATCGGAACGGGTTTCAGGCCGGAACCAAGGAACCCCGTGACCTTCGGGGTGTTCTTGATGAGGTGGAAGGCCTCGTCGGTAAGATCGACCTTGACCAGCACATAGCCGGGGAAGAAGCGGCGTTCGGTCTTGAACTTGCGGCCGCGGCGGATTTCCACCACTTCCTCGGTCGGAACGATCACCTGCTCGAAGAGCTCGTCCAGCTTCTTCTGGACAACCTGCTTCTTGATGTCTTCCATCACCTTCTTTTCGAAGTTCGAATAGGTGTGGACGATGTACCAGCGTTTCGCCATGTGGGGTGTGGGCCTCGTTTAATCCAGATCAGAATCCAAAGAGCACGCCGTCCACGACCCATTTGAGAATCGCGTCGACGCCGAGGAAGAACAGGGAAGCAGCGACCACCATGACCAGAACCATGACAGTCGAGATGCCGAGCTCGCGACGGGTCGGCCAGGTGATTTTCCTGCCCTCTTCGCGAACTTCCCGCAGGAATTCCACCGGATTGCTTTTGGCCATCGTTTTTCCTTTGGTTACAATACGCTGAACCGCACTATGTGGGACCGCACCCCCACCGATTCAACGGCCTGTAAAGTGGCAGGGGCAGTAGGGCTCGAACCCACGACCTGCGGTTTTGGAGACCGCCGCTCTACCAACTGAGCTATACCCCTAGTACAAGGTCCAGCAGCGCCGGTCGGGCGCGGCTGGACCATGTGTCTATGTGTGTGATGGGCGGGCTTTAGAGCCTTGAGGACCGTCCGTCAACAGACGAAATCTTTGTCCTTGACATACAACAAATACAGCATTTGCGTAATTTGCAACAATACTGTATATGGGGCCATGCGCTACTCAACCTCCGATCTGTCCCGCAAGTCGGGCGACATCATTGCCCGGGCCCTGCAGGCCCCGGTCACCATCACCCAGCGGGGCAAGCCCCGGCTCATCATGATGAGCCTCGAGGAGTACAACCGGCTGCGCGGCAAGGCGGCCGAGAAGCCCGCCTCCGCTCCGGTCCTTCCACCGGATCGAACCTTGTAAACCGCTGATCCGCTGGCAACTTGTCAGTCGAGCAGGCGGGAATTGACAAGTTTCATGCCAGCTAGAGCCTGTATTCCCAAATCCAGCTCAACTGAAGATACTAGGATATACAGTGTTCAAGAAATCTGCAGACGCCTCGTCAGCCGCAGCCGGTCACGGCCGCTGGACCATCGCCCGCATGATGCTGATCGCCGGTGCGGTTATCATCGTTACCGTCACCGCCTCCTCACTGTTCAACCGGGAGGCGTTCCTCACGAACCGGATCGGCAGCGAGAAATTCCGCGCCATCATCAACGGCCACGATCTGGTGGCCGACTACCTGCCCCCGCCCCTCCTGCCCTACGAGGCCCTGATGATGGCGCACGAGACCGCCGCCACCCAGGGCGTCAACCTCGACAAGCAGATTGCCCGCTGGAAGGACTTGCACAAGGAATTCAACGACCGCATGGCCTTCTGGGACCAGACGATGAAGAACGAGCCGTTCCTCGACCAGGAAAAATGGCTGGCCTTCCGCACCACCTTCGACAAGTACGGCAAGCTGTTCTGGGACACGCTTGAAAAGAGCGTGATCCCTGCCCTGCAGACCAAGGACAAGGTGCAGATCGAGACCACCGTCGTCACCCTCACCGCCTATTTCCGCCAGTTCGTCACCATCGTCGGCAAGCAAGATGACTTTGTCTACGACACCATCGCCGAACGCGAGCGCGTCAGCCTCGCCGATTCCGACCTTGCGCTTCTGGTCAGCACCGGCAGTGCGGCCTTCCTCGGCGCTTTCCTTGCGCTCGTCCTCTTCGCAGGCCAGCGCTATGTAGTGCGTGCCATCACCAGCATGTCGAGCGTGATGACGCGGCTTGCAGGGGGTGAACTCGAAATCGCGGTGCCCTTTGAAGCCCGCAAGGATGAAGTGGGCAGCATGGCCCGCGCCGTCACCGTGTTCAAACAGCAGGCGCAGATCAATCACGCCACCAAATCCGAGAACGAATATGTGATCCGCGAACTGGGGGCAGGCCTCGAGGATCTGTCCCGTGGCGATCTCACCCACAAGATCGTCAAGCCCTTCCCGCCGGCGCTTGATGCGCTGCGCCTCCGCTTCAACCAGACGGTTGATGCTCTGCAGGCGATCATCGCCCATGTCCGCCGCGGCACCGACGGCATCAAGTCAGGCACCGAGGAGATTTCGGTTGCGTCCGACGATCTCTCGCGGCGTACCGAAAACCAGGCCGCGAACCTCGAGGAAACCGCTGCTGCCGTGGCCGAGATCACCGCCAAGGTGAAGCAGGCCGCCAATGGCGCGATCAACGCCCGCACCGTCGTGTCGCGGGCCAAGGAGGAAGCGGATCATTCCGGCGAGGTGGTGAACCGCGCCGTGGGCGCCATGCGCGAGATCGAAGAAACCTCCCGCAAGATTTCGCAGATCATCGGCGTGATGGACGAGATCGCCTTCCAGACCAATCTTCTGGCGCTCAATGCCGGCGTCGAGGCAGCACGCGCCGGAGACGCTGGCCGCGGCTTCGCCGTCGTCGCCTCGGAAGTGCGTGCTCTCGCCCAGCGCTCCGCCGAAGCGGCAAAGGAGATCAAGGGCCTGCTCACCTCCTCGCAGACGGCAGTGGAACAGGGTGTGGGGCTGGTGGCCGAAACCGGCACATCGCTCACCTCGATCATCAAGCGCATCGCCGAGATCAACGAGATCGTGGCGGAGATTGCCGAGAGTGCGGAGTATCAGGCTACCGGCCTTCAGGAAGTGAATACCGCCGTCGAGCAGATGGACATGGTGACCCAGCAGAATGCGGCGATGGTCGAAGAAACCACGGCGGCAACGCGCACGCTCACCGAACAGTCGATCGAACTCGCCAAGCTCGTCGCCCACTTCACCGTGACTGCACGGGACGGCGCAAGGGATCAGAGCAAGGCGGCGTAAGCCACCTCATTTTCCGGCGTCGTTCACCAGTTTCGCCATGGCGAGTTGGTGTTCGGCGCCCTGCCCGCTCAAGCCCTCGACAACGCCTTCCCTGTCCGCGGCCTGGCGGTTCTGGCTCGCCTTCAGCTTGCCCTCGACAGACTGCACCGTGATCTCGAGTCCGATAATCCCCTTCAGCTGGGATTGCATGAAATCCTCCGGTGCGTCGCTTGCCTTCCAGGCATGGCCATTCGCGACCGTCGCTTCGTGATGGTCGGTGAGGCGCGAAACCTGGGCGTGGAGCCACGCCTTCTCATCGATGACGCGGGCGCGGCCTCGCACCTGAACCATCGCGTAGTTCCACGTCGGCACGACCTTGCCATGCTCCTTCTTGGAGGCATACCACTGAGGCGTGATGTAGGCGTTGGTGCCCTGGAAGACGACGAGCACATCCTGCCCGTCGAGTGTCTGCCATTGTCCGTTGCCCTTGGCCATGTGGGCACGGAGGACCGCGGGATCTCCCGCCGTGACAGCCTCGAAGGGAATGGCATTGGCGACAAGTCCCTCCTGCCCTTGCGAGACCAGCAGACCGAGAGGATGGGCTCGGACAATCTCCCACTGGACGTCCGGGTTCGTTTCGGCAAAGGCGGGCGGCAAGTACATGGCAGCAGACTCCGATGCCCCGCCCTTAGTCCATTCGTTTGCTGGCGTTCAGTCCAGCTTTCCCGCACCGGAGCGGGCCAGTTCGCGCCGGGAGCAGGAGCTGACGAACTGGTGTCCGTTCACCACTACTCTACGTCATCCTCCACGCATGTTGAGGATCAGTCTTTGCCACACGCCCCACGCCGGCAATTCTTGTTCAGAGACTGATGGCCCACATGCGTGGGCCATGACGATGCTGGAGTGATCCCGGCAAAAGAAAAAGGCCGCCGGTTTCCCGGCGGCCTTCGTTTCGTCAGCGGACTGACGGATTACTCGGTGATCTTGGCGACGACGCCGGCGCCGACGGTGCGGCCGCCTTCACGGATGGCGAAGCGGAGCTTCTCTTCCATGGCGATCGGCGTGATCAGTTCGACGTCGAACGAGATGTTGTCGCCAGGCATCACCATTTCCGTGCCAGCCGGCAGCGTCACAACACCCGTCACGTCGGTCGTGCGGAAGTAGAACTGCGGACGGTAGTTGGCAAAGAACGGCGTGTGACGGCCACCCTCTTCCTTCGTCAGGATGTAGGCTTCCGCCTTGAACTTCTTGTGCGGCTTCACGGAGCCGGGCTTGCACAGCACCTGGCCGCGCTCAACCGCGTCCTTGTCGATGCCGCGGAGAAGCGCGCCGATGTTGTCGCCCGCTTCACCCGAGTCGAGCAGCTTGCGGAACATTTCAACGCCCGTCACCGTCGACTTCTGCGTGTCGCGGATGCCGACGATCTCGACTTCCTCGCCAACCTTCACGATGCCACGCTCGACGCGGCCGGTCACGACCGTGCCACGGCCCGAGATCGAGAACACGTCTTCGATCGGCATCAGGAACGGCTGGTCCTTCGGACGCTCCGGCTGCGGAATGTATTCGTCAACGGCAGCCATCAGCTTCAGGATCGCGTCACGGCCAAGCTCGGGGTTCTTGTTTTCAAGCGCGCACAGCGCCGAACCCTTGATGATCGGGATCTTGTCGCCCGGGAACTGGTACGACGAGAGAAGCTCGCGCACTTCCATTTCCACCAGGTCCAGAAGCTCCGGATCGTCGACCATGTCGACCTTGTTCATGAACACCACCAGAGCCGGAACGCCGACCTGACGGGCAAGCAGGATGTGCTCGCGGGTCTGCGGCATCGGGCCGTCGGCAGCCGACACGACCAGGATCGCGCCGTCCATCTGGGCGGCACCGGTGATCATGTTCTTCACGTAGTCGGCGTGGCCGGGGCAATCAACGTGCGCGTAGTGACGCTTCTGCGTCTGGTATTCCACGTGCGCCGTGTTGATGGTGATGCCGCGCGCCTTCTCTTCCGGAGCCTTGTCGATCTGGTCGTAGGCCATGAAGGTGGCGCCACCCGTCTCGGCAAGAACCTTGGTGATCGCTGCCGTCAAGGACGTCTTGCCATGGTCAACGTGACCAATCGTGCCAATGTTGCAGTGCGGCTTGTCGCGGTTGAATTTCTCTTTGGCCATGTGACCCTCCAGAATGCGAAAGTGGCGCGCTCATAGAAAACTTCATGCGGCACTGCAAGAGGTTGCAGTGGCCGGAATCCGCTTTTTGTGAGCTGAACCCAAAGGCGGTAAATGGGGTGCTGATCGAGGTTTTAAAAGGCCCGGGCCACCGCCTCTGCGGGCAACCGGAAAATTGGAGCGGGTGAAGGGAATCGAACCCTCGTATTCAGCTTGGAAGGCTGCTGCTCTACCATTGAGCTACACCCGCGAAACTGAACCGCCGTCTGTGACCGGTCGTCGATCCGCCACCAGACGATGGTGGGAGAAGTAGGACTCGAACCTACGAAGCCGTAAAGCAGGGGATTTACAGTCCCCCCCCTTTGCCACTCGGGACATTCTCCCGAATCGACTTCCGGTTACAAACAGCAATCAGGCCCGTGTTTTTCACGGGCCCTTTCGCGGCGCGGTGTATGCCGTCCAAGGCCGAATGTGTCAAGCGTTTGAAGGACGGAAGATGCAGGCCGCCGCCCGGCTATTCCTCGGTGGTGAACCAGCGCTTGTAGATGCGGTCAAACGCGCCATCCTCGCGCATCTTCAGCAGGGCCTCGTTCACCCGCTTGCGGTAGTCGACCTTGCGCGGGGAGCCCGAGCGCGGCGGGAAGACGATGCCGTAGTTCTCCTTGCGGAAGACCGGTCCCACCACCCTCACCTTGCCGCGGCCCGTGGTGGCGGAATGATAAAGCAGCACCGGCGCATCATAGACCACCGCCTCCAGCGAGCCGCCTTCGAGGGCCTCGAAGGCCTGGGAGATGTTCTGGAATTCGGTCGCGCCCACGCGGTGCTGCTGGGCCCATTGCGCCGAGGTGGAGCCGGTCACCGTGCCCACCCTCTTTCCCGGCAGGTCGTCAGGCCCCTGGATGCCGCCCTGAAGCTGCTGCACCGTGAAGGACGAGGTCAGTTCCGCCTGCCAGTAGGTAAGGAAAAGAAGACTCACGAAGATCGCGGCGATCGAGGTGAAGCGGCCGATGCGGGAACGCGGATTGTCGTTCTGCTGGCCAGCCGCCGCCGAAAGCGCCCAGCCCATGGCATGGAAGATGCCGGGAAAGTAGTGCCGGGAGAACGGCGAGTTCCGCATGGTTGCGCTCGGCCCACCAGACCAGATGACCCGGAATGAAGATCAGCAGTGCGAGGATGCCGAGCAGATACGGCATGGCGCCCTGGGTGAAATAGGTGAAGACCTTGGCGGGCGTGATGCCGGTTTGCGCTTCCTCGCGCACCATCACCTGCAGGCCGGATTCGAACATCGGCTGGGAGAAGTCGAAGCGCTGCTCGCGTTCCGAGGTGATGGAGATGGCGGCGATGCCGAGGTCGGCCTCCGAGCTTTCGACCGCCGCGAGGATTTCACCGACATTGCGCTTCTCGAGCCAGGTGAATTCGATGCCGGTGCGCTCGGCGAGTTCGCGCCAGAGGTCAGCGGAGAAACCGGTATAATTGTCTCCGTCCTTGATGATGAAGGGCGGGATCTCGCGGGTGACGACCACCAGCTTGCGCGGCGCAGCAGTGTCTTCTGCCGCTGGCTGAGAGTCGGCCGGCGCGGTCGGTGTCGCCTGCTCCTGCGCCGCAACCGTTCCCGCCCACAGTGTGAGCAAGAACACCACCACAACCGCCAAACGCTGTCTCATTGATCCCCAGTCCCCATGGAGATTGAAAAACACACCCGCCCGCACGCTGCAAGCGAAACATGGCTTGGACCACAGGCAAGCACACTCTATAGCTGGCCGCCATGCGCAAAACCTTCCCGCCCAGATCAGCCTCGTCCAAATCCGCCAAGCCCTTCGGCAAGCCCGGCAAGGGCCGCCCCTTCCCGCCCCGCGACAAGACCGAACCGAAGCCTGTTCCGGCCAGCCTGAAGGGCGATCGTCCGAAGGCGCTTTCTCACGTGCCCGATCCCGGCAACGACCTCATCTACGGCATCCACTCGGCAGCGGCGGTGCTGGCCAATCCGGCTCGCAAGATCCGGAAGCTTTGGGCCACGGAAAACGGCTTGCAGCGGCTGAAGGAAGAAGGCGTGACCGCAGCGCTCTCGCCCGAGATCGTGCACCCCCGCATTCTCGATCATCTCCTCACCGGACAGGACGCGGTGCATCAGGGCGTGGTGCTGGAAGCGCTGCCGCTCAAGCAGCCCCGCCTCGACCAAGTGCCGCGCGACGGTCTGGTCGTGCTGCTCGATCAGGTCACCGATCCGCACAATGTGGGGGCCATCCTCCGCTCCTGCGCGGCCTTCGGCGTGAAGGCGCTCGTCACCACCGCCCGCCATGCGCCGCATGAAACGGGTGTGTTCTTCAAGGCAGCGTCCGGCGCCTATGAGCACGTGCCGGTGACACGCGTCACCAACCTCTCGGCGGCGATGGAAGAGCTGCGTGGCTACGGCTTCCGTCTCGTCGGCCTCGACAGCGAAGCTCCGGTGACGCTGGCGGAGGCAAGCCGGAAGCTGCCGCTTGCGCTGGTGCTGGGATCGGAAGGCAAGGGCCTGCGGGAAAAGACCCGTGCCACCTGCGACGAGGTCGTGCGGCTGGACATGCCGGGGTCGATCAAGAGCCTCAATGTGTCGATTGCCGCGGCGATTTCGCTCTACGCCCTGACGCACTAGGCAGACGCGGCACGCCCGCCTTCAAAAAAACAAAAGCCGGGTGAAAAACCACCCGGCTCCTGTCGCCGTCCCGAAATCCACGATTCGCGGGAATGATTTTCTTTTAGTACTGCCACGGGATCGCCACAATGGTTGCCTGCAAACAAAGCTACCGGCTTCTTAAGATGTGAAGCCCTGTGTAGTAGTTCTGCCACAGTTCAACCCGCAGATGCAGCACAATCAGCGTCACATTCCCCCTCGTCGAAGGATCGAACCGTGATGGATTTCCCTCTCCCGGCAAGGCCGCATCCGGCGGCCCCGGCCGAATTTGCAACGCAGCGAGGCTCAGGGTAATGAGCCAATGTCCGCCGGGTTGAATCAACCCGGTGCAGAAAGGCCGGCTTAGCTCAGTTGGTAGAGCACCTGATTTGTAATCAGGGGGTCGTAGGTTCGAGTCCTATAGCCGGCACCAGTTCCAACCCACGTCAGAACGTCCGCGTCAGCAGCAACCAGTTCTTTGGTCCGCTCCGGCCGCCGTAGGGGAGCCAGGCCCGTGTCTCACGATCGCTGAAGCCCCAGTTGCGATAAAGCGTGAGAGCTTTCGTGTTGGTGTCCTCGACCACGATGGAAAGTCCGGGCGCCTTGAGGCGGCGCGCTTCGGCGGCAGCGTGATCGAGCAGGCGGCGGGCGAGCCCCTGCCCCTGGAACTCCGGGTAGACAGCAACGCAGATCACCGCCCAGTAGCCTGGCACGAAGGATTCAAGTTCGAGCAACGGCCCGTAGTAGTCGGGGAACTGCGCCTCGATCACCGCGCCTGAGGTGACCAGTCCGCCGATCAGGCAAGCTGCCACTTCACCATCGATCTCCATGAGATGGGCTTTCGAGAGATGATAGGGCAGCGTCTCGTCGGCGATGATCATCTGCCGCGCGGCAGCGAGCGGCGAGTGGTCGTGATCGACGGAATTGATCCGGTGTTCGATCTCGATGCCGTGACCCGCAAGGTCAACCAGTGCGGCGACATGCAGCGCATCATTGCGGGTGGCGGGGCGGATGGTGAACACGTTCGAGGTCTCCGTCGGCGAGAGCCCAACCTTTGGCCGTTTGAGGTCGGCGTCAAGGCCCGCCGTCGTGACTCAGCCGAAGACGCCGCGAAGCGCGTCCATGGCTTCCACCTGCGTCAGGTTCATGTGCAGCGGCGTGACCGAGATGCGCTTGCTGAACACGGCGGCGAGGTCGGTGCCGGCGGGCGGCGAGCCCTTCTCCTTGTTGGAACCGATCCAGTAGTAGTGGCGCCCGCGCGCATCCACGCGCTCGTCGATGAAAAGATGGCTCTGGTCGCGCTTGCCCTGGCGTGTCACCTCGATGCCCTGCATTTCTTCCGGGCGGCAATCCGGGAAGTTGACGTTGATGAGCACGCCCGGCCCGAAGGACATGGTGGACAGCCGCTTGACGATTGCCGCGCCGTGCGCACGGGCAACCGCAAAGCTTTCGCCGTTGTCGTAGATGCCCGTCACCTGCGAGAGCGCAATCGACTTGAGCCCGAGGGCCGTACCTTCCATGGCGGCGGCGATGGTGCCGGAATAGGTCACGTCGTCGGCGATGTTGGCGCCGCGGTTCACGCCCGAGAGCACGAGATCGGGCAGGCCCGGCAGGATCTTGCGGGCCGCCATGATCACGCAGTCGGTGGGCGTGCCTTCGACTTCGAAGCGCCTGTCGTCGAGCTTGCGGTAGCGGAGCGGATTGGCCAGCGTCAGCGAGTGCCCTGCCCCCGAGCGTTCCGCATCGGGCGCCACGATCCACACGTCGTCCGAGAGCGTGCGGGCAATCTCCTCGAGCACCACCAGTCCGGGACCATGGATGCCGTCGTCGTTGGTCACCAGAATGCGCATCAGGGGGTGATCCTTTCCTTGCCGCCCATGTAGGGCCGCAGCGCCTCCGGAATGGTGATGCTGCAATCGGGGTTCTGATAATTCTCCAGCACCGCAACAAGCGTGCGCCCCACGGCAAGGCCGGAGCCGTTCAGCGTGTGGACGAAGCTCGTGCCCTTGCCGTCGGCCGGGCGGTAGCGGGCATCCATGCGGCGGGCCTGGAAGTCGCCACACACCGAGCAGGATGAGATTTCGCGGAAGGCGTTCTGTCCCGGCAGCCAGACCTCGAGGTCATAGGTCATGCGTGAGCCGAAGCCCATGTCGCCGGTGCAGAGCTTCATCACCCGGTAGTGGAGGCCCAGCGCCTGCAGCACGGACTCGGCGCACGTTGTCATGCGCTCCAGTTCCTCGCGCGATTGCTCGGGCGTGGTGATGGACACAAGCTCCACCTTGGAGAACTGGTGCTGGCGGATCATGCCGCGCGTGTCGCGGCCTGCGGCCCCCGCTTCAGCGCGGAAGCACGGCGTATAGGCGGTGAGGCGCATGGGCAGGTTCGCCTCCTCCAGAATGCTCTCGCGCACCGTGTTGGTGAGCGACACTTCGGCAGTGGGGATGAGCCAGCGGCCATCGGTGGTCTTGAACAGGTCCTCGCCGAACTTGGGCAACTGCGCCGTGCCGAACACCGCATTGTCGTTCACCATGAAGGGCACATAGTGCTCGGTGTAGCCGTTCTTCTCGGTCTGGATGTCGAGCATCAACTGGGCAATGGCACGCTCCAGCCGGGCCAGCTGCTTCTTCATCACCACGAAGCGCGCGCCGGACATGCGGGCCGCCACTTCGAAATCCATCTGCCCAAGCTTTTCACCCAGTTCGAAGTGCTGCTTGGGCGCATAGTTGAAGGCGGGCTTCTCGCCCCAGCGCCGCACCTCCACGTTGCCGTGCTCATCGGCGCCATCCGGCACCTCGTCGAGCGGCAGGTTGGGGATCACCGCCAGCGCATCCGTCACCCGCTGGGTGAACGTCCGCTCGGCTTCCTCACCCGATGCGATCCTGTCCTTGAGGGCGGCGACCTCGGCCTTGATGGCTTCGGCCTTGGCCTTGTCACCCGCCTTCATGGCCTCGCCCACCTGCTTGGAAAGGTCGTTGCGGCGGCTCTGGGCCTCCTGCAGCGATTGCAGCAGGGCGCGACGCTCTTCGTCGATGGCGAGGACGCCCGCAGAGAGGGGCGCCAGACCGCGGCGCTTCAGCCCGGCGTCAAAGGCGGCGGGATTGTCACGGATGGCCTTGATGTCATGCATCGGAATCAGAACCCGGAAAATGGAACAGGATGGGGCCCTCTATAGTGAGCCCGGCCCCTGACCTCAAACGGGTTTTATGTCCTTGCTTTCGGACTCTTTTGCCGCAGCGGCGGCGGCCCGGCGCTTCTCCAGGAAGCCCACGGCAAAGACTGCCATCTCGTAGAGCATGCCGAGCGGCACGGCCATGGAGAGCATGGAAATGGGGTCGGGCGGGGTGATGACGGCGGCAACGGCGCAGACGCCCACGATGGCGAAGCGGCGGCCGCTCTTCAGCTGCTGGGCGGTGATGAGCCCGATCTGGCCCATGAGGGTGAGCACCACCGGAAGCTGGAAGGCAAGCCCGAAGGCGAGGATCAGCATCATCACGAAGTCGAGATAGGCCTCAACGTCGGGCATCAGGGTGACGAGGTTCTTATCGCCGCCCTCGACCGTGCCCACGCCCGCGGCAAGGCTGTAGAAGAAGTGGATCGCCACCGGCAGCAGGAAGAAATAGACGAGGCAGGCGCCGAGCACGAAGAAGACCGGCGTGGCGATCAGGTAGGGAAACAGCGCCTGCCGCTCGTGCTTGTAGAGGCCGGGCGCCATGAACTTGTAGATCTGCGTGGCGATGAGCGGGAAGGCAATGAACATGCCGCCGAACATGGCGATCTTCAGCTTCACGAGGAAGAAGCCGAGCAGCTTCGTGGAGATGAGGCCCACGTTCTGGCCCGTGCCCCATTCGAAGGGCTTCACGAGGTAGTGGAAGATCTCGGTCGAGAAGAAGAAGCTGGCGACAAAGGCGACGGCAAAGCCGAGCACGCTTTTCATCAGGCGGGAGCGGAGCTCCAGCAGATGATCCATCAGAGGCGCTTCGGAGGCGTCGATTTCGTCCTGGGTCATGTGGAAGCCGTGCCCTCTTCCACCAGCACGCCCGCCACGCGGGTTTCACCGGGGCGCGCTTCCGCGCCGAAGAACGTCTCGAAGCTCTTGTCCGCCGTGCTGTAGCTGGAAGAGACGACAGGCGGAATGATGTTGGGCACGTCACCCGCAGGGGTGTTCACCACCTTGGCGACCGCACCCCTGGCCTGATCGATGTCCTTCTTCAATTCGTGGACGCCGGATTCCTTCATCGCGGCATCGACATGGGTCTGGAACTCGCCCGCCATGCGGCGCGCCTTGGCCATGAACTGGCCGACCACGCGCAGCACGCGCGGAAGATCCTTCGGCCCGATGACGATCACCGCCACGAGGGCCAGAACGAAAAGCTCTGAATAGCCGACGCCGAAATCAAACATGCCCTGTCCTCTGCCCGCGCAAACCTGCGGGGCTCAGGGAGTTATCAGCTCTTGGCCTTTTCGGGAGTCTTGGCGGCATCGCCTGCCTGCTCGCCGATGGCCTTCGGATCGGCAGTGGCCGTCGCGTCAGCCGGATCGTCGGCAAGGCCCTTCTTGAAGCTCTTGATGCCCTTGGCCACGTCACCCATAAGGTCGGACACCTTGCCCTTGCCCCCGAAGAGGACGAGCACGACGACCAGCACAATGACCCAGTGCCACCACGAAAAAGAACCCATAACGTAACTCCTCAATCCTGCCGTTGGCGAAGGCTGTGCTCCGCCTGTTCATTCATGCTTATCGCAGATGGGCGGGGTTATCGCAATTCTGCATCTGCGCTGCAAGCGAAAGCCATATGGGTGGGTTTCACGGCTTTTTGAAGATGTGAATGCTGCTCCGGTCCATGACAAATCTGTGTGTGCCGCCGGGAGACACGAGGGCCGAACGGTCGAGGATGGCGGTCACCGGTTCCTCACGCCCGGGAAACACCAGCGTCAGGCGCTGCTGCTGGCCGAGGAAGCGTGAATCCCGCACGAAGGCTTCGATTCCCTCCGCCCCGGCCGCGAGCGAGATGGCGGCGGGATTAACCAGGACTTCAACCGCCGTCCCGTCGGAGAAACGGCTGGCGTCCACACGCCCCAGGGGTGTGCCGACGCCGCCCTTTGCCACCCGTCCCGCAAAGACGTTGTAGGAGGTGAAGAACAGGGCCGCCGCGGCATCCACCGGGGCCGTGTAAAGCTCGCGGGGGCTGCCCTGCTGCACGATCCGGCCCTGCCGCATCAGGTAGATGTGGTCGGCGAATTCCACTGCCTCCATGGGGTCGTGGGTGACGAGAACCGCCGTCGAACGGGTTTCCCGCACAACCGCCAGGGTATCTGACCGCACCCGGTCGCGCAGCCTCTGGTCGAGGCCGGAGAAGGGCTCGTCCATGAGGATCACCTGCGGGCGTGGCACGATCGCCCGGGCAAGCGCCACGCGCTGCTGCTCGCCGCCCGAGAGGCGGTTGGGGTAACGGTCGGCGAGATCGGCAAGGCCCACGCGCTCAAGCGCTGTCAGCGCCGCCTTGCGGGCTTCCTCGCCCGTCAGGGCATAGAGCCCGTAGACGACGTTCTGCAGCACGGTGAGATGGGGAAACAGCGCATAGTCCTGGAACATCAGGCCGACGTTGCGCTGCTCGGGCGGCACGAAGCGGTCCTCGCCCGCCACCACCCTGCCCTCAAGCAGGATGCGGCCTGCCGTGGGCATGGCCACGCCCGCCGCGAGGCGGAGCACCGTGGTCTTGCCGCAGCCCGAGGGGCCCAACAGGCAGGTGATGCGGCCCGCCGCGAAGGTGAGCGAGATGTCCTGCAGGATGTCGTTCCGCCCCTTGCGGAAGCCCACGTTCTGGAACTCGATCTCGCCGGCAAAGCTGGCGCCCGCCCGGCCGAGACTGCGGCGGGGCTGGTGAGGCGCTTCTGCGGTGGTGGGATCGTGGCCGGACATCGGGCAGCGCTTACACCGGGCCAAGGGGAACGGCAATCACGCCAGGCTCAGCCGCGCGAGGCTCAGGCGACGAGGCCAGCCTTGCTGATGCGGTTCCTGCCCTCGCGCTTGGCCTGGTACATGGCGTTGTCGGCGCGCTTCAGAAGCTTCTCGAGCGAGTCGTCGAGCCCCGCGAGCGTGGCAATGCCGGCCGAGATCGTCACTGGCACTGGGGCCGGCGTCCCGATCACGAAGGACTTTGCCGCCACGGCGCGGCGCAGGCGCTCGGCGATCTTCTCGGCGGTCATGGCATCCGTGTTGGGAAGGACGACGATGAATTCCTCGCCGCCGATGCGGCAGCAGAGATCGATGCTGCGGGTGTGTTCACGCAGGCGCTGGGCCAGTTCCTGCAGAACCTTGTCGCCGGCGTCGTGGCCATGCGTGTCGTTGATGGCCTTGAAGAAGTCCACGTCCACCGCGAGGATCGAGAGCACCTTGCTGCGGTTCACGTAGTGATCGATCATGTGGGTGAGATGGGTTTCGAGATAGCGCCGGTTGTAGAGACCGGTCAGCGAATCCGTGATCGCCATCTCGATCGAGGCCTTGACGCTGCTGCGCAGCTGCTCGGTGTAGCGCCAGCGGCGCACCTGCGTTGCGGTGCGCGCCATGATTTCCTGGCGGTCCACAGGCCGCATCAGATAGTCGTTGACGCCCATGTCGAGAGCGCGGAGAAGAAGCTGCTGCTCGTCCGGATTGACGATGATCATCAGCGGCGTCTGGCGGGTCGAGTCGCCCGAGCGAAGCTGGGAACACAAGCGCAGGCCGTCGAACTGGTCCTGGGCAAAACTGACGATCACCAACTCATAGGGCCGCTCGCGGGCGGCAATGCGCTCCAGCGCATCGGCCGGATTGGAAATGACCGTAACGTTGCACTTGTCGACCAGCGAGGCGATGATGCGCTCTGCCGACGCCGGATTGCTGTCGACCAGCAGTACATCGCCCTTGTTGAGGTGCAGACGGTCATCCAGGAACGAGCGCGCGTTGCCATCGTTGCCGGGCGAGCGCACGCGCAGTTCGTCGGTCAGCATCTTCAGGCGGACGAGGCTCTTGATCCGGCAGAAGAGCGCGATGTCGTTCACTGGCTTGGTGAGGAAGTCGTCGGCACCCGCCTCGAGGCCGCGCACGCGGTCTTCCGGCTGATCGAGTGCAGTCACCATGACAACGGGAATGTGCTGGGTCTCGACGTTGCTCTTGATGCGCTTGCAGACTTCGATGCCGTCGATGCCGGGCATCATCACGTCGAGCAGGATGATGTCGGGCTTGGACTTCTGGACCGCGTCGAGGGCGTCGAGCCCGTTCATCGCCGTGATGACCTCAAAGTACTCCGCCGACAGCTTCGCTTCGAGAAGCCGTACGTTGGCAATGATGTCATCTACAACGAGGACGCGGGCCGTCATGATTTCTTCTTGAGGAATCCGTCGATGGTCTGGAGGAAGCTGACAACGGAAATGGGCTTCGAGATGTAAGCCTCGCAGCCGCCTTCCCGGATCTTCTGTTCGTCGCCCTTCATGGCAAAGGCGGTCACGGCGATCACCGGAATGGCGCGCAGCTCGTCATCTTCCTTCAGCCACTTGGTGACTTCGATGCCGGAGACTTCCGGCAGCTGGATGTCCATGAGGATCAGATCGGGCATGTGCTTGCGCGCCATGTCGAGCGCAGACAGGCCGTCACGCGTCTGCACGACCCGGTAGCCATGGGCCTCGAGCAAATCGTTGAAGAGCTTCATGTTGAGTTCGTTGTCTTCGACAACGAGTACCGTCTTCTGCATCTGTGGCGTCACTCCCACGGGTTTAGACCCGGCCTGAGGTGCGCTCTGCGGGTGTTCCATACATGCTCCTAACGCGACCGCCACCTGTCCGCTCACCAGACCCCGGGCGGAATCCCCTTTGTTTCCACAGCCGTTTTGGCCTAGGACGCGTAACCAACTGCTTAACCTTGGCCCGGATGATGTGTGCCTGGTTAACGGCGCGGCGCAGGGGAGAGTCTAGCGTGCTCAGAGAGGTTCAGGGAAAAAATGAAGATGCCGGAGACTTGGCATTGAAATTGCTCACTTATCTGGCCGCCGATCCGGACCTGATCGGGCGCTTAATGGCGCTCACGGGCCTTGCGCCCGCCGACCTGCGGCAAAGCCTCGCTGACCCGGCCTTCCAGGGCGGCGTGCTGGATTTCGCCCTCGGAGATGAGTCGCTGCTCCTTGCCTTTGCCGCCAATGCCGGGATCAAGCCCGAGGCAGTGATGCGGGCCCGGGCCAGGCTGCCGGGGTTCAGCGCATGATTTCCGAGTTCACCATCGAGCAACTGGCGAAACTCAGCCTGGCCCAGCACCGCCCCCTCCTGATCTGCGACGTGGACGAGGTGGTGGTGCATTTCACCCGCGCCTTCGAATCCTATCTCGCGGCGCGCGACCTCTGGCTCGACACCAGCAGCTTTGCCCTCAACGGCAACATCCGGAAGAAGGCCAACGACGAACCTGTCGCGGCGGGCCTCGTGGCCGAGATGGTGGATGACTTCTTCGCCCAGCACACCGCCGAACTCGATGCCATCGACGGTGCCATTGCCGCACTGCACGAGCTGGCGGGTGATGCCTCCGTGGTGATGCTCACCAATCTGCCCCATCACGCCCGCGACAAGCGCATCGACAACCTGCAGCGCCACGGACTCGACTTCCCCGTCATCACCAACTCGGGACCCAAGGGGCCGGCGATCCGCCACCTCGCCGACCAGACGCGCGAGGCGGTGGTCTTCGTTGATGACAGCCCGGGCTTCATCTCCTCGGCCCGCGAGCATGCGCCCGAGGTTCACCTCATCCACTTCCTGCACGACGACCGCTTTGCCCGGCACATCGAGCCCTTCGATTTCGTGTCGCTGCGCACCGGAAGCTGGGACGAGGCCCTGCCCCACATCAAGAGCCTGATCGGGACAACCCGCTAGTCACGCTCGTCACGGCGGCGATTTCGTTCTATATTGGTTCCATGACGGACCCCTCCGCCGCTCCCGGTTTCTGCCGCGACTGTCTTGCCGAAACGCAAGCAGACGAACGCCGCTGCCGGGCTTGCCATTCGCCGCGCCTTGTTCGCCATGCCGAGATCCATTCCCTCTCCATCGCCCACATCGATTGCGATGCCTTCTATGCCGCCGTCGAGAAGCGCGATGACCCGTCCCTTGCCGACAAGCCTCTGATCGTGGGCGGCGGCACCCGCGGTGTCGTCTCCACCTGCTGCTACATCGCCCGCATCCGCGGCGTGCGCTCGGCCATGCCCATGTTCAAGGCCATGAAGCTTGCCCCTGATGCGGTAGTGATCAAGCCCAACATGGCGAAGTATTCCGAGGTCGGCCACCAGGTGCGCGAGCTGATGCTGGCGGTGACACCACTGGTCGAACCCCTCTCCATCGACGAGGCGTTTCTCGATCTTACCGGCACCGCGCGCCTGCATGGACGGAGCCCGGCCAAGACCCTTGCCGTCCTCATCCGCGACATCGAGGAGAAGATCGGCATCACGGCGTCCGTGGGCCTCGCCCCTAACAAGTACCTCGCCAAGGTCGCATCCGACCTCGAGAAGCCGCGCGGCTTCTCGGTGATCGGCAAGGGCGAGGCGCTGACCTTCCTCGCGTCAAAGCCGGTGAGCCTGATCTGGGGCGTGGGCAAGGCGATGCAGGAAAGCCTCGCCAAGGACGGCATCACCAGCATTGGCCAGTTGCAGAAGATGGAGAAGAACGATCTCATGCGCCGGTACGGCAGCATGGGTGCGAGGCTTTACCATCTCTCCCGCGGCGAGGACATGCGCAGCGTGTCAACCGACGACTCCTCGAAGAGCATCGGTGCTGAAACCACGCTTGACAGCGATGTCTCCGACTATGGGGAACTGGAAGCGTTGCTCTGGGCCATGGCGCAGAAGGTGTCGCGCCGCTCCAAGGAGCAAGGCTACGGCGGCTACACCGTGACGCTGAAGCTCAAGACCAAGGACTTCAAGCTGCGCACTCGCGCAACCACGCTGGAAGATCCGACCCAGCTTGCCCACCGCATGTTCGATGCGGCGAAGCCTCTCCTCCGCAAGGAGGCGACGGGCACGGAGTTCCGCCTGATCGGCATTGCGCTCTCGCACCTCGAGGAAATGAGCGACGGCGATGAAGCCACGCTCGATCCTCGCCTCGAGGCCAACAGCAAGGCGGAAAAGGCCATCGACCTGATCCGCGAGAAGTTCGGCAAGGAAGCGGTGGACCGCGGCCTGTCCCTCAAGGTGAAGGATTAGGCCTTCTTCAGGAACTCGGTGCGGAGCACGAGGCCCTTCACCTTCTCGTGGCGGCAATCCACCTCGTCCGGATTGCCGGTGAGGCGGATGCCCTTGATCAGCGTGCCGCGCTTCAGGGTGACATTCGCGCCCTTCACCTTCAGATCCTTCATCAGGGTGACGTTGTCGCCATCCTTCAGTTCATTGCCGTTGCTGTCGCGCACGATGTCCATCAAACTCTCCTTGGGTGGAGGCGGCTTGCATGGCCGCTCCTCCGAAAGCAACTGCGCCTTTCGTCACCCGCTATTCTCCTGAGGTGCCTTCCATGCTCATGAGGGCGGCGTTGCCGCCGGAGGCGGTCGTGTCCCAGCTCATCACGCGCTCCACCGCAAAGCGGTGGAGGTAATGCGGTCCGCCCGCCTTGGGTCCGGTGCCGGAGAGGCCCTCGCCGCCGAAGGGCTGGGCCCCCACCACCGCGCCGATCTGGTTACGGTTCACATAGAGATTGCCGACGCGGGCCTTGCTGCGCACCTCGTCCACCACATCCTCGATACGGGTGTGGAGGCCGAGGGTAAGACCGTAGCCGGTGTTGTTGATGGCCTCGATCACCTTGTCGAGGCGCGTGCCGTCATAGCGCACCACATGCAGCACGGGCCCGAAGACTTCCTCCGTGAGCGGAGAAATCGAGGAGAGTTCATAGGCCGCGGGCGCCACGAAGGTGCCCTTCGCCGTGTCGGGGTCCAGGGCGCATTCGTAGATGCGCTTCCCTTCCCTGGCCATGCGCGCCTTGTGGGCTTCGAGCTTCTGCTTCGCCTCGTCATCGATCACCGGGCCCACGTCCGTCACATAGCTCATGGGATCGCCCACCACCAGTTCGGCCATGGCGCCGGCCAGCATGTTGATCACCTTCCCCGCCACATCGTCCTGCACGAAGAGGATGCGGGCGGCGGAGCAGCGCTGTCCGGCGCTGTCGAAGGCGGAGGACACCACATCGCGCACCGCCTGCTCCGGCAGGGCTGAGGAATCCATGATCATGGCATTCATGCCGCCCGTCTCGGCCACCAGCGTGGCGATCGGCCCCTTCCGCATGGCGAGGGCGCCGGCGATGATCGCCGCCGTCTCGTTCGATCCGGTGAAGGCCACGCCGGTGAGTGCCCGGTCAGCCAGCAGCACCTTGCCGATTGCCGCGCCGTCACCCGGCAGGAAATGCAGCACGTTAGCAGGTACCCCCGCCAGATGCAGCAGCTTCACCGCCTCGAAGGCGATGAGCGGCGTCTGCTCTGCAGGCTTTGCGATGGCCGCATTGCCCGAGGCGAGCGCCGCCGCCACCTGCCCCGTGAAGATGGCGAGCGGGAAATTCCACGGCGCAATGCACGCAAAGACGCCGCGGCCATGGAGCGAAAGCTCGTTGCGCTCACCCGTCGGCCCCGGCATGGCCACGGGCTTCTCGAAATCGGCGCGGGCGCGTGCGGCATAATAGCGAAGGAAATCCACCGCCTCACGAAGGTCGGCGATGGCATTGTCGAGCGACTTGCCCGCCTCGCGGATGAGGAGACCGAGCAGCTTTGCGCGGTTCTTTTCGTAGAGGGCTGCCGCCTTCTCGAGAATGACGGCACGGGCCTCGCCTCCCTGACGGTCCCAGGCCTGCTGTGCCGCATTGGCCAGGGACAGCGTGCGTGCCACGTCCTGCGGGTTGGTCTCTGTCACCTGCCCCACGGTGACGCTGCGGTCATGCGGAGACGTGATCGGACGCGCAGCACCCGATTGCACCTTGCCGCCGATGATCGGCGCAGCGGCGGTCTGTTGCGCCAGTGACTGGCGGATGTCGGCCAACAGCGGCTCGCGGAGCGGCGTGTGCCAGGTCGGCAAACCGGCGGAATTCTCGCGCGCGCCGAACAGGCCTGCCGGCGGCAGAATGCGAGGGTGCGGAATCTGTGGCAGCTTCAGCACCTCCGCCACCGGATCGGCGATGATCTCTGCAATCGGCGCATCGTCATCGGCGAGGCGGTTCACGAAGGACGTGTTGGCGCCATTCTCCAACAGGCGGCGCACCAGATAGGCGAGAAGGTCTTCGTGGCTGCCCACGGGCGCATAGATGCGGCAGGGCTGGCCGATCAGGCCACCGGCCACCACCTGCTCGTAAAGCGACTGGCCCATGCCGTGCAGGCGTTGGAACTCGTAGCGCTTGTCGTTCCCCGCCATCACGGCGATCGAGGCCACCGTCTGCGCATTGTGGGTGGCGAACTGCGGGAAGAAGCAATCCCGCCGCGACAGCATGTAGCGCGCACAAGCGAGATAGCTCACGTCGGTCGAGACCTTGCGGGTGAAGACCGGGAAGGACTTCGAGCCCGCCTTCCTGGGCGCGCTTGATTTCGGTGTCCCAATAAGCGCCCTTCACAAGGCGCACAGGCAGGATGCGGCCGGTCTGTTCGGCGAGGGCCGCCAGCCATTCCAGCGTGGGCCGGGCCCGGCGGCCATAGGCCTGCACGGCAAGGCCGAGGCCGTTCCAGCCCTTCAGCTCGGGCGCCGCGGCGAGGCGGCCGAAAAGTTCGAGCGAGATGTCGAGACGCGCCGCCTCTTCCGCATCGACGGTAAGGCCGATGTTACGCTTCTTCGCCGCCACTGCGAGGTCGAGCATGCGGGCATAGAGTTCGGGAAGGCAGCGGTCGCGGGTCTTCTCCTCGTAGCGGGGATGGAGGGCCGACAGCTTCACCGAAACGGACGGTGCTGCGAAAATGTCGCTGCCCTTCGACGTGGCGCCCACGGCCTCTACGGCCTTCACATAGGAGGCCTGATAGCGCTCGGCATCGGGCGCCGTCATGGCGCTTTCGCCCAGCATGTCGAAGGAGAAGCGCCAGCCTTCGCGCGCCAGCGGTTCGGCGGTTTCAAGGGCCTCCTTGATCGTCCGCCCAAGGACGAACTGCTTGCCCATGATGCGCATCGCCTGCTTCATCGCCGTGCGGATGATCGGTTCACCGGAGCGCGAGACCAGCTTCTTGAGCGACGCAAGGCCGCGTGCGCCCGGCGACTTGCCGAGTTCAACGAGGCGGCCCGTCAGCATCAGCCCCCAGGCCGAGGCATTGACGAAAAGCGAGTCCGACTGGCCGAGATGGGCCTCCCAGTCCTTCTCGCCGATCTTGTCGGCAATCAGCTTGTCGGCGGTTTCGGCGTCCGGAATGCGGAGCAGCGATTCCGCGAGGCACATCAGCACCACGCCTTCCTCGGAGGAGAGCGAGAACTGCTGCATGAAGCTGTCGATCGAGCCCTGTGAGCGGCGGTTGGCGCGGACGTTGGCGACCAGCGTGCGGGCGATGCGCTCCACCTCGGCCCGGGCATCGGGGGACAAGTTCACTTCCGCCGCCAGCGTCTGGACAAGCCGGGTCTCATCGGCAAAGAGTCGGTCGGCAATGGCGCTGCGCGCGGGCTGGGTCATGGGGTGTCCTCCTGCGGGCGAGACATAGCGGAATCGCCGAAGCGCTTTTCACCAAGTTGATACCGCATCCTATGCCTTTTCCGGGCAGTCTGCTATCCCGGTGGTGAAAATCCACACCGGAGCCCATCATGATGGCGGAACTCGACAGCATCGATTTGAACATTCTCGGCCAGCTTCAGCAGGATGCGCGCCTCTCCGTGACCGACATGTCCAGGCGGGTGAACCTCTCGGCCACGCCCTGCACGCTGCGCATGCGGCGGCTGGAGCGGGACCGCATCATCCTTGGTTATCACGCCCGCATTTCGCCCGCCGCTTTACAGGCCGCCCTGCTCGTCTTCGTGACTGTGAAGCTCAAGGCCACCGACGAGGCCACGCTCGCCGCCTTCAACACCGCCGTGAAGCCGGTGAAGCAGATCCTCGAATGCCACATGACCGGCGGCGGCTTTGACTACCTGCTGAAAATCCGTGTACGGGATATGGCGGAGTATCGTGAGATTCTCGGAGGCGTGATCGGGCAGTTGCCGATGGTTGAAGGCACGCACTCCTACTTCGTCATGGAAGAGGTGAAGGAGACATCCATGTTGCCGATCCCTGCCCGCGGACGCGATGCATGAGCATGATCGTTGCCCGCTCCCTTTCCGACCTCCGCGACGTGGTGGACCTGTGGCGCGGCGAAAGCCTGAGCACCGCTGTGGTGCCCACCATGGGCGCACTCCACGAAGGCCACATCAGGCTCATTGCCGAGGCGAAGGAAAAGGCCGAGCGGGTGATGGCGACGATCTTCGTCAATCCAAAGCAGTTCGCAGCGAACGAAGATCTCTCCCGCTACCCGCGTGACGAGGAAGGCGACCTTGCCAAGCTGGAGGACGCGGGCTGCGACCTCGCCTATCTCCCCAATGCCGATGAAATCTATCCGCCGAGCTTCGTCACCACCATCACGCTGGGCGGCCCCGCCAAGGCCGGCCTGGAAGACAAGTTCCGCCCGCAGTTTTTCGATGGTGTTGCTACGGTTGTCGCCAAGCTCTTCATTCATACAGCAGCAGACTTTGCGATCTTCGGCGAGAAGGATTACCAGCAGCTTCTCGTGGTCACGCAGATGGCCCGCGACCTCGATCTTGGCACCGAGGTGATCGGCATTCCCACGGTGCGCGAGGATGATGGCCTCGCCAAGTCGTCGCGCAACCGCTACCTCTCCAAGCACGAGCGGCATCAGGCCACTGCCATCTACCGCACGCTGGAACAGGCTGCCGACAAGATCCGTGCCGGCGGCGATCCGCAGGTCGCGACCAAGGCGGCCTCGCGCTCGCTGATGACGCTGGGCTTCGAGGTAGACTACGTGACCGCCCGCAATGCCGAGACACTCGCAGTGCCCACCCGCAACGACGAGCCCCTGCGGCTTCTGGCGGCGGCGCGCATCGGCAAGACCCGTCTCATCGACAATATCCCGGTCTAGAGGTCCTTGAACAGAAGCAGGCGGCCATCACCCGTGAAGCCGAGCTTCCGGTAGTAGGCGCGCAGGCCGTGGTGGTCTTCGCCGTCGGGCGTCACCGTCACCTGATAGCCCGCCACGCCGCGCGAACGCAGCCAGTCCTCAATCCCATCGACAAGAAGCTTTGCGACACCGAGGCCGCGGGCATCCGGCAGCACGTAGAGGTCACCCATCTCGGCCCACCAGCCGAACTCGATTCCGAATTCCATCGATGCGGTGGCAACGCCCACCACCGTGTCGTCGCTCTCGGCGGTGATCAGCAGGCAGGTGTCCAGTCCGGCGAGCATCTGCACGCGCTCGGCGATCACGGCCGGCGGCGTGGTGAAGCCTTCCTCCGCGAAAAAGCGCTGCAGCAGATAGGTGGCGGCGGTCAGGTCATCGTCAGCCGTGAGGCGCCTGAGCTTCACAGCAGGCCCAACTCGGAGAGCTCGCGCCGCATCTTTTCCGACAGGCCCTTCACGTCGTCACGCTTCGGCATGTCGGGCGGCACGTCTGCTTCTTCGAGATAGCGCCAGCCCTGGAAGGCGCGGCGCGGCGTGGGCCGCACATAGATCACCTTCGGCTTGAAGACGATGCGGCAGCGGCTGATGCCGTCGGCCCCAGTCACTTCCTCAAGGTCGGCGATCGGCTGGCGGCACAGCACCATGCCGCGGATCACCCAGTAGAGCGAACCGCCCGGCAGGATTTCCTCCTTGCGGCGCGGGAACATGCGGGTCACGTGATCGAGCGTGTCCCGCCCTGCCCTGCAATCGGCAATCCAGCTTTCCAGCTCCTCGACGCTTTCCGCACCGACACACAATTTGATCAGGTTGAGTGGCATGTCACATTTTGATCCTGCCGGTGGATTTAGCCTCCCCTTGCCCCCTCGGCAAACCGCCGCAACGGGGGTGTGCAAAACCCGGAGGACTGCCATGACAGCCGTCGCAAAAGTGATTGAGCTTACTTCATCTTCCACCAAGTCCATCGAGGACGCGATCGAGACGGGTATCGCGCGGGCCGACTCCACTCTCGACAATGTCGAGGGCGCCTGGGTTCAGGAGATCAAGTGCACGGTGAAGAACGGCAAGGTGGCGGAGTGGCGGGTCAACATGAAGGTGACCTTCCTGCTGAAGGACTGACGCCATGCAAAAAGGGCCCGCATGCGGGCCCTTTCAATTGTCATAGTGCGAGACGGTTCAGGACTTCGAGACGAAGCACTGCACGCCGCCCGCCTTGAGCTTCTTGCAGGCGGCCGCAGCGGGGGCCTGATCCTCGAAGTGCAGGCGCACGCGGTAGTAGACGCCCTTGGTGCCGAGGTCAGCCTTGACCACGATGGGCTCGAGGCCCTGCAGCACCTTCTTGCTCTTCTGCATCTTCTTGAAGGTGGACCAGGCCGCATCCTCGCTCGAGGCTGAGGCGATCTGCACCATGTAGCCCGAGGGCTGCTGCGTCACCTCAGGAGCCGGATCAGTCGAAGCTGTGGTTTCGGCGGCCGCGGGTTCGGAGGCAACGTCGACAGCCGGATCAGACACCGGCTCGGCGGAGGCCGTATCGGTTGCGGCAGGTTCGGCGGCGGGTGCCGGTGCGGGCGCAGGCGTTTTAGCCGCAGCCACAACCTTCTTTTCCGGCGGGGGAACGGCAGGAACTTCATCGACGGTGATGCCCTTCGACGGGTCAAGCGCGCCCGTTCCCGAAGCCACGTAGCTGGCGTTCTCGATCGAAGGCACGCGGTCGAAATACTTCTTCGGCTTCTTCGGCTTCACCGTGGCCGCAGACTGCATTTCGTTCGGCACATCCACAGCCTTCACCACACCGGTGGAGGCGACAGGCGCCGCGTGATTGCCGATGGCGGCAACGGAACCCGTCGCCATCGGATCGGCGTCGGCGTCCTGTACGGCGGCATTCTCGGAGGTATTGAGCTTGTTCATCTCGGCAAGCGCACCCTGATGCTCAGGATTCACGGCGAGCACGGAAGCCAGCGCGCGGCGGGCATCGATGGGACGGCGCAGTGCCACATAGGTGAGCGCCATGCCGAAGTTCACCTTGGCAAGGTCGGGATGATGATGTTCGATTGCCCGCTCATAGTCGGACAGCGCGAAGAGAAGCTGTCCGCTCTCGCGCAGCGCCGTGGCGCGTCCGTAATAGGCATGGGCGAAATCGGGGTTGAGCAGCAGCGCCGAGGTGAAATCCTCGACGGCACCCGGAAGGTTGTTCAGCTTCTCGCGTGACAGGCCGCGGTTGTAGAGGGCCGTGGCGCGCAGCGCCGGCGACATGGAGTCAAGCGCGAGTGCCTGGGTGTAATCGGCAATCGCCTGCTCGTCGGCTGACTTCTGCTGATAGGCCAGCGCGCGGTTGAGAAGCGCATTGGCGAGCACTTCCTTCTCGAGCTGACGGGAGTTGATGGCTTCGGTGTAGGATGCAATCGCCGCATCCGGATTGCCGGCCTGCAATGCCTGGTAGGCGTCCCGCGTCAGGCTGAGCGAGGCGGACGGTGAACTGGCGAGAGCAGAACTGCCATTCGTGGCAAACGCGGCAAGAAACGCAGCACTGACAAACGCAAACGATACGCGACGAACTTTCATGGTCCGCGATAATGGTGAGTTAGGGTTAAAAGAGAGTTGCCCCGCCGGGAGAATTTGGGCCTCAGGTGTTAAGAAAGGGCAAACACCCTGTGCCAGGCCTGACGTTATGTCTCGCGCCACACGTGGGCGATCTGATCCCACAGGGGTTTCACCAGATAGGTGAGCGGCGAGCGCGCCTCGGTCTGGATGAAGGCTTCCGCCATCATGCCGGGCTTCAGCTTCTGGGTGCCGAGCCGTTGCAGCTCCTTGGCCGGGATGGTGAGGCGCACGGAGTAGAACGGTGAGGTGTTGTTGTCGGGCCGCGTCACATCGGCAGAAACCTGCGTGACCTCGGCGCCCACCTCGGGCGTGAGACGGGCATTGAAGGCCGGGAAGCGCACCTGCGCCGGCTGACCGGTCGTGACCTGGTCGATGTCGTTGGGCATGACCTTCGCCTCCAGAACGAGATCGTCGTTCTCGGGCAGGATCTGCATCAGCGTGTCGCCCCGGCCGATGACCCCGCCCTCGGTGTGAACGGCAAGCTGATAGATGGTGCCGGTGATCGGTGCCTTGATGCTGGTGCGGGAAAGCCTCGCCGACGCCGCCACGCGCTTTTCCTGAAGCTCGGCGATGCGGGCTTCGGTGTCGCGCAGGTCGCCCAGCGCCTGGGTGCGGCGGTCTTCGTTGATCTGGAGGATGCGAAGCTTCACTTCGCCAATCTTGGATTCAGCCCCGGCCCGGTTCGAGACCAGTTCAGCCTGCACGCCCTTGAGCCGCGCCGCCTCGCGTTCGGTCGACAGGACGCGGCTGTTGGGCACAAGCCCCTGCTCCTGGAGCTTGCGCAGGCCTTCGAGTTCTTGCTCGATCAGTTCGGACTGGGTGGTCTGTGCGGTGATCTGGGCATCGATGCCGGCGATCTGCTCGTTGAGCTGCTGGACCTGCTGCTCAAGCTGTTCCACCTTGCCGCTGTCGAGGTCGTTGGAGGAGACGAGCAGCTTCTGCTGCCCTGCGATGATGGAGGCGATTGTCGGCTCGCCCGCGCGAGGCTGCAGCTCAGCCGGCACGGCGAGGTCATTGCTGCCGTCGCGCTGTGCCTCGAGCCTTGCCTTCTTGATCATCAGTTCATCCAGCATGCCCTGGAGGATGCCGAGTTCAGCCTTGGCCTCGGTCGTGTCGAGCAGCAGCACGTCCTGCCCGCTCACCACCCGGTCGCCATCCTTGACGAGGATGCGCGAGACGATGCCGCCTTCCGAGTGCTGCACTTTCTTGGAATAGCTTTCGACCACAAGCGTGGCGGGCGCGATCACCGCACCGTTGATGTTGGCGGAATAGGCCCAGCCGCCGAGCACGCCCACCATGGCGATGATGGAGACATATCCGGCGATGATTAGGGTCCGTGTGGAGCGGGTGGTGTCCATGCCGTCAGGCCTTCATCTCGGGAAGTGCGATCACGGGTGTGGCGGAAACGCGGGACGGGCCGTCCGGGCTTGCAACGCTTCGCGGACGCGTCACCTGCTTGAGAACATCCTCGCGGCGGCCATAGGCGGCCTGCTTGCCTTCGGCGAGCACGAGCACATCGTCGACCGCCTGCAGGGCGCTGGGGCGGTGGGCGACGATGACAAGGGCAGCACCGCGCTGCAGCGCGGCGCGAATGGCGGCATCGAGGGCGGCTTCGCCTTCGGCATCGAGATTGGAATTGGGTTCGTCCATGACGATAAGGGCGGGATCGCCATAGAGGGCGCGGGCAAGCGCCAGGCGCTGGCGCTGTCCGGCGGAGAGGCGTGCCCCTTGCTCGCCCAGCATGGTGTCGTAACCCTGCGGCAGGCGCATGATGAGGGAGTGAACGTTGGCGAGCTTTGCCGCCGCGACTATTCCCGCTGCATCCGGCTCTTTTGCGAAGCGCGAGATGTTCTGCGCCACTGTGCCATCGAACAACTGCACGTCCTGTGGCAAGTAGCCCACGTAGCGGAAACGGTCGGCCTCGCTGCGCTGATCGAAGGTGGCGCCATCCAACCGAACGCTGCCGCGCGCCGGTTCGAGCACGCCAACAAGCACGCGAGACAGCGTGGACTTGCCTGCTCCCGTGGGGCCGATGACGCCCAGGCCGGTACCAGGCCTCACGGTGAAGCTGAGATTCTGGAGCACCGGCTTTTCCTGGCCCTGCATCACGACGGTGAGGTTCTCGACTTCCAGCAACCCCTTGGGTGGCGGCAGCGGCATGGGATCGCTCACCGGCTGAACCGCGGCCAGAACCTGGTCGAGGCGTGCCACCGCCTTGCGGAAGGAAAGGAACTGCTGCCAGTTGGCAACCGCCTGCTCGATGGGGGCAAGGCCGCGCGACATGATGATCGACGAGGCGATGATGGTGCCGGGCGTGATCTCATGCTTCAGCGCCAGCCAGGCGCCCAGCGCCAGCATGCCGGACTGCACCATCAGGCGGAAAACGCGCGAACCCGTTCCGAAGATGCCGCCGCGGTCGCTGGCCAAGGTGCTGGCATCGAGGGCGGCCTGCTGTTCGCTGGCCCACCTGTCGCGCATCATCGCCTTCATGCCGAGGGCATGCATGGCTTCAGTGTTGCGGCGTGCCTCTTCGTTCATGGCGCTGGCAGCGACAGTCGCGGCAGTCGCGGCGGCCACCGGCTTGCGGGTGGCGCGTTCGGTGAGCAGCGCAAGCACGAAGATGAGAACAGCGGCCGAAACACCTGCAATACCGAGTATGGGGTGAAGGCCGAAGACGACGCCGAGGTAGATCACCACCCACGGCATGTCGAGATAGGCGAAGGGTCCCTGGCCCGAGAGGAACTGGCGGATCGTTGACATGTCCTGGACGGGCTGGCCGCCGGTGGAAGGCGCCTTGCGCAGAGCCAGCATGGCCACCGCATCGAAAACCCTGCCCCGGAGTGATTCCTCGAAATTCCGCCCGATCCGCACCATGAGCCGGGCGCGGACCACCTCCAGAAAACCGTAGTAGAGGTAGAGCACGGCCACAATGAGCGTGAGGGCAATCAGTGTGGGGACGCTCCCAGATGTCAGGACGCGATCGTATACCTGCATCATGAAGATCGAGCCTGTCAGCATCAAGAGATTGGAAATACAGGAGAAAAGCCCGATCGACAGGATCACGCGGCGGTGCGACCAAAGCTGATTGGTCACCTCATGTGCCGTTTTCGAATTTGCCCCAGCCATCGCGATCCACCCGTGAATCATAACCTGTTGCCACGGGCGCGTATAGACCAGGTTAACGAAGCCTTGTCGTTTCGTCTCATTCAGGAGGCGGCAATCGGCTTGACGGCGCAGGGGGCATCGGGCATTCCTCCATGGTCCGGTGCTGAAGACCCAGGAGGGTCGAAGCCGAACAGGGAACGCGGTGAGGATGACCCAATCGGGGCCAAATCCGCGACTGCCCCCGCAACTGTGAGCGGCGAGGATGTGGCATATGTCACTGGGTAACACCGGGAAGACGCCACCTCCGCCAGAGCCGCAAGTCAGGAGACCTGCCGGACAAGACGCCGGGCTAACCATGCCCAAAATTCATCTGGTCGCACGGAGGGTGACATGACCACCAACACGATTTCCAACTCCCGTTCCATTTCCCAGCGCGCTACGGCCGGCCTGATCAGCCTTCTGATCGGTGTCAGCATGGTGTTCGCCGTGGGCTTGTCCCACATTTCGGCTGTGCATAACGCGGCGCACGATACGCGCCACGCTATCGGCTTTCCCTGCCACTAAGCCGGAGCTCCTCACATGATCGGACGTTATGTGCTGGCGGCACTTGTCGCCGGCCTGCTCGCTGGCGGGGTGTTGACAGTTCTCCAGAACTTCAGGCTCACCCCCCTCATCCAAGCTGCCGAGGTTTATGAAAAGACGGATGACGCCAAGAAGGAAGCGGCCGGCCAGGCCGCCGGAGAGACCGCCGCGCCAGCCTGCAAGGAAACCATGCCGGGCATGAAGATGTGCCCGGATGACGGCGGCACCGAATGGGAGCCCGCACCCGGCCTTGAGCGCATCGGCCTCACCGGCGTGGCGTCGCTTCTCGCGGGCGGCGGCTTTGCAGCCATTCTTGCCGGGCTCTCGCTGCTGCTCAACGTGCCCATCACCCGGGCCAACGGGTGGGTGTGGGGCTTGAGCGGTTATCTCGCCGTGCATGTTGCCACGGGGGCGGGTCTTGCCCCTGAAATTCCGGGCATGCCGGTGGCTGATCTGCTTGCCCGCCAGATCTGGTGGGTCGGCACGATCATCGCAACCGGTGCCGCGATCTACTGCTTTGCCATCCGCAAGGAATACTGGGCGCTCGCCCTTGGCGTGGTGCTGCTGGCCCTGCCCCACATCATCGGCGCTCCCGTCGCTCCCGAAGGTGAGACGTCGGTTCCACCCGGCCTGGCGGCAGACTTTGCGGCCAATGCGCTGGCGTGTGCCGCCGTGTTCTGGCTGGTGATGGGCTGGCTCCTGGGCCGCATTCTTCCCTCCTTTGCCCAGAAGCTTGAAACATGAGCGAGAAAATTCCGGCCACCGTCATCACCGGCTTTCTGGGTGCTGGCAAAACCACGCTGATCCGTCACGTGCTTGCCAATGCCAAGGGCCGCAAGCTCGCCCTCATCATCAACGAGTTCGGCGACGTGGGCGTCGATGGTGAGATCCTCAAGGCTTGCGGCAATGACGCCTGCGGCGAGGACGACATCATCGAACTCGCCAACGGCTGCATCTGCTGCACCGTGGCCGACGACTTCGTGCCGACCATGACGAAGCTGCTCTCCCGCAGCGAGAAACCGGACCACATCATCATCGAAACCTCGGGGCTTGCCCTGCCGCAGCCGCTGGTGCGGGCCTTCAACTGGCCCGACATCAAGGCGCAGGTAACGGTCGATGGCGTGCTCACGGTCGTGGATGGCAAGGCGCTGGCAGAAGGCCGCTTCGCCGATGACGAGGAGGCGCTCGCCGCCCAGCGCGCCGAAGATCCCAACCTCGATCATGAGAACCCGATCGAGGAGCTGTTCGAGGACCAGCTCAATGCCGCCGACATGGTGATCCTCAACAAGTCGGACCTGCTGAGCGAGACGGAGCGCAAGGCGACCGCCGATGAGCTCAAGGGCAAGCTTCGCCCGGCCACGCGGCTTGTGGCAGCGCAGAACGGTGCGGTCGATCTCTCGGTGCTGCTCGGCGTCAAGGGCAAGGCCGAGGACGACATGCACAACCGCCTCTCGCATCACGAGATGGAAGGCGAGGAGCAGCACGACCACGATGACTTCGTCACCTTCATCGTGGAGCTTCCGGCAAAGCAGGACCGCGCGGCGCTGCTCAAGACAGTGGAGCGCACCATCGCCGGCCACGACATCCTGCGCATCAAGGGCTTTGCCGATGTGGCGGGCTCGGACTCGCGCCTGCTGCTGCAGGCCGTGGGGCCGCGCCTCAACAGCTACTTCGACCGGCCCTGGGCCAAGGGCGAAGAGCGCGCCACCCGCCTCGTGGTGATCGGCGAAAAGCACATGGACCGCAAGGCGATCGAAGCCGCGCTGCAGGGCTGATGCACCTCCTTGCCACCACATCCGGCGTTGTCGACGGCGCTGCGGAGGCAATCGATCTCAAGCAGCCGCCGGGCGACATCGTCATCCTCTCGGCGGCAGACAGCGAACTCGCCAATCTCGCGGGCGCGCTCGACAGGTTGGGCGAAAGCTTTCCGCAGGTGCGCCTCGCCAACCTGATGCTCCTGCAGCACAACTATTCAGTCGATCTCTACTGCGAACGCACGCTGGCGAACGCGAAGCTGATCGTGGTGCGATTGCTGGGCGGTGAGAGCTACTGGCCCTATGGCGTGGCGTCGCTGCGGGCGCTGGCGGCGGAGACGGGTGCGAAGCTCGCGATCCTGCCCGGTGGCAGTACGCCTGATCCTGCAACGTCCGCACTCTCGACGATCGCTCCTTCCGAGGCCGAGCGCCTGCGCCAGTACTTTGCGCAAGGTGGTCCGGAGAATGCGATGGCGCTGCTGCAATACTGCGCCGCGCTGCTCACGGGCGAAGGCGATGTGCCGCTGCCGCAATCCTTCCCGCCTGCAGCTGTCTATCGCACTGATGCAGGCACGGTGGGCCGGGTCGGAATCCTGTTCTACCGTTCGCTCACCGAGGGCGGGCAGACAAAACCCATCGACCTTCTGTGCGAGGAACTGTCGGCCCGTGGTCTTGCCGTGTCGGCCCTCTACATCGCGAGCCTGAAGGACCCCGCAAGCCAGGGCCTGATCCGCAGCACGTGGAGCGACGCGCCACCGGACGTGATCATCAACGCCACCGCCTTTGCGGTGGGTGACGAGTCGCAGGACCCGCTCGCCCCCTTCGATTGCCCGGTGCTGCAAGTGACGCTCGCTGGAAGCACCGAGACTGACTGGCGCTCGTCTGCGCGCGGCCTCGGCGCCAAGGACCTTGCCATGTCTGTCGTGCTGCCGGAACTCGATGGCCGCATTGCCACCCGCGCCCTCTCCTTCAAGGCCGATGCGCAATGGCATGCTCGCAGCCACTGCCGCATCGTCACCTATGCCCCCGTGCCGGACCGCATCGCCTTCGTGGCCGATCTCGCCGCCAACTGGGCCAGGCTTCGCCACACGGCCGCGCGCGAGCGCCGGACCGCCATCATCCTCGCCAACTATCCCAACAAGGATGGCCGCATTGCCAACGGCGTGGGCTACGACACACCCGCCAGCACCATCGCCATTCTGAACGCGCTTGCCGCCGAGGGGCACGACGTGCGCGATGTGCCCGAGAGCGGCAATGCCCTGATCGAAGCGTTGCAGGCGGGGCGCACCAATGCCTCAGGCGGCAAGACCTCCGCCATCACGCTGCCGATTGCGGAATACGTGAGTCACTTCAAAGCCTTGCCGCCCGAGGCTCGCGCGGCGCTGGAGGCCCGCTGGGGCGCGCCGGAGAAGGACCCGTTTGTGACGGGCGATGCCTTCCACCTGCCGCTGCTGCAATTCGGCAATGTGGTCGTCGGCATCCAGCCCGCGCGCGGTTACAACATCGATCCGAAGGCGACATATCACGATCCGGCGCTGGTGCCGCCGCACGGCTATCTCGCCACCTATCTCTGGCTACGCCACCACTTCGGCGCGCAGGCGATCATCCACAACGGCAAGCACGGCAATCTCGAATGGCTGCCGGGCAAGGCGACGGCGCTCTCGGCGTCGTGCTGGCCGGAGATTGCACTCGGCCCCCTGCCGCAGTTCTATCCCTTCATCGTCAACGATCCCGGCGAAGGTACGCAGGCGAAGCGGCGCACCGCCGCCGTCATCATCGACCACCTCACGCCACCCCTCACCCGTGCCGAGTCATACGGCCCGCTCAAGGACCTCGAAGCGCTGGTGGACGAATACTATCTCGCCTCAGGCCTCGATCGCCGCCGTGTTGCGGCGCTGAAGGAGAACATCCTCGACCTCACCCGTCAGCACCGCCTCGATCAGGATGCGGGCTTTACCGGTGACGATGAGGCCGATCTGCAACGGCTGGACGCCTATCTCTGCGATCTCAAGGAAGCGCAGATCCGCGATGGCCTGCACATTCTGGGCGCGGCACCGCAGGGCCAGCAGGAGACCGACCTTCTCGTGGCACTCACCCGCGTGCAGCGCGGGCAAGGCGAAGGCGGCGACCAATCGCTGGTGCGCGCGCTGGCACAGGACTTCGGCCTCGGCTTCGATCCGCTCGCCTGCGCCTTTGCCGAACCGTGGAGCGGTCCGCGGCCCGCGGAACTGCAGGCTCTCTCCGATGCGCCGTGGCGCAGCACGGGCGATACGGTGGAGCGGCTCGAACTCCTTGCGCAGGCCGTGGTCGAAGGACGAGCGTCATCGCCCGGTCCCGCATCTGCTGCGGTCATCGAGACCATCACCGCCACGCTGCGCCCGGCTCTTGCGGCCTCAGCGCAGAACGAGATCGCCAACCTGTTGCACGGGCTTGCGGGCCAGCGCGTCGCACCCGGTCCCTCGGGCGCGCCCACGCGCGGGCGTCTCGATGTGCTGCCCACGGGCCGCAACTTCTTTTCCATCGACAACCGCACGCTGCCCACACCTGCGGCGTGGACCTTGGGCAAGAAATCCGCCGATGCCCTGCTCACCCGCCACTTCCAGGATACCGGGCAACACCTTATTTCCGTTGCCCTCTCGGCCTGGGGCACGGCCAACATGCGGTCCGGCGGCGACGACATCGCGCAGGCCCTCGCGCTGATCGGGGTGAAGCCGCAATGGGACACGGCAAGCTGGCGCGTCACCGGTTTCGAAGTGATCCCGCCTGCCGTGCTGGGCCGTCCGCGGGTCGACGTGACGATGCGCATCTCCGGATTTTTCCGTGATGCCTTCCCGGCCCAGATCGAATTGCTCGACAAGGCAATGCAGAGCGTGGGCAGCCTCGACGAAAGTGAACACGACAACCCCATCTCGGCACGCATGCGGCGCGAGGCGAAGGCTCTTGCCGCCGCCGGCATGAGCGATGCGGAGGCCCGCACCCTTGCCGGGCAGCGCATCTTCGGGGCGAAGCCCGGTGCCTATGGCGCAGGCTTGCAGGCCATGATCGATGAAGGCATCTGGGAGACGCGTGCCGATCTCGCCGCCGCCTTTGTCACCTGGGGCTCCTATGCCTATGGCGCAAAGGCGGAAGGCCTTCCCTCCGAAGAAAGTTTCCGCCGCCGCCTCGCTGCCGTCGAAGCCGTCATCCACAATCAGGACAACCGCGAGCACGATCTGCTCGACTCCGACGACTACTACCAGTTCGAAGGCGGGCTCAGTGCCGCCGTTGAAACCGTCTCGGGCAGGAAGCCCGTCAGCTATCACAACGATCACTCCCGCCCCGAGCGCCCCGTGGTGCGCACCCTTGATGAAGAGGTCGCGCGGGTTGTGCGCTCGCGCGTCGTCAATCCCAAGTGGGTCGCCGGCGTGAAGCGCCACGGTTACAAGGGCGCCTTCGAGATTGCCGCCACGGTCGACTACATGTTCGCCTTTGCCGCCACGGCGGACGCGGTGAAGTCCCACCACTTCGACCTTGCCTATGACGCCTATCTCGTGGACGATGACACCCGACGCTTCATCGCCGAGAACAATCCGCAGGCGCTGAAGGAAATCGCGGCACGGCTCGAGGACGCCATTGCGCGGGGGCTGTGGCAGCCGCGCCTCAATTCCACCTACGACCGCCTGAGAGATTTGCAGAGATGAGCGACGACACCTCCCACGACAACGACGAGAATAGCCACGACCTTGCCCGCCATCACGAGAAGATGGCCAAGAAGAAGGCTGCCCGCGCCAAGATCATGGCGGGCAAGACCATCGAGCGCGGTCTGCTGATCGTCCACACCGGCAAGGGCAAGGGCAAGTCCACCGCCGCCTTCGGCATGGTCTTCCGCTGCATCGGGCACGGCTTCAAGTCGGGTGTCATCCAGTTCATCAAGGGGGCGTGGGACACGGGCGAGCGCACCGTGCTGGAGAAGTTCCCCGATCTCGTCACCATCAAGGCGGTCGGCGAAGGCTTCACCTGGGAAACGCAAGACCGCGCGCGAGATATCGCGCACGCCCGTGAAGGCTGGGAGGAAGCGAAGAAGCTGATCGCCGATCCCACTTACAAGATGGTGATGCTCGACGAGTTGAACATCGTGCTGCGCTACGACTACCTGCCGATGGATGAAGTGCTCGAGGTGCTGAAAGCCCGCCCGATGGACAAGCACATTGTCATCACCGGCCGCAACGCGCGCGACGAACTGATCGAGATCGCGGACCTCGTCACCGAAATGGAACAGGTGAAGCATCCCTTCCGCTCGGGCGTGAAGGCGCAGGCCGGCGTGGAATTCTAGCGCAACGGACGATCAAATCGGAACGATTTGAGAGAGGAAAGTTGCGCCAGACATTTGTTTTAACGCATCTTTCGCGTCGCAAGTGGATTCCACTTGCTCGCACGATGCGTTAGCCGCAGCTCCCTTCGCCCGGCTTCAGCGTGCTGTTGAGCAGCTTGATCGCGGCATCGAACTCCGTCTTCCGCGCGGCAGGATATTCGAGGCGGTAGGCCGCATGGGCGTCGCCGCCGCAGGTGATGATGATGCGGGCGTAGAAAATGCGGTCGCCCTTGGTGCCGGAATAGCTGGCCGATGATTTGGTGACCGTGCCCTGATAGGTGATCGTCCAGCCGTCATCCGTCTCGTAGGCCTTGTCCTGCGCCACCTCGCCCACGAAATCGCCGTCCATGGTCCAGCCCCCTGACAGCACCAGATCGGCGCTGCGGTCGGCAGTGTGGAAGATCCGCCCGTCGCCGTTTTCCGGCTCGGGGTCGGCGACGGTGAAGCCGGGCGGCAGTTCCGCGAAGAAGCCGAAGCGGGCGTTGCCGTAGATCTCGCCCCCATGGGCCGCGCCTGCGCCCGCAAGCACCGCCAGAACAAGGCTGATTTGCCGCATGACTGTCCTCCGGTCAGGGTCTGCAGAATGTCGCAATCCGCCTTGCCGGGCAAGCGCACCGCGCTATAAGGGCGGGCAGCAGTGCTTCTCCAGAAGCTGAAAGACATTCCGGTGCGGCGGACCCTGAGCGGCGCCAAGACGGAGCTGCCTTCCAACCGGCCCTTTCCGCCGGACTGCATGACATTCGGAAGGCAGGACATGAGCGAGAAACTTGGTGTGATGTTGTGTGGTCACGGCAGCCGCGACACGAATGCGGTGCGTGAATTTGCCGTGCTGGCCGGACACCTGAAGGACCGCCTGCCGCAGTATCCCGTGGAGTTCGGCTATCTCGAATTTGCCACCCCCATCATCCGCGACGGGTTGGACAAGCTTCGCGCCGAGGGCGTGAACCGCGTGCTCGCCGTGCCGGGCATGCTCTTCGCTGCCGGCCACGCCAAGAATGACATTCCGTCAGTGCTGAACACCTATGCGGCGCAGAACGGCATCACCATCAACTATGGCAAGGAATTGGGCATCGACCCCAAGATGCTGCGCGCCGCCGGCGACCGCATCGAGCAGGCGCTGAAGGCGGCGGGCGATCACATCTCGCGGCACGAGACCCTGCTCGTGGTGGTGGGCCGCGGCGCCTCCGACCCGGACGCGAACTCGAACGTCTCGAAGGTCATGCGCATGTTGTGGGAAGGCTTCGGCTTCGGCTGGGGCGAGGTCGCCTATTCCGGCGTCACCTTCCCGCTGGTCGAGCCCGGTCTCGAGCATTGCGTGCGCCTCGGCTTCAAGCGGATCGTGGTGTTCCCCTATTTCCTCTTCACCGGCATTCTCGTCGACCGCATCTATGATGCGACGGATGCGGTCGCGGCCCGCCATCCCGAAATCGAGTTTGTGAAGGCACCCTATCTCAATGATCATCCAGCAGTGATCGAGACCTTCGTGGAACGTCTCGAGCAGATCATCACCGGCGACATCGCCATGAACTGCCAGCTCTGCAAGTACCGCACCCAGGTTCTGGGCTTCGAGGCGGAAGTGGGCGCGGTGCAGGAAAGCCACCACCATCATGTGGAAGGGATCGGCACCAACGGCAAGGCGGCGGACGGCCCGTTCGAACTCGCCTCGCGCCCCGAGGCTGCGCACAGCCACGCGCATGATCACGGCCATCACCACCATCACGGGCACGACCACCATCACCATGATCACGGCCACGGCCATTCGCACGATCATGACCATGGCCACACCCACACACCCTATCCGCATGCCGATCATCCGCTGGGGCCACGCACCCTCAAGCCGGACAAGAAATGAGCGCCTATTTGAAGAACCCTGACGAGATCTACGCGTTATCCTTCCAGATGATCGACGCGGAAGCCGACCTTTCCCTGATTCCTGCAAATGCCCGGGCCGTGGCCCGCCGCATGATCCATGCCTGCGGCATGACCGATATCGCCAAGAGCCTCGTGATCTCGCCGGATTTCGTTCCCTCCGCTGAGGTGGCGCTGCTGGCTGGCGGCAAGGTGCTTGTCGATGCCGAGATGGTGCGTCACGGCATCATCGCGAAACTGATGCCCGACCGTGAGCGGATCATCTGCACGCTGAACGATCCGCGCACCAAGGAAGTGGCGGCGGAGATCGGCAACACCCGTTCTGCTGCTGCCGTCGAACTCTGGCGGCCCCATCTTCAGGGTTCCGTCGTGGTGATCGGCAATGCCCCGACCGCCCTCTTCCACCTGATGGACATCATCGATGCAGGCGCACCGCGCCCTGCCGCCATCGTGGCGCTGCCCGTGGGCTTCGTGGGTGCTGCCGAAAGCAAGGAACAGCTCATCGCCAATCCGCGTGGCGTGCCCTTCCTCGCCCTGCGTGGCCGGCAGGGAGGCTCAGCCATGGCCGCGGCAGTGATCAACGCGCTCCTCGGAGGCAATGAATGAGCCACTGGCTCACCATCGCAGGCATCGGCGAAGACGGCTTCGAGGGCCTCGGCGCCCGCGCCCGTCACGCCCTCGCCACGGCAAAGCATGTGGTGGGTTCGGAGCGTACGCTCGCCATGTTGCCTGCCTCCTCCGCCAAGCGTCATGAATGGCCGCAGCCCTTCGCCGCCGTGGTCGAGCAGCTGAAGGCGCTGCGTGGCGAGCCCACAGTGGTGCTGGCGACCGGCGACCCCATGAACTTCGGTGTGGCCCGCAAGATCCTCACCTTCGTGGCCAAGGACGAGACCGAGATCATCCCCCATTTCTCTGCCTTCTCGCTTGCGGCGGCGCGGATCGGCTGGTCGCTGCCCGATTGCGACTGCTTCACCATCCATGGCCGTCCCGCCGCCAATGTGGAGGGCTTCATCCAGCCCGGCGTGCGCCTCCTGATCCTCACCGAAGATGAAACTTCGGTCGCGGAAGTCTGCCGCCGTCTTGTGGCGCGGGGCTTCGGCGCAAGCGGCGTCACCGTTCTCGAGAACATGGGGGGTCCGCGCGAAAAGGTGGAACACTTCGCCGCCCACGCCATGCCGGCGCGCAGCTGGTCACCGCTCAACACGCTCGCCGTGCACTGCATCGCCGCGGCAGATGCCAAAATCTGGTCACGTGTGCCCGGCCTTTCCGACGACGCCTTCCGCCACGACGGCAAGATCACCAAGCGCGAGGTGCGCGCCGCAACGCTGGCGGCCCTCGCACCGGCGCCCGATCAATTGCTCTGGGATGTGGGCGCGGGCTCCGGCTCCGTCGGCATCGAATGGATGCGGGCGGTGCGGGGCTGCGAGGCCATCGCCATCGAGCCCGATGCCGACCGCCGCGCCATGATTGCCCATAATGCCGATGCGCTCGGCACGCCCCGCCTCAAGATCGTACCCCACGCCGCGCCCACGGCTTATGATGCGCTGCCTGCGCCCGATGCGGTGTTCATCGGCGGCGGCATTTCCGAACCTGGCACCTTCGAGGGTGCGTGGGAGCGCCTTCGCCCCGGTGGCCGCATGGTCGCCAATGTGGTCACGCTCGAGGGCGAAATGCACCTCTACGACCTGCAGGAAAAATTCGGCGGCGAACTCGTGCGCATCGATGTCTCGGTGCTCACCCGCGTCGGCAACTTGCGCGCCATGCGGCCCCGCATGGCCGTCACGCAATGGCGGCTCGTCAAGCCATGAGCAGCCCCGGCACACTCTATGGCGTCGGCGTCGGCCCCGGTGACCCCGAACTCATGACGGTGAAGGCCTGGCGCCTTCTCTCCACGGCGAAGGTCATTGCCTATCTCGCCGCCAACGGCAGCGACAGCACCGCCCGCTCCATCGCCGCCCCCTTCCTGCCAGATGATGCGCAGGAGATCATCATCGATGTTCCCATGCGCACCGAGCGCGAGCCTGCGCAAGCCGCCTATGATCAGGGTGCAGCGGAAATCGCCACGCACCTTGCCCGCGGAGATGACGTGGTGATGCTCTGCGAGGGCGACCCCTTCTTCTACGGCAGCTTCATCTACGTGTTCGAGCGGCTGGCGAAGTCCTTCGAGTGCGTTGTCGTGCCGGGTGTCACCTCGGTCACGGCCTGTGCTGCGGAGCTGCGTCAGCCCCTGTCGCGCCGCGACGACGTGCTGAAGGTCCTGCCCGCCACCATGGATGCCGACCGCCTGCGCGATGAACTTGCCACCTGCCAGACGGCGGCCATCATCAAGGTGGGCCGCCACTTCGGCAAGGTGAAGCAGGTGCTCTCGGCTCTTGATCTCATCACCCGCGCCACCGCCATCACCAAGGCGACGCAGGATGATCAGGCGATTCAGCCGGTTGAGACGATTGCGGACGACAGCCTGCCCTACTTCACCACCATCATCGTCAGGGTCTGAGATGGCAAAGCGTCCCCTGTCCATCTTCGTGCTCGGCCCTTCTGCCCCGCCCGTTGCCGCCGCCATCAAGGCCGCCGTGGGTGGCGTCATTCACGGGCCGAAGGGAATGGACGGCGTCGACGAGTCTTACGACAAGGCAACCCACGCCATCGCCCGCGCCTTCCGCTTCTCGCGCGCGGTGGTGGGTGTCTGTGCCTCGGGCATCCTGATCCGCGCGGTCGCCCCGCAGCTTCGCGACAAGTCCCGTGAGGCGCCCGTCGTCGCAGTTGCCGAGGATGGTTCAAGCGTGGTGCCACTGCTGGGCGGGCACCTTGGCGCGAACGATCTTGCGCGGCGCATCGCGGCCGCCACCGGCGCCCATGCCGCCATCACCACCGCAAGTGATGTGGTGTTCGGTGATGCACTCGACGAGCCTTCGGGCGCAGTCCTCGCCAACCGCGAGGACCACAAGGCGGCAGCTGCTGCACGCCTTCGCGGCGAAGACATTGTGCAGGAGGTCACCATCCACCGCGTGGCGGGTGGGCCGAAACATCTCGTCTATCACCCCCATGTGCTGACGGTAGGGATCGGTTGCGAGCGCGGAACGGACCCCGCCGAGGTGAGGCAGTTGCTGGACGAGACGCTGGCGAAGCACAATCTCGCGCCGCAGTCGGTGCACCAGTATGGCTCCATCGACCTCAAGGAAGACGAGCCTGCCATCACCCAGTTCGGCAACCTCTATTTCTTCACCGCCGAACAGCTGAAGGCCGAAGCGCCGCGCCTCGTCACGCCGTCTGCCGTGGTGGAGCTGGAAGTGGGTGTGCCCGGTGTCGCTGAAGCCGCTGCCCTTGCGCTTGCCGGCCCCGCGGGCAAGCTGATCGTGCCGAAGGTGAAGAGCAAGCGTGCCACCATTGCGATTGCCCAGGCGGCCTCCGCCGATGATCTCACCAATCCACAGGGACGCCAGCGCGGCTCAGTCGCCCTCATCGGCCTCGGCCCCGGCGACGAGCGCTATCTCACGCCGGATGCTGATTTCGAATTGTGGAACGCCACCGACTGGGTCGGCTATTCGCTCTACCTCGATCTCGCCGAGGACCGCCGCAACGGCCAGACCCGCCACGACTTTCCGCTCGGTGACGAGGAGAAGCGCTGCCGTCACGCCATCGATCTTGCCAGGCAGGGCAAGCAGGTGGCGCTGGTCTGTTCGGGCGATCCCGCCATCTTCGCCATGGCCGCCCTCGTCTATGAACTCATCGACCGCGAGCCCAGCCGCATCGCCGTCACGGTGCACCCCGGCGTCTCCGCCTTCCAGATGGCAAGCGCCCGCGCCGGCGCGCTCATCGGCCATGACTTCTGCTGCATCTCCCTCTCAGACCTGCTGACGCCGTGGGAGACCATCATCCAGCGCGTCACCGCCGCGGCAGAGGGTGATTTCGTCATCTCCTTCTACAATCCGCGCTCGCTCAAGCGCACCGACCAGATCGTGAAGGCCTTCGACATCCTGCGCCCGCACCGCAAGCCGGAAACACCCGTGGTGCTGGCCTCGAACCTCGGGCGGCCCACCGAACAGGTGCGCATCATCCGCTTCGATCAGTTCCAGCCCGAGGATGTCGACATGCTCACCATCGTCATGGTGGGCGCGTCACAGTCTCGCGCCATCCTGCGCGGCGACGGCAGGACCTATGCCTACACCCCCCGCGGCTACGCCAAGAAAATGGGACCGACATGACCGTTCATTTCGTGGGCGCAGGCCCCGGCGCACCTGACCTCATCACCGTCCGTGGACTGAAGATCATCCAGTCCTGCCCGGTCTGCCTCTATGCGGGCTCGCTGGTGCCTGAGGAGATCGTCAAGGCCGCGCCCGCAAACGCACTGGTGCTGGATACGGCGCCCATGCACCTCGACGAGATCATCGGCCATATCAAGGCAGCACACGAGGAGGGCAAGGACGTGGCGCGCGTCCACTCGGGCGATCCCTCACTCTATGGCGCCATTGCGGAGCAGATGCGCCGCCTCGATGCGCTTGGCATTCCCTATGACGTGACGCCGGGGGTGCCCGCCTTCGCCGCCGCTGCGGCCGCCCTCAAGACCGAGTTCACGCTGCCGGAAGTGGCACAGACGGTGATCCTCACCCGCACCTCCATGCAGTCCTCGGCCATGCCGCCCGGCGAGGAACTCGAGAAGCTCGGTGCCTCGAAGGCGACGCTGGCGATCCATCTTTCGGTACGCAACCTCGCCCACATCCAGCGCTCGCTCATTCCGCACTATGGCGAGGAGTGCCCGGTCGTGGTGGCCTTCCGCGTGGGCTGGCCCGACCAGCAGTTCATCCACGGCACGCTCGGCGACATTGCAAAAAAGGTTCGCGCCGAAAAACTCACGCGCACGGCACTGGTGCTGGTGGGTCACGTGCTCGGTCACCGCACCTTCAAGGACTCGGCCCTTTACGACGCAGAGCATGAGCACATCCTGCGCAACCGCAAGACAGCCAAGGGCTGATCAGCGGAGCCTACGCATCGGGCGAGCAAGTGGAGACCACTTGCGAAGCGAAAGATGCGTCAAACAATTATCTGCGCAACTTTCCTCTCTCAAATCGTTCCGATTTGATCGTCCGTTGCGCTGAGCTGACGCAGGCAGTCTTCTGCCGCGAAGCGCGCCGTTGCGAAGCAGGCCTGCAGCAGATAGCCGCCCGTCGGCGCATCCCAGTCCAGCATTTCTCCCGCCACCCAGGTGTTGGGTTTCTTCTTGAGCCGGAGGTGTTCCGTCAACTCTTCGAAGGAAACGCCACCCGCCGTCGAGATGGCGCGGGCGATGCCGGCAGGTCCCTGCAGCGTCAGCGTCACCTGCTTGGGGTTGTCGCTGCCCGCCTCGCGCATCAGGGCCACGGCCAGCGGCGAGAGATTGAGCGCCTTGCGCAGGAAGGTGCTGCGTGAGTCCTTGCCCCGGGGACGCGCCAGACGCTCGGCCACGTGGGCCTCCGTCACATCAGGCTTCAGGTCGATGTGCAGCACCGTGCCCGCGGCACGCAGTTGCGGTGATAGGGCATAGACGGCGCCACCCTCGATGCCATGTGCTGCGATCATGCATTCGCCCCGCACCCGCACGCCACCCGCAGCGAGCGCCACGTTCTTCAGCGGCGCTCCGGTGAAGCGGCTGACGAAGTGTTCGCTCCATGTCACCCGTTGGCGGCCGTTCGAGGCCGCAAGCGGCGTCACGGCAATCCCTGCCACGCGGAAAGTCTCGACCCACGCCGCATCGGAGCCGAGTTCGGGCCAGCTTGCCCCGCCCATGGCGAGGATCGTCGGCACCTCATCGAAGCCCTGCCATTGCGTTGACGCACGGCGGGTGACGCCCCGCTGCTCCAGCCGCCGCAGCCACGCCCGCAACAGTGGCGATGCCTTGAGGCCGACCGGAAAGACGCGGCCCGACGAACCCACGAATGTCTTGATGCCCAGTTCCTCGCACCAGCGCCGCAGCGCCTCGGGCGGGAAGGCGCGAATGGCAGGCTCAAGTGCGGCCCGTGCCGCGCCATAGCGCGACAGCAGCAGATCGATGTCTTCGGAATGAGTAAGGTTCAATCCACCGCGGCCCGCCAGCAGGAACTTGCGGGCGGGCTGGCGGTGGTGATCGATGATCTCGACGCTGGCTCCGCCCGCCGACAGCACGTCGGCCGCCATCAGTCCGGCGGGCCCTGCTCCCACCACGCGCACATGTTTCGCTGCTGCCGTCATGCCGGCGGGCTTAGAGACTTCGGCCGGTGAAGGAAAGCCTCAGTCCGTGACGAGGCACTTCCGCTCCACGCCCTTGTAGGACTTGTAGGTCCCGGTATCGCGGTTGAAGGAGGCGTACTTGCGTTCGCAGTAATCCATCCATGCGGAGGACCCCGGAACCAGCTTGCCCTTCAGGCTCGCCTGGGCGGTCTGGGTGCCCTGGCCGGCACCGGTATCTGTCTCGCCATCCTTGGGCTTGAAGATCTTGCCGAGGAGCGACTTCGACTTGGAGACGACGGTGGGCTTTCCGGCCTGCTGGGCCGGCTTCGGCGGCGGCTCGATGTCGGGCGCCACGATCACGGCGGGCTCAGGCAGCGGCTCGGCCGAGGCCTGCTCCACCGGGGCCGCCTTGCGCCGCACCTTGGCGGTGGCGGCCTTGACCGGCTTCTTGGCAGGCTTGGCGGTGGCAGCCTCCTGGGGTGCCTCCTCCTGGGCCGCCACGGGGGCGTTGCTGAACTGCAGCAGGCAATCGTTCAGGGCGCCATCGTGATGTGATTTCCAGGCCGCCTGGTCCCGGGGGCCGCGGTCGGCAAAGTCACGGGCATAGGCTTCACAGTAGTCCTTGGGGGCCGCCAGCGCTGCCCCGGAAGACAGGCCGGGGGTGAGCGAGAGAAGAGCAAAAGCGGCGATCGGCAACAGACGGGCCATGTCTCCCTCCTGAGTTAAACTTGGTTCAAGGTTTTGCTGCCCGAATAAGGCGTTCCCTTGACAATCAACGGGAATCAATAAGGCAGGTCAAAGTAGTTGGCGGCGGTTATACGATAGACCGACACCCTCTCAAAGCGCCCTTGCCCAACAGGGTAATCAGCCTGTGTGCCCTGTTCCGTCATGCCGATCCGGCGGGCGACGGTTAACGAGGCCCCGTTGGGGGCCATGATCTTGCACCAGACGGAACTGCCCCGCATGTGCTCGAAGGTGATGGCGAGCAGCGCCCGGCCGATTTCGGTGCCCAGCCCCATGGACCACATGGCCGGGTGAACGCCCCAGCCCACCTCATAGTCGCCCGCACCGTGACTGATGATGAAGCCCTCGCCCACCACATCGCCGCTCAGCTTCTCCTCGCCCGCGAGATGGAAGATCTGGCGGTGCCGGTCGCCCTGGGCCGCCACCTGGCGGCGCACGAATTCCATCACCGCCGTTTCGTCCCGCAGGCGGTGGGCGATGTGCCGCTGATATCGCGGCTGGGTGAGGAAGGCGGCAAGCTGGGCTGCGTCACGCGTGCGCATTTCGCGCATCAGAAGGGAAGGCGTTTCAATGACGGGGACAGCAACAATCGCGGACATGAGGTGAGAATAGACAATGCCGGACTGCTTTGAAAAGCGTTTGCGCAAAGAATCGTGTCAAGCAAAGAGCGCGGTAAATCCAATGTTTCACCGCAATATGGTGAAGCCCCGGGGTGGCGTTCCCAACGGGGCTTCTGTCATGGCCGTCTGGCCAAAATTGAATGAAACAAATCAAATCCAAATGACACGATGCTTGCGCATCATGTAAACTCTTGGAATGTCTGCTGGCCTACTTGCCTTGTGCAGGTGGTTCCATTTTCCGAGACCTCTCTGCTTCTTGGGGCGATGGTATCAAACCCTCCCCATCAGGCAAATCAACTTTCAGGACAAGATTCCAGACCTATGGGCCGCGAGGCCGTTGGGGGCCTGACAGTCAGGCCTCCGTTTACCTCACCGGGCATGGACCGGTTCACCGCCTTTCCCGGCACTGTTTGACTCTTGCAGGCGAAATCACTAATTGCGGCCTACAGACAGGCGATTTGGTCCGGCGAGCCGCACCGCCCCTTTTTATCCCTTTTTCCTCGCCCAGGTATTTTCTCACCACATGAGTTTCTCCACGCTCGGACTGAGCCCCAAGGTTATCGAAGCCGTCGCAGCCGCCGGCTACACCACCCCCACTGCCATTCAGGCGGAAGCCATCCCCCACGCGCTCGCCCGCCGGGACGTTCTCGGCCTCGCCCAGACCGGCTCCGGCAAGACCGCCGCCTTCGTGCTGCCCATGCTGACGCTGCTCGAAAAGGGCCGCGCCCGGGCGCGCATGCCGCGCACGCTGATCCTCGAACCCACCCGCGAACTCGCGATGCAGGTTCAGGAAGCCTTCGAAATCCCTCGGCCGCATGCACAGCCTCTCGGTTGCCACCCTGATCGGCGGCGTCGCCTTCGAACCGCAAGCCGCCAAGATCGATCGCGGCGCAGATGTGGTGATCGCCACCCCCGGCCGCCTGCTCGACCATTTCGAGCGCGGCAAGCTGCTCCTGACCGGCGTCGAACTTCTCGTCATCGACGAAGCCGACCGCATGCTCGACATGGGCTTCATTCCGGACATCGAGCGCATCTGCAAGCTCCTGCCCTTCACCCGCCAGACGCTGTTCTTCTCGGCCACCATGCCGCCGGAAATCCAGCGCCTCACCGCGCAGTTCCTGCACAATCCGGTGCAGGTGGAAACCGCGCGCGTCTCGTCCACCGCCGCCACCATCTCGCAGTTTGCAGTGAAGGCGCCGTCCGATCCCAAGGCCAAGCGCGATGCGCTCCGCGCCCTGATGCGCAGCCAGGGCGACATCAAGAACGCCATTGTCTTCGCCAACCGCAAGACCACCGTTGCCGTTCTCGAAAAGTCGCTCAAGAAGCACGGCTTCAATGCCGCCGCTCTGCATGGCGACATGGACCAGACCTCGCGGCTTCGCACCCTGGCCGCCTTCCGCGCCCAGGAAGTCACCTTCCTCATCGCCTCCGACGTGGCCGCCCGCGGCCTCGACATTCCGGAGGTGAGCCACGTCTTCAATTTCGACGTGCCGATCCATTCGGAAGACTACGTGCACCGCATCGGCCGTACCGGCCGTGCCGGCCGTGAAGGCCATGCCTACATGCTTGTCACCTCGCATGACACGAAGCACTTCAAGGCCATCGAAGAACTGATCAAGAAGTCGCTCGACTGGTTCGACCTTGGCCAGACCTTCGAGGACAGCGGCGAGTCCGAAGAGGGCGAACACCGCGAGCGCGGCGGACGTGACCGCCGTGGCGGCCGTCACCAGCGCGACGGCGGACGCCACCGTGGCGAAGGACGTAACGAACATCGGGGCGAGCACCGCAACGAGCGCCGCCCCGAAAAGGCTGCCGCGCCGGCAGAGGCTGCACCTGAAATCGCGAAGCAGGGTGAACAGCCTGTAAAGGCCGAGCGCCGTGAGCCGCGCGAATCCCGCCCGGACAACGGCCGGCAGGCACAGGGCCAGGGCAATCGCCCGCGCCAGGAGCAGCCACGCTCTGAAGGACGCCGCGAGAACCGCCGCGAAAAGGGCGAAGAAGGCCCGGATTTCCGTGGTTTCGATCAGGGCAACATGCCCGCCTTCCTGACCCGCACCACCCGCGCCTCGTAGTCGCCTCCCCCAAGGGGAGGAGGTTACAACAGGGTAATTTTCCCGGCTTTAAGATTTACCATCTAGTTTTCCGGGCCATGGTTGAAGGAATGGTCCAGAACCGGGCACAAGCCACAACGGACCACACGTTCGAGGAGCATCGTGTGGCGCCGCGCCGCCGCGTGCTCAAGTCAGCCAAGATTGTCTTCGACGACTGGCGCGCGATCGACTGCACCGTGCGGGATATTTCGGACACGGGCGCCAAACTGCTGGTGGGCGGCGCTCACACGCTGCCGCACAGGTTCCGCCTGCTGATGATTTCCGAGAACACCATCCGGCCGGTCATCGTGGCGTGGAAACACAATGACACACTGGGCGTGGCCTTCACCGGGCCCGCCGAGAAGGCGCCGCTCCGGAAGTTCACGACAACGATGTGAGTGCTTACTGGGCCGCTGCCGCCGGCTGGAGCTGCACGCTTTCGCCGCAGCCGCAGGCTGAGGTCTGGTTCGGATTGTTGAAGACGAAGCCTGACTTCAGGATGCCGGACTGATAGTCCATCTCGGTGCCAAGCAGGAACATCAGCGCCTTGCCGTCAATCAGCACGCGCGCACCCTTGTCCTCCACGACCTCGTCGAAGGGCTTGGCTTCCTTGGCCCATTCCATGGTGTATTCCATGCCGGCGCAGCCGCCGTTCTTGACGCCGATGCGCAGGCCCACGCCCTCGCCCTTGGCCATGAGATCGCGGATGCGGGTTGCGGCCGCGTCGGTCAGCTTCATCGCCTGTGGTTTCATCGCCTGAGCCATTTCATCCTCACCACATATTCAGTGCCATGCGGGCCTCTTCCGACATGCGGCTGTGGTCCCACGGCGGGTCAAACACGATCTTCGCCTTCACCGACTGCACGCCCTGGACGGAGCCCACGGCGTTCTCCACCCAGCCCGGCATGTCGCCGGCCACCGGGCAGCCCGGCGCCGTCAGCGTCATGTCGATGGCGACGTTGCGGTCATCATCGATATCGACCTTGTAGATCAGTCCGAGTTCATAAATGTCTACCGGGATCTCGGGATCATAGACCGTCTTGAGGGCGGCAATGATGTCATCGGTGAGCCGCGCCAGTTCGTCCGGCGGGATGGCCGACGGATTCGGCGCATTTTCAGCCGGGGCGGTGTCTGCTGTCGGTGAAACGTCCATCATCCGAAGATCCTCTGGGCTGAGATAAGAGCATCTGCCAGTTTATCAACCTCGTCCATGGTGTTGTACATGGCGAAGCTGGCACGGCAGGTGGCGGTGACGCCGAAGCGCTGGAGCAAGGGCTGGGTGCAATGGGTTCCGGCCCGCACGGCAACCCCGTGGCGGTCGATCACCGTCGCCACATCGTGGGCGTGTGCGCCATCCATCGTGAAGGAGATGATAGGCCCCTTCTCCCGGGCGCGGCCGTAGATGCGCAAGCTGTTGATGCGGGTGAGCCGCTCCATGGCATAGTCGTGGAGGGACTTCTCGTGTGCGGCGATGGCATCAAGCCCCTTGCCCTGCATGTAGTCGAGGGCAGCGCCCAGGCCGATCGCCTCGACGATCGCCGGCGTGCCTGCCTCGAAGCGGTGCGGCGGATCGTTGTAGGTGATGCCGTCGGTCGTCACTTCCGAGATCATCTCGCCGCCACCCTGATAGGGCGGCATCTTCTTCAGGAGGTCTGCCTTGCCATAGAGCACGCCGATGCCGGTGGGCCCATAGGTCTTGTGGCCGGTGCAGACGAGAAAATCGGCATCGAGCGCCTGCACGTCCACGTGGCCATGCACGGCGCCCTGGCTGGCATCGACCAGAACCGGAATGCCCTTCTCATGGGCGAGCCGGATGATCTCCTTGATCGGCGTCACGGTGCCGAGTGCATTCGACATCATGGTCACGGCCACGATCCTGGTGCGCGCCGTCAGCAGCTTCGCAAACTCATCGAGAAGGAAGTTGCCCTCGTCATCGATGGGCGCCCACTTCAGCACGGCCCCGCGGCGCTCGCGGTGGAAATGCCAAGGCACAATATTGGAATGGTGTTCGAGGATCGAAAGAACGATTTCGTCGCCCTCGCCGATCACCAGTCCGCCATAGCTCTGCGCCACGAGGTTGATGGCCTCGGTGGCATTGCGGGTAAAGATGATCTGGTCCTTCGACGGGGCATTGAGGAAGCGGCGCACGCTCTCGCGGGCGTCCTCGAAGGCCTGTGTCGCCGCATTCGAGAGGAAGTGAAGCCCACGGTGCACGTTGGCATATTCCTCCGTCATGCTCTTCATCATGGCGTCGGTCACCGCCTTCGGCTTCTGGGCGGAGGCGGCATTGTCGAGATAGACCAACGGCTTCCCATAGACCTCACGGGAGAGGATGGGGAAATCGCGGCGTATGGTGGAAACGTCAAACATCAGCGGCGTGCGAGCCAGCCCTCCGCATAGGATGTGAGCGCGTCGCGGATGCCGTCGTGCTCGATGGTGTCGAAGGCCTCGCCCACGAAGGCGGCGATGAGCAGCGACTTCGCCTGGGCTTCCGGAATGCCGCGCGACTTGAGATAGAACATGTGGTCGGGATTGAGATCGCCCGCCGTGGCACCATGGCCGCAGACCACGTCGTCGGCGTAGATTTCCAGTTCCGGCTTGGCGTCGAATTCGGCCGCTTCCGAGAGCAGAAGCGCGTGCGAGGACTGCTTGCCGTCGGTCTTCTGTGCATCGGGGCGCACGATGACCTTGCCCTGGAAAATGCCGCGGGCGGTGTCGTCCATCACGCACTGGAAGAGTTCGCGCGAAATGCAGTGCGGCACCGCATGATCGACCACGAGGCGCGTATCGGCGTGCTGCTTGCCGTTGAGGAGATAGGCGCCGGAGATGCGCGCATCCGCCCCCTGGCCCAGGAACGTGTAGGTGCCGTTCTGGCGGTTGAGCTGCGCGCCCGAGGTGAGCGTGAAGTCACGCAGGATCGCGTTCTTCGCGAGGTTCACGATGGCATGGGCGAGATGGGTGGCCTTGCCCGATTCATGCTCGATCTTCACCCGGTCGAGGCGGGCGCCCTCGCCCACGTTGATCTCGATGACGGCGTTGGAGAGATAGTCGCCCTCGCCCACGAAGGTTTCGATCAGGCTTGCCGAGCCGCCTGCAGCCACCGTCACGGTATGGCGATGGGCCATGGCCCGCTGCGGACCCGTGGTGGCCACGTGGATGATCTCCACCGGCATGTCCATGTTGCCCTCGAGCACGAGGTTTGCACCTTCGGCGGACAGCTTGCCGCCGATAGCCACAATGGTGTCATCGGCGAGCGATGCAGGCGCAGACACTGTGCCCTGCGGCAGCTGCGAGCGCTTGGCATCATAGCGGCCATTGATGAAGACGATGCGCTTTGCCTTCACGGCCGCAAGCGGCGAGGCCGCAATCAGGCGGTCCACCTCGGCCTCGGCGGCGATCACAGCCTGCTTGCCATAGGGCGCGGCGATCAGGCGGCGGAGATCCGTCCACTTCCATTCTTCGCTGCGGCGGTTGGGAAGCGAAAGCCCCAGCGCCTCTTCAGCGGCAGTCTTGGGAACGACAGCGTTCATGCGGCCTTCCCCACGAATTCGGCATAGCCCTTCTCTTCCAGCTCGAGCGCCAGTTCCTTGCCACCCGTCTTGACGATCTTGCCATCGGAGAGCACGTGCACCTTGTCCGGCACGATGTAGTCGAGCAGGCGCTGGTAGTGGGTGATCACCACCATGGCGCGGTCCGGCGAGCGGAGCGCGTTCACGCCCTCCGCCACCACGCGGAGCGCGTCGATGTCGAGGCCGGAGTCGGTTTCATCGAGAACGCAAAGCGACGGCTCCAGCACCGCCATCTGCAGGATCTCGGCGCGCTTCTTCTCGCCGCCCGAGAAGCCCACGTTGACGGGGCGCTTCAGCATGTCCTGCGAGACGTTGAGCTTGGCGGCGCGCTCTTTCACGTGACGCATGAAATCGGGGGCCGACATTTCCTTCTCGCCGCGCGCCTTGCGCTGGGCGTTGAGGGCGACCTTGAGGAACTGCATGGTGGCAACACCCGGAATCTCGATCGGGTACTGGAAGGCGAGAAACACGCCCTTGGCGGCGCGCTGGTCTGGCTCGAGCGCCAGCAGGTCCTCACCCTTGTAGGTGACCGACCCTTCCGTCACTTCGTAGCCTTCGCGGCCCGAGAGCACATAGGAGAGCGTCGACTTGCCGGAGCCGTTCGGCCCCATGATGGCGTGCACTTCGCCTGGCTTCACCGTGAGGGTGAGGCCCTTGAGGATTTCGCGGGACTCGTCTTCGAGCTTCACGTGGAGGTTTTTGATTTCAAGCATGGTCATTCCGGGTGTCAGGTGTTCGAGAAATACTTGTAGCCGAGGGTGATGACGGCGAGGCCGGCGGCCCCCTTCACGGCATCGAGGCCGGCGCGGCGCGTTGCATCGGGCAACTGTGCGCGCGCATAGGCGGTGTAGCGGTAGAGTCCGAAGACCAGCGCGAGGCCAATCGGCAGCGCAATATCGAGGGCGGTGAGCGTCATCCCACGCTTCCTTCCAGCGAGATGCCGATGAGCTTCTGGGTTTCCGCCATGAACTCCATGGGCAGCTGCTGCAGCACGTCACGCACGAAGCCGTTGACGATCAGCGCCACCGCCTCTTCTTCCGAGAGGCCGCGGGACATGCAGTAGAACATCTGGTCGTCGGAGATCTTCGAGGTCGTCGCCTCGTGCTCGAACTGCGCTGTCGAGGTCTTGCTCTCGATGTAGGGCACCGTGTGGGCGCCGCACTTGTCGCCGATCAGCAGGGAGTCGCACTGGGTGAAGTTACGGGCATTGAGCGCCTTCCGGTGTGCCGAGACGAGACCGCGATAGGTGTTGTCGCTGCGGCCCGCGGCAATGCCCTTGGAGATGATGCGGCTCGAGGTGTTCTTGCCGAGGTGGATCATCTTGGTGCCGCTGTCCACCTGCTGGCGGCCGTTGGAGATGGCGATGGAATAGAACTCGCCGCGGGAATGGTCGCCGCGCAGGATGCAGCTTGGATACTTCCAGGTGATGGCGGAACCGGTTTCCACCTGCGTCCAGGAAATCTTGGAATGCTCCCCGCGGCAATCGCCGCGCTTGGTCACGAAGTTGTAGACGCCGCCCTTGCCCTCGGCATCGCCCGGATACCAGTTCTGCACCGTCGAATACTTGATCTCGGCATCATCGAGCGCAATCAGTTCGACCACGGCAGCATGAAGCTGGCTCTCGTCGCGGGTGGGCGCGGTGCAGCCTTCGAGATAGGAAACGTAGGAGCCCTTGTCGGCGATGATGAGCGTGCGCTCGAACTGCCCGGTGTTCTTGGCGTTCATGCGGAAGTAGGTCGAGAGCTCCATCGGGCAGCGCACGCCCGGCGGCACATAAACGAAGGAACCATCCGAGAAAACGGCGGCATTGAGGGCGGCATAGTAGTTGTCACCCTGCGGCACGACCGAGCCCAGATACTGCTTCACCAGCTCGGGGTGTTCGCGGAGTGCTTCCGAGATCGAGCAGAAGATGACGCCGTGCTTCTTCAGTTCGTCCTTGAAGGTGGTAACGACGGAGACGGAGTCGAACACCGCATCCACGGCCACCTTGCCGGAGGCGTATTCGCCACCCAACTCGCCGTCGAGTTCGCTCTTCTCGCCCTGCTTGCGCACGCCCGCGAGGATTTCCTGCTCCTTCAGCGGAATGCCGAGCTTGGCATAGGTTTCGAGAAGCTTGGGGTCCACCTCGTCCAGCGACTTGGGCGCGGGCGTCGAGTTGGGCGCCGCGTAGTAGTGGATTCCCTGGAAATCGATCTTCGGATAGGAGACCTTGGCCCAGGTGGGTTCATCCATCTCGAGCCAGCGGCGATAGGCCTCGAGACGCCACTCGAGCATCCACGCGGGCTCGTTCTTCTTGCCCGAGATGTAGCGGACGATGTCCTCGCTCAGGCCCTTGGGCGCGAGTTCGGATTCGATGTCGGTCTCGAAGCCGTACTTGTACTTGTCGACGTCGATGTCCTTGACGAGTTCGATTGTTTCCTGATCAGCCATTCTCTTTCCTCAAGCCGCCTGCCGGGCGCGCTGGCGCGCCACAAGCTGCTTCCACACAGTCACGAAGTGCCGCACGTCGGCGGCCGTTGAAGTCCATCCGAGGCTCACGCGGATCGCCGCTGCGGCGAGTTCCGGGGCGACGCCCATCGCGTCCAGCACATGCGAGCGCCCGACCTTGCCGGACGAGCAGGCCGAGCCGGACGAGACGGCGATGCCGGCAAGATCGAAGTTCATCAGCAGCGTCTCGGCCCGGAAGCCCGGCATGGCGAAGCAGGTCGTGTTGGGCAGGCGCTCGGCACCCATCCCGAGGATCACAGCGCCTTCCAGCGATGAGTCCAGTTCGTCGCGCAACGCCTTGGTATCGATTGCGTTTTCCTTGGCGACCGCAGCCCATCCGGCGACGCCTGCCAGGTTCTCGGTACCGGCGCGACGGCGGAGTTCCTGACCACCACCGTTGAGCAAGGGCTCGACCACGAGGCCATCGCGGATGATGAGCGCGCCCACACCGACAGGGCCGCCCACCTTGTGGGCCGCCACGGTCATCAGGTCACAGCCGAGCACTCCGAAATTCACCGGCATCTTGCCGAAGCCCTGCACGGCATCGACGTGCACCAGCGCACCCGCCTTGCGGGCCAGCGCCACCACATCGGCGATGGGCTGGATCACGCCGGTCTCGTTGTTGGCCAGCATCACGCTCACCAGCACGTTGGGTCCGGCGATCATCTTCTCGAGGGCAGCGAGATCGACACGGCCTTCGCGGTCAACGGGGATGATCTCGACCGTCTTGCCGCTGGCGCGGGCCGCGGCGAGCGCGCTCGGGTGCTCCACGGCGGAAACAAGAATGCGTTCGGCTTCCACGCCACGCAGCGCCATGGTGTTGGCTTCGGTTCCGCCGCTGGTGAAGACCATCATCTCCGGCAGGCAGCCGAAGGCGAAGCCCAGCGTCTCGCGGGCGTCGTCGAGAATCTTTCGCGCCGCACGCCCCTCGGCATGCACCGAGGAGGCATTGCCGCCCGCATCCAGCGCCGCAAGCATCGCCGACCGGGCCGAAGGCCGGAGCGGGCTCGTTGCGTTATGGTCGAGATAGGTCCTCACATCTGCAATCCGGCGGGGCTGCGGTCCTTGGCCTGTTTGATGGAGGCGGCAAGGGCGAGGTTGCGCTTTTCAATCACATCCTCGAGCGTGACGCTCTCCAGGAAATACATCATCTGGCGGCCCAGCGAGGACCACAGGTCGTGGGCGCAGCAGCGCTCGCCCTTGACGCATCCTTCAACGGCGTCGCCCTCGCAGCGGGTCACCCGCAGGGGCTCGTCCACCGCCAAAATCACGTCCGACATGGCAATCTCGCCCGAGGGGCGGGCCAAGGAGTAACCACCGGCAGCACCGCGGGAACTGACAACAAGTCCGGCCCGGCGCAACTTGCCGAACAACTGCTCCAGGTATTCCTGGCTGATGTCCTGCCGTTCGGCGATTTCGCCCAGCGAAACCGGGCGGCTGGTGCCCTGCACCCCGCCATGCTGGCCGATGTCGATCATCGCCATCACGGCGTAGCGGCCTTTTGTGCTCATCTTCATCGCGGTTTTCCCTTCAACCGTCACGAAATGCTTGCTTTTTGCCCCTGCCCCCGTGCTAAAGCGCCCTCTCGCGGGAACAGACAGGCCCAATCCTGGAATTGTTCTAAAGCATTTAGATAACCCGACTACGGGAGTCAAGTTTCGGATGCATGCCATCCGCTTGCGATGTGGTTGACCGGAGACAGGACGTTTCATGCCGGAAGTGATTTTCAACGGACCCGCAGGCAGGATCGAGGGCCGCTACCACCAGGCCAAGGCGACCGGGGCCCCCATCGCCATCCTCCTCCACCCGCACCCCACCTTCGGCGGCACCATGAACAACCCCATCGTGCACAGCCTCTATGGCCTGTTTCAGAGCCGGGGTTTCTCGGTGTTGCGTTTCAACTTCCGCGGCGTGGGCCGCAGCCAGGGCCTGTTCGACAACGGCGCGGGCGAGCTTTCGGATGCTGCCTCGGCGCTGGACTGGCTCCAGTCCTTCAACCGTGAAGCCAAGATCTGCTGGATCGCGGGCATCTCCTTCGGTGCCTGGATCTCCATGCAGCTCCTGATGCGCCGTCCTGAAATCTCCGGTTTCATTTCGGTCGCGCCACTCGCCAAGCACTATGACTTCTCGTTCCTCGCTCCTTGCCCGGCCTCCGGCCTGTTCGTGAACGGCGAAAAGGACACGGTCACGGCGCCCGAAGCGGTGCACAGCCTCGTCTCCAAGTTGAAGACGCAGAAAGGCATCACCATCGAGCACAAGGTGATTCCCGGCGCCAACCACTTCTTCCAGGACAAGATCGACGATCTCACCAAGATCTGCGCCGATTACCTGGACCGCCGCCTCACCCGCGAAGCATAACAGCCCCGCCGTAATCGCCGTCGGTTTTCGGGTGGCGCATCCGCCCCTGCCCGCTATTTGAGCAGCCTCACTGAACCGGGGCCAGCCAAAGAGTCTGACATGGGCGACAGCAAAATCGATACGCAATCCTGGGTCCTGCTGCTGATCCTGTCGCTGATCTGGGGCGGCTCGTTCCTGTTCATCGCGATTGCGGTGAAGGAGTTGCCGGCGCTTCTCATCGTGCTGGCGCGGGTTGGTCTTGCCGCCCTCATCATCATCCCCGCGCATCTCCTGCTCATCGGCAAGCTGCCGCGCGACCTGAAGACGTGGATTGCCTGTGGCGGCATGTCGATCATGAACAACGTGCTACCCTTCACCGCCATTTCCTGGGGTCAGCATCACATCACCGGCGGCCTCGCCTCGGTGATCAACGCCACCACGCCGATGTTCGCTGCGCTCTTCATGGCGGTGTTCGGGCTCGAGGGCATCACGCTCCGCAAGGCGGTGGCGCTGGCACTCGGGTTCGTGGGCGTGCTTATCCTCAAGGGTGGCGGCTTCGGCGATCTCGGAGACCAGACGCTCGGCATTCTCGCCGTCGTCTTCGCCTCCATGACCTATGGTCTCTCGGCGCCATGGTCGAAGGTCAAGCTGCAGGGCATTCCGCCGCTCACCATCGCCACCTGCCAGCTCACCCTTTCGGCGATCATCATGGCGGTGATCGTGCTCATCTTCTCGGATGTGCACTTGTATGCGGCGGCCTCGCAAGAGACCTGGGTGGCGCTGGTCCTGCTCGCTGCCCTTTCAACCTCGATTGCCTATCTGCTCTTCTTCCGTATCATCGAGCGGGCCGGGCCGTCCTTCGTCTCGCTGGTCACCATGATCATTCCGGTGTCGGCGATCCTGCTCGGCTATGTGGTCATCGGCGAAAAGCTGACGCTGCGCGAGATCGTGGGCGCGCTGGTGATCGGCCTTGCCCTCCTCATCATCGACGGGCGCGTGCTCAGATACGTGGGGCTCGGGGCGGCGCAATCACCCCGCCCGTGATCGCCTCTTCCACGCCGGTCGTGCCCGGGAAGGTGAGCGGCAATTCCCGGAGCGAGCGCACGGCGAGATAGGCCCAGGCCTCAGCCTCCATGCTGTCGCCATTGAGGCCGCATGCTTCCGCCGGCATCACGTTGGGCAGCCAGGTCGTGAGCGCATCCATGATCGCCGCATTGTGCCGCCCGCCGCCGCAGACGATCCAGCTTTCCGGCGGCTCCGGCATGTGAACAACCGAGGCCGCAATGCTGCGCGCCGTCACGGCCACGAGTGTGGCTGCGCCATCGGCCAGCGGCAGGCCTTCCAGCGAGATGCCGGCAAAGCTGTTGCGGTCGAGGGACTTTGGTCCGGGCTTCTCGAAGAAACTGTCGCCCAGGAATTGCGCCACCGTCGCCTCGTCGACGCGGCCGCGGCGCGCCATGGCGCCGTTCTCGTCGCGGGCCTTGCCGGTGTGGGCTTTCATCCAGTCGTCGATGAGCGCATTGCCCGGGCCGGTGTCGAAGGCCACCAGCTCGCCGCTGCGGCCCACCCACGTGACATTGGCCACGCCGCCGATGTTGATGAAGGCGATGGGCTTCGGCAGATTTTCCGCCAGTGCCCGGTGATAGACCGGAACGAGCGGTGCACCCTGCCCGCCCGCCGCCACGTCCGCGGCCCGAAGATCGTAGGCAACGGGCACGCGCAGCATGTCGGCCAGTTCTTGCCCGTCACCCAGTTGCACGGTGAGGCGGCGTTCCGGCCTGTGGATCATGGTCTGGCCGTGGAAGCCCACGATGTTCACTTCGGCCAGCGAGAGGTCGATGGCCCGGCAGAAGGATTTGACCGCTTCGCCGTGCCAATGGGTCAGCGCCGCCTCGGCCTCACCAAGGATGCCCCGGCGGTCCCGCCGGTCGGTGACGGCAATCGCCGCCGTCAGGGCCCGGCGCAGAAGCTCCCGCTGCCCCTCGTCATAGGGAAAGGTGCGGGAGCGGCCGCGCTCCACCAGCCCCTCGCCATCGGTGCGCAGGAGAGCCACGTCGATCCCGTCCAGCGATGTGCCGGACATCAGGCCGATGGCCACCAGAGGCCCTAGATCAGGCTGTTTTGACACGTCTGTTTCCTATGTTATGAGCCCCGCCATCATGAGCACATACAAATCCGATTTCCTCAATATTCTGTCATCGCGCGGCTACGTTCACCAGTGTTCCGACGCGGCGGGTCTCGACGCCCTTGCAGCCAAGGGCGATGTGACAGCCTATATCGGATTCGACTGCACGGCACCTTCGCTCCATGTGGGTTCGCTCGTCCAGATCATGTTGCTCCATTGGCTGCAGCAGACCGGAAACAAGCCCATCGTGCTGATGGGCGGCGGCACCACCCGCGTGGGCGACCCTTCCGGCCGGGACGAAAGCCGCAAGATCCTGTCGATCGAGGACATCGACAACAACAAGCAGGGCATCCAGGCCGTCTTCGCCAAGTTCCTGAACTTCGGCAGCGGCAAGACCGACGCCAGCATGGTCGACAATGCCGAGTGGCTGACCAAGCTCAACTACATCGAGATGCTGCGCGACATCGGCAAGCACTTCAGCGTCAATCGCATGCTGGCCATGGATTCTGTGAAACTCCGCCTCGAGCGCGAGCATGAGCTCTCCTTCATCGAATTCAACTACATGATCCTGCAGGCCTACGACTTCACCGAACTGAACCGCCGCTATGGCTGCAATCTGCAGATGGGCGGCTCGGACCAGTGGGGCAACATCGTGAACGGCATCGACCTCGGCCGCCGCATGGGCACGCCGCAACTCTATGCCCTCACTTCGCCGCTGATCACCCTCGCCTCCGGCGCCAAGATGGGCAAGACCGCCTCGGGCGCCGTCTGGCTCAATGCCGACATGCGCAGCCCTTACGAATACTGGCAGTTCTGGCGCAACACCGAGGATGCAGACGTGGGCCGCTTCCTCCGCCTCTTCACCACGCTGCCGCTCTCCGAAGTGGAGAAGCTGGAAGCGCTCGCAGGATCAGAGATCAACGAGGCCAAGAAGGTGCTGGCCAACGCCGCCACCACCCTCCTCCACGGTGAAGCCGCCGCCGCCGAAGCTGCGGAAACGGCGCGCAAGACCTTCGAGGAAGGCGCGAGTGCCGAGGGCCTGCCTACCGTGACCGCCGACATCAATGCGGGCATCGGCATTCTGGCCGCCGTGGTGCAGGCAGGACTTGCCTCTTCGAATGGCGAGGCCCGCCGCGCCATTCAGGGCGGCGGCATCCGCGTCAACGACGAAGCCGTAAAGGACGACAAGCTGGTGCTCACCCCTGCCCTCGTCAAGGATGGCGCGATCAAGCTCTCCCACGGCAAGAAGAAGCACGTGCTCCTCAAGCAGGCCTGACCGGACGAGCGCTAGTTGCTCGTGGCCTCGCGGCCCGCAGGCTTCATGTTCGTGCGGCGGGGTGCGCAGGTGCCCTTGTAGGCAAACATTTCGCGCAGGATGCCCGGTGCCAGCACCGACAAGGGGTTGACCTGAGTCTGCGGGTTTGAAATCGAACCGCCCATGGCAAAGGTGACGCCGAACACGCCACCGCCCTTGCCGCCGGTGAGGATCTGGCCGAAGAGCGGAACGTCATCGAGGAAGCCGTTCAGGCCCTGGGCCGGAACCATGGTGCCGGTGATGTCGATGGCGCCATCTGCCTTGCGCACCAGTCCTTCCGCCACGCCGCCGAGGTCCGGGCCTTCCAGCGTGACGTTGCACATGCGCACGAACTGCGCATCCGTGCTGAACGGCAGGCTGAGTTTCTTGAAGGCAACACCTTCCGCCCGGGGACCGGATTTCTTGGGCCGGCCACGCCGGTCGAGCTCGGCGAGCGTGGCTTCGTTCCGAACTTCGAATTTCTTCAGGACCAGCTGGCCATTGCGGATGGGAGAACCCGGCGCATTGGCGATCAGGGCATAGAAGTTGAGCGTGCCGCCCGCGATCTTCGAATAGAAATTGGTGGCCCGCAGAGTCGAGCCGCCATCGTTGCTGACGACGCGCAGTTCGCGCCCGCCGTCGACCGGGGCAACGGTGATCGAGAGCGGCAGGCCGTTGTCGAAGACACCGTTGATGGTGGCAGAGGTGATGGTGCCGCGGCGGGTCACGAAGTTCGCCTTGACCCCACGGATGATCTCACCGCGATGAGCCGTCACGCTTTCGAAATCGGCAGTCACGTTGAAGTTCTGGCCCTGCGGCTGGTCTTCGGCGGCGGCTTCGTCGGTCTTCGCCGGGCTGATCAGGTTCTTGATGTAGGGCCGGGCATCGAAGGTCGTGCCGCTCACGGTCAGGTTCATGGCGTCCTGGTCCGGCACCAGCGACACGGCAAAGACGTCGTCCTCGTCGAGGCGGATTTCCGAAAGCTTGGCGGCGCGCAGGTCGCCGGTCTTGCTCACTTCGACACTGCCCCTCACATGCAGGCCCGGGCCATCCAGCTTGATGTCCTTGACGACGCGGCTGCCCTTGTCGCCATCCACCAGCGTGAAGGTTGCCTTGGTGCCGCTCGTCTTGGGCCTGGTCCAGCGCGCGGCGGCGAGTTTCAGCGCCACGTCATCAAGATTGGCAGAAACATCGATGGTCTTGCCCGTCTCATCCGTGCCCTTCACCTTGATCTTCACCGGCACGCTGCCCGACATGTAGTCGGCCACGCGGATCCCCAGCTTGTCGCGCATCTTCGCATCGACAACGGTCTGCACTTCAACCGTCGGCGAGCCCTTGCCACGCGGCTTCTGCCAGTTGAGGTTCGAGGCAATTCCGTTCAGCTTTGCCGGGCCGGAGACGGTGATCTGCTGCGAGTCCATCGCCACCTTGAAATCGCCTTCGGTGATGTCGATCCCCGGCATGGCGTTCTGGAGCGAGGCATTCGAAATGGCGATCGAGGTGACGGCCTTGACGCGTTCCTTGGGCACATCCTTGATCAGCGGAAGCTGCAGATCGAGCACGGCCTGGGCATCGCCCCGCATGCGGTCGGCAATTTCCATGTCGGGCGTGATCACGTTCAGATCGGGATGACGGGCGAAGGCAATCATGTTCTCGAGCGGCCCGCGGATGTCGAAGGTGAAGACACCCGGCACTTCCTTCGACAGCAGGTCGGTCGCCGTGAAGTGCCCGGACGCAAGGCTGAGCGTTTCTCCGGTATCGAGCGCGGCCTGGCCGGAATCGATCTGCAGTTCGAAATGGTCGTCCTTCAGCGTGGCGCTGCCCGCAGCACCGGTGAGCACGGGCAGGTTCTTAAAGTAGCGGGTGGTGACGTTCTGCATGGAGAAGGTGAGATCGACCACATTTTCCGGCAGCACCTTCTCGCGCAGCGCCTTGGCGAGGGAGTTGACCGGGAAGTTGACCTGGAAGGTTCCCTCGCTGATGCGGCCATCGACGATGTTCTCTGTGATCCAGGTGCGCGTCCGCGGCGTCATGATCGGCGGCCACAGCTTCTTGAGGAGTTCGGCCGAGACATCGCGGAGCCGGCCAGCCACCTGGATGCCGGGCGATTCGTCCCCACCCCTGATGATGCCGCGCAGGCGCACGCCCGTGTTGCCCGCCATGACCACGAGGTCGGAGATGTCGACCCGCTGGTCCTCCATGGAGGCCTCGCCCTTGAATTCGATGCGGTCGACATCGACCGGGTCCTTCACCGTGCCCTGCGCATCGACGCTGATGTTGCGGGCGAGAAGATCGATGCCAAGCGCCGTGAGCTTGCCGTTCGATCGCCGCGGCACCACGTCGCCCGTCAGTTCGGCGCGAGAGCCGCCAACCAGGATCGATGAGTCGACGATCTTCACCACGTCCTCTTCCGCCTTGTAGGAGACGCGCAGCGAACCTTCGTCAATCAGGATGGGCTTTGCAAAGTAATCCGGCAGGTTGATTTCGCCTGCCGCCGCAAAGAGCTCGCCGTCGGCACGGTTGAGCCCGCCATTGGCCGACATCTCCAGTTCGAAGTGCCCCGAGAACGGCATGCGCAGCTTGGCGAATTGCGACAGGGCGTAAACCTCGTCGGCGACATTCGCCGGCACAAGGTCGGCCACCGTTGCCGTGATCGAGAAGGTCTCCGTCTCGGCCTTGTAGCTGGCGGAGACCTCCGCATGCCAGGGATCGCCACCGCTCGCCACTTCGGACTTTGCCACCACCACGAAGCCGTAGGGCGTGCGGCGGAAGGTCATGTCGGTACGGGGCGAGAACCAGGTGGCGTCGTTGCCCTCGTCATAGAAGCTCACTTCGGCGCGGGTAACCTTGATGTCGTCGAGATTGGCCAGCGCGCCGCCTTTGCCGCGGGCGCCGAGAATGTCGAGAATGCGGGCGCCGCCCGTTCCGGTCTGGGCCTGCGGATCGGGCAGCGTGGTTTTCTGGGCAGTTTCAGCCGCGGCCTCGGCTTCGGTGCTCTGGAAGTCGTTGCCGTTCACCACGGTGACCTCGTCGGCATTGGCCGCATCCGAGACGATGCCGAGCTGCATGCTGCCATCCAGATTGCGCCGGCCGTTGATGCGCGGTCCGATGAGTTCGAGCGAATCAACCCTGACCCGCCCGAGGAGCAGCCATGATTCCTTCACCGTGACGCCGGCCTTGGGCGCGCTCGCCAGCACCGTGCCGTCAGTATCGGTGAGCACGAGATTGCGGGCGCGCACATGCGGTACGAAGCTCTCCGCATCAAGCTCGAGAACCGTGTCGCTGAGCGAAATGGTGAGACCGGAAAGCTGCTTGTTGATGGCGGATTCGATGCGGTTTTGCAGGAATCCGAGCGACACGGGGCCCTGCGACAAACGCCAAAAGACACCCGCCCCGGCAATGACCAGCACCGCCAGGAAAACGAGAGCAATGATCGTCAGTCTGCGGACTGTTTTACCGCGCAACGCTATCCCTTTCCCGGTCCCTTCCCTGCCTGCGCTGGTGTCTCGGGCAACAGCGGCCGGATAATAGTATGAGCCGTCAGGGAAATCAGCCTCAAACAGCAGGGTTATCACAAGCGAAGCTTGGCAAAATCGTGGCCTCGCGCTCGAAAGGTTTTGATCTTCAATTAACCTATCCGCGCATTCACCAATGCCCCAATTCCGCCATGACTACAGACCACGTACGGTCTATGGTCTTGGGCTTGTAGCAGAGGCTTCAGGCATCGGAGGGGGCTCTCCGGTTTCCGGGACTGACTGACGGGAAACTCAGCGCCGCACACCATCGGTCGTGGCGCAAATCGAGGGGTAAGCGATGTTTTTCAAGAAGGCGGCGAAGCAGAGACCGCAATCCGCATCGGCGAGCATGCCGGTGCAGCAGGTCGAAGCGAACGAACCCTCCTATATCGGCCGTGACACGGCCCTCGAGGGCCAGATCAACTGTGAAGGCGAATTGCATATCGACGGCTCTTTCCGCGGCACCATCCGGGCCCGGGTCTGCGTGGTCGATCTCCACGGCGTCATCCATGGCGAGCTTTCGGGCGAGGTCATCCACGTCCGCGGGCGTGTGATCGGCCCGATCCAGGGATCGAAGGTCTACATCCATGCCGGCGCACACGTGGAAGGCGATATCTTCCAGGACAGCGTCTCCATCGAGAACGGTGCCTACGTCTACGGCACCATCCGCCATAACGCGGGCTCCTCGGCGGCAGCTTCCTCTTTCCCTCCCCACGCCGTGCCGATGACTGAGCCTGTCCCTGAGTCGCCCAAGGCTGAGCTCACGCTGGAACCGACCAACAAGCCGGACATCCAGAACCTCCGCATGGTGCATTCGCGCGACTAATTTATCGGGCAATCCGAAATGAAAAAGGGCCGCATCAGCGGCCCTTTCCGTTTATTCGATGTCTTCCACGGGTGCGACGTCGCCGCCGTAGACTCGGTGGGCGAGCGAGGCCTGGATGAAATCGTCGAGGTCACCATCCAGCACCGCCGAAGGGTTCGTGCTGGTGTGGCCGGTGCGCAGGTCCTTGATCAGCTGATAGGGCTGCAGCACGTAGGAGCGGATCTGGTGGCCCCAGCCGATGTCGGTCTTCTTGGCGTTGGCCGCGTCGACCTTCTCCTGCTTCTTCTGCAATTCCAGCTCGTAGAGGCGGGCCTTCAGCATCTTCATGGCTGTGGCGCGGTTCTTGTGCTGCGAGCGCTCGGCCTGACAGGCCACGATGATGCCTGTGGGGATGTGCGTGATGCGCACCGCCGAATCGGTGGTGTTGACGTGCTGTCCACCCGCACCCGAGGCGCGGTAGGTATCGACCTTGAGGTCACTTTCCACGACTTGGATATCGATGTTGTCGTCGATCACAGGGTAGGCCCAGGCCGAACAGAACGAGGTGTGGCGGCGGGCATTCGAATCATAGGGCGAGATGCGCACGAGGCGGTGAACGCCGCTCTCGGTCTTCAGCTTGCCGTAGGCATTGTGGCCCTTGATCTGCAGCGTGCAGGACTTGATGCCGGCTTCTTCGCCGGGATGCTCGTCGAGCACTTCGACCTTGTACTTGTTCTGGTTGGCCCAGCGCACGTACATGCGCATCAGCATCGAGGCCCAGTCCTGGCTTTCGGTGCCGCCCGCGCCCGCATTGATCTGCAGGTAGGAATCATTCGCGTCCGCCTCGCCCGAGAGCAGCGTATCGAGTTCGACCTTGGCCACTTCGGCCTTGAGCGCGGCGATGGCCTTCTCGGCATCGCTCACGATGCCGGCGTCGCCTTCGGCCTCGCCCATCTCGATCAGTTCGGAATTGTCGGCAATCGCCTGTTCGACGCGCAGGATGCCGTTGATCCGGTTCTCCAGATCCTGGCGGCGGCGCATGACTTCTTGCGCCTTCTGGGGGTCATCCCAGAGCTTCGGGTCTTCGGCCCTGGCGTTCAGTTCGGCAAGATCTCTCTGGGACTTGTCCCAGTCAAAGATGCCTCCTCAGCAGTGCGAGCGACTGCTTGATTTCATCGACGGTCTTCGCGGTTTCGGCGCGCATGGAGTCTTGGTGTCCTGTCCGGGAGTAATTGTGTGTGGGCGGTCAATAGAGGCCGTCGCCGCCATCCGTCAACCCGGTGTCATCGGGCACGGTGCCCACCGAGCCATCGGAATAGTTGCCGTCGCCTCCCGAATAGGCGCCGTCCTGCGAGGGCGGCACGAGCACCACGCCCGAGCCTTCGGCACTGGCGGTCTTCTTGGTTTCGCCGATGATGCTGGTCGAATCCGGCGGCTCGTCACCCGGCTTGAAGGCCTCGAGGATGGTCCCCTCCTCGCCGAAGATGGCACGGCGGCCGGTTGCGGCGTTGATCGGAATGAGTTCGATGGCGCGCGGCACGCGGAAGGGTGCGGCCGGCTTGTTGCGGAGCGCCATCTGCATGAAGTCGGCAACAAACGGCGCGGCCAGTTCGCCACCGGTGCGCTTCTTGCCCATGGGCTTCGGGTTGTCGTAGCCGACATAGACGCCGACCGCGAGGTCGGGCGTGTAGCCGATGAACCAGGCATCGCGCTCGTCGTTGGACGTGCCGGTCTTGCCGGCCACCGGCTTGCCCAGAACCTTCATCTTGTGGCCGGTGCCGCGCTCCACCACGCCTTCCAGCATCGAGGTGATCTGGTAGGCCGTATAGGGGCTCATCACCTGCTCGCTGACGTCAAGCAGTTCGGGCTCGGGCATGCCGGGGGTGTATTCCGCCTGCACGCAGGCAGTGCAGTCGCGATTGTCATGCTTCCAGATGGTGCGGCCGCGGCGGTCCTGGATGCGGTCGATGAGGGTCGCCTCCACCTTGCGGCCGCCGTTGTCGAAGATCGAATAGGCCGTGACCATGCGCAGCAAGGTTGTTTCCGCGGAGCCGAGCGCATTCGCGAGGTGGCGCGGCATCTGGTCGTAAACGCCGAGGCGCTGTGCGAGGTCGGCGATCTTGGTCATGCCGAGATCGTCGGCGAGGCGCACCGTCATGGCGTTGCGCGACTGCTCGATGCCGCGGCGAAGCGTGGACGGGCCGTAGAACTTGTCGGTGTAGTTCTTCGGACGCCAGACCTTGCCGTTGGAGAGATGGAATTCCACCGGCGCGTCAAGCACCACCGAGGCCGGCGTGTAGCCGTTGTCGAGCGCGGCGGCATAGACGATCGGCTTGAACGAGGAACCGGGCTGACGCATCGCCTGGGTGGCACGGTTGAACTGGCTGCTGCCGTAGGAGAAGCCGCCCACCATGGCGAGCACGCGGCCCGAATGGGGGTCCATGGCCACAAGGGCCGCTTCCACGTCCGGCGTCTGGACAAGATGGTACTGGCCCTGCTCCTTGCCCGGCGCGACGTAAACAACATCGCCCACGTTGAGCACGCTGCTCACCTTCTTCACTTCCGGCCCGAGCTTGCTGCCGTCGATGTAGGCGCGCGCCCAGGTGACATAGTTGAGCGGAATGATTCCGGTTTCGCGTACGTCGGTGAACTTGCCGTCGGGCCCGCGGGTGGGCTGCAGGCCGATCTTCGCTTCGGTGTCGGAGACTTCGAGCACCACGGAAATCTGCCAGGGCGCCACGTCGGCGGGCACCTTGAAGTCAGCGAGTGTTTCGGCCCAGTCGCCGCCTGTGAGCTGCACCGTCTTTACCGGGCCGCGATAGCCGCGCTTGCGGTCGAAGCCGATCAGGCCGCGGGCCACTGCCTGTCGCGCCATGATCTGCAGCTTGGGATCGATGGTTGTGCGCACGGAGTAGCCGCCCTTGCTGACGCCCTCCTTGCCGTACATCGTCGTCAGTTCACGGCGAACCTCTTCGGCAAAACCTTCGGCGGCGAAGAGCTGCGCCCCGAACGGGCGCGGATTGACGTTGAGGGGCCTTGCCTGGGCTTCCTTCATCTCGGCTTCGGTGATGTAGCCGTTCTCGTACATCTGCAGCAGCACCCAGTTGCGGCGTTCGACGGCGCGCTTCGGGTAGCGGAAGGGGTGATAGTTGTTCGGGCCCTTTGGAAGTGCAGCCAGATAAGCCATCTCGTCGATCGACAGTTCATCGAGCGACTTGCCGAAATAGTTCAGCGCGGCGGCAGCGATGCCATAGGAATTGAGGCCAAGGAATATCTCGTTGAGATAGAGTTCGAGAATCTGGTCCTTGCTGAAGGAGGCCTCGATGCGCTGCACGATCAGCGCCTCCTTCAGTTTGCGCGACAGCGTCTGTTCGCTCGAGAGCAGGAAGTTCTTGGCAACCTGCTGCGTGATGGTGGAGGCGCCGACGATCTGGCCCCTGCCGGTGAGTTTCACCTGCACATAGCGCAATGCTGCAGCGAAGATGCCGCGGTAGTCGAGACCGGAATGGGTGTAGAAGGTCTTGTCTTCCGCCGCGAGATAAGCCTCGATCAGCTTTTTCGGCACGTTCTGGATGGGCACGAACAGGCGGCGCTGTTCGGCATACTCCGCGAGCAGCGAGCCGTCGGCGGCATGCATGCGGGTCATGACCGGAGGTTCGTAGGCGGCAAGCTGCTTGTAGTCGGGCAGATCCTTCGAGACATCCATGACGATGTAGATCGCGGCTGCCGCCACGCCGATCACGATCATGAAGCCTGCGGCAAAGAGCCAGCCCAGAAATCTCAACATTTAAATCGCCACCCGGAACCCATTTGCGCTGCAAATAGCATAATTCGGCCCTTGCCCAAGCCGAAAGTGATGCTGGGATTAGGCTCCGATTATGGCACAGCAGAGGCACTCACGGCGACGTGAATCCTCAGGGTTGCATTGCCCTATTGGCTGGCGGCGACAGCCGCTCCGAACTGGGCCTCGATCGCATCGGACAGAGCGCTCGCGAGTCGCTTGCGCCAGGCCGAAGAGTTGAGCCTCTCTTCATCCTTAGGGTTGGACAGGAAGCCGAGTTCGATGAGAATCGACGGCACATCGGGCGCCTTGAGGACGGTGAAGCCGGCGGAGCGGATGGGCTTGCCGGTCATCTTCGTCACCTTGCTGAAATGTCCGAGCGCCTTCTTCGAGAACATCGAGGCCTGGTTGCGGCTGTCGCGCTGGGCGAGATCGATCAGCATGCCTGCCACATCTTCACTTTGCGAACCGAGGTCCAGTCCGGCGAGCGCGTCCGCGCGGTTCTCGCGCTGGGCCAGTTCTTCCGATTCAGCGTCGGATGCCTTGTCGGACAGTGTGTACAGCGTGGTGCCCGTTGCGGTTTGGCCGCGCAGGGTGTCGGCGTGAATGGCGATGAAGAGATCGGCCCCCTGCTTGCGGGCGAAGGCAACGCGGTCCTTGAGCGCGATGAAGCGGTCGTCGTCACGGGTGAGAACCACATGGAAGCGGCCTTCCGCATCCATGATCTGTTTCAGCTCTTTCGAGAAGGCGAGAACCACATCCTTCTCCTTCGTCGCCTTGCTGGGTGAGAGCGCGCCGGGATCGATTCCGCCGTGGCCGGGATCGATGACGATCACCTTCTTGCCGTCGGCACGCAGGGGCTTGGGGACTGCGGGCTTCTGGTTAGCGGCCGCGGTTGCGGCAGGATCGGGCTTCAGGTTGGGCTTGATGACGGGCGTGGCGGGCGCTCCTTCCGGCTGTTCGGCCGGAGTCGTGGAGGCCACCACATCGCCTGCCTCGCCATCCTGTGTGGCGGCGGGCTGGTCTTCGGCGCTTGCGGACTGCGTGTCATCGGTGCCCGCAAGCTTCTCCTGATCGATGGCGAAGGCGGCGTCGAAGACATCCTTGGAGATGGCCGTGAGCTCGAGCCGGATGCGGGCCCCCTTCTTGCCGGTCTTGGGATCGAGGGCGGATTTGGTGATGAGGACGGGGCCGAGGGTGTCGATGACGATACGGGCCTTGCCTTCTTCCACCACGCCATATCGGATGCCCTTCACCAGCCCCTTGGGGCGGCGGCCGGCGCCGGGCGGCAGGTCGAAGGTCACGCCCTCCATTTCGACGACGACCCGGTAAGGGCCCGGCAGGATGGTGGCGGTGTAGCCCACGTCATCGCTCAGGGTGGCGGTGAATTCCGTCACGGACCTGTCACCATCGAGGTCAAAAGCGGTTGTCACTGGGCCTGCGAAGGCCGCCTGAACCGGGAGGCCAAGGACGAGAGCCGTGGCCAGAACCCTGCCCCATGGCGTGAATCGCCCCCAAAGACCCGAACACAGGCCGAAAACGGCCCCGATGATGGCAAGGTAAATCATTGATACGACTAACAAACTCGTTTCAGCGCCGCAGTGAACCCGGCAAGGTTAGAAAGTCTTGGTTAACCGACGGTTGCCGGGTTCCCGCAAAGGCTGCTTGCACTCCGGAGGGATGATCCCTAGAAAGACGGCGTCCTGTCATCCTGACTCAGCGCGGTTGAGCGCCAGGGTTGCACGGGCAACAGTTTCGCAACGGGTAGGCGTCCGGTCCGCTTTGGCAAGCAGCCTCCCCTCTGCGTTTGGCAGGGTGTTATCGCCCTCACACCACGGGGATGGACGGAACCATCCGGTGGGCCGAAAGAGTTTAAACCGCCTCCGGTACGCCGGGGGCTACAGTCAACGAGGGTCATGATCAACGTCCCGCACACAACAGCCGAAACGACAGGCCTGAGGGCATCGGCACAGTTGCGCTTGATCACACCCCCATACGCGCGCACGCGTCGAGCGGTCACGTCCACCTCTTGTCCGGACAGAGACCTGGATGCCTTCCGTTCCCGTGCCGCCGCAAGGAACATAGACCATGGGCAGCAAAATGCTCATCGATGCCAGCCACCCCGAGGAAACCCGGGTCGTTGTGGCCCGCGGCAATCGCATTGAAGAGTTCGATTTCGAAAGCGCATCGCGCAAACCACTCAAAGGCAACATCTACCTCGCAAAGGTGACGCGCGTTGAGCCGTCGCTGCAGGCGGCCTTCGTGGAGTATGGCGGCAACCGCCATGGCTTCCTCGCCTTCGCCGAAATCCATCCCGACTATTACCAGATCCCGGTTGCCGACCGCCTCGCCCTGCTCAAGGAGCAGGAAGAGGAAGACGCCGAGGACAGCGACGACGATCTCGACAACGGCCATTCCCATGATGCGCCGGGTGAGTCCCAGGGCTCTGAAGAACACGCCGGTGAAACCATCGAGGGCGAAGCCCACGAAGTCGAAAGCGCCGGTGACGACGCCGAGCACTCTGACGACGCCGAACATCATGACGAACACGCCGACGAAGCCGCGCCCCATGACGAAGACGTGACGGCAAGCGAAGACGAGGCTCCCACAACGGTTGCCCTCGACGCCGAACCTTCCGAGAGCATTTCCTCCGACGTGGTGGAAACCGCCGCGCCGTCCGAAGGCTCTGCCGACCCGGCAGGCGATGTCGTCTCCATCGAGGAAGACGCCGAAAGCCAGAAGGTGGAATCGATTGGCGCCGAAGACGCGCTGGAAGAAGTTCCGCAGCGCCGTCCGCGCCGCCAGCCGCGCCGCCGCCAGTACAAGATCCAGGAAGTGATCAAGCGCCGCCAGATCCTGCTCGTGCAGGTCGTCAAGGAAGAGCGCGGCAACAAGGGCGCGGCCCTCACGACCTATCTCTCGCTTGCCGGCCGCTACTGCGTGCTGATGCCGAACACCGCCCGTGGCGGCGGCATCTCCCGCAAGATCACCGACGCCGGCGACCGCCGCCGCCTCAAGGAAGTGGCGCGCGATGTGGAAGTGCCGCAGGGCATGGGCCTGATCGTCCGCACCGCGGGCGCCCAGCGCACCCGCCCGGAGATCAAGCGTGACTTCGACTATCTCATCCGCCTGTGGGAAAGCGTCCGAGATCTCACCTTGCAGTCGCAGGCGCCGAGCCTCGTCTACGAGGAAGGCAGCCTGATCAAGCGGTCGATCCGCGACCTCTACACCAAGGACGTGGACGAGGTGATCGTGGAAGGCGAAGACGCCTACCGCGAGGCCAAGGACTTCATGAAGATGCTCATGCCGTCCCACGCCAAGAACGTGAAGCTCTACCGCGACACGCGCCCCCTCTTCTCGCGCTATCAGGTCGAGACCCATCTCGACGGCCTGCTCTCGCCCACGGTGACGCTGCCCTCGGGCGGCTATCTCGTCATCAACCAGGCAGAAGCGCTGGTTGCGATCGACATCAACTCGGGCAAGGCCACGCGCGAACACTCGATCGAGGACACTGCGCTCAAGACCAACCTTGAAGCCTCCGATGAAATCGCTCGCCAGCTTCGCCTGCGCGACCTCGCCGGCCTCATCGTCATCGACTTCATCGACATGGAGGAGAACCGCAACAACCGTGCGGTCGAGCGGCGCCTCAAGGAAGCCCTGAAGAATGATCGCGCCCGCATCCAGGTGGGCCGCATCAGCCACTTCGGTCTTCTCGAAATGTCCCGCCAGCGCCTGCGCCCCGGCATCATGGAAGGCACCTTCCGCCCCTGCCCGCATTGCGAAGGCAAGGGCATCGTGCGCTCCGTGCCGAGCTGCGGCCTTGGCGTGCTGCGCATGATCGAGGACTACCTCCTCAAGCGTCCGGAGAACCTGACGGTCCGTTGCGCCCGCGACGTGGCCTTCTATCTCCTCAACGAAAAGCGCGACAGCGTGCTGGCCCTCGAACAGGCCCATGGCATCACCGTCTTCGTGGTGCCGGGTGGCGAAGAACTCAAGGGCACGCAGGCCATCATCGAGAAGGCGCACGACCGTGATATCGCGCCGCGCCGCCTGCCGGCTGCCGCACCCGTGCGGATGGATTCGGCTTATGAAGACGAGCCCGTTTCGGAAGAGACGGAAGCTGCCGACGAGATCGAAGAGACCGAGGCCGGCGACGAAGCCGAAGCCGCCGAGGGCGGTGAGGAGCGTGGCGAGCGCAATGGCGACGACCGTCCCCGCGAGGGTGGACGCCGCCGCCGCCGCCGTGGCCGCCGTGGCGGACGCCGTGGCGAACGCGATGGCAATGGTGAGCGCAATGGCGAACACCGCGCCGCATCGGGACCTGAGTCCGAAGGCGAAGCGAGCGACGCTCCGGCCGACGACGAGGATGAAGCCGCTTACAGCGAAGCCGATGACGTGGAGGCCGTGGCCTCGACCGACTCCGAGGCTGACGAGTTTGCCGGCGAAGCCGCCGAAACGGCTGAGCGCGAAGACGGTGACGAACGCCGCGATGAGCGTGGCGACCGTGGCCGTCGCGGACGCCGTGGCCGCTTTGGCCGTGGACGCGGACGTGACCGCGACCGTGGCGAACGGGGTGACCGTCCCGAACGCAGCGAACGCACGGAAAGCGACAGTGGCGAAGACATCGCAGCCAGCGCGGACACCGGGGCCGAGGAGCCGTCGGACGTAAGCGAGGCCGCAGAGCGTGGCGAACGCAGTGATCGTGGTGAGCGAGGCGATCGTGGTGAGCGTGGTGATCGGGGCGAACGCCGCGAGCGCCGGGACCGCGACGGCTTCCGTGGCCGCGACCGTAGCGATCGTGGAGACAGAGGCGACCGGGGTGACCGTCCGCGCCGCGACTCGCGTCCTGAACTCGTCGCACCGCCGCCGTCTCCGAAAATCGAGATTCCGGACCACATTCCCGATCCGGAGCCGCGCAAGTGGCAACCGCCGCAGCCCACTGTCCAGGCCACCGAAGCGGCCCCGCGCAAGGCTGGCTGGTGGAGCAAGCGCACGCCCGAATAAGGCCTGCGGAACAACACCTTGCAAGTTTACGGGGCGGGCCTCAAACCCGCCCCAATTGCACGCAAAAAGCGGGCTTCCGGAGGCGATTTCCTGATGCGATGGCTTCAACGCGCTGCGGCCCTTCTGGCGGCAGTGAATCTCATTCTGACAACGGCGGTCTTCACCCCTGCGCAGGCTCAGCAACAGCGACAGGGACCAAACCTGATCCGTGACGCCGAGATCGAAGGCCTTCTCCGCAATTTCTCGCGCCCCATCTTCAAGGCTGCCGGGATCAACGCCGGTGCGGTGAAGGTCTATGTGATTGCCGACGACAGCATCAATGCCTTCGTGGCAGGTGGCCAGCGCATCTTCATCCACACCGGCCTCATCACCAAGGCGAAGACCCCAAGCGAGATCATCGGCGTCATCGCCCATGAGTCCGGCCATATCGCGGGCGGGCATCTGGCGCGCCTCAACAACGAAATGGCTCAGGCGAGCGCCGAGCGCATCATCGGCATGCTGATCGGTGCCGCCGCTGTCGTGGGTGGTGCAGCCGCAGGTGTGCAGGGTGCGGGCCAGGCGGGTGCCAGCATCATGGCGGGTTCGGGCGGCATCGCCCAACGCAACCTGCTCTCCTACCAGCGCTCGATGGAATCGGCCGCCGACCAGGCGGCGCTTAAATACCTGTTGGCCATCCAGGAAAGCCCCGCGGGCATGCTCTCGCTCTTCCAGAAGCTGATGAACGACAGCCTCGCCTCACTGGACCGGGCCGACCCCTATCTCTTCTCCCACCCCATGCCGCTCGACCGTATCCGCACGCTGGAAGCGGAGGCGAAGAAATCGCCCTACTACGACAAGGCGGACGATCCGGGCCTCGTACTCCGCCTCAGCCTCGCCAAGGCGAAGCTCTCGGGCTTCATGGATCCGCCGCAGCGGGTGTTCCAGCGCTATCCCACCACGGACATGTCGCTCGCCGGGCGCTATGCGCGCGCCATCGCCATGTTCCGCCGCGGCGACATCAAGAATTCGATGCCGATCATCGACAGTCTCACCCGCGACCTGCCGGCCAATCCCTATTTCTGGGAGCTGAAGGCCCAGGCCTACATGGAGAACGGCCAGGCGGCCAACGGCATTCCCGCCATCAAGAAGGCGCGGGAGCTGCTGCCCAACAACGGCCTGTTGACCCAGCTTCATGCCGCGATCCTGCTCTCGACCGAGGATGCCTCGCGCGCCGACGAGGCGCTGTCGCTGCTGCGGCTCGCCAAGAAGACCGAGCCCGACATGCCGCAGATCTACAAGGACATGGCGCGCGCCTATGGCCTCAAGGGCGATGCCGCCCGGGCCGATCTTGCCACGGCGGAATTCTATTATGCCGCCGGCGACCGCGACCTCGCGCTCAAGAAGGCCAAGCTTGCCCAGCAGCGTTTTGCCAAGGGCACACCGGAATGGCTTCGGGCCAACGACCTCGTCACCTTCGCGGCGGCCAAGAAGTGATGGCCTCACGGAAATGTCGTTTGAATCCGGACGGTAAATCGGTCAAAACCGGGGCCCACATGAGGATACACATGCGCAAGATCATCTCGCTCCTGGCTCTCCTGCCTGCTGTCGCCCTGCTCTGGCTCACGCCCGCCTCCGCCGCCTCCTTCGATGCCCAGCAGAAGAAGGAAATCGAAGCGCTGGTGCGCGAGTATCTTCTCGCCAATCCGGAAATCCTCCGCGAGATGAGCGACAATCTGCAGGCCAAGGAACAGCAGGCGGCACAGGAAGCGCGAGTCTCAGCGCTCACCGACAATGCCAAGGATATCTTCAAGACCGGGGCCGACCCGGTGGCCGGCAATCCCAAGGGCGACGTCACCGTCGTCGAGTTCATGGATTACAATTGCGGCTGGTGCAAAAAGGGCGTGGGCGAGATCGCCAGCCTGATCGAGCACGACAAGAACGTGCGCGTCGTGTTCAAGGAATTCCCGATCTTCGGTGCTGGCTCCGAATTCGCCGCGCGCGCGGCCATCGCCGCCACCAAGCAGGGCAAGTACTGGGAGCTGCACCAGGCGCTGTTCGCGCATGATGGTCCCGTCACTGAAGACGTGACGCGGCAAATCGCCGAGGGTCTCGGCATGGACATGAAAAAGCTCGAAGCCGACATGCAGGATGAAAGCGTGGTGAAGACCATCGGCACCACCCAGGCGCTGGCGACCGCGTTGCAGATCAACGGCACGCCCGCCTTCATCGTCGATGACAAGGTCTTCCCGGGCTACGTGCCCAAGTCCGAACTGCTGAAGGCGATCGAAGAGGTCCGTTCGGCAGGCTGCAAGTACTGCTGAAAACCACCGATTCTTTTCCACCGCCGGGCTGCCGCCACGGTTTACAATTGCGGCGGATTCCGTCATTTCTGGCGGGAACCCTCAGGCTGGTCCGCCATGGACCCTGCCCGGCACAACCTTGAATGAAGAGCCAGACATGCCCGCCAAGAAGCCGTCCAAGACCAGCGCCTCCTCTGCTCCGGTCTCGCCCGAACTCTCTCTGATCTCGAGCCTTGCCGACATTCTCAACAATACCGGCCTGAACGAGATCGAGCTTGAGCAGAAGGGCGTGCGGGTGCGCGTCTCCAAGGGCGTTGCGGCGATGGCCCATTCCATTCCTTACGCGGCCCCGGCAGCCGCACCCGCAGCGGCGCCTGCCGCTGCTCCGGTAGCCGCCCCTGCGGCAGCTGCCCCGGCTTCGGCTGCGGATTCGCCCGGTGCCGTGAAGTCTCCCATGGTCGGCACGGCCTATCTCGCCGCCGCTCCCGGAGCTGCGCCCTTCATCACCGTCGGCGCCCAGGTGAAGCAGGGCCAGACGTTGCTCATTATCGAGGCCATGAAGACGATGAACCAGATCCCCGCGCCCAAGTCCGGCACGGTGACCAGCATCCTCGTCGAGAATGGCCAGCCCGTCGAATTCGGCGAAGCCCTGTTGGTCATCGAGTAATCCATGTTCGACAAGATCCTCATCGCCAACCGGGGAGAAATCGCCTTGCGCGTTCTCCGCGCCTGCCGCGAACTCGGCATCCATACGGTCGCGGTGCACTCCACCGCCGACGCCGACGCCATGCACGTGAAGCTGGCGGATGAAAGCGTCTGCATCGGCCCGCCCGCGGCGAAGGACAGCTATCTCAACATTCCCGCCATTGTCTCGGCCTGCGAGATCACCGGCGCGGAAGCGGTGCATCCCGGCTACGGCTTCCTCTCGGAGAACGCCCGCTTCGCCGAAATCCTGACAGAGCACGACATCAAGTTCATCGGCCCCTCGGCGGAGAACATCCGCACCATGGGCGACAAGATCGAAGCCAAGCGCACCGCCAAGGCGCTGGGCATTCCCGTCGTTCCGGGTTCGGAAGGCGGCGTTGCCACCGTGGATGAAGCCCGCAAGGTCGCCCGCGACATCGGCTATCCCGTGATCATCAAGGCGACCGCCGGTGGCGGCGGCCGCGGCATGAAGGTGGCGCGCAACGAATCCGACCTCGAACTGGCCGTGACGACGGCGCAGACCGAGGCGAAAGCCGCCTTCGGCAACGGCGATGTCTACATCGAGAAGTATCTGGAAAAGCCCCGCCACATCGAAATCCAGGTGCTGGGCGACGGCAAGGGCAACGCCGTCCATCTGGGCGAGCGTGACTGCTCGCTGCAGCGCCGCCACCAGAAGATCTGGGAGGAGGCCCATTCCCCTGCCCTCAACGCGCAGCAGCGCGACGAGATCGGCGGCCGCGTGGCGCGCGCCATGTCGAAGCTCGGCTACGAAGGCGTGGGCACCATCGAGTTCCTCTACGAGAACGGCGAGTTCTATTTCATCGAGATGAACACCCGCCTGCAGGTGGAGCATCCGGTGACGGAAATGATCACCGGCCTCGACCTTGTGCAGGAGCAGATCCGCGTCGCCTCGGGCAGTCCGCTCGCCATGACGCAGGACGACATCCAGTTTGCCGGCCACGCCATCGAATGCCGCATCAACGCGGAAAATGCCCAGACCTTCACGCCCTCTCCGGGCCGGGTCGACTCCGTGCATTTCCCCGGCGGCCTCGGCGTGCGCATCGACAGCGCACTCTACTCGGGCTACCGCATTCCGCCCTACTACGACAGCCTGATCGGCAAGCTGATCGTGTTCGGCAAGACCCGCACCGAATGCATGATGCGCCTGAAGCGCGCCCTGTCGGAATTCGTCGTCGAAGGCGTCGAGACAACGATCCCGCTGTTCCAGCGGCTTCTTGCCGAGACCGACATCATCGACGGCAACTATGACATCCACTGGCTGGAAAAGTTCCTGGCGCGCAACGCGTCCTGAGCAGCCCGGCCTCTCGGCGGATCGGCTTTGTGAGTCACATCACTCCCCTCGTCCTGCTCAAGGCCTATGCGGCGGGCGTGTTTCCGATGGCGGAAAGCGCCACCGATTCCGCCCTCTACTGGGTCGAGCCTGACGAGCGCGGCATCTTTCCGCTCGATGGCCTGGTGATCTCGCGCTCGCTGCGCAAGGTGGTGCGCCAGAAGCGCTTCGAGATCCGCATCGATACCGCCTTCGAAGAGGTGATGAAGCGCTGCGCCGAAAAGACCAGCGAGCGCAAGGAAACCTGGATCAACGCCCGCATCCTCAAGCTCTATGGCGAACTGTTCCGCATGGGCCATTGCCATTCGGTGGAAAGCTGGCGGGACGGCAAGCTGGTGGGTGGCCTCTATGGCGTGCGCATGGGCGCGGCCTTCTTCGGCGAAAGCATGTTCAGCCGCGAGACCGATGCCAGCAAGGTGGCGCTGGTCCATCTTGTGGCACGGCTCAATGCCGGTGGCTTCAAGCTGCTCGATGCCCAATTCATGAACCCGCATCTTGCCACCCTTGGGGCCATCTCCATCAAGAAGGCGGAGTACCTGAAGCGGTTGCAGCCCGCGATTGCCGCCGACGCCGATTTCGCGCGCTTCAAGGGCGATCACGATCCTGAACTGGTGCTGACCTGGGCTGCAGGCGCAGACGCGAAGTCGCCCTAGTCTTCCGGCGTTGCGTTGTCTTCGTTGTTCGGATCGTCGGTCGCAGGCGCCGGGGCTTCTTCCTTGGGCGGCGGCGGCGCATTGGGATCGCGGCAGCCGGTCAGCCACACGTCGAAGGTCGGGTGCTCCACGGCGTTAAGGCCCGGGCTTTCGGCAAACATCCAGCCGGAGAACACGCGCTTGCGCTCGCCGTTCGCTTCCAGCTCATCCACCTGCACGAAGCTGGTGGTCTTGGGTTCTTCAGTGACGGGCCGCGTGTAGCAGACGAAGGGTTTCACGATCAGGCCGCCGAACTTGTATTCCTGGTTGATCGGCACTTCGAAGCTGGTGGTGACGCCGGTGATCTTGTCGAGGCCGTTGAACAGCGCCAGCGGATTCTCGATCCGGTCGGCAAGAGCCGGTCCGGCAAAAAGGGTGAGCGCAATCACGCACGCCCCGGGCGCAATGAAACGCATGCTCAGGGATTTCCCGTGGCCGGTGCCGTGGCATCAGGTGCGGGTGCGGGTGCAGGCGCGGACTCCGGCGCAGGCGCTGCGGCGCCGCCACCCTTATTGCCGGACATGGCCTGACCGATCAGGGCCCACAGATCGACGGAGCCCTGTGTGTAGCTGAACTGGTCGCCGGGGCCGAGCTTGGCGTCCGAGCCGCCGGGCTCAAGGGCGATGAACTTGCCGCCCAGGAGGCCTTCGCTGGTGATCTTGGCCTGGGAATCGTCCGAGAGGGAGACCTTCTTCTCGACGGTCATCTCGATACGGGCCTGATAGCTTTCGGTGTTGAGCGACTGCGCCGTGACGCTGCCCACCTTGATGCCGGCGAGGCGCACGTCTGTGCCGACGTTGATGCCCTCGGCATTGTCGAACTCCGCCACCAGAACATAGCCATCGGAGGCTGATGTGCCGCCCACGCCGGCGGTCTTGTAGGCGTAGCCGAAGAAGGCCACGGCCAGCGCCACGACGGCGGCGCCGACGGCGGTTTCGAGCGTTGTGGTTCCTGCTGACACGGTGTGCGGCCCCTGTTGCTGTGCGGCGTGTCTGACGGCTTGCGCTTACTCGGGACGCCAGGCCTGATAGTCAGGCGCCGGCGTTGCGGGCTTGCCGCCTACGGCAATCGAACCCGGCGGATGATAGGCCATGGCCGTGCCGGTGAAGTTCTCGTGATGCGGCTTTTCCCATTCCCGGGGACGGTAGTCGCCGTCGCGGGGCGGCGTGTCGACGCGGTGATGGATCCAGCCATGCCAGCCGGGCGGCACCTGGGAGGCTTCCGAATAGCCCGAATAAATCACCCAGCGGCGCTCCGGAATGGAATCAGGAATGGCCGACTTGGCGCGGTAGTAGCGGTTGCCGTACTGGTCCTTGCCCACGAATTCTCCCTTGCGCCAGGTGTAGAAGCGCGTGTTCCAGGTGGCGCCGTTCCACCAGGTGAAGAACTGTTTCAGGAGCTGCATTTTGATCGTTTCCAATGGGTCTCGAAATCGCGCGGAATATGGCGGAAGGCTTGCCCAAAATCCAGTTGGAAATTGGGCGATTCCGCTGCGGCGCGAGGTCCGGGCAGGCTTTGGGCGCCCTTCCCCGCAGTCTCAATTCGGCGCCAGAATGACCGGTTTTTCAAGGCTTTCCGGCAGCACCGTGCCGGTGAGCCCTGCGAGGAAGGCCTTGATCTCGTCAGGCGCGGCCGGGGTTGAGCGTGGCAGGGTGAAGAGCTTGAAGCGCGGCGCGTTGTACTCGTCCAGCAGGCTGAGGACGAAGACCGGGCGATTCTGTCCGTCGACCTCGACCGTGCTCGCCGTCTTGAAGGCGCGCAGCACGGTGCGCTTGTCGGGACTGTCCGGGCTCTTGCGCACGGCCGTCACGCGGGCGCCAAGCCCTTCATGCAGCAAGGGGCGTGGCGGCACGGTTGCGAAGGCCGCGTGGGGATCGGAATAGGCAAGAGCCGCCGACCAAGACCACGGCGGCATGATCTCGAAGCCCGCGGCCTTCAATTGTGTTTCGAGGTTGTCGAGTGAACCCACCCACTGGGCGACCAGCGGATCACCCGACTGGCCCGACAGGTCGACACGCCGCTGCGGCGTGACCATCCAGGCCGCCTGCTGCCATTGCTGCAGGGTGTAGCTGCGGGTGGCAAGGGGCGGCGCATAGGAGGCTTCGCGCGCATCGCCGTTCACCTCGATGTTGATGGCTGCGGCGAGAAGCCAGGCGGTGAGCGCCACACCGATCATGCCGAGGGGACGGATGCGCGGTGCTGGCCAGGCTTCGAGGGTGACGCCAAAGGCGGTGATGATCACGCCCGACAGCGCAATCCCCGCCACCACGTCACCCAGCCAGTGCACGCCGAGATAGAGGCGCGAGAAACCGATGAGGAAGATCGCCATGCCGGCGAGCGAGTAAACCAGGGCCTTGCTCCAGCGGCCCATGGCATGGCCCGCCACCACCGCCAGAAGTCCGAAGGCAAGCATGGAAAGCGCCGCGTGACCGCTGGGGAAGCTGTAGGACATCTCATAGGCATCGGCCGGCAGCGGAATGGGACGCGGGCGGGCGAAGACGAGCTTCAGCACCGCCACCAGCACCTGTTCTGCGGCCACGGCCAGTGCAACCGCAAGGGCGGTGCGCCAGGCGCGGTGAATGACCAGCCATGCCGCCATCGCAGCGCAGAGGATGAGCAGCACCGGCGCCTCGCCCATCATCGAGATGCGCGTCATCAGCAGGTCACCCGGCGCATTGCGCAGGTCGTTCAGCACGCCGAAGACCGACTGGTCGAGGTTCGAGGCCACGTCGAGCGTACCGGCCCGGACGAGGAGATAGACGGCAATCGCCGCTGCGATCAGCAGCGAGAAGACCATGGCGACGATGCGCGCCGCCTTGGGATGATCAGGCGAGAGCTTGCGGCCGAGCCGGTAGAAGGGACGCGATTTCTGCGCCTTCGCGAGCTTCGAAAGGCCCGAGAGAATGTTGCGGATGACAGGCGAAAACACGCCCGCCGAGAGCAGACGGATCACCCAGCCGAGGATGCCGAGCGCCACCAGCAGCAGCACCAGCAGGAAGGTGAGGCGGCCGCTGAATTCACCGGCCAGTGCCAGCCCCTGCCCGATCAGGATGCCGGGGAAGACGTGGGCGGCAGCCCAAAAGATGCCGCTCGTGACGTTGACGAAGACGAAGAACGGCTGGCTCATGCCCAGCATGCCGACGATGCCCGGCACCACGGCCTTCACGCCAGGCACGAAGCGTCCGACGGCAATGGACTTGCCGCCGTGATTGCGCACGAAGTCCTCGCCCTTGGCGACGAGGGCGGGATAGCGGCTCAACGGCCAGTAGAGCTTCAGGCGGTCGCCGAACAGGCGCCCGGCCCAGTAGGACACCTGGTCGCCCGCGATGGCGCCCACGGTGGTGGCGATGAAGACCGGCCAGAAATCAAGGTGCCCGGTGCCCACGAGCGTGCCCGCGCCCACCAGCACCACGGTCGACGGAACAAAGAGCCCGATGATCAGCAGCGCCTCGCCAAAGGCAATGAGAAAAATGACGAGGATGGCCCAACTCGGATGGGCTGAAAAATAATCAAGGTAAGGCTGGATATGTTCCATGACTCAGAGTTACATCACATGAATTCGTTAAACAAATCAAAGCCGGCCTTCACATGATCTTCGACATCACCTGGAACATTGCCCTGCTCTTGTTCGGGGCCGGAATTCTGGGTGGTGTGATCAACGCCGTAGCAGGTGGGGCGACGCTGTTCACATTTCCAGCCATGATGGCAGCAGGTCTTTCTCCCATCGCGGCCAATGCGTCCAGTTCGGTCGCATTAACTCCCGGTAATCTCTCGGGCGTCCTATCGGAAAAAAGCCAATTGCCCGCCTTCGATGCAACGATGTGGCTGCACATTGCCGTGGCAGCGGTGGGGGGCGGCATCGGTGCCGTCCTGCTCTTGTGGACGCCGGACAAGGTGTTCACCGCGCTGGTGCCGCTGCTGATCGGCGTGGCGACGCTGATCTTCGCTTTCTCGAAGCAGATCCAGGCGGCCTTGCGGCCTGCCGACCAGGCCCACCACGACACGCCGGTGGCGCGCCAGGTGGCGCTTGCCCCGACCGCGATTTATGGCGGTTATTTCGGCGCAGGGATGGGCGTGATGTTCATGGCCGCCTTCAGCATGACGAGTCCGTGGGCGGTGCGCACGGCAAATGCGGTGAAGAACCTTCTCGGCGCGGCGGTGAACTGGACGGCCATCATCATCTTCGTCGTGCAAGGCGTGATCGCCTGGCCGCAGACGCTCATCATGCTGGTGGGCGCCACGATCGGTGGCTTTCTCGGCGGCAAGCTCCTCGGCATCGTGCCGGTGATCTGGATCCGCCGCTTCGTCATCGCCATGGGAGCGCTGATGACGCTGATCTACGCCTATCGCTACTGGCTGTGAGTCAGACGAGCCAGAGACGGCCATAGGGCGCAACCGCCACCGCCCCATTGGGTGACGGCACATCGCCTTGGCCGAGAAGATCGCGGAAGCGCGTGATGCCGAGGCCGCGCAACTGGTCGGCCGAGATCGAGGTCCACTTTTCGGTGAAGTTGAAGAGGCCGAGCATGGTGCCGTCATCCGACGGACGGGCAAAGCAGAAGAGCGCAGGGTTGCCGAGATTGATGATGCGGGTGGGCACATCGGCGGCGATGTGCGGCACAGCTTTCCGCCTCGCGACGATGTGCTTCACGCCGGAGAAGAGTTTCCCTTGTGGTCCCTCGCCCTTGCGGGCGCGGGCGACCGCCTTCCAATCCATCTTCGGGCGATGCAGCCAACGATTGTCGTGGGCGTGTTCCGTGACCTTGGTGAAGCTGTAGTCATTGAGCAGGCCTATCTCGTCGCCCATGTAGAGGAGCGGCAGGCCACCAAAGGAACAGATGAGCGCCACGCCCATGAGCATGCGCTGCACCGCAGTCTCTGCGGCCGCATCGTCCTTTGCGTCGAGTGCAGCTTCCAATCCTGCGAGGCTGGCGAAGCTGCCGCTGTTGCGGCGGTCGCCGGTGGCGGCATTCTCCTGGAAGATGGCGCCGCGCGCGAAGCTGTCAGGGTATTTGCCGATGTAGAAGTCGGCGAGGAAGTTGCGGTGCCCTGCCCCGGAGACGCCGGGAATGGCGGCGCCATCTTCTTCGGTGATGGCCCAGCCGATGTCGTCGTGGCAGCGGATGTAGGTGGCCCAGCAGGCGTGGCGGAAGGTCTCGGGGAAATGCGTGCCAAGCACGTGCGTCATCAGTGTCGTGTCGCGGCTCGCAAGCGACGACCAATACTGCACCATCAGATTGTTGTGATAGGCGAGATTGGCCTCGCGCCCGGTGTGGCGGCCCTGTCCCAGATACGGCACGAGGTCCCGCGGCGCCACGATCGCCTCTGCCTTGTGGATGAGGGCGGGTGCTGCGATGCGTGTGGCGGCCCGGAGCGCCTGCAGCAGGTCATGCACTTCTGGCTGGTTCTGGCAATTGCTGCCGAGCCGCTTCCACATGAAGGCCACGGCATCGAGGCGCAACACCTCCACGCCCCGGTTGGCGAGACTGAGCATCACATCGACGATCTCGAGGAAGACATCCGGGTTCGACCAGTTCAGGTCCCACTGGTGTTCGTTGAAGGTGGTCCAGACCCACTTCCTGAAGTCCGGATAGTAGGTGAAGTTGCCCGGCGCATCGGCGGGGAAAATCTCGACCAGCGTCTTCTCGTAGGCCTTGGGTTCGGCATCCGTGTCGAACATCCAGTAGTAGGCCTGATACTTCGGGTCACCGGCCTTTGCCTTTTGTGCCCATTCGTGTTCCTTGGCAGTGTGATTTAGCACGAGGTCAATGCAGATGCTCACGCCGCGGGCGCGCATGGCAGCGGCCACCGCCTCAAGATCGTCCATGGTGCCGAGGTCCGGATTGATGGCACGATAGTCCATCACCGAATAGCCGCCGTCATTGGGGGCGGGCCGTGGCTTCAGGCAGGGCATGAAATGGACGTAGGTGGCGCCCATTTCCTCAATATAATCAATATGCTCAAGGACTTTCCGCAAGCTCTGCGAGAAGCGGTCGATATAGAAAACGTAGCCCACGTTCCGCTGCGACAGGAACCAGTCCGGCTCGATGTCGCGGGCGATGTCGAGGTCCTTGAGGGCCCGGGGACGCTCCTGCCAGCGCGCCGCCAGCAGCGTCTTCAGACGTTCCGTGAGGCCCGGCACGTCGCCGTAGATGCGGCCCAGGGAGGACAGGAGATCGCGCTCGCTGCGTTGCCAGCGCAAGTCAAAGAGACGTTGGTCCTGCCGATCGGCCATGGAGTGCGCTCAAAGCAAATCGGAACCGCAGGCGCAAGCCCCCGTTGCATCGGGCGTCATTCGATGGTGATTGAAGCGTCACTGAGTTGAGCCGGCGAAACACCGACCAGCCGGACGCTGCCGCCCGCCGGGAATTTGATCAGCGTATCCTTTCCCACGGTGCGGGCCGCCGCCACCACGTCCTTGGCGAAGGCGAAGCCGGTGTTCATGGAGACTTGCAGGGTGTCGCCCTTGCCGAAGTCGAGGATGATGTCGTCACCCTTGTTCACGTCCAACAGGAAGACATCACGGCCGCTGCCACCCGTGAGAATGTCGTTCCCTGCCCCGCCGTCCAGCACATCATCTCCGGGGCCGCCATTCAGCACGTCGTCACCGCCGCCGCCTTCGAGGCTGTTGCTGTTGGGGTTGCCGGCGATCTCGTTGGCAAAGTCATTGCCAGTGGCGTCGAGGGCCTTCCAGCTGTCGAGCAGCACATCCTCCACATTGGCGGGAAGAACGGGAATGCTGACCCGCGCCACGATGCGGTCATGCCCGCCATCGGGCGCTTCCGTCACCACATCGCCCGCCGAATCGACAAGATAGACGTCATCGCCCGCGCCGCCCGCCATGGCGTCATTGCCGCGGCCGCCATCGATGAGATCGGCGCCCGCCGTGCCTTTGAGATCATCGGCAGCGGGCGTGCCGGTGATGATGTTGTCGGGCGTGAGGCCGAAGGCCACGCCGCGGTCGCTCTGCAGGATGTGGAAGTTGTTGGGCGTGAGGTCGGCCCGTTTCACGCCCTTGAGCAGGATGCTGGCGCCGTTGTCGGCATAGGTGAGGCGAAGGCCATCCGGACCATCGACGGCGAGTTGCGGGTATTGCGCGGAGTTGAAGAGATCGGCGAAGCGGTAGCTGCCGGTGAGCAGCAGCCGGTCCTGCTTCGGGTTGAAGTCGGTGATGATGTCATGCCCGGCAAAGCCGCTGCCTGTGTCACCATAGGCGGCAAAGACGAAGTGATCGGCACCAGCACCGCCCGACAGAAGGTCATCGCCGGCATCGCCCTTGATCTTGTCGTCGCCCGCGCCGCCCGACAGCACGTCGTTTCCGGGCCCGCCATAGAGACGGTCGTAGCCATCGCCGCCTTCGATCGCATCATCGCCCGGGCCGCCGAAGATGATGTCGTCACCGTCGCCACCATCGAAGGCGTCGTTGCCCTCGCGCAGCAGCACGAGTTCGTGTGCGGTGGCACTGCGCTTCGCCGCATCGAAACTGCCCGCCGCGCCCGCTGCTGAAATATGAATGTCGACACCGGTTTTTCCGGTGGGATCGGCAAGTTTGGTCAGGTGATATTCGCTGCCCTTGAGATAAGCCTGATAGGCAAGGCCCGCCGGCTTCCAGTCGGGCTTGCCATCGGGCAGCAGCCCGCGGGCAAGGCCGTACTCGCCCTCGTATTCTCCGGCCTTCTGGTCGAACATCTCGTAGACCGTGGCCGTGTCGACGAAGTCCCAGCTTTCGATCAGCCCCAGCGTCTGCACCACGCTTTCGGCCTGCAGGTTTTCGGCGACAGCAACAGTCAGAATGCCGCCGGGCTTCACCACCTCATATTTATAGGGGTCGGCGAGGATCGTGTTCCACAGGGACGATGCGCCTGCCGTGGCATCGCCGCGATAGGTGGGGTTGCCCCATTCGGTGAAATGCAGGCGCACACCCCCCATGCCGTTCTCGGCAAGCTGCGCCATGGTCTGCTCGATGCCCTGCTCGCTGTTGCTGTCGAAGTTGGCTTCCGCCGGATTGCCCTCGTCGGCAAAGAGGAAAAGCCCAAGCGCCTTGGACCGCGCCTCATCGCGCGAGACGAGCGCATGCCAGGTCAGGCGGTCATCGGTCGGGCTCAGCAGCTTGTGAAAGGCGAAGTTGCCCTTGGTGGCGTCGCCAAGGCTGGCGCGGGTGAGCGGATCGACCCAGGGTTCCACGCGCTTGCCATAGGGGTGCATCGCCATGGCTTCGATGGCGAGACCACCGTTCTTGCCGGCCACCGCCGGATCGGTCACCACATGATCGATGATGGCATCGATGAAAAGCGGGCTGTGCGCCCCGCCGAGCGCTGGCATGATGACGGGGGGCGGCGGAGCTTTCGCGCGCTTCTCCCAATCGATGGTGGCATAGGCTTTATGGACAAGCGCCAGTGTCTTCTCGCCCATGGCGAGATAATCCTCGCGCGGCAATTGCCCGGCGAGATCGCCGTGGGTGACGTTGACCTCGTTGAACATCTGCCAGCCCGCGACATTGCCGAGGACGGCGAAGCCGTTCTGCTGGCGCGCGATGTAGGCGATGAAGTCAGCGAGGAACTGGCCGGGCAAGGCGGGATCAGCAAGCGCGTTCTGCCATTGCCGGTCGCCCTCCTCGCCAGCGCGGAAGTCCGCGCGCGGCGGCCTTGCCCAGTCGCCCGGAACGCCGAAGTTGAATACCGGCTTCACGCCTTTGGCCTGTGCTTCGGCCAAGGCATCAAACGGCACTTTCAGATCGGCACCATCGACACCCGTGCCCCGGTCGCGGAGATAGGCCTTGAAGTCAGGGGCGGAGAGTGTTGCCGCATCGGCACGGAAGGATTGCGCACCCGGCGCCGACTGATAGTTGCTCCAGTTCGTGTCGAGGCGCGCCGCCGTTCCGCCCATCAGCTGCAGGATCAGCATGAGCGCCGCCGATGTCAGATCGGCAGGTGCGGAATGAAGATGAACGCCGAGAAGAGCCACGGCTGGGGTCAGCCCTTCACTTTCGTGTTATCGGGCACAGGATCGGGCCGGCAGTTCACGCCCGGCAGCGGGATCTGCTCGTATCGATTCTTGTCATAAGCCGCCTGGCGGGCCGAGCAGTCCGGCATCGGTTTTGTCTTCGGCGCCGGAATGCCGTCATAAAACTCCCGGAAAGGGGCCGTATCGTGGAACCAGTCATCATGCCCTTCCCAATTGAGCGCAAGCGCCGGTCCACACCATGAGAAAAGCACTGGCAGAATGAGAGTGCTACGCCCAAACTGTCTGATATGACGACCGAATCTGTTGTGATCACCACCCATCATGAGCTTCCACGCCTGCGCCGCTGGGCCGGGTATATCGCCTTGTGCGTGGGCATGTTCATGGCGATCCTCGATATCCAGGTGGTCGTCACTTCCCTCAAGACCATCGAGGAGGCGCTGAATATCGGCGCCGACCGGATGAGCTGGGTGCAGACATCCTATCTCATCGCCGAAGTGATCGCCATCCCGATCATCGGGCTGCTCATGCGCGTCTTTGGTATGAAGCGGCTCTTCGTGGGTGCGCTCGGCCTGTTCACGCTGGCCTCCATCGGCTGTGCGCTCAGCATCGGTTTCTGGGACCTGATGGTCTGGCGGGTGATCCAGGGCTTTGCCGGCGGCGTGCTGATCCCGCTCGTCTTCTCCGCGATCTTCCTGTTGTTCCCGCGCAGCTTCGAGCAGACGCTCGCGACCACGGCGGGCGGCTTCCTTGCCGTGCTCGCCCCCACCATGGGGCCGGTCACTGGTGGCTGGCTCACCGAACACTTCTCCTGGCACTGGCTCTTCCTCATCAATGTGATCCCGGGCTTTCTTGCCGTGGCGACGGGACTGTTTGCGCTGCCGCCGGGGCGCTTCGAGCGCAAGCTGATCTTCACCCTCGATTGGCTGTCGCTTCTCGCCTTCGGCGTTGCACTGGCGCTGCTCATCGTGGGGCTGAAGGAAGCGCCGACGCAGGGCTGGCTCTCGCCGCTGGTGCTTGGGCTTTTCGCGGGATCGGCTGCGGCGCTCGTTTATTCGGTGATGCGCAAGGATGCGGCGATCATGTTCCACCTGCTGCACGACCGGGCGCTGGCCTATGGCTGCGTGCTGAGTTTCCTGCTCGGCTTCATCCTGTTTGCTTCCGTGTACATCTTGCCCGTCTTCTTCGCCTTCGTGCGGGGCATGACGCCGCTCCAGATCGGCCTCATCACCATCACCATGGGCGTAATGCAGATCATCGCGGCCCCCTTCACCGTGCTGCTCGATCGCTATTTCGATGCCCGCGTGCTGACCGCTGCGGGCTTCATCGTCTTCGCGGCGGGGCTTCTGCTCAATGCCAACCTCACGGTGAATAGCGGCGAGCCCGAGGTCTTCTGGGCGCAGATCATCCGCGGCGGGGCTGTGGCGCTCTGCATCCTGCCGCCCATCCGCATGGCGCTGGCGCTGCAGCCCATCGCGGTGGTGAGTGACGCCTCCGGCCTCTTCAATGTGGTGCGCAATATCGGCGGGGCCATCGGCATTGCCATCATGGACACGGTGATGTTCACCCGCGGGCCAACCCACGCCGACGAGATCATGGAAAAGATCAGCACCGCGCCCGACGTGGCGGCGGCCCAGCTCGGCATTCCTCTGGACACCCTGCCCTCGCCCGACGACGCCATGAGCATGATGGGCATCATGGACCTGATCCAGAACGCGAGCCTGACCCAGGCGATCAACGATTGCTGGTGGCTGCTGGCGGCGGTGGCCTTGGTGGCGCTGCCGGTGTTGTGGCTCCTGGGGCCCATCGACAGCGCGCGTCCGGTATGGCGGCGCAAGCCCGAGGGGTGAGTCCCTTCACCCTCTCGCTCGTCACCCCCTCCTTTTCCTCCGTCACCGCTAGCGAAGGCGGGGGCCCAGCTTTCCGCCTGATCGACATCCAAAGCTGGATTCCGGCTCGCGCGCGACATCTCGCTGCGCTCGATCAAGGCGCGCGTCCGGAATGACGGGCTTCGGGATTGCTGGCGGGAAAGGCCGATTCGCCCCTTCCGCAGGGGTCGATTCCCCGCTCCGGACAGCGGATAAGTTCCCGGAATCGCCACCAGAAAGCGTTGCGGGGCGTTCTCCACAACCCGGTCACCCCAGAATTATTTTCGTGACGGGCTCTTGACGGGAGTCAAGCTCAACCCGGCCCAAATCCACCGCGGCATTCCACCCTGTGGCTTATATCCTTATGCCGCTTGAGCTTGCCGCCAGAATCGGTTGATCTACACCTCGTCGAACGGTTGTTGGGACCGGGACACACAATATCTGGTATTAACCAGTCGTTAACACACTAGGTATTGACGCGTAACTGGGGGCGGCATACTATCAGCATCCAAGATCACGGGGCCAAAAGGCGGCTGCCGAGTGGGTCTGCGAGGGTACTCGCGGTGTCCTGCCACGTGAGCTTGGGGGCGTAACAAATCGCCAAACAGGTCAGGTGTTGAACGCGGGTTGGGACATATCCGTGGGCGTTTTCGTGCGTCCGCGGGTCAAGAAATACAGGCAAAAAGGGCGAACAAAATGAAAATTGAGCGGCGCTTCACAACGGCAGGCAAGGACTCTTACGACGGGATCGATTTCCGCAAGGCCGTCAGTGAAATCAAGAATCCGGACGGCAGCATCGTCTTCCGTCTTGAGGACATCGAGGTGCCGGCCTCGTGGTCGCAGGTCGCCACCGACATTCTGGCCCAGAAGTATTTCCGCAAGGCCGGTGTGCCCAAGGCGCTGAAGCGCTTCGAGGAAGAAACCGTGCCGTCGTGGCTGTGGCGCTCGGTCGCCGACGAGGCCGCTCTCGAGGGCGTGCCGGAGAAGGACCGCACCACCGGCGAACGCTCCGCCAAGCAGGTGTTCAACCGCCTGGCCGGCACCTGGACCTACTGGGGCTGGAAGGGCGGCTATTTCGACAGCGAGGAGGATGCGCGCGCCTTCTACGACGAGCACTGCGCCATGCTTGCCCGCCAGATCTGCGCCCCCAACAGCCCGCAGTGGTTCAATACCGGCCTGCATTGGGCCTATGGCATCGATGGCCCGTCGCAGGGTCATTATTATGTGGATTTCGAAACCGGAAAGCTCACCAAGTCCAAGACGGCGTATGAGCATCCGCAGCCGCATGCCTGCTTCATCCAGTCGATCTCCGACGACCTGGTGAACGAGGGCGGCATCATGGACCTGTGGGTGCGTGAAGCCCGCCTGTTCAAGTACGGCTCCGGTACCGGCTCCAACTTCTCGCACCTGCGCGGCGAAGGCGAACGCCTGTCGGGCGGCGGCAAGTCCTCCGGCCTGATGAGCTTCCTGAAGATCGGCGACCGTGCTGCGGGCGCCATCAAGTCGGGCGGCACCACCCGCCGCGCCGCCAAGATGGTCGTCGTTGACGTCGACCATCCCGATATCGAGCAGTATGTGGACTGGAAGGTGAAGGAAGAGGAGAAGGTTGCCTCGCTCGTCACCGGTTCCAAGGTGGTCAAGAAGTTCCTCAGCGCCATCATGAAGGCCTGCGTGAACTGCGAAGGCCCGGGCAACGACTGCTACGAGATCGAGAAGAACCCGGCCCTCAAGCGCGCCGTGAAGGACGCGCGCAAGAACATGGTGCCCGACAACTACATCAAGCGCGTGATCCAGTTCGCGCGCCAGGGCTACACCGACATCCAGTTCGACACCTATGACACCGACTGGGATGGCGAGGCCTATCGCACCGTATCCGGCCAGAACTCCAACAACTCGGTGCGCGTCACCGACGAGTTCCTCAAGGCCGTGGAGCAGGACAAGGACTGGCAGCTCACCGCCCGCATCACCGGCAAGCCGGTGAAGACGCTGAAGGCGCGCGCGCTGTGGGACAAGATCGGCTATGCCGCCTGGGCGTCGGCCGATCCCGGCATCCAGTTCCACACCACCATCAACGACTGGCACACCTGCAAGGCCTCGGGCGAAATCCGCGCCTCGAACCCCTGCTCGGAATACATGTTCCTTGATGACACCGCCTGCAACCTCGCCTCGCTGAACCTCATCCAGTTCCGCAAGGCCGATGGCAGCTTCGACATCGCGGCCTATGAACACGCTGTCCGCCTGTGGACCATCGTGCTCGAGATCTCGGTGCTGATGGCGCAGTTCCCGTCCAAGGAAATCGCCCGCCTCTCCTATGAATACCGCACCCTCGGCCTCGGCTTCGCCAACATCGGCGGCCTGCTGATGACCGGCGGCATTCCCTATGACAGCCATGAAGGCCGCGCCATCTGCGCTGCCATCTCGGCCATCATGACGGGTATCGCCTACGCCACCTCGGCCGAAATGGCCAAGGAGCGCGGCCCCTTCCCGGGCTTTGCGAAGAACCGCGAGCACATGCTGCGCGTGATGCGCAACCATCGCCGCGCCGCCTATGGCGCTGCCGTGGGCTATGAGGACGTGGCGGTTGCGCCCGTTCCGCTCGATGAAAACGACCTGCCGGACAAGGCCCTTGCCGCCGCTTCGCGCCGCGCCTGGGATCTCGCCGTGGAACTGGGCGAAGCCCATGGCTACCGCAATGCCCAGGCCACCGTGGTTGCCCCCACCGGCACCATCGGCCTCGTCATGGACTGCGACACCACCGGCATCGAACCCGACTTCGCACTCGTCAAGTTCAAGAAGCTGGCCGGCGGCGGCTACTTCAAGATCATCAACCAGGCCGTGCCCGAGGCGCTTCGCACCCTCGGCTATGGCCAGGAGCAGATCGAGAAGATCATCGGCTATGCCGTGGGTCACGGCACGCTGGCCGACGCCCCTGCCCTCAACCACGCCCAGCTTCGCGCCAAGGGCTTCGGTGACGCGCAGATCGAGAAGATCGAGGCGGGCCTCGCCTCGGCCTTCGACATCAAGTTCGTCTTCAACAAGTGGACGCTGGGCGAGGACTTCTGCAAGTCGGCGCTCAAGCTCACCGACGCGCAGCTGAACGACTTCTCCTTCGACATGCTGGCCCACCTCGGCTTCTCCAAGGCCGACATCGACAAGGCCAACATCCATGTCTGCGGTGCTATGACGCTGGAAGGCGCTCCCGGCCTCAAGGACGAACACCTGCCGGTCTTCGACTGCGCCAATCCGTGCGGCCGCATCGGCAAGCGCTACCTGTCGGTGGAAAGCCACATCCGCATGATGGCGGCGTCCCAGCCCTTCATCTCGGGCGCCATCTCCAAGACCATCAACATGCCGAACGATGCGGCGGTCGAGGATTGCGCGGCGGCCTACATGCTGTCGTGGAAGCTCGGCATCAAGGCCAACGCGCTCTACCGCGACGGCTCAAAGCTGTCGCAGCCGCTCTCGGCCCAGCTGATCGCCGACGAGGACGACATGGCTGACGAGGTGGCGGATGCCATCGCCGCCAAGCCGCTCGCGGCCCGCGTCGAAACCGTTGTGGAACGCATCGTCGAGCGGGTCATGATCCGCGAACGCGAAAAGCTCCCCTCCCGCCGCAAGGGTTACACCCAGAAGGCGGTCGTGGGCGGCCACAAGGTCTACCTCCGCACCGGTGAATATGATGACGGCCGCCTCGGCGAGCTCTTCATCGACATGCACAAGGAAGGTGCGGCGCTCCGCGCGATGATGAACAACTTCGCCATCGCCGTGTCGGTCGGCCTCCAGTACGGCGTGCCGCTCGAGGAATACGTGGATGCCTTCACCTTCACGAAGTTCGAGCCTGCCGGCATGGTGCAGGGCAACGACTCGATCAAGAACGCCACGTCGATCCTCGACTACGTGTTCCGTGAGCTGGCCGTGTCCTACCTCGGCCGCAATGACCTCGCCCATGTCGAGCCCTCGGAATTCGGCTTCGACAGCCTGGGCAAGGGCGAAGGCGGTGCGTCCGAAACCCGTGCTCCGGCACCGGTTCCGGCCCAGCGCTTCCTCTCCACCGGCTTCGTGCGCAAGACCAACCTCTCCAACGTGGTGGTGATGCCGCAAGGCACGGCCACGGTGACGGCAACCTCTCCGGCCCACGCCCTGCAGATGCGGGCGAGCGAATTGGTTGGTGCCCTGGCACTCGCCACCGAAGTGGTGGAAGCCAAGGTGACCTTCGCCGAACCCGCAACCGTGGCGGTGATGGACAGGCGCACCGAGGCCCGCCTCAAGGGCTATGAAGGTGATTGCTGCTCCGAATGCGGCAACTACACCATGGTCCGCAACGGCACCTGCATGAAGTGCGACACCTGCGGCTCCACGAGCGGTTGCTCGTAACAGCCTCGGGAGACGTACCAATGCGACCATTGAGGTGGCTATCGAAAGAGGCAAACTCTAGGGCCATTCTAACGATCATTGCCGTGTTAGGATGGCTTGGCGCAGGAATACAATTCATTTGGAATCAAGTTCTGGTGCCTCAGAACCCTGAATTCGCAAGTGGTCAGTTTGGAGACGGTTATCGAGCCGGCCAAATTGAAGCTCAACTCAGGCAGGAGAATGCATCACTTAAGGCCGAACTGAGTGCAGCGATCTCCTCTCAAGAGATTGAGGCAAAGATCGAGTTGATGTCAGATGCAGAACTGAACAAGGTATTGTCATCAAACTAGCTAAGCGCCGGGGCTCACGCTCCGGCTTTTTTCTTTGAGAGAGACGATGGCGTCAGCGGGCCTGCGACTCGGCGCGGACATCGCTGGGCGTGCGGCCGAAGGCCCGGCGGAAGCTGCGGTTGAAGTGCGAGAGGTCCCCGAAGCCGCAATCGAGCGCGATGGTGGCGATCTTCTCATGGGCATGGGCCGGGCTGATAAGCCGGAAGCGCGCCAGTTCCAGCCGCTCCTGCAACACCCAGGCCGTGAAGCTGGTGTTCTCGCCGGCGAAGAGGCGTTGAAGCGCGCGCGGCGAGGTGTTCCACAGGGCCGCGACCTGCTCGAGGCTCAACTCCGCCGTCAGGTTCTCGCGCAGCAGCTTCTTCAACCCGGCCAGGCGGGCAAGCCGCTGCCCCTCGCCCGCAGCACAGGCTGCCGTATCGGACGTGGCACCCAGCGTGAGCGCCACAAGCTGGCGAATATGGTTCGCCATCACCTGCCTGAGCGCCCCATCACCATCAGCGGTCCACGTCGTCTCCATGTAGTCGATCAGGTGGCGGAGGCTTGACGAGCCCCGCGGGATCAATCGCATCCACGCTTCATCGCTGTTCTTCATCAGGGGCAGAAGCGTGTGCTTCGGCAGACGGAGGCCCAGCATGCGGCCCGGCGGCTTGTGGGTGAAGCAGGACGGATCGGAACCCGACACCAGCACCGCATCGCCATTGCCCAGCACCAGCTCCTCATCGAACTGTTCGATCAGATGCTCGCCCGCGAGGTTGATGATGAGCACGGCGTCGTCCGTTCCGTCCTCCACCAGCTTGCGGGTGCGGCGGTTGCGCGAGCCATGGATTGCGCCTTCCGCCACCAGCACATCGGAAAGGATGTTGAGCGCGAGGTCGGCGGCGAAGGGCATGTCCGGCAGCCGCTCCATCTCGTAGCGGTATCCGATCCGCGCAAAGCATTCGCTGAGCACGGATGGCCCTGCCCGCTCGCCGTGATGGGCAAGAGACAGCCTTACCGGCACCGGCGGCGGCGCCAGCGGCGAAGACGACAACATCATCTCAGGCGAAACCGGCAGAAGCCGGGAGAAATCTGGCATGGGACGTTCCCGATGGTGACGCGAAACATGTGCCCCCCACGCGGCGTTGAGCATAGGTCAACGGGCGTTCGGGCTCAAGCCAGGGGGTCTGACGCTGCATGCCGGCACCAAACGCCCATCGATTGGCGTGAGACTCCAGGATTCCGCACTGCATCGCGGCCTATCGATCGCTCTCCATCACCGCTGCTGGAGGAGAAGACGATGAAGGCGACTGCGCTGTGGACATTGCTCACGGGTGAGACGGTGTTCGACCTCGTCTCGAAGCCCGCACGACACCCTCAACAGGCGCGTGACAGACGCGATGAAGCGTCGTCTGACGATGAAGAGCATCCCGTCGCGACCGATTCTCAGGGCAAGAGTCCCCTCTCCCGGACTGATGAGGAGCACCGATGAGAGCTTCGGAGGGGTGATGAAGACGAGTTGTGCACAGCCTCCGGCAAAAATTCTGTGGATTACGGAATGACGGCAACACCTCGTTCAGAAATTTTTTCGCTTTCGGGCGGCAAAAAACGGCTTTTTCTCCGTGTACGGAGAGAGCTTGTTTCAGCAGCCATCTCCGGGTATTTCTCCGATTCCGTCATTTCCTCCGTATACGGAGGATGCGGCCTGCGACCTGAATTTTTACCAGTTGTTAGGCAGTTCCGTGAGACACACAAGATGTGGTCGGCATATTGCCGAATCACACAAACGGGTTCAGTAAGTGCACAGTGACAAGCGCGTGAAGGGCATACCGCCATGCAATCGCGATTGGTTCACGACTGTAGAGCCTGCGTTGTGGGGCATTAACAACCAAATCTCTAGGAGATGACTATGGCTGCGAAGAAAGCAAAGAAGGCCGCTAAGAAGGCCGTGAAGAAGGCGCCGAAGAAGGCGAAGAAGGCCAAGAAGGCCAAGAAGTAATCCTTCTTCTTCCAAGAGCTTTCTCTTCAATCGGCTCCGGTCGGCATCGCCACCGGAGCCGACTTGTTTCTGGAGCCACGTTTGTCTGACCCTGTTTCGAAATGAAACAGATCGCCCCATGTCTCAAGCAAAGTCCCAAGCAAAAAGGCCGCCCCTATGGAGCGGCCTTTTGCATTGAACGGGGATGCCAGGATTACTGGTAGACGTAGATCTTGGCGCCGATCTTCACGCGCTCGTAGAGGTCCATCACGTCGGCGTTCATCATGCGGATGCAGCCCGACGACACCGCGCCGCCGATCGAGGCCTCGTTGTTGGTGCCATGGACGCGATAGATGCTGCCGCCGATGTACATGGCGCGCGCCCCCAGCGGATTGCCCGGGCCGCCTTCCATGAAGTCGGGGATGTAATGACCTTTGGCGGCCTCGCGTTCGATCATCTGCTTGGGCGGCGTCCACGAGGGCCACTCGGCCTTGCGCACGATCGAGGACTGGCCGCTCCACTGCATGCCTTCCTTGCCCACGCCGACAGCGTAGCGGATGGCCTCGCCTTCACCCGAAACGTAATAGAGGGCGCGTTCCGGTGTCTTCACGATGATGGAGCCGACCGGATACTTGGTCTCGTTCCAATCCACCACTTCGCGGGTGGTCTTGTTCGAGAGCTTCACGGCCTTGCCGCCGGACGCGGAGAATGAAGCCGTCTGGAAAACGCCGTTGCGCGTCACGCGGGCGTCGCGCTTGCCGAAGAGGCACTTGAAGAAGCCGGTGCAGACGCGGGGAGAGCCCGCGCTCGTATCGACGACGGGCTGGATGCGAACCGAGGGCTTGCGCTTGCCGCTGGCATCGGCCGCTTTTGCGGCCTTGGCCTTCTTCAGGGCAGCCGCTTCGGCATCGGCATCACGCAGCGCCTTCTCGGCCGCGAGCTTGGCGGCCAGCGCCTTCTTCTTTTTCAGGAGAATGGCTTCTTCCTGGCTGGTGGTGGCGGAAACCGCAGGCGCTGCTGCCGTCATGGACACGGCAAGCCCGAGGGCCGCCGCCATCAAAATGCGCTTCATCATTGACCTCGTCTGAAAGCCCCCGCTTCCTATCCGAGTCTGTCAGACTCGGGCAAGGCAGTTAATCCCGGGTTAAGTCACGACTCAGGCAAATTCAGCCGGATGTGGAGTTCGCGCAACTGTTTGGGCGTGGCCGAGGACGGGGCTCCCATGAGGAGATCCTGCGCCTGCTGGTTCATCGGGAAGAGCGTGATCTCGCGGAGGTTGCTGGCCCCCACCAGAAGCATCACGATGCGGTCCACCCCGAAGGCCATGCCGCCGTGGGGCGGCGCGCCATACTGGAAGGCGCGGTACATGCCGCCGAATTTCTCTTCCACCACGTCCTTGCCCATGCCGGCGATCTCGAAGGCCTTGACCATGGTCTCGGGCGAGTGGTTGCGGATGGAGCCCGAGGCGATCTCGAAGCCGTTGCACACCATGTCGTACTGGAAGGCCTTGATGGTGAGCGGGTCCTGCGAGGTGAGCGCCTCGATGCCGCCCTGCGGCATGGAGAACGGGTTGTGGCAGAAGGCGACCTGCTTCTCTTCCTCGTCCCACTCATAGAACGGGAAGTCGACGATCCAGGCGAGCGCGTATTCGTTCTCGTTGGTGAGGTTCAGTTCCTTGCCCACGCGGGTGCGGGCGTCGCCTGCGAACTTGACGAACTTCTCCGGGCGGCCGGCCACGAAGAAGACAGCGTCACCCACGCCGAGGCCGAGCTGCTTGCGGATCGCTTCGGTGCGTTCGGGTCCGATGTTCTTGGCGATGGGGCCTGCACCGCCCTCCTCGCCCTCGCGCCAGAAGACATAGCCGAGGCCGGGCTGGCCTTCGCCCTGGGCCCAGCCGTTCATGCGGTCGCAGAAGGCGCGCGAGCCGCCCTTGGGCGCAGGCACGGCCCACACTTCCACCTTGGGGTCGCTGGCGATCATGCCGGCAAAAACCTTGAAGCCGGAGCCCGCGAAGTGCTCGGTCACGGCCTGCATCTCGACGGGGTTGCGGAGGTCGGGCTTGTCGGTGCCGTACTTGCGCATCGACACGTCATAGGGAATGCGCGGCACGTCCTTGCGCACCGTCTTGCTGCCGGCGAACTGCGAGAAGGTCTCGAGGATCACAGGCTCCATGGTGGCGAAGAGATCGTCCTGGGTCACGAAGCTCATCTCGAGGTCGAGTTGGTAGAACTCGCCGGGCAGACGGTCGGCGCGCGGATCCTCGTCGCGGAAGCAGGGCGCGATCTGGAAGTAGCGGTCGAAGCCCGCCACCATCAGGAGCTGCTTGTACTGCTGCGGCGCCTGCGGAAGGGCGAAGAACTTGCCGGGATGGATGCGCGACGGCACGAGGAAGTCGCGCGCGCCTTCGGGCGAAGATGCGGTGAGGATCGGCGTCGAGAATTCGTTGAAGCCGATGCCGTTCATCTTGTTGCGCAGCGCCGCGATGATGCGGGTGCGGGTCATGATGTTCTTGTGCAGCGTCTCGCGGCGAAGATCGAGGAAGCGGTACTTGAGGCGGGTATCTTCCGGATAGTCCGGCTCGCCGAAAACCGGCAGCGGCAGTTCGGCCGCCTGCGAGAGGACTTCGATCTCGGTCGCGAAGACCTCGATGGCGCCGGTGGGGAGTTCGCTGTTCTCGGTGCCGGCCGGGCGCGGACGCACCTTGCCATCAACACGGATCACCCATTCGGAACGCACCTTCTCGGCCGTCTTGAAGGCGGCGGAATCGGGGTCTGCCACCACTTGGGTCATGCCGTAGTGGTCGCGCAGGTCGATGAAGAGAACGCCGCCGTGATCGCGCACGCGGTGGACCCAGCCGGAAAGGCGGGTTTCGCCGCCTGCATGTTCGGCGCGGAGCCCGCCACAGGTGTGGCTGCGGTAACGGTGAGTCATGAAAACCTCGGGAAAACCTTCAAATTCACGCGCTAAAGCGCATGGAGGCCCCGATTTGTCAAGTTTGCCCGGATTGCCCCGGATTAACCAGAAAACCTCAGCCTTCGTTGCCGCCAAACAGCACGAAGGGCTTCTTGCAGACCTTCTTGCCGTCCTTGACGGTGCACTTGGCGGCGACCTTCTTGGCGGGCTTCTTCTTGGTGTCGCCGTTGATGGTTTTCTCGATGTCGTTGCCGATGGCCGCGAAGCTGCGCTTCGGCTTGCCGTTCAGCCACCAGCTGCTGGCCTTGTCCCCGGCCGAGGCCATGCCCGAGCCGAAGTCGAAGAAGCCGCCCTTGAGCGTGACGGTGGTGTTGGACATGCCGTTCTTCTGCACGAGGTCATAGAGGATGGCGGCATTGTCGGGCGCCAAGCGCACGCAGCCGTGGGAGGCCTTGCGGCCCAGGCTCTTCACATGGAAGCTGCCGTGGATGGCGTGGCCCTGCGGGGTGAAGAAGATCGAATGCGGCATGGGCGCGTCGTCCCATTCCTTGGAGAAGTGGTCGGCCTCCATGCGGAACGGACGGAAGGTGCCGCTCGGCGTGTCATAGCCCGGCGCGCCGGTTGAAACCGGCCAGACATATTCGGTCGAGCCGTCCACCTTCACGGTCATCTTCTGCGAGACCTTGCTGACGATGATGTCGATCTTGCTGGCCAGTGCCGCCTCGGCGGAGACAAGAAAGCCAACAAGGGAAAGAAGCGGGATGATGAAGTGGCGCAAGCGCATGACGTTACCCAAACTGTCAATGTGAGGGTTGCACGATAGGCGAAGCGGGGTTGTCCGTCGAGGGGGAACCGTTCACTTGCACGTGCGGAAGACCTCCCCCTATTGTCTTTTCTTCCCGGAGTGCTGTTCATGTCACAAGCAATTTTCCACCCTGATTTCAAGGCGAAGCCCTTTTGGTGGGAGGCCTATGAGCCGAAGCCCCTGCCGGAGGTGGCACTGCCGAAGGAAACAGCGGTGGCGATCGTCGGGGGTGGCTATGCCGGCATGAGTGCGGCCCTCGAACTGTCCCGGAACGGGATCGAGTTCGATCGTCCTTGATGCGGCCGAGCCCGGCTTCGGTGGATCGACGCGCTCGGGCGGGCTTGTCTCGGCCGGCGTCAATGTCGGCAAGCGCATGATCAACCGGGCACTGACGCCGGAAGAAGCGAAGCCCTTCCTCAACGACGCCATTGACGCCTTCACCAACATCGAGAACCTGATCGCCGATAACAAGATCGACTGCGGCTGGACCAAGACAGGGTATTTCCTCGGCGCGTGGTGCAAGTCGCACTACGACGGCATGAAGAAGAAGGTCGATCTCATCAACGCCGAGGCGCAGTCGGATGCGGTGCTCGTTCCGCGCGAGCAGCAGCGCGCGCACATCGGTTCGGACTACTATCATGGCGGCATGCTGGTGGGGCGCGCGGCCCATCTCCACCCTGCCCTCTACTACAAGGGCCTTCTCGACCTCGTGGTCAAGGCGGGCGTGCCCATTGCCTCGCGCACCTCGGTCAACGGCCTCACCCAGGAGGCGAACGGAAGCTGGCTGGTCAAGACGCAGCGCGGCACGATCAAGGCGCAGCACGTGGTGATCGCCACGAACGGCTATACGGGCGACGTCACCCCGCAGTTCAAGCGCCGAGTGGTTCCGGTGGGTTCCTACATCATCGCCACCGAGGAACTCTCGCCCGATCTCGCGAAATCGCTGAGCCCCGCCAACCGCAGCTTTGCCGATACACGCCGCGTGCTCACCTATTACCGCCTCTCGCCCGACGGCAAGCGCATGATCTTCGGCGGACGCGCCAAGTTCGGCTTCTCCGATCCGGTGGAGACGGCACCCATGCTCTACCAGTTCATGCTCGACCGCTTCCCGCAGCTCAAGGGCACGAAGATCACCCATGCCTGGACCGGCAATGTCGCCTTCACCATGGACGAGCTTCCCCACATGGGGAAATTCCAGGGCCTGCACTATGCGCTGGGTTGCAACGGCTCGGGTGTCGCCATGATGAGTTTCCTCGGCCGCGAAACCGCGCGCAAGATCGTGGGCAAGTCGAACCGCACCATCGCCTTCGACCAGCCGGAGTTTCCCACAAGCCCGCTCTACCACGGGAACCCTTGGTTCTTGCCGCTGGTCGGTGCATGGTTCCGCACGCGCGACTGGTGGGACCGCCGATTCAACTGACGGTCCGGCAAGCGCGGCAGCAGCCACCGAGGTACGACACAGATGGAATGGCCCTTTCACACCAGCGTCTTCGTGCTGCTGTTCCACATCTCGAACCTGATGGCTTTCCTCGCCTTCCTGCTGCGCGACCAGTTGCAGCTTCGCCTGCTCATGGGCGTGAGCCTGTTCCTGCAAGGCCTCTACTACTACGCCATTCCCGGAGGCCCCCTGTTCGACCCGCTGTTCTGGAAGGTGGTGTCGTTCGGCGCGAACCTGATGATGATTGCGCTCGTCTTCGGCGGGCGTCTGGACTTCGGCATTCCGGAAGACCTGCGCGGCCTTTATGAACGCATGGCGGTTCTGACACCCGGCCAGTTCCGCAGGCTCACCGCCAAGACCGTACGGATCAAGGGTGGCGGGGCGGCGATCCTGACCGATGGCATGAAGCCGGACCGGCTCTACTATCTTCTGCGCGGCGACGCCCAGATCATCAAGAACCGCCAGACCGCGACACTGCAATCAGGCGCCTTCCTCGGCGAGATTGCCTTCCTGAGCGAGCTTCCGGCCTCCGCCACCGTCGTCCTCAACGACGGGGCCGAATGCATTGCCTGGAACCGGGCGGCGCTTCTGCAGCTCATGAAGAAGGATGCGGCGATCGACATCGCCATGCGCGGCTTCTTCAACCACGACCTCGCCTACAAGGTGGCGCGGAGCATTCCGATTGCGCCGGCACCGGAAGCGCCGCGGCGCAGCTCCGTCGGCGGTTGAGCGGGATTACTTTCCGGCCTTGATGCGGCCCAGAACCTTGATGTCGCGCACGCCCACCTCTTGCAACAGAGCGGCGACATCAGCGGCAACCGGCTTGGGCTGTCCTTCCACGCGCTTCGTGGCGGCGAAGGGAGCCAGCGCCTTCACCAGATCTTCCGTGGCGGCGATGCGATAGGTCTTCTGGAAATCGAGAGCGGCGCCATTGACCGTGAGCTTGATGACACGCTGGCCTGCAGGCTTCGCGGCATCGAACACGAGACGCACGCCGGAGATCTGCGGAAAGGTCGGAGACACGGCGGGCGCAGTGCCGAGTGCCTGCTCCATGGCATCCAGCAACTGCATGCCAGTGGCTTCGATCACCACGCTGTTGGCGTCGGCGGCAATTTCCGCCGATGCAGCAGTGCCATCGAAGCTCTGGCCCTTCGTGTAAAGACGGTTGCCGCGGATGATGGCGCAGGAGACGACCGCGAGATCCGAGCCTTGCGCCTTCTTCACCGCATCGGCGACGAAATTGCCGAAGGCTGTTTCCGAAGAACAAGTGACATTGCCGGTCGTATCGAGATCACGCTTCAGCACGAAATCCGCCACGGCGAAGGCCGGAAGCGTTGATAAGGCGAGCGCGCCTGCAAGGGCGGTGGCCCGAATGAGTCCCAGCTGTGTCATGATCGAATTCCGCCTCGTGCCGCTTGCCTGTCAAAGGCCCTGATTGAGAACCTCCAACGCAACCATGGATTGTATCTCTCGGTTGCGCCCTTCCTGTCTTTTGCGCCCATACCAGCAAGTTGCGCGACAATAAAGGGCAGAAGGGACGCACCACCCACGCGGGGTTGAGACGGCGGCATGTGGGGTTTTCGCCGGAAAAGCCCCGGCTCAGGCGGCGACCAGCACCTTGCCCTCGAACCGCATCACCTCTTCGCCCGCCGGATTATGCCCCTCGGCGAGGAAGGTAACGATGCCCCAGCCGGGCCTTGAGGCGAGTTCGCGCTTGGCAGTCACGGTGGTGCGATAGGAGATCACGTCTCCGGCGTGGACGGGACGCGGCCAGCGCACCTTGGCGATCCCGGGCGACGGGCCGATCTCCGGCAGTGTCTTGCCGGCGGCAGCAAGGCGCGCGCGCTGGGATGTATTGGTGGCGACGTAGCAGCTCATCCAGGCGGAACAGGTATGGAAGCCGGCGGCTGCGGTCTTGCCGAAGAGGCCCTTCGCCGCCTCGCCCGCATTCATGTGGAAGCCCACGGGCGCGAAGGCCGTGCTGTAGGCGCGGATGTTCTCCGCCGTGAAGGTGTAGGTGCCGAGTTCCGTCACCTGGCCGATCTCGAACTCCCTGAGGTAGAGGCCGATCATGCCGCCCTCGCCCGCATGAAGAACATGCCTGTCATTTCGATGCAGGCGGTGCCGGAGGCCTTGGCGAGAGTCGAGGTGAAGGTGACGATACCGATGCCCGGCCGCGAGGATGATGCGCGCGTGCCGGTGATCGTGAAGGTGCCGGTCAGCACATCCCCCGCCAATACCGGCGCCAGCCACTTGATCTCGTCCATGCCGCTCGAGCCCAGGATGGCCGAGCGGCTGAGGCAGGCGTCACACATCAGGCGCATGAGCATGGAGGTCGTATGCCAGCCGCTGGCCGCAAGCCCCCCGAGGATCGACTGCCGTGCCGCCTCCTCGTCTAGGTGAAAGGGCTGCGGATCGAACTCGCTGGCGAATGCGATGATTGCCTCTGCCGTGACCTGATGCGGCCCCAGCGCGTGAACCTGGCCTGCGGCAAAATCCTCAAAGTGCAAGAGGCTGCTCACGGGATGGGCGGCCTCAGGTGTTGAAGCGGAAGTGCATCACGTCGCCATCAGCCACCACATATTCCTTGCCTTCGAGGCGGAACTTGCCCGCCGTCTTGGCGCCGGCTTCGCCAGCGTTGGCGATGTAGTCGTCATAGGCAATGGTTTCGGAGCGGATGAAGCCCTTCTCGAAATCCGTGTGGATGACGCCCGCTGCCTGCGGGGCCTTGGTGCCCTTGGTGATGGTCCAGGCACGGGCTTCCTTCGGACCCACGGTGAAGTAGGTGAGCAGGCCGAGCAGCGCATAGCCTTCACGGATCACCCGATTGAGGCCGGGCTCATGCAGGCCCACGGCATCGAGATAATCCTTCTGGTCGGCGGGCGGCAGCACGGCGATCTCGCTCTCGATCTTGGCGGAGACGACGACGGCCTTGTTGCCTTCCTTCTCGGCAAAGGCCTTCACCTTGTCGGAAAAGGCGTTGCCCTTGTCGGCGCTCGCCTCCTCGACGTTGCAGACATAGAGAACCGGTTTCGACGAGAGGAGACCGAGGCCGCGGAACATGACCTCCTGTTCATGCGAGCGCTCAACGAGGCGGGCAGGCTTGCCCTCGCGCAGCAGCACCAGCGCCTTGTGCATCAGCTCCGCCAGTTCCTTCGATTCCTTGTCGCCCTGCTTCGCCTTCTTCTCGGTGTTGATGTAGCGCTTTTCCAGTGAATCGAGATCGGCGAGCATCAGCTCGGTTTCGATGGTCTCGATATCGGCGATGGGGTCGATGCGGCCCGAGACGTGGGTGATGTCGCCATCCTCGAAGCAGCGCACCACGTGGGCGATCGCGTCGGTCTCGCGGATGTTGGCAAGGAACTGGTTGCCGAGGCCTTCACCCTTGGAGGCGCCCTTCACGAGCCCTGCGATGTCGACGAAGGTGAGGCGAGTCGGGATGATCTGCTGCGAGCCTGCAATGGCCGCCAGCTTCTCGAGCCGCTCGTCGGGCACGCCCACGTCACCCACATTGGGCTCGATGGTGCAGAAGGGATAGTTGGCGGCCTGCGCGGCAGAGGTCTGCGTCAGCGCATTGAACAAGGTGGATTTGCCTACGTTCGGCAGGCCCACGATGCCACATTTGAAACCCATGTTTCCGGAATCCTTGATGATGATCTAAATCTGGGCGGTTCCTGCAACTCCGGACGCGGTTCTGCAAGTGCTTTTTCGTCTTGCGGAACCAATGGTCCCATCGCACGTTGCAGCCGACCATGCGCAAATACGACATCACCACGGTAGACGCCTACATCGCCGCGGCCCCGCCCGAGTCCCGCGAGACGCTGGAGGCCCTGCGCGACCTCGTCACCTCCACCTGCCCGCGCGCCAGCGAGGGGATCAGCTGGGGTGTGCCCTTCTACCGCCAGGATGGCTTCCTTGCCGGTTACTCCGCCTTCAAGGCCCATGCCCTGTTCGGCCTGACGTTCCGTCTGACCGATGACGATCGCAAGCGGCTGGAAGAGAAAGGCTATGGCACCGGCCTCAAGACCGTGAAGATCAAGTACGGCCAGAAACTGCCCACCGCCATCCTGCGGGAGATGCTGAAGCGGCAGGCGAAGGCAAACGCCGACAAGGTGAAGACCAAGGCCAAGACCGGCAAGATGGCGAAGTGATCACTCGGCCTTGCGCGGCGCGTTGGGCCGCGGCGGATAAACGGCCAGATGCACCTTGCTCTGGTACTTCTCGTCGAGGCCCTCGGCCAGCATCGCGGCGTTGTCGGCCACCGACTCGAGCAGCAGCTTCAGCCATTCCCGGTCCGCCTTGGCGAAATCGCCAAGCACATGAGGCTGCACCAGTTCCTTGACGCCCGGGTGGCCGATTCCCAGACGCACCCGCTTGAAGTCGGGACCGATATGGGCGGAAATGGAGCGGATGCCATTGTGACCCGCGGCACCGCCACCCGTCTTCACCCGGACTTTGCCGGGTTCAAGATCAAGCTCGTCGTAGAAGACGTAAACCTGCGACAGCGGGATGTTGTGGAAGCGCACCGCCTCGCCCACGGCGCGGCCGCTTTCGTTCATGTAGGTTTGCGGCTTCAGCACCAGGACCTTCTCGCCGGCAAGCGTGCCTTCCGACATCTCGGACTGGAACTTCTTCCGCCAGGGGCCAAAACGGTTGGCTGCGGCGATCGCCTCCACCGCCATGAAACCTATATTGTGCCGGTTGGCGGCATATTTGCTGCCAGGATTCCCCAGCCCCACGAAGAGAAACATCGACGTCATCCACGGAATGCCTGTCGGCTGTAGGTGATTTGCCACGCCGGATCAACTCGCGCCGCCACTGGATGGCGGCAGCCTTCCTCACCACTCACGCCCATGTGATGCCCGAGGGGCCTTGACTTCTTACGCTGTAAGGTTATCAGTGTTCCCGCGCCTTACGCCGTAAGGTCAACAGAGGAGAAGATCATGTTTCGTTTTTCACAGGCTGCCATCGTCTTCACGCTTGCACTGACCGCCGGTACTCTCGCGCGGGCTGACGACATCGCCACGCGCAAGCAGGCCGCACTTGCGGATATCAAGGCCGCCTTCGGTGGTGTGCCCACCTTCGTGACGCAGTTGCCGGATGCGACCGTTGCTTCCTACTGGCAGTTGGAGAAGGATCTCGAGCTGTCCGAAACCACCGCGCTTCCGCCCAAGACCAAGGCCCTCATCGCCATTGCGGTCGCGGCGCAAATTCCGTGCGAGTACTGCATTGCCGCCGATACGGCCACGGCCAAGCGCCTTGGTGCAAGCGATGCGGAAATTGGTGAAGCCGTCTCGATGGCCGCCCTCACCCGCTATTCGAGCACCGTTCTCCATGGTCTTCAGGTCGACCTTCCAACCTTCAAGGCCGAGATGGGCGTCAAGTAGCGGAACACGTTGCGCGAATCCCGCCGTTTCGCCAATTCTCAGGAATGTCCCGCAAACCCGTGAAACGCCGTCCGCTCAGTGCCGGCCTCATCGCCGTCACGGCCCTTGCCTTGGCCGATGCGGACGGAATTGAAAGCCTCAGCTTCCGCAACCTGGCCCAAAAGCTGGGTTGCGAAGCCATGAGCATCTATCACTACTTTCCGAGCAAGGCGCATCTGATCGACGCGATGGTGGCGATCTGTCTCTCCGAAGTCAGCTTCGCCGACACGAAAGCGCCGTGGCAGGAGCGCCTGCGCGTTGCCGCCCGGAATTGGCGCGCCATGGCCTTGCGTCATCCCGGCTTCTTTCCGATCGTCGCCGTGCACCGTCTCAATTTCCGCGAAGGGCTCACCACCCTCAACCACATCGTGGAGATTTTCGCGGCGAGCGGCCTTTCGCTCGAAGCGCAGGCGCGCCATTTCCGCGTCTTCGGCTACTACATCGTGGGGGCGGGTCTCGACGAGGCGATCGGCTATGCAAAAGGTCCGTCGGCTGCGGTTCCAGTTGAACCCGAAGAGGCAATGAAGCTTTTTCCAGCCATCATCAGCATCGGCAAGTGGTTCGCGAGCGAACACCGGGAAAAGACCTTCGACGTCGGCCTTGAGTCGCTGATCGCAGGCATGGAAGCGGCACTGGCAACCGAAATGAAAATGGCGGGACACGCCCCTGAGGCGGCCCCGCCATCGAAAGCCTGAGACGGCTGGCGTTACTTCTTCTTCGGTGCAGGCGCGGCAGCAGCCGGAGCAGCACCCTTGGCACCAGCGGCCGGAGCGGCACCCTTGGCGCCAGCGGCGGGTGCAGCACCCGCAGCAGCAGCGGCCGGAGCCTTCTGGGCCGTGGCCGGAACTTCCGCCGGAGCGGCTTCCACCGGAGCTTCTTCTTCCTTGGCCTGCGAGGTGAGCGTCACCAGCGTCGGGTTTTCACGCGAGACAGCGGTCACGCGGTCGGGAAGCTTGATGTCCGACAAGTGGATGTTCTGGCCGATCTGCATGCCGGTGAGGTCAACCACGATTTCGTCGGGGATGAAGTCGGCCGGGCAGTAGAGATCGACGGAGTGCGACACGATGTTGAGCACGCCACCGGCCTTGAGGCCCGGAGCGGCTTCCTGGTTCTTGAAGTGAACCGGGATTTCAACGTTGATGCGGGCGTCCTTGCCGAGGCGCAGGAAGTCCACATGGATGATGCGGTCCTTCACCGGCTCGAACTGCACGTCGCGCGGAATGGCGCGGATGGTCTTGCCATCGATTTCGAGGTCAACGAGGGTCGACAGGAAGCGGCCGGTCTCGACGTGCGGATGCACGGCCTTGTAGGTCAGCGCGATAAGCTCCGGGTCCTTCTTGTCACCATACACAACGCCCGGAATGTCTCCGGTGCGGCGAACGGAACGAGAGGCCCCCTTACCTGCCTTGCTGCGCGAAGCAGCCTTGATCGTCACGATTTTCGACATAGTATTCTCCAAACAACAAAAAAGACCCGGCCTTCCTCCAGGGGTGAACGACGCCGGGTGAACGGGCCGGGCTATAGGAGATCGCGGGCCGGTGCGCAAGCCACCCCGCCTCTTTGCCCCTCTGTCAGGGGCTTCCGCTATCCGGGGTTGAGGATACACCCCAGCTTTCACCCTGCTCCGGCTCACTTAACCTCCGGTTGTTATACTTTGTTTTAACTAAACCTTGGATAGCTTGAACTTGCCCAATGGATCATGAACTTGGACAGCTTCAAACAGGCTGCTTCGCGTAGGTTGCTCCCTCAAAAGGTCCGGTTACTTTGACGTCCAGAAATCCTTCCTCCAACGCGCTGCTGCAGTACGGACTCATCCTCGCGACCCTCGGTGGCTTTCTCTTCACCTTCGACCTGCCGCTCCTGCGGCTGGCCGGAGCCGAGAAGTGGGCCATGGTGGTGGCGCGCGGGGTGCTGCTCTTCGTGTCGATCAGCGCGAGTTGGCTGTTCCTGCGCATGTACCGCGGCAGCAAGACGCCGTTCATCGCCGGCAAGGCGGGCCTCGCGGTGGTCTTCACCAATACCATCGCCAACATCGCCTTCATCGGCGCGTCGGTCGAAACCGATGTGGCGAACCTCGTCTTCATCCTGGCGCTGGTGCCTGTCCTCACCGCCATCTTCTCGCGCATCTTCATCGGCGAACCGGTACATCCCTTCACCTGGGCGGCCTCGATCCTGGCCTTCATCGGCGTCTTCATCATCATCCGGGACGGCCTGCACAGCAGCAAGATCGTGGGCGACATGCTGGCGCTGCTCTGCGCCTGCTGCACCGCCGCCGCCTTCACCATCATCCGCGGCAGCGGCAAGAACGTCGCCACCAGCCTGGGCCTCGGCAGCCTCGTCTCGGCGCTGGTCGCCCTCCTCTTCTTCGATGCCCAGCTCGGCACGCTGACGAATACCGCCGGATTCGGCATGCCCGCCTGGTTCTGGCTGGCGCTCAACGGCCTCGTGATCATTCCGCTGTCGTCGACGCTCATTGCCAACGGCCCGCGCTACCTGCCCTCCGTCGATGTCAGCATGTTCTTCCTGCTCGAGACGGTTCTGACGCCGATCTGGATCTGGATGCTCTTCGGCGAAACGCCGAGCCGCGCCGTGCTCTGGGGCGGCATCATCATCATCGTGACGCTGGTGGTGCACAGCGCCTGGCGGCTGCGTTCCGGCATGGCGCCGGTACGGCCCGCCGTGCGCGAGGTCTACGCCGAGGACTGAGGCGCGGCCTCAGGCCCCTTCCAGTTCTTCCCGCAGCATCTCGAGTTCGAGCCATTGCTCTTCCGCTGCCGATTTCTCCACACTCGCCGCCGCATGGCGTGCCGTCGCTGCGGCAAAGGCCTTGGGGTCCTTACTGAACAAGTTGCTGTCTGCGAGCTTCTGTTCCAGCGCAAGAAGTTCAGCCGAAAGCGCCTCGATGCGGGCCGGCAGGGTTTCCAGCGCGTGCTTCTCCTTGAAGCTGAGCTTGCGTTTGCTGGCCGATGACGGCGCCTGCGGAGCGGTCTCCTTTGCGGGAGCAGGCTTCGGCGCCTCCTTCACCTTGCGGGCGGCAACACCTGCCCCGCGCTGTGCCACCATGTCTGAGTAGCCGCCGGCATATTCCACCCAGCGCCCCTCCCCTTCATGCATCAGCACGGAGGTGGCGATACGGTCGACGAAATCGCGGTCGTGGCTGACCAGCAGCAGCGTGCCCGTGTAGTCCGCCAGCAGTTCCTGGAGCAGATCGAGGGTTTCCAGATCGAGGTCGTTGGTGGGTTCGTCGAGGATCAGGAAGTTCGACGGACGGGCCAGTTCGCGGGCGAGGATCAGGCGTGCCCGTTCGCCGCCCGAGAGCACCGACACGGGCGTGCGCGCCTGTTCGGGGCGGAAGAGGAAATCCTGCATGTAGGTGATGACGTGCTTGGTCTCGCCGTTGATCGTCACCGAAGAGCCGCGCCCACCGGTGATCACGTCCGCAAGCGTGTCTGCTGGATTGAGACTCTGGCGGCTCTGGTCGAGCGCCACGATCTGCAGGTTGGTGCCGCGCTTGATGATGCCACTGTCGGGCTCGAGCTGCCCGGTGATGAGCTTGATCAGCGTCGTCTTGCCCGCGCCGTTGGGGCCGACGATGGCAAGCCTGTCGCCGCGCAGGATGAGGAGATCGAGATTGCTGACGATGCGGCGCTCGCCGAAGCTCTTCGATATCTTCTGGGCTTCGACCACAAGCTTGCCGGAGGTTTCCCCCGCCGCGGCCTGCAGCGTCACCGTGCCCAAACGGCCCACATGTTCCTTCCGTTCGGTGCGGAGTGACGCAAGCAGCGCAACGCGGCGCATGTTGCGCTTGCGCCGTGCGGTGACGCCATAGCGCATCCAGTGTTCTTCAGTGGCGATCCGCTGGGCGAGGCGCGCCTGCTCCTTTTCCTCGGCATCGATCACTTCGTCGCGCCACTCCTCGAAATGGGCAAAGCTGCGGTCCATGCGGCGCGATGCGCCCCGGTCAAGCCAGACCACGGCATTCGAGAGGTTCTCGAGGAAGCGGCGGTCATGGCTGATCAGGATCATGGCCGCGCGGGATGATTTCAGCGTCTCTTCCAGCCATTCGATGGCGGGCAGGTCGAGATGGTTGGTCGGCTCGTCCAGGAGCAGCACATCCGGGTCGGGCGCGAGGGTGCGGGCCAGTGCCGCCCGCCGTGCTTCGCCGCCTGACAGGCGCTGCGGATCCTCCTCACCCGTGAGGCCCAGTTCATTGAGCAGCAGCTGGGCGCGGTAGGGATTGTCGGTGGGACCGAGGCCGGCCTCCACATAGGCAAGCACAGTGGTGAAGCCCGCAAAATCCGGCTCCTGCGGCAGGTATCGCACCGTGGTGCCGGGCTGGAAGAAGCGCTCGCCGGAATCCTGCTCGATCATGCCGGCCACGATCTTCAGCAACGTAGACTTGCCGGTGCCGTTGCGGCCCACAAGGGCAATGCGCTCCCCTTCCGACAGCATCAGCGAGACGCCCTCGAGCACGGGCTTGCCGCCGAAGGTCAGGTGGATGTCCTGCAGGTTGAGAAGAAGTCGGGCCATGGTGGCGCGGGGTCTAGCGCATCGTCAGCCGAATGGAAACGCCCAAGGCTTTGGCGCATTCAACGCCTCACTGCTGCGTGTCGAGCCACTCCACGATCAGGATATTGAGGTCGTCCTGCGGCTCGAAGTTTGTTTTCCGCACTTCGAATTGCGTGGGTCCGATCTTCTTCACACCGTCGGCGCAGAAGCTGACGAGATTGCCGGGCTTGCCCTTGTCGATGACGAGGTGGAAATCCTTGATCGGGCCCTTCCAGTTCGCCCCGGACTTCAGCACATAGCCCAGCCACCATTCGCTGTAGGGACCCGGGTTCTCCTCTGTCTTGCGCTTGGCCAGTTCCCTGTCGAAGGATTTGTACCAGCCGTCCTCGATGCAATATTTGCGGGTGCGCTCCTTGCCCCAGTCCTCGTTGCGGTAATCGACATTGAGGGCACCGCCGACACTCCCACCCACCAGCGGCTTGTAGCTGTGCTCCACCGAGATGGTCTTTCCCGCCGGGAACACCTGCGTGCGGGTGATGGAGGTCCGAACGTTCCACACCGGAATGTAGGCAGGTTCGCTGTCCGTGCCGGCATTGGTGATCACGCCATCCTTCAGCAACGCGTCGCGGGTTGCGGCATCCAGTTCCGTCGCTTTCTTGTTGAAGACCTGGAAATCCTTGGCGCTGCTCAGCGGCCAGCCCAGCGCATTGAGCCTTGCGGTGACATCACTGCCGTTGACGATGGCCTGCTGCACGATCTCGTACGTGACGGGCTTGCCTTCGACCACGGTCTTGAAGCCGATGTCCGAAGTCGCGTCGATGAAATAGTAAGGGCTGCTTTCGTCATAAACCTGCTCGGGCAGCGGAAAGGCAACGAGCGTCTCGATGTCCTTGTCCGTCGTGTTGGTGAAACGATACTTCACCCGCACCTCGTCCTTCGAAATGAAAAGGTCCTCACTGTCGAGGCTGACCGCCTCGGACTTCACCAGCACGAGGCCGCCAAGAGCCGTTTCCGCCTGGCTGTCATTGGCGCGGGCGAAGCTGCTCGCCGCAACAAGCAGCAGCAGTGCAAAGACGAGCCGCATGAGGGCACTCCTGTCAGTTCTTGAGCCGGTACCCCGTGCGGAACATCCACGAGACGGCGCCAAGACAGACTGCAAGGAAAACGCCCGTCATGGCAAGACTGACCCACACCGAAACGTCCGACACCTCGTTGAAGCTCCAGCGGAAGCCGCTGACGAGATAGACCACGGGATTGAACAGCGACAGCCCGTGCCAGAAGGGCGGCAGGATGCCGATGGGGTAGAAGCTCCCGCCCAGGAAGGTGAGCGGCGTGATCACGAGGAGCGGGATGATCTGCAGCTTCTCGAAGCCATCCGCCCACAGGCCGATCAGGAAGCCGAAAAGGCTGAAGGTGATCGCGGTGAGCAGCAGGAAGAGGATCATCCACACGGGATGCGCGATGTTGAGCGGCACGAAGAAGGCCGAGGTGGCGAGGATGATGAGGCCGATCAGCAGCGACTTCGAAGCGGCGGCACCGACAAAGCCCAGCACCATTTCCATGGGCGACACGGGTGCGGAGAGATATTCGTAGATGGTGCCGGAGAAGCGCGGAAAATAGATACCGAAGGAAGCATTGCTCACCGATTGCGTGAGCAGCGACAGCATCACCAGCCCCGGCACGATGAAGGCCCCGTAGCTCACGCCCTCGATGCTCTGGATGCGCGAGCCGATCGCCGCCCCGAAGACCACGAAGTAAAGAACCGTGGAGATGACGGGCGAGATCAGGCTCTGCCCCAGGGTGCGGAAGAAGCGCGCCATCTCGTAGTGGTAGATTGCCCAGACACCGCGCAGGTTCATTGCTTCACCAGTCCCATGAAAATGTCTTCGAGCGAGCTTTGCTCGGTATGGAGGTCGCCGAATTTCACCTTGGCATCGGTCACCGCCTGCAGCACCTCGGCGATGGTGTGCCGGGGCTTCTGCATGTCATAGGCATAGACCAGCTCCCTGCCCTCCTTGGCGAGGGTGACGCCAAGGGCCGCCAGTGCCTTCGGCAGTTTGGCAAGCGGTGCGGTGAGTTCCAGGGTCAGCTGCTTCTGCCCCATCTTGCGCATCAGGGCCTTCTTCTCCTCCACGAGGATCAGTTCGCCCTTGGAGATGACGCCGACCCGGTCGGCAAGGTCTTCCGCTTCCTCGATGTAGTGGGTGGTGAGGATGATGGTGACGCCGCTTTCCCGCAGGTCGCGCACGATCCGCCACATGTCCTGCCGGAGTTCCACGTCCACACCCGCCGTGGGTTCATCGAGGAAGAGGATGCGGGGCTCATGGGCCAGCGCCTTGGCAATCAGCACGCGCCGCTTCATGCCGCCCGAGAGCGCCATGATCTTGGAGTCGCGTTTGTCCCAGAGCGAGAGCTGGCGCAGCACCTTTTCGAGATAGGCATCGTTGCGCGGCTTGCCGAAGAGCATGCGCGAAAAGGCCACCGTGTCCCATACCGTCTCGAAGATGCTCAGGTGCAGTTCCTGCGGCACGAGGCCGATCAGGCTGCGGGCATTGCGGAAGTCGCTCGCATTGTCGTGGCCCGAGACCAGCACGGTGCCCGATGACTTCGTGACCGTGCCGCAGATGATGCTGATGAGGGTTGTCTTGCCGGCGCCGTTCGGCCCGAGGAGCGCAAAAATCTCGCCCGGGGCGATTTCGAGATTGACCGCCTTCAGGGCGGTGAGGCCCGTCGCGTAGGTCTTGGAGACGTTCTGGATGGAAATGGCTGCGGATTGCATCGCCGCAATGTAGTGCGGCGCGCCCGCTTATTCAAACAGGCCTTATTCGAACAAGCTGGAGACGCTTTCCTCACGCGAGGTGCGGCCGATGGCTTCGCCGATCAGCGAGGCAATCGAGATCACCCGGATGTTGCGGGCGACCTTCACTGCCTCCGTCGGTTGAATCGAGTCGGTGATGACGAGGTTTTTCAACTTGGACGAAGTGATGCGGGCCACCGCACCCCCCGAGAGCACGCCGTGGGTGATGTAGGCGGAAACGTCCTTCGCCCCCTGCTCCAGCAGTGCCTCGGCGGCGTTGCAAAGCGTGCCGCCCGAGTCGACAATGTCGTCGATCAGGATGCAGGACTTGCCCTTCACTTCACCGATGATGTTCATCACTTCCGATTCACCGGCGCGCTCGCGCCGCTTGTCGACGATGGCGAGCGGACAATCGAGCCGCTTGGCCAGCGCACGGGCACGCACGACGCCGCCGACGTCAGGCGACACCACAACGGTGTTGGCCACGTCGTTGTGCTGCTTGATGTCACGCACGAAGACCGGACCGGCGAAAAGGTTGTCGGTGGGAATGTCGAAGAAGCCCTGAATTTGCCCGGCGTGCAGGTCCATGGTGAGGACGCGGTCGGCGCCTGCATGGGTGATGAGGTTCGCGACCAGCTTGGCCGAGATCGGCGTGCGGGCCGAAGGCTTCCGGTCCTGGCGGGCATAGCCGAAATAGGGGATCACGGCGGTGATGCGCTTGGCCGAGGCACGGCGCAGCGCGTCGGTGATGATCAGCAGTTCCATCAGGTGGTCGTTGGCGGGGAAGCTCGTGGACTGCACCACGAACATGTCCTGGCCGCGCACGTTCTCCTGGATCTCCACGAACACTTCCATGTCGTTGAAGCGCCGGACAACGGCTTTGGTGATGGGCATGTGCAGGTATGAGCAGATCGCTTCGGCGAGAGGTTTGTTGCTGTTGCCGGTAATGATCTTCATCATGCCTGAGGTTCCCGCGTCTCGCCCTGTTGCGGGGTCTATAACCGCCGGAAACGCCGGATAAAAGGGTTTCCATGCCGCAGTGCACATATTTGGTTAGAATTTGGCTTCCGGGGTTCCGGAAAACGCCCTTGATCAGCGGTATTTCTGGATCAGGCTGAAAATGCCCTCGGCGGCCGCCTCCGCCGCGTAGCGGGCATTGTCGCCCCATTCCTTGTCGAGGGAGCCGGCCGGCACGGCATTGTCCTGCTTCAGGTTGCCCAAATTCTTGCCATCGGGAGTGAGCACGTCCCAGACGATCTTAACGCTCTGGGTGGCACCATGGGCCTCGCCGATGACGACGCGGCCCTGCACGGTGAGGGCATCGCCCCGGGCGGCCGTCAGGATCGGCCAGCCTGCCTGCTGCAGGGCGTCCCGCATGGCGATGGTCAGTTCCTTGTTGCCGGAGCCGGTGGCGCCCTTCACCGAAGGCACCGCCACGGCCTTGATGGTGACGGCCCCCGGCTTTGCCGGCTTCTTCGCCGGATCATCGGCAGGCGGGGTCGCTGCCGCAGTATCCATGGGCGGCGTTGCCGCATCGGCCTGCTGTTCGGCCGCCTGCTGCTCCGCCATCAGCTCCGGCGGAATGTTGCCGGGGCCGTAGAGGGTCTCAAGATCAAGCTCGTTATGGGCATTGGGACCCGCCTCAACGAAAACCTCCCAGGGCGGACGGGCCAGCGGGTTCTCGACCGGGATGGGGTCGGGGATCTGGTCCTGCGGATTGGGCGTGACCGGGGCCGCCTGTTTCTTTGACGTGGCCGCGCGCAGACGGTCGAGCAAGGTCAGCTTCGGGGCCGGCGCGGGGGACGCTTCGGCCGCGGCAACCTGTTGCGCAGGCGGCGGTGCGGGGGCTTCAGCCGCGGCCTGCTGCTCTGCCTGAACAGGCTCGACGGGCGGCGGTGCCAGAGTGGCCACCTGTTGATCAGGTGGCGTTGCGAGGCTTTGCACGGCCGGTGCCGTCGTCGCGGTGGTGGCGGGCGCGCCAGCCGCCAGCGATCTGTTCGATGTCACAGCAGGATCGGCGGGTTGCGCGACCGCGGGCGGCGTGGCGGACACGTCCCGGCGGCCGAGTGTGTCCATCCGCTTCGGCAGTTCGGCGAGGCGTCGCAGATCCTGCTGCAGGGGCGAGTTGGCGTCCGTGCAGCCTGCCAGCGCCAACGCCACAGCTATGGCCGCAAGCCACTTCACCTGACGATCATCTCCAGCGAATGTCGCGACACGGGCTCGGGCTTGTCCTTGGTGAGGATGTACGTGCGGCCAAGGCAATAGGCATTGCCCGAGTTCGAATCCATCAGGATCATGTGCGCGAAGAACACCATGCCCGCCCCCAGTTCGGCTTCGTTGCCGGCGTAGAACATGGGCATATCCATCCAGCTTGGCGTGAACTTTGCGCCCAGCGAATAGCCGCAGGCATTGAGGCGGTGATCCTTCATGCCGTGCTCGTCCATCACGCGGGCGTGGGCGGCGAAAACATCGCCCGCCGTGTTGCCCGGGCGGAGCTTCTCCTCCACCGCCGCAAGCGCCGCCTGGCAGGCGGTGTCCATCGCCTCGTGATGGCGCGACGGCTTGCCGATGATCAGCGTGCGCATGAAGGCCGCGTGATAGTGGCGGTAGACGCCGGCCCATTCGAGGGTGAGCTGGTCGCGTTTCGAGAGTTTGCGGCGTCCCGCCTTGTAGCGGCAGAGCAGCGCATCGCGGCCCGAGCCGATGATGAACTCGTTGGCGGGATAATCTCCGCCGCCGGCAAAGATGGCGCTCTGCTGGGCGGCGAGAATGTCGCCTTCGTCGGCCCCTGCCCTGGTTTTGCGAATGGCGGCCTTGAGAGCCGCATCGCCAAGCTCGCCCGCCTTGCGCACATATTTCAGTTCGGCGGGAGACTTGATGAGGCGAAGCCGATCGACAAGGTCAGTCGCTTCCTTCAGCGTGCAGAAGCCGTCGAGGGCGGCGTCCACCGCCTTGCCGTTGAAATGGGTAAGGCCATAGGACTTCGTCTCGATGCCCAGCGTGTGGCCGCGGCAGCCGAGGCTTTCCAGCATGTCCTTCAGTTGCGCGGCGGGCTGTGCCCCTGCCGCGTCGGTCCAGATGCGGATGTCGTCGATGATCGAGGTGTGCTGCGCCTGGCGGAGATCGGCGGAGCGGGTGAGCAAGGCCATGCGGCCGTCGGCACCCACATAGAGACACTGGAAGAAGCAGAAGCCAAAGGTGTCGTAGCCGGTGAGCCAGTACATGCTCTCCTGCTGGAAGAGCAGCATGCCATCGAGGCCGCGCGCCGCCATGGCTGCAGTGGCCCTGTCCATGCGGGCCTTGAACTCGTCGCGGGTGAAGTGGATGGCCATGGCTCAGTCCGTTGCTCTCATACCAAAGCTATGACCGAAATCAGGCGGCCGTAATCCTGTTCGCCGCGGTGCGTGGCGCGGCGGTAGCTGTAGAAGCGGGCTTCATCGCTGTAGGTGCAGAGCTCGAGGTCATGCACGCTGCCAACCCCCTCCCGCCTCATGCGGTCGGTCAAATAGCGTGGCAGATCAAACATGTGGTGGCCGTCCTTCACACTCGGGGTGAAGTACTGGGCGTGTGCCGCATCCTGTTCGAGGAACGGCTTCGGAAACTCCGGTCCGACTTCATAGGCGGCCTTCGAAATCGTCGGTCCAAGCACCGCAACGGTGCGGGTGCGGACGGCGCCCAAGCGCTCCATCGCCTGCAGCGTGGCTTCGGTGACGCCGGTGAGCGCACCCTTCCAGCCGGCATGACAGGCACCGACGACACCCGCTTCCGCATCGGCGAACAGCACCGGTCCGCAGTCGGCCGTCAGCACGCCGATGCCGATGCCCTTTGTCTTGGTCACGAGACCATCGACCTTGGGTCGATCACCGATGCTCCAGGGCGTCGTCACCTCGATCGCCTCGGCGCTGTGCACCTGGTGGGCTGTCACGAGGCTCGACGGCAGTACGCTCACGCCACGGGCCACGATCTCGCGGTTCATGCGCACAAGATCCGGATCATCGCCCGATCCCAGCCCGCAATTGAGCGAGGCGAATATACCGGTGGAATGGCCGCCGCCACGGGTGAAAAACCCGTGCGCAACGCCGGGGTGGTTCAGGGCATCACTGTCAATCATCTCGCACCAAAGGGGTATGGCGGGGCCAGTCCCGCACTCGTGACCGCCATCACTTTGAAAAGGTGGCCCATCTGGTCAGGATGCGCAAGCCGTTCCGATGCCGCGACCAGATTGGTGCGGGCCTCGCCTTCGATCGTCCGCGACAGCACCTCGGTGCGGGCTTCAAGACCCATGGCATTGAGGAAATCACCCTGCGTCATCAGCCCCGCTACCTGTGCGCCCTCGACGACGCAGGCACGGCCCAGCGCTTCGAAGTCCACATGCGAGGTGATGTCGGCCTCGCCCGGCTGTTCGGTCACGGGTACGTAGCGGTGCTTGTGCATGGCCTGCAGCGTGTCGCCGAAAGCGGTGCGCACATGGCCGTAGTCGATCACCAGCGCTGCGCCGCCCTGTGTCGCGATCTGATCAGCCATCTCGCGGGCCACGGCAACCCGGAGTGATTGATCTTCGAAGATCCCCTCGCCCCGCATGCGGAGTTCCATGGCGGATGGCACAAGCCCCACCTCGAGCGCTTCGCCCGAAAGGCCGATCACGCGTTCGAAGACGCGGCCGTCCTTGCGCTCGAACTGGCGGATGGGAAGCGCATCGAAGAATTCATTTGCGATGATGATGCTGGGCTGCGCCGGAAGTGACGCCAGCGCGTGGTGCCACGTCGCCTTGGGCACGCGCGCCTGCTGCTCTGCCCGCAAGGTGGGACTCGTCTCGACGAAGTGGACCTCGACCGCCTTGGCGCAGGCCTCGACCTTGGCGAGCACGCGGAGCATGTCCGCCATCAGCGTACCGCGGCCGGGCCCGAGTTCGATGAGCGCGAAACGGCGGGGCGAGCCCAAGGCTTCCCACACCTGCGCCACCCAGACACCGATCAGCTCGCCGAAGATCTGCGATATCTCGGGCGAGGTCGTGAAATCGCCCTTGGCACCGAGCGGATCGCGGGTGACGTAGTAGCCGTGTTCCGGATGCCCGAGGCAGAGCGCCATGTAGCGGTCGAGCGGCATCGGGCCATCGTCGCGGATCATACCGCGGATGATCTCGCCAAGCGCCGTCATCCCGTGTGCCGCGAGCGGATGAGAAGCCAGAAGCCGACGAGCAAAAGAGGCAACGACAGGAACATGCCCATGGTGAAGATGCCACCGAAATAGCCCAGGAAGGAATCGGGCTCGCGGAAGAACTCCACGAAGATGCGGGAGAGCGCATATCCTAGCGCGAATATGCCCGAGGCGCGGCCCGGGTGCTTCAGCGCACCATAGCGGTGCGTGGCGATGCGCACCGCGAGGAACAGCACCAGCCCCTCCAGCAGAGCTTCGTAGAGCTGGCTCGGATGGCGGGCAAAGGTTTCACCCGGAAAGACCACCGCCCACGGCAGGTCGCTGGGCCGGCCCCAGAGTTCCGCGTTGATGAAGTTGGCAAGCCGCCCGAGACCGAGGCCGACCGGCACCGCGGCGGCGCCCAGATCAAGCATGCGGTCCAGCGTCTTGTCATGCATGCGGCCATAGATCAGGCAGGCGATGACCACGCCGAGGAAGCCGCCGTGGAAAGACATGCCGCCATCCCAGGTGTGGAAGATCTGCAGCGGATTGTGGAGATAGAACCCCGGCTTGTAGAACAGCACGTAACCGAGCCTGCCGCCCACGACCACGCCGAGCAGCGCGTAGATGAAGAAATCATCCGCCTCCGCCGGAGACAGGGTGGGCGGATTGGCCCCCCACAGGCGCGGCTGGCGGGCGAGGTACTTGATGTACCAGACCGCGAAGAGCAGCCCCGCCACATAGGCAAGGGCATACCAGTGGATGGCCAGCGGCCCGATCTGCAGCGCGACCGGGTCCAGCCCGGGATGGTTAATGACGGCGAACATGCCCTGCTCTTAAGTGTTTCGCAGCGCGCCGCCAAGCCCGCGGGGTGCGGCCCGGCGGCACTTGAATCGGGCCTGCCGAATGCCTAGTTGAGAGCCAGCAAAAGGAGTTCACCATGGTCACCACCAATTCCAAGTTCTTTGACGAACTCGCCAAGCTTATGGGCAACGCAGCGACCGCGGCCCAGGGCGTGCGCAAGGAAGTGGATACGCTGGTGCAGGGCCAGGTCGAGCGTGTGCTCAACAACCTCAATGTGGTGAAGCGCGAAGAATTCGACGTGGTGAAGGAGATGGCTGCGAAGGCACGCAGCGAGAACGAAGAACTCGCAAAGCAAATCGCCGATCTCGAAGCCCGACTCGCCGCAACGACGAAGCCGGCCGAGTCTGTCTGAGACTCGACGGCTTCCACCAGCTTCAACGCTGTCGCCGGTCTGCACAAATTTGTGTGGAGGAATCGGCGGCGTTCTTGTCCCAACTCGTTCCCATCATCATGTTGAGCCTCAGCCAACGAACTTGATTCTTCCGTTGGCGGAGGATTTTGATGGGCCTTGCGGCGACAATCGACCCCATTCACTCCAACCCGCTGGACCGGGTTGAGCGCCTTGCCGAGCGCCGTGACTGGACTCTGAACCGGCCGAGCAACGACGAACTTCTCATGGCGGTGGAAGGCGGCTGGTGCGCGCTCTCCATGTCGCTCTCCTGGCGCGACGACCTGGAGTCGCTTCTCGTCGCCTGCGCCTTCGAACTGAAGGTGCCGGACAAGCGCCGTGAGGAAATGGCGCGCCTCGTTGCCGCCATCAATTCCCAGCTCCTGCACGGCCACTTCGAATTCTGGGAGAAGGATGGCTCGATCCTTTTCCGCAACAGCCTCATCCTGGCGGGTGGCGCCGAAGCCAATGACGCCCAGTGCGAGGCCCTGATCCGCATCGCCGTGGACTGCTGCCAGCGCTATTACCCCGCCGTGCAGTTCGTCATCTGGGCCGGACACACCGCCGAGCAGGCGCTTGACAGCGCCCTTCTGGAAACCCACGGTGAGGCATGAGCATCTCACTGAAAGGAACGCTGGTCCTGATCGGGGCCGGCAAGATGGGCGGAGCCATGCTGGAAGGCTGGCTAAAGGCGGGCGTTGATCCGCGCCAGGTCGTGGCGCTTGATCCCGGACCTCCCCCCGAAGTCGCCGCCCTCCTGAAAGCCAAGGGCATCCGTCACAACCCGCCGCTGGCCGAGATCCGCGATGCGGAAGTGCTTCTTACCGCCGTGAAGCCGCAGGTGATGGAGGATGTGCTGACGCCCTTGCGCAGCCTTGGGGCCAGCAAGCCCCTCATCCTCTCCATTGCCGCGGGCAAGACCATCGCTTCCTTCGAGCGCCACTTCGGCAGCGACGCAGCGGTGATCCGCACCATTCCCAATACCCCGGCTGCGGTCGGGCGCGGCATCACGGCGATGGCCGCCAACAAGAACGTCTCCGCCGCGCAGATGGCGCTGGCGGAACAGCTTCTCCAGTCGATCGGCGAAGTGGTCCGCGTCGAGAATGAGTCCCTGATCGACGCGGCAACGGCCGTCTCCGGTTCTGGCCCGGCCTATGTCTTCTACCTCACCGAATGCCTGGCCGCCGCAGCGGAAGCGGTGGGCCTCCCGCCGGACGTTGCGGTCAAGCTGGCGCGGGCCACGGTGGCGGGCTCCGGCGAGCTGATGCGCTCCTCCGGCATCGATGCGGCAACCCTCCGCCAGAACGTGACATCGCCCAAGGGCACCACCTACGAGGCACTGCAGGTGCTGATGGCCGACACCGGCATGAAGCCGCTGATGATCGAGGCGGTGAAGGCCGCAGCCCGCCGCTCCAGGGAGCTGGCAAGCTGATGACGATTACCTTTGATGATTTCGAGAAGGTCGACATCCGTGTCGGCACGGTGATCGGCGTTGAGCCCTTCCCGGAGGCGCGCAAGCCCGCCTTCAAGCTGCGGATCGACTTCGGCCCGGAGATCGGCGTGAAGCGCTCTTCCGCCCAGATCACCAAGCACTATACGATCGAGACCCTGCTGGGCCGTCAGGTGGCTGCAGTCGTGAATTTCCCGCCACGCCAAATCGGCCCCTTCATGTCAGAGGTGCTGACCCTCGGCTTCCCTGACCCGCAGGGCGGCGTCGTCCTGATCGGCCCCGACCAGGACGTGCCGAACGGCGGCAAACTCTTCTGATCTAGACGGGCAACTTCACGATCGCGCGGAGGCCGCCCAGCGGACCGTCCTCCAGCATGATCTCGCCGCCGTGGGCATGGGCAATGTCCTGGGCGATGGCGAGGCCGAGGCCCGTTCCCGTCTCATCAAGGTTGCGGGCATTGTCGAGGCGCACGAAGGGCCGGAAGGCCTGCTCGCGCTGATGCGGCGGGATTCCGGGGCCATTGTCATCGATGTTGAGCCACAGGCGGTGATCCCTCACCTCGCCCGAGATCTGCACCTTGTGGCCATAGCGCACGGCATTGCTGATGAGGTTGGCGAGGAGGCGGCGGAATGCGTTGGCCTTGAGTCGCACGGTCACCTGCGGAAGGCTGTCGATCCTGACGACGGCATCGGAGTCCGGACGGTCGCGCTCCACATTGTCCACCGTCTGCCGCACCGCATCGGGCACGTTCACATCTGTCGCCTGTTCGCCACCGTCACCCTTCACGAAGGCCATGTAGTCTTCCAGCATGTGCTGCATTTCATCCACGTCTTCCTTGAGCGGATGAACCTTGGGGTTGTCGCCAAGCACGGCGAGTTCGAGCTTGAAGCGCGTGAGGATGGTGCGAAGGTCGTGCGAGACGCCGGCCAGCATGTCGGTGCGCTGTTCGACGTGCCGCGCGATGCGGCGGCGCATGTCGAGGAAGGCATTGCCGGCGGCGCGGATTTCGTCGGCACCCCGGGGGTGGAAGTTGGAGGTATCGCGGCCAAGTCCGAAGTTCTTCGCCGCCTCCGCCAGTTCGAGGATGGGCTTCACCTGCTTGCGCAGGAAGATCATGGCAACACCCAGAAGCACGCCTGACGCGGCCAGCATCAGGGCGAGCAGGAAGCCCGTGCCGCTCGCCTGGGCGCGTTCGCTTTCGGTACGGATGCGGAAGATGGTGCCCTTGTCGACCTCGACCTGCACTTCCACCTGCCCATCGGGACCGGAACTCGAAACCCAGAAGGCCCGGCCGGTGTCACGCGTCAGGTACTTCTGCATCTTGCGTTCGAAGAGCGCATAGAACGGCGGATCGACGACAGGTGGCAGATCCGCATTGCGGATCACGTCCATGTCGAGGCGGAGCTTGCTGCGGGCGCGCTCCTGAACGGCCTCGATGGCCGCAGCCGATCTGTCGGAGCGCTGGTAGTCGTCGACCAGCATGCCGATTTCCATGGAGAGCGAACGGCCCAGCGCCTTGGTGACGTTGTCCCAGTGGCGGTCGAGGATGATGACGGCCATGATCGTCTGAAGCAGCACGATGGGCGCAATCAGGATGATCAGGGCGCGCTTGTAGAGACCGCCCGGCAAATGGCGCTCGAGGAAGCGGTTGAAACGGTTCGTGAGGGTGCGGTCTTGCGTCATCTACTCGGCATTCTCCAGGAACAGCACGTAGCCTTCGCCGCGCACGGTTTGCAACAGGCTCGGATTGGCCGGATCCGTTTCGATCTTCTGGCGGAGACGGTTGATCTGCACGTCCACGGCGCGGGCGGCCTCATCCTGCCCAGACCCGCGCAAGGCGGCCCGCGAGACAGGCTTGCCACCCGCCTGCACGAGGTGGCGCAGCAATTCCTTCTCGCGCCCCGTGAGGCGCACGATCTCGCCGCCTCTCCACAATTCACCCTTCTGCATGTCGAAGATACAATCGCCGAACTGTGCCTCCTTGATGGCAGGCGCGGTGGGGCCATTGCGGCGGAGCAGATTGCGCACCCGCAGCAGGAGTTCCTCCGGCTCGAAGGGTTTCACGAGATAGTCATCGCTGCCCGCGGCCAGGCCCTTGATCCGGTCGGCGCTTTCGGCGCGGGCGGAGAGCATGAGGATCGGAACGTCGTGGCGGGCGCTGCGGAGCGATTCCGCGAAGCTGACGCCGCTTTCACCCGGCATCATCACGTCGAGCACGATCAGGTCGAAAACGACACCGCGCATGCGTTCGCGGGCTTCCGCCGCATTGGCGGCGGTGGTGACGCGATAGCCGTTGGTGACGAGATAGGTATCGAGCAAAGCCCGGATGCGGCGGTCGTCGTCGACGACAAGAATGTGGAATGCCTCGCTCACGCCATCCTCACGGCGCCTTGCGGCGGGCGCGGGAAATCCAGGCGTCCGCCGCCTCGCGGTTTTCCGGGTTGATCATCTGCAGGAGCAGCGCCCTGTAGAGCTGGGCATTGCCCTGCTCCAGTTCGGTCATGGCCCGGCGGAAGCGGCGCATCTGGGGTGCGGCAAGGTCCTTCCACAGGGCCTCGCCCTTTTCGCTGAGGTGCAGCAGGCGCTGGCGGCGGTCTTCCTCGCCGGCTTTCTGATAGATGTAGCCCTTCTCGATCAGGTCTTTCAGGACGCGGCTCAGTGACTGCTTGGTGATGCGGAGAATGTCGAGAAGCTGCGCCACGGTCATGCCTGGGTCGCGGCCCACGAAGTGCAGCACCCGGTGGTGGGCGCGGCCGAACCCCAGCCCCTCCAGAATGCCGTCCGGATCGGCGACAAAATCGCGGTAGGCGAAGAACATGAGCTCCACCAGCGCCACCGCATCCTCGTCCGATAAATTCGCACCCGAAATTATGTCAGCCATATTGACATATATTCCACTTCTGTTACCCTCTGCCCGAAATCACAGCAGCGATGCCTGATCGCGAGTCATACCCCTCGCAATATGGCATGTGCTTGCTGCAACGCAAAATCTTTGGAGACGAACATGGCCATCATCCCATTCGACGACCGCGACGGCGTGATCTGGTTCAACGGCAAAATCATTCCCTGGCGCGACGCGAAGGTGCACGTGCTCACCCACGGCCTGCACTATGGCTCCTCCGTGTTCGAAGGCGAGCGCGCCTACAATGGCAAGATTTTCAAGAGCAAGGAACACACCGAGCGCTTCCGCAAGTCCGCCAACATCATGGATTTCGACCTGCCCTTCACCGACGAGGAGATCAACAAGGCCAAGGACGAAGTGGTGGCCCGCATGGGTGGCGGCGACCAGTACGTGCGGCCCGTCGCCTTCCGTGGTTCGGAAATGATGGCGGTCTCGGCCCAGAACAACAAGATCCATGTGGCGATTGCCACCTGGGCCTGGCCCTCGATGTTCGATCCCGAAACCAAGATGAAGGGCATCCGCCTCGACATCGCCGACTACGCCCGCCCCGATCCGAAGTGCGCACCGGTTCATGCCAAGGCCGCGGGCCTCTACATGATCTGCACCATTTCCAAGCACAAGGCGGAGAAGAAGGGCTATGCCGACGCGATGATGCTGGACTGGCAGGGCCGCGTGGCCGAATGCACCGGCGCCAACATCTTCTTCACCCGCGACGGCGCGCTGCACACGCCGATTGCCGACTGCTTCCTGAACGGCCTCACCCGCCAGACGGTGATTGCGCTTGCCAAGCAGCAAGGCCTTGAAGTGATTGAGCGCCGGATCATGCCGGAGGAGCTGAAGACCTTCAACGAATGCTTCATCGTGGGCTCCGCCGCAGAGGTGACGCCGGTTGCGGAAATCGGTCCTTACACCTTCAAGCCCGGCAACATCAGCCGCACCATGATGGACGCCTACACCAACTACGTGCGACTCTGATTTCACGCGCAATGTTGTGAATTGATTGCGGCGGCGCAGGCGCATAGTCTGCGCCGCATGCGTTTGTCCCGTCGTAACCTGTTGCTGTCGCCCGTTGCCGCTGCCCTTGTGCCTGCCGTCGCGCGTGCCGATGAACCCTTCCACATCTCGCCCTATGAGGAAGACAAGGTCGAGTACAAGTTCCGCAAGCGCATCGTCGATTTCAAGACAGACGAGGCGCCGGGCACCATAGTCGTCGACATGAAGCGGCGGTTCCTCTTCCTCGTCCAGCCCGGCGGCAAGGCGATCCGTTATGGCATCGGCGTGGGCAGCAGTGCCACGCGCTGGAGCGGCACCGCGACGGTCGCCCGCATGGCCAAGTGGCCGAAGTGGACGCCCACCGAAGAGATGATGTCGAAGCACGAGCACTACGACCAGTGGAAGGACGGCATGCCAGGCGGCCTCGACAACCCGCTGGGTGCCCGCGCGCTCTATCTCCTGAACGAAGGCGGCAAGGACAACCAGTACCGCATCCACGGTACGCCCGCGCCCTACACCATCGGCCAGGCCACCACCTCCGGCTGCTTCCGTATGCTGAACACCGCGGTGATCGATCTCTACAACCGGGTGAAAGTGGGCACGAAGGTGGTGGTCCTGCCCTACAAGAGCGGCGCCTTCTTCTGATCGCGCGGCCGAATCGCGCTATTTCCCCGTCATGGCTGAGACTGATCTCTATCTTCCCGTGAAGCGCCACCTGGAGTCGCAAGGCTATGTGGTGAAGGCCGAGGTGAAGGGCTGCGACGTGGTGGCGGTGCGCGGAAAAGAGACGCCCGTCATCGTCGAACTGAAAGAGGCGCTGACGCTCAAGCTGCTTTATCAGGCGGTGGAACGCCTCACCGTTGCCGAGCATGTCTACGTCGCCATCGCGCGGCCAAAGCGCGGCGTGGGTGCCTCCGCCCTGAAGCTCTGCCGCAGGCTTGGGCTCGGCCTGATCGTGGTGACCTCGGCTGGTTCACTGGAAGTTTTGGCAGACCCTGTGCCGTACGCGCCCCGCACCAACACGAAGAAGCGCGGCCTGCTGCTCAAGGAGTTCAATGCGCGGAGCGGCGATCCCAATCTGGGCGGCAGCACGCGGAAGCCGCTGATGACGGCCTACCGCCAGGACGCACTCAAGTGCGCCGGCCATCTCGCCGCCGAAGGTCCGGCCCGCATCAGGGATGTGAAGGCCGCCACCCGCGTCGACCGCGCGCCCGGCATTTTCCGCGATAATGTCTATGGCTGGTTCGCCAAGGTGGAGCGTGGCGTCTATGGCCTCACCGAGCAAGGCCGTTCCGCCCTCACCCTCTACGGCGGCGACTTCAAGGGATAGATGCCGCCCATCACCCGGTGCCAGCCCCAGGCGATGAAGACGAGGAGCAGGCTTCCCGCCAGCACCGGCACGAAGAAGAACATCCACGATGCCTTGGTGAGATAGATGACGAGCGCGGTTGCGCCCGCTGGCGGATGCACGACCCGGAACAGCACCGTGAGGCTGATGGTGAGGCCGCAGGCAACGGCCGCGAGCCAGACATGGTCCGGCCAGAAGGCGGCGAGCGGCAGCGCGACACAACACGCGACGATGTTGCCGCCCACAAGGTTGACTGGTTGCGAGAGCACTGCCGTGGGGGCCGCGAAGAGAAGCACGGCAGACGCACCGAAGGGCGCCATCAGCCACACACCGCCCAGCCACAATCCCATGAGCGCCAGCACCATGATCGCGAGGGCTGCCCCTGCCCCGGCGAAGACCGCCGAGCGCACATGCATCGGCGGCTGGTGCCGGTAGAAGAAATCCTTCACGCCTTGATCTTGACGGGCTCGGCCGCAAGCTCCTTCATGAACCGCTTCACATCGGCGGCGGGCACTTCCACCACGTCGCCGCGCTCGAGCTTGCCCAAATGGAACGGCCCGTACTGCACGCGGATCAACCGGTTCACCACGCAGCCGAAGTGTTCGAACAGCCGGCGGATTTCGCGGTTCTTGCCTTCCGTCAGCGTCACCCGGTACCAGGTGTTGGTGCGGCCCGTGTGCCCGGTCTCTTCGGTCACCTCGACGCCACGATAGCGCACACCCTCAACGGTGATGCCGCGGCGGAGAAGCTCCACCTGCCGCTCGGTCAGGCGGCCATGCACGCGCACGCGGTAGACGCGGGGCAGTGCCGTGGCGGGCGACATCATGGTTTGCGCCAGCGGGCCATCGGAAGAGAGCACCAGCAACCCTTCGCTGTTCACGTCGAGGCGGCCCACGTAGATGACGCGCGGCTTGGCGGCGTCCCAGCGCGGCGGCTTCAGGTTCGGAAGATCATAGATCGTCGGGCGGCCCTGCTTGTCGAAGGCCGTGACCAGAACATCGAGCGGCTTGTAGAGCAGGAAGAGCCGCGGCTGCGAGCGGGTTGCAGGGGAGAGCGGCTTGCCGTCCAGCTCAACCTTGTCGCCGTCGTTGACCGGAACGGTGGCCGTCGCGACCACGCCATTCACCTTGATGCGGCCCTGCTCGACAAGGCGTTCGGCCTCGCGGCGCGAGCCCACACCCGCCTGCTGGAGATAGACGTTGAGGCGCATCAGCCGCCCGTCACGGGAGGAAAGAAGGCCACCTCGCGGGCGCCCGCGATGGAGTGGTCCATCTTCACGTGCGCCTGGTCGACGGCGGCGCGGATGATCTTCGCGTCGGAGAAAGCCGCAGCACAGCCATTGTCGGTGCGGATGAGATAGTTGAGCAGATCGCCCACCGTCTTCACCTCGGGCGGCGGCGCAACATCATCGGCGCTCCGTCCGATGAGCTGCCTGAACTTGGCGAAATAGAGAACTTTCATTCATTGTCCACGACGTGCCGCAGGCCGGCACGGAAATAGTCATAGCCCGTGTAAAGCGTGAGCGCCGCGGCGATCCACAGCCCGGCGACGCCGAGCTTGGTGATGCCGGGGATGATGAGGTCGCCCGCGGGGCCCGCGATGAGAAGGCCGATCGCCACCATCTGCACGGTGGTTTTCCACTTGGCGATCTGCGTCACGGGCACCGACACCGAGAGTTGCCCCAGATATTCGCGCAGGCCCGAGACGAGCACTTCACGGGCGAGGATGATGATCGCCGCCCAGACGTGTCCGCCGCGCAGGATCTGGTCGCCGCAGAGCACGAGCAGCACGACGGCGACGAGCACCTTGTCGGCGATGGGATCGAGCATGCGGCCGAGCGACGACTGCTGATGCCAGCGCCGCGCCAGGTAGCCGTCGAAGAAATCGGTGATGGCGGCGACGACGAAGATGCCGAGCGCAATCCAGCGGGCCGACAGCACGCCGAGGCCGGTGATCGCCGCCGCGCGGTCGTTCCACAGCAGCAGCGCCGCAACCAGGGGTACGGCCACGATCCGCCCGTAAGTCAGGATGTTCGGGAGATTCCAGACCTTCGAGACCGTGGTGCCCTGCTTTGCGTTTGCGTTCATCGCTTCTCCGCTCTTTGCCGGTTCGGGACCGGCCCACCCTTACTTCGAGTCGGGGTGGAAGTGGTCAAAGATGGCCTGGGCCAGCTGCCGGCTGACCCCGTCCACAGCCGCCAAATCAGCCACATTTGCCTTACCAACTGCTTTCGCCGATCCAAAGCTTTGGAGCAAGGCCTTCTTGCGCGTGGGGCCGATGCCCGGAATCTCGTCCAGGGGGTTCTGGCCGATGGCCCGGGAGCGTCTCGCCCGGTGGGTGCCGATGGCGAAGCGGTGGGCTTCGTCCCGCAGGCGCTGGATGTAGTAGAGAACCGGGTCGCGGGCTTCCAGCATGAAACTCTGGCGCCCGTTCTGGTAGAAATGTTCACGGCCTGCATCCCGGTCCGGGCCCTTGGCCACACCCGCCAGTGGCACGTTGTGGATGCCCAGTTCCTCCAGCACCGCTCGGGCCGCCGAAAGCTGTCCCTGGCCACCGTCGATCAGTACGAGGTCCGGCCACTGCGGCGTCTCGGTGGCGCTGTCCTCCACGCCTTCGCCCGTTTCCTTCAGCAGGCGGGCGAACCGCCGGGTGAGAACCTCGCGCATCATTCCGAAATCGTCTCCGGCCACGTCCGTCTGCCGGATGTTGAACTTGCGGTATTGCGACTTCATGAAGCCCTCGGGCCCGGCCACGATCATGCCGCCCACCGCCTCCGCCCCCTGGATGTGGGAGTTGTCGTAGACCTCGATGCGCCGCGGCGGTGCCTCCAGCCCGAAGACCTTGGCCACACCTTCCAGCAGTTTCGACTGGGTGGAGGTTTCGGCGAGCTTGCGGCCGTTCGCCTCCCGGGCATTGGTGACGGCGTGGTCGACGAGCGATTTCTTTTCACCCCGTTGCGGCACGAGGATCTCGACCTTGTGTCCGGCATGGCTGGTGAAGGCCTCTTCCAGAAGCTCGCGCTCTTCCACGTCGTGCGAGAGCAGGATGAGCGGCGGCAGCGGCTTGTCGTCGTAGAACTGGCCGAGGAAGGCGGCGAAGATCTCGCCCTCGCTGGCATACTTGTCGGTGCGCGGGAAATAGGCGCGGTTGCCCCAGTTCTGGCCGGAGCGGAAGAAGAACACCTGCACGCAGGTCTGCCCGCCTTCCTGGGCGAGGGCGAAGACATCCGCCTCGTCCACCCCTTGCGGGTTGATGCCCTGGCTTTGCGTGACGAAGCTCATGGCCTGGATGCGGTCGCGGTAACGCGCCGCCGTTTCGAAATCGAGGATGTTGGATGCCTCCTCCATCTTCTGGGCGAGTTCGGCCTTCACCGGTCCGCCGCCCTTGGAGAGGAAGGTCTCCGCCTGATCGACCAGCGCCGCGTAGTCTTCCGGCGTCACGTAATTCACGCAGGGCGCCGAGCAGCGCTTGATCTGGAACAGCAGGCAGGGCCGCGTGCGGTTCTCGTAGGTCGAGTCCGAGCAGGTGCGGATGAGGAAGGCCTTCTGCAGCGTATTAATCGCCTGGTTCACGGCATTGGCCGAGGCGAAGGGGCCGAAGTAGCTGCCCTTCCTGTTGCGGGCGCCGCGGTGCTTGGCGAGTTGCGGCACCGCATGGTCCTTGGCGATGAGGATGTAGGGGAAGCTCTTGTCGTCGCGCAGGATGACGTTGAAGCGGGGCTTCAGCTTCTTGATCAGGTTCGATTCCAGCAGCAGCGCCTCTGCCTCGCTCGCGGTGGTCACGAACTCCATGTGGGCGGTGAGCGAGATCATCAGCGCGATGCGGTTGTTGTGCCCCTGCCCGCGCGCATAGTTGGAGACGCGGTTCTTCAGGTTCCGCGCCTTGCCGACATAGAGCACGTTCCCCTTGGCATCGTACATGCGGTACACCCCCGGCCTGCCGGGCAGGCGGGTGGTGAAATCACGGATCAGGTCAGGGCCGGTCAGTTTCCCGTCCGTGCCCTCGGCGGGCAGGATCGGGCCGGTGGTGTCTTCGGATTCGGACATGGCTTGAATTTAGGGCCTTTCCCGCGCCGGACAATGGCAGCAACACGACATCAAATGCCCCCTTCACGCCCGCCCAAAAACCCTGTTAGGTTTCAAGCAATAACAAAACCTCAGGGAGAACGAACCATGCGCATTTCAACGCTCGTCAAGGGTCTGGCAGCGGCCGCCATGCTGGCGGTTTCGGCCACTGCAGCCCTGGCCGAGAAGATCGTCGTGTCCAACTGGGACGGCTACATGCCCAAGGACATCGCCGAGAAGTTCAAGGCGGCAACGGGAATCGACCTCGAAGTCTCGGTGCACGCCACCAACGAAGAGATCATGGGCAAGGTCACGGCCTCGGGCGGCCAGGGTTATGACGTGCTGTTCGTCTCGTCGCCCTTCGCCGAGGCGCTGAACAAGATGGGCCTGCTGGCCCCCATCGATCCCGCCAAGATTCCCAATCTCAAGAACCTCTATCCGGAAGCCACCCAGCTCAAGCATGATCCGGGCAACACCTTCTCGGTGCCCTACACCTGGGGCACGACAGGGCTCTGCTACCGCTCCGATCTGGTGAAGACCGCACCGGACAGCTGGGCCAATCTGCTCACGCCCGCCGATGACCTGAAGGGCAAGACGACCATGCTGGCCACCGACCGCTGGCTGATGGCGCCCGCCTTCCTGCTTGCCGGCCAGTCGGTCAACACCACCGACCAGGCCGCGCTGGACAAGGCCCGCGACCAGCTGATCGCCACCAAGAAGACGCTGCTCGCCTATGATGATACAACTTTCTATTCCAAGCTTGTTTCGGGCGAGGCCTCGATGGTGGAAGCCTGGGACGGCTGGTGCAACTACGGCATCGCCGAGAAGCCGGAGATCAAGTACGTGATCCCCAAGGAAGGCTCCGACCTCTGGGTCGACACCATGGTGATCACCAAGGCCGCCGCCAATCCGGAGGGTGCAGCGAAGTTCATCGACTTCATCATGAATGCCGAGAACGGCAAGTGGATGGTCGAGAACATCATGTACAAGTCGCCCAACAAGGCGGCGATGGACGCGATCGATCCCGCCATGCTGAAGCAGTATCCCAACATGGCGATTGCGCCTGCCGACCTGCTCAAGTTCGAACAGCTCCGCGACCTCGGTGACGGCATGAAGGCCTTCTCCAAGACCGTTTCGGAAATCATGGCGGCGAAGTGAGCCCTCGACCTCTCGGTGAGGCGCGTCGATGACCCCATCACGCGCCTCTTTCCTGTTGATGCTGCCGGGCCTGCTGTGGCTCCTGGCGCTCATGGTGCTGCCCTGCCTGTTGATCTTCGGGCTCATCTTCTTCGAGCGCGGCATCTATGGCGGCATCGACTGGAGCGCCATGACGCTGGAGAACATCCGGCGCGCCTTCGATCCCCTCTATGCGGTGATCCTGTGGGACTCCTTCCGCATTGCGGGGCTGTCCACGCTCATCGCGCTGCTGGTAGGATATCCGGCCGCTTATGCCATCTCCAAGGCGCCGGAGCGCTGGCAGACGGGGCTCCTCTTCCTCGCCATCCTGCCCTTCTGGACCAACTATCTCATCCGCACCTATGCCTGGATCGTGCTGCTCAATCCGGCGGGGCTGGTGAACACCGCACTCGCCTCCGTGGGGCTGGGGCCCTTGCCCCTCCTCTACAACGAGTTCGCGGTGATCCTCGGGCTTGTCTACAACTACACGCCCTTCGTGGTGCTGGCGATCTTCGCCGCCCTCCAGCGGCTTGACCCGAGCTATGCCGAAGCCTCGCGTGACCTCGGTGCCACCGCAGCCACCACATACTGGCGGATCACGCTGCCGCTCACGGCACCGGGCGTGGCAGCAGGCGCGGTCTTCGTCTTCGTGCTCTCCATCGGCAACTTCATCACGCCCGACCTTCTGGGCGGCGGCAAGTTCCAGATGGCGGGCAACCTCATCTATGACCAGTTCCTGAGCGCCCGCGACTGGCCCTTCGGTGCCACGCTCTCCGCCGGGCTCATCATCATCATGCTGGTGCTGCTTTTCGCGCAGGCCTTGCTCTCGCGCCGCGCCATCGGAGAACGGTCATGAGCCGCTGGCACAGGCTGCATCTCGGCCTCACCTATGCCTTCCTCTATCTGCCCATCCTGGTGCTGATGATCCTGTCCTTCAACAAGGCGGGGCTGCCCACGGCCTGGGGCGGCTTCTCGCTGGAATGGTACGGCAAGCTCTTCGCCAACCCGAAGATCCAGCAGGCGGCCTTCAACTCCCTCGTGGTGGCACTGATCTCCACCCTCATCGCCACCGCCATCGGCACGGCACTCGCACTCGGCGTGGAGCGGGCCAAACCCTCGGCCGCCCGCGAGGCCCTGCTCTTCGCGCCCATGATCATCCCCGACATCGTTCTGGCGATTGCGCTGCTCTCGTTCTTCACCCTGCTCAAGTTCTCGCTCGGGCTGCACTCGATCATCATGGCGCATGTAGTCTTCAACATCGCCTTCGTGACGGCGGTGGTGCGGGCGCGACTCAAGAGCTTCGACTGGTCGCTCACCGAAGTGTCGCGCGATCTCGGCGCCGGGGCGCAGCAGACCTTCTGGCACATCACCTTCCCGCTCATCCTGCCGTCGGTGGTGGCCGCAGCCCTTCTCGCCTTCACGCTTTCGGTCGATGAATTCATCATTGCCTATTTCACCGCGGGTGCGGGTCAATCATCCACTACGCTTCCGATGCAGATCTATTCCATGATCCGCTTCGGCGTGACGCCCGAGATCAACGCCATGGCGACGATCGTCATGGGCATCGCATTCGTCGCCCTGTTCACCGCCCAGCGCTTGAACAAGGGCCAGGTTCCGGGCATGTAAATCCACCATTTTCGAGGAGGCAAACGATGGCTAAAGCCACTGCAAAGAAGAAGGCGGTCAAGAAGACCGCCGCCAAGAAGACGGCGAAGAAGGCCGTGAAGAAGTCCGCAAAGGCGAAGCAGAAGAAGGTGATTGCCCTCTTCCCGGAAGCGGCCTTCGGGCCTGCCCTCAATTCCGTGGGTATCGGCCAGGCCCTGGAGAAGCTGGGCCACAAGGTGGTGTTTCTCTCCGACCCCGGCTTCCTCGACGTCTACAAGGGTTACGGCTTCGAGGCACACCCGGTGAACCTCTCCGAGCCGCTGCCGCCCGAGGAGATGGCCAAGTTCTGGGTCGACTTCATAAACGGCCACATCCCCAATTTCCGCAAGAGCCCCTACGACCAGATCGACAACTACGTGAAGGGCTGCTGGGAGATGATCGTCGAAACCGCCAAGTGGGCGGAGAAGGATCTGCCCGGCGTTCTCGACCAGGTGAAGCCGGATGTGGTCTGCGTCGACAACGTCATCCTTTTCCCGGCGATCAAGCGCTACGCCAAGCAGAACAAGAAGCCCTGGGTGCGCGTCATCTCGTGTTCCGAGAACGAGATCGAGGATCCGGACATTCCGCCTCACCTCTCGGGCTGCGGCGAAAAGGACAAGAAGGGCCACGCCGCCTATCGCAAGCATTTCAACGAGGTGATCAAGCCCATCCACGACAACTTCAACGCTTTCCTGAAGTCCGTGGGCGAGAAGCCCTACCCTATCGGGCAGTTCTTCGAGGCGAGCCCGCACATGAACATCCTGCTTTATCCGAGTGCGGTGAAGTTCAAGCGCCGCCACAAGCTCTCGCCCAAGCAGTTCCAGTATCTTGAAGGCTGCGTGCGCAAGGAAGCGCCCTACACTGTGCCCACCTTCCAGGCCAACAACGACAAGCCGCTGCTGTATGTGAGCTTCGGCTCGCTGGGGTCCGGCGACACGGATCTGCTGAAGCGCCTGATCGGCGTGCTCGGCAAGATGCCGGTCCGCGCGCTTGTCAATGTCGGCGACTACATGGACCAGTACAGCGACATTCCGCCCAACGTGATCATCGACAAGTGGTTCCCCCAGCCCTCGGTCATTCCGAAGATGGATGCGGTCATCCATCACGGCGGCAACAACAGCTTCACGGAGTGCCTCTATTTCGGCAAGCCCGCGATCATCATGCCCTATGTCTGGGATGGCCATGACAACGCCACCCGCGTGCAGGAAACCGGCCACGGCTTCAAGCTGGACCGCTACAACTGGACCGACGAGGAAATGGCCGCGAAGGTGAACGCCATGCTCACCGACAAGAAGATGAAGGCCAAGCTGAAGAAGACGTCGAAGGCGATGCGCGCCAAGCACGGTCCCACCAAGGCCGCCAAGGTGATCGACGGCCTGCTGAAGCGCAAGATCGCGTGAGGAAAAGCGTCCCCCGTCAGAACGGAGAAACACTCCGCCTGACGAGGGCTTCGATCTGGGCGCGCGAAACGCCGATGTCCTTCAGTTGCTCGTCGCTCAGGCTCTCGAGCCGGCGGGTGTCGCGGCGGTGTCGCATCCACTCTCCGATGCGTCCGAACAGGGTATTGAAATTGCGCGGTGTGCCGCAGGGCTTGGCGGAGGCGTTGAAGGTCATCTGAATCACTCCTGTTTCCGGAGCCCTTCAAAGCATCTGAATGTGACAGTTGCTGGCAGCATCTTTGCGATGGCGAAAGAGGCTGCGAGATCATATAGAAGCGCCAGACCCGAGCCGCGGAAACCATTCCATGCCGACCAACCTCACCTCGTCTGCTCCCCACCTCGAAGGGCCGGCCACCTATGCCGGGCCGCTGAAGGATTGGGGGCACCAGCCGAACCCGATTGCCGGCAACTCCAAGTCCGATGGCGTCCTGCTCTTCAAGGGTCCGAACAACGAGCCGGAAGTGGGCCTGTGGCAATGCACGCCCGGCACCTGGCCGCTGGAAATTCCGCGCGACGAGCTGTGCCACTTCGTCTCCGGCCGCGCCACCTATACCCACGACAGCGGCGAAGTGATCGAGATCGTGCCCGGCACGGTCGTGCTCTTCAAGGCAGGCTGGAAGGGTGTCTGCACCGTTCATGAAACCATGCGCAACGTCTACATGCTGCGCTGAGACCTTTACCTGACAAGAGGATATTTCCCGTGACGCTCAAGCTCAAGTCTTCCGCTCCCCATCTCGTCCACCCCGAGACCTATCCCGGCCCGTTCAAGGATTGGGGCGTGATCCCCACCATGATCGAAGGCGAAAGCCGCACCTCGGGCCTCGTGCTGCACAAGGGGCCGAATGGCGAAAGCGAAACCGGCATCTGGATCTGCACCCCGGGCTTCTGGAACTGCCACGTGACGCGTGACGAGTTCTGCCACTTCCTGCTCGGGCGCTGCACCTACACGCATGAGAGCGGCGAAGTGATCGAGATCGTCCCCGGCACCGTCGCCTTCTTCCCTCAGGACTGGAAGGGCACCTGCCGCGTGCACGAGACGATCCGCAAGGTCTACATGATCCGGTAGTTACGAGGATCTAGCGCGTCCGCTCGATCTCCACGCCCACGCTGCGGGCATTCGGAATGATGTCGGGCTTTTCCACGCGCACCCGTGCGGCCATCACACGGTGGTCGCGCAGGCAGCTTTCAGCAATCTTCTCGCACAGCGTTTCGACGAGGTTGATGTGGCCGGCGGCGATGATCGCCTCCACCTTCTTCACCACGATCTCGTAGGAGACGACGTGGCTGATGTCGTCATCGCCCGAACCCTCCGTCACCGAGAGGTCGATGTTGACGATGATCTTCTGCGGCGCGAGCTTCTCCTTTTCGTAGATGCCGATCAGGGCTTCGAGCTGAAGGTCGCGCACGAATACGTGGCGCAGCCGCGCCGAGGCGCTGGCCACATGGTGCGAAATCATCGGCTTCTTGGACATGACGCAGTTACTCCTGAACGTCCACCACGTCGGGCGTCTGCCAGACGAGATGCTGGCCGCCGTCGAGTGCGATCATCTGGCCCGTGAGGGCCGGCTGAGAGAGTATGAATTTTGCCGCCTCGGAGATTTCCCGGGGCGACGTGCCGCGGCCCAGAAGCGTCAGCCGCGCCTGCTTGTCGAACTCCGCCTGGTCCATGCGCACGCTGGGCAGCGCCGGACCCGGCCCGATGGCGTTCACGCGGATGCGGGGCGCCAGCGCCTGCGCGAGCGTCCGGGTTGCAGTCCACAGGCCCGTCTTCGACATGGTGTAGGAGAAGAAGCGCGGATTGAGCTTCCACACCCGCTGGTCGATGACGTTGATGATGTTGCCGTGGCGGTCCTTCGGCAACTGCCGCCCGAAGGCCTGCGACAGCATGATGGGCGCGCGGAGGTTGGTGTCGAGGTGTTCGGTCCAGCTCTCGAGCGTGATCTCGCCCACGTCGTCCGGCTCGAACACCGAGGCGTTGTTGATGAGCACGGTGATCGGCCCTGCGCCCGCAACCGCATCGGCCATCAAACGCTCCGGCACTTCCGGCCGCGAGAGATCGCCCGTGACGATGAAGGCCTTGCGGCCGCGCGTGCGGATTTCGCCCGCCACCTCTTCGGCAGCATCGCGCGAGGTGTTGCAGTGGATGACGATGTCGTGGCCCGCCGCCGCGAGATCGAGCGCCAGTTGCCGCCCGATCCGCTTCGCCGCACCGGTGATGAGGATGGTCTCGGTCACGCGTTCTTTCCGGCAAGGAGGATCACGTAGTGCTTCCTCACCTTCTTCACGGTTTCCCAGGTGCCCTTGAAGCCCGGCGGAATGATGAAACCGTCGCCCTTTTTGAAGCGGTGGCCCTTCTTCTTGCCTTCTTCGGTGAGGATCACCTCGCCCGAGATGATGTGGCAGAACTCCCACTCGGTGTATTCGCACTCCACCTTGCCCGGTGTCGACTCCCAGATGCCGCAATAGAGCCGGTTGTTCTCGCCCTCCCAGTGGTTCCACGTCTGGGTGAGATATTTGCCCTTGAGCAGCTTGGCGGGATCAGGCTTGCCCTTTTCCACCTTGGGCGCGCCCTTGCCTTTCGTCGTCATCAGGAATGGTGCCGGCATCGTCGTCTCTCCGCTCGTCAGGGTTTGGCGCGGAGGAGTAGCTCCTCGCGCGTGGGTTTGAAGTCCGAGGCAATCCACCAATCCTCGAGCTTGCGCAAGGCCTCTCCCATGGCGGGGCCGGGCGTGAAGCCAACCGCCAAGAGATCGCGCCCCGTCACCGGGAATTTGGGCAGTGGCCAGTGGGCGGGAAGATCGGCAAGGTCCGCCCATGCCGGATCATCGGCTGCGGCCCGGGATTGGGCAAAGGACAAGAGTGCAGCATCACGCCAGGCCTGAGGTCCGAGGTGATAGAGGATGCGGTGACGTTCGGGATCGCGCAGCTCCGGCGAGAGCGACGGCGCTTCGACGATGGCCTCAAGGCGGCGTGCCTCCTCGTTCGACAGGCGCAGGCGATCGCGCAGCCCGGCCGGATGTTTTGCCAGTGCTGCCAGCCGCAGCACGGCATCGGGCGGCAGGCGTCCGATCACCCGCCAATTGGGCGCGGCATCGAGGATCAGTGGCAGGATCTTCGCTTTCGCCATCAGCTTCAGCACGTCCACCGCCCGCGGCGCTACGAGAAGCTTCATCAGCTCCTGCCGGATGCGTTCCGCCGAGAGCGAGGTGAGACCCTTCCGCAGACGCACGCAGGCGGCAAGTCCGTCCCGGTCGGCCGCGCCCGCGCCATAGGCGGCATGAAAGCGGAAGAAGCGGAGGATGCGGAGATAGTCCTCCTTGATGCGCCGCGACGGCAGTCCGACGAACCTCACGCGCCGCTTCTGGATGTCCTTGTAACCGTCTGTAAAGTCATACACTTTACCCGACGCGTCGCAGTACATGGCGTTGATGGTGAAGTCGCGGCGCGAGGCGTCCTCCGCCCAGTCACCGGTGAAGGCGACAGTGGCGCGGCGGCCATCCGTGGTCACATCGCGGCGGAGCGTGGTCACCTCGAACGGCATCCGGTGCGTGACCACCGTCACCGTGCCGTGCTCGAAGCCGGTGGGATGAACCGCAAGCCCCTTGGCCTTGCAGCGCGCCGTCACCTCATCGGGCGGCAGTGTGGTGGCGATGTCGATGTCGGCCACGGGCAAGCCCAGCAGCGCATTGCGCACGGCGCCGCCTGCGACGCGCCCTTCGCCGCCATCGGCGTTCAGCACGGCGAGCACGCTCTGCAGGCGCTCGTCCTTGAGCCACGCGGCGTTCGCCAGCGAGGGAAGTTCAGGCGCTGTGCGGCGCGTTGCCATAGAGCCTGTCTCCCAAATTCTTGATCATGCCAGCCGTCGCGCCCCAGATGTACCGCTCGCCGAAGGGATAGGCATAGTAGCGCCGCGTCAGGCCCTGCCATTCGCGCGTATGGGTCTCGCGGTTCTTCTCGGTGAGCAGGAAGGCGAGCGGCACCTCGAAGATGTCCGCTACCTCCTTGTCGTGCGGCGACAGGGTGTAGCCGTCCTTCAGCAGCGCCACCACGGGGTTGACGAGATAACCCGTCACCGTGAGGTAGCCATCGAGATAGCCGAGCGGCTCCACGAAGGACGGTTCGATTCCCGTCTCCTCGTAGGTTTCGCGCAGCGCCGCGGCAAGCGGCGTCTCGCCGTCATCGAGCCTGCCGCCAGGAAAGGCGATCTGTCCCGCATGTTTCGAGAGATGCGCGGTGCGCTGGGTGAGCAGCACGCTGAAGGCATCGCCGTGGCTGATGAGGCCCACCAGCACCGCGGCATGCTTCGGCTTGATCCCGTCGGGGATCATCCGCGCCTTCACGTTCATGTCGTCGTCGCTTGCATCCCACGAGGGCGGCGGCGACGTGAGCAGGTTGCGCGTGGCACGGTCGAGCACGTCGCTGCGGCTGTAGGGCGCGCTCATTCCATCAATCCGATTTCACTGGCGCGCTTCATCGGGAAGAAGGTGCCAGACGACCAAACGCCGAACCACCCATCCTCTTCGACACCGCAGGCGACGAGATCGTAGAACAGCGACCGCACCACCAGCGCCTCGAGATTGGCGCGCACCAGCACATAGGGCTTGAGGCCGCCCGTTCCCTCTTCATCGGCAAAGCGCAAGGGGTGTTCGGCATTCACCGTCACCACGTCATCGCAATTTGTCTCAAAGGTGATTTCCTGTGATCGGCCCTCACCCGTGACCTCCATGCGGATTGCGGTGAAGGGCGCATCCTCGACGCTGATCCCGCATTTCTCCACCGGCGTCACCAGGAAGTACTTCTCGCCATCCTTGCGCAAGACACTGGAAAACAAGGTGTAGAGGGGTTTTCGCCCGATCGGCGAGTTCATGTAGTACCACGTGCCGTCACGGGCGATCCGCATGTCGATATCGCCGCAGAACGGCGGGTTCCACAGGTGCACGGGCGGCAGGCGGGAACCCGCAGCCTGTATATCTTTTAACCCCGCCAAGGGGTTGCTTGCATCACGGCTTGCGGCCATCATTCACCAGGATCATCAGAATCGGTTCCGCCCCGCCTCTTTTGCGCCATCCTGTGACAGGAAAGACAAATCCAGACGGACGGATAAGCCGAAAAAAGCTCACACCAGAGATAGTGGAAGACATGGCCAGCATCAACGACGCCGGAAAGCAAGCAATCCAGAACCTCGAAGTGGCGAGCGCCCAGCTCGGGAAAGCCCGGGCTGCCCTGAAACAGGTGATCTTCGGGCAGGAGCAGGTGATCGACCTCTGCCTCACCACCATCGTGGCGGGCGGCCATGGCCTGATCGTCGGCGCCCCCGGCCTGGCCAAGACCAAGCTCGCGTCCGCACTCGGCCGCGTGCTCGGCCTCGACGAGAAGCGCGTGCAGTTCACACCCGACCTGATGCCCGCCGACATCCTCGGCTCCGAGGTGCTGGAGGAGAACGAGCGCGGCCAGAAGTCCTTCCGCTTCGTGCCGGGTCCCGTGTTCTGCCAGCTGCTGATGGCGGACGAAATCAACCGCGCCTCGCCGCGCACCCAGTCGGCGCTCTTGCAGGCGATGCAGGAGCATCACGTGACGGTGGCCGGCATGCGCCATGACTTGCCGCAGCCCTTCCACGTGCTCGCCACACAGAACCCGATCGAACAGGAAGGCACCTACCCGCTGCCCGAAGCGCAGCTTGACCGCTTCATCATGCAGATCGACATCACCTATCCTCCGCTCGAAGCCGAGCGCCGCATGTTGTTCTCGACCACTGGCGTCGATGAAGCCCCGCCCGCAAATGCGATGAGCGCTGCCGAACTGATGCAGGCACAGCGCTTCGCCCGCACCATTCCCGTGGGTGAACAGGTGGCCGATGCCATCCTGCGCGTGGTGCGCGCCGCCCGCCCGGGTCCTGAGGCGAGCCAGATGGTGAACGACTGCATGGCCTGGGGCCCCTCGCCCCGCGCCAGCCAGGCGCTGATGCTTGGCGCCCGCGCCAAGGCCCTCATCGATGGCCGCCTCTCGCCGTCGGTCGAGGATGTGGCCGATCTTCTCGAACCCGTCTTCAAGCACCGCATGGCCCTCAACTTCAGCGCCCGCGCCGACGGCAAGACCGTGGGCGACGTCATCACCCACCTGAAGGGTCTGCTCGCCTGATGGCGCAAGCCTCCCCCCAGACGCACCGCCTTGCCCAGCAGGGCGAAGGTGCGAGCCTTGCCCTGCCGCCCATGCTGGTGCGGGCCGAGAAGATTGCCGCCACGGTGATCCTCGGTGTGCATGGCCGCCGTGCTGCGGGCCCGGGAGAAACCTTCTGGCAATACCGGCCCTATGGCTCGGGCGACTCCACCCAGCGCATCGACTGGCACAAGTCGGCGCAGTCGGATCGCGTGTTCATCCGTGAGAACGAGTGGGAAAGCGCCAACACCCTCTGGGTCTGGTGCAACACCGGCCCGCGCATGAACTTCCGTTCGCACCTTGCGCCCGAGAGCAAGATCGACCGGGCGCGCTTGCTGACGCTGGCACTCGCAAGTCTTGCGTCGCGCGCCCATGAGCGGATCGGTGCGCTCGGCTCTCCCCGCGCGCCGGGCTATGGCCGCCTTGCGCTGCTCCGCGTTGCCGAATGGGTGGGCGGTGAGCATGGCGAAGGCCTGCCCTCCGCCGGAGCGCAACAACGCCGCGCCACCGCGGTGCTGATCTCGGATTTCCTCGAGCCGCTGGACGAAATCCGGAGCAAGCTCTCCGCCATCGCCGCTGCGGGCGTGACCGGCCACATCGTGCAGCTCGCCGACCCGGCAGAAGAAACGCTGCCCTATGACGGCCGCATCGAATTCCTCGGGCTTGATGCGCCGCTCAAGTATCTCGCCAAGAAGACCGAGTCTCTCCGCGACGATTACCGTGCCGCCTATCTCGCCCACCGTGATGGCTTGCGGCAACTGGCGCGCGGCCTCGGCTGGAGCTTCACGCTTCATCGCACCGACGAAACCCCAGCCTCGGTTCTGCTGCCGCTGCATCTCCGCGTGAGCGGTGCCGAGAACCGCCACGGCGTGCGGGGCACGGCATGAGCGCCTTGCTGCAATCCCTTGGCTTTGCGACACCGCTCGCCCTCTACGGGCTGCTGGCGCTGCCGGTGCTGTGGTGGCTCCTTCGCTTCACGCCGCCCAGACCGCGGCCGCAAGCCTTTCCGCCGGTGCGCATTCTGCTCGATCTGCCGCGCCAGGAGGAAACGCCGGACAAGACGCCGCTCTGGCTTCTGATCCTCCGCATGCTGCTTGCGGCACTGGTGATCTTCCTCGTGGCGCAGCCCTTCCTGCAGCCGCCGGGCACGGGCGGCCTGCCCGCCGGCCAGCGCCTGATCATCGTCGATGACGGCTGGGCAGGCGCGCAGAACTGGAGCGAGACGCGGCGCATTCTCGCCGATGTGCTTGAGGATGCGCAGAACAAGGACGAGGCCGTGGTCTTCGCCGGAACGGGGCCACGCCCGCAGGCCACCGACATCGCTGCACAGGCGGCCCGTACCGTTCAGGACCGGGCCCGCGTTCTCCAGCCTTCGCCGCTCGGCACCGATCGCATGGCGCTGCTGGAGAAGCTGAAGACTGCCAAGCTTGCCGACACGAAAAGTATTCTCTGGCTGTCGGACGGGCTGGATGCAGGCAGCGGCAAGAGCTTCGCCGAGGGACTGGGCAGCCTGCTGCCGCAAGCGCCGCTCCGCGTGATCGCTCCTGAAGCGAACAAACTTCCTGTCGGGCTCGGCCCCGCCAAGCTGGAGAAGAGCGAGATCGCCATCGACGTGCTGACGCCGGACACGCATCCCGCAGGGGCCGCCTCGCTGGCGGTGAAGGCCAGCAACGGCCGCACGCTGCTTGATGTACCGGTGACGCTTGCACCCGGCAAGGCTGTGACCGCGCGCTTCACCCTGCCGACGGCGCTTCGCAACGACATCCAGTCGATCATGCTGACGGGCGAGACCCACGCCGCCGCGCGACAGCTGCTGGACGACCGCTGGCGCCGCCGCACCATCGCGCTCGTTGCAGCGGAGTCGAGCGAGCAGGCGCAGCCGCTCCTCTCGCCGCTGCACTATGTCTCGCGCGGCCTCGAACCCTATGCCGAACTCTTCACGCCCGCCTCGCCCCGCGACATCTCCGACCTGATCGACGCGGGGCTTTCTATGCTTGTGCTCGCCGACGTGGGAACGATCCCTGACGAGATCCTCCCCAAGATCACCGACTGGGTGGACAAGGGCGGCATTCTCCTCCGCTTCGCTGGCCCCCGCCTGGCCGCGGGCCATGACGATTTGATCCCCGTGCGCCTGCGCGAAGGCGACCGCACGCTGGGCAGCGCCCTCTCCTGGGAGACGCCGCAGACGTTGCAGGAATTCCCGCGCACCTCGCCCTTTGCCGGCCTCACCATCGACCCGCGCATCACCGTGACGCGCCAGGTGCTCGCCGAACCCGACAGCGACCTCGCAGCAAAGACCTGGGCCAGCCTCGCCGACGGTACGCCGCTTGTGACGGCCGAGACGAAGGGCAAGGGCCTCGTCGTGCTCTTCCACGTCACCGCCAACGCCAACTGGTCGAACCTGCCGCTCTCCGGTCTCTTCGTCGAGATGATGAGCCGCGTGGCCGGCCTCGATCCGACACAGGCCGTCGCCGCCGCAGGCGCCGATGCGCCTGCTGCCTTCGCGCCCCGCTTGGTGATGACGGGCGAAGGCGACCTCGTTTCGCCCGATGGCACAGCACAGCCCATCGCCGCCGCCGAGATCGACAAGGTGAAGGTCTCGGAACAGCATCCGCCAGGCCTCTATGCCCGTGGTGGCCGCGAGCAGGCGTTGAACCACACACTCGCCGTCTCCGACTTCGCACCCCTCCCGCAGCAGGTGGGCAGCGCCACAGTCTCGGCCTATGTGCCGCAGGCGAAGACGAGCCTCGTCGCGCCGCTGGCACTCGCGGCCCTTCTGCTGTTCCTGCTCGATTGCATCGCCACGGTGTGGATCGGTGGCGGCCTCTCGCGCCTGCGTGCCGCTCCGCTTGTGCTTGCCTTTGCCCTCCTCGCCCTGCCCGCTCCGCCGCCCGCATTGGCGCAGGATGCCATGCAGGATGCCGCCATCCAGGCCGCACTGGAGCCGCGCCTTGCCTATGTGAAGACGGGCGATGAAGAGGCCGACCGCGTCAGCGATCAGGGCCTCAAGGGCCTCACCCTCATCCTCTCGGACCGCACCTCGGCGCGGCTTGCCGAGCCGCAGGCCGTCTCCATCGCCAGCGACGAACTGAACGTCTATCCCCTGCTCTACTGGCCGGTGCTCGACTCTGCCCAGTCACCCTCCGATGCCGAGCGCGACAAGCTTGCCGCCTACATGAAGAACGGCGGCACCATCTTCTTCGATCTCCGCAACGGCGGCATCGACACCGGAACGGCAAGCGATGCGCTGAAGCGCATCCTGAGCAAGCTGGACGTGCCACCGCTCGAGCCGGTGCCCGACAAGCATGTTCTCACCCGCAGCTTCTACCTGCTCAATGAATTCCCCGGCCGCTATCAGGGCGGCGCGCTGTGGGTGGAATCCGCACTTGGCGAAGCCAACATGGATCCCGGCACCGCCGACGGTGTCTCCTCGATCATCATCGGCTCCAATGACTATGCCGCCGCCTGGGCCCTCGATGACAATGGCGATGCGCTCTATGCCGTTGTTCCCGGAACCGACCGCCAGCGTGAATTCGCCTTCCGCACCGGCATCAACATCGTGATGTATGCCCTCACCGGCAATTACAAGGCCGATCAGGTGCACGTGCCGGCCCTTCTCGAAAGGCTGGGCCAATGACGCTGCAAGTGGGAAGCTGGACACTCTCGTTCCTGCCCTACGTGCCGTGGCCGCTGTTCTGGCTCATCGCCGCCGTGGGTGCGCTTGCCGTGGGCGCGATGCTCTATGGCCGGATGCGTGGTGCGTTGCTGCGCGCCCTGACGCTCGTGCTGCTGCTCGGCGCGCTCGCCAATCCGCAGCTTGCGCAGGATGAGCGCGAGAAGCTTTCCGACATCGCCGCAGTCGTTGTCGATGACAGCGACAGCCAGGGCTTCGGCCAGCGCCAGGCCCAGACCGACAAGGCCCTCGAGGAGCTGCGCCAGCGGGTGGCGGCGCTCGGCAACACCGAGCTTCGCGTTGGCCGCACCGTCACCGGCACCACGCCCGATACGGACGGCACCCGCGTCTTAGCCGCGCTTTCGCGCATCACCGCCGACATTCCGCCCGACCGCTATGCCGGCGCCATCATCATCAGCGATGGGCAGATCCACGACGTGCCCGGCGCTGCCGACATCGGCAAGCTGAAGGGACCCATCCATACGCTGCTCTCCGGCAGCAAGTCCGAGATCGACCGCCGCGTGGTGATCGAGCAGGCGCCACGCTTCGCCATCACCGGCCAATCCCATGAGGTGCGCTTCCGGGTGAGCGAGACGCCGGCGGGTACCGATCCTGTCGACATCGCCATCCGCCTGCCCAACGGCGACGTGCAGAACACCGCCGTCGCCCCCAACGAAACGCAAGCGATTGTCGTTCCCATCGACCGCGCCGGGCAGAACATCGTCGAAATCTCCGCTGCCGAACGGCCAGGCGAAATCACCACCGTGAACAACCGCGCCATGGCGGTGATCGACGGCATCCGCGACCGCCTCCGCGTGCTGCTCATTTCCGGCGAGCCTCATCCGGGAGAGCGCACCTGGCGCAACATGCTGAAGGCCGATGCCTCGGTCGATCTCGTGCACTTCACCATTCTGCGCCCGCCCGAAAAGCAGGACGGCACGCCCACCAAGGAGCTTTCGCTCATCGCCTTCCCGACGCGCGAACTCTTCCTCGAGAAGCTCGACCAGTTCGACCTCGTTATCTTCGACCGCTATCAGCGCCAGTCGATCCTGCCTGACTCCTATCTCGCCAATGTCGCCGACTATGTGCGGAAGGGTGGCGCGGTGCTGGTGTCATCCGGGCCGGATTTCGCGAGCGGCGACGGCCTTGCTTCAACGCCGCTGGCCGATGTGCTGGCTGCGATCCCGACCGGCGAGGTGACGCAGGAGCCGTTCAAGCCGCAGGTGACGTTGCTGGGCGAGCGTCATCCCGTGAGCCGCGGCCTTCCCGGCGATGCACCAGACGAACCCAAATGGGGCCGCTGGTTCCGCCTCATCGACACCTCCACCCAGAACAATGCGCAGGAGCTGATGTCCGGGCCCGGCAGCAAGCCGCTTCTCGCCCTTGCCCGGGTGGACAACGGGCGGGTGGCGCAATTCCTCTCGGACCAGGGCTGGCTCTGGGCCCGCGGCTTCGAAGGCGGCGGCCCGCAGCTGGAACTGCTGCGCCGCATCTCGCACTGGCTGATGAAAGAGCCCGACCTCGAGGAAGAGGCGCTGCGGGCCCATCAGGATGGCCGCAATCTCGTGATCGAGCGGCAGACGCTCGCCGATGCGGCAAACCCGGTGGAGGTCACCACGCCTTCCGGCAAGGTGTCGCAGGTTCCGATGAAGCAGGGCCGGCCGGGTGTGTTCACCGCCGCCATCCCCGCCGCTGAAACCGGTCTCTACGTCCTCAAGGACGGAACACTCACCGCCTTCGCCGTGACGGGCACCGCCGACCAGAAGGAATTCGCCGACGTGCGCGCCACCGGCGCGTTGATGCAGCCCGTGGCCGCGTCCACCGGCGGCAGCATTGCCTGGCTTGAGGACGGCATGCCCCGTCTCAGCAAGGCCAATGTGGGTGCGCTCGCCAGCGGCTCGGGCTGGATGGCGCTCACCGACAACCAGCAGTTCCGCGTGCTGGCCGTGCGCGAGACGCCGCTGTTCTCGACACTGCTGAGCCTTGCCGTGCTGCTCGCCGGCCTCTCCTTCATGTGGTACCGCGAAGGACGTTAACCCGTCTGCGCGAGGCGCTGCTGCTCGTGGTAGCGGTTCTCCGGCAGGACAAGTCCATGCGCTGCCGAGAGCGCCCCTGCCCTGAGTTCGAGGAAAAGGAAGCGCTTGGGATCGACCGGACCCGGCAGCAGCATCTGGCCATCCGGAATCTTCATGAAGCCCACCCGCGCATAATAGGGCGCATCCCCCACCAGAATGACCAGCGCATGGCCTTGGGCCGCGGCCTTGGCGAGAGTGGTGCGCATGAGCGAAAGACCGATCCCCTGGTTCTGCCGCTGGGGATGAATGGCGATGGGGCCGAGGAGCAGCGCCTTGGTGCCGGCCTCGCCGATCCGCAGCGGCCAGTAACTGATGGTGCCGGCAATGCCGAGCTCCGGATCGCGGACCACCATGGACAGGCCCTCGACGGCAGTGTTGCCCTCGCGCAGGCGGTAGCTCGTCTTGGTGCGCCGGGAGAGGCCGAAGGCAAGGTCGAGCAGGTCTTCGATGGCGAGCTGGTCAGCGGGCGTGGCCGCTTCAGGCGTGAAAGCTGTGGTCATGGAATTACCGGAAACAGGAGTGCAGGAACGCCCTGCCCCGGTCACAACGGGGCGGGAGTCAGCGGAAGGCGGGGAGGACCGGGGATCCTCGTCGCAGGCTTCGGGCGTATGTCCGGCTCAATGTCATGGGGCGCGCATAGCGGCGGATGGCCGCTCCGTCAAGATTTTACCATTCGAGCGACATTTACCATTCGAGCGACAGGGGTGCCTCGCCCCGGATTTCCGCGATGCGCCGCCTAGTCGAGCCGGTGGTGTCCTCCGGCAGGGCATGGGGGGCGAAGAAGCGGGCCTCGAGGATTTCGCTCGTGGGGCGGAAGCCGTTCCAGGTGAACTCCCGCAAGGTGTAGATCACCAGGTGATCCCCCGGAAAGGCGCTGTGGTTGGAAAAGACCCCGTGCAGGCTGAGCGGCCCGGTGGGCGTCACCTCGGCCTCCTCATGCAGCTCACGCAGTGCCGCTTCCTCGCAGGTTTCGCCGAACTCCACCCCGCCCCCGGGAAAGAGCCAGCCCGGCGCATAGCTCTGCTTCACCAGCAGGAACTGGCCCTGTCCGTCGATCACGGCGACGCGCGCGCCAAGCGTCAGGCTGCGCTTCCAGCGCAGGTATTTTCGCCCGAGCGTGCGGTGAAAAATCCCGAAAAAGACGTGCCGTGCATTCATGTTGAGTCTCGCTTGCCATGGCCTTATGGGAGAGCCCGAACAAATCGTCCAGACCGGATTCTCCTGCCTCATGCGGCAAATCTTTCAGATTTTCTTCAAAGCAGACGACACAAAGCCGTTCCTTGTCCTTCTCTGCCTGCTGATCGGCGGCTCGCTCGAAGCGGTGGGCATCGGCACCTTGCTGCCGGCCCTCAGCACGCTGCTGAACTCGACGGGGCAGAACCCGTCGATGTTCGAGCGGGGGCTCAGAAGCGTGCTCGAAGCATTTAACCTCACGCCCGATTTTCAGACGCTGCTGCTTCTCAGCGTCACGCTTCTCTCCCTGCGCGCCATCCTGCTCTTCGGAGCTATGACCTATGCAGGCATCACCGGAGCAAAGGTCGCCAACAATCTGCGCCGTCGCCTCATCAAGGCCGTCTTCGAGGCACGCTGGAGCTACTATGCCGAACAAAGCAGCGGCCGTATCGCCAGTATCATCAGCAACGACGCCACGCGCTCCGGCGACGCATACAATCTTGCGGCCTTGGCGGCGACAAACCTGATTCAGATCGTGGTCTATGCGATTGTTGCTTTCACGATCAACTGGCGTGTTGCCGTACTGTCAATCGCGGGCGGCTTGATCATCGGTATCGCCTCTCAGCGACTTATCAAGATAACCAAACGCATGGGCTATAAACAATCTGACCGCACGGCCCTGCTCACGTCCGACATGATCGACATGGTGCAGAACATCAAGTCGTTGAAGGCAATGCATCGCTATGATCAGATGATCGAGAGTTTGGGCGCTCTTGTCAGGCGCTTGCGCCGGGCGCTGTATGTCCAGTTCCTGACCAAGTTCGGGCTGAACTACGGTATCGACCTCCTGATGGTCTTTATCATCGCTGGTGCAGCTTGGTTCGCAGTCGAGGTAGCGGACATTGCAATTCAGGAATTGATCGTCGTCGGAGTCCTTTTTCTGCAGGTCATCAGCTACATTTCGAAGTTCCTGAAGCAGATGCAGGGCGCCATCCAAGTCGAGGCGTCCTACGTTCGAACCCAGGAAATGATACGCGATGCCGAAGCCCAGCGAGAAATACGGACCGGTACCTTGTCTCCCCCCTCGCGGCAGGATTTCACCTTCGATCACGTGAGCTTCAACCACGGCGACAAGCAGATCCTCATTGACGTTTCCCTCACCATCCCGGAAAGCAGGATCACGGTCCTGCAGGGGCCATCAGGCGCCGGGAAGACCACCCTGATCGATCTTCTCATCGGCCTCCACACGCCACAGAAAGGTGTGATCCGCATCGGCCAGCAGCCGCTTGCGGAAACCGATATCACCGCCTTCCGCCACACCATCGGCTATGTGCCGCAGGAGCTGGCGCTCTTCCACGACACCATCCGCGAGAATATCTCGCTCTCCGAACCCGGCATCACCGACCAACAGATCCACGAAGCCCTGCAGCTTGCCGGTGCCGGCGACTTCATCGCATCTCTTCCGCAGGGGCTCGATACCGACGTGGGCGAATATGGCGGCAAGCTCTCGGGCGGGCAGCGGCAGCGCATCTCGCTCGCCCGCGCCCTTGTCCGTCGGCCGGAAATCCTCATCCTCGACGAGGTGACGAGCGCTCTCGACCCCGAGACGGAAGCGGCCATTGTCGACAATATCGCCGGACTTCGCGGACGCTACACCATCATCGCCATCACGCACAGGCCGGCATGGACGCGCATTGCCGATGTGCAGTACACTTTCCTCGGCGGGAGGGTCACCCTGACCACCCGTCCGAACGTCACCAGGGACGAGACCAAGGTAAAGGCGGACGGAGCGCGAGGTTCGAAAAAATGACCGACCTGATCGTCAGGGAAGTGAAGGACAAGGCGGGCACGCTGGATTTCCTCAATGTTCCCTTCCCGCTCTACCGCGAAGACCCCAACTGGGTGGCGCCCCTCTACTTCGAGCGCCTCGAGCACCTGAACCCGAAGAAGAACCCCTATTTCCAGCATGCCGATGTGCAGCTCTTCGTAGCCTACCGCAACGGCAAGCCGGTGGGCCGCATCTCCGCCCAGCATGACCGCCTGCGCCTCGAACACCACAAGGACAACACCGGGCAGTTCGGCTTCTTCGAAAGCGAGAACGATCCGGCCGTCGCAAAGGCGCTGTTCACCGCAGCGGAGAACTGGCTGAAGTCACGCCGCTTCGGCAGGGTGCGCGGCCCCTACAACTTCTCGATCAACGACGAGATCGGCCTTCTCGTAAATGGCTTCGAGCGCAAGCCCAACATGATGATGGGGCACGCGCTTCCCTACTACAACGCCCTGGTGGAAGGGAGCGGCTTCCGCAAAGCGAAGGACCTGATCGCCTATTACACCGACGACCTCGGGCCCCTGCCCCCGCTGCTCAACCGCGTGGCAAAACGGGCCATGGCCTCCGGCGACATCATGATCCGGCCACTCGACAAGAAGAACATCAAGCGAGACATCAACATCGTCATGGACATCTTCAACGATGCCTGGTCGGCGAACTGGGATTACGTGCCCTTCACTTCGGCCGAGTTGGAAAAGCTTGCCAATGACCTGAAGATGCTGGTCCATGGCGAATACGTCGCCATCGTCACCTACAAGGGCGAGAATGCCGCCATGGCAGTGACGCTGCCCAACCTCAACGAATGGATCGACGGCTTCAACGGCCGGCTCCTGCCCTTCAACTGGCTCAAGCTCGCCAAGGAAGTCATTTCCAAGCGGCCCCAGTCCATCCGCATGCCGCTCCTTGGCGTGCGCCAGAAGTTCCAGGATGGCATCCTCGGCTCCGCGCTGGCAGTGCTCGCCATCGACACCATCCGCAATTACCACATCTCGCGGGGTACCAAGTCCGCCGAGATGTCGTGGATCCTCGAGGACAACATGCGCATGCGCCACATCATCGAGGAACTGGGCGGCGTGCCCTACAAGACGTACCGGGTCTACGAGAAAGACCTGTGAGCTTTCTTCCGAAATGGCACGCGGTGGTTCTGGCCGCGGGCCGCGGTCCGGACGATCCCATGGCCAAGGCCTTCGGCATCGCCCACAAGTGCGGGCTGCCGGTGGCGGGCGTGCCCATGCTGCAACGGGTGCTGGCCGCACTTGAGGGCGCAGGCATGGCGCTTCCCGTCTGCATCGCCATCGATGACGCCTCTGCGGGCACTGCCGCAGCAGGTCCCTATGCGCAAAAGACGCGGATGATTCCGGCAGAACGCTCCGCGCCGGCCTCGGCCAAGGCTGCCGTTCTCGCGACCGGTTCCTATCCGGTGCTGGTAACGACGGGGGACCATGCCCTGCTCACCCGCGAGATGGTGTCGAACTTCTGCGCCCAGGCCATGCAGAGCGGTGCTGATTTCTGCGTAGGCCTTGCCACCGCCGAGACCATTCTCGCCGCCTATCCGGATACCAAGAGGACCTTCTTCACGCTTGGCCGCGACCGGGTGTCGGGCTGCAATCTTTTCGCCGTCTCCTCGCCCAGGGGCATTGCCCTTTTCGATACGTGGTCGGAGATCGAGAAGAACCGCAAGAAGCCTTGGAAGCTGGTGGCGGCCTTCGGCATCGGGCCGTTGCTCTCGTTCATGGCGGGCAGGCTGTCACTGCACAAGGCCTTCGCCGAAGCCTCGCGCCGCGTCGGCATCAAAATCGCCCCGGTGCTGCTGCCTTTCGCCGAGGCAGCGATTGATGTCGACAAGCCGGAAGATCACGCCCTTGCGGAGAAGATCATCCGTGCACGGAAGGTTCAGGCCTGATCCCAGCCTGCAACCAGCGCCCGGGCGTGCGTGAGGTCGGCAGGGAAATCCACTTCAGCCCAGCGCAGACCGGTGCATTCAATGGTCGAGACCGTCACCTTCTTCGCCAGCGAGCCCACTGCAGAGGGGAACCAGCGCTTGAGCCCCTGCGGGTCGCGCAAGGCGAGTTCAAGCTCTTCGCGATAGGCCTTCACGCCATCGGCGCGGAAGACATAGAAGCCGATCGCCTCGGCATTCACTGCATCGACCGGCAGGGTCTTGCCCACTTCGGTGAGGCGGCCGCGGTCCATCATCACCTTCATGTCGTCGGCGTCATAGGCCTGCTTGACGTTGATGGCGACGCTCACCGGCTTTTCGGGGGCGGCGAGGAGCCGTTCGACCAGATCGCTGCGGAAGACATTGTCGCCGTTCACCTGGATGAAGTCGCCATTCATTTCGCTCCGCGCCAACCAGCAGCTCGCGAGGTTGTCGGCCACCTGATAGAACGGGTTGTAGACGCATTTCGCCGTCACCCCATAGCGCGCCGCAATGGCGTGCAGCTTGTCTTCCATCAGCGCGGAGGCATAACCCGTCACCACCACGAAGTCCTTGATGCCACAGGCGGCGAAGGCCTCGATCTGGCGCTCGATGAGGGCCTTGCCCCCTATGTCGAGCAGAGCCTTCGGGACTTCGGCGGTCAGCGGCAGGAGCCGCTTGCCCTGGCCGGCGGCTAGAATGATCACGCGCACGAGACTTGAACCCATTGAGTTGAAAGGAATAAGGAGGGGGTTCATTCGCACCCGATTCACGCGAAGTCAACGGAAGCTCTTTCCCCGCCCATGTCCTTCACTCTGGCTCATTTTTCCGATGTCCATCTGGGCCCCGTGGCGGTGGCGGATGTCTTCGCGGATTTCCGCCTGAAGCGGCTGATCGGCGGCCTCTCCTGGGGGTTGAAGCGCCGGGCCATGCACATCCGCGCCCACGCCGACGCGCTCCGCGCCGATATCCATGCCCAGAAGCCGGATCACATCTGCTTCACGGGCGATCTCGTGAACATTGCCGCCAAGGCAGAATTCCGCCGCGGCCTGCAATGGCTCCAGACGGTCGGCGCGCCCGACATGCTGACCATGGTGCCGGGCAATCACGATGCCTATGTGCATGCCGCACACGAAACCGGCCTCGGTCTTTTCAATCCCTACATGGAGGGTGATGGCTCCACCTCGGACCATGTGTTTCCCTTCCTGCGCCTCCGCCGCAATGTCGCCATCGTGGGGGTGAGTAGCGCCCAGCCGCAGAACCTGAACCGGGCCAGCGGCACGCTCGGCAAGGATCAGCGCACGGCCCTGGGCCAGCGCCTCGCCGACCTCGGGGCACGGGGCTTCTATCGCGTCCTGATGATCCACCACCCGCCCCTGCCCGGCCTCACACCGGCGCGCCGGGCGCTCACCGATGCCTCGGACCTCCGCGAGGTGCTCAAGGACAATGGTGTCGAACTCGTCCTCCACGGGCACAATCACATCACCCAGATCAACAGCATCGAAACGGTCTCGGGCAAGGCCTTCGTGGTGGGCGTGCCGTCCGCCAGCATGGTGGACAGAGACGGCCACGAAAGCGCCCAATGGCATGCCTACAGCATCAATCGCGCCCGCGGGAAATGGCAGACGCGGCTGACCATCCGCCGGCTCCACGGCGCCACGGGACGGTTTGCCGACGTCCGGTCCGGCATCCTGGGCGAGGACATCGATCCATGAACGCCACCCTGGCCAAGTTCGGCTATCCCGGAACCCTGTTGCACGAAAGCGAGCACTGGTGCGTGCTGATGCGGCCCCAGCAGGTGACGCTGGGGGCGCTTGTTCTGGCGGCGAAGAGCGAGGCCAACGCCATGTCCCTTCTGCCGCCTGCGGCCTTTGCCGAACTGGCAGCCGTGACGAAGCGGATCGAGCAATCCCTCGGCCGCTTCCGGCCCTATGGCAAGATCAACTACATCTGCCTGATGATGGTGGATCCGCATGTTCATTTCCACGTGTTGCCCCGCTATGCCGCCGCCCAGGACTTTGGCGGCGTGAGTTTTCCCGACCCCGGCTGGCCGGGCGTTCCCGACCTGAAACAGGCGCCCCAACTCACTGATCCACAGCGGTCCACCCTCCATGGCGCCCTGCTGGACGCCTTCCGGGCATCCGGCTAAACCCCGCCCGTGCTCACAATTCTTGACCGATATGTCTTGAGACAGGTGCTGACCCCGCTCGGCGCCAGCCTCGGCATTGGCCTGTGCATGCTGCTGGCGGAGCGCCTCGTCCGCCTTCTTGACAAGACGCTCGGCAAGAACAATTCGGTGGGTGCCGTGTTCGAACTGCTGGCCTATCTGGTGCCGCACTATCTCGGCACGGCGGTTCCCGCCGCCCTCTTCATCGGGCTCCTCTTCGGCTTCAGCAAGCTCTCCAAAAGCAATGAACTGGATGCCATGCTGGCCTCCGGCGTGGGGCTGCACCGCCTCGCCTGGCCGGTATTCCTGCTGGCGCTCGTCTTCACGCTTGCCTCCACCTTCATCTTCGGCTGGCTGCAGCCCATGACGCGCTATGCCTACCGCTCGCTGATCTTCGATATCACCAGTGTCGATGCCTTCTACCTCGCCGAGGAAGGGGTGTTCATGGAAACGGGCTCGCGCACCTTCATCCTCGACAAGCTCGACCGCAGCAACAACACCTTCAAACGCATCTTCCTGTTTGACTATCACGGCGACAAAGGTGCCGAGACGCTGACTGCGTCCGACGGTGTGCTCATCCCCGTGCCGGGGCAGACGCGGCCTGTGCTGCGCCTCAACAACGGCCACCGTCTCAAGGTCAACAACTGGCCCAACAACCTGAAGGGCGCAGAGCCCGAAACGGCCGGCGTGGCCGAGTTCACCACCACAGACACGCCGCTCGGCAAGGTCTCGAAAGACCTTTTCCGCCCCCGTGGCAACGACGAACAGGAACTCTTCATCACCGAACTGGCCAGCAGCGACCACAGCGCCTTCAAGAACGTGAAGCCGGACGAGTTCCGTTCCGAACTGCATCGCCGCATCGTCAGCATTCTGTCCATGCTGCTGCTGCCCTTCCTGGCTCTGCCCTTCGCCATTGGCCGGGCCCGCAGCCCGCGCGCCTACCGCATTGCCATCGCGCTCGGCCTGCTCGTCGCCTATTACGAGATCATCCAGCAGGGCGCGCTTGCAACCCGCACCAGCGGTCTCTCGCCCTGGCTGACGCAGTGGCTGCCGCTGGCCCTCCTCGCGGCCTTCTCCTTCTGGCGGTTCTATGTCGTGAGCTTCCGTCTCGGCGGCGAAGGCCTCGACCGCTGGCTCGTACCGCTGCAGGAATTCGGCTCCCGCGCGACAACGCGGTTCCTCGCCGTCTTCGGCATCCGCAGGGGTGAAGCATGAGGGTCGTCGCCTGGATGATCAGCCGCATGGTTCTCACCCGTTTCGTCGCGGTGCTGATCGGCCTGTCGCTCTTCGTGCTGACGCTTGAGGTGGTGGCCTACTCCAAGGAGATCCTCGCGATTGATCCGGGCGGCAGTGCGCTGTCATCAGCCACGACCTATCTGCTCCACCGCCTGCCGATGACGCTCGCCACCTTCCTGCCCATGAGCCTGCTCATGGCGATCCTGCTCACCCTCACCGAACTCAGCTACCGCAACGAACTCATTGCCATCTGGTCGAGCGGCGTTTCGCCCATGCGGCTCGCCGTGCTGCTCATGCCGCTCGCACTCATCGTTGGCACGCTGCACTTCCTCCTTCTGGACAGGGCCATTCCCGCCGCGGCACCCGCGCTTCGCGAATGGGGGATCGGCGACTACGGAAAGGAACGTCTCAAGGTCGGCGAGAAAGACCCGATCTGGCTCCGTTCCGGCAACGACATCATGCGCGCCGCCACCGCGAGCACCGACAGCCGCCATCTGCAGGACGTGGTGATCTTCAAGCGTGACGAACAGGGCCTTCTGCTGGAGCAGATCTTCGCGCAGACGGCCGACCTGAAAGACGGCATCTGGTCGCTCACCGGCACCATCACCTACTTCCGCGGCAACAAGCCCCCGGAGAAGGCAGAGGCCATGCAGTATACCGGCCTGATGCGTCCGGCCGCAGCAGGTTCACGCTCCGGCGATCCCGAGGAGATGACCTTCGGCGACCTCAACTACTTCGTCGAGAACCAGGGCTTCGGCATCCGCCCCACTTATGTCTACGAAACCTGGCGGCACAAGCGCCTCACGCCCTTCGTCATCGCCCTCGTGATGGTGGCGCTCTGCGTGCCGCTCGCTTCGCGCTTCCGCCGCGGCGGCGGGCTTGGCATACTCTTCGGGCTCGGCATCGGGCTCGGCTTCATCTTCTTCGTGCTGGATGGCATCGCCATGTCTGTGGGGGAAATGGGCTTCGTCTCGCCCTGGCTGGCGGCCTGGGCGCCGGTGCTGGTCTTTGCCTCCGTAGCCGCCTATCTGATGCTCCGGACGGAACGAGTTTGAGCCAGCCCAGCCCCATGGACATGAACACAGCCAAAGCCGAAGCCACCCTTTGCATCGTGGGCGAAAGCAGCCTCACCCTGTTCGGCAAGACCCTGCCGCAGCGCCTCGCGGTGCAGTTTGCCCGCGCCGGCCTGACGCGCGCGCTCACGCCTGCCGACGCGCGAAGCCACGCGGGGCCGCTCATCATCGTGCGGGCCGATGCGGTGATCGACCAACCGCTCGTTGCCGGGCTTCTGGCAAAGAAGGACTTGATCCTGCTCGCCAGCGACACGGGCGTGCCACTTGCCGCCCACGTTGATGCGTCCCATTTCCCGGCCATCGAAAACGCCTTCGCAGGCGGCAGCATCCCCGTCATCGCCGGCGTGCTGGCGCGTGCTCCTGCCGATCTCGACGTCGCCTTCTGGAAGGCGCTCCGCAAGCGCGAGACACCCTACGCGCATCTCGTCACGCCGCAGAACAGCGACGCCATCGCGTGGCGGATGTTCATGGGCACCTACAAGGGCGCCACCGACCTCGTGACCAAGCATGTCTGGCCACGGCCCGCCTTCTATGTGACTTCATATCTTGCCGCGCGCCACGTGACGCCCAACATGGTGACGACGGTCGCCGCCGCTGCGACGGTGGCAGCCTTCTTCCTTTTCCTGCATGGCATGTATGGCTGGGGCCTGCTCGCAGCCTGGCTGATGACCTTCCTCGATACGGTGGATGGCAAGCTTGCCCGCACCACGCTCACATCCAGCAAGTGGGGCGACGTCTTCGATCACGGCATCGATCTGGTGCATCCGCCCTTCTGGTACATCGCCTGGGCGCTCGGCCTCTCAGCCTGGGGGCAAGAGCTTTCGCCCTCCGCCTTCTGGTGGGTGACGGCAATCATCCTCGGCGGCTATGTGGTGCAGCGCCTCTTCGAAGGCATCAGCATCAAGTGGCTCGGCCTCGAGATCCACATCTGGCGGCGCATCGACACGTTTTTCCGGCAGATCACGGCGCGGCGCAATCCAAACCTCATCCTGCTCACGCTGGGCTGGCTGATCTGGCGGCCGGACCTCGGGCTTCTCGCGGTGGCCGCCTGGACGCTGATCTGCCTCGTGCTGCATGCGCTGCAACTGATGCAGGGCCTTGCCGCCAAGAAGCAGGCGGGCGGTACGCTCACCTCGTGGATGGCACAGAAATGACCTCCGGGGTCCTGATCAATCCGAAGTCGGGCCGCGGCAACGGCAAGGGTGTCGCCCTTGCCGAAGCGCTGAAGAGTCAGGCCACCACCCAGGTTCACCTGCTCACGGAGTTCGGCGCGCTCGAGGGTGCCCTGCGCGGCTTCGCCAAGGCCGGCGTCACCGATCTCTTCATTTCGTCGGGCGACGGCACCGTGCAGGCGATCCAGACGCTTCTGGCCGAGACCGGCATCTTCCCCGCTCTGCCGCGCATCTGCCTGCTGCCGCACGGCACCACCAACATGACCGCCGCCGACATCGGCTACACCACGCGCAGCATCGCCGGACAGGCCGCTTTCATCGCCAACCCCATGGCGCAGGACGTGCGCCGCCGGGCCACCGTGAAGGCCGTGAACCCCCGTGACGGAATAGTACGTCACGGTATGTTCCTTGGCACGGGCGCTGCCAGCGCAGCGACCCGCTACACCCAGGTGTCGCTCAACGACAAGGGCGTGAAGGGCAACTTCGCCACCTTCGCCGCGCTCGCAGGCGCCGTCAGCAAAAGCCTTTTCAGCGCCCCCAACCCGCACGACTTCGACCGCTTCGACCGGCCCTTCCCCCTCACCGTGCGGGCTGATGGCGAACTCGTCGCCACGGGCACGCACCTCCTCGCGCTCGCCACCACGCTCGACAAGCTGATCCTCGGCACGAAGCCCTTCTGGGGCGGCAAGACAGGCCCGATCCGCCTCACCACATTCCCCTACCCTGTGCCCAATCTCTTCCGCTGGTTCCTGCCCGCGATCATGGGCGGCGAGGACCGCACCCCGCCACCCGGCGCCGCCAGCCATGCGGTGACGACGGCCAGCATAGAATCCACCGTCGAGTTCGTGATCGACGGCGAGTTCTTCGATGCGCCCGTGAGCGAGCCGCTTCGCATTGAGACAGGCCCCGAATTCTCCTACATCATCCGCTGATGGATGATCTCCTCACCTTCTTCGCCAGTGCCACCGCCCGCCCGGTCCATGGCGAGGTTGCGGGGTTCGGCACGGCACTGGCCGAGGCCCATCCGGGCACGCTTGCCGTGCTTGCCTATGGTTCGGCGCTTCGCGACTCCTCGCCGCGCGAAACCTTGATCGACTTCTACCTGCTGGTGGATGAACGCCAGCACCTGAGCGCAAATCCGCTGCTGTGCTGGCTCGGCGAACGGCTGCCGCCCAATGTCTATTATGCGGAGCGCGCCATCGCCAGCGCAACGCTCCGCAGCAAATACGCGCTCATGACGCTCGACAGCTTCATGCGCTGGAGCAGTGCCGGAACATCGAACCCCTATCTCTGGGCCCGCTTTGCCCAGCCCAGCCGCCTTGTCTGGGTGAAGGACGACGTGACCCGCCAGCGGGTGCTGTCCGCGCTCTCGACCGCAGCACGGACCGCCTTCGGCCATGGCCGCTTCCTCTCGCCGGGCGCACCATGGGAGGGACTGTTCGCAAACACCTACCGCACCGAACTCCGCCCGGAGAGTGCGGGCCGGGCGGCACAGATCGTCGCCGCCGATCAGGCTTACTACGAGGAGCTCTCGCGTCTCTTGAAGGGCACCGCACCCATCGCCTCGTCGTGGAGCGCGAAACGCATCCTCGGCAAGCTCTGGTCCATCGCCCGCCTCGCCAAGGCGGCCTTCACCTTCCAGGGCGGGGCCGATTATGCGGCGTGGAAGATCGAACGCCATTCCGGCGTGAAAATCGAAGTGACGCCTTGGCAGCGGCGGCACCCGTTTCTGGCCGGGTTGATCCTCCTGCCCAAGCTTCTGCGCCGAAGGGGCCTCAGCTGACCTTGCGCAGCTTCGGCGTCTTGTTCTCGATCTTGCGCAGCTTCTCTTCCGCCGCGGTGATGTAGTCCCGCGTCATCGGCAGCACATGCTGGTTCAGGCCGAACTGGATCTGGAAGTTGTTCATGCCGCCAAAGCGGAAGGCGCACTCCGACCCCGCCAGATAGAACTCCCACATGCGGCAGAAGCGCTCGTCGTAGAGGGCCTTGGCACGTTCACGGTTGTCGGCGAAGCGGCGGGCCCAGTGGCGCAGCGTCTCGGCATAGTGCAGGCGCAGAATCTCGATGTCGGTGACATAGAGCCCCTGCTGCTCGAGATGCGGAATGACTTCCGAGAGCGCCGGAATGTAGCCGCCCGGGAAGATGTGGCGGTTGATCCAGGCGCTGGTGGCGCCAGGGCCGTCGCTGCGGTTGATCGAGTGCAGCACCGCGGCACCATCATCCTTGAGCAGCGTCGCCACCTTCGAGAAGAACTCGGGATAGTGGCCGATGCCCACATGCTCGAACATGCCCACCGAGACGATGCGGTCGAACTTCTGTTCGAGATGCCGGTAGTCCTTGAGCAGGAACTGCACGCGGTCACTGATGCCGCGCTGGGCGGCGCGCTCGTTCGAGAGCTTGTGCTGCTCTTCCGAGAGCGTGACGCCCGTCACCTCCGCGCCGCAGATCTCGGCGAGGTAGAGGCCAAGACCGCCCCATCCGGAGCCGATGTCCAGCACCTTCATGCCGGGCTTGATGTCGAGCTTGGCGGCGAGATGGCGCTTCTTGGCCAGCTGCGCTTCCTCCAGCGTCGAGGTGGAGGTTTCGAAATAGGCGCAGGAATACTGCCGGTCCACATCGAGGAAGAGATCGTAGAGCGCGCCCGACAGGTCGTAGTGGTGCGCCACGTTCTGCTTGGCCTTGCCCACCGGATTATGCTGCGAGATGCGGCGCGTGACCACGCGGCCCTTGTGCACCACGTTGTGGATCCAGTGCGACTTGCCCTGGCGTTCCGTGTTCTGCATGGCGAGCGCGAGGAAATCGTAGATCGTTCCCTCGAGAATCTTCAGCCCGCCATCCATGTAGCATTCGCCGAGATTGAGATCGGGATCGAGCGCGAGCTTGCGCGCCGTCACGGCCGAGTCAATTTCGATGTGAACTTTCGGCTGGCCGCCATCGCCGTAAGAATAGGTTGTTCCCGACCAGTCCGTGATCTTCAAGTCGCCCTTGCGGATCAGCCGCTTGAGCACGGTATCCAAAATAAGCATAGACCCCTCCCGCTACACCGTTCACCCGTCAATGGGTACGACGCCTGCGGCCAAAAGGAGCACAAGCAGCGACCCTTCAACTGAACGCAAAACTAAGCACGGCGGTTCCATCCGTGCAAGTCATTGGAGGGGCGGGCTTAAACGCAGCGGGCCCGCATTTTCCACGCGCCTGCGGTGTAGGCAGGCTTGCTGCTCAACTGGCCGGACTTGCCGTCCGGGCAGGCGAAATAGCGCAGCGACGAGGTGGCAACCGCCACGGCGTCCTTCTCCTGCTTGGCGGTCATGCCGGCAACCGCCATGTCGAAATGCCCTTCCGCGGCAGGCGAAAGGTCCAGCTGATAGGTTTTGCCATTGTAGAACACCGGCTCCGAACGGGCATTGATGGCCACCGGCGGGGGCGCGGCCTTTTCAGTGCTGATGCGCACCCCATTGGCCTCGTTGTTGCACCCGGCAAGGGGCAGGACGGCGGCCAGAAGCACGGCGATGGGAGCAAGTGATTTCATGCCCCGGGATGTACCCTCCCGCCCTCGACGGGGCAAGGAGAAGCTGGCATATGCGCCAGCCATCATGACCAAGCCCGCCACCGCCTTCGATCCCGCCCGCCAGCTCTCCTCACGCGCCAATTCAGCCGACGAAGGCGCCATCATCCGGATGGCGCAGAAATCGCGGGAGCTGCGCGCCAAGGGCCGCGATGTGGTGGCCCTCACCGTGGGCGAACCCGATTTCGATACGCCCGAGAACATCCGCGATGCAGCCAAGGAGGCCCTCGACAAGGGCTTCACCCACTATTCCCCGGTGGCGGGCATTCCCGAACTGCGCGAGGCCATCGCCCGGAAGCTCAAGACCGAGAACCACCTGCCCTACCCCGCCAGCGCGATCGTGCTCGCCAACGGCACCAAGCAGGCGATCGCCAACGCGATCCTCTCGGTGGTGAGCCCCGGCGACGAGGTCATCATCCTCGCCCCCTACTGGGTCTCTTACGAGGCCACGGTGCGGCTGGCGGGCGGCACGCCGGTCGTCCTCTCCTCCACCATCGCCGAGGGCTACAAGGTGCCTGCCGAGCGCATTGCCGCCGCCGTGACGCCGCGCTCCAAGCTGATCATCGTCAACTCGCCGTGCAATCCCACGGGCGCGGTCTGGACGCGGGCTGAACTCGAAAAGATCGCGGCCATCGTGGCGGGCCATCCGCAACTCATGGTGCTCTCGGACGAGATCTACGAATACATCCTCTTCGACGGCGAGATGACCTCTTTCGGGGCTCTGCCCGGCATGCTGGAGCGGACCATCACCCTCAACGGCTTCGCCAAGGGCTTTGCCATGACCGGCTGGCGGCTCGGCTACAGTGCGGCTGCCGAACCCATCGCCAAGGCCATGGCGCGGATGCAGAGCATCGTCTCGGCCGGCGCCAACACCTTCGTGCAGCGGGCAGCTCTCGCCGCCCTCGCCGGACCGCGCGACGAGGTTGTGCGGATGCGCGAGGCCTACCGCCGCCGCCGCGACATGGTGATTGCGGGCCTGCGCGCAATTCCCGGCCTCAGCATCGGCGAGATCCCCGGTACCTTCTATGCCTTCCCCGATGTCTCGGCCTTCCTCGGCAAGGCGGCGGGCAACACCCGCATCACCACGCCCGACGAACTTTGCGACTGGCTGCTGGAAGAGCACAACGTGGCGACGGTTCCCGGCACCGCCTTCGGTGCGCCGACCTCGATCCGACTCTCCTTCGCGGCCAGCGAAGAGGACATCAAAAAAGCCCTGACGCGGATCGCATCAGGGCTTGCTTTGCTGAAGTAATTTGGCCGGCGGTTATTCCGCCGCCTCGGCCATGTCGTCGCGGTTCTTCTTGCGCTTCTTCGGCGCATCGCTCTTCACCTGATCGTTGGCGGGGGCCGTCACCACCTGTGCGGGGTGCGGAGCCTCGCCATCATGCGCCAGTTCCTCGTCGTGCGCGTGCGCTTCCGCCACGAAGCGGCGGCGGTCACGGGCCACGTAGGAGTAGACGGCAGGCGTGATGAACAGCGTGAACATGGTGCCGATGGCCATGCCGGCGGCAATGATGATGCCGATGTCAAAGCGGCTCTTGGCACCTGCGCCATTGGCAAGCAGCAGCGGCAGCACGCCGATCACCATGGCGGCAGTGGTCATCAGGATGGGGCGGAGACGGATCGCCGCCGCTTCCTTGATGGCCGTGTGCTTGTCGAGCCCTTCGGTTTCCTGGAGCTTGTTTGCAAACTCCACCATCAGGATGCCGTGCTTGGCGATGAGGCCGATCAGCGTCACGAGACCGATCTGGGTATAGATGTTGATCGTGCCTGACCCCAGGTTGATCGGCGGATTGTTCTGCATCGCGCCGTTCACTTCGCCGAGGATGAAGAGAACGAACAAGGCGCCGAACACCGTGGCCGGCAGGCCGATCAGGATGACGAACGGGTCGCGGAAGCTTTCGAACTGCGCGGCCAGCACCAGGTAGATGAGCAGGAGCGCAATCGCGAAGGTGATGGCAAGCGTGTTGCCTTCCGTCACGAACTGGCGGCTTTCACCCTTGAAGTCGTAGGCCATGCCGCGCGGGAAGATCTCGGCGGCCTTCGCCTTCAGGAAGTCGATGCCTTCACCGATGGTGCGGCCGGGGAACGGCACGCCCGAGAGCGTGGCCGAGTTCAGCTGCTGGAAGGTCTGCAGGCCGTTGGGCTGCACCGACTTGCCGAGCGTCACGAAGGACGAGAGCGGCACCATGCTGCCATCGGCGGCGCGCACCCGGTACTTCAGGATCGAGTTCGGCGGTTTCGCGGTCGGTGCGGGGCACCTGCGGGATCACCTGGTAGGAACGGCCCTGCACCGTGAAGCGGTTGACGTTGTTGCCGCCCAGCAGTGTTGCGAGCGTGGCGCCCACGTCGCGCATGGTCACGCCCAGCTTGTTGGCGCGGTCCTTGTCGACGATGAGTTCCACCTGCGGTGTCGAGAAGCGCAGGTCGGCGTTGGTGAAGATGAACAGGCCGCTCTTCTTGGCTTCGGCCTGGAGCTTGTCGAGCGAGTCCGCAAGTTCGGTGTAGTCACCCGGATAGGTGATCACGAACTCGATCGGCAATTCGCCAGCGCCCACCGGAATGGCGGACGGCGCCGTGGCGAAGATGTTGACGCCCGAGACCGCACCGAACTTGGGCTGCAACTCGCCCATGACCGAAAGATCCGAGCGCGTGCGCTCGCTCCACGGCTTCAGGATGAGGCCCATGAAGGCCGACTGCGAGTTGGGGAAACCGTTGATGGCGAACAGGTTCTTGTGTTCCGGTATCGCCATCATGGTGTTGGTCAGCGGGTCGGTATAGCTCGAGAGGTAATCGAGGTTGGTGTGGTCCGGCGCGTTGACGAAGGCGAAGAGCACGCCCTGGTCTTCCGCCGGCGCAAGCTGGCGGTTGATGGCGTTGTAGAGCACGCCCGAGAGCACGATGGTCAGCACCGCGATCCACGCGAAGATGGCGCGCTGCTTGATGGTGCCATCGAGACGGCGGCGATAGAAACGCTGCAGGGCGCCGAAGACGCGCTCCACAAGGCGGCTGAACCAGCCGTGATGTTCGTTCGACTTGAGCAGCTTCGAGGTCATCATCGGCGACAGCGTCAGGGCGACGATGCCGGAGACGATCACCGCGCCTGCCAGCGTGAAGGCGAATTCGCGGAAAAGCGCACCGGTAAGTCCGCTGGTGAAGCCGATGGGGGCGTACACTGCAGCGAGCGTGATGGTCATGGCGATGACCGGGCCGGTGATTTCGCGCGCGCCCTTCAAGGCGGCGACGAAGGGTGTCATCCCCTCTTCAATGTGTCGGTGGATGTTCTCCACCACCACGATGGCGTCGTCGACCACGAGGCCGATGGCAAGCACGAGGGCCAGCAGCGTCAACAGGTTGATCGAGTAGCCGAGCATGACCAGCACCAGCGCCACACCGATCAGCGAGAGCGGGATGGTGACCACCGGAATGAGGGTGGAGCGCAGGTTGCCGAGGAAGAGGAAGATCACGACGATGACGATGACCGAGGCTTCGCCGAGGGTTTTGGCCACCTCCCAGATCGACTCGTTGATGAACTCGGTCGCGTCATAGGCGATGTTCACTTCGAGGCCGGTCGGAAGCTGGCGGGCGATCTCCGGGATTTCCTTGCGGACATTGGCGATCACCGTCAGCGGGTTTGCGTCGGGCGTCGCCTGGATGCCCATGAACACCGCCTTCACGCCGTCGAAGGCGGAGGTGGAGGCGAAGTCCTGCGGGCCGAGGTTGATCTGGGCGATCTGGCCGAGGCGAACGACCGCGCCGTCGCGGGTGGCGACGACAAGCTGGGCAAACTGCTCAGGCGTCTCGAGCGAGGTCTGGGCGTTGATGTTCTGCTGGGTAAAGCGGCCCTTCACTTCGCCGGCGGCGGTGGTGAAGTTGTTGGACTGCAGGGCCTGCGAGACATCGAGCGGCGTGATGCCGAAGGAGGCCATCTTGTCCGGATCGAGCCAGACGCGCATGGCGAAGGTCGAGCCGCCGAGGATTTCAGCCGAGGCAACACCGTTGATGGCCTGCAGCTTGGGGCGCACCACGCGGTCGAGGTAGTCGCTCACCTGCGGCGGCGTCATGTCGGTGCTCTTGAAGCTGATGTACATGAGCGCGAAGCCCGCACCGGTGGTGCGCTTTACGATCGGGTCATTGGCTTCTTCCGGCAGAACGCCCTTCACTTCGTTCACCTTGGAGAGCACGTCGGCGAGCGCCCGGTCGGCGTTGGCGTCGAGGCGGAGCTTCAGGGTGATGGTGGAGATGTTCTGCGAGGAGCGCGACGAGATGGTTTCAACACCTTCCGTCGAAGCCACCGCCTGCTGCAGGGGCGTCGTGATGAAGCCCTTGATCTGGTCGGCATTGGCGCCCGGATAGGCTGTCGTGATTTCGATCTTCGTATCCGACACTTCCGGATACTGGCGGATCGGCAGCTTCAGAACGGCCTGAAGCCCACCCAGAAGGATGAGCAGGCTCACCACCGTGGCGAGAACCGGCCGCTTGACGAAGATGTCGGTGAAATGCATGGCGCGCGCCCTTATTGCACTGTGGTGGGATCGAGTTCCTTGAGCGCGATGTCATTGTTGATGACAACGTGCGCCCCCTGCTCGACCTTGTTCTGGCCTGCGGTGACGATCTTCTCGCCCACCTCAATGCCCTTCGTGATGGCAATGCGCCCGTCGCGGACCGTTCCGGTCTTGACGATGCGCCGTTCGGCCGCGAGGTCGCCCTCCTTGGCCTTGGGATCAAGCTTGGTGGCTGGCACGACCGCGAAGATCGTATCGCCGTAGAGCGAGAAGGTCACCGCCGTCTGCGGCACGGTCACCACCTCGACGGGGTCGCCCGCTTCCACTTCGACATTGGCATACATGCCCGGCAACAGCTTGTTGTCCGGGTTCGGCAGCTTGGCGCGGACCGTGATGGTGCGGCTCTCGTTGGAGACGCGCGCATCGGAGGTTGCGACTTCGCCCTCGAACACCTGGTCAGGATAGGCGGCAAAGCGTGCCTTGACCTTGAGGCCGGGCTTGATCTTGCCGAAGTCGGCTTCGGTCACGGTGAAGTCCGCGAAGATGGTGTCGGTCTTCTGCAGCCAGGTGATCTTCTGGCCGGCGGCGAGATAGCTGCCGACCGAGATCGAGCGCAGACCCACCATGCCATCCCAGGGGGCGACAACGGTCTTGAGCTTCATCTGCGCTTCAACGCGCTCGGCGTTGGCGGCAAGCTGGTCACGGAGCGACTGGGCAGCATCAACCGCCGCCTTGGCGGCAAAGCCCTTGTCGAACACTTCCTTCTTCCGCTTCAGGTCCACCTCGGCGTTGGCAAGCTGGGCCTGCAGGCTGCGAAGGTCGGCCTCGTCCGTGGCGGTGTCGAGCTGGACGAGCGTATCGCCCTTCTTCACCATCACGCCGGAGTCGAAGAAGATCTTCTGCACCGTGCCACCCACTTGCGGGGTGATGTCGATGCCGTCCGCGGCCTGCAGCGTGCCGATGCCCGCGATCGTGGGCTGCCACGTCTCGGTCTTGGCATCTTCCGCCGCAATGGTCACCGGCGGCCGGGGCGCGCTCATGATGATGTTGGCGATCATCTTCGGCTTGAAGTCGAAGGCATAGAAGGCAATGGCCCCGGCGAGTCCGCCAAAGACAATGGTGGCCAAAAGAAAATAGATGATGCGGCGGATCATTTCGCTCGTCTCCAGATCAGTTATTCAGCGGCAACGGATGGGGCCTGCGGCACACCCAGTTCCACCAGTTTACGTTCGAGGTAGCTGACAGCCGCTGTCAGTACCGTTTCGCCGTAGCCCAGGACGAAGTCCGGGCCACCTGCCTGCATCCCCGGGTCAACACACTTTTCCCGGCAATGCCTGATATTCTCAAGGTCTGTGCGCAAATGCGCCAATTGTGTTTCGACAGCCAATACCACATGTTCAGGCTGCAAGTACTGCCGAAGCATCATCTCGAACAGAAACTCGGACTTGTATTTGTCCCGGGCCGGAACGACTGCAATCCACTTTGACAAAACGGCGCGGCCCGCATCCGTGATGGCATAAACCTTCTTGTCGGGCTTCCCCGCCTGCTCTTCCTCACGCACGGTGACGAGCGCCTGGGCGGCCAGCTGGTTCAGCGCCGGGTAGATCGAGCCATAACTCGCTTCGATGAAATGGCTGAAGAAGCCCTCTTCGAACTCCTTCTTGATTTCATAGCCCGTGGCTTCCCGCATTGCGAGAAAGCCCAGGCACAGCGTTTTGACGTTCAATGCATCACTCCGATATATGTCGAACGGATATATATCGGCCTTTGCACCAGTTCGCCGTGCCGGTCAACACCGATAACGGCAAGAACATGAATCCGGACGCTGATCATTAAGAACTGGAATGGGATCAGTGAATTTCACTTGCCAGAGCCGTTCTTCAGTTTTCTTTCGCCACCTTGGCTGTGCAAACCCCGGGAATCCGCTGGTTGCTACACTTGTCTTTATGGGTCGCCTTCTCTAAAACCGCGCCGATACCGGGCCGCTCATGAGCTTCGGACATACAAGACACGCGTCAATTTCATAGGGGGGCACATGGAGTATTTCCTCCAGCAGCTCATTAACGGCCTCACGCTGGGGTCGATCTACGGCCTGATCGCCATTGGTTACACCATGGTGTACGGCATTGTCGGCATGATCAACTTCGCCCACGGCGACATCTTCACCGTGGGGGCCTTCATGGCCCTGATCGTCTATCTCATCCTCACCTCCTTCATCGCCGGCTTCCCCGCCGCCTTCGCCCTTCTCATCATGATGGCGGTGGCGCTGGTGTTGACCAGCCTGTGGAACTGGACGATCGAACGGGTGGCCTACAAGCCGCTGCGCGGCTCCTTCCGCCTTGCGCCCCTGATCACCGCGATCGGCATGTCGATCGTGCTCTCGAACTTCCTCCAGGTGGCCCAGGGCCCGCGCAACAAGCCGATCCCGGCGCTCGTCTCCGGCGGCTTCAACATCACGCCCAACGTCACCGTGTCATGGAAGCAGATCCTGATCGTGGTTGTCACCGTGGTGCTGCTCTCCGCCTTCTGGTATCTCGTGCACCGCACGCCGCTCGGCCGCGCCCAGCGCGCCTGCGAGCAGGACCGCAAGATGGCCGCACTCCTCGGCATCGACGTGGACAAGACCATCTCCGTCACCTTCATCATGGGTGCCGCACTCGCCGCCGTCGCCGGCACGCTCTACCTCACCTATTATGGCGTCATCGTCTTCTCCGACGGCTTCGTGCCGGGCGTGAAGGCCTTCACCGCCGCGGTGCTGGGCGGCATCGGCTCGCTGCCGGGCGCCGTGCTGGGCGGCCTGCTGATCGGCCTCATCGAAGCCCTGTGGTCGGCCTACTTCTCGATCGACTACAAGGACGTCGCCGCCTTCAGCATTCTCGCCATCGTGCTCATCTTCATGCCGTCGGGCATTCTCGGCCGCCCCGAAGTGGAAAAGGTCTAAGCCAATCATGAGCGATCAATCGAAAGCGCAGGGCAACCTGTTCCAGCAAGCCGCGCGCGATGCCTTATATGCCGGCCTCGTCGTCTTCGGCCTCTTCATCCTGCTGATCGGCTTCCGCACCGACCAGAACATCAAGAACGAACTGATCCTCATCCAGCGCTGGGGCCTGCTCTTCAGCATGGTGGCCGCCGCGATGGTGATCCGCTTCGCCATGACGGCCTTCGTCTCGCCCGCCCTCGCCGCGCGCCGCGCCTCCAAGGCGGCCCAGAAGCCCAGCGAAGAGGTGAGCTGGTTCCGCCAGAACTTCTACAAGCTGGCGCTCGCCTTCCTCCTCATCTACCCGTTCCTCATGCTCACCGTGTTCGGTGTGAACGGTTCGCTGAAGTGGATCGACAACTTCGGCATCCAGATCCTGATCTACGTGATGCTGGCCTGGGGCCTCAACATCGTCGTCGGCCTCGCGGGCCTGCTCGACCTGGGCTACGTTGCCTTCTACGCGGTTGGCGCCTACTCCTACGCCCTGCTCTCGTCCTACTTCGGATTGTCGTTCTGGATCCTGCTGCCGCTCGCCGGCATTCTTGCGGCCTTCTGGGGCATGATCCTCGGCTTCCCGGTGCTGCGCCTGCGCGGCGACTACCTCGCCATCGTGACCCTCGCCTTCGGTGAAATCATCCGCCTCGTCCTCATCAACTGGACGGCGGTGACCAAGGGCACCTTCGGTGTCTCCGGCATCGCCAAGGCCACGCTCTTCGGCTTCTATGAATTCACCGCCAAGCCGGATGGCTTCGCCGCCACCTTCGGGCTTCCGATGTCGTCGGTCTGGTACAAGGTGTTCCTGTACTATCTCATCCTCGCGCTCTGCATGGTCACGGCCTTCGTCACCATCCGCCTGCGCCGCCTGCCCATCGGCCGCGCCTGGGAAGCCCTGCGTGAAGACGAGATCGCCTGCCGCTCGCTCGGCATCAACACCACCACCACCAAGCTCACCGCCTTCGCCATCGGCGCCATGTTCGGCGGCTTCGCCGGCGCCTTCTTCGCCGTGCGCCAGGGCTTCGTCTCGCCGGAAAGCTTCGTCTTCCTCGAGTTGGCAGTGATCCTCGCCATCGTCGTGCTCGGCGGCATGGGTTCGCTCAGCGGCATCGCGGTTGCAGCCATCGTCATGGTGGGCGGTACAGAACTCCTGCGCCAGATGGACTTCCTCAAGATCATCTTCGGGCCCGACTTCACGCCGGAACTCTACCGCATGCTGATCTTCGGCTTGGCCATGGTGCTGGTGATGCTCTACAAGCCGCGCGGCTTCGTGGGCACACGCGAACCCTCCGACTTCCTCCACGCGGAACGCAAGGCCATCTCCGGAAAATTCACCAAGGAAGGCCACGGCTGATCATGACGAGCAAGACGACCATCCTTTCCGTCGAACACCTGTCGATGATCTTCGGCGGCCTCGTCGCCGTCAACGATCTGAGCTTCGAGGCCCGCCGCGGCGAGATCACCGCGCTGATCGGCCCCAACGGCGCCGGCAAGACCACGGTGTTCAACTGCATCACCGGCTTCTACAAGCCCACCCAGGGCATGATGAAGCTGACCCGCAACAACGGCGAGACCTACCTCCTCGAGCGGCTGCCCGACTATCTGGTGAACCGCGAGGCGAAGGTGGCCCGCACCTTCCAGAACCTGCGCCTGTTCTCGGGCCTGACGCTTCTGGAAAACCTGCTGGTGGCCCAGCACAACGCCCTCAACAAGGCGTCGTACTATACGATCGGCGGCCTGCTCGGCCTCTCGCACTACAAGACCTTCGCCGCCGAGGCGAAGGACAAGGCGCGCTTCTGGCTCGACCGCATCGGCCTTCTCGCCCGTGCCGACGATCCGGCGGGCGACCTGCCCTACGGCGCCCAGCGCCGCCTCGAGATCGCCCGCGCCATGTGCACCGGGCCTGAGCTTCTCTGTCTCGACGAACCCGCCGCTGGCCTAAACCCGCGCGAGTCCGACGATCTCAACAAGCTGCTGCGCTCGATCCGCGATGACCACAACATGGCGATCCTCCTCATCGAACACGACATGAGCGTGGTGATGGGAATTTCCGACCACGTGGTGGTGCTGGACTACGGCAAGAAGATTTCCGACGGCACGCCCGACACGGTGAAGAACGATCCGGCGGTGATCCGCGCCTATCTCGGCGTCGAGGACGTCGAGGAGGAGATCAACGCCATCGTCAAGGCCGAGGCCAAGGCCAGTGCCGCGAAGCCTGCAGCAAAGGCGGCAGATGCGCCTGCTCCCGCGGCCCGCGCTCCGCTGCCCAAGCTTGCGCCCGAGTTCAAGAGCGAGCGGGTGAACATTCCGCCGCCGCCAGTCCTGAAGCTGCCGGATGAGGCGGCGCCTGCCAAGGCGGAAGCAGCTCCCGTGGCCGCCCCTGCCCCCGTGACGGAAAAGGCGCCGGTCAAGGCAGCCGCGAAAAAGGCTCCGGCCAAGAAGGCTGCTGCCAAGAAGACGGCTGCAAAGAAGGCTCCCGCCAAGAAAACCGCCGCGAAGACGGCCAGCAAGAGCAAGAAGGGAGGCCGGGCATGAGCGACATTCTCCTCTCCGGCAAGGGGGTTGAAACCTTCTACGGCAACATCCAGGCGCTGAAGGGCATCGACTTCGAAGTCCGCCAGGGCGAGATCGCGACCCTGATTGGCTCGAACGGTGCCGGCAAGTCGACGCTGATGATGACCATCTTCGGCACGCCGCGCGCGCGCAAGGGCACCATCACCTTCGAGGGCCGCGACATCACCAACATGCCGACCCACGAGATCGCCCGTCTTGGCATCGCGCAGTCTCCCGAAGGCCGCCGCATCTTCCCGCGCATGACCGTGCTCGAGAACCTGCAGATGGGCGCCAACATCAACGGCCTCAAGTATTTCGACGAAGACTCCCAGGAGATCTTCAAGCTCTTCCCCCGCCTCAAGGAGCGCATCTCGCAACGCGCCGGTACGCTCTCGGGCGGCGAACAGCAGATGCTGGCGATCGGCCGCGCACTGATGGCACGCCCGAAGCTCCTGCTGCTGGACGAGCCCTCGCTCGGCCTTGCGCCCATCATCGTGCAGCAGATCTTCGATGCCATCCGCACGCTCAACCGCGAGAAGGGCCTCACCGTCTTCCTCGTGGAGCAGAACGCCTTTGGCGCGCTCAAGCTTGCCAGCCGCGCCTACGTGATGGTGAACGGCAACATCACGCTCACCGGCACGGGCCGCGAACTCCTGGCCAATCCTGAGGTGCGCGCCGCTTATCTTGAAACCGGGCATTGAGGAGAGAGATCATGCTCGAAGACATCTTTACAGGTACGGCACTCGCCGGCGAATACGCCTTCGTGGCGCTCTGCCTTGGTGCGGCCTGGGCGGCGGGCCGGTCCATCGCCAACGACTGGAAGCCGGTGTGGAACCTCCTCGCCGTCACCCTGCTCCTTGCAGCGGGTGCGCGCTTCCTGCACTTCGCACTTTACCAAGCGCCGTTCCTCAGCCTCACCCGCTATCTCGTTGATGCGGTGGTGCTGGGCGTGTTCGTCTGGCTGGGCTGGCGCTACACCCGCACGGGCCAGATGACGCGTCAGTATCACTGGCTTTACGAGAAGACCTCTCCGTTCGGCTGGCGCAACAAGAGTTAACGCAATTTGCCTGACAGTCCGGAAAGCACTGTATTTCCGGTCTGAATCAGCGTGACATTTGCCTGAAAATGGGCAAATCTTGACCCCAAGTGGAGCCCCCGCGCATCGGACGATCACGATGACAGGGCACCGCGAAAGGGACCTTCGAAAGACCCAAAATCACACACAGGGAGTTGTGAAATGAAGAAAATCCTCATGTCGGGCTTTGCGCTTGCGGCCATGGTTGCCGTATCGAGCGCTGCCTGGGCAGACATCCTGATCGGCGTTGCCGGTCCTTTGACCGGCCCGAACGCCGCTTTCGGCGCTCAGCTGCAGAAGGGTGCCGAACAGGCTGCCGCCGACATCAATGCCAAGGGCGGCATCAACGGCGAACAGATCAAGCTCACCTTCGGCGACGACGTGTCGGACCCGAAGCAGGGCGTGTCGGTTGCGCAGAAGTTCGTTGCTGACGGCGTCAAGTACGTCATCGGCCACTTCAACTCGGGCGTCACCATTCCGGCCTCGGAAGTCTACGCTGAAAACGGCGTGCTCGTGATCTCTCCCTCGGCCACCAACCCGCAGGTCACCGAGCGTGGTCTGTGGAACACCTTCCGTACCTGCGGCCGTGACGACCAGCAGGGCGCGGTTGCCGGCGCTTACATCGTGAAGAACTTCAAGGATGGCAAGATCGCCGTCCTCCACGACAAGACGCCGTACGGCCAGGGTCTGGCTGACGAAACCAAGAAGGCGATGAACGGCGGCGGCGTGACCGAAGCCCTCTATGAAGGCGTCAACGTTGGCGACAAGGACTTCTCGGCCCTCATCACCAAGATGAAGGACGCAGGCGTCAACTTCGTCTACTGGGGCGGCCTCCACACGGAATTCGGCCTCCTGAAGCGCCAGGCGGCTGACGCCGGCCTGAACGCCACCTTCATGTCCGGCGACGGCATCGTGTCGAACGAACTCGCTTCGATCGCCGGTCCGGCTGTTGAAGGCACGCTCATGACCTTCGCTCCCGATCCGCGCAAGCGTCCGGAAGCCAAGGACATCGTCGAGAAGTTCCGCGCTGCCGGCTTCGAACCCGAAGCCTACACGCTGTACTCCTACGCTGCGATGCAGGTCATTGCCGGCGCTGCTGGCAAGGTTGGCAAGAACGACGACGCTCAGGCTGTCGCCGACTCCATCAAGAAGAACGGCCCGTGGCCGACCGCCATTGGCGACATCGGTTACGACGCGAAGGGTGACATCACCCGTCCGGACTACGTTCTCTACACCTGGAAGAAGCAGGCCGACGGCTCCTTCACCTACATCCAGAACGAATAGTTCTCTCATCAGCTTCGGCTGAGAACGCCGCCCGGACACACGTCCGGGCGGTTTTTTCTTTCGCACTTGCGAATGTGCTGGCCGCGCAATAGCTTGAGCCGGTCCACCGGAGTCGCGGCCTTGCGTTTCATTCCTCTTCTGCTTGCGGTCTTGGCAGTTTCGTCTCCCGCCTCCGCCGACATCCTCGTCGGGGTCGCGGGTCCAATGAGCGGCCCCAATGCCGTTTTCGGAAAGCAGATGGCAGCCGGTGTGGAAGCAGCAATCACGGTGGTGAATGCAGGCGGCGGCATCAACGGCGAGCCGCTGCGCTCGGTCGTGGTCGATGATGCCTGCGATACGCGCCGCGCCTTCGATGTCTCGCAGGATCTCGCCCGCCAGGACGTGCGCGTGGTCGTCGGGCACTTTTGTTCCGGCGCCACCATCGCCGCCGCCAAGACCTATCTCGAGGCCGGCATCCTCGCCATCACGCCCTCCGCCACGCTCCCTGCCGTCACCGACCAGCAGAACTGGAACGTGGTACGACTTGCCTCGCGCGACGACGCCCAGGCCGATGTGGCAGCGGCGCGCATCCTGAAGGACGATGCCGCCGCCAAGGTCGCGATCATCAGCGACGGCACGCCCTCCATGCGCAGCATCGTCGAGCGCCTGAAGGGCCGCCTCTCCAATGGCGTCGAGCAGGTGATCAAGCCGGGCACGACGAATTTCACGGACGTGGTGACGGCGGTGAAGGCCGCCGGCAGCACGGTCGTCTATTTCGCCCTCACTGCCACCGATGCCGGCAATCTCGCCAAGGCGCTCCGCGAGGAGAACGTGGCGGCGCAGTTCTATGGTCCCGATCTCCTGCTGAATGAAGTCTACTGGCAGAAGGCGGAAGATGCCGGAGAAGGCACGCGCGTGACCTTTGGTGTTGATCCCCTGACGCTTGCCAACAAGTTCAAGGTCGAACAGGTGCTCACCGGCGATGCAGGAACCGAAGGCGCCACCCTGCCCTCCTTCGCCGCAGTCGAGGTCTTTGCTGCCGCTGCGAAGGCCGCCGGCGTCAACAACGGCCGCGCTATGGCGGACTGGATCAAGGGCGGCAACACCATCTCCACCCTTCTCGGCACCCTGCAGTTCGATTCCCGCGGCGATCTCGTGACCCAGCACTTCGACTGGTATCGCTGGAGCGCGGCGCAGTTTGCCGAAGACCCGCAGCCTTGAGGATTGCCCATGCGCGCCTATTTCGTTCAGATCAAATGTGAACTCGGCAAGTCCTACGAGGTGGCGTCGGCCATCGCCGATTCCGAAATCGCCTCCGAGATCTATTCCACCGCCGGGGGCTTCGATCTTCTGGTGAAGCTCTATCTCGAGGAAGACCAGGACGTGGGCCGCTTCATCGCCGACCGCATCCAGACCGTGCCGGGCATCCGCGACACCTACACGCTCGTCACCTTCAAGGCCTTCTGATGCGGTTGCGACTGGCCGCACTGCTGCTTCTCCCGCTCGCGGGTGCCGCCCACGCCGCCGACGGAGCGCAGTCCCGCGCCATCGGCTTCTCGCCGGACAATCGCTACTTCGCCTTCGAGCAATATGGCGTGCAGGATGGCTCGGGCTTCGCCTATTCCGACATCTTCGTCATCGACCTTGGCAACGATACATGGGTGAAGGGCTCGCCCGTGCGGGTGCAGGACGAAAGCGAGGACGGCAACATCGATGCCGCCCGCGCCAAGGCGATCCAGCAGGCGAAGCCGGTGATCGACAGCGTGAAGGCCACGAGCGCCGTCGATACGCTGGCCTATCTGCCGTTCACGCAGGTTGGGCAGGCGGATCGCCGCAAGGTGCGTTTCGCCCGCTACTATGATTCATCGGGCAATCCCTCGAACTACGACGCGACCGGCACCTGGGAGATCGAAGTGAAGGACGTGGCCCTGCCCGCCCCTGCCGATTGCACCGATCTCGACATCGCAACGCCCGTTGGCCTCGAGGTGACGGTGAAGGACGTGAAGTCCGGCAAGAGCATCACCGCCACGCGCGACACGGCGATCCCGAAGTCGCGCTTCTGCCCGCACGCCTATGACATCGAGGCCGTCTTCGCGCCTGCGGGTTATGGCCAGCAGGAAGAGACCTTCGTGGCGCTGATCGGCGTTTTTAGCCGCGGTTTCGAAGGCTCGGACCGGCGCTTCATCGCCGTGCCTTTCAAGCCGCCGCCACTTTCAAACTGACTGCGGACATGAAAAAGGCGCTCCGCTTTCGCGGAGCGCCTTTCAATTCGTTCGTGCGCGATCTGATCAGCGCAGGTGGAGGCTGGCCACGCCGGCAGCCACGTTCAGGCCTTCCTGGGCCTGAAGGCTGATCGGCTGAAGGTTGATGCCCTTCTTGAAGCCACCGACGAGAACGTTGGCGCCGAGGCCGATGCCGACGGTCGCTTCGGCGTTGGCGCCGGTGTAGCTGCCCTTCAGCGCGTCATGGCCGATCTTGCCGGGCGCGAAAACGATCCAGGCGAGTTCTGCCTGATGGGTGACGCCGATGTCGACGCCGAGCTTGCCGATCGAGCCTTCATAACGCTCGTGGCCGCCGCCCGAACGGCGGAACACGCACTCGACGTTCTTCGACGAGCCGATGATGAAGCCAACGCCGCCATCGACGTGGCAGCGGAGCACGCCCACCTTCACGCCATAGGAGCCCGCTTCAGCCGGAAGATCGGTGGCTGCGGCGGCAACCGTGGTGGCGGCAAGGGCAAGTGCTGCAAACTTCAACTTCATAGTATTCTCCTTGAAAGTCAGTGGGATGCAATTCGGCGCAAAGTGCGTCAGGATTGAGGCGGCTAGGTTATTTTCCCTCAAATGTTGCGGCCAAGGAAGTCCCCTTTTCCGAGCTCCAGGCCGTTATGACGCAGAATGTTGTAAGCCGTTGTAATATGGAAATAAAAATTCGGCAATGCGTTCCGGTTGAAATACTCCTGACCGGTCATTTCCTTTTCGATGTCCCGCGAAATCCGCACCTTGACCATGCGCGTTTCGGCTCCGGCGAAGGCAGCTGAGTCGAGGGATTCCAGGAAGGCAATCGTCTTGGCGAGACGCGCCTGCAGTTCGGCGAAGGTCTTCTCTTCGTCGGCATAGCTCGGATTGGCGGTGCCGGACAGGCGGGCACCTGCGCCCTTGGCGAAGTCGGAGGCGAGCTGCACCTGGGAGGTCAGCGGAAACATGTCCGGGAAGAGCCGGAAGGTCAGCAGCGCCTCGGGCTTGATCTTGCGTGCCTCGCAATGGGCCTCCGCCTTCTTCAGGATGGCAGCAAGCGCCTTGAGGCTGTGGATGAGGACCGGAACGGAAACGTCGTACATCGAGGGTGTCCTTAGCGCAGTGAGGCGCAGAAGCGCTGGATGCGCTCGCAGGCCGTTTCGAGAGTCTTGGTGGCCGTCGCATAGGAGATGCGGAAGAACGGCGAGGTGCCGAAGGCCGCACCGTGGACGGCGGCAACGCCTTCCGCCGCGAGGAGCTCGGTGACGAACACTTCGTCGTTCGCGATCACCGTGCCCGACGGCGCGGTCTTGCCGATGAGGCCGGCGCAGGAGGGATAAACATAGAAGGCCCCTTCCGGCGTCGAACAGTGGAGGCCCCTCGCCTGGTTCAGCATGGAGACCACGAGGTCACGGCGCTCCTTGAACACCTTGTTGTTGGCGGCGATGAAATCCTGCGGACCATTCAGCGCCTCGACAGCCGCCCACTGGGCGATGGAGGACGGGTTGGAGGTCGACTGCGACTGCAGCTTGGCCATGGCCTTGATCAGCACCTCGGGGCCTGCGCCGTAGCCGATGCGCCAGCCTGTCATGCAGTAGGACTTGGAGACGCCGTTCATGGTGAGCGTTCGGTCGTAGAGCCGAGGCTCCACTTGGGCGATGGTGGTGAATTCGAACGTGTCATAGACGAGGTGCTCGTACATGTCGTCGGTGAGCACCCAGACCTGCGGATGCTTGAGCAGCACCTCGGCGATGGCCTTCAGTTCGTCACGCGTGTAGGCGGCACCCGAGGGGTTCGACGGCGAGTTCAGGATCAGCCACTTGGTCTTGGGCGTGATCGCCTTGGCAAGGTCGGCGGCCTGCAGCTTGAAGCCCTTGTCGGCCGGCCCCTGGACGATCACCGGCGTGCCGCCCGCAAGCATCACGATATCCGGATAGCTCACCCAGTAAGGGGCCGGAACGATGACTTCATCTCCCGGGTTCACGGTCGCCATCAAGGCGTTGAAAAGCACCTGCTTTCCGCCCGTGCCGATCGACACCTGCGAGGTCTTGTACTCAAGCCCGTTCTCGCGCTTGAACTTGGCGGCCACCGCCTTCTTCAGTTCGGCGATGCCATCCACCGCGGTGTACTTGGTCTTGCCTGCCTTGATGGCAGCAATCGCCGCGTCCTTGATGTTGTCGGGCGTATCGAAATCCGGTTCGCCGGCCGCGAGCCCGATCACGTCCTTGCCTTCCGCCTGCATGGCAGAGGCCTTGTTGGAGATGGCAATCGTGGCAGATGGCTGGATGCGGTTCAGTGCGTCGGAAATAAAGCCCATGGCAGTCCTCTTGCTTTGGGAGGCGGCATAAGGGGTTGCGCGGCCCCCCGCAAGCATCAATCCGCCGCATTAAAATCGCCGCCCGGCATGGCAGAATGGCGTTTGTGAAACAGCTCCCCATCCTCGTTGCCGGCGGCGGAATCGCCGGTGTCGCAGCAGCTCTCGCAGCCGCCGTCTCCGGGCGCGAGGCCCTGGTGTTCGAACGCGCCGGTGCCTTCGAGGAAGTGGGTGCCGGCCTCCAGATCGGACCCAACGCCGTGAAGGCCCTGCAGCGAATCGGGGCCTGGAGCGAGGTCGCGGCCATCGCCACCGCACCGCCCGCCATCATCCTCCGCGACGCCATGTCTGGCCGCACGGTCAGGCGGGTGCAGCTTGCCGGCGCCTTTGAGGCAATGTTCGGTGCGCCCTATCGCGTGGCCCACCGGGCCCACCTTCATGGCGCGCTTCTCGCCGCTGCCGCAGAACACCCGTCGATCACCATCCGCGGCGGCAGCGCCGTCCAGGACATCAGCGAAGACGTGGATGGCGTGTCGCTGACCCTGCAGGACGGCACGAGCCATTCGGGCGATGTGTTGATCGCCGCCGACGGCATGCGTTCCGGCATCCGCCAGAAGCTGTGGCCGGGCAGCGCTTCGGTGTTCGCGGGGCAGATCATCTACCGTGCCCTCACCGACATGCCGGCAACACTTGCCGACGGTGACTGCGTGAACCTGTGGATGGGCCGCGGGTTCCACTGCGTGCACTACCCTGTGGGCAAGGAGCACCGGCTCAACATCGTGCTCGTCGCCCACGACGGGCAACTCACCGACGAGATCATCGAGCAATGCTGCGCGGGCCTGCAGGACATTCTCGCGGGCGCCGGAAAGTGGCTGCCGTGGGAAGCGCGCCATGTGCCGCCACTTTCCAGCTGGGTGAAGGGGCGCGTGGCACTCCTCGGCGACTCGGCGCACGGCACCGTGCCCTACTTCGCCCAGGGCTCGGCCATGGCGCTCGAGGATGCGGCCCTGCTCGCGGACTTGCTGCGCGATGCCGGCACGCTGCCCGTGAACTTCGCCCATCTCAACAAGCGCATGCCGCGCGTCGCTACGGTTCACCAGGCGAGCGTGCGGCAGGGTCAGATCTACAGCGCAAAGGGACCGATGGCGGCAGCGCGCAATCTCGTGCTGCGCATGATGCCGGACCAGCAGTTCCTGTCACGCTTGGCGTGGATCTACAAAAACGGCTGAGGCCGGGGTTTTTGCCTGCCGGTCCATCGCCTCTCACGCTCCGCACACGAAAACGTGACGATCAGCACCCCATTCCGCCGGTGCGCTGCAGCAGGAAGTTTAATATCATCTCCGGTTACAATACGGAGGAACTGATCATGACCCATCTCAAACGCATCCTGTTTTCAGGCGTTCTTGCCGCCAGCGTGGCAATCATGCCTGCAGTCAGCATTGCCGCCGGCGGCGGCGGGGGTGGCGGTGGCGGTGGTGGAGGCGGCGGCCCCGCCAACACACCGACGACTTCGCCCAAGAAGCTCAAGTGCAAGAAGGGCCAAGCCGTGAAGATGGTGATGGTCAGCGGCAAGAAGAAGGCCAAGTGCGTGAACGTGGCGGCTGAGCTGCTCACGCCGCAGGAACTCTATCAGCAGGGTTATGCGCTCGCCAAGGAAGGCGAATATGACTGGGCCCTCGACCTGCTCGAAATGGCCGACCAGAAGGATCCGGACGTGCTCAACATGCAGGGCTACAGCCACCGCAAGGCGGGCCGCCTGGATGTTGCCGTCGGTTTCTACCAGCGCGCCCTGGCGATGAACCCGGATTTCGTCCGCGCCCGCGAATATCTGGGTGAAGGCTATGCCGCTGCCGGCAAGCTTGATCTCGCCAAGCTGCAACTCGCCGAAATCGAGAAGCGTTGCGGCACGACCTGCGAGGAATACGGCGACCTGTCGAAGGCCATCGCCGCTGCGGCCAACTGATCCTGATCGAACCTACCGGGGTGGCGTGAGTTCTCTCACGCTGCCCCTGCCCCACTTCGCGGCACCAAGGCGCGCCGCCAGCACCGGCAGGATGATGCCGAGTTCCGCCTTCAGCGTGTGCGGCGGATTGACGACGACGACGCCCGAGCCCGCAAGGCCCCCTTCCGCAAAGCCTTCCCGCACCCGCAGTTCGGCGGCAATCGTGCCCGCACAGGGCAGTGCCGTGGCCGCATCCAGCAGGGCAGCCTCGGCGCCCTCTTGCTTCAGCGGATACCAGGCAATGATGGTGGTGTTCTGCATGCGGGCGTGAATGTGGCCGAGCATGCGTGCCATCTTTTCAAGTTCGCCCGCAACCTCGAAAGCGGGATCGATCAGCACCACGCCACGCCGCTCGGTGAAGGGCAGTTCCGCCTTCACCGCCTGGGCCGCATCGACGCGGGTGATGCGCACGCGCTTGTCGGACGCATAGCGCGCCGCCAGCGTATCGGCATCGGCAGGATGAAGTTCGTTGAGGATGATGCGGTCGCTCCGTCGCAACAGCCGGGCAATGATCTCGGGCGAGCCCGGATAGATGCGCAGGGTGCCGTCCGGATTGAGATCGCGGATCATGTTGAGATAGGTGGCAAGAAGGCCGCGCGCGTCTTCCGGCAGCGGCTCGGCGAGCAGCCTGCCGATGCCATCCTTCCATTCTCCGGTCTTGTAGGCCTCGGCGCCCTTGAGGTCGTAGCGGCCAATGCCGGCATGGGCATCGAGCACGGCGAGCGGCTTGTCCTTCTGCACGAGATAGCCGAGCACGCGGGCCAGCACGGCGTGCTTCAGCACGTCCGCATGGTTTCCGGCGTGATAGGCGTGACGGTAGTTCATGCCCGGAACACGATCGTTGCGCCCACCACGATGACGGCGAAGCCGATGACATGCTGCAGGGTGATCGCCTCCTTCAGCCAGAAGACCGAGAACACGATGAAGACGCTGAAGGTGATGACCTCCTGGATCGTCTTCAGTTCAGCCGCACTGTAGACGGCACTGCCGATACGGTTCGCCGGCACGGCGAGGCAGTATTCGAAGAAGGCGATGATCCAGCTTGCCAGCACGACGAGCCACAGCGCCTTCTGCTTGTAGGCGAGATGCCCATACCAGGCGAAGGTCATGAACACGTTGGATGCAATCAGCATCAGGATGGGATAGACATGGGCCGGCGTGATGGATGTCATTCGGAGTGAAACCTGCTTCAGGAAACTGCTTCGGGGGAGATTCTGGAAGCGCTGCATACGGTATTAACAGTCCGGTAACCATGTCGGGGCGACAATGCCGTAATGTGTGAGCAGCGTTGCGGAGGCCTGTAATGCGTTATTTTGTCCTGATGTTCCTTGCTATGGTTACCCCGGCTGCTGCGGATGAAATTTCTCCCTGGTTCGGGTCGGCCGATCAGGTCCCATTCCAGATGGCCTCCGATGGCAAGGCTGTGGTAACGCCGGGCCGGAAAGACGTTCGCGCCGAACTGGGAAAGCACCCTGATTGCGCAATCGAAGGTTGTTCGATTGCCGAGAGTGCCGCCCCAATCCGGGGCAAAAGTTCGGTTTCTCCCTAATCCTGACACAGGTTATGGGTACCGGGCTGGTGTTTTGGGGGAATTGAAATGAAGAAGTCGATGGTTGTTCTGGCTGCTGCAAGCCTCGTGGCTCTCACGGGTTGCACCAACATGAACATTTTCAAGGACAATCCCGAGCCGGCGCCCGCCGAGCCGCAGGTTGACCTGAACCCGCAGCCCATGGCGCCCGGCATGATGAGCGCCGGACAGATCAAGCAGATCCTCTCCGGCAAGAGCTGGAAGTGGGCGAGCCCGAAGAACAGCGGCGTGACCCTCTATGCCGACGACGGCAGCTCGCTTGTGGAGGTGACCGGCAAGGGCACCACAACCGGCAAGTGGTCGGTGAAGGACGGACAACTTTGCGAAAGCTTTGCGCCCGCACCGTTCCTGCCCAAGGGCGTTCCCATGACCTGCCAGCCCTTCAGCGGCTCCGGCAACACCTACAAGGTGGGACAGGCGACCTTCACACTCGCATAAGTGTGAATGGTTCCACAAACTTGCCGCATAAAAAACATGGCAAAGCCGTGGGCAATACCTACATGTGAGTCATTCGATCCCCTGCAACCGGATCATGGCTTTCACACACATGTCCACTCTCTCCCGACGTTTCTTCCTTTCCGGCGTGCTTGCAATGGCGGCCGCCGCCCTTCCCGTCTCGGCTGCACTGGCGCAGCAGCATCCGCTTTATGGGGGCGAGGAAGGCGAGATCATGGGGCGCGATCCGTCGCTCTTTCCGCCGCCCGAATCACCCGTCGATTTTCCGATCACGCCGGCTGACCTCGACAGCATTCCGGAAAAATTCCACCGCCAGATGGTCCACTACGAGGGCATGGAGTCTCCTGGCACGATCATCGTGGATCCGTCGAAGCGCTTCCTCTACCTCGTGCTCGAGAACAACATGGCGATTCGCTATGGCGTCGGCGTGGGCCGCCAGGGCTTCGCCTGGTCGGGCGAAGCCGTCGTTCAGATGAAGCGCCGCTGGCCGCGCTGGATTCCGCCGGAAGAGATGACCTACCGCGATGCGCATGCAGCGGAATGGAACAACGGCATGCCGGGCGGACCCAACAATCCGCTGGGGGCACGCGCGCTCTACCTGTTCTCGAACGGTCAGGACACGCTCTACCGCATCCACGGCACCAACGAGCCGAACTCGATCGGCAAGGCCATGTCGTCAGGTTGCATCCGCATGCTGAACGAAGACGTGGCGGATCTCTTTGACCGGGTGCCCAAGGGCGCCAAGGTGATCGTGCTGGGGGCCGACATCTGAGTCTGCACGCTTTCTGCGGGCCACGCTTTTCAGCAGCCAGGCCCTTTGGCCTTGCGAACAAGGTTCCAATCTGGCACATGGCGCTGGGCGGGGGCATGCATGGAAGTGTTCGGAATGTACCGTTCGTCAGTCGGTCTTTGTCTCATTGCCTGCCTCGCCCTTGGCGCCTGTGCAACGGGTCCGAAGGGCATCCGCATCGTCAATGAAGGTTCCTCCGCCGTTCCCCAGCAGCAGGGCGCGGTCATCCGCAATTTCACCGCCCCCGAGATCCAGGCCGCGATCGTCGGCAAGACCTTCCAGTACACCCGCCCCGACGGTAACGGTTTCATCTCCTACAATGGCGATGGCAGCTTCGAGTACCAGGACGACTCGAAGGGCAGCGGCAAGGGCCGCTGGAGCGCCAACGGCGAACAGTTCTGCGAATCCTACGGCAACAAGCCCATGGAATGCGGGGTCTTCAAGAACACCGGCGACGCATATTTTGCCGCCAATTCCCGCCTCGTGGAAATGAAGGTCTAGGGCTCTCCCCCTTCTCCCCTCGCAAACCACCCTCATCCGCCCTTCGGGCACCTTCTCCCGCCAGCGGGAGAAGGCTGATCGCGTTCGCCCTCTCCCCTGTGGGGAGAGGGTCCGCGAAGCGGGGGTGAGGGTGTTTTCCAAGACAAGTCGGATGACAGCCCCCGGTCACATTTGTTAAGGCCGATGGACATCTGCAAGGACTGCTATGATCCCCCGTTACGCCCGCAAGGAAATGGCCCAAATCTGGGCTCCCGAGACCCGCTACAAGATCTGGTTTGAAATCGAGGCCCATGCCGCTGACCGCATGGCCGAACTGGGGATTGTTCCCAAGGGGGCGGCCAAGGCCATCTGGGCCAAGGGCAAGGACGCCGAATTCAGCGCCGCCCGCATCGACGAGATCGAGGCCGTCACCAAGCATGACGTGATCGCCTTCCTCACCCACCTCGCCGAAATCGTGGGCCCCGAGGCCCGCTTCGTGCATCAGGGCATGACCTCCTCGGACGTGCTCGACACCTGCCTCAACATCCAGCTCACCCGTGCCGCCGACCTGCTGCTCAAGGACATCGACGAGGTGCTGGCCGCGCTCAAGCGCCGCGCCTTCGAGCACAAGCTTACGCCCTGCATCGGCCGCAGCCACGGCATCCACGCCGAGCCCATCACCTTCGGCCTCAAGCTTGCCTTTGCCCATGCCGAGTTCCAGCGGGCCCGCGAGCGCCTTGTCTTCGCGCGGAAGGAAATCGCCACCTGCGCCATCTCGGGCGCGGTCGGCACCTTCGCCAACATCGACCCCAGCGTGGAAGTGCACGTGGCGGAGAAGCTCGGGCTTGCCGTCGAACCCGTCTCCACCCAGGTCATCCCGCGCGACCGTCACGCCATGTTCTTTGCGGTGCTGGGCGTGATCGCGAGTTCGATCGAGCGGCTCGCCACCGAAATCCGTCACCTGCAGCGCACCGAGGTTCTGGAAGCGGAAGAATACTTCTCGCCCGGCCAGAAGGGCTCGTCGGCCATGCCGCACAAGCGCAATCCGGTGCTCACCGAAAACCTGACGGGCCTCGCCCGCCTCGTGCGCTCCGCCGTCACACCCGCCATGGAGAACGTGGCGCTGTGGCACGAGCGGGATATCTCGCACTCCTCCGTTGAACGCGGCATCGGGCCTGATGCGACCGTGCATCTCGACTTTGCATTGAAACGTCTCGCCGGTGTCATCGACAAGCTGCTGGTGTACCCTGAGAACATGCAGCGCAACCTCGACCGCCTCGGCGGACTCGTGCATTCGCAGCGCGTGCTTCTCGCTCTCACCCAGAAGGGCATGAGCCGCGAGGACAGCTATGCCGCCGTGCAGCGGAACGCCATGCCGGTGTGGCGCGGCGAAGGCCAGTTCCTTGACCTCCTGAAAGCGGACAAGGAGATATCGGCGCACTTGTCACCCAAGGAACTCGAGAGCCTCTTCGACCTGGGCTATCACACCAAGCATGTCGACACGATCTTCGCGCGAGTGTTCGGCCATGTCTGATCGCGGCTTGCAGAAGGAAATCCCCCTCATCACCACCACCGAGGCGCTCGCGGCCTTCTGCGACAGCCTGGTGGAAGAACGCTTCATCACGGTCGATACCGAGTTCCTGCGGGAAACGACCTACTACCCGAAGCTCTGCCTCATCCAGGTCGCGGGCAGCAGCAATGCCGCCCTCATTGATCCCCTGTCGAAGGACCTCGACCTTCAGCCCTTCTTCACGCTGATGGCCGACAGCCGCGTGCTCAAGGTCTTCCACGCCGCCAGGCAGGATGTGGAAATCATGATCAACCTCGCGGATGCCGTGCCCACACCGATCTTCGACACGCAGATCGCCGCCATGGTGTGCGGCTTCGGCGACCAGGTGGGCTACGAGGCCATCGTGCGCAAGCTGGTGGGCGCGCAGATCGACAAGTCGGCGCAGTTCACCGACTGGTCGCGCCGCCCCCTCACCCACAAGCAGATGGCCTATGCCCTCTCGGACGTCACGCATCTCCGCACCGTCTATGAAAAGCTGATGGAGCAGATTGCCAAGGAAAGCCGCAGCGACTGGCTGGAAGGTGAGCTTGAAGACCTCGCCAATCCGAACTCCTACCGCGTCGATCCCGAGCAGAGCTGGCGGCGCATCAAGGCCCGCATCCAGAACAAGAAGCAGCAGGCCGCATTGATCGCGGTCGCTGCCTGGCGCGAACGTCAGGCGCAGGAAAAGAACGTGCCGCGCGGCCGCATCCTCAAGGATGATGCCGTGGCCGAGATCGCCATCCAGGTGCCACAGACGCGGGAGGCGCTGCAACAGCTCCGCCTTCTGCCCCGGGGCTCGGCGGATTCGGTGATCGGCAAGGGCATCCTCGAAGCCGTGGCCCATGGCCTTGCCCGCGACCCGTCCCACATTCCAAGCCCCAAGGGCCGTGGCGATGAAATGTCATCGGCACAGGAAGCAGCAGCCGAAATCCTCAAGCTCGCCCTCAAGGTGGTAAGCGAGCGCGACGGGATTGCTCCCAAGCTCATCGCCTCAAGTGCCGACATCGACGCCATCGCCGTCGATGACAACGCCAACGTCCCTGCCCTTCAGGGCTGGCGGCGGCAGGTGTTCGGTGAGGTGGCGCTTGATCTCAAGTATGGCCGGGCAGCAATCACGCTGGAAAAGGGCCGGGTCCAGATCGTCAAGCGCTAGCCAATTTGGACTCTAGGCGTACGGCCCATCTCGAAGGCAAGGCTGGCGAGACGCTTCTCCACCCGTTCGCCCATCAGGTCGGCAAGTTTCTTCGGCAGCGTGAGCACGAGTTCCTTGCTGCCTGAGAGTTTCAGTCCGATGCGGGGCAACATGCCCGGCATGGCAGCCGAGAGAATGTAGGCCAGCCGGAAGATCGAGCTGAGCAGATGGGCGCGTTCCATGGCGCGCTCGTCCAGAAGGCGGGTGAGATCGTCCTTCATCACCTCGCCCTCGTAGCGGTAGAACACCGTAAGCGCGAGGAAGACGCGGCCGGGATGATCTACGCCCACGAAGGCCGCCTGCGAGATCATGCTGAGCGAGCGGTCCGCACGGTAATCCGGGTGCGCCCGCCAGCCGATGTCGGCAAGCAGGCAGGCAGCATAGCGCAGGCGTTGTTCTTCGTCGGTTTCGGCAAAGCTCTTGCTGCTGAAGATCTGGTCGGTCCAGTCGCAGAGTTCGAGTTCGTGTTCGGGCGAGCGCGCATAGCGGCGGGCGAAATCCCAGCATGACGAGAGCAACGCATCCGAGCGCATCTTCTTGCGCGGCAGGCGGGCATAGAGATAGCCCTCGCGCACGCCATAGACCGAGCAGACGACATCACGCGCCTTCGAATGATGCAGCAGTCGCTCAAGCACCATGGCTCCGTAGGGCAGCGTTTCCGAACGCGACTTGGAGACGTCCTTCACATCCTTCAGCGCGGCTGCGGAAAGTCCCGACACCAGTTCCGAGATGGCGGCGGCTTGCGAGCGCGTCATGGTGTATTGGTGCAGCACATGCAGCGGATAATGCGCGTGGGCCATGTGCATGCGGGCGATGTTGCGCCAGGCGCCGCCAACCGCATAGAAGCTGCGGCCGTTGAGATGCGTGAGAATGTCGGTCTTGGTGAGATAGTCATCGACGATGCCGCGGGCCCGTTCCATGTCGTTGCCCGACATGTCCATGAGGCGGAGCGGCCCCAACGGCAGCGTCACGCCCTCATTTAGCTTGCCGTCCTTGATGTCGATGAGTTCAAGAGAGCCGCCGCCAAGGTCGCCTGCCACGCCGTCGGCCTCGGGAATGCCGGCGATGACGCCGAGGGCTGCAAAGCGCGCCTCTTCCTTGCCGGTGAGAACGGAGATCCCTGCCCCCAGTGCCTTCTCGGCCTTGTCGACAAAGTCTTCGCCATTCGTCGCTTCGCGCGCCGCTGCGGTCGCGACCGCGAAGACTTGCTTGCAGCCGATCTGCTTGGCGAGGGTGCGGAAGCGGCGGAGCGCTGCAAGAGCGCGCACGATCGCCGCCTCGTTCAGCTTGCCGGTGATGGCCACGCCCTTGCCGAGGCCGCAGAGGATCTTTTCGTTGAACACCGGGGTGGGCGAGCGGCGGAGGCCGTCATAGACGACAAGGCGGACCGAGTTCGAGCCGATGTCGACCACGGCCACGGGCCTGTAGCTGGGAGGTTCGGTGCGGAATCCGGTATGCCAGGTCACTTGTTCTTCGCCGATTTCTTTTTCCGTGGAATGGGTTGCGGCACACTAGCGGCGAGCGAGCGGCCCCGTCCAGAGAGCGATGGATTGTGCATGAAAAACTTGTGGGCATTGAAGGCTTCTTCCGGCGACGGCGGCACGAGGCGGCGCGAGGTGCCGTCCGGCTGAAGCTCCCAGCTCTGTTCGTTGTCCTGCAGGTTGGCGACCATGATCTGGTCCAGCACCTGGTCATGAACGGTGGGATTGAGGATGGGGATCAGCGTCTCCACCCGGCGGTGGAGGTTGCGCGGCATCCAGTCGGCCGAGCCGATGTAGACCTTGGCATTCTCGTGGGGCAGCGCCTGACCGGCGCCGAAACAGACAATGCGCGAGTGCTCGAGGAAGCGCCCGATAATGCTCTTCACCCGGATGTTGTCCGAGAGGCCGGGCACGCCGGGTCGGAGGCACGAGATGCCGCGCACCACGAGGTCGATCTGCACGCCTGCCTGGCTGGCGCGGTAAAGCGCATCGATGATGCCCGGATCGACAAGCGAATTCATCTTGGCCCAGATCTGCGCGGGGCGGCCTTCCTTGGCGTGGGCGATCTCCTCGTCGATGTGCTGCAGCAGGCGTGCCTTCAGGTTGATGGGCGACAGCGAGATGCGCTCAAGGTCTTCCGGCTGGGCATAGCCCGAGATGAAGTTGAAGAGCCGCGCGGCATCGCGGGCCAGCGCCGGATCGCAGGTGAAGAACGAGAGGTCGGTGTAGATCTTGGCGGTGATCGGATGATAGTTGCCGGTGCCGAAGTGCACATACGTGCGCATCGCCCCCTGCTCGCGCCGCACCACCATCGAGACCTTGGCGTGGGTCTTGAGCTCGATGAAGCCGAAGACGACCTGCACGCCGGCGCGTTCCAGGTCGCGGGCCCACTGGATGTTGGCCTCTTCATCGAAGCGGGCCTTGAGTTCGATCAGCGCCATCACCGTCTTGCCCGCTTCCGCCGCCTTGGCAAGCGCCGCCACGACCGGCGAATTGCGCGAGGTGCGGTAGAGCGTCTGCTTGATCGCCACCACATCCGGGTCGGCCGCCGCCTGGCGGATGAACTGCACCACCACGTCGAAGGATTCATAGGGATGGTGGACGACGAAGTCCTTCTGGCGGATCGCCGCGAAGATGTCGCCGCCATGATCGCGCACGCGCTCGGGGAAGCGCGCCACGAAGGGCTTGAACTTCAGGTCGGGCCGCTCGTCGAGGATGAGCTGCGAGGTGTCGGAATAGCCGACGAGGCCGTCGCTCACCACCACCACGTCATCGGAGACTTCCAGTTCGGCGGCGATGAAGGCGGTGAGGTTGGCTGGACTCGTGCTGTCCACTTCCATGCGGATCACCGAGCCGCGGCGGCGGCGCTTCAGTGCGGTTTCGAACACGCGCACCAGGTCTTCGGCTTCTTCCTCGATTTCGATGTCGCTGTCGCGGATGATGCGGAAGAGGCCACGGCCCGTCACCTCGTAGCCGGGGAAGAGCCGGGGCAGGAACAGGCCGAGCATGGTCTCGATCGAGATGAAGCGCACGCCCTCGCCTGGCAGGCGGATGAAGCGCTCGAGCTGCGGCGGAATGGGCAGCAGCGCGCGCATGGTGTTGCCGTCGCTCTTGCGGCGCAGTTCCACCGCGATCACGAAACCGCGGTTGAGGATGAACGGGAACGGGTGAGCCGGATCGATGGCGATGGGTGTCACCACCGGCAGGATCTGCTCGAGGAAGCGGTTGTTGAGAAAGACCGTATCCTCGGCGGTGATCTCGCCCTCGTCGACGATGGCGATGCCGTTCTCGCGCAGTTCCTGGCGCAGGTGCTTCCAGCGCACGTCCTGCTCGATCATCAGCGCCTGCGCCTGCTCACGGATCAGCACCAGCTGTTCCTGCGGGGTGAGGCCGTCCTGGCTGATCTCGGGCACCTGCTCGCGCACCTGGCCCACCAGGCCTGCCACGCGCACCATGAAGAATTCATCGAGGTTGTTTCCGGAGATCGAGAGGAAGCGCAGCCGCTCCAAGAGCGGGTGATTGGGGTTGCGGGCTTCCTCCAGCACGCGCGAATTGAACCCGAGCCAGGAAAGCTCGCGGTTGAAGAAGCGCTTGGGGTTGTCCAGTGTCAGCGCGTCTTGCGGCGGTTGGGCGGCGTGCGGAAGGTTCATGTCTGTGTCCAGGCGGGCCATGCCGGTCAGGCTTTCGGCCCCCGGTTGCGGGCCGATTATTGCAGATATGTGACGTTGCCGTGAAGGCCCGCCGGGGCGCCATCGCCCGCTGGGGTTACTCCGCCCTCAACAGCAATCCGCCGCCCTAGTCCTCCTGCGGGAAGAGGCCGGGCGACACCGCCTCGGCCAGCACCCGCGCCACGAAGGGCCGGGTGATCTCCACCTTCTCCGCCAGCGCCCGGGCGTCGATCTCCTGCACGATCTGGCGGAGCGCCGCCATGGAGCGCGGCATGCGGGTGAGAATGTAGGAAATGATCGCCTCAGACACGGTGATCTGGCGGTCGGCGAAATGCTTCACCAGCACGCCCCGCAGCAGGGCATCGTCGGGCGGCAGGATGGCCGCCTCCGGCAGCGCCTGCAGGCGGGAGCGGAGGTCGGGCAAGGCGATGGGCCAGGCCGCCACGGGGCGGGAGGAGGTAAGCAGCACATAGCCGCCCTCCTGCCGGGCAAGGTTCAGGAGATGGAAGAGCGCCCGCTCGTCCAGCCCCGCTTCGCCGGCATCCTCGACCACCAGACTGCCACTCGCAAAATCTTCCGGCACGCTGGCCGCCGAGAGGGCCGCCGCGGGCCGGAGCTTGGCGTGCGACCGCTGCTGCCACACCGAGGCCAAATGGCTCTTGCCGCTGCCCGGCTGACCCACGATCACCGCACCGTGGGTAGGCCAGTTCGGCCATTGGTCGACCAGCGCCACGGCGGCGGCATTGGCGGGCGAGACAAGAAAGTCCTCCCGCGCCAGGGCGGGCCGCAGGGCAAGGTCGAGGGTGAGCTGGCGGCCGGCCATCGCGCCTCAGGTCCGGCGCCGGGCCGGTGTCTTGACCGGTGTGGCCACCGGCGTCTTGACGGGCGTGGGCACGGGCTGCGGCAGAGCGCCCTGCCCCGCGCCCTGACCCGTGCCGGTGTAGAGCCGAGAGGATAGGTAGCGCGACAGGCCATAGCGCACCAGCACACCCGCCGCCGCGGCCATGGGCACGGCGAGCAACAGGCCGACAAAGCCGAAGACATAACCGAAGGCAAAGAGCGCGAACATCAGCCACACCGGATGGAGGCCGATGGAGCCACCCACCAGCTTGGGCGAGAGGAAGTTGCCCTCGATGAACTGGCCCGCAGCAAAAATGGCGATGATGATCGCCACACTGCTCCACTCCGGCCAGAACTGCACGAGGCCGACACCGATCGCCATGACGCCGCCCGTCAACGCGCCGATATAGGGAATGAAGCTGAGCAGCCCGGCGCCCAATCCGATGGCGAGACCGAACTTGAGACCCGCGAGCGAGAGGCCGAGCGCATAGAACAGACCGAGCAGCAGGCACACCGTGCCCTGCCCGCGGATGAAGCCCGCCATGGCCGTGTTGATGTCACGGGCAATGGCGCGCACCTCCTCCACGTGATCGCGCGGCAGCCAGCCATCCACCTTGGCGACGATGTGGTCCCAGTCGGCGAGGAGATAGAAGGCGACGATCGGCGTCACGACGAGGAGCGACACCACGTTGACGATGGCCATGCCGCCCGACCACACCGAAGAGATGAGCGTGGCGACCCAGCCTGCTGCCTTGCTGGCGATGTCACCCACCGAACCCTGGATGTCGGTCCCGCTCTTGGCCACCATGTCCTTGATGAATTGCGGAGCGGCGGCATCGAACTTGGCAAGCAGCGTGCGGAGCAGCGCCGGCAGGTCCTGCGCCAGCTTCAGCGCCTGGTCGGCGAGGATGGGCGCCACCAGCAGGATCACCACCACGACAACGAGCACGGCGGCGATGATGATGATGAGCGTCGCAAGCACCCGGTTGAGGCCGCGCCGCTCCAGCCAGTCGGCCACAGGATCGAGGAAGTAGGCCAGCACGAAGCCCGCGATGAAAGGCAGCAGGATGTCCTGGAAGGCCCACAGGAAGAGGATGAACAGCGCCAGCGCCGCCAGCCAGAAGCCCATTTGCCGTTGCAGTGTCATGGCGTTTTCCCTCCCGCGGGCGTGCTCATGTGGCGGACCCAGTTCCTCATGTAGATGGCGCCCGAGGCCAGCGTCAGCATCGCCACCAACAGTTCACCCACATCAAGGATGCCATCGAGCGGCAACTGCGTGGCAAGGGTGAAGAGCAGCGCGCCGGCAAAGAGGATCTGCGCCACGGTATTGACCTTGCTCACCTGCAGGGGCCGCATCTCCACCGGCCGCGCCAGCACCCAGGCGAGCAGCACGGCGCCCACGATCAGCACGTCACGGGTGACGACGATGATGGCCAGCCACGTGGGCAGGAACTGCATGGCGGCCAGCGCCACGTAGATCGAGACCAGCAGCGCCTTGTCGGCGATAGGGTCGAGATAGGCGCCAAGCTCGGATTGCAGATTGTAGCGCCGGGCGATGAGGCCATCCACCGCATCGCTGATGCCAGCCATGAGGAAGGCGAAGAGCGCGAAGCCGAACTGGTGATTGATGATCAGCCAGACGGTGAAGGGCACCAGCAGGATGCGGGCGATGGTGATGGCGTTGGGCAGGCTCACGGGCATGGGCCGCACCTCAGATTGGCTGGATGACCCATGAGTCTCCCGCCTGGAAGAGCTGCAATCCGCTCGCCTTGAAGCTTTCCTGCACGGTGTAGATCTCGCCCGAGATGGTGAGCTTGACGACCGCACCGTCACCCGCCAGCGACGAAACATCAAGGCCGACGACGCCCGGCGTCGAGAGGATCTGCGAGCGCACCCGGTTCCAGTCCGACGGGCCGGAGAACGGCACCGCCACCTGAAGCGTTTCGCGCTGCACGTCGCCTGCGAGGATGCGGGCGGAGTCGGAACGGAACTTGTCCACCATCACCTGGTGGAAGCGCTTGGTGGCGAGCGTGGACGAGGCCAGCACGTCGCCGCTGTCGTCGCGGTAGACCTTGTCGAAGGTGATCTTTCCGAGCGGCGTGTTGGCATTCATGCTGGCACGGATGCCGCCATCGGGCTGCGGCTCGGCATAGGCGATCACCACCGACTTCACGTCATAGCGGCGGCGCATGGCCTCCAGCTTCACGCTGTCGCCCGAAAGCACGTCCTGCGCCGAGATGATCTCGCTGTCGTCGAGGTCGCCCAGCGGCACGATGATCGGCACCTGCGACTGCTCGGCGCGGAGATTGATCCATGCCTGCCGCCACGGATTGTCCTCCCAGAGCTGCGGGCCGTTCTCGGATTTCCAGATGGGCAGCACGAGGAAGGCAGGCCCCTGCACCGCCGTGATGCGGATGCCGCGGCTGCCATAGAAACTCTTGATCTTGTCGGGCAGGAACCGCACCGTCAGCTTGCCCTGGTAGCGGCCGGGGCTGATGCTTTCCTCCTCGATGGAGAGCGAACGCAGATAGGGCAGGATGTCCTTCGTCTCCATGCCCTCGATTTCAGATACCAGTTCGGGCGTGCCGAGTCGCTCGGCCAGCTGCTTGAAGGCCTTCACCTGCACTTCGACGAGGGCCTTGTCCTTGGCGGTGGCGGCGTCCTTGTCGGTCACGTCCACGTCCACGCCCTGCACGGCGAAAATGCTGGTTTCCACGGGTCCGGCGGCTTCCGCGAGGGTCACGCCAAAAAGGCAGATCAGGGCCGCCAGCAGCAGCAGAAGCGGTCGTTTCAGAGTTGTCCCCATGTCGTCCATTCGGGCTTTATTCGCCCCTGTGTTTCGGGCTATTTGGCCACTCAATTCACCTGGCAAATCACCAAGCATAAGAATTGGGGCAAACTAGCGGCATGAGCGGCAGCAAACAAGCGTTTCCAAAGGCAAAAACCAATGGATTGACCTATGCCGATGCGGGTGTGGATATCACCGCCGGCAATGATCTGGTGACGGCGATCAAGCCCCTTGCAAAGTCCACGCGGCGCAAGGGCGCCGATGCGGCGCTGGGTGGTTTCGGCGGCCTCTTTGATCTCAAGGCGTGCGGCTTCCGCGATCCCGTGCTGGTTGCCGCCAATGATGGCGTGGGCACCAAGCTGAAGCTCGCCATCGATTCCGGCATTCACCGCGGCGTGGGCATCGACCTCGTCGCCATGTCGGTGAACGATCTCGTCGTGCAAGGGGCCGAGCCCCTCTTCTTCCTCGACTACTATGCCACGGGCAAACTCGATGTGGCTGCGGCGCGCGAAGTGATCGCCGGCATCGCCGATGGCTGCAGGCAGGCGGGCTGTGCCCTGATCGGCGGCGAGACGGCGGAAATGCCTGGCATGTATCACGGTGGCGATTACGACCTCGCAGGCTTCGCCGTGGGTGCCGTCGAACGCAAGAAGATCCTGCCCGCAAAAACGGTGAAGGCGGGCGATGTGATCCTCGGCCTTGCCTCCACGGGTCCGCATTCGAACGGCTATTCGCTCATCCGCCGCATCGTGGAGAAGAGCGGCCTTGCGCTGACCGCAGATGCGCCCTTCGCCGAGGGCAAGACGCTGGCCGAAGCCCTGCTCACGCCCACGCGCATCTATGTGAAGTCGCTTCTCAAGGTGCTGAAGGCAGGCACCGCCGTGAAGGCGCTCGCGCACATCACCGGCGGCGGTTTCACCGAGAACATTCCGCGCGTGCTGCCGAAGGACACCGTGGCCGAGATCGATCTCTCCGCCGTTCCCTTTCCGCCCGTCTTTCGCTGGCTGGCGGAGACAGGCGGCGTGGCAGAACGCGAGATGCTGCGCACATTCAACTGCGGCGTGGGCATGATCGTCGTTGTCGCCGCGAAGGATGCCAAGGCGGTTGCCGCCGCGCTGAAGAAGGCCGGCGAAAAAGTTGCCGTGCTCGGCCAGATCCGCAAGCGCAAGGGCAAGGAAGACCAGGTCGCCTACGCGGGCACCCTGGGCGCATGAGGCGGAAGCGCGTTGGCGTTCTGATCTCGGGCCGCGGCTCCAACATGCGTGCCCTCATCGAGGCGGCGCGTGATCCGGCCTACCCCGCCGAGATTGTCCACGTTGTTTCGAACAAGGCGGATGCGGGCGGCCTCGCCTATGCGGCCTCGCAGGGCATCAGCACCGCCGTGCTCAGCCACAAGGACCATCCCTCGCGCGAGGCCTATGACGCGGCGCTGAGCGCCCACCTGAAGGCGCAGGGGCTCGACATCATCTGCTGTGCCGGCTTCATGCGCATCCTCACACCGGTCATCATCAACGACTGGCAGGGCCGGATGCTGAACATTCATCCCTCGCTGCTGCCGCTCTACAAGGGCCTGCACACGCATGAACGTGCCCTTGCCGACAGCGCCACGGAACACGGCGCCAGTGTGCACATCGTGACGGCGGAGCTGGATGGCGGACCGGTGGTGGAACAGGCCCGCGTGCCTGTGCTGCCCGACGACACGCCCGAGACGCTGGCCGCGCGCGTGCTCACGGTCGAGCACCCGCTCTATGTGCGGGCGCTGGCAAAGCTCGCCACCTCGTTCTGACCTAGATCACGTCGCCGGCACCGGGCACGACCTCTTCCGCCTCGTGCTCCTCCGCCCAGCGCTTCAACAGCACGGCCCGGCGTTCGCGGTATTTGTCAGGAAGCACCGACGCCTCCACCATGCGGTCGGTGCGGAAGGTGCGGAAGGCCACGCGGAGTTCGCACCACGCCACGATCAGGCGCTGGGCATCGAAATAGGTGATGGCGATGGGCCAGATCACCCGCTCGCTCTCGTCACCCGCCTCGTTCCGGTAGCGGATCGCCACCTTGCGCTGCTCGCGGATGGCGCGGCGCAGCGCTGCCACATCAACCGTGTCGGCCACCACCTTCCAGGCAGGCGGCACCAGCAGAGCCGTATCGGTGAGCACGCTCTTCAGGTCGCCCGGCAGCACCGTGCCCACCTTGGCGACGGCATCCTGCGCCGCACGCACAAGGTCGCGGTCGCCCCGCCGCATGACCCAGCGCAGGCCTAGCATCACCGCCTCCACCTCGTCGGTGGTCAGCATGAGGGGCGGCAGGTCATAGCCCTGCCCCAGCACGTAGCCGACGCCTGCCTCGCCGCGGATGGGCACACCGTCGCTGATCAGGTCGGAGATGTCGCGGTACAGGGTGCGGAGCGAAACCTCCAGCTCCTCGGCCATGCTTTGGCCCTTCACCGGGCGGCGGTGGCGGCGGAGAATCTGGATGATGCGGAGCAGTCGGTCGGCGCGTCTCATGGTCGGAGGCTAGGATAGCCCTGCTGTCAGCATCTGTCAGCAGATGGCAGCAGGGGGGGTCATACTGCAAACACCGGCTTCAACTTTTCTCCATGGCCGGGCTTGACCCGGCCATCCAGTGCATCCCGCGAGTTCTGGATGCCCGGCTCAAGGCCGGGCATGGAGAAAGGGGAGATCGTCGCGGATCGGGCGCAATTTCTTATGTCGTCACCCCCGCGGAGGCGGGGGCCCAGCTTCCTTTGCCAAAGCTGGATTCCGGCTCGCGCGCGACATCTCGCTCCGCTCGATCAAGGCGCGCGTCCGGAATGACGGTTGTTGAACAGCCAATGACGGCGGCCCCGTCAGGCTTGGGGTAAGGCACGCCCGTTAACCCTTTCGAACCTGCTTTCCACGCCCACTCCACAGCGAAAATCATTCACCGACCCTCCCCCCTTCTGGCCCTATCCGGCCCTGCCCCGAGCCGCTAGAACCTTGAAAAATCCAAAGGACACCGAGAACAGAACATGGCGAAACTTCCCATCATCATCGACACGGACCCCGGCCAGGACGACGCTCTTGCCATCCTGCTGGCCTTGGCCTCGCCCGAGTTCGAGGTACTGGGGATCACTGCTGTCGCGGGCAACGTGCCGCTGGCCCTGACCGAGAAGAACGCCCGCAAGATCTGCGAACTGGCCGGTAAGCCTGACACGAAGGTCTTCGCCGGAGCGGTGCGCCCCATGGTGCGCCCCCTCGTCACCGCCGAACACGTGCACGGCCGCACCGGCCTCGACGGTCCCGTGCTGCCCGAGCCCACCATGCCGCTGCAGCCGCTACACGGCGTCGACTTCATCGTCGAGACTCTGATGACGCGCCCCGCCGGAACGGTGACGCTGTGCACCCTCGGCCCCCTCACCAACGTGGCGCTCGCCCTCGACAGGGAGCCGCGAATTGCATCCCGCATCAAGCGCATCGTCGCCATGGGCGGCGGCTTCTTCGAAGGCGGCAACATCACCCCTGCCGCCGAGTTCAACATCTACGTGGACCCGCACGCAGCCCGGCTCTGCCTCTCCTCCGACATTCCCTTCACGCTGATCCCGCTGGACTGCACCCACCAGGCGCTGACCAGCGCCAAGCGCGTGGCCCGCTTCCGCGCCATGACCAACAAGTCCGGCCCAGCCTGCGCCGACCTCCTCGAATTCTTCGAGCGCTTCGACGAACAGAAATACGGCACCGACGGTGGCCCGCTGCATGACCCCTGCGTCATGGCCTGGCTGCTCAAGCCGGAGCTCTTCACCTCGCGCGACGTGAACGTGGCGGTGGAATGCGAGAGCGACCTCACCATGGGCATGACGGTGGTGGACTGGTGGCGGGTGACGGACCGCAAGCCCAATGCCACGGTCTGCCGCGGCATCAATGCGGAAGGCTTCTTCGACCTTCTGACGGAAAGAATTGCGACCCTGGCTTAACCGGAGAGTTGCGCCGCCAGCACGGCGACGGGGGCCAGCGTGGCGGCGGCAATGGCCAGCGCCATCAGCAGCAGGAAAAGATGCGTCCGGCGGCGGCTACGTTCCTTCTCGGCCATCATGCTCTTCATGTTGTGAAGCATGGCGAGAGATGTGGACCGATTCTGGGGCAGCGGAAAATGATTCTTTTCAAGGGGTTGTGCGCCGTCGTACATCTTAACAATCCGTAAATGCAGGCAGTGTCCTGCCGCTTCGAATCAACCGTATACGGAACATTCGGGCCGTGGCAGTGGCCGGAATGCGCCGAAATCGTGATCCTTCATACGCGATTTATCCGTCTACGGATGAGTGAGGGTTGAACGGGTCGTTCAGCCTTGATTCAGGTTGAAGGTTTGCCGCAATCAGGCGCGCTTCACCCACACCGCGGTATCATGGAAGGCCCCGCCGCCCGCCGGTGCAGGCTGATCAGCTCCGGTCAAGCTGTTGATTCCACAGCCCGTTTCGTGATCGTCGTTCTTCCAGATTCCTTCCGCCACCACCACGCCGCGCTGCTGGCCCGCGTTCGCGCGCGCTTCGAGGATCACCTCGCCGCGGGCATTGCCCACGCGCAACCTGTCGCCTGCAGATGCTCCGAGTGCGGAGAGATCATCCGGATGAATGAGCAGCGACGGTCCGCCCTCGCGCTTCCGCGAGCCCGGGGTTTCGTTGAACGACGAGTTGAGGAAGGTGCGCGCCGGACTCGTGGTCATGCGGAAGGGCGTCTCGGCATTGGCGGGCTCGGTGACAGCCCAGTGGTCGGGCAGCACCGGCATGTCCTGCCACGGGCCCAGCGCGCCCATGGTGGAGACGACGCTCGCCGCCCGCTTCCAGTCGGCACGGAAATGGAACTTGCCGTCAGGGTGGGCAAAGCCGTTGAGGAAATGCGAGGTCTCAAAGTCCGGCTGCACGTCGAACCAGTTCTCGGCATCCAGCTCATCGAAGCCACGGCGCTTCGAATCCTTCAGTGTGCGGTCGATCAACTCGCGGGGGCTCATGCGGAAGCCCTCGTGCTCGGCCCCGAGGCGGCCTGCGAGGTCGCAGAGCACATCATGATTGCTGCGGCATTCGCCCGGCGGATTGACCAGCTTCCGCCCGAACATGATGTGGCTGTGGCCGCCGCCCTGGTAGATGTCGTCGTGCTCCAGGAACATGGTGGCGGGCAGCACGATGTCGGCATAGCGCGCCGTCTCGGTGAGGAACTGCTCGTGCACCACCGTGAACAGGTCCTCGCGGGCGAAGCCCTGCTTCACCCGGTTCTGGTCGGGGGCCACCGACACGGGATTGGTGTTCTGGATGAAGAGCGCCTTCACCGGCGGCCCGCCCTGCAGGTCATGCGGGTTGCCGCACAGCACCTCGCCGATCCGCGACTGGTCGAGGGTGCGGATGCCGGGCTTGGCGGCATCACGGCCCGTGATCATCGCCTTGTTCCACTTGTACATGCCGCTGTTCGAATGAAGCGCACCGCCACCTTCGTATTGCCAGGCGCCCGTCACGGCGGGAATGCAGGTGACGGCATGCATGTTGGCCGAGCCGTTGCGCGAGCGCGAGAAGCCGTAGCCGATGCGGAAGAAGGTGCGCTTGGTGGTGCCGATCAGGCGGGCCAGTTCCTCGATCTTCTCCACGGAAAGGCCGGTGATGGCGGCGGCCCACTCAGGCGTCTTGGTCGCAAGGTGCGCCTCAAGCCCCGCGGGGTCGTCGGTGTAGCGGTGCATGTAGTCCCGGTCGGCATGGGCGTCGCGGAACAGGATGTGCATGACGGCGCAGGCAAGCGCGCCATCGGTGCCGGGGCGCACGATGTAGCCATGGTCGGCCTGCTTCATGGTGCCCGTCTCGTAGACGTCGATCACCGCCAGCTTGGCACCGCGCGTCTTCCGGGCAATGCCCACATGGGTCATGACGTTGACCTGGGTGTTCACAGGATTCCCACCCCATACCACGATCAGGTCGGACTTCTGCATCTCGCGCGGATCAACGCCGCGGATGGCGCCCGTGCCCGCGGCAAAGCCGGGCCAGCTCAGCGCGATGCAGAAGGTGCCGTACATGCGCGAATAGTTCTTCACGTGCGTCAGGCGGTCGATGCCGTCGCGCATCACGAAGCCCATGGTGCCCGCATACCAGTAGGGCCACACCGCTTCGCTGCCGTGCTCCTGCTCGATTGCGAGGAAGCGGCGGGCGATCTCGTCCATCGCCTCGTCCCAGGTGATGCGGGCGAAGCTGCCGGAGCCCTTGGGCCCCACCCGCTTCAGCGGATAGAGCAGTCGCTCCGGATGATGGATGCGCTCTGAATAACGCGCCACCTTCTCGCAGATGACGCCGAGGGTGTAGCTGTTTTCCTTTGCGCCCCGCACGCGGCCGATGGTGTTCTCGTCGAGCAGTTCCACCTCCAGCGCGCAGGCGCTGGGGCAATCATGCGGGCAGACGGAAATGCCGGTCTTGATGTTCGGCTTGGCGTGAATGTTCATGGCGTTCAGGTTCCCTGCCCTGCTAGCGCAACGGACGATCAAATCGGAACGATTTGAGAGAGGACAGTTGCGCCAGATATTTGTTTTAAAGCATCTTTCGCTTCGCAAGTGGATTCCACTTGCTCGCACGATGCGTTAATAGCAGATCATGCAGCCGATTTCCTCCCTCCAGAATCCCACCGTCAAGCTGGTCCGCTCGCTCGCCGACAAAAAGGGCCGGCGCGAGACCGGGCTCTTCATCGCCGAGGGCCGGGCCATGCTGGAACGCGCCATGGACCAGGGCTGGGTGCCGGAGCACGTGATCGCCACCCGCCCGCCCCACCTGTGGGACGAGGTGCGCCCGCTCATGGTGACGGAGAAACTCATGGGCGAACTTTCCGCCCAGAACAACCCGCATGAGGTGCTGGCCTGCTTCAAGTCGAAGGTGCAGCCCCACCCCGGCAAAAGCGGCCTGTGGCTGGCGCTGGAAGAGATCCGCGATCCCGGCAACCTCGGCACGATCATCCGCACCGCGGATGCGGCGGGTGCTTCCGGAATCATCCTCATCGGCGACTGCTGCGATCCCTTCGCGCCCGAATGCGTGCGCGCCACCACGGGCTCGATCTTCGCCGTGCCGCTGGTACGCATGAAGCCCGAGGGCTTCGTGAGCTACGCCGCCGCCTTCCCGGGCGACGTGGTGGGCACGGCGATGCAGGCGAAGCAGGATTTCACGCGACCCTACGCGGCCGATTGCCTGCTCGTTCTGGGCTCGGAGTCACGCGGCCTTACCACTGACATTTCAAAGGCTTGCAAGCAGTCGGTGAGAATTCCCATGAGGTCCGGCGTGGAGAGCCTGAACGTCGCCACGGCAGCCGCCCTCATGCTCTATCAGGCGGCCCGCTGAGGGCCACACCAGTCTGGCTCACCAGCGCCGGTAGTTTTGAGCCTTGCCGCCCGTTGGCCGTTCGCCGAAACTGCCGTGCAAATTCAGGAGTTCATTCATGAAATCGCATGCGCGGGTGGTCATTGTCGGGGGCGGCATCATGGGCGTGGGGCTGCTCTACCACCTCGCCCTCGAAGGCTGGACCGACATCGTGCTCATCGAGAAGGGCGAGCTCACCTCCGGCTCCACCTGGCATGCCGCCGGGCAGTGCCCGCACTTCAACGGCTCGCTCAACATGACCAAGGTGCACATGTACGGCACCGAGCTTTATCCCAAGCTGGAGAAGCTCACGGGCCAGGCCGTGTCGTGGCACCCCTGCGGCGGCCTCCGCCTTGCCACCACTGACGAGGAGGTGAACTGGCTGAAGTACGTCTACGGCATCTCGAAGCTCGCAGGCTACGAGGGCGAGATCATCGGCCCTTCCGAGATCAAGAAGTATCATCCCTTCCTCGAGACCTTCGGCATCAAGGCCGCCTTCCGCACCGTCACGGACGGCCATGTGGCCCCCGCCGACGTCACCAACGCCATGGCGACGGGCGCGCGCAACCTCGGCGCCACCATCTACCGCCGCACCCGTGTCACCGACATCAAGCACCTGCCCAACGGCGAATGGCGGGTCTTCACCGACCAGGGCAACATCGATTGCGAGCACGTGGTGAACAGTGCCGGCTCCTATTGCGACGTGGTGGCCTCGTGGACCGGCCACCTCGCCCCCATCGCCAACATGCTGCACCAGTACATCATCACCGAGCCGCTGCAGGAACTGATCGACCTGAAGATGGAACTGCCGGTGGTGCGCGATCCCTATTCCCACGCCTATCTTCGCGAGGAGACGAACGGCGTGCTCGTCGGGCCCTATGAAACCGCCACCGCCCACACCTGCTGGGATGGCCAGCCGCCGCGTTGGGACTATGAGAGCGAACTCGAACCCAACGAGCTGGACCGCATCATGCCGTGGCTGGAGAAGGCCACAGAGCGCCTGCCGCTCTTCGGGCAGACCGGCATCAAGTCCATCATCTCGGGCGCCATCACCCACACGCCGGACGGTGTCTATCTCTCCGGCCCTGCCCACGGCCCCAGGAACTACTGGATGCATTGCGGCGCCTCGATCGGCATCTGCCAGGGCGGCGGTGCCGGCAAGTATCTGGCGCAGTGGATGGTGCACGGCCAGGCCGAGATCAACATGCGCGAGTTCGATCCGCGCCGCTTCGGCCCCTGGGCCACGAAGGACTACACCACCGAGGTCTCCGTCGCCGACTATCACCACATGTACTACTGCTACAAACCCGCCGAGCAGCATCAAGTGGGGCGCAACCTCCGCACCTCGGCGCTGCACGAAACGCTGGCCAAGCACGGCGCGCAGTTCGCACAGATCTTCGGATGGGAGCGGGCCCGCTGGTATGACCGCTCGGGTGAAGGCGAGAAGTACTCCTTCCGCCGCTCCAACTGGTGGAATGCAGTGCGCGACGAGGCGCTGGCGGTGCGCGAGCGCGTCGGCCTCATGGACCTGTCGACCTTCGCCAAGTTCGAGGTGAAGGGCAAGGATGCCTATGCCTTCCTCAACCGCATCACCGCCAACAAGGTGCCGGAGAAAGATGGCGGCATCATCCTCACCCACCTCCTGAACGAGAACGGCTTCATCGAGAGTGAACTCACCGTCACGCGCCTTGCCGCCGACCACTTCTATGTCCTCTCGGCGGCCGCAGCACAACTCTACGACATGGACCAGCTCTGCTGGCGCAGGGCGGACACCGAACAGGTGACCATCACCGACGTGACCGACGACTACGGCGTGCTCATTCTCGCAGGGCCAAAGTCCCGCGACGTGCTCAAGGCCTGCACCGATACCGACCTCACCTCGCCTTCCTTCCGCTGGCTCACCGCCAAGACGCGCACCGTCGCGGGCGTCGAAAACGTCCGCCTGCTGCGCATGACCTATGTGGGCGAACTGGGCTGGGAACTTCACGTGCCCCGCGCCGGCATGCAGAAGGTTTTCGATGCGCTGATGAAGGCGGGCGCGCCCCATGGCCTCAGGCTCTTCGGCACCTATGCGATGAATTCGCTCCGCATGGAAAAGGGCTATCGCGGCTGGGGTTCGGAACTCACGGCCGAGATCGACATGTTCGAAGCCTCCATGGAGCGCTTCATCCGCACCGACAAGCCGGACTTCATCGGCAAGGCGGCCAGCCTCTCGCGCAAGCAGAAGGGTGCGCGCATGAAGCTCGTCTATATGAGCGTCGACAACACCGACAGCGACTGCGTGGGCAACGAGCCCGTCTACCACAACGGGAAAGTCGTTGGCGTCACCACCTCCGGCGGTTTTGGCCATGCCACGGGCAAGTCGCTCGCCTTCGCCTATGTGCCGCCGGATGCCACCGAGGTGGGCACCCAATTCGATATCATGGTCATGGGCGAGATGCGGAAGGCCCGCATCATCCCCGAAAGCATCTGGGACCCTGACAACGCCCGCATCCGGGCCTGAGACACCATGTGAAGCCTGCGGCGAACCCCCTGATCGGCATCGGCCTGGTGCTCTGCGCCATGGCCATCCTGCCGTTGATCGATGTCTGCGCGAAATACCTCGGCCAGCAGGGTGTGCCCATCCTGCAGATGGTCTGGGCGCGCTTCTTCTTCGGCTCGGCCTTCACCCTGCCCTTCGCCGTGCAGGCGGCGGGCAAGGACGCATTCAAGCCGGTAAACCCGCTGTTCAATGCGGGCCGCGCCACGGCCCTGATCGCGGGCACGTTCTTCTTCTTCCTCGCGCTCAAGTATCTGCCCATCGCGGATACGCTCGCCATCTACTTCGTCCAGCCCATCCTGATCACGGCGCTCTCGCCCCTGCTGCTGCGTGAGCACGTGGGCCTCCGCCGCTGGATCACGGTGGCGATCGGTTTCATCGGTGTGCTGATCATCATCCGGCCTGGCTTCCAGGCCTTTAACTTGGGTGTCGTCTTCGCGCTGATGGCGGGGCTGTGCTCGTCCTTCTACATCATCATCACCCGCTTCCTCACGGGGAAGGCGATTGCCATCGTCACCACCTTCCAGACGAGTGTGATGGGCGCCGTTGCCCTGAGCTTGGCAGCGCCCTTCTTCTGGCAGGGTGTCACGGCAAACCAGTGGCTGCTGCTGGTGCTGCTCGGCGCCATCGCCATCGCCGGGCACTATCTGATCACCCGGGCCTATGACTATGCAGAGGCCTCCCTGCTCTCGCCCTTCAACTACACCGAGATGATCATGGCGGTGGTGGCGGGCTGGTATTTCTTCGGCGACTTCCCCGATGCCTGGACCTTCCTCGGTGTCGCCATCCTGATTGCCTGCGCGCTCTACATCTCGCTCCGCGAGCGCCAGCGTGGCCTTGCCCAAACGATAACGGCCCCGCCGGAGACGGAGCCGTCAATCAATTGATGGTTCGGAAACTTAGTGCGCCGCAGCCGGCGTTTCGCCGTTGCCGACGCGCATCCTGAGCAGCCACCAGACGATGGCGACGCCCACGGCCTTGCTCAGCACTTCGGTGACGAAGGCGGCGGGCGTCAGGTATCCGGCGAGATGCTGGAAGGCCAGCGTATCCACCGGCACCGAGAGCAGGCTCGAGACGAGAATGCGCTGCTGCAGCGGGCGGCCGGTGAAGGAATAGACGGCCCAGTCGGTCGTTTCCGACAGGATGAAGGCGGTCAGGCTGGCAATCGCCAGGCCCGGCCCCGCCAGCCACCACACGGGGAGGCCGGCGAGCGCCGTTGCCAGCAGAACCTTGTGCCCGATTTCGCGCTGCGCATAGTCCCGCAGCACGAACACGAAGCCCACGATGACATTGGCCAGATAGAGCGTGCCCATCCAGCTGTTGGTGGACCACTGGGTCACGCCCTCGATCAGGTTCTCGGGAATGAAGAGCCAGTTCACCAGCACGATGAAGGCGACATACGCCCCCACCGAGAGTGTCACGCGGGCCGCGCGCGACATCAGCCGACGATCTCGAAGCCAGCGAAGTTCTGGCTGATTTCGATCTTGGCGTTGTCGACGCTGTCGGAACCGTGGACCGAGTTGGCCTCGATCGATTCAGCGAATTCCTTGCGGATGGTGCCGGGGGCGGCGTTGGCCGGGTTGGTGGCACCCATCACTTCGCGGTACTTGGCGACGGCGTTCTCGCCTTCCAGCACCTGCACGACGATCGGGCCCGAGGTCATGAACGACACGAGGTCCTTGAAGAAGGGGCGTTCCTTGTGCACGCCGTAGAAGGCTTCGGCCTGGGCGTTGCCCCAGCGCACGCGCTTCTGGGCCACGATGCGGAGGCCGGCCTTTTCGATGACGGCGTTGATGGCGCCGGTCAGGTTGCGGCGGGTCGCGTCGGGCTTGATGATGGAGAAGGTGCGTTCGATAGCCATGATAGTCCTCAGGTTGAAGGGGATGCGCCGCCCTCTAGCAGTGCCCTGCCCGGCCCGCAAGTGCGGCGAATTCGGGTGATTAACCCGTCGCCATTTGCGCAAGCACCAGCCCCTCACCCGCGCGTTCCGCGGACCCTCTCCCCGGAGGGGCGAGGGCGATGATCATCAGCCTTCTCCCGCATGCGAGAGAAGGTGCCCGAGGGCGGATGAGGGTGTTCCGCTTCTCTGCACGAAAAACAACACGGCCCGAATGCGCGGGCCGTGTCCAATCCTTGAATATGTCCGGGAGGCTTACTCCTCCAGCTGCCCCACCAGCGGCGTGGCGCGGCTGATCGAGACGCGGCGGTTCTCCTGTTCCGGCTCGGCGGTCGGGATCTTCAGGTAGCGTTCACCAAGGCCCACCGTCTGCAGGTTCCGGGGCGAGATTACGTAATAGGTCGTGAGCGCCTTCTTCACCGCCTCGGCGCGGGCGCGCGAGAGCTTGAGGTTGTAGGCATCGGAGCCCACCGCATCGGTGTGGCCCTCGATCAGGAAGACCTCGCGCGGGCGCTTGCGCAGCACCTTCTCGATGATCCCGGCGATGCGGTCGAGGTTGCCCACCTCTTCCTCGCGCACGAAGGCCTCGTTGAAGCCGAAGCGGATCGTGTCGATGTCGATGCGCGGCATGCTGTCACGAAGCTCGCGGTTGCTGGCGATCTCGTCAACCGTGTAGCGCTCGCGCACCTTCTTGCGGGGCGGCGAGATCAGCACGTCCTCAAGTTCGCTGTCATCGGCTTCAGCCTCGAAGACGCTGCGCGGCACCCGGCGGCCCGGCACGTAGCTGTCCTCGATGTCGAGTTCCTCGTCATCGGAGTTGTTCATCGCCATTTCTTCTTCGCGGGCGCGGCGTTCCTCGGCCATGCGGCGGCGGAGCTGCTCGCGGTCACGCTGCATGGACTCGCGCCAGTATTCGCGGTCCTGCTCGTCGAAGTCCTGCCAGTCATCGCGGCCCTGGGCATCGCGGTAGACCTGCACGCGGCGGCGAAGTTCGCTGTCGCTGAGGTCTTCCGAGCGGCGGCGGTCACGCAAGACCTCCTGCACGGGCGTGTTGATGGTGATCTGCGGGTTGATGATGATGCGCGGACGCTTGCCGCCCTTGTCGGCCTTGCCCGTTCCCTGACCACCGGCCTGCTGCTCGTCCTGGGCGGCCTTGGCCGCTTCCTGCTTCAGCTTCTCCTGCTGGGCCTGCTCTTCCTTCACGGCGATGCGGGCGCGCAGGATCTCGCGTTCGGCTTGCAGCTTCTTGCGCAGGGCACGCTCAGTCTTGTTGGAGAGCTCGTTGTCGGCCATCAGGTCGCGCATGCCGTCGAGGCGGGTCTTGAGGTCCTCGTCGGAGAGATTCTCGGCAGGCGTCTGGTCATCGAGATAGGCACGGGCCTTCTGCTCGGCTTCCGGGTTGCCCGGGTTGGCGTCGAGTTCCTGCACCTGCTTCTTGTCGATGGCAGGCGGCGGTGGCGGCTGTTCGGCCGGTGCGGCCTGCTCAACCGGCGGCTCGTTCACGATCGGCGCCTGCTCGGCGGGAGCTGCCTGTTCGGCTGGCTGCTGTGCAGGCTGTTCGGCCGGCTGCTCGGCAGGAGCAGTCTGCTCCTGCGTCTGCATCTGATCCTGGGTCTTCTTGCGCTTCTTCTTCTGCACCGGCTGCTGCTCATCGGCCGGAGCAGCCTGATCAGTCTGCTGCTGGTCGGAAGCCGCAGGCGGCTGTTCTGCCGGCTGCTCAGCTTGCGCCGGCGGCTGTTCGGCGGGTTGTTCAGCCGGCTGTTCGGCAGCGGCGGGCGGCTGGTTCGCGCGGTTGTCGAGTTCGGCGCGGGCTTCCTGGGCGATCTGCTGCAGGCGGGCGCGCACGTCATCGGGCAGGCCCTGCTGCTTGGCGAAGTTGCGGGCCGCGCGGGCGCGGGTGCGCAATTCATTCGCATCCATTTCGGAAACCGCACGGGTGTCGTCGAGGAGCGCCTGCACCTCGGGCGGGATCACGATACCCTGGTCCTGGGTCTGTTCCTGGCCCTGATCAGCGGGTGCAGCCTGTTCGGCGGCGGGCTGGTCGGCGGGGGCCGCCTGTTCAGCCGGCTGCTCGCCGGGTGCCGGCTCCGCGTCCTGGGCGAGCGCGCCGCCTGCATAAAGGCTCAATGCCAAGAGGCTTGCCGCCCCGATCCTGATCAACATGCCGTTCTCCATTTCCCGGTACCACGATGGCCACCCCGGCGGGCGACTCATATGCCTTTGAGATTAGGCATATTTAAGAAGGGATTGTGCCTTTGCCGCCACAAGCCTGAACCGGAGATGAACGGAAAAACGCCGGATTTACCAAGAGGTTCCAGGCCTCAGAGGCGGCCGGCCTCGATGATCCGCTTGAGGAAGTTGCGGGTCCGCTCCTCGCGCGGCGCGCCGAATATCTGCTCGGGCGGCCCCTCCTCGTGCACCACGCCCTGGTGCAGGAAACACACTTTGGAGGCCACTTCCCGGGCAAAGCCCATCTCGTGGGTTGCGAGCAGCATGGTCATGCCCTGGGTGGCGAGATCGCGGACGATGTTCAGCACTTCCGAAACAAGTTCAGGGTCTAGTGCCGAGGTGATTTCGTCCAGCAGCATCAGGCGGGGCTCCATGGCGAGCGCGCGCACGATGGCAACGCGCTGCTGCTGCCCACCCGAGAGACGGTCGGGATATTCCTTCGCCTTGTGGTCCATGCCGATGCGGGTGAGGAGCGCCATGGCCTTCTCCTCCGCCTCGCGGCTGCCGAGCTTCAGTACCTTCGTGGGCGCCAGCGTCACGTTCTCCAGTACTGTCATGTGCGGGAATAGGTTGAAGCTCTGGAAGACGATACCGACCTTCTGGCGCAACAGGTTGACATCCACGCCGGGGCCCGAGACGCGGTCACCTTCGAGGCGGATCTCACCGCCCTGTATCGGCTCGAGCTGGTTGATGCAGCGGAGCAGCGTGGACTTGCCGCAGCCCGAGGGTCCGATCAGGCAGACGACCTGATGCTCGTTCACATCGAGGTTGATGCCACGCAGCACCTGCACCGGGCCGAAGTGCTTCTCGACGTTCTTCATTTCAAGAAACGCCATCTCAGCCTCCCGCCTTCATGCGCTGGTTGTCGCGCTCGACCAGATGGTCGACGAGGCGCGCCTGCGGAATGGTGATGAGGACGAAGAGGATGGCCACGATGGTCACCGCCGAAAGGTTGAAGGCATTGGCAGCGATGCCGCGCGAAGCATTGAAGGCATCGACAAGGCCGAGGATCTGCACGAGCGCTGTATCCTTCTGGAGGCCGATGAAGTCGTTGAGAAGCGGCGCCACCACGCGGCGCACCGCCTGCGGCACGACCACGTAACGCATCGTCTGCAGGTAGCTGAGGCCGAGCGAGCGTGCCGCCGAGACCTGGCTCCAATGGATGCTCTCGATGCCGGCGCGATAGACTTCGGCTACATAGGCGCCGTAGGTGAGCGTGAGGGCGAGAATGCACCACCACACCACCGGGATGCGCGAGAGGTCACGCAATTCCTGCACGCTCATGGTGCTGGTGTCGTGGAACAGTCCGTACACGGCGGGAATGACGATCTCGGGCAGGCCGCTTGTCGGAATGCCGAAGCCGATGAGATAGAGCGTGACGATCGCCGGAAGTCCGCGGAAAACGTCGCAATAGAGGGTCGCCAGCGCCCGGATCGGGCGGCCGGCGGGGCCCGGCATCATTCGGGCGAGCGCCATGAACAGGCCCCAGACCAGCACGATGATCTCCGCCACCACGAAGACGAAGATGTTGACGAGAACGAACTTGGCGAACACCTGCGGCCACTTGTCGGCGATCAGCGGCAGCAGGAAGAAGGTGCGGCCCACCGCCGAGTTGTTCATGAAGATGAAGGCGGCAAAGCCCAGCACCAGAAGCGCGAAGACACCCCAGCCGAAGGTGAGCGCCAGCGTGTCACGCGCGGCGGCGGTATCGATCCTCACGGTGACGATGTCATTCGCCTTGAGCGCGGCAGCCGCCTTGCGCGCAAACATCAGCCCACGGATCGCGGGCCAGAACAGCGCCGCAGTGGCGGCAATCACCGCCGCAAAGATGATTTCATGAATGCTGCTGGTGGCGCCGAGGCCCGCAATCGATGCCCGGACAAGAGATGTGGTGGCAATGGCAACGAAGACGCACAGGGCGGCAAAGAGCAATGCCACGATGGCGAGGCCATCCGCGGGCTTGGGAACGTGAGGCTGTGGGGATGTCATTCCTGGTGCCACTCCGGCGCGGAGGCGGACGCCTCCTGCGCTGAACTTCTAGACAGATTTTTCTGAAAGGCCGTCAGACAAGGAGACGGGGCCGCGCATCGCTGCACGGCCCCGGCCATGTTGATCAGGGGTTGAAGTACGGGATCGTGGCCGGATCCTTGCCCCAGCCGGCGGCCAGATACTTGGCGCCGAGCTTGGCGAGCGTGCCGTCGTCGATCATCGACTGGATGATCTTGCTCACCGTTTCGTTGTTCGGATTGCCCTTCTGCATGATGCCGCCGTAGACCTCGCCGGTCTTGTACTGCCCCATCACCTTGGACTTGCCTTCGGTGGCCTTTTCCTCAGCGAGCGTGATCGAGGTGTCGGTGATCGCCGCGTCGATCTGGCCGGCGCGGAGAGCGGCAAACATTTCAGGCTGGTCGGCGAAGATCTGGGCATCCTTGATGCCGAGCGTGTCCTGCGCGAACGCAGCACCGGTGGTGCCCTGCTGGATGCCGACCTTCACGGTCTTGATCGACTTCTCGTCCACCGGCGCATCGGCCTTGGCGATCACGCCCATGTCGGAGTTGAAGTAGGGGGTGGTGAAGTCGAACACCTTCTTGCGCTCGTCGGTGATCGAGGTCTGGGCAAAGCCCACGTCATAGCCCTGCACCTGGTTGCCGATGAAGGCTTCCCACGAGGTGTTGACCACTTCCATCTTGTCGTAGCCGGCGCGCCAGGCGATTTCGGCGGCCATGCAGTATTCCATGCCGTCCTTGGTGTTCTCCACCGCGTCACCATTCCACCAGATCGGCGCGGGCAGCGACGTCAGCACGGTGAACTGGCCGGGCTTGGCGGGGTTGGCGATGGGGATCGAGCCCTTTTCGCCATAGACCTCGCAATTGCCGATCATGTTGGCGGCAGCGGCGGGGGCGGCGAGCGCCACGACAGCAGCGGCGGCCAGCAGGATGCGTCTGGAGAGGGTCATGATGGTGTTTACTCCCTGTTTTGTTGGGGCCCCACTACAGCCCATTTCGAGGGTCGGTTGCAAGTCTGCCGGGGCGGGATTATCAGGCCCTCTCAATGAGATTTACTGCGGCCAGCTTTTACCGTTTTCATCCCCTGCCCCGGTTCCGGGAGTTGCAGGCGCCGCTCCTTGCAACGCTGAAGGGGATGGGCGCCAAGGGTTCTGTGCTGCTGGCAGACGAAGGCGTGAACGGCACCATTGCCGCGCCGCACGACCGGATTGAGGATGCGGTCGAGGCGATCCGCCGCGTCACGGGCGTGAGCGGCCTTGAAGCGAAGTTTTCGCCAGCCAAGGAAATGCCCTTCAAGCGCATGAAGGTGCGGCTGAAGAAAGAGATCGTCACCATCGGCAACGTGCCGGCGAACCCGAACGAGCTGGTGGGCGAGTATGTGACGCCGCAGGAGTGGAACGCGCTCATCTCGGACCCGGATGTCATCCTGGTTGACACGCGGAACGACTACGAGGTCCGCGTCGGCACCTTCCGCAAGGCCATCGATCCGAAGATCGAGGTCTTCAGCCAGTTCCCCGCCTGGGTGGAGAGCCACCTGCACAACCTGAAGGGCAAGAAGATCGCCACCTTCTGCACCGGCGGCATCCGCTGCGAGAAGGCGACAAGCTTCATGCGCCATGCGGGCTTCGAGAAGGTCTATCACCTCAAGGGCGGCATCCTGAAATATCTCGAGGAGATTCCGCCGGAGCAAAGCCTGTGGAACGGTGCCTGCTATGTCTTCGACGAGCGCGTGGCGGTGGGCCATGGCCTGGCGCAGGCCGACTTCACGACATGCCACGGCTGCCTCATGCCCGTTTCGGCGGAAGAGCGCCTCTCGCCCAAATACGAGGAAGGCGTCTGCTGCCCGGCCTGCGCCGATACGCTCACGCCCGAACAGAGAGCCTCGAACCGCGAACGCCAGCGCCAGTTCGATCTCGCCAAGGCACGCGGCACAAAGCACCTCGGACCCGTGGAGGGATGATGTTTTTCTATCTGACACTCGGCAGCAACGACCTCGCCCGCTCAAAGCGCTTCTACGATCCGGTGCTGAAGGAAATCGGCTTCGTGATATCGGCGGAGAGCGACTCGGAGATCGGTTATGGCCCTGCGAACGCAAAGCCCGGCGAGCGCGCCCGCTGTTTCTATCTCACCAAGCCTTACCTCAACTATCCCGCAACCTGGGGCAACGGCACGCTGGTCGCCTTCAAGGCCGAGTCCCGCGCGGCGGTGAATGCCTTCCATGAGGCGGCGCTCGCGAACGGCGGACAGGATGACGGCGCACCGGGCCTTCGCCCCTATCACGCCAGCTTCTATTCCTGCTACGTGCGCGATCCGGATGGCAACAAGCTCAGTGCCGTGTGCGAAAAGCCCGAGTAGTCGTCAGCCCGTCCAGCCGAGCCCGGCGGCGACGCAGTTCATGGTCATGAGCAGCGGCATGTTGAGGGCGTCCTTGCCCTTCTCCTCGCGCGTCTGGCGCAGCAATTTCACCTGCCAGAGATTGGCCTGATCGACCATCGGCCGCACCCGCTCGAAGCGGCGGCGGAAGCCCTGGAAGCGGGCGCAGAGCACCTTGTCGCCGGTGAGTTCGAGAACCACCTTCGCGGTGCGGCGGTGCTCGTGACGGATGAGCGCGAAGAGACGCTCGGCATCGTTGCGGCTCGGCACCAGTTCGGCATAGTGCTCGGCCACGCCCATGTCGGCGAGGAAGAGTGACTTCTCCACTTCTTCCACCGCAAGGCGGAAGCCCGGCGACTTCGCAAACATCTGGCGCAGCAGCTTCAGGCCGTTGTCCCCTTGCGCCGAAAGGAAATCGTCAAGCGCATAGCCGAGGCCATACCAGCCTGTGAGCAGATGGCGGTTCTGGCTCCACGCGAACACCCAGGGAATGGCGCGCAGATCGGAGATGCCCTTGGCGCCGAAGCGGCGCGAGGGACGCGAGCCGATCTTGAGCAGCGCCAGTTCCTCGACCGGACTTGCCGACTGGAAATAGGTGATGAGCGCCGGGTCTTCGGCGAGCTTGCGATAGGCCTTGAAGGAGAGGCGCGCGATTTCCTCGACCGCCGCCTGCTGCTCCGGGATCACGCGGAATTCCGGCGCATCAGCCGACTTCAGCGTGTGCAGGAGAACGCTCGAGGTCAGCACTTCGAGATTGTTGAGCGCCGTGCCGCGGTTGGCGAACTTGGAGGACACCACCTCGCCCTGCTCCGTCACGCGCATGTGGCCGGCGATGGTGCCGGCCGGCTGTGCGGCAATGGCGCGGCCCGTGGGCGCACCGCCGCGCGACACTGATCCGCCGCGGCCGTGGAAGAAGCTCACCGGCACGCCCTTTTCGCGGCCGACGCTGATCAGGCTGCGCTGCGCCTCGAACAGTTCGAAGCTCGCGGCGAAGAAGCCGCCATCCTTGTTGGAGTCGGAATAGCCGAGCATGATTTCCTGCGTGCCGCCATTCGCGGCAACGGAACTCCGCACCAGCGGCTTCGACAGGAGATCGGACATGATCGCAGGTGCAGCGCGCAGGTCGTCGATGGTTTCGAAGAGGGGCACCACGCGGATGCGGCAAACCTCGCGCGCCGTCGGATCGGCGAAGAGACCACAGTATTTTGCGAGCAGATAAAGCCCGAGCACGTCGTTAGCCGTTTGCGTCATCGACAGGATGAAGGTGCCGATGGAGGCCGGGTCCGGGCCGTCCAGCGTCTCGCGGATGAGCTTCAAAAGACCAAGCAGTTCAGCGGCTTCCTCCGAAACGTTCATGAATTGCGGGATGAAGCCCAAAGGCTTTTCCAGCTCGCTGGCGATCCACGCCGTCCACTCCGGCGTGCCGGGCGATGGCGCTTCCGTTTCGAGCGGATTGAGCTTCTGCCAGATTTCACCGAGCACACGGTTGATCACCGTGGTGTTCTGGCGGAGGTCGAGGCTTGCGGTGCGGAAGCCGAAGATTTCCGCCTCCCAGCGCAAGGGGCGCAGCAGGCCGAGGGCAAGGCCGCTTGCCTTCATGGCGGCGAGCGCATCTTCAGCCTTGCAGATGAGGCCGATCAGTTCCGAGAGATGGGCGAAGGGCTTCGCCTTCGTTTCGCGGCCAACCGTGGCGGCAAGGCGGCGGCGAAGCGCGCTGAAGAACTGCCGGAAGGGCTCGCTCGGATTGCGCGCGAGAATGGCTTGCTTGTCGCCCGAAGCATCCAGCTCGGCATCGATCACCTGCTGGAAGTCTGACGGTACATGAATTTCGAAGGCGCTGATCGAGACAAGACGCGAGACATCCTGCAGGCGCGTGTCGAGACGGTCGACGGCGGCGAGGCGGTTCTCGCGCAGCGCGGCGCGCGTCGTCGCCACGGTGACGAAGGGGTTGCCGTCACGGTCGCCCCCGATCCATGAGGAATAGCGAAGCGGCGGCTTTACGCCATCGCGCGGCAGTTCCGGATAGTGGCGGTTGATGGCGTTCTGCAAGAGTTCGCAGATGACGGGCGTGCGCTCGTACAGCGCCTCGCGGAAGAAGTGCAGACCCCAGGCGATCTCGCTTTCCACCGTGGGCTTCTCGATGCGGATTTCGCCGGTCAGCCAGAGCAGATCGATCTCGTTCTTGAGGGCGGCCAGCAGATTGTCGCGCTCGCGCGGTGTCCAGCGCGGGCTCTCGAGTTCATAAAGCTTGAGATAGATGCGGCGGTGGATTTCGAGCACGGTGACGCGCTTCGCTTCGGTCGGATGCGCAGTGATGGTGGGGCCGACATTGAGCGTGCCCAGCACGCGGGCCACGGTTTCGGGCGGCACGCCGGCCCGCGCCACGTTCGACACGGCGTGCGAGAAGGAGCCGATCACCTCGTCCGGCCCGCCCTGCTTTTCGATGTCGCGGCGGTTGCGGATGGAAGCGTTTTCCTCGGCGATGTTCATGAGCTGCAGCCAGATACCGATCGCCTGCAGGGCGTGTTCCACCAGATGTTCGGGAATGGTTTTCGCCGCCGCCGGATCATCCAGGATGGTCAGCACCTCGGGTTCGCGGGCCCGGATCACCTGACGCAGGAGGTCGCGCAGGGTCGAGGTGATCTCCTCGATGTAGCTTCCCTCTTCCGGCTGCTGCGAGAGATTTTGCGGCGAATTTCGGTCGTTCACGGGAGATCCTGCGGGAAGAATTGAAGAGCGCACCTCAGAATGTGTGCACCGCAACATGGACGGTGTCAACGCAATATGCGGATTTGCCCTCCGGGTGCCGCCTCGCTAAAGCGTGCGGCCATGTTGAACGTGCAAGGGATAACCTATCGGATCGGCGGGCGGGTGTTGTTGGAGGATGCGAGTGTCGCCATCCCCACCGGCCACCGTGTGGGCCTCGTGGGCCGCAACGGCACCGGCAAATCCACCCTCTTCCGCATCATCCTGGGCGAGCTCTCGCCCGAGACCGGCACGGTGAACACGCTCCGCAATGCCCGCATCGGCACCGTGGCGCAGGAAGCGCCGGGCGGCGAGGATTCGCTCCTCTCGGTAGTGCTGGCGGGCGATGTGGAGCGCGCCGAGCTTCTGGCCCGGGCCGAGCACGAGACCGATGCCCACGCCATCGCCGAGATCCAGACCCGGCTTACTGACATCGGCTCCCACTCCGCCCCGGCGCGGGCGGCGGCCATTCTTTCCGGTCTCGGCTTTTCCGATGCCGCGATGCAGGGCCCCTGCTCCGCCCTTTCCGGCGGCTGGCGCATGCGCGTGGCGCTGGCCGCAGCCCTCTTCGGCCATCCGGACGTGCTGCTCCTCGACGAGCCCACCAACTACCTCGACTTCGAAGGCACGGTGTGGCTCACGACCTTCCTCAAGTCATACCCCTCGACCGTGCTGATGATCAGCCACGACCGCGACGTGCTGAACCAGGTGGTGGATGGCATCGTGCATCTCGATCAGGGCAAGCTCACGCTCTATCAGGGCAACTATGACAGCTTCGACCGCCAGCGCCGCGAGAAGCAGGCGCTGAACCAGAAGCTGCGCAAGAAGCAGGAAGCGCAGCGCGCCCACATGCAGGCCTATGTCGACCGCTTCCGTTACAAGGCCTCGAAAGCGCGGCAGGCGCAAAGCCGGCTGAAGGCGCTGGCCAAGCTCGAGCCCATCGCCGAGGTGATCGACAACCGCATCGCCGAATTCCACTTCCCCAATCCCGAGCGCGAACTGGCGCCGCCACTTGTCTCCATGGACAAGGCGGCCGTGGGTTACGAACCCGGCAAGACCATCTTGCGCAACCTGACGCTCCGCATCGACCCGGATGACCGCATTGCGCTGCTGGGCTCGAACGGCAACGGCAAGTCGACCTTCGCCAAGCTGCTCATCGGCAAGCTGAAGGCGAGCGGCGGCAGCATGGCGACCGCGCCGCGCATGAGTGTCGGCTACTTCGCCCAGCACCAGATGGACGAACTGGCCGATGGCCGCACGCCGTACGACTACATCACCGAGCTGATGCCGGATGCCTCCGTTGCCGACCGCCGCGCAAGGCTCGGTGCCGCCGGCTTCGGCGCCACGCTGGCCGACGGCAAGTGCTCCACGCTTTCGGGCGGCGAGAAGGCGAGGCTGCTCTTCCTGCTCGCCACCTATCATGCGCCCCATGTGCTCATCCTCGACGAGCCCACCAACCACCTCGACATGGACAGCCGCGAAAGCCTGATCATGGCGATCAACGACTATGCGGGTGCGGTGATCCTCATCGCCCACGACCGTCATATCATCGAAACCTGCGCGGACACGCTTTGGCTCGTCGACAAGGGAACGGTGCGTGTGTTCGACGGCGATCTCGATGCCTATTCCGAACAGGTGCTGAGCCAGCGCAAGGTGGCGCCCGCCGCCACGCCTGCCGCTCCACCGCCGCCCGCTGCAGCCGCCGCCGCAAAGCCCGCGCCCCGCCCGCAGAAGCAATTGCAGAAGCAGTTGCGCGAGATCGAGGAGCGGATGGAAACCATCAAGAACAAGATCACGGTGCTCGACCAGGCGCTCGCCGATCACACCATCTACAGCGAGGAGCCCAAAAAGGCGGCGGATTTCGCAAGGCTCCGCACCAAGCTTGCGGGCGATCTGGAATCAGCCGAAATGGAATGGCTGATGCTGCAGGAGGATACCGCGGATGCCTGAGGCGGGCGCCACCATCGATCTTACCCGCTCATGGATCGGCTATGCGGCGCTTGCCATCTTCGCGATTTCCTATCTGCTGGTGATCCTCGAGGAGACGACACAGCTCCGCAAATCGAAGCCCGTGCTGGTGGCCGCGGGGCTGATCTGGTTCCTCATCGGCCTTGCCTACACGGCAGCAGGCGCACCGCAGGTCGCGCATGATGCTGCCGCCCACACCATCGGAGAATATGGCGAACTTTTCCTCTTCTTGCTTGTCGCCATCACCTATGTGAACACGCTCGAAGAGCGCCGCGTCTTCGAAGTGATCCGTACACGGTTGACCGCGCGCGGACTTTCCTACCGGCAATTGTTCTGGATCACCGGCATCCTCGCCTTCTTTCTCTCGGGCGTGCTCGACAATCTCACGACGGCGCTCGTGATGGGTTCGGTGGTGCTGGCGGTCGGTGTCGCTTCGCCACGCTTCGTGGCACTCTCCTGCATCAGCGTCGTGGTGGCGGCGAATGCAGGCGGCGCCTTCACGCCCTTCGGTGACATCACCACGCTCATGGTCTGGCAGAAGGGCAAGGTTTCCTTCTTCGAATTCTTCGCGCTCTTCGTTCCCTCGCTTGTGAACTGGCTGGTGCCGGCCCTCCTCATGCACTTCGCCCTGCCCGGCGGCAAACCCTCTGCTCCCGCCGAACGCATCCATGCCAAGCCCGGTGCCTTCGGTGTTGCCGTGCTCTTTGCGCTCACCATCGTGACGGCCGTTTGCTTCAAGAATTTCCTTGGCTTGCAGCCGGCACTTGGGATGATGCTGGGGCTCGGTTACCTGCAGGTCTGGGCCTACATGCTGCAGCAGCGCGGCAAGCGCGCCGAGAACACCGACATGGTGCTGAACTCCTTCAAGCAGATCGAGCGCATCGAGTGGGACACGCTGCTCTTCTTCTTCGGCATCATCTTCGCGGTGGGCGGCCTTGGCCTCATGGGTTATCTCGCGCTCGCCAACGAGTACCTTTACACGCAGTGGGGCGCAACGGCTGCGAACGTGACGGTGGGCATCCTCTCGGCCATCGTCGACAACATCCCGATCATGTTCGCGATCCTCACCATGGATCCGCAGATGTCGCACGGCCAGTGGTTGCTGGTGACGCTCACCGCCGGCGTGGGCGGCAGCTTGCTCTCGATCGGCTCGGCAGCGGGCGTGGCGCTGATGGGCCATGCCCACGGCAAGTACACCTTCATGAGCCATCTCAAGTGGACGTGGGCCGTCGCCCTTGGCTATGCTCTCAGCATCATCACCCACATGGTGCTCAATGCGGCAAAATTCTAAGTCCCTCTCGCGCATCGCCCAGTTCATCGAGCACGAGGCGACGGGCGGCTTGCTGCTTGCCTGCGCCGCGGCCTTCGCCATCCTGCTGGTCAACTTCGGGCTGGAGGACACCTATCATCACATCCTCGAAGAGCGGGTGCGGATCGGCGTCGGCGACCTGACGCTCGACAAGTCACTGCATCACTTCATCAACGACGGCCTGATGGCGGTATTCTTCTTCCTCGTCGGCCTCGAGATCAAGCGCGAGGTGCTGGAGGGCAATCTCTCCACGCCGTCGCAGATCGTATTGCCTGCCGTTGCAGCGCTGGGCGGCATCATCGTGCCGTCAGGAATCTACGCCTGGGTGAACTGGAACAATGCCGCGACACTGGGCGGCTGGGCCATTCCGGCCGCGACCGACATCGCCTTCGCGCTGGGTGCGTTAGCACTTCTCGGCAACCGCGCGCCGCTCTCGCTCAAGATCTTCCTCCTGACTCTCGCCACGTTCGACGACCTTGCGGCGATCATCATCATCGCGTTGTTCTACACGAGCGGGCTCTCGCTTTTCGCGCTCATCGGCGGGCTTGCCTGCCTCGCCGCCCTCGTCATCTACAACCGCATGGGCGGCGAAAGCATCGGCATCTACATTCTTGTCGGGCTTCTGATGTGGCTCTTCGTGCTGAAGTCGGGTGTGCATGCAACGCTCGCCGGCGTGGCGCTCGGACTCCTCATTCCGTTGAAGCGAAAGAACGACTCCTCACCGCTCCATGACCTCGAGCACGCGCTCCATCCTTACGTGAAGTTCGCCATTCTGCCACTCTTCGCCTTTGCCAATGCCGGTTTGCCGCTCGATGGATTCTCCTGGGCCAACCTCGGTGCGGACGTGCCGCTCGGCATTATCGCAGGCCTCACCCTCGGCAAGCCCGGCGGCATCATGCTGGCGGTGGTGCTGATGGTGGCGACCGGACTTGCGAAACTGCCGCAGGGTGTGAACTGGCGCTACATGCTCGGGGTCTCGTGTCTTGCCGGCATCGGCTTCACCATGAGCCTGTTCATCGGCTCGCTCGCTTTCGCCGAAAGCGAACTCGGCGCGCAGGTGCGGGTGGGGGTGGTCGGCGGTTCACTGCTCTCGATCCTGCTCGGTTTCCTCATCATGTGGCCCGGCAAGGTCGACAACGAAAGGTGAATTTTAGGCCGCCTGGTTCACCCAGCGGCCGCTCTCGTCCTGTTTCCAGTAGCTGATCTCGTGGCCCTCGCCCCTGAAGCGCCGCCACAGGGCGCGGGCGTGATCGAGTGCCGCCGCATCATTGCCGTCGAACATGATGCTGGCGCGGGAAAGCCCGTCCATCGCCAGGGGTTCTGCCCCGGCGATGTAGAAGCGGAAGGTGGCGCCGTTCGGATTGTCTTCGGCTGTGGTGAGATAGATGGGCTGCTTCTCCGGCATCGGCGTTGACGCATCGCCATGGGCGAGGAAGGCCACGTCCTCATAAGCCCAGAGCTTGTCCGAAAGCAGCTTCAGCGCCTCCACGTCGTTCGACTGAACCGAGAGCCGCAATCCCCTTTGCAGGCCGCGCGCCAGCAGACCCGGCAGCACTGCGTCCACCGGCTCGCGTTCCAGCATGTAGAACCAGACTTCGGCCATCAGCCCTCGTAGTTCTGCGCGACGAGATCGTTGAGGAGACGCACCCCCCAACCCGAAGCCCAGCTCTGGTTGATCGGCGACTTCACCGAATCCATCGCAGTGCCCGCGACATCGAGATGCGCCCACGGCACGCCGTTCACGAAGCGCTGCAGGAACTGCGCCGCCGTGATGGCGCCGCCGAAGCGTCCGCCGATGTTCTTCATGTCGGCCACGTCGTGGTCGATGAGCTTGTCGTATTCGGGTGCAAGCGGCATGCGCCACACCTTCTCGCCCGTCGCAGCACCGCTTGCTGCAAGGCGGGTGGAGAGTTCGTCGTTGTTGGAGAACATGCCGGCGTATTCCTTGCCGAGCGCCACCATCATGGCGCCCGTGAGCGTGGCGAGGTTCACCATGAACTTCGGCTTGAAGCGGTCCTGGATGTACCAGAGCACATCCGCCAGCACGAGGCGGCCTTCGGCATCGGTGTTGAGCACGGCGATGGTCTGGCCCGACATCGACTTCACGATGTCGCCGGGGCGCTGCGCCTTGCCGTCGATGGCATTCTCGACGAGACCGATGGCGCCCACCACGTTGCACTTCGCCTTGCGGCGGGCGAGCGCCAGCATCACGCCGGTGACGGCGGCGGCGCCTGCCATGTCGCCCTTCATGTCTTCCATGCCCGCAGCAGGCTTGATCGACACGCCGCCCGTGTCGAAGGTGACGCCCTTGCCGATGAAGGCGAGCGGCGCCTCGTTCTTCTTGCCGCCGTTCCAGCGCATCACCACGAGACGCGCTTCATGTTCGGAGCCCTGCGCCACGCCAAGCAGCGCGTTCATGCCGAGCTTCTTCATCTGTGCAGGCGTGAGAACCTCGACCTGCAGTCCGGCCTTGGCCAGCGCCTTGGCGCGGGACGCGAACTCGACGGGCGAGAGAATGTTGGCGGGCTCGTTCACCAGATCGCGGGCGAGATGGTTGCCGGCGGCAATCGCCTCGAACGGCTGGAAGGCCTTGCGCGCGGCGGCGGCCTCGGCGGTCATGAGCGAGAGACTCTCGAGCGCGGTCTTGCCGTTCTTCTTCGTCTTGTAGGCGGAGAAGGAATAGGTGCGGAGCGACGCGCCGGATGCGAGCAGTGCCGCGCCTTCTCCTTCGCTCAGCCCTTTCAAGCCGTGGAGCGGTGCAACCGCAGCGGTCTTGGCCTTCGCCGCCTGCAGCGTGCCGGCAATGGCGCCGCCCAGGAATTCGATCTCGCGGGCCGTAACCGACTCAGGCTTGCCGAGCCCCATCAGAATCAAACGGTCGAGGCCGCCGCCGGCTGCCACAATGTCCAGCACCTGTTCCTTCTTGCCTTCGAAACCGGCCGCCTTCATGGCGCGGGTCACATGCCCTTTCGCCGCCTTGTCGAGCTGGCTTGCCAGGGCGCCGAGCACGGCGCCGCCCGTGCCCCCTTCGCTGGCAAAGGCGACGAGGACCCCGGACTTGGGCAGGGCCGGACGGTCGAAACTGATTTTCAGGCTTGAATTCATGAGAGTTTTTCCAGGTAAGGTCGGGAAAGGAGAATCTGCTATGGTGATTTCCGCTTACCGTGCCGGATGTGCGGCGGCAACTGGCCGACCCAGATCCGGCACACGTTAACATAAACTTAACCGTGTAAGGTTGGCGCCCGATTGAGGTCACGACGGCGCCATTGCGGAATTCTATCCACGGTTAATTTCGACGCTTCCCTGACGGGGGGAAATCCTTTAATGTTTTGTAACTGTTCGTGAATGGCTGGGATGTGGGTGTTGCGGAAGAATTTGGCCCATCAGGATGACCTGACGGACCTCCGGGCGTATCTGCTCCGGGGCGTTGCCGCAGCGTGTCTGGCCGCCGCGACAGCAGCTTTTGCCGCAGTCAGTCTTCCCACTCCGGCCTTCGCCATCGAGGAAGTGCCGCTCATTCCGCCGGTCACCTCGAAGCCGGACAAGGGTACACCCGCGGATTTCGATGCCGCACGCGTCACCTACGATCCGCGCACCGATGTGGCCACCGCCGAAGGCGACGTGCGCATCACCTACGGTCCCTACGTGCTCAACGCCAGCAAGGTGAAATACAACCAGAAGACCGGGGCTTTCGAAGCAAACGGTTCCGTCGAATTGCGTGAGCCGAACGGCAACCTCATGGAGTCCGCAACCCTTGAACTCCGCAACAAGTTCAAGGAAGTGTTTGCACGCCACGTGAAGGCGCTGCTTACCAACCGGGCGACGATCACAGCCCAATACATGCATCGCCAGGAAAACGGCATCTCGATCTTCGAACATACCAGTTACACCGCCTGCTACGACTGCCGCACCAAGAGCGGCGCACCGCTGTGGGAACTGACGTCCGATGAGACCATCCACGACGCCAACGAGAAGATGCTGCACCACACCCATCCGCGCCTCAAGATCGCGGGTCACACGGTGCTGGCAGCGCCTTACTGGTCTCACCCTGATCCCAGCGTGAAGCGCAAGACCGGCTTCCTCGCGCCGTCCTTCGTCCGGGGCAAGACCTATGGCGTGGGTGTGGACGTTCCGTATTTCATTGTCACGGCGCCGAACAGCGACCTCACCATCACGCCGCGAGTGACCAGCAAGCAGGGACCGGTGGGCAAGGCTGAATGGCGCCACCGTCTGGCCTCCGGCGAGTATGACGTCACGGGTTATGGCGCATATCAAATGAACCCGGACGAGGCGACCGATCAATCCAAGGTCCGCGGTGCGGCCCGCACCACCGGTGATTTCCACATCAACGACCGCTGGAGCTGGGGCTGGGACGGTACGTTGACAAGCGACCGCACCTTCCTCGACGACTACGATTATGACAGCCGCGAGATCGCCAAGAACAATGTTCACGTGCTGGGCCTCTGGGACCGCACCTATGTCAACGCCCAGGCGCTGAACTTCCGCTCGCTCTCCAGCGGCATCGACCAGCAATACATGCCCTCCCTGCCCTATGTGAGTGGCGAGACCTATCTCAACGAAGAGGTTCTGGGCGGCGAGTTGAGCTTCAAGTGGACGAGCTACGCGCTGTGGCGCGACTCCGCTGATCCGGACTTCAATCACGGCACGCAGCAGACCCGCGCCGTCGGCGAAGCGCGCTGGCGGTCGCAGTTCATTTCCGATGCCGGCCTCGTGATGACCCCGTTTGCGCGCGTACGCAGCGACATCACCGTCACGGAGAATCTGCCTGACTCTACTGATGACAACGATACGGTGAGCCGCATCCTGCCGTCGGCCGGCTTCGACATGCGCTATCCGTTCATGGCCAACTACGCCTTCGGCCAGAGCATCATCTCGCCGGTGTTCCAGATCATTTCCGCGAGCGACGAGACAGACACAAAGAACATCGGCAACGAAGACGCGATCACCCTGAACTTCGATCATAGCAGCCTGTTCCTCGAAGACCGCTTCACAGGCATGGACCGCTTCGAGGGCGGGACCCGGGCGAACGTCGGCCTGACCTACACCTTCCTTGGCGACAACGGCGGCTTCGCCCGCGCCAGCATGGGCGAGTCCTTCCACATTGCGGGCAAGAACAGCTTCGTTTCGGGATCGGGCCTGGAAGGCAGCCAGTCGGATCTGGTGGCCGCCATCCTGGTGCAACCGGTCAGCCTCTTCAACCTGAGCTATGAAGTGCGGGCCGAAGAAGATCTCTCCCGCATCAACCGGCAGCAGGCCAATCTGGGCCTCACTTTCGACAGTTTTTCGGGCAATCTCGGCTACGCGTTCATCAACGCGGAACCGGCCTACGGCCGTCCGCTGGATGAACAGTGGGTGCAGGCAGACGGCAGCTTGGCATTGGCCGACGGCTGGTCCCTGTTCGGCGGCCTGCGCTACGACCTTGAAACGTCCAATGTCGATTGGCGGACGATCGGCGTTGAATTCGATTGCCAATGCATGAACTTCAAACTGGCCTATACCGGCGCCGACGACGACATCACCAACAAGACGGACCACCGGATCATGATGTCGATCGACCTTGCCACGCTGGGTGGAACCAGCTTCTCCAGCGGCTTCTGAGGAAGCCCCAGGAATCCTGAAATGAAGCGTATTCTTACGGCACTCACTGTTGTCCTCTTTTGCCTCGCAGCGCCGGTTGCCGCGCAGGCTCAGGACCTGAAGGTTCTGGTGACGGTGAATGACCAGCCCATCACCAGCTACGACGTCAACGCCCGCATCAACCTTTGGAAATTGCTGGGCGGCAATGTCGCGCTCACCCGCAAGCAGGCGCTGGACGGTATCATCGGCGACATTGCCAAGATCGAAGAAGCCAAGAAGTACAAGGCCGAGGCCACGGAGAAGGACATCGACGAACGCGTCGACCGACTGGCCAAGGGCATGAAGACCGACATGAATGGCTTCAAGGCCAAGCTGAAGGCACAGGGCATTTCCCTCTCCGCGTTGCGCCAGTATGTGGCGGCGCAGATTGCCTTCAACAGGTTGCTGTCCGGCAAGTACCAGGAGCGCGTCGAAGTCAGCGATGCGGAGGTCGACGCCAAGATGGATGAGGTGAAGGCCAGCATCAACAGCCAGCTGGCCAAGATCAAGGCCGACCCGCGGATGCAGCCCGTCACCGTCTACGAGATTCTGGAAATCAACTTCCCGGTAGACAGCCCCGACTTCATCACGGCGCGCGCCGCCGACACGCAGCAGTTCGCCTCGAAGTTCAAGGGTTGCGCCTCTGCCAAATCGGCCGCGTCCGGCATCTTCAACGTCAAGATCGGCAAGAAGATCGAAGCCGACAGCCGCCGCATTCCGCCGCAACTTCAAGCCGCCTTCAAGCAGGCGGGCGTGGGTGCGGCCATCGGCCCCTTCCGCAATCCGAACGGGCTTCAGATGTGGGGATACTGCGGCACGCGGAAAGTGACGCCGCAGATGCCCAAGGCAACCTTGCCGACGAGGGATCAGGTGAAGACGGCGCTGCTCAATGAAAAGTTCGATGCGATCGAAAAGAAATACGGCATCCTGCTGCGCAAGAACCTGATGATCGAATATCGCGATCCTTCCTATGCCAACTGAGCCACTCGTCCTGACCCCCGGTGAGCCCGGTGGTGTCGGGCCGGAGATCACGGCGAAGGCATGGGCCGCGCTGCACGGCGATCCCTCTTCCTGTTTCTATCTGATCGGTGACGCCGGCTTTCTCGCCGCCCGCTGTGCGGCGGCAGGAATCGAGGTTCCCGCACGCCCCATCGCCGCGCCACAGGAGGCGAAACAGGCTTTCGCAACGGCGCTCCCCGTCCTCCACCGTCCACTCACCCCCGCCGCCCGCACTGGCGCTTTCGACAGCGCCACCGCCCCGTGGGTGATTGCGGCGATCGACGAGGCGGTCGACCACTGCTTTGCCGGACAGGCCTCCGGCATGGTCACCTGCCCAATCCAGAAGGAAGCGCTCTACGCTGCGGGCTTCAGCCATCAGGGGCACACGGACTATCTCGCCAGCCTCGCCACACGCCGGGGCCACACTGTCTCGGAGGTGATGATGCTGGTGGGAGGCGGACTGCGCGCCATTCCCGTCACTGTCCACATCGCGCTCAAGGATGTGCCGCGCGCGCTCACGGGCGAGGCCATCGAGGCCCAGGCGCGGGTCACCGATCAGGCTTTGCGCACCTTCTTTGGCATCACCGTGCCGCGCATCGCGATCACGGGCCTCAATCCCCATGCGGGCGAAAACGGCAGCATGGGCCGGGAGGAAATCGAAACCATCATCCCGGCGATCCGCCGTCTGCAGGCCGAGGGCCTGCATGTACGGGGCCCCCTCCCCGCCGACACCGCCTTCTTCCCTCAGGAGCGCGCCACTTACGACGCCATTCTCTGCATGTATCACGATCAGGCACTGATCCCGGTGAAGACGCTCGATTTCCACGGCGGCGTCAACGTCACGCTCGGCCTGCCGTTCATCCGCACCTCGCCCGATCACGGCACGGCGCTTGGCCTTGCAGGCACCGGGAAAGCCCATGCGGAGAGCCTGATCGCTGCCATCCGGCTTGCGCGCGACATGGCGACGAACAGCGCCAAGACGGTGTCATGAGCGCTGACGACGGCCTGCCGCCGCTCCGCGAGGTGATCGAACGCCATGGCCTCGCCGCCAAGAAATCGCTGGGCCAGAACTTCCTCTTTGATCTCAACCTCACGCGCCGCATTGCCCGCGCCGCCGCCCCCTTCGACAATTGCACGATCGTCGAGATCGGGCCGGGTCCGGGCGGTCTCACCCGCGCGCTGCTGATGGAAGGGGCGCCACGCGTCATAGCGGTGGAGCGCGATGACCGGGCGCTGGCCGCACTGGCCGAGATCGAAGCCGCCTATCCCGGCCGCCTCACCGTGATTGCGGGAGATGCCATGGCGGTGGAATGGGCGACACTTGTGACGGGCCCCGCAAAAATCGTCGCCAACCTGCCCTACAACATCGGAACGCCGCTCCTCACGGGCTGGCTCACCACGGGGGATTGGCCGCCATGGTATGCCTCGCTCACACTGATGTTCCAGAAGGAAGTGGCCGAGCGCATTGCCGCGAAGCCCGGCAGCGATCACTTCGGCAGGCTGTCGGTGCTGTGCCAGTGGCGCTGCCACGTGCACAAGCTGTTCGACGTGCACCGCAGCGCCTTCACGCCGCCACCCAAGGTCACCTCCTCCATTGTCCAGCTTCTGCCGAAAACGCCGGAGATTGCCTGTGACGTGAAGGTGCTGGAGCGGGTCACGGCAGCGGCCTTCGGACAGCGCCGCAAGATGCTGCGGCAAAGCCTGAAGGAGGTCTTCACGGCTCCGGAAGAGGTTCTGCTGCGGCTTGCAATCCCGCCAACGGCGCGGGCCGAGGAACTGGCGGTGAACGACTTTGCGCGTCTGGCCGTAGAGGCTAGAGCTTCTTCGTCAGCTCACGGACGAAATCCGTAAGGCCAAGCTGGCGGTGGCGCCGCAGGCGCTCGGACGTCAGGATCGCCGTCACCATGCGGTGGCTGTGCTCCACATCGTCATTGACGATCACATAGTCATATTCGGGCCAGTGGCTGATCTCGTGATTGGCCTCCGCCATGCGCTTGGCGATGACAGCGGAGGAATCCTGCGCCCGCTTGATCAGGCGTTCCCGCAGCGTGTCGGCAGTGGGCGGCAGGATGAAGAGCCGCACCAGATCGTCCTTCATGTTCTGGGCCAGCTGCTGGGTGCCCTGCCAGTCGATGTCGAAGAGCACGTCGCGGCCCTGCTCCAGCGCCTGTTCCACGGGCGCGCGCGGGGTGCCGTAGGAATTGCCGAAGACGGTGGCCCATTCGAGAAGCTGCTTCTGTTGCACCATGGCGTCGAAGCGGTCCGGCGTGATGAAGTGATAGTCCTTGCCATCCACCTCGCCGGGGCGCGGCTTCCGCGTCGTCACCGACACGGACATGGTGATGTTGCTGTCGGCAGCGAGAAGCTTGCGGGAGAGCGTGGTCTTGCCCGCGCCCGAAGGCGAGGACATCACGAAGAGAAGTCCGCGCCGGTGAATATGTGTCAGGGTCGCCATGCCGTCACTCGATGTTCTGGACCTGCTCGCGCATCTGGTCGATCACGGTCTTGAGGTCAAGGCCAATCGCCGTCAGGCTGCGGTCGATGGATTTCGAGCACAGGGTATTGGCCTCGCGGTTGAACTCCTGTGCGAGGAAATCGAACTTGCGGCCAATGGGCTCGCGGGACGAGAGCAGCTCGCCCGCCGCCTCCACATGGGAGAAGAGCCGGTCTAGCTCTTCCTGAATGTCGCTGCGGGTGGCGGCGAGGATCGCTTCCTGATGAAGCCGCTGTTCGTCGAAGCCGTTGCCCGCTTCCATGAGGCGCGCCACCTGTTCGCCAAGCCGCTTGCGGATGGCATCTGCAGAGCGGGCGGGATTGTCGCGGGCCGCTGCGGCAAGGCTTGCGATCCGCTGCAACTGTTCTGTGAGTACCGCATGAAGCCGCTTGCCCTCCTCGGCGCGGGCGGCTGCCAGCGCGTCAAGTGCGCGGTCAAAACTTGCAAGCAGCGCCGCATCGCGGGCGGCCGATTCCTCTTCGCTCACCTCGCTCCGGACCGGCTCGATCACGCCGCGGAGGCCGAGTAGCGCCTCGGCCTGCAAGGGCGGCGAGCCGATCTCGTTCTGCAGGCGCTGGGCGATGGCGGTGAGTTCGGCGAGGAGCGTCTGGTTCACGGCCACGGTCTCGCGGGTGTTGCTGTTGAGGAGCGTGAGGCCGATCTGGACATTGCCGCGCTTCATCGCCTTCTGGATGCGCTGGCGCACCGGGCCTTCGAGATGATCGAGCCCCGGCGGCAGGCGCAGACGCACGTCCAGCGCCTTGCCGTTCACGCTCTTCAGCTCCCATTGCCACGACCAGTCACCGAGACTGCCGGAGTCCCGGGCAAAGCCGGTCATGGAGGTGATGGTCATGAAAAACGCCTTGAATCAGGTAGGGATGCACCTCTGGTAGCGCATCGGCAGCGCCAAGGGAACGAGGTGGGTCAGGCGTGGTGAAAGGGGCGGAAACCGGGGGTGGGCCACCCTCCGAATCCAGCCTTACCTCCAAACCGTCATTCCGGACGCGCGCCTTGATCGAGCGGCAGCGAGATGTCGCGCGCGAGCCGGAATCCAGCTTTGGGCGTTGTGGAAGGGGAAAGCTGGGCCCCCGCCTTCGCGGGGGTGACGGCTCAGAAACAGATATTCTCCTAACCCGTCATTCCGGACGCAGCACCTGATCGAGCGGCAGCGAGATGTCGCGCGCGAGCCGGAATCCAGCTTTGGGTGTCTGGCAAGCGGAAAGCCGGGCCCCCCGCATTCGCGGTGACGGACACCTGAAAGATCAGGGCTTGGGTTTCTTGAGGGCCGGGATCGGCACGAGGGTCTTGCCCACCTTGACGAGGGTGCCGGGCTTCAGCGTCGTGGCGGCGGCATCAGCCTCCGCCTCCTGGGCCGGTGCCGGCGGCGTGGTGTTGCCGGTCACCTGGGTGGCATCGGCAGCCGGAGCAGCCGGAACTGCGGCCGCATCATTCGCCGGGGCAGCAGGCGCAGGTGCTGCAGGCGCAGGTGCGGAAGGCTGGTCTTCCGGAACATCCGGCAGAACGGCCTGCTGCGGCGCAGGCTGGGCGGGAGCATCGGCCGGGGCTGCCGTATCAGCCGCTGCGGCAGGTGCCGTCGGTGCCGGCGTGGCCGAAGTTGTGGCCGGGGCTGTCGCAGGAGCCTGGGCGGCAGGCGGCTGGGCCTGACCCGACTCGATGGCGCGCCACTTCCGCACATTGGCGTTGTGCTCTTCCAGCGTGGCCGCGAAGACATGGCCGCCCGTGCCATCGGCCACGAAGTAGAGGTCATTCACCGGCGCGGGATTGATCACCGCTTCCATGGCGTCACGGCCCGGCGAGGCGATGGGTCCGGGCGGCAGGCCGTTGATGCGATAGGTGTTGTAGGGCGTGTCGCTGTCGAGGTCCGACTGCGTGATCGGCCGGTCGAGTTTGCCCTTCCCCGCCACGAGGCCATAGATGATGGTGGGGTCGGATTGCAGCCGCATGCCCGCCTTGAGGCGGTTGAGGAAGACGGCGGCCACGCGCGGGCGCTCATCGGCCTTGCCGGTTTCCTTCTCCACGATGGAGGCGAGCGTCACCATCTGGTTCTCGTCCTTGAGGATGGTGTCGGGTGGGCGCTTGGCCCAGATCTCGTTGACGAGCGCGGTCTGCGCCTTGATCATCTCGTCGAGGAGTTCCTGCCGGCTCTTGCCGCGGGGATAGAGATAGGTGTTGGCGATGACAGCACCTTCGGGCGGAATGACGGCGACATCGCCCGTCATCGGCTCCTGCTCCTTCAGCCGGTTCACAGCCATCTCGCTGGTCCAGCCTTCGGGAACGGTGAACTTGTACATGACGACACGGCCCGAGGCCATGATGTTGAAGACCTCGGCCATGGAGGCGTTGGCCGGGAATTCATATTCACCCGCACGAATTCCGGCGCCACGCACCGCCTGCGCATAGACGCCGATCCCCATGGTGACGGGATCGCTGACGACGCCCTTGTCATGCAGCAGGTTGGCGACCTGGATGCGGTCCATGTTGCGGGGAATGTCGACAATGGTTGCCTGCTGCAGCGGGCCCGGTGCGGTGTAGCGCGCATAGAGCCAGGCGCCCAGGCCGCCCACCACGATCGCCGAGATGATCGACAGCGCGAAGAGCCAGCCGAGCACGCGCCCCACGGCGGATCCCCGCGGCTTGCGCTTCTCTTTGCCGGGCAATTTGATCGGCGATGTGTTCAAGTCGGGGCCCCTCTCGCCCCGTCAGTCTACGCCGCGACGCGGCGGAAAATCAATGAGGCGTTGGTGCCACCAAAACCAAAGGAATTGGACAGAACTGTGTTGATCTCTTTCTTCTTCGCGGTGTGCGGCACGAGGTCCATCGCCGTTTCAACCGACGGATTGTCGAGGTTGAGGGTGGGCGGGCAGATGTTGTCGCGCATGGCGAGGAGGGAGAAGACCGCTTCGACCGCGCCTGCCGCACCCAGCAGATGGCCGACGGCCGACTTGGTCGAGGACATGGCGACGCGCGCGGCATTGTTGCCGATCAGGCGTTCGACGGCGCGCAGTTCGATCTCGTCGCCGAGCGGCGTCGAGGTGCCATGGGCGTTGATGTAGTCGATCTCGCCAGCCGAAATGCCGGCGCGCTTGATGGCGGCCTGCATGCAGCGGAAGGCGCCGTCGCCGTCTTCCGACGGCGCGGTGATGTGATAGGCGTCACCCGACATGCCGTAGCCGATGACTTCGGCATAGATCTTGGCGCCGCGGGCCTTGGCGTGTTCGTATTCCTCGAGCACGAGGATGCCCGCGCCCTCGCCCATGACGAAACCGTCGCGGTCCTTGTCATAGGGGCGCGAGGCCTTTTCGGGCGTATCGTTGAAGGCGGACGACAGGGCCTTGCAGGCGATGAAGCCGGCGATGCCGATGCGGCAGATGGCCGACTCGGCGCCACCCGCCACCATCACGTCGGCGTCGCCCACGGCGATGATGCGGGCCGCGTCGCCGATGGCATGGGTGCCGGTGGCGCAGGCCGTGACCACGGCGTGGTTCGGGCCCTTGAGGCCGAAGTTGATGGAGATGAGGCCGCCTGCAAGATTGATCAGCGAGCCCGGAATGAAGAACGGCGAGACGCGGCGCGGGCCCTTCTCGGCCATGAGCAGCGTCGTGTCCTGGATGCCGGTGAGACCGCCGATGCCGGAGCCGACGAGCACGCCGGCGCGGTAGCGCTCGTCCTCGGTCTTGAGCTCGAGGCCCGAGTCCTTCATCGCCTGCTTGGCGGCAACGAGGGCGAACTGGATGAAGTCGTCGTAGCGGCGCTGGTCCTTGGGGTCGATCCAGTCGTCACGCTTCAGCGTGCCGTTGGTTCCGTCGCCTTCCTTCACTTCGAAGGCGATGCGGGAGGGCAGATCGGACGCATCGAAGCGCGTGATGGTGCCCGCGCCGGACTTGCCGGCCAGCATGTTGGACCACGTCGTCTCCACGCCCGTTCCCAGGGGAGACACAATACCCATACCTGTGACGACCACTCGCCGCATGTCATTTCCTCTTGATCGAAATTCTCACATCGAACGACGCAACAGGAAAACGCGGGGCCACAGGATTTTCACGCCCTGCCCCCGCGTTTCCGCGAATAGACTTTCCCGGCACGGTCATGCCGGGGGCACCGATCAGGCCTGGGCCTTTTCGATGAACTTCACAGCGTCGCCGACCGTCTGGATGGTTTCGGCGGCATCATCCGGAATTTCGATGCCGAATTCTTCCTCGAAGGCCATCACGAGTTCAACGGTGTCCAAGCTGTCGGCACCAAGATCGTCGATGAAGCTGGCTTCCGGCTTCACCTTGTCGCCGTCCACGCTCAAGTGCTCGACAACGATCTTCTTAACCCGTTCAGCGATATCGCTCATGTGCAATTGTCCTAATAACTGTTCTCACGCCCTGGCGGTCCGGACACCTCGCTGGGGTCCCCCTCAAGCCGCCGGCGGTAACTAGCACAGTTCTGCTTGGCGTTAAAAGGGAGAAAAATGCGGAGGAAATCCAGCGTCTTGACAAACGAAAAGGATCATCCCCCGGGCATCCAAAGTGGTCAAACTGTCACAGGTTGCAATTTGCGCCGCACCAGCCACAGCGCCGCCACCCCCAGAAGCCCGAGACCGGCGAAAACGATTGCCGCGGCGGCGGCATTGGTGGAGCCGCTCACCAGCGAGAACAGAAATGGCGCCACAGCGCCGCTGGCATAACGGAAGCCGGCCATCAGGCCGAGGCGCGAGCCGAAGCCCTTGGCTCCGAAAAGAACGAGGGGAACGGTGCCCTGCACGATGCTCTTTAGGCCGGAGCAGAGCCCGACCAGCAATACGAAGGTGACGGCAGCGGCGAAGGCAGGCGCGCCCAGCGCCGCCACCAGAAGGCCAAGCGGCAGGAGCGTCAGCGCGAACATGCCGACCGTGAGCGGATGGCGCTGACCCGAGAAGATGAGGCTGCCGAAGCGCACCGCCACCTGGGCCGGGCCGAAGAGTGTCGAGACCGCGAGAGACGCCGCGCCGAAGCCCAGCGCCTGCAGCAGCGGCACCATCTGCGAGAGCACCGCCGACAGCGCGAGACTGGAGAAGGCAAAGCCCGCCGTCACAAGCCACATGGCGGTGCCGAGTTGGTCTGGCGGCACCATGGCGTGTTGCGGCGCAGGCTCGGCCACGGGCGGCTTTGTGCGCGCCTCGCTCAGGATGAGCCGCGTCCAGCGGTTCACGGTGAGATGGATGGGCAGGCAGACCGCCATGTTGACGATGGCGTAGATGGCGAGCGTCATGCGCCAGCCGACGTAATGATCGATCCAGCTGGTGAGCGGCCAAAACAGTGACGAAGCGAAGCCGGCGATCAGCGTGAGATGCACGATGCGGCGGCGGCCCTTCTCCGGCGCCATCTGCACGAGGGCGGGAAAGGCCGCGTCATAGAGCACGAAGCAGGAGACGACCTGCATCACCATCAGCGCCGCAGAAAAGGTGATGGGACCGGGGGCGAGTGCCGTGATCGAGAGCATCAGAGAACTCAGCACCGTGCCGAGGCTCATCAGGCGCGCCGCACCGAAGCGGTCGATGGCGCGGCCCACGAAGGGTGCAACGAAGGCACCACAGAGAAGTGCGAGCGAGAAGACGCCGAAGAAGCCTGCTTCCGTCCAGCCGAAGGTGCGGGCGATGTCGTCCGCGAGGATGGAGTAGCAATAGTACAGCGAGCCGTAGCCGACGATCTGCGTCAGGCCAAGCAACCAGGTTGCAACAGTCGGTCTTTGCGAGTCACTCAAGGGGTGGAGGCGGGCGTCCAGAGTCGTGCGGGTTTCCCCCGCTCCAGCACATAGAAGGCATCGCTGTCCAGCGTCTCCCAGGGCCCCTGCTCGCCATCCGGCCAGAGCACGCGCACTTCGGTCTTGGCGAGATCGCCTACCCCCACATGCCACCAGTCGAGCGCGCCACTCACGTGGCCGCCGCCGGAATAGAGCTCGCGGCGCATCACCTTGCCATCGGCGCGCTTCACCTCGAGCCAGGCACCGATGCCGTCACGGTTCGGGCCGGGCTGGTTCAGGCGGAACGCCATGAAGTGGCCGATGCCGGTGGAGGTGTTGCGCCAGATTTCCGCATTCACCCAACGGTTTACGACGACGAGATCGAGCTTTCCATCAAGGTTGAGATCGGTGAGCAAGGCGCCGCGCGCGGTATTCATGGAGGCAACGCCGGCCTTGTCCGCCATCTCCACGAACTTGCCATCCTCGCCCTGGACAAGAAGGTTGTTCGGGTCCTTCGCCGCAAAGTCCGGCATCTCCGCCACATTGCCCTTGGCGATGAAGAGATCGACCCGGCCGTCGTTGTTGACGTCTTCGAATTGCGAATGCCAGGCCGTCGATGGACGCTTGTCTTCCCCGGTAAATGGGCGATGCGCCGTCAACCCCAGCGAGAAGGCCACTTCCTTGAAGGCGGGCTTGGCGGGCTTCCCCTGCTCCGGCGCCGCCGCCAGTTTCTGCAGGCGGTTGTCGGCCATGGAGGTGAGGAAATACTCCGGGTACTGATCAAAATCGAGATCGTAGCTGGTCATGCCCATGCCCCAGATACGCACGTAACGCCAGCCGTCCTTGTCGGTGTAGAGGACAGGCGGCTGGCCCGGCTCCATTTTCCACATCTGCTCCTGCCCACCCTCATAGTATTGGCGGTCGTTGGAGACGCGGAGGTCCGGCGTGCCGCGGCGGGCCCAGTCGGTGAACATGATGGAGAGCGGGCAAAAGCTCGGCTTCAGCGGCAGGGGTGCCGCGAACTGCGTCTTGTCGCCATCGGGGCGGTGCAGCCAGTTGTCGGTGCAGGAACCCCAGGGCGAGATTTCCTCGAAGCGGTCGACATAGTTGCCGATGGCAATGGTGGGCCAGTTGGCGCCCTTCTCGAACGTCGCGGCATAGGCCGTGGACCATTCATTGCCGCCGACGAAGTTCCATTCCTCGTTGGCGCGGGTGAAGCGGCAATTGCCGAGGCCCTTCATCACCACGTTCTCGCCCGAGCGCAGCAGCACAAGGTCCATGATGCCGTCGGCGTTGATGTCGAGCGGATAGCCGCCCAGCACGCGGGTCATCTCGAGGCCACTGGGGACCGGCTTGAACTTCAGTTCGCCGCCCTGGGTGCTTTCATTCTGGTACAGCGTGGCGCGGTTCTCGCCACCGGCGATGAAGAGTTCGGAGAAGCCGTCACCATTGCAATCGAAGCTGGAGACGCCGCCACCGACGGTGAAGTCGTAATCACCGCCATAGACCGAGGTGATGCCCGAGGTTTTGGTTTCATCGGTGAACTGCAACGTGGACTCGGCAAGCGCCGGTCCTGCAAGAGCAGCGACGAAGAGAGCGCCCGCCGTCAGGCGACGCGCGTTTTCAACATGTTCACGAATTTGCCCACGCATTTGCCCTGCTCCAAACCGAATTCGATTGCTGCCCGGTAGTGAATGCCGCCGTAGAGGCGCGAGATCGCCGCTTCCTGGGCCGCCGCTTCAAAGCTCTTGTAGTTCCGCGGCGCGAGGCCATCCCGCTTGTGGGTGGCATCGGTGAAAGCGTAGGTGTCGCCGAAGTCCTGCGCCAGCACGGTGGCCGCCGCGCTCGACTGGGTGGAGTGGCCGCTCGGATATTCCGGGAAGGGCGGCGTGATGAGGAGCGGCTCCCAGGTCTTGTCGATCACCCGCTTGATGTAGGTGACGGGGCGCACGAGATCGTATTCGAACTTGCTCTTCCAGCAGGCAATGAAGCCATCGGAAACCGCCATGCCAAGGCGCGCCAGCACCTCAACCGACTTCTCGAGATCGGTGTTCTCCTTCTCGAAGATCTGCATGGCGATCCACATCCAGTGGCCGGGCGGTGTGGGCGAAAGCATCGGGTCATCAGACCAGAAGCGGGCAATCGCCTTGCGCTCGGGATCAAGGTTCTTCACCGCATCGCGCACTTCCAGCGCCTGCTTGTAGAATTCGGATGCCGGGTCCTCGCTGTAGGCAGGCGGCGGCGGCAGCGGGCACGCGCCGTTCTGCGGCATGGCAAGCGGCAGGCACTCGCCCCAATGCGGCAGAAGCGGTGCCTGCTGCAGGCCGATGGTGCTGGTGGGCACCCAATGGGCCGGGCCTTTCTGCAGCGTGTATTCCATCGGGAAGCCGAGGTTCTCGACATGGCCGCCACCATCGCCCAGCGACCACGTGTCGATATGTTCGGCAACGGCCCTGCCGTAGGCGGCACTTTCTTCCCACACGGCAGGCGGAAGATTTTGCGCGGCTTCGGCGTGCAACTTCTTTTCCAGCGCCTTCATGGCGCGAAGGCCGGAGGGCCCGGTGTTGCCGAAGAAGGTCTGCGCGCTCGCGGCAAGCGCGGCGTGCAGGATCACCGCTTCATCGTAGGTGGCGCCTGCCTTGCGTTGCGGCACGTTGGCGAGATCGCGCGCCTGCCCTTGCAACGACTTGAGCGACTTCGAGCCGCTCGCCACCGCCTCGAAACAGGTGATGCCGACATAGGCGAAGGCCCGCGCCGCAACGGGCGGCGAATAGGTTGCGGTCTGCCGCACCAGTTCAAGGATCAGCGCGTACCAGGTGCGGAGAATGTGGGTGGGTTCGGCAGCCTGCGCCCTGCTCCCGAACAGTGCGGCAGCAGACACGGCGGCAAGGCCACGGCCGAATTGGCGGCGCGACAACTGCATGATGATCCTCCCCAGGATGCTGGCGACCGAATTACTTCAGTTCTCGAATTTATCCGAGATAAGCACAGAGAGGGGCTGATCAGCAAGAGCGTGCAAGGCGGGAAAACTGCTTGCAGCCCCCGGTTGCTTAAAGCATCGCCATTCCGCCGTTCACGTGCAGGGTCTGGCCCGTCACGTAGCCGGCTTCGTCCGAGGCAAGGTAGAGGACGGCGGCGGCAATGTCCTCCGACGAGCCCATGCGGCCCGAGGGGATGCGGCCGAGGATCGCTTCCTTCTGCTTGTCGTTCAGCACTTCGGTCATCGGCGTGGCGATGAAGCCGGGGGCAACGCAGTTCACGGTCACGTTGCGGCTCGCCACTTCCTGGGCGAGCGACTTCGACATGCCGATGAGGCCGGCCTTGCTCGCCACATAGTTCGCCTGTCCCGGATTGCCGGTGACGCCAACGACGGAGGTGACAGAGATGATGCGGCCCCAGCGCTTCTTCATCATCAGCTTGATGGCGGCGCGGGCGAGACGGAACGACGAAGTGAGGTTCACGTCCAGCACCTGCTGCCAGTCCTCGTCCTTCATACGCATGGCAAGGCCATCGCGGGTGATGCCGGCGTTGTTCACGAGAATGTCGAGGCCGCCCATGGCCGCCTCCGCTGCGGGGATCAGCTTCTCTACGTCTTCAGCGCTCGAGAGATTGCAGGTGATGACGTGGACACGTTCACCGCCCAGTGCAGCCTTCAGCTCTTCCAGAACCGCCGCGCGCGTGCCGGATATGGCGACAGTCGCCCCTGCTCTGTGCAGGGCCTTGGCGACGGCAGCACCGATGCCGCCCGATGCGCCGGTGACGAGAGCTGTTTTGCCAGCAAGAGAGAACATCTGTATCAACCTTTCAGGAGAGGAAGGGCGGCGGCGAAATCATCGGGCGTGCCGATGGCGATGGCCTGCGCATTGGGGGCGTTCTTCTTGGCAAGGCCGGTGAGCACCTTGCCGGAGCCGAGTTCGACGAAGAGCGTCACACCCTGCGCGGCCATGTGGGCCACGCATTCGCGCCAGCGCACCGTGCCCGTGACCTGTGCCACGAGCGAGTCACGGATGGCGGCAGGATCGGTAAGCGGGCCCGCCTTGACGTTGGCGATCACCGGAACGGCGGGCGCATGCATCTGAACCTTGGCCAGCGCCTCGGCCATGGCATCGGCGGCAGGCTGCATCAGCGCGCAGTGGAATGGTGCGGAGACGGGCAGCATCACCGCGCGCTTGGCGCCCTTCGCCTTGGCGATGTCGGAGGCGCGTTCCACCGCAGCCTTGTGGCCGGAGATGACCACCTGGCCGTCGCTGTTGTCGTTGGCGGCCTGGCAGACATCGCCCTGCGCCCCTTCCGCCGCAGCCGCTGCTGCCGCCGCGAAGTCGAGGCCGAGGAGTGCGGCCATGGCGCCGGTGCCCACGGGTGTTGCCGCCTGCATGGCCTTGCCACGGATTTTCAGGAGACGCGCCGTGTCGGCGATCGAGAAGGTGCCGGCCGCGGCAAGGGCCGAGTACTCGCCGAGCGAATGGCCGGCAACGCAGGCCGCCGTTCCACCCACCGTGATGCCGTGTTCCTTCTCGAGCACGCGAACCACCGCCATGCTCACCGCCATCAGGGCGGGCTGGGCATTTTCGGTGAGCGTCAAGTCGGCTTCCGGACCTTCCCACATGATCTTCGAAAGGTTCTGCGACAGCGCCTCATCCACCTCGGCGAAGACGGCCCTGGCGGATGCGAAAGTGTCGGCCAGCGCCTTGCCCATGCCAACGGCCTGGCTGCCCTGCCCCGGAAAGACGAATGCAATGCTCATGATCGGTCGGTCACCCCTGTTTTTTGGCCAAGTCCCATACCGCGAGGGGCGAAGTCAACCCGTCATTTGCCGCCCATGTTCTTGATCATCATGTCGATCAGGCGGGGCACGAAGCGCTCGCCGTAGCCCAGGGTGTCGGCCAGCACGTAGATCTGGTGGATGGCCTCGGCGATGGGGGAAGCAACCGGCATGTTCTCGGTCATGTTGGTGTAATAGCGCAGGTCCTTGCGGGCATTGCGAATGGCGAAGCGGGCGTGGCTGTCGTCATCGCTCAAGGGCACGTTGATCAGGCGGCCGAACATCACCGAGGCAGCACCGCCACCCATCACGATGTCGCGGAGTGCGGCCATGTCGACACCCGCCTTGGCGGCAACGGTGATCGCCTCGGCCGCAATCGCGGCGTTGCCGAGCGAGAGGAAGTTGTTGATCAGCTTCACCTGATGCGCGGTGCCGACGTCGCCTGTGTGGATGATGAGATCGGAGAAGGTGGAGAGCACCGGACGGATCTTTTCGAGCACCGCCTTGTCGCCGCCCACCATGAGGCCGAGCTTGCCCGCTTCCGCTTCCTTGGGCGTGCGCGTCATCGGCGTGTCGACGAAGATGATGCCCTTCGCTGCGCAATCGGCAGCGATCTTCTTGGTGGAGTCCGGCACCGCCGTGGAGCAGTCGGCGACGATGAGGCCGGGCTTGCCGTTGGCGAGAATGCCGTTCGGTCCATAGACGTTGTCTTCCACCTGCGGCGTGCCCGTGACGCAGAGAATGACGAGGTCGCTCGCCTTGACGATCTCCGCCACCGACTTCGCTTCCTTGGCGCCCCGCTTCACCAGGTCTTCCACCGGCTCGCGGTTGCGGTGCGCCATGGTGACGAGGCCGAAGCCCTTCTCGACCACGTTCTTGCCAATGCCGTGTCCCATGAGTCCGGCGCCGATCAGTCCGACGGTCTTGATGGTCATGTCCATTTCCTTTCGATGAGGGCTTTCAGTGGATCTGCTTCGAGAATGAAAAGCTGGTCTTCCGGGTGCTTGCCGAAGCCGAGGCGCTCGTAGAAGCGTATACCACCGGTGTTCGACTGGTCCACTTCGAGCTTGATGAATTCGGCCCCCTGCGCCGCCGCCTCTCGGCCCGCCGCCTGGATGAGACGCTCGCCGATTTTCTTGCCGCGGGCGTGGGCCATGACGAAGAGATCGACCACATACATCCCCTTGCAGCCGCGCCAGGTGGAAAAGGTGAAAAGCCAGAGGCAGGCGCCGAGCAACAGCCCCGAATCCTCCGCCACGGTGACGTGCACCAGTCCCTTGGCCTTGCGCAGGCCCTCACCCGTGAGTTTGGGCGCAATCGGAAGTCCCAGGTCCTTCGGCAATTGCCGGACCATGGCGGCGACGGCATCTTCCTGACCGTCGCGCATGGGCCGGAAGCCCACGCTCATGCTCCGAGGCCCTTAAGCAGCGAAGCAAGATTGTCACCGAGCGACTCCGAGGGATAGCCGCCCTCCTGCACCACCAGTGTGGGCAGGCGCAGTTCGGCAATGCGGGCGCCGATTTTCGCGAAATCCTCGGTGCGGATGGCAAAACCCTTGAAGGGATCGTCGATGGCGATGTCGAGGCCCGACGCGAGCACAAGCCGTGTCGCACCGAAGTCCGTCACGCGCTGCAAGGCAGTTTCGAGCGCTGCCATGTAGACGGTGATGTCCGCACCACGTTCGAGCGGCAGGTTGAGGTTGAAGCCTTCTCCGGCCCCTCGCCCACGCTCTTCCGCATAGCCCCAGAAGAACGGATAGAAGCGTTTGGGATGGCAATGGATCGAAACGGTGAGCACGTCGGCGCGGTCATAAAAGATCGCTTCCGTGCCGTTGCCGTGATGGACGTCGATATCGAGGATCGCCGTGCGGTGGCCGGCGCGCGTCAACAGTTCGGCGGCAATGGCCGCGTTGTTGAAGAAGCAGAAGCCCGCCGCGAGATCGGATGCGGCATGATGGCCGGGCGGACGGCAGAGCGCATAGATCAGCCGCTCGCCACCACCGACGCGTCTTGCCCCTTCGACAGCACAGGCGGCACTGGCCTTGGCTGCGGCCAGCGTTGTTGAGGTCACCGGACAGGCGCCATCGCCGAGATGATAGCCTGCCTGCCCCACCACCGCTTCCGGATAGCCGATGGGCGGCAGTGTCGACCGCTGGATGGCGTAGACATTGGGGAGCGGAATGTCGCTCAACTCCGGCACATGCGCCCAGCGCTCGCGCAGGGTTTCGAGGAAGGTGAGGTAACGCTGGTCATGCACCAGTGCCAAAATGTCGTTGCCAATGGGTGGCGGCACTTCCACCTGGCTGCCGACGAAGCCCACGCCGCGCATCAGCATGTCGATGCGGATGGGTTTTTCCGGAATGGGTTGCGGGCGGCCGGCGACAAGAAATGTCTCGGGGGCGTGGCTGCGTTGAATGTCGTCGTAGAGTGTGATCATGGATTTTGCTGTTTCGGCGTGGCAGTCTAGCAGGAGTTTGAAGCGAAGGACCAGCCCGACACCATGAATGCGCCTGCAAAACTGCCACAGAACATTCACGCCACAGGCCAGTTGCCGAAAGTCGCTTGGGCCAAGGGCGCCTATCTGCATGACGTGGATGGCAAGGTCTATATCGACGGTTCGGGTGGGCCTGCCGTCTATTGCATCGGCCATGCGAACGAGGAAGTGAACGAGGCGATCCGCCAGCAGCTTGACCGCATCGCCCACGGCTACCGCTACAACTTCACCACCGATGCGCTCGAGGAACTCTCAGACATCATCCGCAGGAACTGCGGCGGCACGCTCAACCACATGGTGTTCGTGACCGGTGGCAGCGAGGCGGTGGAAAGCGCCCTGAAGCTTGCCCTGCAATACCAGACGGCGGTGGGCCGCAAGAGCCGCCGCAAGTTCATTGCCCGCGAACGAAGCTGGCATGGCAATACGCTGGGCGCCCTCGGCGTCTCGGGCTTCCTCGAACGGCGCACGCCCTTCGAGGGCGGCTTCATCGATGCGGTACGGGTCTCGCCCGCCAATATCTATCGCCCCATCGCGGGTGCAACGGCGGAGACCACGGGCGACGCCTGCGCCAAGGAACTGGAAGAGGCGATCCTGCGCGAAGGGGCCGACACCATCGCCGCCTTCATCTTCGAGCCGGTGGTGGGTGCAGCGGGCGGCTGTGTGCCGGCACCCGACGGCTATGCAAAGCGCGTGCGCGAGATCTGCGACCGCCACGGCGTGCTGATGATCGCGGACGAGGTGATGTGCGGCGCGGGCCGCACCGGAACGTGGCGCGCGCTCGCCAGGGATGGCGTGGAGCCCGACATCATGACGGTCGCGAAGGGTCTTGCCGCCGGCTACCTGCCGCTCGGCGTGACGATCTATTCGGACAAGGTCTCGGACGCCATCATCGCGGCCAACGGCGCACCGATGACCGGCCATACCTTCACCGGCCACACAGCCTGCTGTGCTGCCGGCATCGCGGTTCAGAAGATTGTGGCGCGCGAGAAGCTGGTCGAGCGCGTCGCCGCCAACGAGGCGAAGCTCAAGGCGATGATCGCCGATGCGCTGTCGGGCGTCGAAGCCGTGGGCGACATTCGTGGTCGGGGCTACTTCATCGCCACCGAACTTGTCGCCGACCGCAAGACCAAGAAGCCCTTCGATGCCGAGCACAAGCTCTACATGAAGATCCGCCAGCAGGCCCTTGCCAACGGCCTCATCTGCTATCCCGTGGGCGGGAATGTCGACGGCGTGAACGGCGACGTTGTGATTCTGGCACCCCCCTACAATTCCAGCGAGAGCGAACTGGGCGAAATGGTGGACAAGATGGCCAAAAGCATCCGGCAAGTCTTGACGCAACAAGGGTTTGCATAGACGCTGCAAATTCTTGCCCGACCCGGAATGAGCGCTTGCACGACAAGGCAAATCACGGCAAATTCTGGGCGCGGCGACGAACTACCTATGCATGGGGCGAATATGCACGGGCGATGGCGCTTGATTCCGAGGCTGACTATTCCGGCGGTTACCGTGGCGATGGCTGCGGTGCTCAGCGGGTGCTCGTCCGGAAATTCCGTGAATTATCTTCTCGAGCAGGAGAAGGTGCACTTCCGAAATTCGATGGCGAAATCGATCGGCGCCACGCCGGGCGAGATGCAGCGCGCCTTTGAAACCTCCCCGGATGCCGAGCGCCGCCACGCCGAAGAGCTGACCCAGATGTGGGTGAAGAAGCTTGGCCGTTCCAAGGACAAGGCCATGCAGGCGGAATTGCAGTCGGTCGTCGACCGGCTGATCGAGCCGCTGAACACGCAAGGCATCGACTTCAAGGTCGTGCTGGTGAAGGAACAGCAGATCAACGCCTTCACGCCGGGCGGCGGCATCATCGTGGTGCAGGAAGGCCTGCTCATGTATTGCGACACGGAAGGCCAGGTGGCCGCCGTGCTCGCCCACGAAATCGCCCACGTGCTGCGCCACCATCCCGTGAAGCAGCGCCAGATCGGCATCTTCCGCAAGGCCGGCCGCAGCATCACCAATGCCATCACGCCCGACAGCATGCAGCAGAGCATCGGCAACCTGCTGCGCGTGAGCGGCGGCGCCACCATCAATGCGGCGATCCGCGCCCAGGAGCGCGAGGCCGACAGCATCGCCATCGATATCCTCGTGGCGGCGGGCTACGACCCGAACGAGATGGTGAACGTGCAGCGCGTCTTCATGCAGTATGCCCCACAGGGTTCGCGCCTCGCCAACATGCTCTATGGCAGCCATCCCCTTTCGAAAGACCGCATGGAAGCCGCGATCAAGAAGATCGGCGAGAAGTACCCCGGCATCGGCGGCGACGTGACCTCGGCGCGGTTCGAGAAGCTGATCGCGGCCTACCAGGAACGCCGCATGAAGAAGGTGGCTTCGGAGCTTGGCGGCAAGCCGTAAGCCTTCAACACCCTAGTTCGTCACCCCCGCGAAGGCGGGGGCCCAGCTTCTTCGTTTGCCTCCGTGATCCGCCAAAGTTGGATTCCGGCTCGCGCGCGACATCTCGCTCCGCTCGATCAAGGCGCGCGTCCGGAATGACGGGCTTTTGGGAGTGGTACGATTTTTTCCAACCGTCACCCCCGCGAAGGCGGGGGCCTAGCTTCCGTCACATGTGATCCGCTAAGCTGGATTCCGGCTCGCGCGCGACATCTCGCTCCGCTCGATCAAGGCGCGCGTCCGGAATGACGGGGGTTGGTAGTGGTACGATTTTTTCCAACCGTCACCCCCGCGAAGGCGGGGGCCCAGCTTCTTCGTTTGCCTCCGTGATCCGCCAAAGTTGGATTCCGGCTCGCGCGCGACATCTCGCTCCGCTCGATCAAGGCGCGCGTCCGGAATGACGGCCCAAGGGTGTAACCTACCCCACCGGCACCCATTGCACCTGATCGATGCGGGTGGCGCCGGTGGCGAGCATGATCACCCGGTCGAGACCAAGTGCCACGCCCGACGCGGGCGGCATGATCGCAAGTGCCGCGAGCAGTTCCTCGTCGAGCGGATAACGCTCGCCATAGACCTGCGCCTTGATGTCCATTTCCTCTTCGAAGCGGCGGCGCTGCTCCACGGGATCGGTGAGCTCGCCGAAGCCGTTCGCCAGTTCGACCCCCGCCACATAAAGTTCGAAGCGTTCGGCAACCCGACCGTCATGGGCGCAGGTGCGGGCCAATGCGGCCTCGCAGGACGGATACTCGAAGAGCACCGTGATGCGTCCGTTGCCGAGATGCGGCTCCACCTTCTCCACAAGGATGCGGCTGAAGATATCCGACCAGCTTTCGCCTTCGGCAAAATGAACGGGCGACATGCGCGCCAGCGCCTCACGGTCTGGCGGCCCGCCTGCCCGCAGCGTCGACAGGAGATCAACCCCCGCGTAGCGCTTGAAAGCCTCCGACACGCTCAGCCACTGGGCCTCGGCGTGGATTTCACAAGCGCGGTCCTTCCAGTGCCAGACACTGTGCCCGGTCAGATCGCCCGCAAGCCGCACGAGCGCCAGCGTGTCCTCGATGATGAAGCGGTACTCTTCCTTCGCCCGATACCATTCCAGCATGGTGAATTCCGGCGCGTGAGTGGGCGTGCGCTCGCGGTTCCGGAAGACATGCCCCAGCGAGAAGATGCGGCTCTCGCCCGCCGCCAGCAGCTTCTTGCAGGCAAACTCCGGCGAGGTGTGGAGGTAGCGCATTTCGCGGGAGCCGTCGGTGTTGATGAGCTCGGTCGCGAAGGCGTGGAGGTGGGCCTCGTTGCCGGGCGACACGGCAAGTGCCGGCACGTCGACCTCGAGGAAATCACGCGCCGCGAACCATTCCCGGACGCCTGAGAGAATGCGGTTCCGGGCCAGCAGGAAGGGCCGCCTGTCCTGATGGCGGTCGGGCGCATACCACGGAGACCCTTGAGGCTTTTCCTTTGGCAAAGTGGCGTTTTCCTTGTTTGCCGGCGGGGGTTGGCATTCCCGGTGCCCCCTGCTATGAGCCGCGCCAACATCATACACAATCCCGCAAAAAGAGAGAATAACCGTGGTCAAAGTCATCGCCAGCGGCGTGCGCAAAGGTAACGTGATCGAGCATGAGGACGGCAAGCTCTATGTCGTGCTGAAGGCCGAAAGCATGCACCCCGGCAAGGGCACCCCCACCACCACCATCGACATGCGCCGCATCTCGGACGGCGTGAAGACCGTGGTGCGCTACAAGACGACCGATCCGCTGGAGCGCGCCTTCGTCGAAACGATCACCCACACCTATCTCTACCAGGACGGCGAGAACTACGTGTTCATGAACCCGTCCAACTACGAGCAGATCAACGTGCCGGCCGACATGCTGGGCGAATCCGCCCCCTTCCTGCAGGAAGGCATGGAATGCCAGGTCGCCATCTTCAACGAGTCGCCGATCTCGATCGAACTGCCGCAGCGCGTGACCCTCGAAATCACCGACACGGAACCGGCGATCAAGAACCAGACGGCTTCGTCCTCGTTCAAGCCTGCCGTGCTGTCGAACGGCGTGCGCACCATGGTGCCGCCGCACATCACCTCGGGCACGCGCATCGTCGTCGATACGGCTGACGGTTCCTACATCGAGCGCGCCAAGGACTGATTACTTGCGCGAAAAGACGCCCACCACTTCGGTGTGGGCCGTCCACTTGAACTGATCCACAGGCGTCACATGGCGGAGCGAGAACCCTCGGTCCGCCAAAATTTTTGCGTCGCGGGCAAAGCTCGTTGGATCGCACGAGACATAGGTGATGTGCTTCACCGCCGATTGCGCCAGCATCCGGCACTGGGCTTCGGCACCCGCCCGCGGCGGATCGAGCACCGCCCAGTCGAAGCTCTTCAGTTCCTGCACGGTAAGCGGCGCGTTGAAGAGGTTGCGCGCCGTGGCCGTCACCGGGCGCAGGCCCTGGGTGATGCGTGTCGCCTTCACCAGCGCATCGACTGCGGCACGGTCCGAGTCGAAGCCCGTCACCGGCATGGTTTCGGCAAGTCGCAGCGCGAAGGTGCCCAGCCCGCAGAACAGGTCAACGACCGTGCGCGCCTTCTTCGGCTTCGACGCGAGAACGAGCCGCGCCAGTTCGCTCTCGCCCGCCTCGGTCGCCTGCAGGAAGGACTGCACGGGCAAAGGCACGGTGGCGGCCCCCATGCGCACGACGGGCGGTGCCGCCATGGCGAAGACATCGCCGTTCACCGCAAGCCGCAGGATGGATTGTTCGTGGAACAGCGCCGAGAGCGCCGGGCTCCGCTTGTCGGTGGCCTTGCGCTCGGCCCTCACGGACACATCGATGCCGTTCTGCGCGGCGGTGAGCGCCACATCGCAATCGCCCAGTAGCGGCCCGAAGGCGGCGGCAAGTGCGGGACTCTTCTGCAACGCGGGCACCAGCACCGGACATTGGTCGAGCGGCACCAGGTCGTGGGACTTCTGTTCCATGAAGCCCGCCTGCCACGCGCCTTCCAGCTTGCGCACATGGAAGGAGACACGCCGCCGCCCTGCCCCATGCGCATCGACAAGGGGCGCGATCTCGGGTGATAGGCCGTTCGCCGCCAGCACGGCGCGCACCTGCTCGCGCTTCCAAGTGCGGTAGTGCTCTTCGCTCCAGTGCTGGAACTTGCAGCCGCCACATGCGTCGTAGTGTTTGCAGAAGGCCGGAACACGTTCCGGCGATGCCTCGATCACCCGCAGCAGCTTCGTGCCGGCAAGATCGACGACCTCGCCCGGCAGCACCTTGGGCACATGGCGCACACCCTCTGCCGCTTCGACTATGCCATCACCCCGCTGCCCGAGGCGTTCCACCACGTGACGGGTCATGACGGATAGAGCAGCACCAGCGCCTCGCCGCTGGCCACGCCGACGGCGGCACGCCCGCCCACGCATTCGTTCGAGAGCGTCAGGGTCGAGCCGCGCGGCACGTCACGCTCGGAGAGCGGCCAGCGCACGCCGGTGATGGTGAGGCCCTTGAGGTCGGTGAGCGGGATGATCGACAGGCGCATGCCCGCCGCAAGATCGGTGAAGAGCAGGATCTGCAACAGCGCGTGGGCTTCCTCGTTGCCGCTGGTCAGCACCGTCGTCACATCGCGCTTCGCCAGTTCCACGAGCATGAAGGCATGGGCCAGCACATGATCGAACTGGCCGCCGAAGCCACCCACCAGAACGAGGTCGGTGGCGCCGCGCTTCAGCGCCTCGGTGATGGCGATCTCGCCGTCGGTGGCATCCTTGGCGGCGGGAAAGACGTGGCGGGGCACATGGGCGAAGACCTTTTCCAGTTCGCTGCCGGCCGAATCGAAGTCCCCCACCCAGAGTTCCGGCGCGAGGCCGAGCGCATGGGCATGGGCGATGCCGCTGTCGGCGGCGATGACGCGGGTTCCCGCCACCTGCTTCCGCAGGCGGTCCGTCACCCGTACCTCGCCCCCCAGCAAAATGGTGAACCTGCTCATCTTTTCCGAGAACTCCACAACATGGCAGGCATGTAACAGGTCTTGCTTGCCAGCGCGAGGCCCGTGCCCTAAATCCCGTCCCGCTCTCAACGGGGTGCTGGTTCCGCAAGGACTGGCTGAGAGGTGGCAACCACCAACCCGCTGAACCTGATCTGGATCATGCCAGCGTAGGGATTGCGAGCGGGTGGCACGCTTGCCCCCTCCTCCATGTCTCGAAGTCTGGCGAATGGAGGACATATGAAGAAGATCATTCTTTCACTCGCCGCGTCCCTTTTCCTTGCCGTACCCGCGCTCGCGAAGGAGACGCTGACCGTCTACACCTACGAAAGCTTCGTTGCCGAATGGGGGCCCGGTGCCGCCATCAAGGCGAACTTCGAAAAGACCTGCGACTGCACGGTGGAATGGGTCTCGATTGCCGATGGCGTCGCCATGCTCAACCGCCTGAAGCTCGAGGGCAAGGACACCAAGGCCGACGTAGTGCTGGGCCTCGATACCAACCTCACCGATGAAGCCCGCGCGCTCGGCCTCTTCGCGCCCCATGGCATGAAGGATGCCAAGCTCAACGTGCCGGTAGCGTGGGACGATGCGGAGTTCCTGCCCTATGACTACGGCCACTTCGCCGTTGTCTATGACAGCGAGAAGATGAAGACGCCGCCCGCCTCGCTCGATGAGCTGGTGAACGGCGACGCCAGCCAGAAGATCGTGCTGGAAGACCCGCGCTCGTCCACGCCCGGCCTCGGCTTCCTGCTGTGGATGAAGCAGGTCTATGGCGACAAGGCTGCCGACGCCTGGAAGAAGCTGAAGCCGCGCATCCTCACCACCACGCCCGGCTGGTCGGAGGCCTATGGCCTCTTCACCAAGGGCGAAGCGCCGATGGTGTTCTCCTACGTGACCTCGCCCGCCTATCACATCGAGGTGGAGAAGACCGAACGCTATAAGGCGGCGGCCTTCAAGGAAGGCCACTACCTGCAGATCGAGGTGGCAGGCGCCATTGCCTCCTCGCCCGAACTGCCGCTGGCCCAGAAGTTCCTCGCCTTCATGCTCACCCCCGGCTTCCAGGATGAAATCCCGGCCACCAACTGGATGATGCCGGCGGGCACCATGGAAAAGCCGCTGCCTGCGGCCTTCGGAACGCTGGTGAAGCCGGAGAAGACGCTGCTCTTCACGCCTGCGGAGGTGAACGCCAACCGCCGCGCCTGGATTGACGAGTGGCTGAACGCGTTGGGCGGCTGATGCAACAGGCGGCACGGATCTCGTTTCTCGCACCCGCGGCTGTCATCGCCGCGGCGGCTGCGGGCTTCGTGCCGCTTCTCTCCTTTGCCTTTGCCGAGGGCGGCAAGCTTGCGCCTGACGCTTACATCTGGCGTGTCCTCGGCTTCACGCTGTTGCAGGCTGCCCTCTCCACGGTGCTTTCGATCCTGCCCGCCATCCCGGCGGCCCGCGCGCTTGCGTTTCGCAGCTTCCCCGGGCGGGGATTGCTGCTCGCCCTCTTCGCCGTGCCGCAGGCGCTGCCGGCCATCGTGGTGGTGCTGGCGCTCGTACAGCTTTACGGGCGATCGGGCTGGTTGCCGGATGTGGTCAATCTCTATGGCCTCGCGGGAATCCTTTTGGCGCATGTGTTCTTCAACCTGCCGCTTGCCCTGCGCTTCTGCCTCGAGGCACTCGAGAATGTGACGCCGGAGAACATCCGCCTTGCCGACCAGCTCGGCTTCGATTCCCGCGCCCGCTGGCGGCATGTGGATTGGCCGGCGCTGAAGCCGCTGCTGCCTCGCCTTGCGGCCCTCATCTTCCTGCTCTGTGCGGCGAGCTTCGTTGTCGTCCTGACCTTCGGCGGGCCTTCGGCCACCACGCTTGAGGTGGCGATCTACCAGTCGCTCCGCCTCGACTTCGATGTCAGCCGCGCGGTGACGCTGGCGCTCTTGCAGGCGGTGCTCTGCCTCGTGCTGGTGATCTTCGCCGGGCAACTGGCGGCCCCGGTGCCCACAACGGCCGCGCTCCGCCTCCTCAACCCTGCGCCCCGTCCCATGGGCTGGCTCGGACTGCTGATGGTGATCGTGGCGACGCTCCTCGTGCTTCCGCCGCTGGCCGCACTCGTGGTCTCGGGTGTGCAAGCGATCGATCTCCGTCCCCTGCTTTTCCAGGCGCTGGGCACAAGCGTGCTCATCGCCACCCTGAGCGCTGCGATCAACCTGCTCCTCGCCTGGCCGCTGGTGCTGCTGCAGGTCAGACTCACGCGTGGACGCTGGCTCGTCACGGCGGTGAGTCTCGCCGGATTGATCCTGCCGCCCGCCGTACTCGCCACCGGCTGGTTCGTGCTGCTGCGTGGACTCATCACCACGCCCGCTTCAAGCGTGATCTTGATTTCGTGCCTCAACGCCCTGATGGCGCTGCCTTTTTCGACAACCATTCTGGGTGCTTCCATGGCCGCGCAACTGTTGCCGCAGGACCGTCTCTGCGCCCAGCTCGGCCTCTCCGGCTGGCAGCGCTTCAAGCTGATCGACGCGCCGGTGCTGACGCGGCCCATCCTGCAGGCGCTGCTCGTTGCCTTCGTCCTCTCCTTCGGCGATCTCACCGCGATCCTGCTGCTCGGCTCGCAGGGGCTGGTGACGCTGCCTTCGCTCATCTCGGCGGAGATGGGGCACTATCGCTCCGCAGCGGCGCAAGGCACCGCCCTGCTGCTCGCACTGCTCTGCCTCGCAGGCACCCTCGCCGCCAACCGCATCGGACGAAAGACATGATGATCCGCATCGACAAGGGCCTTTACCGCCACGGCGACTTCACGCTTTCCATGGACCTCGAGGTGCAGCGCAGCGCGCTCGTCGCGGTGCTCGGCCCCAGCGGCTCCGGCAAGTCGACACTGCTCAACGTGATCGCGGGCTTCGAACCCTTGGCCCGTGGCCGCATCATCCTCAACAACGCCGACGCCACGAAGACGCCGCCCGCTGAGCGGCCCGTCACGGCGGTGTTTCAGGATCACAACAGTTTCGCGCATCTCGATGCCTGGTCGAATGTGGCGCTCGGTCTTTCGCCTGCGCTGAACCTGACCGATGCCCAGAAGAAAGCAGTGGACCGTGCGCTTGATCTCGTGGGCCTTGCCTCACTCGCAAAACGCCTGCCCGGTGAAATGTCCGGCGGCGAGCGCCAGCGCATCGCCATCGCCCGTGTGCTGGTGCGGAAGCGACCGATCCTGCTGCTCGATGAAGCTTTCGCCGCACTCGGCCCCGCCCTTCGCCGCGAGATGCTGCGGCTGGTGAAGGCCCTGCACGCGAGTGAGGGCCTGACCACGCTGCTTGTCACCCACCAGCCGGAAGATGCCCAGAGTGTCGCCGAGCGGGTGATCTTCGTGGACAAGGGCACGGTGCATGCGCCCATCGAGACGAAGAAGTTCTTTGCCTCGCACGACAAGGATATCCGCGCCTATCTTGGCGCGTGGACCTGATCACCAGCCGGAGCCGCCGCCACCACCGCCGCCGCCGCCCGAGAAGCCGCCGCCACCCGAACCCGACGACGAGCCTGGTGCCACCGATGCCGACGAGATCGAGGAGGCAAGTCCGGAGCCGAGCCCGCTGGTGAAGCCGCCGCTGCTCCAGTTGCTGCCGTGATACCAGGAGGGCGACGAGCCCGAGACGGCGCCTGCCGCCGCGGCAGCCGCCAACACCGCAGCAAACTTCGCGTTCCACTCGTTCTCGCAATCGAGCGCCATGGCATAGGGCAGATAGCGTTCGAAAAGCTCGGGCGTTTTTTCCGGCGGGTTGAGGATTTTGAGGCGCTCTTCCTCGGCCGTGGTCATGTACATGCGGAAGCCCTCGATCTGGTCGAGGATGGCGCGGCCTTTCACGGTGGGCGCTTTCAGCAGCCAGTAGAATATGAGGTTGAAGAGGCCGAGTATCACGGCGCCCGCGATGAAGATGCCCATGGGCCATGAGGCTTCGGTGCCGAACAGGGTTGCCGCCGGAACCGCAAGGCCGCCGAACACGAAGGGCAGAAGGAAGATCATCACGAAGAAGGATTTCAGCTTCATCCAGAAGGTGCCGGCGCGCAGGCCCTGGAACATGGCCCAGCCGATGCCGATGATGACGCTCCACCAGATGGCGGAGAAGATGGAGGTGAACGCGACGATTGCCCCCTCGCCGCCCGGCACCATGAAGCCCGAGATGATGAAGCCCACGCCAGAGAGGATCGCACCGATCACGAACCACTTCAGGTTCTTCAGGAACATGCTGCCATCGAACTCGTCGGCGAGCGCACTCCGGATGGCGCTGCGGGCGTTGTTGACCGCGATATGGCTGCCCTTCTTGAGCTTCAGCGTGCCGCTGGGCAACGAGCGCAGCAGTTCCTGTTCGCTGCGGGTGAGCGGTTCGGTGCCCTGCCCGCCCTTGGTGATGGCGTAGTCGCCGTCGTCATCGGCGATCACCAGGCGCTTCTTCACCGCAAGCCCGACGATCGCTGCGGCGAAGCCGTCGTTGTCGAAGCCCTGCTTCCAGATGTAGCGCACCGCCGCGGGGCCCAGCCCCTTGGGCGGATAGAAGAGCGGCACGATCTGCCCGCCCGGCGGATCGCGGCCGACCTTGTTCCAGGCCCAGATGTAGTAAATGCCGACCAGCAGCAAGGTGAGACCGAGCAGGAAGTAGCCGAGATTGTCCTCGATCCACCACCAGCGCTTCTGCGCGTCCGTTGGCGGGGCAACGATGCCCTTCTGCCAACTCACGGCGATGGTGAAGCCTTCGCCGGACTCGAGCCTGCGCGTGGTTTCGGCAACGAAGCGGTTGCCGCCCGCGGTGACAACGCGGGCATCCTTGCCGGCCACGCCCTGCCGCCCGGTGTAAAGCGAATATTGGCCGGTGTTGGCGCCCTCCGGCAGGCGGACGATCACCTGTGCCCGCTCGATGGGGAAGGTCCAGCCATTGCCGGTGACGTTCCAGTAGAGTTCGTCGAAATTCTCGAAGAAGCCGATCTGCCGTGTGGTGCGGTAGATGATCTGCCAGGTGTGATCTCCGGTCTCGAGCCAGACATCGGCGCTGCCGATCTTCAGTTCGACGCCGTTGTTGACGTAGCTTTCGCTGTAGGGTTCCTTCTGGCCGTCGCGCTCCACCGAAACGACGTCGAAACCGACGTTCACCCGCTGGCCGAAACGGTCGCGGTAGCTCAGCGGGAAGTCACGCTTGATGCCGTGATTGATCTCCACGCCCTGCACCAGGAAGGTGAGGGTCTCGCGCACCGTCAGTGTGCCATCGGCACCCACCGTGACGTCGGAGATGAAATTGCGGATCTCCTCTTCGGCGCGGGCCGGCTGGCCGAACGCGGCGACGAGGCAAAGGACGGCGGCGAGCCAGCGCAGCATGGCTCAGCGCGTCTTGAAGTCCACCTTCGGGGTCTCTCGCTGTGCCGCATCCCCGATTTCGAAGAACTCCGCCTTGGCGAAGTGGAACATGTTGGCGACGAAGTTGGAGGGGAAGGATTCGATCATGGTGTTCAGCACGCGCACCGCGCCATTGTAGTAGCGGCGCGACATCTGGATTTCATCCTCGACGCCGGCGAGCTTGTCCTGCAGGTCGCGGAAATTGGCATCCGCCTTCAGTTCCGGATAGGCCTCGGCGATGGCGAAGAGACGGCCGATGGCCGCCGACATGGCCTGCCCGACCGCCGACTGGTCGGCGACGCTGCCGCCCGCGATCGACTTGGCGCGCAGTTCGGCAAGGTCCCGGAAAATCTTGTCCTCGTGGGTGGCATAGCCCTTCACCGTCTCCACCAGATTGGGGATCAGGTCGGCGCGGCGCTTCAGCTGCACGTCGATGCCGCTCCAGCCTTCCGCCACAAGGTTCTTGTTCCGGACCAGTCCGTTGTAGACGAAGATGAAATAGGCCGCGATCACCACGATCAAGGCCAGAACGATGTAACCCAGGGTCATGAAAGGCCTCCCGCGAAGCAGGTGCATTATGGCTGTGTTCTGTATCCAGACAAGGGGCGTGTTTGAGGCTATGAAATGTGCCTTGACTTGAGCAAAAGGGGTGTGTTCCGGCACACTCGGAACGGGAGTGATTCATGATCAAGACCTATTTTGTGGCGCCGCGGTTCAAGGGCCCGCCCGGACAGGAAGACATGCCCTGGCTGCTCTCGCTCGCCCCGGTCACCACCTCGCGGGCGGTGAAGATCGCCATGCTGGTCGACTACAGCCCGGAAGACGTGGAATTCCGCGCCATGCTGAGCGAGCTGCGCCGCGACCTGAAGCGCCTGGCGGGTGCGGGGTCAGCCCATGAATGCCTGCTGCTGCCGGGCACCACAGGCCTTGCCATGGAAGCGGTGCTTACCGCCCTCGGTCCTCAAAAGCGCAAGAAGACACTGGTGATCTGCAACGGCCGGGATGGCGAGCAGGCCGCCACCATCCTCACCCGGCTCGAACGCCCTGTCACCCGCCTCAGCAAGCCGGACAACGGCCTCGTGACGGTGGAAGACGTGACCGCCGCCCTAGATGCCGACCACGACATCAGCCACGTCTGGCTCTCCCACTGCGAAAGCGGTTCCGGCCTCATCAACATGGTGGGCGAGATCGGCAAGCTGGTGAAGGACAAGCAGAAGACCTTCATGGTCGATGCCAGCAACGGCTTCGGCGCGCTCCCCCTGGACGTGGTGGGTGACTCGATCGACGTGATGGTGGCCGCGCCCGACACCTGCCTTGAAGGCGTGCCGGGCTTCGCCATCGTGATGGTGAAGCGCGATCTGCTGATCAGCGCCGAGGGCAAGACCCATTCGGTGGCTTTCGACCTCCATGCCCACTGGAAGGAACAGGAAGGTGTGGGCGCGATGCATGCACCGCCTCCGGCCCATGCGGTTGCCGCCTTGCGTCAATCGCTCCGCGAACTGGAAGCGGAAGGCGGCATCGGCATGCGCCGCGCGCGCTACCAGCGCAACAGCGAGGAACTGATCACCCGCATGAAGGCCATGGGCTTCACCCCCTTCCTGCCCGAAACCGAGGCCGGCCCCATCGTTCAGGCCTTCCTCGCGCCCCGTGACAAGCGCTTCGATTTCGAAGCCTTCCGCGAGGGCCTGCGCCAGCGCGGCTTCCTGATCGCGGGCGGCACGCTCTCGTCGCAGAAGAGCTTCCGCATCGCCTCCGTGGGCGGCATCGATCACAAGGTGATCAAGGGTCTCGCTTCGGCTGTCGAGGAGGTGCTGAAGGAACTGGACGTGCAGGAATTCACCCCGCTCGAGGCCACGGCCTGAGATGACGACGCACAGCCTCGCCGAGATCGAAGCCCATGCCCGCGCCGCGTTGGCGCGGAAGGGGCTTTCGCAGCACGCGGACTTTGCCGCCCCGGCCTGCGCCTTTCTCGAAGGCGTGGCCTATCCCGGATTGAAGATCCTCGCCGAGGCACTGGAAGATCCGGCCACATCGGCCACGCTCGAGAAGGACCTGATGGGCCTCGACCTGCAGCACGTCTCCTGCGTCTTCATCGGCGCGGAGGTGGAGCGTATTCTCAAGGAGCATGGCCGCCTCTTCCTGCGCAACGTGCGGCACGGGCTTTATCTGCTGCCCGGCAGCGTGACGCAGAACTACGGCATCGGCTGCCCGGTGGACCCCGGCTTTCCGCTGGGCGGCGAGCGCAGCAAGAACCCTTACGTCGACAAGCTCGACGCCAGCACGCGGAACGGTGTCATCGTCGATGATGCGCTCTGGCAATCCCTCGCATAGGACCCATCATGGCAGGCCCGCTTTCCGGCATCCGAGTACTTGACCTCACGCGCGTTCTGGCTGGCCCCTGGGCCACGCAGATGCTGGCGGATTTCGGCGCGGAAGTTGTGAAGATCGAGAAGCCCGGCGAAGGCGACGACACCCGCGGCTGGGGCCCGCCCTTCCTCACCAACCCGGATGGCTCGCGTGGCGACGCCGCCTATTTCCAGTCGGCCAACCGGGGCAAGTGGTCGGTCTGCATCGACATGGCCTCGCCCGAAGGCCAGAAGCTCATCCGCGCACTCGCCGCCAAGGCCGATGTGGTGATCGAAAACTTCAAGGTGGGCGGGCTCAGGAAATATGGCCTCGACTACGAGAGCCTGAAGGCCATCAATCCCCGCCTCATCTATTGCTCCATCACCGGCTTCGGCCAGAACGGCCCCTATGCCCAGCGTGCCGGCTATGACTTCATGATCCAGGGCATGGGCGGCATCATGTCGGTGACGGGCCAGCCCGATGGCACGCCCGGCGCCGAGCCCATGAAGGTGGGCGTGGCCTTCGCCGACATCTTCACCGGTTTGCACGCCGTGATCGGCATCGAGGCCGCGCTGTTCCACCGCGAACGCACCGGACAGGGCCAGTATCTCGATCTGGCGCTGCTCGATTCACAGGTGGCGGTGCTCGCCAACCAGGCGCTGAACTATCTGGTGGGCGGCAAGGCGCCGACGCGTCTCGGCAACGCGCACCCCAACATTGTGCCCTACCAGACCTTCGAAACCGCGGATGGCTACATCATCATGGCGGTGGGTACAGACCGTCAGTATGCGGAATACTGCAGCATCATCGGTGCGGCCCATCTCGCTGCGGACGAACGCTTCAGGACCAACCGTGGCCGTGTGGAGAACCGCACCACGCTCATTCCGCTGCTCCAGCCGTTCATGAAGGCGCGCAGCACGGCGGAGTGGGTGGCGGCGTTCGAGGCGGCAGCGGTGCCCTGCGGCCCGATCAACACGCTCGACCAGGTGTTCGAGAATCCGCAGGTGCTGGCGCGCGGCCTGCAGGTGGGCCTGACGCGGGACGACGGCGTGCAGGTGCCGGGTGTCGCCAACCCGATCGTGTTCTCGGAAACGCCGGTGCAATACGAAAAGCCCTCGCCGCGTTTGGGCGACGGCACGGAAAAGGTGCTGCGCGAACAGCTGGGCCTCGCTGCGGATGAGATTGCCGCCCTGAAGACGAAGGGCGTGGTGGGGTAAGCGGAACTTCGCTCTCACACCCTTCGCTAGCGGTAGAAAAACTCTCCATGGCCGGGCTTGACCCGGCCATCCGGTCGTTCCGTCACGCTGATCTGGATGCCCGGCTCAAGGCCGGGCATGGAGAGAGAAAACCGTCATTCCGGACGCGCGCCTTGATCGAGCGACAGCGAGATGTCGCGCGCGAGCCGGAATCCAGCTTTGGCGGGTCACAAGGAAGCTGGACCCCCCTCCGCCAGCGGTGACGGCATGAACTACCGCCGCAGGAACGGATTGCTCTGGCGTTCGTCGCCGATGCTGCTGGCGTTGCCATGCCCCGGCAGGAACACCACATCATCGCCCAGCGGCAGCACCTTCTCCTCGATGCTGTCGAGCAGCGTCTCGTGGCTGCCGCCCGGCAGATCGGTGCGGCCAATGGAGCCCTGGAACAGCACGTCACCCATCAGCGCAAAGCGGTTCGCAGCATTGAAGAACACCACCGAGCCCGGCGAGTGCCCCGGCGCATGGATGATGGCGAAGCGGAAGCCCGCCACCTCAACCTCGTCGCCGTCCTTCAGCCAGCGGTCGGGCGTCACCTCGCGAGCGGTGAGCATGCCGTAGCGCGCCCCCGATTGCGGCAGGTTGTCGAGCAGATACTTGTCGGCCTCGTGCGGGCCTTCGATCGTGACACCCAGCTTCTCGCGCAGTTCCGCTGCACCCCCGGCATGATCGATGTGGCCATGGGTGAGCAGGATCTTCTCGATGGTGAGGCCCATCTTGCCGATGGCTTCCATGATCATCTCGACATCGCCGCCCGGATCGACGACCGCGCCGCGCTTCGACACGGTGTCATAGACGAGGGAACAATTCTGCTGGAAACCGGTGACCGGGATGACGGCGACGCGGAAGGTCTGGGTGCTTTGCTGTGACATGGCACTGGCGCATAGCCGCCCCTTGGCGTGAGCGCAACTCACCCGCCCTGCCCTTGCCAGCCGAGGTTCCCGCGGGCTACGAGCCATAAATGACCACGGCGAAACCAGCGATCATTTCAGGCACCCTCGTTGCAGCCCTTGCAACCGTTGGCGTGTGCGATGTCGCCTTCGGCCTCACCCTGCAGCTTCAGCCGCTGTTGATGGATGCGCTTGGCATTCCCGCCTGGCTGATCGGCATCAACACTGCGGCGGGCGCGCTCGGCGTGCTGCTGGCGGGCCCCATCCTGCCCCGGCTCATTGCCCGGGCGGGTGCGCGCCGCGTCGCCTTCTTCTCGATCCTCACCATCATCGTCTGCCTCGCCGCCATGGCGCTGCTGCCGCCACCCTGGTGGTGGTTCTTCTTCCGCTTCTTCATGGGGGCTGCCATCGGTTCGCTGTTTACCGTCAGCGAGGCGTGGATCCTGACCATCGCCACCGACGAGACCCGCGGCCGCCTGATGGGGCTCTACACCTCGGTGCTTTCGGTCACTTTCGCGGTCGGCCCCTCGATCCTGCCTTTCACCGGCATCCACGGCCTGCTGCCGTGGATCATTTGCATCGTCTTTGTCTGCGGCGGCCTGATCCCGCTTGCCGTCGTCAAGGTGCGCGAGGCCAGCGAGGATGGTGAACACGGCAACATCTTCAACGTGCTGGGCCGGGCACCCCTGCTTTTCGCCTGCATCGGGGCCGCCACCATCTTCGACAGCGTGATCATCTCCTTCTTCTCGATCTTCGCACAACGGAACGGTCTCTCCCTTGGCGAAGCGAGCAGCATGCTGTCGGCGGGCATCGTCTCGGGCGTGGTGTGCTTCTATCCCATCGGCCTCTGGGCCGACCGCTGGAGCAAGAACGGCGTCGTCATCGTCTGCACCGTGGCCACCATCGTGGCCGCCCTGCTGCTGACGCCCGCCATCCAGTCGCTCTTCATCTGGCCGCTGGTGATGCTGATCTTCAACGGCGCCTTCGGGGTCTATGTGGTGGGACTCGCTCTCATGGGCGATGTCTTCAAGGGCAAGGACATGGTTGCCGCCTCGGCCACCACCGCCGCCATGTGGGGCGTGGGCGGCATCGTGGGGCCCCCCATTGCCGGCCGCATCATCGACAGCTTCGGCATCAACAGCTTCCCGCTGGTTCTGGCTGGATTCTACGGCCTGCTGCTGCTGGGCCTCCTCCTGCAGGGAGGCCGTGTGGCAAAAGCCACCTGACACCCATGAACGGCCAGCGTCTCGTCAATCTCATTGCGGCAATCTCCGCCATCACGGTCTTCGGCTTCACGCTGGGGCTGATGTTCCCGCTGCTGGCGCTCATCCTCGAGTCCCGCGGCATCAAGGCGGACGTGATCGGCTACAACGCCGCCATGCAGCCGCTGGGCATTTCCCTCTCGCTGTTCTTCATTCCGGCTGCGGTGCGCACCTTCGGAACCAAGCGCACCGTGATCGGGGCTGCCTTCCTGACAGCCGCCGTCATCTGCATGTATCCCTTCGCGCCCATCTTCTGGGCGTGGTTCGGGCTTCGCATCATGCACGGCTTTTTCGTCTCCGTACTCTTCGCGATCAGCGAGGCGTGGATCGTGAAGTTTGCCGAAGGCCCGTGGCGGTCGCGCATCCTTGCCCTCTACACCAGCATCATGGCACTGAGCTTCGGCGCCGGTCCTTCGCTGATTTCCATCACCGGCATCGAAGGGGCACTGCCCTTCCTCATCGGCGCGGTGATCCTCGCCTCCGCCACCATCCCCATGTTCTTCGTCAAGGACGAGGAAGTGGACGAGGAGGACGAGCGCGCCACCACCGTTCTGGGCTTTGTGCGCAAGGCCCCCATTCTGATCGTCGCCGTCACGGCCTTTGCCATCGTCGATGCCGCCTTCCTCAGCTTCCTGCCGGTCTTCGGCGTGAAGAAGGGCCTGAACCAGGAAACGGCGGCGCTGGCCCTCACCTTCTTCATCCTCGGCAACACCGTGCTGCAGTTCCCCATCGGATGGGTCGCCGACCACATGAACAAGCGCGTGGTGATCGCCGCCTGCGCACTCTTCACCGGGCTTTGCACCGCGCTTCTGCCCCTTGCCTTCGGCACGGTGTTCTTCTGGGGCCTGCTGCTGGTGGGTGGCGCTGCCTCCGCCGGCATGTACACCGTGGCGCTCGGCGAACTGGGCGACCGCTTCTCCGGCCATGAACTCACCACCGGCACCGCCTGCTTCTCCACCTTCTGGGGTGTCGGCGCACTGATGGGGGCGCTCGGCACCGGGCTTGCCTTCAACCACTTCGGCCCGGACGGCATGCCCTACAGCCTCGCCCTCGTGCTGGCGGCCTTCTTCGGCATCATGCTTCTGAACTTGCGAAGCCCGCCCAAGGGCGCGTAAGGGTGCCGGGCATGAGCACCGCCGATCTCGTCACCATCCGCGACTTTCTCCGTTATGCCGTCAGTTCCTTCCGGGCCGCCGGCGTGGTCCATGGCCACGGCACATCAAGCGTGATCGATGAGGCCGCCTACATCATCCTCGAGACGCTTCATCTGCCGGTCGATGACATCAATCCCTGGCTGGATGCGAAGCTGACCAAGCCTGAGCGCAATGCCGTCGCCAAGATCATCGCAGCGCGTGTGAAGACGCGGAAGCCCGCCGCCTATCTCCTCAAGAAAACCTACATGCACGGCATTCCATTCTATGTGGATGAACGCGTGATCGTGCCGCGCTCCTACATCGGCGAGATGCTGATGCAGGGCACGCTGGGGCCGGATGGCATCGGCCTCTATGAAACACCTGCCACCATTGGCAGCGTGCTCGATCTCTGCACCGGGTCCGGTTGCCTCGCCATCCTCGCCGCCATGACCTTCGAGAATGCCGAGGTGGATGCGGTTGACCTGTCAAAGGATGCAATTGCCGTGGCCAAGATCAACGTCAAGGATCACAGCCTCGGCGAGCGCATCAGCCTCCATCAGGGCGACCTCTTCAAGCCGCTGAAGGACAAGCGCTACGACCTCATCATCACCAATCCGCCCTATGTGGCCAAGGCCGAGGTGAAGGCATTCCCGCCGGAGTACAAGCATGAGCCGGTGATGGCACATTTGGGCGGCGATGATGGTTTCGACATCGTGCGGCGCATCCTCAAGGAAGCACCCAAATACCTCAGTGAGGATGGCGTCATCGTCTGCGAGATCGGCACGGGCCGCGACCTGCTGGAGGCGGATTTCCCCAAGCTGCCCTTCATCTGGATCGACAGCGAGGAAAGCGAGGGCGAGGTCTTTGCCCTCCGCGCCCGCGACATTCTCTGATCACTTCACGAGGCCTGAGGCGGCCTTGAAGTTGTCCCACATGATTTTCGTCGTGCGCTGCATGGACGGCATCAGCGGATAGCTCTCCCGCACCAGCCGGTCATAGGCGCCAGCGCCCTGCAGCTTTTCCAGCGTCTCGATGTAGCTCGGCATGGACGACCAGCCCGCAACGGTCTGCGGGCTGAACTCGCAGTGGAACTGGGTCGAGAGCGCATGGCCATCGATGGCCAGCGACTGCACGCTCGCACGCGGCGATTGCGCCAGCACCCGCCCGCTTTGCGGCACGCGCTTCACCTCGGCATGGTGCCACTGCATCACCTTCTGGGTGGCAGGAACGCCCGCCATGAAGGGTGACGCCGTACCCTCCTCCGTCAGTGTCACATCAAACACGCCGACCTCGCCCTTGTCGGCCAGTGCCACTTCGCCGCCCAGCGCCGTTGCCAGCAACTGGTGGCCGAGGCAGACGCCGAAGTAAGGCTTGGCCCGGTCCCACACCCATTCGCGGATCGCCTGCTTCTCGGCCTTGAGGTAGGGGTATTCCGCCTCCTGCCAGGTGTCCTGCGCGCCCCCCAGCACGAACATGAAATCGAATTCCGCAAGTGACGGGATTTCCTGCCCCTCGAAGACGCGGACAGGCACCGGCACGATGCCGTCTTCCGCAAACCAGTCGAGAAAACGGCCGGGATGGTCGTGGTTCATGTGTTGCAGGACGAGGGCTTTCTTCATGACCGGCTTTCTTCAGCGCACCTGCGGCATCACCAGCGTGGTGGCGCGGCAGGAGCGGTTTTCATTGGCCCCGCAGGCGGCGAAGTTGCCGCTCTTGTCGAGGCAGATGCGGAGTTCCGAGAGGCGCGCCCGGTCGCGGGAATTGCTGCACTGGACCGACAGCATGTCCGAGTTCAGGTCCTTGTTGGTCTTGACGAAATCGGTGACAAGCTGGTCCGGCGTGGTGATCACATCGGCGGTGGGCGAGAGATAGCGGGCGGGAATGCGCACCTTGCCGAAAATGGCGCGGATGGCACTGAAATAGGAGAGCTGCGAGACGCCCGCACAGGTGCCGTGCTTCTTCCATTCGTGGATGATCAGCTTCTTCGACGGCATGATGTCCATCATGCTGCGGATGGTGTTCTCCTCCACCCAGCTTTCATCGGTCGGGCAGTCCTGCGGCCAGCCCTTGTCGTATTGCGGCCAGAGGCCATGCACCACGAAGGCGAAGCGGCGGCCCGGCGCACACTGGCTGTTGTCATTCGCGCCCGCAGGTGAAGCGCAATAGGTAGGCGACCACGACAGCGCCAGCACGAGATAGTCGTAATCGCCGCTGCGGTTGCTGCGCGCTGTTGCGGGCAGCGTGCTTGCGAGCATCAGGAGAACGGCGAGCAGAAGGCGCATGAGCTATTCCAGTTGCAGACTGACGGCCTGGGGCCCGCGCCCGCGGGTGTCGTCCTGGGTGTCGAAGGAGAGGCGCATTCCATCCTCAAGCCAGGGAATGCCAGCGCGCTGCACGGTGGAAACGTGAACAAAAATGTCGCGCCCGCCATCATCCGGCGCGATGAAGCCGAAACCTTTGTCCTTGTTGAAGAATTTCACTATCCCGGCGCGTCGCATGAGGCTTCCCCGCCCGTCTTTATGGGGAAAGCGGCGGGGCAGTGCAAGCGGGCTCGTGGCCGCCGCTTCCCCGCGCCGCCGTTGACAAACGCCGCGCTTCACCGCAATCGAAAGGGGATGAAAACCGTCCCCCTTTGCCTTGTTGCCGTGCTGCTTTCCGCCACCACCGCCCTTGCGGCCGAGAGCTCCGCAGTCGTCACATACCCGGTCAAAGGCAATTCGGCGCGCGCCCTCTACGAGGACATCAAGAAGAACGCCCCCCGCATTGCCCCCAACGCCACCTTCGCCTTCACCGCCATGGCGACGAAGACGGTGAAGTCCCACAAGGTCGACGGCAGCGGCTGCAGCTACAAGGGTTTCAGCACCTCGGTCATCTACAACTTCATCGTGCCGAAGCGCGACGGAGCATCACCCCTCGCCAGGGCTACGGCCAAGAACTGGGAGGCCTTCGTTGCCTATCTGGTGAAGCATGAGGAAGGCCACCGCGACATGTGGCGCCAGTGCATTGCCGACTATGACCGCACCGCCCTCACCCTCAAGGCGGCGGACTGCAAGCTGCTCGACGTGCAGCGCGAGGACATGTTCACCGCCATCAAGCGCCGCTGCATCGCCCAGGACGAGGCCTATGACGTGATCTTCCGCAAGGAGGTGGTGAACCATCCCTTCATGCGGGAGGCCCTTGGCAAGCCCGCCAACGCGGTGAAAGACTAGCCTTTCAGCACGCGGCCCGCCACGGCATCGAGCTTGCTCACGAGAGCCGCGTCGCGCTTCTCGGGTGCCGTCATGATGGCGAAGTCGAGCGCCCTGTCGGAGCCGATGGGGCACGGCGGATGCTGGCGCGGGAAATCCGCCGCCAACCGCAGCACGAAGCGGCGGGCCATGTCGCTGTTGCCCTTCATGGTCTTCAGCACCTGCGCCACATCAACGGCATCGTGGGTCGGGTGCCAGGCATCGAAGTCCGTGACCATGGCGACGGTGACGTAGCAAAGCTCCGCCTCGCGGGCGAGCTTGGCTTCGGGCATGTTGGTCATGCCGATCACGGATGCGCCCCAAGAGCGGTGGAGATTGGATTCCGCCAGCGTGGAGAACTGCGGCCCCTCCATCACCACGTAGGTGCCGCCCACGCTGTGGGGAATGGCCTCTGCCGCGAGGCTGGTAGCAGCGAGCCGCGCCAGTTCCGGCGACACCGGATGGGCAAAGGGCACGTGGGCCACGCAGCCCGCGCCGAAGAAGCTCTTTGCCCGCGCATAGGTGCGGTCGATGAACTGGTCCACCACCACGAACATGCCGGGCGTGAGCTCCTCACGCAGCGAGCCCACGGCGGAGAGCGAGACGACGTCGGTCACGCCCACGCGCTTCAGGATGTCGATGTTGGCGCGATAGTTGATGCTGCTCGGCGACTGCACGTGGCCGCGCCCGTGACGCGGCAGGAAGGCCACCTGCAGGCCGTTGATCTCGCCCATGCGCAACTGGTCGGAGGGCTCGCCCCAGGGGCTCGTCACCGTTTCCCAGCGCGCCTTGTCCATGGGAACGTCATAGACGCCGGAGCCGCCGATGATGCCGAGAACGGATTGTGCCATGCCGAACGTGCCCCGCGAGAATGCTGCCCGATAAAACGGAAAAGGGGCTGCCGAGGCAACCCCTTTTCATATGGTTCAGGACAAGTCCGGCTTAGTGGACGTCGGCCCAGATCTTCTTCTTCACGAGGTAGAGCAGTGCGGAGAAGAGCGCGAGGTAGATCATGACCATGAAGCCAAGATGCTTGCGTTCTTCCATCTTCGGTTCCGCCGTGAAGGCGAGGAAGGCGGCCACGTCGTGGGCCATGGCGTCGAGCGTGTTGGGCGCGCCGTCATCGAAGGTCACCTGGCCATCCGAGAGCGGAGGCGGCATGCCGATCCAGTGGCCGGCGCCGAAGTAGGGATTGTAGTACTTCCCTTCCGGCTGTTCGGCTGCGAGGTCGGCCGGCGGGTCTTCATAGCCGGTCAGCACGGAATAGACGTACTGCGGGCCACCGATGCCGTTCCAGAGCTGGTTGAAGGTGCCATACCAGCCGGGACGCGACTTGGTGATGAGCGACAGGTCGGGCGGAGCAGCACCACCGTTCGCCGACTTCGCCGCTTCCACGTTGGGGAACGGCGACGGGAAGGCGTCGGAGGGAAGACCCGGGCGGTCGAACATTTCACCGTTGGAGTCGGGGCCGTCCTTCATGGTGTAGGTGGCGGCAAGGGCCTTCACCTGTTCTTCCGTGAAGATGCCGCCCTCGGCCAGGTTGCGGAACTTGACAAACCGCATGGAGTGGCAGTTGGAGCAGACTTCCTTGTAGACCTTGTAGCCGCGCTGCAATTGCTGGCGGTCGAATTTGCCGAAGGGGCCTTCGAAGGAGAAGTCGATGTCCTTCGCGGTCTTCTGGCCTTCCGACGCCATGGCGCCGCCCGTGAAGGACAGCAGACCGGCCGTGAGGCCAATCAGGGCGAGTGATGCAAGTTTCTTCATGTGTCTTCTCCGGATCACTCAGCAGGGGCCAGCTTGGACTTTGCCAGCACGGCATCGGAAATCGACGCCGGCAGCGGCTTTGTCCGTTCGAGCAGGCCGAGAACCGGCAGGATGATGATGAAGTGGGCGAAGTAGTAGGCCGTCAGGATACGCGCCCACATGACGTAGACGCCCTCTGCAGGCTTGGAACCGAGATAACCCAGCCCCACGCACACGATCGCGAAGATCCAGAAGAAGCCCTTGAAGATCGGGCGGTAGTTGCCGGAGCGCACCTTCGAGGTGTCGAGCCACGGCAGCACGAAGAGGATCAGGATCGAGCCGAACATGGCGATGACACCGCCGAGCTTCGACGGGATGGCGCGCAGGATCGCGTAGAACGGCAGGTAGTACCATTCCGGAACGATGTGCGCCGGCGTCACCAGCGGGTTGGCGGGCTCGTAGTTCACGGCGTGGCCCAGATAGTTCGGGCTGTAGAAGATCCACGCCGAGAAGAACAGCATGAACACCACGATCGCGAAGAGGTCCTTCATCGTGTAGTAGGGATGGAAGGGGATCGCGTCCTGGCCGCTCTTGATCTCCACGCCGGTCGGGTTGTTGTTGCCCGGCACGTGCAGCGCCCAGACATGCAGGCCGATGACGCCGGCAAGAACGAAGGGCAGCAGGTAGTGCAGCGAGAAGAAGCGGTTCAGCGTCGGGTTGTCGACCGAGTATCCGCCCCACAGCCAGGTGGTGATCGCATCACCGAACAGCGGAATGGCGGAGAACAGGTTGGTGATGACCTTGGCGCCCCAGAAGCTCATCTGGCCCCAGGGAAGCACGTAGCCCATGAAGGCGGTGGCCATCATGATCAGGTAGATCACCACGCCCAGCATCCAGAGGATTTCGCGCGGGGCCTTGTAGGAGCCGTAGTACATGCCGCGGAACATATGGATGTACACGGCGATGAAGAACATCGAGGCGCCGTTGGCGTGCATGTAGCGGATGAGCCAACCGTAGTTCACGTCGCGCATGATGTGCTCGACGCTGTCGAAGGCCATCGAGGTCTGCGGCGTGTAATGCATGACGAGCACCACGCCGGTGATGATCTGGATGACGAGCATGGTCGTCAGGATGCCGCCGAAGGTCCACCAGTAATTGAGGTTCTTCGGGGCGGGGAAGTCCATCATCGTTTCCTTCATCAGGGCGTAGATGGGCAGGCGCTCATGCATCCACTTTCCGAAGGAAGACGTCGGGATATACTTTGATTGTCCGGCCATTGTGTTGGTTCCTATCAGCCGATCTTGATTTTGGTGTCAGAAACGTACGAGTACACCGGTACGGCAAGGTTTTCCGGTGCGGGGCCTTTGCGGATGCGGCCGGCGGTATCGTATTGCGAACCGTGGCACGGGCAGAACCAGCCGCCGACCTTGAGCGAGCCTTCCACGACGGCAAATTCCTTGGCGGGGTTGTCACCCTGCGGCACGCAGCCGAGGTGGGTGCAAACGCCCATCATGACTAGGAACTGTTCGTGCCCCTTGATCACGCGGTTCTCGTCGGTGGCGGGATCGCCATCCTTCGCATTGGCATTACGGGCCACCGGATCCTTCAGATCTTCCAGCTTCACGGCCTTGGAGAGCTCGATCTCCTTCGACCCGCGGTGACGGATGATCACCGGGTTGCCGCGCCACTTGATCGTCACTTCCTGGCCTTCGGCCAGCGGCGACAGGTCAAACTCGATGGAGGCGAGCGCCTTCACCGAAGCGTCGGGGTTCATCTGGGCGATGAATGGCCAGGCCGTGAGGGCTGCCCCCACCGCGCCGACCGCGCCCGTTGCTATGTAAAGAAAGTCACGCCGTGTGACATCCGCATGTGATGCTGTGGCCACGTCCCTATTCCCTCGCGTTACAAGACAAGCCGCGGGAGCTCTTTTTCTCACGCGGTTCAAATCGTGGGCGTTTTGACATTGCTCCCGGGGGAAGTCCAGCCAAAGGTTGTCGCACTCATGACACCCCTCCCCTGCGGCCCTCAGATGGTCTAAACCCCTTGGAAGATGATCGAAATTGCCCTCTTCCAACCGGACATTGCCGGCAATGCCGGCACCATCGCGCGCATGGCCGCCTGCTTCGGCCTGCCGGTGACGATCATCGAACCTGCCGGCTTTGCCTGGACCGATTCTGCGCTGCGCCGGGCGGGCATGGATTACCTGGCCGCCGCGGCCCTCCGCCGCTCCCCCTCCTGGGACGCCTTCCAGTCGGAGTCGGGCGGCAAGCGGCTGGTCCTGCTCACCACCCAGGCCGACCAGAACTATCTCGATTTCGAGTTCCGCCACGGCGACATCCTGCTCCTCGGGCGGGAAAGTGCTGGCGTGCCGGAGGAGGTTCACCAGGCGGTGCAACACCGGATCACCATCCGCATGAAACCGGGCATGCGCTCGCTCAATGTCGCCATGGCCTGCGCCATGGTCACGGGCGAGGCGCTGCGCCAGCTCGCCTGACGAAAGCCGTGGTGGAAGAGCGTGACGGAATGCACTAACCAGCAGGGCAGAAGAACGGGAATGCCAAATGGATGGCAGGGGAGTTGAAATGAAGGAAGTTGCGCGCGCCTGGTTCGAGGGGCTGCAGGACCGCATCGTCGCCGATCTGGAGACGCTGGAGCGCGAGGCGGACCCCGCGCTCTACGACACCGGGCCGGCCGGCCGCTTCGTCAAGTCGCCGTGGAAGCGCGGCGAGAACGAGGGTGGCGGCACCATGGCCCTGCTCCACGGCCGCCTCTTCGAGAAGGCGGGCGTGCATGTCTCCACCGTGCACGGCGAATTCTCGCCCGAATTCCGGAAGCAGATTCCGGGCGCCGACCAGGACCCGCGCTTCTGGGCCTCGGGCATCTCGCTCATCATCCATCCCCGCAATCCGAATGTGCCGGCCGTGCACATGAACACCCGCCATGTGGTGACGACCAAGGCCTGGTTCGGCGGCGGTGCTGACCTCACACCGGTGCTGATGCGCCGCCGCACCCAGGACGATCCGGACACGGTCGCCTTCCATGCCGCCATGAAATCCGCCTGCGAGGGGCACGCCATCGCCGACTACGAGCGCTTCAAGGCGTGGTGCGACGAGTATTTCTATCTGCCCCACCGCAAGGAGCCGCGCGGCATCGGCGGAATCTTCTTCGATTATCTCGATGCGGGCGAAGCGGCGCTTGCGCTGGTGAAAAGCGTGGGCGAGGCCTTCCGCAAGGTCTATCCCGCCATCGTGCGCATCAACATGGCCAGCCCATGGACGGCGGAAGACCGCGAGGAGCAACTCATCCGCCGCGGCCGTTACGTGGAGTTCAACCTGCTCTATGACCGCGGCACCATTTTTGGCCTGAAGACCGGCGGCAACGTGGAGAGCATCCTCTCCTCCATGCCGCCCGAAGTGAAATGGCCGTGAGACGAACGGACTGATTGGGGAATACGACGATGGACCTCCGTAACGGCTTCGACATCAAGCGCTACATCCGCACCATTCCGGACTATCCAAAGCCGGGGATCATGTTCCGCGACATTACCACCCTGCTCTCGAACCTCTATGGCTTCCGGGCGGCGGTGGATGAACTGGCGTGGCCCTTCCTCAAGACGGAAATCGATTATGTTGCGGGGATCGAGGCGCGCGGCTTCATCCTCGGTGGTGCGGTGGCGCATAATCTCGGCCTCGGCTTCATCCCCATCCGCAAGAAGGGCAAGCTGCCGTCCAAGGTGATCGGTCAGGAGTATGCGCTCGAATACGGCGTCGATACGATCGAGATGCACGCCGATGCCATCGCCAAGGGCGACCGTGTGCTGCTGGTGGATGATCTCATTGCCACGGGCGGTACGGCGGGTGCGGCCATCGATCTCATCCGCAAGTCGGGCGGCGAAGTGGTGGCGGCGGCCTTCGTGATCGACCTTCCTGACCTGGGCGGCGGCGACAAACTGAAGGCCAAGGGCGTGAAGGTCCACACGCTCGTCGGCTTCGAGGGGCATTGAGTTCGAGGGAAGCTGATTTCCTCATTTCCGTCATTCCATCGGAACAACCGCGAGGCTGCTGATTTCCCCATTTCCGTCATTCCATCCAAGCAGCACGCATGTGCTGCGCGAGATGGAACCCCGCTTCTGCGGAACAGGACAAACAGCCGGCTGTATATATCATGGCGAGCCGCTACCGCGGCACGCTTTACATCGGCGTGACAGCCCGGCTCTATGACCGCGTCTTAGAACATAAGTCAGGCACTGGCGGAGAATTTACGCTCAAGTACGGTGTAAAGACACTCGTCTGGTATGAGCATCATGACACAATGGAGTCCGCCATTCTCCGGGAGACCCGATTGAAAGTGTGGAAGCGGGCTTGGAAGATCGAACTCATTGAATTGTTCAACCCCGATTGGTTCGATCAGCACGAGAACATCGACTACCGTCCTGCGCAAGGTGCTTATTGAGAAGGCAGCGGGGTTCCATCTGTCGCGACGCGAAGCGTCGCTCCGATGGAATGACGATAAATAGTGAAGTCGGCGCCCCTACTTTCCCGCCACGACCTTCGCGAAGGTGGCTATGACTGTGTCGATCTCCTCGTCCGTGTGGGCGGCGGAGACCGAGCAGCGCAGCAGGCAGAGGCGGTTCGGCGTGCCGGGCGGCAGCGCGATGTTGACGTAGACGCCGGCATTGAGCAGCGCGTTCCACATCATGATGGTGCTGGGCTCGTCCTTGCACTTCACCGCGATCACCGGGCTCACCTCGTCGCAGCCCATCTCGAAGCCCAGCGCACGGAACCCGTTGAACAGCCGCTCGGAGTTGCGGCGGAGCGCATCGCGGCGCTCCGGCTCGCGGGCCAGCGTCTTCACCGCCTCGATCGATGTTGCGATGGTGGCTGGCGAGGATGAGGCCGTGAACATGTAGGGCCGCATGGCATAGCGCAGCGTTTCGAAGAGCGGGTGATCGCCCGCACCGAAGCCGCCAATCGAACCGATGCTCTTGGAGAAGGTGCCGACCACGAAATCGGCCTCCGCTTCGAGGCCTGCTTCATCGGCAAGGCCGCGGCCATTGGGGCCGAGCACGCCGAAGGAATGTGCCTCATCGACGAGAAGCTGGAACTGGTGCTTCTTCTTCACCTCGACGAAATCCTTGAGCGGCGCGCGGTCGCCCAGCATGGAGTAGATGCCTTCCAGCACCACGAGCTTGCCGCCTTCGCCGTCTTCGCTGCGCGACAGGCGCTTGTCGAGATCGGTGGCGTCGTTGTGGCGGAAGCGGACAAGCTTGGCGCCCGAGAGCGTGCAGCCGTCATAGATCGAGGAATGCGAGTCGGCATCGAGATAGACGGTGTCGCGGGGACCCGCGAGGCCCGCGATCATGCCCAGATTGGCCTGATAACCGGTGGTGAAGACGATGCAGTGCTTGCGGCCAAGGAAGCGCGCGAGTTCACGCTCCAGTTCCTTGTGCATGGCATAGGAGCCGTTGGCAATGCGCGAGCCCGTGGTGCCCGTGCCGAATTCGTCCAGCGCCTTCTTGCCCGCCTCGATCACGTTCTTCTCGAAGGTGATGCCCATGTAGTTGTTGGTGCCGGCGAGAATGGTCTCGCGGCCCTGGATCATGGCGCGGGTGGGCGAGAGCAGCTTGTCGTTGGTGATGCCGACGGCATTGACGCCCATCGCCATCATACGCTCGAAGCGCTCGGCAATGGGCTTATGCTTGTCGAGAAGATCGGTCATGATCAGCCTTTCCTGATGCGGGCTTCCACCACCTTCACAAGGTCGCCGATGGTGTGGGTCTCGGCCACCACGTTCATCGGGATCTCGATGTCGAAGGTGTCCTCGACTTCCATGATGAAATCGAGAACGCCCACGGAGTCGATGTTGAGTTCCTTCGGAATGTCGGTCTCGGCCGAAAGGGCGATGCCCTTCGGATTGTGCGGCGCCAGCAGGCGGCAGATTTCGTCGATGATGCTCGTGTCAGTCATGATGCGGCGCTTCTATCGGCTAGGGGGAGTTGCGGCAACAGGCCTTGCGCCATGGCCCAGGAGAGGGTGCGGCGCATGCCGTCGGCAAGCGAAATGGCGCTGTCGCGGGGCCAGCCCGGTGGGCGCGACACCCAGTCGGGATGGTAGAGTTCGCGCATCTTGCCCGCCGACACCATGCCGGGTTTGCGGGTGAGAGCGGAGAGGCCATCGGCGGCATGCCCCACCCCCATGGCGAGGCCGCGGGGAATGAAGTGGAGGCGTCGAGGCCGCCCGCACATCTCGCGCAGGCAGAGGGCAACATCGTTCCAGCGGTAGGCACCATGGCCATCATCAACCTCGCGCACATCCTCCACCGTGTCGGTCACGGCGGCGATCAGGATACGAGCGAGGTCCTCGGCGTGGATGAGGGAGAATTGCGCCTGCGCCGTGCCCGGCAGGATGGCGGTGTTCGAGGTCAGCGCTTTCAAGAGCGGCAAGGTGGCAAGGTCGCCCTCGCCATAGACCGCAGGCGGACGGATGATGAGCGTGGAGATGGTTCGCGCTGCGGCCCGCACGAGGCTCTCGCCTTCCGCCTTGCTGTGGGAATAGGCCGAAAGCTGCGGTTCGCGCGCGGCAAGGGATGAGACGTGGACGAGGCGCTTCACCCCTGCCCTGTCGGCGGCGTGAAGGATGTTCGCCGTCCCCACGGCATTGGCCTGCTTCATCTGCGCAGGCGTGCCGCTCACCGCGCCGGCGATGTGGAGGATCGCGTCTGCTCCATCGCAAAGCGCCGCCAATGCTTCCGCGTCAGAGAGGTCACCGGATACGGGCGTGACGAGCGGCGATTGCAGCAGCGCCGCCGGCTTGCGGGCCAGCGCCTTCACGGGCACGCCCTGCTCCGCCAGAAGCCGCAGCACGTGACGCCCAACAAATCCGGTGCCACCGGTGACAGCGATCGTCATGATGTGGGATCAGGCTTTCGCCTGGCCATGGGCCGTGTCCGGCGCGATCTCGCTGATCTCGCCCGAGACGTAACGGTCGCGGGCGCCGGCGCGCGAGAGCTTGCCCGAGGAGGTGAACGGAAGGCTGCGCGGCGGCACCAGCACAATGGTGCAATCCACGCCTGCCGTCTGCATCACCTTCATGTGCACGGTCTTGCGCAACTCTTCCTGCTGCAGGGGATCGGAGAGTTTGCATTCGACCAGCACGACAACCTCGTCATCGCCATCAGCGCCTTCGACGGCAAAGGCAGCGACGTCGCCGGACTTGAGCGGGGCAATGGTTTCTGCCGCCCATTCAATGTCTTGCGGCCAGATGTTGCGTCCATTGTGGAGGATGAGATCCTTGGCGCGGCCGGTGATCACCACCTCGCCGTTGAGCAGGTATCCCATGTCGCCTGTATCGAGGAAGCCATCGAGGCCCAGTGCCTGCGCCGTTGCCTCTTCCGACTTGAAGTAGCCCGCCATGATCGACGGACCTTTCACAAAGATGCGGCCCACCTCGCGGTCGGCCAGAACCTTGCCCTTCTCGTCCCGCACTTCGATCGTGTGGTTCGGCAGTGCCGAGCCGCAGACGACGAAGCTGCGCACCCGCTCGCTGCCGGGCTTGGCCGGAACGGCACGCTGCTTGTTCTTGAGAGAGGCGACGTCGATCGTGTCGAGCTTGATCGGCGAATCCACGTCGCTGAAGGAAATCGCCAGCGTCAATTCCGCCATGCCGTAGCTCGGCACGAAGGCGCGCGGATTGAAGCCTGCGAGCGACAGGGACTTCGCAAAGTCCTGCAGCACCTCGGAGCGCACCATGTCGCCGCCGATACCGGCAGCGCGCCAGTTGGAGAGATCGAGCGTGATCGCCTCGCCATTGATGCGGCGGCCGGCGAGTTCATAGCCGAAGGTCGGCGAATAGGAGATGGTGGAGCGGTTCTCCGACATCAGCTTCAGCCACAGCGTGGGGCGGCGGGCGAAGGCGGTGGTCGGGAGATAGTCGACCGTCACCTGCCCCAGCATGGGCGCGAGGCAGAAGCCCACGAGGCCCATGTCGTGATAAAGCGGCAGCCACGAGAAGGCCCGGTCACCGGGGCGCACCTTGAGGCCATTGCGCAGGATGGCATCGCCATTCGCCATGATCGAGCGCTGCATGATGAGCACGCCCTTGGGCGAAGAGGTGGAGCCGGAGGAATACTGGATATAGGCCACGTCGCCGGGGCCGAAGCCTTCCAGCCGGGTCATGGACTCCGGACAGGCGTTGAGTTCGGCGTGGGAAAAGACGACGCTCACATTGGCGCGGGCCGCACCCTCGCGGATGTGATCCTTCACGTCTTCCGAAGTGATGACGGCGGAGACATCGGCAGCGCGGAACATGCCGGCGACGCGTTCGACATAGGCGTCACGGCCGCCGATATACATGCTGTAGGGAACGGGGCACGGCACGAGGCCGGCGTACTGGCAGCCGAAGAACACCGCCATGAAGTCGCTGCCGGTCTCGGCCACCACGGCGACGCGGTCGCCGCGCTTCAGGCCCAGGGAGAGAAGCTTGCGGGCTGTCGAGAGCGCGCGCTTGCGGAGTTCGGCATAGGGCAGCACTTCGGCAAGAGCGCCGCGGCCACCATAGAAGTTGAAGCCGGTCACGCCGCGGGCAGCGTAGTCGAGGCCGTCGGCGATTGTGGGAAAACCGCCGAGCTGTTGCGGTAGCGCCATGCTGCTGCGTGGCGTACGGCTCAGCCCGGCCGGTTGCTCCTGTCGCTGGCTATCAAAACTCATGCCGAAATATTCTGCCGCTCAAAAATTACCTTGCCCGAGGCGTTAACTAACGCCGGGAACAGCAGTCCGGAAATCAAAACAGATTTCAGTTTGTAACAGTGTGAACAGGGCTAAAAAGTGATCAGGCCCAAGAGGATAGCCACGATCAGCATGCTCAGCACGCCAAGCGCTGCGCCAGTAAACCAGACGTAGACCAGTTCGCCCAGGCGATATCGGCTTTGCGAATCTCCCGGCCGGGGCGACTCGCCCGCGGCGGCCTTTTCCCGGGCAATCACCCGGTGGGCGATGTAGCGCAGAACCGCCTTGGACATTTCCTCGGGGTCCTGGGTTTCGTTGAGAATGACCCGGTTGCCGTCCGTATCCTGGACCAGACGGTAAGTGCGGGTATCGGGCTCGACGACCACAGACGAAATCAGGTCGATCCACAGGCGGGGCATGTCGCCCTGCTGAAGGCTGAGCTCGCTGAAGCCCTCCGCCAGGGGGTGTCCCTTGATGTGCGGGAGGATGTTTTCCCTGAGCGCGGCCAGCCGCAAGCCCCGCGCATCCCGCACATTGTGCAGGGCGTCGAGATGGGCGGCCTCGGCCATTCTGGCCTTGCGCAGCGCCTCATTGAACTGGTCGTGTGTCGCCAAACGGCAAATCCTGTTCCGAAATCATACGCTCTCCCCCGTTCGGGGAAGATGCAACACGAATCCAGCAAGAAAAGTGCCAATGCGGAGATTAAGTTAAAAGGTAAAGATCAACCGCAACTGGCGGGCAGCGGGGCACTGCCGAACCACAGCTCGAAGCTGTTGGGGCGGGTCTTGTCGGCAGCGCCGGGAATGGCCGAGAGGTCCTTCACCACCAGCGGCAGGCCGACATTGGTAAACAGGGTGGCGATCTCGTTCGCCCGGGCGGCGTCGGTGGCATGGTAAACCCGAAGCTCGTGATTGGTGCCGGCCCAGGTGGCCCGCCCGAAGCCTGGCAGAACGATGCCTGAGCGCTCGGTGTCCTTCATCTTGCCCATGAGCAGCCGCACGCAGGTGCGCTGGCTTTCGTCCGAAGTGAGAACGAAGAGCCGGCTCGGCATGCGTTCCAGTGCCTGGCGGTAGGTATCGGCCACCTTGGCGTTCTCGGCGGAGGCCTTGATCAGCGCCTGCTCCATGAGCGGCAGCAACTCCTTGTCGGAGGAGGAATTGGCATAGGCGAGCTGCGCCGCCACGAACTCCACCGGCACCTTGTCGTTCTTCAGCAGGTACTCGAACATGGCGACGCCATACTTGCGCTTCTCGGCATTGGGATCGCTGACGAGATCGATCATGGTCTTGAGGTCATTCAGGTTCTGCTGCCAGCGCGTATAGTAAAGGCCGGTGCCCGCCACGCTGATGGGGATCATCACGGTGGCGAGAAGCTGCACGAGCGTTTCACGGAAGGGCTTGCCGAGATTGGACATGAAATTCCTCTGTTTGGCGGCTCAGACCACGCAGGCGTGGCGGCTTTTGGGCGCTTTATCCCCTCCCGCGATTCGACGCCAATGGAGGGCTGGTCAGGGTTTCCGGGGGCGGAAGGGTCGCGCCACGAGGGAGAGCGCCGGCCTGTCGTTGAGGCCCTCGACGCCGATCGGCATCTCGGGCGTGCGCGTCGTGGCGCTGCTGCTGCCGAAGATACGGTCCCACACCGAGAGAAGCGCAGAATAATTCGAGTCCGTATCGCGGCGGATGGCGTGGTGATGCACCCAGTGAATGGAAGGCGTCACGATCAGCCACGAGAGAGGCCGCTCCAGCCACTGCGGCAGCTTCACGTTTGAATGGTGGAAGATGGCGTTCACCGCCACCAGCACCTCGAACACCGCAACCGTGGTGAAGGGAATGCCGAGCAGGATGATGACCGCCGCCCGCACCAGCGCGGAGAGCAGCACTTCACCGAAGTGGAAGCGCAGCGCCGAACTCGCATCCAGCGTCTCGTCGAGATGATGCACCTCGTGAAAGCGCCAGAGGAAGGGGAGTTCATGGTTGGCGCGATGCCACCAGTAGATCCAGCAATCGAGGATGAGGAGATCGAGCAGCATCACCCATCCGCCGCTCCAGCTCTCGGGCCGCCAGCCAAGCCCATGCCCCGCTGCAAACAGCGTGAGCGGCAGAACGATGAGCGGTGAGAGCAGCGCGTTGAAACCGGCCAGTCCGATGTTTTTCAGCACACGCCAGAGCCCGCCCACCCAGCGCGCCACGGGAAAGAGGCGCTCCAGCACCATGAAGGTGACAAGCGTGGTGACGATGATGCCGCCCTTGCTGGTGACGATGGCGATGAAGTCCTGCATGTCAGCCTTCTACCACGCCGCCGCGGCGGCGGATCAGGCTTTCGCCTTCAAAACCGCGTCAGCGAATTGCGCGAAGCCGGTGCCGCCCTCGCCCTCAGTGACGTAAGCCGGCAGATGTTTCATCAGATGCGCAAGCGGACGGATGTTGGCGACGCCGATGCCGAAGGGGAAGCCTGCATACATGGGCGCATCGTTGGGGCTGTCGCCGCAGTAGGCAACGGTGGCCTTCGCTTGCTCATGCGTGAGGTTGAACTTGTCACCCAAGAGCCTCAGCGACATCGACAATTTGTCGTGCGAGCCGAACCAGGCGTTGACGTGGATCGAACTTACCTTGGCTTCCGCCCCTTCCTTGTGGAAGCGCTCGGCGATGGCCTGCGCCGTGTCGAGCGGCAGGGGCGGCACGTCTTCGCAGAAGTCGATCGCCACGTCGATCTCGCGATAGGCCTGGTCGGAGGCGATGGCCGTGCCCGGAAATTCCTTGAGCACCGCTCGCGCGATCTCCCAGAGCTTGACGGTGTTCGCGCTTCTGACCTCCGCGGTCTGGGAATAGACGCGCTCCATCTTCTTCGCCTTCTCGTCATAGGCGAAATAGAAAGCACCGTTCTCGCCCACCACGGCGTCGACGGGCCACATGCGGGCGATGTGATCGCACCAGCCTGCAGGGCGGCCGGTGATCGGGATCACCTTCAGCCCGGCGCGGCGCAGGTTCTCGAGTGCGGCATAGGCATCGGCCGGCAGGCGGCCATGCAGCGTCAGCGTGTCGTCGATGTCGGTGAGCACGGCCTTGAGGCCGCGCAAGTCGGCATGCGGAATGGATGAGAGCGGTTTCATGATGTGGCGAACAGACGGTCCGGGGCAAAGGGTTGCAGGAGCGGGTTCCGGCCCTGCCCCAGGATTTCGGCGGCACCAAAGGCGCCGAGTGCGGGCGCCAGCGTGATGCCGGAATGGGTGACGCAGAGATAGAGACCTTCGAGCCCCGGCACGGCGCCGATGGCCGAGACACCGTCGGGCGGCGTGGGCCGGAAGCCCACGGTGTAGTGCGAGAGCTTCAGGGTATCGCCACCCATGAGGGAGGCCTGCACCTTGGCGAAGAGTTCATCGGCGGCCCCTTGCGGATTGTCGCCAGGATCGGTGCCGCCGAAATCGGTTCCCGCGACGATGCGGCCCTCTGGCGTCTGGCGCATGTGCAGTTCGGGCGCCATGACGAGACCCTTCAGCATTTCGGCGGCGGGTTCGGTGTGAACGAGAAGCCCCGGCGGCTGGTCCAGTTTCAATTCCTTGCCCACATCCTTGAGGAGGCGCGCCGAGGCCGTGCCCGCCGCCAGCACGACAATGTCGGCATCGAGATCGCCCTCTTCGGTCATGACACCGGTGATACGGCCCTTCTTCTCGATGAGCCAGCGCACGCCCGTGCCCTGCAGAACTTCGGCGCCCTTGGCGCGGGCGGTGGTGAGCAGACGCTCCACCGCGTGCACGGGTTCGACCGCACCTTCTCCCGGCACATGCACAGCGATTGCGGGCGGTGCTGCGAGCTGCGGTTCGAGGGCGCGTACCTTATCGCCCTTCACCACCTTCACCTCGTAGCCCTGCGCATTCCGTTCCTTGGCGTAGGCGAGGAGATCGGCTTCGGCCATGTCCCACAGCAGGCCGCCGCACCAGTTGACGGAAAGGCCCGGCACTCGGCGATCAAGGTCGCGCCACTGCCGCATCGATTCCTGCCGCAGGCGGAAATAGTCCGGCGGGTTGCCCCAGCTTGCGTTGATCCAGGCCCAGGAGTTCGGCGTGGCGATGCCGCCCACCGTCTTCTCGGCATCGAGCAGGCGCACGTCGGCGCCCGCCTCGGCCAGGTGCAAGGCAAAGGACGCGCCGATGATGCCGCCGCCCACGATTAGGATTTTCTGAGTCATCCCGCCTTCTTAGCGTCACGCCGGGGCTTTGGCCAAGCATGGCCTGACGCAGGGCACGGTTGCAAATCACCACCTCTCCGGGATATTCATTCAGGCGGTGGGGGCATCTTGATCTGGAGTTCAGATGCGCACCTTCATGTTCGCTGCCGCCGCAGCCCTCGCCGCCAGCACCCCTGCCCTCGCCGATTGCAAGTCCGACCTCGACGCCATCTTCAAGGCGCAGCTCGCCACGCCCTATCGCACCGAGATGACGATCAAGGGCCCGAGCCAGCCCATGACGGTCACAGCCGAGGTCATCTATCCCGACAGCTTCCACATGAAGGCGGCCCAGATGGAAACCATCATGGTGAAGAAGAAGGCGTGGATGAAGATGGGTGGCAAGTGGCAGGCCATGCCCGCCGAAGCCGCGGCGCAATTCTCCGCCATGATCAACAGCGGCATCAGCAAGGGCGTTGCCGCGGTGAAGGACGTGCAGTGCCTCGGCACGCAATCCTATGAAGGCGGCAGCTATGACGCCTACCAGTTCAACACGTCGGGCGAGATGATGGGCATCAAGTCCACTGCCGAGGTGACGCTCTATGCCAGCGACGGCCTGCCCGCCTGGCTGGTGGTCGACGGCGAGGCGATGGGCAAGAAGAGTGTCACGGTGCAGAAGGTGACCTTCGATCCGTCGATCAGGATCACGCCGCCGAAGTGAGCCTCAGAAGGCGTCGTCGTATTTGTCGATGTTGGCCTTGTCGACGGTGATGAGCGAGGCGACGCTTGCCATGCCGCCCTTGTCGACCACGACTTCGCCAAGCCGGCCCACCTTCAGCGGCGCATCGCCGACGATTGCCTCTTCATTGCGGATGACGGAGAGCGCGATCCGTGCTGCGGCATAGCCCACGTCGATCGGACTCCAGGTGACGAAGGCCGGCACTTCGCCTTCGCGCACGAGGCTTGCAAGCCGCGACGGCAGGCCGACGCCGGTGAGCTTGATGGTCTGGCTCTTGCCGAGATCGGCAACCGCCTTGGCCGCACCCGTCATGGCGGCCATGTCGGGCGCGATGATGCCGCGGAGCTTGGGATAGGCCTGCACGATGGCCAGCGTCTGGGCATAGGCCACACGCGGGTCCTGCTGGCCGAACACGGTGGTGATGAGCGCGAGGTCATCATAGTCCGGCTTGTTCCACTCGCGCTGCATTGCCTTGACGAAACCCTGGTGATCGGCGCGTTCCGGCGCGGTCGAGAGCAGCGCCACTTCGCCGGCCTTGTTCAGCGCGGTCGTCAGGGTTTGCAGCAGCGCGGGGGCAGCATCGGCAACATCGGGCGTGCGAATGTGCAGGCTGCGGGCATCGGGCGGCAGGGCTGTGCCGAAGGAGATGACGCGCAGGCCCGTGGCCAGCGCGCGCTGGCAGGCGGCAATCACCACGTCGGATGGAATGGGCGCAATCAGGATGCCGTCGTAACCCTGTTGGGTGTAGTCGTCGATGAGCGCCGCCTGGCGCTCTGCCTCTTCCGAAGGCGGCGCCATGTAGGTGAGCTGCGCGCCCTGCACTTCCGCCACGGCCTGTAGCGCGCCCTCGCGGCAGGCGAGGAAGTAGTCGTCGCTGTCGCGCGGCACGATGAGCGCGAGGCGCAAGGGCTTCGGCGCATCCGGCTGTGGCTCCTGCTGGGCGGGATCAGCGGGCGCGTCAGGCTGCGGCACCTGTTGCGGGTCCGGCTGGTCCTGCGCGAAGGCGCGGGCCGCAACCGGCAGCGTGAGGGCGGACAGGAAAAGGCGGCGGGTGAGCATCGGACTCGGTCTCGTTGGCGCGGTCCCTGCTTACCCGGAACACGGCGCGGCAGGGATGGAAAAAACCTTTCCCCGTGAGATAGCGGATTGAACCCGGGAGTTCCATGGCGAAACCGTGGGTTTTCCCGGCCATCAACAGGTGCCTCGGGGTTGCAGTCCGAGAGCGGTTTGCGGGCGTTGTGCGGGTTTTCGCGTTAGGTAAACCGTAAGCGTTCGGCAACTAGGTTTGCAGTCCACGGCACGAGGGACTGGCATGACCGAGCACTATCCCGGCAGTCTGGCAAGCACCGAGCAGTTGCTGCTTCTCGCGCAAGCATATCATCGCGCGGCTGAGACACTCCTCGGCAACCGCCGCAAGGGCGATCCGATTTCGCTGGCGCCCTTCCGCCTTGCCGCCATCCACGCCATGGAACTCTATCTGAATGCCCTGCTGCGCAACGAAGGTCTCGACCACAAGAAGGTGAGAGGCCTGCAGCACGACCTCGCCTCACGCACGAAACTGGCGCAGGAAGCCGGCCTCGTGCTGCGCAAGCGCACGGCGGAGCATCTGCAAGATCTCGCGAAGAACCGGGAGTATCTGGTCTCGCGCTACGACCCGGACCTCACCCTCGCCACGCGCCACGTGAACCGCCTCGTGGCAACGCTGAACGAGTTGCACCTGAAGGCAAACGAACGGATCACGAAGAGCAAGCCCGCGCCCGAACCAAAGCCGAAGGTGGCGTGACCGTCGCATGATGGTAGCGGTACGGGGAGTTGAACCCCCGGAATTGATACTCTCGCAAACAAACGCTGCCCTTGACGACGTAGGGCTTGCATCTTATCCATTCGATGTCATCCGCGACGCCCGTAGGCGGGCACTATATCCAAACCCCCTGAAGCGGTGATGTTTCGGGGGGTTTTTCTATGACTGACAAGAAGGTTGCAGTGCTCATTGATGGCGGTCACCTGCGGGTCCTCGCAAAGCACGCCAATATTTCCTATACCGCAGACCTGATTGAAAAGGTTGCCCATGCCTGCATCGGCAAGGATGAAGAGCCCTTGCGATTCCTCTACTACGATTGTGCGCCCTACAGAGGAACGGTGAAGCTTCCAGTCTCTGGCACCAGCCACACGTTTGAAGGTTCGGACGAATGGCTTGGCAAGCTTGAGACGAAGGACCTCTTCGCGGTCCGGCGCGGCATTCTCAAGTTTCGTGGCTGGCAGCCGAAGAAAAGACCAGTCGAAAACAAGACACTGACCGACGCTGATTTTGGCCCGGACTTCGAACAAAAGGGAGTCGACATGCGCATCGGCCTTGATGTTGCGACTTACTCCAGTGCGCGGCTCGTGCAGCGGCTTATACTGATCACCGGTGATACAGATTGCGTACCGGCGATGAAACACGCTCGAAAGCTCGGGGTTCAGGTCGTGCTTGTGTCGTTCCCGCCCAAACGCCCACCGAACGAATTAGTATGCCACTCTGATTTCAAGCGGCAAATCTCGTGGCCGAACGTATCGTTGGAAATGTGAGGGAAGACCGATGGTAGCGGGGGAGGGAGTTGAACCCCCGACCCCAGGATTATGATTCCCGTGCTCTAACCAACTGAGCTACCCCGCCATCGGTGGGCGCCGTATAGGGTGGACGCCCTGCCCCCGTCAAGCAGGTGATTGCGTCTCGGGTTTGCCGTCCTCGGCCTCGTCCTCGTCCTCGCCCTTGTCGCCCAAAATGAACGTCCGCCACAGGGAAATGGCCGCGAAATAGAGGCTCGAAAGCCCGAAGAGCCAGACCTCGATCTGCTCCACGATGCCGTCGTTCTCGGGGAACTTCTTGGAGATGATCAGGCTCAGGGTCATGGCCGCCCAAAGCACCGTCATGGGGATGGTCCAGGAGCGCCAGTGGGTGACCCGGAGCGGATGCACGAACTTGACCGGGATGAAGGTGAGGATCGAAAGCAGCACCACGGTGATGAGGTTGGTGAGCGGGCCTGTATCGAGCAGGTAGAAATAGAGCACCACCACGTTCCAGATGGCCGGGAAGCCGACAAAATAATAGTCGGAGGATTTCATCCCCACGTTGGCGAAGGTGTAGCACGACACCGCCATGATCAGCACGGCGGCGACGAGACTCCAGGTGCTGCCGCCGAAATAGAAGTCGAGCGGCACCATGTCGAACCAGTAGATCATCAGGGCGGGCACGGCGACGTAGGTGAAATAGTCGATCACCAGATCGAGGGAGGCGCCGTCGAAGTTCGGCGTATATTCGGTGACGCGTGCCTTGCGGGCGAGAGAGCCATCCACGCCATCGACGAAGAGCGCCACGCCGAGCCAGATGAAGGCCGTGAAAGGGTCATTCTTCAGCACGGCCACGAGGGCAAGAAAGCCCGCGACGATGCCGAAGGTGGTGAAGGCATGGACCGACCACGCGATGCCCTTCTTGATGTCTTTCTCAAGCTGCGCGTTTCGCGTCAGTTTCGCCACGGTTACTCGGTCCCCATTTTTCGGCGACTATAGGGAAGCCCGCCCTCCCCCGCAACGCCTCAAGCCTGCCGGCGGAATTCCAGCAGGGAAAAGAATCCGAAGGGCTTGATGGGCCTGAGGCTGACAAGACGCAGCTTTTCGCTCACCAGAACCGCGTCGATGGGGAATTCCGGCCGCCAGCCGAGGCGCGAGGCCTGGCGCGCCAGCCCGCGCTCGATCACGCCGGTCAACCCCTGCGTGGAGAAATGCGAGGCCACAAGCACGGTGCCGCCCGGCTTCACCACGCGGGCCATCTCGTGCATCACCGCGGCCGGGTCCGGCACCACGGTCATCACATACATGGCGGTGGCAATGTCGAAGCTGGCGTCGGCAAAGCCCATGTGGGTGGCGTCCATCTCGAGCAGCGCCTCGACATTCGTGACGCCATGTTCGGCGACGCGCGTCCTGGCCTTGGCCAGCATGTCAGCCGAAAGATCGATCCCCGTCACCTGCAGGTGCGATGCATAGTGCGGCAGGGCAAGGCCCGTGCCCACGCCCACTTCCAGAAGGCGGCCCGTGAAGCTGTTGGCGCGCTCCACCGTCTGCTGCACGCCCGCTTCGACGATCTTGCCGAAGGTCTGGTCGTAGAACGGAGCCCAGCGCCGGTAGGCCTTCTGCACGTCATGGGTGTTCAGCGAAACGATTTTCGCAGCGGGGCGTGTGGCCTGTCTCATGCGCTCTCCTTCACTTGAGATTCGGAACGTTGATTGCACCGTGTGTCAGATCTGTGAAATGAAACCCCCGCCCAGCACACGGGCACCGGAGCCCGTGCCATCATAGAGAACGCAGGCCTGCCCGGGCGACACGCCATACTCGCCTTCCGCAATCGAAACCGTAACGGCATTGCCGGCGCGGCGCACCATGGCCTCCACCGGTGGCCGCGTGGACCTGATCTTTGCGAAGGCCGGCTGCGGCTCGTCCGAGAGCGGCACATCGCCCAGCCAGTTCACGTCCGCCACGGTGATGTCGTGCTGCTTCAACGCCTCGCGCGGGCCGACGATCACCTGCCGGTTGGCGGCATCGAGCTTCACCACATAGAGCGGTTCGCCCTCGGCCACGCCAAGGCCGCGGCGCTGGCCGATGGTGTAGTGGATGATGCCGCCATGACGGCCGAGCACGCGGCCATCGAGGTGAACGATGTCGCCCTCCTCCGCCGCATCGGGCCGGAGCTTGAGGATGAGATCGGCATAGCGGCCATCCGGCACGAAGCAGATGTCCTGGCTGTCGGGCTTGTCGGCGACGAGGAGGCCGAGCTGTGCCGCAAGCGCGCGCGTCTCGCTCTTGGGCAGGCGGCCCAGGGGAAAGCGCAGGAAGTCCACCTGCTCCTGCGTCGTTGCAAAGAGGAAGTAGCTCTGGTCGCGCGCCATGTCCGAAGGCGTCACCAGTTCACGGCGGCCATCGGCCCGGGTGCGGCTCTCGATGTAATGGCCGGTCACCAGCGCGCTCGCATCGAGGTCGCGGGCGCGCCAGAGAAGATCGGCGAACTTCACCGTCTGATTGCAGCGCACGCAAGGGATTGGCGTGGCGCCCTGCACATAGGATGAGACGAAGTCGTCGATCACCGCCTCGCGGAAGCGCGATTCGAAATCGAGCACATAATGGGGAATGCCGAGGGCCGCAGCGACGCGGCGGGCATCGTGAATGTCCTGGCCCGCACAGCAGGCGCCCTTGCGGCGCACCGCCTCGCCGTGATCGTAAAGCTGCAGCGTAATGCCGACCACATCATAGCCTGCTGCCTTCAGCAGCGCGGCGGCGACGGAAGAATCAACCCCGCCCGACATGGCGCACACGACCCTGTGCCGGCCCGGGTCTCCGGGCAGCGCCATCGCCTCGTGCACGAGGCGGAGGATCTCGGGTGAAAGCTCCAATGCCATTTCCCCTAAATGGCGGCAGGAACCCAGAAAGGCAACCGCCACATGAAATTGCGGTTTTCGCCGCATTTCAACGTACGGCTGCCGGAAAGTCAGCCGACCTGTTCCAAAATGCGCCAGATGAATCGCTCAAATTTGCACTTTGTTCATAGGCGTTTAGCCCAAAATTAAGGGCCGCACTCTAGGGTAGGCTTCAGTTGGGTCATTGAAGCGCCAGTCGCGCGGGCCCGGTGTGTGTGAGTGAGTTTGCGTATGAACGGTCAGTTGCGTCCCCGCGTCAATTACGTCATCGGCCCCGATGGGAGCCCGCTGACGATCGCCGATCTGCCGCCCCCCGGCAGCCATCGCTGGGTCATCCGGCGCAAGGCAGAGGTGGTGGCCGCGGTGCGCGGGGGCCTTCTCTCCCTCGAGGAAGCGTGTGAACGCTACACGCTGACGACGGAAGAATATCTGTCGTGGCAGCGTGCCCTCGACAAGAACGGCCTTGCCGGCCTGCGCACCACGCGCATCCAGCAGTACCGTTCTTAAATCTCAATCAGAAATCGCAAATGATTTGGCGCCGCCTGTGACAGGGCGGTTCAGCCGTTCGTATGGCGCGTTCCGTCCGCCTCGATGAGGCAGGATGTCGAGGTCACGGTGCAGCCGAAGAAGGATGGCGTGCACCACAGTTTTCCGTTTTCATCGAAGCCGCAACGCTCGCAATTGTTCGTGGTGAACTGGCAGGCCTTGGAGGACACGGCCTCGCGCTTCGGCTGCGCCTCATCGGCGAGCGCCGAGGGGGCCGCAAAGATCATCGCCAGAAGAAAAATCATCGCACGCATGGCGGCCGGATAACCTGTGATTGTGGCGAAAGGCAGCCGGGCTTTTCAACCGGAAAGGCTTGCCCCATAGTCGCCCGCTCATGCGAATCCTGCTTCTTGCCGCTCATCCAAGGTCATCCCAGTCCATCGCCCAGCGGGCGCTCACGGAAGCCGCACGTGCGGTCAAAGGTGTCACGGCGCGCGACCTTTATGCCGTTTATCCCGACTTCAACATCAATGCCGACGCCGAACAGGCACTGCTGCTGGAGCACGACATCATCGTGCTGCAGCATCCGTTCTACTGGTATTCGGCCCCTGCCATCATCAAGGAGTGGCTCGACATCGTGCTCGAGTCCGGCTGGGCCTATGGCGATGGCGGCACCAAACTCCACGGCAAGTATCTGGTGAACGCGCTTACGACCGGCGGCCGCGAGAGCTTCTATCATCCCGAGGGCCGCAACCGCTTCACGGTGGAAGAACTGCTCGCGCCCTTCAACCAGTCGGCCCATCTCTGCGGCATGGCCTATCTCAAGCCCTTCGTTGTCTATGCCGCGCGCAAGCAGACGCGCGAGGACCTGACGGCGGAGGCAGAGGCCTACCGCGACTGGCTCTCCGGACTGGCCGAGGGCCGCATCGACCCCACCGAAAATCTGGCCGAGGGCTATGTGCTGCCCGAGGGCTTCAAGCGGAGGCACGCCCTATGAGCCTCAACGAATTCCTTCTTGGCGCCCTCATCTATCTCGCCGCCGCCGTGATCTCGGCGCCGCTCGCAAAACGCCTGGGGCTTGGCTCGGTGCTGGGCTTCCTCGCCGCGGGCGCCATCATCGGACCGTCCGTGCTCGGGCTTGTGGGCCGCGAGGGCGAAGCCGTGAAGCACTTCGCCGAATTCGGCGTCATCGTCATGCTTTTCCTCGTCGGGCTTGAGTTGGAGCCGTCGAAGCTCTGGCAGTTGCGCAAGCAGATCTTCGGGCTTGGTCTTCTGCAGGTCGTCGGCGTTGCGGCAGTCACAGGTGCGGCCTCGCTTGCGATCAGCAGCGGCTGGCGCGAGAGCCTCGCGATCGGCCTCATCCTCGCGCTCTCGTCGACGGCGATCGTGCTGCAGACCATGTCGGAGAAGGGCACGCTCAAGTCGCCCGTCGGGCAATCTGTATTCTCGGTCCTGCTGTTCCAGGACATTTCCGTCATCCCCATGCTGGCGCTGCTGCCGCTCGCTGCGGTGGCGGGCGTTCATGGCGGTGGTGAAGCGCATGGCGGTTCGCTCATCGACAGCTATCCCGTCTGGGCACAGGCGCTGCTCACCATCGGCGCCGTCGCCGTCGTGCTGCTGGCCGGACGCTATCTGATGCGCCCCCTCTTCCGTATCGTCGCCGACACGGGCACGCGGGAGATTTTCGTTGCCTTTGCGCTGCTGCTGGTGGTGGGCATCACGCTTCTCATGGGCCTCGTCGGCCTGTCGCCGGCGCTTGGCACATTCCTTGCCGGTGTGGTTCTCGCCGACAGCGAATACCGCCACGAACTCGAAATGGACCTGCAGCCCTTCAAGGGCCTGCTGCTCGCCATCTTCTTCATCGCCGTGGGTGCGGGCATCGATTTCTCGCTGATGGCCTCTGCCCCGGTCCTGCTCGCCTGCGGCCTTGTCGCCTTCATCGCACTGAAACTGGCGACGCAACTGGGCCTTGCCCGCCTCTTCGGCATGAACGGGCCAGACACGTCGCGCTTCTCCTTCGCGCTGGCGCAAGGCTCGGAATTCGGCTTCGTGCTGATCACCTTCTGCGCCGGGCTCGGGCTTCTCACCGGCACCATGCCGGGACTGCTCACCGCCGTCATCGCGCTCTCCATGGCGGCCGCGCCCCTTCTCATGATGCTTGACGACAAGCTGATCCAGCCGCGCTTCGCCGATGGCGATTTCCGCCGCGAGCACGACATCGTCTCGCACTCCGGCGTCGACGTGATCATTGCCGGCCATGGCCGCTTCGGCATGACCGTGGGCCGCGTGCTCAACGCCCAGAACAAGCGCACGGTGGTGCTCGATCTCGACTCCTCGCAGGTGGATGCGCTGCGCAAGTTCGGCTTCAAGGTGTTCTATGGCGATGCGCTGCGGCTCGACCTTCTCGAGTCAGCGGGCGCCAAGGAAGCCAAGGTGATGGTGATCGCCATCGACGACCGCGAGAGAACGACGGAACTCGTCAAGCTCGCAAAGCACAACTTCCCGCACCTGAAACTGCTGGTGCGCGTCTTCGACCGATCGCACGCCTATGAAGTCATGCGCGAGGGCGTGGACGAGGTTTACCGCGAGGTCTACGGCACCTCGCTCGACCTCGCGCGCGACACCCTCACCAGCCTCGGCCTCCATCCTTACGAAGCGCAGCGGGCGGTCACGCGCTTCCGCGCGCTGGACGAGCGTTTCCTGCGCAAGTCCGCCGCCCATGCCGATGACGAGAGCAAGCTCATCGACCTTGCCCGCCAGTCGCGTGCCGAAATCTCCCGCGTCTTCGCGGCCGACCGGGGCGGCGAACAGGTGCAGCCGGATACCTCGTGGCACGATGACGACGAGCTGAAGCGCTAGCTTCCCTGTTTCGGCGTCGCCCGCGCCACGATGATGATGCCCGCCAGCGAAACGGCGAGGCCAAAGGCCATGGCCCACGACAGGGGTTCGCCGAACATCGCCCAGGCCCAGACGAGGGTGAGCGGCGGACTGAGATAAAGAACGGATGAGACCCGCGCCGGCGAGGATTTGCGGAGCGCCAGATAATAGATGCCCCAGGACATGAAGGTGGCAACGAACACAAGCCAGAGGATGCCGCCCCCGAACTCGATCCGCATGACGGGCATCACCCCGCCCTCATGCCAGGCGAAGAGCGCAAACATCGCGGCGGCCGACAGGCACTGAATGGCCAGCGACTGGTGCACCGCCATCTGCTGCGCGGGCCAGCGTTTCTGGAGGAGCACCACAACCGCGAGCGCAATCGTTCCGGCAACCGGCAGTCCGTAGGCCCAGAGCGGCCCGCCGCCCACATGCAGGCTGCCGCCGCAGGCCAGCAGCACGCCGGCAAGGCCGATCACCGTGCCCAGCCATTGCCAGCGGTTCAGTTTTTCGCCCAACACCGGCCAGGAAAGCACCGCGACCGCCAGTGGCAGCATGTCGGTGATCAGCGCCACGAGGCCCGTCGGCACACCCTGCCCGATCGCCAGCGCGAAGGTGCCGAGATAGCTCGCCATGCCGAAGCCGCCGAACAGCGCCTGCACCAACACCTGCCGGGCGTTCATGCGGGGGCCGATCACCAGGGCCAAGGGCAGCAGGAGGAGGCCCGACAGCAGGCTCCGCCAAAGCAGGATGAGGAAGATGGGTGCGTAGTCGCTGGCGAAGCGGATGCCGATGAAGCCGCCGCTCCACGAGGCGAGGAGCAGCGCGTCCATGAGAAGGAGCCCGGCGCCCACCCATATCGCTCCCCTGCCCTGTGCCGTTGCTGCCGTCATGCCGCCCTTCTAGGGCCGCCGCCGAACCACCCTGTCGCAGAAGCGAAGCCTGCCCGGCCGCCACCGACAACAGCCCGTTTGCCGCCGCCCCGATTTCCGCTAACTCTCCCCCATCATGACCGCACCCCAGACCAATATCCACGACGTCCAGATCGATCCCCGCAACCTCAACATCCTGATCTCGGTGAACGGCAAGCTGGTGCCGCGGGCCGAGGCGATGGTCTCCGTCTTCGACTTCGGCTTCATCCTCGGCGACGGCGTGTGGGAAGGCCTGCGGCTGGTGAACGGCGGCGTGCCCTTCCTTCGCGCCCACATCGAGCGCCTTTATGAAGGCGCCAAGGCGATCTTCATGGAGATCGGCCTTTCGCCGGACGCGCTGGTGAAGCGCCTCTTCGACTGCATCGACGCCAACAAGATGACCGACGGCGTGCACATCCGCCTGATGGTGACCAGGGGCGTGAAGGCCACACCCTACCAGGACCCGCGCGTCACGATCTCGCCCGCCACCATCGTGATCATTCCCGAATACAAGGAACCCAATCCGAAGAAATTCGCCGAGGGCCTGTCGTTGCACACCGTGAACGTCCGCCGTGGCGCGCCCGACGTGCAGGACCAGAAGCTGAATTCGCACTCCAAGCTCAACTGCATCACGGCCTGCGTGCAGGCGGCGAATGCCGGCGCCGACGAAGCGCTGATGCTCGATCCGCTCGGCTTCGTCGCCACCTGCAACTCCACCCACTTCTTCATCGTGCGGCGCGGCGAACTGTGGACCTCGACCGGACAGTACTGCATTCCCGGCATCACCCGCGGCAACATGCTGCGCGTGGCGAAGTCGCTCGGCATTCCTGCGTTCGAAAAGCAGTTCTCGCTCTATGACGTGTACGGCGCGGACGAGGCTTTCGTCACCGGCACCTTCGCAGGGCTCATTCCGGTGCGCGTGATCGATGGCCGCCCAGTGCGCCATCCCCTCTCGTCCGATCCGTGGAGTGGCGCAGGCCCCATCTCGCGCCAGCTCTCCGAAGGCTACAAGGCCCTGTGCAAGGCCGAAAGCGCCCGCTCTCTCTGAGGTAGTGACATGACCATCCTTGCCATGTGGAGCGGCCCCCGCAACATCTCCACCGCCATGATGTATTCCTTCGGCAACCGCGCGGATTGCGAAGCCTGGGACGAGCCCTTCTACGGCTTTTCGCTCACCACCCGCGGCAACGACCACCCCATGCGCGATGAAATCATCGCCAGCATGGAGACGGACTGGGACAGGCTGGTGAAAGCCTGCACCACGCCATCAAAGAAGCCGCTGTTCTACCAGAAGCACATGACCCACCACATGCTGGAGGGACAGGACCGCAGCTTCATCCTTGGCCTCACCAACGCCTTCCTCATCCGAGATCCGGCACGCGTGCTCACAAGCTACGCCAAGAAGTGGGCGGAGGTGGACCTGCAGGCGATCGGCTTCGTCGAGCAGTCGGAGATCTTCGACATGGTGGCGGACAAGCTCGGCCATGCGCCGCCCGTGGTCGACTCCGAAGACATTCTTGCCAATCCGCGCACCGTGCTGACGAAGCTCTGTGCCGCCTGCGGCATTGCCTTCGACGAGGCGATGCTGAAATGGCCGAAAGGGCCCAAGCCCTTCGACGGCGTGTGGGCGAAGCACTGGTACAATGCTGTGTGGCAGTCGGAAGGCTTCGGCCAGTCGGAAGAAGAAACGCTGCCACCGCTGCCCCCTCATCTCGCCCGCGTGGCCGAACAGGCGCGGCCCTATTACGAGAAGCTCAGCCGCCACGCGCTGAAGGCATAGAAAGAAAAGGCCGGGTTTCCCCGGCCTTCTCTGGTAGGCGCTGTTCTCGATTGAATCAGCGTGCGATGGCGTGACCGATCATGGCGCCGGGCGGCGGCGTCATCGGGGCGGGCTTGATGGAGCCGCCTTCCTTTTCGACGAGAAGCTCGACCTTGCGCAGCTCGGTCTCTTCGTCCTTGAGCTTGTCCTTCATGGCATCATGCTGGTCGCGGAGTTCGGCGACCGTGCGCAGGATGTTGTCGCGGCGCGAACGAACCGACTTCGCCGCCATGGAATAATTGACATTGTTGGGATCTGAAATGCCTGTCCGCGCCTCTTCGGCCTTAACATGGGCATCGAGCTCATCATGCTTCCTCATGAGGTCCTGGATCATCAGATCCATGTCGGCCACCTGGCGGCGGACATCCTCGGTGCGGAAGCGGTGAAGCCTCAGAAGGCTATCGCGTGAACGCATGTTTTCCTCACTCTACACAACACACTGACTGCCGCCCCGAAGGTCTTATCTGCACCGCAACCCAATGACTCTATTCACGAGTCAAAGAATCAACTAGCTCTGTCCGGGTCAGTCCAATCGCGTTCATCATGAACAATCAGGTTTAAGACGGGGTAAACCGGCAAGCCATGAAAGGCACGGTCGAGCAAAATTTCGCCTCAAAGTGGCGGACCCCATATTTAGTGGGTACAGGCATCTCTACACAAGATATTGTGGTAGCTCCGCCTCATTCCCGCCAAAAGGGCTTAGGTTTTGTTAACCTTTCTCAGCCTATCTTAATGTTCACAGTTAATGGTTCGTAGCGCGTCCTCACGGGCGGCGCCGTGTTGAATTACAAAGGACGTTGTGGGAACGGCGTCCGAATCGAAGGGGATTCGCATGAGAGTTTTGCTGATCGAGGATGATACCGCGACGGCCCAGAGCATCGAATTGATGCTCAAGTCTGAAGGTTTCAATGTGTACACCACCGATCTCGGTGAAGAAGGCGTCGATCTTGGCAAGCTCTACGACTACGACATCATCCTTCTCGACATCAACCTGCCGGACATGTCCGGCTATGAAGTCCTGAAGGCGCTTCGCGTCTCGAAGGTCGGCACGCCGATCCTCATTCTCTCCGGCCTCGCGGCCATCGAAGACAAGGTCAAGGGTCTGGGCTTCGGCGCCGACGACTACATGACCAAGCCCTTCCACAAGGACGAGCTCGTCGCCCGCATCCACGCCGTGGTGCGCCGCTCCAAGGGTCACGCCCAGTCGGTCATTCACACCGGCGAACTCGTCGTCAACCTCGACACCAAGACCGTCGAAGTGGGTGGCCAGCGCGTGCACCTCACCGGCAAGGAATACCAGATGCTGGAGCTGCTCTCGCTCCGCAAGGGCACCACGCTCACGAAGGAAATGTTCCTCAACCACCTCTATGGCGGCATGGACGAACCCGAGCTCAAGATCATCGACGTGTTCATCTGCAAGCTGCGCAAGAAGCTCGCGGTTGCAGCCCAGGGCAAGAATTTCATCGAAACCGTCTGGGGCCGCGGCTACGTGCTCCGCGATGGCGCGCCGCCGATGGGCGAAGAAGACATGCGCGAAAGCGCCTGATCCCTGTTACCTCCTGAAACGAACAAGGCACCCCAAGGGGTGCCTTTTCTTTTGCGCGCAGGGCGCGTGTGCCGTCCTGACACTTGCGGCGTGAAGCCGCGGAGACCACATTGAACTCAGGACTTCACGGGAGACGCGCCATGGCACTCGATGAACTTGAGGCTCAGATCAATCTGCTGCTCACCTCGATCGAGGAAAACCCCGAAGACATCCACGAGATTCACGAACTGATCCGCCAGAAGCTGGCGCAGATGCGTGCACTCGGCCTGCCGATGCCGGCCGACCTCGTGGAGCTTGAGCAGAAGCTGGAAGCGGGTTTCGAAGATCCGCAGTCCGGAAGCTGACCGGTGCAGCCTCTCAGGCTGCGCTCACCAGAACCGTATCTTCGCCATCCATCGCCATGCCGATCGAGAGCCCGGCGGATTGCGCGATGATGCGCGTGTAGTACGGCTGCACGAGGCGGGCATCGATGCTGTCGAGCGGCGTGACGCCGAGAAGCACATCCGCCATCGCCTGCGGAACCTTGGCGCGCTCGCCCTTGGCCGAGACGCGGAAGCTCCGCCCGTCGACCGAGACGGTAACGAGGCCGCCGCGCGGAATGCCCGCCATGCCGAGAAGCAGCATGTTGAGCAGCAGCTTCACTTCCGCCTTGGGGCGGTTCTCGCGCGGCGCCTGCCAGTCGAGCTTGATCTTCTCGTCGCCGACGAAGGATCGCGCCGTCTCGCCGGCTTCGCCCAGATCGATGTGCGCGCCCGCCGAGCCCGAGGCCCCGAAGGCGATGCGGCAGAACTTCAGCTTGGCGGTCGCCGTCTTGGCGGAAGAACGCACCATGTCGAGGGCGGTCGCCTTCATCGCCGCGTCGGTGTCGGGGTCGTCCATCAGTTCCAGGCCGTTTGCAATCGCACCCACGGGCGAGATGATGTCGTGGCACACGCGCGAACAGAGCAGTGCGGCCAGATCAAGGTCGGAAAGGCGGGCGATGTCGCTGGTCATGGGGGCCCCTGAATGGAGGTTGGGAGGTCGGTGATTCGTCACAAAGCTATATCAAATCCAGGCAAGGATTACCGCATTGACGCGAAGCCTCTGCGCGACCATAGAGCGGCCCAACTCAATCGATATTCCGGTTCCCATGACCTCTCCTGTTCCGTCCCCCGGCATGCTGGTGCTGCTGCGCCTGGCCAAGCAAGCCGCCCGCGAAATCATGGCTGTCTACGCCAGCGACTTCGCGGTGCGCGACAAGGCCGACCTGTCGCCCGTGACCGAGGCGGACGAGCGCGCCGAGCGTGTGATCCTGGCGGGCTTGCGCGAACACTTCCCCGATGTGCCCGTGGTGGCGGAGGAACAGGCCGCGGCCGGCATCGTGCCGATCACGGCGGATGATTTCTTCCTCGTCGATCCGCTCGACGGCACCAAGGAGTTCCTCTCCCGCAACGGCGAGTTCACCGTGAACATCGCCCGCATCCGGAACGCGAAGCCGGTAATGGGCGTGGTCTATGCACCCGCGACGAACGCCCTCTATTGGGGCGAAGGCGATGTGGCGGCCCATGCCGCGTTCGCTCCCGAGCATTCGCTGGATGGGTTGGTCTGGACGCGCTGCCAGGTGCGCCCGCAACCCTCCTCCGGCCTCACAGTGATTGCCAGCCGTTCGCATCGGGATGCCGAGACCGATGCCTTCCTCTCGACCGTGAAGGTTGCGCGGCTGATCTCGGCGGGCTCGTCGCTCAAGTTCTGCAAGGTGGCCTGCGGCGCTGCCGACCTCTACCCCCGCTTCGGCCGCACCATGGAATGGGATACGGCGGCCGGACAGGCGGTTCTGGAGGCGGCAGGCGGCAAGGTTGTCGATACCTCGGGCGCCCCCCTGCTCTATGGCAAGCGCCAGCGCGGCTTCGACAATCCGGGCTTCATCGCCTCGGCCTGAGTGCTGTTGCTGCCCTGCCGCCACAATCCGGGCGGATAGCGCCAGCGCCGCGGAATACCATGAAATCTTTGAGCGAATCTCATCCGCCCATCTTTCAGCTTTGTTAACCAAGCGGAAACGGCCTTGGCCTAAGACGTCAAAAGGACCGAATTTGGCCTCACCTCCGCCCTCGCCGAGGTGTTGAAGGTCAACGATATTTTTGGGGACAGGACCATGAACCTCACTCGCCGCCGCTTTGCCGCCGCCGCCGCAGCCGCCTCGCTGATTTTGCCCACCACGGGCGCCCTCGCCCAGACCACGGGCAGCGTTTCCCGCGCCCAGCAGCATGAAACCTTCACCACCGAGGAACTGGTCGTGAAGGGCCACGAGTTCTTCGGCAAGGCCAGCCGCGGCGTCGGCCAGGCCATCGAATTCGTCTTCCAGAACCAGGGTGAGCCCACCGCCTACATCGTGGGCGAGGAAGCCGCCGGCGCCTTCGTGGGCGGCCTGCGCTACGGCGAAGGCACGATCTACTACAAGAACGGCACCACCCAGCGCATCTTCTGGCAGGGCCCGTCGCTCGGCTTCGACTTCGGCGGCAACGGCTCGCGCACCATGACGCTGGTCTATAATTCGTCTTCGCCGGAAGACCTCTATGACCGCTTCGGCGGTGTGGAAGGTGCTGCCTACCTGATCGGCGGGCTTGGCGTGAACTTCCAGAAGAAGGACGACATCGTTCTTGCCCCGATCCGCACCGGTGTCGGCGCCCGCCTTGGCGCCAACGTGGGCTATCTCAAGTATTCGCCCAAGCCCAAGTGGAACCCCTTCTGAGGGACGCTCTCCGCAGGGCGTTATCCCCGGCAGCCAGATCATAGTCGCCAAGGCCGTCAAAGCGGGCTAAACAGCTTGTCGTTCGTTGAGATCTGGTAGGCTGATGTCGCAAACTGAGTCCCTTTTGCTGGTCGCCCTTGGCTTCGCCCTGGCGCTCGTCCTGGCAATGATCTTCGGCTTCGCCATCTGGTCCTCGGCAAACCGCTGGGCCAGCTACAAGCGCAAGCGCGAAGTGCCCACCACCATCCTGGACATGCAGGCCGAGCGCGAAGCGCTGCGCGCCCAGAACGCCATGGCCACGCGGCGGCTTGAGTTCCTGCTTGAGGAAGCCCGCGCTCAGGCGGCGGAAAAGACTGCGCAGGTCACCCGCCAGCGCAACCGCGCCATCGTCATGTCGAAGGACCTGATCGCCAAGGATGCCGAGATCGCCTCGCTCCGCGCGCTGGCCGCCGAACTCACCAACGAGACCAACAAGCGTGCCCGCATCATCGCCAAGATCACCGGCCATGAAGCGGTGAAGCTGCGCAACTTCGACCTGCCGGTTCCGGCGGGCGCCAAGGCGGCCACGCGGCCCGCCTTCGACGTGAACCTGCCCACACCCATGCCGGTGCCCGCAGACATTGCCGCCGATGCCGCGCCGCTCGACCGTATCAAGGCGAAGATCGCCGAACTCAATGCTCTCTCCGCCCAGATCGCGGGCCAGCAATCGGGCGATGTCACGCCTGCTGAGGCAAGTGCTGCACCTGCCCCCGGCACCGCGCCGCCTGCGCCCCGCGCGGCCGACCCCGTTCCGTTGGCGCTTGCAGCCCTGCGCGAAGGCGCGGCGGAAGACGAGAAAGTGATCGCCGTTTCTTCCGAGGGTGTGGCCGCCGTGAGCGATGCCGCCGCCAATGGCGCCGCAGCGCCTGATACGCCTGCGACCGATGCAACCTCCGCGGACGCCTCGGGAGGCGAAGCTGCGCCGCCGCCCACCCCCGAAAAGCGCATGACGCTGGCGGAGAAGTTCCGCTCGCTCAAGGAAGGCGTGCGCAACTGAGGCGATGGCTTGGCCCCTGCTCCGGCGCCGGGGCGGATGCGTATCACACTTCAGTGCACGGCAGCCTCACACAGACTTGAAGCGGAGCGGCGGGTTTGTGTGTGCCCTGTGAACGCGATTGCGGACTATGGTGGCCCCACACGCCAACAGACCCCACGACCAGACGGAAGGTGAGCACGATGACGAAGATGATGCGACGGAGTTTCCTCGGTGCCCTTGCAGCACTGGCCCTGACCATGCCCCATGCTGCGGGCGTCAACGCCGCCGAACAGGCCACGGCCATCGTGGCGGGCGGCTGCTTCTGGTGCGTGGAGCATGACTTCCGCCAGCTTCAGGGCGTGAGCAACGTCGTCTCCGGCTATACCGGCGGCAGCCGCGCCAATCCGACCTATGAAGACTATCACGACACCGATGGCGACAATCCGGTGCCCCATGTGGAGGCGGTGGAAATCACCTACGATCCCACGAAGCTGACCTACGCCAACATCCTCGACTACTATTTCCATCATATCGATCCGACCGATGGTGGCGGCCAGTTCTGCGACCGGGGGCCTGCCTATCGCCCTGCCATCTTCGTGATGAACGACGCGGAGAAGAAGGAAGCCGAAGCGAAGTCCGCCGATGTGGCGCAGGCGATCAAGCAGCAGGTCGCAGTCGAGATCCTGCCCGCCGCGAAGTTCTGGCCGGCGGAAGATTATCACCAGGATTACGCCGAGAAGAACCCGACGCGCTACAAGTACTACCGCTGGAACTGCGGCCGCGACCAGCGCGTGGAAGAAGTGTGGTCGGCAGCGAAGACGAACTGACGCCTCACGGTGCCTGATTGATCTCGATGATGTTGCGGTCGGGGTCCATCAGGAACACCTGCGGGAATCCCGCGAAGTCCGGTGCGTTTCAGGATGAGGCGCCTGGGATCGTTCTCGGGAAGGTTCTCGTCGTAACCGGCGCGATGCAGGTGGGCAACGGCCTCCTCGAAGTCCTCGGCCTTCAGCGCGAAATGTATGTCGTCGTTGTGGACAGGTTTTCCGGCGCGGAAGTTCGCGTCCGGAAATTCCACGATGTGGACCTGCAGTGCGCCGAGGCCATACCATTGCCCCTTGATGGAAAACGGCGGCCGCGGAATTTTCTTCAGGCCGAGGACATTCTCATAGAATGCACAGGACGCGGCGAAGTCGCGCGTGGGAACGGAGACGTGGTGGAGTGAGATCTTCATCATCGCTGCCCTGAGGTGCCCTGAGCCAACTGGTGGCCGAGGCTAGGCAAAGGCACGTTGCGGCTCAAGCGGAGAAAGACGTTGGCGTCATGCTTTCCCGGCGCTCGCATGGGCTTCCGGCGGCAGGCAAATCAATTTTCTGCCATGCATTGGTCAAAGACCTGCCGGTAAACATGGTTGCTTTTCGACTTTTTATTCTGCCCACCAGCCGCCGCGTTCTTGGCCTTGTGCTTCTTGCGCGACTTGTCCGTATCACCGCCGCCGGAATTCAGACCATATGAGTCGTCTGCCTGATCGGACCCGACGTCTGCGGCCATGGACTCCTTGGCGTTGTTGACTTCGTGGCGAGCGACTGCCTTGCAGTAATCCTCCTTCGACATGGCAAGACTTTCGGCGGGACTGACCGGCAGGAACGCGCAGGTAGCGGAGAGAATGGAAAAAGCGCATTGCGTACGTTTCATGGAGCGTCTCCCGAGGCAGCTTTGCTGATGCAACCGAAAGCTGAAGCCTATGTTTTCGGAAACGACCCTTCAAGGAAATTCATCGCCCATGCCGAACAACTTCGCGCCCGCAAGACCGCGGGTTCGAATGACGGGCAACACTGGATTTGAGGGGTGATCCTGCCGAGAAGTGGCGCTCCCTACGGGAATCGAACCCGTCTTTGCAACGTGAGAGGCTGCCGTCCTAACCGATAGACGAAGGGAGCTCTCGCCCTTGCTCTTAGGCAAGCCGCCCGCAGATTGCAAGCCGCCCGCCGCGGGGCCGGTTACTGCGCCAGAGGCTCGCGCAGCAGCACCTTGCGGCGGTTGGCATCGATGACGATCAGTTCGCTGGTGGTGGTGATGGCCACCGTGCCGCCGTCCACGGCCACCGCCTTCACATCCGCCGCCTTGAGGCCAAGCCCGAGGGTGAGCGTTTCGGGCGGGGGCGGCGGGGCCTTGTGGGTTGCCTTCCAGATGATGCCGCCGATCAGCGCTAGGAAGAGCAGGACAAGCGCGATCCCCATGCCATAGACCGCGCGCAGCAGGCGCTTCTGGCCGGCGGTGGGCACGAAGGTTTCTTCGGGGCTTGCGTCATTGCTCATGGGGCGGCTTATCGCGGAGCGGCCAGCACTTGTCGAGGCCCGCGCGGCCAGGTGACGGCGAGCATGATCAGGAAGGGAATGCCCCAGGCGATCCAGGCGTCGCAGGCGTAGAAGGTCTTGAAGTGGCGGGGCCAGCCATAGTGCATCCACAGCGCCAGCCAGATGCGGAAGAACATTGCCCCGGAGGTGACCGCCGCCATCAGCAGCATTGCGCGGCGGTGCTGCTCCACCCGGCCGTTGCGGATGTGCCAGATCCCGAGCCCGCACAGGCTCATCCACAGAACCCCCTGGGTGAAGAAGCCCGCAGCCGAGACCGCCGTAACCGGGGCCTCCAGCGCAACCGGGATGGCGGTGGCACCGGCGATCACCACATCCGCCGCGGTGATGCGGCCGAGCCAGCGATGGAAGCGTGTGCCGCGGGCAAGAAGCGTCAGCGGCACCAGCACGAGGGCCAGCCCGCCCGCCACCATGTGGACGGGGAAGACCGCCGGCAGCAGTTCTAGCTTCACCGCCAGCGCCTCCGGGAAGGCGTCATTGTCCCAGCTTTCCGTAACGGCCCGAAGCGCGGTATACAGGGTGAAGACAGCAACAGGCGCAGCAAGGGCAAGCAAGGCGATACGCCAAATTGCCATCATTGCTGGCGAAACCCGCGCGTCTCGGAGGACACCATGTTTCAGACCGGCCATCGCACCCCGTTTATCCTGACTGCCCTTGCGGCACTAGCCCTCGGCGGCGCACCCGCCGCGCAGGCGGTGGAAGTCGCGCCCTATTTCGGGCACTGGACGCAGACCGCCCTCGACTCTCCCGTCAGTTCCAAGGGCAAGCTCTACACCTCGATCGACGTGGCGCCCTGCGGCAAGGATTTCTGCGGCGTCAGCGTGGCGGCAGACGGTTCCTGTGGCCCCACCCTCTTCCGCTTCCTCACCATCCACGCCAGCAACGAGGAACTGAAGGGCCACGTCAAGTGGGGCAGCGCCAAGAAGACGGTGGTCATCGACTACGTGAAGAACGATGTCGAGCCTCCTTACGTGATGCTCGGCATCGGCGAACCCGATCTCGACTTCAGCAGCCGCGAAGGCAGCATGCCGATCTTCTCCGCCAACTACACGGTGAAGGGCGAGGCCCACTGCTTCGCCAAGTGATCGCGACCGGATGACGGATGTTCTCGAGGCCATTGCGGAGGAGGCCGAGCGGCTGGACAAGTTCCTGGTCCGCGCCTTTCCGGCTGTCAGCCGGGCGCGCTTCCAGAAGCTGATCGCCGAGGGTGCGGTCACGGTTCAGGGTGCGCCCGCTGGCGATGCCGGTGCGAAGCTCAAGCCCGGCCAGAGCGTGCGGGTGGAGATGCCGCCCCCGGTCGCAGCGGAACCGGAGCCCGAGGACATTGCGCTTGATATCGCCTTCGAGGACAAGCACGTCATTGTCATCAACAAGCCGGCCGGCCTCGTGGTCCACCCGGCAGCGGGGCACGAGGGCGGGACGCTGGTGAACGCCCTGCTCGCCCATTGCGGCGACTCCCTTTCGGGGATCGGCGGGGTGAAGCGCCCAGGCATCGTCCACCGCCTCGACAAGGATACCTCCGGCCTTCTGGTGGTGGCAAAGACCGACGCCGCCCATCAGGCGCTGTCCGCCCAGTTCGCCGCGCACGGCCGGGACGGGAAACTGGCCCGGGAATACCTCGCCTTCGTGTGGGGCGTGCCGGACCGGCCCGCCGGGGTGATCGAGACCGGCATCGGCCGCAGCACCGCCAACCGCCAGAAACAAGCGGTCAGCACCCGGCCCGATGCCCGCCACGCCGTGACACATTGGCAGGTGGAGGAGCGCTACGGCACCGCCGCGAGCCTCATCCGCTGCCGGCTGGAGACCGGGCGGACCCATCAAATCCGCGTGCACATGGCGCATATCGGCCATCCCCTGCTAGGCGACGGAACCTACGGGGCCGGTCACAAGACTGCCCGCTCCCGCCTTTCGCCTGGCGCACAGGACGCCCTCAAGGCCTTGAAAGGACAGGCTCTTCACGCCGCCGTGCTGGGGTTCGAGCACCCCTCTTCCGGCAAGGCGCTGCGCTTCGAGGCCCCCTTGCCGGAGGGGTTGTCACATTTACAACAGGAACTGAGGCTTCAATCCGGAGTTCACAAAAGGCCGTAGCAAGAGCATTACAAATTGTTACTGATCCGGTGTCTTTTAATTCCGACGGGGCTTCCTATATGAGGACAACGTCAAGAAACCTGACGTGACCGGGGAAAGGGAACCAATGGCCAAGACAGCATCACTTCCTATGATCGCTTCGGGCGAGGGCAGCCTGAGCCGCTACCTCCAGGAGATCCGCCAGTTTCCGATGCTGGCGCCTGAAGAAGAATACATGCTCGCCAAGCGCTACAAGGAGCATGGCGACCGCGAGGCCGCGCACCGCCTCATCACCAGCCATCTCCGCCTCGTGGCGAAGATCTCCATGGGCTACCGTGGTTACGGCCTGCCCATCGGCGAAGTCATTTCCGAAGGCAACATCGGCCTGATGCAGGCGGTGAAGAAGTTCGAGCCCGACAAGGGCTTCAAGCTTGCCACCTATGCCATGTGGTGGATCAAGGCCTCGATCCAGGAGTTCATCCTGCGCTCGTGGTCGCTGGTGAAGATGGGCACCACCGCAAACCAGAAGAAGCTGTTCTTCAACCTGCGCAAGATCAAGGGCCAGATCCAGGCGCTTGAAGAGGGCGATCTCAAGCCCGAGCAGGTGAAGTACATCGCCCACCGCCTGGGTGTGCAGGAGGACGAGGTGGTTTCGATGAACCGCCGCCTCTCCGGCGACACCTCGCTCAACGCCCCGCTCCGCTCCGACGGTGAGGGCGACGGCGAATGGCAGGACTGGCTCGTCGACAATTCCGACAGCCAGGAAACCGTTCTGGTGCGCAACGAAGAGTCAGACATGCGCAACTCCTATCTCAAGGAAGCGCTGTCGAAGCTTACCGACCGCGAACGCCGCGTGATCGAAGCCCGCCGCCTGCAGGACGATCCTGCGACGCTGGACGATCTCTCGCAGGAGTTCAACGTCAGCCGCGAGCGCATCCGCCAGATCGAGGTGCGCGCCTTCGAGAAGCTGCAGAAGGCGGTGAAGAACGCCGCCCAGAAGGCGCTTGCTCCGAAGGCGAAGGCCCTCGCCGCGCCGCTCTGAACGGGCACACATCCGACAGTTGCAAAGGCCGCCAGCGATGGCGGCCTTTTTGCGTTTCCGACTCTTTGCTAGAGTTGGGCGATGGACATCATCCGCCGCTCACAGTTTCAGACCGTGCCGTGGAACAACGGCGGTGGCATCACCCATGAGGTGGCGCGCGAGGATGAGGACGGCAAACTGCATTGGCGGCTGAGCCTTGCCGAAGTGGGGCGTGATGGCCCCTTCTCTCTTTTTCCGGGTCTCGCCCGCATCCTCACCGTGATCGATGGCGTCGGCATGGATCTCGGTTTCGCCGCGGGGCACCCTCGCCCATGAATTGCCACCGCTCGTGCCCGTCTATTTCTCCGGCGACGAGGAGCTGGAAGGGCGGCTGCGCGACGGGCCTTGCCTCGACTTCAACCTCATCTACGATCCCCGGCTCTTCTCCGGTGCCGCCATCGTGCTTTCCACGCGCGAAACGCTGGTGCCCACGCGGGCCGACATCGAGGGCGTGCTCTGCCTCGACGGCACGATCAGCTGGGGCCGCGGCACACTGCAGCGCCACGACTTCGCCTTCGTGACCACGGGCGATCCGCCGCTCGTCCTCGCGCCGGGCAGCAAGGCGCTCCGCCTCACCCTCACCACCCGCTGAAAAGAAAAACCCCGCCATCGCTGGCGGGGTTCGCTTGTCTTGCAATGCCTTCGCTGAAGGATCAGCTCTTGGCTTCTTCGGCGACGCGCTCGGCTTCCGCTTCCTCGAAGAGGGCGGCGGCGGCGGCGCGCACTTCGTCGCGCTCGGCGGCGTTGCCGATGAGGACTTCACCGCGGGCCTGGGCTGCGGCTTCCTCGTCGGAACGGGCGACGTTCACGGTGACCTTCACGGTCACTTCCGGATGGGGCGAAACGTCAACCGTGTGGAGGCCGATGGTCTTGATCGGCTGCAGCAGTTCGACGTGGTTGCGGTGAACGCTGACGCCCGTCGCCGCGGCTGCGGCTTCGGCGATGTCACGCGGGCTCACGGAACCATAGAGGTGACCCGATTCACCCGCCTGGCGGATGATGACGAAGGTCTTGCCGTCGAGCTTCTTGGCTTCCACTTCGGCCGAGCCGCGGGCTTCGGCGTTGCGGGCTTCGAGTTCCGCACGGCGGGCTTCGAACTTGGCCTTGTTGGCGTCGTTGGCGCGCAGAGCCTTGCCGCGCGGGAGAAGGAAGTTACGGGCGTAACCATCCTTGACCTTCACGACTTCGCCCATGTGACCGAGCTTGGAGACGCGTTCGAGGAGAATGACTTCCATGTTCGTTCCTCCCTTAGCCGATCACGTAGGGCAGCAGGCCCAGGAAGCGGGCGCGCTTGATGGCGCGGGCGAGTTCACGCTGCTTCTTGGTCGAAACGGCCGAGATACGGGCGGGGACGATCTTGCCGCGCTCGGAAATGTAGCGCTGCAGGAGACGGACGTCCTTGTAGTCGATCTTGGGGGCGTTCGGGCCGGTGAAGGGGCACGACTTCCGGCGGCGGAAGAAAGGCCGGCGGGCTTGTGGTTCAGCCATCAGTTGAACTCCTCTGTCTCTTCGCCATCCTCACGGCGGCGGTCTTCGCGGCGGCGCATCTGGGCCGACGGACCGGCTTCCAGTTCTTCCACGGCGATGGTCATGAAGCGGATCACGTCTTCGGAGATGGACATCTGGCGTTCCATTTCCTTCACCGCATCCGACGGAGCGGCGATGTTGAGAAGCGTGAAGTGCGCCTTGCGGTTCTTCTTGATGCGATAGGTGAGGGACTTCACGCCCCAGTTTTCCACCTTCTCGACCTTGCCACCACCCGAGGTGATGACACCCTTGTACTGCTCCACCAGCGCATCGACCTGCGCGGGTGTGGCGTCCTGGCGAACCAGGAACACATGTTCGTAGAGACCCATGGGTACCCTTTCGTGTTGCATGTCCTCAAAAGCACCGGCGCAAAGCCTCCTTCAAACCTTCGGGAAAGGGTTGAAGACCGTTCTGAAGAGAGCGGAGACACGGGAAACCGGCATCTTGCGATGCCTAACCTCTTGATTTCTCAGGAAGTCTTTCCGTACAGCCACCAGCCTGTGCTTCGGACAGGCGGCTTATGGCCGATGCGGGGTTCAAAAGCAAGTGCGGGCGACCCTGCGATCTTTTTGCCGTTGACCCGCCCTCCCCCACACTCCTAACCCTGTGGGTATGACTGGAAGGCAGCAAACGGGGCTCGGCCTCATGCGGCGCATGGCGCGGATCGTCACGGTGATCGTGACGCTCTGCTACCTTGTGCCCGGCCTGCTGTCGATCCTGCCGTCGCCCGCCTCCGCCGCGGAACAGCAGCTCTATGCCGACCTGATGATGAGCCGCTGTCTTGACGGCAGCAACCCGGCTGGCACCCTGCCCGGCACCGCGAAGCATGACTGCAACACCTGCTGCATCCTTCACGCCGTTCCGCAGGTGAGCGACACGCCGCGACAGTTGCTGCTCGTGCCGATCACCTTCCCCGATGCGCGCCCGGACGATCCGGTGCGCCCGGAACTTGTTCTCGCGACGCCGCCCTCGGAAGCGGTATTCGGTCCGCTCTCCCAGCGAGGGCCGCCCGCCTGATCCTCTGAAACGACTGACCGCTGCCCGCCACAGCACCCCGTGCGCGCGGGCGTGACTGCATTCATTCAAGGATCAATTCCATGTCCAATTCTTACGAGGGGGCGCAAGCCTCCACCCGCCTCTATCGCGCCGTCTGGCGATGGCATTTCTATGCCGGCCTCTTCGTCGTGCCCTTCCTTCTGATGCTTGCCCTCACCGGCGGCTACATGATGTTCTATTCCAAGCTGAGCAATGAACTGGGCTGGGTGCCCGACGTGGTGCAGCAGGAAAAGACCGTGCCCGTCTCGGCGCAGGCCAAGGCGGCCCTTGCCGCGCTCCCCGGCGGCAAGCTTGCCACCTACATCGCGCCCGAAGCGGCGGACCGCCCGGCCTTCTTCGAACTCGCGAAGGACGGCGCCTACTACTCCGTCGCGGTCGATCCCTATTCGGCTGCGGTGCTGGACTCTCACGACGAGTCCACCACGTCGCGGGCGCTTGCCGAGAAGATCCACGGCACCATCCTTCTGGGAACGGTTGGTGACCGCCTGATCGAGATTGCGGCCTCGCTCACCATCATCATGACGGTGACGGGCCTCTTCCTGTGGTGGCCACGCGGCGAAAGCTTTGTGCGCGCCCTCATCCCGCGCGGGGGCCTTGCCGGGCGCAGCCTGTGGCGTGAACTGCACAAGACGGGCGGCGCGTGGATCTCGCTGTTCCTCGTGCTCTTCATCCTCTCCGGCCTCGCCTGGGCCGGCATCTGGGGCGACAGCTACGTGAAGCCCTGGTCCTCCTTCCCGGCCAGCAAGTGGGACAATGTCCCGCTGTCGGATGTGAGCCATGCCAGCCTCAACCACGATCTGCTGCACGAGGTGCCGTGGACGCTGGAGGCAACGCCCCTGCCCGCCTCGGGCTCGTCCGCGGGCACGCCTGCCGTGGCGCAGCCCGTCGCCCTCGACTCCGTCGTCATCTGGGCCCTGGGCAACGGCTTCCACAACCAGTTCAAGGTGGCCGTGCCGGCGGACGAGAAAGGCGTCTTCACCGTCTCCTATGACGGGCGCAACGAAGACAGCGTGACGCCCGCCCACGACCGCTACGTCCACATCGACCAGTACACCGGCAACATCCTCGCCGATGTGCGCTTCGCCGACTATCCCTTCGTCGGCAAGCTGATGGCCTGGGGCATCGCGCTCCACAAGGGCATGGCCGGCTGGTGGAACCTCGCCTTCAACACGGTCTACCTCGCCCTCGTGATCTTCGCCTGCGTGTCAGGCGTGGTAATGTGGTGGAAGCGCAGGCCCGTGGGCCAGCTCGGCGCACCGCTCTACCCGCGCGGATATTCGGTGCCCGTCACGGTGCTCGTTCTGGGCGCTGTACTTTCGCTGGCATTCCCGCTTGGTGGGCTCGCCATTCTGGCGTTCGCCATCGTCGACTTCTTCCTCCCGGCCCGCCTGAAGCAGGCGGGCGCGTAACGGACTTGCAAAGGAAAACGCACATGAAACTGTTCAAGGAAATCACCTTCGCCGTGGCGCTCACGCTCGCGTCCTTCGCGACGATGCCGAACGCCTTCGCCCACCAGATCAAGGTGGGCAACCTCGTCATCAGCCATCCCTGGTCGCGCCAGTCGCCCATGGGTGCGGATGTCTCGGCCGGCTTCTTCAAGATCACCAACAATGGCAAGGAGGATGACCGGCTTGTCTCTGCCACGGCCGAGATCGCGCCCGTCGTCCAGATCCACGGCATGAAGATGGAGGGCGACGTAATGAAGATGGAAGAAGTGCCGGGCGGGCTCGTCATTCCTGCCGGAAAGACGGTGGAACTCAAGCCCAAGTCCTACCACATCATGTTCCTCAAGGTGGCGAAGCAGCCCATTGTCGATACCGAGTTCAAGGGCACGCTCACCTTCGAGAAGGCCGGCAAGGTCGACATCGACTACGAAGTGGTGGACGCCAACGGCACCATGGATCATTGAGAGACCGATGAAGAAGCTGAACATCATTCTCTGGGGGGCGGTGGCGGTGTTCGCCGCCCTCCTCGGCTATCTCGCCTGGCAGTCGCAGTATGGCGGCAGCAAGATCGCGGCACTTGATATCGGCGGGCCGTTCAAGCTCGCCAGTTCCAAGGGTGGCACGCTCTCCTCCGACAGCCTGAAGGGCACGCCCTATGCGGTGTTCTTCGGCTTCACCCATTGTCCGGTCGTCTGCCCGACGACACTCTACGAGATGGACACCGCCTTCAAGACGCTGGGCGATGACGGCAAGGACCTGCGCATGTTCTTCATCTCGGTTGATCCCGAGCAGGACACGCAAGCCTACATGGCGAATTACGTTGCGAATTTCGATCCGCGGATCGAGGGGCTAATCCCGACGCCGGAACAGTTGCCGGGCCTCGCCAAGGCCTTCCGCGTTTTCTACGAGAAGGTGCCGACCAGCGACGGCGGCTACACCATGAACCACACGGCGACGGTGTTCCTCTTCAACCGCGAGGGCAAGTTCGCCGGCACCATCGCCTTTGACGAAGACCCGAAGATGCGGGTGGAGAAGCTGCGCAGACTGGCGAAGGGGTGAGTTGGTTGCGTCACCCCCGCGAAGGCGGGGGCCCAGCTTCCTTGATCATCACACGCGATCCGCCAAAGCTGGATTCCGGCTCGCGCGCGACATCTCGCTTCGCTCGATCAGGTGCTGCGTCCGGAATGACGGATTTAGGAGTGTGACGTGAGACCTACTCGAACCGCTCCGGCGCGTAACCGTCGCGCACCAGGTTCTGGAACTTGGTCAGCGCCGCGTTGAACTGCAGTTCGACCACGCCGGTGGGGCCGTGGCGCTGTTTGCCGATGATGACTTCGGCGATGCCTTCCACCTTCGCCATCTCGTCCTGCCAGGTGATGTGTTCCGGCGTGCCGGGGCGCGGTTCCTTGCGCAGGAGATAGTATTCCTCGCGGTAGATGAACATGACCACGTCGGCGTCCTGCTCGATCGAGCCGGATTCACGCAGGTCGGCAAGCTGCGGGCGCTTGTCGTCGCGGTTTTCCACCTGACGCGAAAGCTGCGAGAGCGCGATCACCGGCACTGCCAGTTCCTTCGCCAGCGCCTTCAGGCCCACGGTGATTTCAGTCACTTCCTGCACGCGGCCTTCGGCGGCCTTGCGGGATGAACCGGCAAGCAGCTGAAGATAGTCCACCACGATGAGGCCGAGACCGCGCTGGCGTTTGAGACGCCGGGCGCGGGCCGCCACCTGCGCGATGGTGAGGCCGCCCGTGGCGTCAATGTAGAGCGGCAGCTTCTGCAATTCCTGGCTCACCTCCACGAGGCGGGCGAACTCATCCTCGGTGATCTTGCCGCGGCGGATCTTTTCCGACCCGATGCCCGATTGCTCGGCGATGATACGCGTCGCCAGCTGTTCCGCCGACATTTCGAGCGAGAAGAAGGCCACCACGCCGCCATCCAGCACCTTCATCGAGCCATCCGCCTGATATTCGGCGCGGTAGTTCTTGGCCACGTTGTAGGCGAGGTTGGTACAGAGCGCGGTCTTGCCCATGGAGGGGCGGCCGGCGAGGATCAGGAGGTCGGAGGCCTGCAGGCCACCCAGCTTCTCGTCGAGGTCCTTGAGGCCCGTTGAAAGGCCGGAGAGATGCCCGTCGCGCTGGTAGGCGGCGGATGCCATGTCGATCGCATCGGTGAGGGCCCGGCCGAAAGGCATGAAGCCCTTGCCGTACTTGTCCACCTCGGCAAGCGAATAGAGCGAGGACTCGGCCCGCTCGATCAGTTCACGGGCACTGTCCTCCACCGTGGCGTCATAAGCCTCGTTGACGATGTCGGTGCCGACCGAGATCAGCTTCCGCCGTTGGGCCAGTTCGTGAATGGTGCGGCCATATTCCTCGGCGTTGATGATGGTGGTGGCGGAGGCCGCAAGGCGGGCGAGGTAGGCGGGTCCGCCCACCTCCTTCATGGTGGCGTCGTTCTCGAAGAAGGAGCGCAGTGTCACCGGGCTGGCCAGCTTGCCGACACGGATCAGGCTCGCGGCGGCATCGAAGATGCGGGAATGCAGAGGCTCGAAGAAATGATCGGGCTGGAGGAACTGGGTGACCCGGTCGCAGGCTTCGTTGTTGATCAGGATCGCGCCAAGCAACGCCATCTCCGCCTCAAGGTTATGGGGCGGCTGGCGGTAGCTGTCGGATGCGGCAGGCGCATCTGCGGGGCGAAGCGGCGTAACGGTGTTCATGGTCGAGACTGGTGTAGCAAGCAGGCCGCGCGCGGCGGCGGGATTCGTGGTCATTGTACGCGCTATCCACAGGGGGACAAGCAACCTGCGATATCGCAAGTGTTTTCAGCTCTTTAAGGCCTCGATCTGAAGCGGTTTCTCAATAGAGGGAGTCGCCACCCGATGCCGTGCCGATGCCGGACCCGCCGCTGTTGCCGCCGCCGCTCACCTCGGTCTTGGGGGTGGTGGCCGGCCCTGCTCCCGCCGTTCCGAACATGTTGGTCTTCAGTTCCGGTCCCTGGAAAATCTGAACGGCGAATAGCTTGCCGTCCTTCTCGACGACGCCCGTCGCCACGGTGATGTAGTCGCGGCTCCGCAGCGTGCGGGCGTGCGAACTGGAATGCACCCACTGCTGGAACAGCTTTCCGGCCTTTGCCTGGTCTGCCGGGCCCTTGGAGCGTTCGCGTGCGGCATTCTCGGCCATGCGCGGCAGCATCAGGACGCCCGGGTAGACGGTCCGCATGCGGCCCTCAAACGCCGCACCCGTGGACGAGGTGTGGCCGACGAAGTCGTTCAGCATCATGTCAGCGGCATGGGCACGGGCTGCGGCCACCAGTTCGTCACTGCCGCGCTTCAGGCCCTTGAGGCCACTTTGAGCGCGGTAGGCATTGGCGGCCCCCAGCAGCACGTCCTCGAGGTCGGGGCGGAAGCTGCCGCCGCCCGGGGGCCCCGCATTCATCCGCGCCATGAAATCGGCATAGGTCTCGCGGGCCAGCGCCGGCCGGGCCGCGGCAACCGCCAGGGCCCCAAGGAGAACCTCCCGCCGCGACAACACCCTTGCGCAAGACTTGTCAGCCAACACTTCCACCTCTTCCGTGAATTTAACTGAGCGTTACACACGCAAATCGTATATTTTGGACCGAATCAGGCGCCCATGGGGCGGGGCCACGACGCGACATGACCGAGCCAACAGGCAAAGACATTGCCGATCTGCAGCGCAAGATCGCCATGCTGGAACAGGATGTACAGCATCTGGTCAGCCATGACCAGTTGACCGGCCTCCTGATCCGCTCGGCCTTCCTGCGCCGGGTCGAGAAGGTGCTGGGCGAGCAGCGCGAAAACGGCCCGCAATGCGCCATCATCGAAATCGGTGTCCGTGGCATTCCCCGCATCACCGGAGCCTTGGGACGCCATGTGGGCGATTATGTGATTTCGGCGCTTGCCGCGCGGTTATCCTCCGGAATTCCCGCCGATTGCCTGCTCTGCCGGCTCGACTACTGGAGCTTCGCCGTCTTCCTGCCGCACATCAACGATGCCCTGGAAGCGCTAATCACCGCCAAGAAGCTCATCGAACTCACGAACCAGCCCATCGACTGGGTGGAGCGGTCGCTGACGATCGAAGCCGCGGCCGGCGTGGCGCTCGCCAACAAGACCGACGTCGATGCCGGGCTCTTCCTCCACCGCGCCGGCCTTGCCTACAAGGCGGCCACCGAAAAGGGCGGCCCCGGCTATGCCTTCTTCAACCCCGCCCTCGAACAGGCGGCGCGCCGCAAGCAGGATGTGCAGACGGCGATCCAGGAAGCCCTCGAGAAGCAGTACTTCACTCTCGCCTTCCAGCCCTATTTCCATGCCATGACCGGCGAGCTTGCAGGCATGGAAGCGCTGATGCGCCTCAAGCACCCGACCATGGGGTCGATCTCGCCCGCAGAGTTCATTCCCGTGGCCGAAGAGTCGGGCGCCATCCACAAGATCGGCGCCTGGGTGCTGGCGGAAGCCTGCCGCATCGCCTCCAACTGGCCGCAGCACATTCTTGTCTCAATCAACTTCTCGCCGGAACAGTTCCTCAGCGGGCAGCTTCTGAGCGACGTGCACAACGCCCTCGAACTCTCTTCCTTTCCTGCCTACCGGCTTGAAGTGGAGATCACGGAATCGACCATGCTGAGCGACACCGAAATGGTGATGTCGCAGCTCACGGCCTTGCGTGAACTCGGTTGCCAGATCGTCATGGACGACTTCGGTACGGGGTACTCGTCGCTCAGCTATCTCTGGAAGTTCCCCTTCTCCAAACTCAAGATCGACAAGTCCTTCGTGCAGGCGATGGATACCAAGCCGCAGGTGAAGGGCATGCTGCGCACGATCCTCGACCTTGCCCGCAACCTTGGCCTCAAGGTGACGGCGGAAGGGATCGAGACCGTCGAACAGGCGGAGATGCTGCGCAATCACAAGTGCGATTTCATCCAGGGCTATCTCTGCGGCAAGCCCGTGCCTGAGGCGGAGGTGGCGGCGATCGTCATGTCGCGCTTTGCCGCCTCGCTCCGCAACCTCAAGCAGGCGGATGTTCCGCCGCCCGCCGCCCAGCGCTTCGAGTTCTGAGAGTTACCAGTCGCTCGTCAGGCCCAGCGACACGATGTCGATGTGCTGATCGAAGGATGTGTTGAGGCCTGGGCCGGGGCCAATCGGAATATTCACGTCGCCGTCCTTCATGAAGACATGGCTGTAGGCAAGATGCGCGGTGAACTTGTCGTTGATCTTGTAAGAGGCACCGGCCGAGAGCCAGACGCGATCGTTGTCGGGAATGCGAGGAGTCCTGTAAGTGTCATTGACGGGCGAGATCTCGTAAGCCGCGCCAGCTCTGAGAACCATCTTGTCATTGTATGCATACTCACCGCCCAGTGAGAAGTACCACCCGTCATTCCATTTCTCAGTGGTCACGGGAATCGAACCGACATCAGGCGTGATGGCCAATTCCTTGAAGCGGCTCCAATTGGACCACTCAACGCCAGCCAGCAATGCAAACTGATCGCTGACCTGTTGACGGATACCCAAGGTCACAATTTCAGGAGTGTCGAAATCCCCCGTCACATCTCCCGAGAACACTGGGCCGGGAGCGACGCCCAGACCTTTGCCCTCCAGCTTGTGATGCACAGAGGATCTGAAACCAAGTCCGATCTGCGTCGTGTCCGACGGCGTCAGCATCACGCCCGCGGTGAAACCAACTCCAACACCATTGGCGTCGATCTTGGCGATCTTGTCCCCTCCTGCGCGATTGTCGAGGTACAGCGTCATGTATTCGAGCTGTGCGCCGAGGCCGATGGCAATCCAGTCGTTCAACTTATATGAAGCAGATGGTCCAAGCGTATAGGTCTGGACTTCAGAACGGTCACCGTAAATGGTGCCGGCCCAGCCATTGTTGCCATCGGTCGCCAGGCCGAACGGCGCACCGAATGTCAGGCCCAAGGTGAGTTGGTCGTTGACACCCCACGAATAGGCAGAAGCCGGCACGAGGGCTTTCTCACCAACATTGCCGGCGCCCGGCGCCTCCGATTGCGGCAGGATACCAGCGAAATTGGATTCGGAAATGAGGCCGTAATCATTGAGCAACGAGGTCGCGGCGGGATTCCAGAACTGCGAGGAAACGCCACCGCTGCCCGCAGCCACACCGGCGAAGGCGCTGCCCTGCCCCACCACCGATTGTTCGCGCAGGGCGAAGCCACCGGCGAAGGCCGCGGTGGAGCCCAACAGCATCGCTGCGGCCGCTGCCACGATTCTCAGTGATGAATGCGTCATGATATCCCCCAACTCACGAATCACGCACCGTTCCCACAGTGCGTCGCCCGCCCAATAATTGGGCTGAAACAGCGGTACAAATCAACCGGGAATTTTGCTGATAAGCTCCCACTGGTTGCATTGCGATGCAGCAATCCAGCCCGGGGCAAGCCAGACTTAGTCCTGGAAGGGATCGCGCATCAGGATGGTGTCGTCACGCTCCGGCGAGGTAGAGAGAAGCGCCACCGGACACTCGATCAGTTCCTCGAGATAGCGCACATACTTCACCGCCTGCGCCGGGAGGGCCGTCCACGAGCGTGCGCCAGCCGAGGTGCCGGACCAGCCTTCGAAGCTTTCGTAGATGGGCTCGACGCGCTTCTGCGCTTCTTCGGCAGCGGGGAACATGTCGATGCGCTTGCCGTCCAGCATGTAGCCCACGCCGACCTTGATCTCCTTCAGGCCATCGAGAATGTCGAGCTTGGTGAGCGCGATCCCCTGAATGCCCGAGGTCTTGATCGCCTGCCGCACCAGCACGGCATCGAACCAGCCACAGCGGCGCTTGCGGCCCGTTACCGTTCCGAACTCGCGGCCGCGCTGGCCGATCAGTTCGCCGATCTCGTTGTCCTGTTCGGTGGGGAACGGACCGGAGCCCACGCGCGTGGTGTAGGCCTTGGCGATGCCGAGGGTGTAGCTCACCGAGGCAGGACCGATGCCGGTGCCGCTGGCGGCCTGTGCGGCCACCGTGTTCGACGAGGTGACGTACGGATACGTACCATGATCGATGTCGAGGAGAATGCCCTGAGCGCCTTCAAACAGGATGCGCCGGCCGGCCCGCTTCTGCTCGTCGAGCAAGGCCCACACGGCATCGGCAAAGGGCAGGATCTTCGGCGCAATCTCCTTCAGTTCCGCGAGAACATCAGCCGCCTTCAGTTCGGGCTGGCCCATGCCGCGGCGGAGCGCGTTGTGATGCGCCAGCATGCGGTCGATTTTCATGCCGATGGTGGAGAGGTCGGCGAGGTCGTTCACACGGATGGCGCGGCGGCCGACCTTGTCCTCATAGGCGGGGCCGATGCCGCGGCCCGTGGTACCGATCTTGCCTGCGCCCGCAGCCGCTTCGCGCAGCTGGTCGAGTTCGCGGTGGAGCGGCAGGATGAGCGTGGCGTTGTTGGCGATGCGGAGGTTGTCGCGGCTGATCGCAACGCCCTGCCCCTTCAGCTTGTCGATCTCGGACATCAAGGCCCACGGATCAATGACGACGCCGTTGCCGATCACCGAGAGCTTGCCGGGTCGCAGGATGCCGGACGGCAGCAGCGAGAGCTTGTAGGTGACACCGTTGATGACCAGCGTGTGGCCGGCATTGTGGCCGCCCTGGAAGCGCGCCACCACATCGGCCCGCTCGGACAGCCAGTCCACGATCTTGCCCTTGCCCTCATCGCCCCACTGGGCCCCGACCACGGCGACGTTTGCCATCTGTATCTTCCTTCAAGACGCGAAAACGGCCCCGCAGGACTCATCAGGTCCGGGGGGCCGTTGACGGCTCATACAGCATTTGCCGGGGGGTGCAACAGCTAGGGATGGTGTGCGCCGCAAGCCCTTGCAACCGGGGGTCTATTCGGTACGGGGGAAGTATTACCTGTGCCTGCGGCTGGTGCAATTCAGTATAACAGCTGTGGTGGCAACAGACTTTCAAAAGACAGGCAAGACAAACCAGTATCGCCGGTGGCGCAGCGAATGACGAAGACCTCCGGAAAATCCGGACATCACGCGGTCTTCGCGGAGAACCTCCGCCATCTCTGTGCCATGCAGACGTCAATTGCCGATGTCTGCCGCGATACCGGCATCAACCGCCAGCAGTTCAACAAGTATCTCGCGGGCCGCGCCATCCCGAGTGCGCGGGTGCTGCGCAAGATCTGCGAACGACTGCGCGTCACTGAAGACCAGTTGCTCTCGTTTTCACCGGGCAGCAGACCCGGCAACGGCGCCCAGACGCCGATGATCGCGCCGCCCCGCCTGCCGCAGCTCGGCCGCGAGCTTGACCGGTTGTTCAATCTCTTCCTGCCGGACCTGCGCGGCGACGGGCGCGCGCTCACACAGGATTTCGGGCCCGGCGCCTATCACGTCTATTTTCCCTTCAGCGGCTCCAAGGGGCATGTGCTGCGCTCCTATCAGGAAGTGTGGCTGCACAACGACCTGCTGATGTTCACGCGGCTGACGCGGCTCAAGGAACCGGGCAAGCCGTTGATGATAGCGATCGGCCGCCACTTCGGTGTCGCCATCGCGGCGCGCGGCGAAGTCTCGCTGATTGCGCGCAACCGTATCTCGCCCTTCCAGGTGTCGATGATCAACATCCGGCCCACGCTGGTGCTCACGCACTACTTCGTGGGGTTGACCATGACCCATGGCGCCGGCCTTCCCGTCACTTCCCGCGTCGTGCTCGAGCGGCTCGACCCGGCCGGAAACCGGCGCGACCATCTCAAGGCCTGCGGGGTGATGCCGGCGGACGATCCGCGTGTGCCCACCTTCGTGCAGAAGGTCTTGCAGGCCGATGGCGAGCGCGACCTCATGCTTCATCTGCCGAACGTTGAGGAGATCGTGGGGGCCTGGCTCGGGCGCTGAGCGGCGGGCCTATTCCAGCGTGATGCCGTTCGGGGGCTTCACCGTGTTCACGTAAAGCACATCGCAGAGGATCTTCGCCGTGGAGTGCCCGGCAGCGTGGGCGATGGCGCTGAGCAGCACCGCCTGCTCGGCGATGAAGCTTGCAACAGCGGCCTTGTCGAGCCGCACGGATTCGAAAGTGTCAGGACTGGCGCGCCACTCCACGAGATTGCGCAGCAATTCGCGGGTGCGCTTCTGGTCGAGGGCAAAGTCCTGGATTTTGTGCGATCCCTTTCCGCGTTGCGCCATGCGATCTCCTCTCCATTTGGCTGATCACGATAGCCGCCCGGCGCGCCAGCACCATTTCGGCGGCTGGCTCAGGTGAAAACCGGAGGTCCTTCGCTCTCTGGCTTTTTCGCGCATGCGTTGTCCTGCGCAGAGCGCCGTGCCAGTTCATCCTACAAAAAAGCCCCGGAGGTCCGGGGCTTCGGTTTCGTGCAATACGGGACCGGGCTTTCAGGTCGGCAGGCGGCCTGCCGGCGTCATGTGATCGACCACGTTGGGCAGCACGCTGGCGAGGCGCTTGAGCAATTCCTCACGCGAAAGGCCGGTCTGCTTGGCGAGTTCGTCGATCACGTCGCCGCCCACACCCTTCTCGACCTCGGTTTCGGTAACGGGGGAGTTCTGGCCGGTGCCAACCCAGCTGTCGGCCTTTTCTCCGAGGCCTGCCTTGCGGAAGCTGTCCAGAAGGCCGCCGAGGCCGCCCGCCGGATGATCGCCGGAAGCCGGCTGGTTGCCGAGGTTCTTGACGAACTCGCCGATCTTGTCGCGGTTCTGCCAGCCCGCCACAACGGCGAGGCCAAGAAGCGCTTTCAGCATGTTATTGGTGTTGGCCATCGTGTTCTCCTCTCAATGGTTGCATTGATATTGGAGCCGAAGGTGACGAATGCAAGGCATTGCCGTGACGCAGGGCGGCGTATAACTTCCCTACGTCCCACCATGGGACTTTGAGGGAGAAGACTATGGGTATCATCTGGACCATCATCATCGGCGCCGTTGTCGGCGCCATTGCCAAGTTCATCATGCCCGGCAGCAACGAGCCCAAGGGCTTCATCCTGACCGCCATCCTCGGCATCGTGGGCGCCCTGGTCGCCACCTTCCTGGGACAGGCGCTCGGATTCTACGGCGAAAACCAGAACGCCGGCTTCATCGGCTCGATCGTCGGCGCCATCATCGTCCTGGTGGTCTACGGCATGGTGTTCAAGCCCAAGGCGTGAGCATTGCGAAGCAAAGATGACCGGAACAGAACAAGGGCTCAAGCCTTCGGACATCTTCGCATTCCTGATGGAAAGCCTGCACTGGGACCACGTCAGGCTTCAGGCTTATCAACGGTCACAACTCGAACAGCTCCTGCGTCACGCAAAGGCGCAGGTGCCTTTTTATGAGAAACGACTTGACGTCCTGTTTCGCCCCGATGGTACGATCGACTGGTCACGCTGGAACGAGGTGCCGGTGCTCACCCGGGCGGATCTGCGGGATCATGGCGATGAACTGATTGCACGCATTTTGCCGCCCGGGCATGGGCGGACAGGCGACTTCTATTCCAGCGGTTCCACGGGTGTGCCGATCAAGGTCACGACGACCGAGCTTGCAAGCAAGGTGCTGAACAGCCTTTGGGCCCGGGTCTTTGCGCTGAATGGCGTCAGCTCCGTCAGTCCCGAGATCAGATTCTGGTTCAAGAAAGGCGGCAACCTGTCTTTCGACGGGGACTACTACATTGATCCAAACGGAATGATCAACGGCAACCGCAACCTGTCAGAGCAGCGCCAACTCGACGTGATGGCAGAGACAGGCGCGCGCAAACTCACGGCGTTCGCGGGAATGATGGTTCATCTTGCGATGGAGAACATGACGCGCAAAGACCGCGTGAAACTGGATCTGGCCATCCCCTACGGCATGGCAATTTCGGAAGACGAACGTGCGCTCATCCGTGACAGCTTCGGCGCCACTGTTATTTCTCCCTACAGTTCCAAGGAAAGCGGACTGATCGGATTCCAGGTCCTGCCGGATCCCGCATATGTGGTCTGTGCAGAAGCCCTCCTGATCGATTTTCTTCCGGCTGAAGGGGATCTGAAACGCCTGATTGTCACGCCGTTCTTCAACGCTGCCCAACCGCTGATCCGCTACGATCAGGGCGACCTTGTGCAGGTTTCCGGACGAAGGTTCGGGAAAGGTGCCCTGCCGGTGATCGAGCGCGTCGTCGGGCGCGCCGATGACTACTTCATCTTCCATGGTCAGCGCGTGCCGGTGGCGGGTCTCAAGGATGAAGTTTTCCTCAAGAGCCTAAGGGCAAAGGCTTTCCAGATCGCACAGACTGCCAGTGATGCCGTCGAGGTGCGCTATATTGGTGACGACGATGCTGCGCAGTCTGGCCTCGCCAGTCTCACACAACATCTCAAGCAGACCCTGAAAAACGAATTCTCCGTGGTCTACATACGACGCGAGACATTGCCTACGACTCCTGAGGGCAAGCCGAAGCGCTATCTCCGGGAATGGTCCGCATGACGGAAGATCAAACGTCCGGCGAGAATGTCAGGGGCGTGACCTCGCAGCAATTGCGTGAACTTCTCCAGGAGAGCATGTATTGGACTCCACGGCAGATGTGGGACTTCCAGGCGTTGCAGCTTGAACAACTCGTTCGCCACGCGTGGACCCATGTGCCGCTCTATACGGACCGGTTGCGCTGCCTCATTCGCCCAGACGGAAGCGTCGACCTGTCGCGCTGGTCCGAGGTGCCAATCGTCCAGCGCAAGGACCTGCAGCAGCATCGCGTGCTCATGCTCTCACCTCATCTGCCTCGGGGCCACGGGCGCGCAGTGGTCGGCAGGACATCCGGCTCAAGCGGCAGGCCGATCGCCGTCGACTTTTCAGAGCTCTTCAGTCTGGTCTCGAGCATGGCGTGGGAGCGCGCCTCCAGACTCCATGACATTCCATTCGAGAAAGGCATCGCAGAATTCCAGGCGCTGCTTCCTGACGGGCAGTCGATGACGGTTTCGACCTATCAGCTTCCACGTGGCCCGACCAATCCGCCGAAATTCCTGCTCAATCGCAAGCTGCCCACGCCCGAGAAGCTGCGCGCACTTGCAGAAACCAAAACCGCTGTTCTCGTGGATGTACCGAACCACGCGGAAGTTCTCGCGCGCGAAAACCTGCGCCAAGGGCGTCCGGTCAGCCTGCACACGTTCGTCGCCATCGGCATGGCCGTCAGCCCGTTGCAGGAAGAACTCATCTCCCGGAGCTTCGGAGCACGTGTGTTCTCTCCCTACAGTTCAATGGAGGGCGGCATGCTGGGTTTCCAGTGTGCCACACAGCGCTCCAACTTTCATATCAACAGTGAACTCGTGCTGCTGGAGATCGTGGACGCTGAGGACAAGCCCGTCCGCCCAGGCGAGGCGGGACGCGTGATCATCACGCCTCTTTTCAACGCTGCCCAGCCCCTGATCCGCTACGAACAGGGCGACATCGTCGTGCGTGGACCGCCGTGCTCCTGCGGTCTCACACTTCCAGTCCTGTCGAAGATTCAAAGGAACGTTGACGACATGTTACATATGCCGTGAACGAAGGGGCAATCACCACCGGATCAGCGGAGAATTCAAACCTTACACAAAAAAAAGGGGGCAACTTTCGATGCCCCCATCTCTCAACTCAGGTAGATTCAACCTGGATTGTACACGTAGCAAGCGCTTTCCGGATCATTAAGCTGAGCTGGCGAGCATTTCGGACCCAGACCCAACGCAGCAGCGCCAGCACCCGTGCCGAAGATATCCAGCGAGCGGTTGCGCGGATCGTCTTCGCGGTGACGGCGGATCAGCGACTTGTTGGCGTCATCGCCGCCGAAGTAGAAGCTGACGCCGGCGGTCGCCGCTACGTAGCCATCTTCGCCGATGGTACCGCGCAGCTTGAACGAGACCGGCATGCTGTCGAGCAGGTATTCGGCTTGCACATTGGCAGATTCAAATTGCGCCACCGAAGAGGCGCCCACCGACAGGCGGAAGTTGTCGGTGGCATACATGGCCAGATCGCCAAAGGCGAAGAAGCGGTCCTTGCTGGAACCGCTGTCCGGATTGGCGTTCAGATAGCCTGCGGCGGTTTCGATGGAGATGTTGTCGAGGTACCATTCCGCTTCGCCACCCACGAACGCGAGATGGCCGTTGCCCACGTCGCTATAGCCGCCGATGAGGCCGAAGAGATGCGAGTTGGGATCGCGGGTGAAGAGGTGAAGGGCACCGCCAACGCCCGTCTCGTCAAAGGCGTTGCCAACCGAGAAGTCGGCCTGGGCACCGAAAGAGAAACCCAGCGGGACGGAAATCGAGCCCGCGCCGTACCAGACGCCGTCCCCGTTCACGCCGTCCAGATCGGCGTAACCGCCACCGGCTTCAAGCTTGCCGTTGACGGCCGATACGGCCGGAAGATCGGTCTTGCCACCGGCCACGTCGGCAGCCAGTGCGCCGTAGCCCCAGAAGCCTGAAATGATGGTTCCGCCCAGAAGAGCTGCAATGAAACGCACGTTCGACATGTTTGATTCCCCGCTGTTAGCTTCGGCTTATCCGCCTATTAATCAAACATTAACAATTTGGGCCAGCTACCTCTGCGTGTATGGTCGTGCTTTTGCAGGTTGGTGGCAAAAAAGGCACAATATCGAGGCCCCACCCCGCGCCCGATCCCTCTTCTGGCGGCGTTCCGATGTCGCTTTTCGACTATTCGTCGCTTTTGACCCGTGTCATAAGCGCTGGCATGGCCAATCTCGTCATCACCTTCTGGCGCGACATTCCCTCTGCCGTCTCGGTCAAGGCCGGGCGGAAGGAGGAGAAGCGCATGCTCGACAACCGCTTCATGGAAGCCATCGACATGGCCGCCATGCGCGACGGCTCGACCTCGACTGACGACTACCTCGCCGACTGGCGCAGGGGCGAACCCATTCCCGTTTCCGACGATCTTGCCGCCGAGGCCGACAAGGCCAAGGCCGAGCTCGAAGAAACCTACTCCCCGGACCGCATCAAGCAACTCATCGGCAATGGAGGCCGAAACCCGTCATGACCCACACCCTTGTCGCCTCGGCCACCCGCGAGCACATCATCGGCTTCGACAAGCCCTTCACCATCATCGGTGAGCGCATCAACCCGACGGGCCGCAAGAAGCTTGCCGCCGAAATGCAGGCCGGAAACTTCGACACGGTAAAGGCCGACGCGCTGGCCCAGATGCAGGCGGGCGCCCACATCCTCGACGTCAATGCCGGCGTTACGGCGGTGAACCCGAACGAGACCGAGCCCCTGCTGATGAAGCAGACGCTTGAAGTGGTCATGTCGGTCACCGACCTGCCGCTCTGCATCGACTCCTCCGTCACCTCGGCCCTCAAGATGGGCCTCGAGGTGGCCAAGGGCCGCCCGCTCGTCAACTCGGTCACGGGCGAAGAAGAAAAGCTCGAAGCGATCCTGCCTCTCGTCGCCAAGTACAATGTTCCGGTCGTTGCCATCTCGAACGACGAGACCGGCATCTCGGAAGATCCGGACGTGCGCTTCGAAGTGGCCAGGAAGATCGTGCAGCGCGCAGCCGACTATGGCATCAAGCCGCATGACATCGTGGTCGATCCGCTCGTCATGCCGATCGGCGCCATGGGCACCGCCGGCCAGCAGGTGTTCCGCCTCGTGCGCCGCCTGCGCGAAGAGCTGAAGGTGAACACCACCTGCGGTGCCTCCAACATTTCCTTCGGCATGCCGAACCGCCGCGCCCTCACCGGCTACTTCCTCGCCATGGCGGCCTCGCACGGCATGACCTCTGCGATCATGAACCCGATGCACGATGAAGACATGCACGCCATCTTCGGCGCCAACGTGCTGAACGGCACCGACGCGCACTGCCGCTTCTGGAACAACAAGTTCCGCGACATGGCGCCTGCGCCCTCGGCAGCGAACCGCCCGGCCGGCGAAGCAGCTCCGACCGCCGACGACATCGCCGCACGCCGCGCGGCCCGTGAAGCCCGCCGCCGCCGCTGATACGCGACAGCATCTCGAAGACAGCAAACCTTCCCCGGCCAACCGGGGAAGGTTTTTCTTTGGGCATCAGAGCGAGAGCGGCGCACCGATGATGTCGATGGCGTTGCGGCTGCAGGCCAGCGCCAGTTCCTCGATCATCTGCGGCGTGGGGGCGACGAGGCGGGGCTGTTCGCCTGCGCCGGCGGACGACGACATTTCCATCACCATCGTCTCGAAATCCCTGCCGCGGGTGATGGTGAAGCAGTGCACGCCGTCGGTCGACTCGACGATGAAGCGGTGTGGTACGCCCTTCGGCGCGCAGACCACATCACCGCCCTGCCCGATCACGGTCTTGCCGCCGATTTCGAAGCGCATGCTGCCCCTGACGATGTGGAAGACCTCGTCCTCGGTGCGGTGGATGTGAAGCGGCGGCGCCTCGCCGAAGGGCATGTGATGCTCGATGATGGAGATGCCGTCGGCGCTCTCCGTGGCAGAGAGGCGCAGTGACACAAGGGTGCCCTTGAAGTTGCGCAGGCCCGGATCTGCAACGGTGTTGGCAATGGGAGTCATGGTGGTCATGGTGTTTTTCCTCTGTCCCTCGGGGCGTCATTGCCCGCGGGGTTGACGGAGGCCCGGATATTGCCTTCTCTGTTTCCGGGGAAATCGAATGATTGTATGGGCTCCATTTGCGCCATGAATTTCGCTGCCTTCGATCTCAACCTGCTGCGCATCTTCAACGCTCTCATGCGGGAGCGGAGCGCCACCCGCGCGGGTGAACAGGTGGGCCTCAGCCAGCCTGCGGTAAGTGCCGCCCTCAACCGCCTGCGCGATCTCCTCGACGACAAGCTGTTCGTGCGCCAGGGCAACGAGATGATCCCGACACCGCGGGCCGAGAGTCTCGCCCCCGGCATCCAGGATGCCCTTGAGGAGCTGGAGCGCCTTCTCGCCGCGCCGGGCTCGTTCGATCCAGCCCGGATCGAGCGCAGCTTCACGCTGATGGGCGCTGATTTCTTTGCGATCCTCCTCGTGCCCAACCTCGTGCGCCGGCTGCGCGGCATCTCCAACGGCATCAGCCTCCGCTTCCTCGACACGGCGCGCGGCGACGTGGGCCGCCTCCTCAGTGACGATGCCATCGACATGGCTTTGGAGGCGCCCTTCGAAACAGCGGAGTGGATCAACAGCGAGCTGCTTTTCATGGCCCCCTTCAAGGTAGCCATTGCGGCGGATCATCCCCTGCTGGCGGAGATCGGTGAGACGGACACGCTTCCCCGCGAGGCCATTCCCAAGCTGGACTGGGCGCTCCGCGCCAGCGACGGCAGCCTGCGCGGCCGTGTCGACGACGCGCTGGCGGAACAGGGTCTCAGCCGCCGCGTGGTGCTGAGCATGCCGCACTTCGCGCCGCTCGTGGATTGCGTGGCTGCAAACCGGCTGGCCACCGCGATCCCCACGCAATTCGCCGAGATCTATGCGCGGCCGCGGGGCTTGCGGATTTTCCATCTGCCCTTCGACCCGCCATCGGCCGACATCAGGCTCTATTGGCACAGCCGCCGCACGCGCGATCCCGCCCATGCCTGGCTGCGCAAGATGGTGCATGAGTTGTGCGAACCCTTCAGGAGCATTCCATGACCGCGACCAAGACGACCACCGGCTCCTGCCATTGCGGCGCCGTGCACTGGCGCTTCAGCGGCGACATTCCCGACGCCACCATCTGCAACTGCACCATCTGCCGCCGCTACGGCGTGCTCTGGGCCTATGGTCACGTGGGCGAAGAGATCAGCATCACCGCCGCCGATGGCGCGCTCTCATCCTACGCCTGGGGTGCGAAGACCATCTCGTTCAATTTCTGCAAGAGCTGCGGCAATCTCGTTTCGTGGCAGGGGCTGGCACCCGAGCCCGATGGCCGCACGCGCATCGCCGTGAACCTGCGCCTCGCCGAGCCCGACGCGGTGGCGGCCATTCCCCTGCAGCGCTTCGAAGGCCTGCACAGTTGGGAAGACCTGCCCCGCGACGGGCGGACGGTGAAGGATATGTGGTTCTGAGCCTCAGGGCTGCGGCGGCACCACGCGCAGGATCAAGCTGGTGGGCTTCTCGCTCGGCCCGAAGGGTCCGGGCACCTTGTTGCTGACAGCCGGGATGGAGCGCAGGAAGGCGACGATGGCCTTCTGATCGTCCGGTGTCAGGGTGGCGAAGGCGTGCCACGGCATGACCGGAGCCAGTTCGCGACCATCCGGCGCCTTGCCCTGGGTGACGGCAGCGATGATCTGCTCATCCGTCCAGCCGCCGAGGCCGGTCTCCTTGTCGGGCGTCAGGTTCGGGCCGTGGAAGACGCCGAGACCCGGAACCTCGAAGCCCACTTCCGAGCCGCCCAGATAGCGGGCCATGTCGGGCTTGCCGAGGAAGTAGCCCGGCGTGTGGCAATCATTGCAACCGGCGATCCCCACCAGATACTTGCCGCGGGCGACGGCGTCTTCAGCAGCCGCAGGTTGGGCGAGCGGCACGGCGGCGAGCAGTAGTCCGGCGGCGGCAAGGGCAGCGGTGCGGAGCGCGGAAAGAGACGGTGATAAGGACATGGGTGGTTCCCTCGTGTTCTTGTTTTCTTGAATGCCCCACGGCTGCCTCTATGCCAGCCTTTTCCCAGTGCGGCAATCGCTGCCGCCATGTCGCATTTGGGGTTCCGGCGGGCGGGCGGGGCATCTATTCTCGGGTCTTCCAACGTATCCGGACCATCATGACCGACCAGAATCCCCTCATCGTCTTTACGCCCTCCGGCAAGCGCGGCCGTTTCCCCAAGGGCACGCCGGTGCTGCAGGCCGCCCGGGCGCTCGGCGTCGACATCGATTCCGTCTGCGGCGGGCGTGCCATCTGCGGCCGCTGCCAGATCACCGTGGGGGAAGGCGAGTTCGCCAAGCACGGCATCACCTCGGCCACAGGCCATGTGAGCGGTGTCACCCAGGTGGAGCAGCGCTATGACCGCATCCGCGGCCTGCCGGCAGGCCGCCGCCTCTCCTGCCAGACGCAGATCCTCGGCGATCTCGTCATCGACGTGCCGCCCGAATCCCAGGTGCACAAGCAGGTCGTCCGCAAGGAGGCCGACACCCGCGTGATCGAACTCGATCCCGCTACCCACCTTTTCTACATCGAGGTGGAAGAGCCGGACATGCACAACCCCTCCTCCGACCTCGAACGCGTCTATCTCGCGCTCAAGGACCAGTGGGGAGTGGAGAACGTGACCTGCGATCTCTCCATCATTGCCAGCCTGCAGAAGGTGCTGCGCAAGGGCGAGTGGAAGATCACCTGTGCCATCTATTCACGGGCCCCGGGCGGCGGCAAGCGCCTCACCGCCATCTGGCCCGGCTTCCATGAGCAGCTCTTCGGCCTCGCCATCGACGTGGGCAGCACGACCATTGCCGCACACCTTACCAATCTCTCGACCGGCGAGGTGATCTCGTCGGCGGGCCTGATGAACCCGCAGATCCGCTTCGGCGAAGACCTGATGAGCCGAGTCTCCTACGTGATGATGAATCCGGGCGGTGAACAGGAAATGACGACCGCGGTGCGCACCGCGCTCCAGCAGCTGGCCGAGGAAGTGGCGAAGCAGGCGAACGTGCCGCTCGATTCCATTCTCGAGGTGGTGCTGGTGGGCAATCCGGTCATGCACCATCTCTTCCTGGGCGTTGATCCCACGGAGCTGGGTGGTGCGCCCTTCGCGCTGGCAACGGGCCTTCCCCTCACTTTCCCGGCGCGCGAGATGGACTTCAAGCTCAATCCCGGTGCCTATGCCTATGTGCTGCCCTGCATCGCGGGCCACGTGGGTGCGGATGCTGCGGGCGTGGTGCTCTCGGAGGCGCCGCACACGCAGGAGGAATACATGCTCTGCGTCGACGTCGGCACCAATGCCGAAATCGTGCTGGGCAGCAAGCGCCGCCTGCTCGCCTGTTCCTCCCCCACCGGCCCCGCCTTCGAAGGCGCACAGATTTCGTCCGGCCAGCGTGCAGCCCCCGGCGCCATCGAGCGCATCCGCATCAATCCGGAAACGCTGGAACCGCGCTACAAGGTGATCGGCTGCGATCTCTGGTCGGATGAAGACGGTTTCGAGGAAGCGATTTCCGCAACCGGCGTGACCGGCATCTGCGGCTCGGGCATCATCGAGGCCATTGCCGAGATGTATCTCGCCGGCGTCATCAACCAGGATGGTCTTGTCGATGGCGCCTTGGCCGAGAGGTCGTGGCGCATCGAGCCCTACAAGCGCACCTTCAACTACGTGATCCGCAAGCCGCGCGAAGACGGCAACGAGCCGCTGATCCGCGTGACGCAGAACGACGTGCGCGCCATCCAGATGGCGAAGGCCGCGCTCTATGCGGGTGTGCGCCTGCTGATGGACAAGCTCAACATCGACCACGTGGACAAGATCCGCCTCGCAGGCGCCTTCGGGTCGCACATCGACATGAAGTACGCCATGGTGCTGGGCCTCATTCCCGATTGCGATCTTGCCAAGGTGCAGTCTGCGGGCAATGCCGCGGGCACGGGTGCCCGCATCGCGCTTCTGAACAAGAAGGGCCGCGACGAGATCGAAAGCGTGGTCCGCCGCATCGAGAAGATCGAGACTGCGGTTGAGCCCAAGTTCCAGCAGCACTTCGTGGAAGCCATGGCCCTGCCGCACAAGACGGCGGATTTCGTCAACCTCAAGAAGGTGGTGACGCTGCCACCCACCAAGACGGTGACCATCGCCAGCGAAGACGGCGAAGGCGGCGAGCGGCGGAGACGCCGCCGGGGGTGAAGGGGCCGTCCTATTCTCCCGTCATTCCATCCAAGCAGCACGCAAGTGCTGCGCGAGATTTTGTTCTCCCCTCACCCTGAGGTGTGAGGGCGGAGTTCGAACCTCGAAGGGTGCGTCACGGGACGCATGCTTCGAGGCATTGCTGCCGCAATGCACCTCAGCATGAGGGGGGAGTAGGCCTCCCAACCTCGCTCGTGGTCGCGGACATCATTTGTCGCCGTCTTGCCCCGCGTCCTTGCGCCCAATAACGTCGTCTCAATTCCAACAGGATTTCCCCCATGACCGCCAGCACACCCACCCTCGTCATCGGCAGCAAGGAAGGCTCGTCGTGGAGCCTCCGGCCCTGGCTGCTGCTGAAGCAGACCGGAATCGAATTCGAGGAAATCCTCATCACGCTCCGAACGCCCAACACCGCCGCGGAGATCGCGCGCTATTCACCCTCGGGTGCGGTGCCGGTGCTGCACCACAAGGGCCGCATCATCTGGGACAGCATGGCCATCGCCGAATATGTGAACGAGCAATGGCCGGGCCGCGGCATCTGGCCCGCTGACGAGGAGGCCCGCGCCCACGCCCGCTGTGCCGCAGCCGAGATGCATTCGAGCTTCCGCGAGATGCGCTACGGCCTTCCCATGGAATTCTCCAAGCGCCACCTCGACGCCGATCTCAATGATCAGGCCAAGGCCGACATCCGCCGCGTGGTGCAGATTCTTGGCGAGGCCCGTCGCCGCTTCGGTGCAGGCGGTCCCTTCCTCTACGGCACCTTCAGCAATGCCGATGCCATGTATGCGCCCGTTGCTTCGCGCTTCACCAGTTTCGACGTGAAGCTGTCTGATTATGGCGACGACGGCCGCGTCGAGGAGTGGCGGGCGATGATGATGGAGCTTCCGCACATGAAGGACTGGGGCACCGCCGCAAAGGCCGAGAACATGCCGCGCTGGCGGCCCTGAAGCCCCATGCGCAACTGGCTGCTCGTGCTGCTCAACCTCGCCTTCATCGGCGCGGGGCTCGTCATGATCCGCGACGAGCCGCACATGGCCATCGTGACCATTGCCTTCTTCGGCTCATGCCTCGCCATCACGCTGGCGATGATGTTCCAGTGGCGCCTCAACAGTCTTGTCCGCGTGCGGAAGATCAGCGTGGTGGGTGGCGTCAGGATCAAGCCGCGGCGCACCTTCCTGTTTGTCACCGGAGCCTGGATGATTGCGCTCGGGCTCGTCCTTTACTGGTTCGGCGACGGCTATCCCCTGCTCTTCCGCCTCCTTGGCCTGCTGATTGCGGTGGTGGGTGCGGTGTTCGGTGGCGCGGCCCTGCTCGGCCGCCTGCCGCGCGGCCATCTGCGCTTCGACCCGGATGCGTTCGAGCTTGGCCACGGCAGTTATGCTGTGCGCATTCCCTGGGATGCCATCGGCCGCGTGGTCGATACCGAGTATCACATGAACCCGGTGCTGCTGATCACCCTGCATGACGAGAGGATGCTCACGGTGGTGCCTCCGGACAAGACCGCCGCTGCCTTCAAGCTCATTGGGAGCAACCGTGCCTGGACCGGCGCGGACTACATGCTGATGCCGTCGCAATACGGCATCACGCTGTCGGCGCTGGGTTCAGCCATCCTGCGCTATGTGAATGATCCTGCCGCACGGACCGAGCTTTCGCCGGCATTGCCACCGCCCGGCCTCACTTCACAGGCGTGAGCCGCATCTTCGCAGGGCCCAGAACCTTCGCGGCGCGGGCAAACGAGTCGCCAGTCCACGCGCCTTTCACGAAGCAGTCGGAACCCTGGAACGTCACCTCCGCCGCAACGGCGGCATCGGCCTTCAGGTCGTCGCAGAGCAGCGGCGACATCAGCACGTGGCCATCAGCAATCTCCGCGAGCATGTAAGCATAGGGCTTATCCTTGGTTTCCTGCGCCTGCATGACAAAGCGTCCGGTATCGAGCGGCGCGAAGAGAATCGTGATCGTGTCCTTCTCTTTCGTATTCTGCGCCACATAGTGATTCCCGTCCGCCGTGAAGGTGATCTCGTCTTCTTCCTTCACCCAGGTTCCATCCTTGCCCAGGGACTCAGATGTGAAGCGGCTGCCGATGGACGCGAGCGCGTCTACACCTTTCGTCTCAGGGAACACCGCCGTCTGCGACTGGAGGACGCAGCCTGCAAGCATGAATGACACCGCGATGAGCAGCGCGATCGTTCTCGAATGCGATGAAAGCGTCATGAAACACGCGTCCTTTGCGGCGATTTTGAATCGTTAATGAATCTATAACAGAAAAAGGCCCACAGAATCGACGAATATTAAACTTCGTACATGTAAGTGTAACACCGCGCCCACTCCACATTTCGTCAGTTTCCTGTCAGCGCAACGCGGGCATTCAGGCTCCGCGACGCACGCAGATGTGCACCGACCAAAACCCAAGTGGAGATTTTTTCTGATGTTCCGTTATCTGACCATTCTTCCCCTCGCCGCTGTCCTCGCCACCTCGGCCATCGCCGCCACGAAGACGACGATCACCAACAACAGCGGCCTGCCGATTGACGAGCTGTTCTCGGCAAAGCCCGGCACGAAGGCCTGGGGCAAGAACATTCTCGAAGGCGTTGCCGAAGGCGCGCTCGACTCCGGCAAGACCGTGAAGGTCGCCGGCCTCGCCGATGGTACCTATGACCTGCGCGTGTCGGCTCCCGATGAAGGCATCCTCTGCTACATGACCAACGTGACCGTGAAGAACCACAAGGTGGAATTCACCGCCGACATGGGCAAGGCCTGCAAGTAAGCCCTCTCCCAATTCCCGTATTGGGGGCAGCCCCGGATCGCAAGATCCGGGGTTTTTTCATGCCGGCCGGTCTTCGATATGGCGCGAGGCGACGTAGAGATGCCACGTCGCATGGCCCAGCACCGGCAGCACGACCAGAAGACCGAGGAACATCGGCAGCAGCGCAAGGAAGGTGAGCGCCGCGACGATCACACCGAAGAACAGCATCGCCGGAAGATTCTCGAACACGCTGCGCCAGCTGGTGATGACAGCAGTGATGAAGTCCACATCCCGGTGCAGCAGCATGGGCATCGAAATCACCGTGGAGCAGAACAGCACGAAGGCGAGCGCCGCGCCGATCACCGTTCCCACCATAAGGAACGTGGTGCCGTCCTGCTGGGTCAGTGCGGTGATGAAGCCATCGAGACTGGCAAAGCCCTTGAAGCCCATGAAGAGCGCCACCAGCAGGCGCACCTGATACATCCACACCCACATGATGAAGAGCACGACGAAGGCCATCCAGCCGAACTCGCGGCGGCTTTGCCGGATTGTCACTGTCAGGATGTCAGCCATGCGCAGCGGTTCCTTGTGTGCAATGCGGCGGCTGATTTCATAAAGACCGGCGGCAACGAAGGGCCCCACCAAAGGGAAGCCGATGGCGAGCGGCAGAATCAGCCAGACCGTGCGGTAGTAGGAGAGCAGCAGATAGAGCAGGATTCCGCCTGCCGAATAAATGCCGCCGAAGAAAAGGCCCTGCATTGGCGCGTGTTTGAAGTCGCTCCAGCCGGCGTGAAGGGCAGCAAAAACATCTGAAATGGAAAGCGGGTGGGAGATGCGTGTCGGTTTCGGCATGATGCGGAATCGTTGCGGCAAGCAGCGATTCAAATCAATACGCGGTGCAGCAACGCCTCAGCTCTGCTTCGCACTTGCACGAAGCGCCAAGAGCCCTGCGACCGCGATCAGGCCCATGCCGATGAATGTCGTGATGCGCGGCACCTCGTGGAAGATGAGGAAGCCCCACAGGCTGCCCCACACCATGCCGAGATATTCGAAGGGTGCCACCACATTGGCAGCGCCCTTGCGATAGCCCTGCGCGAGGAAGTTAGAGCCGAAGGCGGCGATGATGCCGCACAGCCCCATCAGCAGCATGTCGCGTGTCGACGGCATGTCCCACGCACGCACCAGGAAGTCGAGGCTCGGGTGGCCCGGCGGCTTCACGCCCAGCGCCATGGTGATGCCGGCGAAGGCGAGCGCGCCCACGAGATAGGACGCATTGAGATAGAAGGTCATCACGGGTGCTTCGACGGTGCGGCCATGCTTGCGCGCCAGGATCATGGCATAGGCATAGGTGACGGCGCTGACGAGCGAGAGCAGTGCGGCAGGTTCGAACAGGCCATAGCCGGGCCGCAAGATGACGCCGACACCCACAAGGCCGAGGGCAACAGCCCCCCAGGCCGCCGGCGACACGCGCTCGCCCAGCAATGGCCCCGACATCAGCGTCACCAGCAGCGGAACGCTGAAATAGAGCGCAATGGCCTCGGCCAGCGGCAAGGCGGGAAAGGCCATGAAGTAGGTCGTGTAGGCGGTGAGCAGGATGAAGCCCCGCCCCACCAGGATGGGCCACTGGGGTGTTGCGAGTTGCTTCAGGCCGCCCGCCAGCATCACCATGACGGTCAGGATCGGGAAGGCGACGATGGCGCGGAGCACGATCGCCAGTGTCACCGAATGGTCACCACTGATCGCCTTGATCACCGTGTCCTGCAGCGAGAACACGAAGGTGCCGGCACTGAGCGAGGCAATGCCGAGGAGATTGTTGCGGTAGGAAGACGCCGTCATGGGAGGGCACCGGAATATCGCGGCCACTGGCGGCAGGCAATGCGCGGCGCACTCACCTGCCCTGCCTCCGGCTCACCCGGGCAAGCCTCGACGCCGCCCCGGGGAAGCCGCTAAAGCTTGCGGTCATGACTACAGACATGCTCGCCCCCGTCCACGCCATCCTCGCCCGCACCGGGCTCGATGCCATCGCCCTTGTTCCCGGCGCCAATTTCCTCCGCGTCTTCGGCAAGGACTTCCACCAGATGGAGCGGCCCCTTGTGGTCGTCGTCCCCGCCAAGGGCGTGCCCGTCGCCATCGTTCCCAACCTCGAAATGGGCTCGTTCAAGCCGCTGGGCTTTCCCGGTGAGGTCTTCGACTGGCGCGATGAAGACGGCTACATGGGCGCCTTCAAGGCCGCCGGCGCCGCCCTCCCGCAACTCGCCAAAGGCAGCCGGGTCGGCGTCGAGGGCCAGCGCATGCGAGTGTTCGATTTCATGGCCCTCCAAAGCGTGCTGCCCCATGCCACGCTGGTCGACGCCCATGCCGACATCTCGACGATCCGCCTCCACAAGACGCCGGCCGAGCTGGACGCCTTGCGCGAGGCCATCCGCCGGTCCGAAGCCGCCCTCGAAGCCACGGTGCGTCAGGTCAAGGTGGGCATGACCGAGAAGGAGGTGGAGGCCATCCTTCTGGGCGAACTCTTCAAGGCGGGCTGCGACGGCCTCTCCTTCGATCCCATCGTGGCGGCGGGTGACAATGCCGCCAAGCCGCACGCCTCGGCACGCGCCGACTACGCCATCAGGCGCGGCGATGCCTTGCTCTTCGATTTCGGCGGACGCTACCGGCACTTCAGCGCCGACATCACCCGCACCTTCTTCGTCGGCGAGGTCAGCGACCACGACCGCGCCTTCTACGACACGGTTCTCGCCGCCAACACCAAAGGCCGCGAGATCTCGCGCCCCGGCATCACAGCTTCCGATGTCGATGATGCGGTGTGCAGCGTGCTGGAGAAATCCCAATTCGCCGCCTTCAAGCGCCACAAGACCGGGCATGGCCTCGGCCTTGACGTGCACGAGGCGCCGCAGATCATGCGCGGCAACCATGTGAAGCTGGAACCCGGCATGGTCTTCACCATCGAGCCCGGCCTCTATCGCGACGGCGAAGCGGGCGTGCGCATCGAGGACGATGTGGTGGTGACCGAGAGCGGCATCGAAAGCCTGACCAGCTATCCGCGCGAACTGCGGGTGATCGGCTGAGTCACGCCCTGGCGTAGGCGACGGCGATGTCCGCCGCCACGCGCGCATTGTTCATCACAAGCGCGATGTTGGCCTTGAGCGAGCGGCCTTCGGTGATCTCGTTGAGGTGCTTGAGCAGGAAGGGCGTCACGTTCTTGCCCGCCACGCCCTGCTGCTTTGCTTCCGCCAGCGCCCGGGTGATGTGCGGCGTGATCTCAGCCGCGGGAATTTCATCCGCCTGCGGAATGGGATTGGCAACCACCACGCCGCCCGTGAGGCCAAGTGACCACTTCGCCTTCATCATCGCCGCAAACTCGGCCGCCGTGTCGAGGCGCATGGGGGCGGCAAGCCCGCTCTGGCGCGAGTAGAAGGCCGGGAATTCCGATGTGCCGAAGCCCACCACCGGCACGCCGTTCGTCTCCAGCACTTCCAGCGTGATGGGCAGGTCGAGAATGGCCTTTGCACCCGCCGTCACGACAGCCACGTCGCTGATCGCAAACTCATGCAGGTCGTTGGAGATGTCGAAGGTGTCATTCGCTTCGCGATGTGCGCCGCCGATGCCGCCCGTGGCGAAGACGCGGATGCCGGCCATCGCTGCAATCCGCATGGTGGAGGCCACGGTGGTAGCACCCGTGTCCTTGCGCGCCACCACGTAAGGGATGTCGCGGGTCGAGACCTTCATGATCGAGGGTCCGGTCTTGGCGAAATGCGCCAGTTCGTCCGTGCTCAATCCGGCCCGCAGTTCGCCGTTGATGATGGCGATGGTGGCGGGCACGGCACCTCCTCGGCGCACGACTTCTTCAACTTCGCGCGCCATCTCCAGGTTTTGCGGAAACGGCATGCCGTGGGCAATGATGGTGCTTTCGAGCGCCACGATGGGCGCTCCGCTCGTCACGGCGCGGCGGACAGTCTCTGTGAGGTGAACCTTCATCTCTCGCCCTATTCCAAGGTGGAAAATGCGCCGGCAATAACCCGGCCTGCCAGGCTCTGCCCGCGGGCTGCGGCCACCGCCAGCGGCTCGTCGTGGAGAAGACCATAGACGAGGCCTGCCACCGCCGCATCGCCCGCGCCCGTCACGTCGACAATGCGTTGCGGTGGCTGCGCCTCCACGTGTTCGATCTCGACGCCATCGGAAACGAAGGCCCCTTCCGGCCCGGCATGGATCACCACGTTGGTGAGGCCCTTGCCGTGCAGGAACCGGAAGGCGCTTTCGATGTCACGCGTGCCCGCCATCTGTTCGATCTGGTCGAAGTTGGGTGAGGCGAGATAGACCTGCCCGGTCTTGAGCACCTCGATGAGCTTGCGGGATTTCGGCACTGAGACGGGCTCGATCACCAGCTTGCCGCCCGCCATGGCGGCGAGAAGGTTGAGGGACTCCTGCGGCAGGTTGCAATCCGCCACCACGAGGCGCGCCAGTTCGATCGTCTTCTCCTGGGCCACGATCACGTCGGGAGTGAGCAGATCGGCGCAGCGCATGTCGCTCAAAGCCGAGATCATCTCGCCATCATGGTCGAGCAGCGCCACATAGGAGCCGGTGGATATGTCGCTCCGCACCACGCGGCTGACATCCACCCCCGCGCGCTTGGTTTCAAAGAGGACCGCATCGCCGTGGACATCATGGCCGACGACCGAGATCAGCGCCACGTCGGCGCCAAGGCGGGCGAGATTGTGCGCGATGTTGCGCCCCACGCCACCCGCTGTCGTGGTGACGATGCCAGGGTTTGACGTGCCTAACCGGTTGGGCGCGTTGACCTTCGCCTTGATGTCGATATTGGCGCCGCCGAAGACGGCAATGTCAGCCATGCTCAGAAGTCCGTCTTGACGCCGCCCTCCTTGACGCGGCGGTCGACGAACGTATCGAGTTCGGCACGAACGGCGGCAGGCATGGGCGGCTGCACATAGTTTTCCAATGCCTGCTTATAGACCTGATTCGCCTTCTTGTAGGCATCCGGACTTCCGGCGGCCGACCACTGCTGGTAGTTGCGCCAGTCCGAGATGATGGGCTGGTAGAAGGCCTCGGAGTAGCGGGCCAGCGTGTGCTGCGCGCCGAAGTAGTGGCCGCCCGGCCCCACTTCGCGCATGGCGTCGAGCGCCAGCGCATCGGGGCTGGTGTCGAGCGGGGTGAGAAACGACTTCACCATCTGGATCAGGTCGCAGTCGATCACGAACTTCTCGAAGGAGGCGACGAGGCCGCCTTCCATCCAGCCCGCGCCGTGCATGATGTAGTTGCCGCCGCCCATGGTGACGCCCCACAGCGAGAAGACGCTTTCATAGGCCGCCTGCGCATCCACCGTATTGGCGGCGCAGGTGTTGGAAGTGCGGTAGGGAACGCCATAGCGGCGGGCAAGCTGGCCGCCGAGGATGGTGGACTTCATGTATTCCGGCGTGCCGAAGGCGGGCGCACCCGACTTCATGTCGACGTTGGAGGTGAAGCCGCCATAGACCACGGGTGCACCCTTGCGCACCAGCTGGCAGAAGGCGAGGCCGGCAAGCGCTTCCGCGTTCTGCTGCGTCACGGCGCCTGCCACCGTCACGGGGGCCATGGCGCCTGCCAGCGTAAACGGCGTGACGCAGACGATCTGGCCGCGCGCCGACAGTTCCATCATGCCCATCAGCATGTTGTTGTCGAGCTTGAGCGGCGAGTTGGTGTTGACGATGGTCATCAGGCAGGGATGGCTCGGAAGCTCCTCTTCGCTCACCTGATTGACGATGCGGGCGATCTCGATGGCATCGAGCACGTTCTGGCGGCCGAGCGAATAGCACTTGATCGGCTTGTCGATGAGCGTGACCTTGTCGCGCAGCGCTTCGAGATGGCGGATCGAGGGGTGAAGGTCGATGGGCTCGACGCTGTAGCCGCTCGAGGCATCGATGCAGTTGAAGTACTGCGTGAGCTTCAGGAACTTCTGGTAGTCGGCGCGGTTGCCGGGGCGGCGGCCGCCTTCCATGTCATGGCAGTTGGGCGGGCTGCCCACGGCGACGAAGGCCATGCGGTCGCCGCCGATGGGGATGCTCTTCTCCGGATTGCGCGCGTGGAAGGTGAAGTTCGACGGCGCGTGCGAGACCATCTCCTCCACGAAGGCGGGATCGAAGCGCACCCGTTCGCCCGTCACCGTAACGCCGCCCGACTTCTTCAGGAGGTCGATCGCTTCCGGCAGCAGGAAGTCCATGCCGATCTCGGAGAGAACCTGCAGCGAGGCCTTGTGGATCGCCTCCACCTGATCGTCGGAAACGATCTTGGTGGGCGGGAACGGCCGCTTGGCCACGCCCGGCGGAAGCTGCGGGATGGTGGAGCCTGCCGGAGCCCGGCGGGCCGTGTCGCGGCGGGTGCGGCGGGCGCCGCCCGTTTCAATCGAGGTTTCCACTGCGGTCGTGTCGGTCATGCTGCCTTGCCTGCATCCTTGATGGGTTCGAGGGCGGGATCGGCAGCAACCTGCTTCACCAGCCATTCCTCGAAACGTTTGATCTTGGGTTTGTTGCGGTGCTCGCTGTGACAGGCGAAGTACCACTGGTTCCGGTTGGGGGCCCGCATAGGGAAGGGCTGCACGAGGCGGCCGAGCTTGATCTCTTCCGAGGCGAAGGGGCCGATCGTCATGGCCACGCCCCTGCCCTCGATCGCGGCTTCCTGGGCGAGAATGTAGCTGTCCACCGCAAGGCGGTTCGAGGGCTTCACGCCCTTCACGCCCGCTGCATCGAGCCAGAGCTGCCAGTCTTCTTCGGCGGTGTAGACGTCGATGAGCTTGTGCTTCTTCAGGTCCTCGGGCTTCTTGAGGGCGTTGTCGCCCTTCAGAAGTTGCGGCGAACAGACCGGCACGAGATAGGACTTGAACAGCGGCCGGTAGTAATGGCCGGGCGACTTGTTGCGGGCGAGGATGATGCCGAGGTCGACGTTGCGGTCGTCGAAGTCCCAGTCGAAGTAGGAGGTCGAGAGACGCACCTTCATGTCCGGGAAGCGGCGCTCGAAATCATGGAGGCGCGGGATCAGCCACTTGAGGGCGACCGTCACATAGACCTGGACCGTCAACTCATTGTCTGTGACCGAGGGGCGCACCGCCCGGGTCTGGGCCTCGATCAGGTCGAAGGCATCGCGCACGGCGGGGTAATAGGCCTGGCCGCTGGGGGTGAGTTCGGCCCGCCGGGCATCGCGGCGGAAGAGCTGGGTGCCGAGCCGGTCTTCCAGCAGCTTCACCTGGTGGCTGACGGCGCTGCGGGTGATGCCCAACTCATTGGCGGCCATGCGGAAAGAACCGAGCCGGGCGGCGGCTTCGAAAGCGGTCAAAGCGCGGAGCGGCGGGAGGTCACGTCTGGCCAAGATTGCTCACCATGCAGAAGAGGTCCCTCTCATAGCAGTAGCTTTTCCGGGGTGTTAGGGGGCAGTTTGGGTTTGGAGGCTGACACAGCGTGAATTCTCCTCACCACTCCCCCGTGCAAATCCGGCCTTCCGGGAAAGGCCAAATCCGGGCACATTCCCGCGAAACACAGGACACTCGCTCATGAGCACCGCCGAAGACCTGAGCCGCCGCCGTGGCGGCCGCGACGCCCGCCGCGCCCTCCGTTCCCGCGCAATCCCCATGGACGAGGCAGCCGTCCGCCCGGGCATGACCGGCGGCCAGTACAAGCCGCTCAAGGACAGCGACCTGCCCCGCATCCACGAGGCCGCCCTCAAGCTTCTCGAAACCGTGGGCCTCGGCAACCCCATCCCCTCGTGCGTCGAGGCCATGTCGGCCCGCGGCTGCTGGGTCAACGAGAGGGGCCGCCTCTGCATTCCCCGCGCGCTGGTGGACGACACCATAGCCGGAGCGGCGCGCAACTTCATCCTGCCCGCGCGCAACCCGCAGCACGACATGGAACCCTCGGGCAAGCGCGTCTACTTCGGCACAGCCGGTGCCGCCGTGCACATCGTGGAACCGTCCACCAAGGAATACCGCGAGTCCCTGCTCATCGATCTCTATGACGCCGCCCGCATCGTCGACAACTGCGAGCACATCCATTTCTACCAGCGCCCGCTGACGGCGCGCGACATGATCACCGGGCACGACCTCGACATCAACACCATGTACGCCTGCCTTGCCGGCACGCAGAAGCATGTCGGCACCTCGATGGTCGATCCGGCCCACGTCACCGAATGCCTGGAGATGCTGCACGTGATCGCGGGCGGCGAGGACAAGTGGCGCGCCCGCCCCTTCGTCTCGCAGTCGAACTGCTTCGTGGTGCCGCCGCTCAAGTTCGCCGAGGACGCCTGCCGCTGCCTCGAAACGGCGGCGCGCGGCGGCATGCCGGTGCTGCTGCTCTCGGCCGCACAGGCGGGCGCCACCTCGCCTGCCGCACTCGCCGGAACAGTCGTGCAGGCGGTGGCGGAATGCCTGGCTGGCCTCGTCTACATCAACTGCATCGTGCCGGGGGCGCTGGCGATCTGGGGTCCGTGGCCCTTCGTCTCCGACCTTCGCACCGGCGCCATGTCGGGCGGTTCGGGCGAACAGGCGCTCATCACCTCGGGCTGCGCCCAGATGGGCCACTACTACGACCTCACGGTGGGCTCCGCCGCTGGCATGTGCGACTCCAAGATGCCGGACATGCAGGCAGGCTACGAGAAGGGCGTCACCGCCGGCATCTCGGCCATGACCGGCATCAACCTGCTCTACGAGAGTGCAGGAATGCACGCCTCGCTGCTCGGCTTCTGTCTCGAGAGCCTGCTCATCGACAACGACATGCTGGGTTCGATCAACCGCAACGTCCGCGGCATCGAGGTGACGGAGGACTCGCTCTCCATCGATGTGATCGCCGAGACCTGTCTCAATGGTCCCGGCCACTATCTCGGCAGCGACCAGACGCTTTCGCTGATGCAGAAGGACTATGTCTATCCCTCAATCAGCAACCGCATGAGCCCGAAGGAATGGGTGGAAGCCGGGCGCCCCGACATCGTGGAACGGGCGGCCGCACGGAAGCGCGAGATCCTCTCCACCTACTATCCCGACTACATTCCCCGGGCGATCGACGACATTCTCCGCGCCAAGCATGACATCAAGCTGCCGCGCCAGGTGATGGAACCGGGCGACCCGCGCTGGGCGCGCTGAGGTGGAACACCCGGTCCTGAGCCGGATCAGGCGGGAGGGCTTCGTGCCCCTCGGCTGGTTCGCGCCGGGCCAGAATGACCGCGTGCCGCAGGGCACCGCCTTCATGATCCTGATCGGCAATGCCGGGCCGGAGATGTTCCGCCGCTTCTCTCGCGAGCGGACGCCGGCGCTCGCCACCCTCGATGCCTGGACCAAGGCCACCGTCGATGTCCTCGCCGAGGACCTCTCGGCCACGGCGATCTATCCCTTCGACACGCCGCCTGCGCCCTTCCTCACCTGGGCGCGGGCCGCCAATGCCGGGCACACTTCGCCGCTCGGCCTCAACATCCATCCCACTTACGGGCTCTGGCATGCCTACCGGGCTGCCCTGCTCTTTCCGGTGGCGTTCGACCTGCCGCGCCTCTCGGCGGGCGCGCATCCGTGTGAAAGCTGTCTGGAGAAGCCCTGCCTTTCCTCCTGCCCGGTCGGGGCCTTCGACGGCACGGGCTACGACTACAAGACTTGCGGCCGTCATGTGCTCTCCGAGGCGGGCCAGGATTGCATGACAGGCGGCTGCCTTGCGCGGCTTGCCTGCCCCGTGGGCAGAGGCTACGCCTACGCCCCGGCACAGATGCAATTCCACATGAGGGCCTTTGCCGAGGCCCGCAAGAAAGACACCTGATGGGTTACGACCTCATTCGCGCCAAGCTCGCCCGCGGCGAAACGATCATCCTCGACGGCGGCACCGGCACCGACATCCAGCGCCGCGGTGCGGCCATGAGCGGCGACACCTGGTGCGCCGATGCCAACCTCACGAGCCCCGACATCGTTCGCGACGTGCACAGGGACTACGTGGCCTGCGGTGCCGACATCATCACGGCCAATACCTTCGCCACGAGCCCGCTGCTCTTCAGCCACATCGGGCGCGCGGCGGACGTGAACCGCATCGATGCCATCGCCGTGAAGCTGGCGCAGGAGGCGGCTGCCGGAACCAAGGTCTGCGTGGCGGGTTCCATGTCCACCATGCGGCCGATGCAGACGGGTTCCGACCGCAACAATCTCGCCCATGAATGGAGCGAGGCGGATGCCCGCGCCCTTTTCCGGATGAAGGCGAACGGCCTCAAGGCCGCCGGCGTCGATCTCATCATGATGGAGATGATGCGCGACACCGACTACGCCGTCTGGGCGAGCGAAGCGGCCCTCGAGACGGGTCTTCCCGTGTGGATCGGCATGTCGGCGGAGAAATCGGAAGCCGGCGGCCTGCAGGGCTGGGGCCGGGCCGACTGCCGGTTCAACGACATTGCGGCGAAGCTGGCCGCCCTCAAGCCCGACGCTATGAGCATCATGCACACCTCGCCCAACGACACGGGCGAAGCGATCCGCGTCCTGCGCCAATACTGGTCCGGCCCCATCGCCACCTATCCCGAATGCGGCTACTTCCGCTCGCCCGACTGGGAATTCGTGGATGTGATCCCGCCCGCGGAACTCGTCAGCCAGTCGCGGCATTGGCATGAACTCGGGGCCACCATCTTCGGCGGGTGCTGCGGTATTGGCCCCGACCATATCGCGAAACTGAACCAGGAGATGCGGGGATGATCACCGGATCGTGCCTTTGCGGCGGCGTTGCCTTCGAGATCAGCGGGCCCCTGCGTCCCGTCATCGCCTGCCACTGCAGCCAGTGCCGCAAGCAGTCCGGCCACTACGCCGCCTTCACCTCCTGCCAGAACGCCGACCTCACGTTCACCAGCGAGTCCACCCTCGCCTGGTACCGGGCCAGCGCCAGCGCCGGGCGCGGCTTCTGCAAGGCCTGCGGTTCGCTGCTGTTCTGGAAGGCGGATGGCCGCGACAGCACCTCGGTTGCGGCGGGCTCCCTCAACGGCAAGACCGGGCTTGTCACCGAGGGTCACATCTACTGCGCCGACAAGGGCGACTACTACGCCATCTGCGATGGCGAATATCACCTCGCCCAGTGGTGAGGATCAGGCGCGCTTCGCCATCTCGCTTGCCAGATCACCGTAGCCGGTGAAGCGGTACTCGTATCCGAGGCCGAGCTTCTGGGCGGCGGCCTTCGCCTTGGCCTCCAGCCCCGCATCCTTGGTCTGCGCGAGATAGACGATCTTCGTGTAGTTGCCGAAATAGGCCGACAGCAGCTCCGGGTGGCGGTCGAGGCCCAGCCCCTGCCAGACCAGTTTTTCAAAGTGGCGCGCCAGATAGTCCGTGAGGAAGAACACCGTCACATCGTCATCAGCGGTTTCCAGGAACTTCGCGTTGCCGGTGAAGAATGAATAGCAGTGCGGGCCCTCGATCCGCTCCACGCCCTCCTCCGCCAGCATGGTGTCGATGAGGCCGCCCGTGCCGCAGTCGCCATAGAGCACGTAGAGGCTTTCATAGTGTTCGCGGTTGGCGCGGATCTTCTCGCGGAGCGCTGGCACGATGAGCTCCGGCGTGTTGTGCCACTTGGCCGGCAGGCACTGGATGTCGAAGGCGGTCCAGCGGTTGGCCTCCACCAGATCGACGATCTCGCGGCCCAGAGCCCCGCAGGCGAGCAGCAGCACCCGCCCCTCGCCCGAGGTGCGTTCCAGCCCCTCCGAGGGGGCAAGGTCCAGTGGTGCCCGTTCCGCCATGCCGAAGCGCTCCTGTGCCGGCCCGTTTGTTAGCAGTCATTTAACCACGAAAGCGGCCCGCGCCAAATTCGGCAGCGACATTTCAAATCTTAAATAACGCCTTCAGCAGTCATTAAAGCCCACCTGCCTAGTCTGGGGCATATTCACGAAGCAACCGGCATCCGCTGACGGCCTTTCGTGGATAGGTGCAGTCAGTAGTTTAGTTGGAGAAAACACATGAAGAAGTTTTTCAAGGATGAATCCGGTGCAACCGCCATCGAATACGGCCTGATCGCCGCTGCCATGGGCCTCGCCCTTGTCACCGTCATGCCGACCCTGGCTTCCGCGATCACGGGCTCGTTCTCGTCCATCGCCGGCCACATTTCGTCTGGCACGTAATAGAATTCGGCGGGGTGGCAAGAGCCGCTCCGCTTCATTCCAAACGAAAGGCGCTCCTTCGGGGGCGCCTTTTGCGTTTCGGGGCCAGCCGCACGCCGGGCCGCCGTTAAGCCTTTCTTCAGCACATCCGCACAGCAGCGCGAGAACGCGCGATTTGGATAAAATGCGATTCATTGTGTTGCCATGTCCTTAGGCGTCCAACCCGTAGGCTCTGATCCAGCAACACGGGCCATCCGCAAAAGCTGTTGGCAGATCGTGGGCGTCAAAGAGAGTTATCGGAGTTACACAATGATCAAGTTCTTCAAGGACGAATCCGGCGCGACCGCTATCGAATACGGCCTCATCGCCGCTGCCATGGGCCTCGCCCTTGTCACCGTCATGCCGACCCTGGCCTCCGCGATCACGGGCTCGTTCTCGTCGCTCGCCGGCCACATCTCGTCCGGTACGTAATCGCTTTCGTGTGTGGGCGGCCGGCGACGCCGCTTCACTCCAACAGAAAGGCGCTCCCCCGGGGCGCCTTTTTGCTGTTTGCCGGCAAGGCGCCCGCCCCCCGGCGGCATTAACCCGCTATTCACCACAACTTCCATCCTGTCCGCAAATTCATGAACTGGGTTTAATGCGGAGCCCCGAATTCAGCCCTCGTTAAAAACTGCAAGGTAGTGTGTGTGCATATTCACGAGGCGACCAGCATTCCGCTGACGGCATGTCGTGAATAGGTGCAGTCAGTAATACAGTTGGAGTATTCACATGAAGAAGTTTTTCAAGGACGAATCCGGCGCGACCGCCATTGAGTACGGCCTCATCGCCGCTGCCATGGGCCTCGCTCTCGTGACCGTCATGCCGACCCTGGCTTCCGCGATCACGGGCTCGTTCTCGTCCATCGCCGGCCACATCTCGTCTGGCACGTAATAGAATTCGGCGGGGTGGCAAGAGCCGCTCCGCTTCATTCCAAACGAAAAGCGCCGCTTCTCTCGCGGCGCTTTTTGCGTTTCAGGCGGACGTAGTTTCTCAGCCGAGCTGGTTGTGCTTGCGCGCCATGAAGCTCTTGGCGGTTTCCACGGCCACGGCCGCGTCGCGGCAATAGGCGTCGGCGCCGATCGCCTTGGCGAAGTCCTCGTTCAGCGGCGCGCCGCCCACCAGAACGGTGTAGTCGTCGCGGATGCCCTTTTCCTTCATCGTGTCGATCACGACCTTCATGTAGGGCATGGTCGTGGTCAGCAGCGCCGACATGCCGAGGATGTCCGGCTGGTGGGTTTCGATGGCTTCCAGATACTTCTCGACCGGGTTGTTGATGCCGAGGTCGACGACTTCGAAGCCCGCACCTTCCATCATCATGCCGACGAGGTTCTTGCCGATGTCGTGAATGTCGCCTTTCACCGTGCCGATCACCATCTTGCCGAGGCGCGGTGCGCCGGTGGCGATGAGCAGCGGACGAAGGATGGCCATGCCGGCCTTCATGGAGTTGGCGGCCAGGAGCACTTCCGGCACGAAGAGGATGCCGTCGCGGAAATCGACGCCGACGATGCGCATGCCTTCGACCAGGGCTTCGGTCAGAACCTTGTAGGGGGCCCAGCCGCGACCGAGCAGAATGTGGACGGCGGCTTCGACCTCTTCCTTGAGGCCGTCATAGAGATCGTCGTGGACCTGCTGGACAAGTTCCTCGTCATTGAGGGTGTTCAGGTCAAGATCACCAGCATCGCTCATCGGGCGCTCCACATCTGCGTTGTAATCGCGAGAATATCGGCTTGTTTTGAGGGCCGCAGTCACGACACGACCTCCACTTGCCGGAAAGCGACGGAGGTGGCAAGGGCTGTTCTCCTCACCTGCCTGATGAGTCCTTCAAGAGTACCCCCTCGAGAGTCCCATGACCGCCCCTTTCCCCATCGACGCCGTCCGCAGCCAGTTCCCCGCCCTTGCCCTGACCGACGGGGGCCGTCCCCGCGCCTACCTTGACAACCCCGCCGGGACCCAGGTGCCGCAGCGCGTCATCGACCGCACCCTCGAGGCGCTGGTCCGCAAGAACGCCAATCTGGGCGGCTATTTCCGCACCACCGTGGATGCCGATGCGCTGGTCCATGAGGCCCACGTGGCGGTCGCTGATCTGTACGGCGCCGCCTCGCCCGACGAGATCGTCTTCGGCCAGAACATGACCACGCTGACGCTCCACATGTCGCGCTGCCTCGGGCGGCAATTCAAGACGGGCGACGAGATCGTCCTCTCGCGCATGGACCACGATGCCAATGTCGCCCCCTGGCTGCTGCTGGCCGAGGACAAGGGCCTCACCGTGCGCTGGATGGATTTCGATCCCGACACCTTCGAGTTCCCCGACGATGCCCTGAGCAAGGTGCTGTCGCCGCGCACCCGCCTGCTCGCCATGGGCTATGCCTCCAACTGCACCGGCACCATCAACGACGTGACGCGCTTCTGCGCCGAGGCCCGGGCGGCAGGCGTGATCAGCTACATCGATGCGGTGCAGTTCGCGCCCCATGGCCTCATCGACGTCGCAGCCGTCGGTTGCGACTTCCTCGTCTCCTCCGCCTACAAGTGGTTCGGGCCGCACATGGGCATTCTCTGGGGCCGCACCGAGCGGCTGAAGGAGACTTTCGGCTACAAGGTCCGCCCGGTGGGTGAAGACCTGCCGCACAAGTTCGAGACCGGAACACTGTCGCACGAGGGCATGGCAGGCTGCCTGGGGGCGGTCGAATATCTCGCCTCGCTCGGCACCGGAGACAACCGCCGCCAGCAGCTCGTGACGGCCTGGAAGAGCATGGAAGCTTATGAGCAGTCGCTCACGCAGCAGCTCATCGACGGCATCAGCGGCATCAAGGGCCTGAAGGTGCGCGGCATCGCCTCGGCCAACGCCGTGCACCGCCGCGTGCCCACCGTGTCATTCACCGTCGAGGGCGTGCAGCCCGTCACACTCGCCAAGCATTTCGCGGGCGAGAACATGTTCGTCTGGTCCGGCCACAACTATGCTCTCGAGCCCGTGAACCGCATGGGCCTCATGGACAAGGGCGGCGTGCTGCGGGTGGGCCTCGCCCACTACAACACGCCAGACGAAGTGAGCCGCTTCATTTCATCTCTCAAGGCAACACTGAGCTGAGGACACACACCATGGCCTTCAAAATCGCCGTTGTCGGCATCGGCAAGATCGCACGCGATCAGCACATTCCCTGCATCCTCAAGAACAAGAAGTTCAAGCTCGCCGCGGGCGTCAGCCGTCACGGCACCATCGAGGACGTGCCCTGCTTCCGCTCCATCGCCGAATTGCAGAAGAGCAAGCTGGCGATCGACGCCGTGGCGCTCTGCACGCCGCCATCGGTGCGCCTTGCCATGGCGCGGGAATGCCTCGATGCGGGTTGGCACGTGCTGATCGAAAAGCCGCCGACGCCCACCGTGGGCGAGCTTCTCTCGATGGAAGCCTATGCCAGGAAGAAGCGCCGCGTGCTCTATGCCACGTGGCACTCGCGCTACAACGCCTCCGTCGACGAGGCGAAGAAGCGCCTCAAGGGCAAGACGGTGAACTTCCTCCGCGTGAACTGGAAGGAAGACGTGAACAAGTGGCATCCCGGCCAGCAGTGGATTTGGGAGCCGGGCGGCTTCGGCGTACTCGATCCCGGCATCAACGCCATCTCCATCGTCACCAAGATTTTGCCGGAACCCATCTTCGTGGAGGAGGCAACGATCGAGGTGCCGTCCAATTCGGCCACACCGATTGCCGCCGAGATCCGCTTCAAGCGCGGTGACGGCCTCTCTGCCGATCTCTCGGCCAGCATGGACTGGCGCCAGACCTCAGGCGAGACCTGGGAGATCGAAGTGGGCACCACCGACGGCCTGAAGCTGCACCTCAGCAAGGGCGGCTCGGTGCTGGCGGTGAACGGCAAGACCGTGCGCGAGGCTGAGCTTCACGAGTACGAGGACATCTACGCCAAGTTCGCCCGCCTGCTGAAGGCGAAGAAGAGCGATGTGGATGCCTCGCCGCTGCAGCTCATTTCCGATTGCTTCATGCTGGGCAAGCCGGTGGTGGTGAAGGCCTTCGAGTGGAGCGCCCGCTAGACGAGTGCCTTGGCGCGGGCCAGCGTGTCCGCCGGTCCGCCGCCTGCATCGATGTGATGCCAGTCCACCTCGCCGGTGCCCCGGAGCATCTGCTTTTCCACGATGGCGATATCGGCGTCCGAGGCATCGTTGTGACGCTGCGCCACCCGCGCCTTCATCTGGGCGGGCTTCGCCTCCAGCCAGAGGCCCGTAAAGGCCACGCCCGTATCGCGCGCCACCTGCTCCGCTGCCCGGCGTTCCTCGGGCTTTGAGAAGACTGCATCGAGAATGACGGCGTGGCCCGCCTTCAGCGCGGTGGAGGCGCGGGCAAAGGCTGCCTCGTATACATGCTGCGAGGCCTGCGGCGTGTAGCTGTCGAAGGGCAGCTTCTCGGTTTCGGCCACGCCCGCCATCACCTTCCGCTCCACGTCGCTCCGCACCAGCACTGCACCCGGAATGGAGCCCACTATTGGCGCAAGCGCATCGGCAAGCGTGGATTTTCCCGTGCCGGACAATCCGCCGATGCAGATGAGCCGCGGCGGCGTTGGCCGCAATTCGGCGAGCGCATTCCGCAGGTAACTGCGGGCTTCGTCGCGCGCCTTCGCTTGGCCTCCGCTTTCAGCGGTGTGCATGCGGTCCGCCGTCACCAGTGCACGTACTCCAGCGCGAATGGCGAGGAAGAGCGGCAGGGCTGCGAGTCCTGAGAAGTCCTCCTCGGCGCGGCGCATGTTGAGATAATGGTTGAACAGGCGGTTGGCCCCCTGCCCCTGCCCGCGATGCACAAGGTCCATCAGCAGGAAGGCGAGATCATAGAGCACATCGATGGTGGCGATTTCCTCGCTGAATTCGATGCAGTCGAAGAGCAGCGGCCGTTCGCCGATCACCACGATGTTGCCGGAATGAAGGTCGCCATGGCAGCGCCGCACAAGCCCCTTGCCGCTCCGCGCATCGAGCAGCGGCGCAAGCCGGGCGAGATGGGCCATGGCCTCGCTGGCAAAACGCTCGGCATCACACCGCTCGAAGACATCCGGCGAGGCCGCAAAGGTCTGGCTCAGCTGGTTGACGAGGCCGCGCATGATGCCCGCACCCGCCACATCGCGGCGCGGTGCTGCCCGGTGGGAGTCCGCCACCGCGCGAGCAAGCGCCCGCGACAGGTCTGCCGGCATCGGGCCACGCTTCAGTCGTTCGGCCAGCAGATCATCGCCGCGGAAGCGCCGCATGACGAGAACGGGCTCATCCAGCACATGAGCGACGTGCAGATAGATGTCCGGCGCAAAAATGCGGTTCGTCTCCAGTTCGCGCGCCAGCACGGCCTCGCGCTTCTCCACGCTCGAGAAATCGAGATAGGGATACTTCACCGCCTTCTTGATCTTGTAGGCCCGCTCGCCCACCAGAAAGACGTGTGCCGCATGCGTCTCCACATGCTCCACGCGCGCGCCCGGAGCGCCCCAGGTGCTGCCGTCAAGGAAGGCCCGATTCAGCATCTTTCAAGCATGCGCCACGATCATGGCGGCGCATTGACCGGCATCAATCAGCCGAAGCCAGCAACGCGCACTATTTCAGGAGCTGCTCCAGCATCTGCCCGGGGCGGTTGAGGAAGGCGCGCGTCACCTGGTAGTGCTCTGTGTCCTCATAGGCCACGCGCTCCAGCCCGCGGCTGCTGATCTGGTAGATCAGGGCATCCGGGTAGGCCATGAGGATGGGCGAGTGCGTGGCAATGATGAATTGCGAGTCCTGGGCAATCAGGTCGTGCATCCGCACCAGCATCGTAAGCTGCCGCGAAGGCGAAAGTGCTGCTTCAGGCTCGTCCAGGATGTAGAGGCCGTGTCCACCGAAGCGGTGTTCCAGCAGGTCGAAAAAGGATTCGCCGTGGGAGCGTGTGTGCAGCGAAACACCGCCATAGCTGTCCTTGATGGGCGGACCGGCGCCCGGTTCCTCATCCAGCCGGTCAATGGTTGTGATCACGTTGAAGAAGCTTTCGGCCCGCAGGAAGAAGCCGTCGCGCGCCCGCTTCGTGCCTCTCGTCAGGCGCAGGTTCGAATGAAGTGACGAATGCGCCTCCGCCGTGCGGAAGTTGAAATTCTTCGTGCCGCCTTCGGGATTGAAGCCCCAGGCAATGGCCAAGGCCTCCACCAGCGTTGATTTTCCGGCGCCGTTTTCACCCACGAAGAAGGTGACCTTGGGATGAAAGACAATCTCTTCCAGCCCTCTCAGCACAGGGAGTGAATAGGGATAGCTCTCCCTGTTCTCGACCCTGTCCCACAGAACCGAGGCCTTCAGCAGATAGTGCCGGGCCTCGAAGCTTTTCATCAGCCGCGGCGGCGTTCGCGGCGGGCCGCGCCATCGGCTGCCTTGTCCACGCCCTTGGCGAGTTCCGAGACCGGGCCGAGCTTGGTTTCGATCAGCTCGAACGTCGGCCGCGGTCCGCGGCTGTAACCTTCCAGCGCCTTCCGCATGGAGGCGAGATGTTCCGGGCTCGTGCCGCAGCAGCCGCCGATGATCTTGGCACCGGCATCAAGCGCGATGCGGGCATAGTCCGCCATCAGTTCGGGTGTGCCGGTGTAGTGGATCTTGCCATCGACATATTGCGGGATGCCGCAATTGCCCTTGGCCACCACGGCGGCATCGGGGCGCGCCTCGGTGATGCCCATGACGGTTGCCACGAGTTCGGATGCGCCGACGCCGCAGTTGGCGCCGATGGCGCAGGGCTGGTGCGGCAGTGCTGCGGTGATGGCGCCGAAGGCCTTGGGCGTGATCCCCATCATGGTGCGCCCGTTGGTATCGAAGCTCATGGTGGTGACGATGGGAAGGCCCGCCTGCGCTGCCCCTTCGACAGCCGCACGCAGTTCTTCCTCCGACGACATGGTCTCGATCCACAGCACGTCGACGCCGCCATCCTTCAAGGCCATGGCCTGTTCGGCAAAGGCGGCAACGCCTTCCTCATAGGGCATCATGCCGACCGGCATGAAGATTTCGCCGGTGGGGCCGATCGAGCCGCCGACATAGACGTCCCTGCCCGCGGCGTCCGCTTCGGCGCGGGCATTCTTCGCGGCGGCGACATTCACCTCGTGCACCTTGTCCTGCGCGTTGTGCAGCTTCAGGCGGTGGCGGTTGCCACCAAAGGAGTTGGTGAGAACGATGTCGGCACCTGCCTCGATGAAGCGGCGGTGCAGCTCGCGCACCCGCTCGGGGTGCTCGAAGTTCCACATCTCGGGCGCATCACCCGAGACAAGGCCCATCTGGAAATAGTTCGTCCCCGTGGCGCCATCGGCCAGAAGCCAGGGGCGCGTGGCCAGAGCTTCGGTGAAGGAGACTTTCGGCATGGGTTCGACCTCTCAATTCCATATAAAGATTTCTTTATATAGATCACTTTGCTGCCTGCCAAGCCTCATATGCGTGTGGGCCGATGAGCAGGTACATGCGCTCGTTGACCTCCACCCGGCTTGGCGTCTCGCCGGATTTCTTCAGGATTTTCAGCGTGGATAGCAGCGCTTCCGCATCCGCCTTGGCAAGTTCCGGCGCGGTGTGCTGGCCCTTCGCATCCGGCATGCCGTGGGCGCCGAAGATGCGCGACTTGGGCCCAAGCCGCGTCAGCAGGCTTTCACAGACCCGCTCGTAGTCGGCGAGGTTCGAGCCGGGCACCTGGGCATAGAGCGCGCCCAGATACAGGAAGTCGGCGGCGAGCAGCACGTCCGCCTCCTTGTCCCACAAGGCCACGTGATCCGGCGAATGGCCGGGCGTGTGGATCACCTCCAGCCGCCGTCCGCCGAGATCGATCACATGACCGGGCGGCAGCCACTGGCTCACGCGGAAGGGCGTCCACTTCATCCCCTCGTAGTGGCCGAGGAAGAGATTGCCGGGTTCCTGCAGCATCCCGTCCTGCTCGAAGGCGCGCAACAGCGGCAGGTCCGCCACCGCGACGTCAAAGAAGCGGGTGATGTTGCCGGTGTGATCGAAATGCATGTGTGAGGGCATGGCGGTCAGGGGCAGCGGCGTCAGCGCCTTCACCACCTGCAGGATGTCGCGCACGCCGGGGCCCGTGTCGAAGAGCAGCGCCCGCTCGTTCCCCAGCACAAGATAGTTCCAGTTGATCTGGTGGAAGCGCGGTTCGCCAATGGCATGGATGCCCCGCGCCACTTCGCGCAGGGCAAACCAGTCGTCGAACCAGCGCACGCCATCCGCCAGCATGTTGGGCATGTTGTCACCTCGCCTTTGCCGGCAACTCTATGCCAGCGCGGACGAGGCGGCCACCCTCAACTTTGCTTTTCTACTTCGGCAGGTCGAGCGAGATGCGCATGGTGGAGATGGCCTTGCGGCGCTCCACCTTCACATGAACGGCCTCGGAGGGAATGCTGATGTGACGCTTGATCGCCGCCAGCACGTCCTCCTTGATGAGGCCCAGGAGATTGGACTGCCCGTTCGCGCCCCGCTCGTGCGAGAGCAGCACTTGCAGGCGTTCGCGCGCCACGGGGGCGGTCGAAGGCTCCGGCTCGCGCGGCTTCCACCATCGGTTCAGAAAATTCATGCAGCCCTCCCGCCGAAGATCCGGGAGATGAGGTTGTAGCGTTCGAGCGGAACATTCATGGCCAGCTGCTCACCGAGGAGACGGCGCGCGGCATCGGAATAGGCCCGCGCCGGCGCCGACATCGGCTTGGCGACGGTGACCGGCTGGCCGATGTTGGAGGCGCGCAGCACCTGCTCGCTCTCGGGGATGACGCCGAGGAGCGGCACCAGCAGGATTTCCAGCACGTCGTCGATCTTCAGCATGTCGCCGCGACCGGCGCGGTTCTGGTCATAGCGGGTGATCAGCAGGTGCTTCTCCACCTTGCCACCCTTCTCCGCCTTCTCGGTCTTGGAATCGAGAAGCCCGATGATGCGGTCGGAATCGCGCACCGAGGAGACTTCCGGATTGGTGACGATCACCGCTTCATCTGCATAGCGCATGGCGAGAATGGCGCCGCGCTCGATGCCGGCGGGGCTGTCGCAGATGATGAAATCGAACTGCGCCTTCAGCTCCTTCATCAGGCGGCCGAGGCCCTTCTCGTTCAGCGAATCCTTGTCGCGGGTCTGCGAGGCGGGCAGCAGCCAGAGGTTCTCGAGACGCTTGTCGCGGATGAGCGCCTGATGCAGCTTGGCCTGGTTCTGCGTGACGTTGATGAGGTCATAGACCACGCGGCGCTCGGCGCCCATGATCAGGTCGAGGTTGCGCAGGCCGACATCGAAGTCCACCACCACGACAGACTTGCCGTTCATGGCCAGCGCCGACCCCAGGGCTGCGGTTGTTGTTGTTTTGCCCACGCCACCCTTGCCTGACGTGACGACTATGACTTTCGACATGTTACCTACTCCTGATGATGATCAATGAAAGACTTCGATGTTGAGGACGTCGCGGTCGAGCCGTGCCTGCACCTGCGCACCGCGCAGGGCCGGATCGAAGTCGTCTGCGGTCTTGTAGAGGCCGTCGATCACCAGCAACTCGGCATCGAACCGGTTGCAGAAGATGCGGGCCTTGGCATTGCCGTTGGTGCCGGCAAAGGCGCGTCCGCGCAGCGTGCCGTAGATGTGGATGGAGCCGCCGGCGGCGATCTCGGCGCCGGAGGCAACCGAGCCGATCACCGTCACGTCCCCTTGCGGGAAGATGAGGGACTGGCCGGAGCGCAAGGGCTCCTCGACGAGGAGGCTCGCTGCGGGCTTGTTGAGGTCCGGCTTCTCGGCAAGCGAGAAGCGCGCCTGGCGCGGCGGCGGCTTGCCGTCGGCATCCTTCGGATTGAAGACGCCGATGGGCATGGGCGTTCCCGGCAGCGGCGCCAGCCGCGGCGACACCCAGTCGGCATTCACCCCTTCGACGGCAACGAGGCGGAGGCCCCGTGACTCGACGGCGGCGATAACATGCTGCGTCTCCGCCATGGTGGGCGAGAGCGCGGCAAGATCGAGGATGACCGGACGGTTCGAGAAGAACGACGCCTGATGCAGCAGGCGCGCATCAAGTTCAGCAAGCCATTCATTGAATGGCGGTTCGGGTGCGAGCACGAAGGCCAGATATGAGCGGCCCAGGAGACGCAACGACATACGGGACGTGGACATGACTGACACGACTGAAAAACCCTTCTACGCAACGCACCCCAGCAGGCAGGATGTGAAGGGATCATGGTTAACAGCTGGTTAACAGGACGTGCCGGATTGAGGCAGGTTTGTGTCGAACTCTAGGCCTTATCAAGACCGTAGTAGAGGTTCACCACGTGGGTCGCTTCGGCGAAGAAGAGCCAGCGTTCGACCGCCGCGGCGAAGAGCGCGGCAGCCGCTGCGATGAAGGAAAGCCACGGCGTCACCGCCCAGGCGAGCAGCGAAATGATCACCGCAACGGCGAGTGCAATCACCACCATGTTGCGCAGCTTCTCCGCGTGCTTCCGCGCCACCACGTAGCCCATCTCCTTCTGGATGAAGTTCACGTTGGTGTGCGGAACCTCCCACTGGCGCACATCACCCTTGAGGCCCGTGGCATCGCCCATAGTGAAACGCGGAATAGCGTTGTCGATCGACCGCCAGTAGAGGCTCTTCAGCACGCCCACGATGATGAGGGCGACGATGGTGAAGATCACCTGGAAGCCCTGGAAGCGGCCGAAGATGGTGGCCACCGCCATCAGCACCACCGAACCCGTGGCAAGGCCGAAGAGGAGGTAGACGGGCACCGTGAGGCCGTTGTGCCACTGCGGAATGGTTTTCAGCGAGGCGTAGATCTTGCCGGTGCAGAGCACGGTGATGAAGCTCATCACCACGCAGGCGAGGCCGAGCGGCGTGATCCACTCCGGCTTCTCGATCAGCCCGCTCCACACGAGTCCGAAAGCGAGCGCCACCGGGTAGGCGACGATTGCCGCAACACCCTCGCGCGAGAGCCAGGAGGAGCGCCACTGCGATAGCGCCCGCCACGCCCGCTCGGGATGGCCGAGATGGAAGGTGGACGAGAGCAGGCCCACGGTGATGAGCGCCAGCGCCAGCAGCATCGACGTCACACCGAAAGCGATGGACGAGGCCTGGCCGTGGTTGACACCCACGAGTCCCAGCAAGGCGAGAAGGCCGTAGCCCGCGCCTGAGGCAGTCGTGAACAGGATCACCGAATAGGCGGGATTCATTCCGGCATCACCCTTCCAGCCTGTCGGACAGGTCGGTTTCGTTGGCGCGGGCCGAGGCCTTGGCACTGGTCATCAGCCTGTCGGCCCAGGCGAAGAGCTTTTCCAGCGCCGAGCCATCGGACTTGGGCAGAGGTTCCGCGAAGGTCTGTTGATCGCGGCGGGCGCGCGGCGGCAGATACTTGTTGGTGGGCTTGTAGCCCATCTCGGGCAGCAGGTCGTAGCCGCCGCGATCGGCAACCAGCTTCGAGACATCGGACGCAGGATCGCCGAGATCGCCGAAGCTGCGGGCACCTGTGGGGCAAGCCTTCACGCAGGCCGGCAGGCGGTCTTCCTCGGCGAAGTTCTCGTTGTAGATGCGGTCGACGCAGAGCGTACACTTCTTCATCACGCCGGTGGGATAGTCGTATTCACGCGCGCCATAGGGGCAGGCCCAGGAACAGAGCTTGCAGCCGATGCAGGTCTCGGGATTCACCAGCACGATGCCGTCTTCGGCGCGTTTGTAGGAGGCACCCGTGGGGCAGACGGTGACGCAGGCCGGGGTCTCGCAATGCAGGCACGAGCGCGGGAAATGCACGATGCGGGATTCCTGCTGCCCCTGCTCCTTCACCTCGTAGCCGTGGATGCGGTTCAGCCATGTGCCCATGGGCTCGGCGCTCCGTGGCTTGTCGTCGGAGAGCGGGGCGGAGACGCCTTGCGTGTTCCACTCCTTGCATGACGTTGCGCAGGCCTGACAGCCCACGCAGATGTCGAGATCGATGACGAGGCCGAGCTTCTTCTGCGTGCTGGCGGGAAGCGATGTCATGCCTTCACCCCCACGTTCTTGAGGCTCGGGAACTGCGGCGCGCTCTCGGCCGACTGGTCCGCCGCCTTCTCGACGCGCACGCGGAGATCATACCACGCCGCCTGCCCCGTCACGGGGTCGCTGTTGGAATAGCGGTAGCCGCCTTCACGTTCCGGAAGCAGATCGCTGATCAAGTGATTGAGCAGGAATCCCTTTTTGGATTCGGGCGCATCCTTGGCGAGGCCCCATGTGCCGCTCCGCTTGCCGATGGCGTTCCACGTCCACACCGTGTCTTCGTTCTGTCCGTCCATGAGCTTCGCCTGGCACTTGATCTGGCCGTGATGGGACGTGACCGTCACCCAATCACCATCCGCGATGTTGAGTTTCGCGGCGCGCTTGCGGTGGATGTAGAGCCAGTTGCGGCCGAGGATTTGCCGGAGCCAGGAATTCTGCGATCCCCAGGCGTGATACATCGCCATCGGTCGCTGCGTGATCGCGTGCATGGGGAATGCCTCACCGCTCACCTGCTCACCCTCGAAGGGCGCATACCAGAAGGGAATGGGATCGAAGTAGGTCTCGATGCGCTGGCGGTGCTCGGGCGGCGGCGTCACCTGCCCGAAGCCGCGGGCCGCAAGGCGGAAGCGCTGCAGCGGCTCCGAGTAAAGCTGGTGGATGATGGGCTCGGGCTTGGCGAGGAAGCCCATGAAGGTGGCCCAGTCGAGATAGTCCCAGTTCACGTGCTTGTAGTACTTGGCGCGGTCCGGAATTTCCTGGAACCAATGGCAGCCGTTTTCGATGTACTGCTCGAGCTGCTTCGGGTTCACCGGCCCCCTGCCCGACATGCGCCCCTCATGCCCGCGGAACCCGGCGAGAGGCCCGAGGCCCGGCGCACGCTCGTGGTTCACGAGGTAGTCGGGGTAGCCGCCGGGATAGCGCGGCGTGCCGTCCTGCTTCACCATGGCGGGAAGGCCAAGCCGCGCGCCGAGATCAAGCAGCACATCCTGGAAGGGCCGCACGTCACGATCCGGCGCCACGACAGGCTGGCGGATCGAATCCGCCGGGCCATCGGGCTCCGACACCGGACGGTCGAGCAGCGAGATGCAGTCCCAGCGCTCGAGGTAAGTGGTGTCCGGCAGGATGAGGTCGGCGTAGTGCACCATCTCGGAGGCATAGGCATCGGAATAGATGATGTGCGGGATCACGTACTCGCCGTCGTCGCGCACCGCCGTCAGCGCCTTCAGCGTGTCGGGCACGTTCATGGCCGAGTTCCAGCTCATGTTGGCCATGTACATGAAGAGCACGTCGACGGAGTAAGGGTCGCCCTTCGCGGCATTGTTGATGACCATGTGCATCATGCCGTGGGCGGCGATGGGGGCATCCCAGGAATAGGCCTTGTCGATCCGCTGCGGCGTGCCGAATTCATCGACCAGCAGATCGTCTGGCGAGGTCACGAATCCAAGCGGCGGCCCCGGCAGCGGTGTCAGCGGCTTCACCTGCCCAGGCTTTCCGGCGGGCTTCACGCCGGGCGGAATGGGCTTGGGGAACGGCGGCTTGTAGCGCGTGCCGCCCGGGCAATCGATGGTGCCCAGCATGATCTGCAGGAGATGGATGGTGCGGCAGGTGTGGAAGCCGTTGGAATGGGCGGAGATGCCGCGCATGGCATGGAAGGACACGGGCCGTCCGCGTGTCTTCTCGTACTGTCGGCCGAGATAGTCCGTCCACGGAATATCAAGCTCGATCGTCTGCTCGAAGGCGGTGTGGGCGAGCTCGCCGGCGATGCGGCGGATGGTGCTGGCGGGAACGCCGCAGGCCGCCGCCACCGTTTCCGGCGCATAGTCCTTGCTGAGGAAGCGCTCGGCGATGAGGGTGAAGCTCGTCACCACCTTGCGCCCATCCTCAAGCGTGAAGCGGCCCATCAGCGGAGGATTGATGCCGTAGGTGCCGGCCACCTTGGTGCCTTCGGTCTGCGGATCGTAGACGAGCGGCGTGCCCGCGGCATTGCGCAGGATCAGGCCATCGTCGGCGCCGCCCGGATTCTCGATCACCAGCCACGGCGCATTGGTGAAGCGCAGCAGATATTCACCGTCGATCTTCTGCAGCTCCATCAGCACGTGGATGAGCGCGCCGGCAAACAATCCGTCGGTGCCGGGGCGGATGCCGATCCATTCATCGGCAATCGCCGAGTAGCCCGTCTTCACGGGATTGATCGAGACGATCTTGGCGCCGCGCGCCTTGAGCTTGCCCAGCCCCATCTTGATCGGGTTCGAGGCGTGGTCCTCGGCCACGCCGAAGAGCATGAAGTACTTCGAGTGCTGCCAGTCCGGCTCGCCGAATTCCCAGAAGCTGCCGCCATAGGTGTAGAGACCCGCCGCCGCCATGTTGACCGAGCAGAAGCCGCCATGGGCGGCATAGTTGGGCGTGCCGAACTGCGAGGCCCACCAACCAGTCAAGGCCTGCGACTGGTCGCGGCCCGTAAAGAAGGCGAGACGCCGGGGATCCTTGCCACGCACTTCCGAGAGCCACAGCGTGGCGGTGCGGAGCGCTTCTTCCCATTCGATCTCGCGAAATTCGCCGGAGCCGCGCGGACCCACGCGGATCAGCGGCTTCGAGAGTCGCGACGGCGAGGTGTGCTGCATGATGCCGGAGGCGCCCTTGCCGCAGATCACGCCCTTGTTCACGGGATGGTCGCGGTTGCCTTCAATGTATTTGACCGTGCCATCCTTCAGATACACCTTGATGCCGCAACGGCAGGCGCACATGTAGCAGGTAGTCGTCTTGATCTCGTCCCAGGTCTTGATCTGGGTGTCGACGGCAGGCTCAGTCATTTGTGTCCCGTATCAGCGCCGGGTCATCATATGCGAATTTCGCTGATGTGCCAGAACGCCGCGTACTGGATTTATGGGGCAAATTGGCCCTATCATAGGGCCAGTATGATCCAACCACGGAACCCACCGACGTGCGCGACTGGCTTATCCATCTGAAGCGGACCGAATTCTCCAGCCTGCAGGCGCAGATACGGGAAGCGCTTGTCTCGGCGATCTTGGACCGAAAACTGGACCAATCGGAACCCATTCCCTCCACCCGCAAGATGGCGAAGTCGCTGGGCGTGTCGCGTAACACCGTGGTTCTGGCCTACCAGGGGCTGCTGGACGACGGTTATCTCGTCGCCCGCGAGCGCTCCGGCTATTACGTCGCCGACAAGGCGCTGGAAGACACCGCCACAACGGTGCGCAGCGTCGGCACGCGGGCCGCCCGGAGCGGCGCCGCGGCGGATGTCTCCCGCCAGTTCAAGACCCGCCCCTCCGAACAGGAAAACCAGTCGAAGCCGCTGAACTGGCAGGACTACACCTACCCCTTCATCTACGGACAGGTGGACCACACGCTCTTCCCGCTGGCGGAATGGCGGGAGTGCACCCGCCAAGCGCTGGGCAAGAAGTGGCTGGGCGCATGGACCAACGATTCGTGGGAGCATGACGACCCGCTGCTGGTGGAGCAGAATCCGCCGCCGCATCCTGCCGCGCCGCGGCATCATGGCGAGCGACGACGAAATCCTCATCACGCTGGGCGCGCAGAACGCCCTCTTCCTGCTGGCGAGCCTGCTCGTTGACCGCAGCAGTAAGGTGGGCATGGAAGAGCCGGGCTATACCGATGCCCGCAACATGTTCCGCCTGCGCACCGACAACGTGAAGCTCCTCCCCGTGGACGAGCAAGGTCTGGTGGTCAATGCGGCGCTCGATGATCTCGATCTCGTCTTCACCACGCCCAGCCACCAGTTCCCGACCACGGTGACTATGCCGCTGGAGCGCCGCCTTGCGCTTCTGAAGAAGGCACAGGAACAAAACTTCCTCATCATCGAGGACGACTACGAGTTCGAAACCAACTACGTGAACGAGCCCTGCCCGGCGTTGAAGTCGCTCGATGACGATGGCCGCGTCATCTATGTGGGCTCGCTCTCGAAGACTCTCTTCCCGGGCCTGCGCCTCGGCTTCATGGTGGGGCCCAAAGAGTTGATCGCCGAGGCCCGCGCGCTCCGCCGCCTGATGGTGCGCCATGCGCCCAACAACAACCAGCGCGCCGCCGCCCTCTTCCTCTCGCTCGGCCATCACGACACGCTCATCCGCCGCCTGCACAAGTCCTACCGCGCCCGCTGGGAGATCATGGGGAAAGCGCTTGCCGACCACCTGCCCAATGCCTCGCGCAATCCCTCCTTCGGTGGCACCGCCTATTGGGTGAAGGGTCCGCCGCGGCTCGACAGCGAGGTGCTGTACAAGGCGGCCCTCGCCAAGAGCATCTTCATCGAACCGGGGCGCATCACTTTCGGCGGCGCCAAGCCACCACTCAATTTCTTCCGCCTGGCCTTCTCGTCCATCGACGAGAAGAAGATCGAACCCGGCATCAAGCTCCTCGCTGACACCATCCGGTCGCTCGGCTGAGTCATGGGCGACGGCACGGTCCTCCAGAGCCGCGCACGGGCCGCGCTCTTCGTCGTGGGCTCGGTGGGCCTTGCGTCCATGCAGGACGCGATCATGAAGGGTGTGAGCGGCAGCCTGCCCGCCTATGAGGCGGTGATCTTCCGCACCATCTCGTCCCTGCCGCTGCTCTTTACCTGGCTCCTCATCACCAGCAGCCCGGCCAATCTTTTTCCGCCGCGCCTGCTCCCCATGCTGGTGCTGCGCTCCTTCATTCTGTGCACGGCCTATTTCGGATTCGTTCTGTCGATCGCGACGCTGCCGCTGGCCACCTCGGTCTCGATCTATTTCACCATGCCCTTCTTCGTAGCGGCGCTTGCCGGATGGGCGTTGGGGGAGCGCGTGCCGCGGTACCGCTGGATTGCCATCATCATCGGCTTCGGTGGCGTCATGCTGATGGTGAGGCCGGGTTCGGAGGCGTTCCAGCCCGCCGCCCTCTATGCGCTCTGGTCGGCCGTGGGTTACGCCATCGGGCAGATGATCGGGCGGCACCTGTCGCTCCGCGTCGAGCCGGTGGTGATCGCCAACTGGCAGAACCTCACGTACTTCAGCGTGGCACTTCTTATCGGTCTGATCGGCCCGCATTTCGCCAGCGCCTCCATCACAGACAAGTCGCTGCTCTTCCTGCTGCGGCCCTGGGTGTGGCCGGACACGCACCAGTTGATCCTTCTCATCCTCATGGGGATGCTGAGCGCGCTTGCCTCGGCGGGTTTCATCTTTGCCTACAGGACGGCGGAAGCAAACTTCGTCGCTCCGTTCGAGTACACCGCATTGCTCTGGGCGATCTGCAACGGAATCGTGTTTTTCGGTGATTTTCCAGATTCTTCCACGTGGTCCGGGGCCGTCATCGTCATCGGCGCCGGCATCTGGATGTTGTGGAAGGATCGAAGCAACCGGCCTGCGGGCAGCATCTGAGCGAAGCTGTTGCCGGTGTGTCACACGGTCCCCGGCACAAACGTTGAACCCTTCAATTCCTTTTGCATGGCACGGCCAAACTCGGGTAAGTTCCCCGCCGGGCAAATTGTTTCTGGGCAGACGTCAGATGAACAAAAGAGCTGTATTTCTCTCGGTCATTTCTGCAGCAGGTATTGCTTGGGGAAGTTCCGCAGCGCGGGCAGCTGACGCATTCGTTCAGGATGACAACACCATCCGTTTCATGTTCGAAAGCCAGAGCAGCTACGTGTTTCTGAAGGGCAATGCCGTCGATTCGCCAGAAGATGATTTCTATTCCACCACGGCGGGCGTAGCCCGGCTCAATTTCGACATGGGCAACGGTTTCAACCTCCAGGGCGATGCCTTCGGAGAATACGCCTGGCTCAATAGCGGCGCAGATGCCTCCTACCTGTCCACCCTCGGCGGTGGCCTGCACGCCTACATGAGGGGCGATACCGGCGCTTTGGGCCTCTACGGCGCCCTTGCAGACGTTGGAATCGAGAAGACTGGCGGAGGCAAGACGCACACCTTCGGCGTTGAAGGGCAGTGGTACGCCGGTGACGCGACGCTGGGTGCACAGGCCGGTTTCCTCGACAGCGATCACAATGATGACGACATGATCCGCGACGCTTTCTACGTGCGTGGGCTTGCGCGTTACTACTTCGCAGAGAACACCCTTGTGCAAGCGGAGGCGGCATACCTCCATGGCGAGATGGATGGCGACAATGACGGCATCGACATCCTGTCGGTGGGAGCTCGCCTCCAGCATGAACTGGATTTCTTCCCGGGTGACTTTGATTGGCCCGGCAAGATTTACATTGCCTATAGGGGGGATTTTGCCGACCAGGACAATGAAAACGATCATGTGAACAGCCACACGATCTTGTTCGGCACGACGTGGACCTTCGGTCACAGTCTTCGTGACAACGAGCGCAATGGCGCGGCCATGGATCTCCCTGCCTTTACACGCTGGCAGGGCATCTCGGCTGGCCCGCTCGAATAAGCCTCACTCCACCGGCACGCCGCCGCCCGCCTTCACAGTGCGGAGCGCAAGCGACGACTGGATGCGCTGCAATCCCGGAAGCCGCGCCAGCCTCGTGCGGTGGATGCGCTCGTAATCCTCGGCATCGCGCGCGACGACCCGGAGCAGATAGTCGAACTGTCCGCTCATCAGGTGGCACTCGAGGATTTCCGGAACCCGCGCCACCGCCTTCTCGAACTTCTCGAAGGCCTCTTCTGTCTGGGCGGCAAGCGACACCTCCACGAAGAACTCGTTGGCAAGGCCCAGCCGCTTGCGGTCAAGCTGCGCGCCGTAGCCGAGGATCAGCCCCGCCTCCTCCATCGCCTTGATGCGGCGGTGGCAGGTGGAGGGCGAGAGACCCGCCTTCCCGGCAATTTCGCTCAGCGGCATCTGGGCGCTGGACTGCAGGGTTTTCAGGATGATTTTGTCTGATTTATCCAATTCATGGTATTTCATGCCGCTATCGTAGCATAATTCGGAATATTTTTCCAGTCAGTGCGGCTCCGCACCATTCCTTCGGGAAAACATTGCGAGGGCTCTCGCGTATTCTCCGGCCTTCAAAAGACGGAGGAAACCAAAATGCTCATCGGCGTGCCGAAGGAAATCAAGAACCATGAATACCGCGTGGGCATGACGCCCACTTCGGTACGTGAAGCCGTGCGCAGCGGCCACACCGTGTGGGTGCAGAGCCAGGCCGGTGCAGGCATCGGCTCCAGCGATGCCGACTACGAGAAGGCCGGCGCCAAGATCATTCCCACTGCGGACGAGATCTTCGCCAAGGCCGACATGATCGTGAAGGTGAAGGAACCGCAGGCCGGCGAGCGCAAGATGCTCCGCGAAGGGCAGATCCTCTATACCTACCTCCACCTCGCCCCCGATCCGGAGCAGACCAAGGACCTCGTCAACTCGGGCGCAATCTGCATCGCCTATGAAACCGTGACCAGCGCCCGTGGCGGCCTGCCGCTTCTTGCGCCCATGAGCCAGGTGGCCGGCCGCATGTCGGTGCAGTCCGGTGCCCATAGCCTCGAAAAGGCGCAGGGCGGCCGTGGCGTGTTGCTGGGCGGCGTGCCCGGCGTGGCACCGGGCAAGGTCGTCATCCTCGGCGGCGGCGTGGTCGGCACCAATGCGGCCGCCATGGCGCTTGGCCTGGGCGCTGACGTCACCATTCTTGAGAAGTCCACCGACCGGATGGAAGAACTCGTGGCCCGCTTCGGCACGCAGCTGAAGACGCTCTACTCCACCCAAGGTGCGGTGGAAGACGAATGCGCCGAAGCTGATCTCGTGATCGGCGGCGTTCTCATTCCGGGTGCCGCTGCGCCGAAGCTCGTGACCAAGAAGATGCTCTCGGGCTGGAAGAAGGGCTCGGTGCTCGTCGACGTCGCCATCGACCAGGGCGGCTGTGCCGAAACCTCGAAGGCCACCACCCACGCCGACCCGACCTACGAGGTCGACGGTGTCATCCATTACTGCGTCGCCAACATGCCGGGTGGCGTGGCCCGCACCTCCACCTATGCCCTCAACAACGTGACGCTGCCCTTCGGTCTCGCCATCGCCAACAAGGGCTGGAAGAAGGCGCTCTCCGACGACATCCACCTCCGCAACGGCCTGAACGTGGCGGGCGGCAAGGTGACCTACAAGGCTGTCGCTGACGATCTCGGCTACTGCTACGTGCCCGCCGAAAAGCTCCTCGGCTGAGCCCGGGCACACTCCTGAAACACGAAGCCCGCCCGGCGATCACCGGGCGGGCTTTTTGTTGGGGCACAAAGATCAGGGGCGTTACGCCTCCTGCTCCTTCTTGTCCTGGAGGTAATAGTTGGCCTGCTTGCCGTAGATGGCGCCGCGCAGGAAATTGCGGATGCGCTCCGACTTGCGCAGCGGATCGAGCACGGCGCGGATCACATCGTGGGCGATCACCTTGGCAGCATCGAGCACGGGCGACGCGCCCGGCCCGCGCTGCGGCAGGCCGAAGCGGCGGAGCGTGCCGTTCATGGTGCGGATCTTGTTGAGGCGGATGACCTCCGGCGTCTTCCACGTCATCGCCATGGAGATCGAATAGCTCGAACCCGTCGAGACCCAGTGCGGGATCATGTAGGGCATGTGCAGCGCATCACCCGGCTTGAGCGTGTGCATGGTGGCGCGGCTCTCGAACCAGTCCTCATAGGGCATGTTGCGGTGGCGGTTGGGAGAAAGCTCCATCCACTGCTCGTTCACCAGCGCGCGGTCGCTGTTGTCGAAGGTGCGCACGAACTTGTCGCCATGCAGCTGGATCAGGATGTTCTCTTCGGCATCGATGTGGAAGGGCGTCGTGGCATTGGCCGACGAGACGAAGATGAAGCCCTGGATGTCCGAGAAGTCACCCGGCTCGCGGCCCGCCGCAAGATTGGCCTCGCGCACGAAGCTTTCCAGCACCGAGCGATAGGCCGGGTGCGTCTCCACGCGCTTCAGCACCATCCAGGCGTTGTCGACCTCGATCGAGCGGATCACGTCGTCCGGCGACTTGTCGATGCGCGGAATGTCCTCGGGCTTCACGCCCACGGCCACCTTGCCGGAGTTGTATTCGATGCGGTCACGCGGCATCGACTTGGCAAGTTCAACAAGGCGCGGCAGCGAGAAGAGCGGGTGGCCCGCAAGCGTGTGCTTCAGGGTGAAGGCTTCCTTGAGGAACTTCGCCTTCGCGGTTGCGCTGTCGATATGAACAAGTGTCATGAGGCTCTCCGTCCGGTCAGTCTGAGATAAATCATCTTTGCCGCGGCGCGGGCGGCATCCTTAAGGGCATGATAGCGGGCGACCACGCTGAAGGTGGCGCTGCTCACGGCGCTGCCGGCAATCACCACGTCCATGCAGGTGATGCGGTCGCGCCAGATGCGGTCGATCATGGGATGACCGGGAATGGCATTGGAGTCGGCGAGGCGCAGGCCCTCTTCGAAGAGGCAGCGCGTAGCCTCGACAATGAGAAGCACGCCCGGCGAGAATTTCGCGAAGGCCTCGTCGTAGCCGATCTTGCCGAGCACGACATCGCCGCCGTTGACGAGGGCAAAGAGCGAAGCCACGGGCTGGCCATCAAGACGCAGCGTCCAGAAGCGCACCTTGTCTTCGCGGTGCATGGCGGCAAGGCCGGCGCTGAGGCCACGGGCGGCATCGGAATCGCTCGCCATCGCCGTGCCACGCTCGCCCTTCCAGCCCGAGGCTTCGACAGTGAGGAAGGCGCGAATGTGGGAGGCAAGGTCGCCACCCGGAATCAGTTCGTGCAGCACCAGCGTGCCCTGCTCCGCGAGCCGGGCCTTGAGGCGCTTCAGTTCCTTGCGGCGCTTGTGATCGAAGTTGTTGGTCATCCAGCTTTCGAAATCGCCGGAGAGGTCGAGCGCCGCGCGCTGCCAGGTCTTCAGCACATGCACGTGCTTCGCGCCCTTGAGCAGCGCCTCGGCCACCGGGTGGTGGGCCGGCACGCCGCGCAGCACCAGGGGTTCGCCCAAGTCGTTCAGGAAAGCCGCGGCATCCGACTCGGTCACGGGACCGGTGACGGAGGGCAGCGGGCACGGTGTGAGCGCCGTGGTGACGGATTGCAGGTGGGTAAGCGGGAGGAGTGATTCCTTCGCCGCAAACAGGCCGAAGGGGCCCGGCTCCGTGCCATTCACAAGCGTTGAGGCATGCGGCACATGTGCCAGAACGGCACGCATCCACGCGGCATCGGAAAAAGCTGAGGCGGTCGGGCTCATCATGGGCAAGGCATTGCAATATGCCCGCCAGTCCGGCCCTGCTTGGTTAACCCGCAAAGCAAAAGGCCGGGTTGAGGCCCGGCCTTTCAAAACGAGGTTATTGTTTGGTTCAGCCTTCGGTCTTGGCGGCGAGAACCTGGCGGCCCTTGTAGGTGCCCGACTTGAGGTCGATGTGGTGCGGACGGCGCAGTTCGCCCGAGGTCTTGTCCTCGATCACCGTGACTGTCGGCATCTTGTGGCCGGAACGGCGCATGCCGATACGGCTCTTGGTCATCTTCTTGCGTGGAACAGCCATGATCTAAACCTCTGAAAGAACGTGTAAAAATGAATCGCCCCGGGTCCGGGGCGCGAAATCTGGGGGGTCTATAGCCAGTTCTTGCGGTCGAGGCAAGTGAGGTATGGCCCCATTCCGCGGGCCCGGCGCTCGATGATGCCGGCGATCAGCCGCACACCGCGCGAGGGCTTGCCGGCCTTCCGCTTGATCGGATTGGGCAAAACCGCAGCGAGAAGCGCCGCCTCGCGGCGGGAGAGCTTGCTCGCGGGCTTCTTGAAATGAAACTGGGCCGCAGCCTCTGCGCCATAGACGCCCGGCGCCCACTCCACGATGTTGAGATAGACCTCGATCATCCGGCGCTTGGTCCACAGGGCGTCCATGTAGAGGGCGAGCGGCATTTCCAGCCCCTTGCGGATGGCCCCCAGCGGCCCCCGCCCTTCCCAGAGGAAGAGGTTCTTGGCCGTCTGCATGGAGATGGTGGAGGCACCGCGAGACGGTCCCTCGCCGTCGTCCATGGCGTCATCGATCACGTTCTGGAATTCGACCCAGTCCACGCCGTGGTGAGTGCAGAAGCGGGCGTCCTCCGAACTCACCACCGAGGCCGCAAGATAGGGCGACATCTCGTCGAGGCTCACCCAATCCTTGTGGATGCCGTTGCCGGTGAACAGGCGGAAGACCATGAGGTTGGACACGGGCGGGGGAATGACCCCGTAGATCAGCGTGCCGACGATGGGCCACGCCACAAGGAAGGCCATGACAGCGAGCACCCGCCGCTGCCACACGGAGCGGGCCTCCCAGAAGGTCCAGAAACGCTGGAAGCGGCGCGGGGAGGTCCCTGCCTGTGGCTCATCGGCCAGGGACTCCCGCTTCTTGCGCGGGGCCCAGGGCAGCTTCTCCCGCGGCTTGCCCGCGTCCTTCTGTTGAGATTTCGATGCCATCTGCGTATGGAACGCCATATTGCGGAATTGGACTCGTGACACAAGAGCAGCAACCGGACTTCCAGACAGCCTTGGTGAATACCGCGCAGGCGGTGGAGAAAGCCCTCGACAGCCTCTTGCCTCCCCGCCCCGGCGACCGCCTGCGGGAGGCCATGCGCTATGCGAGCCTCGGCCAGGGCAAGCGGTTGCGGCCCTTCCTCGTGCTGCAGTCGGCGGGCCTGTTCGATCAGCCGTCGAACAAGGCGATCCGCGTGGCGGCGGCGCTCGAGTGCATCCACTGTTACTCCCTCGTCCACGACGACCTTCCTGCCATGGACGATGACGACCTTCGCCGCGGCCAGCCCACCACCCATCGCAAGTTCGATGAGGCCACCGCGATTCTCGCGGGCGACGGGCTCCTCACCTTCGCGTTCGAGATTCCTCGCGGTACCTCAAACCCACACTGATCCTGCAGTCCGCAGCGCGCTCGTGCTCGAACTGGCGCGTGCCGCCGGCGAGGCCGGCATGGTCGGCGGCCAGATGCTGGACATCGTCGCCGAACAGGGCGGCTTCTCCTCCTACGCGGCCATTGCCGAGATGCAGCGCGGCAAGACCGGCGCCCTCTTCCGCTTCGCCTGCGAGGCGGGTGCCATCATGGCCGGGGCCGACCGCACGCCGCTTCGTCAGTATGCGGAACATATCGGCCTTGCCTTCCAGATCGCCGACGACATTCTCGATGTGGAATCCGATGCCGCAACGCTGGGCAAGGCCACCGGCAAGGACAAGGAGCGCGGCAAGGCGACGTTTGTGGATTTCCTCGGACTCGACGGTGCCAAGCGTGAGGCCGCGCGTCTGTCCGAGGCGGCGGTTGCGGCGGTCGCTGTCTATGGCGACAACGCCAGGCTTCTGGCCGAGACGGCGCGCTTCATCGTCACGCGCAAGAAGTGATCAACTGTTGATGCGCTTCATCGCCTCGTCGTAGCCCTGCACGGGATAGACCCAGCCGCGACGAATGGCGAAGCGCCATGTCAGGATGGGTGAGCGCGCTACGTCTTCCGGCGTTACGGCCAGAATGCCGTCCCGGTCATTTGGCGAAAGGCCGGGCTTCAGCATCACGTTGGCGGTGAGGCCGGTCAGTTCCGCCGCCTTCGCAAGGCCATACTGGATGAAGCCGGAGCAGATGAACTGCGGCGGCACCCACTTGTGCAGCTTGCGCGTGGTGGTGCTGACCGCATGTTCCATGGAGCGGCGCTGGCCCTTGCTGAGCGTGAACCAGCCGAGCCTGAGGCTGAACACCGCCGAGAGCCCCATGCGCATGACGCGGCCATAGTCGTAGCCCGACTTCACGTGATCGAGCATCAGCCCGCGCACCTTCTTGAAATAGCTTTCGGTGAACTGCTCGCCCTCGAGCCGCAGCACCACGATCTCCGCATGGGGATGCTTGCCACCGATGTAGTCCTTGATGTTGGAGAGGCCGACACCGCCCCTCACGCTTTCGAGAATGAAGCTGCTGGTGAAGCCTTCGTCCGGATGCGCCACGAGGAAGACGAGGGCCGCATGACTGAAGGCGCTGCCCGTGGCCCAGCGGATGGCCCAGCTTGAGAAGGTCGGACTGCGGGACAGGATGATGTCACCCACCCGCAGGTGGTCTTCGGCATTGGCCAGGAAGGATTTGACGCTGATCGCCTCAGCCATGGCGCGCCGAGCGTCCGCCCTCGCCCCAGCGCTCGCGCACATAGGTCTCGACGATGGACTTGAACTGCTCGCCGATGTCCTCGCCGCGCAGCGTCTTCACCTTGCGGCCATCGATGTAGACCGGGGCGGCGGGAAGCTCGCCCGTGCCCGGCAGCGAGATGCCGATGTCGGCATGCTTCGATTCACCGGGGCCGTTGACGATGCAGCCCATCACCGCAAGCTGGAGCGTTTCGAAGCCGCGATATTGTCCGCGCCATTCCGGCATGCGGCCACGCACGTAGGTCTGGATGTCCTGCGCCAGTTCCTGGAACACGGTGGAGGTGGTGCGGCCACAGCCCGGACAGGCGATCACCATGGGGGCGAAGGCGCGAAGCCCCATGGTCTGGAGAATTTCCTGCGCCACGATCACCTCGCGGGTGCGGTCACCGCCTGGTTCGGGCGTGAGCGAGATGCGGATGGTGTCGCCGATCCCCTCCTGCAGCAGCACCGCAAGGGCGGCCGTCGAGGCGACGATGCCCTTGGAGCCCATGCCCGCCTCGGTGAGGCCGAGATGGAGCGCGTGGTCACTGCGCGCCGCCAGCAGGCGATAGACGGCGATCAGGTCCTGCACCTCGGAACACTTGGCCGAGATGATGATCTTGTTGCGGGCAAGGCCCAGTTCCTCGGCACGGGCGGCGGAAGCAAGGCCCGACTGCACCACCGCTTCATGCATCACGGCGCGGGCGTCCTTGGGCTGGGCCGACTTGCTGTTCTCATCCATCAGTTTGGTCAGCAGCGCCTGGTCGAGCGACCCCCAGTTGACGCCGATGCGAACCGGCTTGCCATATTTGATGGCGATCTCGATCATCTGCGCGAAGTTGCGGTCCTGCTTTTCCTTGAAGCCGACGTTGCCGGGATTGATGCGGTACTTGTCGAGCGCCTCGGCACAGGCCGGGAACTGCGAGAGCAGCAGGTGGCCGTTGTAGTGGAAGTCGCCCACCAGCGGCACGGTGAGCCCCATCTTCAGCAGCTTCTCGCGGATGGCCGGCACGGCGGAGGCGGACTCTTCCCGGTCGACCGTGATGCGGACGAGCTCCGAACCTGCACGGGCCAGCTCCGCCACCTGACGGGCGGTGCCCTCGGCATCGGCGGTGTCGGTGTTGGTCATGGATTGCACTGCCACGGGGGCGCCGCCGCCCACCTTCACGTTTCCGACCATGACGCCGACCGAGACGCGGCGGGGATGTGCTGCAGTGAAAGTCATTTCGTTCCTCTGGCGCTCAAAGATGAGCCATAACATATATCTGGCGCAACTTTTCTCTCTCAAATCGTTCCGATTTGTTCGTCCGTTGCGCTAACTGCGTTGTCCGAGCGGCAAGGTCAAGACAAAGAGCAAGCCGGCCGACAGCACGATGGACGGCCCCGCGACCGTGCCCCAGGCGGCGGACATGAACAGCCCGGCAATCACCGCAACGGCTGCCATGGCGCTGCTGAGGAGCGCCATGGATTCGGGTGTTGAGGCGAGCCGCCGCGCCGCCGCGGCGGGCATGACGGTCAGGGCCGTGATCAGAAGCAGGCCCACGATCTTCATGGAAATCGCCACCACGAAGGCGATCAGCAGGGTGAAGAGCAGTTCGGTCCGCTGCACGTTGATGCCCTCGGCGCGGGCGAGGTCCTCGTGCACGGAAATGGCGATCATGTGTCGCCACAGAAGCGCGAGCAGCATAAGCGAGACTGTGGCAACAGCCCAGACCGTCCACACGTCGCGGCTCGAGACGGTAAGCACGTCGCCGAACAGAATGTCGAGGTGCCCCGTCACCGCGCCGGTGACGAGACCGATCACGACGACGCCCAGCGCGAGGGCCGTGTGCGAGAGGATGCCGAGGATGGTATCGACGGCAAGCTGCTTCTGGCTCCGGAGCGCAATCAGGATCAACGCCAGGATCATGGCCACGACAACCGCACCCACGGCGATGTCGACATTGAAGAGTAGCCCGAGCCCTGCCCCCAGCAATCCGGCATGGGCCAGCGTCTCGCCGAAATAGGCCATGCGCCGCCACACGATGAAGCAGCCGATGGGCCCCGCGATCAGCGCAACGCCGAGACCTGCAAGCACGGCGCGGCGGAAGAAGGGTTCGGAGAGAATGTCGAGCATGTCAGTGGCGGTGGCCCGGCGGATGGGGGTGGCCGTGGTGGTGATCTTGATGATCGTGACCGTGATCGTGGCCCAGGTGGGAATGGGTCTCGTGATCGTGGTCGTGGTGATGGGTATAGGCCGCGATCATGCGCGCCGCCGCAGGGCCGAAGAGCTTGGCGAATTCCGGATCCTTCTGCACCGCCGTGGGCCCGCCCTCGCAGCAGACATGGCTGTTGAGGCAGATGACGTGGTCGCTCTCGGCCATCACCATGTGAAGGTCGTGGCTCACCATCAGGATGCCGCAGCCGTGCGCCTTGCGGATGGCGGAGATCAGTTCGTAGAGCTTCACCTCGCCGTGGAAATCGACGGCCTGCACCGGCTCGTCCAGAACCAGCAATTGCGGGCGGCGGAGCAGTGCGCGGGCCAGCAGCACGCGCTGCAATTCGCCGCCGGAGAGATCGGTGACCCAGGCATCGATCAGGTGCGCCACACCAGTCTCATCGAGGGCGGCGGAGATCTCCTTCGCATTCGCCGAGAGCGTCAGCGTCATCAGGCGGCGGACCGAGAGCGGTACGTTCATGGCGATGGGAAAGCGCTGCGGCACATAGCCGATGCGCAGGTCGGCGGGCTTCTCCACCCGGCCGGCGGTGTGCGGCACAAGGCCGAGCAGCACCTTGACGAGCGTCGACTTGCCCGCGCCATTGGGGCCGATGATGGTGACGATCTCGCCCGGCCTCACCGCAAGATTGACCTTGTCGAGGATCATGCGAGCCCCGGCCTTCAGGCTCACGTCATGGGCGGTGACCAAAGCGTTGTTGACCTTCAGCATCAGGCGCTCCGGCAATGGGCGCAGATGCCCGAGAGTTCGACGACGGAATGCTTCACGGTGAAGCCCTGCGCGCGCGCCGCCTCGATCAGGCCCGCGGCCGCCTGACGGTCCAGCACTTCAGACACGTTGTTGCAGGTCTCGCAGATCAGGAGTGCCGCCGGTGCACCGTCATGCTGCTCCGAGCAGGCAACATAGGCGTTGCGGCTTTCGATCTTGTGGACGAGGTTCTGACCCTGCAGGAATTCGAGCGCGCGATAGACCGTGATCGGCGCGGGCCGGGGACCATGAACCGCCATGCGCTCGATGATCTCGTAAGCCCCCACTGCCTGATGGCTCTCGGCCACACAGACCAGCACGTCGCGGCGCTGCTCGGTGAGGCGTGCGCCGGTGGCGGCACACACCTTCTCCGCATGGCTCACGATGTTGCGGGTACAGGCGTGGTGATCGTGTTTCGGGCTGGGGAAGCTCATGCTTGTTATATTATAACATTTCCTGCCAAATACAATCTTCCGTTCAAGTTGCATTCAGGCGCCGCGGCGCATCCTCCTCGCCATGCACAGGAGATTCGTGATGCTGACCCTCAAATCCATGTCCCTCGCCGCCCTTTTCGCCGGTGTTCTGGCCGCCCCGGCGCTGGCCATCGACTTCACGACGTCGGATGGCGGCACCACCGAATTCGACATGCCGTCCGGGAACATCTGCTGCTCCTACATCCCCGATGCGGCCGATGGTCCCCTCCTCTCCTGCTCCCGGGTCAAGCCCAAGTACTGGACCGTGACGCTCACCCCCGATGGCGAGATGCACGTCTACAAGAACCCGGGCGAAGTGCCCGGCTGCGGCTATGGCGAGCCCTTGGGCAATGTCTTCGACTATGGCACCAAGTGGAAGAAGAACGGCATCGTCTGCACCTCCTCCACCTCCGGCCTCAAGTGCATGGCGAACGGCACCGGCTTCAAGCTCTCGCGCTCTGGTCTTGTGCAATATTGATCCCCGGCCCTTGCAAGGATGGCCCGCGCGCCTGAAGAAGGGCCATGGCCATCCTTGTCCTCAATGCCGGATCATCCTCGCTGAAGTTCGCGGTCTATGAACCGCGAGAGCTTGCGGAGGTGCTGCGCGGCCAGGTGAGCGGCATCGGCACCACGCCCCACCTCGAATGCGGCGGCGTGAAGGAGTCGCTTCCCGTCAACATCAGCTATCGCGATGGCCTCGCCATCCTGCTGGACTGGTTGAAGAAGCAGGGCATCGACGCAGGCACGATCACCGGTGTCGGACATCGCGTCGTCCATGGCGGCTCGGCCTTTACCGCGCCCACGCTGATCGACGATCATGTCCTCACCACCCTCGACAGCCTGCGGAGCCTTGCGCCGCTGCACCTGCCCTTCGGCATCGGCGTGTTGCGTGACATGCGCGCCTTGCTGCCGGATGTGCGGCAGGTGGCCTGCTTCGACACCGCTTTCCACGCGACACAGCCGGAACTGGCGACACGCCTTCCGCTGCCGCGGGCCTATCGCGACAAGGGCTACCGCCGCTACGGCTTCCATGGCCTCAACTACGAACACATCGTGGCGCACCTGCCGCAGCAGACCGGACGGCCGCTGCCCCACCGCATGATTGCTGCGCATCTGGGCTCGGGCTCGTCCATGTGCGCGATCAAGGACGGCAAGAGCGTGGGCACCACCATGGGCTTCTCAACCGCCGACGGCCTCGTCATGGGCACCCGCACGGGCTCCATCGATCCGGGCGTTCTGGTTGCCCTGATGCGCGACGAGAAGCTTTCGCTCGATCAGCTCGAGGACCTGCTCTATCGCAAGAGCGGGCTTCTCGGACTGTCCGGTATCTCCGGAGACATGCGCGAACTGCTGGCGAGCCCGAAGCCGGAAGCCGCCGAGGCGGTCGAATACTACTGCTATTCGGCGGCACGGCACGCGGCCTCACTGGTGCCTGCATTGGGCGGCGTCGATGCGATCGTCTTTTCCGGCGGCGTCGGCGAGAATGCCGAACCCGTCCGCACACGGATCATGTCGCACCTCGCCTGGCTGGGCGTTCCCGCTGCCCATGTCCATGTCGTCGCAGCCAACGAGGAACTCACCATGGCGCGCGATGTGGTGGACGTGCTGGGCGGCTGAGCTTCAAGCCAGCGACAGAAGAAGTGCCGCCGTGTCGACGATATCGTCCACTGTTGCACCGCGCGAGAGATCGGAAACAGGCCGTGCAAAGCCCTGCAGGATCGGGCCGATGGCCTGCGCGCCCGCAAGATACTGAGTGAGCTTGTAGGCGATATTGCCGGCGTCGAGATCCGGAAAGACCAGCACGTTGGCGCGGCCCGCTACCTCGCCGGGCTCCTTGATCTTGCGCGCGGCCACGGCCGCGGAAAGCGCTGCATCGCCCTGCAGTTCGCCGTCGATCAGCAGCGATGGTGCCCGCGCCTTTGCCAGCGCCAGCGCCTCCCGCACTTTTTCCGCATCCGGATGATCGCCCGAGCCCTTGGTGGAAAAGGAGAGCAGCGCCACGCGCGGCGTGTCCGTGAGGATGGTCCGCGCCGTCTGGGCCGAGGCAAGCGCAATGTCGGCAAGTTCCGCCGCCGTCGGCTGCACGTTCACAGCACAGTCGGCAAAGACGAGCCGCCTGTCCGGCCACTGCATGAGGAAGAAGCTCGAGGGCGTTGCGATCCCTTCGGCAAGGCCGATGGTCATCAGCGAGGCCTCGATCACCCGCGCCGTGGCATTGGCCGCGCCTGCCAGCATGGCATGAGCCTCGCCCGCCGCGACGAGCCCGCCCCCTGCATAGAGCGGCTTCTGCAGGAACTTGCGGGCGAGCGCGTCGGAGAGCTTCGGGCGCAACGCGCGCAACCGTTCCACCGCCTGCACCGGCGGTTGCGGCACGCTCTCCGCGCCGAAGAGGATGACCTGCGCAAGACCCTGCGCTTCGATCTTGCGGGCGGCTTCGGCGATGCGGGCGTCCTCCGCCTCTGGCATCACAAGTTTCAGACCCCTGCCCTTGATTTTGGCCTTGGCCTCTTCGATCACAGACATCCAGCAATCTCCGGACCGGAACCATGACGACTGAAGAGAAGATCGAGATCCATCGCGGCCTCAAGGGTGTTTACTTCGAGCGCTCCGCCACGACCTTCATCGACGGCAAGGCGGGCGAACTCCGCTACCGGGGATACTCCATCCACGACCTCGCGCAACAGTCCACTTTCGAGGAAACGGCCTACCTCCTCCTCCATGGCGAACTGCCGCTGCAGGGCCAGCTTGACGCCTTCACCCGCGACCTGAAGGCAGCGAGGCAGATTCCGGGCGGCGTCATCGACATCATCCGCACGCTCGCCCATGCCCACCCGATGGACGTGTTGCGCACCGCCGTCTCGGCGCTTGCCGCCTTCGATCCGCAGGCGGACGATAATTCGCTCGAGGCAACGCGGGCCAAGGGCGTGCGCCTCACTGCGCAGGTGCCTGTGATCGTCGGCGCCCATGCGGCGATCCGGGCGGGAAAGCCCGTTCCGGAGTCGGATGACAGCCTCTCCCATGCTGCCAACGTGCTGTGGCTTCTCACCGGCCGGAAGCCTTCGACCGAGGCAGCGCAACTCATGGACCGCGACCTCATCCTCCACGCCGAACACGGCAGCAACGCCTCGTCCTTCACGGGCCGGGTGGTGATCGGCACCGAAGCCAACCTCCACGCTGCCCTCACGGCCGCGATTGCCGCCCTCTCCGGCCCTGCCCATGGGGGTGCCGCCGAGGACGTGATGAAGATGGCGCAGGAGATCGGGGCTCCCGAGAATGCGGCGGCCTACGTCAAGGAGAAGCGGGCCAGGGGCGAGGCCGTGACCGGCTTCGGCCACCGGGTCTACCGCACCGAGGATCCCCGCGCCCGTCACATGCGGGACGGTGTCGAGCAACTCTCCAAGGAAATGGGCGAGCCGCGCTGGTTCGCCATCCTGCAAGCGGTGGTTGAGGCCATGAAGCCATATGCCCGGTTTGGGGTTAACGTTAACGTCGACTTCTATTCCGGTGCCATCTACTACCTGAACGGCATTGCGCCGGATCTTTTCGTGCCCATTTTCGCCATCGGGCGGGTTCCGGGCTGGACCGTCCAGTGCCAGGAACAGTTGCAAAACAATATCTTAATCCGGCCCCTCACCCTTTATGACGGTCCGGCCGCCCGCCCCTACGTGCCCGTTAAAGACCGTGGCTGAAACGCCACATTTCCCCAGTTCTGCCCCGCCTCTGCCACAAAATACGATGAGATATTAATCGGGGTATGAGTTGCCCCAGCCAGGGTTTGGCGATAAGCGGGGAAATCATGGGCAGAGTTCGGCCCTTTTTGGCGGCGTGGGTCGCCTGTTGTGTGTTGTGTATAGCTGCGTTTTCTGCGCACGCTGACTCACGCGCCGACAAGCTCAACCAGAACACGCTTGGCCTGCTCGCCGCCGACTCCCAGTGGCTCTCGCAGGCCATTGCCATCGCCACCGTCGTGCAGCACGACCAGGGACTCCGCGTTCTCCCGATTGCGGGTGCCGGCACCCTGCAGGGCGTTTCCGATCTTGCCTATCTCGACCGGGTCGATGCCGCGCTGATGCCGCTCGACACCCTGACCTACGCACAGGCGCAGGGCCTCCTCGACGGACTCGGCGGCAAGATCACCTATCTCGCCCGCCTGCAGCCTGTCGCCTGGGCGCTCATCGTGCCCAAGGACGTGGAAGACATTTCCGCCCTTTCCGGCAAGCGCATTGCCACGGGCCCCACGGGCAGCATGGGCTTCGTCGCGGGCGAGCTCATCTTCAACGCCCAGAACATCCAGTTCTCCCGCGTGCCCCGCCAGAACAATGAAGCCGTTGCGATGCTGAACCAGGGCAATGCCGATGCCGCCCTCGTCGATGCCAGCATTCTCCGCACAGCACGGCTCGATGCCAAGCGCTGGAAGATCCTGCCGCTCCCCGTGCCGAAGCAGCTCGATTCAACCTACGTGCCGGTGATGCTGGGCAATGCCGACGTGCCGGCCCTGATCCCCAAGGACGCCGATGTTGAATCGCTTGCGGCCCCGCTTGCCGTGATGGTGCTGGCGCGCGCGCCCGACAAGGCGACCGACACGCGCCTCAAGAATTTCACGACCGCCCTGCTCCGCAATGCCGGGCGTCTCAAGATCAACGCAAATCTCTCTGCCGAAATTCCGGGCTGGACGCGCCATCGTGCGGCGCAGGCAGCCCTGAACGAACTTGCCGCCGAGGCGACCGCCGGTGCTGAAACAGAAATCCAACAAGGAGACGGGCAATGAGCAAGTCCAAGCGCAACACCGCAAACCGTGCGCCACAAAAGGACATCCCCGCGAACGATCAGGAAGCGCCTTCCTACTCCGGGCAGGACGCGGATGATGCTGCCGCACACGCATACTCGTTCGAGGAACAGGATGCACCGCAGTCCTACGACGAGCAGGCCTATGAAGCGCAGTCCTATGACGAACAGGACGAGCGCGACGACGACTATGAGGACGAGGACCGCGAGGAAGACGCACGCAACGTGACGCCGAGCTGGTTCGGCCGCTCGGTTCCGGCGAACGATGTCCGCGACATGGCGCGCGACATGGGTGAGCAGTATCGCTCTGCCCGCGCCCACGCGCCGCTTTTCGAGCAGCCGAGCCCGGAAGCCTACGATGCTTACCGCCGCCGCCTTGAGGAGCGCTTCCAGAACGCCAAGCGCCAGGCCGCAGGGCCCATTCCGCCCTTCTCTACCATGCCGAACGACCGCGGCTTCAGCCGCGGCAAGGATGACGACGAAGGCAGCCTTCGCTTCCGCGAATGGCAGAAGAAGATGGAATCCCGCAACGGCCAGCCGGCCCAGCAGGGACGCCGCCGCGCCCGCATGTCGCCGCTCAAGATTGCCGGCCTCTTTGCCGTGGCCTGCACCATCGGCGGTGTCGCCGGTGTGGCGAGTTCCAACATGAACATGCTGCACAAGGGCTATGCCGCCACCGTCGATGGCGCCTCGACCGCGATCGGCGCGGTGCTCGCCCTGATGCAGTCTCCGCCGGCCACCGACACCAAGACGGCGGACGCCACCCCGGCCGCTGCAGCGGGCGGCAGTACCGTCCTCACCAAGAAGCCGGTGCGCATTCCGCGCGTTGACGTGGCGGATGCGAGCGGTGCCCTCAACAACCCGATCCCGCTCGAGATCGCTGCCGTACCCGCCGATCCCGACATTCCGCTTGCCCTCAAGATCACCGGCCTTCCGAACGACGCCTATCTCACCAAGGGCCGCGAAGTGGCCGATGGCGAGTGGCTGCTGAAGCCCACGGAAATCCAGGGCGTGAAGCTTGTGGTGCAGAATGCCCAGTCCTCGCAGATCGACCTGAACGTCGCTGCCGTGGAAGAGAAGACCGGCGCCCAGGCTGCCCCGCCCCGCGAAATGACGGTGGCGCTTGACCTCACCAACGTGACGGTCCAGCCCGCCAGCGCGCCGCCGGAAGTGCAGTCCAACAGCCAGCCGCTGCCGCAGGCCATTCCGGTACCGCAGGAAGCGGACAATACCGAAGCCAAGACGCTGCTCGGCAAGGGCGAGGCGCTGATGAAGACGGGTGATCTCGTGACCGCCCGCCAGTTCTTCATCAAGGCCCATGGGCTCGGCCTCGCGGAAGGTGCCTATGGTGCCGGCCAGACCTACGATCCGGCCGTCTACACCGCCATGAACGTGCGCGGTCTGGAGCCTGATGCCGCCAAGGCCAAGGAATGGTACGACAAGGCCGCTGCCGCCGGTTATGCCGACGCCCGCAAGGCCCTCGAAAAACTCAACGCCGCAGCCCAGTAAGCACTATCGACAGGGCCGGGTCGTTTCGGGCATGAGGAGCCTCACAACCCCTCCATTGCCCGGAATCGACATGCGCGCAGCCGACACCATTGTTCAGTCTCTCAAAGCCCATGGGGTGAAACGCGTCTATTGCGTGCCCGGGGAGAGCTATCTCACGCTGCTCGATTCCCTGCATGCCAGCGGCATCGAGGTGATCGTCTGCCGCCATGAGGGCGGTGCCGGCTTCATGGCCTGCAGCGAAGCGAAGCTCACGGGCGAGCCCGCCGTGTTCATGGTGAGCCGCGGGCCCGGCGCCACCAACGCCTCCATTGCCATCCACATGGCGGACCAGGATGCCCTGCCGGTCATCCTTTTGGTGGGTCAGGTGGCGCGCGAGGAACGCACCCGCGGCGTCTTCCAGGAGGTCGATTACCAGAGCTTCTTCGGCAGCATGACCAAGGCCGTCTATGAAGTGACTGACGGGCGCAAGCTGCACGAGCTTCTGCCGCGCAGCTTCCGGCTGGCGCAGGCGGGCGTGCCCGGTCCCGTGGTGCTGTCACTGCCCGAGGACATGCTGGACGATGCCGTGGAAGCGAAAGAGCCCGTGGTCTTCCCGCGCGCGCAGGTGAGCACCAATCCCGCCGACTTCGCCCGCATTCAGGCGCTGATCGATGCCAGCGAGCGGCCCGTGCTGGTGGCAGGTGGCGCACTTCGCGGCGCCGCCGGCAAGGCAGCCCTCAACCGCTTTGCCGAGGCCCAACGCATTCCCGTCGCCGTCACCTGGAAGAACCAGGAGATTTTCGACAACGCCTCGCCGCTCTATGCCGGCCACCTCGGCTTCGGGGCGCTGGCCGCGCACCGCAACGCGCTGGCCGAAGCCGATCTCATCGTGGCGATCGGCACGCGCCTCGGCGACGTTGCAAGCCTGGGCTATACGTTCCCCGAGACCCCTGCCCCGAAGCAGACGCTCGTTCACGTCTATCCCGACAGCAAGCCCATCGGGCATGTCTTCCGCACCGACCTCGGCCTCATCGCAGATCCGGTGGCCGTGCTCTCCGGCATGGCGCAGACGGCCCGCGTGGTGAGCGCCACCCGCGAGGGCTGGATCAGCAGGATCAACGGCGTTGTGAAGGGCCTGCAGGTGTTCTCGCCCGTCGATGCGCCGGACGGCATGGATTTCGGCGTGGTGGTGGACGCGCTCTCGCGCCTTGCGCCCAAGGACGCCATCATCGTCACCGATGCTGGCAACATCTCCACCTGGGTACACCGCCACTGGAAAATGACGCCCGAGAACACCCTGATCGGCGGCATCGTCGGGGCGATGGGCCTTGGCGTGCCGGGTGCTGTCGCCTCCTCGCTCGTGCAGCCGAAGCGGACGGCGCTGTGCTTCGTCGGCGACGGCGGCGTGCTGATGACCGGCCAGGAAATCGCCACCGCTATGGCCTATGGCGCGGCGCCCAAGATCGTCATCTCCAACAACGGCATCTACGGCACCATCCGCGCTCACCAGGAGCGCGAGTTCCCGGGCCGTGTCTCCGGCACCAATCTCAGCAATCCGGACTTCGACGACTGGGCTTCTTCCTTCGGTGCAGCGTCCTTCACCATCGCGCGCGGCGAGAATGACGTCGATGGCACGGTGGCGGCATTCCTTGCCGCACCCGGCCCTGCCGTTCTTCACGTGAAGTCGAGCCGCATCGCCCTCTCATCCAACGTGCAACTGAAGTCATGAACGTTCTTCTGATCGGCAGCGGCGGCCGCGAACACGCCCTCGCCTGGGCCCTCTCGGCAAGCCCGCTACTCGAAACGCTCTATTGCGCACCCGGCAACCCCGGCATGGCGAAGGTCGGCACCAACGTGGCGCTCGACGTGACCGACCATGCCGCCGTCATCCGCTTCTGCGCCGAGAACAACATCGGCTTTGTGGTGGTAGGCCCTGAAGCGCCGCTTGTTGCAGGCCTCGTCGATGATCTCACCAAGGCCGGCATCAAGGCCTTCGGGCCGACGCGCTACGCCGCACAGCTTGAAGGCTCCAAGGGCTTCACCAAGGACATCTGCCGCGCCAACAACATTCCGACTGCGGCCTACGAGCGCTTCACCGCCCTCGACAAGGCGCTCGCCTATGTGCGGGAGCGTGGCGCTCCAATCGTCATCAAGGCGGACGGCCTTGCCGCGGGCAAGGGCGTCACCGTCGCCATGACGCTGGCCGAGGCGGAAGCCGCTTTGCGCGATATCTGGGATGGGCGCTTCGGCGAGGCCTCCTGCGTGATCGAGGATTTCCTTGAAGGCGAGGAAGCCAGCTTCTTCGTGCTCAGCGACGGCGTGAACGTGCTGCCGCTCACCACCGCGCAGGATCACAAGCGCCTGGGTGACGGCGACACCGGCCCCAACACGGGCGGCATGGGCGCCTATTCCCCGGCCCCCTGCATGACGCCCGCGATCACGGCAGAGGCCCTCGAAAAAATCGTGAAGCCCACGGTTAAGGCGCTTGCCGCCGCGGGGCACCCTTACAAGGGCGTGCTCTATGCCGGGCTGATGCTGACCAAGACCGGCCCGCAGCTCATCGAATACAACGCCCGCTTCGGCGACCCCGAAACGCAGGTCCTGATGCCGCGCCTCAAGAGCGATCTGCTCACGCTTCTGCTCGCCACTGCCGACGGCACGCTCGACAAGATCAGCGTGCGCTGGAAGGACGAAGCGGCCCTCACCGTCTGCCTGTGTTCCGAGGGTTATCCCGGCACGGTCAAGAAGGGCAATCCGATCAAGGGCCTGGATGGTGACCTTGGCGCGGACGTTGAAGTCTTCCATGCGGGCACGGCGATGAAGGATGGCGCGCTCGTCTCGAACGGCGGCCGCGTTCTCAACGTCACGGCGCTGGGCAAGACCGTGAAGGAGGCGCAGGCCCGCGCCTATGCCGCCGTCGACAGGATCAGCTTCCCCGGCGGCTTCTGCCGCCGCGACATCGGCTGGCGGGCGCTATGACCACGCCGCGCCGCATCGGCCTTGCCCTCGGTGGCGGCGGTGCGCGCGGCCTCGCCCATATCGCGCTGCTCGAAGCCTTTGACGAGATGAACCTGACGCCTGCGGTGATTGCGGGCTGCAGCATGGGCGCGCTTGTCGGTGCCTGCTATGCGGCGGGCATGCCGGCCAAGGAGCTCCGCCTTCACGCCGAGAAACTGCTGTCGAACCGCGTGGACTTCGCCCGCTATGTCTTCGGCGCGCGCAAGACCAAGCCGCTGGAACTGCTCTCGCTGGGGGGCCTTGCTTCAATGCATCTCGATGGCGAGCGGCTTGCCGATCTGGCACTTCCCGATACGCTGCCCCGCAACATCGAGGAGACGCGCATCCCCCTCAAGATCATCGCCTGCGACTACGAGCGCATGGAGGAAGCGGTGCTGACCACGGGGCCGCTTGCCAAGGCTGTGGGGGCATCGATTGCCATTCCGGGCCTCATCTCTGCGCCCACCATCGATGGCCGCGTGCATGTGGATGGCGGCGTCGTGAACCCCGTCCCCTTCGACCATGTGCGCGACGGCGTCGATCTTGTCGTCGCCATTGATGTGACGGGGAAGCCGCGCCCGGCCAAGAGCAGCAAGCCCGGCAACATGGAGATCGCGGTGGGCTCGCTCCTCATCATGTTCAACCGCATGGCGCAGCTGAAGCGGGCCTTGTCTCCGCCCGACGTGTACATCACGCCGCGCGTCGAGGATTTCGGCTCGGCGGATTTCTTCCGCGCCCGCGACATCATCGCGGCGGCAGAACCGTCCAAGGACGAGTTGAAGCGCAAGCTGGAACGCATGCTGATTGCGGAGACGGCCGAGCCCGTTCAACTCACGCACACACAAGCCGAGGACAAGCGCGAGAGCTAGTCTCGCGCTGGAGTCGCACCGCGGCGCTCCCGGAAGAAGTCCCGCAGGATGGTGGCGGATTCCGTTTCGCCGATGCCGCCGTAGACCTCCGGTGCATGATGACAGGTGGGCTGGCTGAAGAAGCGCGGCCCGTGTTCGACAGCGCCCATCTTTTCGTCGGCAGCACCGAAATAGATACGGCGGATGCGGGCGAACGAGATGACACCCGCACACATGGCGCAGGGTTCGAGCGTGACATAGAGATCGCAGTCGATCAGCCGCTCGCTGCCCAGCTTGCGCGCGGCGGCACGGATGGCCAGCAGTTCGGCGTGAGCCGAAGGGTCCTTCAGTTCCAGCGTACGATTGCCCGCCACCGCCAGCACCTCACCGTCGGCGGCCACCACTGCGGCGCCCACGGGCACCTCGCCCCGCTCCGCCGCGGCATGGGCCTCGGCGATTGCAAGACGCATAGGGTCTGGCAGTTTCTGCTTCATCGTGGCAATTCACACGGAGAACAGGGCCGATTCAAGAGCGAAGTCTGGCCGGATGCCGGGAAGGTAAGATGCGGATTGTCGGAGGAAAATTCAAAGGCCACGCCATCCACGGCCCCTCCTCCACCGCCACGCGGCCGACCTCCGACCGGGTGCGCGAGTCGATCTTCAACATCCTCGCCCATGGCATCGAAGGCTTCGACCTCGAAGGTGCGCGGGTGATGGACCTCTTCGCGGGTACGGGCGCGCTCGGCCTCGAGGCGCTGTCACGTGGTGCAAAGTTCTGCCAGTTCGTTGAGGAAGGCACGGAAGCCCGCGGCGTCATCCGCCGCAATGCCGATGCGCTTGGTGCTATCGGCCTCTGCAAGATCTGGCGCCGCGATGCCACGAAGCTCGGTCCCTGCGCGCCGCAATCACCTTTCGATCTCGTCTTCGCCGATCCGCCCTACAACAAGGGCATGGGCGAGAAGGCGATGGCCTCGCTTGTTGAAGGGGGCTGGCTCGCGCCTGGTGCAGTCGTCGTGCTGGAGGAAGCGGAGCGCGCCACCGTTGCCGATGTGGCCGGCCTCACCCGCATCGACGCGCGTGTCTATGGCGACACCACCGTCTACTTCTTCCGGGCGGCTTAGGACCGTCCGAACAGACGCTCGATATCGCCCATTTTCAGTTCGATGAAGGTGGGACGGCCGTGATTGCACTGTCCGGCATTGGGCGTCACCTCCATCTGGCGCAGGAGCGCATTCATTTCATCGACGCGGAGTGTGCGGCCGGACCGCACGGAGTGGTGGCAGGCGAAGGTGGCGAGTACGTGATTCAGCTTGCCGTCGACGGATTGCAGCGTGCCCAGTTCCGTCACTTCGTCGGCCACGGCCTGCAGCACCTCTTTCCAGTCGGCGGATGCAAGGGCTGCCGGCACCTCGCGGATGACGAGCGAGGTGTCGCCGAAGCCTTCCACGGCAAGACCCGCCTTGGCCAGCATGTCCTGCACCGAGAGGACGGCGGCGAAAGTCTGGCCATCCACGTCGATCACCTGCGGCACCAGCAGCGGCTGGGTGATGACACCGCGGGCCGCGTGCTCCGCCTTCAGCCGCTCGTAGACGATGCGCTCATGGGCGGCATGCTGGTCCACGAGGATCAGGCCCGTCGGTGTTTGCGCCACGATGTAGTTGCCGTGAAGCTGCGCGCGCGCCTGCCCCAGCGGATAATCCGCCGCGGGCTCCGGTGCCGATGTATCCTGCTCTCGGGCCGAAGGCGGCATGTGCATGTCGAGACCCGTCTGCACCGCTTCGGCGAACTGTGGCTGGCCGCCGTAACTCGCCGATGATCGCGGCGGTGGCGTCGCCGAGAAGCCGCTGCGCTCCCGCCGGAAAGAGTCCAGTGTCGCCGCACTGATACCGGTGTCGGCCACGGGCCGCGTTGTGCCAAGTGCCGCGCGGATGGCGCTCACGATCAGGCCGCGCACGAAGCCCTGGTCGCGGAAGCGCACTTCCGTCTTGGCGGGATGCACGTTCACGTCCACGCGCTCCGCCGCACAGGTGATGTAGAGTACCACGGCGGGATGCCTCCCCGGCGGCAGCACGTCGGCATAGGCGCCGCGGATGGCGCCGCTAATCAGCTTGTCGCGGACGGGTCTGCCATTCACGAAGGCGAACTGCTGTGTGGCCTGCGCGCGGGCGGCGGTCGGCAGGCCGGCGAAGCCCTCGATCACAACGTCCTCGCCCTCGCGCGCAACGGGCACGGCATTCTCCATGAAGCTCGCATCCATGATGCGGACCACGCGGGCGGCGCGATCTTCCCCCGGCGGGCAATCGAGCCAGCGCCGCTCCTCGCTCACGAAGGAAAAGCCCACCGCCGGATTGGCGAGCGCCAGCCGGCGCACCACGTCGAGCGCCTCCGCCGTTTCGCTGCGGTCGGTCTTGAGGAACTTGAGACGGGCGGGCGTGGCATAGAAGATGTCGCGGACCTCGGCTTCCGTTCCCGACTTGAGGGCAGCGGGACGCAGCTCCGGCGTGCTGCCGCCTTCGACGGCGATGGAAAAGGCCTCCGCAGCTCCCCTCGCCCGCGAGGCCAGAGAGAAGCGGGCGATGCTGGCAATGGAAGGCAGCGCCTCGCCGCGGAACCCCATGGTGCGAATTGTGGAGAGATCATCGTCCGGCAACTTGGAGGTGGCATGGCGTTCAAGCGCCAGCGCCAGTTCCTCCGCCGTCATGCCGAAACCATCGTCGGACACGCGGATCAGCGACTTGCCACCGCCGCGGAAGACAACCTCGATCCGGCTTGCGCCTGCATCAATTGCATTCTCCACCAGTTCCTTGACGGCGCTGGCGGGTCGCTCGATCACCTCGCCGGCGGCGATGCGGTTGATGGTGCCTTCGGGAAGGCGGCGGATTCGCATGGCAAAGAGGTTAGCAGGCGGCTTTACGCCGTCTCAAGCCGGGCCTGTGGACGGCGGTTGCGGGCGTCCGGGACTTCAGTCCTTGAACAGATCGCCGAAGTTCTTGAAGGTACCGTAACTCGGGTTGGCGCGGCGCTTTTCTTCCAGCATGGCAGTGCGCAGCTCCATGGTGAGGTCTGCCTGGCTCTTCTTGGTGCCGTCGGGCTTCAACTTGCTGATGTTGTAGCAGCCGTAGATGTCAGGCGCCTGTGTTCCGTTCTTGCATTGGGTGCCGCCCACGCGGCGGGGCGTGACGGGGGCACCGCTGCCATAGACGCTGTCGTCAGCGGGGGGTGCGGCTGCGGCGGCGCTATAGGTGCCCGGGGCGGGTTCCTGGTAGGCCGAGGCCGTGCCCGAGCCGGGTGCCGGAAGCTGCAGGTCAGGAGGCATCGAGAGGTTGCGTCCTGCCGGGACTGCGGCGGCATCGGGACCGCGCGACCCACCGAGCAGGCTCGAGGTCGAACAGCCGGCCAGCAGGAGGCCGGACGCCAGAAGGCACATGCTCAGGAAGGGCTTTTTCATAGCGGCGACAATCTGATGACGGATTCCGGCGAAACCATGGCTCATTCTCAGGCTTTCCGGGGGGCGTGGGGCCGGAAACCATCATAGACCAGCAGGATCACACCGGCAACGATGGCCACATCGGCAATGTTGAAAATGTACCAGCTCCAGCTTCCCCAATGGAGGTGGACGAAATCCGCAACCGCGCCGTGCAGGACCCGGTCAAGGGCATTTCCCAGCGCCCCGCCGATAATCAGGCCGAGGGCGGCCGCCGACAGGGGGTGCGCCGCCCGCGCCAGCCAGATCCACAGGACGGCGGTGATGACGAGGCTCATGACCACCAGCACCATCTGGGCATTGGTGGTGAGGAGGCCGTAGGAGACACCCTCGTTCCAGGCCATGGCGAGGTCTGCGAAGGGCGTGATCTGGATGGGCGGGCGCTCGTCGAGGTTCACGATCTTCAGGATCCAGAACTTGCTGAGCTGGTCGAGCCCGAACACCCATGCGGCCAGCAGCACGCCGAGCCGCGACAAGGGGCCCCAGAAGCGGTTCGCTCCGGCCTGTATCTTGGTCACGTCGGTCACACGGTCCGTCCGAAGCGCGTCTGCCATTCGCGCACCGCTTCGGCGTCGCGGGGCGTGATATCGGGGAAGTCCTTGTCGCTGCCGATCTCTTTCGAGATCTTCCAGGAGCGGGCGCACTTGGCGCCCTCGGCCTTGGCGAAGACGACGCCCACGCCCTTGACACTGTCGATGGTGAAGGCGCCGGCTGGTGCGTCACCCCGGATCACCTCGATTGCCGAGGTGATGCAGATTTCGGCGAAGTCATTGGCGCGCAGCGCCTCGACCTCGGCGGCATCGCGCGCCACGTAGACCTTGGGAGCCGCCTCCAGCGAGGCGCCGATGGTCTTGTTGGCCCGCTCGATTTCGAGCGCGCCCGTCACCACGCTACGCACGTCGCGGATCTTCTCCCACTTGGCGGCCAGCGCATCGTCGCGCCATTCTTCCGGCGCCTTGGCGAGCGGCATCAGGTGGACGGACGAGCCCTCGCCCGCAAAGCGCGACAGCCAGACCTCTTCCATGGTGAAGACGAGGATCGGCGCCCACCAGGTGGTGAGGCAGTGGAACAGTTCATCAATCACCGAACGGCAGGAGCGGCGCTTCAGGCTGGACCACGGGTCGCAGTAGAGCACGTCCTTGCGGATGTCGAAGTAGAAGGCCGAGAGATCGGCGTTCATGAATTGCGTGAGTGCCGCAAAGATGCGCTTGTAGTCATAGACCTTGTAGGCGGCGCGGATGGTCTGGTCGAGTTCCCACAGCTTGTGCAGCACGTAGCGCTCAAGTTCCGGCATGTCCTTGCAGTAGACTTTCTCCCAGTCATGCAGGCCGTCGAGCGCGCCCAGCATGTAGCGGAAGGTGTTGCGGAGCTTGCGGTAGGCCTCGACGTTCGACTTGATGATCTCGGGGCCGATCCGCATGTCATCGGAATAGTCCGACGATGCCACCCACAGGCGCAGTATGTCCGCGCCCGAATTCTTGATCACGTCCTGGGGCGCCGTGACGTTGCCCATGGACTTCGACATCTTGCGGCCGTCCTCGGCCATGATGAAGCCGTGGGTCAGCACCTGGTTGTAGGGCGCGCGGCCCCGCGTGCCGCAGGATTCGAGCAGCGAGGAATGGAACCAGCCGCGGTGCTGGTCCGAGCCTTCGAGATAGATGTCGGCGGGCCACTTCAGCTCGGGATTGCCCTCGAGCGTGAAGGCATGAGTCGAGCCGGAATCAAACCACACGTCGAGAATGTCGCGCACCTGCTCGTAGTCCTGCGAATTGTAGTCGGGTGCGAGGAAGCGCGACGCTGCGCCATCGGCAAACCACGCGTCGGCGCCCTCGGTGCAGAAGGCATCGAAGATGCGCTTGTTGACCTTGGCGTCGTTCAGGATTTTGCCCGTCGCCTTCTCGACGAAGACGGTAATCGGCACGCCCCAGGCGCGCTGGCGCGAGATCACCCAGTCCGGGCGCTGCTCGATCATGCCGCGCAGGCGGTTCTTGCCCGAGGCCGGGAAGAACTCGGTGGCATCAATGGCGGCCAGCGCCTTGTCGCGCAGCGAATTCGCCTGCCCGTCGCCCATGGAGATGAACCACTGTGGCGTGTTGCGGAAGATGATCGGCTTCTTCGAGCGCCAGGAATGCGGATACTGGTGCTTCAGGCGTTCGCGCGCGATCAGCATGCCGGCAGAACGCAGCGCGGCGATCACCGACTCGTTGGCGTCGCCCTTCTCGCCCTTGTCGGTGATGACGCGCTTGCCCGTGAAACCGGGTGCATCCTTGGTGTAGAAGCCGTCGGCATCAACAGGCGTGGGGATCGTGGTGAAGTCGTGGCCATAGGTCTCGGCCAACTGCTTCTGGTGGGCAATCCAGATGTTGTAGTCGTCGGCACCGTGGCTCGGTGCGGTGTGCACGAAGCCCGTGCCGGCGTCGTCGGTCACGTGGTCGCCGTCGAGCATGGGGATCGGATAGCCGTAGCCCATGTCGGCCAGCGGATGGCGGCAAACGATGGCGGCAAGCTCCTTGGCATCGACCACGCGGAGGTCGCGCCAGCCCGTGACCTTGGCGGCCTTCATCACCGTCTCGATCAGCTTGGTGGCGATGATGAGCTTCTCGCCCACACCGAGCCAGTTGCCCTCGGGGGCTTCCGTCACCTTCACGAGGCTGTATTCGATGCGGTTGGAGAAGCTGATGGCGCGGTTGCCGGGGATCGTCCACGGCGTGGTCGTCCAGATCACCACGGCGGCGTCATCGAGCGACTGCTCGGCGTGGAAGTCCGTCTCGCTTACCTTCTGGCCGGGATGGCTCTCGCTCGCCACCAGTGCGACGAGGTCAAAGAGGCGCTTGATCACCGAGCGGCTGTGGGCCGTGTCATGCTTCGCCACCGGGAACTGCACGGTGATCGCGTCGCTGGTATAGTCCTGATACTCGACTTCTGCTTCGGCGAGCGCCGTCTTCTCCACCACCGACCACATCACCGGCTTCGAGCCGCGATAAAGCTGGCCCGTCTCGGCGAACTTCATCAGTTCGCGCGCGATCACGCCTTCCGAACGGAAGTTCATGGTGGTGTAGGGATGGTCCCAATTGCCCTCGACGCCGAGGCGCTTGAACTCCTCGCGCTGCACGTCGATCCAGTGCTGGGCGAACTCGCGGCACTCGCGGCGGAATTCGTTGATCGGGATTGCGTCCTTGTTCTTGCCCTTGGCGCGGTACTGCTCCTCGATCTTCCATTCGATGGGAAGGCCGTGGCAATCCCAGCCCGGCACGTAGTGGGAGTCGTAGCCCGCCATCTGGGCCGAGCGGCTAACGATGTCCTTCAGGATCTTGTTGAGGGCATGGCCGATGTGGATGTTGCCGTTCGCATAGGGCGGGCCATCATGCAGCACGAATTTCTCGCGCCCCTTGCTCTGCTCGCGCAGGCGCTGGAACAGCCCCATGTTGGCCCAGCGCTTGAGAATCTGGGGTTCGCGCTCCGGCAGTCCGGCCTTCATCGGGAAGTCGGTCTTGGGCAGGAAAACGGTGTCGCGGTAGCGATCGGTCTTTTTCGGCTGTTCGGTCATGGTGGCGGCTTGTAACGGCTTTGCCGGACAGAATAAAGTGCTCCCGGAGGTCCTCATGAAACACACGATTCCGGCCCGTTCGGGCAAGGCTCACCGGCTCGAAAAGGGCCAATCCGTCCGGGTCATCAACACCCATGGCAACCAGGTCGTGGATTTCTGGGCCTTTAATGCCAATGATTTCCGCGAATACATGGGGATGGAGCACTGCCGGGCCTTCTGGTCACGCCTCTTCCCGGTGGCGGGCGACAAGATGCTGACCAACCGCCGCCGCGCCATCCTGACCTTGGTGGAGGACAATTCGCCGGGCCGCCACGACACCCTGATCGCCCCCTGCGACAATGAGCGTTACGGCCTTCTGGGCTGTACCCACTACCACGACAACTGCCGGGACAACCTGCACGCGGGGCTGGCGAATCTCGGGATCACCATTCCCTACACGCCCAACTCGCTCAACCTCTTCATGAACATCCCCTGGCGCCAGGATGGCTCGCTGGAATGGGGTAACTGCCTTTGCCGCCCGGGCGACAACGTGCTTTTCACCGCCGAGATGGATTGCATCGTCGCCTTCTCCGCCTGCCCGCAGGACATGCTGCCGATCAACAACGGGACGCCCACGGAAGCGCACTTCGAGATCGTCTGATCCCTACTTGCTCTTCTCGCGCATGGTCACCAGTTCCTCCGCGGCCGTGGGGTGCACCGCCATGGTGGCGTCGAACTGCGCCTTGGTGGCGCCGCAGGTGACGGCGATGCCGAGAAGCTGCGCCATCTCGCCCGCATCGGGCCCGGCGATGTGGCAGCCGAGCACACGGTCTGTCTCGCCATCGACGACGAGCTTCATCAGCATGCGCTCGTCGCGGCCTGAGAGCGTGTGCTTCATGGGCCGGAAACTGGTCTTGTAGATGTCGACCTTGGCGTGGCCGCTCCGTGCCTGTGCTTCGGTCAGGCCTACCGTGCCAAGCTCCGGCTGCGAGAACACCGCCGTCGGAATAAGGGAGTGGTTGACCGTGGTGGGCTTGTTGCCGAAGACCGTATCGGCAAAGGCATGGCCCTCGCGGATTGCAACGGGCGTGAGGTTCACGCGGTTGGTGACATCGCCCACCGCATAGATCGACTCGACCTCCGTCTTGGAATAGGCATCCACATTGATGGCGCCGTGGGGCGTGCCCTGCAGGCCGACGTTCTCGAGTCCGAGGCCGAAGGTGTTGGGAATGCGGCCCGTGGCATACATCACCTGCCCTGCCCCGATGGCCGCACCATCCGTCAGGGTCACGCGCACGCCGTCGCCGGAGCGGACGATCTCCGCCACATCGACACCGGTCCGGATCTCGATCCCCTTCTTCTTCATTTCGGCGGCGAGATGGTTGCGCAGGTCGTCATCGAAACCGCGCAGGATCTGCTCGCCGCGGTAGAGAAGAACCGTTTCGACGCCGAGACCGTTGAAGATGCCGGCGAACTCCACCGCGATGTAGCCACCGCCAACGATGACGATGCGGCGCGGCAGGCGCTCGAGATGGAAGGCCTCGTTCGAGGTGATGGCAAGCTCACGCCCCGGCAGGTGCTGCGGAATGAAGGGCGAGGCCCCGGTGGCGACGAGAATGTATCGCGCCCGCACCTTGCGGCCCGAGGCCAGCTGCACCGTGTTCTGGTCGACGATGGTGGCGCGCTCGAGGATGAGTTCCGCGCCCGCCGCCTCAAGGTTGCGGATATAGGCCTTGTTCAGGCGGTCGATTTCCTTGTCCTTGTTCTCGAGCAGCGTGTCCCAGTCGAAGGAGACCTTTTCGGTCGTCCAGCCGAAGCCCACCGCATCCTCGAACTCCTCGGCGAACTTCGAGGCATACACGAACAGCTTCTTGGGCACGCAGCCGCGGATGACGCAGGTGCCGCCCACGCGATATTCCTCAGCAACGGCCACCTTGGCGCCGTGCTTCGCGGCGATGCGCCCGGCCCGGACACCGCCCGAGCCTGCGCCGATGACAAAGAGATCGTAGTCAAATGTGCTCACGTGCCGGAGATATCCTCGGTTCCCTTGGCTGTCGCCATGATGACCCGGGACGCGATGCCGATGAAGAGGCCATTGTTCACAACACCGGGAATGTTGTTCAACACAAATTCAAGACGCTCCGGCTCCTTGATTTCCTCGCAGGCGGCATCGATGATGGAGTTGCCGAGGTCGGTGCGGAAGGGCTGGCCGTCCTTCATGCGGAGCGTCATCTTCGGGCTCATGCCGAGCATGCGGAAAGTGCGCTCCAGCTTCCAGGCCGTGGCCTTGATCCCCATGTTGACCACTTCCACGGGCAGCGGAAACTTGCCCAGTGTCTTCACACGCTTGCTCTCGTCGGTGATGATCACCACCTGCTTCGCCGATGTCGCCACGATCTTCTCGATCAGCAGCGCGCCGCCGCCGCCCTTGATGAGGCGGAGCTTGTCGTCGAATTCATCCGCGCCATCGACGCACATGTCGAGGTAGGGATGATCGTTGAGCGTGGTGAGCGGGATGCCGAGTTCCTTGGCAAGGTCCGCCGTCGCCCGCGAGGTCGGCACGCCCCTGACCTCGAGACCTTCCTTCACCTTGGCGCCCAGCGCCCGGATGAAGTGGTTCGCGGTCGAGCCGGTACCGAGGCCCAGAGTCATGCCCGGCGTGACGAGCTTGAGCGCTTCGAGGGCGGCGTCCTTCTTCTGGTCGTCGGCGCTCTTTGGCGTGCTCACCTTCTTCGCACTCATTTGCCCAGGCCGCCCATCAGCATGTACTTGATCTCCAGATATTCTTCCATGCCGTGCTGCGAGCCTTCACGTCCGAGGCCCGACTGCTTGACGCCGCCAAAGGGCACTTCCGAGGTGGAGATGATGCCTTCGTTGATGCCGATCATGCCGTATTCCAGCGCTTCGCCGACGCGCCAGATGCGGCCGATGTCGCGGCTGTAGAAATAGCAGGCAAGGCCGAACTCGGTGTTGTTGGCGGCTTCGATCACTTCTTCTTCGGTGTTGAACTTGAAGAGCGGCGCCACCGGACCGAAGGTTTCCTCACGCGCCACAGCCATGCTGCTCGTGACGCCGGTGATGATCGTCGGCTCGAAGAAGTTGCCGGTCATGCGCTTTCCGCCGGCGGCCAACTTGCCCCCCTTGGCGAGAGCGTCGGCAATGTGCTCTTCCACCTTCTTTACGGCGGCCTCGTTGATGAGCGGGCCAGTGGTGACGCCATCCTCGGCGCCATTGCCCACCTTCAGCTTCTTGACGGCAGCCGAAAGCTTTTCGGCGAAGGCGTCATAGACGCCCGCCTGCACGTAAAGGCGGTTGGCGCAGACGCAGGTCTGGCCGTTGTTACGGTACTTGGACGCCATGGCGCCGGCCACGGCTGCATCGAGGTCGGCATCGTCGAAGACGATGAAGGGCGCGTTGCCGCCGAGTTCAAGGCCGAGCTTCTTGATGGTGGGGGCGGACTGCTCCATCAGCACGCGGCCGATTTCGGTCGAACCCGTGAAGGTGAGGCCGCGCACGATGGGGTTCGAGGTCATCTCGGCGCCGATCTCGCGGGCCGAGCCCGTGACGACCGAGAAGACACCGGCGGGAATGCCGGCGCGTTCACCCAGTTCCGCCATGGCAAGGGCCGAGAGCGGGGTTTCGCCTGCGGGCTTGCACACCATGGCGCAGCCTGCGGCAAGAGCAGCACCCGCCTTGCGGGTGATCATGGCGTTGGGGAAGTTCCACGGCGTGATGCAGGCGATGACGCCCACCGGCTGCTTGATCACCACGGCGCGGCCATTCGGGAACGGCACCGGCACGGTTTCGCCATAGACGCGGCGGGCCTCTTCGGCGAACCACTCGATGAAGCTCGCGCCATAGGCAATCTCGCCGCGGGACTCGGTGAGGGGCTTGCCCTGCTCGGCGGTGAGGATCTGGGCCAGGTCTTCCTGGTTTTCCATCATCAGGTTGAACCACTTGCGGAGGATGCCGGCGCGCTCCTTGGCGGTCTTCTTGGCCCACAGCTTCTGGGCCTTCTCGGCGCCTTCGATGGCCTCGCGGGTTTCCTTGCCGCCGAGCTTCGGCACGGCGGCGATGACGCGGTTGTCCACCGGGTTGGTGACGTCGATGGTGGCGGAGCCGCCCACCCACGCGCCGTTGATGTAGCATTTCTCCTTGAGCAGCGACTTGTCTTTCAATAAGTCGCGCAGGGCCTGGGTTCTTGCGATGTCCATGGAATGCTCCTGAAAGGGAAACGGGCTGATCTGGCGGGCGGCATAGCATGGTAGGTCCGGCAGAACAAACAGGCCAGAAACGGGAGTTGGGAATGCCAGTTGAAGCATTGGTTTTCGACCTTGACGGGACGCTGGTGGACACCGCCCCCGATCTGCACGCGGCCACAAATCATGTGCTTTCAACGCTGAAGCGGCGCCCCATCTCCATGGAAGAAGTGCGCGCCTTCGTGGGCCACGGTGCGCGCGCCCTGATCGCCCGCGGCTGCGAGGCCACCGGCGACCCCGTGGACCCCCGCGCCATCGAGACGCTCTACCAGGAATTCGTCATCTACTACGCCGCCCACATCTCGGCCTTCAGCAAGCCCTTCCCCGGCCTCATCCCCTTCCTCGATGCCTGCAAGGCCAAGGGCCTTGCCATGGCGGTGTGCACCAACAAGCTCGAGTTCCTCTCGGTGCAGCTGCTGCAGGCGCTCGATCTTGCGGGTTACTTCGGCGCGGTTGTGGGGCCCGATACCATCGGCATCGCCAAGCCCGATCCCCGCCCCTATCACGAGGCGCTGAAGCGCCTGGGCCGCGAGGCGTCATCCTCGATCATGATCGGTGACAGCGAGACCGACATCCGCACCGGGCAGAACGCCGGCGTGCCGGTGATCGCTGTTTCCTTCGGCTACACGCCGCAGCATGTCTCGGCCTTCAATCCCACCCACATCATCGACCACTACGACGAGGCCTGGCCGATCGTTCAGACGTATCTCTGAAAGAAGGCGGTGATGTCGGCGAGCACGGGTGCGCGCCAGCGGAAGGGCTTCGCCAGCGCCAGCATGATGCCGACGTGGCCGATCCCCTTGTAGAAGCGGAGTTCGGATGCGTTCCCTGCCCCGATCGCGTGCGCATAAAGGTTCCAGCTGTTGTGCAGGCCCACCGTGTCATCCTCCTCGCCATGGAGGAGCAGGATGGGCGGCGCATCCGAAAGATCGGCCTTCACCGGTTGCGTCTCTTCAAGGTCGCTGACCTTGCCGAATGCGGCAATGGTCTTGGGGGAATCGAGCGGCAGGAAATCGAAGGGCCCGGCAAGCGACGCCACCGCGCGTACGTGATCGCGCAGCCCGTTCCGCAGCACCGATTGCACGGCGCTGTAGGCGCCTGCCGAATGACCGGCGAAGAAGATGCGGGCGGGATCGCCGCCGAACTCCTCCGCATTGTCTGAGAGCCAGGTGAGGGCGAGTGCGGTGTCGTCGACAAAATCCGGGTAATGCACGTCGGGCACCAAGCGGTAGTCGGCGATGGCGGTGAGGAAGCCCTGGGCCGCGAAGGCATGGGCGGCGAAGGCATAGTCTTCCTTGCGGCCCGAAATCCCACGAGCCGCCATAAATGAAGAGCAGCACCGGAAGGGCGGCCGCAGGGTTGACGGGCGCGTAGAGGTCAAGCCGCTGCCGCCCTGCCCCGCCATAGGCGAGGTTTCGAGCGACTTTCCGCACGCCGGCATCCTTCGGCACCAGCAGGTTGAAGATCCGGAGGGCGGCGAAATGATAGAGCAGCCCCAGCACGATGAGGGCGACACCCAGGGAGGTGAAAGCGGTGCGCATGGGGCAGATACGCCCAGAATCGGGCGTCAGATGCAAGGGTGGGGTTCGCCCGGCGGAAGGCCCGGAAAGCGCCATTGACTTTCGCCCGCCCGCCCGCCTATAGCACGCCCACCCCAAGGTTCCGGGCGATTAGCTCAGTTGGTAGAGCACTGTGTTCACATCGCAGGGGTCACTGGTTCGAGTCCAGTATCGCCCACCATTTTCAAAAATGATTTCAAATGCTTATAACGGCCCCGCACTTGGTGGCCGAGTGCTCTTTTGGGTCGTGTCACCACCATGTCACCAAGTAGGATTGTGGACTTGGCGTCCTACGAATTCATGCGGGCGCCATTGTACCCGCTGCTCTTGAATACAGAGCGACTGCATCCACTCTCCTAAATGAAAGTGGGCGTGACATCCTGAGGCCACTGAACCACAGGGTACGGCGATTGCAGATGGCACACCGCCCGAAGCAGTACGTGATGCGGCGGCCAGAGCAGGGCGTCACCATCATCACCATCATTGCGCGCTCCCCATTCAATGTCTGGTCCGACGCAATGCGGCTTCGTTTCCTGTACCGCCATGCAAGGGCTTCGGACAGGCCGATGCAACTTACTCACTTCTTACACAAAACAGCGCCGCCCGAAGGCAGCGCTGTTGTCCGTCTCGCGTGATCGAAATTACTGTGCGTCGCAGGTCTCGACGGCAGGATCGCAAGCCTTGGCCTTTTTGCCCTTCTTGCCGGCGGCCGCAGGTGCAGTTTCGTCAGCCGCGGCAGGCGCATTGTCGGCAGGCGGTGCAGCAGATTCCTCCGTCTGGTTCTGCTCAGGCTTCGCCTTCTTCTTCTTGCCCTGCTGCTGACCCGCGGGCTGGGTGTCAGCCGGAGACTGCTCAGCCTCGGCAGGAGCAGCCTTCTTGTCCTGCGCCTTCTTCTTTGTCTCGGCAGGCGGGGTTACCTGCTCGCCGGACTGAGGCTCTTCGGTCTGCTGCTGAGCCTGGCCGGGCTGCTTATTTTTGGCCTTCTTGTCCTGGGGCTGGGCGGTCTCGTCCGTCGAAGGTTGAGCGGTTGTCGCCTGGCCATCAGGCTCATTGGACTTGGGCTTCTTGGCCGCACCATCCTGCGCCGTTGCAGGCTGGTCAGCAGGCGGCGTGCCTTGTGCGTCCTCAGGCTTCACTTTCTTGCCGTTCTGCGAGGATGGCTCTTCAGCCGGCTGGGCGCTCTTGTCCAGTTCTGCGCCTGCTTCCTCCTCCACGTCCTGCTTCACTTTGGCCTGGTTTTTCTTGACCTCTCCAACGTCCTTCACCTTGGGCGGCTTGACGTCGGAATTCTGTTCAAGCGTGCCGTTGAAGACGGCAACAGCTTCATCGCTCGACTTCGCCTTGGTTGGATCACTGGCCTCCTTCACCTCGACTTCCTTCACCTTCTTGCCGGTGTTCTTCTCGACGAAGTTCACGTCAATGATGTTATTGACGATGATGTTGTTCTCGATGTTCACCGTGCCGGCAAACTCCGTCTCGCGCACGATGCGATGGCGTTCGCGCTCGTCCTTGATCACGACGACCGTCAGGTCACGATCGAGGAAATGGCGGGTGGGAACCGCAACCCAGTAATAGTCCGGGATGTCGTTGACGCTGATCGAGATGCTCACATCCGTGCCGCGGTCGCGCCACGGCGGCAGTGGCGCCCATGCGACGTGATTGCCGCTGCGGCGCCAGCTCACCCAGGCCGGGGCCCAGCGCGTTCCCGGAACCCAGTACCAGCCAATCTCGCGGTCAAAACCCCAGCGGCCATAATGATAGGTGGCCCAGCCAAAGGGTTCGCGTGAAACCCAGGTCCAGCCATAGCCGCGGGCATAAACCCAATGACCTTCGCGATAAGGTCGCCAATTGCGGTCCGAAACCACCGGCACGAAGACATACATGCCACGGTGATCGACCCAGTCGCCGTAGCGGCCGAGGCCCGAATAGAACAGCGAGATGTTCACGGAGACATTGGCCGCTTCTGCCGATCGGATGAAGCCAAAGCCCGCAGTCTGAGGTGCCGGCGTGACCAGAGCGATTGCTGCCAGGGCAGCGGAGCTCGCCAGTAACGTTGTGATTTTCATGATCATGTTTCCTTGAATGATAGTGCTGCCACGCAGGGAAACTGTGTCCCGCCCCATGAGTTCCCCACGGCGTGCCTTCGGCGACCCCGTCCGATCCTGGGGCGTGCAAGTCGCGGACCAGAGTTACCGCTTTGGTTGAACCGGGTTGCGGCACTTCACTGGCCGATGCACCGGAATGTGCAGGATGTTTTCCCTCGGCCGGGCCGGAGTCCGGGGCGGAACTGCTACCGAATCACTTGCAATAACTTTGGCTTCCGCCAAATCTCTGGTTGTGTGGCGTATTTCGACGCGTTTCATCCAGAAGGGCGGAGCTTTGACGACACTTCCGATAAGGCCACTCCTGAAGTCCTATCGCGGGCCGAACCAGATTCTCCGCAGGCGGACGAATGAAGCCAATCTTCTGGCGCACAAGATCGCGCGCCATCTCAACGAGAAAATCCTTACTGATCCGCGCGAGATGCAGCAGCATTTCTTTGATGACATCGCCGAAGTCTTCGGTTGTAGCGCCGATATCGTGCGCGCCGCCATTCCGTACGGCGGATACTCCTGCATCAGCCTGCGGGTGAGTGAGGGAGACCGGGATGCAATCCGCGCCGACATGGGCCTGCTCAAGACAAAGGCCGCCAAGCAGGCAACTGGGCGCTGAATTCTACCGCACAGCATCTCATGGATGCAATCATCACATTGATACAGTTTTAAATTGAATCCCGGTGTCATGTGGAAGTGTTGCTGTCGCGCCCCATAAATCTCCAATGACCGCACTCAACCTGTGTTATGTTGCCCGCGCTCGGCAAGTTCACTACCGGTATCATTTTGGAGTTTGCAATGAGACGCGGCGTAACTCATTTGGCACTGGTGTTTGCACTTCCGCTTGGCGGTCTTTTGTTTGCCGCCTCGGGGGCAATCGCTTCTGAATCAGCTCATGACTGGACAGGACTCTACGTCGGTGCATTTGCGGCGGGAGGAATCGGTACGACGGAAGCCGATTTTGGAAACATGCACCCCACGGGCGTGTTCGGCGGAGCGGACGTCGGATTCCAATACCAACTGGATCAGGTGGTCATCGGTATCGAGGCAAATGCTTCGCTTTCCGATCTTGACGATGATCAGGGGGTGCGGGGAACAGCGAGTTTCCAGACGCAGGACATGGACAACATCGCTTCGGTCAGGGCCAAGCTCGGCATGACCGTCGGTGAACGGTCGATGATCTTCGCGACCGCGGGTTGGGGCTGGGGTCAGTCCGAGTATGGCGAGGGTCTGGTCGAGCAGAAGAAAAGCATTTCGGGGCCCGCATTGGGCATTGGTGGTCACTACGCCCTGAATTCCCATTTCGTCGGGCGATTGGAATATGTGCACTACTTCTACGGCGACACAACTTACAACCTGACGGTCCCCGTGACGGTCACCAACAGCGCCGATGAAATTCGCGTGGGGCTGGACTACCAGTTCTGAGCACCTCGTCTCGGGGCTCGCCAGTTAACGGGATGCATCGTCCTCCAGCCTTCGGTGGCGGCGTCGGCGTGGATCTGTGGATGCACCAAATCACGACAGCGCACTCCTCGCCCATCAGGAAGCGGACCACCAGATAATAGCCGGTGCAATGTCCTTCGTCCTTCCGCGGGCATTCCCGTATGACACACCCAACTTCAGTATAGCGGCTATGTAGTCCTTCCGGGCGGCCTTCTCGGACGGAACCAGAAAAGCCCTCCTTTCACTGGCCCTTGACAGCATATCATTTCCGATTAAATTACTCGGATTAATGGAACCAGCCGGAAGCCACGTTCCAGACGGAGAGTACACGTGGCCCAATCCAGATCCGACATTCAGCCGCCCGGCGCGGCGCGTGATGTGCAACCAACCCCCGCTGCACCGCATTACTTCAGCGATGCGCTTTTCGGCTCCGGCACCGAAATCCGCATTGAACACAAGGGAGCGGTCTACACCCTGCGGATGACACGCAGCGGTGGCCTCATCCTGAACAAATGAGGTCTGCCATGGCTCCCGAAATCTTCTCGCTCACGCCCGAACGCCTGGTGATCCAGGGCTTCCGCAATGTCATGGCCGCGCATGACCTCAGCGATGCCGCCTGCTGGGAACAGGCCTGGACAGCCTACATCGACAGCCTGGGCAACGGGCCTGCACGCCGCCTCATGGGCGAACTGCAGTTCTGGACGCGCGCCATCCGCAGCCACGCCCAGAAGCCCATGCGCTACTTCCCCTGCTCCTGCCGCCACATCTGCCATGATGAATGCATGGCGGTTTCTGCCCTTGCCGCGGCGCAAGCAGGGGACCGTGCCTGTGCCGATCTTGCCGCCATTCATCTGCTGGGCACGCAGGATGCGCATGCGCTAGGCGAGCTGTGGCACGCGTCCTGGCATTTTGCCACGGCGCTGGCGATGGAGAACCTCACGCTCTATCCGGTGACGACTGCCGTGGTGCAATCGATCTGCGCCATGGAAGAGCGTCACGCCGTTGCGGAACGCCCTGCCCTCCTGCATTGATGGCATTCCGCCCCTGATCTTTACAGCCGTTGCGAACTGCGCGAGCCTCGTGAAAACAACACGAAAGGTCGCCATCGATGCCTCAGCTCTCACTCGCCGCAACGCGCATTGCCATCGTGGGTGCGGGCCTCATCGGCCGCGCCTGGGCGATATCCTTTGCGCGCGCAGGAGCCGAGGTGCGGCTCTGGGATCAGCACACGCCTACAAGTGCCGCGGCCATGGACTTCATTGCCGCCATCCTGCCGGAACTGGAGCGGAACGGCCTCCTCAATGATGCACCGGCGGCTGTGCTGTCCCGCTGCAGTGTGGCGCCTTCGTTGGCCGAGGCGCTGCAAGGCGCGGTCCACATCCAGGAAAACACGCCTGAGGTTCTCGCCACCAAGATCGAGGTCTTCCGCGAGCTCGATGATCTCGCCGGACCAGATGCAGTCATCGCCAGTTCAACCTCGGCGCTTCTGCCATCGCGCTTCACCGAAGGCCTGAAGGGCCTTGCACGCTGCCTTGTGGTGCATCCCATCAACCCGCCCTATCTCATTCCTGCTGCCGAAGTGGTGCCTGCACCCTGGACCAGTGCCGAGAGCATGGAGCGCACCCGCGCGCTTCTGGTTGCCGCAGGCCATGCACCGCTCGTCATGAAGAAGGAGCTCGACGGCTTCATCATGAACCGCCTGCAAGGTGCACTGCTGGAAGAGGCCTTCCGGCTTGTCGCCGATGGCTATGCCTCGATCGAGGATGTGGACACCGGCATCAAGGATGGCCTCGCGCTCCGCTGGTCTTTCATGGGGCCGTTCGAGACCATCGATCTCAACGCGCCGGGCGGCATCCGCGATTACGTCAACCGCTACCAGTCCATCTATTCCAACATCTTCCCGCAGATGCAGCGCCGCGTCGACTGGGCGGGCGAGGTCATGGACAGGATCGAGCCGGCACGCCGCGCTCTCCTGCCCGCAGATAGGATGAAGCAGCGCCACGTCTGGCGCGACCGCCGGCTGATGGCGCTCGCCGCCCACAAGCGGCAGATGGCGGAGAAGGACTAGACGGCGAGCGGCAGCGGCTCGATCGCCCGCTTTGCATGAGCAGCGAGAGACGCTTCGAAGGCCGCATAGATCGCCGCCATGGTCCCGCACTTGTAAGGGAAGAGATCGGGCGGATCCATGGAGTGCACGATCATGCCCACATCCGCCTCGAACAGCATCAGGCGGCCATCCGGCAGTTCGGCGCAGTCGATGACGAAGTAATCAAGCCCCAGCTTCTCGTAAAGCGCGCGGAAGGCACCGGCGTGGCGCACGGCGTAGTCGGTCTGGAAGCGGTTCATCCAGTCGGCCTCTTCCGCGCGGCGGTCGGCATGGATGGTCATGTCGGCATTGAGGTAGTGCACCATCCAGTTCTGCGATACCGCAAGATGGCTGGCGAAAGGCTTGCCGTCGATCACCGCCACGCGTGCCTTGCGGAACTTGCCGTCGGCGTTGCTGTAGTCCACGAAAGGCGCGAGGTAGAACTGCGCATCGGGGAATTCGGTGAGATAGGTCAGGAACTCGATCTGGTTGTTGATCTTCCGGAGGCCCACACCCGCATGGGTATCGAAGGGCCGGATGAGAGCGGGATAGGTGTGGCCAGGCAGAACCGTCTGCAGGCCCAGAACGCCCGCGGCGATCCGCAGCACATCCTCACGCGGCAGGCGCACGGTGAGCGGTGACAGCAGGTCCTTTTCGCCGGCGAAGAGCCGGGAGACGGCATCGCGCGTCATGCCGGCGATGGTTGACGTCCGGCTGTTGATCACCGGCTTCCGCCAGTTGGCGAGCAAGCGGTCGAGATTGAGGAGAACTGGTTCGTTCACGGCCGACTGGCTCACCGCCACGAAGCCCACGTCATGGACGGGCACATCGGCGAGGCTGGTGGTTTCGGCATCCACGTAGTGAAGCACCAGTTTCACATCGGCGCGCTCCAGCAGGAATTCGATGGGGGTGTTGGACATGAAGGTACCGGGCGCCATGAAGGCCACCACGGTGAGACGCCCGTCCTTCTCCGACTTCACCCGGTAACTGCGGCTGATATCGAGCGCAGCCTTCTGGCATTGCATGGCTTCTTCGGTCTTCCCCATTGTCTGGAGCATGATCGAGAGATCCATGAAGGCTGCCGCATCGGACGGATTGTGATTGACGCGTGTGTAGAGCACCGACCACAGGGGCAAGGTGTCCTTGCCGTCATAGAAGCTGCGGACGATCTCCGCCTTGCCATGGATTTCGGGCAGCCTGCGATGTGTCATGTCTCACCAACTTTCAGCCTGTCCAACGGGACACAGGCGAAAGACCAGTTTGACCCAAAAGCTTGCGCCGGACTGTAAGACCGTGATTGTGAAGAAAAGTTCAGGTTTTTCGGCGGCTGCCGGCCACGCTCCGGACCGCAAAAATGTCAGGTCTGCTTACTTTCCGTAGCGTTCGTCGAAGGCATAGCCCGCGCCGCGGACGGTACGGAGCGGATCATTTTCCCGGCCCCGCGAGAGCGACTTCCGCAGGCGGCCCACATGCACATCCACGGTGCGCTCGTCGATATCGCCTTCGTCGCCCCACACCCGGTCGAGGAGCTGGGCCCGGCTGAACACTCGGCCCGGCGTCTGCATCAGATACTCGAGCAAGCGGAATTCGGTGGGCGAAAGCTCGATGTCGCGGCTGCCGCGCAATACGCGCTTGCGCACCCGGTCCAGCGTGATGTCGCCCCGCACCAGGCTGTCGGCCACGGCTTCGGGGCGCATGCGGCGGAGGATGGAGCGCACACGCGCCATCACCTCAGGCACCGAGAAGGGCTTCACGATGTAGTCATCGGCGCCGGTCGAAAGGCCGCGCACGCGCTCGGCCTCTTCGCCGCGCGCGGTGAGCATGATCACCGGCAAGGCTTGCGTCTCGGCGCGAGCCCTCAGCATGCGGCAGACTTCGATGCCGGACAGGCCCGGCAGCATCCAGTCCAGCAGCACGAGGTCCGGCATCTCCTCGGAGATCGCCGGGTAGACGTCCTCCCCCTGCTCCACCACCTTGGTCCGGAAGCCTTCCGCCTCAAGATTGTAGACGAGCAGCTCTTGGATCGCGGCCTCGTCTTCAACAATCAGGATCAAAGCGCTCATGGGGGCTCTTTCGTTCAGTCGTCATTCAACGGCGCGAAGGGCGTCGTCGCCGTGTCGTCCTTTTTGGGGCGCGCATCCTTGAGCATGGTGCCGTGGACGAGGAAGTAGACGTTCTCGGCGATGTTTGTGGCGTGATCACCGATCCGCTCGATGTTCTTGGTGGCGAACAGAAGATGCGTGCAGGCGCCGATCTGACGCGGGTCTTCCATCATGTAGGTGAGGAGTTCGCGGAAGATCGAATTGTAGAGCGCGTCGATGTCCTCGTCGTGACGCCAGACGTCCAGCGCCTGCTCCGAATCCGAGGCGGCAAAGGAATCGAGCACCCGCTTCAGCTGCGCCTGGGCGAGCTGGCCCATGCGTTGCAGGCCGGTCGTCAGGCGGCGGGGGATGGGATCGTTGATGGCATGGGCGCGCTTGGCCACGTTCTTGGCGAGATCGCCGATGCGTTCCAGGTCGGCGGCAATGCGGATTGCCACCATGATGTGGCGCAGGTCCTTGGCCATGGGCTGGCGGCGGGCGATGGTGAGGATCGCCTTCTCTTCGACATTGCGCTCCATTTCGTCGATCTTGTCGTCGGCGAGGATCACCTGGTCGGCAAGTTTGGTATCGCGGCGGGTCAGCGCCTCGAGGCCGCGGGAGAGCTGCTCCTCGGCGAGGCCGCCCATCGTCGACAGCATGGTCTGCAATGCCGCCAGGTCGTCGTCATAGGCCTTCATGATGTGGTTCGACATGTGCGGTCCCTTTAGCCGAAACGGCCCGTGATGTAGTCTTGCGTCTTCTTGTCCTGCGGCGTGGTGAACATCACGTCGGTGTCCCCCACTTCGATCAGGTTGCCAAGATGGAAGAAGGCGGTGAGGTCCGAGACGCGCGCCGCCTGCTGCATGGAGTGGGTGACAATCACGATGCAGAAGTTCTGCTTCAGCTCGTGGATCAGTTCCTCGATGCGGGCGGTGGCGATGGGGTCAAGCGCCGAACACGGCTCGTCCATCAGGATGATCTCTGGGTTCACGGCGATGGCGCGGGCGATGCAGAGGCGCTGCTGCTGGCCGCCGGACAGGCCGGTGCCAGGGGCCGCAAGGCGGTCCTTCACCTCTTCGAAGAGGCCGGCCTTCTTGAGGCTTTCGGTGACGATGCGCTCGAGGTCCGTCTTGTCCTTGGCGAGGCCGTGGATGCGGGGGCCATAGGCCACGTTCTCGAAGATCGACTTCGGGAAGGGATTTGGCTTCTGGAAGACCATGCCGACGCGGGCGCGAAGCTGCACCACATCAAGGTCGCGGTCATGAATGTCGTGGTTGTCGACAGTGATCTTGCCCGTCACGCGGCAACCTTCGATCGTGTCGTTCATGCGGTTGATGCAGCGGAGGAATGTCGACTTTCCGCAGCCCGATGGTCCGATGAAGGCGGAGACCGCCTTGTCCGGGATGGTGATCGACAGGCCCTTGATGGCGTGCTTGTCGCCATAATAGACATTCACGTCCTGGGCCACGATCTTGGCGGGCTTGGCCTGAAGCGCGCGTGGCGGCTCCGGCGTATAGATTGTCTTTACGGGCATGTCGTTCATCATCACCACCGGCGTTCGAAGCGTTTGCGCAGGTAAATGGCCAGCGCGTTGAAGGCAAAGAGCACGACCAGGAGGACGATGATCGCGGCAGCCGTCCGGGATTGGAAGGCCGCTTCAGGAAGGTCGGACCACAGGAAGACCTGCACGGGAAGAACCGTCGCCGCGTCGGTGACGCTGCCCGGCACATCCACGATGAAGGCGATCATGCCGATCATGAGGAGCGGAGCGGTTTCACCCAGGGCACGCGCCACACCCAGGATGGTGCCCGTCAGGATGCCCGGCACGGCAAGCGGCAGCACATGATGGAACACGGCCTGCACATGGGAGGCGCCGACACCGAGGGCTGCTTCCTTGATCGAGGGCGGCACCGACTTGATGGCGGCGCGCGAGGCAATGATGATCGTGGGCAGCACGAGGAGCGAGAGCACCAGGCCACCCACCAACGGGGTTGAGCGCGGAATGCCGAAGGCGTTGAGGAACACCGCAAGCCCGAGCAGGCCGAAGATGATCGAGGGCACGGCTGCGAGATTGTTGATGTTGATCTCGATCACGTCGGTGATCCAGTTCTTGCGCGCGAACTCCTCGAGATAGAGGGCGGCAGCCACGCCGAGCGGCAGGGCAATGGAGAGCGTGATGAGGATGGTGAAGATCGAACCGATGAGCGCGCCCTTGATGCCGGCCAGTTCCGGTTCGCGGCTGTCGCCGTTCAGGAAGAAGTTCCAGGCGATGCCGTGGGTGATAAGGCCCTTGTCCTTCAGCGCCGTGATCAGTTCCTTCTGCTTGTCGGAGAGCTGGCCATCGTCCGTGCCGCGCAGATAGAGGTCAGCATTGCTGTCGAGCGCCACCGGCACCGTGATGGTCTGGCCGATGAGCGACGGATCGGCGATCACCCGCGCCTGCAGCACGTCGGCGGCACCCGCCGAGAGCAGGCCGTTCAGCGCCTTCTTGTCGGCGCGGGTTGTGATTTCGGGGAAGTTGGCCTGGAGCGCCTTCTTGGTCATGCCGAGATAGTCGCCGGCGATGGGGTTCGCGGGATCGGCCATGGACGGATCGACGGTGACCGACAGAATGGCCTCGTTGACGAACACAGCCGGAATGGCCTTGCTCACGAGGTCAATCAGCAGGAAGGCGAGGAAGGCCGCGGTGATCGCGATGGCGCCGAGGCCATAGGCCTTGAAGCGCCGCTCGGCGGCGTAGCGCTTCTTCACGAGGTTGGCGTTATTCATAGTGTTCCCTGTACTTGCGCACGGTGCGGAGCGCCACGTAGTTGAGGGCCAGCGTCACGCAGAAGAGCACGAGGCCGAGGGCGAAGGCGGAGAGCGTCTTGGCGCTGTCGAACTCCTGGTCGCCGACGAGAAGCGTGGCGATCTGCACGGTGACAGTGGTGACGGCGGCAAAGGGATTGAAGGTGAGGTTGGCTGCAAGCCCTGCGGCCATGACCACGATCATGGTTTCGCCGATAGCGCGTGAAATGGCGAGAATGAAGGCTGAGACGATGCCGGGAAGTGCTGCAGGCAGCACCACCTTCCTCACCGTTTCCGACTTGGTGGCACCCATGGCGTAGGAGCCGTCGCGGAGAGCCTGCGGCACGGCGTTGATGATGTCGTCGGAGAGCGACGAGATGAGCGGCACGATCATCATGCCCATGACGAGGCCGGCAGCGAGTGCGGATTCGGAGGCGACCTCGAGTCCGGCCGAGGTGCCGAGCGAACGGATCAGCGGCGCGACGGTCAACGCCGCGAAGAAGCCCAGAACAACGGTGGGAATGCCGGCCAGCATCTCGAGCAGCGGCTTGGCGATGGCCCGCACCTTTGGCGTTGCATATTCTGCGAGATAGATGGCGGAGAAGAGCCCGAGGGGGCCGGCCACGGCGATGGCGATCACGGTGATGAGCAGCGTGCCGCCCAGAAGCGGCAGGGTTCCGAAGGACGGCGGATTGGCGGTGGGTGCCCAGGTGGTGCCGAAGAGGAACTGCCAGGCCGGAACCTCGGCGAAAAAGCGCAGGCTCTCGTAGAGAACCGAGAGCACGATCCCGATGGTGGTGAGGACGGCGACACCGGAGGCCGCCGCCAGCACGATCAGGATCACACGCTCGATCTGGATTCGCGTGGTGTTCTTGGCTGCAAAGGACGGAGCGGAAAGTTCAGCGGTCATCGCCATGGAAACACCAATCGGCTTGAAAACATTCTGGGGGCGGCCCGGTACATCCGCGGGACCGCCCACCAGTCCGGTGATGGATTACATCACCTTGTCGGCAGAAAGCGGCGTCATGTTCTTCGCCACATCGGCAGACTCCTTGGCGGCATCAGCCGGCAGCGGGATCAGGCCCTTGTCGGCGAGGTAGCCTTCTTCGCCAATGGCCTTGGTCGAGGTGTATTCAGCCACGAACTCGGCGATGCCGGGAACCTGGCCGATGTGCTGCTTCTTCACGTAGATGAAGAGAGGACGGGCCACCTTGTATTCGCCCGAGGCAATGGTCTCGAAGGTCGGGACCTGGCCTTCAACCTTCACGGCTTTGATCTTGCCTTCGTTCTCGGCGAGGAAGGAGTAGCCGAAGATGCCGAGGGCATCCGGGTTGGCTTCCAGCTTCTGGACGATCAGATTGTCGTTCTCGCCGGCTTCGACATAGGCGCCGTCGGTGCGGATCGACTTCCATACGCCTTCAAAGGCCTTGGCGTCGGACTTCTTCAGGGCGGCGAGGCTGTCGAACTTCAGGGCGCCGGCTTCGAGGACGAGTTCGGCGAAGCTGTCACGGGTGCCGGAGGTGGGCGGCGGGCCGAGCACTTCGATCTTGGTCTTGGGGAGGGACGGATCGATGTCGCTCCAGAGCTTGTTGGGGTTGTCGATCAGCTTGCCGTCCTTGTCCGGAACCTGCTTGGCCAGCGCGAGGAAGATCTGCTGCTTGGTGAGGGAGATGTCCGAGTCGGCAACCGAGGTGGCGATGGTCAGGCCGTCGAAGCCGACCTTGATTTCAACGATGTCGGTCACGCCGTTCTTCTGGCAGGTTTCGAATTCGGACTTCTTGATGGGGCGCGAGGCATTGGCGATATCGGGCGTATCTTCGCCGACGCCTTCGCAGAAGAGCTTGATGCCGCCGCCGGTGCCGGTCGATTCAACAACCGGGGTCTTCATGCCGCTCGACTTTCCGAAGGCTTCGGCAACGGCCGTGGTGAAGGGATACACCGTGGACGAGCCGACGATACGGATCTGGTCACGGGCGAAGGACGGACAGGCGGCAAGGGCAAGGGCCGAAACGGCGAAGAGAAGTCGTGTCATCTGTTTGTCTCCAGTGTGGTCGTTCATGTCTTGACCAGAGCGGGATTAGCCGCCGCATGTGGAGGTTATGCAACGCTTGTGTAACGCCTATATGACAATATATCCTCTTGTTTAATATAGAGGAATAGACACCGAGAAGGTGCTGCCCTGACCCTCGCGGGACTCGATTGCGAGGCTGCCCCGGTGGCGCGAGACAATGTGCTTCACGATGGCCAGGCCGAGTCCGGTGCCGCCCCGGGCCCGGCTCTCCTGGGTGCTGACGCGGTAGAAGCGTTCGGTGAGACGCGGCAGGTGGATGGCGGCGATGCCCTTGCCCCAGTCGCGCACGCTGAGCACGGCGAAGCCCGCCTTCTTCTCGCAAGTCACCTCCACCTTGCCGCCGCCGTTTCCATATTTGAGGGCATTCTCGATCAGGTTCTGCGCCACCTGCAGCAGTTCGTCGGCATCCCCCGCAACGAGCGCGGGTTCACTGCTGCTCACACTCAGTTCGACGTTCACGTCCTTCGCGAGGGTGAGCAGATTGGATCGCGCCTGCCGCGCCACGTCTGCAAGATCGACGCGCGCGCCGGGCCGCACATGCTCGTTCAGCTCGATGCGGCTGAGGGTGAGGAGATCGTCCACCAGCCGCTTCATGCGACGCGCTTGGGTCAGCATGCTGCCGAAGAACTTGTCACGCGCCTTGGAGTCATCCCGCGCCGGGCCCTGCAGGGTTTCGATGATGCCGAGGATGGCGGTGAGCGGTGTCCGCATTTCATGGGAGGCATTGGCCACGAAATCGGAGCGCATCCGCTCGATCTGCTGTTCGCGCGTCAGGTCCCGCAGCACCACCAGCATGGAGCCGCCCTCCCCCAGCGGTGCCACATGGGCCTCCAGCAAGCGTGGCGGGCGCGAATGGATATCGAGTTCCACCGTCTGCGCCGTGTTCTGCTGTTCGCACTTCTGCACGGCTTCCACGAAGGCCGGCAAGCGGATGACGGTAAAGGCATTGAGGCCGGTCAGCCGCAATTGCAGCATGTCCTCTGCCTGGGCATTGGCGGCCGTGATGGTGCCGCCCGCCACAAGCACAAGGGCGCCATCGGGCAAGGCTTCAAGGAATTCTCCGGCGCCGGGCATGGGGTGGCCTCAATGTGATGAGGCCTGCTCCTAGCCCATGAGGCGCCCGCTTCTCAAGCAGTCTTGAGCAGGCTGCGGGCCTCCTCGGGAGCAAGCGCCTTGGGCCGGGTGCAGGTGGACTTCAGATCGACGAAGCGGCCGGACTTTGCCGAAACGGCAATTGCGGACATGATCTCCACCACGTGCGCCATGCGGGAAATGCCGCAGCGAATGTCCCGCTTCTTCAGAATGCCCACTGCCATGTCGGCAAGGCCTGCCGCGCGGTAATTGGGCCACGCGGTTCCGCCATGGTCCTTCCAGTTCGGCAGCGTGAAGGGATGGTCCCACAGCGCCACGGATTTCGCCACCGCGTCCGTGCCCGCCATCAGCACCTCGCCACCGAAGAAGTTCGGGTCCGGCACGAAGATCGCGCCCTCGGTGCCATAGATCTCGAGCGGCTGGTGGCGGTGGGCATAGACATCCCACGAGGCGGAGAGCGTGATCGCGGCACCATTCGCGAAGTGGAGGAGCGCGTGATAGGTGGTGGGCGTCGTCACCTTGATCGTCTGGCCCTTGCGCGGCTCTGACGAGATCATCCGCGTCTTGCGCGGCGTCGAGGCGAGTGCCGCAACGCGCTTCACCGGCCCCACGAGGTTCACGAGATTGGCGATGTAGTATGGCCCCATGTCGAGGATTGGGCCGCCGCCCGGCTTGAAGAAGAAGTCCGGATTGGGGTGCCAGTGTTCCATGCCTTGGGAGAGGATGTGCGCCGTGCCCGAGGCCACCTTGCCGATGGCGCCGTCATCGATCAGCTTGCGGATCATCTGGTGCGAGCCGCCGAGGAACGTGTCGGGGGCCGCCGCCACCTGCAGCTTCTTGCGCTTGGCAATGGCCTGCAGGTCTTTCGCTTCCGCCATGGTGAGGGTGAGCGGCTTTTCCGAATAGACATGCTTGCCCGCCAGAAGCGCCTGCTTCGTCACCTTGTAGTGCACCGCCGGCACGGTGAGATTGAGCACGATCGAAACCGCGGCGTTGGCCAGCAGCTCCTTCACCGATTGCGCCGGCACGTTGAAGGCAGCGCCCCTCGCCTTTGCGGCCTCGGCGTTGATGTCCGCCACCGCCACGACGGCAATGTTGCGGAACATGGGGATCAATTCGAGATAGGTGGCGGAGATGTTGCCGCAGCCGATGATGCCGACACCCAAGACCTTATCCATTGCGCGACCTCACATCTTGCTGGCGAATTTGAACGAGTTGCGGGCGAAGCTCCAGACATCCTTGGGATTGTCGTGCTCCACAACATAATGAAGCGTGCGCGTGTTCTTCAGCGCCGCGAAGATCTCCGGCCACTTCAGCACGCCTGCCCCCACATCCGTCTGGCCCTGCTGGTCGGCGTTCTCGCCGGCCTTCGCATTGTCCTTCAGGTGAACGGCGGTGATGCGCTCGCCATAGGTCTTGAACCACTTCACCGGGTTCTGCCTTGCGAAGGCCACCCAGGCGATGTCGCATTCCCAGTCGAGCAATGGCCCGCCGTCAAAGATGCGCTCGATGGGAAACGAGCCGTCCCTCAGCTTCACGAACTCGAAGTCGTGATTGTGCCAGCCGAAGGCGAAGCCCTCCTCGCGCATCGCATGGGCGACCGTGGCGAGGCGTTTGCCCCAGGCCTTCCAGCCGGTGCCGGACTTCGGCTGCTCCTCAGGAAGAATGTAGGGGCAGTAGAGCGCGCGCATGCCGAGCGTGCGGGCGATCTTCACCACCTTCTTCCGTTCACGCTCGAACATCGCAAGCGGGAAGACATGGCCCGTCGGCATGCTGAGGCCGTTTGCATCCATCAGGGCGCGGAAGGCCTCGGGCGTCTCGTAGATATCAGGGTCACCATAGCCCTCGACCTCGGCGTATCCGCACGCGGCGAGATGCGCGAGCAGCTTGTCCCAGGGTTTGAAATTGCGGGCCGAATAGAGCTGGAACGACAGGCGCTTGGGCATTGATGTGTCCCCCGAAAAGGCAGTCATACCACGTTTTTGGCTCTCTGCAACGTTTCAGAAAGTCAAATTCACACCCTTGAACCGTTTCAGAACGGCGCTAAGGTCCAAAGCTTATGAACGCCTGGGACAAGCCCCCAACCCTTCGCAACCTCGCTGCCAGGTTGGGGCTTGGCGTTTCGACGGTGAGCCAGGCCTTGCGTGACAGCCCGGAGATTGCCGTGGAAACCCGCCGCCGGGTGAAGCAGGCCGCCGAGCAACTGGGCTATGTGCCGAACCGCGCCGGCGTCCGCCTCCGCACCGGCAAGACCAACATCATCAGCCTCGTGCTCAATCCCGAGGATGACGGTTCGGGCTTCTTCACCAACATGATTTACGGCATCGCCGATGCCTTGGCGCAGACGCCCTATCACCTCGTTGTCACCCCCAGCACATTCGCCGATCCCATGGCGCCCATCCGCCACATCGCCGAGACCCACGCTGCCGATGGCGTGATCATCTCGCGCATCATGCCGGATGATCCGCGCGTGCGTTACCTCCACAGTGTCGGACTGCCCTTCGCCACCCATGGCCGTACCGACATCGGGATCGACCACTGCTACTACGACTACGACAACCACGCCTATGTGATGGAGGCGCTGCGCCAGTTGAAGGCGCGCGGGCGCCAGCGCGTCGTGCTTTTCGGCCCGCCGCCCGGCCTGGCCTATGCCCAGCACACGCTGGCAGGATTTGTCGACGGGCTTCAGGCCCATGCCATGCAGGGCAAGGTCGTCACCACGGCACATTCGGATTCCGATTTCAGCCATCTGCAGCAAACGGCCCACGGCATTGCCACCTCCCCACAGGCCCCCGATGCCGTGATCTGTTCCTCCCCGAGTGAAGCCATCGCGGTGGCCAGCGGCATGGCCAAGGCAGGGTTCGTCATGGGCCGCACCTATGATCTGGTTGTCAAACCCATCTCCAAGCTCGCGAAGCTCGCCCTGCCCCAGATCATCGGCATCGAGGAAGATCATCGCGCCGCAGGCCGCGAACTCGCCCGTATGCTGCTGGCCCTCATCGATGGCGAAGACGCAAGCAAACTGCAGATGCTGGTGGCGCCCCACGCCTCCTGATCTTCATTCTCCGTCAACCTTTCGGGCAAGCAAGTTCTTCACCATTCTCGCAGGCGCTGGCGTGGCGTTAGCATTTCCTCACGGGGCGCTCTGGCAATTGAATGCCGGGATGAATTTCTCTGTTGCGGGGACGGCATGGCAACGCGAACGATCGATCAGGAAGTGGTGCAGAGGCTGGCCAAGGGCTCGGACCTTGCCGTCCTGACCGGCATTGCGCTCTTTCTCACGCTGCAGGCCTCGCACACATCACAGCAGGTCTCCGCGGCCGGCTTCTTTGCGCTCTGCATCGGCCTTGCCTCGCTCCGGCTGGTGCGCGGCTTCGGGCTCTACCGCGTCAACGCCTGGATCAATGGTGTCACGAGTGCCCTCAAGAGCTTTTCCGTCACGCTGGTCATCGGTCTTTCAGCCCTCTATGCCGCACCGCTTTTCGGCCTCGTCCTCAAGAACGACTGGGCGGTGGGCTTCATCGTGCTCACCGCTGCCTATTTCAGCCTCTCACGTCTCTTCACCCATCTCTGGTCAGAGCCGCTCGCCAAGGCAGGCAAACTCCGCCAGCGCATCGCCATCGTGGGCGGCGGCAAGGCGGCGGAAGAAGCCATCCACCTCATCGAACTCTCACCGGAACTGGATGCCGAGGTCGTCGGCCTCTTCGATGACCGCTTCGACAACCGCAGCCCGGAATCGATCCGCAAGCACAGGAAGCTCGGGAAGATTGCCGACCTTGCCGACTATGCCCGCAGCCATGCGGTCGATCTCGTCATTGTCGCCATTCCGATGAGCGCCGAGCAGCGGCTGCTGCAGATCCTCAAGCGCCTCTGGGTGCTGCCCGTCGACATCCGCATCAGTGCCGCGACGGCAGAACTGAAGCTCAGCCCCCGGGCCTATTCCTATCTCGGCAAGCTGCCACTGCTCAACGTGTTCGAGCGCCCGCTCTCGGGCTGGGATTCATTCCTCAAGGGAGTTGTGGACAAGGGAATTGCCCTTGCCGCGCTTCTTTGCCTCTCGCCCGTCATGGCTGTGGTGGCGCTCGCCGTGAAGCTGGAGAGCAAGGGGCCCGTGATCTTCCGGCAGAAGCGCTTCGGCTTCAACAACGAGCTGGTCGAGGTCTTCAAGTTCCGCTCCATGTACACCGACATGTCGGATGCCCAGGCCGCAAAGCTTGTGACGAAGGACGATCCGCGCGTTACCCGCGTGGGCCGCATCATTCGCAAGACATCGCTCGATGAGTTGCCACAGCTCTTCAACGTGCTTGCAGGAACACTGTCGCTCGTGGGCCCGCGCCCGCACGCCACCCAGGCCAAGGCGGCCGGCACGCTTTACGATCAGGTTGTCGATGGCTACTTCGCACGCCACAAGGTGAAGCCCGGCATCACCGGCTGGGCCCAGGTGAACGGCTGGCGTGGTGAAACCGATACGCGCGAGAAGCTTGAACAGCGCGTGAAGCACGACCTCGAATACATCGACCGCTGGTCGCTGGGCTTCGATCTCTACATCCTCGCCAAGACACCGCTCGCCTTGCTGCGCACCGAAAGTGCTTACTGAGCCCGGCAGGCGCTCCCGCAACCCTCCGTTGGTGACAGCCGCAATTGGTGATAGCGTTCGCGAATCCCCGTCATAGGGGGCGGGGACAAAACCAATGGGAGCTCCAAATGGAAACACTTCTTCCGATCATCCTGCAACTCGTTGCAGGTGCGGTTGGCGGCAACGTCGGTGGCGTTGCCATGAAGAATGGAAGCCTGGGAGGACTGGGTAACACGATTACGGGCGCCATCGGCGGCGTCGGTGCGGGGCAGCTTCTGCCCATCATCATGGGTGTCGCACAGGCCGCGGGCTTCGACATCACCAACCTTGCAAGCTCTGCCGTGGGCGGGCTGGTGCTGCAGATCATCGCCGGCCTCATCAAGGCGCAGATGAACAAGAGCGCCTGATCACCTCAGCACGATGGATTGCGAAGGGCCGCCAGCAGAAGCGGCCCTTTTCTTTTCAGGCCGGCGTTTGCTGCTTGGCCACGTCGGCTGCCGTGCCGCCCGTGAGCGTCACAAGATCAGCCCAGGTGAGTTCGAACACGGCGTTCGGCGTTCCCGCCGCCGCCCAGATGGTGCCAAGCTTTGCCAGATCGGCGTCGAGATACGTGACAGGTGCTGTCGCATGGGCGACGGGCGGCACGCCGCCGATCACGTAGCCCGTCTTCTCGCGCACGAAGTCGGCATCCGCCGATTTCACCTTCTCGCCCAGAAGCGCTGCGACCTTCTTCTCGTCCACGCGATTGACGCCGGAGGCGACGACAAGCACAGGCCGGCCGCTCTCCGCCGCGCGGAAGATCACCGACTTCGCAATCTGCGCCACCGTGCAGCCGATCGCCGCCGCCGCATCCGCCGAGGTGCGGGTGCTTTCCTCGAATTCCACGACGCGGAAGCGCGGGCCGAGAACGGCCTGCACCTTGAGCGCGGAGGCTTGTGTTGCGGGTTTCATGCGTGGCCTCAGCCGCGCATGCGCCTGCCTTCCGGATCGAAGGGCGGATCGACGTTGATAGTGGCCTTGCGCATCTCGCCGATCAGTTCGATCTCGAAGGCGCCGGCCGAAAGGTCGCTCGCCAGCTCCTTCGGCACATAGCCCTGCGCCATCGACTTCTCGACGTAGTGCGCATAGCCGCCGGAAGTCACCCAGCCGACCACCTTGCCCTTGTGGAAGATCGGCTCGTCACCCAGCACGTCGGCATCCCCCGCATCGACGATGAAGGAGACGCGGCGGAGCTTGCCGCCATTGCGCTTTTCTTCCATTGCGGCATCGCGGCCGATGAAGTCGTTCTTGGTGAGGTCGATGAAGCGGTCCATGCCCGCTTCGAAGCCGCCGTAGATGGGACGCAGTTCGCGGAACCACGTGGGGAAGTTCTTCTCGAGGCGCATGGAGAGCAGTGCGCGCATGCCGAAGGTGATGATGCCGTGCGCCTTGCCCGCCGCCATGATCTTTTCATAGAGGCGGCGCTGGTATTCGGGTGCCACCCAGATTTCATAACCCAGGTCGCCCGTGTAGGTGACGCGGTTGATGATCGCCGGGCAGTTGGCGATGTCCATGGCGCGGATATCCATGAACTTGAAGGCGGCGTTCGAGACGTCCTCGTCGGTCAGTGCCTGCAGCACGTCGCGCGACTTGGGGCCTGCGATCGACAGGCCAACCATGCCCATGTCGAGACGCTCGATCTTCACCGAGCCATCCACGGGCAGGTACTTCTCGAACCAGCGCATGTGATAGCGCTGCGCCTGCGAGGAACCCCACATGTAGAAGGTCTCGTCCTTCAGCTTGCCGATGGTGAAGTCGCCGATCAGCTTGCCGTTGGGGTTCAGCATCGGCGTCAGGCTGATGCGGCCGGTCTTCGGCATCTTGTTGGTCATGAGGCGCGAGAGGAAGGCTTCCGCACCCGGGCCCGTGAAGCGGTACTTGGCGAAGTTGGCAATCTCGGTCACGCCCACGCCATTGCGGGTGCCGTGCACTTCCGCCTTCACGTGCTTGAAGTCGTTGGAGCGGCGGAAGGAGACTATGTCCTTGGGCTCCACGCCCTTGGGCGCAAACCACAGCGGCGTTTCCAGGCCCCAGCTGTCGCCCATCACCGCGCCCTGCTCGCGCATGATGTCGTAGAGCGGTGTGGTCTGCTGCGGGCGGGCCGCCGGCAGTTCCTCGTTGGGGAAACGGATCGAGAAGCGGCGGGAATAGTTCTCGCGCACCTTCTCGTTCGTGTAGCTGCGCGTGGCCCATTCGCCGAAGCGGGCCACGTCCATGGCCCACACGTCGAAGCCGGGATCACCGTTCACCATCCACTGCGACAGTGCGAGGCCGACGCCGCCGCCTTGCGAGAAGCCGGCCATCACGCCGCAGGCCACCCAGTAGTTCTTGATGCCGGGCACCGGGCCGACGAGCGGGTTGCCGTCGGGCGTGAAGGTGAAGGGCCCGTTGATCACGCGCTTGATGCCGGCCTTCTGCAGCACCGGGAAGTGCTTGTAGCCCAGCTCGAGGTTGGGCGCGATGCGGTCAAGGTCGGGCTGCAGCAGTTCGCGGCCGAAGGTCCAGGGCGTCTGGCGCGGCTGCCACGGGCGGCAATCCTGCTCATAGGTGCCGAGCACCAGGCCGGTGCGCTCCTGGCGCATGTAGATTTCCGCCTTGAAGTCGATGATGTGGGTGACTTCCTTGCCGAACTCCTTGTTGAAGGCGACGACTTCGGGAATTTCCTCGGTCACGAGGTACATGTGCTCCATGGCGAGCACCGGCAACTCGAGGCCCACCATGCGGCCCAGTTCGCGGGCCCACAGGCCGCCGCAGTTCACCACATGCTCGGCGTGGATGTTGCCCTTCTCGGTGATCACGTCCCAGGAGCCGTCAGTGCGGTGCACGAGTTCGGTGACGCGCGTGCCCTGGTAGATTTCAGCGCCGTTGATGCGGGCCGACTTGGCATAGGCGTGGGTGGTGCCTTCCGGATCGAGGTTGCCGTCGGCGGCGTCCAGCATGGCGCCCACGAAGTATTGCTCTTCCAGCAGCGGGTTCAGCTTCTTCGCTTCCGCCATGGTGAGGAGTTCGCATTCGAGGCCCAGGTACTTGGCGCGGGCATGTGCCATCTTCAGCCAGTCCATGCGGTCCTTGGTGTCGGCGAGGATGAGGCCGCCGGAACGGTGCAGGCCGCAGGCCTGGCCGGAGATCTTCTCCAGTTCGTCGTAGAGGCCGATCGTATAGCCCTGCAGCTTGGCCACGTTGGGGTCGCCGTTCAGGGTGTGGAAGCCGCCCGCCGCATGCCAGGTGGAGCCGGAGGTGAGGATGTCGCGCTCCACCAGCACCACGTCTTTCCAGCCCGCCTTGGTGAGGTGATAGAGTACCGAGCAACCGACGACACCGCCGCCGATGACGACAACCTGGGCAGAAGATTTCATGTGGTGGATCCTGAAAGAAATGTGGAATTGGGGGCGAACCTAGAGCGGCGGCCCTGCTTTCGCAATCAGCCCCGGCGGTGAAATCCGCTCAACAAGAAGGGCCCCCGCCCCGGCTCCCTGCCCAATAAAAAAGCCCCGCATGACGCGGGGCTCGACGAAGGTCGTAACGGAAGGAAGTTTAGATCGCTTCCTTGACTTCCTTGGCGGCGCGGAAGGCCAGCTTCTTGGAAGCCTTGATCTTGATCTGCTCGCCGGTCAGCGGGTTGCGGCCGAGACGGGCCGGGCGCTTGCGGACCTGGAAGATGCCAAGGCCGGTGATGCGGACCTTGTTGCCCTTCTTGAGGTTCTTGACGGTGAGTTCGACGAAGTTGCCAAGAAGCTCGTTCATCGCCTTCTTGGACATTTCGTGCTTCTCAGCCAGTTCGGCAGCGATCTTGGAAAGAGCAACCGTCAGTACTTTTTCGTCAGCCATTGTCATCTCCTTGGTGGTGGCGAATCAATTCTGAACGATTGGTTACATGACTCTCCGATTCGTGAAAACCCTTATTTTCCGGGACTTTCTTGAATCCGGATCGAAAAAATGCCCGATTCTCCGGGGTTAATACTTTGTTAACGAATTGAGACACGCGCAACCATCTGAATTTCTTAGGCAATTTTAGATTGCAGTGCGAGCCGGTCAAACGAAATCCACGTGGGTCTTGAGGGTGAGCGGACCAAGATCATGCTTGTGGGAAAGTGCGTTCAGGTTCGCCTGCCGCGCTACTTGCGTGGACTCACCCGAGGTGTTCGCCGCGTGGATTCGAATGCCCACGCTCTGCTCTGCGATGCGGGCGAGCGGATGCCCCGCGCGGGCCACGCGCAGATACCAGTCCCAGTCGGCATAGTACGGAAGCGTGGGATCGAAGCCGCCCAACTCGTCATGCAAGCGGCGGCGATAGCACACGCCGGAAATGAGAATGGTGTTGTTGCCAGCAAGGCTCGCCGCATCCGCTTCATGCGCGAAGGGCCGCGGCGCGCGTCCGTCGGCGAACAGCATCACGCCATCACAGTGAACGAGCCCTGCTCCTTTCGTGAGCAGCGCCTCCGCCTTCATTAGGTAAGCGGGATCGAGAAGAATGTCGTCGTCATCGAGCCAGAGGATGAATTCGCCTCGCGCTGCCGATACGCCAAGGTTCCGTGCGGCGATGGCGCCCCGCCGTGCATTCTCGAAATGGCGGAGACGCCGGTCATCCGAGAAAGGCGGCAGCGGCTCGCCGTCATTGACGACGATGATCTCGAAGGCCACCTTCTCCTGCGCCATCACGGACTGCACCGCCTCGGCCAGGAACTGCGGACGGTTGTGGGTGGGAATGATGACGGAAAAGCGCAGCACGCTTCACTTACGATTTGCGCGACGGAACGGTTTCATCAGGGCCGGGACGCGCTTCGGCAAAGGCTTCCAGCATCTCGCAATGAAGCGCGAGGGCATGCAGTTTCGGATATTTCGTCGCCGGGAAGCACTCCGGCACGCGCAGCTTCATGTGCATGATCATGCAGGCCGTGGTCACATCGGCCTGGGTCATCTTGTTGTCGAAGAACCACGGCGTGCCGCAGTCATGCTCGAGTTTCTCGAGACTGGTGTTGATCTGCGAGAGCAGACGCTTCTCCCAGTCCTTCGCCAGCATCTTGTCGGGGTGATTGTGGCGCTCGAAGAACGTCTGCACCACTTTCTCTGCGATGCCGGCAGCAAGGTAGACAGCATTCAGCACATGGCGGCGTTCCGGGCCGTGGCGGGGCGTCAAGGCACGCGCCGGGCCCGCCATCTCGTCGAGATGATCGATGATGGCGTGGGAGTCGATCAGCGTCTCGCCGCCTTCCAGAATGAGCACCGGCACGCGCAGCAGCGGGTTGAGCTTCTGCACCTCCGCCGCATTGCGGAAGATGGAGAGCGGATTGCGCGTGAACGGCATGTGGTAGTGATTGAGTGTCACCGCCACACGGCGCACGAAGGGAGAGTCGTACTGGCCGACAAGGATCATGGACGGGATGATGGCGCGGTTGCGCGGGGGGCGCAAGGGCTGCGCCAACCCAGGTTCATGCGGAAAGCCGTTCCAGCGCCTGCTCCCGGCCGATGAGCGGAAGGAGGGCGGCGAGTTCGGGACCGTGGTCGAGGCCGGTGAGCGCCTGCCGGAGCGGCATGAACAGCCCCTTCCCCTTACGGCCGGTGGCTGTCTTCACCGCCTCGGTCCAGAGCTTCCACGTGTTGCCATCCCATGGCGCGGGCGGAAGCGCAGCCTTGGCCGCAGCGAGGAACGCGCGATCCTCGGACGCGATCACCGGCATGATCGGGCCCGCGATCACCCTGGCCCAGCCTTCCACATCCGAGAGCTTTTCGATGTTGCCGCGCACTGCGAGCCAGAAGGCTTCCGAATGCCCGGGGATGCGCCCTGCAACGGCGACGTAGTCCGTCATGTGCAGAAGCTTGGCATTGAGCGACTTCAGTTCCGCCTCGTCGAAGCGGGCGGGCGCGCGCGAGAGCTTGTCGAGGCCGAAGCCCTCCACCAGTTCGCGATAATCCGTACACGGATGGATATTGTCGGAGGTGCCGAGCAGTGCCGCATGGCTGACAACCGCCATGGCCTCGAAACCATCCTCGCGCATCTGCCCGATCGAGAGCGAGCCCAGCCGCTTTGACAGTCCCTTGCCATCAGAGCCTGTCAGCAGCGAGTGATGGGCATAGTCCGGCACGGTGGCCCCGAGCGCCCGCGTGATCTCGATCTGCACCGCCGTGTTCACCACGTGGTCCTCGCCGCGGATCACGTGCGTGACAGCGAAGTCCACGTCGTCGATCACCGAGGGCAGCGTATAGAGATAGGTGCCGTCCTCGCGGATCAGCACGGGATCTGAAAGATTGGCGGTGTCGATGTGCACGGGGCCGCGGATGAGGTCGGTCCATTCCACGGCTGTCTGGGCCAGCTTGAAACGCCAGTGGGGCTTGCGGCCCTCCGCCTCGAAGGCCTTGCGCTCGGCATCGGTCAGTTTCAGCGCGGCGCGGTCATAGACCGGCGGCAGGCCCCGCGCCTGCTGGCGCTTGCGGCGGCGGTCCAGTTCGTCGGCGGTCTCATAACAGGGATAGAGAAAGCCCCGGGCGCGCAGATCGTCGGCGACCGCGTCGTAGCGGGCGAAGCGCTTCGACTGCCACTCCACCCGGGCGGGCGCGATGCCGAGCCAGGCGAGATCGGTGGCGATGCCGCGGGCGTATTCCTCGGTCGAGCGCGCCGTATCGGTGTCGTCGTAGCGCAGGATGAATTGACCGCCGGTCTTCTGCGCAAAAAGCCAGTTGAGAATGGCCGTGCGGGCGTTGCCGATATGGATGCGGCCGGTCGGAGATGGCGCGAAGCGGACGATGGTCATGACCGCCCTGCGCTAGCCCCTGAGGCGGAGGCCGTCAAGAATGTGGCGGAGGCCGTCAAGAATGGGAAGGCCGCATGCAGCGGCAGGCATGGCGGCGGCGGGCGCAATCTGCTAGCGAGCGGGAAAAAGCGGAGTGAAACATGCAGCAGCGGCAATTGGGCAGGAACGGACCTTCGGTGGGCGCCATCGGCTTTGGCGCCATGAGCATCGCCGGCGCCTTCGGGCCAACCGACGAGGCCACCAGCCACAGGGTGCTGGCGAAGGCGCTGGACCTCGGCGTCACCCACATCGACACCGCCCTCATCTATGGCCCGCACACCTCCGAAACCATCATCGGCAATTTCCTGAAGCAGAACCCGGCGGCGCGGTCGCAAGTGTCGATCGCGACGAAGGGCGGCTTCAGGATCAATCCGCGCGGCATCAGCAACGAGAAGCAGTTCCTGCGCGAATGCCTTGAGGGTTCGCTGAAGCGCCTCGGCGTCGACCACGTGGACCTCTACTACATCCACCGCCGCGAACAGGCGATCCCCATCGAGGACGTGACCGGCACCCTCGCGGACTTCGTCAGGGAAGGAAAGATCGGCGGCATCGGCTATTCCGAAATCTCGCCCGCCTCGCTGGCGCGCGCGGCGAGTGTGCACCCCATCCGCGCCGTACAGAGCGAATACTCGCTGTGGTCCCGCCTGCCCGAGCTTGGCATGATCCAGGCCTGCGCGCGTCATGGCGCGGCCTTTGTCGCCTTCTCGCCCGTGGCCCGCGGCGTGCTCACCGATGTGACGCTCGATCCCACCCTCTTCCCGGCGGACGACTTCCGCAAGAACATGCCGCGCTTCCAGCCCGCCGCCTTCGCCTACAACATGAAGTATGTGGAGGCCTTCCGCGCCTTCGCCAAGTCTCGCGGCTGGAGCACCTCGGCGCTGGCCATCGCCTGGGTGCTGCACCAAGGGGCGCACATCATTCCCATTCCGGGCACGCGCACGGCAGAGAACCTCGCGATGGATGCGAAGGCAGCCGACATCAGCCTGACGCCGCAGGACCTCGCCGAGATCGAGCGCATCTTGCCCGCCGGGTTTGCGCAGGGGAACCGCTACACCGAGGACCAGCAGAAGAGTTCGGAACTGTATTGCTGAGGGAGGGCCGCTTGCGCATCCTTCGAGGCTCGGCTCCGCCTCGCACCTCAGGATGAGGGTTTAGTTTTCACCTCATGCTGAGGTGCCGCGAAGCGGCCTCGAAGCATGCGCCCTATCCCAGCCCCTCACGGCTTGTCGCGGAAGCCGTTGGTGATCGGATAGCGGCGGTCGCGGCCGAAGTTGCGGCGCGTGATCTTCACGCCCGGGGCCGCCTGCCGGCGCTTGTATTCCGCCACATAGAGCATGTGCTGCACCCTCTTCACCAGCGCCACGTCATGGCCGCGCGCCGCAATCTCGGCCACCGTCTGCTCGCGCTCCACAAGGCCATCGAGAATGTCGTCAAGCACGTCATAGGGCGGCAGCGAGTCCTGGTCCTTCTGGTTCTCGCGCAGTTCCGCCGTGGGTGCCTTGGTGATGATGCGGCCGGGGATCACCTCTCCCAGCGTGTTCCGCCATTCGGCGAGGCGGTACACTTCCGTCTTGTAGACATCCTTGATCGGGTTGTAGCCGCCGTTCATGTCGCCATAGAGCGTGGCATAGCCGACGCTCATCTCGCTCTTGTTGCCGGTCGTCAGCACCATCGAGCCGAACTTGTTGGAAATGGCCATCAGGATCACGCCGCGCGAGCGCGACTGCACGTTCTCTTCGGTGATGTCGCTGTTGCGGCCCGCGAACATCGGCTTCAGGGCGGAAAGGAAGCCTTCGACCGGTTGCTTGATCGGCACCACGTCGTAGCGCACGCCCAGCCGCTTGGCGCAGTCCTCCGCGTCCACCAACGAATCCTTGGAGGTGTAGGCGTAGGGCAGCATCACGCAATGCACCTTCTCCGGCCCCAGCGCATCGACGGCCATGGTGGCGACGACTGCGGAGTCGATGCCGCCCGACATGCCCAGCACCACGCCGGGGAAGCGGTTCTTCAGCACGTAGTCGCGCAGGCCCAGCACACAGGCCTTCCACGTCTCTTCCTCGCGCTCGGGCAGCTTCGCGATTTCGCCCTTGCGGCAGGTCCAGCCTTCGCCGGACTTGGTCCAGTGGGTGACGGCAATGGCCTCCTCGAACATCGGCATCTGCAAGGCCAGCGTGCGGTCGGCATTCAGCACGAAGCTTGCGCCATCGAACACAAGCTCGTCCTGCCCGCCCACCTGATTGAGATAGGCGAGCGGCAGGTTCGTCTCCGTCACGCGCGCCACCACAAGGTTGAGGCGCACGTCATCCTTGTTGCGCTCGAAGGGCGAGCCGTTGGGTGACAGCAGGATCTCGGCGCCGGTCTCTTCCAGCGTCTCGCAGACTTCCTCGGTCCAGATGTCTTCGCAGATGGGCACGCCGATGCGCACGCCTTTCACCGAGAGCGGCCCCGGCGCCGGGCCCGGCTGGAAGACGCGCTTCTCGTCGAACACGCCGTAGTTCGGCAGATCGTACTTGTGGCGCACGGTCTCGATGCGGCCGCCCGAGAGCAACGCCACGGAGTTGTGCAGCTTCTCGCCATCGCGCCAGGGTAGACCCATCAGGATCGCCGGACCTTGCGCGAACTCCGCGGCCAGTTTCTCCACCGCTTCCTTGCAGGCCGTGACGAATGAGGGCCGCAGCACCAAATCTTCCGGCGGATAGCCGGCGATATAGAGTTCCGGAAAGAGCACGAGATCCACATCGCGGAGGCCCGCAAGCTTGGTGCGGGCCTTTTCGAGATTGGCATCGATTGCGCCCACGGTCGGGTTCAACTGGGCCAGCGCAATGGTCAACGAGGTTGTCATGATGTCGGCGCTTCTAGCGGAAAACGCAGGCACTGCAAAACACCTTGCAATCAGGGCAGCCACTCGCCAAATTCCCGGCCCAGTATGCCGCGACACCTGCACGCGGGGGACAAGCCAGGAGAAAGATCATGCGTCTCGACAACGAACGTCCAAGCGACAACATCGAGGACCGCCGCGGCAGTGGCGGCGGCATGGGCTTTCCGGGTGGCGGGCGCGGAACCCGCATCAACATTCCGATGGGTGGCCGCGGCGGCGGCATGTCCATCTCCACCCTCGTTCTGCTCGTCATCGCCTATCTGGTGCTGAAGTTGCTCTTCGGCATCGACCTTCTCGCCATGATGAACGGCGGTGGCGGCGGCATCCAGCTGCCGGGCGGCGGCACATCGACCGAATACCAGATTCCGGACGTCACCACCGACTCGGCCGACACGCAGCTGCCAGGCGGCGGCACCGGCAATTCCAGCGTCACGGCCGATGCCGGCAAGGAGTTCGTGGCCCGCGTCCTCGGCTCCACCGAGCAGACCTGGACCGACATCTTCCAGCAGATGGGCAAGACCTACGAGAAGCCCCGGCTGGTGCTGTTCTCGGGCTTCACCCAATCCGCCTGCGGCACGGCGCAATCGGCCATGGGCCCCTTCTATTGCCCGCGTGACAAGAAGGTTTACATCGACCTCTCCTTCTATCAGGACATGAAGGACAAGCTCGGCGCTCCCGGCGACTTCGCCCAGGCCTATGTCATCGCCCACGAGGTGGGCCATCATGTGCAGGACAGCTTCGGCATTCTCGACAAGGTGCTGGCGGCGCGCATGAAGACCTCGGAAACCGAAGGCAATGCGTTGCAGGTGCGGGTTGAGCTGCAGGCCGACTGCTTCTCCGGCATCTGGGCGCAGGAAGCCAATGCCCGCGCCAAGATCCTCGAGGATGGCGACATCGAGGAAGGCCTGAATGCGGCAGCGGCGATCGGCGACGACCGCCTGCAGAAGCGCAGCCAGGGCTATGCGGTTCCCGACAGCTTCACCCACGGCACCAGCGAACAACGCGTGCGCTGGTTCAAGAAGGGCATGGAGGCGAAGTCGCTGAAGGACTGCGATACGTTCTCGACTGATAGTCTGTAAGGGCGCCGTCCTGATAGTCCGTCATGCCCGCGCAGGCGGGCACCCAGCTTTGGCTGATTTCAAGCGTGGAAAGTAGAAGCTGGGCCCCCGCCTTCGCGGGGGTGACGGTTGATAGGGAACGTGATTGCCTCCAGACGGGAGAGGGCAAAGTCCTACTAAGCCGCCCGGCCGTAGAACCCGATCTGTTCCTCGCGGGTGAAGGTGACGCCCGGCTTCTCGTAATAGGAGAACACCGCGATCAGGCGTTCCCTGCTGCCTTCCACTGTCGCCACCTTGTGGGCCGTGTTCTTGCCGCGGAAGACATTGAGCGTGCCCGATGAGAGCGTCAGCTTCTTCACCTCCGGGTCTTCGCCCCGCATCAGCTTGGCGACACCATCGTAGTTGGGGTCCGTGTCGCTGCGAAGATCGGTGCGGTAGACGAACTCGCCGCCCTTCTCGGGCGCCTGCAGCAGCAGCGTCGTGGTGAACTCGCTGCGGTCGAAGTGCCAGTTCAGCGCCTCACCCGGGCGGTAGGACATCACGTTCACCCGCGCCAGCGCGTCGCGCATGGGATAGAGCGCCTGCTTGCCCATGGTCTCGCCCAGGAACATCACCATCGGCGCCCATTCGTAGATGTACATGATCAGGCTCTGGCTGATCTGATCGGCGCAGACGGTGTGATTGATCGTGGTCGTGGTGGCGAGGGCCGGATGATCCGGCGCCAGACCCGGGATGTCCTTCTTGAAATAGATGTTGTGCTCGCGCTTGTGCAGGAAGGAGAGCCGCTCCATCACCGGGCTGATCTCCGCCACCACCTTCGCCAGTGCATCGGGCCGCACCAGACCTTCCAGATTGTACATGCCGTTGGCGGCAAGATCGTCCTTGCAGCGCTTGACCAGCGCGTGCCACTCCGGCGCGCCCACCTTGTGCAAGGGGTAGCGGTCGAGATCGAGAATGTCCTGCATGCTGTCCTCCGCGGGCGGGCCCGTCCATTGGTGCCGTCCTGTCTGACAATGATTTCCTTTGCCTGCAACCCAGATTTTGTTCATCCTGAGATAGAAATTCCAGGTCAGAGCATGAAAGCGCCCCTCCCCCTCAATGCCATCAACGCCTTCGCCGCGGCGGGCCGCCACGGCAGTTTCCTGCTGGCGGGACAGGAACTTGGCGTCACCCCCGCCGCCGTGAGCCAGCTCGTGCGGAAGCTCGAAGGCCATCTCGGCAAGACGCTCTTCCAGCGCCTCAACAACCGCATCATCCTCACCGACGCCGGGAAGTCGCTGCTGCAATCGGTGTCGCCGGCGCTGGGGGAACTCGCCGAGGCGGCAGAGCGCGTTTCGCGCAGTGGCACCAGGCGCCGGTTGCGGGTGAGTGCCGTGCCCTCGCTGGCGGAATGCTGGCTGCTGCCCCGCCTCAACCGCTTCCTCGCAGCGCATCCCCGCCTCCGCATCGATCTCGCCGTCGAGGAGGAAGCCCGCCCCGGCGCCTGGGACATCCGCATCAACTATGGCCGTCTCCCTGACGAAGACCTCGTGCAGGACGACCTCTGCCGCGACACGGTGCAGCCGCTTGCTGCGCCCACTCATCCCGCCGCGCGCCCAGGCGAGTTCACGGCAGCGCTGGCGCCTCACCTCATCCACACGCAATGGGGGCCGAGCTACGGCTCGAACGTGACGTGGAAAGACTGGTTCCAGCATGTGTCGCCGCGCGAACGCATCGACATGTCCGCAGGTCACGAGGTGAATGCCTCGCGTGCGGCGCTTGCGCTTGCGGAAGGAGGTGCGGGCATTGCCTTGGGGCAGATGCTGCTGGCGGGCGATGCACTCGCCAGCGGCAGGCTCGTCACGCTGTCAGACGAAAGCCTGCAATTGGGTCAGAGCTATGTGATCGCCCTTGCCGCGCCCCGCGCCCGGCAGGCGGAGGTGCAGGCCTTCCGCACCTGGCTTCTGGAAGAGGTCAGGCGTCCGCCACAAGGCCTTCCGCCGCATCCACCAGCCACTCCCACACCGCGAGCGCAAAGGTCCGCATCGCGTAAACGTGGAACGCATCGTCCCCCACGCAGTGAATGAGTACCGGCGTATGGTGGATGCCGGTCATGACGAACTGGCCCGGCTTGAAGGCGGCACGATCGAAATCGACGGCAGAACCGCGTGCCAGCGTGCGGCGGGCGTGATCACCCTCCACACGGATGCGGCAGCGCGCCGATGAGAGTGGCGTCACCAGACATTCGGGCGGCAGGCCCTGCGGCGCACGTTCGCCCACGCACCACAGCTGGTGGGGTGCAATGCGCATCACGGTGAAGGCCTCGTTCGCCTGCGCCACGTCGATCTTCGCGGGAAGCTTGCCAACTGCATCGATCAGGGGCGTTTCGAAGCCCTTGCCGAAGCCCGCAATCTGCGTGAGCGTGAAGCCGCCCTCCTCGCGGATGGTGATGCCCTTCGCCTCGTAGGCGGAAACGGTGGCCAGCGCTGAACGGGCATCAAGCATGGAGGCGCGTTCCTTCCTTGTCGATGAAGTGCGGCGAAACGATCTTCAGGCGCACCTGCTCGTTCTTCAGCGGGAAGGCGGCGATGATCTCCTCGCCCTCGTGCTTCAGCCCGCCCTTGTAGAGGCCGAGCGCGATGAAGGTGTTGAGTTCCGTCGACCATGTGACCGAAGTAATGTAGCCCCGGCCATGGCCCTTGATCTCGTCCGTTGCGGAAAAGAGGATCGAGCCGCCGCGCAGCTTCTTGCCGGGCTCCAGCAGTTCGAGACCGACCAGCGACCAGCGATCCGGCGCCTGCATGTCCTCGCGGAGGCGCAGCTCCTTGCCGATGAAGGGCTTCTCTTTCGCCGCCATCTTGCCGAGGCCGAGGTCGTCGAGCGAATTTCGGTGATCGAGTTCGAGGCCCGCCACATGGCCCTTCTCGATGCGGAGCGAGGCCAGCGCCTCGAGGCCGTAGGGCCGGATGCCGAGGGGGGCCGCGGCCTGCAGGATGTGTTCCCACAGGGCAATCGCGTGGTTCGCCGGGCAGTGCACTTCGTAAGCCAGTTCACCCGAGAAGGAGAGACGCATCAAGCGCACCGTGGTGCCGCCGAAGGAGATGTCCTTCACGCCCATGTAGGGCAGGCCCTCGTTCGACACGTCGACGCGCGGGAAGGCAAGCTCCAGCGCCTTCCGCGAGTCCGGACCGGAGACGGCCATGCCGCCCCATTCGTCTGTGAGCGAGGCCACATGCACCTTGAGGTCGGTCCAGTGGCATTGCAGCAGGTATTCGAGCCACGACATCACCTCGCCCGCCTGGGCCGTGGTGGTGGTCATGTAGAATTGCGTTTCGCTGATGCGGCTGGTGGTGCCGTCGTCGAGCACGATGCCGTCGTCGTTCAGCATCACGCCATAGCGCGCCTTGCCGACGGGAAGCTTGGCGAAGCCGTTGACATAAAGGCGGTTGAGGAACTCCGCCGCATCCGGCCCCTGCACGTCGATCTTGCCGAGGGTTGAGACGTCGGCAATGCCCACGCCCTTGCGCACCAGTTCCATCTCGCGGACATAGGCCGCCTCTGGCGAGGAGCCGGCCCACTCGTAGTACCAGGCGCGCATCCACAAGCCTGCCTCGATGAAGGTGCAGCCGTTCTTCGCGTGCCAGTCATGGAGCGGCGAGCGGCGGACGGGGCGGAAGTGATGGCCCACGCTGCGGCCCGCAAGCGCGCCCACCGTGAGCGGCGAGAACGGCGGGCGGAAGGTGGTGGTGCCTGCGGCTTCAGGCCCGATCCCGCGCAGGCCCGCCATCATGGCGATGGCGTTGACGTTCGATGTCTTGCCCTGATCGGTGGCCATGCCGAGCGTGGTGTAGCGCTTCAGGTGCTCCACCGACTGGAAGCCCTCTTCATGGGCCACCTTGATGTCCTTGGCGGTGACGTCGTGCTGGAAGTCCACGAAGGCCTTGCCCGGCACTGTCACGTCGAAGGGATCGCGGGGCATGGCGATGCCGTAGGAGCGGTCTTCGCGGATGCCGGGCTGTTCGATCGCCTTCGGGGCCTTGCTGATGCCGCAGGCAGCAAGCGCGCCCTTCCCTGCCGCTTCGCCGTCCCGCACCGAAGCGAGCCAGCCGAAGTGGCCGATGCATCCACCCGCACCGAACTGCGTCTCGGCAAAGCCACCGGGCACGAAGGCCGCGATGCTGGAATCATACTTGGGCTTGATCCCGCCGTGGGAGGAGAGATGCACTGCCGGGTTCCAGCCGCCCGAGACCGCCAGCACGTCGCAATCGATGGTGACGCTGTGGCGGCCCTTGAGGCGCACGGCGCGCAGCTGCGTGGTGCCGATCGTGTCTGCAATGCCGGCGTTCGGGAAGATGGCGATGCCAAGCGCCGCCGCCTGCGCAAGCAGATCGCTCGCGGGCGACATGCGCTCCTCGGCGATGGTCACGGCAACGCCCGCCTCGGCCAGCGCGAAGGCCGTGGCATAGGCCGCGTCATTGTTGGTGACGAGCACGGCGCGCTCGGCAGGGGCAAGGGCGAAACGGTTAAGATAGCTCCGCACGGCGGACGAGAGCATCACGCCCGGGCGGTCGTTGTTGGTGAAGACCAGCGGCCGCTCCAGAGCGCCTGCCGCATGGATGATCGACTTCGCCCGCATCACCCGCAGCAGCTGGCCCTGTGGCACGTGCTGCGCCACCGTCACCTGGTTTCCGTCATAGATGCCCTGCGCCGTGGCGCGGGTGAGCAACGTTACCTTGGGCATGCTTTGCAGTTCGGCGATGGTATCGCTCCGCCAGCGTTCCAGCGCCTCGCTCGATTCCGCCAGCAGGCTGCCGCCCAGTTCCATGTCCTGTTCGGCCAGCATCACCTTGGCGCCGGCGCGCGCGGCCGTCAGCGCCGCAGCAAGGCCAGCGGGGCCGGAGCCCACCACCAGCACGTCGCAGAAGCCGTATTCGACGTCATAGCGCGCGGCGTCCGCGGCGGTGTCGGCCTTGCCCATGCCCGCCGCCTTGCGGATGAAGGGCTCGTAGAACATCCAGGACTTTTTGAACGGGCCGATGAAGGTCTTGTAGTAGAAGCCGGCGCCCAGGATGGGCGAGGCCAGGCTGTTCACCGCCATCATGTCGAAGGAGAGTGACGGCCAGGCATTCTGGCTCTTCGCCACCAGCCCTTCGGCCAGCGGCACCATGGTGCCCGGCAGGTTCGGCTCGGCGCGGTTACCCTCGCCCACGGTGAAGAGGCCGTTCGGCTCCTCGATCCCTGCCGAGAGGAAGCCGCGCGGCCGGTGATACTTGAAGCTGCGCCCCACCAGCACCTTGCCGTTGGCAAGCAGTGCCGAGGCCAGCGTGTCGCCCGGCTGGCCGAACAGGCGCTGCCCGTCGAAGGTGAAACTCAGGGTGCGGCTGCGATCGATGCGGCCACCGGTGGTCAGGCGCTTGAAGGCGGTCATTCCACCACTCCTTCAATCACGTTGGTGGCGGTGTTGCGGCGCAGCTTGAACCACTGCCGACAGCCTAGCACATGCTGCCAGTGCTCGGTGTGCGGGCCCTTCGGATTGGTGAAGGTGAAGTAGTAGTCGTGCCAGGCCTTGAGATCGCCCGTGCTGTGGGCCGGACGCTCGCGCGTGGCATCACCGCCATAGCGGAATTCGGAAACGTCGCGCTCGCCACAATGTGGGCAGGGAATTTTCATGTCCGGGCGCTCATTGCTTGTAGGTCCAGTTGCCGATGCCATAGTCGTCAAGCTCGCGCCCCTTCTCGAAGCGGTCGAGGCTGTAGCAGCGGTTCAGCTCGTGTTCGTTGTCGTTGGCGATGGTGTGGGCGAAGGTCCAGCCCGAGGCGGGCGTGGCCTTGAAGCCCTGGTAGCACCAGCCGCCATTGAGATAGAGATCGCGCACCGGCGTGCGGCAGATGAAGGGCGAGCCATCGGGCGTCATGTCCTGGATGCCGCCCCAGTGGCGCAGGAGCCGCATGCGCGACATGAACGGCATCAGCGATACCGCGCACTGCATCACGTCCTGGATTTTGAAAAGCTGGCCGCGCTGGGTGTAGGTGTTGAAGCCGTCGATGTGGCCGCCGAAAACAAGCCCGCCCTTGTCGGACTGCGAGAGGTAGAAGAGCTCCGCGCCCCACGACACCACGTGATGCACCACGGGCTTCACCGCCTCCGTCACGAAGGCCTGCAGGATGTGACTTTCGACCGGCAGCTTGAGGCCCGCCATGCGCGCCACCTCGGAGGTGTGGCCGGCGACCGCGATCCCCACCTTGCCGGCATTGATGCGGCCCTGCGAGGTCTCGACGCCGGTGATGCGCCCATTGTCGATGACCATGCCGGTCACTTCGCAGTTCTCGATGATGTGCACGCCCAGCTGCGAAGCGGCGCGGGCATAACCCCAGGCGACGGCATCGTGGCGCACCGTGCCGGCGCGGGGCTGGTGGATGGCGCCCCAGATGGGGAAGCGCGCTTCCTTCGAGTAGTCGAGGTAGGGCAGCAACTTCTGCACTTCGCCGCGGTCGAGCAGTTCCGCGTCGATGCCGTTGAGCCGCATGATATTGCCGCGCCGGGCGAAGGTATCGAGCTGCACCGGGCTCACGGCGAGCACGATCTGGCCGCGGTGCGAGACCATGCAATTGTAGTTGAGATCGTGCGACAGGCCCTCCCACAGCTTCATCGAATGCTCGAAGAACTGGGTGTTGCCGTCGATCACGTAGTTGGAGCGGATGAGAGTGGTGTTGCGGCCCACGTTGCCCGAGCCGATGTAGGCCCGTTCCAGCACCGCCACATTGGTGATGCCGTGGTTCTTGGCGAGGTAATAGGCGGTGGCGAGGCCGTGTCCGCCGCCGCCGATGATCACCACATCATAGGATAAGCGGGGCGTGGGCTTTTCCCAGGCCATGGGCCATGGGGAGTCCGGCTTCAGCGCATGCCGGAGAAGAGAGAAGACCGAGTAACCCTTTGCCATGGAATTCCCATATCTGGCGCGCCGCCTTTTGATCAAGCGCCAGTTTTTTGAGCCACCCGCTGCGACGCCGCGACAGAAGCCCGCGCCGCCCATTCAGCGAAAACATAGGACACAATACCGAAGGCAAAGAAGGCAAAAGCAAGGGGATACATGCTGCCGTCATAGAAACGCCCGGCAATCGCCCCGAAAAACACCCCGATCGCCGAGGAGAGCGAGCCCGAAATGGCCGCCGCCATGCCGGCGATGTGGCCCATGGGTTCCAGCGCCATGGCGTTGAAATTGCCGAACAGCATGCCGCTGCAGAAGAACGAGCAGAAGAACACCACGCCCAGCATGACGAGCGGTGGATGCCCGCCCGAGGCCAGCACCGCCACCACCATCACCGCCCAGGCGGCGAGGAAGCCATAGAGCGCGTACTTCGCAAGCTTGCGCATGCCGAGCCGCATGACCAGCCTGCCGTTCACGATCATGGCAAGGGCAATCGCCATGGCGAGCCCGCCGAACCAGAGGGCGAAATAGGCGCCCTGGCCGTATTGCTCAGCGAAGATCTGCTGCGAGGTGCCGAGATAGGCATTGAAGGCGGCGAAGATGAAGCCCACGGCGATGGTGTTCCCGAGGGAGACGGGATTGCGCATGACCTCAGCCGCACCCGCGGCCAGACGGGCAGCCGAGAAGGCGATCCGCTTTTCGGGCGCCAGCGTCTCTTCCTGCCGGAGCGCAAGCCACAGGCCTGCCATGAGCGCCATGGCGATGAAGCCGAGGAAGATGATGCGCCAGCTTGTAACGAACAGCACAAGCTGCCCGATGCTGGGCGCGAGGATCGGCACCAGCATGAACACCGACATCACGAAGGACATGATCCGCGCCATGGCCGCACCCCCTGCCCCGTCACGCACCATGGCGATGGAACAGACGCGCGGCGAGGCCGCACCGAAGCCCTGTAGCATGCGGGCGGCAATCAGCATGGGGAAACTGGTCGACACGGCACAGAGGAAGCAGCCCGCGACGAAGAGCACGAGACCCACATAGATCGTGCGCTTGCGGCCGATCGAATCCGAGATGGGGCCGAAGATCAGCGTGCCGAACATCAGGCCGGCAAAGAATCCGAGAACGATGAGTTGGCGGTCATTGGGATGGCTGGCGCCGAGTTCGGTCGCCATCAGGCCGATCGCCGGCAGCATGGTGTCGATCGACATCGCCACCATGGCGGTGAGAAGCGCCACGAGGGCGATGAATTCGGCGGGCCGTTTCTGCTGCATGTCCGTTCGCTCTTCCCTCAGCGGGTCCGGGAGGGATAAAGGGTATCGAGCCCGCAGGCCCTAAAGCATATGAAAATCAATACCAACACCCGATCCGTCAACCTTGATCCGCGCGAAACGCAATTCGTGCAGAACCCCTATCCCTTCTACGACGCCATCCGCGCGGAAACACCTGTTTTCAGGTGGGAGCAGTATGGCCACTGGTGCTGTGCAACCTATGCGGATGTGAACGCCCTGCTGCGCGACCGCCGCTTCGGCCGCCAGATCCTGCATGTGGCAAGCCGCGAGGAACTGGGCTGGCCCGAGACGCCGGAACACCTCAGGCCCTTCTATGACTTTGAACAGCATTCGCTCCTCGAACTGGAACCGCCGGTGCACACGAGGCTGCGCTCGCTCGTCAGCCGCGCCTTCCTCTCCCGCCAGGTGGAACGGCTGCGGCCCGAAATCGCGAATCTTTGCAGCCGCTTGCTCGATCAACTGGATGGAAAGTCTGAAGCCGATCTCCTCACCGCCTACGCCATTCCCATTCCGGTGGCGGTGATCTGCGATCTGCTGGGTGCGCCCATCGAAATGGGGAACCAGTTCCTCTCCTGGTCGCACGACATGGTGGCGATGTATCAGGCCCGCCGCGACCGCACGATTGAGGACAAGGCAGTGGCCGCCACCCTCGCCTTCTCCGCCTACATGCGCGATCTCATCCGGGAGCGGCGCGGCAAGGGCGGCAGCGACCTGCTTTCCGAACTGATCCGGGCCGAGAGTGAGGACGGCAAGCTCTCCGAGGATGAACTGGTGACAACCGCCATCCTGCTCCTCAATGCCGGGCACGAGGCCACCGTCCATGCGCTGGGCAATGGCATCAAGGCGCTGCTCGAGGAGAATGCGCGAAACGGAATCGGCGAAGGCCATGTGGAGGAGATCATGCGCTTCGATGCGCCGCTCCACATGTTCACCCGTTATGCCCTTGAGGACATGGACTGGAACGGCCTTCGCCTGAAAAAGGGCGAGGTCATCGGCCTGCTGCTGGGTGCGGCCAACCGCGATCCCGCCCGCTTCCCGGAACCTGGCCGCTTCCTGCCCGATCGCGCCAATGCGTCGACGAATGTCAGCTTCGGGGCGGGCATCCATTTCTGCATCGGGGCGCCGCTGGCGCGCCTCGAAATGGAGGTGGCGCTGCCGCTGCTGTTCCAGCGCTTCCCGAAGCTCCGTCTTGCGGCGCAACCCGTCTACCGCGATGCCTATCATTTCCATGGGCTGGAGCGGCTGGACGTGGCGCTGCGTTAGGAACCGAAGCGCACCTCTCCACGTAGAAGGGGCATGATGATCAACCGCCGCGCCGTCACCCTCGGACTTGCCGCCGTCGCAGCCGCCGGAGCTGGCGCCACGTGGTATCTCACGCGCTCGAAGGCCCGCGCCATGGCTTCGCCGCAAACAAGCCCGGTCGCCCTCAAGCCTGTTGTTATGGGCCTCGACAATCCCTGGGGTCTCGCCTTCCTGCCCGATGGGACTGCGCTTGTCTCCGAACGTACGGGCACACTCCGCCGCGTCGATGTGACCGCGGCGGCCCTGTCGAACCCCATTAGCGGCGTTCCCGTGGTGGACAGCGATGGACAGGGCGGCCTCCTCGGCATTGCCCTCGACCCGGACTTCACCACCAACCGTCTCGTCTACATGTCCTTCGCCGAGCCGGGCGATGAGGGCAACTGCACCGCCGTGTTCCGCGCCCGCCTCAGCGACGATGCGGCATCGCTGGAGAACGGCACGGTGATCTTCCGGCAGAACCGCAGGGCCAAGTCCGGCCATCACTTCGGCTCGCGCCTGGTCTTCGGCCGCGACGGCCATCTCTTCGTGACCACAGGCGAGCGCAACGTGCTGCGGGATCAGGCGCAGGACCCCGCCTCGCATGTCGGCAAGGTGTTGCGCATCACCCGCGATGGCGCCCCTGCGCCCGGCAACCCCGAGCTACCGGGCTGGGCGCCCGAGGTCTGGTCGATCGGCCACCGCAACATGCAGGGCGCCGCGCTCCATCCCGATACGGGCGTTTTGTGGACCGTCGAACACGGCGCGCGTGGCGGCGATGAAGTGAACACACCACAAGCCGGAAAGAACTATGGCTGGCCGGTGATCAGCTATGGCCGTGAATACTCCATGCTGCAGATCGGCGAAGGCACCGCCAAGGCAGGCATGGAACAGCCGCTGCATTACTGGGATCCATCGATTGCGCCTTCGGGCATGGCCTTCGTCATGAGCGACACCTATCCGGGCTGGAAGGGCAGCATGCTGGTCGGCGCCCTCGCCGGGCAGCACATCTCGCGCCTCAGTTGGGAGGGCGAGACGGTGGTGGCAGAGGAACAGCTTTTCCTTGGCGACACCCGCTTCCGCGATGTTGTGGAGGGACCGGACGGCCGCATCTACGTCCTCACCGACGCCTCCGCGCCGGATGGGGCGCTGATGGTGATCACGGCAACGTAGCCGCACACCGCCGTCATTCCTCTTCCACTCCTCTCCATGCCCGGCCTCGAGCCAGGCATCCAGATCAGCGCGACGGAACCACTGGATGGCCGGGTCGAGCCCGGCCATGGAGTGCAAGTTACGAGGGCTTCCCTCACCCCCGTCGTTTCCGCACCCTCCCCTGACGTTTGCCGCCACCTCCCGACTGGCCAATCCCGTAAAGCTAAGGTGACAAATTCTCACCCTTTCCGTGACGAGGCCGCCCATGACCGACCAGCAACCCGCCCCCACCGGACGCCGCGCCCGTGGCGGCGCCGACGCCCGCCGCGCCGCCCGCACCTCCACCACCGTCAAGCAGGCGGGCTTCATCCGCCGCACCATCAAGCCGTACGAGCCCTTCAGCGACGACCAGCTCGCGATGATCGAGCACAATGCCGAGACCGTGCTGCAGGAAACGGGCATCGACTTCTACGAGGACGAAGAAGCCGTCCGCATGTGGAAGGACGCCGGTGCCGACGTGAAGGCGAATGCGACCGACCCCAAGCGTTTCCGCGTCCGCTTTCCCCGCGGCCTCGTGCGCTCGCTGATCAAGACCGCACCGCGCGAATACGTGCAGCACGCCCGCAACCCGGCCAACAGTGTCACGATCGGCGGCAACAACACGGTATTCGCACCCGTCTACGGCCCGCCCTTCATCCGCAACCTCGACGAAGGCCGCCGCTATGCCACGATCGAGGACTTCCGCAACTTCGCCAAGCTCGTCTACATGCTGCCATCGCTGCATCACGCAGGCGGCACACTCTGCGAACCCGTCGACGTGCCGGTGCCGAAGCGCCACCTCGACATGATCTACACCCACATCAAGTACAGCGATAAGCCGTTCATGGCCTCGGTCACGGCGGGCGAACGCTCGGCCGATTCCGTCGCCATGGCCGAGATGGTCTTCGGCAAGGAGTTTGTCGACCAGAACTGCGTCATGACCTCGCTGATCAATGCCAACTCGCCGATGGTGTGGGATGGCGTGATGCTGGGCGCCCTCAAGGTGCTGGCCCGCGCCAACCAAGCGACGGTGATCTCGCCCTTCATCGTCGCAGGCGCCATGTCGCCGGTGACGACGGTGGGCACCCTCACCCAGATCCTTGCCGAAGCCTCGGTCGGCATCGCCTTCACGCAGCTCTGCCGCCCCGGTGCGCCGGTGGTGTTCGGCACCTTCGCCGCCTCCATGTCGATGCAGTCGGGCGCGCCCACCTTCGGCTCGCCGGAACCGGCCCTCGTCACCCTCGGTGCCGCGCAGCTTGCCCGCCGCATGGGCGTGCCCTTCCGTTCGGGTGGCGGCCTCTGCGGCTCCAAGGTGCCGGATGCACAGGCGGCCTATGAAAGCGCCAATACGCTGTGGCCCACGCTTCTTTCGGGCGTCAACTTCTGCCTGCACGCCGCGGGCTGGCTCGAGGGCGGTCTCGCCTCGGGCTACGAGAAGCTGATCATGGACGCCGACCAGCTCACCATGTTCCAGAAGTTTGCCGAAGGTGCTGATTTCTCCGAGAACGGCCAGGCCATGGACGCGATCCGCGAAGTGGGCCCGGGCTCGCACTATCTCGGCTGCGCCCACACCCAGGCGAACTTCGAGACCGCCTTCTGGCGCTCGTCGCTCGCCGACAACAACTCCTTCGAGCAGTGGCGCGACGACGGCGAGAAGGACATCGTGGTCCGCGCCAATGCCACCTGGAAGAAGATGCTGCGCGACTACGAAGCGCCGCCGCTTGATCCCGCGATCGACGAAGCGCTTCTCGCCTTCATGGCCCAGCGCAAGGAGAAGCTGCCGGATACCCTGAACTAGCCGACGGTACTTTCCGTCAGAACGGTTTCGCGCGCGGCGGCCTCCTTGGCCGCCGTTTTCGCTTTCATATCGGCGAGCGTGTAATACATCACGCCGCCCAACACGAGCAGCGAACCGAATGCATCGGCGAAGGTGAAGGGTTCGCCAAGAACGGCGACCGCAAGGCCGATGGTGACGAGCGGCGAGATCGTCGAGATCATCCCAACCGTCTGCGCCGAGGTCCGCTCAAGACCCGCGTTGATCAGGAAGATCGGCAGGATGGTGGCGAAGACGGCGCAGCCGAAAGCCATCCAGAGGAAATAGGGGCTCGCGCCGAAATCACCATCGCTCACGGCGTGGATCGCAACCGACGAGGCCGCACCCGCGAGCATCGACACCGAGGTGTAGATGATCGAGCCCACCACCGTGATCAGGTTCTTGGCGAAGAGCTGGTTGAGCGCGAAGGTGATGGCGCAGGCCAGCACGAAGGCCGTGCCGATGAAGGTGCGCATGCCGCCCTCCGGCACGTCGAGGCCCACAACCACCGCAAGGCCGGCATAGGTGACGAGACAGGCAATGATGCCATAGCGGGTGATGCGCTGGCCGAAGAACACGGAGCCCAGGATCATGATGAAGAGCGGATAGGTGAAAAGCACCAGCCGCTCGAGCTGCGCCGAAATGAACTCGAGCCCCTTGAAGTCGAGGTAGGCCGAGAGGCCGTAACCAAGCGCCCCTGCTGCGGCAGCACCTGCGATGTGTTTCGCGGCAGGCATGGGCGAGCCGCTGCGGGCGCGGAGCACGAAGGCGGCAATGCCGATCACCAGGAAGACGGGGGTCGAAAAGATCATCCGCCACGCCACCATGAGTGTGGCGTTCACCTCCTCGCGGTAGGCGAGCTTGATGAAGATGGCCTTGGTCGAAAACAGGGCCGCACCCGTGAAGGCGAACAGATAGCCGAGAAGTCTCTGTTGGGGCGAAGCGACCATGGGCCGTCACCTACACGAGGCGCGCGGGCTTGTCGCCTCGCGCCCCTCAATGTCCCCCATGCCCAGCAGGCATGGCTCTCTGGTATGGCCCTCAGCGGCGGGTAAGGCCGCCGAGGATGCCGCGCACCAGCGCATTGCCGATGGAGCGGGCGACCGTTGTTCCCAGCTGGCGGCCCACCGACCCGGCCACGTTCTTGACGAAGCGGTCGGTTGCCAATTCCTTGCCCTTGGGAGCGGCGCGCTCGGCCTTGGCCGCGGTCTTGGCGGCCGTATCTTCTTCCTGCTGGGCGGTGCGTTCCTTCGCCTTCTGGGTGAGCTTCTCGTAGGCCGACTCGCGGTCCACCGCCTCTTCGTACTGGCCGTAGACGGGCGAGTTCTTGATCAGCTTGCCGCGCTCTTCGGGCGTGATCGGCCCCATGCGCGAAGACGGCGGGCGGATGAGCGTGCGCTCCACCATGGTGGGCACGCCCTTGAGATCGAGGACGGAGACCAGCGCCTCGCCCTTGCCGAGTTCGGTGATCGCCGTCTCGGTCTTGAACTTCGGGTTGGGCCGGAAGGTGGAGGCCGCAGTCGCCACTGCCTTCTGCTCGCGAGGCGTGTAGGCGCGAAGCGCATGCTGCACGCGGTTGCCCATCTGGGCCAGCACCGATTCCGGAATGTCAAGCGGGTTCTGGGTGACGAAATAGATGCCGATGCCCTTGGAGCGGATCAGCTTCACCGTCTGCTCGATCTTCTGCAGTAGCCCGGGCGGTGCATCGGCGAAGAGCAGATGCGCTTCGTCGAAGAAGAACACCATCTTCGGCTTATCGGGATCGCCCACTTCAGGCATCTGCTCGAACAGTTCCGACATCAGCCAGAGCAGGAAGGTGGCATAGAGCTGCGGGCTGTTGATCAGCTTGTCGGCGGCGAGCACGTTCATGTAGCCGCGGCCGTCGCGCGTGGTGCGCATCAGGTCCTTGATGTCGAGGGCGGGCTCGCCGAAGAAGGTGTCACCACCCTGCTCCTCGATCACCACAAGGCGGCGCTGGATGGCGCCGATGGTGGTGTCGTTGACGTTGCCGTATTCGGTGGTGATCTCCTTGCCACGGTCGCCGAGGTCCTTGAGCAGCGCCCGGAGGTCTTTGAGATCGAGCAGTGCGAGGCCTTCCTTGTCGGCAATCTTGAAGGCGATGTTGAGGGCGCCCTCCTGCGCATCCGAGAGGCCCATGAGTCGCGAGAGCATCAGCGGGCCCATCTCAGCCACGGTGGCGCGGATCGGGTGGCCCTGCTGGCCGAAGAGGTCCCAGAAGATCGTCGGCGTTTCCTCGAAGCCGTAGTCGTCGAAGCCGATGGTCTTGGCGCGCTCGAGCAGGAAATCCTTGGGCTCGCCCTTCATGCAGATGCCGGAGAGGTCGCCCTTCACGTCAGCAGCGAAGACGGGAACACCGGCCTTGGAGAAGCCTTCCGCCATGATCTGCAGCGTCACCGTCTTGCCGGTGCCGGTGGCGCCCGTCACGAGGCCGTGGCGGTTCGCCATCTGCAGGAACAGCTCTTCGCGCTTCTCGCTCTTGCCCAGGAAAATGGATGTGTCGGCCATAGTGATGAGATCCCCTGTCATTCCGGTCCGTTTGCGCCTATCTGCTCCAAATCACGAAGCAAGGCAAACGGGGCGTTACATGCAGGAGCTGATCAACGGGATTGTGGCGAAGTCGGGCATCCCGCGCGAAAAAGTGGAGGAAGCCTTGGGCGTGATCTTCAATCTGATCAAGACGCAGGGCAATTCTGCCAAGGTAGCTGAACTCTTTGTAATGTTGCCGGGCGTGGAAGAACTCGTCCGCCGCCAGTCGGGAAGCCTCACCGGACTCCTCGCCGGCGGCATGATGGGCGGGCCGCTTGCCGCCATCACCAAGTTGCAGGCGCTGGGGCTGAGCACCGAACAGATGCGCGAGGTGGGGAGCGCGGCCCTCGCCCATGCCCGCGCCAGGGCGGGCGACGATCTCGTGCGCCAGTGCGCTGCCAACATTCCGGGCATCAGCGGTTTCCTCTGAGCCAAAAGGCGGATTTGCCGGAGAGGCCGCGCGGGGCTAAGTTTTCGCACATGCAAAATTTCCCCCCAGCAACTGCCGAAGACTGGCTGAAGCGCGTGGCCAAGGCCACGAAGGGCGCGGCCTTCGATGCCGAGGCCGTCCTGTTCCAGCGCATGGACGGCCCCCGCGCCGAGCGGGCCAGCGTTGCCCCTTGGGCGATCCATTCCCGCGTCGATCATCACGATGTGGCGAAGGCGCGCCGTCAGGCCGAGGAAGACATCGAGAACGGCGTCACGGGACTCATCCTGCCCTCGCCGGCACAAGCCCCCGCCTTCGAGCATCTGCCGCTGCACAAGATCGCCGTCCGAAATGAGGGCGGCGACCTCGGTGCCGAGGCGCTCCGCCATCTCGTCGCGCGCCTGCCGCTTGATCCTTCGCGCCTTGCCTTCGATCACGGCGCCCATGATCCGGACCTGGTGAAGCTGCTGGTGGCGCAAGGGTTCAGCGGGCCCTTCATGCGTGGCGATGGCCGCAGCTTCCATGCGCAAGGTCTCGATGATGCGCAGGAACTGGGCGCAGCGCTGGCCACGGCGGTAGCAAACCTTCGCAAGCTCACCTTCCTCGCCGACGACATGCTGTCCCGCGCCGTCTCCGTGACACTCGCCGCTTCTCAGGACATGTTCACAACGCTTGCCAAGTTCCGCGCCGCCCGCATTCTCTGGGCCGATATCCTGAAGGCAAGCAAACTGCCGCAGGTGCCGCTTCGTCTTCACGGCGAAACCTCGCGCATCATGCTGGCGGAGACCGATGCCCACAGCAACATTCTCCGCAGCGTCACGGCCGTCTTCGCGGCGGGCCTCGGTGGTGCGGATTCGATTTCGGTGCTTCCCTTCTCCTTCAACCAGGGCATGCCCAATCACTTCGCCCGGCGTGTGGCGCGAAACCTCCAGAACGTCTTGCTGCATGAATCGCAGCTCTGGCGCGTCGCCGATCCGGCGGCAGGTGCAGGCGCCATCGAGACGCTCACGCACGACATCTGTGACAAGGCGTGGGGCGTGCTGCAGGCGGCCGAACGCGGCGTGTGGCCGTCGGGCGATCCGGCACAGTCGAAAGCCAAGCCGGTGATCGGCGTCAGCGTCTATCCGCCACCCAAGGAGCTTACCGCCGAAGTGGAGGCGCAGTCATGAAGCGCATCCCGGACTTCAGCAGCATCGCCCGCACGGCTTCCGCCGCAAGCCCGCGCGCCGCAGAGGGCGCCACCTGGGAAACGCCGGAAGGCATCGCCATCGCGCCTCATCATTCTGCCGGTGATACGCCGGACTATCAGCCCTCCTATCCCGGTGTTGCGCCCTTCCTGCGCGGCCCCTATCCCACCATGTACGTGACCCAGCCGTGGACGGTCCGGCAATATGCGGGCTTCTCCACGGCGGAGGATTCGAACGCCTTCTACCGCCGCAATCTCGCAGCGGGACAGATGGGCCTTTCCATCGCCTTCGATCTCGCCACCCACCGCGGCTATGATTCCGATCATCCCCGTGTCGCGGGCGACGTCGGCATGGCAGGCGTGGCCATCGATTCCATCTATGACATGCGCACCCTCTTCGACGGCATCCCGCTCGACAAGATGACCGTCTCCATGACCATGAACGGCGCGGTGCTGCCGATCATGGCGCTCTACATCATCGCGGGCGAGGAACAGGGTGTTGCGCCCGAGAAGCTCGCAGGCACCATCCAGAACGACATCCTCAAGGAATTCATGGTGCGGAACACCTACATCTATCCGCCCCGTGAATCGATGCGCATCGTCTCCGACATCTTCGCCTACACCTCGCGGAAGATGCCGAAGTTCAACTCGATCTCGATCTCCGGCTACCACATGCAGGAAGCGGGCGCCTCGGCCGATCTCGAACTTGCCTACACGCTGGCCGACGGTTTCGAATACGCGAAGTCGGGCATTGCCGCAGGCCTCGACATCGACAGCTTCGCGCCACGCCTCTCCTTCTTCTTCGGCATCGGCATGAACTTCTTCATGGAGGTGGCGAAGCTTCGCGCCGCCCGCGTGCTCTGGGCCGAGATGATGCAGTCTCTCGGAGCGAAGGACGAGAAGTCGCTGATGCTCCGCACGCACTGCCAAACCAGCGGCTGGAGCCTTGCGGCACAGGATGTCTTCAACAACGTCACCCGCACCTGCATCGAGGCCATGGCCGCGACCCAGGGCGGCACCCAGTCGCTCCACACCAATTCGCTGGATGAGGCGCTGGCACTTCCCACCGATTTCTCTGCCCGCATCGCCCGCAACACCCAGCTCTTCCTGCAGCAGGAAGCGGGCACCTGCCGCGTCATCGATCCGTGGGGCGGCTCCTATTTCGTCGAGAAGCTGACAGAAGACCTGATCGCCCGTGTGCGCAGTCACCTCGCGGAAATCGATACGCTCGGCGGCATGAGCCGCGCCATCGAAGCGGGCATTCCGAAGCAGCGCATCGAGGAAGCCGCCGCCCGCACCCAGGCCCGCATCGACTCTGGTGAGCAGATCGTGGTGGGCGTGAACAGCTTCCGCGCCAGCGACGAGAAGCCCATCGACATTCTCGTCGTCGACAACTCAAAGGTCCGCGCCACCCAGATCGACAAGCTGCAACGCCTGCGCGCCGAGCGCGACCCCAAGGCCGTCGAGGCTGCTCTCGCGGCTCTTGCGGAGGTGGCGCGCAGCGGCTCCGGCAATCTGCTCGAAGCCTCGGTGAATGCGGCCCGCGCCAAGGCCACGGTGGGTGAAATGTCCGCCGCCCTCGAAACGGTCTGGGGCCGCCATCAGGCCACGCCCAAGGCCGTGAAGGGCGTCTATGCAGCAACCCCGCGTGACCTGCACAAGGTCGATGCCGCGCGCCATGCGGTGAAGGCCTTCGCTGAAGCGGAAGGCCGGCCCCCTGCCGTGCTCGTCGCCAAGATCGGCCAAGACGGCCATGACCGCGGCCAGAAGGTGATCGCCTCGGCCTTCGACGACATGGGCTTCAACGTCAGCATCGGCCCCCTCTTCGCCACGCCGCAGGAAGTCGCGGAACTCGCGGTGAAGAAGAACGTTCATGTTGTGGGCGTCTCGTCACTGGCGGCAGGCCACCTGACGCATGTGCCGGAACTCAAGGCCGCGCTCGAAAAACTGGGCCGCAGCGATATTCTCATCGTGGCGGGTGGCGTCATTCCGCCCGAGGACGTGCAGAAGCTCACCGACATGGGCGCTGCCGCCGTGTTCCCGCCCGGAACGGTAGTGCCCGATGCGGCACAGGCCATCCTCGATGCACTCTCCGCCCATCTCGGATATGCCCAGCGCCGCCCGGCTTGAGCCCGCCGGCTGTCAAAGCTTCGCTTGAGAATGGCCGCTTATGGCCCTATGTGAGGCTCAACGCATCACGGGTCTGAGCATTTGTTCGATTTCCTTTTTTCCTCCCAAGCCCTGATCGCACTCGGCCAGGTCATCATGATCGACCTGGTGCTGGCGGGCGACAATGCCATCGTGATCGGGCTTGCGGCCGCGGGCCTGCCGAAGGATCAGCGCAACAAGGCGATCCTCGTCGGCATCCTTGCCGCGACAGTGCTGCGCATCGTCTTCGCCATCTTCACGACGCAGCTCCTGCAGATCCTTGGCCTCCTCCTGGTGGGCGGCATCCTGCTGCTCTGGGTGTGCTGGAAGATGTGGCGCGAACTGCGCAACGGCCAGCATGACGAGGACGCCCTCGAAGCCATTGCCAACGAGGACAGCAACAAGGACGGCCGCATTGGTGGCGGCGCGCCCCGCAAGACCTTCATGCAGGCCGCGACCCAGATCGTCGTGGCCGATGTCTCGATGTCGCTCGACAACGTGCTCGCCGTGGCGGGTGCCGCCCATGCCCACATCGAGGTGCTTATCATCGGCCTTATCCTCTCGGTGGCGCTGATGGGACTTGCGGCGTCATTCATCGCCAAGCTGCTGCACCGGCACCGCTGGATCGCCTATGTCGGCTTGCTGATCATCCTCTATGTCGCACTCGAAATGATCTGGAAGGGCGCGCACGAGGTCTGGCCGCACGTGGCGGCCTCGCTCTGAGATCAGGCGCGCGGCAGAAGCTGCGCCCCCGCAAAGGCCCGCCGCAGCCAGGGCACATCTGGCGCTTCCCAGTTCGGCTCCTTGCCACAGACGAGATCGAAGAAGGCAATGGCCGCGGCCGGATTCTCCGCCACGTTTTCCTTGAATGACGCCCAGAAGGCCGGGTCATCGGCCGCCCGCTCCGTGTCGGGCTCGTCCTCGCCGATCTCGCGCAACACGGCCGCCGCAACCGACAGGCAGAAACTGGTATAGGCATAGCCCTCCGGCCAACGGGCCAGCGCATGCTGGGCATGGGACTGGACCACCGCGGGCACCGTATCGGTGCGGGGAATGGTCTTGAGGGGCCCCGCCGCGATCAGCTCCTTCAGCATCAGGCCGGCGGAATAGATGGTGAAATCCCGGCGGTCGACGGTGGCCAGGTGCTTCTGGGCATCGAAGCGCTGGCGCCAGTTGGCGAAGGCCACGGCGAGGGCGGCATGGTCCACTTCGGGGGCCAGCCGGGTGTCCCGGAACAGCAATTCCAGGTTGCGTTCGAAGGACTTCAGGATGGTCCGGAAGCGCCGCGCCTCATGGCTGAGGTCGGTAGCCTCGGAAAGTTCAGGTTTCAAAGGGGTAAGCATGGCTTCATCCTGCGCGCCTATGTTGGCTTGACGAAGACCATCCCGCAAGGTTGAATTTGCCAAGGAGTGACAATCTGATGAGTACCGCCGCACCGCCAGCCACCCTCACCGACCATGCCGTCTGCATGGCCGCGGGCCTGCGCGACGGCCTGCGCACCGCGCAATATTATGTCCGGGACATGTCCCAGGCGGATGCCGGCCATCCCACTGTTCTGTCACGGCTTGTGGGCCGCCTCGCCCGCCTGGCGGACAGCCTGCTGTCGACCACCGCCGACCTCTCGATCCGGCTCCTTCTCCCCAAGTGGCGCAACCTCCCGTCGCCCTTCGCGCCCCGCATGGTGGACGAAGTGACGCGCGCCATCCGCGAGAATCAGTTGGCGATGACGTCGCTCTTCACCGCCTATTTCTTCCGCTCCTCGCGTCACATCCTGGAGCGTTGCGCCGCGCCGCCCTTCCTCGTGCTGGAACACCGGGTGGATGCCGCCCGCCGGGCCCTCGCCGCCGCCAACGTGCAGTCCGCCGACGAGATGACGGCCCTCGCCCATATCCTGATGGCCCTCGCCGATGCCCGGGCCATCGCCCGCATCGGACCCGCAAAGCCGGGCTTCGCTCACCTCAACAGCACCGATCCCAACCTCTCGGTGATGGCGACGGCCTGTCTCGCCCTCCTCCTCGCCGAAGAGGGCAAGCCCATCGAGACCCTCGACGAGGACGAATTTTTCGCCATCTCCGCCGCCCTTCTGGCGCCGCGCCTGCCCGCCATGGAGCGCGCCGTGAAAGCCCGTGACATTGCAGCGCTGGCGAAGGAACTGGCCGCCGTCCGCGACCTCTACTGATGCCCCAGTTGGTACCCCAGTTCGTCGCGATCGGCGAATGCATGGTGGAACTGTCGGAGGCCGAAGGCGGGCTCCTGCGCCGCGGCTTTGCCGGCGACACCTTCAACACTGCCTACTATGCGCGCAAGCTTCTGCCTGCGGCGTGGACCGTGTCCTACCTGAGTGCACTGGGCGATGATGCGCTGTCTACGCAGATGCTGGCCTTCATGACGGAGAGCGGCATCGATGCTTCGCCCGTGCGGCGCATCGCAGGCAAGTCGCCCGGCCTCTACATGATCTCGCTGCTGAACGGCGAGCGCAGCTTCACCTACTGGCGTGACACCTCGGCGGCGCGGCAACTCGCCGACGATCCCGCCCATCTCGCGCAGCATCTCGCAAAAGCCGATGTGATCCATTTCTCCGGCATCACGCTCGGCATTCTCACGCCCGCGGCGACGGCGACACTGTTGGACGCCCTGCGCAACGCGACAGCCCGCGGCGCGCGCGTCTCCTTCGACACCAACTATCGCCCGCGCCTGTGGCAGGGCCGCAGCGACACGGCAGACATCTATCTCCGCGCTGCCGGAGTGGCCGACATCGTGCTTCCGGGGCTTGATGACGAGATCTCCGTCTTCGGACCTTCAACGGAAGCGGACGTCGCCGGGCGTTACAGGGCGCAGGGCGCTTCGGTTGTCGTCGTCAAGGATGGTGCGAAGGGCGCCACCGTCTTCGATGCTGCGGGCGCGCATCACGTTCCGGCCGTCACGCCGCGCGTCCTCGCCGATACCACGGCGGCGGGCGACAGTTTTGCCGCCGCCTTCCTCACCCGCATCGCAGGTGGAGAAACAGCTCGCGCGGCAGCGTCATTTGCCGCCCGCGTCGCAGCGGAAGTCGTCTCGCAAAAGGGTGCGCTCGTTCCGCTTCCTGCGGAACTCAAAGCCTAGAACCGGTTCACCCGGAACGGCTCCATGCTCATGTTGGGCGTCTTGTTGGCGAGGATCTCGGAAACAAGACGCCCGGTCGTCGGGCCCCAAGTGAGCCCCATATGGCCGTGACCAAACCCATAAACCACATTGCTCATGGTCTTGGAACGCCCGATGACAGGCAGCGAGTCCGGCGTGCCCGGGCGGCGGCCCATCCAGCGCGTGGCGCGTTCATTCGGCGGTTGCAGGCCGGGCAGCACCTTCTTGAAAACATGATACAAGGCATCGGCGCGGGCATAGTTCGGCTCGGCCTCGAGGCCCGCAAATTCATCAGTGCCGGCAAGGCGGAGGCCCATCTCCATGGGCGTCGCAGCACCCGGCGTGCGGGCATAGGTGAGCGAGCGCGAGATGCTCACCCCCGGATCGGGCAGCACGATGTGATAGCCGCGCTCGGCTTCAAGCAGCACATGCTCGCCAAGCTGCCGCGCCAGTAGATGTGAATAGGCACCGGCACAGATCACCAGATTGTCGACCGCATGACGCCCGCCGCTTGCCAGCGTGAGGGCGGTCACCTTGCCGTCCTGATGCACGATGCCGCGCACATCGTCGGAGATGATCTTGCCGCCGTTCGCGACAACCGTCTTCGCGATGGCCTTCACCACCCCTTCCGGATTGAGCACGAAATACCAGCCGCCGTGAGAAGCGCCGCGGATGACGTTCTTGCCCACCGCAGGCTCCATCTCGCGCACCTGGTCACCGGTATAGATTTCGCACGGGAAGCCCAGCCGCTGTTTGGTGACACGCTCGGCAGCCTCGGCCTTGAACTGGGACTCCTCATCGAAGAGGCGCAGCGTCTCGCGGTAGACCAGCAGGTCCTTGCGGCCGGCGTCGCCCAGCAGGGTTTCGAAATCGGCCACCACCCGCATGCCCAGCGCGGCGCGGGCCTGAACGATCTCCTCGACACGGGCGGGTGTCGTATTGCGCGCCGCCGCCAGGAACCAGGGCAGTGCCTTGGGCAGGTAGCTCCAGCGAATGGTGAGCGGCCCCAGGGGATCCATCAGCCAGCCCGGCAGCTTGCGGAAGATGCGGGGGTGAACCGTGGGCATGATCTCGGCAAAGGCAACGCCGCCGGCATTGCCGAAGGAGCAGCCCTCGCCCGGCCCCACCCGGTCGATCACCGTCACCTGGTGCCCCTGCTTCTGCAGGAAGGCCGCCGTGGACGTGCCGACGATGCCCGCCCCGATGATGGTGGTGTTGGGCGTCATGGCAAGCTCCTGAAATGAAACGGCGGGAAAGCCGGAGAATAGCTGCTGCCCCACCTGTCCGCAAAGGCCAGATATCAAGATTGGCGCGGCTCATGACCCCCATGCGCTTTTCAAGGGGGCATAAACCCCTTCCGAAACATCCGCTTTTCCTCCCGCCCCGTTCTGCTTAAGACGGAAAGGCAGAACCACATGAACGCAATCCACCATCCCAAGGGCCGCAAGGGCCATGTCACCTCCGGGGAGTTCACCCGGGCCATGGGCGCTGCGGCAACGGGCGTCACGGTCGTCACGACCGAAGGCGTGGCCGGGCGCTACGGCCTTACGGTCAGCGCCATCGCCTCGGTTTCGGCCGAGCCACCGCTGCTGCTCGTCTGCGTCAACCGCCGCAACCCTTGTGTTGCCGCCATGACCCAGAACGGCCGCTTTGCGGTCAACATCCTCTCCGAAACACAGGAAGACGTGGCGCGCATCTTCTCGGGAAAGCCGGTGAGCGGCGAGGCCTATGACTTCACCCGCCATGGCTGGGAACTGGGCGAACACGGCATGCCCCTCCTCACCGACGCCGCCGCCCATTTCGAGTGCGAGGTCGACACCATCCACGATGCCGGCACGCACCGCATCTTCATCGGCCGCGTGATCGCGGCACTGCGCGGCGAGACGCCGCCGCTTCTCTATTCGAACCGCAGCTATGGGCGCCTCTCGCCCCTGGATGAGGGTCCGGAATAACACCCACCAGAAGAAAGACCGACCATGCCTGTCCATACCCGCATCCGCCCCTTCAACACCAAGGACACCTATCCGGAGCAGAAGCTCGACAACGATCTCTGCCAGGCGGTGGTGGCGCGGGGCCGCACCGTGTTCGTGCGCGGACAGATTTCGCAGGACCTCGACACGCGCGAGTCCCTGCATGTGGGCGATGCCACGCTGCAGACGCGCAAGGCGATGGAAAACATCAAGATGCTGATGGAGGAAGCGGGCGGCAACATGGAACACATCTGCCGCGTCGTGGTCTATCTCATCGACATCCGTTACCGCCAGGACGTCTATCGCGAGATGGGCCGCTGGCTGAAGGGCGTCTTCCCCGTCTCGACCGGGCTTGTGGTCTCGGCCCTTGCCCGTCCCGAATGGCTGGTGGAGATCGAAGCCACCGCCGTCATCCCGGATTGAGGCGATGACCTTCTCCATTGCAGGGCGTTGCGCCAAGAGCGGAGCCTTCGGTGTGGCGATCACCACGTCGTCGATTGCGGTGGGCGCACGTTGCCCTCATGCCCGCGCCGGCGTGGGCGCCGTCGCCACCCAGAACGTCACCGATCCGAACCTTGGCCCCCTCCTCCTCGACAAGATGGCGGAGGGTCTCGATGCCAAGGCGGCCATCGCCGCGGTGGTGAAGGACCGTGCCCACATCGACTACCGCCAGCTTCTCGCCGTCGACCGCCACGGCAACAGCGCCTGCTTCTCGGGAACGCGGATCCTCGGCACCCACGGCGTTTCGGAAGCACGTGACTGCGTGGCGGCCGGCAACTTGCTCAAGTCCGCGACGCTGCCCGCGGTCATGACCGAAAGCTTCGCCCGCAATGCCGACCAGCATCTGGCGGAGCGCCTGCTTCGCGCCCTCGAGGCCGGACTCGAATCCGGCGGCGAGGAAGGACCTGTGCATTCTGCCGCACTGATCGTACATCACACCGAGGCGTTTCCCCTCGTTTCGCTCCGCGTCGATTGGGATGACGGCAACCCCATCGCCACGCTCCGCCGCCTGTGGGAAGACTACAAGCCGCAGATGGGTGCGTATCTCCAGCGCGCCATCGATCCCACCAAGGCCCCGAGCTACGGCGTGCCGGGCGATCCCTGATGGCGCGGCTGCTGCTGAAGAATGCGCTCGTGCTCCTCACCATGGACGAGGCGCGGCGCGAGCTGGCGGGCGGCTCCGTTCTCATCGATGGCAATCGCATCGCCTCCATCCATGGCACAGGCGAGACGCTTCCTGACGCCGACGAGGTGATCGACTGCACCGGCCATGTGGTGATGCCGGGTTTGGTCAACACGCACCATCACATGTACCAGTCGCTCACCCGCGCGGTGCCTGCGGCGCAGGATGCCGATCTCTTCAACTGGCTGAAGGCGCTCTATCCCATCTGGGCCCGACTCACGCCCGAGATGATCCGCGTCTCAACGCAAACAGCCATGGCCGAGCTGATGCTCTCCGGTTGCACCACCTCGAGCGACCACCTCTACATCTATCCGAACGGCTGCCGGCTCGATGACTCGATCGGGGCCGCACACGAAATCGGCATGCGCTTCCATGCGGCGCGCGGCGCAATGAGCGTCGGCGAAAGCAAGGGCGGCCTTCCGCCCGACCGCGTGGTGGAAGAGGAAGGCGCCATCCTCAAGGACATGCAGCGCCTCGTCGAAGCCTATCACGATCCGTCCGAGTGCAGCATGTGCCGGGTGGTGCTTGCCCCCTGCTCGCCCTTCTCCGTCTCGACCGACCTGATGCGCGAAAGTGCCGTGATGGCGCGGTCACTCGGCGTCTCGCTCCACACCCACCTCGCCGAGAACGACGATGACGTGGCCTACAGCCTGGAGAAATTCGGCTGCACGCCGGCGCAATATGCCGAAGGCCTCGGCTGGACCGGCCCCGACGCATGGCATGCCCACTGCGTGAAGCTTGATGACGACGGCATCTCCCGCTTCGCCCGCACCGGCACGGGCGTGGCCCACTGCCCCTGCTCCAACATGCGGCTCGCCTCCGGCATCGCGCCCATCGGCAAGATGCGCCGGGCCGGCGTCAATGTCGGCCTCGGTGTGGATGGTTCCGCCTCGAACGATGGCGCCCACATGCTGGGCGAGGCGCGTCAGGCGCTGCTGCTTCAGCGCGTGGGCTTCGGGCCAGCGGCACTCACCGCCCGGCAGGCGCTCGAACTCGCGACACGGGGTGGCGCAAAAGTTCTCAACCGCGCCGACATCGGCCATCTCGCCCCCGGCATGGCGGCGGATATCGTCGCCTTCGACACGCGTGGCCTCGATCATGCGGGCGCTCTCCACGATCCGGTCGCAGCGCTGCTTTTTGCAGCACCGGTGCGTGTCTCCACCAGCATCATCAACGGCAAGGTGGTGATCCGCGGCGGAGACCTGCAAACGGCGAATGTGGTCAAGCTTGTGGAGCGGCACAACGCCCTCGCCCGCGTGCTGGTGAACGGCTAGTCTCGCCTGCAATCAGCGCGGCGCCCGCCGCCGCCAGCGGAGTTTGCCGATGCGTACCGATACCCCCGTCACCATCCACCTCAAGGACTATCAGCCCCCGGCGCAGGCCATCCGCCATGTGCGGCTGAAGGTGGACCTGCATCCAACCGCCACGCACATCACCTCCGACATCGATGTCGAACCCAAATCGCAGGCGCCCATGGTGCTGCACGGCGAAGGCCTGCGGCTTCACGCCATCGCCATCGACGGCAAGCCGCTTCCGCCCAAAGCATGGACGCATGAAGGCGGCCTTCTCACCATCAACCGGGTGCCCGATGTGCCTTTCCGTCTGCACATCGTGCAGTCGTGCAACCCGCAGGCCAACACCGCACTCTCCGGCCTCTATCTCTCCAACGGCATCTACTGCACCCAGATGGAGGCGGAAGGCTTCCGCCGCTTCGCCTTCTTCCACGACCGTCCCGACGTGATGGCAACCTATGACGTGCGGATCGAAGCGCCGCTGTCGCTCCCCGTGTTGCTCTCCAACGGCAACCCCGTGCGGAACGGCATCATGGAAGGCGAAGGACGCCACTATGCCGAATGGCACGATCCCCATCCCAAGCCGTCCTATCTCTTCGCGCTCGTGGCGGGCGATCTCGCCAGCGTGCACGACAGCTTCACCACCATGTCGGGCCGCAAGGTCTGTCTCGGCATCTATGTCGAGAAAGGCAAGGAAGACCGCTGCGCCTGGGCGATGGAATCCCTCAAGACCTCCATGCGCTGGGACGAGACCGCCTTCGGCCGCGAATACGACCTCGATGTCTTCAACATCGTCGCCGTCTCCGACTTCAACATGGGGGCGATGGAGAACAAGGGCCTCAACGTCTTCAACGACAAGTACATCCTCGCCCGCCCCGACACGGCCACCGACGCCGACCACATCAACATCGAACGCATCATCGCGCATGAATACTTCCACAACTGGACCGGCAACCGCATCACCTGCCGTGACTGGTTCCAGCTCTGCCTGAAGGAAGGCCTCACCGTCTTCCGCGACCAGGAATTCACCTCCGACGTGCGCTCGCGTCCCGTGAAGCGCATCGAGGATGTGCGCACGCTCCGCCTCCGCCAGTTCCCCGAGGACCAGGGCCCGCTCGCCCATCCGGTCAGGCCCGCGAGCTACATCGAGATCAACAACTTCTACACCCCCACCGTTTACGAAAAGGGCGCCGAGCTCTGCCGCATGATGCAGACGCTGATCGGCCGCGAGGCTTTCCGCAAGGCCATGGACCTCTACTTCCAGCGCCACGACGGCGAGGCCGCGACGGTGGAAGATTTTGTGCGCTGCATGGCGGACGCATCGGGCCGCGACCTCACGCAGTTCTTCCGCTGGTACGAACAGGCGGGAACGCCCGTGGTCGAAGTGAAGACCCATCACGACGACGCGAAGAAGACCTTCGATGTCGAGGTGACGCAGGCGCAAGCTGCAACCCCTGGCCAATCCGATAAGCTGCCGCTTCATCTGCCGCTGGGCCTTGGCCTCGTCGGCAAGGATGGGCGTGACCTGCCGCTGCATCTCGAAGGCAAGGGCGCCCTCAACACGCCCCTCATCGAACTCACCGAGGCGCGACAGGTGTTCCGCTTCACCGGCGTGGCGGAGCGCCCTGTCCTCTCGATCAATCGCGGCTTCTCGGCCCCGGTGGTGCTCAAGAGCGATGCCACGGAACAGGACCGGCTCTTCCTCATGGGTCACGACAGCGACGGCTTCAATCGCTGGGAGTCGGCGCAGGGTCTGGCACGTGCACTTTTCATTTCAGCTTACGAAGCGCTCGCCAAAGGTGCCGCCCTGCCCTCGGTAAGCGCCTTTGCCGCGGCCCTCGGCAAGACCTTGGACGACGACAGCGCCGATCCCGCCTTCAAGTCGCTCATGCTGGAATTCCCCACCGAGGCGGAGATCGCCGCCCTCATCGGCAAGGAGGTCAATGCCGATCACGTGCGCGAGGCCCGCCGCCGCATCCGTGCGGCCATCGCCAAGGAGTTGCTGCCGCCGCTCGAAACCGCCTTCGCCGCAACGGCGAGTGCCGCGGCTTATACGCCCGATCCCGCCAGCACTGGACGCCGGGCGCTGCGCTATGCCGCCCTCTCGCTGATCGCGGCGGCGTCGCCCGCCCGTGGCCTCACGCTCGCCACGGCTGAACTTGCCCACCCCGACAACATGACCGCCGAGATGGGCGCCCTCTCCGCCGTCCTTGCCGATGTCGAAGCCGCCCCACTCCTCCAGCGCTTCCTCGAACGCCATGGCGAAGATCCGCTGCTCGTCGACAAGTGGCTGCTGCTCTCGGCGCAGGCGCCACTGCCCGGTGCCGCAGAGCGGGTTGATGCGCTCACCCGCCATCCGCTCTTCACCTGGACGACGCCGAACCGCGTCTATGCCCTGATCGGCGGCTTCAGCGCCAATCTTGCCGCCTTCCATGCCGCTGACGGCGCGGGCTACCGTCTGGTTGCCGATGCCATCATCCGGCTCAATGGCATCAATCCCCAGGTTGCGGCCCGCATGGCCACCGGCTTCCGCAGCTGGCGTCAGTTCGATGCGCCGCGCCGCAGTGCAGCAGAACAGGAGATGCGCCGCATCCTCGCTACCGAAAGCCTCAGCCGCGACGTCTTCGAGATCATAACAAGAACATTGGCGGCCTGAATCGTGACAGGACGCAAAACGTCCTGCCGCAGCGCAGCACATCGCTTGGCAAATCAGAGTCACGCGCGTTAATCCGGTGACGTGGGTCGCGCTGGCCTGATTCGATTTGGTTTTTCGGGGGTTCGGGATTCTTCCCGGTCAGCGCGCGTGATGGTGCGGACTGACATTTTGCAACGGGCTCTGATCAAGGAATGGTTTACGCGTGACCGGAGTCTCCGGCTGCGTCTGCCTGTGCCCGGTTTTCCGGCAATCCTCATTTCTGAACGCGCGCTGCGCTGGCTGATCCTGATCCTCACCTCGCTCTTCCTCGTGGCGCTGGCGGGCGCGCTGCTGATGAAGCTCACGGAGTATCGCCGCAATCACATGTCGGACCAGAGCGCCATCACGCTGCTCCATGCCGATGCGGCGGCACAGGGCCTGCGGCTGCGCGCCATGCAGGGGCCGGTCACCGTGGTCGATGGCGATCTCCTCGCCCAGAGCCTGCCGCAGGGCGCCCTCAATGAAGGCCGCTCCTTCCTGCTGGTCGACAGCGCCGGACTCGTCCTCGCCTCGGAGCCGGATGAATTCGCCAATGTCGGCAAGCCCCTCACCGACGTGATGGCCGCCGACATCTTCACCACCGTGCCCATGAACGGCAAGTCGCTGGTGACCGTGAGGACTGTCGATGGCCGCGTGCTGCACGTGGCCTCCCGCGATCTCGGGCGCCTCGGCGGCAGCCTCATCGTGGCCCAGACCGACGCCGGCTTCCTCGGCCAGTGGAACGCCAGCGCCAACCAGTTGGCCATGCTCTTCGGCGTGACACTGCTCATCCTCACCATGCTGGCCGGCTCCTTCCACTGGCAATCGGCCCGCGCCGCCGAAGCCGACGACCTTCTCGCCCTTGCCACTGTCCGCCTCGACAAGGCGCTGGATGGCGGCGGCTGCGGCCTGTGGGACTGGGACATCGCCTCGGGCCGGGTCTTCTGGTCGGCCTCCATGTTCTCGATCCTCGGCCTCGAGGGCCGTGGCGACATGCTCTCCTATCGCGAAGTGGCCGAGCTGATGCACCCGCACGATGCCCCCCTCGACCAGCTCGTGGACGATCTGCTCAAGCGCAACAGCCTGGACTTCGACCATGAATTCCGCATGCGCCATGCCAACGGCCACTGGGTCTGGCTACGCGCCCGCGCCGACCTTGCCCCCGGCCATCTCTCGCACGACGTGGATGCGCCGCACCTCGTCGGCATCGTCTTCGACATCAGCCGCCAGAAGGAACTGGACAAGCTGAACCAGGATGCCGAAGTGCGCCTGAAGGATGCGATCGAGAACATCTCGGAAGCCTTCGTGCTCTGGGATACCGAGAGCCGCCTCGTGCTCTGCAACAGCAAGTACCAGCAGTTCCACTCCCTGCCCGCCTCGGTCTGCCTGCCCGGCACGCATTACAACGTGGTGGCGCAGTCCTCGCGCGAGCCGGTGGTGAAGCAGTATGTGCCCGGCCAGATCATCGACAAGTCGGGCGCCCGCTCCGTCGAGGTGCAGTTGGCCGATGGCCGCTGGCTGCAGATCAACGAGCGCCGCACCAAGGACGGCGGTTTCGTCTCGGTGGGTACCGACATCACCGCGCTGAAGCGGCAGGAGGAAAACCTGCTCGCCTCCGAGAAGACGCTGATGGAGACGGTGCGCGACCTGCAGAAGGAACGCCAGATCGCCGAGGAGCAATCGCAGCGCCTCGCCGAACTGGCCGACAAGTATGCCTCCGAAAAGGCCCGCGCCGAGGCGGCGAACCGCTCCAAGTCGGAATTCCTCGCCAACATGAGCCACGAGCTCCGCACCCCGTTGAACGCCATCATCGGCTTCAGCGAGGTGATGACCAACGAGTTCTTCGGCCCCATCGGCACGCCCAAATACATCGAATACGCCAACGACATCCGCCGCAGCGGCCAGTTCCTCCTCGATGTCATCAACGACATTCTCGACATGTCGAAGATCGAGGCCGGCCGTCTCGATCTCGAGATCGAGGACGTGCATTTCAACACCCTGCTGGAAGAGGTCATGCGCCTCGTCGGCCCGCGTGCCGCCGAAGGCAAGCTCAACATCGTGCAGCAGATCGAGGATGCGAAGCCCTTCCGTGCCGACCGCCGCGCCCTCAAGCAGGTGATGATCAACCTGCTCTCCAATGCCGTGAAGTTCACGCCCGAGGGCGGCACCGTCACCATCAAGGGCCGCAGCACGGAGGCGGGCTTCGTGCTCTCCATCGCCGACACAGGGATCGGCATTCCCCAGCGTGACATCCAGAAGCTGGGCCGCCCCTTCGAGCAGGTGGAAAACCAGTTCACCAAAAGCCGTGGCGGCTCGGGCCTCGGCCTGGCGATCTCGCGCTCACTCGTCGAACTGCATCACGGCACGCTGGAAATCGCCAGTGCCGTCGGCAAGGGCACGACGGTAACGGTCACCCTTCCCAACATCTGATTCCGCGGGGTCAGTCGCCACCGCGCCGCTTGGCACGGGACGCACGGTCACGGATCGATTGCGCCAGAAGCTTGCGCTCGTCGGCGGTCAGCTTGCTCACCATTTCCAAGGCAATGGCGCCGCCGCCCGCCGCAAGGCTGCCGGACCCCGTGGTGAAGGCATCGATGGCAGCCTTGATGTCCGCATCCGTGGCGTCAGGCTTTTCCAGCGCATCGGCCAGTTGCAGCGAGGCGCTTTGAGACGAGGCGCGCAGACGGCGCAGGTCATGCAGCCGGTCGTGGACGATCTGCATCAGCTCCATGCGGCGCTCGCGCGGCAACTGGCGCAGGAAATCCCGCGGGATCAACTGCACATAGCTCGGGCCAAACATGCGGTCCGGGCGGCCTTCATAGCGGAAGCCGAGGGCAAGCCCGATCACCAGGAAGTTGGCCATCAGCGAGAGGATGAGCAGCAGGGTCCACCAGCGCGAGCGAAGCTGCGGCAGGAGGCTGCGCTTTTCGCTGCCGGTGCCCGGCGCGACTGTTGGAGTGGATGGCGCTTCGCTCATGAGCGGCTCTCCTCCGTGTAGCTTTCCATGTCCTCGATCCCCGTAAGTGTCGTGTCGGAGGTGTTGCCCGCAATCAGGTCGTACGCCGACGTTGTCAGATAGCCGTCAAAGGTGCCGCCCGCTCCGAGATAGATGCCGAGGGCAAGCGAGGCCGCCAGCGGCAGGCCCGCCAGCCATCCCAGGCGTCCCGAGGATGGCGCCTGCTGTGCGGCGCGGCGGGCGCGGGCCTCAGTCAGCGACACGACATTGGAGGACGGCCGCTTCGCTTCCTCTTCGGCGAGGCGCTGCAGCAGCCGGCCGCGCGCCGCATCGGGCAGCGGCGGGGCGCTGGCATGGGCCAGAAGTTGGTCGAGTTCGCGGTCGCTCATCAGGTTGCGGTCGTCTGTCATCTCAGGTCCTTTCTGTGGCGAGGGTCGCCAGCAGCAAAGTCTTGTCGGCGGCAAGCCGCTGCTTCAGGCTGCGGCGGGCCCGGGCCAGAAGCGATTCAAGGGCGTCGACGCTCACCTCCATGATGGCGGCGGCGGCGATATTGGTCATCTGCTCGAAATGCACCAGCGTCAGGGCAAGGCGCTGGCGCTCGGGCAATCCGGCCACGGCGGCATCGATGGTGGCGACGGCGCGGCTGCGGTCGAGGGTTTCCTCTGCCGTGCTGCGCTCATCCGCGATTTCGAAACCGTCGTCGATCTCCTGCATGGGCTTCGTCCTGAACCGGTCCATCACCAGGTTGCTCGCCACGCGGATCAGCCAGCCGCGCAAGGCGCCCGCCTCGCGCACCTGGGCCGGTTCGCGCCACAGGCGGAGGAATGCCTCCTGCGCCACGTCCTCGGCGTCGGCATGGCCGTTCATCATCCGCCACACCACCCGGTGCACCACCGGAAAGTGGCGGTCGACGAGGGCCGCAAACGCCGCCTGGTCGCGCGTTGCCGCGCGGGCCAGCAGGTCTGCATCAGGAACCTGATCCAGACCTGCCGAAGCCGTGGCCGGGGTACGTCCGTTCAGCAAGCGCCGCCTGTCAGTTGCCGTTGCCCGTCGCGGATGACCCTTGCGCCAGATAGGCCTTGCGCCAGAGCCCGCGATTGAAACTTTGCGCTTCTGCCATGGTGAGGCCTCCATCCTTGTCGTTGTCGGCTCCATTGAACATGGCGGCCGTGAACTTGTCGAGTTCCGCCGGCGTCACCACACCGTTGCGGTCGGTGTCCAGCATGGCCATCAGCCGCTGAAGGCGCTTCTGTAGCTGCTTCTGGTAGGTGGCCTCCACCTCCTGGGAGGTCACCTGCCCGTCGCCGTTCAGGTCGAAGCGGCTGAAGGCGCGGGCGGCGACCGGGTTGAATTCGTTCAGCTCCACCTTGCCGTCCTTGTTGGCGTCAACCCGCTGAAAGGCCTTTTCGCTGCGGGGCAGATAGGGTTCGGCGGCGTTCGCGGGAAGCGTAGAAATGACTGTAAGCCCGGCAAGCAAAATGATGAAATGTCTCACGATTTTTCTCCTGTAGTGGACGTTGTCTTCACTCTGGAACCGGGGTTTCCAGGCTTGAGACGGGGCAAGGCCGCCCTTTCCGTCGCACCTCCAGCAGAGATTTTCGTGACGCCTCAGGGAACGGGCTTGCCCACGATCAGGTCGAACAGCACCGCAACAGCCGCTTCCCGCTCCTTGAGCAGGTCTTCGGTAATGCGCACGTCGGGCACCTGGGCGGCGGCGGCAATGGCCCGGTTGAGACCGGGCAGCGCCTTGTCGGGCTCGAATTCGAAATCGAGGCAGAGCCGCAGCACCTGCGTCAGGCGGTGATAGAGCCGGGCCGTGTCCAGAAGCCGGCCGGCGTCCTTGCCGTCCAGCACCCCAGCCCCGTGCAGCGCCTCGAAGGCGGCGAAGGTGTTGCTGCGGAGAATGTCCGGGTGGGCATGGGCATGCAGAAGCTGCAGGAACTGCGCCATGAATTCCAGGTCCACGAGCCCGCCCCGGATGCGCTTGATGTCCCACGGGCTCGAAGGCTTGTGCTCGCGCAGCATCAGGCTCCGCATCTCCACCACGTCCTTGCGCAGGGTCGCCTCGTCCCGCGCCACCGAGAGGAACTGGCAGATCGCCTGCTGCAGCTCGGCCACCAGAGATGCATCCCCTGCAACGACACGGGCGCGGGTCAGCGCCAGCTTCTCCCAGGTCCAAGCACTCTCGGCATGATAGGTCTTGAAGCTGGCGAAGCTCGCCGCCACCGGCCCCTTGCTGCCGGAGGGCCGGAGCCGCATGTCCACTTCATAGAGCGGACCTTCCGCCGTGGGCACGGTCAGCGCCGAGATGAAGCGCTGCGTCAGGCGCTGGTAGAAATGCGGCGAGGTGAGCGGGCGCGCGCCCGACGACGACACCACCGCGTCCGGATGATCGTAGATCAGGATCAGGTCGAGGTCTGACGCCGCCGTCATCTCGCGTCCACCCAGCTTGCCCATGGCGATCACCGCCACCCGGCCGCCCTCGACGTGACCATGACGGGCTTCCATGTCGCGCAGCGCTGCCGCCAGCAGCTTGCCGATCAGAACATCCGCAATGTTGGCGAAGCTCTGTCCCGCCTCCTCCGCTGAAACCGTGTCGGAGAGCACGCGCACGCCGACGCGGAACTGCTGTTCGCGCCCCAGCACGCGGGCTCGGTCCATCGCCTCTTCGAGCGGAAGGTCGGTTGTAAGAAGCTGGTCCGCTGCGGCTTCGATCTGGGCGCGGCCCGGCAAAGGTCCGAAGAAGCCGGGCTCAAGCACCGCTTCCAGCACGCGCGGGCGGCGGCTCAAACCTTCGGCTAGGCGGGGCGCCGTGCCGAGAATGCGCGTGATGAGATCGAGCAGGCCCGGGTTCGCCTTCAGCATGGCGAAGAGCTGCACGCCCGCGCCAAGCCCCGAAAGGAAGCGGTCGAACTCGGTGAAGGCGCGGTCGGCGTCACCATCGCGGGCGAGCGCCTTCAGCAGCGCAGGCATCAGCTCCGTCAGGTCTTCGCGGGCCCGTCGCGTGCGGGTCGCCGCATAGCGGCCGAAGTGCCAGCCACGGATGATGGCCGAGACCTCCGACGGCTGGCGGAAGCCCATGCGGGTCAGCGTGTCGATCGTCTCCGGGTCATCCTCGCCGCCGGTGAAGACCAGGCTTCCCGACTCCGCCGCCAGCGCATCCGATTGTTCGAACAGGCGCGAGGAATGGCGCTGCACCGTTTCAAGGGCATGGCGCAGGCGCTGGGCAAAGGCACCGCTGTGGCCGAAGCCGCAGAAATGCGCGTAGTTCTCCAGCGCCTCGGGCTTCTGTGGCACATGGTGCGTCTGCTGGTCATCGATCATCTGGGCGCGATGTTCCAGCGTGCGCAGGAGAACGTAACACTCCTTGAGATCGGCAGCGGTGTCCTTGCTGATCCATTCCAACTCCGCCAGTTGGTCGAGCATGGCGAGCGTGCCGCGCCCGCGCAGTTTCGGATTGCGCCCGCCGGCGATGAGCTGCTGGGTCTGCACGAAGAACTCGATCTCGCGGATGCCGCCCCGCCCGAGCTTGAGATTGTGCCCTTCGACCGCGATGGCGCCATGGCCCTTCACCGCGTGGATCTGGCGGATCAGCGACTGCACGTCGGCAATCGACGCGAAGTCGAGATACTTGCGCCAAACGTAAGGCCTCAGCCGCTGCAGGAACTCCTCGCCGAGAGCAATGTCGCCCGCCACAGCGCGGGCCTTGATGTAAGCGGCGCGCTCCCAGTTCTGCCCGAGGTTCTCGTAGTAGTGCGCCGCCGCCTCGATGGCGATGGCCACCTGCGTGGCGCGCGGATCAGGACGCAGGCGAAGGTCGGTGCGGAACACATAGCCGTGTTCGTCCACGTCCTGCAGCAGCGCCACCATCTTGCGGGTCAGGCGGATGGCAAGCGTCGCCGCATCCTGTCCCTCCGCCAAAGGAAGTGTCTCGGGGTCGAAGAGCACGATCAGGTCGATGTCGCTCGAATAGTTGAGTTCATGGGCCCCGTGCTTCCCCATGGCGAGGACCACATAGCCACAGTCGCGCTGCGGGTCCGTCACATCCTTGAGCTGCATCCTGTCGCTGCGATGGTTTTCCAGGAGCAGTGCTGACACGGCAGCACCAACAGCCGCATCGGCAAAGCGCGTGAGGGCGCCCGTCACCTCCATCAGCGACCACGCGCGGCCCACATCGGCGAGCGCCACCAGCACGGCGATCTTCGCTTTCACCTGGCGCAGCACCGTTCCCGTCGCCGCCACATCCTCGAGGAAGGCGGATTTTTCCGTTTGCACGCAGAGTCTTGCCAGCAAATCCTCGGGAGAAGATTCAAGGCACTCCGCCACGAACTCTGGATCGTGGCGCATCAGGCCGCAGAGAAAGGGCGAGGCCGAGATGATGGCGTCGAGCAAGGCCCGCGCCCGCGCCAGGCGCTTCGCCGTGGCAGGGGGAATGGCGTCGAAGAAATGCTGGATGGCCGCGGTGTCGCGGCCCAGTGGCCAATGGCCGTGGATGCGGTCCTGCAGGGGGCGGGTCATGCCTTGGGTGTAGCGCAAGCCGGGCTGGAGTCGAGGTGCCACTTTGGCCGCAGTCTGACAGCCTGGCGGGCACTCGCCTTCAGCCGTCACACCCATGCTTCGAGGCCGCTTCGCGGCACCTCAGCATGAGGATTGGGGTTATCCCTCACCCTGAGGAGCGAGGCGCAGCCGAGCCTCGACGGGTGCGCGTCCGGAATGACGAGTGGGGCGTCCCTTCACGCCGCCTTCTGTTCGGCGAGCAGCGGCAGTTCCAGCGTGGCGAGGAGGCCGGGTTCGGCATCCCCGAGAGTAAGCGAGCCGCCATGCAGCTTCATGACCGAGGAGACAAGACTGAGCCCGAGACCGTTGCCCGGCTTGTTGCGGCTCTCGTCCAGCCGCACGAAACGGTCGAGCACGCGGGTGCGGTCGGCAACCGCGATACCATGGCCCTGGTCGGCGACGGTGATCACCGCCTTGCCGTCCACGGCGCGCGCCGTCACCGTCACGGTGGTGGCCTCGCCCTCCTCCTTGCCGCCGTACTTCAGGGCGTTGTCGAGAAGGTTGCTGAGCGCCTGCGCCAGAAGCTGGCGGTCTGCCTTCACCGGAATGTTCGCGTCCACGTTGAGGGTCAGCGTGCCGCCCTCGTCCTCGACGATGGGCTCGTAGAGTTCGGCCACCTCGTGCACGATCTCCGCGGCATCGGTTTCTGCAAATCCCTCGCGCGAGTGCCCCGCTTCCGCGCGGGCAATGGAGAGCAGCGCGTTGAAGGTGCTGAGCAGCCGGTCGCTGTCCTCAAGAGTCTTTTCCAGTGCCTGCTTGTGGGTGGCGTCGTTCTCGCTGCGGAGCGCCAACTCGATCCGCGCCCGCATGCGGGTGAGCGGTGTGCGGAGATCGTGCGCGACATTGCCCGAGACTTCCTTCATGCCCGCCATCAGGCGCTCGATCTGGCTCAGCATGTCGTTCAGGGATTTGGCGAGGCGGTCCAGTTCGTCGTCGGAGCCGGAAACCGGCATGCGCTGCGTCAGGTCGCCGGCCATGATGGTGCGGCTCGTGTCGGTAATGGCATCGACACGGCGCAGGAAGTTGCGGCTCAGCACCCAGCCCCCGCCCAGACCCAGCACCAGCGCGAGGCCCAGCGCCCAGGTCACCGCCTGACGAATGGTGTCGCCAAAGAGGCGCTGCTCTTCCACGTCGCGGCCGACGAGCAGCCGGTAACCACCCGGCAGCGGCGCGTGATAGGCGCGGCCCGTATGCTTCTGCTGCTTCGGCGCCTTGCCCACCACGATCGGGAAATCGACCCAGCCCGGTTCGCCCACGGCCGTGGGCGGCATCTTGTCGATGTTGCCGATCACCTGCTCGTTGTCGTCGTCGGCGAGAAGGTAGATCGAGCCCGCGCCCTCATCGATGCGGCGCTTGATGACGTCGGCCACGCCCGCGAGGTTGAGCAGCCGGTACTGGTCGGAGAGGCCCTGCACTTCGGCGCGGATGGTCTCGTCGGTCTGGCGCTCGAGAATGCCCACCGTGTTCCAGTACACGTAGGCGAGCACGGCACAGACGGAAAAGGCAAAGAAGATGAGATAGATCGCGGCGAGGCGGAACGTCGAAGTGCGGAAGATCTTCGAGTTAAACGTCACGTATCATGTACCCGGCTCCGCGCACGGTCTGGAGCAAGGGTTCTTCGAAGCCCTTGTCGATCTTGCTGCGCAGGCGCGAGACGTGCACGTCGATCACGTTGGTTTGCGGATCGAAGTGGTAGTCCCAGACATTTTCGAGAAGCATGGTGCGGGTGACGATGTGCCCGGCATGGCGCACCAGATATTCAAGGAGCTTGAATTCGCGCGGCTGGAGCAGGATGGGCTTGCCGCCGCGCGTCACGGTGCGGGAGAGCAGGTCCATCTCGAGGTCGCAAGCGCGGAGCTTGGTTTCCGCCGGCAGTTCGGTGCCGCGGCGCTTCATGCCTTCAACGCGGGCCAGAAGCTCGGCGAAGGCATAGGGCTTGGCGAGATAGTCGTCGCCGCCGGCGCGCAGCCCGCGGACGCGTTCATCGACATCCGAAAGCGCGCTCAGGATGAGGACCGGCGTGGTCAGGCCCTCGCCGCGCAATGTCTTGATGATGGTGAGGCCATCGAGCTTGGGCAGCATGCGGTCGACGATCATGACGTCGTGCACACCTTCGCGTGCAAGGGTGAGGCCCTCCTCACCGTCAGTGGCGAGATCGGCGACATGGCCCGATTCCTCCAGGCCTTTCACAAGCCAGGAGCCGGCCTCTCGGTCGTCCTCGATCACCAAAACCCGCATCGTCTTTCCCCGGGCAGGCTTGCCCGCTTGAGTCGTTGACTCGCCAGACGCTACTTGCATGAGCTTCACTCGCTTGAAAAGGGGGGAGGAAAGAAGGGCGGCGCGGAGACAGTTCAGGGGAACGTCGGGGGAACACTGTCTCCGCGCCTTAAGAGCGCTATCGCTGAGCGGGGAAGCGTGAGGCGCTCTTTAGTGGTTTAGAAGTGGGAAGCGGGCTTCCCATTTTCAACTCCGTTCACGGGGAAGTGCGACATAACGCTGGTTGTCGCCGGAGCGCACCAACATCAGCACGCGCTTGGCATCGCCCTTCTTCACCGCGGCTTCGACATCGGCGGCATTCGCCACCTGCTTGCCGGCCACTTCAAGAATGACATCGCCTTCCTTCAGCCCGCGCTCGGCGGCAGCCGAGTCCGGATTGACCTGGGTGATGCGGACACCGGCGCCATCATCGGCGGGTGCCACTTCGATGCCGAGCGACGAGAGATCGAAGCCGTCATCGGGCTTGGTCACGCCGGCCATCTTGGCGGGATCGGACGGCATGGTGCCGATCTTCACGTTGATGGTTTCGGCCTTGCCGTTGCGGATGATGTCGATCGGGATCTCGCTGCCGGGCTTCACCTTGGCGATGGTGCGGGCCAAGTCGCGGGCGTCGGAGATCTCCTTGCCGTTGGCCTTCAGGATGGTGTCACCCTGCTTGATGCCGGCCTTCAGCGCGGGCGAGTTTTCCGTCAGGTCCGAGACGATGGCGCCCTGGGCCTTCGACAGGCCGAGGCCTTCCGCCAGGTCTTCCGTCACCGGCTGGATCTGCACACCGAGCCAGCCGCGGGTCACCGAGCCGTTCGACTTCAGGCTGTCCACCACGTCACGCACAATCGATGCAGGGATGGCGAAGCCGATGCCGACCGAGCCGCCCGAGGGCGAGAAGATGGCCGAGTTCACACCCACCACTTCACCGTTCAGGTTGAAGGAGGGGCCGCCGGAGTTGCCCTTGTTGATCGAGGCATCGATCTGCAGGAAGTCGTCATAGGGGCCGCTGCCGATGTCGCGGCCACGGGCCGAGACGATGCCGGCCGTCACCGTGCCGCCGAGGCCGAAGGGATTGCCGACAGCCATGACCCAGTCGCCGACCTTGGCTTCAGACGAGGCCAGAGGGACCGCGGGGAAGGTCTTGTCTGACTTGATCTTGAGAAGCGCAAGGTCGGTTTTCTGGTCTTTGCCCACCACGGTCGCGTCATATTCGTTGCCGTCCGAGAAGGTGACGGTCACGGACTTGGCGCTGTCCACCACGTGGTTGTTGGTGACGACATAGCCGTCAGAGCTGATCACGAAGCCCGAGCCCACCGCCATGCCTTCGCGGCGCTGCGGCTTCATGTTGGGGGCATTGCCGCCGAACTGGTCGCGGAACTGCGGGAACTGGTTGAAGAAGTCGCGGAACTGGTCAGGGATCTGGCCCTGCCCGCCGGAGGTGTCGGAGACCTCTTCGATCTTGACCTGGACGCTCACGACCGACGGCATCACCTTGTCGACAAGCGGAGCGAAGCTGCGGGTCGGGTCAACCACCAGCGGGGCGGCCGCCTGGGTCTGGGTCTGTGTCTGGTCGGCCAGCGCCTTCACCGGCGAAGGAACCATGGTCGAGGCGGTGAGCAGGGTCGAGCCCATCAAGGCGGCGGCCAGCAGGCTCAGCACCGTCTTGCGCGAGGGGGAAAACTTCGATGACATCTCTTCAACTCCATCATCAGTGGGTATGGTGAAGAGATAGGGTTTCCCGGCTTACATCAGCATTACGGCGCGATGAATTAACCGTAAGGTTTGCGGCAAGGCTGCGGCAAACCAGGCTTATTTGCGGACCAGGGCGTCCAGCTGGGCCTTTTCGGCCTCGCTCAGGCCTTCCACGGGGGAAACCGGCGCGGCGCGGCGGCGCAGCAGGAAGAAGCCACCGCCCAGCAGCACCGCGAAGGGCGCCAGCCACAGAATCAGCGTCTCCGGAGTGAAGCGTGGCTTCAGCAGCACATAGTCGCCATAGCGCTCGACCACGAAGTCCACGATCTCGTCGTCGCTCTTCTTCTGCAGCAGCTGCTCGCGGATGAGAATGCGGAGGTCGCGGGCGACGCTCGCATCCGATTCGTCGATCGACTGGTTCTGGCAGACGAGGCAGCGCAGCCCCGCCGAGATGTGGCGCGCCCGCGTTTCCAGTGCAGGGTCCTGCAGCACTTCGTCAGGCTGTACCGCGAAGGCGGGTGCCGCCAGCCAGAGCGAGAAGACGAGCGAGAGGGCGAAGCGGGCGCGGTTCATCGGGGTCACTCGGCCGCTTGCGGCACGGGCATCGCCGCAGCAGCAGGCCGCTTCGGCACGCCGATCCGCAGGCGGCGGTCGGTGAGCGAGAGAAGCCCGCCCAGGAACATGATGAAAGCGCCCACCCAGATGAAGCTCGCCATGGGATTGAACGAGGCGCGGACCACGTACTTGCCGTCAGCGCCCTTGTCGCCCAGCACCACGTAGACGTCACCCCAGAAGCCCTGGAACAGGCCCACCTCGGTCGTCGGCATGCCGCGCGGGCGGAAGTTGCGCTTCTCGGAGACGACATCCTTCACGAGCGTGTCGCCCTTCATGATGTCGAAGCGGCCCAGCGTACCGTCGTAGTTGGGGCCGGAGAGCGGCTCGATCCCCTTGAACACCACCGTGTATCCGGCCACCGGAATGCTGTCGCCCGGCGGGATCGAGACGATGTGCTCTTCCTTCCACAGCGAGAGGATGATCACCCCGATGACGATGATGCCAAGCCCGCCATGGGCGAAGGCCGTTCCGAAGGCGCTGCGCGGCAGGCCCTTGAAGCGGGCCCAGGCGATATGGAGCGGTTGTGATCCCACCCCTGCCCTCTGCAGGATGTCGGCGGCCGCACCGAACACGAGCCAGAAGCCCATGGCGATGCCGAGCGGCGCCAGCCAGGGGCCGCGCACGGTGATGACGAGCACCACGAGCGTGATCGCAAGCGCCGCCGCTGCCGCCCACCACAGGCGGCGCATGGCGTTCAACACGTCGGCGCGCTTCCACGTCAGCATGGTGCCGAGCGGCATGATCAGCAGAAGCGGCAGGAAGATCGGCCCGAAGGTGAGATTGAAATAGGGAGGTCCGACGGAAATCTTGTCGCCGGTCAGGGTTTCGAGGGCCAGCGGATAAAGCGTGCCGAAGAACACCGCCGTGCAGGCCGCCGAGAGCAGCAGGTTGTTCAGGACGAGCCCGCCTTCGCGGCTCACCGTTGCAAACAATCCGCCCGTCTTCAGCGACGGCGCGCGCAGCGCAAACAGCGTCAGGCTGCCGCCCACGAAGATCAGAAGGATGGTGAGAATGAAGGCGCCGCGTTCGGGGTCCACCGCAAAGGCATGGACAGAGGTGAGAATGCCGGAGCGCACAAGGAAGGTGCCAACCAGTGACAGCGAGAAAGCAAGGATCGAGAGCAGGATCGTCCAGATCTTGAGGGCACCACGCTTCTCAACGACGATCGCCGAATGCAGAAGTGCAGTGGAAATGAGCCAGGGCATCAGGCTCGCGTTTTCAACCGGGTCCCAGAACCAGAAGCCGCCCCATCCCAATTCGTAATAGGCCCACCAGGCGCCCATGCCGATGCCGATGGTGAGGAAGGCCCACGAGAGCAGCGTCCATGGCCGCACCCAGCGCGCCCAGGCAGCATCGACGCGGCCTTCGATCAGGGCGGCCACGGCGAAGGAAAAGGCAATCGAGAGACCCACATAGCCCGCGTAGAGGAAGGGCGGATGGAAGGCGAGTGCCGGGTCCTGCAGGATGGGGTTGAGGCCGTTGCCTTCAACCGGCGCCGGCATCAGGCGGATGAAGGGATTGCTGGCAATCGCGATAAAGACGAGGAAGGCAAGGCCGATCGAGCCCTGCACCGAAAGGATGCGGGCCTTGGTCGTATCCGGCAGGTTGTTGCCGAACACCGCGACCGCCGCGCCGAAGAGCGCGAGGATCAGCACCCAGAGCAGCATCGAGCCCTCGTGGTTCCCCCACACGCCGCTGATCTTGTAGAGCAGCGGCTTCATGGTGTGGGAGTTCTCGGCCACGTTCAGCACCGAGAAATCGGAAATGAGATAGGCGTGGGTGAGCGCAGCGAAGGCAATCGCCAGCAGCGTCAGTTGGACCACCGCTGCTACCGAGGCGGACGCCATCAGGGTCACGTCGTTCCGCCATGCCCCCCATTGCGGCACGATGGTCTGGTAGGCGGCAACGGCAAGGGCAAGCAGAAGCGCGAAATGACCGATCTCTGTGATCACTGTGTTGTCGTCTGGCCTTCCTGCCAGACCCCCTTTTCCTTGAGCTTGTCGGCAACGTCCTTGGGCATGTACTTTTCGTCATGCTTGGCGAGAACGGTGTCGGCCACCATGGAGCCGTCACCCTGCAGCGTGCCCTCGGCGACAACCCCCTGCCCTTCGCGGAAGAGATCAGGCAGTTGCCCCTTGTAAGTCACCTTCATGGATTTCAGCGTATCCGTCACGGCGAAGGAATACATCGCATTCTGGCCCTGCACAAAGGTGCCCTTCTCCACCAGTCCGCCGAGGCGGAGCCGGGTGCCCGGCTGCACGGCTTTCTCGGCGATTTCGCTTGGTGTGTAGAAGAACACGATCGTGTCGCGGATGGCGTAAAGGATCAGGCCCGCCGCAATGCCGAGAATGGCCAGCGAGGCAAGGATGACGGCGGTGCGGGTTTGTTTGCGAGTCATTTCAGTCCGAGTTCCTGTGCCAGTGCCGCAAGCTGCGATTGGGCACCTTGATCTTGCTCAAAGGCCGCGCGCGCCTTGTCCAGGGCGGTCTGCGCGGCGTCTGCCTCTTTCAGTACAACGCGGGCGCGAATAAGGCGCAGCCAGCCGTCGATGTTCTTGGGGTCAGCATCCAGCTTTGCCTGCAGCCCGTCCACCATGGAGCGGATCATCGCCTGCTGGTCGCCCGCACTCATGGTGGAGGCGTCCTGCACCTGTTGTTCGGTTGGGCCGGGTGCGGCGGGCTTCGGGTTCTTCAATGCGGCAATCTGCTTTTCGACTTCGGCCCGCCATGGCGCATCGGCCGGCGCATCGGCCAGCAGAGACTGGAAGGCGGCAAGGGCCGCTTCATGCTGGTTGTCCTGCGAAAGTCCCAAGGCCACATAGTAACGGCCCTTTGCGTTCTTCGGATCAAGCTTCACGGCTTCCTGTGCGGCGGTCATGGCGTCGGCGGGCATCAGGCCGTTGCCGGCGAACATCAGCGTTTCCGCAAGATCGGCAAACTGGTCGGCGGTGCCGCCGCCCTTCAGCCTGATGATCTCGCGCATGGCGCGCGCCGCATCGTCGAAGCGGCCCATGGCCTTGTAGCTGGGCAGGATCACCTCCCAGCCGGTGACGTCGCCCGGGTTCTTCTGGAGATGCTGCTCGACCTTGTAGATCATCGCCTCAAGGTCGCCCGCCTTCTCGGCATTGGCCATGCGCGCAGCCTGCGGCAGGTCGGGCAGCACGGGAGAGCCGCCCCGAACGTAGAGGGCGCCCGCCACCAGCGGAATGAGCAGCACGGGAAGGAGGATGAGCCAGCTCCGCCCGGCGGCAACGGGTGTTGAACCATCGGCCGAGACGGCCAGCAGTCGGCGGGCCACCTCGGCACGGTGGGCCTCGGCCTCCTGCGGCACCAGAGCGCCGCGGGCGAGGTCGGCCTCGATCTCCGAAAGCTGTTCCTTGTAGATTGCCATCTGGGCTGCGGCGGAATCAGTGCCAAGCCTGGCGCCGAGGCGGCGTGCTCCCCAGACGAGCGAAACCACCGTCAGCAGCGACAGGGCGGCAAGTATGAACCAGATTTCCATGTGACCTGAACGTTCTTGATTTTGCCCTTACATATAGATGCAATGCCTCAATCCGCCATGGCCCATTGTCGCATGGGCGGCGTGGCCTGTCGGAAAACAATGGAGGCCACCCCCTCACTTTGTTATGAGGACGGCTCAACCGGAAATCGCCCATGAAGAGCCGTTATTCAGTTTTTTCCTTGGCCCGCAATGCCTTCTCCTTCCACAAGGACTGGGAACGCGCCTGGCGCTCCCCCTCCCCCAAGGCCGAGTATGATGCCGTGATCGTGGGTGCGGGCGGCCATGGCCTCGCCACCGCCTACTACCTCGCCAAGAACCACGGCATGACCAACATCGCGGTCGTCGAAAAGGGCTGGCTCGGCGGCGGCAACACCGGCCGCAACACCACCATCATCCGCTCGAACTACCTGCAGGACCCCTCGATCGCGATCTATGAGCTGTCGCGCTCGCTCTACGAGACCCTGTCGCAGGAACTGAACTACAACATGATGTTCTCGCCGCGCGGCCTGATGATGCTGTGCCAGACGGAACATGAATTCCGCGCCATGAAGCGCACCTCCCATGCCAACCGGCTTGCCGGCCTCGACTGCCGCATGATCACGCCGGCCGAGGTGAAGGAGATCGTCCCCATCGTCAACGATGATCCCAACTGCCGCTATCCCATCCTCGGCGCCTACTACCAGCCGCGCGGCGGCACGGGCCGCCACGATGCCGTGGCCTGGGGCTATGCCCGCGGGGCCGACTCCATGGGCGTCGACATCATCCAGAACTGCGAAGTGACCGGCATCCGCCGCGAGGGCGACAAGGTCGTCGGCCTCGACACCAGCAAGGGCTTCATCAAGACCAAGAAGATCGGTGTCGTTGCAGCGGGCCATGTCTCCACCATCATGGACATGGCAGGCGTGCGCATGCCCATCGAGAGCATGTGCCTGCAGGCGCTGGTCTCCGAGCCGATCAAGCCGCTCATCGATTGCGTCGTCATGGCCAACACCGTGCACGGATACATCAGCCAGTCCGACAAGGGCGAACTGGTGATCGGCGGCGGTACTGATCCCTACAACAACTATTCGCAGCGCGGCTCCTTCACGGCGCTGGAGCACACCATCACGGCACTCGTTGAAACCTTCCCCGTCATCTCGCGGCTCCGCATGCTGCGCCAGTGGGGCGGCATCGTCGACATGACCGGCGACCGTTCGCCGATCCTCTCCAAGACCGATGTGCAGGGCCTCTACGTCAACTGCGGCTGGGGCACGGGCGGCTTCAAGGCCATTCCGGGTTCCGGCTGGGTCTTCGCCGACACCATGGCGAACGACCGCCCGCATCCGATTGCTGAGCCCTTCTCGCTCAAGCGCTTCACCGAAGGCCGGCTCATCGACGAAAGCGTCGCCGCCGCCGTGGCGCACTAAGGGAGGTTACCGATGATTGTTGTCACCTGCCCCGTCTGCGGCATCAAGGGCGATGAAACCGATTTCCACTACGGCGGCCAGGCCCATGTGCGCCGACCCGCCACCACCGACCCCGTGAACATCACGGACGAGGAACAGCGCGACTATCTCTTCATCCGCCACAACCCGAAGGGCCTGCACTTCGAACGCTGGCGCTGCGACCGCGGCTGCGGAAAATGGTTCCACGCCGCCCGCGATACCGTGACCCTCGACTTCAAGGCGTTCTACGGCATCACAGAACTGCCGCCTGTCGAACTGCAGCAGCAGGCGAAGGGCCCGTGGGCCGAGTATTTCCAATCCCGTGCGAAGGCGAAGTGACGCGATGACTGGCAAACCCTATCGTCTGGCAACCGGCGGCAGCCGCATTGACCGCAGCAAGCCGATCTCGTTCTCCTTCGACGGCAAGATGCTCCCCGCCTTCGCGGGCGACACCGTCGCCTCCGCCGTCATGGCCGCGGGCCAGCGCGTCATGGGCCGCAGCTTCAAGTATCACCGCCCGCGCGGTGTCGTGGGCCTCGGCTCCGAGGAAATGAATGCGCTCATCGGCGTGGGCGTCGGCGCCCGCCACGAGCCCAATCTCCGCGCCACCCAGATCGAACTCTTCAACGGCATCACCACGGTCTCGCAGAACCGCTGGCCGTCGCTGACCTTCGATGTGAGCGCCATCAACAACACCCTCTCGCGCTTCTTCCCCGGCGGCTTCTACTACAAGACCTTCATGTGGCCGCGCGCCTTCTGGAAGCACGTCTACGAGCCGGTGATCCGCCACGCCGCGGGCCTCGGCAAGGCGCCGGAAGAGCGTGACCCCGACACCTACGAGCACATGCACATCCACGCCGATGTTGTCGTGGTGGGTGGCGGCATCGCCGGCCTCACCGCCGCGGAAGCGGCAGCGGCCGGCGGCGTGCGCGTTCTCCTCATCGATGAAAATCCGGTGCTGGGCGGCATTGCCGACATCACCGCGGGCAAGATCGGGGATGTGTGCGTCGCCGATCACGCCAGGGCCGTGGCAGATCGTCTGGCCGCCCTTCCCAATGTGCAGATCCTCTCGCGCACCACGGCGGTGGGCCACTTCCATCACAACTACATGATGGCCTTGGAGCGCGTCGCCGATCACGATCCGTCGCTCCTCGCCAACGGCGCGCCGCGTCACCGCCTGTGGAAGATCCGCGCCGGACACATCCTTCTTGCGACCGGCGCGCTCGAGCGCCCCATCGCTTTCGCCAACAACGACCGCCCGGGCATCACGCTTGCCTCTGCCGTGCGCGGCATGGTGGAGCGCTATGGCGTTGCCCCCGGCACCAACGGCGTGGTCTTCACCAACAATGACGATGCCTATCTGACAGCCATCGTGCTGCGCAAGGCGGGCGTGAACGTGCGCGTGGTCGACAGCCGTGCCCGTCCGCAAGGCGATCTCGTGCAGCGCGCCATTGCGGAAGGGATCGAGATTTCGCCCAGCTCGGTGATCTCGAAGGTCGAGGGCAATCTCAACATCAAGGCCGTCAAGATCGCCGCCTACCGCAAGGGCCAGGGCCGCGTCATCACCGAACAGAAGGTCGATTGCGATTTCATCGCCATGTCGGGCGGCTGGAATCCGGCGCTGCACCTCTGGTGCCACAACGGCGGCAAGATCAAATTCGACGACACGCTGGCAAGCTTCCGCCCCAACACGCACACCGACGCCATCACGGCCATCGGTGCGGCGAACGGCACCATGAGCGTGGCCGAGACGCTGAGCGAGGCGCTTGCTGCCGGTGAAGCCGCCGCCAAGTCTGTGAATGCCAAGGCCAAGGCATCGAAGATCAAGCTGCCGGCCATCGAGGAACCGTCGCGCGGTGCGCTTGAGCCCCTGTGGTTTGCGCCCGCAACGGGCGGCTACAACGAAGGCAACAAGCACTTCATCGATTACCAGAACGATGTCACCGCCGCCGACCTCGAACTCGCCCAGCGCGAAGGTTACGAGTCGGTCGAGCACACCAAGCGCTACACTACCTTCGGCATGGCGACCGACCAGGGCAAGACCTCGAACCTGAACGGCCTCGGCATTCTCTCGGAAGCCACCGGCAAGTCCATCCCCGAGATCGGCGTCACCACCTTCCGCCCGCCCTATACGCCCTATTCCTTCGGCGCCATCGCGGGTGCGCTCACCAAGGACCTGTTCCTGCCGGTGCGCCGCACGCCCATCTTCCAGTGGCACAAGGACAAGGGCGCGGTGTTCGAGCCGGTGGGCCAGTGGCGCCGCGCCTACACCTACCCCACCGCGGGTGAAGACAAGCACGCCGCCATTGCCCGCGAAATCCTCGCGGTCCGCAACAAGGTCGGCCTGCTCGATGCCTCCACCCTCGGCAAGATCGAGATCAAGGGCCCCGATGCGGCGGAATTCCTCGACCGCATGTACACCAACATGTTCTCCACCCTGAAGGTGGGCAAGTGCCGCTACGGCCTGATGATGAACGAGCTTGGCTTCCTCACCGACGACGGCGTCACCGTGCGCCTCGCCGATGATCACTTCCTCATGCACACCACCTCGGGCGGCGCCGACCGCATCGCCGCCTGGCTCGAGGAATGGCTGCAGACGGAATGGACCCACTACAAGGTCTTCGTCACGCCGGTCACCGAGCAGTGGGCGCAGTTTGCCATCGCCGGTCCGAAGGCGCGCGAACTGCTGCAGAAGCTCGGTCCCGACTTCGATGTCTCGAACGAGGCCTTCCCGCACATGTCGTTCAAGGTGGGCCGCCTCGGTGGCTATCCCGTGCGCATCTTCCGCATCTCCTTCTCGGGCGAAATGTCCTACGAAGTGGCCACACCGGCCAATCTCGGCCGCGGCCTCTGGGATGCCATCGTTTCCGCGGGCGAGGAATTCGGCCTCGAAGCCTACGGCACCGAAGCGCTCCACGTGCTCCGCGCCGAAAAGGGCTACATCGTCATCGGCGATGAAACCGACGGCACCACCACGCCCATCGACGTCGGCCTCGATGGCCTCGTCTCCAAGAAGAAGGCGGACTTCATCGGCAAGCGCTCGCTGGAACAGTCCTTCCTCAAGGGCCCCAACCGCAAGCAGCTTGTGGGCCTCCTCACCGAGGATCCGAACGAGGTGCTGCCCGATGGCGCCTACGCCGTGCGCGAGGTGAAGGACAAGCCGCCCATGGACATGATCGGACAGGTCACGTCGACCTACCTGTCTCCCACTCTTGGCCGCTCCATCGCCATGGCCCTCATTGAAAACGGCCGCGCCCGCATGGGTGAAACCATCTCCTTCCCGCTCGATGGCGGCAAGGTGGTGAAGGCCAAGATCGTCAGCCCCGTGTTCTATGACCAGGATGGAGGCCGCATCAATGCTTGAGGCCCGCTTTGAATCGCCGCTCGCCCATGCCGAGGCGGCCGCCAACACCTACGTCTCGCTCCGCGAGATCGCCGAGCGCGGCATGATCGATCTGCGCGGGCTCGCCAGCGACAAGAAGTTCATGGCCGCCGCCAAGGCCGTGCTGGATGTGGACCTGCCGAAGCAGCCGCGCACCGCCGCGACATGGGGCGACATCCGCGTCTTCTGGCTCTCGCCCGACCAGTGGCTCATCACCTGCCCGCGCGCCCGCGCCCAGGAATTGACCGACGCCCTGACCAAGGAGCTTGAAGGCATCCATTCGCTTGCCGTCAATGTGTCTGACATGCGCGCCATCATTCGCCTCGAAGGCGAAGGGGTGCGCGAAGTGGTGATGAAGGGGACCTCGATCGATCTCACCCACGGCGATTATCCGCCGGGTACGGTGCGCCGCATGCGCTTCGCCGAGATCGCCGCCCTCCTCCACATCGTCGAGGACAGCGTCATCGACATCTACGTCTTCCGCTCCTACGCGCAGTATACGTGGGACTTCCTGCGCAAGGCCGCTCGCAAGGGCAGCGAAGTGCGGGTCTTCCCCAAGGCGGAGTGACGCGCGCTCAGCCCAGGGCCTTCTCGATCCCCGCGATCAATGAATCCCGCACGCGGCCTTCGCGATGCGGCTCGCGCGCAGCCGCCTCGCGCAGGCTCAGTTGCGCACTATGGCCATCGAAGCGCGCCTTGATCTCTTGCGCGTCCCCGCGTTCGCCGCTGTGGCCACAGCAGGAAAGCGCGTACATCATGTCCCACGCCCCATCGACAACCTTGAACTTCTGATAGGCCGCGGCGTAGTTGCCCTCGGCGAAATCTGCCATGGCGCCAAACTCGTCATACCAGAGCGGCGGCATCGGATGGGTCTCGCGGGCTCTCCGCAAGGCATCGCGGCTCGCGGCAAAGTCACCGTTGAAGGCGTGGAAGAGTGCTGTATCCGCGAGAATGTGCGGATCATGCGGATTGAAGCGCAGAGCCTTCGCATAGGTTTCCTTCGCGGCCTCCAGCCCTTCCACCCACATCTGCGAGAAACCCATCACCGCATGGCATCCCGCATTTGCCGGGTCGAGTTCCAGTCCGCGCCGTGCATGTTCAATGCACTGTTGGTGGGCCGTCCACTCGAAGCGGAACAGGAACAGGCTGTTGTAGCAGCAGGCCAGCCAGCGCTGCGCCTCGGCGCTGCGCGGGTCTTCCTCGATTGCCCGCCGCAGCGACTCCATCGCTGTGTAATTGGCATCGATCGTCAGATCGCGGAAATGCCAGATGCCCTTCACGATGTTGAGGAAGGGCGCAGGCTTGTCCAGCGCCGGCGCGAGCAGGCTGAGTTCCAGTTCGAGCCGCGCCAGAATGTGCCCGGCCACGATTGCCGCCAATTCCATATGGTGCGCGCCGCCTGCTTCCGGGTGGTCGAAGACATCCGCCCAAAGAACCTTGCCGGTGCTCAGTTCCGCAAGGCGCAGCGAAAGGCGGCAGCGCCCGTCTTCCAGCCCGAGCTTGCCGGTGATGAGGAAGCCGTTCTGCGACTGCGTGAGGCGCGCATCGAGGACATCGACGTTGCGGTAGCGCGCGAGAACATCAAGAATGTCGTCGGTGAGGTTCTGCGCCCGCCGCGTCTCGGCCTCGGTTCCACGCAGCGTGTCAATCGCGCCGACGAACAGCCTGACCTTCTTCGCGATAGACGGGTCTTGCGCTGGTGAAGCGGCTTGGGGCTGAGGTCCCGCGTAGGTGTAGCCGCGCCCGTGCACGGTGGTGATGAGGTCGGGGCCCAGCGCCTTGCGCAGGGCGGAGATGTGCGCCTGCAGCGCGTTCTCGCCCACGATCTGCCCGCTCCACACCACGTCCTGGATGTCGGACTTGCTGACGAGCCTGCCCGGGCGCGAGAGCAGAAGATCGAGGATTTCAAGCGAGCGCTTGCCGAGGTCGGTTGATCCGGCCGGGCCATCCAGGCGCCATTCGCTGCGGTCGAGGGCGAAGTCCGCAAATTTCAGCACGCTCATGGGCGGGACAATTCCAAAACTGTCCCCGCCCGGCAAGTCTCCTGATCCGGCCCCGCCATCGAAATCAGGAATAATTCAGGAGTGGCCCAAGGATTGCCGCCCGGGTTTCAAGCACCTTCAGGGCATCACAGGAGATGCCAGATGACCCTCGCCCTTCCCCACCGCCGCTCCGTCACCACGATTTCCGCCTCGCTTCGTCCCCTGTTGCGTGGCCTCGCTGTCACGCGCACCTTCACTGCCAACCTGCTCCGGGCCCTGGTGAAGATCCCGGCAGCCCTCAGCGAGGCATATGGACAGGCCTTTCTCGCGCTGTCGCCGGGCGCAAAGACACAGCGCGATTTCGCCGATACGCCCGAGCGCTGGTAAGCCGCCAAAAACAAAAAACGCCGCCTCCCTCGCGGGAGACGGCGTTTGAAATGTCTGTCGCTGCGCTGGCCTCAGGCCATGCTGCGCTTCTTCCAGTCGAAGAGCTTGTCGAAGCCACCGAAGGGATAGAGGTGCGGGGCCGCGATCTTCAGTTCCGGCTTGTCGAAATGGAGCCGCGCCAGCTGCTCCACGAACTCGGTCGGCTCCGACACCGTGAGCAGCTTGGTGATGTTGAGCGCCTGCTTGCGGATGAAGCGGGCAGAATTGCCCACGCCGCACATGGCGGCATACTTCACCAGCGTCTTGATGGTGGCGGGCCCGGGAATGCCCACATAGACGGGAAGGTCGATCCCCGCCGTGCGGAGCGACTGCGCCCACAGCGCCAGCGGGCCTGCCTCGAACAGGAACTGCGTGGCGATGAAGCCCTCGATGCCGTTCGCCTTCAGCCAAGCGGTCTTCTCGGTGAGGGCGGCAAGCAATGCGGCCTCGCCGTGTTTCTTGGTGATGTCGGGGTTGCCTTCGGGGTGGCCCGCGATGCCCATGCGGGTGATGCCCGCCTTCTGGAAGAGGCCGGTGCGCATCATCTGGATCGCCGCATCGAACTTGCCGATGGGCTCGGGCGCACCGCCGCCAAGCGCCAGAACCGTCGTCACACCGGCGCGGTCGCGGAAGGCCGAGAGGCGAGCATCGAGGTCGGCCTCGTCGCGCACGAAGCGGGCGGGCACATGCGGCACAGGGTCGAAGCCCAGCTTGCGCAGTTCAGCCGCAGCGTTGATCTGCGCTTCAAGGTCCTGCGCCTCGATGAGCGCGATGAAGACCGTGGCGCCCGCCGGCATGTTGTCCTTCAGCAGGGGAAATTTCTCGATCTGCTTGCCCGTCACCTCGATGGTGGCGTTGGCCAGGAAGGCTGCCGAAGGGTTGGCCATGGTGGCCGATGCAGTGGGCGGGAACTTGACGCTGGTATCCATTGGGCATGCCTCGATCAGAACGTCGCTATCGTGCCATGCCTGTCGCCCATCGCTCTTGCTTTTGCGACACGGTCAGCCTGTTCCCGACCATTCCGCTGATATTGCGTCGCAAAATGACCAGTCGATGACGCCTATGGACAAAATGCCGGAAATGGACCATGGAGTCGCAAACAGACCATTCCCGGAGGGGGTGCCCCATGTTCGGAGACAAGTCCAAGTCGCTGCCCCATGCGGTGGCCCTGATCCTTCTTCCCGAATTCACGATGATGCCGGTCACCTCGGCGATCGAGCCCCTCCGCCAGGCCAACCGCTTCGCCGAGAAGACGCTCTACCGCTGGACCATGCATTCGATCGACGGCCAGCCGGTCGCCGCCTCCAACAACATTCTGACGATGGTCAACGGGGATCTGGAGTCGGTTCCGGCCGATGCCTCGATCATCGTCTGCGGCGGCCTCAATGTGCAGAAGCACGCCGACCGCCGTCTCATCGCGTGGCTGCGCAAGGTGGCGCGCCGCGGCGTCGAAATCGGTGCGGTCTGCACCGGCGCCCATGTGCTTGCTGAAGCGGGCCTTCTCGACGGCTACAAGTGCACCATCCACTGGGAGAACCTTCCGGGCTTCACCGAGGCCTTCCCGGAACTGGAAGCAACGGGCGGCCTCTTCGAGATCGACCGCGACCGCTTCACCAGCGCGGGCGGCACCACGGCCATCGACATGATGTTGACGCTGATCGCCAGCCAGCACGGGCCGGACCTCGCTGCGCAAGTTGCCGAAGCCATTCTCCATTCGCCCATCCGCCATCACAGCGAAAACCAGCGCATGTCGCTGCCGGCGCGCATCGGTGCGCGGCATCCGAAGCTGGTGTCGATCATCGAGAAGATGGAAGGCTGCCTGGAAGATCCGCTCTCGCCCAGCGTGCTCGCCAAGCAGGCCGGCTTGTCGACGCGCCAGCTCGAGCGTCTCTTCCGCCGCTACCTCGACCGCTCGCCGAAGCGCTACTATCTCGAACTGCGTTTGAAGAAGGCGCGCTCGCTGCTCCTGCAGACGGATCTGTCGGTGATCAACGTGGCGCTTGCCTGCGGCTTCTCATCGCCATCGCATTTCTCGAAATGCTACCGCTCGTTCTACGGCCGCACGCCCTATCGTGAACGGGGATTGCCGACGCCTGCCGCCGCCGACACGGGGGCGGAAATCGGGGAGCGAATCTGACGATTCGCTCCCCTACTCCGACGGCAGTCCGCGACCGGGGGCAGTAAACGGATTGCTGTCTGAGCCAAAAACTTGGGCCTCAGGACCACGAAACAGGCGCTACATCGGTATAGAGTTTCACTTAACTCTCGCATGAGTTTGAATCAAGTAGCGTGGGATTTTTCCAGATTTCTTTCATTATCAACCTTTTGAATGCGTAAATTTGGTTGTCGCAATTCGAATAGAAATAATCTCAAGTTGCAATCCCTGCGCGGAAAAGCTGAATGCTTTCAGCGAATGCAATCAAATTGCTGGTGCTGCGGTGCCGAGAAGGGCCGGAAGCTTGAGCTTGGCGCGCAGGCCCCCCAGCTCCGCCTGATCGAGCGAGGCCTGCCCGCTGTACATGGCAGCCGTCTCGGAAACGATGTTCAGCCCCAACCCTGAACCAGGCTTGGACTCGTCCAGCCTCTGTCCCCGCTTCATGGCGATGGCGCGTTTTTCGGGCGGCAGTCCGGGGCCGTCGTCGTCGACCTCGATCATCATCCAGGGCCGGCCGTCATCGCCGTTCTGGGTAAGGAGGCGCGCCCGCACCAGCACCTTGGTCTTGCTCCACTTGCAGGCGTTGTCCATCAGGTTGCCCACCATCTCCTCGAGGTCCTGGCGCTCGCCGCGGAACTTGAGCGCGGGGCCAGGTTCCACGATCACTTCCAGTCCGCGGTCGCGGTTGATCCGCTGCAGGGTGCGGGCAAGCGCCTGCAGCACCGGATCGACGTCGGTCGCGGAGCCCACCGTCTGGGCCCGGGCGGCGCGGCGGGCGCGGTCGAGGTAGAGGTTCACCTGCTCGCGCATCACGCCGATCTGCTCCGTCACCTTGTCGGAGAGCGGCCCCTTGTGGTCGCGCGCCTCGTTGGTGAGAACGCTGATCGGAGTCTTGAGCGCATGGGCGAGATTGCCCACCTGCATGCGCGCCCGGTCGATGATCTCGAAATTGGATTGGACCAGCAGATTGAGCTCGTCGGCGATGGGTTGCATTTCGGCGGGGAAGTCGCCCTCCAGCATTTCCACCTTGCCGGCGCGGATGTCGTTGAGCTTGCGCTCCATCACCTTCATCGGCTGCAGGCTGTAGCGCACCTGGAAGAAGATCGCCGCCAGCAGGCCGAAGCCGATCAACGCCAGCGACACGTAGAGGCCGCGGCGGAAGGCCAGCACCTCGGCGCGCAGTTCATCGAAATTCCCGGTGACGACAAAGGAATAGTCATCGTTGCTGCCGAAGAGCTTGAGCCGCTGCTCGATGCCGCGCAGCTGGTTGCCGGCACCGTCGACGAGCGAGAAGCGGGCATAGCCTTCCTGGTCGCGCTTGTTCACGGCATTGGCGGGCAGCATCAGCGGCGGCTCGAGCAGCGAGGCCGAGGCCACGAACTTGCCGCCCGGCTTCACCGCGTTCACCTGCCAGTACCAGCCGGAATCCTGAAGCTGGAAGCGCGTGTCAGCGAGGCTGCCCTGGATGCGCGGCGCACCATCGGGCGAGAGTTCGATATTGACCTGCAGGCCATCCATGATGGCGCGGAGACGTGCATCGAAGTTCCGCTGCACCGTCTGTTCGAAGAGTTCGGACAGCACGATCACCGCAGCCAGCAGCAGCACGACGGCTGTCACGGCCGCCGATACGGTAAGGCGGAAGGCGAGTGAGTTAGTCCTCATTGCCGGGCGGCTGGACGCAATAGCCCATGCCGCGGATGGTGTGCAGCACGTCCACGCCCAGCTTCTTGCGCAGGCGCCCCACGAACACTTCCACCGTGTTCGAGTCGCGGTCGAAATCCTGGTCGTAGAGATGTTCCACAAGTTCGGTGCGTGAGACCACCTTGCCCATGTGCATCATCAGGTATTCGAGCAGGCGGTATTCGAGCGAGGTGAGCTTCACCGGCATGCCGTTCACCATCACCTTGGCGCCCTTGGTGTCGAGGGTGACGGGGCCGCAGGTGAGTTCGCTCGAGGCCTGCCCCGCGCTGCGGCGCACGAGGGCGCGCACGCGGGCGAGGATCTCTTCCATGTGGAAGGGCTTGGTCACGTAATCGTCGGCGCCGGCATCGAAGCCCGCCACCTTGTCGCTCCAGCGGTCGCGCGCGGTGAGGATGAGCACGGGCATCTTGCGGCCGGCACGGCGCCATTTTTCCAGCACGCTCACGCCATCAAGCACGGGGAGGCCGAGATCGAGGATCACCGCGTCATAGGGAGAGGTCTCGCCGAGGTAGTGTCCCTCTTCCCCGTCGAGGGCCTTGTCCACCACATAGCCCGCATCGGCGAGCGCCGTGGTGATTTGCCGGTTGAGATCGGCATCGTCTTCAACAACGAGAACGCGCATGAGAGAATTGGCTCCAACTGTGACAGCCGGGCCGTCCGGTCTAGAGGATGTCGCCGCTGCGACCGTCCACCATCACGCGAGTCAGCCTGCCACCGCCGCGCAAGGTGACAGCATAAACGCCTGAGGGCAAGAGTTTGACATTCAACACCTTTGCGCCCGGCATGACCTGGCGGGCAATGCGGGCAGCCTCGCGCGGGCGGATGGTCAGGCCCTGGCCGGCGCCCATGCCGGGGTCTGCCCCCGGGTCGGCGAGGTCGGGGTCGGCGTAGTCCTGGGATTGGGCATAGTCGTTGGCGCCGGGAGGCGGCAGCAGGAACTCCCCCTGTCCCGGCACGGCGTAGAGGTGCTTGAGCCGACCGGCCTGAGCTGGACCCGAGACGCCACACAAAAGACCCGCCACCAGCGTCAGTGGCAGGGCAATTGCAGCGATCCTCGTCATCAGATAATTCATGGCACTCCGCCCCAGTGATACAGGTCCGCTCATAGGCTCTGTAACCTGAACCGCACATGAACGGTTCCGCACCTGCGAAAGACGGGAAAGTCGCGGCCCCCCAATGGTTTACGAAACCTTTCCGGCACCCCGCCCTGGCCCCGTTCCGGAGCCCCCGCGGAGGGGGCCTGGAGCCACCGCCGCGGCGATTTTCTCGAGCGAGCGACCGCCCACGTAACCCCCGACACCGATGGACAAAAATTGCCACAACTCGGGGGGAATCAGGGTCCAGCGCGGGTTGAACGGCAGGGTCCGGCCCGCCATCAGGTCGGCAAGCGGCAGCACAAGCCCGACAAAGGCCAGGAAGGCGAAAATGCCGGTCATCATCAGCGGCCGCCAGCTGCGAGTCAGCCAGGACTCGGAGGCGATCTCGGCGAGGACGACTGACTGCTGCAGGGCCTCCTCCCGGGCCAGATGCTCCACCAGCTTGCCCTTGAGGTCGGCCTCCAGCTTCCGCCGCAGTTCCGTGTCGGCAATGTAGGCATCGAGGATCTTGGTGACGGGGCCGGACATCAGTCCCCCCACCAGGCTGGTCACGAGCGGAACGGGAATGGGCATCAGCGGGTCTCCGGTTGGTCTGGAAAGATGATCTGCACAAGACGCCGCAGCAGCCGGGCGAGCAGTGTCACGGCGCAGGTGCGCGGTTCGGGTACAAGTGGCGCCGGTGGTGCGGCAGCCGTGCCCGCCGTGGTGGCGGCAAAGAGTTCGCCTTCAAGTGCGCGGCGCCGGACGAGGCCGGGCAGCGTGTGGCCGCCCGCCTTCACCCAGAGGTTCAGCCGCGCCGGTACATCGGCAAAAGCGCCCGCGTTCACGGTCTTCAGCACGCTCGAGGCACGGAAGGCGCCGAGCCCCACATTATAGGCGAAGGAGACGAGCGCCGAGAACTGGTTGCCGGTCAGCTCCACCGTCACAGCCTTGCGCACGCCGCGGGCCACCGCCTCCACGTCACGCGCCAGGATCGCGGCGCCCTCCTCGGCGGTGATGCGCAGTCCCGCCGTCACGGCAGGAGGTCCGGCCATGGAGGTATGGCCATAGCCGATCGTCCATACGCCCACCGCATCGCGATAGGCTTCGGCGCGAAATCCTTCGAGGCGGCGGATCAGAGCCAGTCCCTCCTCGGTCATCATCATGGCCGGGCTCCGGCAAGAAGGTTCAGCAGCTTCACCGCCCAGGCGCCAAGCCCGGCAGCGGCGGAGAACATTACCAGAAGCGCCATCCAGCCGCCCTTGGCGCGCACCAGCGTGTCGCGGATTTCGCGCACATCGCTGCGGATCGCCTGCAGCTCCTGTTCCACCGTTTCCATGCGGGCCTGCAGCCCGCCGATGTCGCGTTCGAGGTCGTTCATTCTCTCAGGTCCTGTCTGTCATCATCCAAGGCGCGTGGCGGCAAGGGTTGTCGCAGGGCCGGTGCCATTTGCAGGAAAGCTCGCTTTCATCACGCCGTTGCTGCCCAGCGTCGCCGCCATCTGCAATCGCACTGTCTGGGGTGCAGCCAGCGTCACAACCTGCACCGTCTGGAGTCCGGTGAGCCAATTGAGCGTCGAGGGTGCGGACTGCGAAATCATGCCCAGCACGTTGGTTCCGTCGGTGACGCGGAGCGCGACCACCGAGGCATTGGCGGTCGGCCGCATGAAATGGCTGGTGGCAACGATCAGCCAAGTGCCCGCCGCAAGGTCCAGCTGCACGCCGTCATAGAACACGTTGGCAAGCAGCAGAGTGACGTCGGCTGCGAGGCTCGCGCGCAGAGTGGCGGGTGTCACTGCGGCAGCAGCCGAAACGAGATCGCTGGTCGCGCCGTTCTCGCGCTTTCTGAATTTGCCCGCTGTCGAACTGTACCAGACCTCGCCATCGAGCGGAGCGGCAGGATCGGCGGCGCGCGCCGCCAGCCGCAGCGACTGGTGCGCCGTGAGCGTGCCCGTCGCGGCATCGGCGGAGAGCGCATCCGTGAAGGTGGAACCGTCTGCACTCACCTTGATCCGGAACGAGTCGCTGCCCGTGGTGCCCATCTCAGCCCGTCCCGAATATCCGGTCTGGAACAGCAACGAGGCCGTATCGGCTGACGTGGCCTTGTTGACCTTGAGCTGGTGGCTCGTGCCATCGTGATTGAGCAGCGTGGCCCGCGCGGCCACCGCCAGCCGGTTGGTGGCATCCGCCGTGGCATTGATGCCGAGGCGCTCCAGCGTTTGCGGCGGCGGAGGGGGCGGCGGCACGATCACCGTCGCGCGCCAGCCCGTCCCATCAAAGGCGATGAGAAGGTCCTCGTCGTCGATCCACAGCCGCCATCCCTCGCGCGGCGTGAGAAGGCGCCAGTCACCGTCGCAGAAGAAAGCGAGTTTTCCTGTCGCGCCCGCCCAGGCGCCCGTCGCGTTCGCCGCCACCACATAGCGGTCGCCGTTTGCAGGAGCTGCCGGCGGTGCCGCCAGTTGCCGCGATTTCACCCCACCCTGCACCAGGCCGTCCAGCAGCGACAGCGCCTCGTTTTGTGTCACGTGTTTCTGCGCCTGTGCGGCAGCAAGGTAAGGCAATCCCAGGAGCGGTGTATCAGACATCGAAGAGCCTTTCGGTTGAGGGGCCTGCCCCCGCCTCGCTGCTCACCTGCGCCACGCGCAAGGTGAGGCGCTGCGGCGGCGCGGCAAAGTCGGCGGCGCGCTCGGCATCGCCGTAGAAGAATTGTGGCGCCGTCACTTCGAGCGTACGGCAGAGCCGGGCACCCTCGAGGACCGCGACGCGATAGCGTTCCGCATTTTCGCCAATCGGCACCTCGGCCAGGTCCCAGGAGTTGCCGTCGAGGCGGGACTGCCTAATCCATGTGAACAAAAGCCCGCCGCTCACCGCCCGCATCGCCAGCCGGACGGGTGCGAGCGGGCGCAGCGCCTTCAGCGTTCCGGAACACGTGAGGTCGGCGTAGGCGGGATGGCCGTGATCGAACATCGCAGGGCCGATCCGCCATGTGGAGGCGAGCCCTGCCTGCGCCAGCGCCAACGGCACCTGCTGCACCGCGCCGTTGAGCAGCACGAAGCGTTCACCGGCGGCACGCAGCGGCAGCATCTCCGCCGCACTGCCGCCCAGCCCGCGCAACAGCCCCCGCAAGCGGTAACTTTGCGCAGCGATCAGTTCCGCGCGTTCAAACTGGATGATCTCGAAGCCCGTTTCGGGTGAGCCCACCGCCGCCGCATTGCCGCCGTTCAGGAGTTCCGCCCGGCTGATCGACGACAGCGCGCCATGGTCGAGCACAACGTCGAGCGTGCCGCCCGCATTGATGCGCCCCGTCTCGCCGCCTGCAAGCGCCGTGAGCGTCGTTCCCATCGTCGCCTGCCCGTCGAGGGTCAGCGCCACATCGAAAGCGCCCGGCGCCGTCTGCCGCAGCAGCGTCAATTGTCCCGGCCAGGGCGAAGCCTGCGCCGCGAGCCACGGCGAAGCGGGCTGAGCTCCCGCCACCCAGGCGAGGTCCATCAGCACTGCATCCGGCGGACCGTAAACCGCAACATCCGTGGTCGCGGCCAGCGCCTGCGCTGGCGCGGCCACGCGATAAAGCCCGGCATCATGGGCCACGGCCTCCACCTTGCGCGCCTCGCCATCGGCAATCGAGATGATCCGCCACGTGCGGGTGCCCAGCCGCACCACATCACCCGGTTCCAGCGCAAGCTGTGAGGCCGGCAACGTGAACGCAGCTGTCGTGCGCTGCTGCCAGGCTTCCTCCAGTGCCACGTCGCAGCGGGCCTGCGCCAGGCTCCGCGTCACGGCGGCGGGAAGATCGAGCGCGATTTCCCGCGCACTCCGCGTGGCGCCGTTCAACTGCATCACCGTGGCGGCACGGTAGTCATGCGCCGCGTCGGCATAGGAAATCCGCACCACCGCCGGCAGGTCTGTTTCCTGCGCGCGTGTCTCGCGCATCACCGCTTCATTGCGGCCCTCGGCCACCAACTCCCCGGCAAAAACTTCATCGATATTCATCCGTGCGCGGAGCAAAATACGGCCGCCACTCTCCACCGCATCCAGCGAAAAGGCCTGCAACAGACCCTCCAAGGCGTCCCGGCCCGAAATCGGGCGGTCGATGACGAAGCCGTCAATCAGCTGCGCCGCCTCACCCACATCGATGGCATCGAGGCCGTAGCGGGCGCAGACGGCCTGCACCAGTTCACCCATGTCGACCGCACCCAGCCTGCCGTTCAGCCAATGCCCGAGCGCATGATTGTCACAATCACCCCAGACATCGCGCCGTGCCGGGAAGGCGGGATAGGGCCGCGCATCCCAGGCCCAGGCGAACAGCCGTTCGGGCGTGACCATTCTCTTCCCCGTCACCGCAGACACCGGATTATGCGGGCCCGCGGCTCCCCAGTGGTCCATCATGGCCGTCAGGTAGCGGCCCTGCATCAGGGCATCGGCATCACCGCTGGAGAAATGCGGGAGCGCACTTTCGGATGATTTCACATCGACGAAGACATTCGGGCTGTTCGTGCCCTTGTCGATCGCCGGGCAGCCGAACTCCGTGAACCAGATGGGCTTCGATTGCGGGATCCACGGCGTGGGCGTTGCGCTCTCGACACCGCCCAGCCGGTTGTAGTGCGGATTGAGCCACCAGGACTTCACATCCTTGGGACGAAACACCCAGGGCTTGCCATAGGCCCCGTCGCTGATCGGCGTGCGCCGCTGCGCCAGCCTGTCTTCGGCGGAGGCATAATACCAATCGTAGGCTTCCCCGCCCGCGATCCCCGCCTTGAGATAGTCCGTGTCGTGGATGGACCGCCATCCCGCCTGCCAGTCGGCATGGCTCGTGCCATCGCGCCAGTCCGAGAGCGGCATGTAGTTGTCGATGCCGATGAAGCTGATGGCGGGCGACGCCCACAGCGGATCGAGATGGAACTGCACGTCGCCCGAACCGTCCGTAGGCTGATGACCGTTGTATTCCGTCCAGTCCGCCGCATAGGAAATCTCGGCGGCGGGCAGGATCGCCTTCACCTCCGCCGCGAGTGTCTGCAAGGCCGCCACGAAGGGATAGGTTGAGGGACCGGAGCGCAGCGTTGTGAGGCCGCGCATCTCGCTGCCGATCAGGAAGGCATCGACGCCGCCCGCATTGGCGCACAGCTTCGCATAGTGCAGGATCATGCGGCGGTATGACCATTGCGCCGCCCCGGTGAAACGGACCGTGTCATCCGCGGCCGTGAACTGCGCCGCCGTGGCGGTGCCGACGAAGGCGTTGATCTCCGCTGCAGCAGCCGCCGACTTGTCGGGGGAGCCTGCGCGCCCCGGCGCGATGCTCGCCGTGATGCGCCCGCGCCAAGGATAGGCCGCTTGTGACACACCGCCATAGGGATCGGGCAGTTGGTTGTTCGCCGGCACATCCATCAGCACGAAGGGATAGAACATCACCTTCAGCCCGCGGCGCTTGAGGTCGGCGATGGCATGGCGCACCGACGCATCGGACGGCGTGCCGCCATAGGCTGCAGCGCCGTTGACGCGGCTCACCTCGTAAGCCTCGTTACGCGTGATGCCGGAGACGCGCCATTTGCCGCCGGTTGTCGTCTTGTCGCGCGCATCCACAGCGGGCCGCAGAAGGCAGGAGCCGCAGCGCAGGTCATTGCCGAACCAGGCCACGACGATTGACGCCATGCCGACATTGGGCGCGCTCGCCTGCAATTGATCGAGCGAAGCGGTCCAGTCGCTGCGCCCGGCAGAGAGATGGGCGTTCTCTGCCGTCACCTGTCCGCGTCCCGTCTGGCGCTGCACGATCTCCGTGTCGTAACCGAACTCGGTCGCACCGGGGATGATGGTCACCGCCTTCAGCTTCTGCGCCACGGCGCTTCCACCGCGCAGGATCTCGAAGGCGAGCTGTGGAATGCGGTTTCCGAAATCAGTGAGCGGCATGCGCTCGAACACGATATAGGCGAGCCCGCGATAGGCGGGTGTCTGCCCTGCCCCTTCCACCGCCTCGATCAGGCTGTCCGGCAGCCGCGCTTCGCCACCGCTGTAAAGCCGCGTGGTATAGGCCGAGAGATCGATCTCGCGACCGTCGGCCCAGACCCGGCCGATGCCGTCGATCACGCCCTCGCACAGGCCCACGGCGAAATTGGCGAAGTAGGAATAGGTGGTGGTCTTCGCCGCCGCCTTGGCTCCGCCCTTGCCGGAGGCCTTGGCGGAAGATGTGTTCGATACTTCAATCAGATTGCTGGCCCAGATCACCTGGCCCGAGAGCCGCATCCGCCCCCACATCACCGGCACGGCAGCGCCTTCCTCCGAGGCCATGACGCGGAGGTCGGTGAGGCGCGGGCCTTCCGTGTTGCGGGCCTTGCCGAAGAGGCGCTGGTCGATGACGTTGCCGGCGATCGCACCCGCAGCGCGCCCCACGATCCCGCCCACGGGTCCGCCGATCAGCGTGCCCAGGGCAGCGCCGGCATATTGGAGAACAACGGTGGCCATGGCTCAGGTGATGTCCGGAAAGCGGAAGACGAAGGCGAGATGGTCGCGCCACCACGCGGAGAAAGTGACCTCGCACACGGCAAGCCCGTCATGGGCATGGATCATGCGCGTGGGCGCGGTAAGGATCGCGGCATGTTTCGCCGGAAGATGCGGACGCCAGCGGAAGAGCAGCACATCGCCCGGCTGCATCTCATCCGCATTGACCGGCACAAGATGGCGGAAGCCCGCCGCTGCAAACCGTTCTTCGGATGATGACTCGGCCCAACCCGGCCCGTAGGGCGGTGGCGTTTCCGGCTCCACGCCGTAAATGTCGCGCCACACCCCCCGCACCAGGCCCAGGCAATCGCAGCCGACGCCCTTGACGCTCGCCTGATGACGGTAGGGCGTACCGGTCCAGCCGCGCGCAGCGGCAACGATGTCGTCGGCAGTGGCCATGATCAGGAGAGCTTTCCGCCGCTGTTGGCCGGGTCGCCCTGCCTGGCGAAACGGGTGACGAAATCCGTGCCCGGCATGTGCGGGAAGCCCCGGAAGTTCCTGGCATTGCCGAACTTCGCACCGCAGGTGTCGAAGCGCTTGTCGCAGCCCGCCGTCAGCGTCACCCGCGCCCCCACCGCAACCTCGAACTCCGGAGAGGCCGCCAGTGTCAGCTGTGCCGTCGCGCCGAAGTTGCGTTGCCGCTTCACCTTCACCACACGGCCGTCTGCCGTGCTGAGCGTGCCGTGCGAGAACCATTCGTCCGGAATGGTGAGCCCGCTTACGCTGAGGCCGTCATCAGTCACCGCCGTGACGGTTGCCGCCGCCGTGAAGCGTCGCCCCGACAGATCAACACCGCAGCGCGTGTCACCCAGCTTCGCGTCACAGCCCTGCTGATAGACGCGGCCCCGCGTCTGCCCCAGGAGATGGGCCAGGCCCCGCACCTCGGCACGGAAAGCACCATCGCCATAACTCACTTCACCAAGGTGCCCCTTCCGCATCAGCACGCGCTGGCTGACTTCACTCCAGTTCACCCGCCACACCTCCACCTCCGATTGGTCGAAGTGCCCGGCGCGCAGCCGCGTTTCATCGAGCCGTCCCGATTGCAGCGCGCCTGCCGCCTCGAGATTGTCGACCGCGAGCCCCAGCGATGACTTCGATCTCGCTGCCGGTGAAGCCGGCCTGCGCCTCGAAGAGCGTGCCGTCGAACGCCAGCGGCTGGTCATGATCGGTGAAGCCCAGCGTCTCGCCCGTCACAAGCCGCACCCGCCAGCAGTGGCAGAGCGTCGTCACGCCGCTGTCGAGATGATCCTGCATACCGTCTGGAAGCGTCTTCATGGCCGCACCTCGATCAGAGGAATGTCGGGAATCTCGCCCGCCGCGAAATGCGAGAGATTGATGCTGATCCGGTCGGTGTCGAAGCGCACCGGCACGTCAAAGGCAAAGCCGGCGCTGATCACCGCGCCTGCCGCGGGCACATGGCCGGCAGCAAAGCTCACGCACCCCGTGGCATGATCAACCGTCACATCGGATGCGATCACGCCGTTCACCGCAACCGTCACGCTGCCGGGAACGGGTGCGGTGATCACCCGCACGTAGGCCGTGGCGCCGGTGCCATAGCGCTTCACCAGCTGGAACTGCGCCGTCACGCCATCGCCCGTGCCGATCACCTGGTCGGTGGCGGCGGGCACCGCAGATGGCAAACACGATTTCCAATCAGCCGCATCGCGGAAGCGGAAGGCGCGCAGCCGCCCGCGCCGCTCCTCGAAGAAACTCACCACGGTGTGGATGTCGTTCAGCGTCTTCACGCCGAAGCCGACATTATAACTTCGGCGCGACGCCGCCCAGCGGCTGTTGCGTTCCTCGCGGCCGGACGCCGTCGTGACAACATCGGTGCGCCGTTCGGGCCCGCCGCTGGCGCCACGGGCGATACCAACCGGAAAGCGCACGTCATCGAAACCCATATCAGGCGTTCCTTTGTCCGCGGGCGAGCGCGCGGCTCATCTGTGCGGCGATCTGCGATTGCGATTGGCGGAAAGCCTGCACATCGGGTGTAGTAATGTTCACCGTCACATGGGTGCCGCCACCCGCCCCGCGCACGCCAAGCTTGCCATCGGGCCCGCGTGCCAGCGGCATGATCGCCTCCGGCCCCGCCTCGCCCATCAGCCCGGTGCCATTGCGCAACGGAAACAGCACAGGCGAATTGACGATCCCGCCATCGGCAAAGGGCATCACGCGCCCGCCCGCAATCACATTGCCGTCTGCGTTCTTCAACAAGCTGCCAAACAAAGATCCCAGCGGTCGCAGCGCCTGGCTCAGCGCCTGGTTGGCGAGCGAGAGTGCAAGGCCGCGCATCACATCCGAGAGGCTGCGCCTATGGGTCACCGCGGAGGCGAGCGAGGTCACGAGCCTGCTGCCGAAACTCTCGCCCAGCCGCGAGATCTCCTGCATCTCGCTCCGCAATTCGCTGAGCCGCGCCGACAGGCCGGGTGTGGTGTCAGGTGTCATGCATGGTCCTCGTCAGGCCAGCGGGCCATCAGGTCGGTCAGGCTCTGGCGCAGCCCCTGCGGGGAGGGAGAGCCCGCAACAGGCACGAGCTCACGCAAGGTACTGCGCCAGAATTCGGAAGGGGCGAGGCGCAAGTCATGCAGGCCCCGCATCATCACGCGCCGCCACGGGAACCGCGCCCGCACGGCGCTCACGGTTTTTTTGGTGGCGCGTCCTCCACCGCGAAGGTGGCCTTGAGGAGATCGGCAACGATGCCGATGAAGCCCGCCGCGCCACCATCGACACGGAACTGCGCCACCTCGTCATCGCTCACCGCATTGCCGCCGCCACGCAACCCCGCGCCGATCACGCGGATCGCATCACTCGCGCGGATGCGCCCCTGCTCGAAGCGTTCGGCAATGGCGAGCAGGTCCTCGCCGCCATAGGCATGTTCGATTTCCGCCAGCGCCCCCAGCGTCAGGCACAGCACATAATGCTTGCCATCGAGTTCGGCCTCGATCTCGCCCCGGTGACGGTTCGCCATCAGAGCACCGTAAAGGAGAGCGGACCCGCGGAGGCGAGCGCCAGTTCGAAGGTCACTTCCGCATCGTGCCGCGCGCCATAGTCGAGCGCCGTCACCTGGAACGGTCCCTCGATCACGCCGAAATCCGGCAGGATCACCCGCCACGGCACGATCGCGCCATCGAAGAAGAGTTGCCGCACGGTGGCGTCGCTCGCCGCGTCCTTGAAGATGCCCTGCCCGCGCAGGCTCGCGGACCGAAGTCCGGCACCCGCCAGCAGCTCGCGCCACGCGCCGCTCTCCTGCGAGGTCGCATCGACGCTCTCGGCATTGAAGGAAAGCGTGGTGGCGCGCAGCCCCGCCACGGTCTGGAAGTCTGCGCCGCTCTGCACCTTCAAGAGAAGGTCGCGGCCTTTCTGGGCTGACATGCTGAAATCCTCAGTTGGGTTCGGTGGCGGCGCGGAAGCGAAGCGTTGCGCCGAAGGTTGGATCGCTGCGGCTCCGCGCCACGCTCCAGAACACAAGCCGCAGGTTCACCAGCGTGTGGCCCGCAAGCGTGAGCGAGGCATTGTCCAGCACCCCGGCGATGCGGTCGCAGACCGCCTGCGCCTGTCCGCGCCCGCGCTCCGCCGTCGTCACCTGAAGCTGGATGAAATGTTCCTGGCCCGCTTCCGTTGCCGTGCTCCAGTCGCGGGTCTCGCATTGCTCGAAGGTCACATGGGGCGGCTTTGCACCACGCGGCATTTCATCGAAGACATGCGCGCCACCCAGAAGCCGCGTCAGCGTGCTGTCGGCCACAAGCGCCGCGCGCATCGCCGTCTGCAATGAAAGGGCAGCACTCATGAGAGCCGCACCAGGCGATGAGGCTGCAGCAGCTCCAGCGCTGCCAGCGGCAGGCCGCCTCCGCCGCCATCGCCACGATGATCGAACCAGTGCGCCACGGCGACGAGAATGGCCTGACGCAGGTCCTGCGGCAAGTCACCGGGTGTCGTCCCGAAGCCGGCCCGGAAGCGCACCTCGATCGCATTCGCCTTGCGCCCGCCCTGGGGCGGCATGCGCCCCTCGCGCAGCACCACGCGCGCGGGCCACGATGCGGCATCGAGATAATAATGTGCGGGGTCCACCGTGCCCGGCGTGTCGTCCGCGCCATAGGTGATGATGTCCGTCACGGCGCTCACCGGCGCCACCTGCAGGGAGAGTGCAGCGCTCTCCGGCCAGCGGTCCGCGAACAGCGACCAGCCCTGCGCCATCAGCTTCAGGCCGGTGGCCTGTTCCGCCGCGCGCCGCGCCGCAACGATCAGCGCAGAGATGAATGTATCTTCGTCGTCATGGCTCACGCGCAAGTGCGCCTTGGCCTCGGCCAGCGAAACGGGTTCCGCTGCCGGCGCTGCCGTCAGGATCAGGGGCATGAAAACTCTCGGGAGAAGAAAAGGAAGGGTAGCAGACGTTGCGCCTGCCCCCGGTTCAGCACGTGCCCTTACGACACGCCGAACTTCAGCGTCTTGATCGCCTCGAAGTTCTGGATGCCGCCGCCCACCCGCTTGGTGGTGTAGAACAGCACATAGGGCTTGGAGGAATAGGGATCGCGCAGCATGCGCACGCCCACCCGGTCCACGATCAGGTAGCCGCGCTTGAAGTCGCCGAAGGCCAGCGCGTGGGAGTCCGCCGCCACATCCGGCATGTGCTCGCTTTCCACGATGCGGAAGTTGAGCAGCGTGGCATTTCCATCCGCCGTCGCCGCCGGCTGCCAGAGATAGTTGCCGGCCGCATCCTTGAACTTGCGGATCAGGGATTGCGTCGCCCGGTTCATGATCCACGTGCCGTTCTGGCGATAGCCCGCCTTCACCGCGTAGATCATGTCGACAAGCTTGTCGCTCGGGTTGCTCGCCGGGAATGCGCCTGCCGTGCCGGTCGCCACATAGCCCATCGCGCCCCAGGCCCACGTGGCATTGGCCACCTTGGTATAGTCCATGAAGCCCTTGGGCTTGTTCACGCCGTTGCCGGTGACGAAGGCTTCCGATTCCTGCTCGGCGAACACCGTCTCCACTTCCTGCGCAATCCAGTGGTCGAGGTTGACGGCGCTGTCGTCCAGCAGCGTCTGCGTCGCCGCCGGCATGGCATAGAGTTCCATGGCCGGGAACTGCAGCTCGGCCAGCGTGGCGGAGGCCGTCTCGGGGCGCGCCGCCGTCTCGCCCACCCAGCCCGCGGCAGCACCCGCCGTGGCGAAGGGCTTCTTGTACACCGCGGCGGAGACCTGCCGCACATCGGCGATCTGGCGCATGGGCGATGTCTTGGCGAGGATGCGGGAGATTTCCGCTTCCGTTTCCACCGGCACGAGATAGCCGCCATCGGGGGCAGAGGCCACCGACATGGATTTCTGCTCGATCTCGAACAGGCCGTGGGTTTCGCCCTTCCGCACATAGCCGTCGAAGGCGCGGCGGTGTTCGGAGGGTTCGGCCTTCGTCTCGCCGGAGAGAGACGGGCGCTTCGCCTTCAGCGAGAGTTCGTCGATGGCGCGGCTGATGCGCTCCACCTTCTCGGCGGTCACCACGTCGGCGCTCATGCGCTTCTCGATCTGCGCCAGGCGCTCGTCGTTCGCCTCCTTGAAGGCCTCGAAGGCCACCAGCACATCATCGTGTGTCGCAGCCGCGGCCACCTTGGTTTCAAGCGGGGTCGGAAAATCCATTCAGGTCACTCCATCAGGGTTCGGATTCGGGCTCTTCACGAAAAGGGAGTCCGCAAGAGCCCTCGCGGCGGACTTCACATGGCTCACCCGCGCCCCCTCCAGCATGGGGAAGGTGACGAGCGAGATTTCCCAGAGATCGATGCTGAGCAAACGCCGGGCCTTGACGATGCGGTCGGTCTTGGCGGCGACGGTGCGGAAGCCGATCGACAGCCCGTCGATGCCCCCCGTGTTCAGAAGCGAGAGCAGCTCGCGGCCCCGCTGCACATTCGCGTCAAGACGGCCCAGCACGTAAAGACCCTTCGCCGTCTCGCGGATCTCGAGCCAGGTGCCGACCGGCTCCGCCGGGTTGTGCTGGAAGAGCATTCGCACGCCCGCAGCACCCCGCATCCGCAGGCTGTCGGTGAAGGCGCCGGGCATCACGATGTCGCCCTGCCCGTCCCGCTTGCCGAACAGGCTGGCATAACCCGAAAACACGCCCTGGCCGGGGATCGCATGCAACGGCTTCTCCAGCCCGCGCCTCGCCAAAGGCTGGGTCATTCAACTATCCTCTGTATACTGATCTTTTTCCGTCAGGCCGTGTAGCCGACAGCCGCGCGCTTCTCGTCGTTGCTCAGGAAGCCCGCCTCGTTCACCCGCTTCCACAGCGCGTCCCGGTCCGGCGCCAGCGCTTCCACCTGGTCAAGATCGGGCACGAGCGACAGCGCGCCACCCGCATGCGGCTCCAGCCACAGCGACAACGCATCCGCCAGCTTCAGCACGAGCGGCACCACCGTCTGCCGCCAGAACACGCGGTTCGCCTCGGCGAAATTTGCGTAGGTGTTGTCGCCCGGAATGCCGAGCAGCATGGGCGGCACGCCGAAGGCCAGCGCCACTTCCCGCGCCGCCATGTTCTTGGACTGGATGAAATCCATGTCCTTCGGGCTGAAGCCCATTTCCTTCCAGTCCAGCCCGCCTTCAAGCACCAGTGGCCGCCCGGCATTGGCCGCGCCCTGATAGGCCGTCTGCAATTCGCTCTTCAGGCGCTCGAATTGCTCCGTGGTCAGATGACCGTTCGCCGCTGCATAGACGAGCGCGCCCGATGGCCTCGCCGCATTGTCCAGCATCGCCTTGTTCCAGGCACTCGCGGCATTGTGTGTATCGATGGCGCGGGCCGCGGCCTCCAGCGGCGAAAGCCCGTAGTGGTCGTCGGTGGGGTGGAACAGCTTCAGGTGAAGCACCGCCTCGCGCGGCAGGCGCACCGTGGCACCATTGACGGAATAGTCATAGGCCTCGGGCCAGCCGGAGCGTGCCGGCACCACCGCCATGCGGTCGGGTCGCAAGGCAAAGAGTTCGCGTGGGCTCCCATCGAGTTGCACCATCTCCGCATAGGCATTCCCCGCAAGCATCAGATAGGCCACCAGCTGGCCCCGGAATTCGCGCCCGCTCTGCGCCCCGTTGGGCCGCGCCAGCAAGGCCTTGAGCGGATGCGTCTCCGCTTCCTTGCCGTCGATCAGCAGGGACAGCGGCACCGAACTCACGGCCTCCGCCAGCATGGCGATGCAGCGGTGGCCCACAACATTTCCGGCATAGCCTTCCCGCGCCAGCGCCCCATAGTTGCGCGGCGTCCACAGCGCACGCCCTGCCGAATGGAGCGCAATCAGCGGCCCCGTGGCGGAGGCTTTCCCTGCAAACATCGATCTGATCTTGTTCAGCATTCCTCGCCTCTCGTTCAGAGTGCCCGCACCCGCGGTCGCATCCGTTGGTTCAGCACCAGGTCGGTGAGCGCCCACACCAGTGCATCGAGCCGGTCCGGGCTTTCGCCGTCGCCGATCACCGAGCACATTTCGTCTTCAAGTTCGGGGAACACGCCCACGTGGGAGACGCGGCCCTGTTCGTAGAGAGCGGCCACCGGCTCGGCCCGCGCCTTCTTTCCGCGCGAGGCGTGCACCGCCCTGACAGGCAATGTCGGTTCTGCTTCGGCCAGCACGGTCCGCACCATGTCGCCGCCCTGGTTCACCTCGGCCACCACGCGGTCTGCGCCGCGCTGCTTTGCCAGCGCCGCCACCCGCGCCGCCCATTGCAGCGGACGCAGCCGCTTGCAGCTCGCATCATCCAGCACATAGGCGCGGCCATCCTCCCCAAGCCCTGCACAGACGATGCCGCAGGCATTGGCCTTGCTGCCCGCCGTCGCCGGCGGGTCGACCGCAACGACAATCCGGGTGAGCGCCGGCAATGTGCGCACCCGGGCGCGCTCGATCAGGTCGCGCGTCCACAACGCGTCCGGATCATCGGCAATGAGTTCGCCATCGAGTTCCTGCCGCCCCAGGTTGGTGCCGCCGTATTTCGCCAGCACCTCCGCCAGGAACTGCGGCGCAAGGTTGCCGCGGTTGTCGAGGGTGCGCGAGCGCGTCACCACGGTCGCGGCGTCATTCATCAGTTCACGGATCAGTCTGGTGGGCCGCGGCGTGGTGGTGATCACCGCCTGCGGGCATTCGCCGAGGCGCAGCGCCATCTGCAAATTCATCCAGGCCTCACTGCCCCGCCGCCATTTCGCCAGTTCATCGCACCACGCCGCATCGAACTGCGGCCCGCGCAAGCCGTCCGGCTCGTCGGCCGAGAACACCTGCGCCACCGATCCGTTGGGCCAGGTCAGTGTCCGCTTCGAGGGCTCGTAGGTCGGCCGGTCGCGGTCATTGTGAACGGCGAGGAGCCCGCTCTCGCCCTCGATCATGACGAGCCGCGCCTCGGCGAAGGTGGGCGCCACGATGGCGATACGCGAACAGCGGCGGATCACGGGATCGAGGCTGCCGAGGGCGAGGATCTTCACCCATTCGGCCCCGGTGCGGGTCTTGCCTGCGCCGCGCCCGCCCATCACCAGCCAGTTGCGGTAGTCACGTCCCTCCGGCGGAAGCTGCTGGTCCGGCCTCGCCCAGTAGAGCCACTGGCTGTTCAGTTCCAGGACCTCCTCTGGGCTCAGCGCCTGCGCCAGCCACGCCGCCGTCCCGCTCCGCTTCGAGGCGGTCAATCTTTGCCGCAAGCTGACGACGCTGCTCGTCATCAAAAGACTTGTGCTGTTCTCGGATCTGCCTGCGCTTGAGCTTGTCTTTGCGTTCAAGGTCGATCACCTTCTCCAGCGTCCGCACCAGCGTGTTGACGGACTTGATGCCCCGTTCGGCCTCGATGCCGCTCACCTCCTTGCCGAGGTTGCGCACCTCCTCCTCGAGATGCGCCAGGCGCTTCTGCAGCATCTCCTTCAGGCGGTGGATGGTCTCGCGCGTGGTGGCAGGCTTCGCCTTGCTCCTGCCCTTGCCGCGCATGGTCCAGCCCTCCTTCATCGCCCGCATGGAGAGCGCGATGCGGGTAAGGCCGATGCCGGCGGCAATCGCCTCCACTTTCTCTGCGCCGGCTTCATAGCGCGCGCGGATCTCCGCCCACGCCGGATCACCCGGCGGCGGTGGTGTATTGGTCATGATGTGCTCCGGTTGTATGTGTGGGGTGCGCGCCCTCGCCGTCATGCCCGCGAAGGCGGGCACCCAGCTTTGGTTGTCACGATCTCGAAAGTGGAAGCTGGGCCCCCGCCTTCGCGAGGGTGACGTTGGAGGAAGGAGAGCCTTCCCTCTCGCCCATTTCGGGGATGTAGCGGTTTCTATGGGAAGGCCTGCGCAGTGTCAAGCACTTTTTTCCTATTCTAGGTATTTTCTTTTTGCCCGTGCCATCGGCCCCTGCCCAAATTATTGTCAGTTCATGGATATCCGGCAGCTGCAATATTTCGCCGCCCTCGCCCGCGAGAAACACTTCACCCGTGCGGCCCAGGCCTGCAACATCACCCAACCCACGCTCTCCGGCCGGATTCGCCAACTGGAACAGGAGCTCGGCGTGCCCCTGCTCGCCCGCGGCCAGCGCTATATCGGCCTCACCCACGAGGGCGAGCGGGTGCTGAAATGGGCCCACACCATCCTCGACAACTGGAACGCGCTGCAGGCCGAACTCGCCCAGATGAAGGACAAGCGCGGCTCCCTCGTCGGCCGCCTCGTCCTCGGCGTCATTCCCTCTGCCTTGCCCAAGGCCTCGCTTCTCACGCGAGCCCTCAACGCCGCGCATCCTGCGGTTGATTTCACCATCCTCTCGCATTCGTCCGAGGATATCATCCGTGCACTGAATGATTACGCGATCGATGCCGGCGTCACCTATCTCGACAACGAGCCGGTGGAAGGCCTCATGCAGGCCGAACTCTACCGCGAGAACTATTGCCTCTTTGTCGCCAGCGAGAACCCCATTGCCAAGCGCGAGCAGGTGACGTGGTTCGAGGCCGCCCAGCAGCCGCTTTGCCTGCTAACCCCGAACATGCAGAACCGCAGGATCATTGACCGCGCTTTCGCCGCCGCCAAAGTGCAGCCCACTGCGCGGCTCGAAACCAACTCGATCATGAACCTCATCTCCTCGGTCCGCAGCATGGACTTGTGCTCGATCATGCCGGACTATTTCCGCAATGCCCTGGGCTCGCTTGATGGCGTGGTGGCGATCCCGCTGGTGGAGCCGGTCGTGTCCCATAAGGTGGGCCTTGTGGCGGTTGACCGGGACCCGCTCTCGCCCCTGATCGCCGCGCTTTTCGCAAGTGCGAAGAGCATGATCATTCCCGACTAACCCGCTCAATCATCCGGCCCGTCTATGGGGTGATTGCCCAAGTCGATTGGCCTTCAACAGGGGTTTGCGTCAAAATACGACGCATGACCGCAAAAACGACATTGCTCGACATGACGAGCCCGGCCGCCTCGCCGGCCCTCGACATCTGCGCCCGCCACGGCAACAAGCCCGATGCGCTCCTGGAAATCCTGCATGATCTGCAGGAAGCCGTGGGCCACGTGCCGGAAGCGGCCCTGCCCGTCATCGCCCGGGCGCTGAACCTCTCGCGCGCGGAGGTTTATGGCGTTGCCACCTTCTACCACGACTATCACCTGAAGCCGCAGGGCCAGCACGTCATCCGCATCTGCCGCGCCGAGGCCTGCCAGTCCATGGGCGGCCGAGAATTGCAGGCCATGGTCGAGAAGTTCTTGAACATCCGGGTGGGCGGCACCACTTCCGACAGGAAGGTGACGCTGGAAGCCACCTACTGCCTCGGCCTCTGCGCCACTGCCCCCGCCATCATGGTGGACGGAAAGCTGGTGGGCCGCGTCGATGCCGCAAAGCTCAAGCCCATTCTTGCCGAGGTGACGAAATGATCCGCCTCTTCCTCACCCGCGATTCCGCAGCCCTGGCCGTCGGTGCCGACGAGGTGGCCGAGGCCATTTCTGCCGAAGCGAAGTCGCGCAATATCGAACTCTCGATCGCCCGCACCTCGTCGCGCGGAATGTTCTGGCTGGAACCCTTCGTGGAAGTGGAAACCCCGGCGGGCCGCGTCGGCTACGGCCCCGTATCGGTCGAGGATGTGAAGGCGCTCTTCGATGCCGGTTTCCACATGGGCGGCGCCCATGCCCTCTCGCAGGGCAAGACCGACGACATCCCCTATCTCAAGAATCAGGAGCGCCTCACCTTCGCCCGTGCCGGACTCACCGAGCCCGTGTCGGTGGAGCAGTATGTGGCGCACGGCGGTTTTGCGGGCCTGAAGAAGGCGCTCGCACTGGCGGGCGCCGAGATCGTCAAGGAGGTCACCGACTCCGGCCTCCGTGGCCGTGGCGGTGCAGGCTTCCCCGCCGGCATCAAGTGGAAGACGGTGCATGATGCCGTGGCCGACCAGAAGTACGTCTGCTGCAACGCCGACGAGGGCGACAGTGGCACCTTCGCCGACCGCATGGTGATGGAGGGTGACCCCCTCATGCTGATCGAAGGCATGACCATCGCGGGAGTTGCCGCCGGAGCGACGAAGGGTTTCGTCTACATCCGCTCGGAATATCCCCACGCCATCGCCACGATGAAGGCGGCGATTGCCGCAGCGGAAGCGGCCAACTTCCTTGGTGCAAATATTCAGGGTACGGACAAATCCTTCGGCCTCGAGGTCCGCCGCGGTGCGGGCGCCTACATCTGCGGCGAAGAGACCGCGATGCTCGAAAGCCTTGAAGGCAAGCGCGGCATGGTGCGGGCAAAGCCGCCCATCCCGGCGCTCGAAGGCCTGTTCGGCAAGCCCACCATCATCAACAACGTGCTCACCTTCTCCGCCGTGCCCTATATCTTGGCGAACGGCGGCAAGGCCTACGCGGACTATGGCATGGGCCGGTCGCGCGGCACACTGCCCTTCCAGCTCGCCGGAAACATCATGCGCGGCGGCCTTGTCGAAAAGGCCTTCGGCGTCACCCTTGGGCAACTTGTCAACGATTTCGGCGGCGGCACGCACTCCGGCCTCCCCGTCCGTGCCATCCAGGTGGGTGGTCCGCTCGGCGCCTATGTACCGGCCTTCCAGCTCAACCTCGCCATGGACTACGAAACCTTCGCTGCGGCGGGCGCGATGGTGGGTCACGGGGGCATCGTGGTCTTCGACGACAGTGTCGACATGGCCGCCCAGGCCCGCTTCGCCATGGAATTCTGCGCGGTCGAATCCTGCGGCAAGTGCACGCCCTGCCGCATCGGTTCCACCCGCGGCATGGAAGTGATCGACAGGATCGTCGCCGGCCAGAACCGCGACCAGAACATGGCGCTGCTGGAAGACCTCTGCCAGACCATGACCGATGGTTCGCTCTGCGCGATGGGCGGCCTCACGCCCATGCCTGTCATGAGCGCACTCAAGCATTTCCCTCAAGACTTCTCGCGCACCAAGCGCCTCGCTGCGGAGTAATCCCGATGCTGATCAAGGAAACCGATTACGGAACGCCCGCCGCCACCGGCAAGATGGTGACGCTGGAAATCGACGGCCACGAGATCTCCGTGCCGGAAGGCACCTCGATCATGCGCGCCGCGATGGAACTGGGCACCAAGATCCCCAAGCTCTGCGCCACGGACTCGCTCAAGAGCTTCGGCTCCTGCCGCCTCTGCCTCGTGGAGATCGAAGGCCGCAAGGGCACGCCCGCCTCCTGCACCACGCCGGTTGCCCCCGGCATCAAGGTCCGCACCCAGACGGAACGCCTCGCCAACCTGCGCAAGGGCGTGATGGAGCTCTATATCTCCGACCATCCGCTCGACTGCCTCACCTGCGCGGCGAACGGCGATTGCGAACTGCAGGACATGGCGGGTGCCGTGGGCCTCCGCGACGTGCGCTACGGTTACGCTGGCGACAACCACATCGCCCCCTGCAAGGCCAATGGCGAAGAGAACTTCCGCTACAAGCCGAAGGACGAGAGCAATCCCTATTTCACCTTCGATCCGGCGAAGTGCATCGTCTGCATGCGCTGCGTGCGCGCCTGCGAGGAAGTGCAAGGCACCTTTGCGCTGACCATTGACGGCCGCGGCTTTGACTCGACCATCTCCGCCGGCATGGACGAAGGCTTCCTCGGTTCGGAATGCGTGAGCTGCGGCGCCTGCGTGCAGGCCTGCCCCACCGCCACCCTCACCGAGAAGTCGGTGATCGCCATGGGCCAGCCCGAACATTCGGTCGTGACAACTTGCGCCTATTGCGGCGTCGGCTGCTCCTTCAAGGCGGAAATGAAGGGCGACGAAGTCGTCCGCATGGTGCCCTACAAGGATGGCGGCGCCAACGAGGGCCACTCCTGCGTCAAGGGCCGCTTCGCCTGGGGCTATGCCACCCACAAGGACCGCATGACCAAGCCGATGGTGCGCGAGCGCATCACCGATCCGTGGAAGGAAGTGAGCTGGGAGGAAGCGATCCAGTACACCGCCCGCCGCTTCAAGGAGATTCAGGGAAAGTACGGCACGGGCTCGATCGGCGGCATCACCTCGTCGCGCTGCACCAACGAGGAAGTCTACGTGGTGCAGAAGATGATCCGCGCCGCCTTCCACAACAACAACGTGGATACCTGCGCCCGCGTCTGCCACTCGCCCACGGGCTACGGCCTCTCCAAGACCTTCGGCACCTCTGCCGGCACGCAGGATTTCCGCAGCGTCGATGAAGCCGACGTGATCATGGTGATCGGCGCCAACCCGACCGACGGTCATCCGGTGTTCGCGAGCCGCATGAAGAAGCGCATCCGCAAGGGCGCCAAGCTGATCGTGGTCGATCCGCGCCGCACCGACTCGGCCAAGAGCCCGCATGTGCTCGCGGCCTTCCACCTGCCGCTTCTCCCCGGCACCAATGTCGCCATCGTCAACGCCATGGCGCACACCATCCTGACCGAGGGCCTTGAGAACAAGGCCTTCATCGCCGAGCGCTGCGACAGCGAGGAGTTCAAGCGCTGGGCCGACTTCATCCGCGAACCGCGGAACGCGCCCGAGGTGCTGGGCCCCATCGCCAACGTCGATCCGGAAGCGATCCGCGGCGCGGCCCGCCTTTATGCCACCGGCGGCAATGCCGCGATCTACTACGGCCTCGGCGTCACCGAACATTCGCAAGGGTCGACCATGGTCATGGGCATGGCCAACCTCGCCATGCTCACCGGCAACATCGGCCGCCGCGGCGTCGGCGTGAACCCGCTCCGCGGCCAGAACAACGTGCAGGGTTCCTGTGACATGGGCTCCTTCCCGCACGAGTTCCCGGGCTACCGCCACGTGGGCGACGATTCCGTGCGCCAGATGTTCGAAACAGTCTGGCGGGCGTCGCTTGATCCGGAACCGGGTCTCCGCATTCCCAACATGCTGGATGCCGCGGTCGAAGGCACCTTCAAGGGCATCTTCATCCAGGGCGAGGACATCGCCCAGTCCGACCCGAACACCGTGCACGTCACCTCGGCGCTTGCCGCCATGGAATGCGTTGTGGTGCAGGACCTCTTCCTCAACGAGACGGCGGCCTATGCCCACGTCTTCCTGCCCGGCACCTCCTTCCTCGAGAAGGATGGCACTTTCACCAACGCCGAACGCCGCATCAACCGCGTCCGCCAGGTGAAGAAGCCGATGCAGGGCAAGCACGAGTGGCAGGTGGTGTGCGAACTGGCCCAAGCCATGGGCTACGACATGCACTACAACAATGCCTCCGAAATCATGGACGAGATCGCCCGCGTCACGCCCACCTTCAAGGGTGTCTCCTTCGCCAAGATCGAGGAGATGGGTTCGGTGCAGTGGCCCTGCAACGATGCCGCTCCGGACGGCACGCCGATCATGCACATCGGCAAGTTCGTGCGCGGCCAGGGCCGCTTCATGATCACCGAGTATGTGCCGACCGACGAGCGCACCAACCGCGAGTTCCCGCTCATCCTCACCACCGGCCGCATCCTCTCGCAGTACAATGTGGGCGCCCAGACGCGGCGCACCGCGAACGTCACGTGGCACAAGGAAGACGTGCTGGAAATCCACCCGCACGATGCGGAAGTGCGCGGCATCCGCGACGGCCAGCTCGTTTCCATCAGCTCGCGCATGGGCGCCACCTCGCTCCGCGCCGAGATCTCGGACCGCATGCCGCAGGGCGTCGTCTACACCACCTTCCATCACCCGGTGTCGGGCGCCAACGTGATCACCACGGAGTTCTCCGATTGGGCCACGAACTGCCCGGAATACAAGGTGACTGCGGTTCAGGTCACCCTCTCCAACCGCCAGTCCGACTGGCAGGATGAATGGGAAGTGCGCGAACGCCAGAACAAGCAGGTGGCGGCGGAGTGACCATCCTTCCGCCCTCCTCCCGCGATCCCGCGCCCGCCGGCGAGGCCCGCGAGGCCGATTGCAGCGTGACCGTCACCGGCACGCTCGATGGAGCAGCCGTGGAGTGGAAGCTGCCGGAAGAGGTTCCGGTGGCGATCCATTTCAACAGCGTGCCCTATGCCGTGATGATGGCGACCCCTGCCGACCTCGAGGATTTCGCCATCGGTTTTGCCCTCTCGGAAGGACTGATCGCCCACGCCTCGCATGTGGCGAATGTACTCGCCTTCCCTTCGGGCGACGGTTTCACCGCTGACGTCGCCATCCCCGAGGACAACTTCATCCGTGAACGGATGGTTTCGCGTTCGCTCGAGGGCCGTGTCGGCTGCGGTCTCTGCGGCATTGCCGAGATGGCGGATGCCATCCGCATGCCGGGCGGAAAGCTGCCCCACCGGCCACTTGATCCTGCCGCCGTGGCGCGCGCCTTCGAGGCCCTGCCCCGCTTCCAGCCGATGAATGCGGTGAACCGCACCGTCCACGCCGCTGCCTGGTGCGCGAGCGATGGCCGCATCCTGTTGGCGCGCGAGGACGTGGGCCGCCATAATGCGCTCGACAAGCTGATCGGCGCCATGGCCCGCGCCGGACAATCGCCCGATGGCGGTTTCGTTCTCATGTCGTCGCGCTGCTCCTTCGAACTGGTGCAGAAATGCGCCCTCGCCGGGATCAGCGCCCTTGCCACTGTTTCCGCCCCCACCGCACTGGCCCACCGGCTGGCGCGCGAAGCCGGGCTTTCCCTTGCCGCCCTCTCGAAGCAGGGCGTGATGATCTTCGATGGAGAGATGAATGGACATCCGTGACACGGTCCGCATGGCGAACCAGATCGGTGACTTTTTCAAGAGCTACCCCGAACAGGAAGCGCTCGACGGCATCGCCGAGCACATCAACAAGTTCTGGGAGCCGCGCATGCGCCGCATCTTCTTCGCCCACATGGATGCAGGCGGCGAAGGCATTCAGCCCATCGTCAAGAAGGCCCTGCCCCTGATCAAGCGCCCGCAGGCGGCCTGACCTTCCTCCTCAGAACTTCACTTTCGCGTAGGTCGCCCGGTGGTCGCTTGGCCACGGCGTGACAACGAGATCGGCCTCGGGTGATTTCTCGCCCACGATTCCTGCCGCCAGAACCTCGAGCTTGGCCCCCTTGGCGAGCGCGAAGTCGATGCGGTCGTGATGGTCATCCTTCGCCGTGGGTTCAGTGGTTGGCGTCCAGGTGAAGGCGGGCTTTGCCGCCGGATCAGGGAAAATCCTGCGGTAGGTATCGACATAACCCCGCGCCTCCATCGCCTTCACGGTCGGCCATTCCACCACCAGCGGCTGGTTCCCGGCCTTCACGGCAGCCTCGGTCCAGTCGCTGTGGGAGGGTTCGTTGAAATCACCGAAGACGAAGGAGGCATCGGCGTCGCCGGCCTCATCCATGTCGGCGAAGAGCAGCCTCAATCCCGCTTCCCGGGTTTTCTGCGCGGCGGCCACCGCCTCCTCGGCGGTCTTGAGGAAAGGCGCATCGCCATAGGGGATACCCAGAAGCTGGTATGGCTGATAGGGCGAGTCATCGAGGTGGATGTTGAAGACGTGCACCTTGCGGCCGTCGACATCGAGGGTGACACCGGTGTCGTTCTTCGTCGCCTTGCCCGTGATCGGATAGCGGCTGAGAATGGCGTTGGACCAGAGCACGTCGGTGTCGGTAGCCTGATCGTAGTAGTGATATCCCAGAGCCGCCGCAATCTTTCCGGCAGCGCTCTCGCCCACCGGCGGACAGACATCCGCCGTACACGGATCACTTTCGAGGCGCGTTTCCTGGATGCCGATCACGTCGGCATTCACAGCCTTGATGACAGCGACGGTTTCATCCACCGGTTTCTTCTCGTTGCCGCCCCCGCCCCAGATGTTGAAGCTCATGATGGTGAGGTCCGTGGCGAAGGCCTGCGGCACAAGGGCCGAAGCGAACAGAAGGGCAAGGGCAAGTTTCTTCATGACGGCAAGACTCCATGGCGTCCCGTTCTTCCCGCCACACTGCAACACGTCCGTGACGGCGCTTCACTCCGGCTGGAGGATGATGAAAGGCTCGTTGATGCAGCGCCGCAAGAGCTTTTCATAGGCGGGATATTCTCCCTCGTCCGGCTTGATCAGGCCGAAGCGCGGATTGGCCCCGAAGGCGCGGAAGGGTGCAAGCACGATCGGCACCGCAATCGGCATCAGCGTGGCGCCCTTACCCGATTGCAGGGTTGCAAGAAGGCCGAACATCTCGCCGCCGATCATGGGACGCGACAGCGTGGCCATGCGGTGCTGGCCGTGCTTGTTGGTGACGAGGTAGATGTAGCCTGACTGGTGCGGCACGGCGATCACGCCATCCTGCTTGTAGGCTGTGTCCAGCCGCTCGCTTTCCTGGAACACGAGGTGGGAGAGTTCCACGTCCCAGCGGATTTCGGTGCGGTAGGCATAAATGCCCTTGGACACACTGAAGGAGGGCCGGAGCGTCAGGTAGCTGCCTTCCAGCCATTTGACGGCGGGGCGGGAATAGGACCCCAGCGTATCGGGGGCGAGCGCCGCCTCGGCTGCGGCGTGGCCGTTCCCGGCGCGGCGAAGCTTCAGCCCGAGGGCCGTTTCCAGCCTCACAACCGTGGCCAGGGTGAAGGGCCGCTGCCCCGACATGGCCTTTTCCAGGGTGGAGAGCGACAGGCGCGCGTCCTCCGCCAGGGCGGCGCGGGTCATCCGGCGCTTGGCCAATTCCTCGCGGATCAGGCCGCTGATGGCCCGGTTCTCCTCCGCAGAGAGATCTTCGTCCGACATGTCCGTTCCCGCTGTGCATCCCCCGCACAAATCCGTACATATCCGCACATGGCCACCGGACGCAAGGAAGCGGGGGCAATTTCCGGCAGAAGAAAGAAACTCTTCACGTTGGCGGCGCAGCCGCAATCCCCATAGATGGGATGTCCGAGGGAGCTCAACTCGGAGGAACGAAAAGTGCAGAGCCATTCGCTTCCCGGCAGCGCAGAAAGCCGGATCAAATCCCAAATCGACCGCGTCGTGGCGTGGTTCCTGTTCCTGGTGATGGCCCTGGTGGCCTTCGCGGGAGCGGCAGGAGCGGCCACATTGGCGGCTTTCGTCACCCCCAACGACATGACCAGCGGCAGCCTGCTGCTCAAGTCGAAGGAGGGCAAGTATCTCGAAGCGCCGCGCCTGGGCGCCGACTATTCCGTCACCGTGTCCGGCCCTACCGGCCGTACCGTTCTCACCCAGCGCTTCACCAACCCGGCCGATGGCTGGGTGGAGGGCGTCTATGTCTTTCCGCTGCCGGAAAGTGCGGCGGTCGATACGCTCAAGATCGTCTCGGGCAACCGGGTGATCGTGGGCGAGGTCCGCGAGAAGCAGGAAGCCAAGGTGATCTACGAGGAGGCAAAGCGCGCCGGCCAGACCGCCTCGCTCCTCGAGCAGGAACGCCCCAACATCTTCACCAACTCGGTCGCCAACATCGGGCCGCATGAAACCGTGGTGGTGCAGATCGAGTATCAGGAGACCATCCACCAGTCGAACGGCACCTATTCGCTCCGCCTGCCGCTGGTGGTGGCGCCGCGTTACAACCCTTCGCCCATCGTGCAGACGGTGGATTTCAACGCCAACGGCTATGGCATTGCGGTGAACGATCCGGTGCCGGACCGTGACCGCATCTCGCCGCCCGTGCTCGACCCCCGCAAGAATGATCCCGTCAACCCCGTGACGATCAGCGTCGATCTCTCGGCCGGCTTCACCCTGGCCGATGTGACGAGCCATCATCACAGCGTGAAAATGGAGACCATCGACGACACGCACCGCAAGCTCGTGCTTGACGGCGCCGACGTCCCCGCCGACCGCGACTTCGAACTGACGTGGACGGCCAAGGGCACCGCCCCGCAGGTCGGCCTCTTCCGCGAAACGATCCAGGGCAAGGACTATCTCCTCGCCTCGGTCACGCCGCCGTCGGTGCCCGCCACGGGCCCGGTGAAGCCGCGTGAAACCGTCTTCGTCATCGACAACTCGGGTTCGATGGATGGCCCCTCCATGCAGCAGGCCAAGGATGCCCTGCTTCAGGGCCTCGACACGCTGAAGCCGCAGGACCACTTCAACATCGTGCGCTTCGACGACACCTATGACGTGCTGTTCAACGGTGCCGTTCCGGCCAACAAGGAATATCTCGACCAGGCCCGCGCCTTCGTCTCGGCGCTGCAGGCAAACGGCGGCACGGAAATGGTGCCGGCGCTGAAGGCCGCGCTCATCGACGCACATCCGCAGGATGCCGGCACGCTCCGCCAGGTGGTGTTCATCACCGACGGCGCCATCGGCAACGAGCAGGAACTCTTCGCCACCATCGGCCAGGGCCGTGGCCGCAGCCGCATCTTCATGGTGGGCATCGGCTCCGCACCCAACACCTACCTGATGACCCGTGCGGCTGAGATGGGCCGCGGCACCTTCACCCTCATCAGCGAGGTGGATCAGGTGAAGTCGCGCATGGAAGAGCTGTTCAACAAGATCGGCCAGCCGGTCGTGACCGGCCTCACCGCCACGCTCGACGGCTCGTCCGCCGTGCTTTCCCCTTCGCAGCTGCCGGACCTCTATCGCGGTGAGCCCGTGCTGATGATGGCGGAAGCAACAGCGCTCAAGGGCACGCTGAAGGTCGATGGGATGATCGGCGACACGCCGTGGAGCGTCTCGCTGCCGGTTACTGCCGCAGCGCAGGGCAAGGGCATTTCCAAGCTCTGGGCGCATCGCAAGGTGGCCGAGATCGAAACCGCCGCGACGCTGAACCAGATCAGCACCGAAGAGGCGAACAAGCAGGTGCTGGCGGTTGCCCTCGCACACCAGATCGTCTCTTCGCAGACGAGCCTGATCGCCGTCGACAAGTCGCCGAAGCGTCCGGCCAACATGCCACTCACCCGTGCCGATGTTCCGCTGAACCTGCCCGCCGGCTGGAACTTCGAGAAGGTGTTCGGCAAGGATGTGCCCGCCCCGCTGCCCGGCCCTGCCCGTGAACGCGATGCCGCTGCCGATCCTTACGTGCAGCTCGCCGTGGCCACGGCCCCCGTGACGGCCAATGCCCCGCAGCAGGTCGCCCTGCCGCAGACGGCGACGCCCGCCGGCCTCCTCGCCATCGTCGGTGCCCTCCTCGCCATGATCGCGCTCGCCTTCCGGCTGCTCGCCATGGCGCTCACCCCGAAGCAGGCCTGAGACCATGCTCTCGCTCACAACACACTCGCGCGCGCCCGAAACGGGACCTGCACTGCCCAGCGGGCGCGCGCGGAAGGATGGACCGGCAAACCCCCGCCGCCGGTCCATCCTCAACCTCCTCTCCGTTCTCTGCATCGCAGGAGCTGTGGCCATGCTGGGCAAGTCGAGCTGGATCATGCTGAAGGCCGAGGTGAGCCAGGTGCTGCTCGCCCGCGCCTTCACCCAGACGGTGGCGACGGGGCATCCGGTGAAGCCGTGGAGCTGGGCCGACACATGGCCCGTGGCCGAGATCCGCATCCCGCGGATCAACGCGAGCGCCATCGTGCTCAACGGTGCAACGACGGAGTTGCTGGCCTTCGGGCCGGCACACGTGACCGAGACGCCCGAGCCCGGCGAGCGCGGCACGAGCGTCATCGCCGCCCACCGCGACACGCACTTCGCCTTCCTCAAGGAGGTGCAGATGGGCGACCTCATCACCGTGACACGAAGCGACGGCCTCACCTTCCGTTACGCGGTGACGGGGATGCGGGTCGCCGACTGGAACAAGAGCGGCATCGACGCCCATGCGCCCGGCCACCGGCTCGCGCTCACCACCTGCTTTCCGTTCGGCAGCGTGGTGCACGGGCCCCGGCGCTACATCGTCGAAGCCGTGATGGTGAAATGATCAACCGAGGGGAACATTGAGATGCCGCTGTTCAAGGATACGCTCCGCTGGTCGCTGCCGCTCTTCTGGTCGGCAATCGCCTTCGCCGCCTTCTTCACCTTCCGGGTAATGGATGCGGGTGGCGATGCAACGCTGGCGCTCCTGCCGCTCGGCTGGGCCGCAGCGGTGCTGGCCGCGCTCACCGCTCTCCTCAATCTGCTCTGGGCCAATGAAACGGAAAGCGCGTGAGTCAGCGCGCCTTCACGGGCTGCTTCGGTTTGCGCTTCGCTTTCGGGAGTTTCCACAAGTGGTCGATCAGTTCCTCGACCGTGATGCCTTCTTCCGTATAGGCCTCGCCCGCAACGCTGATGCCTGCCTGCTCCACCGTGTCGGGCGTGCCGGAGACGAGCGGATGCCACCAGGGCAAGGTCTTGCCTTCATCGAGCAGGCGATAGGCACAGGTTTCCGGCAGCCAGCCGAGGTGGCGGACATTGCGGGCAGTGAGCGTCACGCAGTCGGGCACCCGCTTCGCCCGGTTGGGATAGTCGGTGCAGCGGCAGGTGTTGACGTCAAGAAGCTTGCAGGCGGCGCGGGTGTAGAGGAACTCGCCTGTATCTTCGTCCTCGAGCTTGTTGAGGCAGCAGCGGCCGCAACCGTCGCACAGGCTTTCCCATTCCGCGCGGGTCATCTTGTCGAGCGTCTTGGTTTTCCAGAAGGGCTCCGTCATGGAGCCTTTGCTAGAGCTAGCGCGTGGCGATTGCAACCGCAGCCCCGCACATGGCGGTGGCGCTGGCGCGGTTCGCCACCTTCACGGCCTTCGGGCTGCGGAGCCAGCCCCGCGCCCAGGAGGCGGCGAACGCCCAGGCGAGATCGACCGTCATCATCACCAGCACCGCGGTGAAGACGAGCTCGGCGAGGCCCAGCGTTGTGACGGCATGAAGATCGATCAGCGAGGGCAGCAGCGCCAGATAGAAGACCATGATCTTCGGGTTTCCGAGGGTGAGCGCCATGCCGGTGAGGAACAGCCGTACGGGAGAATCATTCTCCGGCACATCCCCTGCCCGCACATCGGTCGGCGCCGTCCACATCTTCCAGGCGAGGAAGAGGAGATAGGCCACGCCCGCGTACTTGATGAGCGAGAAGAGCAGGTAGAATTTCTGCGCGATCACGCCGAGGCCCAGCACGGCGGCCACGAGCCACAGTGCCTCGCCGATCCACATGGCGGCGAGGAAGGGCAGAACGCTCCCCAGCCCCTTGTTGATCACCCGCGCCACCAGTGCTGCAATCGAGGGGCCGGGCGAGCCCGCGTTCACGAAAAGTGCCGCAGCGAAGAGGCCAAGTGCAGTCAGTTCCATCCAGGCGATTCCTCAGGTCATGAGCACACAGGGATGGCACGGCGTGCCCTGCCGGGGGAAGGCCACGATTGCGCCCCTCAGGTGGTCCACTTTGCCGGAACTAAGCAACTGGAATGGCGGCGTTTTCCGATCTGCGCTGGCGCGCTTGCAACCCCGGCCTGCGCCACAAATCGGCCACCGCCTGCCATCATCTTCACAACTTCGTGCTGCTTCGGCCTTCATGTCTTGCGGACCACAAACCAACCCATTATTCCGTTGCCATTGCAGGTGTGACTCTTGGCCAAACTGCCGACCCGTTTCATGATTATCCGCACGATGTGGAAAGGCGACGCTGCCTTCTCCAGCACCATGTTCGAGATTTGGGACGGCCTGAAGCGCGCGGGCTCTGCCTATTCCTCTTTCCTCTACCGCTACTTCAAGGTTCCGCGCCTGCTGCGCCCGGTGATCGACATCATCGACGACATGGCGACCTTCGGCACCGTGATCGCCTTCGGCCTTCTCGCCTATGCGCTGCCGCCCTTCTCCGGCACCGGTGACTGGTGGAACCGCGGCCGCGAATATGCCGTCACCTTCACGGATTCGAATGGCGAGGTGGTGGGCCAGCGCGGCATCCGCCAGGACGACGCCATTCCCCTCGACGAGATTCCACCGCACCTGATCAAGGCCGTGCTCGCGACAGAGGACGCGCGCTTCTTCGATCACTTCGGCGTCGACGTCTTCGGCACGCTGCGCGCCATCGTGCGTAACGCCCGCGCCGACGGCGTGAAGCAAGGTGGTTCGTCAATCACCCAGCAGGTGGCGAAGAACCTCTTCCTCTCGCCCGAGCGCACCATCCGCCGTAAAGTGAACGAGGCCTTCCTCTCGCTGTGGATCGAGGCCCGCCTCAGCAAGGAACAGATCCTCAAGCTCTATCTCGACCGCTCCTACCTCGGCGGCGGTTCCTACGGCGTGGAGGCGGCATCGCAATTCTATTTCGGCAAGTCGGTGCGCGACATCGATCTTGTGGAAGCGGCAACTCTTGCCGGCCTCTTCAAGGCGCCCACAAGCTACGCGCCCCACGCCAATCCGGAAGCCTCGCGCGCCCGCACCAACGTGGTGCTCTACCGCATGCTGGATGCGGGCTTCATCACCCAGGGCGAATTGCTGAAGGCCAGGCGCGAAACGCCCACCATCATTGCCAAGCGCGGCGGCGCGGCGCCTGACTGGTTCCTCGACTGGGCCTATGACGACACGATGGCCGTGCTGCAGGAGCACCGCCTGACCAATGAATACGTGATCGAGGTGAAGACAACGATCGACCGCAAGCTTCAGGACGAAAGCCAGAAGGTCATCAACGAATTCATCGCCAACGAAGGCCAGGCCGGGCGCTTTACGCAGGGCGCTTCCGTCACCATGGCGCCGGACGGCGCGGTGCGCGCCATCATCGGCGGGCGCGACTATGACGAAAGCCAGTTCAACCGCGCCACATCAGCGAAGCGGCAGACAGGCTCCGCCTTCAAGCCCTTCGTCTATCTCACCGCGCTGATGGAAGGCTACAAGCCGGACGACCCCATCGTTGACGGTCCGGTGTCGATCGGCGGTTGGTCGCCGCGCAACTACAAGGGCGGCTGGGTTGGGCGCACCACGCTGAAGACAGCACTTGCCCACTCCTACAATTCCGTTCCGGTGAAACTCTCGATCGTGACGGGGCGCCCCGCCATCATCAAGACGGCCCATGACGCCGGCATCACCGAAGAACTCGAAACCTGGCCGCCCATGGTGCTGGGGACGAGCGCCCTCACCCTGCTCGACCTGACCTCCGGCTACGCCACCTTTGCGGCGGGCGGCAAGCAGGCCAAGCCCTATTCGGTGCTCGAAATCCGCAGGCCCACGGGCGAGATCATCTACAGCCGCGCGCGCAGCGGCGTCGATGCCAAGCAGACCCTGCCCTACGACAAGGTGGCCGACCTCAATTCGATGATGGCCGCGGTCGTCAAGGAAGGCACGGCAAAGAAGGCCGATCTCCTGACCGAGCCTCAGGCCGGCAAGACCGGCACGAACCAGAGCTATCGCGATGCCTGGTATGTCGGCTTCACTGCCCACAACGTGACCGGTGTGTGGGTCGGCAACGACGACTTCACGCCGATGAACAACATCACCGGCGGCGCCATCCCTGCCCCCATCTGGAAGCGCATCATGGAAGTGGCCGATGCCGGCAAGCGCCCGACGGGCATTCCCGGCGTGCCGCTCGATGCCTCATTCGTTCAGGTGGCGCCCACCGAAGTGGACGCCGAACAGGCGCCCGTCGTGGAAGAAACGCCAGATGCCACGCCCGAGTCGCAGCCTGACCAGCCGGACGAGGTGCGCGACGTCCTGAACGGCATGTTCACACTGTTCGAAAAGCAGAAGTCCGTGACCGGCGAGCCGCTGACAGCCGCCCAGGCGGACGACGGCTCCCTGCAGCCTGCCAAGGCGGCGACAACGCCCAAGCTGCCAAAGCCCAAGCCAAAGGCGGCGGACGACCAAAAATCCCTGTTTGACAAGCTGTTCAAGCGCAAGAATCAGGGCGACAAGAAAGAGAAAAAGAAATTCCTGTTGGATTTCTGAAGTTCAGTTGAACGCGCCACGCCGGACAGTGTATCTGACTGAGTAATGCGCGGATTTCTCCATATGCTGTTTGCGATCATTGCCGGTGTCGCCGCGGGCTGGATCAGCGCCGTCAGCATGATCGAGAATTACGGCTTCGAGGCCGCCCCCGGGCAGGCGCAGTGGAAGGAACGGCGCAATGCCTCCGACCACCCGGCAGCACCCTATGCCTTCGGTTACTTCATCAATCAGGGAAAGGTGCCGCCCCCCCTCACCTCGCGGCACTTCGTGCGCAGCACCGATGACGACGGCAACCAAATCCGCACCACCTGTCTCTACGAGGTCTCCGGCCCCATGCCGGCGGCGCGCCGCTGGTCCATGGCGGTGACGGGCGCGGATGGCGTCGCCGCCACGCTGGGTGCAGGCGAAGCAGTCTACGAGCCCGATGGCAGCCTGCGCGTCTATCTCTCCTCCCAGCCGGTGCCGGGCAACCGCCTGACGTTGCCGCCCGGCGGCACGCCGCTGGTCTCGCTTACCATTCACGACCCGCAGGACACGAGCAAGCCGCTGCCGCTGCCCGGCGTCAAACTGGTGAGGTGCTGAGGTGGGACGCTTCTATTGGTTCCTGCTCTTCCTCGCCTCGGCCATCGCCACGCATGCGGCCTACGTGCTGTATTATCCGGGCTACAATTTCGACAGCAAGCTCGAGGCCGCCGTCGGCCCAGACAGCCGCAACAAGATGCTGATGCTGACGCCGGCGCAGGTGGCGCGGCTCTTCCCGGCCTATGCGACCTCCGACATCGTGGCCATGTGCCGCTATGATCTCACCAACGGCCCGATGCAGATCGCAGCCAAGCTGCCGCGCGGCTACTGGACCTTCTCGATCTTCACGGTGAAGGGCCGCCAGGTCTATTCGCTCACCGATGCGCAGGCGGGCGAGAACAGCTTCACCGTCGACCTGTTGCAGGCGCCCGATATCATTGCCCAGCTCAAGGGCGCGCTCGATGAAGGCGGCGAAGCAGAAGCGATCAATGATGTGGGCTGGAAGGTGGAGACGCCGGATGCGCGCGGCATTGCGGTGATCTGGGTTCCGGTGGCGGATCCGATCTTCCGCCCGACGACGCTTGCCGCAGTGCAGAGCACCACCTGCGAACCGTCAAAGAAGAAATAGTCCGAAGCTGATCCTACTTGGCGGCGCGGCCGCGGGCGAATTTGTGGCCCATGGGGCTGTGGGGTTCGGTGGGCTCGAAAATGTCGTCGTCCTCGCCATGAAGGCGTTCGAATCGCACACCCGGGAAAATGATGATCTTGGCGCTGCCGCCCTCCGGCAGCACCGCCTTCCTGTCCCTCGGACGCAATCTGAATTCCAGAACCGACGACATGACGAGAAGCCTCATTCCCCAGGTTGATTGGTCACCCAGAGGCCGATTAAGGCCAGTCATGGTTAACAAATGGCTAAGGTCTCAGCTTTCCACCGTGAGTCCGGCAAGCCCGGTGCGATCCTCGACTTCGATGAGCCAAAGGTCGGGATCGGAACGTTTCCGCTTCTCCATCCGGGCGGAAACCTCGGCCCACGGCACAGGTGACGGAAAATCCCGGATGAATCGCCGTTCGCCCGCCTCGTCGTAAGCCGCACCCGGGGCCGGTGACAGCAGGTCATGCCCGCCATCGAGGTGATTGATCACAATATAGAGGGCGCCCGCTTCTTCCGCGCCGCGGGTGATCACACTGCCGAACTGGCCGTTCACTTCACAGCGGCGGAGAAAGGCCTGCACCCAGATTTCGGTCTTGAGTTGGAGACTCACCTTCCGGGCCTCACTGCACCGAGGCGGTGCGTGCGGCCTCGGCCACCTTCAGGGCGGCCAGCAGTTCCCGGGTGAGCTCGCCATCCATGGAGAGCCCGAAGTCGAGTTCGAACTTGAGGATGGCGGCGCGGGTTTCATCATCGAGCGTGCCGGTGACAACGGGCACATCATAGCCCAGGCGGCGCAGCTTCATCTGCGCATCGCGGATGCGGGCGATGCCTTGCGGCTTCGCGGCCTGCGGCTTGGCAATTTGCGGTTTCACGGCCTGCAGCGGCGGATCAGGCTCCACGACCACATCCTCAGGTGCAGGCCCTTCCGGCACCTGCGTTGCCGCCGGCGTGACCGAGCCGGTGAATTCAGAAGCCGCAGCCACCTTGCGGGTGTAGCGGATATGCTCGATCAAGGCGCGGGTCACCTCTCCCGTTACCGGAAGCTGGTTGTCCTGCTGGTAGCTCTTGATCGCAATCGATGTCTGCTTGCCGGCCACACCATCGACGAGACCGCGATAGTGCCCAGTGGCAAGAAGCTCGCGCTGCACGTCCTCGACGAGCGGATCATACTTGATGGTGATGCTGGTGGAGGGCTTGGCGGGTGCGGGCACTTCCACATAGGTGGTGGCGCCTTTGGGAACGCGGGTGACGAAGCGGCTGACGTGGCCTTCCTCGTGCACGCCGTAGAAGGCGTTCCAGACGATCATTCCGCCCAGTGCCACGGCAAAGACAGACAGTGCAGCGGCACCGGGCGATACTCCGCCCTCGTGCTCATCCAGCACTTCACGACCCCTGGCTTTGGAAGAACGACCCATACTCAACTCACTGAACCGGCCTTCAGTCTGCCCAATTCTGGTTAACGCAGGCTTATGCCAAGGCATCTTTCCCCGGGGTTTCCCCCACTTCCCGGGGCGATCAAGGTGAACAGGGCGTTAACGCAATTCAGACGTTTTGATTCAAATTCCCGCGCAAGGGTTCAAAAGACCGCAAGAGGGATTTGCTAGACATCTCCCTGCCGGAACACCTGCACCTGAAGACGGGCGTCCGGCACAGGGGTCGTATCAACGGGGTCACAGATGGGGATCTTGAGAAAAGCTTTCATTCTTGGCGCAGTGGTTCTCGCCCTGCCCAATCCGCCGGCGTCGGAAACGCCGGATGGCGTGGTCCCCCCCACCACCAGCACGTTCGCCTATGTCGCCGCGGCTTCGGAAGCCTTTGCCGACGTGCGCTCCTTCTGCGAGCGCCGCCCGGAGGTTTGCACCGTGGCCGGACAGGTCGCCGCCAACCTCGAGGTGAAAGCGAAGTACGGTGCACGGCTGGTGTACGAGTGGGCCGACAGCGGCGCTGCGATCCGCGCTGGCGCCCGCGCGAAGGCCGAGGGCGAGGACATCGCCACGGCCGCTGCGTCTGCCAACGACATGGCCAACGCCGACCCGATGCCGACCGCCACAACCGTGGTGAAGAAGCAGGCCAAGCCGGAAAAGCCCGCGAGCCGCCCGCTCACCATGGAAGACCTGATCCAGCAGTAACGGGCCCTGCCCCGCACATCTCCGGCCCTCCTCCGCCAAGGGTTGATCGGCGGCGGGAAATGGCTATGTGAACCGCAGGATGACCACCACCCTTGAAACCCTCTTCGACGACTTCTCGGTCCTGGACGACTGGGAGGACCGCTATCGCTATGTGATCGATCTGGGCAAGGCGCTGCCCGACATGGATGCCGCGCTGAAGACGCCGGCCACCAAGGTGAACGGCTGCGCCAGCCAGGTGTGGATCCACTCGCGCGTCGAGAGCCGCGATGGCATCAAGTATCTCGCCTTCAGCGGCGACAGCGATGCCCTGATCGTCAAGGGACTGATCGCCATCGCCTTCATGATCTTTGCGCCGAAGCCCGTGGCAGAAATCGGCAGTGTCGATGCGCAGGCGATCTTCGCCCAGCTCGGCCTCAGGGAACACCTGACACCGCAGCGCTCGAACGGGCTTGCCTCGATGGTGGCGCGCATCAAGGCTGATGCTGCGCGGGCGCTTCAGGAGGCCTGACCGGGCCTGCTGCCCGCCGCCGGAATGTGCGGCCGGTAATCGGACACGGCCCAGTGGCCGATGCGGGCGGGGCCTGCATGCTTCAGTTGCGGCTTCAATCCGTAGTGACGCGCCAACCGCGTGAGGGCAAGCATCAGGATGGCGCGGGCCGAACGCTTCGGCAATTCAAGCTGGCGTTCCGCCTCTTCCAGCCCCCGCGTCAGGCAGCAGACCTGGAGAAGAAGACCGGAGAGCTCCGGCCCCACCGCCTCAAGCGCCACATGCAGGCGCTGCCGTGCCGCCAGCGCTTCGTCGCTGAGGCGGGTCACCGCATTGTCGCTCATCTGCCAGTGGCGGCTGCCGCTTGTCACGGTGGGATCGTAGGAGGCGGTGAGGCGCGGCGCGAGGTGGGCGCGCTCGTAATCACGGCGCAGGCGCTCCGCCGCCGTCAGCAGTTCGGGATCGAGCGGGCCCAGCCGCTGCAGCGGACTTTCATCCCCGTTGCGGACGGCGCGGATCGCCGATGCAGCGGGGCGGAACAGGCCGTCGTCTCCGGCTACCAATGCGCCAGCCGATATCAGCGCGGCAATCACGGCGGAGGATTTGAGCGGCAGGGCACGTTGGCCGCTGCCGTCGGGCGAGAGAAGGTGCCAGCGCCCGTTCCGCTGCAGCAAGGCCCCCTCGCCCGCGCGCAGGCGCTTGATCAATGTCTTTGCGGGGGACAGGCGCTGCGGTGTGCGGCGGTCACGATCACTCATTCTCTCTCACTCCATCATCAGGAGCGGAGAGTGTCATATCCTATCATAGGAATCAATACCTGATGCCTCAGGCGATCGCCGCCATCTCCAGATCTTCATCGAGGCGGTCACTCGCCGACATGAAGTAATCGAAGCAGAGCACCATGCCCACCGCGCGGTTGGCGTGGCGGAGCGGCAGGCGCAACCAGTATTGCACCATGTGTTCCTTGTGGAGGCGCGGGCCCTTGACCACACCCTGGGTGGGCAGGCCATCGGTAATGGTGCGCTCGAAGGCGGCGTACCAGTAGTCGCGCTTCTCACCCCAGTCGAGATCGTCGAGCTTCAGCCCGGTGATTTCGCGATCGTAGATTTCGCGCAACCGCGTTCCCGCAAGCCGCACGCGAGAGGTGCCGATCGTGTCGCGCACCTCGATGAGGCTGATGCCCGAGAGCATCCGGGGAATTTCGCCGGGGACAATGTCCGCACGGCAAGGCATTCCGGAAGAACCCGCTTTTGCCAGCCAATAATCGTAAAGTTGGCGTTGCTCAGGCACAACAAGTTGCGCCCTGAACGCCTTACCGTCCTGACCCCAATCCACTGCCGCCCCTTACATATTCGAATCGGTCGTCCCACCGATTCCCCACTGTATGAATCGGCGACTCGTGATCCGCAAGAGTCAGGTTGCAGGAGGGAGAATTTATTTCTTTTTCTTGCTCTTGCGGCCAAGGCCCATGGACTTGGCGAGCTTGGAGCGGGTCTCGGCATAGCGCGGAGCGACCATCGGATAGTCGGCCGGCAGGCCCCACTTGGCACGATACTGTTCCGGCGTGAGGCTGTACTTCACGCGCAGATGGCGCTTCAGCGACTTGAAGCGCTTCCCGTCTTCAAGGCAGATCAGATAGTCCGGGAACACCGACTTCTTGATGTTCGATTTCTGCGGCTTCAGGTCCGGCACAGAGGCCAGAGGGGCGCCGGAGCCCACCGTCTGCAGCGCTGCGTGCACGTCGGCAACGAGGCGCGCAACATCGCCGCGCGGAACTTCATTGCGGGATACATAGGCGGCGACGATTTGTGCTGTGAGCGCAAGTATTGGAGAGTCGGACATATAAAAATGGTTCCCAGTGAGCAGTGTTGCGCTTACGCCTTCACACCGGTCCGGGCAATACACTTATGTGCAATACTGCAACCTTAGGTTTATTTAGTGAATTGGCGCGTAAGGGCCTGATTTGCGCACGGCCCAATCCCAATAAGTGAGAAGAATACGGGCTTTGTTGAGCGACAATGTGTCGAACATCGACTGCAACTCGCTGACATCGCGCTCGCCATCAAGTAGCGGAACTTCACCCTTCTTGAGGGCAGGCAGCAGGTCGCCGACATTGGCGCGGGGGAAGCCCGCGGCCTTCAGCATGACCACCAGGGCCTCGCCCTGCCGGTCGAGCAGAATGCGGTGAATGGCCATGGAATCAACGCGTAATGCATCGCCCAGCTTGATCGCGGCGGTCTCGCTGCGGCCGCGGCAGGCAAGTTCGAGATACTCCATCACATCGCCCGGGCTGGGGAGATGGAGGTCTTCCTTGCCCTCTTCGCCGCTCTGCGACGACAGGGTGATGCGGAGGATTTTCGTGAGTGTTTCCGAATCCGTCAGGAAGCGGTGAAGCAGATAACGGCGAAGCTGGGCCGGCGCTGGCCAGAACAATTCGAAGGCGTGCGGTGCACCAAGGTCGCCGCGCGTCGAAAGTGGAGCCATCAATTCTTCGTGTTTGGCCGCCTGTTCGATGAGGTTGTTGAAGCCTGCGTGGGAAATGTCGGCGTTGGCATTGCGCACCAGGGTGAGCAGCACGGAAGGATCATGGGTGGCGATCAGCTTGTCGCTGATCGCACGCGAGAGCCGGCGGCGGCGCGCCACCATGCGGCGCTTGCCCGGATTGTCCTCAGCCACCACGATCGCCAGGTCCTGGTCGGTGATATGCATGCAGTCTTCCAGCAAGGGGCCGGAAACTTCGACGCGATCGTCGCGGATCAGCTTGGCCACGAGAAGCTGCGGCGGGTTGTCCATCATCGCCAGACGCTGGGCCATCATCGCCAGCGGCTTCAGCGCCAGCTTCGGCAGGAGGCGGAGAAGCGTGTCGGCGGCAAGGGCGCGCTCATGCGGCAGGCCGGAACTTGCACCCGAAGCCATCATGTCGAGAAGCGAGCGGGCAAGCTCCGCCGTCTCGAGCTGTTCGGTCTCGGTGAAATCGGTGACGAGCGGCGCGGGCTCGGAACTGTCAGCTGCATTTGCCACTGCGGCGCCTTCGATGCGCGACAGGTCATGTTCCGGCGGCACCTCGGCCGGCGGCAGCGCGATATCCATGGCGGCCGTGTATTCGGCTGCTTCGCGCAGGAATTCGGCGCGTTCTTCGAGGGACGGCGTGGCCAAGACCTGACGCCAGACATTCTCGATGTCGAGCTGATGCAGGCGTTCGCTGGCGAGTTCGCGCATGCGCTCCTGCACGTCTTCCATGCTGGGCGGTGCAACGGTGACCTTCTCGCCGTTCTCCTCGATCACCATCACCGGTGGCGGCGGAGGCGGAGGCGGCGGAAGAATTTCAGGAAGCACGATCTGCGGAACGACGGGCTTCGTCTCGGCGGCGAGAATGCGGGCGAGCGGCGAGATCGGCTGGGGTGGTGCTACGGGCGCGACGACATGAGTATCGGCGAAATGCGAGACCGGCTCATAGGCGGGCGGCGCCGGCGTGAACACGGGCGCTGGCGCAGGTGCCGGTTCCGGCACCGGATCGGCAAAGAGCGAGGTGAAATCCGGCGTGTCTTCGGGTTCGGGCGCAGGTTCGGCCACAGGTTCAGACTGGGCAGCCGTCTGGGTGAGCGCCTTGAAGGCCTCGAGCACGGGATCGGGCAGTTCGGCGGCAGCCGGAGCGGCGGCGTGAAGCGGTTCTTCCGCATCCTCCGGCAGTGCATCGTGGAAGGTTTCAGGCGCCGGGATGTAGTCCGGGATCACCGGGTGGGCTTCAGCCTCAACCGGGTGTGGTTCTGCAAATACGGGCTCTGCGAATGCAGGCTCCGGGGCAACCACGGGCGTAATGTGCAGGTCGGGCACAACCACGTCGGGCGCAAAGGCGGCAACCGGCGAAACGGGCGTACCCGCGGAAACGACGGGCGCGAGCTGTGGTGCCGGAGCGGAAACAGGTGCTGAAACGGGTGCGGCCGGCTTCTTCAACCGGTCGGCAAGGGCGCGGAACCGGTCCGCACCAATACGGGGCCGGGATGCGCCAGCGAGGGCTGCTGAAGAGGCAGCGCTGCCCTGCTCACTTATGCCCGATTGTTCCGTCATCTCACCCAAAACTGTTGTGACCCCAATGCTGTCATGACGGAGACAGCTTCAAACTTACTTAATCGGCCCGGCGCGGCCCCCCGAACATGGTTAAGGTTTGAGGTTATGGTAAACGCTTGGTAAATTCTGTGTCATTCCGCCAGGATGGCGCTGACGGGAGGCCCGCCCGCCACTACATGGGGCTCCGGAGGTACAAGATGAGCAAGATCAACAAGTCCGACGCCGAATGGAGGGCCCAGTTGTCGCCAGAGGCCTATCGCGTGGCCCGCCAGCATGGCACCGAGCGCGCCTTCACCAGCCCGCTCAACGAGGAAAAGCGGGACGGCATGTTCACCTGCGTCTGCTGCGGCAAGGAGCTGTTCGCCTCGGATGCGAAGTTCGACTCCGGCACCGGCTGGCCGAGCTTCTTCGAGCCCGTGGCCAAAGAAGCCGTGGGCACCCAGGAAGACCGCGCCTTTTTCATGCGCCGCACCGAAGTGCATTGCGCCGATTGCAACGCGCACCTCGGCCATGTCTTTCCCGATGGTCCCCGACCGACGGGATTGCGCTATTGCATCAATGGCGTAGCGCTCGATTTCAAACCTGAAAGCAAAGAATGACTCAAACCGTTTCGTCTCCGCCCCGGGCGGAAAAGCGTCCCCATTCCGAGACGTGGCACGGCCACACCAAGTCCGATCCCTACAAATGGCTGAAGGCCGAGAACTGGCAGGCAGTGATGCAGGACCCTGCTCTGCTGCCGGCCGACATCCGTGCCTATCTCGAAGCGGAAAACGCCTACACCAAGTCCGAGATGGCGGAGACGGAAACGCTGCAGGAGCAGCTCTTTGCGGAACTGAAGGGGCGCATCAAGGAGGACGACCAGTCGGTGCCGGCCCCCGATGGCCCCTACATCTATTTCCAATCCTATCTGACCGGCGCGCAATATCCGCTGCTCAAGCGGCAGCTCAAGGCAGGCGGTGCGGAGGAGTTGCTCTTCGACTGCAACGAACTCGCCAAGGACAAACCCTATTTCAGCTTGGGCGGCGTGGCGCGAAACCCCGATCATACACTTGCGGCCTGGTCGCAGGACGACAAGGGCTCGGAGTTCTATGAACTCCGGGTGCGCGACTTCGCCACCGGCAAGGACCTGCCCGACCTGATCGAGAATACCAGCGGCGGCGCCACATGGTCCGCCGACGGGCAATATCTTTTCTACACGATCCAGGACGAGCATCACCGGCCGCTCAAGAGCTACCGCCACAAGCTTGGGACAGCGCAGAGCGACGACGTGCTGATCTTCGAGGAGAAGGACACCGGCAAGTTCACCGGCCTCGGCCCCACCCATTCCGACCGCTACATCATCGTCAGCGTGCATGACCATGACACATCCGAATGCTGGGTGATCGATGCGGAGAAGCCGCTGGAGCTGCCGCGCCTCGTGGCGGAGCGCGTCGAGGGCATCGAATACGACATCGAACATCACGGCGAGCAGTTCATCATCAAGACGAACATCGATAATGCCGAAGACTACAAGATCGTGACGGCACCCGTGTCGGATCCCTCGCCGAAGAACTGGTCGGATCTGGTGCCGCACCGGCCCGGCATCTTCATCGTCTCCTACACCGTGTTCAAGAACTGGATGGTGCGGCTCGAGCGCGAGAACGCTCTTCCCCGCTTCGTGGTGCGCAACATGACGACGGGCGAGGAACACGCCATCGCCTTCGCCGAGGAAGCCTATTCGCTCGCCTTCGGCGACATGCGCGAATACGACACCGATACGCTGCGCTTCATCTATTCCTCGCCGACCACGCCCTCGCAGGTGTTCGACTACGACATGAACACGCGCGAACGCGTGCTGCGGAAGACGCAGGAAGTGCCCTCGGGCCATGATCCGTCAGCCTATGTGGCGCGGCGCTTGCTGGCGCCCTCGCATGACGGCGAAGAGATTCCGGTGACGCTTCTCTATCGAAAGGATGCGAAGCTCGATGGCTCGGCCCCGCTCTGGCTCTATGGCTACGGCTCCTACGGCATCTCCATGCCGTCATCCTTCAACACCAACATTCTCTCGCTCGTAAACCGCGGCTTCATCTATGCCACTGCGCATATCCGCGGCGGGCAGGAAAAGGGGCGCCGCTGGTACAAGACCGGCAAGCTCGACAAGAAGGTGAACAGCTTCCGCGATTTCATCTCGGTGGGCGAGTTCCTAGTGAAGCAGCGCTTCACGAGCAAGGGCAACATCGTGGCGCAGGGCGGCAGCGCCGGCGGGCTTCTGATGGGTGCGGTGGCCAACATGGCGCCTGACCTCTTCAAGGGCATCGTCGCCGAGGTGCCCTTCGTCGATGCACTCACCACCATGCTCGACGACACGCTGCCCCTCACCCCGCCGGAATGGCCGGAATGGGGCAACCCCATCGAGGACAAGCACGCCTACGAGACCATCGCCTCTTACGCACCTTACGAGAACGTGCGGAAGCAGGCCTATCCGCACATCTTCGCCATCGGCGGCCTCACCGATCCGCGCGTGACCTATTGGGAACCAGCGAAATGGGTGGCGCGGCTGCGCGACGAGAACACCTCGGACAATCTGCTGCTGCTGAAGATCAACATGGGGGCGGGACACGGCGGCGCCTCGGGCCGCTTCAACCGCCTCAAGGAAGTGGCGGAGGTCTACGCCTTCGGCCTCAAGGTGACGGGGAAGATCAATGCTGCTTGATGCGTCCAAGGCCTCGCTTCTGGTGATCGACATTCAGGAGCGCCTGCTGCCGGCCATGGCGGAGCCGGAGCGGGTGACCGCAAAGACCGGCATCCTGCTCACGGCGGCACGGGAACTGGGGCTGCCGATCACCATTTCCGAACAATATCCGAAGGGCCTCGGTCGTACCGTTCCGGCGCTCGCCGCCAATGATGCTGTGGTGTTCGAGAAGACCGCCTTCTCCTGCTGGCGCGATGCTGAGATGAAGAAGCACTTCATCAAGTTGCACGAAAGCGGGCGGCCTCTTGTGGTGGTGGCGGGAATCGAGTCGCATGTCTGCGTGCTGCAGACCTGTGTCGACCTCTACAATTCCGGCTTCGGCGTCTTCGCCGTGACCGATGCCATGTCGTCGCGCCAACCTGCCGCAGCGGAGCTGGCCTACACCCGCCTCGGCCTCATGGGCGTGGAGGTGGTGAACACCGAGATGGCGCTGTTCGAACTCCTTGAAAAAGCAGGCACGCCGCAGTTCAAGGCGCTCTCGCCCCTCATCCGCTGAGTGCGCTTTTGCGCAAGTCTTCATTCCTTTCGCCGATTTGACTTTGGCAAAGGGGGCGGCTTCAATGCCGCCACAGTCAATTTCATGGGAAAATCATGGCCAAGACAGCCGACTTCAACTGGGAAGACCCCCTCGATCTCGAAAGCCTGCTGAGCGAAGACGAACGCATGATCCGCGACAGCGCGCGGGCCTTCGCACAGGACAAGCTGATGCCGCGTGTCAAATCCGCCTTCCGCGAGGAACGCTTCGACCGCGAGATCATGAACGAGCTTGGCGAGATGGGCTTCCTCGGGGTGATGACGTCGGATGAATACGGCGGCTCAGGCCTCGGCTACGTTGCCTATGGCCTCGTGGCACGGGAAGTGGAGCGCGTCGATTCCGGTTACCGCTCGGCAATGAGCGTGCAGAACTCGCTCGTCATGCATCCGATCGAGGAATTCGGCAGCGACGAGCAGAAGAAAAAGTATCTGCCCCGCCTTGCCACGGGCGAAATCATCGGCTGCTTCGGCCTGACCGAGCCCGATGCCGGCTCCGATCCGGGCGGGATGAAGACCCGTGCGGCCAAGGTGCAGGGCGGCTACGTGCTGAACGGCGCCAAGATGTGGATCACCAATTCGCCGATCTCCGACATCGCCGTGGTCTGGGCGAAGGATGATGCGGGCGATATCCGCGGTTTCATCGTCGAGCGCGGCATGAAAGGATTCTCCACGCCCGAGATCAAGGGCAAGGTGTCGTTGCGGGCCTCGATCACAGGCGAGATCGTGCTCAACAATGTCGAAGTATCTGAGGATGCCATGCTGCCCAAGGCCAAGGGCCTGAGCGGCCCCTTCTCCTGCCTCAACAAGGCGCGCTTCGGCATTGCCTGGGGTGTGATGGGTGCGGCGGAGGACTGCTGGCACAGGGCGCGGCAATACACGCTTGACCGCAAGCAGTTCGGCAAGCCGCTCGCCGCCAACCAGCTGGTGCAGAAGAAGCTTGCCGACATGCAGACGGAAATCGCGCTCGGCCTTCATGCGTGTCTTTCGCTTGGCCGAGGACTTGAGCGTGGCAGCGTGGCGCCGCCTGCCATTTCGCTGATGAAGCGCAACAACTGCGGCAAGTCGCTCGACATCGCCCGCATGGCGCGTGACATGCACGGCGGCAACGGCATCTCGGAAGAGTATCACGTGATCCGCCACATGGTGAACCTCGAGACGGTGAACACCTACGAAGGCACCCACGACGTTCACGCGCTGATCCTGGGCCGTGCGCAGACGGGCATTCAGGCGTTCATGTAGTTTCTTTCCGTCATTCCATGCGAGCGATGCGGCACGCGTCGGGAGACATGGAACCCCGCTTTGCCTTGCGAGAAGCTGGGTTCCATCTCGCGCAGCACTGGCGTGCTGCTTGGATGGAATGACGACGGGGGCTTACCTGAAATACACCCACACCGGATTGTTGGGATCGAAGAGCAGCTTCGCCGCCATCGCAAGACACACGACCACCAGCAGGGGCCGGATGATGCGCGCGCCATTCCTGATTGCGACGTGGGCGCCGGCATAGGCACCGATCACTTGCGCCACGCCCATGACGAGGCCGACGATCCACACGATCTTGGCGGTGAAGAGAAACATCACCAGTGCGGCGACGTTCGAGGTGAAGTTGAAGAGCTTGGTGCGGGCCGTGGCCTCGACGACGCCGAGCCCGAACACCGAGACCAGCGCCAGCATGAAGAAGGATCCCGTGCCCGGCCCGAAGAAGCCGTCATAGAAGCCGACAGCGGGTGCGAGGCCGAAGGAGAAGGCCGCCATGGGCAGAATCGGCTCCGAGGCCTCATCGGTGAGGCGCGGTGACAGTGCGAAGTAGAGCGCCACGGCCAGCAGCAGTACCGGCATGATGATCGAGAGCAGCGCCTTGGGTGCCGCCGAGACCATCAGCACGCCGACGCCAGCGCCGAGGAACACCAGCAGCACGGTGCGCCAGTGCTGCTCCGGCTTGAGCAGGCCCTTCTTCCAGAAGGTGAAGGTGGCCGAGGCCGTGCCGAAGGTACCCTGCAGCTTGTTGGTGGCGAGCGCCGAGAGCGGATCAAGCCCTGCAAGCAGCAGCGAGGGCAGCGCCAGCATGCCGCCGCCTCCTGCGATTGAATCGATGAAGCCGGCGACCAGGCCGACGAGGCCCAGCAGGAGAAGCGTTGTGATGTCGACGTCCATGCCGGACTATGTATCGGATTGCAGTCCGGCAATCACCATCCGACTTATGGCCTCGATAGCCTGATCGGGATCGATGTTGGGCGGGGCGGCATTGTCGAGCAGCAGCATCGCGAGCCCGTGGCAGGAGGACCAGAGGTGGAGCGAGCCATAGACGGCTCGCTGAGGGCCGACGGCGGCCGTCACTTCGCGCTCGAGCTGGTTCCAGGCTGCGAAGGCCGCTTCCATGGAGTGCGGCGTGCGCTCCACCCCGGCGCGCTTGCCGAACATCAGGCCATAGGTGCCGCGGTTCGCCTCGGCAAAACGGAGATAGGCCCGGCCCATGGCCAGAAGCCGGGCGGACGGCGACTGGTCGTAGCTGCGGTTGGCCGCCTCATCGAGGGCGGCGACGAAACGCTCGAAACCCCGCCCCACCAGCTCGCCATAGAGCTGGCCCACGGTGGCGAAGTGGTGCCGGGGTGCCGCATGGGACACCCCTGCCCGGCGGGCGATTTCGCGGAGCGACACCTCTTCCAGCGGCAATTCGGCCAGGGCCTCCTCCGCCGCATTCAGAAGGGATTCGCGCAAGTGCCCGTGGTGATAGGCTTTTTGAGGTGCTTCAGCCATGGCAGCAGGATATTCGAGTCGCATAATCTTGACAACGTAAAAATATCTTGACGGCGTAAACATTCTCCGTCATATCTGCCGTCATCAAACACCGCGGCCGGGGAATCCGCGTTTCGAGGAGAGTGCAGATCATGACAGCCGAGCAGGTCTTTGCCATCGCCAGCACAACCGCACTCGCGGGCTGGGTGGTTCTGGGTTTTGCCGTGTTGCGCCAGAACGCTTTCCTGCGGGACGAGATTGCCGGGCGCTGGTGGCCCCTCGCCTTTGCGGCGCTCTACACGGTGCTGATCGTCTTCTTCTTCCGCGCGGCCCCGGGCGGCCTCGATACCCTCGCCAATGTGCAAGCCCTCTTCACCTCGCCCTGGGCCGCTTTGGCGGGCTGGGTGCACTACCTCGCCTTCGACCTTTTCATCGGCGCGCTGATCGCGCGCCGGGCCATGGAGCGCGGCCTCCCCCGCCTCACCCTCGTGGTGCTGCTGCCGGCCACCTTCCTGTTCGGCCCGATCGGGCTGCTGCTATCTGAAATCACCGCCCTGCTGCTTCACCGGGAGAAAACATCATGAGTGCTGCCGTCACGTCGTCCACCGCGCTTCCGCAGTCCGCGTCCGGCCTCGGCGATACCCGCCTCGCCCGTTTCCTGCGCGACAGTGCCGATGGGTCCCCCCGTCTTGCGCTTCATGCCGCGCTGATGTTCGCGGGCTTCGCTGTCGTCTTCCTGCTCATGCAGGTGGATGAGCGCATGCTCGCCGGCGCCAATGTCTGGCACAAGCCGGCGAAGTTCTTCTTCTCCGTGGGCACACAGTTCATCACCATTGCCTGGGCGTTGTCGCTGGTGCCGGTGGCCCTCAGGACGCTCCGGTCGGTCAGGTGGGCTGTGAACGCAATGATCATCGCGGGATGGGGCGAGATGGCCTACATCGTTTTCCGCGCGGCCCGCGGCGAGGCCTCACACTTCAACCAGGAGACTCTCTTCGCGCAAGCCGCTTACGCACTAATGGGCATGGGCGCGCTACTCATGATGCTGACCGCCGGCTGGATCGGCTTCGTGATCTGGCGCAATCGCGGCAGCGACCTGTGGCGCGAGGCGGCGGGCCTGGGCCTGATGCTCTCCACCGTGCTGGTCATACCGGTCGCCTTCTACCTCGGCGGCCACGTGGGCGGACACTGGGTGGGTGGCCAGCCGACCGATGCCAACGGCCTTCCCGTCTTCCTCTGGTCAACGACGGGTGGCGACCTCCGCATTCCGCACTTCGCCGCCTCCCATGCCATGCAGGCCGTGCCCTTTGCGGCACTTTCGGGCCGCCGGAGCGTTGTCTTTCTCATAGCCTTGGCCATGGCCCTCGTCACCGCGGCGCTGTTTGCCCAGGCCGTGATGGGCATCCCCTTGTTCAGGCTGTGATTTGGCTCTGCGGGAGGTGAATCGTCTGTTCCTTGCAGGGCGGAGGTTGAGGGCCTAGATAGTGCCTTCCAACCAAGAGGAGAGAACCAATGGCCCTTGAACTTCCAGCCCTTCCCTACGCCTATGACGCGCTGGGCCCCTACATGTCGAAGGAAACCCTCGAGTTCCACCACGACAAGCATCACCAGGCCTATGTGACCAACGGCAACAACCTGCTGAAGGATTCGCCGCTCGCCTCCTCCTCGATCGAAGAGATCTGCAAGAAGGCCTTCGCCGACAAGAACGCCGGCCTCATCAACAATGTCGGCCAGCACTACAACCACATCCACTTCTGGAAGTGGATGAAGCCCAACGGCGGCGGCAAGAAGATCCCCGCCTCGCTGCAGAAGGCCATCGACAGCGATCTCGGCGGCTATGACAAGATGCGCGCCGACTTCGTGCAGGCGGGCCTCACCCAGTTCGGTTCGGGCTGGGCCTGGATCGCCGTGAAGGACGGCAAGCTTGTGATCAGCAAGACGCCGAACGGCGAAAACCCGCTGATGCACGGCGCCTCGCCGATCCTCGGCGTCGACGTGTGGGAGCACAGCTACTACATCGACTACCGCAACCTCCGTCAGAAGTACCTCGAGGCCTTCGTCGACAATCTCGTCAACTGGGACTACGTCGCCGAGATGCACGCCAAGGCGTAATTGCCGTTGGCCTACAATCTGATGTAGCATCGTCCAATCGCACCCCGGTGGTGGTAACATCCACTTCCGGGGTGCTCTCCTGAGGGTGCCTCGGGAATCTATGTTGAGCGTTTCGAATGGTACCCATCATCGACGGCCACAATGACGTGCTGCTGCGCCTCTTCGAGAAGAAAAGCGCGCGGGCGGCCCTCGACTTCATCGATGGCGACGGCATCGGCCAACTCGATCTGCCCCGCATCCGCTCCGGCGGCATGGTGGGCGGCTTCTTCGCGATCTTCTCGCCCGGCCATGACGAAGACCTTCCCGACGACGACGAGGACCTGAACCCGCCCTATGCGGGCGCCCTGTCGCAGCGCGCCGCCGAGCGTGCGGCCTTCGCCATGCTCGACATCCGCGACCAGATCTTCGCCCAGTCGGGCGGCGCCGTCATGGGCTGCACGACTGCGAAAGCCCTGCGCGACGCCATGGCCATGGGCCGGCTTGGCGTCATCACCCACATCGAAGGGGCCGAGGCGATCAAGCCCGATCTTTCGAACCTCCGCGATTATTATGCGCGCGGACTGCGCTCCATCGGGCCCGTGTGGTCGAGGCCCAATGTCTTTGGCTCCGGCGTGCCCTTCCGCTTTCCGTCTTCACCCGATGTCGGCGCCGGCCTCACGCCCGAAGGCGAGGCTCTGGTGCGCGAATGCAACCGCATGCGGATCATGGTCGACTGCTCGCACATTACCGAGCGCGGCTTCTGGGATGTGGTGCGCGTGTCGTCCGCGCCCATCGTCGCCACCCATTCCAACGCCCATGCGGTTGCCGCCTCGTCTCGAAATCTCACCGACGAGCAGCTGCGGGCGATCGGCGCCACGCGCGGCATGGTGGGGCTCAACTTCGCAACGGGCTTCCTCCGCCCCGACGGGCGCTGGAGCACCAAGACCGATCTCGAGGTGATGATCCGCCACCTCGACCACATGATGTCGGTCGCGGGCGAAGACTGCGTGGGCCTCGGCAGCGATTTCGACGGGGCGCGCATCCCCGAAGCGATCCACGATGCCAGCGGCCTTCCCCATCTCGTGGAGGCCATGCACCGAGCGGGCTACGGCACGGCGCTCACCGCCAAGATCACCCACGGCAACTGGCTGCGGGTGCTCGAGGAAACCTGGGGCGCTTGATCCCGAGACAGCGTCGGCCGTCCATGCTTTAGTGACGGACGTTCAAAAACGATCAGGTCCCATGCGCGCCGTCTACTACGAGAAATTCACCGCACTCCCCACCATCGAGACCGTGTCTGATCCCACGCCCTCGCCCACCGGCGTGGTGGTGAAGGTGGAGGCAACGGGCCTCTGCCGCTCCGACTGGCATGGCTGGATGGGGCATGACCCCGACATCAAGCTGCCACACGTGCCGGGCCACGAACTTGCGGGCACCATCCATGCGGTGGGCCGCGATGTGAAGACCCTGAAGCTGGGCGACCGGGTGACGGTGCCCTTCGTTTCCGGCTGCGGCCACTGCCCGCAATGCGCCGCTGGCCAGCAGCAGATCTGCGACAACCAAGTCCAGCCCGGCTTCACCTGCTGGGGCTCCTTCGCCGAATACGTGGCGCTGGAATTCGCCGACCTCAACGTGGTGAAGCTGCCGGACGCCATGAGCTTCGACACGGCCGCCGCACTGGGCTGCCGCTTCGTCACCTCCTTCAGCGCGGTGATCGACAAGGGCCGCTGCCAGCCCGGTGAGTGGGTGGCCGTGCATGGCTGCGGTGGCGTCGGGCTCTCCGCCATCATGATCGCCTCTGCGATAGGGGCGCAGGTAATCGCGGTCGATCTCACCGACGAGAAGCTGGCGCTGGCCAAGGCGCTGGGGGCGACAGCGACGGTCAACGCCTCCGGTGGCGTCAAGGTGGCGAATGCCATCCGCGACCTGACGGGCGGTGGTGCGCACCTCTCCATCGATGCACTCGGCCATTCAGTGACGGCCATGAATTCTGTGCGCTCGCTGCGGAAGCGCGGACGTCACGTGCAGGTGGGCCTGATGCTGGCCGAACACGCCCGGGCGCCCCTTCCCATGGACCGGATCATCGCCTTCGAACTCGAGATCAAGGGCAGCCACGGCATGCAGGCGCACCGCTACCCGGAAATGCTGCGGATGATCGCGCAAGGCATCCTGCAGCCGGAAAAGCTGGTGGCGAAGACCATTCCGCTCGATGCCGCCCCTGCAGCCCTTGCCGCCATGGACCGCTTCGAGGGCACCGGAATCACCATCATCCGGCCGTGAGGGAGGTCATTTCCCTCCTGTTTCCAAGTCCATGTTCGTCCGCTAAACCAAGGGCATGACGGTTGCGCCGCGCCCCACCATTTTCCTTCTGCCGCAGGCGGGGTGGAAGGAACATGTGCGCCTGCCCAAGCTCAAGATCGGCCCCATCGTGGCGAAGCTCGATACCGGCGCGCGCTCGGCCGCCCTCCATGCCGACGAGATCACGGTAAGCGGCAGGCGGGTCACCTTCGTCATCATCACCAACGGCCGCCGCCACACCTACCGGGCCCCGCTTGCGGGCCAGAAGCGGGTGAAAAGCTCCAACGGGATCAGTGAAATGCGCGCCGTCATTCGCGCGACACTCGAAATCGGCAAGGCCGTTTTCAAAGCCGAGATAACCCTCACCGACCGCAGCGACATGGACGTTCCCATGCTGCTCGGCCGCAACACGCTCAAGGGCCGCTTCCTGGTGAACCCGGCCCGCACATTCCTGCTCGAACGGAAGACCAGAACGGCCTGAACCATGAAGATCGCCCTGCTCACCCGCAACCCCAAGCTCTACTCGCACCAGCGCATCATCCGCGCGGCCCAGGAGCGCGGCCACGAGATCGTGCCCATCGACTACCTGCGCTGCTACATGAACATTTCCTCACGCAAGCCCGAACTCCGCTACATGGGCGAGAAGCTCTCGGGCTTCGATGCGGTGATCCCGCGCATTGCCGCCTCGCACACTTTCTACGGCCTCGCGGTGCTGCGCCAGTTCGAGATGATGGGCGTCTATCCCCTGAACGAGTCAGTGGCGATCGGCCGGAGTCGCGACAAGCTGCGCTCGCTGCAACTGCTGGCCCGTGACGGCGTGGGCCTGCCTGTGACCGCCTTTGCCAATTCGACCGGCAGCACCGACGATATCCTGCAGATGGTGGGTGGTGCGCCCGTGGTCATCAAGCTGCTCGAAGGCACGCAAGGGATCGGTGTCGTTCTGGGTGAAACCCACAAGGCGGCGAAGTCGGTGATCGAGGCCTTCCACGGCGCCCAGATCAACATCCTCGTGCAGGAATTCATCAAGGAGGCGGAAGGTCACGACATCCGCGCCTTCGTGGTGGGGCGGCGCATCGTCGCCACCATGGAGCGCTCCGGACCAGAAGGCGAGTTCCGCTCGAACCTGCACCGGGGCGGCTCGGCCAGCGTGGCGGAGCTTTCGGCCGCAGAGAAAACTGCGGCGCTGAAGGCGTGCCAGTCCATGGGCCTGAACGTTGCGGGCGTGGACATGCTGCGCTCGAAGCGCGGGCCGGTGGTGATGGAGGTGAACTCCTCGCCCGGTCTTGAAGGGATCGAGGGCGCCACAGGCAAGGATGTGGCAAAGGACATCATTGTGTTTCTCGAAAAGAACGCCAAACCAAACAGGACGAAGACGCGCGGGAAAGGCTGACCTCCCTGCGTAGAAACCGGCTGGGGAGCCGGATGAGGGGCTGAGATGACGGGGTTTGAATTCGGCGGCAGGGTCGTGGCCGCAGGCACGCGCGAGACGATCCATCTCGATGTGTCGACGCTGGCCAATGCGACACCCATGAACCTGCCCGTGCATGTGGTGCACGGCGGTGATGGCCCGGTGCTGTTCCTTTCGGGCGCGGTCCACGGCGACGAGATCCAGGGGATCGAGGTGGTGCGGCGGGTGCTGGCCCATGACGCCCTGAAGACGATCCGGGGCACGCTGCTGGCGATCCCCATCGTCAATGCCTTCGGCTTCCTCAATCACTCCCGCTACATGCCCGACCGGCGTGACCTCAACCGCTCCTTCCCCGGCTCGGACCAGGGCTCGCTCACCAGCCTGCTCGCCGACCTGTTCTTCCGCGAGGTGGTGAAGCGGGCGCAGTATGGCATCGACCTCCACACCGCCGCCCTGCACCGCACCAATCTGCCGCAGATCCGCATTGCGCCGGGCGACAGCGATCTCATGAAGCTGGCCGAAGCCTTTGCCCCGCCAGTGATCATGACCTCGAAGCTGCGCGAGGGCTCGCTCCGGCAATCGGCGAAGAACGCCGGCGTGAAGGTGATCCTCTACGAAGGCGGTGAAGCGCTGCGCTTCGAGGAGCCGGCAATCGAGGCGGGCGTGAAGGGCACGCTCAGGGTGATGAAGCACATCGGCATGATCGAGAATGCCCCGGCCGTGCCCGCTCACGCCAACACCATTCACTCCACCTCGAGCACGTGGACGCGGGCCCCCGAGGGCGGCATCCTGCATTCGGTGCGCCACGTGGGCGACCGGGTGGGACGGCGCGAACCCATCGGCATCATCACCGACCCCCTCGGCAACACGCGGGTTCCGGTCTTCGCCGAGGATGACGGCATCATCATCGGGCGCACCAACCTGCCCATCGTCAATCGTGGCGATGCGCTGTTCCACGTGGCGCGGATCAAGACCACGGCGCGCGTCGACGCCATGCCGGACGAAGACGAAATCATCTAGACCGCGGCGGCGGCCCTCGCCCGACGTTCCGTGCGGGTTTGCTGCGCGTCCACGAAGATCACGGCGACGCCGGCAAGGATGATGAGCGCCATGCCGCCGATCGCCAGCGTGTTTGGCATCTCGCCGAAGAGGACGACGCTGGAGAGCACGGCCCAGATGGTGAGGGCATACATGAAGGGCGCCACGGTGCGGACCGGCGCCGAGGTGAAGGCGATGTAGAGCCCGACATGGCCGCCCACCATCAATGCACCTGCGAGCACGAGGAGCAGCCCTTGCGTGAGCGTGGGCATGACGGGTGTTTCGGTCGTGATCATGCCGATCTCGCCTGCCAGCGTGAGCATGGCGAGAACCGCAAGGGCCGCAATGGGTGCCGGTGTGCCCTTCGGCACCTTGCGGGTGATCAGGTCACGGATTGCAGCAGAGATGGCAACGACGAAGCCCAGAAGTGCATAGGGTGAAAAGGCGGTCGATCCCGGTTGCGCCACCAGCAGCGCGCCGCTGACGCCGACGCTGATGAGCAGCAGGCGCAGGGCCCCCACCCTTTCGCCGAAGAAGAAACTGGCGCCGAGGAAGACGAGCAGCGGTGCGGTCTGGCAGATGGCGGTCACGTCACCGATCGGAAGGCGCATGATGGCAAAGGTGAAGGTGAGGTTGGCGCCCACCTCGCAGACTCCGCGGGCCAGCGCCCAGGGGTTGATCATGCGGGGCAGTTCGCGGCCATGGCCCATGACGACCACGACGACGAGGCAGAAGACCATGGCGGCGATGGCGCGCAGCATCACCACTTCAAAGGGCGGAATCTCGGAGAGAACGAACTTGGAGGCGCTGTCACTGGCGATGAAGCTGCCCATGGCGAGAACCATGAAGACGATGCCTTTGATGCGTGACTGAGGGATCATTCCTGCCGCCGGTGAGGCCATATCCCTAGCTGCGCCGTGCGGGAGTGACAAGGCGCGTGGAGCGCAGGCTACCTCCGCTCACGCGGCATGTCAGGTTCCGATGCCATGTGCCTGCATGGCCTCGCGAATTTCATCGAGGATCACGGGGTCGTCGATGGTGGCCGGGGTCTTGAAGACCTCCCTGTCGGCGATCTTGCGCATGGTGGCGCGGAGGATCTTGCCGGAGCGGGTCTTGGGCAGGCGCTTGATGGTGATCACCGTCTTGAGCGCCGCTACCGCACCGATCTGGTCGCGCACCAGCTTGACGCATTCCTTCTCGACCTGGGCCGGGGTCTTGCTCACGCCCGCTTTCAGCACCACGAGGCCAAGCGGCAACTGCCCCTTCACCTCGTCGGCGATGCCGAGCACGGCGCATTCGGCGACGCTGGGGTGGGAGGCCAGCACCTCTTCCATGCCGCCCGTCGACAGGCGGTGGCCGGCGACGTTGATGATGTCGTCGGTGCGCGCCATGATGTAGAGGTAACCGTCGGCGTCGATGTAGCCTGCATCTGCCGTCTCGTAATAGCCGGGGAAGTGGCTGAGGTAGCTCTTGCGGAAGCGCTCGTCGGCATTCCACAGGGTGGGCAGGCAGGAGGGCGGCAGCGGCAGCTTCACGCAGATGGCGCCGAGCTGGCCCGCCGGAACCTCGTGGCCGCCTTCATCCAGCACATGGATTTCATAGCCCGGCATGGCCACGGTGGGCGAGCCGTACTTCACCGGCAGGCGGCCAAGGCCCACCGGATTGGCGGCGATGGCCCAGCCCGTTTCCGTCTGCCACCAGTGATCGATGACCGGAACCTTGAGATGGTTCTCCGCCCACTTCACGGTGTCCGGATCGGCGCGCTCGCCGGCAAGGAACAGCGTGCGGAAGTGCGAGAGATCGTACTTGCCGATGTGGCTCCCTTCCGGGTCTTCCTTCTTGATGGCGCGGAAGGCGGTGGGAGCGGTGAAAAGGGCTGCCACCTTGTACTCGCTGATGACGCGCCAGAAGGTGCCGGCATCGGGCGTGCCAACGGGCTTGCCTTCGAAGACAAGCGTGGTGGCGCCCATGAGCAGTGGTGCATAGCAGATGTAGGAATGGCCCACGACCCAGCCCACGTCGGAGGCGGACCAGAAGACCTCGCCCGGCTTGATGTCGTAGATGTTCTCCATCGACCAGCGGAGCGCCACCATGTGCCCGCCGTTGTCGCGGACGACGCCCTTGGGCTGGCCAGTCGTTCCGGAGGTATAGAGGATGTAGAGCGGATCGGTGGCCTTCACCGTCACGCACTCGGCGCGGCGTTTCTGGTTGTCGACGAACGCGGCCCAATCCACGTCGTTGGGGCCGAGATCGGCATCCACTTCCGGGCGCTGGAACAGCACGACCTTGCTCGGCTTGTGCTCCGACTGCGCGATGGCGTCATCGACCAGCGGCTTGTAGGCGATGATGCGTCCGGGCTCAATGCCGCAGGAGGCGGTGAGGATGACCTTCGGCTTGGCATCGTTGATGCGGGTGGAGAGCTCATGCGGCGCGAAGCCGCCGAAGACAACCGAGTGCACCGCCCCGATGCGGGCGCAGGCGAGCATGCCGAAGAGGGCCTGCGGGATCATCGGCATATAGAGGATGACGCGGTCGCCCTTCCCTACGCCCAGGTCCTGCAGGCAGGCGCCGAGGCGGGCCACTTCATCGAGCACCTGATCGTAGGTGTAGCGCGCCTTCGTGCCGGTCATCGCGCTGTCGAAGAGGATGGCGGTGCGGGCACCGTGCCCCGCCTTCACATGGCGGTCGACGGCGTTCCAGCAGGTGTTGCACTCGGCGCCCACGAACCAGCGGTCGAGATTGTCCACCCTGTCATAGACCTTGTCCCAAGGATTCACCCACTCCACGTCCTTCGCCGCCTCCGCCCAGAAGCCGGTGCGGTCGTTCTTCCAGCGGTCGTAGGTGGCGGCGTAGCGGCTCATGGCAATTCTTCCCGGGTCTTCGCGTTGATCGTCCGAGGCCCCTTTTCGCGCGCAACGCCGCCCCCGCGCGAGGCCAACTTTGGTCTGAGGATATTAACGGGATTTAAGAGTTTTTGCAGGCATTTTGCGCCCCGTATGGGAGTGGCGGCATGAGCACTGTGTCTGACCTTGTGACTGGCGTTGCCGCCCCGCGGGCGGAGTTCGCGCCGTTGCTGCGCCGTGGCTTCTCGGCCCATGCCCTGCTGCTCTCGGTCGCGCTCGGCTATGTGCTTGTTCTCTCGGCCTTCGGCCTCTCCGGCGTGGAGGCGCTCATCGGCCTCGTCACCTTCTCGGTGCCGGTTGCGCTGCTCTCGCTCGTGCTCTTCCTATTCGGTTCGATGGTGGTGATCGACCGCCCCGACCGCCCGGCCAGGGTGCTGTGGCGGCGCTTCAAGGGCGTGCTCTCTTCGCCCGAGCGCATGGCCCGCGGACTGCCGCTCTTCACCGCGCTGATCATCTTCATGTACGGCTTCACGGTGTTCAAGGCGAACATCACGACCTTCATTCCCTTCGCCTGGGACGAGACCCTCGACCGCTGGGACATGGCGTTGCACTTCGGCTACCGCCCGCATGAACTGCTGCAACCCATCCTCGGCTTCCCGCTCGTCACGTGGCTGCTCAACGTGAACTACAACATGTGGTTCTTCGTGATGAACATGTTCTGGGTCTACTACGCCTTCCTCGCCACGCCCGGTGTGGAGCGCACCCGCTTCTTCCTCTCCTTCATGCTGACGTGGATCCTGGGCGGCACGCTGCTTGCCATCCTCATGTCGTCGGCGGGCCCCTGCTACCTCACGCGGCTTGGCGTTTCGCCCGATCCTTACGCGCCGCTCATGACCTATCTCAACCACGTCCACGATCTCTATCCGCTGTGGGCCATCGACACCCAGAACATGCTGTGGGATTTCCGCAGCGAGGGTTCGGTCTTCGGCGGCGTGTCGGCCATGCCCAGCATGCACAATGCCACCGCGCTCCTCTTCGTGCTCGCGGTGTGGAACAAGGGCCGCATCCTGCGGGGTGTAATGATCGCCCATGCGCTGCTGGTGCTCATCGCCTCGGTGCACCTCGGCTGGCACTACGCCGTCGACGGCTACATCGCCTGGCCCATCGCCTTCGGCCTGTGGATGCTTTCCGGCCGCATTGCCCGCTGGTGGGAGTCCCGCCCGCAGGTGTCACAGTTCAATGCCGAGGTTGCCCATGTCTGAGGTTACGCTCTCCACGCCAGCCGCAACGCCGGACCGCGCCCGGCTCCTCTGGCTCAGCCTGCGCCAGCAGTGGATCTTCTTCGTCATTCCCCTGCTCTACGTTGCGACCACGACCTGGTTTTTGCGTGACGTGCCGGAAGCGAAGGTGGCGTCTGTGCGCGCCCTCGTCATGGGCATGATCACGTTGACGATCCCGGCGGGCCTCGTCGCCGTCTTCCTCTTCCGCCTCGGTCAATATGTGCTGGTGCTGAAGCCCGAGAGCCCCTCGCGCCAGATGATCGCCGATGTGACGGGACTGTTCCGCAAGCCCGCTGCCTTCATCGTCGGCCTGCCGCTCCTTGCCGCCATGGTGATCTTCAACAAGGGCATGCTCGAGCTGAAGCCGATGATCCCCTACGTGAACCCCTTCGCATGGGACACGACCATGGCCACCCTCGACCGCAGCCTGCATGGCGGCTTCGATCCGTGGGTGCTGCTGCAACCCATCCTTGGCCACGACTACGTGACCTTCGCCATCAGCGTATTCTATAACTGCTGGTTCCTCGCCCTCTTCGGCTGCTTCATGTGGTTCGGCTTCGCCACCCGCACCTCGGTGAATCGCACCCAGTTCTTCCTCGCCTACATGCTGACCTGGTGGATCGGCGGCGGGATTCTGGCGGTCGCCTTCTCCTCGGCAGGCCCCGTCTACTACGGCGGCATCGGCCTCTCGCCCGATCCCTTCGCGCCGCTGATGAGCTATCTCCACGACGTCAACACACGCATTCCCATCCTCTCGCTCGATACCCAGCAGCTGCTGTGGGACGGCTACACGGGCAAGACCGCCCCCATCGGCATCTCGGCCTTCCCCTCCATGCACAATGCCTCGGCGCTTCTCTTTGCGCTCGCCACCTGGCGGCGCTGCCGGGGGCTCGGCATCGCCTTTGCCGTCTATTGCGGCATCATCCTCGTGGGCTCCGTCCACCTGGGCTGGCACTATGCGGTTGACGGCTATGCCGGGATCGCCCTTGCCGCCCTGTGCTGGTGGCTGGCCGGCTACGCCGCCCGCTGGCACCATGCCCGTGCCGAGGCCCAGAAACTGGACGAAGGTCTGGCCTCGCTTTAATCGAAAGGCTTGCTAAAAGGGGCGTCCTCAACGGGTGCCCTCGCATGTCTTCCTACGATCACGACCTCGACAAGAACGCCGCCAATTTCCAGCCGCTGACGCCGCTCTCCTTCCTGGAGCGCTCGGCCGCCGTCTATCCCGACCGCCTCGCCATCATCCATGGCAATGCCCGCGTCACCTACCGGGAGTTCTATGCCCGCTGCCGCAAGCTGGGTTCGGCGCTCGCAAAGCACGGCATCGGCAAGGGCGATACCGTGTCGGTGCTGCTCGCCAACACGCCCGCCATGCTGGAATGCCACTACGGCGTGCCCATGACAAAGGGCGTGCTCAACACCCTCAATACGCGCCTCGATGCGGCGACCATCGCCTTCTCCCTCGACCATGCCGAGGCCAAGGTCTTCATCGTCGACAAGGAATTCTCGAAGCTCGGCGCCGAAGCACTCGCCCTGTGCAAGGTGAAGCCGCTGATCATCGACTATGTCGATCCCGAATACGAGGTGGACGGCAGCCGCGTGGGCACGGAGGACTATGAGCGCTTCCTGCAATCGGGCGACGCCAATTACGCCTGGCACTGGCCCGATGACGAATGGGACGCGATCTCGCTCAACTACACTTCCGGCACGACCGGCAATCCCAAGGGCGTTGTGTATCATCACCGCGGTGCCGCCCTCCTCGCACAAGGGAACGTGCTGACGGCAACGATGCCGAAGCATGCCGTCTATCTCTGGACCTTGCCCATGTTCCACTGCAACGGTTGGTGCTTCCCGTGGTCGCTCTCGGTGATCGGCGGCACCCACGTGACGCTGCGCTGGGTGCGCTCCAAGCTGATCTGGGCCGCACTGGACGATCACAAGGTGACGCATCTCTGCGGCGCGCCCATCGTCATGTCGACGATCCTCAACGCGCCCGCCGAAGACAAGCGCGCGCTCTCGCAGAAAGTGGAGTTCTTCACCGCTGCCGCACCGCCGCCCGAAGCGGTTCTCGCGGCCATGGCCGATGCCGGCTTCAACGTCACGCATCTCTATGGCCTCACCGAAACCTATGGCCCCGCCGTGGTCAATGACTGGAAGGCGGAGTGGGATGAACTCGCCGGCCCGCAGCGCGCCGCCAAGAAGGCCCGCCAGGGCGTGCGCTATCATGCGCTCGAAGACCTCACCGTCATGGACCCGGAGACGATGCAGCGTGTGCCCGCCGATGGCGAGACCATGGGCGAAGTGATGTTCCGCGGCAACGTGGTGATGAAGGGCTATCTCAAGAACCCGAAGGCCACCAACGAAGCCTTCAAGGGCGGCTGGTTCCACTCCGGCGACCTCGGCGTGCTGCATGCGGACGGCTACATCCAGCTCAAGGACCGCTCCAAGGACATCATCATCTCGGGTGGCGAGAACATCTCGTCGATCGAGGTGGAGGATGCGCTCTACAAGCACCCTGCCGTGCAGGCCGCGGGCGTGGTGGCGAAGCCTGACCAGAAGTGGGGCGAGACGCCCTGCGCCTTCGTGGAACTGAAGCCCGGCAAGACGGCAACCGCCGAGGAAATCATCGCCTGGTGCCGCAATCACCTCGCCCACTACAAGGTGCCGCACTACGTGGTCTTCACCGAAATCCCCAAGACCAGCACGGGCAAGATCCAGAAGTTCAAGCTCCGCGAACTGGCGAAGGGCTGATGGCGCTGGTGCTCAAGGCCGTCACCTATGTGGTGCGGGACTATGATGAAGCGATTGCGTGGTTCACGGACAAGCTCGGCTTCCGTCTGATGGAAGACGTATCGATGGGCGAGGGCAAACGCTGGGTGCGTGTTGCGGCTTCTGACGATGGCGCAGGCCTCATCCTCGCCAAGGCGCAAGGCCCCGAACAAGTCGCAGCCATCGGCAAGGCTGCGGGCGGGCGCGTCGCCTTCTTCCTGCACTGTGACGACTTCACTGCCACGGCAGCGCGGATGAAGGCGGCGGGCATCGTCTTCCGCGAGGAGCCGCGCCATGAGCCCTATGGCACCGTCGCCGTCTTCGAAGACCTCTACGGAAACGGCTGGGACCTGATCGAGCCGCGCGAACCCGCTTAACTCAGCGCCCGGCGGCGCGGATCTCCGCAATCCCCTGGCGCGCCAGTTCGTCGGCGCGTTCGTTGTCGGGATTGCCGTCGTGGCCCTTCACCCAGTGCCAGGAAATCTGGTGACGCTTGATCGCCTCATCGAGCGCCTGCCACAGCTCCACGTTCTTCACGGGCTTCTTGTCGGCGGTCTTCCAGCCGTTCTTCTTCCAGCCATGAATCCACTTGGTGATGCCGTCCTTCACGTATTGGGAATCGACATGCATGGCGACCGCGCAGGGCCGCGTGAGCGCATTCAATGCCTCGATCGCCGCCTTCAGTTCCATGCGGTTGTTGGTGGTGTTGGCCTCGCCGCCGAAGAGTTCCTTGCGGGTGCCATTGTAATCGAGAATGGCGCCCCAGCCGCCCGGCCCCGGATTTCCGGAACAGGCGCCATCAGTGTGGATGACGACGGTGTTGGCGCTCATGCGGCGGGCTGGTTTTCGCGCAGTTCACGCGGCAGCTTGAAGGAGACGTTCTCCTCGCGCAGCGTCACCTTCTCGACGGTCACATCGTAGTGTTCGCGGAAGGCATCGACGATCTCGTTGACCAGAACTTCCGGCGCAGAAGCGCCTGCCGTGAGGCCGAGAGTCTTGAGGTTCTTCAGGTCATCCCAGTTCAGTTCGCTCGCCCGCTGCACCAGAAGCGCGCGGGGGCAGCCGTTCTTCTGGCCCACTTCGACAAGGCGCTTGGAATTCGACGAATTGGGCGCGCCCACAACAAGCAGCATGTCGAGCTGGTTGGCGATGGACTTCACCGCTTCCTGCCGGTTGGTGGTGGCGTAGCAGATATCTTCCTTCACCGGCCCGCGAATGTCCGGGAAGCGGCGGCGCAGCACCTCGATCACACCCGCCGTATCATCGACCGAGAGCGTGGTCTGGGTGATGTAGGCGAGCTTGGAAGCATCGCGCACCTGAAGGACTTCCGCATCTTCCGGCGTCTCGATCAGCGTAACCGCACCTTGCGGCAATTGCCCCATGGTGCCGATCACCTCGGGGTGGCCGGCGTGCCCGATGAGGATGATCTCGCAGCCCTCGTCGAAATGACGCTGGGCCTCGAGGTGCACCTTGGTGACGAGCGGACAGGTGGCATCGAGCTGGAACATCTTGCGGCGCTGGGCCTCGGCCGGAATAGCCTTCGGCACGCCATGGGCCGAGAACACCACGGGGTGATCGCCTGCCGGGATCTCATCCAGTTCCTTGACGAAGATGGCGCCCTTGGCCTTCAGGCCGTCGACCACGAACTTGTTGTGGACGATCTCGTGGCGGACATAGACCGGTGCGCCATAGACCTCGAGGGCGCGCTCCACGATGTCGATGGCCCGCACCACGCCGGCGCAGAAGCCGCGCGGGGCCGCGAGCAGGATCTTGAGGGCGGGCTTCGGCATGGGTCAGGTCTCCGGGGCCAGATGTGGCGGGGGTGCGGGGGGATGTCAAGCTTGCCCGATGGCGTCACAGGCCTGTCGCATCCGGCATGGACGAAAGCCCCCGACATCGCGCAGATTGCATCCCGGGAGAGACACATGAAAATCACAAGGCTTGAGACTTTCTGCAATGAATTCGTGGGCTTCGTCCGCGCCACCTCGGAAACGGGCGCCACCGGCTGGGGCCAGGTCTCGACCTACAATGCCGACATCACCTGCGAGATCTTTCACCGCCAGGTGGCCCGCCATGCGCTGGGCACCAATGCCCTCGACTTTGCCGACACGCTGAACCTGATTGGCGAGCGCGAACACAAGTATCCGGGCTCGTACCTCCGCCGCGCCATGACCGGCCTCGACACCGCCCTCCTCGACCTGCGCGGCAAGCTGGAGGGAAAGCCTGTCACCGCCCTTCTCGGCGGCACGCCGGGCAAGCTCCGCTGCTATGCCTCCTCGATGAAGCGCGACATCACGCCGGAAGACGAGGCGAAGCGCTTCCTGAAACTCCGCGATGCGCATGGCTTCGATGCCTTCAAGTGGCGCGTGGGGGCGGAGTGCGGGCGCGACAAGGACGAATGGCCGGGCCGCACCGAGGCGGTTGTCCCGGTTGTTTCCAAGGCCCTGGGCGACGGCGTGGACAAGCTCGTCGACGGCAACTCATGCTACTCGCCGAAGCGGGCCATCGAAGTGGGCCGCCTGCTCGAGCAGAACGGCATCGGCCATTTCGAGGAGCCCTGCCCCTATTGGGAGTTCGAGCAGACCAAGCAGGTGACGGATGCGCTCTCGATCGACGTCACGGGCGGCGAACAGGATTGCGAGTTCACCGCCTGGAAGACGATGATCGCCATGCGCGCCGTGGACATCATCCAGCCCGACGTCATGTACATGGGCGGCATGCTGCGCAGCATGGAAGTGGCGCGGATGGGGGCGGCAGCGGGCCTGCCTTGCACGCCGCACGCGGCCAACCTCTCGCTCGTGACACTCTGCACCATGCATCTTCTGCGGGCGATTCCGAATGCGGGGAAGTATCTCGAATTCTCCATCGAAGAGGCGGACTACTATCCCTGGCAGTACGGCCTCTTCCGCAATGATCCGTACGTGGTGAAGGACGGGCACGTCACCGTGACGGACGCTCCCGGCTGGGGCGTGGAGATCAGCCCGGCCTGGCTCGACAAGGCGAAGCATCAGGCGAGCAGTTTGTAGGGCTTCGCAGCCTTCAGATTTCGCCGTCATGGCCCACGCAATACCTTGCGCCGTAACATGTTACGCGCTATATGTCAGACCATGGCACGGTCCCGCTCCACACCCGCATCCCGCTCGCGCAAGACGCCCTCACCGGCATCGAAGCGCATGGCGGAATATCGCGCGCGGTTGCGGGCGGCCGGTCTCAAGCCGGTGCAATTGTGGCTGCCGGACACCAAGGATCCGAAGTTCCTTGCCGCCTGCCGCAACCAGTCGCGGCGGCTTGCGGTCTCCGACCCCGCCGGCGACGAACTGATGGGCTTTATCGAGGCGGCTGAAGACTGGCCGAAGGCCTGAGCGCCCATGGGCTTTCGCCGTGGCGACATCGTGATTGCTTCCTCGCCCGGCGACTACGGCAAACCCAGCCCCTGCTTGGTCATTCAGTCGGATGCGTTTTCGGATGTGCCATCGGTCACAGTCTGTCCGTTTACGAGCGACTTGCGGGACGACGTTCCATTGCTTCGCCAGACTGTCCAGCCCACAAAGGGCAACGGCCTGCAGCAACCATCGCAGATCGCCATCGACAAGGTCACCACCCTCTCGCTTACACGGATCGGAAAGCGCGTAGGCAAGCTCGCAGAGGTCGAGATGATGCAGGTCACCCGCGCGCTCGCCGTTTTCCTCGGGATTGCCTAGCGCAACGGACGATCACATCGGTACGATGTGAGAGAGAAAAGTTGCGCGAGATATTTGTTTTAACGCATCTTTCGCTTCGCAAGTGGATGCCACTTGCTCGCACGATGCGTCAGCGCGCTGCGAAGGGATCGAGCCGCGCGTGGCGGTTCACGTCCTTGTACAGGAGATAGCGGAAGCGGCCCGGGCCGCCCGCGTAGCAGGCCTGCGGGCAGAAGGCGCGGAGCCACATGAAGTCGCCTGCCTCCACTTCCACCCAGTCGCCGTTCAGCTTGTAGACGGCCTTGCCTTCCAGCACGTAGAGGCCGTGCTCCATCACGTGGGTTTCGAGGAAGGGGATGATGCCGCCCGGCTCGAAATTCACGATTGTGACATGCATATCGTGACGCATGTCGGCGGGATCGACGAAGCGGGTCGTGGACCACACGCCGTTGCAATCCGGCATGACCGACGGCGCCACATCCTGCTCGTTGATGACGAAGGCCTCGGGCAACGGAATGCCCGGCACCGCCTCGTAGCGCTTGCGGATCCAGTGGAAGCGGGCGGGCTCGACGCCCTCGTTCCGCACCGCCCATTTGGCGCCGGGCGGAAGATAGGCATAGGCGCCGGGCTTCATCACATGCACCTTCTCCCCGATCATGAGGGTGTAGGTGCCTTCCACGGTGAAGAGCACGCCTTCGGCACGGGGGTCCGGCTCCGGCGTCTTGCTGCCGCCGCCGTGGGTCACTTCCATGATGTATTGCGAGAAGGTTTCGGCAAAGCCCGACATGGGCCGCGCGATGATCCAGGCGCGCGTCTTGTCCCAGCCCGGCAGGTAGCTGGTGACGATGTCGCGCATCACCCCCTTGGGGATCACGGCATAGGCGGTGGTGAAAATGGCCCGCCCGGTGAGAAGGTCGGTCTGCGGCGGCTGCCCGCCATGGGGCGCGAAATAGCGAGGTGTCTTGCTCATGCCGCCAAGGCTAATGATCTGCCGCGTGATTTGCAAACGCCTGCAGCTTCCAGTCGCGCGGCAGCCAGACCTCTTCGGTGTTTTCGCCGGGGCCCTTCCGGTCGACGATGAGGAAATGGCTTTCGGGATCGAAGACGAGCAGCGGATGATGCCAGACCTTGCGGGCATAGTTCACGCCCTGTCTCCCTGTTGCGGCGAAGAGCCGGTAGGTCGAAGGATCGAGCGGGTCATCGCAGACGAGCACCAGCCACGGCCGGTCCTGCATGGGGATGAAGGCCTGGGTGCCGAGCGGATGCCGTTCCATGAGTTCGACGGCGATGGGGTGCGGCCGCGGATTGGCGGTGAAGAGGCTCACATTCACCGCGCCCTCGCCCGTTGCCACATCCACATGGCAGAGGTCGTTGAAGCGCTGCGCGAAGCCCTGGTTGATGGTGCGGGGCGACACCCGCGAGGTTTCCAGCACGTCGCCATAGGGGCGGAAGGCCTCCGGCGTGAGCGGCTCCGGCGCGAGCCTGATGTGGCGCTCAGTCATTCCAGCGCCCCGACATCCAGCCCGGATTGATGGTGCGGCCCGCGGACGAGCCGATGCCGGAGATCGCCGTCATTTCATCGGGCGACAGTTCGAACGCGAAGATGTTGAGGTTCGAGGCGGCGTGGTCGCGCTTCGAGGTCTTGGGGATGGCCACCACGCCCTGCTGCACGATCCAGCGCAGCACGATCTCGGAGGGCGGGCGCTTGTGCTTCTCGGCAATCGCCTTGATCACCCCGTTCTGGAAGGTGCGGCCGCGCGCCACCGGACTGTAGGCGACAAGCGGCAGGGAGAGCGCATCGGCGGCCTTCTTCAGCTCGCGCTGATCGAGGAGCGGATGGTACTCCACCTGATTGCAGGCGATCTCCGGCAGGCGCTTCGCCGCCTGGCGCAGCATGCGCGGCGTGAAGTTTGAAACGCCGATGCGGGCCGTGCGGCCGGCCACCTGCTCCGCCTTCAACAAGTCGAGCGTGGCATCAATCTCCGCATCGGGCGGCGGCCAGTGGATGAGCAACAGATCGACAGGCCCGCCCAGATCATCGATGGAGCGCTTCACGGAATCCGAGAAGCGGGCCTTGCCGTTGTTGGAGGGGTCGACCTTGGTGGTGACGAAGATCTCGCCGCGCGGCACGCCGCAGCTCTTGAGGGCCGCGCCCACCTCGCGTTCGTTGCCATACATCTGGGCGGTGTCGATGTGGCGGTAACCAAGTCCCACTGTCATCTTGACGATGTCGGTGCAATCCTGCCCGGACAGGGGATAGGTGCCGAGTCCCAGGGCGGGAATGCCGTTGAAGGCCGGAACCGGTCGTGTTTCCATCGCTCTTTCCCTCGCTCGCAACGGGCACTATTGCACGTGCAACCTAGGCGTCAACGCCGTTCATGTGACCGTTCACGTCAGAAAAGACGTGGGGTTGAGGCCGCCGGGCAAAGCAGCGATAAGGTGAGTCATGGAAAACTCCCCCACCCAGCCGCCCCGGATGAACGGTGCGGAAAGCCTCGTCCACACGCTCATCGGCAACGGCCTGAAGGTCTGCTTCGCCAACCCCGGCACCAGCGAAATGCATTTCGTGGCCGCACTCGACCGCATCCCCGGCCTGCGCTGCATTCCGGGCCAGCAGGAAAACGTGGTGACCGGCATGGCCGACGGCTATGGCCGCGTGGCGCGCGAACCCTCGGTGACGCTGCTCCACTGCGGGCCGGGCCTCGCCAACGGGCTCGCCAATCTTCACAATGCCAGGAAGGCGCGTTCGCCCGTTCTCAACATCGTGGGCGACCAGGCGACCTATCACGCCCAGTATGAACCGCCTCTCGCCATGGATACCGTGAAGGTGGCGGAGACCGTCTCGCACTGGGTGCGCACCGCCCGCGACACGGCCCAACTTGGCGCCGACGCGGCGGAAGCTGTGCAGGCTGCGCGCAAGGCGCCGGGCCAGATCGCCACGCTCATCGTGCCCTCGGATATTTCGTGGAATGAGGGCGGTGTGGTTGCGCCCCGCCTCCCTGCCCTTGCCGTCCGGCCCTTCGACGTGGCCAAGCTGCGCGCCGCTGCGACGATCCTGAAAGAGAAGTCGAACGTGCTGCTGCTGCTGGGTGACGAGGCGCTGACCCATGCGGCGCAACAGCATGCCGCTCGCATCCAGGCCAAGACCGGCTGCCGGGTGATGGCGGAGTCGATCAACGGCCTGCAGGCGCGCGGCACGGGCCGCCTGCCGCTCGAACGCGTGCCCTATCCTGCCGCCATGGCGATCGACCGCCTGAAGGACGTGGAGCACATCATCTGCGTGGGCTCGCGGCCTCCTGTCGGCTTCTTCGCCTATCCCGGCGTGCCCAGCCATCACGCGCCCGAGACAGCAAGCGTCACCGTGCTGGCCCAGCCGGGTCAGGACCTTGTGGAAGCCCTCGATGCGCTGGCCCAGGATATCGGTGCGCCGCGCACCACCGTGTTCGATACCGGGCGGCGGCCCGAAGTACCCCATGGCGCGCCGTCGTCGGAAGGTTTCGGCGCGCTCCTCGGTGCGGTCATTCCCGATGATGCCATCGTCGTCGACGAGGCAATCACCTTCGGCACCTTCATGTTCCCGGGCTCTTATGCGGCCCGCCCGCACGACTGGATGATGGTGACGGGTGGCGCCATCGGCTACGGCATGCCGGCGGCAACGGGTGCTGCGGTTGCCGGCAAGGGCCGCCGCGTTCTCAACATCCAGGCCGACGGTTCGGCCATGTACACGATCCAATCGCTGTGGACGCAGGCGCGCGAACGCCTGCCCGTGACCACCGTGATCATCAACAACCGCAAGTACCAGATCCTAATCGGCGAGTATTATGCCGTGGGCGCCAACCCCGGCCCCACCGCCATGAACATGCTCGACCTTGGCAACCCCGACATGGACTTCGTGAAGATGGCGCGCGGCTTCGGCGTGGAGGCGGCGCGCGCCACGACGCTTGAGGATTGCGCCCGGCTGATGCAGCATTCCTACAAGCAACCGGGGCCCTTCCTGATTGAACTGATGGTGTGAGGACCAAGCGATGAAAGCGGCAGAAGCGATCCGCCTGACGGAAAACGCAACGGCGGACGGCGTGCATGTGGGCCGTGTCTGGCGCGAGGGCGTTGGCCCTGCCATCGTGATGGTGCGCGGTGGCACGCTGTTCGACATCACCTCGCGCGACATCCCGACCATGCGGGACCTGTGCGAGGCGGCAAGCCCCGCCGCCACCGCGAAGGCTGCAACGGGCACGCCCGTGGGCGCGCTCAAGGACGTGCTGGCGGCGACCCTCTCGGGTGCGCCTGCGCCTGTCCGCCTGCTCGCTCCCATTGACCTTCAGGCCATCAAGGCCGCGGGCGTCACCTTCGCCACCTCCATGCTGGAGCGGGTGATCGAGGAAAAGGCCCGCGGCAACCCGGCGCTGGCAGACGGCATCCGCCGCGACATTTCCCGCCTCATCGGCGATGACCTGTCGAAGCTGGTGCCCGGCTCTCCCGAAGCCATGGCGCTCAAGAAGGCGCTGATCGAGAAAGGCGCCTGGTCGCAGTATCTGGAAGTGGGGATCGGGCCGGACGCCGAGATCTTCACCAAGTCGCAGGTGATGAGTGCGGTGGGCTTCGGCGCCGAGGTGGGCATCCATCCCATTTCGCAATGGAACAACCCCGAGCCCGAATGCGTGCTGGTGGTGAACAGCGCCGGCACGATCATCGGGGCAGCCCTCGGCAACGACGTGAACCTGCGCGACGTGGAAGGCCGCTCCGCCCTGCTCCTCGGCAAGGCCAAGGACAACAACGCCTCCTGCGCGCTCGGCCCCTTCATTCGCCTCTTTGACGAGAGCTATGGTCTTGCCGACGTGAACACGATGGATGTGTCGCTCGCCGTGGAAGGGCCGGACGGCTTCACCCTGACAGGCGGCAGCAACATGAGCCGCATCAGCCGCCCGCCACTCAAGCTGGTGGAAGGCGCCATCGGCCCACACCATCAGTATCCGGATGGCTTCGTTCTGTTCTGCGGCACGGTGTTTGCGCCCACCCAGGACCGCGACGCGCCGGGCTCGGGCTTCACCCACAAGCATGGTGACGTGGTAAGCGTCTCGAACCCGAAGCTGGGGGCGCTGATCAACACGGTGCGGTCCACTGACCAGTGCCCGCCGTGGCGCTTCGGCGTGTCACACCTGATGCGCAACCTCGCGGGGCGCGGGCTTCTCTGACTCAGGCGGGATCGACGCTCACAGCCTGAAGAACGGCGAGCTTCGAATTCATCTTGCGGATGCGGCGGGCCAGCAGGCGCATGATCAGCAGGCTGAAGTGCGGCACCTTGGCGAGCAGCACCATAAAGCGCTTCTCGTCCAGAGGTACGGCCTCCACATCGGTCTTGGCGACGATGTTGGCGCTGCGGGTCGAGTGTTCGAGCAGCGCCATTTCGCCGAAGATGCCGCCGTCGGAAATCTCTTCCACCGGGATGCCGTTGATGCGCACCTCCACGGTGCCCTTGCGGATCATGTACATCAGCGTGCCGTCGTCGCCTTCGCTGACGATGGTTTCGCCGGCCCGGATGAGGACGTCGGGAAAGTTCAGGTCCTTCAAGATGCGGAAGTCGATGGGACGTTCCTTGAGTGAATCAAGCATGGGTGCGCCTCGCTGCTGTTGCCCTTATCCCGGCAAGGTTGCAGCATAGCACTGAACGGCCCTTGAACGAGCCGTTCATCTTCGGTTGGGTAAACGCCGAGCCGGATCAGCCCTTTACGGCGCCCATGGTGAGGCCGCGCGAGAGATGATTCTGGATCGCGATGACCAGCGCCAGGATCGGGAAGAAGGCCATGAAGGCGACGAGCGCGATGGCATTGTAGATGATGCCGTCGGAGCCGCCCTTGAAGTTCCCGAGTGCGATCGACATCGTGTAGGCGTCCTTACGGCCGATGACGAGGGTGAGCAGATACTCGTTCATGGCGAAGACCGAGGCGATGACCGCCGCCGTGATGATGCCCGGAAGGCACATGGGGATGATGATCTCCCAGAGGATGCGCAGGTCGGAGGCGCCATCGGTGCGGGCCGCGTCCTCGATCTCGTGGGGAATGTCGATCATGTAGGAGCGGATGATCCACACCACGATCGAGAGGTTGATGGCGGCATAGACCATCATCAGCGCCCACACCGTATCGAGCATGCGGAACTGGGCGAAGAGCACATAGAGCGGGATGGCGACCACGACCGGGGCCATCATCTTCGTCGAGAGGATGTAGTTGCCGATGTCCTCGCGGCCCTTGTAGCGGTAGCGCGACAGCGAATAAGCGGCAGGCACGCCGAGCAGCAGGCAGATGAAGACGCTGCCCACCACCGAGGCGATGGAATTGAAGAAGTAGCGGCCCATTGGCCATTCATCCAGGATCTTGGCCCAGGTTTCGGTGGTGAAAGTGGGCCAGTAGATCGGATCGGGTGCAATGATCTCGACACGCGGGCGGAGCGCGATCGTGGCGAAGTACCAGATCGGCCAGATCGAGACGACGACCCAGGCGAGGAGAATGATGGTGCCGACGATGGAGCGCTTCGATTTCATGCTTCTGTTCCCGAGCGGAAGTAGCGGCGCACGAGGAGCTGTGCGGCAACGACGGTGAAGGCCAGCACGACGACGGAAATCGCCGAGGCATAGCCGAAGTTGGGGCCATCCCACGCCACGCGGTTGATGTAGTAGCCCAGCGTTTCGGTGGCGCCGCCGGGGGCGCCGTGGGTGATGAGCTGGATCGGCGTGAACATGTTGAGGATGTCGATGCCGCGCAGGATGAGCGCAATGGCGATGATCGGCCGCATCATGGGCAGCGTGATGTTGAAGAAGAGCTTGGTCCACGAGGCGCCGTCAAGACGGGCGGCCTCCTCCACTTCTTTGTCCTGGCCCTGAAGGCCGGCGACGAAGATGATGAAGAGGAAGGGTGTCCACTGCCACACGTCGGTCCAGATGACGACGAGGCGGGCAAGTGCGGGCGTGAACATCCAGTCCACGTTGAAGTCGATGAGGCCGATGCGCTTCATCAGGTCGCTGATGATGCGGCCGTCGTTGAACATCAGCTTCCAGATGAAGGTGACGGCGGACGGCATGAGCAGCATGGGCAGCAGGAAGATGATGCGCAGGCCCTTCACCCACGGGTCGCGGTAGACGAGTGCCGCAAGAACCATGGCGAGGACGAATTCGATGGCGAGCGTGATCGAGCCCAGGAAGAGCGTATTCCACAGAGCGTTCAGGAACTCTGTGTCGGAGAATATGTCGCGGTAGTTGGCGAAGCCGGCCCACTCCAGCTTGAACTTGCCCGAATAGAGCGAGCGGTACATGGCATAGACGCCGGGATAGAGCGTGATCAGCAGCAGATAGATCACCGCCGGCATCACCAGCAGATAGGGAAAGAGCTTCCGGGCCAGAGGGCTGCGGCGTCGCTTCATCGCGGTCGAGGGCAAGGTGGCTGTGGCGCTCATGTGCAGTCTGCCGTCTGGAGGAGATCGAGTGTGCCGCGAGAAATGGCGGCGGTGCAAGCGGAAGAAAAATGGCCGGGGTTTCCCCGGCCATCAGTTCAGGGAGGATCAGATGGGAGCCTTCTTGCCGGCGCCGAGGTTCAGGCCGGGAGCCATGGAGGCGTAGGACACGGGGTCCTTGCCTGCATAGAAGCCCGACTTGGTCATGATGTCCTTGACCTTGGCGGCAGCGTTGTCGAGAGCTTCCTTCGCGGTGATCTTGCCGACGATGCAGTCGTTGATCTGGAAGCCGATTTCCTGCTCCATGTCGAAGGCCGACGGGAGGCGCGGCGAGCACCAGGCGTAGTCGAGCGACTCGGCCCAGATCTTGGCCGGCTGCGAAACCTTGCGGAGGTTCTCGTTGTTGAGCACCGAGCGGTAGCCCGGGGCCACGCCGTTGGCGTTGGCTTCGTTCATGGCCATGATCGACGAGGTCGTCAGGAACGACAGCAGCAGGAAGGCTGCTTCCGGTTCCGGCGAGGTGGCGGCGACCGACGAGGTCGAACCGGCAATGTTCGGCGGGCAGTAGACGCCGCCGGCAACGCGCGGTTCATAGATCGTGAGAACGTCGTCACCCAGCTTCGACTGGTCGGGACGCGTGGCCTGCGTGCCCGAGTCCTGCCACGAGATGTTGCAGGCGATCTGGCCGCCGAGGAAGGCGCCACGGTTGGTCGGCCAGTCGGCAGCGGCAACGCCTTCGATGGCGCTCTTCGACAGGGCGAGAATGGTTTCCAGGCCCTTCATGCCGGCGTCGCCGTTGAAGATCGGTTCCCACTTGTCGTCGAACAGCATCATGCCGTGCTGGGCAGCAATGTGCTCCCACAGGTAGGTGGCCCAGAAGCCGCGGCCAGCCATCATGCCGATGCCGGCAACGCCCTTCTCGGCCTTGTTGAGTTCGGGCGCCAGACGCACCATTTCCTCGTAGGTCGGAATGGTGTTGATGGTGTCCGGATCCTTGCCGAGGACCTTCTTGAAGATCGACTTGCGGATGTGCACCTGCTGGATGTCGCAGTCGAAGGGAATGCCGTACATGCCCTGGTCGCCGAAGTTGGCGTAGTTCAGGCGGTAGGTGTCGTAGAAGTCGTCAAGCGGCAGCTTCCACTTGGCGGCGTAGTCGTCGAGCTTGGCCAGCAGGCCCTGCGCGGCGAAGTCGCCGAGCCAGGGAGAGAAGAACTGCATGCAGTCGAACGACGGGTTCCCGGACATGGCTTCCGAGACGATCTTGTTCTTCATGTCGCCATCAGGAATGGCGACGAGGTCGATGTTGATGCCCGAGAGGTCCTTGAAGGGCTGGGTGCCCTGCAGCGCCGATTCACGGTCGTCCGACGAGATGAGGAAGCGGACGGTCTTGCCGCCGTGTTCCTTGCGGATGGCTTCCCAGTCGGCGGTGCGGATCCAGTCCTTGTTGGGATCCCACATCAGTTCGTCGCCGTTCAGGCCGTACTGCTTCTGGTAATCCTTGTTCACGTAGTTGGCCACGTTGATCTTGGCCAGAACGTCTGCCGGATTTGCCATGTCGGCAAAGGCCCGGTTGACATTGAACAGGTTCACACCGCCCACGCTGAGCGCCGCACCTGTCGCCGCCGTGCTCTTCAGCACCGAGCGGCGGGTGACGAGACCCGACTTCTTTAACGTCATCACATTCCTCCGTTTGTGTGGCCTGTCTGATGGAAGCCCGGTGCTGCGGCAGGCCAGCCGCTGCGCAGGTTTTTCGGATCCGTAGTCCCGGTGCGGGAACGGCACGAAATCTTCGATGAAAAGCCGGAGAACGGAGCGAGGCACGCAGGCCGCCTGCGGTCACACACCGGTGCCGCGTCGAACCACACGCCAAATCTGGAGATACCTGTAGCAGGCATTCCGCTTGATCCTCCCGGAGAGCCCTTCGAGGGGCCTTAGTGTTCTCGTTCGAATTAGACTACTAAATGTATTTGCCCGATGCAAATGTTTCGTTTTGGTCTGGATAAGTCCCATACTTTCTTCGAAACAGGGCTGATATTGGGCCACTTTTCACCCGAATTCACCGAATTGCCAAGACGGATGCTCTCAATTCCGAAACAAATGTGCTATGGATGGACATAAGTATCCATGGCCCGGGGTGCCGGTTCTCGAACCGGTTCCCTCTCAGACGGGAGCGACGCGCGATGTTGGACAAGGCGAAGAACGGCTTTTCAGCGGCTCCCCTGCCGGAGCGCACGGCGGGCCGGGTGGCGCGGAACCGCATGCGGATTGCATGGATGTACTACGTCGAGGGCCTGACGCAAAATGAAATCGCCGACCGCCTCGGCATCGGCCGCGTCACCGTGGTGCGCAATATCAACGAGGCGCTGAAGCAGCGCGAGGTGAAGATCTGGATTACCGGCGGAGTGGCGGAATGCCTCGACCTCGAGGCCAGGCTGAAGCTGCGCTTCAATCTCGTGGACGCCGTGGTGGTGCCGGAGCCGGCGGAACCAGCGCACGTCAACAAGGCGATCGGTTTTGCCGCGGGCATGTATGTCACTGATCAGCTCACGGATGATTTCTGCCTCGGCGTGGGCTGGGGCGCCACTCTCTATGAATCTCTGCAGACGCTCTCGCCCAAGGAACTGAACAACGTCGAGGTGGTCTCGCTGCTGGGTGGCATCGTGCAGGCCCGCCGATTCAACCCCGCGGAATTCGCCTGGCAGTTCGCCAACACCGTGGGTGCGGATTGCTACCTCCTCACCGCGCCTGCGGTGGTCGACAGTGCCGACACGCGCCGCGCCCTCATTGAACGCTGCGGCCTCGACAGCGTGCTGAACCGTGTGGAGAAGATGCACATGGCGCTGATGAGCGTGGGCACCATGTCGGCCATGTCGACCTCCTTCCGCTTCGGCTTCTTCAGCGAGAGCGAACGCCAGTCGCTGATCGCCGCCAATGCGGTGGGAGATCTGCTCTACAATTTCTTCGATGCCAATGGCCGCATCGTCGATCACCCGATCAACGGGCGCGTCATGTCCACGCCCATCGAGCGCCTGCGCAAGGTGCCGCGCCGGGTGATGATCTCGGGCGGACTCGACAAGGTTCCCGCCCTGATTGCAGGGATGAAGCTTGCGGCCACCAACGTGCTCATCACCAACGAAGAAACGGCCAAGGCCCTGCTCTCCCACGCCTGAGATTTCCTCCAGCCGCCGCTTGAAACACCCTTGCACACCGCGGGCAAGTTGGTGATTGTGTTGTTGCGCCAAGAGACCCGGACGACCGGGCAATGGGCGGGGAGAAGCGCAAGAACGACAACCCAAGGGGTGCACACATGAAATCCGGAATGCTGGCCGCCGTCTGCGGCCTTGCCATCATGACCATGGCCGGCACGGCCCAGGCCGCGGGCCAACTCAACATCTACAACTGGGGTGACTACACCAGCCTCGACATGATCAAGAAGTTCGAGGAGAAGTACGACGTCAAGGTGACAATTACCGACTTCGACTCCAACGACACCGCGCTCGCCAAGGTGCGCGCCGGCGGACACGGCATGGATGTCGTAATCCCCTCCTCCAACTTCGTGCCGATCTGGATCAGCGAAGGGCTTCTGCTCGAGACCGAGCCCAACAAGATGGAGAACTTCAAGAACGTCGAAGCGAAGTGGCAGGACGTGCCCTATGATCCCGGCCGAAAGTACACCGTGCCGTGGCTGTGGGGCTCGACCGGCGTTGCCGCCAACACCAAGCTCTACAAGGGCGACGTGAACACTTCGGCCATCATCTTCGATCCGCCGCCCGAACTGCAGGGCAAGATCAACGTGGTGCCCGAGATGGGTGACGTGATGGCGCTGGCCATCATGTACCTGGGCGGCGAACCCTGCAGCGGCGACAAGGCCCTGCTCAAGAAAGTGCGCGACAAGTTGATCGAGGCCAAGACGCATTGGCTCTCCATGGACTACAGCTCGGTCGAAAAGCTCGCCAAGGGCGACTATTCCGCCAGCCTCGAATGGAACGGCGGCGTGTTCCGCGCCCGCCTGGAGAACCCGGACATCAAGTACGGTTATCCCAAAGAAGGCTTCGCCTTCTGGATGGACAACGTGGCGGTGCTGAAGGACGCGAAGAACGTGGAGAACGCCAAGCTCTTCCAGAACTTCATGATGACGCCGGAGGCCGCCGGGCTGAACTCAACCTTTGCGCGCTATGCCAACGCCATCTCCGGGTCCGAAGCCTACATGCCCGACGACATGAAGACGGCGACCGAGATCGTTATTCCGCCGGAGCTGGAGGCCAAGGGCAAGTTCATCGACGTCTGCCCTCCTGACGTCACCGAGTTCTACAATGCCATCTGGAAAGAGGTTCTGCGCTGAGCGCAGAGGTCCGTTGAAATCACTTGGGTAATGCAAGGCCGCCCGCTAAACACGGGCGGCTTTTTCAGTGCCGGATCAGGAATGTCGACTCACAACCTTTCAGCAGCCCGCTTTGCGGTTCTTTCCCTCTTCATTCTCCACGGCATTCTCTTCGGCACCTGGGCCACGCAGATTCCGATTGCCCAGGCGCGGCTGGACGTGAGCCTCTCGGTCTTCGGGCTCGCCCTTCTCTGCATCGCGGGCGGCGCCGTCATCGCCATGCCCATCGCCGGCGCGCTGGTCAATCTCTACGGCAGCGCCCGCGTGACCTGGATCTGCGGTGTGATGTTTGCGCTTTCGGTGGCTGGCCCGTCACTGGCCCCCGACCTGCCGCTCTTCATGGCGAGCGGCGCCATTCTCGGGGCCGCCATTGGTTCCATGGACGTGGCCATGAATGCCCATGGCCTGCTCGTTGAACGGCAGATGAAGAAGCCCGTCATGTCGGGCTTCCATGGCGGCTTCAGCGTGGGAGCCGCGGCGGGCACCATCGCGGGCGCCTGGCTGCTCGACATGGTGGGCGCGCACTGGCAGCTCCTCATCGCCAGCACCATTGCGCTTCTGGGCGTGGCCTATGCCGGGCTCAACCTGCTTCCCACGCATCTCGACCGCGGGCTTTCGGGCGAACATTTCGCCTGGCCCACGCGCACCACCATCGGCCTCGGCCTGCTCTGCTTCCTCGCCCTGATGATCGAGGGCTCGGTTGCAGACTGGGGCGCGCTGATGATGAAGGAACGCTTCGTGGTGGACGCCGCACTCGCCGCCACCGCCTTCGGCTTCTACCAGACCGGCATGGCGGTTGCCCGCTTCACCGGTGACTGGCTGCGCGCCCGCTTCGGCGCCGTGCGGCTGGTGGCGATCAGCGCCCTCCTCACCGCGGCGGGCACGGCGACCGCCCTTCTCGCCCCGCATGTCACATGGTCGCTCGCGGCCTTCGCGCTTGCAGGCTTAGGCCTCGGCAACATTGCGCCTGTCCTGTTCGCAGGCGGCGGACGGCTTGAACCTTCCGCACCGGGGCGCGGCATCGCCGCTGTCACCTCGCTCGGCTATTCCGGCTTCCTTGCCGGGCCGCCGCTTATCGGTGTAGTGGCCGACCTCACCACCCTGCAGATGGCGCTCTTCATCACCGTGGCCGCTGCCTTGATCATCGCCTTCTATTCGCGCATGGTGAAAGCGGCGGATACCTACTGACCCCGCCGGCAGGGGACACCGATGAACGACATCAAGGGAAAGCGCATCTTCATCACCGGTGCGGCCCGCGGATTGGGTGCGGCCTTCGCCGTTATCCTCGCCGATCTCGGCGCGAAGCTTTACCTCACGGCGCGCAACATCGAACCGCTCTCGGCGCTGGCGGAATCGATCCGGCTCCGCACCGGAACGGCCCCGGAATATCACGCCCTCGATCTGGCCGACCTCTCGCAGGTCACACTCTTCGCCAAGAAGTGGCGGGATGAAAAGCAGCCCCTCGACATTCTCATCAACAATGCCGCGACGTGGCTCTCGGGGCCGATGGAGTCCCACGACGCCTTCGCTATCCAGCAGACAATCACGGCAAACGTGACGGGCACGCTGCTTCTGACACGTGGCATGCTGCCCCTGCTCAAGGCCTCGCCCGCCGCCGACATTCTCAATATCGTCTCGATCAGCGGCATGGCCAACGTGCCATTGCAGGGCGCGTCGGTTGCCTATCTCGCCTCCAAACACGGCCAGGCGGGCCTCACCGATGGCCTCCGCCAGGAACTGCGCGGCACGGGCGTGCGGGTGACGGCGATCTACCCGCCCAACATCGAGGACCTTTCGCCCCTCCACCAGAAGGAGTGGGACGAAACGCGCGATCGGACAAGCTGGATTACCACCAAGGATGTGGTAGGAACCGCGCTTGGCGCCCTCTCCCGCGCCCGGCATGTGCATTTCATGTCGGTGCTCATGGAAACGGCGACCAGCAATTTCCACGGACACTAGGAGTAAGTCTTGAAGCTGAAGGATCGCGTCGCAATCGTCACAGGATTTGCGCGGGGCATCGGCCTCGCCATCGCCGAACGCTTCGTTGCGGAGGGCGCGCGCGTGGTGATGTGCGACGTGCTGGACGACGCCGGGCATAAAGAAGCGGCCCGGCTCGGCGCCAGCTACCGTCATTGCGACGTGTCGAAAGCCGCCGATGTGACCGCACTGGTGGCGGGCGTGGTGAAGGATATGGGCAGCGTCGACGTGCTGGTGAACAACGCCGGCATCACCGTGGCAAAGGATTTCTTCGACATCACCGAAGAGGATTACGACCGTGTGCTCGGCATCAACCTCAAGGGTTCCTTCCTGATGTTGCAGGCCTGCGCCCGCGAGATGGTGAAGCAGATCGCAGCGGGCCGGAAGCCCGGCGCGATCGTCAACATGTCGTCGGTCAACGACACGCTCGCCATTCCCCAGATTGCGCCCTACGTGATGTCGAAGGGCGGCGTGAAGCAGTTGACGGCGGTCTCTGCGATCGCGCTTGCCCATCACGGCATCCGCGTCAACGGCATCGGGCCGGGTTCAATCCGCACCGACATGCTGACGGGCACATTGCAGGACAAGGCGGCCCTCACACGCGCGCTCTCGCGCACGCCGCTCGGCCGCGTGGGCGAGCCGGCGGAAGTCGCCGCCGTCGCAACGTTCCTTGCCTCCGATGACTCGAGTTACGTGTCGGGCCAGATCATCTATGTCGACGGCGCCCGCATGCCGCTCAATTACACGGTGCCGGTGAAGGAGTGATCAGGGAGGCGCGAAAAAGCGACCTGCCAGAGATCACCCGCGTGCGGACATCTGTCCGGGAAAATCATATGACCGTGGACGCCATGGTTGCGCGCGGCATCACGCCGGAGAGCGTAGGGCGTGCCATGGATGATGGAACGCTCGGTGCGTGGGTGGCAGAGCATCAAGGTACGGTCGTTGCCTTTGCGATGGCCGAGAGCACCGAGGGCCGGCTCTTCGCGCTGTTCACGCATCCGTCGCATGCAGGGCAAGGTCACGGATCATCCCTTCTGAAGATTGCGGAGGATTTTCTCACGCAGCGTGGCCGGTCTGAGATCGTCCTTGATACGGGCGCTGGAACTACAGCTGAACAGTTCTATCTGCGGCGGGGTTACGAAGTGACATCCAGGAGAGATGGCGATGTTTTCATGAAGAAGACGCTTAGCCATTGTGTGCTTCTGACCAAAGACTGATGGCCCACATGCGTGGGCCATGACGGCTAAAAAGGTGGGATGAAGAAGCTGGGCCCCCGCCTCCGCGGGGGTGACGGTCAAAAAAACTCCTGGCCACTAACCAAAACCGTCATTCCGGACGCGCGTCACTCTTCCTTCTCCATGCCCGGCCTTGAGCCGGGCATCCATTTTCGATCCTGGAAAAAACTGGACGGCCGGGTCAAGCCCGGCCGTGGAGAACAGATCTATTGGCAGTGGAGATAAGAAGTCCGAAGCCTCAATCGACCTTGATCACCTGACCGGTGATGGCGCCTTCCACCGATTTCACGAAGGCGAGGCCGACGCGTTGAGACGACACCGGCGCATGGCCCGGAAAATAACCGTCGTAGGCCGCAACCGCTTCTTCCAGCAGGCCGGGGCTCACCGCATTGATGCGAAGGCCCCGCGGCATCTCGATCGCCGCACCGATCACGAAGGCATCGAGCGCGCCATCGGTGGCGGCGGCGTTGGCGCCCTGCCGCACCGGATCACGGGCGAGAATGCCGCTCGTGAGCGTGATCGAGCCGCCGTCAGTCACATGCACCATACCGATCAGGGCCAGATTGATCTGGCCCATGACCTTGTCCTTCATGCCGTCGAGGAATTGCTGCGGCGTCATGGTGCTGACCGGGCCGAAATAGGAATTGCCGGTGCAGGCGACGATGGCATCGACCTTGCCAAGCTTTTCAAACATGGCGCGGACGGAGGCTTCATCCGTCACATCCACATGAACATCGCCGGATTTGCGCCCGGCGATGACGAGATCGTGTTTGCCGAGCGCCCGGGCCGCAGCCCTGCCCACTGTTCCTGCACCGCCTGCGATGAGGACGCGCATGCTCAGGCGTTGTCGTCGGTCTTGACGCCCTTGAGCTTGGCGAAGACGGAATCGGCATCCGGCTCGGCCTCGCGGCGGTTTTCTTCCGCTTCCTGGGCCTCGCGCTCTTCCATGGCCATGCGGTGGGCGGTGGTGCCCTCCACTTCCGAGGCCGGAATGAGGGTGCGCGGTTCTTCCGCATCGCCCGTCATCTTCTTGTTGCGGTTGGCGGCCTTCTGAACGGCGAAGTCGAGATCGATCTGCGAGCACAGGCCGAGCGACACGGGATCAACCGGCTTGATCGAAGAGATGTTCCAGTGGCTGCGGTCGCGCACGGCGTTGATCGTGTGCTTGGTGGTGCCGACGAGCTTCATGATCGCGGCATCGGGCAGTTCCGGATGATAGCGCAAGAGCCAGGCGATGGCGTCCGGGCGGTCGCCACGGCGCGAGACGGGCGTGTAGCGCGGGCCGCTCGTCGACTTCTTCACCTGCACGTCGACCTTGGATTCGAGAATGGCGAGGGGATGCGACGGATCGGCCTCCGCCTTGGCAATTTCCTCGCGGGTGAGCTGGCCGCCGGTGATGGGATCGAGGCCCTTCACGCCGGTGGCAACATCGCCGTCCGCAATGCCTTTCACTTCCAGTTCGTGGAGATGACAGAAATCGGCGATCTGCTTGAAGCTTAGCGTCGTGTTCTCAACCAGCCAGACAGCGGTGGCCTTGGGCATCAGAGGTGGGCGTGACATAATATTTCGCTCCTTCGGGGCCGTTCCACGGGCTCCAATTGTTTGGACACAAATTGTCGGGGATGGCGCTCCTATAGGCGATAACGCCGCCCAAGGCAATCAACTCCTTGGGCTTCGTGCAAAGCCTTCACGAGAGCGTGGAAACGATTGTTTCCATTGGTATAAACAGTGTCCGCGATCCGCTCGAAAGTGGCCTGAAGCCGTGCCGGAGATAAAACGGCAGGACGGTTTCATCGAGGGCGTGGACGAGAAGCGCCCGCACCCCCACCTGGCGGGCAACAAGAACGGTCCGCCGCATCGCATCTGCCAGAAGATGCGAGCCGATGCCGCGGCCATGACATGCGAGATCGACCGCAAGCCGTCCCATGATCATCACCGGAACCGAGGTCGGCAGTCCGTGGCGGAACTTGCCTGGCACGGACTCGCGCATCACGCCGCCTGCCGCGAGACAATAATAGCCGACCACCCTGCGGCCTTCGCAGACAACATAGGTGCGCGCCGACTTGGCTTCGGAGGGCCCTGCCCTTGATTTCAGCCAGTCATCCAGTTCCGGCTTGCCGCAGGAAAAGCTGTCGATGAGATGATCCGGTTCGAGAGGTTCCGGCGCGGTGAGAATCGTCACAGCCGCATCAAGACGCCCATGGCGCTTTGCTCTTCAGCAGCGCCTTCAGTGCATCGTTTGCCTTGGTGGGGCGGTCCAGCGCCTTGAGGAAGGCCGTGAAGTCCCGGCCCGAAAGCTTGAAGATACGCTTGTCGAGCAGAACATCGAGGGCCTGCGCATGGGCGCTGTCGACCACGAACTGGGTACGCGTCTTGCCCAGGGCCTCGGCCGCCTCATCCAGCAGGTCGCGCATCTGCGCCGGCAGACGCAGATTGATCACCGTATCCTTGCGGGCCTTTGTGGCCTTGGGCTTCTTCGTCGAGACGCTCACGGGCTTAACTCCTGAAGCCCGTGTATAGACATTGTACATACACGATACAAGCTGCGCAAAACGGGGCTGTTTCAGCCCCCCAGATGCCCGAGCGTCAGCACGATCTTGCCCACGTGGCTCGAGCTTTCCATGAGGGCGTGGGCCTGGGCGGCCTTCTCCAGCGGAAACGTTGCGAAGATCTTGGGATGGCAGCGGCCTTCCGACAGGAGAGGCCACACCTTCTTTTGGAGTTCACGCGCAATCTCCGCTTTCTCGGCTACGGTGCGCGGGCGGAGTGTGGAGCCTGTATAGGTCAGTCTTTTCACCATGATGGGTGTGAGGTCGAGGGTCGGGCGCGAGCCGTTCTGGAAGGCGATCTGCACGATGCGGCCATGCAGGGCGGCGGCCTTGAAGTTGCGCTCGATGTAGTCGCCGCCCACCATGTCGAGGATGAGGTTGGCGGCAAGTCCCTTCTCCTTCATCACCGCAACAAAATCCTGCGTGCGATAGTTGATGGCGAGATCGGCACCGAAGGCGCGCGCTGCCGCGCACTTGTCGTCCGAGCCCGCCGTGGTGATGACGGTCGCACCAAATGCCTTGGCGAGCATGATCGCGGTGGAGCCGATGCCGCTTGTGCCACCATGAACCAGAAATGTTTCACCGGCCTTCAGGCCGCCGCGATCGAACACATTGGTCCACACGGTGAAGTAGGTTTCGGGAAGTGCAGCAGCTTCATTGAGCGACATGCCGCGCGGAATGGGCAGGCAGTTCTCCGCTGCCGCCACACAGTATTCCGCGTAGCCGCCACCGGGCACGAGCGCGCAGACGGGATCGCTGATTTTCCAGGCGCCGGTATTGCGGCCAAGCTCGACAATATAACCGGAGACCTCGAGGCCCGGCGTGGCGGGCGCTCCGGGCGGCGGCGGATAGGCGCCGCGCCGCTGCATCACGTCGGGGCGGTTCACGCCTGCCGCCGCGACACGGATCAGCACCTGCCCCTCGCCCGGCGTGGGCCGCGCCAGATTGACCGGCACCAGCACATTGGGACCGCCCGGTTCGCGAATGGCAATCGCCCGCATCATGTTCATCTCTGCAACTCCTTGAACGTGCTGGCCCATCGTGCGTCAGAACGGCGGTGCCACGCAAACTTTCCTGACGGATTTGATCGTCCGCGGCGCTTACGGTTAATGTCGGTTCCAGCATTCGTACACCGACCGGAGGATGAAATGGACCTCGACGATTTACCAAAGCCGGCCCCCAAGCTCACAGTCGGCGAACCTCTCGACACGATCTCCGTTGCCGAACTTGAGCAACGAATACTTGCATTTGAGGGAGAAATTGCCCGGCTCAAAGCGGAAATTGCAAAGAAGAAAGCATCGAAGGCAGCTGCTGATGCATTCTTCAAAAGCTAACAGGCAGGGTGAAGAAAACGAAAAACCTCACCGTAAAATTTGTCTGTATTAACCATTCGTCAAGTTTTGTCGTTTACCTTCACAATCATTCGGAGCGATCCGGATTCTCTGAGTGGTTTTGTCCACTCTGTTTGACGCCTCCCTGTTAGAACTCAAGCCGCGGTTTCCGCGGCTTTTTTTTGTTTCGCGCCTGCGCGGGCGCGTGGCCCCTCTCTTGCTCCTTACAAACGCGTAACCGGTATTTGCTCCAGAATGGTCCACCAACGCCCGGTGGACAACGAACGGCCAAATGCTAAAAGTAGTGACGAGTGAGTAAGAGGTTGTTCACCATGGGGAATGCGGCGGGTACGGGAACAGGCCGGCAAACGGTCGATTTCCTTTCGAAATTCACGGCTTCCGAGCAGTTTGACCGGGTCTTCAAGGAAGGCATGGGTCTGGTCGAGGAGACGGCCAACTATCTTGATGGCCCCGGCCGCGCCGACAGCAAGGCGCTCGACCGTTCCGGCGCCATCGCCTACGCCACCGAAAGCATGCGACTCACCACGCGCCTGATGCAGCTCGCCTCCTGGCTGCTCCTGCAGCGCGCCATCGCCTCGGGCGAACTCGGCAGCGAGGAAGCCCGCAAGGAAAAGAACCGCATCAGCCTCAGCGACATCGGCCGCGGCAACAACATTCCGGGCGCCGACCAGTTGCCCGAGGGCCTGAACGAACTTGTTGAGCGGTCGCTCCGCCTGCTCGAGCGCATCAAGACCCTTGATCTCATGATCCAGCGCCAGCAGCAGCAGGCGCCCGTGACGGCGGACAACCCCGTTGCCTCGCAGCTCGATCAGCTGGCCCGCGCCTTCGGCACACGCTAAGGCCTCACAGCCATTCCAAATGAAAAAACCCGGCTGAAACAGCCGGGTTTTTTTGTATCTCGAAAGTCCCGAAGGCTTACTTCTTGAGGAAGCCGAACTTCTGATTGAAGCGCGAGACGCGGCCGCCGCGGTCGACGAGGCCCTGCTGGCCGCCGGTCCACGCGGGATGGGACTTGGGATCGATGTCGAGGTTCAGCGTGTCGCCAGCCTTGCCATAGGTGGAGCGGGTGACGAACTTGGTGCCGTCCGTCATCACGACGGTGATCGGGTGGTAGTCGGGATGAATGCCGGACTTCATGATTTCAATCTCTTCAAAAAGACAAAATTGCGCCGTTCCACAGTCTGAAAAAGCGCGGGGTGACAAGGAATGAGGCGGTCCTATATAGGAGGCCGCGGGCGCCTGCAAGGCCCTCCGGAGATCAGGGTCTGAGATGAGTAACGTCTACGAACAGGAAGCCAAAAGGCGCGGCAAATCCAACAACTTGCGCCCCCTCCGAAGCCTCCTGCCCTTTCTCGGATCCTACCGGCGGCAAATCGTCTATGCGCTGGTTTCCCTGCTGGTGGCCTCGGGCGCCACGCTGATCATCCCCATTGCCGTCAGGCGGGTTCTCGACCACGGCTTCACCGGCGAGAATGCCAATCTGGTCGACCAGTATTTCGCGGTGATGCTGGCGGTGGTGCTGCTTCTCGCGGTGGGCTCGGCACTCCGCTTCTATTATGTGACCTGGATCGGCGAGCGCGTGGTGGCCGATATCCGCGATGCCCTGTTCCGCCATCTCACGCTGCTCACGCCCTCCTTCTACGAAGTGCAGAAGACGGGCGAAGTGATTTCCCGTCTCACCGCCGACACCACCCAGATCAAGAGCGCCTTCTCCTCCACCGCCTCGATCGCGCTCCGCAACGCGGTGATGCTGCTCGGTGCGCTGGCGATGATGATCTACACCAGCCCCACGCTCTCGGGCCTTGCCGCACTCGCGATTCCGCTGATCGTGCTGCCGCTCGTGCTCTATGGCCGGCGGGTGCGCGCCCTCTCGCGATTGGCGCAGGACACGCTTGCCGACAGTGCCGCCTTCGCACAGGAACGTTTGGGCGCCATCAGCACGGTACAATCAAACGCGCAGGAAGCCACCACCATGGCGGCCTTCGCGGGCGCCACCCGCACCGCCTTCAATGCCGCCGCCCAGCGCACCTTCGCCCGCGGTGTGCTCACCTTCCTGATCATCCTTGTGGCTTTGGGCGCCATCGTCGGCCTGCTCTGGTTCGGCGCGCGCGACGTGATGGCGGGAAAGCTTTCGGGCGGAACGCTGAGCCAGTTCGTGCTCTATGCCGTTTTCGCGGCAAGCTCGCTCGGGCAGTTGTCGGAAGTCTATGGCGAGATCCAGCTTGCCGCCGGTGCCGCCGAGCGCATTGCCGAACTGCTGCAGGAACAGCCGAAGATCACCTCTCCTGCGAAGCCCGTCGCTCTGCCGAAACCCGGACAGGGCCTCGTCACCTTCCGCGACGTGACGTTCCACTATCCGACACGGCCCGAGACCGAGATTCTGAAATCGCTCTCCTTCGAGGCGAAGCCCGGTGAAGTGGTGGCCATCGTCGGCCCCTCGGGTGCGGGCAAGACCACGATCTTCTCCCTGCTGCAACGCTTCCACGATCCGCAAAGGGGCACCATCTCCATTGACGGCGTGGCGCTGCCCACAGCTGACCTGACGGAACTCCGCAACCGCATCGCCACCGTGCCGCAGGACCCGGTCATCTTCTCAGGCTCTGTGCTGGAGAACATCCGCTTCGGACGCCCCGACGCCAGCATGGCCGATGTGGAAGCTGCCGCCGCCGCGGCCCGCGCCGATGGCTTCATCCGCGCCCTGCCGCAGGGCTACGACACCCCGCTTGGGGAGCGTGGCGTCACACTCTCGGGTGGCCAGCGTCAGCGCGTGGCCATTGCCCGCGCCATCCTGCGCAACGCGCCGATCCTGCTCCTTGATGAAGCGACGAGCGCGCTCGATGCCGAAAGCGAGCAGATGATCCAGCAGGCGCTGGAGACGATCACACAGCACCGCACCACGCTGGTGATTGCCCACCGTCTTGCCACGGTGCGCAATGCCAACCGCATTCTGGTGCTGGATCAGGGGCAACTGGTGGCCCAGGGCAGCCACAGCGAACTGATCGAGACGAACGAGCTTTACGCCCGCCTCGCCAAGCTGCAGTTCACCGGTCCGTCAGCTTGAGTTCGATGCGGCGGTTCTCCGCCTTGGCATCTTCGCTCGCGCCTTCCACCAGCGGCTGATATTCGCCGAAGCCTGCCGCCACGAGGTGCTTGGGCTGCACACCCTGCGCGATCAGGAACTTGACCACGGTGATGGCGCGGGCCGACGACAGTTCCCAGTTCGACTGGAAGATGGGCGACTGGATGGGGTCCGCATCAGTGTGACCATCGACGCGCAGCACCCAGGCGATGTCTTCCGGAATCTCGCGCTCAAGCTGGCGGAGCGCGTCAGCCAGCTTCAGCATTTCCACCTTGCCCGCCTCGTTCAGGTCGGCACTGGCCTTCGGGAACAGCACTTCCGCCTGGAAGACGAAGCGGTCGCCCACCACGAGAATGTCGGAGCGCTGCGACAGGATCTGGCGCAGGCGGCCAAAGAATTCCGAGCGGTACTTGGACAGCTCCTGCACCTTCTGCGCCAATGCCATGTTGAGGCGCTTGCCGAGGTCGGCCACCTGGGCTTCCGAGGCCTTGTTGCGCTCCTCAGCGGCGTCCAGCAGCGCATTCAGCTGCGAGAGCTGGCGGCGCATGGCGGAAATCTGCTGGTTGAGCAGTTCCACCTTGGCCAGCGCATCGGAGGAAATCTTCTTCTCGGCATCGAGCGATGTTTGCAGCGCCGAGACGATGGAGCCGGCTGACTGCCCCTTCTCGTTCTCCGCCTGAAGATCGGCCATCAGGCCCGCGTTCTTCGCCTTTTCCGAGTTGAGGTCATCGGTGAGCGAGAGAAGCTGCGCCTCGGCATCGGCCTTGGCGGCCTTTTCGAGGTTGAGGAGCTGGGTGAGTTCGGCGATCTGCGAGCGCAACTGCCCCAGCGCCGAATCCTGCCCGGTGATTTCCCGCGCCAGCAGGAACTGCGCGATCATGAAGACGGACAGCAGGAAGGTGATGACCAGCAGTAGCTGCGCCATGGCATCGACGAAGCCCGGCCAGTAAGGCGCGTCTTCCTGCCGTCTCCTGCGGGACAGTGCGGGCATGGGCGGCTATTCCCGGCTGCGTCCGCCGCTCTGGCGGATCAGGAGGCGCTGGATTTCACTTTGCTGCACCTGCTGGGTCTGGATCCAGTTGCGCACCATCTTCTGCTCGTCGCGCATCTGGGCCACGAGGCTTGCGACGGCATCGGCCAGTTGCTCGATTGTCTCGTTGCCGCTGCCGTTGGTGGCAGCGACCGCAGGCGTGGTGCTGGTCTCGCTCATCTGCTGGGCCAGGCGGTCGAGCGAGCGCTGCAAGCCCTGCATGTCGATCCGCATGAAGGCAGGCGTGCCGGCCTGGCTCGAACCCTCGCCCGTTCCGGCCTGCAGGTCGGTGATGGTGGAAAGCCAGTCTTCCAGGTCCTGGTAGAAGCGGTTCTGGGCCTGCGAGGCCTTGAGGTCCATGAAGCCCAGGATCAGCGAGCCGGAAAGGCCGAAGAGCGAGGACGAGAACGAAAGGCCCATGCCGGCCAGCGGGCGCTGCAGGCCGTTCTTCAGTTCCTCGAAGACCGAGCTTGATTGCGCCGTGGAGACATCGAGGCCGCGGATGGCATCGCCCACCGACGACACGGTTTCAAGAAGGCCCCAGAAAGTGCCGAGGAGGCCGAGGAAGATCAGCAGGCCGACGAGGTAGCGCATCAGGTCGCGGGCTTCATCGAGGCGGGAGGCCAGCGAATCGAGCAGCGAGCGCATGGAGGACGGCGAGAGGATGGTGCGGCGGTCGGCATCGCCCAGCATGGTGGCCATTGGGCCAAGCAGGATGGGCAGCGGCTGCTCCGAGCTTTCGCCGAGGCGGAAGTTGTTGACCCAGTTCACCTCCGGCATGAGGCGCCAGACCATGCGGTAGGCATAGACCATGCCGAGCAGCAGCGTCGCCACGATCAGGCCGTTGAGGAAGGGATTGGCCATGAAGGCCGCCTTGATGCCGTTGTAGATCACCGCCACCAGCACCGCGACCACCAGCGTGAACACCGCCATGTGGACGAGGTGAACCATCGGTTGTTCAAGTTGCGGCGATTCCTGTGCCATCGTTCCACCCCTTCCGGCTCTCCCGGCCGTTGTTATGGGGCAAGTTAGACGAGAAAGCGGCGCGGGGGAAAGGGGTTCAGTCCGGTTGTGAGACGCTCTTCGCAGTCCATGCATCACGGGAGGCCTGCTGCCGGGGTGCAGCCATGGCGGGTGTTGCAGCGGCGATCTCGAGAATGAGTTTGCGTTTCACCGCCAATGCAAAATTTTCAGGCTTGTCCGCCGAGACGACAAAACTCCCCGTGCCGCCGATGATGGTGTCTTCGAAGGCCTTCTCGAGATCGTAGGAGACAGGCCTGCCGCTCGCACAGGTGCGGCAGAGAACGGCAAGCCCGTTGATGGTGATGCCCTGTGCCAGCACGGCCTGACGCGCTTCGGGTACGCCTGCCCCGCCCCAGCTGTTCACGCTGTCGGCGGAAAGGTCGATCACCTTCCGCACCCCCTCGTACTCATTGGTGGCGATGGCGGCGGCGGCCTTGATCAGCGCATTGCCAATGGCATTGCGGCCACGGGCGATGCGGGGCGCGGCCAGCAGGGCCTCGTTGAAGGCGCGGACATCGTCGCCATTGGCGATGACCTTCCAGGGCACGACGACGATCTGGGAGTCCCACTGGCCCCATTCCATGTAGGTGACGGCGATCTTCTGGTATCGCCCGGCGGTGGCGATGGCGTCCAGCACGTCCTGCGAGGCCAACGCATCGGCATAACCCTGGCGCTGGTAGCGGATCTCGTCGTTGCCGATGGAGCCGGACGCATCCGCGAGGAGAACGAGTTCAAGATCGACCGCCTCGGCCCGCGCCACGGAGGCGGGGATCAAAAGCAATGCCAGCAGACTGAAAAGCACATGAAGCCGCATGCATTCGCCTCCCCTTGCAGGTGATACGACTGTCTCGGCGGCAAAGACGGCAAAATCATGCGCGGGCGGGGAGCAACCCCGCCGCTCGCGCAAGCTCTGGGCTCAGCCCATGGCCTTGTTGATTTCTTCCGTCATCTTCTTGGCGTCGCCGAAGAGCATCAGCGTATTGTCGCGCCAGAACAGGCCGTTATCGATGCCGGCATAACCCGACGACATGCCGCGCTTGATGAACATCACGGTCTTGGCCTTCCACACCTCGAGGACCGGCATGCCGTAGATGGGCGAGGCCGGGTCTTCCTTGGCGGCGGGGTTGGTGACGTCGTTGGCGCCGATGACGAAGGCGATGTCGGCCTGAGCGAACTCGCTGTTGATGTCTTCCAGTTCGAAGACCTCGTCATAGGGCACGTTCGCTTCGGCGAGCAGCACGTTCATGTGGCCGGGCATGCGGCCCGCCACCGGGTGGATGGCATATTTCACCGTGACGCCCGACTTCTTGAGATGATCGGCCATTTCGCGGAGCGCGTGCTGCGCCTGGGCGACGGCCATGCCGTAGCCCGGGACGATGATCACCGTCTCGGCGTTCTTCATCATGAAGGCGGCGTCGTCGGCAGAGCCCTGCTTCACAGGCTTCGTCTCGCCCTTGGCGGCGGGGCCGGCGCTTTCGCCGCCGAAGCCGCCGAGGATGACCGAGATGAAGCTGCGGTTCATGCCCTTGCACATGATGTAGGAGAGAATGGCGCCCGAGGAACCGACGAGCGCGCCCGTGATGATGAGCGCGGTGTTGGCCAGCGTGAAGCCGATGCCGGCGGCCGCCCAGCCGGAATAGGAGTTCAGCATCGAGACCACGACCGGCATGTCGGCGCCGCCGATCGGCACGATCAGCAGGAAGCCGAGGATGAAGCTGATCACCACAATGGCCCAGAACCAGATGTCCGCCGGGGTCTGGAAGAACATCACGATGGCGGCGAGGAGTGCGACACCGAGCGCGATGTTGATGACATGGCGGGCGGGCAGCAGGATGGGCGCACCCGACATGCGGCCATCGAGCTTGAGGAAGGCGATGACCGAGCCCGTGAAGGTGATGGCGCCGATGGCGGCACCAAGGGACATTTCAATGCGGCTCTGGGCGTGGATCACGCCATCCGTGGCAATGCCGAAGGCATCGGGTGCATAGAAGGCGGCAGCGGCCACGAAGACGGCAGCAAGGCCGACAAGCGAGTGGAAGGCGGCGACAAGCTGCGGCATCGCCGTCATGGGGATGCGCTTCGCCGTGATGCCGCCGATGACGGCTCCGATGGCGAGGCCGCCCACGATCAGGAGCCACGGCAGCACGCCCACCGGCTTTGCGAGCGCGAGGGTCGTCAGAACGGCAATGGTCATGCCGACCATGCCGTACATGTTGCCCTGGCGCGAGGTGGCGGGCGAGGAGAGCCCGCGCAGCGCCATGATGAAGAGCGCACCTGCGACGAGATAGAGAAGGGCTGCGAGATTGGCGCTCATCTTACTTCTCTTTCTTCTTGTACATGGCAAGCATGCGCGAGGTGACCATGAAGCCGCCGAAAATGTTGATCGAGGCCAGCACCAGCGCAAGGAAGCCGAAGATCATGGCGAGCGTCGAGCCGGAGGCAATCGCCCCTGCCCCCACGGCGAGCAGCGCACCCACCACGATCACCGAGGAAATGGCGTTGGTCACGCTCATCAGCGGCGTGTGGAGGGCGGGTGTCACGTTCCACACCACGTAGTAACCCACGAACACCGCAAGCACGAAGATGCCGAGCAGCGAAATGAAGGGGTCGATCGAATGGGCCATCTGTTCCATTATTTCGCCTCGTAGATTTTGTGCACGAGCTTGCCGCCCTTGGCGATCAGCGTGCCGGAAATGCATTCATCCGCCTCGTCGATCTTGAGCGATCCGTCCTTCTGGATGATCAGGTCGAGGAAGTTGGCGATGTTCTTGGCAAAGAGCGGTGTCGCGTTGCCCGCAAGCCTGCCTGCGAGATTGAGGGTGCCGATGATCTTGACGCCCTTGTGCTCGACGATCTGGTCGGGCTTGGAGAGCGGGCAGTTGCCGCCCCGCTCGACCGCGAGGTCGACGATGATCGAGCCGGGCTTCATGCTCTCCACCATTTCCTTGGTGATGAGGGTGGGCGCCGGGCGGCCGGGGATGAGCGCGGTGGTGATCACCACGTCCTGCGACTTGATATGGGAGGCAACCAGTTCCGCCTGCTTGGCCTTTTCCTCGGCCGTCAGTTCACGGGCATAGCCCGCGGCGGTGGCCGCTTCGGCGAGATCGACATAGACGAACTTGGCGCCCAGCGACTTCACCTGCTCTTCGGTGGCCTTGCGGACGTCGGTGGCAGAGACAATCGCGCCCAGGCGGCGCGCGGTGGCGATGGCCTGCAGGCCGGCAACACCCACACCCATGATGAAGACCTTGGCGGCAGGCACGGTGCCCGCGGCCGTCATCATCATCGGGAAGGCGCGGCCAAAGGCGGCGCCCGCTTCGATCACCGCCTTGTAGCCGGCGAGGTTTGCCTGCGAGGAGAGAATGTCCATGGCCTGAGCACGGGTGATGCGCGGCATCAGTTCCATGGCAAAGCCGGTGACGCCTGCCTTGGCGAAGTCTTCCAGCGCCTTGCGGTCGCCGTAGGGTTCGAGGCCGCCGGCGACGATGGCACCCTCTTTCATGGCCTTGAGAAGTTTCTCGCCGGGCCTGCGGATGGTGAGGACGATGTCGGCGTCCTTGACCACCGCCTCGCCTTTCACGATCTCGGCGCCGGCCGCCTTGAAATCATCGTCGGAGATGTTGGAGCCAAGGCCCGCGCCGGACTGCACGGCCACCTTGGCGCCCTTCTTGATGTAGGCCTTCACCACGTCGGGCGAGGCCGCGACACGCGCCTCCCCCGGATGACTTTCGGCGGGAATCGCGATCTTCATGGTGTCTTCTGCTTAGAGGTTGATGGCGACGAAGAGCCCGAACAGCACAAGCAGGCCCCCGGAGAGGAACCACTTGCCGCCGGCGCGGGCATCGATCAGCGTGGCGATGATGCCGACGATCAGGCCGGCAAAGCCGGTGAGCACGTTGAGAGAGTCCATGAAGCCGAAGGCAACCAGCGCAACAAGGACATAGCCACAGATGATGGCCAGGGCGACGGAGCCGGTGAGGAAGCCCTCATAGGTCTCCTTGTGGTCCTGGAATCCGCGCGGCGAATGAGACGGAGAATGGTCGGCCATACTGTTCCCTCAAATGGCTGAATCTGTAATGGCACCACGCTTAGCCGGGGTGGCCCCGGCGTGCAAGACGTGGAAACGCGCACCTTTTGGCGCAGGGCCGGCGCTCGTCGAAGGTCAGGCAGGCGCTAGGGCGGCCAGGGCCGGAAGGTTCCCGAAATGATAGACCGCCACGGGGAGCGGATGGCCGTCCCAGACATAGGTTCCGGTTGAGACGGCCTGGCCGCCCATGGCGTCGTAAAAGCGGCGGGCCCGGGCATTGGCGCTGATCACCTCGAGAGCAAGCCCCCTGCCCCCGCGCGCCTGCCAGTCCCGCGCAATGAGCCCCATCAGCGCCTTGCCGAGCCCCTTCCGGTGCCAGTGGGCCGCGACATAGATCGCCGCCACATTGCCGTCCATGCCGTAGCCCGGCGGTTCGGCGGCCCCGCCGATAACGAAGCCCACAAGGTTATCGCCTGCACAGGCGGCGTGAATGATGCGGGTGGGATCGGCCAGGCGTTTTTCCCAGGCTGAGATCATCTTCGTGACGTCGAAGCCTGCAATCACGTCAGGCGGCAGAATATCGCCCAGAGACTCCCGCCAGCACTGCACATGAAGGGCGGCCATGGCGGCGGCCTCTCCCGGTGCAGGGCGGCGGAAGCGGAGTTCGTTCACTCCGTCTTCTCAAGTTCGTCGATCATGCCGGAGATGACGCTGAGCCCCTTCTGCCAGAAGGCGGGATCCGTGGCGTCGAGTCCGAAAGGCTTCAGCAGCTCCGAGTGGTGCTTGGTGCCGCCCGCTTTCAGCATGGCGAAATACTTGTCCTGGAAGCCCGCCGCGCTTTCCTTGTAACGCGCGTAGAGCGAGTTCACGAGGCAATCGCCGAAGGCATAGGCATAGACGTAGAACGGCGAGTGGATGAAGTGCGGGATGTAGGTCCAGAACACCTCGTAGCCCTCGCCGAAGGTGATGGCGTCACCCAGGCTCTCGCGCTGCACCTCAAGCCAGATGGCATTGAGCTGGTCCGGCGTCAGTTCACCTTCCTTGCGGGCGGAGTGCACCTTGCGCTCGAAAGTGTAGAAGGCGATCTGGCGCACCACCGTGTTGATCATGTCCTCCACCTTGGAGGCGAGCAGCGCCTTGCGCTTCTTCGGGTCCGTGGTGTTCTTGAGAATGCGCTGGAAGGTCAGCATCTCGCCGAAGACCGAAGCCGTCTCGGCCAGCGTGAGCGGCGTGGACGCCATCAGCGCGCCCTGCGGAGCAGCCAGCACCTGATGCACGCCATGGCCCAGTTCGTGGGCGAGCGTCATCACATCGCGCGGCTTGCCGAGATAGTTGAGCAGCACATAGGGATGCGCCGACGGCACGGTCGGATGCGCGAAGGCGCCGGGTGACTTGCCGGGGCGTGCGGGCGCGTCGATCCAGCGCTTGTCGAAGAAGCCCTTGGCGATCGATGCCATCTCGGGAGCGAATTCTCCGTAGGCGGACAATACGGTCTCGCGCGCTTCGTCCCAGGGAATGTCGCGCGTGTCCTCCTGCGGCAGGGGCGCATTGCGGTCCCAGTGCATGAGCGTCTCCTTGCCCAGCCACTTCGCCTTCATGCGGTAGTAGCGGTGCGAGAGCTTGGGATAGGCGGCGCGCACCGCATCGACGAGAGCGGCAACGACTTCAGGTTCGACCCGGTTCGAGAGATGGCGCGCGTCGGCGATGTCCTTGAAGCCGCGCCAGCGGTCAGAAATGTCCTTGTCTTTCGACAGCGTGTTGGTGATGAGCGTAAACAGGCGGAGGTTCGATTTGAACGTCTTCGCCAGCGCCTCGGCACCCGTTCTGCGGCGCGCCTCGTCCGGCGACTGCATGAGATTCAGTGTGGGCTCCAGAGTGAGCTGCTTGCCGTCCACCTCGAAGCGGAGATCGGCCATGGTCTCGTCGAACAGGCGGTTGAACGCGCCCGCCGCCGTCTGCGACTTTTCGAGGAAGAGCTGTTCCAGCTTGTCATCGAGCTGATAGGGCTTCTCCATGCGCAGGTTGTCGAGCCAGGGCTTGTAATGGGCGAGTGCGGGTTCGCGCAGCGCGTTTGCCAGCGCCGTGTCGTCGATCTTGTTCAGTTCGAGTTCGAAGAAAAGCAACTGGCTCGAAAGTTCGGTGAGCGTGTTCGAGACGTCGCCATAGAACTTGGCGCGCGCTGCATCGGTGGTGTCGCCTACGTAGTGAAGCTGCGCGTAGGAGCCGATCCGGCCCACGAGATCGGAGAGCGAATCATATTCACCGATCGCCTTGGCGAGATCCTTGGGCGAGGCGCTCGCCAGTTTTCCGCTCCAGGCTGATGCGAATGCAGCGCAGCGCGTGCGTGCTTCCTTCACGTCGGCGGTGAAGGCGGGCGAATCGGGCGCGGGATAAAGGTCGGCGAGGTTCCACTCTGGCAGATTGGCAAGAGCGGTGGAAGCAGATGTCATGATGATCCTCAAAATGTGAGCGGCGGAAGAGATCTCTTCCCGTTTCACCGGGAAATATGGAGGAGCGGGCCTCGCAAGACAACGGTGCACCGCTCGACGGCTCCGATCGCGGCGAAGGTCTGGCCGGAGTTTGTCCCCAATTGGGCAAGCCCGTTAAGAGGGAATTTACCCTTACCTGTCACAAATCGCGACACGTCCCAAGCGGACCCTAGAAACCGCACCGAAAACCCTTGGTCAGTGAAGAAGTGATACCGGAATGGCTGCTCGCGTACTGATTGTCGAAGACGAACCCGCTCAACGCCGCATTCTCGAAGAAATGGTGAAGCGCTTCGGCTTCGAAGCGGCTGCGGTGGATGGTGGACAGAAAGCGCTCGATGCGCTCCGCGGACCCCAGGGCGGCACCTACGAGATGGTGATCCTCGATCTCGTGATGCCTGAAATGGACGGCATCGAATTCCTCGAAAAACTCCAGGGCGTGCGCGGCGATCTTCCGGTGATCGTGCAGACATCGCAGGGCTCGATCGAAACGGTGATCCGCGCGATGCGCGCCGGTGCCGATGATTTCGTGGTAAAGCCCGTCTCGCCCGAGCGCCTCAAGGTCTCGATCCAGAACCTGCTCAAGGTCAATGCCCTCACCGAAGAGGTGAAGCGCCTCAACAAGAAGGTCAGCGGCGCGCTCACCTTCGCCGATCTCATCGCCTCCTCCGCCGGCATGGGCAATGTCATCCGCCTCGGCAAGCGCGGTGCCGCCTCCAACATTCCGATCCTCATCGAAGGCGAATCCGGCGTCGGCAAGGAAATGATCGCCCGTGCCATCCAGGGCGAGAGCGACCGGGCCGGTCGTTCCTTCGTCGCCGTGAACTGCGGCGCGATCCCTGAGAACCTCGTCGAATCCACCCTCTTCGGTCACGAGAAGGGCTCCTTCACCGGCGCCACCTCCAAACACATCGGCAAGTTCCAGGAAGCGGACGGCGGCACGCTGTTCCTCGATGAAGTTGCCGAACTGCCGCTCGAGATGCAGGTGAAGCTGCTGCGCGCCATCCAGGAAGGCGAGATCGATCCCGTTGGTTCGCGCAAGCCGGTGAAGGTGAACGTGCGCATCGTCTCGGCCACCAATCGCAACATGATCGAGATGGTGAAGGCCGGGCAGTTCCGCGAAGACCTCTACTACCGCCTCAACGTTTTCCCGATCATGGTGCCGCCGCTCCGCGACCGGAAGGATGACGTGCCGGCCCTCATCCAGCACTTCATCACCAAGCTGTCCGCCGAAGAGGGCCGCAAGGTCCATGGCATCAAGCCGGACGCGCTGGCCATGCTCATGGCCTACGCCTGGCCGGGCAATGTCCGCCAGCTCGAGAACACCGTCTTCCGGGCAATCGTGCTCTGTGAAGGCGACCAGCTCGGCATCGAGGACTTCCCCCAGATCGCCTCCCTCGTCGACGGTTACGAGATCAAGGTTCCGGCCGCTCCGGTCATGCCGGCGGCACCCGTCCAGACGCACAGTGGCCCCCGCAAGGGCGGAACCGAGGTCAGCGACGGCACGGCGCTCGGCATTCCGGTTGTGACCGACGGCGGCCACATCCGCAAACTGGAAGACGTGGAAGCGGACATGATCCGCCTCGCCCTCCACCGCTATCGCGGGCAAATGTCTGAGGTCGCTCGGAAGTTGGGCATCGGGCGCTCCACACTTTATCGCAAGATGCGCGATTTGGGACTGGAAGAAGCCGCGAGCTGAACCCAAATACTTCCCACGGCGAATCTGTTTATAAAATGTTGTGCTGTGTTGCAGCACGGACATTGCAAACGAACTACCGGGAGTCTAAGTAAAAATCTCCCCGGGGAGTCGAAATGGACACGCGTTTTATAAAGGCCGCAGCATCGGTTGCTGCTCTTCTGATCCTCATCACTCCCGCTGATGCCGACAACGGGCAGAAGAAGAAACGCAAGAGTTTCTTCGAGTCCCTCTTCGGAACGAGCGAAGAACGCGCCAGCCGGGCGGAGCGCCGCCGGCAGATGGATGCCGAGCGCCGCGGCTGGTGGTTGCGTGACAACGGTGTCGATGTTTACCGCGATCCGTCCTTCGGTTCGGGCAAACGCCAGTATGCGAACGACGCCGACTACGGCGATCCGGAACCCACCATTCCCGGCATGGGCATGGGCAATCTCACCTATGGCCTGCCCCGGCTCGTTGCCGTATCCGACAAGAGCCTGATCCCCATGCCGGCCACCGGCGTGGAGGGTGAAGCTGTGCGGATTGTGCTCTCCGACGCCAAGACGCCCGTGAAGGCCGACCAGCCTGTGCGCGATGCCGTGATCGCCCTCTACAAGGACAGTCAGTTCAAGCCGCTCTGGCTGGAGAATGGCAAGGTGTCCGAGCGGGCCAAGACGGTTCTGGCGACGCTCAAGAATTCTGCCCAGGAAGGCCTTGAACCGGCGCGCTACCTGCCCGGCGGCTTCACCTCCTTCGACGACATGGACGGTCAGATTGCCGGCAGCAACATTGCGGCCGCACAGTTCGATGTGGGCCTCACCACGGCCGTTGCGACCTATGCCGTCCACATGACGGGCGGCGCCTTCGAGCCGAGCAAGCTCTCGCTCTATCACGACATCCAACCTGAAGCCGTGTCGCCATCAACGGCGCTCAAGGTTCTGGCGTACACGCCCTTCCCCGCGGAATATCTGAAGACGCTGGAACCGAGCCACCCGGCCTATGCCATTCTCAAGGCGGAGCTGGCCAAGCTTTCGAACGACACGGCCGAGAAGCCCGTCCCCTTCCCCACCGGAAAGCGTGTGAAGGTCGGGCAGAAGGATGCCCGCATCCCGGAACTCCGCGCCCGCATGGTGGCTCTCGGACATCTTTCCTCTGACGACGCCGATGCCGCCGATCCGGAAAAGCTCGATGTCCTCGACAAGACCCTGAGCAAGAGCCTGAAGCTCTATCAGGCCAGCGCCGGCATTCCCCAGACGGGCGCGCTTGATCAGGCGACGGTCAAGTCCTTCAACGGCGTCGACACTGGCAGCGAACGCGACAAGCTGATCGCCAGCATGGAACGGATCCGCTGGCTGCCGAAGAACCTCGGCCAGCGCTATGTCTTCGTCAACCAGGCGGCCCAGGAAGTGGTGGTGATGAACCACGGCAAGCGGGAGTGGACGAGCCGCGTCATCGTCGGCCGTCCGACCACCCAGACTGCCGTCTTCTCGGATGAGATGGAAACCGTGGTGTTCAACCCGACCTGGGGCATGCCGCAGTCGATCATCATCAACGAATACCGCAACAAGCTGCGCCGCGACCCGGGCTATTTCGACCGCAACGGCTATCAGGTGATCAACGCCAAGGGCAAGAAGGTCTCCTCCCGCTCGATCAACTGGGGGGCGGTCGGTCCCAATTCCGGGATCGGCGTGATCCAGAAGGCGGGCTCTGGCAATGCGCTGGGCGAACTGAAATTCCTCTTCCCCAACAGCCACTCGATCTACATGCACGACACCCCGAACCGGGAACTCTTCTCCCAGGACAGCCGGGCCTTCAGCCATGGCTGCGTGCGCGTCCAGAACCCGCGTGAGTTCGCCAAGGTTCTGCTCGGCATCGACGACGCCCAGGTGGAGGCGCGTCTGGCCGGTGGCGAGACCGAAAACGTCAAGGTCCAGGGCAACATCAAGGTGCACCTGACCTACTTCACGGCATGGCCCGATTCTGACGGAAAAGTCCGTTATTATTCCGATATTTACGAGCGGGATAAGTCGATCACGGCGGCCGAGGCCCTGGTGGCCCGGACCTTCGGTGGTGCGACGGGGGAAAAGATCGTTCAAACTGCGGCAAAATCGACCAGTTTGGTTAGCGACTAAATCCTTTGAATCGCCACCATTAATCCCCAATTAATCATAATCGGGCATGGTTACTCCCATAACGGGGTTGCCTCATCGCAGCCTTAATCTTGTTCGATGTCGGGTTCAGGACTAGAGTGGGTGGGTAACTTCCTCAAGTCCGGCCTGTATGTGTGGGAGCCGGGCCGGTGCTCGGGGTTAGTTGCGTGGAACAAAATCAGGTAACGGACGTCGGACATCGTTTTCCTTTGACCAAGAAATTCGCCAAAGCGTTGGCCTCCATGGCCATTGTCGGAACGCTCGCTCTCGGTGCGTGGTCTTTTGCCGGCACGTCGCCTTCGGTCGCTGGCGGTGAAACGCGCACGATTTCGCTGTATCACATCCACACCAAGGAAAGCCTGACGATCACGTACATGAAGGACGGACGCTACATTCCGTCGGCCATGAACAAGATCAACTACCTGCTCCGCGACTGGCGCCGCAACGAGCCGATCACCATTGATCCGCGCACCCTCGACCTTCTGTACGAGCTGCACGCCGACCTGGGTTCGACCCAGCCAATTCACATCGTCTGCGGCTACCGCAGCCCGCGCACCAACGCCTTCCTGAAGAAGATCGGCCGCCACGTTGCGACCAAGAGCCAGCACATGAAGGGCAAGGCGATCGACTTCTATTTCCCTGACGTGCCGACGACCAAGATCCGCAACAGCGCGCTTGTCCGCCAGGTGGGCGGCGTCGGTTATTACAGCTCTGCGGGTGGTCCCACGGGCTTCCTGCACATCGACTCCGGCAACGTCCGTCACTGGGGCCCCGGCATGGCGCCCTCGCAGATGGCCAGCCTCCTCCGCGATGGCAAGAAGTACGTCGGCAAGCGCCTCACCGGCAAGCAGCCGCTGCCCGATGCTTCGGTTGAAGTGGCCTCCGAGGATGACGACAACGACAAGAACGGCGGCCTCTGGGGTCTCGTGACCGGCAAGGGCCGCAAGAAGGCCCCTGCCGACCAGACCGCGCCGCTTGATGCCTACAATGGCGGCCAGATGGCCCAGTGGAGCGAAGACGCCGCTGCGGTTGGCGCCGATACGATCAGCTCTGCCGCGCCGCTGGATGACGCCATCGTCGATCAGCCGGCCACGGCCGAACGCAAGAGCAAGAAGCTCGTCGATCCTGATACCGACGGCCTCGCCTCCATGGCCCAGACGGCGGCTGTCGAAGCCCTCGCCGATGGTTCGGGCGATGACGAAGGTGCCGCTGCGCCGAAGCCTCTCGCCTCCGCCTCCATCGTCAAGCCGCGCCTGAAGCCGCGTTCGGTGATGCAGCTCGCATCGGCTGATGCCAGCGTCAACATCGAGCCCGCCAGCGCGCCGCCGGAAGGCCAGAACTGGAGCAAGAAGCCCTCGCCTGTCGCCAACGAAGAACTGGCCAGCCTGAGCGAAGATGCCGCCAACGAGGAAGATGACCAGATCGATGTCATCTCCAACGTCGAAACCAAGACCAGCTTCAACCCGCCGCTGCGCGATCAGACGCAGCAGGACGGCGCTTCGATCCAGCCGGGCATCGCCTCGCTGGGCGGCGCCAGCGACAGCTGGTGGAACAGCCTCTTTGCCAGCGCCAAGCAGGTGCAGAGCAACGATGAGGTTGCCGCCAAGGTCGATGCCAACCTGAACGAAATCATGCCGCGCGCGGCGATCCTGGGTGAAGACGGCTCGGGCATCGTCGGCTTCAAGGCGCCGACCGCTGCCACGGGCAAGGGCGACATGCTCTCCGTGAACCGCGAGGGCAAGGGCAACCTGCCACCGCTCAATGTGCGCATGTCGCAGGCCGTGACCCCGTCCAACAGCGACGGCTCGACCGAATAGGATTCAGACCATCAAACGAAAAAGCCCCGCATCGCCGGGGCTTTTTTGTTGCTGGGGTGCGCGTCCGGAATGGCGGCCCCCTCTTCCGTCACCCCCGCCCCTCTTCCGTCACCCCCGCGAAGGCGGGGGCCCAGCTTTCTTTGCCTCACTCTATTTGCCCATAGTCCAAGGGGTGGGCAGAGCTTGGACATGGAAGAAAAGACTCCCGCCGTCTACATTATGGCGAACAGGTACCGCGGCACGATTTACATCGGCGTCACCAGCTCACTTTGGCTTCGGGTGTGCGATCACAAGAACGGCCGCTTTGATGGCTTCACTTCTCGATACGACGTGAAGCAGCTGGTTTGGTACGAACACCACCATTTCTTGGAATACGCAATCAGGCGCGAGAAGCAGTTGAAGAAGTGGAACCGCGCCTGGAAGATTCAACTCATTGAAAAGATGAACCCCAGCTGGCTGGATCTGCAAGACTCGATCGACACCATCGCCACATTGGTCGACGCCAAAGCTGGGCCCCCGCCTTCGCGGGGGTGACGGGAGAAAATGCGGGGGTGACGGAGGAAAAATCGCCACCTCCCCAACCCGTCATTCCGGACGCGCGCCTTGATCGAGCGATAGCGAGATGTCGCGCGCGAGCCGGAATCCAGCTTTTACCGATCACAGAAAAAAGCTTGGCCCCGCCTTCGCGGGGGTGACGAACTGTAGGGGCGGGGATAACGGCTGGAAGTCTTACTCCGCCGCTTCCCTGCTCTCGGGCATGCCGAGGGCGGCGAGGTAGACGTCGAGCAACGCCTCTTCCTCCTGGCGCTCGTTAGCGTCCTTCTTGCGCAGCGAGATCACCTTGCGGAGAATCTTGGTGTCGAAGCCGTTGGCCTTGGCCTCGGCATAGACTTCCTTGATGTCGCCGGCGATCGACTTCTTCTCCTCTTCGAGGCGCTCGATCCGTTCCACAAGGGCGCGCAGTTGTCCTTGGGCAAAAGTGGTCTTGGTTTTCTCGGCCATGGGCGGGTTCGGTCCTGAAGGGGGTCAGTGGGATTTGGGCTTGGCGTGTTCGAAGGCGGCCTTCTGGGCCGATGAGGCTTCCGTCTGGTTCCTGGCCTTCCACTCCTCGTAGGGCATGCCGTAGACGTGCTGGCGGGCCTCGTCACGGGTGAGGGCCACGCCTTGCGCCTTCGCGGCGTCCTCCAGCCAGTTGGAGAGGCAATTGCGGCAGAAGCCGGCCAGGTTCATCATGTCGATGTTCTGCACGTCCGTGCGGTTGCGCAGATGCTCGATCAGGCGGCGAAAGGCGGCCGCTTCCAGTTCTGTCTGACGGGACTTGTCCATGCCCTCCTACATAGGAAGGCCCGCCCTGCCAGACAAACCCGGCGGAGGTGTCATCCACAGCCTGTACACAGGCTTTTTCGCCACAAAAATCACCCATCACCCTGCGAAAACAACCAATTGTTTCCGAGTTTTTAAGTTGACGGGCGTACCTCTGAAATGAAATGTAGGGCTGATTCGGATGATGTATTCCGGGAGATTAGGCATGGGACGACACATGGCTGGCATCTTGGGGGCGATGATGCTCCTGGGATTTGCTGCCGCGCCGGCCAAGGCCGACCTGAAGCTGTGTAACAACACGACGAGCCGGGTTGGCGTGGCCATCGGCTACAAGGATCGCGAAGGCTGGGCGACGGAAGGCTGGTGGACGTTCGACCCCGGCAAATGCCTGCCGCTGCTCAAGGGCGACCTGATCGCCAAGTACTACTACGTGTATGCCGTGGATTACGACAAGGGCGGCTCCTGGGGCGGCAAGGCCATGATGTGCATCCGCGACAAGATTTTCACGATCCGGGGCTTCGATAACTGCAAGGAACGCGAGTTCACCCAGGTGGGCTTCTTCGAGGTTGATACCGGCGAAGAAACCGACTGGACGATTTCGCTCTCCGGCGACAAGTCCAACCCCTAACGCAAGACCGGAAGTCCCGTGCGCCGCAATCGCAAAGTCAAGATCCTGGCGACGCTGGGACCCGCTTCCTCGAGCCCGGAGATGATCGAGAAGCTGTTCATGGCCGGTGTTGATGTGTTCCGCATCAACATGAGCCATACGAACCACGATCTCCTCAAGACGCTCTATGGCCACATCCGCGCCGTCGAGGCCAAGCTCGAGCGGCCGATCGGCGTGCTCTGCGACCTGCAGGGCCCCAAGATCCGCATCGACACCTTCGCCGAGAAGGAAGTGCGAATCCATGCCGGCGACACCTTCGTCTTCGACACCGATCCCACACCCGGTGATCAGATCCGCGTGCACCTTCCGCATCCGGAAATCTTCGCCGCGGCCCGCGTGGGCGACAGCCTGCTTCTGAACGACGGCCGCCTGCGCGTCGAAATCACCGAAGCAACGCCCAACCGCCTCACCACCAAGGTGATCTTCGGTGGCCTGCTCTCGAACCGCAAGGGCGTGAACCTGCCCGACACCGTGATCCCCATTCCGGCCCTTACCAAGAAGGACCGCGCCGACCTCGAGGCTGCCGCGACGATCGGAGCCGACTGGATCGCACTCTCCTTCGTGCAGCGCCCCGAGGACGTGGCGGAAGCGAAGAAGCTGATCGCCGGACGGGCCGCCGTCATGGCCAAGATCGAGAAGCCCTCTGCCCTCACCTGCCTCGACGACATTCTCAAGATCGCCGACGGCATCATGGTGGCCCGCGGCGACCTTGGCGTGGAGCTGCCGATTGAATCGGTGCCCGCCCGCCAGAAGCAGATCACCCGCGCCGCGCGCCGCTATGGCCGCCCTGTCGTGGTTGCCACCCAGATGCTGGAATCGATGATCGAGGAACCGGTGCCCACCCGCGCCGAAGTCTCCGACGTCGCCACCGCCGTCTATGAAGGTGCCGATGCCGTGATGCTCTCGGCCGAGAGCGCCAGCGGCAAGTGGCCCGAGAAGGCCGTGCAGACCATGGACCGCGTGGCCCAGACGGTGGAGAACGATTCCCTCTACGGCGGCATCATCCACGCCCAGCGCACCGAACCCGAAATCACTGTTGCCGACGCCATTTCGGCTGCCGCCCGCAGCATCGCCGAGACGCTGCAGGTGCCGGCCATCGTCTGCTACACGGGCTCAGGCTCCACGGGCCTGCGTATTGCACGCGAGCGCCCGAACCTGCCTGTGCTGGCACTGACGCCTGTTCCCGGAACGGCGCGGCGTCTGGCGCTCTGCTGGGGCATTCACACGGTGCTCACCGAAGATGCGTCCTCCATCGACGAGATGTTCTCGCGCGCCGGCGAAATCGCCTGCAAGGAAGGCTTCACCAAGCCGGGTGACCGCATCCTGATCTCGGCGGGTGTGCCCATCGGCACGCCGGGCACCACCAACATGCTGCGCGTCGCCACCGTCGGCCGCGACGGCAAGGGTGTGTGAGGGCGGCTGCCCACAAGTGACGCGTTTGGAATGACGGGGGTGGGGAAGGAAGGCGCGCGGCGCATGCTTCGAGGCATTGCTGCGCAATGCTCCTCAGCATGAGGTAGAAAACACCCTCACCCTGAGGTGCCGCGTCAGCGGCCTCGAAGGGTGCCCGTCCGGAATGACGGAACGTTGGAAGCGCCACTCTACCTGAGCTTCCGGTCCGGCGGTTTGGAATCGCCTTCGCCCAGCGTCCGCTGCATGTAGACCGTGTCGAGCCAGCGCCCGAACTTCCAGCCCACCGCCTTCATGCGGCCTGCATGTTCGAAGCCTGCCCTGGCATGCACCGCAATCGAGGCCGGCTCGCCACCGCCGATCACCGCGATCATCTGGCGGAAGCCGTTCGCCTCGGCCTGCTGGACGAGTGCGGTGAGCAAGGCGGTGCCGATCCCCTCGCCCCGCCGTGCGGATGCGACATAGATCGAGTTCTCGCAGGCATTGGCATAGGCCGGGCGGTCGCGGAACTGCGTGGCATAGGCATAGCCCACCACCGCGCCATCCTTCTCGGCGACCAGAAACGGCCAATGGCGCCCCACGCATTCGTTGAGCTTGTCGCGCGTCGCCGCATGCGAGCGCGGCACCGTGTCGAAGCTCGCCGTGCCATGCAGCACATGATCGGCATAGATCGCAGTGATGGCGGCAACGTCGTCGGCTCCCGCAGGCCGGATGATCAGCGCAGACGATTTCGCCATGACGGTCCTAAATGTCCGGCCGTTCCTTCTCGAGAAGCTGCACCTTGTCCTTCACGCCGGACATGAAGGGATTCATGGTGAGGGCTTCGCGATAGGCGGCCAGCGCCTGGTCAGGCTTGCCTTGCGCCTCGTAGATCATGCCGCGGCCGGCGAGCGCGCCGAAATGGCGGGGCTCGAGTTCCAGCACCTTGTCGATGTCGGCGAGCGCCTTGTCATAGCGCTTGGCAAGGAAGTTGAGGGTGGCGCGGCGGTTCCAGGCTTCGGCGAATTCGGGGCGCACCGTCAGCAACCGGTCGAGGATCACTTCGGCGGTTTCGAACTCCTCGGCGTTCATCGCCTTGGTCGCCTGATTGAGAAGGACTTCCGCCGTCACGCTGTCGCTGCGGCCCCAGGTGGCCCAGATGCGCTTCTCGACCGTGGCGGCGCGGGCTTCCGCCCCTTCGCCATGGAGAAGGCCGAAGAGGCGGTCCAGCTCCTCCTCACGGAGTTGCGACGGGCTCTTGGCAGGGGCGGCGGGCGTAGCCGCGGCGGCAGGCTGAGGCGCGGGGGGATCAGCCGGGCTTTGCTGCGCCAGTGCGGGAGCGGCGGACAACGCCAGTGCCAGGAGGGTGATGCGAAGCGCGTGCATCACGAGATTATGACACAAAAATTCCGCCACAAAAACGGCAACCGCGCCGGGCGGGGCCCAACGCGGTGCAAACTCACGCAAGTGTGAGGGTGTTAGCCCTGGCGCGCCTTGAAGCGCGGGTTGGTCTTGTTGATGATGTAGACGCGGCCCTTGCGACGGATCAGCTTGTTGTCGCGGTGGCGCTTCATCAGGCCCTTGAGGGAATTGCGGACTTTCATGGAAATCACCTATAGGAGCGGCTTATCCGCCCTGATTCAAATTCGGGCCTCTCCTTAGTCACGCCCCGGAAGCCTGTCAACCACTCCCTCTAGAGCCCCTGCCCCATGCCGAACTTGCCCCTAACGCCCGAATTTATCACGACTTTTCTTGTGTTTGCCACCTGCCTCGGGGTGGTCGGGCTGCTCGCCTGGCTGGAGAAACGGCCGCGGGCGACGCTGCAGCCCCGCCTCCTCCCCACGACTCCGGTGATGCTGGTGGTGGGATTCGTGGGGATCCTGGCGCTGGTTCATCTCGTGAACTTGGCCGGGGTGCATACGGGGCGGTGAGGGGGCACGATTCCCGCTCCTGCCGCCTTCGTGGCGCCTATTTCCTGGCGGCCAAAACTGGAAAATCTTGGCGTTGAGGCATTGTAAGGCAAATCATGCATCCTGAGAGTTCGGAGGCCGCTTGTCGACAATGGTAAAATGAAAGCAGTCAAAAGGAGTGGATGATATGTCAAAGAGTTGGGACCCTCTCTGGTTTACAAAGAGGTCTGACGATGAGCTTTGGGAGATCAGAATCCAAGTCACTTGAGGTCGCGGGAAGAGGCGATACCGAAGCTGCCAGAGTCCTAAATCTCTGTGAAACAGAGATTGCATCAAGAGGAATTCAACCAACTCAAAAGGCGGCCAAGAGAAATAGAAGGTCGGGCATAACCGATGGCGTGAGAACAGTCGAGAATGAGTTGAGTCATAAACTTGGGCAATTTGGACTTCGACTCCTTAAGGAGTACGATTTGTCGCCTGAGACGGCAAAAGCGAAGTCTAACGGGACCAAACGCTTTGTTGCGCACAATCTCTTGCAGTCTGACAATACTGCCAAGATTGGTGGTCTTCAGCGCTCGGGAAGATGCGCTATCGACAGATACATCTCTTATCGAATTCGAGAATCAATTATCAGCTTAAACATTTTCCAACTTGCAGATCACGATTCTGAGAACCTACACTTTCAGGTTTTTGGTCCCAAGGAGCTCCTTCCAGACGGGGAGCCCTTGACCTCCTTGCGACCTGGGCTGGTTGGCGAACCGGAAATGAAAAGGTATCCGTGGGGCAAACGCTTTGACCGTTTCGAAGATGCACAGGCTGCTTTCGAGAAGATAATCTCTCATTTTGCTAAGAACCAATGACTCTGATTGAGTCTAAGAAGGGTCAACGGCATGCATCGCAGATATCTCTCTTTGGCGGCCGCAAGTACAAGCAAGAAGGAACGGAGTGGTGCACGTCACCAAATACGAGGTGGGGGCGAGGCGCGCGATAACACGCGTTACCCGAAGAGCCCCTTCCACTTGTCCCGCAGCACCGCCTTCTGCACCTTGCCCATGGCGTTGCGCGGCAGTTCGTCGAGCACGAGGATCCGCTTCGGGCATTTGAAGGCGGCGAGGTCCTTGCGGAGCGCCGCGATCATCGCGGCCTCATCCAGTGCAGCGCCGGGATTCGCCACCACCGCTGCCGTGACGGCCTCGCCGAAATCCGGATGCGGCACACCGAAGACGGCCAATTCCACCACGCCCGGCATGGCGTCGATCACCAGTTCGATTTCCTTCGGATAGACATTGAAGCCGCCGGTGATGACGAGATCCTTGGCGCGGCCCGAGATCGTCACATAGCCATCGGCGGAGATGCGGCCCATGTCGCCGGTGATGAACCAGCCATCGCGGGTAAAGTCTTCAGCCGTTTTCTGCGGATTGCGCCAATAGCCCTTGAAAACATTGGGGCCCTTCACCTCGATCATCCCATCTGTTTCGGCGGAAAGCGGCGTGTGCGTTTGCGGATCGGCGACGCGCACGGCGATGTGCGGCAGGGGCATGCCCACCGTCCCGGCGCGGCGGTCGCCCTTATAGGGGTTCGAGGTGTTCATGCTCGTCTCGGTCATGCCGTAGCGCTCGAGGATGGCGTGGCCGGTGCGCGCCGAGAATTCCTTGTGCGTCTCGGCGAGAAGCGGTGCCGAGCCCGAGATGAAGAGGCGCATGTGCTGCACTGCCTCTCGCGTCAGGCCCGGATGCTGCAGGAGACGCGTGTAGAAGGTGGGCACGCCCATCAGGCTCGTCGCCTGAGGCATGAGCCGCATCACGTCATCGCCATCGAACTTGCGGCGGAAGAGCATGCGCCCGCCCGACAGCAGCAGCGTGTTGGTGGCCACGAACAGGCCGTGGGTGTGATAGACGGGAAGCGCGTGGATGAGCACGTCTTTCTCCGTGAACGCCCAAGCCTCCACCAGCGCCAGTGCGTTCGAGGCAAGATTGCCGTGGCTCAGCATGGCGCCCTTGGAGCGGCCGGTGGTGCCGGAGGTGTAGAGGATCGCGGCCAGATCATCCCAAGCCGACGGATGATCTTCGATCAGGCCGGTGGCGCCGGTCACCAGCGTGCCGCCGCCCACATCATCAAGCGTCAGCAGCGCGGCCTTCTGCCTGGCCGCGAGGGCTGCAAGCGCGTCCGCCCGCTGCGGCGCGACCACCAGCACGGCGGGTTCGGCATCCTCGACGAAATAGGACACCTCTGCCGCCGTGTAGGCGGTGTTGAGCGGCAGGAAGACAAAGCCACCGCGGGTGCAGGCCCAGAACAGCGCAATCGCCTCCGGGCTTTTCTCCACCTGCACGGCGATGCGGTCACCGGGCCTGGCGCCTGCCGCCTTCAGGGCAAAGGCGAGACGGCCCGCCAGCGCCCAGAAGTCTGCGAAGGTGAAGCTGCGGCCATCATCGCAGGCGAGGAACGGACGCTGCACCGGACCGCCGCGGGTGGCGGCGAGTTCGGCGAAGTTGCGGGCGGAAAGCCCCTCGTTCCAGTGCGCCATGATGCGCGAGGGCTCAGAGCTGCTCGAGGATCGTCTCGGCACCCGAGACGTTGACGCCCGACTTCTCTTCCACGTTCAGCGTCTTCACCACGCCGTCGTCGACGATCATGGAATAGCGGCGCGAGCGGTGGCCCATGCCGGCAACGGCGAGGTCGATGTCGAGGCCCACGGCCTTGGCGAAGGCGGCATTGCCATCGGCGAGCAAGAGGATCTTGCCATCCGCACCCGAGGCCTTGGCCCAGGCATTCATGACATGCACGTCGTTCACCGAGGTGCAGGCGATGGTATCCACGCCCTTGGCCTTGATCTGGTCGACGGCGGCGACGAAGCCCGGCAGGTGGTTCATCGAGCAGGTGGGCGTGAAGGCGCCGGGCACGGCGAACAGCACCACCTTGCGGCCCTTGAAGACCACGTCAGTCGAGAGCTTCTGGTTGCCGTCGGCCGTCATGGTGTTGAATTCGGCCTGCGGCAGGCGTTCGCCAATCTTGATGGTCATGGTCGCTCCGTATGTTGAAGGAAAAATGGGCTTAGAGGACCGGGACGATCTGCTCAAGCCCCCCGGCGGGAGAGCCGTCACCGGTCGCAACGGTGATACGGAGCGGTTGGTTCCGGAGTTCACCGGCGGATTTGGCCCCGTGCACGGCAAGGCGGGCGCTCTTCCGGTCCGCGGCCCAGACGGGGGCGGCGAAGAAGTGCATGGCGTTCCCCTCGACGAAGATATCCTGCGCCGGGGCGGACAATTGCATGTCGATGAAGATGCCGCTTGCCTCCCCTGCACTGAGGCCGCTCACGATCTTGCCCTCAGGCGGCACGCGGGCGAGCCAGCGCGAGAGGAGTGCCGTGTCGGGCGTGGCGATGCCGACGGGTTCGAGCGTCAGGTCTTGCGTCAACGGCACGGGAATGCACACCGTCTCGCAGACGCCGACGAAGGCGGAGAACGAGGCCATGACAGGCTTCGCGTCATCGGCGGGCACAAGCCGCCACGGAAAAATCACCTCGTCCTTGTAGCCGATCGCCTCGCCGCCTTCGCTGGCGATGCGGTGCGGCAGCGGACAGGCGAAGGAGAAGCTGCCGATGTTGCCGCCCTTCACTTCCAGCGACGGGGGAATGCCGCCCTCGCCCGGCACCCGCCAATAGGTCTTCCAGCCGGGCTCCATGGCCAGCTGCAGCCCGCCCTGATAGGCCGCGCCATCGAAGCCGGCGGAGAAGATGCGGGCCGCATAAGGCTTGCCGGCGGCGCGGACAGCTTCCGCCCACAAAACAGGCAGGGCCGCACTTCCGCCAAGGAACATGCGCCGCGAGAGGGAACCAACGGGCGGCCTGGAACGCTGTATCGTCATGGGCCGGACTTTAATCCGCCCCACTCTCCCGTTCCAGTCACAGCCGCGTCAACCCTTTCCTTTGCGCACAACCCAAACCCGCATTACAGTGGCCCCATGTCATCGTTCACCAGCCTCGCAGGAAAACTGCTGATTGCGATGCCTTCCATCAGTGATCCGAACTTCGAGCGTTCGGTCGTCTTCCTCTGCGCCCACACCGAACAGGGTGCCATGGGCTTCGTGGTGAACAAGCCCGCACCGCTCACGGTGTTCTCCGACCTTCTGGAGAAGACCGAGCTTGCCGACAATCTCGATGCCGTTCCGGAAGACGTGATGCGCATCCCGATCCGCCTCGGCGGGCCGGTCGAAACCTTCCGCGGCTTCGTGCTGCACAGCCCGGACTATCCCGCCGATGACACCAGCCTCGCGGTGGGCAGCAGCTATGTTGTCTCGGCCACGCTCAACGTGCTCACCGATATCGCCCAGGGCCGTGGGCCTGCACAGAAGCTGATCGCGCTCGGCTATGCCGGCTGGTCGCCGGGGCAGCTCGAAAACGAGATCCTGCACAATGGCTGGCTCCACTGTGATGCCGAGCCGGCGCTGATCTACGAGCCCGACCTGGAGATCACCCACACGCGCGCGCTGGCCAAGCTCGGCATCGACCCGCGCATGCTGTCGAGCGAAGCGGGCCACGGATAACAGAATTCAAAGTTAGCGCCGCTTGCGAGGTTTCGCCGGCAGGCGCTTGCGGCGGTGGCGCGCCTTGAGCTTCAGTTTCGGCTTCACCGCCGCGCGCAGTTGCGCCACGGTGAGTTCGGCGCTGCCCTTTCCAGGAAGGGCGAAGATCGACGGCAGTTCCTCGGGCTCGACCTCGGGATCGTCCGCCTCCTCGAAGGTGTCCTCGTCGTCATCGCTGCTGCCTTCGAACATGGTGTCGTCGGGAACGGGCGTTTCAAACATCTCTTCTTCGGCGCGGGCGGGCCGTGGTGCAAGCGGCGCATGGCCAGGGACCGGATCGTTCTCCTCCACATCATAGCCATTGCGGAACGTGGCATGGACGCGGGGCAGCACGCTGAGCAGCGCCTCCACATCGCGAGCCCGCAGCGCCTCACTGAAATGAAAGCCCTGCCCCAGGTCGCAGCCCATGGCGAGAAGGCGCGAGGCCTGCGCCTCGGTCTCGATCCCTTCCGCCACCACAAGCATGCCGAGCCCGTGGGCGAGCGAGACCACCGTATCGAGAATGACGCCGCCCCGCCCCTCCATCGCCTCGGCCACAAGGAAGGAGCGGTCGATCTTCAGCGTGTCGAAGGGCAGATCGCGCAGGCTCGACAGGCTCGAGAAGCCGGTGCCGAAATCATCGCAGGCGACCCCGACGCCCAGCGCCTGCAGGCGCTGGAGGAAGACGCGGGCGCGCTCGGGGTAGCGCACCGCCACCGACTCGGTGATCTCCACCTTCACCGTGTTGGGCCTCACCCCTTCCCGCGCAATCGCCGCGCGCAGGCGGTCGACGAAGCCGAGATCGGTCAGTTCCTCGGCGGAGAGATTGATCGCCACATAGACCGGCCGCTCGCGCGTGAGCGTGCGCTGCCAGATGCCCATCTGGCGCAGCGAGTCCGCCATCACCTTGGCGGTGATCTCCGGCATCAGGCCGGCCTGCTCGGCGAGGCTGAGGAATTTGGCGGGCAACAATTGCCCCTTGCCGGGATGGTTCCAGCGCACCAGCGCCTCCAGCCCTGCCACCTCCCGGGATTCGAGCGAGACGATGGGCTGGTACAGAACCTCGATCTCGCCCGTGTCGAGGGCGCGGCGCAGATCATGTTCGAGATCGAGCCGGGCGGGACGCTCGTCTTCGATCCCCGCCTCGAACTCGCGGATGCTGGCCTTGCCCTGCTTCTGCGATTCATGCAGCGCGGACGCCGCTTGCGCCTGCAATGTCTCGGCATTGTAGCCGTCGGTACTCGGGCGCGAGACGCCGATCGCCGCCGAGAGGAAGATGTTGCGCTCGCCCAGCGTCACCGGCTGGGCGATGGCGCGGCGGATGTCCTCGGCCAGCGTCATGGCATCGCGGCCATCGATCTTCTCGACATGCATCACCGCGAACTGGCTGCCGGTCAAGCGCGCCGCCGCGTCATCGTCGCTCAGGCAATCGGCGATGCGCCTCCCGGCGATCAGGAGCAGCTGGTCGCCGAGATCGTGCCCCAGTCCCTCGTTCAGGGTCTTGAAGCGCTCAAGCGCCACGAGCAGCACGCGTACCGGCTGGGCGAGCGGCTTCTCGATCTCGCGGGCGAGACGGTCGGCGAAGACGACACGGCTCGGCAGGCCCGTGACGGGATCATGCACCGCATCGGTGATGAGGCGGTCTTCGACCACCTTGTTGCGGGTGATGTCGGTGAGCGTGCCGATGACGCGGTCGGCGCGGCGGTTGGCGCCGGGCAAGGGCCGCACGCGGAGGGCAAACCAGCGGTATTCGCCCATCGCCTCCCGCAGGCGGAGTTCGATTTCGTGGAAGCGTCCGGGCTCGAGAGTGCGGTTGGCGAGAAGCGCCTGATAGAGCGGCTCGTCATCGGGATGCAGCACGGCGCGGAGCGAGGCCTGCGGCGCCTTCATCCACGTGGCCTTGTCGTAGCCCAGGCTTTCGGCGAGGTCGGAGCTGATGTCGAGCACGTCATCGAAGGGCCGCCAGTCCCAGACGAAATGCTCGGCCCCCGCCAGCGCGAGGCTGCGGCGGCTCGAGTCCGTCATCAGGTTGCGGGTGAGATAACCCTGCGAGAGCGCGAAGCTCGCCAGCATGAAGGTGATGAGGGACAGCACCAGTGCCAAGCCGAAGAGCAGCGCCACATGCTGCATGGAATTGGCGGTGGCGCTGGTGGCGAAGATCGTGGCCATCACTGTCCAGCCGAGGATGGCGAACCACGAGAGCAGATTGTATTTGCCGATCCCCGTGCCGCTGGTGCGGGCAAGGAACGCCATCACCAGACCCGCCACGGCCAGAAGCACGAAGCCGAGGCGGGCCGCCACCGTCGCCCGGATCGGATCGAAGAGGCCGAAGCCGAGATTGCCCACCGCCACGAGGATCATGACGGTGACGGCAAGCGCCGCCACAACGCCGCGCTGGCGGATGGCGTTGAAGCTCACCACGCAGAGCACGAGCGCAAGCGTCATCAGCCCTTCGGTGAGGGCGCGCAGCATATCGAAGGGCATGCCGGCGATGGGAAGCCGCGGCAGCAGGCGGACGAGATAGCCGCTGTCGAGCGCCATGAAGCCTGCAGAAACGAGCGAGAACACACCCGCCGCCACGAAGGCGGAATGGCTGCGAATGCCGTAGAGGCCGAAGAGACCGCAGGCGAGCAGGATGGCAATGGCAATCGCCGCACCATTGGCGAAGCTCAGCCACGACTCGTGGTTGGCGAAAGCCTGGGGCGTCATCAGCTGCACGCTTTGCCCGGGGGAGCCTCCTTCCAGCGCGAACGTCACGTTGGCCATGGGCTTCACCACAAAGGTGGCGGTGACGCCCGTCTGCGAGGCGGCGCGCTCCAGCGTCTCGCGGCCGCTGGACAGCGCGATGTTGGCGGGCCAGACGCCGAAGGGCAGCGGGTCGAGCACGCCCGAGGCGGCGAAGCGCTGTTCATCCACCACCAGCACGAACTTGCGTTCGGTGGGGGAGGCATTGCGGATGCTGAAGACGGTCCAGTTGTAAGTGGGCCCCGGCCCCCGCCCGCGCAGTTCCAGCACCGTGCGTGTGCCTTCGAGATCGCCCGGCACCTCGATCGCAAGGTTCTGGCGCTGGGCCGCAATGGGGGCACCCGCGCCGGTCAGGTCGCGCTCGCTGAAGGTGGCAGGGATGTCGATCACCTGCTGCGCCCCGGCGCCAGGGACCGTGACGAAGCAGGCGCAGAGGACAACGCCCAGGCACGCGGCCAGCACGCCCATCCATTTCCGCAATGTCGACGCCCCGCGAATCATCGCCCCATGGTAGCCCGGCAAGGCCCGCCACGCCTTTCCGATTTGCTCAGGCCGGAACGGGGGAAACCTTGGCATAAAGCAGGTGATCCTCCCATTTTCCCGCAATCTGCAAGTAGGACTTGGCATAGCCCTCGCGCTCGAAACCGGCCTTTTCCAGAAGGCCGATGGAGGCCTCGTTGCGGGGCAGGCAGGCGGCCTCCACCCGGTGCAGGCCAAGGGCCGAGAAGCAGTGCGGCACGAGCAACGACAAAGCCTTCAGCATGTAGCCCCGGCGGACGTGGGGTTCGCCGATCCAGTAGCCGAGCGTGCCCGCCTGGGCCACGCCGCGGCGCACGTTGGAGAGCGTCACCGCCCCCACCAGCGTCTCGCCGGAGAAGATGAAGTAGGGATAGCAGAGATCGTCCTCGCGCATGTCGCGGTAGCGGCGGATGCGGTAGCGGAAGGCCGACTGGGAGAATTCGTCATCGGGCCAGGTCGGCTCCCAGGGTTCGAGGAAGTTGCGGCTCTGCACACGCAGGTGCACCCAGTCGTGGAAATCATCCATCTCGGGAAAGCGCAGCGACACGCCCTGCCCCGACAGCACAGCCGAGACGCGCGAGCGGCGAAAGGTTGAGAGAAAACCCATCAAGGACAACCTCTCGGGAGTGACCCCGGCGTTGCGCCCCGTCAACGCTTCATGAAGCGCGAGGCGATTGTGGAATGATTTTCGAGTGAGGAGAGCTGGCCCACGGCACTGAGCGACGGCGGCTTGCCGCTGAAGATGCTCTGCGCCAGCGTCTTCACATCGTCCGGCGTCACGGCGCTGATGCGCTCGACGAGGGTGGACATCTCCGGCACCGCGCCGAAGGCGAGATACTGGCGGGCAATCTGGTCGGCGCGCGAGGAAGCGCTTTCGAGGTTCATGACGAGGCTCGCCTTGAGCTGGGCCTTGGCGCGGTCCACTTCCTTCGCCGTCACCTGCTCGCCCATGGACATCATCACCTTGGAGGAAAGGTCGATCAGCTCCGGCGTGTGCTCGGGCGAGGTGGCGGCGTAGATGCCGAGCTGGCCCACGTCCTCGTAGGAGGTGCCGTAGGAGAACACGCTGTAGCAGAGGCCGCGCTTCTCGCGCACTTCCTGGAACAGGCGGGACGACATGCCGCCGCCCAGAATGGCCGAGAGGATCTGCATCTGGTAGATGCGCGGATCGCGGTAGTTGGGCGCACTGAAGTTGAGCACGATGTGCGTCTGGTCGAGCGGCTTCTGTTCGGTTGCCGCCCCCGCCGAGAACACCGGCGAATGGCGCTGCGGACCGTGGCCCTGCGCCAGATGGCCGAAGAGCTTCGCCGTCTCGCGGGTGAAGGCCTTGTGGTCGATGTTGCCCGCCGCACAGACGACAATGCGCGAGGCCCAGTAGTTGCGGTCGCGCCAGGCCTTCATCTGGTCGCGGGTCATGGTCTCGATCAGGCTCTCGGGCCCGAGGATGGAGCGGCCGAGGGGATGGTCGCCGTAGCTTGCCGCCTGCGCAAGATCGAAGACGAGATCGTCGGGCTGGTCCTTGGCGGCGGCGATCTCCTGCAGGATGACGTCGCGCTCGCGCTCGAGTTCCTCTTCATCGAGGGTCGAATTCAGGAAGATGTCGGAGAGGATGTCGAGGGCGAGCTGCCAGTCGTTGCGGAGAACGCGGGCATAGTAGGTGGTGGTTTCCATGCCGGTGGCGGCGTTGATCTCGCCGCCCGCACTTTCGATCTCTTCGGCGATGCCTTGCGCCGTGCGGCGCTTGGTGCCCTTGAAGGCCATGTGTTCGAGGAAATGGGCAATGCCGTTTTCTTCCGGCAACTCGTCACGGGCGCCGGCCTTGACCCAGATGCCGAGGGCGACGGTTTCCAGGTGCGGCATGTGATGCGTCAACACATGCAGCCCATTCTCCAGCCGCGAAACCTCTACAGACATAGACCCTCCCCTCACAACGGGTTGCGGGTCTTGATATGCTGTTTCACCGCGTCCACGCTGTTTGGAAGCACTGTGAAACTTTCCTGCGCGTCCATCAAGTGTTCAAATCGTTGAGGTAAACCCGGCCTTAGTCCAATGGCCTTCTCGACCGCATCCGGGAACTTTGCCGGGTGGGCGGTGGCGAGGGTGACCATGGGCGATTTGCCGATGTTTTTCTGGGCCACGGCCACGGCGACCGCCGTGTGCGGGTCCAGCACCTCGCCCGTTTCTGCCAGAATGGCACGCATGGTGGCGGCGGTTTCGGCCTCGCCGGTGGCGCCGGAATCGAACTCGTCGCGGATTGCCTGCAGGGCGTCCGAGGCGAGTGTGAAGGAATTCGATTGCTTCAGGTTGTCCATGGCGCGGGTGACGGCACTGGCGTCCCGGTTGTTGGCCAGGAAGACCAGGCGCTCGAAGTTGCTGGAGACCTGGATATCCATGGAGGGGCTCGTTGTGGCGTGCACCCCCTTCACCTCGTAGCGGCCGGATTTCACCGTGCGGTCGAGGATGTCGTTGGCGTTGGTGGCGATCACCAGCCGGTCGATGGGAAGGCCCATGCGCTTCGCCATCAGCCCTGCGAACACGTTGCCGAAATTGCCGGTGGGCACGGCGAAGGAGATGGCCCGGTCCGGCGCGCCGAGGGCAAGGCCTGCGAAGATGTAGTAGGAGATCTGGGCCATGACCCGGACCCAGTTGATGGAGTTGACGCCGGCCAGCCGGATCTCGTCACGGAAGGCGTGATCGTTGAACAGCGCCTTCACGATCGATTGGCAGTCGTCGAAGGTGCCTTCGAGCGCGATGTTGTGAACGTGGGGCGCGTGCACCGTGGTCATCTGGCGGCGCTGCACGTCCGAGACGCGGCCATGGGGATGGAGGATGTAGATCGAGGCGTTCCTGCTGTGGCGGAAGGCCTCGATCGCCGCACCGCCCGTATCGCCCGAGGTGGCGCCCACGATGGTGGCACGGGACTTCGAGCGCTCCAGCGACCAGTCCATCAGGCGGGCCAGCAGTTGCATGGCGACGTCCTTGAAAGCGATGGTCGGCCCGTGGAAGAGCTCGAGCAGGAAGTGGTTGGCGTCGAGCTGCTTCAGCGGTGTCACCGCCTTGTGGGCGAAGGTGGCATAGGCCTCGTCCACCATGCGGCGGAGTTCCTTCTCCGGAATGGCGCCATCGGCAAAGCGGCTGGCCACGGCGAAGGCCACGTCGGCGAAGGGTTTGCCCCGGAGCGCTTTCAGCTCGACCACGGAGAGGACCGGCACCTGATCCGGCACATAGAGGCCGCCGTCGCGGGCAAGGCCCGAAATCATGGCGTCTTCGAAGCTCAGCACCGGGGCGGCGCCACGGGTGGAAACATACTGCATGCAGTGCACCTTTTGGCTCGCCTTAAGGGGTGCGGCGGGTGAGTTCAACCCTCGCCCGCGGCATGGGCGCCCCGCCAAGGGCGATACGTTCTCACCAGAGCCCTTTGAGCGGGGTCAGCGGGCCATGGCGTTCCGGCGCAGGAACACGCCCGTGACCACCACCAGGGCCGCGGCAAGGCCGAACCAGGTGATGGCATAGCCGAGGTGATTGTTGCGGAGGTCGGCCTTGGGCGGCTCGACCGTGAGGCCGGCCGTGCCGTCCGCCTTGGGCAGGAGGTGGAGCACCAGCGGCGTGGCAAGGCCCTGCCCGCCGAAGACCGCCTGCTGCATGGCGGGCACGTCCCACCAGTACCAGCGGTTTCCGGCCACGTCGTTGTCGCCGTCATAGGTGCCGCGGGCGCCGTGGCGGCGGAGAATGCCCGTTGTCGTGACCTCGGCCGGGCTCTGAGGAATGGCTGCGGCCTCAGGGATCAGCCCCCGGGAGACGAGGAGCCGGGCGCCGTCGGTGGTGACGAAGCCCTGGACGACCTCCCAGCCGGGGCCGCCATTCACCACCGCGAGGCGGCGGAGGCCGGGACCGCTGAAGGCGCCCGTCACGGTCACCTTGGTGAAGTCGGGATCGGGTTTGGCGAGGGCATCGGTGAGCGAGACGGGGTCGGCGGCGATGGCACGGTCGATGGCAGCGATCAGCCCTTCCTTCCAGGCCAGCCGCTTCACCTGCCACGTGCCGAGCGCCAGCAGGATGGCGAGGCCGATCCCCGCCGCCAGCAACACCGGCCAGACGCGGTGGCGGACCCCCTGCTCCCTCATCGGTGCGGGTGAACTCATTGCTGGATGCGCCCCTCCTGGGCGTTGGTCTTCCACTGCTGGGCAAGCAGGATGCCCTTGACCGGGCGGAGCAGGATGATGGGCATGATCACCAGCGTGGGGATGGCGATCAGCACATGGACCCACCAGGCGGGCGAATAGGCCACCTCGATGCCGAGGATCGAGCCCACGCCGACCACACAGGCGAAGAGCATGACGAACCAGGCCGCGCCATCACCCGCATCGGCAAAGGAGAAATCGAGCCCGCAGGAGGAGCAGGACTTGGCCACCGTGAGATAACCCGAGAACAACCGGCCGCGCCCGCAGCGCGGGCACTTTCCGGCGAGGCCCGTCGTCACGGGCGAGAGGTCGGGATAGTAGTTTTCGGTCATGGGCCAAGCCTCCAAAAGGAAATGGCCGGGAGACCCGGCCATTTCAAGACGTTTTGCCTGCGGCTTATTCGGCAGGGATGACGACGCCCACCGAGCCCCACACGTAGATGCAGGCGAAGAGGAAGAGCCAGACCACGTCCACGAAGTGCCAGTACCAGGCGGCGGCTTCGAAGCCGAAGTGCTTCTCCGGGGTGAAGTCGCCCTTGAGGGCGCGGAACAGGCAGACCAGCAGGAAGATGGTGCCGACGATCACGTGGAAGCCGTGGAAGCCGGTGGCCATGAAGAAGGTCGAGCCATAGATGTTGCCGCCGTTGGCGCGGTCGAAGGCGAAGGCAGCGTGCATGTACTCGTAGGCCTGCAGGCCGGTGAAGGTCATGCCGAGGATGACGGTGAGCAGCAGGCCGTTGATCAGGCCCTTGCGGTCGTTGTTGAGGAGGGCGTGGTGGGCCCAGGTGACCGTGGTGCCCGAGGTGAGCAGGATCAGCGTGTTGATCAGCGGCAGGTGCCACGGATCGAAGATCTTGGTCACTTCACCGCCGGGGGCCGGCGGCCAGACGCCACCCGTGGCCAGCACGCGGGCTGCCTGGCGGGCTTCGCCGGCGAAGAGGCTGGCGTCGAAATAGGCCCAGAACCAAGCCACGAAGAACATCACTTCCGAGGCGATGAAGAGCAGCATGCCGTAGCGGAGGTGGAGGCTGACGACCGGGGTGTGGTCGCCCTTGTGGGATTCGATGATCACGTCACGCCACCACATGAACATGGTGTAGAGCACGAGCGCGAGGCCGATCAGCGCCACGATCGGCGTGCTGCCGTGCATCCAGACGATGGCACCGATCGCCAGGATCAACGCCGACATGGAGCCGACGAAGGGCCACGGCGACGGATCTACGAGATGGTAATCATGATTCTTGGCGTGCGCGTCAGCCATGGGGTTGCTCCTCAATTGGTCGTGTTGGCCGCTTGCTTGTCTGCGGCCTTCGGGGTGGCGGGATAGAATGAATAGGACAAAGTGATTTCGCGAATCGTGCGGGTGTCGGGATCCTTCAGGATCTCCGGATCGACGAAGAACTCGACCGGCATCTCGACCCGTTCGCCCGGCTTCAGGGTCTGCTCGGTGAAGCAGAAGCACTCGATCTTGTTGAAGTAGACGCCGGCTTCCGTCGGGGTCACGTTGAAGATTGCCGTGCCGGTGGTCTCATGGTCGGTGAGGTTGGTGGCGACGTAGTGGATGAGCGTCGGCTCGCCCAGCCTGACCTTGATCGGCTGCTGGCCGGGATGGAACTTCCACTTCAGCTTGTCGGAGACATTGGCGTCAAAGCGGATCGACATCAGGCTGTCGACGATCGGGCCGGTGGCGGCCTCGGCCCGCTGCGTGGTGCCGCCAAAGCCCGTGACCTGGCAGAAGAGCCGGTACAGCGGAACCGAGGCATAGGCCGCGCCCAGCATGGCGAGCGAGACGCCGAAGGCCATGACGGCGACGCGCCGGTTCTTGCGGTTCATGTCCTGCGGGCTGTTCACAGCGCGCGCTCCGCCACATTGCCGCCCAGGCGGACCATGGTGGAGATGAAGAAGATCACCACCAGCGCCACAAGCGCCAGCGCCATCATGATGGCGCGGCGGCGGCGGCGCTTCAGGTCATCGGGCGAGAAAGGCTGGAGGGGCTCCGCCATCACAGCAGGCCTCCGATGGGCGGCAGGCCGATGAGCTTCTCCGCCAGGATGAGGGCGAAGAGCGCGAAGAGCCAGAGGATGGAGAAGCGGAAGAGCGAGCGCGAGGCGCGGTTCTCGGCTTCGCGGGTCGGGGCCTTCCAGATGCACACTGCGTCATAGAGGAAGCGCGTGGTGAGGATGGCGGCACCCGCGGCATAGAGCCAGCCCGCCGTGCCGGTGAAGACCGGGCCGGCCGCGGCCGGAATGAGCAGCAGGGTGTAGATGAGGATCTGGTTCTTGGTGGCGTCGCGGCCCGCCACGTTGGGCAGCATCGGAACGCCTGCGTTGCCGTAGTCCACCTCACGGTAAAGGGCGAGCGCCCAGAAGTGCGGCGGGGTCCACATGAAGATCAGCATGAACAGCGCAATCGCGCCGGGATCGATGGTGCCGGTGACGGCGCACCACGAGATCATTGGCGGGAAGGCACCGGCAGCACCGCCGATGACGATGTTCTGTGCCGTGCGGCGCTTCAGGCCCATGGTGTAGATCACCACGTAGAAGAAGATGGTGAAGGCCAGCAGCAGCGCCGCCGGAATGCTGACGAGCAGCCCCAGCATCAGCACCGAGGCCACCGCCAGTGCGAGGCCGAAGCCGAGCGCCTCACCCGGCAAGATGGAGCCTGCCGGTACCGGGCGCTTCGCGGTGCGCGTCATCAGCGCATCGATGTCGGCGTCGTACCACATGTTGAGGGCGCCCGAGGCGCCCCCACCCAGGGCAATGCAGAGGATGGTGACGAAGCCGAACCAGGGGTGCATCTCGCCCGGCGCGGCAAAGAGGCCGGCCACCGCGGTGAAGACCACGAGGTACATCACGCGCGGCTTGAGCAGCACCACATAGTCGCCCACCGTTCCCTGGCCGCCGGGGGCAGCCAGGGTGGCCATGGGTTCGGTCGCCGTATGGGCGGTCGTCGCAGTCATCATCCGTCCGCTGTCTTACTTGATGACAGGAAGCGTGGAGAACTGGTGGAAGGGCGGCGGAGAAGACAGCGTCCACTCCAGCGTCGTTGCACCCTCGCCCCACGGATTGTCGGCAGCCTTCTGCTTCTTCGAGAACGCCTGGACGACGCCGAAGATGAAGATGAGGACGCCGAAGGCCGAGATGTAGGAGCCGATCGACGAGACATAGTTCCAACCGGCGAAGACTTCCGGATAGTCGATGTAGCGGCGCGGCATGCCGGCGAGGCCAAGGAAGTGCTGCGGGAAGAAGATCAGGTTCACGCCGATGAAGGTGACCCAGAAGTGCAGCTTGGCGATGGCGTCGGAATACATGTAACCGAAAATCTTCGGGAACCAGTAGTACCAGCCCGCGAAGATGGCGAAGGTGGCACCCAGCGACATGGTGTAGTGGAAGTGGGCGACGACATAGTAGGTGTCGTGCAGGCTGCGGTCGACGCCGGCGTTGGCCAGCACCACGCCCGTCACACCACCCACGGTGAACAGGAAGATGAAGCCGATGGCCCAGACCATGGGCGCCTTGAACTCGATGGAACCGCCCCACATGGTGGCGATCCACGAGAAGATCTTAACGCCCGTCGGCACTGCGATGATCATCGTGGCGGCGACGAAGTAGGCCTGCGTGTCGGCATCGAGGCCCACCGTATACATGTGGTGCGCCCAGACGATGAAGCCGACGACGCCGATCGCCACCATGGCGTAGGCCATGCCGAGATAGCCGAACACCGGCTTCTTGGAGAAGGTCGAGACGATGTGGCTGATGATGCCGAAGCCCGGGAGAATGAGGATGTACACTTCCGGATGTCCGAAGAACCAGAAGAGGTGCTGGTAAAGCACGGGGTCACCACCCTGCGAGGCTTCGAAGAACGAGGTGCCGAAGTTGCGGTCGGTGAGCAGCATGGTGATCGCGCCGGCGAGAACCGGGAGCGAGAGCAGCAGCAGGAACACCGTCACCAGCACGGCCCAGACGAAGAGCGGCATCTTGTGCAGCGTCATGCCGGGGGCGCGCATGTTGAAGATGGTGGTGATGAAGTTGATGGCGCCGAGGATCGACGAGGCGCCCGCGAGGTGGAGCGACAGGATGGCGAAGTCGACCGACGGTCCGGGATGGGCCGAGGTCGAAAGCGGCGCATAGACCGTCCAGCCTGTGCCCGCGCCATGCATGCCCGCCGGACCTTCCACGAACATGGAGATCAGCAGCAGCGTGAAGGCCGGAACCAGGAGCCAGAAGGAGATGTTGTTCATGCGCGGGAAGGCCATGTCGGGAGCACCGATCATGAGCGGCACGAACCAGTTGCCGAAACCGCCGATCATGGCGGGCATGATCATGAAGAACACCATGATCAGGCCGTGGGCCGTCACGAAGGTGTTATACATGTGCTTGCCGTTGTCAACGGCTGCATCGGCGCTGACGCCGTAGACCATCTGGGCAAGGCCGTGGAAGATCTGGATGCCGGGCTGCTGCAGTTCCATGCGCATGAGCACGGAGAGAATGCCGCCGATGACGCCGGCCATGATGGAGAACCACAGGTACATCGTGCCGATGTCCTTGTGGTTGGTGGAATAGACGTAACGGCGCCAGCCCGAGGGGTCGGCGTGATGATCGTCATGAGCGGCGTGTGCGGTTGCCATTGTTATTGCCTCTCGGAGCAGTGATTAGTTGGACGCCAGCTGGCCTTTGGCCTGCAGCATGGCAAACAGGAAGTCGCGGGCTTCTTCGACGCTCGCGGTCTGGACCTTTTCGCTCCAGGCCTTGAAGTCTTCCTCGCTCACGACGTGAAGCTCGACCGGCATGAAGGCATGGTCCTTGCCGCAGAGTTCCGAGCACTGGCCGTAGTAGACGCCTTCCTTGCTGGCGCGGAACCAGTCTTCATTGAGGCGTCCCGGGATGGCGTCGATCTTGTTGCCGAAGGACGGGATGGTCCAGGCATGGATGATGCCGGCCGGGTCGGAGGTGACGATCACCTTGATCGTCTTGTTCACGGGCACCACGACGGGAACGTCGGTGGCGAGCAGATAGGGCCGGTTCTGGGCCTTGGCCTGGTCTTCGGGCAGCAGCGAGGCGGTGAAGCTCACCTTGGCTTCGCCCGATTCATCGACGCCGAGGTCCGGGTACTGGTAGGTCCAGTTCCAGCCGGGGTTGCCGATCACCTTGATGGTCATGTCGGCCTGGGGAATGTCGCGCTGCAGGTAAAGCAGGCGGAAGGACGGAATGGCGATCAGCACCAGGATGAGGACCGGGATCACCGTCCACGCCACTTCAAGACCGGCGTGATGGGTGGTCTTGGAGGGCACCGGGTTGGCCTTGGCGTTGAACTTCACGATCACGATGAGGAGAAGGGCCAGAACGAAGAGCGCGATGATGACGCTGACCGGCAGCAGGATCCAGTTGTGGAACCAGTGGATGTAGTCTGCCACAGGCGTCACCGAATCCTGGAATCCGATCTGCCAGGGCTCTGCCTCTCCGGCGGCGGCCAAGGCCAGCCCCGGAAGTGCGGCGAGCGCAAGCAGCGCCAATGCGAGTTTCGCGTAGATTTTCATTGCCAGTATACCCTCACGTTAACCCGGGGTTCCGGCGCGTTGCCTCGTGCAGAAAAGCGCCGTCCCACTTTGCGGTTTGATCTAGATCAACCACATTCCACAGGCTGCCGCAACCGCACCAAGCGCGGCAAAACGTCATTTCACCGGAGGTGTCCGGCAAAGCCGGATTTCTGCCGCATTTGCACGGGAAAGCCCGCTGTTCCCGCGCGGGAGGGGTGGCTTGCCAGCCCCGGTGGCGGGGGCTAAGAGCGCCCACGAACGTGACAAAGGACGACTTTCAGTGAGAATCACCCGTGTACTGACGCTGGCCGCAGTGGCCTCGCTCCTCATGATGCAGCCGCATGCGATTCCCGCGATGGCGCAGGACGATCCTGCCGCCCAGGGTGGCAAGAGCGACTCCCAGCCGCTGCCGCCGCCGGGACTGGGACCGCGCAAGAACGCCCAGGGTCAGGCGCAGGCCCCGGGCCAGCGCCCGCTGCCCAAGGTCGACAATATGGGAACCTTCGGCAAGTGGAACGTGCAGTGCGCCGAGGTGCCTGCCTCTCCCGACGCCGAGGCCGGCCGGTCCTGCGGCATGACCCAACAGAACAAGAGCGAAAAGAACGACAAGGTCGCCATTTCGGTGATCGTCAACAAGGTGAAGCGCGGCGACAAGTCGGCCCTCTTCATGCGCATCATGACGCCGATCGGGGTCTACCTGCCCACCGGCATTCCCGTCGAGATCGACGGAGCCGCCCTGCCCTCGCGGCTGATCTACACCCGCTGCGTGCCGCCGATCTGCGAGGCCATGGGCGAGATGTCGCCGGACACGCTGGCCAAGTTCAAGAAGGGCGGCGCCTCGGTCTTCTATCTCTATGACCGCCCGGGCAACGGCTACCCCATCAAGATCTCGCTCGAGGGCTTTGGCGCAGCGGCAGCAGAACTCGACAAGTACTGAGCCGGACCGGACAGTTTTCCGTATCATGAAGGCCCGGGCTGGAAGGTCCGGGCCTTTCTCATTATCTAGGGTCATCCGAACAGCAGGATTCTCCCCATGCCTTCATTTGACGCCATCGGCGACCTCTCCCTCGACGAGGCCCGCCGCCACACCCAGGAGGCCCTCGCCAAGGCCGACGATGGCGAGCTCTTCATCGAGAAGCGCCAGAGCGAAAGCCTGGTCTTCGACGACGGCAAGCTGAAGTCGGCCTCCAGCGACGACGGCCAGGGCTTCGGCCTGCGCGCGGTCAGCGGCGAGACGGCGGCCTATGCCCATTCCTCCGAACTCACGCCCGCCGCCCTCGGCCGCGCCGGCGACACGGTGGAGACAATCCTCCGCCATGGCCGCAGCCGCACCGTGAGCGAGCCGCCACAGCGGAGCAACCGCAAGCTTTACGGCGACTTCAATCCCGCCGACGTGCTGGGCTTCGCCGAGAAGGTGTCGTTGCTGCAGAAGGTCGATGCCTTCACCCGCGGGCTCGATCCCAAGGTGCGGCAGGTCTCGGTCTCGATCGGCACCGACTTCCAGGACGTGACCATCATTCGCCCCGACGGCGAATTGTTCCGCGATGTCCGCCCCCTGCTCCGCTTCAACGTCTCGGTGACGACCGACAACGGCACCCGCCAGGGCCAGGGTGGCGACGGCTTCGGTGGCCGCGCGCTTCCCGCCGAATACCTGACCGAAGACCGCTGGCAGGCCGCCGCGCGCGAGGCCTACCGCCAGGCGATGGTGGCGCTCGAGGCGGGTGACGCGCCCGCAGGCGAGATGGACGTGCTGCTGGGACCCGGCTGGCCCGGCATTCTCCTGCACGAAGCGATCGGCCATGGCCTTGAGGGCGATTTCAACCGCAAGGGCACGTCCGCCTTCTCCGGCCTCATGGGCCAGCGCATCGCCGCCGACGATGTTACTGTGGTTGATGACGGCACGCTGCCGGACCGCCGCGGCTCGATCACCATCGACGACGAGGGCACGCTTTCGAACTGTACCACGCTGATCGAGAACGGCATCCTCGTGGGCTACATGCAGGACAGGATGAATGCCCGCCTGATGGGGGTGAAGCCCACCGGCAACGGCCGCCGCCAATCCTATGCCCACACGCCCATGCCGCGCATGACCAACACCTACATGCTGAACGGCAAGCGCACGCCCGAAGAAATCCTCGCCTCGATGAAGACCGGCATCTTCGCCAAGTCCTTCGGTGGCGGGCAGGTCGATATCACCTCCGGCAAGTTCGTCTTCACCGTGACGGAAGCCTACATGATCGAGAACGGCAAGCTGACGCGGCCGGTGCGCGGCGCCATCCTGATCGGTGCGGGTTCGGAGGCGCTCAAGAAGATCAGCATGGTCGGCAACGACCTCGCCCTCGACAAGGGAATCGGCACCTGCGGCAAGAACGGCCAGGGCGTGCCGGTGGGCGTAGGCCAGCCGACGCTCCGCATCAACGGCCTTACCGTGGGCGGCACAAAGGCGGCATGACATTCGTGACGGCGGCGCGTCCTACCCTCGTGATCTTCGACATGGACGACGTGCTTTGTCACTACGACCTCGGCCGCAGGCTGCGCTATCTCGCAACACTCGCCAACACCACGGCGCGTGACGTGCGCGCCGCGCTGTGGGACTCGGGCTTCGAGGATGCCGCCGATGCCGGGGCCTATCCCGATCCGTCGCTCTACCTCAGCGAGTTCGGGGCGCGGCTTGGCTATGCCATCAGCGAGGAGGAATGGGTGGAGGCCCGCCGCCACGCCATGACCGCCAACAGCGAGGTGCTGGTGGTGGCCGCCCTGCTCAAGGCGCAGGCCGACGTGGCGATCTACACCAACAACGGGCCCATCGTGAAACAACGCCTTGAACGGCTGCTGCCGGAAGCGGCGATGATCTTCCAGCAGCGCTTCTGCTCCTATGAATTCGGCACCAAGAAGCCGGACCCCAAGAGCTTTGCCCGGCTGGTGGATTCGCTGGGCCGTAAGCCGGCCGACTGCTGGTTCATCGACGACAAGAAGTCCAATGTCGAGGGCGCGCGCATCGCCGGCCTGATCGGACATCATTACCGCAACCCCGGCCTTCTCGTCGAAGAGGGCCGCAGACTGGGATTTGAACTGTGAGCGCAGGCGCCAACCGGGCCGTGTTCCTGTCGGGATCGATCATGCGCCATGTGGTGGTCATGACGCTGACGGGCGCCGTGGGCCTCATGACCATGTTCGGCGCCGACCTGGCCGACCTCTTCTACCTCAGCCTGCTGCGGGACACGAACGTGACGGCGGCCATCGGCTTTGCCGGCATTCTCTCCTTCGCCAACCTCTCCATGGGGATCGGCATCGGCATCGCCACGGCGGCACTGGTGGCGCGGAACCTCGGGGCCGGGAACCCCGAGCGCGCCAAGGAATTCGCCACGAGCTGTGTCACATTCACGCTCGTCGTCTCCGGCGCCTACACCATTCTTGCGGCGATCTTCGCGCGGCCGCTGATGCACCTGCTCGGCGCAGAGGGACAGGCGCTGGAACTCGCCGTCTCCTACATCCACATTCTCACGCCCGGCTTCATCCTGCTCTCGACGGCGGTGTGCTGCTCCTTCGCACTCCGCGGCATCGGCAGCCCGAACCGCGCCATGTTCGTGACCCTGGGTTCTGCCTGCGCCACGCTGATCATGGACCCGATCATGATCTTCCATTTCGGCTGGGGCATTCAGGGTGCGGCGGTCGCCCATGTGACGGCGAACACCGTTGCGCTGGCAATCGGCGTACACGGCATCGCGGTGCATCACCGCTTCCTCAATCATCTCTCGCTCAAGGCCCTGCGGCGCGACTTCCCGGCGATCTGGGCCATCGCCTTCCCGGCGGTACTGACGCAGCTCGCCACACCCTTCACCATCGCCTACACGACTTTTGCAGTTGCGCCCTACGGCACGGAGGCCGTCTCCTCCTCGGCGATCATCGGGCGCATCGTGCCCGTGGCCTTCGGCATCATCTTCTCGCTCTCGGGTGCGGTTGGCCCGATCATCGGCCAGAACTTCGGCGCGAAGGACTTCGTCCGCGTGAAGCAGACGCTGAAGGACGGCCTCACCTTCGCCGCCGCCTACACCCTCATCACCTCGCTCCTTCTCTTCCTCTTCCGTCATCCGCTGGCGGATGCCTTCCACCTCACCGGCGAGGCGCGCCACTACGTGCTCTTCTTCTGCACCTTCATCGGCGTCACCTGGGCCTTTGCAGGCGCGCAGTTCGTGGCCAATGCCGCCTTCAACAACCTCGGCCGCCCGGGCCTCTCGACCTGGTTCAACTGGGGCAAGGCAACGGTGGGCACGGTGCCCTTCGCGATTGTGGGGAGTGCCGTGGGCGGCGTCACCGGCATGATGGCGGCGGTCGGCGTGGGGTCCGTCCTTTTTGGCGTTGCGTCGGTGTGGATGGCCGCTAGGATCGTGAACCGACTGCAAACTGGGGCAGCTTGAACCATGGCCATCACCGACATTCTCTCTGCCGTGCAGGGCGGACAATACTATGCGAACGCCGCAGCCGCCTGCGGGCTTTCGGAAGCTGACGGCAAGCGCCTGATCAGCCGCTTCGCACCCGAGATCGCCACCAGGCTGAAGGACAAGGCGGCTTCCGATACGGAAGCCTTCGAGGCCCTGCTCGACCTGCTCGAGGAAGGGGGCGACAGTTCCGACCTGAACGATGCGGAGGCGATGACGGGGAGCGAGGCACAGTCCGACGGCGCCGCCATTCTCACCGAACTCTATGGCTCGAAAGCAAAGGCTGCCGACGCACTGGGAGCGAGCAATGCAGCGGAAGAAAAAGCCGCAGCGCTGAGCGCAACGGCCGTCATGGCAACCCTCGCCGCCAGCAATTCCGCGCAGTTGTCTGGCGGAGCCCAGCAGGCTGCCGACACGGGCGGCAGCGGTGGCGGGTTGCTCTCCATCATTCTTGGCGCCTTGCTCAAGGGCCTGATGCAGGGTGCGCAGCGCCAGCTTGCGCCCAAGCGCCGCCGCCGCCGTTACACCTATTCGACGCGCCGCCGCACCACCACACGCCGCCGCCGTACGCGCACGCCGGGCCTCAACGACATCTTCAAGGACATCTTCAAGACCTGAGGCCGCTCATTCGTGGCGGAGCGCTTCGATGGGATCGAGGCGGGCGGCACTGCGCGCCGGGAAGAAGCCGAAGACCACGCCGATGACGGCGGAGAAGATCACGGCAACCGCCGCCATGGTGGCGTTGAAGTGGAAGGGAATGCCGAGCAGCAGCGAACCGCCGCCGGCAATGGCATAGCCCAGCGCCAGCCCGAGGAAGCCGCCGATGATGCAGAGCACCACCGCCTCCACCAGGAACTGTAGCAGCACCTGATTGGCGCGGGCACCGATCGCAAGGCGGATGCCGATCTCCCGGGTGCGCTCCGCCACCGACACCAGCATGATGTTCATGATGCCGATGCCCCCCACCAGCAGGCTCACGGCAGCGACTGCGCCGAGCAGGCCGGTCATGACCGTGGTGGTCGATGACATGGCGGCGGCAATCTGCGTCATGTCGCGGACGGTGAAGTCATCCTCCTCGCCCGGCTGCACGCGGCGGGTCTCGCGCAGGATGTCGGTCATGTCGGCCTGCAGCGTGGGCAGCACCTGCTGGCTCTGGCCCGAGACAGCGATGGTGGCGATCTTGGTCGAGCCCGCAATGCGGCGCTGGAAGGTGCGGAGCGGCATGACCACGGTGTTGTCCTGATCGGTGCCGAAGGCGGACTGGCCCTTGGCGGCGAGCGTGCCGATCACCTCGCAGGGCATGCTGCTGACGCGGATCACCTGCCCCATGGGCTCTTCGCCCTGGAAGAGTTCGCGCACCAGCGTCGCGCCGATCACGCAGACGGCGGTGCCGCTGCGGGCGTCGGAGTCGCTGAAGGTGCCGCCTGACGTGAAGGTCCAGTCCTGGGTTTCGAAGAAGCTGGGTTCGGTGCCCGTCACCTGCGTGTCCTGGCTTGCCGTGCCGTAGACAACCTTGGCCTGCTTGTTCGACGAGGCCGCCATGGCGCGCACCCCGGTGAGGCCGCTTCTCAACGCATCCACATCGCGTTCGGAGAAGCTGCGCGCCTCGCTGCCGGTGGGCGGGCCCGGCGTCGGTGCGCCAGGGCGGGCGATCAGCATGTTGCTGCCGAGCTTCGAGAGTTCCGAGGTCATGCGGCTTTGTGCACCCTCACCGATCGTCACCAGCGCCACCACGGCAGCAACGCCGATGACGATGCCGAGCAGCGTGAGGATGGAGCGCAGCACGTTGCGGCGGATGGTGCGGAGCGCGAGCTTGATGGATTCCCAGATCATGCCGCCACCTTCACGTCGCTGCGGATCTTGCCGTCGGCGAAGATCACCTTGCGGCCGGCATAGGCGGCGATGTCTTCCTCATGCGTCACCATGATGATGGTGATGCCGCGCGTGCGGTTGAGATCGGTGACAAGCCGCATCAGTTCATGGCTGCGGGCGGTGTCGAGGTTGCCGGTGGGTTCATCGGCGAGGAGCACGAGCGGGTCCGTGACGATGGCACGCGCGATGGCGACACGCTGCTGCTGGCCGCCCGAGAGTTCCGACGGCGTATGGTTCTCGCGGCCTTCGAGTCCCACGGCCCTGAGCGCGGCGGCGGCGCGCTGTTCCCGCTCGCTGCGGCTCATGCCGCGATAGACGAGCGGCAGTTCGACGTTTTCAAGCGCGGTCGTGCGCGGCAGCAGGTTGAAGCCCTGGAAGACGAAGCCGAGATAGTTGCGCCGGAGGAGCGCGCGGCGGTCGTTGTCGAGGCCGGTCACGTCGACGCCACTGAAGCTGTAGGTACCGGCGGTCGGGCGGTCGAGGCAGCCGATGATGTTCATGCAGGTGGACTTGCCCGAGCCCGAGGCGCCCATGATCGCGGTGAACTCGCCGGGATGGATGTCGAGGTCGACACCATCGAGCGCGTTCACCCGTGCCGCCCCCTCGCCATAGGAGCGGCGAAGCCCGCGGAGCGAGATGATCGGCGTCCGGGCGTTGGGGTCAAAGGCGTTCATGGCTCATGACCCCGATGCGGCGGCAGTGCGCTGGGCGGTGATCAGCTTGTCGCCGGCCTTGAGCTCGCCGGAGAGGACGACGGTGCGGCGGCCATCGCTCGATCCGGTCTTGATGCTGATCTTCTCGGCCACACCGTGCCGCAACACATAAACATCGCGCATGCCGTCGGGCGAGGCATCGCGTGTGCCGCGCTCGGAGCGCGGAAAGCGCGGCATGAAGATCTGCGTGATCGAGAAGCCACGCGACGTTTCCACCCGCGGCGGGGCATAGCGCAGCGCCTCGTTGGGAACGGTCAGGACGTTGGCATAGTCCTCGGTGATGATCTTGGCGGTCGCCGTCATGCCGGGGCGAAGGGCAAGGTCTTCATTGGGTGCAGAGAGGATCGCCTTGTAGGTGACGACGCCATCTACCGTTTCGGGCGCATAGGAAAGGCGCTCGATCTGGGCCGGGAAGTTGCGGCCGCGATAGGCATCGACCGAGAAGCCGGCCTTCTGCCCGGTCTTCACGGCACCCATGTCGGCCTCGTCCACCGCCGCTTCGAGCTGCACGCGGGTGAGATCCTGCGCAAGGGTGAAGAGAACGGGCGCCTGCAGCGACGAGGCCACCGTCTGTCCCGGTTCGGCGGCGCGCTTCAGCACCACGCCGTCGATGGGGGCGGCGATGACGGCGCGCTTCAGGTCGGCTTCGAGAATGGCAAGGTCGGCCTTGGCGGAGGCGAGGTCGGCCTCGGCGGCGGCGACGGATGCGGTGGCGCGGGCCAGATCGGCACTGGCGGACTGCAGGTCCTGCTCGGTGGACAGGCCGCGCTTGCGCAGGTCCTTCTGGCGGTCGGCGGCGGTCTGGCGCTGGTCGAGGGTGGCCCGGGCATCCTGAAGCTTCGCCTCGGCGCCGGCCAGTTGTGCTTCCGACTTGGCCTTCTGGGCGTCAAGCCGCTCGGTGTCGAGGGTGGCGAGCGTATCGCCCTTCTTCACGATGCTGTTGTCATCGACGTTCACGGTGCGGATGACGCCGGAGAGTTCGCTGCTCACATCCACCTGGGTGATGGGCTGGATCGTGCCGGTGGCCGAAACGGTGACGGTGAGGTTGGTCACCTCGGCTGTCTTGGTGTCGTAAACGATGGCCTCGCGGGCGGCGCTGTAGCGCTCGTAGGCATAGAGCCCGCCCGCCGCGATCACCGCAAGCACTGCGATCCAGACAAGCCGCCGCGCCCACTTGCGCCCCTTGCGGGCGGCGGTCAGGTCAAGAGCCGTCTCAACGTCGGCCCGGCTGGGCTGGGTCATGATGTTCATGGGTCCACCGTATATAGGTACGGCAGACGGCTGGCGCAGGGCGATTCCGTCGCATCAGCGCAGAATAAAGTAGGCCGGGACTGCGGCGTAGAGCAGCATGGCAAGGGCCAGAACCGTGCGGGTCCAACGGTTTCCGAAGCGCCCGAAGAGCACGAGGGCGAGGACAAGCCCCAGAACCGCTTCAAAGGCCGAGACAATGTGGCCGTAATGCGCCCCGTCCCAATAGGACACGGGCGACATGAGTTTCCAGCGCGACAGCGGCCAGAAGCTCATGTGCGCATCCTCCCGGTGGCAGAGGAAATCGATCAGCGTGTGCAGGAAGCCGGAAACGGCAAAGACCATGACGGTGCCCCATCGGTCGATTGCCCCCGCCGTGGCGGCCAGCCGCTCCCGCCGCCAGAAGGCCAGCAGGATGAGGCCGCCCCAGAGGAAGAAATTGTGGGCGATGCCGTTCATCACCTGCATCCATTCCTGCCAGTAGATGATGCCGAAGATGATCGGGTCCGGCACGGACATGATCTTCAGGCCGAGGACGGCAAGGAGCATGGGCAGGTCCGGCAGCAGGCCGCCCGCTGCCCCCGCCCAGGCATTGCGCACCGAGCGGCCGCCGAGGGCTGCGCCCATGATGATGTGAGTTTGCGTGTGCATGACCAAGATTTAATTCATGCGCGAACGCTTGTCGCCCCTGCTCTTGTGACATTGCGGCGCGCACATGGCCTTGTTAGGCTTGGGTCTTCGATAGGGGAACGGAATGTCGGAACTGGTCTTCAAGCCTGCCCTCGAGCTTGGCCGCCTGCTCAAGAAAAAGAAGCTCTCGGCCATGGAGCTGCTGGGCGAGTGCCTGACCCAATATGCCCGCCACAACGACGCGATCAACGCCGTCATCCTCACCGACCTGTCACGCGGGCGGGCGGCGGCGCGGGCCTCCGACAAGCGCCTTGCCGCGGGAGAAGCCCTGTCCCCCTTCGACGGTGTGCCGATGACCGCCAAGGAAAGCTTCGACTGGCAGGGTCACCCCTCCACCTGGGGCGACCCCGCCATGGTGGACAACATCGCCCAGAAGAACGCCGTCGCTCTGCAGCGGATGCTGGATGCGGGCGCCGTCATGTACGGCAAGACCAACGTGCCGCTGGCGCTCGCCGACTGGCAGAGCTTCAACGATGTCTATGGCACCACCAACAATCCGTGGGACGTGACGCGTACGCCGGGCGGCTCCTCCGGCGGATCGGCGGCTGCCCTTGCCACCGGCATGACGGCGCTCGAGATCGGCAGCGACATCGGTGCCTCGATCCGCAACCCTGCGCACTATTGCGGCGTCTATGGCCACAAGCCCACCTATGGCGTTGTGCCCTATCGCGGCCATCTCATGCCGGGCAGCGTCTCGATCAGCGACATCACCGTGGCGGGCCCCCTCGCCCGTTCCTCCAAGGACCTGACGGCGATGATGGGCCTTCTCGCCGGCACCGAAGGCATCGAGGCCCATGGCCTGCAGGTGAAATTGCCGAAGCCGCCGTTTGCCACGCTCAAGGACCTGCGCGTGGCGGTGAAGCTCAACAGTCCGGTGAGCGATGTCGACCAGGCCTACCAGAACCGGCTCATCGCGCTCGGCGAGTTCCTGAAGAAGAAGGTGAAGAAGCTGACCTATGAGGCCGCGCCCGCCTTCAGCGACGAGGAGGTGTACGAGAACTATATCACGCTGCTCCGCGCCACCGCGACGAAGCGGATGAGCGACGCGGAGATTGATGCCGCCGTGCAGAAGGCCCGCACCTTCGACCCAGGCGACAAGTCATATGTGCCGCTGATGACGCGCGCCTTCGCGCTCTCGCACGGCGCGTGGCTGCGCGCCAACGAGCGCCGTCACCAGATGGCGCAGATCTGGGACCAGTTCTTCGGCGACTGGGACGTGCTGCTCTGCCCCGCTGCGGCGTCTGCCGCGTGGCCGCACGACCAGAAGGGCGAGCGCCACGAGCGTTACATTCCGGTGAACGGCAAGCAGGTCTCGACCATCGACCAGCGCTTCTGGGCGGGCTACTCCGGCAATTTCTATCTGCCATCCACCATCGCACCCATCGGCCTCACGCCTGCCGGCCTTCCTGTCGGCGTCCAGATCGTCGCCCGCGCCTATGGCGACCTCACGGCACTCAAGGTGGCGGAATGGATCGAAGAGGAGTTCGGCGGCTTCGTCGCGCCGCCCGGGTATTGACGTTCACTTCATCAACGCCACGAGCCTCGCGCCCACCTTCACATTGCGGGTCCAGCAATAGAAAGCGAGCAATGGCTTCTCGTGGGTGATTGTGGCGTGGGTGACGAGTGAGGGATGCCAGATCACCTCGCCCTGGCGGCGCGGCACGAAGGGCTGGTCGTCCCCCTTCTTCCACTCGGAAGGTTCGGTGAGCGGCCAATAGAGTTCGGGCGCGGGATGGAAGTGATCGAGATAATGCCGGTGCGGCCCGAGCAGCAGGAAGCCCATCAGGTAATCGTCGCCGGGGAAGAAGCCCTTCGGCCCGATCAGTTCCGCCCAGGCATAATTGTCCTTGAAGCCCTCGCCCAGGACCTCGTCGGTGTAGCTTTCGCTCTGCTCCCAGCGCAGCGCGGGCGCAATCTTCGCCAGCGCATCCGCCAGTTCCTTGTCGAGAGTTTCCGCCTGCTTCAAGCTCTGGTCGAGATACTTGACGACGGGTTTCGTGGCCGGTTCGGGCAACTGGAACTGCGGGTCCTTCAGCGGCTGTTCCGAGAGACGGTAGATGACGTTCTCCACGCCCTCCCCGCCCCGCGCCATCAGGCCCCGCGCCACCCGTCCGATCACGTGCCGCACGTCTGGTGCTGTTATGGCTTGCTTCATCATGTCACTCCGGGCCCGGTGATCTCGCGGATGAGCTTGCGCTGCATGGCCGCACCGAAATCATCGTAGCTGTCCGCCTTCACCACAAAATTGGAGGGACCGCCAGCCACTTGGCGTTCAAGATAGACATCGAGCGTCGGCCACTCATTGGCGATGGCGAGGCCGTTGATGGTGACGCCGCGCGCCACCACTTCATCGCGGGCGCGGAAAGCAGGTTTTCCCATGTTGTTGCGGCCATCGGTGGAGAGGTCGATGACATGGCGGGTGGCGGGCGGCGCAATCGCAAGAAGCGCGCCACCATAGAGAAGTGCCGCCGAGATGGCGGTGCCACCCTGCTGCGCAAGGCGCGGCGAGACGGCCAGGCGGTTGCCGAGACGCTGGGCATCGTCCGCCGTGGCGATCACACTCCACGGCAGGATCACCACCTGGGTTTCGATATCGGACCAGAGGAAGACGCTGATGGCGATTTTCTGCAGGGGGCCCTTCTGGATCGCCTCGAAGATTTCGGCACTGGCCAGCGCATCGCCCAGCCCCTGCATCTGCAGGCGGTATTCGCGGCTGTCGACGCTGTAGGAACAATCGATGGCAAGCACGAGGGCAAGATCGACCGGAGGCTGGTCGGTGGCGGCTGCTGCCGGCCCGGCGGCAAGGGCCGCCAGAAGCCCCGCACCAAACACACGCCGTGTTGGCCGGGGCGCAGCCATCGCTAATGCGATGCGTACTCGGCGTAATCGAGGGCGCGGCAATCGGCGGCCTTCCAGCCGACATGCACGGTCTTGCCCTCGTCGACGCCACCGGTCGTCGCCTTGTTCGGCACCTTGACGATGAAGTCGTCATGACCCGCCACCTCGAGGCGGGCGCGGATATGATCGCCCAGATAGATGAGTTCGGCGATGCGGCCCTTGAGCAGGCCATCGACCGATTGCGAACCGGGATTGATCTCGACGCGCTCCGGCCGGACCGAGAGCAGCGTGCGCTCGCCCTTCTTGACGTTGACGGCAAGCGCCTTCACCACGTCGCCGGAATCGAGTTTCACCTGCGAGGTGCCGTCGGCGGACACATCGGTCACCGTGCCCTTGAGCTTGTTGTTCTCGCCGATGAACTGGGCGACGAAGGAATTCTGCGGGCGCTCGTAGAGTTCGGCGGGCGTGGAGAGTTGCTGCACCACGCCATCATTGAACACGGCGATGCGGTTCGACATGGTGAGGGCTTCCGACTGGTCGTGCGTGACGTAAACGACGGTGACGCCGAGGCGGTCGTGGATGTGCTTGATCTCGTACTGCATCTGCTCGCGCAGCTGCTTGTCGAGAGCGCCCAGCGGCTCGTCCATGAGAACGAGATCGGGCTCGAAGACAAGCGCGCGTGCGACGGCGATGCGCTGCTGCTGGCCGCCCGACAACTGCCCCGGACGGCGGTTCGCCATTTGCGGCAGCTGCACCATGTCGAGGATCTTCTTCACGCGGGTCTCGCGCTCGGCCTTGGAGATGTTGCGCACCTCCAGCGGGAAGGCGAGATTTTCCGCCACCGTCATGTGCGGAAAGAGCGCGTAGTTCTGGAACACCATGCCGATGCCGCGCTTGTGCGGCGGCACGTTGTTGATCGGCTTGTCCTTGAGATAGATTTCGCCATGGGTGGCGGGCTCGAAGCCCGCCAGCATCATCAGCGTCGTCGTCTTGCCCGACCCCGAAGGCCCGAGCATGGTGAGGAACTCGCCCTTGGCGATGTCGAGGTTGAGGTTCTTCACAACCAGGGTTTCGCCGTCATAGCTCTTCTGAACATTGACGAAACGAACCATTGCTTCGGACTGCGACACGTCTGGCATTCCCCTTGTTGCCGGAATTTCTTTCCGGCTCATCTTAGCAAGCGTGCGGCGGAAGGAAAGCCCCGCGGATGCCTCTTATTTGCGCTTCTTTGCCTTCTTTGCGGGCTTCTTCTTCGCGGCTTTCTTGCCGCCGATGATGAGGTGCTCGGGGCCATAGGGGAAGCCGGTGATGTTGCGGTTGCCCTTCTCGGTGATGACGAGAATGTCGTGCTCGCGATAGCCGCCGGCACCCTTCTGGCCTTCGGGGATCATGATCATCGGCTCCATCGAGACGACCATGCCGGGCTGCAGCACGGTGTCGCAATCCTCACGGAGTTCAAGGCCGCCTTCGCGGCCGTAGTAGTGGCAGAGAACGCCGAAGGAATGGCCGTAGCCGAAGGTGCGGTACTTGAGCAGGTCGTGCTCGGCATAGATGGCGTTCAGTTGCTTCGCCACGTCCGAGCATTTTGCACCCGGCACCAGAAGCTTCTTGCCTTCGTCGTGCACCTTGCAGTTCACCTCCCAGAGGCGGATGTGTTCCTTGGACGCCGTCTCGGCAAAGAGCGTGCGCTCGAGGGCAACGTAGTAGCCCGCCACCATCGGGAAGCAGTTGAGGGAGAGAATGTCGCCGCGCTTGATCTTGCGCGAGGTGACGGGGTTGTGGGCGCCGTCGGTGTTCACGCCGGACTGGAACCAGGTCCAGGTATCCATCAGTTCGGCATTGGGCCAGACGCGGGCAATCTCGCGCACCATGGTGGCGGTGGAATGCAGCGCCACTTCGTGTTCGGGTGCGCCCACTTCGATCGCTTCCACGCAGGCGGCACCGCCGAGGTCGGCGATCTTCGTCATCTTGGAGATGTGCTTGATCTCCTCATCCGACTTGATCCAGCGCAGGCGCTGCGAGGGCGCAGCGCAATCCACGAACTCCACGCCCGGGAAGGCATCTTCCAGCATCTTGCGGAAGTCGAGGCTGACGTGATCGAACTCGATGCCGACGCGCTTCACGCCCTTGATGAGGCCCTTGAGCGCGATGAAGTAGTTGTCCTTCGACCAGTCGGTGTAGGTGACGTTGTCGCCATAGGTGCGGCGGGCGGGCTGGCCGCCGTCAATCGCTGCGGTGACGCTCGTTGCCTTCTCCTGGGTGATGACGAGGCCATACTTGCGGCCGAAGTAGCAATAGAGGAAGTCCGAGAGGTAGCAGATGTTGTGGTAGGAGGTGAACACGCAGGCATCGACGCTGGCGCGCGCCATCCAGCCCCTCACCGCATCCTGCCGGCGCTGCATTTCAGCGGCCGAGAAGGTCGGCTTCGGGCTCTTGCCGTTGTTGCGGTAGTCGACGAGGGCGGGACGTTCGAGAGTGGCCATTTCCGGTGCTTCCTTCATGAGATGGATTTGTGTTTCCGGCAACAAAAGGCTTGTGTCAAAGGAGCATCCTTCACTATCATGATGAGCTAAGCTCATACTTGAAGGGGGTTCGCCCGATGGCCAAACTTCCGCCGCTCAATGCCCTGCGCTGCTTCGAGGCCGCCGCCCGTCACCGCAGCTTCTCGCGCGCTGCCAATGAACTGCACGTCACCCAATCGGCTGTCAGCCACCAGGTGCGGCAACTGGAGGATTGGTTCGGCCTCATGCTGTTCGAGCGCCAAGGCCGCCAGACCCTGCCCACCCCCAAGGGCGAACTCCTCGCCACCGGCTTGGCGGAAGCCTTCAACCTGATCGCCGAGTCCTGCCGCCAGGTGAAGGCCTCGCAGGTGGGCGCAACTCTCACGATCGCGGTGCTGCCGTCGATCGCCACGATCTGGCTCATTCCAAAGCTCTCCGCCTTCTTCCGCGAGCATCCGGAAATTCCGGTGAAGGTGATCTACCTGCTCGCCGGGCAGCCGCTCAACTTCAACGAGATCGACATCGCCATCACCTGGGGGCGCGAAGGCAGCGTGGGTGAAGGGAAGGCGGTGCGCTTTCTGGCGGGCGACACGGTGGCCGTGGCCAACCCGGCGCTCATTGCCCGCGAGGGGCCCTTCGAACGCTCCACCACCCTGCTCCACGCGCCCCTCCTTCACGACACCGACCGGCAGGGCTGGCAGCGTTTCATGAAGAAGCTCGGCATCCGCCATGCCAACCCGGAGAGCGGTCCGGTGTTCGAGGATTTCAACCTGCTGCGCGCCGCCGCATTGGCCGGACAGGGGCTGGCGCTCTGTCCCCGCTCCCTCATCAAGGATGACGTGGCGGCGGGCCGCCTCGTGGTGCTGTTCGAGAACACCTCGGTGAATGAAGACTGGAGCTACTGGCTGGTGGAACCCGACAACAAGGAAGGCCGGGCCGAGGCCATCTCCGCCTTTCGCTCATGGCTGATGAAGGAAGCTGCCGCTTGACCCGTTGGGCTATAACGCCCAAATACGGGCCTGACACACACGGGTTTTCGCTTTCATGTCCGCCCCTGCCCTGATCGATCCCTTTGGCCGGCACGTGACCTATCTCCGGGTCTCGGTCACGGACCGCTGCGATTTCCGCTGCACCTATTGCATGGCCGAGGACATGACCTTCCTGCCCAAGAAGGACCTGCTGTCGCTCGAGGAGATGGACCGGCTGTGCTCGGAGTTCATCGCCGAGGGCGTGAGGAAGATCCGCCTGACGGGTGGCGAGCCCCTGGTGCGCAAGGGCATCATGACGCTCGTCGAAAGCCTGTCGCGCCACCTGCGCTCGGGCGCGCTCGAGGAATTGACGCTCACCACCAACGGCAGCCAGCTTGCGAAACACGCAAGCGATCTCGCCCGCCACGGGGTGAAGCGCATCAACGTGTCGCTCGACACGCTCGACCCGGTGAAGTTCCGCACCATCACCCGCTGGGGTGATTTCAATCGCGTCATGGAGGGCATTCGCGCCGCGCAAGCCGCGGGGCTTGCGGTGAAACTCAATGCCGTGGCGCTCAAGGGCTTCAACGAGGACGAAATCCCCGAGATGATCCGCTGGGCGCACGGCGAAGGCATGGACCTCACCCTCATCGAGACCATGCCGATGGGCAACATCGACGGCGACCGTACCGACCAGTATCTGCCGATCTCGGTGCTGCGCGCGAAGCTGATGGAGCAGTTCACGCTCGACGACATTCCCTACAAGACGGGCGGACCCGCCCGCTATGTTGAGGTGAAGGAGACGGGCGGACGGCTCGGCTTCATCACGCCGCTCACCCACAACTTCTGTGAGAGCTGCAACCGCGTGCGCGTCACCTGCACCGGCACGCTCTACATGTGCCTGGGCCAGGACGATGCCGCCGACCTGCGCGCGCCGCTCCGCGCCTCCGAAAGCAACGAGCTGCTGCGGGCCGCCATTCTTGAAGCCATCGGGCGCAAGCCGCTCGGCCACGACTTCGTCATCGACCGCCGCCACAACAAGCCCGCGGTGGCCCGCCACATGAGCCTGACCGGCGGTTGAGGGCAACAGTTCCCGGCCTGCACGTCGCGTGGATCAGTCAAAAAATGGTCACTTGCATCAGCCCCCGTCCGATGCTCGTCTGTCCGGGATGACAACGGGACGGGAACCCCCGATGACAGACTTCAAGCTCTATTGCTTCGGTGAAAGCGGCAATGCCTACAAGGCTGCCCTCATGCTGCAGGTGTGCGGCGTGGCGTGGGAACCGGTGTTCGTCGATTTCTTCAACGGCGAGACGAAGACCGAGGCCTACCGCGGCAAGATCAACATCATGGGCGAAGTGCCGGTGCTGATGCATGCGGGCAAGACGCTGACGCAATCCGGCGTCATTCTCGACTACCTCGCCGAGGTGACGCGCAAGTTCGGCGCCAAGAGCGAAGACGAACGCCGCGAGATCATGCGCTGGATGCTGTTCGACAACCACAAGCTTACCTCGCCCATCGCCTCGCTTCGCTATCTGGTGACGCTGATGAAGAAGCCGGAGAACGAGGTGACGGAGTATCTGCGCGGCCGCGCGCTGGGCGCGCTCGGCGTGGTCAATGCCCATCTCGCCGACAAGCCGTTCATCCTCGGCAAGCGCCCGACCATCGCGGACTTCTCGCTCTGCGGCTATCTCTACTATGGCGAGGAACTGCCCTTCACTATGGCGCCCTTCACGCACGTGCTGAACTGGCTCGACGGCATCAGGGCGCTTCCCGGCTGGAAGCACCCTTACGACTGCATGCCGCGAAAATAGTCGAGCGGAAGGTTACGCCTGTTCCACGGCGTCGAGATATTCGTCGAGGTGCTCGAGGTTCTCGAAGCGCATCCAGCCTTCGTCCGTCTCGGCTTCCACCGTACCATCCGAGAGGATGCGGGCGGAGCGGCCACGGATCACCTTGTCCTCAACGACGTAGAGTTCGCCGTCTGCCGGAGCGGCTGCTTCGCTGCCAGCAGTCGCCATTGTCTCGACCGAGTCGGTGCCGGTGAGGGCGTTCTCGAGATCGCTCTTGGCCTGTTCGAGGGCGTCGATGGTTTCCTTGACGGCCGGCGAGAGCGGCGCATCCGCCTTGGCACCCGCGCTGGCGGCGCTGGTTGCGGCGGCAGCGGCAGCCGCCTCCTCCGCCTTGCGGCCGAAGCTGGGGAAGCGCATGGACTTGGCCGGAGCGGCCTCAGATGTCTTTTCTTCGGCCTTCGGCGCGGGAATGGGTTCGGGCGCAGGGCGCGTGGGCGCAGGCGCCACTTCGTCGGCGTAGTCTTCGAGCGGGGCCGTGGCCGAGACGGCGGAGATGATCCCGCCGACGCCGATTGCCAGAATGCCGCCCACGATCAGGTTGATCGCTGATGCCATGTCAATGCCGCGCACCTGAAGCTGCGCCTGATTGACGAAACCCATCACTGCAAGGAACACGCCTGCCGCAAGCAGAATGAGCCCCAAAACCTGCATCAACTTCGACATTGACTACACCTCCCGCCATCGGGGGGCGACGATTCCCGTCCCCCGGTTGTCCCTGACCCTGTTATGGTAAACTATCAGGACAGCCAAGGCTTTGAACAGATGTAATTTCTCCACAAGTATGGTTAACGCGGTTTCAGTCAAAACTGATCTTGGGCGCGGGTTTCCGGAGGTTTCCGCCCTCCAGTTGTGCCCAGACCTGGCGGGCGATGTCGCGGTAGATGGCCGCATGCTGACTTTCCGGCGCGGTGGCGGCCACGGGGCGGCCCTCGTCCGAGCGGAGCCGCACGTCCATGTCGAGGGGAACTTCCCCCAGGAAGGGCACGCCGAGGCGCTCTGCCTCCGCCTTCGCACCGCCGTGGCCGAAGATGTCGTGGCGCTCGCCGCACTTGGTGCAGGTGAAGTAGCTCATGTTCTCCACGATGCCGAGCAGCGGCACGTTGACCTTGCGGAACATGTTGAGGCCCTTCCGCGCATCGATGAGGGCAAGGTCCTGCGGGGTGGAGACGATGACAGCACCCGAAAGCGGCGTCTGCTGTGCGAGCGTGAGCTGCGCGTCACCTGTGCCGGGCGGCATGTCGATCACCATCACGTCGGCCTCTGACCATTCGACCTCACGGAGCAATTGCGTGAGCGCCGACATCACCATGGGGCCGCGCCAGATCATGGGTGTGTCTTCATCGACGAGGAAGCCGATCGAGGACACCTCCACGCCATAGCGCGCCATGGGCTTCATGCGCTTGCCGTCGGCGGTGCTCGCCTCGGGCCTCCCGGTGAGGCCGAAGAGCTTGGGCATGGAGGGGCCGTAAACGTCGGCATCGAGAACCGCAACGCGCAGGCCCAGCGACTTCAACCCCAGCGCAAGATTGATGGCTGTGGTGGACTTGCCCACGCCGCCCTTGCCGGAGGCCACCGCGATCAGATGCGTGATGCCGGGAACGGCGACAGCGCGGGACTGCGGCGCAGCGCCGGGCTGGGCCCCTGGGGCCGGTGAGGCGGGCTGCGCCGCCCTGCCCGGCTGGCGTTCAGCCGTCAGCACCACGCGGGCCTTGCTGACGCCGGGCAGCCGCTTCACCGCCTGCTCCACCACGGTCTGCAACTGCTCCATGGTCTTGAGGCGGGCGGGATCGGCGCTGAGCGCGAAGGTCACCTCGCCACCCTCGATCACGATGTCGGAGATGAGCCCGGCGGAGACGATGTTGCCCCGGCCGTCGGGGGCGGCAATGCGCTTCAGTTCGTCGAGGATGCGGTCTTTGGTCAGTGTGGTCATGGTTAATCCGTTGCGTCCGCCGCTCCTTGCCATGGGCGCTCCGGCCCTGCAATCGGAGCTTTGCACATGCCTTCAACTCAATTTTTACAATACGTGCAAAGCCGCCCTTAGGCTTTCGCAGATATGGTCGGGGTTCGAATTTTCAACCCGGGCCCGTTGACCATGAGCGTCGCAGCAGGATTCACATCGCCGTCCGCAAGCCCGGAGAAATCCGTGGCCGACGACATGGCATGGCACGGGGAATTCCTCGAAATCTTCCTGAAGAACCAGATGAAGCTGGCGCCCGTGATGCCGCTTCTCGTGCTCTTCATGGCCGTGACTGCAACCCTGTGGGTGCCATGGACGACGGCACTCGCCTGGGCCGTCGGCGCCATCGGCTGCGGCCTCGTGCAGCTCGTGCTCTGCAAGGTCTATTTCTCGCGCAAGCGTTCGGTGCCGGAACAGCGCGACTGGATCGGCATGATCGCCGCGTCCGAACTCTTCCAAGGCATGTTCTGGGTGCTGCCGCTGTTCTTCTTCTGGCCGAACTCGGACAGCCTGCAGAACACCTTCCTCGTGGCCGCCATCATTGCGGTGAGCGTGGTGCGCCTGCTCATCGTTTCGAACTTCATGCCCGTGCTGATTGCCGGCACCGGCGTCATGACCATCGGTGTCGCGGTGCGCTGTGTCGCTGAAGGCAATGCCATCTATCTTTCGCTCGCGGGCCTCATCATCACGCTCGAAGTGTTCTATCTCTTCGTGGCGCGGCAGCTTCAGGAAACGCTGCGCGACATGATCATCTTCCGCCAGCAGAAGGACGGCCTCATCCAGGAACTGAAGGCGGAACGCGACCGCGCCGATGCCGAGCGCCAGAAGGCCGAGAATGCCAACCGCGCCAAGTCCTCGTTCCTCGCCAACATGAGCCACGAACTGCGCACGCCGCTGAACGCCATTCTCGGCTTCTCGGAAGTGCTGGAGCGCGAGATGTTCGGGCCGCTCTCGAACCGCGCCTATCGCGACTACGCCGGCGACATCAACAGTTCCGGCCGCTATCTGCTTGGCCTCATCAACGACATTCTTGACCTCTCGCGCATCGAGGCGGGCCGACTCGAACTCCGCGAAGAGCCGATGATGCTCACGACCGCGCTGCAGAATGCCCAGCACCTGCTCGGCATGAAAGCGGCGGAAAAGGACACCTTCGTCGACATCCAGGTCGAACCCAATGTGCCCAAGGTCATGTGCGACCAGCGCGCCGTGAACCAGATCGCCATCAACCTGCTCACCAACGCTATCAAGTTCTCGCCGCCCAAGGGCCGCGTGGTGATGTCAGTGCGCAGGACGACGGCCGGTGGCGTGTCCATCTCGATCAAGGACAACGGCCCGGGCATTCCGCGCCAGGAAATCGATCACGCGCTCTCGGCCTTCTCGCGGGGTTCGATTGCGGCGAAGAACGCCATCGATGGCGCAGGCCTCGGCCTTCCCATCGTCAAGGGCCTCATGGAGATGCATGGCGGCATGATCGACATCATCTCGGATGTGGGCCAGGGCACGGAAGTGATCTGCACTTTCCCGGCGGCGCGCGTGCTCTCTGGCCCGCGGAATGAACTAGCCACCTCGCCCAGCATTGCCAGCGAGACCCAGCGCAAGCTGATCAACCTCACGGGTTGAGCGCTACTCCATTTTCAAACACTCTCCATGCCCGGCCTTGAGCCGTGCATCCATGTTTGCAGTGTGAAGTCTGGATGGCCGGGTCAAGCCCGGCCATGGAGGATTGTCAGGAACTCACCCCTTGTCGCTGACGCCGGCGCTCGCGAAGGTCGCCATGTTGGCATGGGTGTTGACCGCAGCCTTCACCACGCCCGCAGCCATGGCCGCGCCGGAGGCCTCGCCCAGGCGCATGCCGAGATCGAGGAGCGGCTTCATCCCGAGCTTCGCCAGCAGCGCCTTGTGGGCGGGCTCGGCGGAGACATGGGCGGCCATGCAGTGATCGAGCGCGGACGGGTTCGCCTTGAAGAGCACGGCGGCGGCGGCTGTTGCCACATAGCCGTCGATCAGAACCGGCACGCGCTGCATGCGGGCTCCGAGGATGGCGCCCGCCATGGCGGCGAGTTCGCGCCCGCCCAAGCGGCGGAGCACTTCCAGCGGATCATCGAGGTGGGCCTTGTGGAGCGCGGTGGCGCGGCGCACCGCATCGGCCTTGCGCTTCAGGCCTTCGCTGTCGACACCCGTGCCGGGGCCGACCCAGTCTTCAGCTTTCCCGCCGAACAGGCCATGGGAGAGCGCCGCCGCAATGGTGGTGTTGCCGATCCCCATTTCACCCACGCAGAGAAGATCGCAGCCGCCGGCGGTGGCCTCCATGCCATAGGCCATGGTGGCGGCACACTCGGCCTCGTCCATGGCGGCATCCTGGGTGATGTCGCGGGTCGGGCGCTCGAGGGCGAGTTCAAAGACCTTGAGGCCAAGGTCGAAGGTCTTGCAGATCTGGTTCACGGCAGCGCCGCCATTCTGGAAGTTGGCCACCATCTGGGCCGTGACCGCCTGCGGATAGGCCGCCACGCCCTGGGCCACCACGCCATGGTTTCCGGCGAAGACGGCCACGACCGGGCGCTCCACGCGGGGCATGTCCCGGCCCTGCCATGCGGCCATCCAGGCGACGATCTCCTCGAGGCGGCCCAGGGCGCCGGGCGGCTTGGTCAATTGCCCGTCCCGTTCCCGGACCGCGGCCACGGCCGAGCCATCCGCCTGCGGCATGGTGCTCAGCAAATTTCTGATGTCGTCGAAGGGGAGGCCCGTAGTCATTTGATTGGATTCGTGCTTTTGAGAATTGGGGACGGGAGCGGTTTTGGCCGTGCCGCCCCCACACGTCAACGGAATTGCCGACACGCCAAAGGACATGACCGACACGCCGCCAGAGCAACCGCGCCGCGGAAGAATTCGACCCTTCGCCGAATTGCTTCACAGCCTGCGCTTTCTCACGCGGGTGCCCATTCCCTTCGCCAACACCATCGATCCGCCGCCGCTCTCGCAATCGATGCGCCTCTTTCCGGTTGCAGGGGCGATGATCGGTGCCGCTGGCGGTGCAGCGCTGGCGGGCTTCAGCTACATCGGCCTGCCCTCCCTGGTTGCAGCCGCACTGACCATGGCGCTCGGCCTGCTGGTGACCGGCGCGCTGCATGAAGATGGCCTCGCCGACACCGCCGACGGCTTCGGCGGCGGCAAGAGCCGGGAGCGCCGGCTCGAGATCATGCGTGACAGCCATATCGGCAGCTATGGCACGCTCGCCCTCGTCGCCAGCATGTTCGTGCGCACCGCCTGCTACGAGACGCTTGCCGGGCTTGACCCGCTGACCGTGGTTGCGGTGCTGGCGGCCTGCGGGGCCTTCTCGCGCGCCCTGATGGTGGACCTGCTGTGGGCCACGCGGCCCGCCCGCGGCGACGGCCTTGCCGTGCATGCCGGAACGCCGGGGCGGAATGGCGCGGCCTTCGCCATCATCACTGCGGCGGCGCTGACGCTGGCGGCGGGTCTTCTTGTCTCGCCGCCGTCGGGCCTGATTGCCCTTGCCGCCGGACTTGGCGTGACGGCCTACATGCGCCGCCTCACCGTGCGGCTGATCGGCGGCCAGACGGGTGATGTCTGCGGCGCGGTGCAGGTGCTGAGCGAACTCGCGATGCTGATCGTGTTCGTGTCAACCGGTGATTAACCCTGCGCGCAGGTTTTCAGACTTCATCAACTGTTGACCAAAGCCTGATCGCTAATTTCCGTGCCCGAGCGCCACACGAAGACGGCGCCGCGTCGGGAGTTGTGTCATGCGCCGGTTTTTGTCGTTTGCCCGTGAGGTTGATGTTCGCGTGCCGAGCCTTGTGCCGAGCACGTTCCTCGCATTTCTCCTGATCGCCGCCGCAGGCATGCCGGGCCTCCAGCCCATGGCACAGGAGGTTCCGCCGCTCCGCCTGATGGCAATGACCGAGGTGGACTCGAGCAATGGCGGACATTTCATCACCAAGGCCAACATCAACGGCGAAGACATTATCGTGCTGGTCGATACCGGCGCCACGGCGGTTGCGCTCTCTTATGAAGATGCGGAAGCCGCGGGCCTGAAGCCGCATGGCCTCGAATATGACGTCAAGGTGATGACCGCCAACGGCGAGGGCAAGGCCGCCCGGGTCAAGCTCCGCTACGTCATGATCGACAATGTGAAGGTGCGCGACGTGGATGGCCTCGTGCTGCAGGAAGGTGCGATGAAGGGCACGCTTCTGGGCATGAGCTTCCTGTCCAAGCTCCGGAGCTTCACCGTCGAGGACGGCAAGCTCATCCTCAAGAACTGACGCTTCACGGCAAAATCATGCCGCATTGGGGCTTTGACAGCGCCGGTTCGGGACTACATTCATGGGCATGATGGACGACTTCCGCTATCCGGGGATCGAAAGCCCCTGTGTGAAGATCTGTGTGGTGGATCCGGAAACGGGTTTCTGCATCGGATGCGGACGCACGCGCGACGAAATCGGCAGCTGGCTGGGCTTCACGCCCGAGGAGCGCCGCGCGGTGATGGCCGGGCTGCCGGAACGGGTGGCCAGCCTGACGCTGCGCAAGACCCGCCGCGGCGGCCGCCGCGCGCGCCTGGCGGATGGCGCGGCTTAGGTCCAAAGACTTTCATCTTCATTCGTCATTCCATCCAAGCATCGCAACGCGATGCGCGAGATGGAACCCCGCTTCCTTCGCGTGTGTCAGCCAAAGCTGGGTTCCATGTCTCGCAACGCACGGCGTTGCTCGCATGGAATGACGGGTGAGTTTTCTACGCCGCATCCGCCACGCGGGCGGCCTGTTCTTCCACGGCGGCGAGCGCCTTCTTCACCACCTCGATGCCGGCGCCATGGCGGGCACCTTCGGTCGAAAGGATCTGCCGCCAGATGCGACCGCCCGGCTGGGCGTGATAGAGACCGAGCATGTGGCGGGTGATGCGATGGAGCGGCAGGCCCTGGGCCAGATGCTCTTCCATGTAGGGCAGCATCGCCTCCACCGCCTCGCGCCGGGTGGCGACGGGGGCCGCTTCATCCGTGTACAGAGGATCGACGGACGCCAGTTCCCACGGCGTCTGGTAGGCGGTGCGGCCAAGCATGACGCCATCCACATGCGCGAGATGGGCGAGCGAGTCCGCCACGCTGGCAATGCCGCCGTTGATCTCGATGCGGAGATCGGGGCGCGACTGCTTCAGGCGGTAGACGCGTTCGTAGTTGAGTGGCGGGATTTCCCGGTTTTCCTTGGGCGAAAGGCCCTGCAGCCAGGCCTTGCGGGCATGGACGATGAAGGTGCTGCATCCGGCCTCGCTCACGCAGGTGATGAAGCGCTGCAGGTCCGCGTCCTCGTCCTGGTCGTCGATGCCGATGCGGCACTTGACGGTAACGGGGATCGAGACGGCCTTGCGCATGGCCTCGACGCACGATGCCACGAGCGGCGGGTCGGCCATCAGGCAGGCACCGAAATTGCCGCCCTGCACCCGGTCCGACGGGCAACCGACATTGAGATTGAGTTCGCGGTAGCCCCAGTCCTCGGCAATCTTCGACGCCTCGGCCAGGATCTCGGGCTCGCTGCCGCCAAGTTGCAGGACCAGCGGGTTTTCTCGGGCATCGAAATCGAGGTGCTGTGGCCGGTTGCCGTGCTTGATGGCGCGGGCCGTGACCATCTCGGTATAGAGCACAGCCGTGCGCGAGAGGACGCGATGGAAGACGCGACAGTGCCGGTCAGTCCAGTCCATCATCGGTGCAACGGCGAATGTTTTACCTTCGTATTTCAATCGTTTGTCCAGAACATCTGCAAGGCCACCTGAAGTTCTATGGTGGCCTGACGGCCCTCTTTACACACGTTTCCCGTCATTTCCACCTCCTTGCCATGTCAGGATGAAGGGCCCGCTTTTCCTTTGTCCCATGCTACATGAAGGGCCCGGCGGAATGCCGCAAGAAGCGAAGGAGCGTGACCAATCATGACTGAATTTTCTGTTGTGGCCGAAGGGCTGGCCTTTCCGGAGGGTCCGGTCTGGATGCCGGATGGCAGCCTGCTCATCGTCGAGTTGGCGGCTGGAACCGTGTCGCGCATTCTGCCCGATGGCCGCAAGCAGGTGATCGCGACGCCGGGCGGCAGTCCGAACGGCGCCGCTCTTGGGCCGGATGGCTTCCTCTACATTTGCAACAGCGGCGGCTTTGCCTGGACGCGACGGGACGGCTACCTCTGGCCCATGCCGGATGCGCCTGAATATTCGGGTGGCCGCATCGAGCGCATCGACATCACCACCGGGAAGGTGGAAGAGCTGTACCGGGCCTGCAACGGTCATCCACTTGCCGGGCCCAACGACCTCGTCTTCGACGCGCATGGCGGCTTCTACTTCACCGACCACGGAAAACGCCGCAGCCGTGATCTTGATTGCGGGGGCCTCTACTACGCCAGGGCGGATGGAAGCCTGATCCGCGAACTGGCCTATCCACTCACCACGCCAAACGGCGTCGGCCTCTCCCCAGACGGCAAGACGGTCTATGCCGCCGAAACCGACAGCGGCCATATCTGGGCGTGGGACGTCGTGGAACCCGGGACGCTGGCCCCGCCGGAGGGATTTCTGCCAGGGCGTCATATTGCGGGTCCGCCCGGCTTCACCTCATGGGATTCCATGGCCGTGGACTGCGCGGGCACGCTTCATGTGGCCTCGCTCTTCAGGGGCGGCATTGCCTCGATTGCACCGGTTGGAACTGCGCTCGGCTTCCTGCCGCTTCCCGATCCGTTGACGACGAACATCTGCTTCGATGCCGACGAGCGCGATGCCTTCGTCACGCTCTCCGGCACGGGCCGGCTGGTGACACTGAAGGCCTCTCACTTGGCGAGGGTCATCACGTAGCGCACGCCGCTGGAGGAGATGAAGGTGACGGTCTTGCCGTCGGCCGTCATGTCGTAGCACGACCAGGCATCGTGGGGCGGCCACTGCGAACAGTACTGGTCGCCACGGACCTCCCAGAGTCCCTGGGAGGCATTGCCGTCTTCGGTGTAGAGTGTGCGGCCCGAAGCGTCGAAGGACTGTTCCACCGCGCGTCCGTCGTTGCTCCCCGCGAAGACATGATCGGCAAGCGCAGCCTTGATCTCTGCGCCCGTGAGTTTCTGTTCGGCCGCCGCTGCCGGATGGGCCAGCAGTACCGCAAGGGCCAGAAGCGTTGATGTTCTCATGTCGATCGGTCTCCGGGCGTAGCTGATCATGCCGCAACTCGAACGGTATCAAGGCTTCCCGCTGCCCGCACATCACATTCGTGGCATCCCCACAGCGTGGGGTTATTTCCGCTTGGTGATCATGCGCTCGAGCAACTGGCCAAGGGCGCCCGCCTCCGCATCGGAGAAATGCCGGCCGACTGCGGCCTCGATGGCGCGGCCGTAAACGGCCCACATGCGGCGGCGGATGGCCTTGCCCGCGTCCGTGATGGTCACCACCTGTCCCCGCCCGTCCTCCTCGCAGAGGCGGCGGGCGATGTAGCCTTCCTTTTCGATGCGGCCCAGCAACCGGGAGAGCTGGTACTGCTCCAGCAGCATGGCGCCTTCCAGTTCGAAGGGCCGCAGACCATCCGCACCCGCCCTCTCGACCTCAAGCAGCACATCGTACCAGACGAGCGGCGGCAACTTCGCGGCCTTCAGGCTGCTTTCGATGGTTTCCATGGCCTGCTGCTGGGCGCGGGTCAGGCGCACCCAGGCTCTGACGGCAGACTCGCTTGGTTTTTCCTTCATGGGGACTTGCTAGCACAAACATGCATTCGCATCCACCTTGACAGATAGATGCATCCGCATTAATTAACATGCATTTGCATCTATCTGGAGTTCTGCCCATGCTCACCCTCGTCAGCCACCATCTCTGCCCATATGTTCAGCGCGCCGTCATCGCGCTCACCGAGAAGAACGTACCGTTCCAGCGGATCGACATTGATCTCTCGAACAAGCCCGCGTGGTTCCTGGAGTTATCGCCCCTCGGCAAGACGCCGGTCCTGCGCGTGGGCGACGAGGCGATTTTCGAGAGTGCGGTCATTCTGGAGTATCTGGAAGAAACGCAGGCCGCGCCGCTCCATCCGCAGGATCCCCTGCTCCGCGCCCGCCATCGCGGTATCATCGAGTTCGGCTCCGCCATCCTGAACGATATTGCCGGCTTCTACTCTGCGCCGGACAAGACCGGCTTCGAGGCCAAGGTGGCGGCGCTTGCGGCCCGCTTTGCCCAGATGGAGACGCGCCTTGGTGACGGCCCCTTCTTCGCAGGCGCACGCTTTTCGCTTGTCGATGCCGTATTCGGACCGGTCTTCCGCTACTTCGACGTGTTCGACCGGATTGGCGATTTCGGCATCCTCGACGGAAAGCCGGGAACCCTTGCGTGGCGCAAGGCGCTGGCGGAGCGGCCGTCAGTCGAATCCGCCGTGGGTGCAGACTATGAGGAGAGGCTCACGGCCTTCTTGCGCAAGCGTCCGTCTCACCTTGCGACGCAGATGAATTGACGGTCGAGCCTCCCCTCACATATCTCTCCCTGCGCCGGGCGATTGCAGGCTAAGCTGGCCTGCATACACCCTTCGCAGGAGAGGTTCCTTGCAACACGTGTCCTTCAAGAACTGCACATGGCTGAACCAGCCGAAGCTCTGGTCAGTCAGCGACAACAGTCTCGAGGTGACGACCGAGGCCAACACGGATTTCTGGCGCAAGACGCATTACGGCTTCGAGCGCGACAGCGGCCATTTCCTCGGCACCACCGTCTCGGGTGACGTCACCGCCGAGATCCGCTTTCGCGCAAACTATGACCACCTTTACGACCAGGCCGGCCTGATGATCCGCATTGATGAAACGCATTGGGTGAAGGCCGGAATCGAATTCACCGATGGCGAAGCCATGCTGAGCACGGTGGTGACGCGCGGCCACTCCGACTGGTCGGTGGGCAAACTTACGGGTGATGCCGGCGACGTGCGCCTGCGGGTGACGCTGGCGAAAGGTGCACTTCGCGTGCAGGCCTCCGCCGATGGCAAGCTCTGGCCCCTCTTCCGGCTGGCGCCCTTCCCCGTGGCGGGCGACTACCGGGTCGGCCCGATGTGCTGCAGTCCGGAGCGCGGCGGGTTCACCTGCCGCTTCTCCGATTTTGCCATCGGCCCTGCCACGTCGAAGGACCTGCACGACCTCACCTGAGCCTCAGCGGCCCAGCGCTTCCACCACGAGCTCCGCCGCGGCGGCGCCCGAGAACTGCTGCTGCCCGGTGATGAGGTTGCCATCGCGCACGGCGAAAGCCTTGAACATGGAGGAGACGATGAAGTTCGTGCCTTCGATCTTCTTCGCTTCCTCCTCGATCCAGAAAGGCTGGATGCGCTTGCCGACGAAGCTGTCGGCAAAGGCCTCTTCCGAATTGGCAAAGCCGGTCCAGGTCTTGCCCTTCACCAGAAGATCGCCATTGGAGAGCTTCGTCTTCAGCAGCACGCAGGTGCCGTGACAGACGACGGCGACGATCTTTCCTGCCTCAAAAGCCTTGGCCACGAAGGCATGAAGGGCTGTGTCGCCGATCATTGTCACCATGGGTGACTGACCACCGGCCAGGAAAATGCCGTCATAGTCCTTGAGGTCCACATCCTTGATCGACTTCGTCCCCTTGAGGAGCGCGGCGTGGGTGGGCGAGAGCTTGAAGCCAAGAGAGATCAGGTCGTGGGCGGAATAGCCGGAGGCGTCCTGCGGGTCGGAGTAGCCGTCAGCCACAAGATCACCGCCCTTGGGCGAGACGATGTCGACGTCATAGCCCGCTTCCGTGAAGGTCCAGTAGGGATGGGTGAGTTCCGCCCACCAGAAGCCGATGGGCCAGCCGGTGGTGGGCGAGGTTGCGGGGTTCGCGGCAATCATCAGGATCTTTTTCTTGCCGTGGATATCGATGGAGGCACTCATGTCGGGTTCCTTTCAATGGGGTTTCGATGTTGGATAGATGAAGCGCGCGAGGTGCGGCGTGAGCCTCGGCATGATGACGTAGGTCATCAGCACGACCTGAAGGGTCACGGTGGCCAGCACGCGGAGCGGCAGTGGCCATCCGCTCATGAAGGGGCCCAGCAGCAGGTTGAGCACCAGCACCAGCGTGAAGACGACGGCGATGAGCACCAGCGCCATGCGGTGGGGCGATGGCTGCGGCACGCGGGTGCCGGGTGGCGGATCGAACCAGAATTCAAGACCGGTGAGGCGCTCCCATGCGGCATCGGCGGCGAAGAAGGGCGCGGCTTCGGCAAGCATGCGGGCGCGGAGGTCCGAGCGCTCGAAAGCTTCGAGAGCCTCTACCGTTTCGAAGCGGAAGATGCTGCGGTATTCGTTGCTGCCCGCCGAGGGGCGGTGAAACTCGGCGCCAAGGTAACCCCTGAACTCCTGTGCGGCCGCCTTCACGAGGCGTTGCAGCCAATCCTCATAGGCGGCTTCCCGGCCGGGCTTCACCTTGCGGCGGACAATGACGGTGACGGGCTCGCTCATGCCGCGACCGCCGCGAAGGCCCAGGCGCGGCCCTTGCCGCGAATGAGGGCTTGGTTGATCCACACCATGGCGAAGGGCTCGAGAAGTCGCGCCTTGGTGATGTCGCCTGCATCAAGGGCTTCGAAGCCGAGGGCGGCGAGAATCGTGGTGGCCTTGGCCTTGGCAGCGGCCTCATTGCCCGCCATCAGCATCACCGGGCGATGCGGCAGGCGGGCGTTGTCCGCCATCATCTCTGCGCCCACCTGATTGAGGGTCTTCACGACATGGGTGCGGGGCAGCCAGCGCTGCACCGTCTCGCCGCCGGAGTCTGTGTGGCCGATGAGGAGCCCGAGTGATCCCGCCACCATGCCGAGCGGGTTCATGCAGTCGATCACCGTTTTGCCGGCGAGATCGCCAAGCTCACGGATGGCGGTTTCGGCGGCGGTCCAGGGGAGCGCGAGGACCACTACGTCTGCGCCGGCGGCGGCATCCTTCGGCGTGGCGATGGTGGCACCCGTTTCCGCCGTGAGTGCGGCCGCCTTTGCGGCGTCATCCGAGCGGCTGCCGAAGACGACAAGATGTCCCTTGCCCTTCAGGCCCTTGGCGATGGCGCGCCCGACGTTTCCGGTTCCGATGATGGCGATCTGCATGTGTCCGACCCTTGCCTCTGTGTGGAAGCCCGGGATAAGACGGTGACGATATCAATGATAACGAATTCAGTTCATGACTGACTTAAGCAATTCCGAACTCCGCCGCCTCGACCTCACGCTGCTGCTGGTCTTCCTCGGCCTGCTCCGCCACCGCAAGGCCAATGCCGTGGCGGATGAATTGGGCCTCACCCAATCGGCAATCAGCCAGGGGCTGAAGCGGCTGCGCGAAATCTTCGGCGACCCGCTCTTTCTCCGCCGCCCGCATGGCATGGAGCCCACCGCAACGGCCCTTGCGCTTGAAGCGAGTGTCTCTGGGGCGGTCGAGAGCCTGCGCGGGGCACTGGGTGCGGCCCGGCAGTTCGATCCTGCGCGGGCGAGCGGCACGCTGCGGATTTCCGCTCTTGATGCCGAGCAGGCCGTGATCATTCCGCGGCTGGCTGCGCGGCTGCGCAAGAGCGCGCCGGGCCTCCGCCTGTCGGTACTGCCGCACGGCCGGGGCGATGCCATCGAGGCGCTGAACGAAGGACAGGCCGATGTGGCGCTCGGCTTCCTGTGGAACTGCCCGCCGCAGATTTCCGGCGAGAAACTCTATGACGAGACTTTCCTCGTGGCGGGGCGCCCCCGCGCCCTGCCCAAGGCGCCGCGCATCAGCCTCGACGACTATTGCAAGGCGGAACACGTGCTGATTTCGCCGGCGGGAGACCTGAAGGGCGTGGTGGATGACAGGCTGGAGGCCATGGGCAAGAGCCGCCGCATCGTGCTCGGCCTGCCCGCCTTCCTGCCCGCGCTTGCCGCCGTCGCGGCTTCAACTGCGATCGTGACGCTGCCCGCCCGCGTGGCGGCGAATTTCGCGAGGGGTTTCGGACTCGTCACGGCCAAGCCGCCGCTGGAGATCCGCTCCTTCGCGGTCTCGGCCTATTGGCACCGCCGCAACGATGCACAGCCGCAATTGCAATGGCTGCGCCAGCACCTGCTCAGCATTGGCAAAGAGAAAAACTGAAACGCACCCTCAGGCGCGGGCGCCCTTCTTCAACAGCTCGCGCGCGATAATCATGCGCTGGATCTGGTTGGTGCCTTCGTAGATCTGGCAGATCTTGGCGTCACGATAGAGGCGCTCCACCTCGAAGCCGCGGATGTAACCCGAGCCGCCGAACACCTGCACCGCATCGGAGGTGCGCTGCACCGCCATGTCGCCCGCAAAGCACTTGGCAATGGAGCAGGATTTCGTTGCGTCCTCGCCGCGGTCAATCTTCGACGCAGCGGAGAGCACGAGGAGACGGGCTGCCTCGATGTCCTTCGCCATGTCAGCCAGCAGCCACTGCACGCCCTGGAATTCCGAAATGGATTTGCCGAACTGCTTGCGCTGGGTGGCATAGTCCACGGCCGCCTCGAGCCCCGCCTGGGTGATGCCGGTGGCGAGAGCGGCGATGCCGACGCGGCCCTTGTCGAGCACGCTCATCATCATGTGGAAGCCGCGGCCCTGCTCGCCGAGAAGGCTTCCGGCATCGAGCTTCACATCGGTGAAGGTGAGCGCGCCCACCTGACTCGCCCGCTGGCCCATCTTGTGTTCCTTGGGCCCGCGCGACACGCCCTTGGCATGGAGATCGACGATGAAGATGGACATGCCGCGGTTGCCGGCCTCCTTGTCGGTGCGGGCGAGCACGAAGCCGAGGTCGGCCACCGGTGCATTGTGGATCCGAATCTTGCCGCCGTTCAGAGTCCAGCCGCTGCCATCGGGCGTGGCGGTGGTGCGGATGCCCGACACGTCGGTGCCCGCCTCCGGCTCGGTGATGCAGTAGGCCACCTTCTTCTTCATGGAGAGCACGTCGGCGATGAGCGTCTTCTGCTCCGCCGTGCCGTGGCGCACCAGCAGCGTGCAGATCAGTTCCACAAGGCCGCACTGGTCGGCGACGCTGGAGTAGCCACGGGCCAGTTCCTCCATCACCACCGCATAGGTGATGGTGTCGAAGCCGGGCCCGCCCAGGGTTTCCGGTACGCCGATGCCGAAGAGGCCGAGGCCGGCCATCTGCTCGTAGATCTCGGTGGGGAAGCGTTCCTCGCGGTCCAGCCTCTCGGCGGCGGGCCTGATCACCGACTCGGCAAAATTGCGCGCCATGTCGCGCACTTGCAGGTGGGTCTCATTGAGAAACATCGGGTTTCCTCCAGGATTCCGGCAAAAAATTCCAAGCCACAATACGCACTATCTAGTTACTTAACAAGCCGTTTGTGCTAAGGCCGGGAAAAGCACCTTCGAACAGGGATGAATACCCCCCATGAACACCTTCTTCCGCCGCACCAAGGGCCGCCTCTTTGGCACATATCCGTTGAAGGGCGAAGTGCTGGCCCAAGCCGTCTCCGCCGCCCTCGCCGCGGGCTACCGCGCCTTCGACACGGCGCAGATGTATGGCAACGAGAAGGACCTCGGCGAGGCGCTGGCAAACAGTGGCCACGTGCGGGACGATCTTTACATCATCACCAAGGTCCACCCCGACAACTTCAGCGAAGCGCGCTTCCTGACAAGCGTGGAGCAGAGCCTGCGTGATCTTCGCGTGAGCAAGGCCGACCTGCTGCTCCTGCACTGGCCGCCCATCGGCGGCGACATCGCGCCCTCGCTCAAGTTGCTGGAAGCTGCGCACACCCGCGGCCTTGCCAACGAGATCGGCGTTTCCAACTACACGGTGGCGATGATGAAGACGGCGAAGCGCATTGTCTCCGCGCCGCTGGCCACCAACCAGGTGGAGTTCCACCCCCTGCTCGACCAATCGAAGCTGCTGGCGGGCGCAGCGGAGACGGGCATTCCCCTCTGTTCCTATTCCGCTGTGGCGCGCGGCGAAGTGTTCAAGCACGCCCTCTTCCACGAGCTTGCCGCAGCCTATGGGCAGACGCCCGCGCAAATTGTGCTGCGCTGGATCTTCCAGAAGGGTGTGGTGGTGAATGCCATGTCGACCAAGCCGGACAACATCCGCGCCAACTGGAACATCACGGACTTCACACTCTCCAGCATCGACATGGCGCGCATCGACGCGCTCACGGCCGTGAACTTCCGTGTCGTGACGAAGCAGCTTGTGCCCTGGGCGCCCGACTGGGACTGAAGCCTAGAAGACGATCTGCGTCTTCAGGTGCTGCGGGCGCTGCGGCACGCTGTCGAAGGCCTGCTGAATGTCGGAAAGCGCAAAGGACGCTTCGGTAAAGCGCTCCGTGGCGAAGCGGCCATGCGCGAGCAATGTCAGTGCATCATGCATGTCCTCACCCATGCCGGCGACCGACCCCTTGAGACTATCCTCGCGCAGGATCGTCTGAACGATATCGACAGGAACGCTGGCGCCCGGCCCGGTGATGCCGAAGAAGGCGACGTGGCCGCCGCGGCGGATGAGCTTGAAGGCTTCCGCATAGAGCGCAGGCGCACCCACGCTTTCGATCACCACGTCGGCGCCGCGGCCGGCGGTCATGGCCAACACCGTCTCGTGAAGCTTGGCCGGATCGGTGACGACGGCATCGGCACCTGCCGCCCGCGCCATCTCGGCGCGCAGTTCCGAAAGTTCCATGACGATGATGGGGGCCGCGCCCACCAGCCGCATCAACTGGATGTGCAGGTTGCCGATGGGGCCTGCCCCAAGCACCACCACCGACTGGCCGAGACCCACCTTCGACTTCCGCGCCGCACGCACCACGCAGGCGACGGGCTCGGTGAGGGCCGCTACGTCGGCCGGCATATCCTCAGGCACAGGGATGACGAGGCGCGACGGTACGGCGATGTACTCCGCGAAGGCACCATCCATGGTGATGCCGAGCTGCTGCATCTCCGGGCAGGAGAGGATTTCGTTGCGGCGGCACCAGAAGCAGCTGCCGCAGCCCACATTGATATCGACCACCACGCGCTGCCCTTCGGTAAAGCGCGAGGCCTCCGCCCCTGTCCCCGCGACGACGCCGACGAATTCGTGGCCGGGCACCAGCGGCAGCTTGTCCGCCGCGTAGTGGCCGTGGAAGATGTGAAGGTCCGTGCCACAGATGCCGGCACGTTCCACCTTGATCAGAACCTCATCCGGCTTTGGCGGGGGGATGGCGCGCTGCTCGATCACGAATTTGCCGGGCTCGACGAGAACGGCGGCGCGCATCTGCCCCATCGCGGTCATTTCACGATCCTGAGCTTGGCGCGGTCAATGGTAAGCGCAATGGCGGCAATGAGGATTAGGCCGAAGAACATCTGCTGCTGCGTGGCGTTGACATCGAGGTAAAGCATGGAGGCGCGGATCACTGCCACGATCAGCGTGCCGATCATCGTGTTGATGACGCCGCCCACACCGCCCGTGAGCGGCGTGCCGCCCACCAGCACGGCAACGATGGCGGGAAGCAGGAAGCCGTTCGCCACGCTGGGCGCACCACCCGACAGCTTCACGGCAAAAAGCAGCCCGGCAAAGGCGGCCAGCGCGCCGGACAAGGCAAAGGCCGCCGTCTTGTATTTCGCAACCGAGATGCCGGATGCCACGGCGGCAAGCTCGCCCGCACCGATCGCCTTCAGATTGCGGCCGATGACGGTGCGGCGCTCGATGAACCAGCAGATCGCGAGCAGCACCGCGGCGATCAGCAGCTCATGGGGAATGCCGCCGGTCTTGCTGATCATCCAGCCGAACAGCGCATCGCGCTGGGCTGCATCCATGGAGACGGAGCGCTGGCCCGACAGCCATTGCGCCACCGAATAGGCAACACCACCCACCGCCAACGTGGAGATGAAGGAAGGTACGAAGAAGCGCGTCGTGACAAAACCGGAAAAGGCGCCGAGGGCCGCACCCAGCAGCACGCAGAAGACGGCCACCCAGGCCCCCATGGAGCCAAGAAGGACGGTGGCCACCACCGTCACCATGTTGGCCATGGACTGGGCCGAGAGATCGATGCCGCCGATGTAGATCGCAAAGGTGATGCCGAGCGCCATGATGAACAGCGGCACGATGTCGGCGGCAAGGCTCAGCATGCTCCAGGGATTGAGGAAGTGGGGATCGATGAGGCTGACGATCACCACGAGCATCGCCAGGGTCATCCAGGGAAGGTGCGGCTTGATGCGTTCCAGGTTCATGTCGCCTGTTCCTATGCCATGTGATGCAGGAGATCGAAGGGCGTGGGCCGCACTGCCTCGCCCTGCTCAAAGCGCTTCTGGATGCGGCCGTCCTTCACGACGATGATGGTATGGGCGAGGCCGATCGCCTCCTCGAAGGTATCCGCCACCAGCAGGATGCCGACGCCATCATCACACATGTCGCGGATCATCTCGTAGACATCTTCCTTGGCGCCGATGTCGAGGCCGCGGGTGGGATGATCGAGCAGCATGATGTCGGAACCGCCGGAACGCCACTTGGAGAGCACCACCTTCTGCTGGTTGCCGCCCGAGAGATTGCCGCAATCGGCAAATTCGGACGAGGCCTTGATCGACAGTTTCCTGATCCAATCCCGTGCCAGCGTCTTCTCGGCGGCGATGTTGAGGATGCCCCCCTTCGAGAAACGCGACTGCTGCGAGAGCGTCATGTTCTCGTAGACATTCATGCCGTTGACGATGCCTTCGACCTTGCGCTCGCGCGGCACGTAGCCGACGCCCGACTCCGCAGCGGCGCGCGGCGACACGTGTTGCAGGGCCTGGCCCTTAATCTTGAGCGTGCCTGCGGTGGGCGTGATCATGCCGTAGATGGCGCGCACGATGCCTTCGCGGCCCGAGCCCTCTGCGCCCACCAGGCACAGCACCTCGCCCGCGTGGATCTTGAAGGAGATGTCCCGCACGCGACCCGGCAGCGAGACGTTGTCGAGTTCGACCAGAACCTTGTTCTCATCAAAGGGCTTGCGGCGGCGCTCGCGGTAATATTCCTTGTCGACGGCGCGTCCCACCATCTTGTGCTGGATGTCCTCGATGGTGGCTTTGCCCTTGGCCACCACGTCCACCACCATGCCGTCCTTCATCACGTAGATGCGGTCGGAGATGGCCAGCACTTCGTCCATGCGGTGCGAGACGAAAATGAAGGAGGCGCGCTTGGTAAGGTCGCGGATGATGCCGAAGAGCAGTTCCACCTCTTCCTTCGAGAGCACCGAGGTGGGCTCATCGAGCAGGATGACGAGATCGCCCGTCACGCGCTCTTCCAATGTCAGCACCTTCGCCAGTTCCACAAGCTGGCGCTGGGCAAAGGAGAGCGACGAGGTCTTGCGGGCCGGATCGATGTCGAGCTTCACCTTCTTCAGCTGCTGGCGCGCAGCGTCGGCCATCGCCGACCAGTTGATGAGCCCGGCCCGGCGGAACTGCGCCTCGTTGCCGAGGAAGATGTTTTCCATCACCGAAAGATTGAGGATCAGCGACTGCTCCTGGAACACCATGCCGATGCCGGCCTGAAGCGCATCGATGGGGCTCGCAAAGCGGACCTCCTTGCCGTCCTTCAGGATCTTGCCGCCATCGGGTGAATAGGCGCCGTAGATCACTTTCATCAGCGTCGACTTGCCGGCGCCGTTCTCGCCCACCAGTCCCACGATCTCGCCGCGCTTCACCGCGAAGTCCACCGCCTTCAGGGCGTGGACGCCGGGGAACTTCTTCTCGATCTTCTGCATCTCGTACATGGCGGGCTACTTCACAAAGGCAACCGAGCGGCGGTCTGTCGAGAGGATGACGGCGATGATGACCAGAAGGCCCAGCAGGCCATCCTGGATGAAGTCGGGAATGCCGATCACGATCATGCCGTTGTTGATGACGGCGACGATGAGCACGCCGACGAAGGCGTTCCACACACCGCCGATGCCGCCCCAGAGTGCGACACCACCCACCACAACGGAGGTGATGGAGATGAACATGAGGTTGGAGCCGGTGACGGACTCGGCCTGGCCCAGTTTCGCCACCTGCAGCAGGCCGGCGATGGCGAAATAGAATCCGGCCAGCGCGAAACCCAACACCCGCACGCGCTTCACGTTCACGCCGGAGGCATGGGCGAGGTCCTCGCCGCCGCCCACCGCATAGAAGTTGCGCCCGAGCCGCGTGTAGGACTGGATCACCCAGCCCAGCAGCAGGAAGGCGAAGGCGGCATAGGCCATGAGCGGGAAACCCAGGACCCGGTAGGTGAGGAGCGAGCGGAAGACCTCGTCATCGATCTTGACGATGTTTCCTCCGGTCATGAGCACGGCAGCGCCGGTGCCGACAAAGCCCATGGCGAGGCTGCTCATGAAGGACGGGATGCGCAGCCGTACATGGATGAGGCCGTTCACCGCGCCCACGAGGAAACCCAGCAGCAGGATCGCCGGAATGGCGAGGAAGCCGATGCCGGCGACGGAGCCGCCCAGCCAGACCAGCAGATAGCAGAAGATGACGGCAAGGGCCGAGACCGCTCCCTCCATGGAGAGATCGATCGACCCCATGATGATGATGAAGGTGACGCCCACCGCCACCATGAGGGCGGGCGAGGCGACGATCGAGAGGCGCGCGAAGTTTCGCAGCGAGAGGAAATTCGGGTTGATGGCGGAAAAGAAGAGGACGAGTGCGAGGAGCACCAGCAGCGGCGCCCACTTCAGCAGGTTTTCCCTCGTCATGATGTTGTGCACCGGAAGCCGCCCCTTTTACCGGAATGATCCCATCTGATCTTTGGCGTTTCTATGACTGAGGACGGCACCCGGGGTGCCGTCCTCCATGTCGTGTAACCGGTTACTTGTACTGGATCTGGCCGGCCGAGAGGCCCCACTTGTCGGTCCAGTCATACTTCGGCGTCGAGTCGAGATAGGTCTTCTTGAAGTTCTCGGCGTCGGCCTTGGTGACGAGGATCGACGGACCGTAGAACTCACGGTGCTCCTTCGGTTCGTCCGAGGGCTTGAACTTGCCGATCGCTGCCTGGTGGGCGAGAGCAAGCGCAATGCCGCCACCCCAATGCGGGTTGGTGAAGACGGTGGCGAGGAGATCGCCCTTCAGGACCATGTCGACCGCTTCCGGGTTGCCGTCGAAGGCGGTGACGGGGAGCGAGATGCCTTCGGCCTTCAGGGCCTGCAGCACGCCATAGGCCATGTTGTCGTTGGCGCAGTGCACGCCCTTGATCTTGTCACCGTACTTGGTGAGGTAGCTGGACATCAGCGCTGCGGCCTTGGTCGTGTCCCAATCGGCGGGCTGGGAGTCGAGCAGCTCGATCTTGGGATAGTCCTTCATCGCCGTCTTCAGGCCGTTGAAGCGCTCGATGGCGGGGATGTTGGCGGGAATGCCGCCCAGGTGAACCACGCCGCCTTCGCCGCCCATGGCCTCGAAGAGAATCTTGGCGGCTTCAGCCGAGGGTTTCTCGCCCGACCACGAGATGTGGGCGACATAGTTGTCGCCGATGTCCCACGGATGCAGGTCATCGGTCTTGTTCCAGATGGTGGAGATGTAGCCGCCGGCATCGCGCACCGCTTCCGCCACCGGGCGGGCGTTGGGGCTGTCGTTCGCGTCGCAGGCAATTGCGGCCTTGCCGCTGTTCTTGGCGAGGAAGGCCTTGATGTCGGCCAGCGACTTTTCGGACGAGCCCTCGTTGATGAGGTTGGTCATGTCCTCTTTCTTGAGGCCGAGGCTTTCGGTGTAGGCCTCGCCGCCGGAGACGATGGCATTCCAGTAGGCCGAGGCGCGGTCACGGTAGCTCCAGGCCAGGGCCCAGCCTCCGGAGTCGGCCATTGCGGCACCGGGGCCAAAGGCCCGCGGCATGGCCGCGGTGGTCAGGCCGGCTGCCGTCGCGAGCAGCAGGTTCCGGCGATTGATCTTCTCTTGTTGCACGTAGGTCTTGATGAAATTGGACATTTGAGAACCTCCCTTTCAATCCACGTTGAGCGCTCTTGTTTTGCCGGTCGGCGGCAAAACAGGATTGTTTTTTGCACTAACTGGTTACATACTATTCGGGTCGGGAGTCAAGTCTCATCTGTTGACCGTGCAACAGCGGGGGCTTGCTCAACCGGAAGGTTTGCCGTTTTGAATGAATTGGCCTGTGCAACCTTCTGGGCTACGCAGGACGGCAGGCGACTCAGGCCACATGCGACGGCGCGTCACTCGGAACCGCGGGGAGATGGATGATGGACAAGAAGGTCAAGGTACGTGATGCGGACGAAACCAAGCGCCGCCTGCTCCAGGCCGCCAAGGCGGAGTTCGCCAAGAACGGCCTCGGCGGCGCCCGCGTCGATGAAATCTCGGACCGCGCGCAAGCCAACAAGCGCATGCTCTATCATTACTTCGGCAGCAAGGACGATCTGTTCCAGACCGTGCTGGAGCAGGCCTATCTCGACATCCGCAATGCGGAGCAGCGGCTGCAGCTCGACAGCCTCGAGCCGAGGCAGGCGCTGGAAACGCTCGTGCGCTTCACCTGGACCTACTACATCAAGAATCCGGAATTCATCACGCTGGTGAACAGCGAGAACCTGCACCGCGCCCGCCACCTGAAGAAGTCGGAAGCGATCAAGGTGGTCAGCCGCCGCTTCGTCAACATGGTGGCAAAGATCCTGGAGCGCGGCGAGGAGTCAGGCGTGTTCCGCCCCGGGGTGGACCCGGTGCAGCTCAACATCACCATCGCGGCGATCGGCTACTACTACCTCACCAACCGCTTCACCGGATCCATCGTCTTCGAGCGCGACCTGATGGACCCAGCCGCACTGGAACAGCGCCTGCAGTTCAACATCGAAACGATCATCCGGCTGGTCTGCCGCCCCGAACACTTTTGAGGGCAGGCGCAACACCCGCTCCACTCAGAACGTCGGCTTGCGCTTGTTCCGGAAGGCCTCGAGCCCCGTGGCAAGGTCGGTGCTGGCGGCGGCGACGAAGCCGCCCAACGCCTCGGCTGCCGCTTCACGCTCTTCCCCCTCCGCCATGTTCATCATCAGCTTGGTGAGACGGGTCGCCTGCGGACTGCGGGCAGCGATCTGTTCAGCCATCGCCCTCGCGGCGGCTTGGCTTTCGCCCTTCGCCACCACCTTGTCGGTGAGGCCCAGGGCCAGCGCCTGCTCGGTGGTGAAGATTTCGCCTGCGAGCGCCATGCGCCGCACCGTCTGCACGCCGAAGCGGCGCACCGCCCGCTGCGTGCCGGACCAGCCCGCGATGATGCCGAGGCCTGATTCTGGCTGGCCGAACTTCACGTGCTCTTCCGCGATGCGGATGTCCGCCGTGACGGCGAGTTCAAGTCCGCCTCCCAGGCAGTGGCCGTTGATGGCGGCGATGACGGGATGACGGAGCCGCGCCAGCGCATCGAAGGCGCGGTGGCCGAGGCGCACCCACTTCATCGCAAACTCTTCCGGCGGCCAGCTTGACCAGGCCTCGATGTCGCCACCGGCACAGAAGGATTTCTCGCCCGCGCCCGTCAGGATCACGGCGCGGACGGCACTCTCGCCATCGGCAAGAAGGGCGGCGCGTTCCAGCGCCTGCACCATGCCGTAGTCGAGGGCGTTCAGCTTGTCGGGGCGGTTGATGCGGATGGTGGCGAGGTGCCCCTCCACCGTGAGTTCGATGCGGCTGTCGCCTGTGTCAATCATGAAGCCTCAGTCCCAGCTTGTCCGGCTTGAAAAGCGCAGCATCCATCGTCTTGAGACCGGAGGCAACCAGCAGCGGGAATTCGGACTGATCGAGAACGTTGGTCTGGAGATCGACGCCGGGGGCAATCTCCGTCACCATGATGCCGTTCGGCGTGAGCTTCATGACGCAGCGCTCGGTGACATAGGTCACGTCCTGCCCCTGCATCTTGCCGCGCTTGCCCGAGAAGGAAATCTGGTCGAGGGCCTTGGTGAGCTTCTTCACCTTGCCTTCCTTCTCGATCACGAGCTTTCCGTCCGCCACCTGCATCTTGGCCCCGGCATTGAAGAAGCCGGAGAAGACAATGCGGCGGGCCCGGGCGGTGATGTCGACAAAGCCGCCCGCACCCGCCGTCACATGCGGCCGCGCCGCCAGCTTCGAGACGTTCACCGAGCCATCGGGATCGATCTGCAGGAAGGAGAGCAGCGAGCAATCGAAGCCCGCCGCCTGGAAATAGGTGAACTGGTGGGCCGAGGGCACGAAGGCCTCGGCATTGGAGGAACAGCCGAACTGGAATTCGAGCAGCGGCACGCCGCCCACCGGCCCCTGCTCCAGAACCCAGGTGCATTGGCCGTGCAGGCCTTCCTCGATGAAGATGCGGGGCACGTTGGCCGAAACGCCGAAGCCCAGGTTCACGGCCCAGCCGGCCCGCAGTTCCTGCGCCACGCGCCGCGCGATCACCTTGCCGGTGCCGAACTCCATGAGGTCGAAGGACGACAGCGGCCGCTGCTCCTCGCCCGAGATGGCAGGGTCATAGGGCGTCTGCGTGGTCTGCCACTGGTCCGGGGCTTCCACGATGTAGTCGACGAGGATGCCGGGCACATGCACGTCATGCGGCTTGATGGTGTCGTTCCCGACGATCTTTCGCACCTGCGCGATGACGATGCCGCCATTGTTGTGGGCGGCAAGGGCGAGTTCCATGGCACCGAGATAGGCGCCTTCCTGGCCGAAGGTCATGTTGCCCCGGCTGTCGCAAGTGGAGCCGCGGATGATCGAGACCTTTGGCGTGATGGTGGGGAAGAACAGCCAGTCCTCGCCTTCGAACGTGATCTTGCGCACGATCGGTTGTGCGGCGGCGCGGCCGTTCATGGCGCAGCCCTCGTGGTCAGGATCAACGAAGGTGCCGAGACCCACCTTCGTGATGACGCCGGGGCGCTTGGCGCCCGCCTCGCGCATGATGTCGAAGACGATGCCCGACGGAATGTTGTAGGCGGCGATCTCGTTGCCGGTGATCATCTGCCAGATCTGCGGTGGCTCGGCGGTGGAAGGGCCCGACGGATAGGAGCCTGCCACCACCTTGGAAATCATGCCGGGCTTGGCGATGTGGCCGATGCCCTTGATGCCGAACATGTCGCCGGCCGCGATCGGGTGGATCATGGTGAGGTTGCCGGGGGATTTCTCACGGTCGAAGCGCTCGCCCATGGCGGCGAGAATGCTGTCCGGGCAATTGAGGCCGGAGGAGGAATTGACCGCAACGATCACGCCATCGGGAATGTGGCGCACGGCTTCGGCGGCAGAAACAATCTTGGGCATTCGTCACCTGTTGCCGCGGATCAGGTCCGCAGCTTTTTCAGCAATAGCAATCGTGGGCGCGTTTGTGTTGGAAGAAACGACCTGCGGCATGATGGAACTGTCGCAGACGCGCAAAGCCTCGATGCCGCGCACCCGGCAGTGGATGTCGACCACCGCCATCGCATCGCCGCCCATTTTGCAGGTGCCGACGGGATGATAGGACGAGCGGGCATTGCTGCGGGCAACGTCGATGTAATCCTGCTTCGTCTTGCAGGCGGTACCGGGAAAATGTTCCCGCTCCACATATTGGCCGAAGGCTTTCGAGCGGCCCACCTCCTGGGTGATCTTGATGCCGTCGATATGACGCTCGAGGTCATAGGGTTCGGCGAAGGAATTGGGATCGATGATGGGCGCATCCTCGAGGCGGTTGGAGCGGAGCGTGACGGAACCGCGCGAGCGCGGGCGCACGTGATAGCTGTTGCAGGTGGCGCCATTGCCGCCGGGCACGGAGCCCACGCCCTCCTCCACGCCCGCACCGGCGAGGAAGTGGAACTGGATGTCGGGTGTTTTCTCCGTGCGGTCGCCCCACCAGAAGGCACCGGCCTCCACGATGTTGGAACTCACGGGACCATTGCCCATCAGGAGATACTGGAGCCCTGCAAGTGCGGCCCAGTGGGGCTTCTTGTATTTGTCGTAGGAGTACGGCCCCTTCAGCTGCCAGATCACGTCGGTGGAGAAATGGTCGTGGAAGTTCTGGCCCACGCCGGGCAGATCATGCACCACCGGCACACCGACCGATGTCAGATGCGCGGCAGGGCCGATGCCGGAGAGCATCAGCAGCTTGGGCGATCCGATGGCGCCCGCCGTGACGATCACTTCCCGGTCGGCATCGATGCGCTGCACGGCGCCATTGTCGATCACCTCGATGCCCTTGGCGCGGCCGTTCTCGACGACGATGCGCTTCACCATGAGGCCGGTGCGCACGGTGAGATTTGCGCGGCCCATGACGGGCTTGAGATAGCCCACCGCGGCGGAGCAGCGGCGGCCGTTTTTCGTTGTCGTCTGATAGAGCCCCGCACCGGCCTGATCGCCGGAATTGAAATCATCCTTGCGCGGCATGCCGATCTCGACGCAACCATCAACAAAGGCATCGGAGAGCGGTGAGTGGGAGCGGAGATCGGACACGGCGAGCGGGCCATCGGTGCCGTGGTCCGGTCCTTTCAGCCGCGTGTTCCCTTCCGACTTGATGAAATAGGGCCTGAGGTCGTTCCACGACCATCCCGTGCAGCCCATCTCGTTCGCCCAGGTGTCGTAGTCCTCCGGGCAGCCGCGCGTGAAGATTTCCGCATTGATGGAACTGCCGCCGCCCAGCACGCGGGCCTGCGGATAAACGGCGGTGCGGTTGTTGGCGTGCTTGAGCGGTGCCGTTTCATAACCCCACAGCAGCTTGCCCGAGGTCATCTTGGCGAAGCCCACGGGCAGATGGATGTAGGGGTCAGTATCGCGGGGACCCGCTTCGAGCAGCAGGACGCGCGCATCGGCCATTTCGCTGAGCCTGGCGGCCATCACGCATCCGGCAGACCCGCCGCCCACAATGATGTAATCATACCCGGCCATGTTTGCCCCTTGCTTCGCGACAGGCCCCAACATATAACTAACTAGTTCGTGCATTCAAGAGCGAATTGCAGCGTCTCTTATAGTGAGGAAATCCGAGATGGGACAGGCTCTGGTCACCGGCGCAAGACGCGGTATTGGCAAGGCAATTGCCCTTGCGCTGGGGTCCGCGGGCTTCGACGTGGCGGTGGCTGACGTGGAGGCGGGAGAAGACCTTCAGGCTGTGGCGAAGGAGCTGAAAGGAATGGGCCGGAAGGCTGCCGCCATCAAGGCCGACATCGGCGACCTTGGCTCCCATGCCCGCGTCCTCGATGAGGCGGAAGCGGCCATCGGCCCCCTCACCACGCTTGTGAACAATGCCGGGGTCTCGGTGATGTCACGGGGCGACCTGCTCGACGTCACGACCGAAAGCTACGACCGCTGCCAGAGCGTCAATGCACGCGGCACCTTCTTCCTCACCCAGGCTTTTGCGAAGCGCCTGCTCAAGGTGAAGAGCACAGACCATCGCAGCATCATCACCATCACCTCGGCCAATGCCACGGCCGTATCGATCGCGCGAGGCGAATACTGCATGTCGAAAGCGGCCGCCTCGATGATGTCGAAACTCTTCGCCTCCCGCCTCTCAGACGAGGGGATCGGCGTCTATGAAATCCAGCCCGGCTTCATCGAGACCGACATGACCGCGCCCTCCAAGGCCAAGTACGATGCCCTGATCGACAACGGCCTGACGGTGGTGAAGCGCTTCGGCCAGCCTGCAGAAGTGGGGCGGATCGCGCTCACGCTGGCGTCTGGCCTCCTGCCCTATACGGTGGGCCAGCCGATCCAGGTGGATGGCGGGCTTCTGACGGTGAGGTACTAGCGATGCAGATCGTCTTCCCCAACGGCCACTACATCCTGCACGGCAAGCCGCTGCCGGAATCGGCGCCTGCAAGGCCCTTCAATCGCGTGGCCTATGCGGCGGCCCATGTGGTCGCCGATCCCCTCACCAATGCCGATCCCTCCGGCCCGCCCGCCATCGACTGGGCGAAGACCCTGGCCTTCCGCACGCACCTTCTCGACCTCGGCTTCGGCATTGCTGAGGCCATGGACACCTCGCAGCGTGGCATGGGGCTGGACTGGCCGAGCGCGCTTGAACTCGTCCGCCAGTCGCTCGCCCATGCGGGCAGCCGGGCTCACCTCATTGCTTCGGGCTGCGGCACCGATCATCTTGCGCCGCAGGATGCGCGCTCTCTCGATGATGTGACTGCCGCCTACCTGCAGCAGCTTCACGCCATCCAGAAGCTCGGCGGCCGCGTCATCCTGATGGCAAGCCGGGCGCTGGTGAAGGTGGCGAAATCGCCTGACGACTACGTGAAGGTCTATTCGCGCGTGCTGTCGGAAGCGGATCATCCGGTGATCCTGCACTGGCTCGGCGAGATGTTCGATCCCGCCCTCAAGGGCTACTGGGGCGCGGACCATTTCGAGCAGACATTGGAGACCGCGCTCGCCGTCATCAACGCGAATGTCGCCAAGGTGGACGGCATCAAGATCTCGCTTCTGGACGACCAGAAGGAAGTGGTGATGCGCCGTCGCCTGCCGGCCTCCGTGAAGATGTATACCGGCGACGACTTCAACTACCCCGAACTGATCGCGGGTGATGCACAAGGCTTCTCGCATGCCCTGCTTGGCATCTTCGATGCGATTGCGCCTGCGGCGTCGGCTGCGCTGTCGGCGCTCGCGAGCGGTGACCGCGCCACCTACGACAGGCTGATGGCCCCCACCGTTCCGCTCTCGCGTCTCATCTTCCGCGCGCCCACGCAATTCTACAAGACGGGCATTGTCTTCCTCGCCTGGCTCAACGGCCACCAGGATCATTTCGTCATGGTGAACGGTGCGCAGGCGATGCGGCCCCTGCCCTACTTCATCGACTGCTTCAAGCTCGCCGACCAGGCGGGGCTGCTCCGCGACCCCGACCTTGCCACCGCCCGCATGAGAAAGCTGCTGAACCTGTATGGTGCGTGACCTCGCCCGCCACCCGGAGATCTGCTCCATCAACACGGCGACCCTGGGTTTCCAGGCGCCCATCGATGAGGTGATCGAGGCTGTGGCGCGCGCCGGTTTCGGCATGATCTCGCCCTGGCGGCGGGACACCAAGGACCTCGATGTGTCCGCCGTGGCGCGGCAGATTCGTGACGCAGGCCTGAAGCTCTCCGGCTATTGCCGCAGCCCCTATATTCCGGCGGCCACTGTCGCGCAGTACCGCGCAAACATCGCCGCCAACAAGCAGGCCATCGACGATGCCGCCGTGCTTGGCGCGCCGGTCTTCGTGATGGTGGTGGGCTCGTTGCCCGAAGGCTCGAAGGATATCGAGGATGCCCGGCGTCAGGTACGCGAGGCCTGCGGCGAACTCATGGAGCATGGCCGGAAAGCTGGCGTGAAGATCGGGCTTGAGCCGCTGCACCCCGTCTATGCCGCCGACCGTTCCTGTCTCACCCTGCTTTCCGAAGCCCTTGACTGGTGCGAGATGATCGAGGGCAAGACGGACGAGCCGCAGGTGGGCACCATCATCGACTGCTATCACGTCTGGTGGGACCCCAACATCCGACGCGATATTGCCCGCGCGGGCCGCGAGAAACGCATTTTTGGTTTTCATGTCTGCGATTGGCTGGTGCCGACCACCGATGTTCTCAACGACCGCGGCATGATGGGCGACGGCATCATCGACATCCGTGGCTTGCGCACGGCACTTGAAGAGGCGGGCCATACGGGTGCGGTCGAAGTCGAAATCTTCTCGGCGCAGAACTGGTGGCGTCGGCCCATGGCCGAGACGCTGCAGGCCTGCCGGGAGCGCTTTTCAACAGCAACATAAAACAAGAGCAGCGGAGGATCACATCATGTCAGCCATCAAGATCAGGAAATTCGGCCGCGTCGGCTTCGACATCACCGACATGGGCTTTGGCGCCGCCCCCATCGGCAACTTCCTCCGGCCCATCTCCGAAGAGGAGACGGCGGCGATGATCAACCGTGCCTGGGATGCGGGCATGCGCTACTACGACACCGCGCCCTACTACGGCCACGGCCTCTCGGAACTCCGCCTCGGCCACTATCTGCGCTGGCGCCCGCGGGATGAATTCGTTGTTTCGAGCAAGGTGGGCCGCGTGCTGAAGGCCGCCCGCCGCAAGGACATCGATTTCACGCCGTGGGTGAATGGCGCACCCTTCAAATGCCGCTTCGATTACTCCTACGACGGCACCATGCGCAGCTTCGAGGATTCACTCCAGCGCCTCGGCCTTGAGCACATCGACATTCTCTTCATCCATGACGCCGACGTCTTCACCCATGGGGCGGAGATGCAGAAGGTCTACTTCAAGCAGGCCATGGACGGCTGCTACCGCGCCCTCATCGAACTCCGCGAACAGGGTCTGGTGAAGGCCATCGGCGTGGGCGTCAACAACTGGGAAGTGATGCTCGACTTCATGAAGGCGGGCGACTTCGATACGCTGCTGGTGGCGGGACGCTACACGCTGCTCGAACAGGAAGCGCTCAACGACCTTCTGCCGCTTTGCGAGCGCCGCGGCACAGGGATTGTGATCGGCGGCGGCTTCAACGGCGGCATCCTGGCGACGGGTGCCGTGCCCGGGGCCAAGTGGAACTATGCGCCAGCTCCCGAGCCCATCATGCAGAAGGTGAAGAAGATCGAGGCCGTCTGCGCCCGCCACAAGGTGCCGTTGCCGGCGGCGGCGCTGCAATTCCTGCTCGCCCATCCGGCTGTCGCCTCGCATGTTCCGGGCACGCGCAACGTGGAGCAGATGAACCAGAACATCGCGCTCGTCAGCCACCCCATTCCGCCTGCCTTCTGGCAGGAACTGAAGCACGAGAAGCTGCTGCGCGAGGATGCGCCGGTGCCGAAGGCCTGATAGTCTCTGACCGTCAACTCTCCGCGCCGGGGTCTTCTTTCAACAGGCCCTTGGCGCGGTAGACCTCTGCTGCCTCGCGGATGTAGTTGCCCGTCTCCGGCGCATCATAGCGCGCGGCAATTTCCTGACTGAGTGACAGCAGTTCGAAATAGCTGGCGCGATAGGGCCGGAGTTTTTCATAGGCGCCGAGCAGCACGTCATTTGGCAATGCCGTCAATTCGGCCGCGCGCCGGAAGTTGCGGGCAAGCTGCGGGTAACCCTCCTCCTCGGCGCGCTGGGCCTGCGCCAGCAGTGTGTCCCGGCGGATGGCGAGGTCCTCGGCCGAAAGCTTGCCCAGCCGCACATTCTCCAACGTGATCTCGCTCACCTCGAGGCTGCGCTGGCGGCGGCGCGGATCACCATCGCCCGATGGCGTGTCAGCGCTCATGGACCACCTGCATTTCGGTTGCGGGCTTGCCGGGCCGGATGGCGGCAATCTCGCGCTTGTGCATCAGCATGGCATGCACGATGAGGCGCAGGCGCGCCATGTTGTCGACCTTCACGGGCACGGGCGATGGTGGCTGGCGCTTGGCATGGCAGGCAGCGTTCGCGCCGATCCGCACATAGGCCTCGCGTGAAAGCAGCGGCGCCTGCGAGAAGAGTTCGAGATTGTTGAGGGGGGCGAGACCCTTGCGCTGGATCACCGCCGTGCCCTTCGATTGCAGGCCGATGGCAATGCCCGAACCGCTGAGCCTGGCACCCTCGTAACCCAGCATGCCGCAGTCCGCCGTGTGGAAGACCTTGTAGACCCGCGGGCGCAGGCCCTCGCTTTCGATCCCCTCGCTGATCGCCTTCAGCACCTCGCCATGCTTCAGGCCGCAGAGGGTTGTGTCGAGCGTGTCGGCGAAGGCGGGCCCCACGGCAATCACCACATCGCCGGCGTCGCCAGACGTTGCAGGAGCGGGTGTCAGCGCGACACCGGCCTGCCCGGAAGACAGCGGCACCATTTCCTCAGCCGCGCGGGCTTGCGGAATGTTGACGAGCTTTTCGAGGTGTTCGCCCTGAAGCCGGAAGCCCGTGCCGGGGCCCTGATAGTCGTTGCGGTCGGTGAAGGCGCTCAGCGCCTCGAAGTTCTTGTCGAGCACGGCGGCGGGTTGCAGGTAATCACCCGCCACGCGCACCCGCTGCATGGCAAGAATGTTGGCGGCCACATCACTGAAGCCCGCAGCGTCCAGTGCCTTCACCACATCGAGCGCCGTGCGCGGGCCATCCAGAAAATCATCCGCCGCCGCAAGGTCCTTCACGAAGTCGCGCTCGGGCATGTCGTCCGAGGCATAGGCCGTCGCCGCCGCCTCAATCTCCGCATCGCTGATGGCCGGGAAACCGAGCCCCTTGAACACCGCCTGCATGGCCGCTGCCGCCTTGCGCCGCACCGCCAGCACATCCGCCTCGGTGACGGGCTCCATGCCTGCATCCACCTGCATGTCCCGCTGCATGACAAGCCAGTCGTCCATGTCGTCGGCATCGAAGTTGCCGCCGCCGAACATGTTGTCCTTGCGCGGCATGGAGCTGTAGCCGCTGGTGATGAAGTCGGTGCCTGGCAGGAACTGCAGCATCAGCTTCGCCGTCTTGCGCATTTCCGAGTGTGAAGACATCGCATCGTTGCCGGTGGCCACCTCAAGTCCGAGTGCGGCAGCAATCAGGTTCTCCGCCAGCACGGCCCGCACGCCGCCCGGCAGTGCGCCCGTGAGCGCGATGCAGCTGATCGAGCCGTTCTGCACCCCCTGCGCGCCCGAGCCCTTCACCAGCATGAGGCAGCGGGCCTCGAGATAGAGCATGGACTTCCCGGCCTCGTAGCCCATCAGGGTTTCGGCCCCGGTACCGGAGGTGAAGCGGATCTTGATGCCGCGCGAGGCGTAGGCCGAGGCGAGCAGACCCTTGGACCACGGCGTGTCATCGCCGTCGCGCAGCGCATCATCCGTGCCATAGACGGAGAGCGTCTCGGCATAGGAGGTGAGGCCCTTGAGGCCGAGGCGGAGGTTCAATTCCTCCTCCACAGCGCATTGGGTGAGCACGCCACCATGGGGCGTCTGCGAACCCACCAGCAGCGCCAGCGCATTGAAGGGCGCCATGCGTGCGACCCGGCAGGTTGTTTCCAACTCATCGAAGCCGCGGAGTGCCGCCTCGGCGGCATCTGCCGCCATCAGCGCCGGGTTCTCGCGCCAGTTGGTGACATGGGCCTGGTTGCCCGGCGTCTTGCGGGCCCGCATCTTCTGCATCGCCATCATCATTTCGACGACGTTGAGATGGGAGACGACCTCGCAGAGCTTGGCGGGGGTGCAGCCGCCCATCAGCTTCATCAGGCGCGGGCGTGGCACGTTGATGTCCACCAGCATCCGCGCAAGCGCGAGCGAGTCCATCGCCATCGCCTCTTCGGCTGCCGTCACGTCGATGGCGTAGCGGGCGATGTAGCGGTCAATGGTGTCGAAGTCGGCCTCGGCGCAGCCGTCGATCTCCACCACCCGGCCCTTGTCGATGCGGAGCCACGGCTTCGGGTCGTTGGGACTTCCCATGACGATGAGGCCCAGCCAGGCATTCTCCCGGACAAAGGTATCCTTGTTGACCGCGCGCCCGGCCCGCTGCTGAAACCGCTTCGATCCTGTCATTGCCCTGTCCTGCGCGCGCCGGCGCTCCTGCAATTGATCTTTACCCCGCCCACGGGATCACGCAAGCTTGCAGCCCATCCGATGGGGAATGACATGAATGCCTTTGAGGCCGCGGTGGGCGCCACCGTCACCTGCTCCAAGACCGTCGGCGAAAGCGACGTCTATCTCTTTGCCGGGATCACCGGTGACCTTTCGCCCAACCACGTGGATGAAGCCGCCATGGCCAAGACGGAGTATGGCGGGCGCATCGCCCACGGGGCCTTGCTGGTGGGCTACATGTCGCGGGCCTCGACCCTCATCACCGACAAATGCGTCGCGCTGATGGAACAGCACTATCCGGTCTCGCTCGGTTACGACAAGGTCCGCTTCCTTGCGGGCGTGAAGATCGGCGATACCATCACGGTGACGTACCGGATCGAGAGCGCCGATCCGGTGAAGATGCGCACCAGTGCGGCCGTCAGCATCCACACGCAGAACGGCACCCAATGCGCCGTTGCCACCCACATCATGCGCTGGCTGAAGCGCCCGGAGGCCTGAAGACTCAGGCGGCGGTGTGGGGGTGAAGCACGAGCTGTGCTGCCCCGATCAGGCCGGAGTCATCGCCGAGCCCTGCCCGCACGATCTCAGTGCCGCGGAAGGGCGGCAGCACGCGCGCATCCACCCGTTCGCGGATGAGGGGGCCCAGCACATTGAAACCGTTCGAGACGCCGCCGCCGATCACGACGCGCTCCGGACTGAACAGATGAATGATGGCAACCACACCCAGCGCAATGTCGTCCGATGCGGCGGCAACGAAGGAAAGCGCCTTGGGCTCCCGGCCTTCGGCACGGGCGAAGACATCGGGAAGGCCGGTAAAGCCGGCGACCAGCGCCTTCTTCTGCAGGGCTGAGCCTGAGGCTTCCGCCTCCCAGCAGCCGGGTTTGCCGCAGAAGCAGATGGCGCTGCTTTCGGTCTTGAGCGGCATGTGGCCGACATGGCCGGCAAGGCCAAGCCTGCCGCGCATCAGGTGGCCGTCTGACACCACGCCGCCGCCGATCCCCGTGGAGATCGTCACATAGACGAAGTTCTCCGTGCCGCGGCCCGCACCACACATCCATTCACCGAGTGCCGCGCAGGGCCCGTCATTCTCGATGGTGACGGGTACGCCCAGCGCATCGCTCAGCGCCTGGCGCAGGGGAAAGTTGGTGAAACCGCGGATCGTGGGCGTCGAGAGGGCAATGCCGCGCTTGGCATCGAGCGGCCCCGGGGCGCAGAGGCCAAGCGGAATGGCGGTTGTGATCCCCGCTTCGGACAGGATGCTGCGGCAGCTTTGGGCAATGGCCGAAACAACAGCGTCAGCCCCTTCATCGGCAGGCGTGCGCACGGACTGGCGGTGCATCACATGGCCCTCACGGTCCACCAGTGCAGCACGCGTCTGCGTGCCGCCCACATCCACTGCCAGAACCACATCCGCCGCCATTGCGATCATCCTATCGGCAAAGCGTGCAGCCAGGCGATGCGCTTGGCAAGGTCCGGCGCGCCGAAGGCGAGCGAGCCCATCACCACCGTCTCGGCCCCGGAGGCGACGAGCACCGGAACGGTGTTCTCACGGATGCCGCCATCGGCGGCCACGATCTGGCGGTGCGGCGTTTTCGTTGCCGCCACGATCTTTCGCATGGCGGTGATGCGGCCCGGCGCGGTTTCGGCGAGGCCCACGCCCTTCACGCCAATGGCGGTGCCGAGCAGCGTCACCATGCTGAGCGACTTCACCGTCGGCAGGATGGCTTCGACCGGAGTCTCCACCCGCAGCACCGCGCCGGCCAATGCGCCCTTTGCCTTGATCAGCTCGATCGCCTTCATGGCGTTCCGGCATTCGGCGTGGATGCTGATAAGATCGGCCCCCGCCTCCGCGAACTGTTCCACCTGCTGGAGCAGGATCGCATCATCCACCATGAGGTGCACGTGGATGGGGAGCGACGACTTCGCCCGCATGGCGGCGACGAGGTCGGGGAAGAAGAGGAAGGCGGGTGCGAAGACGCCATCTGCCACATCGACATGAAGGATGTCGGCATGGGGGCCGATGCGGGCAAGATCACGGTCGAGATTGCAGAGATCCGCCGACCACATGGAGAATTCCGCAAGGCAGCGTTTGGCGGGAAGCCGGTCGAACCATCCGGCAGCGGGTTTGCTCATGGGGTGATCTCCTGAAGAAAAGTGCCGAGCCCGGCGCGGAAAGCGGACTCGTATGCCTCCTTGCCGTGGGTCTTGGCGGGAATTTCGCGGAACCGCGCGCCCGGAATGGCGTCTGCGATTTCCGTGGCGAGACTCAGCGGGTGAATGTGGTCCTCGCTGTTCCCGATGACGAGCGTAGGCACGCGGAGCGCGGAAAGCTCCGCACGGGTGACGCCCGGTCCATCGCCTGAAATGCGAACGAGCAGTTCCGCCGTGACGCTGCGAGGTTCACGGGTGAAGAACGAGAGCAGTGATTTCAGATTGTCGGGCGATTCAGCGGCGAGCATCCGGCCGGTCCCGGAGGCTACGAAAGCATCGGCCTCGCCTGCCGTCCGTTGCTTGCGCAGGCATTCGCCCACGGCAAGGTTAGGCCGCATGTTGGCGGGTGCATCGGAAAAGCTCCAGGCCGGCCGCGCGATCACGAGCCCGCGCACGAGGCCCGGTTCGCGCACCGCAAGGCGCATGGCAATGGCGGCGCCCATGGAGATGCCGCCCACCACGCAGGGTCGATCCGTGATCATGCGGATGGCCGTGGCCACATCATCGGCGAAGGTGGCGATGGCGAACGCAGCGGGGTCGCCCGCTTCGCTCGCGCCATGTCCACGGCACTCGAGCACCGCAAGACGCGCGCCCGATGTGTGAGGAAACACGGCAGCGGGCTGGGCCGCATCACCGCACAGCCCATGCTGGAAGACCATCAGCGGCCCCTCGCCCTCCTGCACATAGAGGGTGAGCGCGATGCCATCGCGGCGCAGGATATGCTGACGAAAACCCTTCATGGCAATGCGGCGCGCTGGCGGTGGAGGAAATCTGCCACGTCCCTCGCCTCGCCCGCACCGAAGCCGTGGGCCACCAGCGGCCCGTCGAAGCAGGAGGCGCGCAAGGCGGAGAGGAAATGCGCAAAGTCGATGGCGCCCTGCCCCGGTGCTGCGACCTCGCCCGTGGCCGTGCGGTCCTTGGCATGGGCAATGATGATGCGGCCCGCGAGCGTATCGACTGCTTCGGCAATGCCCCTGCGGCGCTCGTCCGGAGTCGCCTCTTCGGCGAGGTTGGCGGGATCAAGCACGATGCCGATGGCATCCGACTTCATCTCGTCCATGAGTCGGCGCGCAGCGGCGGCACTGCTCACCACATTGGCCAACTCCGGCTCCACGCCCAGCATGACGCCATGGGACTCTGCGATGCCGACGGCCACCTCGAAGGCCGAGAGCAGATCGCGCCATGCCTCAGGCGAGGCATTGTCCGGATGATGCCGCCACTGGTCCTGCGGATCCCGCGTGCCCGTGCAGAGGGTCACAACCTTGGTGCCGAGGGCCGCACACGCTGCGGCGATCACCTTCAGGCGGCGCTCGCCGTCGCGTCGCACCGCCACATCGGGATGGATCATGTTGTAGGTGCCGGACACGGCAAAGACCGGCTGCGCCGTTGCCGCCGCCGCGGCTGCCACCGCCTGCGCGACATCTGATGGAATGGCGTCCGGCATCGCGGCAAGACCCGAGCAGGCCATGTTGTACTGCACGCCTTCGAAGCCTGCTTCGGCCGACTGGCGCAGCACCGCTTCGGGATCATTGCCAGCGAAGGTCTTGGCAAAGATTCCGAGCCGCATTAGATCAGCCCGGAGACGTCGTCGAGGCGCACGCGCCGCCCTTCCGCCGCGGAGCGCGCGACGGCAAGCATGGCGCGCACCGAAGCCACGCCATCTTCAATCCCCGCACCCGTGAGCGGCCCGTTCGAGAGAATGGCGGCGGCAAAACCTTCCAGCTGGCGTCGGTAGAAGTGGCCATCCGCACCCAGCGGCCGGTAGGACATGCCGTCACGCTCACGGAAAATGTCCACGTCCGAGGTCTTGTAGTACCAGGGATTGTAGGTCTTGCCGATGACCGAGCCATGCTGGCCGTAGATCTGGAAGCCCTCGTGCCAATCCATGCGCACCGCCACGGTGAGGTCGAGGTGCCCCAGCGTGCCGCTGGCAAACTCCACATCCGCGAACCAGCAGTGCATGCCCTTGTCGCGCGAGAGCCGCGCCGTGACGGCAACAATGTCGCCCGCAAAGTAGCGCGCCGTATCGACGAGATGGCAGCCATGGGCCAGCATGTAGTAGCGCGTGAGATCGGCCTTGGGATCGGTCTTGGGCTTCAGCGCCAGCGCCGACTTGATGATGAGCGGCTGCGTCGCATCCGTCATGGGATAGCGGTGGGTGCTGTCGCAATACCACGCCTTGAGGGCAACGATCTCGCCCATCTCTTCCTTGATGAAGCGGTGCGCCTCCTGAAGCCCCGCGTCGTAGCGCTTCATGTGGCCCACCTGCAGGCGCTTGCCGGAGCGCTTCACTGCCGCTTCGAGTTCGAGCACTTCCTCAAGACCGATGCCGAGAGGCTTCTCGCAGAGCACATGCTTGCCCGCGGCCAGCGCCTTCAGCGACGCCGGCACATGAAAAGCGTCCGACGTTGCGATGATCACCGCATCGAGCTTGGGGTCGGCCAGCATCTCGTCATAGCTGGCATAGGATTTTTCCGGCGCATGCATCGCCGCCATGCGCTCGCGCAGGTCATCCGCCACGTCGCAGATGGCATAGAGGCGCGCGTTCGAGGCCTTGGTGCAGCTTTCGAAATGTCCGGCCTGGGCGATGGGGCCGCAACCGAGAACGCCGACATTCAGTTTTTCAGCCATCGGCCCGCTCTGCGCTGGAGGACAGCCGCCCGCTCACCTGACGCGGGCGCCGGACTCGGTGTCGAACACGAAGAGGCGTTCCTTGCTGAAGGTGACGCCGACATTCTCGCCCGTGTTGCCCGCGAAGTCCTTGGGCGCTTTGATGGTGAGAAGGTCCTCGCCCGCCTTCACGGTCACCAGCGTGTGGTCGCCGATCAGTTCGACGGTGTAGATTTCGGCATTCATGTTGCCCTTGCTGGGCGCAACGACCGAACAGTCTTCCGGGCGGGCGCCGAGAATGGCCTTGGCAATGCGGCCGCTCACGGGCACCGACACCTTGGCGCCACGGGTCTGGAAGTTGCCGCCTTCGAGAGCGCCGTGCACCACGTTCATGGGCGGCGAGCCAATGAACTGGGCGACGAAGAGATTGGCCGGATTGTTGTAGATGTTGGCGGGCGTATCAAGCTGCTGCAGCACGCCCTTTTCCAGAATGGCGACGCGGTGGGCGAGCGTCATGGCCTCGATCTGATCGTGGGTCACGTAAATCGTGGTGGTGCCGAGTGTCGACTGCATGTGCTTCAGCTCGGCGCGCATGTGGCCGCGCAGCTTGGCATCGAGGTTGGAGAGCGGCTCGTCCATGAGGAAGACGGAAGGACGGCGCACCATGGCGCGGGCAAGGGCCACGCGCTGGCGCTGGCCGCCTGACAGCTGGCGGGGATAGCGGTCAAGCAGCTGGTCGATCTGCACCTGTGCCGCGGCATCGCGGATCGCGGCGTCCTGCTCGGCCTTGGGAACCTTGCGCACCTTCAGCGGGAAGCCGATGTTCTCCGCCACCGTCTTGTGCGGATAGAGCGCGTAGGACTGGAAGACCATGGATACGTCGCGGTACTTCGGCAGCACGTTGGTGACCTCGCGCTCGCCGATGGTGATGCGTCCGCTGGTGGCGGTTTCGAGGCCCGCGAGAATGCGCAGCGCCGTGGTCTTGCCCGAACCCGAGGCGCCGAGCAGCACGAGGAATTCACCCGGCTGGACCTGGAGCGACAGTTCCTCCAGCACCTGCACCTGACCGAACGACTTTGCGATCTTGTCGTATGTGACGGGAACGCCCGTTGTGGAAGACATGGATGCCCCTCTTTACCCTTTGACCGCGCCGAGCAGAACGCCCTTGGCGATGTAACGCTGCAGGATGATGGCCATCAGGATCACGGGAATGATCATGATGACGATGATGGCGCACATTTCCCACCACAGGATGCCCTTTTCGCCGGCGTTCTTCGCCGCCACCATGATGGGCATGGTCTGCGCCTTGGCCGTGGAAAGGAACACGGCGAAAATGTATTCGTTCCAGTTGAGGATGAGCGTGAGCAGCGTCGTGGCGGCAAGGCCGGGCCTGGTGAGCGGCAGCACGATTTCCCAGAAGATGCCGAAGCGGCTGGAGCCGTCGAGCTGGGCCGATTCCTCAAGTTCGACCGGCAGGCTTGCGAAGAAGTCGTGCATCAGCCAGACGACGATCGGCAGGTTGCCCACCGCATAGACGATGATCAGCGCAAGGTGCGTATCGAGCAGGCCCACCGCCTGGAACATCATGTAGATCGGAATGATCACCACGATGGGCGGCAGGATGCGCTGGGAGATGATCCAGAAGAGGATGTCGCCGTTGCCGAGGCTGGCCTTGAAGCGCTTGCCGAGCGACCGGGCCAGCAGGAAGAACAGCGCCAGGGCGGCGGCGGCACTCACGTACCACGGAATGCCCATGTAGCTGGTGGCGAGGATCATGGCGAGCGCCAGCAGCACGAAGACCACGGCGTTGCCGAACTTCGGCTTGTACTCGAAGCGCACCAGCGCATAGGCGGCGAGGCTTCCCACAGAGACGCACAGCGCCGTTGCCGCAAGGCCGATCACCAGCGAGTTCGTGAAGGCCTGATAGACCTTGCAGATCTGCGGCTCCATGGGCGTGATGGTGACCACGGGCGAAACGATGAAGGCCAGCGTGTTGTGGACAAGCAGGACCAGCTGGCGGCCGAGCGAGTAGAGATCGCAATAGGGATCGACCGAGAAGTGCACGCGCCAGGCATCCAGCGTCGGCTGGAAGTCGACGAAGGGAATGTAGAACGGGCCCTGGTTGACCGCACCCGCATCCTTGAACGCGGTGATGATCACCCAGTAGATCGGGAAGATCACGAAAAGCGACCAGAAGGCCAGCAGGCTGTAGGCCACGACCTTGGCAACCGGCGACATCTTGCCGACGGCAGGAGGTTCGAAGAGCCGTTCCATCAGGCTCTTGTTGGCTTCGACGAGCTTGAAGGACTGATCGCTCATTTCACGTTCCTCAACTGGCCGAGAACCACATAGTTGAAGAAGGACGAGCAGACGACGACGGTGAGGATGAGCAGCAGGTAGGCCACCGCCGCGGACGAGCCCATGTCGTTGGCGCGCCAGAGGAAGTAGGAGTGCAGCGTCATCGACTCGGTGGCGATGCCTGGGCCGCCCGATGTCATGATGTTGGGCAGGTCGACGATCTTGAAGGCCTCGATCATGCGGATGAGGATCACCGTCACGGCGACGGGAACGATCTGCGGCCAGGTGATCTCGCGGAAGATCTCGACGCTCGATGCGCCATCCACCTCGGCGGCTTCGATCTGGTCCTTGGAGACGTTTTCAAGTGCCGCCAGCATGCAGATGAAGACAAAGGGAATCCATTGCCAGGAATCACCCAGGATGACGAAGAAGCGCGCCGCCCAGGCATCGGTGGACCAGGCCCAGTCCTGCAGTCCGATGAGATTCCACAGGGGCTGGAGCGGGCCCTTGGTGATGTCGAGCACCATCTTGAAGGCGTAGCCCACGCCGAGCGGCGTGATCATCAGCGGGATGAAGAAGAGAACGCGGAAGAAGTTCTTGCCGGAAATGGGCTGCGAGCACAGGAAGGCGAGCCCGGTTCCGATCACGAACTGAACGAGACAACCGATGATGACATAGAACAGTGTTGTCATCAGCGTGCCCCAGGGATTTCCGGAGAGCAGCGTGGCGCCGAGAATCCAGCCCACGAAAATGAACATGGCGGCCGAAATGGTGCGGCCGATCATGCCGACCCAGGTGGAGCCCTTCTGCCAGGAGCGGAACAGCCACCACCCGGCGGCACCGATGACGGCCAGCGTGAAGATCGAGCCGAAGGCACCCATCTCGTTCACGCGGCCGAGGAAGTGGGCCTGCTCGTTGCCGGAGAACTGGGCGAGGAAATTGTCGAACCAGACGAAACGGAAGCGCAGTCCGTTGCCGGTGAACTTGACGCGGCTGAGCGCGAAGACGATCGAATAGAAGGTCGGGAAGATCGCGAAGATCAGGATGAGGATGACAGCAGGCGCAATGAAGAAAGTGCGCGCATGCCGGTCGAACCATTCGCCCAACCCTGCGGCCCCCACCGTTCCAGCCGGGGTTGCCCCCGGCTGGTGATGTGTTGAAGCGGCTGACATTGCCGTGTCTTAGAGTCCGAGGGCCAGAGCCTGGGCCTTGATCTGCTCGTCGCGGCCGAAGTCCTCGGTGATCTTTTCCCAGCCCTCTTCGATGTTCTTGAGAGCTTCGTCGACGGTGATTTCGCCAGCGAGGTAGCGGGCGAGTTCGGTGTCGAGCACGACGCCGGTATACTGCTGGGCACCCGGGATCTTCATGTCAGAAGCCATGTTCGGGTTGTTCAGCGCACCGTTGATGGCGCCGAGGTAGTTCTCGGCGAGATCCTTCGGCATGCCGGCCTTTTCCCACAGGTCAGTGCTCTTGAGCTGCGACAGACGGTAGGGGTTGTAGCCCGTCGAGCCGATCGTCACGTCGACGTTCGATTGCGCGGCCTGGTTCATGTAGGACAGGAAGGCGTAGGCAGCTTCCTTCTTCTTGGCGTCGGCCTTGGCGTTGATCGCACCAGCCCAGCCACCGAAGGCGGCGAACGGAGCGTAGTTGACGCCATCAACCGAGTAAGGCGCATTTTCCTTGGTCACGGGGACCAGCTTGCCGCTTGCGCGATCAAGCACTTCCTTCGAGCCCACGGCCGAAACGGCGAAGATCTGGCCCTTCACCTTGGCGGCATCGGGGTCGAGCTGCAACGTGCCTGGATCGCCCCATTCGATCAGCAGGCCGCAACGGCCGGCCTTGAAGAGCGCGCGGGTGTCGCCGATGTCCATGTTGAGTTCTTCAGGCGGACCGTACTTGCCCGTTTCCTTGTAGAGCTCGAACGCCTTCTTCCAGGCTTCGTTGTTGATCAGCGGCTTCATCGTCTTGTTGTCGAAGTGGAAGCCCTGGGAGGTGCCCTGAGTCTGCACGAAGGACGCGGCAACAGTCTGAATGGCGAAGTAGGACTGGGCATTGCGCTTCTTAAAGATGCAGGAGCCGTAGTCCGGCGTGCCGTCGCCGTTCATGTCCTGGCCGTGGATCTTGGAGGCCACGTCGATGTAGTCCTGCCAGGTCTTGGGCGGCTGCAGACCGGCCTTCTCGAGCACGTCCTTGCGGTAGTAGACCATCTGGAAGTCGCCATCGAGCTGGACGAGCTTGTACTTCCCGCCGATCTTCATGCCGAAGTCGCGGAAATAGGGAGCAAGGTCGTTCGTGTCGATCTTCGTATCCTTGGCGATATAGGGATCGAGATCCTCGAGCAGGCCGGCGGCGTCGAGTTCAACGCCCCAACCGGCGGCGAACACGCCGACGTCGATCGAGTTCGTGCCCGTAGTCCAGTCGTTCTGGATCTTCGGGAAGATTTCAGCGAACGGCACTTCGTTCACGACGATCTTGGCGCCCGTTTCCTTTTCGAAGGTCACGCCGCGTTCCTTGAGCGGACCGGCGATGACCGGGCCCGGACGCGTCAGGATGTTGATGGTCACGCCATCGAATTCACCGGCGCTGGACGAAGCCGCAAGACCGGTCAGAGCAACGGCTCCCATCAGGGCGGCCGCGGCAAACTTCATGATTTTCATTGGTTTTCCTCCCACTTATGAAGTTCTTATTTGTACGACAACTGACTTTTTTCATGTCAGCTTGGCGCAAGTTGTACCCAAACGTGCGGTTCTGGCAAGATGAAAACAGTGCCTTAAGTTTGATCAGCGCGTCACGCTCGGGCGTACGCGCTCATGAACAATTCTCATGCAAAAGATGACTGGCATGCTCTTCGCATCTGCAACGAAGACGATGCTACCGCGTCCGCTGCGCTGTTGATTTCCGGACAATCAGTTCCGGCGCAAAGAGCTGGCGCGTGGCCTCCCCGGCATCACCGCCGAGGCGCCTCACGAGCGTCGTGAAGGCGGCTTCCGACATGGCCGCGATAGGCTGCTGCACCACGGTGAGCGCCGGTTGAAACGCGGTGGCCCAGGGAAAATCGTCGATGCTGCACACCGACACATCCTGCGGCACGCGGAGGCCCATGTCGCCCAGGGCACGCATGACGCCGATCAGCATGAGGTTGTTGGCAACGAAGAGCGCGGTGGGAGCGCCCTTCCCCTGCATCAGCGTCCGGCAGGCGGCATAGCCATCCTCGAGACGGAAGTTGCCGCTCGCAATCAGTTCCTCGCGAACGGGATGACCATGCTTCCGCAAAGTATCGCGATAACCGGCAAGGCGTTCGCGCGCCACGTGCTGGCGCGGCAGGCCAGCGACCATGCCGATTGCCGTGTGGCCGAGTTCAAGAAGATGCGTCACCGCAAGCGCAGCGGCATTGCGGTTGTCGAGACTGATGCAATCAACTGCAAGGGCGGGAAAGGCATTGTCGATCGCCACTACCTTCATGCGGCCTGCGGCGAGTTCACCTGCATCGTAATCCGTCTTGCCGCCGGCAGGACCGAGGATGGTCCCCGCCGCCTGGTGCGAGCGCATGAGACGGAGCAGTTCAGCCTCCCGCGCCACATCGTGGCCGCTGATGCCGAGCAGCACCGAGTAGCCGCTCTGCCGCGCCAGCGTCTGGATGCAGTCGACAACCTCGGTAAAGAACGGGTTGGTCACGTCCGAAACGATGAGACCGATCAGCGACGACGTTCCCTGCCGCAGCCCCCGCGCAACGGAATTGCCCTCATAACCCAAACGCTGAACAGCCGCGTTTACACGCTCGCGCAGTTCCGCGCTGACGGGGGCCGCGCCCGAGAGCGCGGCCGAGACGGTGTATACGCTGACGCCTGCCGCCCGCGCGACATCCTTCATCGTCACCATGAAACGCAGTCCCGATCGTCGGTGATCAGTTCCACCAGCCCCTGTGATCCTTCTTCGGCTGGCGCAGCACGCCGTCGCCATCCTTAGGCGGTTCGATCTCGAGGAGATAGCGCTTCACCGGCGACATGCGGTTGTAGAGTTCGGGCGTGAGGTAATCGAGCTGCAGCAGCTGCTGCGGCAGGTCACGGCGCGTGTAGGTAAGATGCAGCATGCGGCGGTGCTTGTCGGATTTCTTCACGGTGCCGCTGTGCCACATGGAGGAGTTGCAGATGATCGCCGATCCTGCCGGGGCCTCCACCATGATTTCGCCGGGATAGGGCGCAGACAGGTCCTTGGGCACGCGGGCCGCGTCTTCGGGCGACAGCGGCTGCGGTTCCCAGTCACCGATGTTGACGTAAGGCACATTGATCGGCGCCCACCACTGGGAACCGGGCACCACGCGCGTGGGGCCGTTGTCGAGCGTCATGTCGTCGAACATGATCATCGAGTTCACCACCCACCAGTCGTCGTCGAATTTCTTCGGCACGTCCACATGCAGGTCCTGCTGGCCGTAGCCTTTCACCGGATCGCGAACATTGGCGCCATGCACCTTGATCTCGCCCAGCGCATGGGCGGAGGCGGCGAGGATTTCCGGAATCCACAAACATTTGTCGAAGGCATCGGTCTTGTTGAAGATGTTTGAAAGACGGCGCGCGCCGGGTTCAACGTGAACCTCGTGGCCGCCCTTGTCGTTTTCGGCGGCGTGGATCTGCTCGAAGGCGTCGCGCATCTTCTGGCAATCGTCCTTGCTCAGCACATTCTCGACGATGAAGAAGCCGAGCTTGTCGAATTGCCGCAACTGCTCGGCGCTCAACGTGCCGGGGCCGACGCCCAATTCCCGCAAAGCCTGTTTCGTATACATGCGCGTTCCTCCCATTTTACCCATTGGCGGGCAGACCGTAGCTAATCGATTAGGATCAGGCAATATGCATAATTGCCGGGCATGGCGTCCGGATAATTCAACGCTGCAATGCAGCGATGCTGCGGCCGATGAAGCGCTGCACTGCGGCAGCGAGCACAAGGGCGGGAACCGCCATGAACACGGCTGCGGCCGCCATGTGCGAAAGCTCCTCCGCCTCGCCACCGGCCTGCGCTTCCTTCATGGAGAGCTGCCCCACCATCCATGGCGTCAGCGTGCCGGCATGATCGAAGGTGAGATAGGCGGCGAAGAGATATTCGTTCCAGCAGAGAATGAAGAGCAGCAGACCGGTGACGGCAACTGAGCGGAGAATCATCGGCAGCAGCACGGAAAAGAGAATGCCGAGATGCGATGCGCCATCCAGCAGGGCCGCCTCCTCCTGATCCGTCGGCCGCTGCCCGAAGACCGGCGCCAGCAGCCAGAACGCGACGGGAAGATTGATTGCCGCATAGAGGCCGATCATCAGGCTCCGCGTATCCAGCATGCCGATGCTGGCCGCGATCACGTAAACAGGCAGTGCGATGACGACAGGCGGAACGACGCGGACAGCAAGCATGAGCTTGGCGAGGGGAAGGCGTTGCCCGCCGTGTCCGACGCGCGTTCCACCATAGAGCGCGAAGGCCACCGCGAGCAGGCTGAGCGCTGTTGCACCGGTGCCGATGAGAAGCGAATTGAAGAAGCTGGGCAGCAGGGTCTCGGCCGGATCGGCGAGAATGAAGCGCCATCCAGCGAGCGACGGGGCAAAGTCGAAAAAGGGCAGATAGTGTGGCGGACCCGCCAGATCTTCGACCGGACGGATCGACGCTAGCGCCAGCCAATACAGAGGAAAGGCGCAGATCAGCGACCAAAGGCCCAGCAGGATGTAGGTGGCGGCCCTGCCCGGTGATGTTCGCTGTTGCGGCCTATGCACGGAGAGGCCACCTCGCTTGATCATTCTTCTGCGGCCACCAACAGGATTAGCGAGGCCATGGGGCGGCTTCAAGGCCCGCCCCCCTCTCGCCCGCCTGCCCCATCCATTGCGAATGGGTCTTCCGGGCGTCGACAGAGTTGCTAAGGTTACGGAAAAGAAACGGGAGGATGTGGCAGACGATGGCGAACTATGACTTCATTATTATTGGTGGCGGCTCGGCGGGCTGCACCATCGCCGCGCGTCTGACGGAAGACCCGGACACGAAGGTTCTGCTGCTGGAAGCGGGCGGCAGCGACAAGGGCATGCTGTTCCAGATTCCCGCCGGCTTTGCCAAGATGACCAAGGGTGTGGCAAGCTGGGGCTGGTCCACCGTACCGCAGAAGCACATGAACGGCCGGGTGCTGTGGTACACGCAGGCCAAGGTGCTGGGCGGCGGCTCTTCGATCAACGCGCAGGTCTATACCCGCGGCAACGCCGACGACTATGAGGCCTGGGAGCGCGACCATGGCTGTCATGGCTGGAACTTCAAGACGCTCATTCCCTATTTCCGCAAGGCGGAAGGCAACCAGCGCTTCGTCAACGAATTCCATGGCGCCGATGGGCCGCTTGGCGTGTCGATGCCGCTTGCGCCCCTGCCCGTGGCCGATGCCTTCATCAAGGCGGCACAGCAGTATGGCATTCCCTACAATCCGGATTTCAACGGAGCCAAGCAGGAAGGCGTGGGCTTCTATCAGCTGACCCAGAAGGACGGTCGGCGATCGTCTGCGGCATCCGCCTATCTCGGGCCGGCGAAGTCGCGCAAGAACCTCGAGGTTCGCATGGGCGTGCTGGTGTCCCGCATCGTGATCGAGAACAACCGCGCCGTGGGCGTGGAGCTTGCCGGTCAGTCGGGCGCCGAGATCATTCGCGCCGAGCGCGAGGTGATCGTCACCTCGGGCGCCATCGGCTCGCCCAAGATGCTGCTGCAGTCCGGCATCGGCCCTGCCGACGAGTTAAAGGCGGCGGGCGTGAAGCCGGTGCACGACCTGCCCGGCGTCGGCAAGAACCTGCAGGATCATCTCGATCTCTTCGTCATCTCCCATTGCTCCGGGCCCTTCAGCTACGACAGCTATGCCGCGCCGCACCGGGCGCTCTGGGCCGGCATCCAGTATTTCATGTTCAAGCGGGGTCCTGCGGCCTCGAGCCTCTTCGAGACAGGTGCCTTCTGGTATTCCGACAAGACCGCCCCCCTACCCGACATCCAGCTTCACTTCGGCCAGGGCTCTGGCATTGAGGCTGGCGTGGCGAAATCGGCGAATGGCGGCGTCACGCTCAATGCGGCCTTCATGCGCCCGAAGTCCCGCGGTTCGGTCAAGCTGAAGAGCGCCAACCCCACGGATGCGCCGCTCATCGATCCCAACTACTGGCAGGAGCCGGAAGACCTGCGCCGCGGCATCATGGGCGTGCGCCTGGCACGCGACATCCTGCGGCAGCCCGCGCTGAAGCCGTTCCTGGCGGGCGAGCACCTGCCCGGTTCTGCCGTCAACACCGACAAGGAAATCTTCGAGTACCTGGCCGCAAACGCCAAGACGCAGCATCACCCCGTCGGCACCTGCAAGATGGGCGTGGACGAGATGGCGGTGGTGGCGCCCGACCTCAAGGTGCGCGGGCTCGACGGGCTTCGCGTCTGCGACTCCTCCATCATGCCGCAGATCAATTCGTCCAACACCAACGCCCCCACCATCATGATCGGTGAAAAGGCGGCGGACCTGATCAAGGGCAATCGCGTCTCGCCCTGAGGAAATCGCGAGTTGATTCAGGGAGATAAGACCGCCTGCTGAAACGGCGCGTGAAGAACTTATTGCGCCGTGAACCCGCCGTCGATGAGGATGTCCTGCCCGCAGATCATGTCCGACGCGGAGGACGCGAGAAAGAGCACGAGGTCGGCCACCTCGGTGGTGCGGCCGAAACGGCCTGCAGGAATCTTCGCCTTCATGGGATCGCCCTTGGCGGGATCACCCCAGACCATCTCGCCCATGGGCGTGAGGATCACCGTGGGGCAGACGGTGTTCGACTGGATGTTGTGCTTGGCCCATTCCACCGTCATCACACGAGTCAGCATGTTGAGACCGCCCTTCGAAGCGCCATAGGCACCGTGATCATCGAGCGCCACCACGCCCGACTGGGACGAGATATTGATGACCTTCCCCATCTTCTGTTTGATCATGTTGGGCACCAGCGCCTGGGCCAGCAGATAGGGCGCCCGCAGGTTGACGTTGTTGACCCACTCCCAATCCTCGGGCGGCGTATCGATGATCGACTTGATGGTGGTGACACCGGCATTGTTGACGAGGATGTCGATGGTGCCGAAGGCGGCGAGCGCCAGGCGCGCCGCCTCACGCGGGCCCTCGATGGTGGCAAGGTCGGCCTCGATCGCCACGCATGTGCGGCCGAGTGCCTCCACGTCCTTCTTCACCGCGGCAAGCCCTGCCGGGTCGCGGGCGACGGCGGCGATATCGGCGCCGGCTTCAGCGAGGACACGGCAGATTTCCGAGCCGATCCCCTTGCTCGCTCCGGTGACAAGGGCACGGCGGCCCTTCAGTGAAAAGCGGTCGATCCATCCGGTCATCGTGAATGCTCCATGCGGCTGTCCGAAAGAGTCATCATCGCTCCGCTGCCGCGATGCAAGCGGGAAAGCGCCGGTTAGCGCTGGCCTCGCTCCGCAGGCGCAGGCGAACCTGCCGCCAGCGCGTTTTCCACATGGCGCAGGCACATGGCGACCGCATCGGCATGCTTCAGCCGGGCCGGATCGAGGCAGCGCTGCAGCCAGACGCCATCCACCATGGCGATGAGAGAGGCCGCGATCTCGTAACTGTCGGCGATGATGCCACGCTTCCGCGCCGCCGCGTTGATGGTGCGGGCGATGGACTCGCGATAGAGGGCATAGTGCTTGCGGTGCTCCACCTGCAGATGCGGGTTGCTGGCGATCTCCCCCCACAGGGCCAGCCAGATGCGCAGGTTTTCCTGATTGGCGGGAAGCTCGTCGAGCAGCCAGTCGAGAAGCCTCGCGATGTTGCCGCCCGTCTCCTCGTCCGAGATGACGGGCGCCAGCATCTGGTTGTAGGCCGCTGCATAGACGGCAGCGGCAAGCCCCTCTTTCGAGCCGAAGTGATGGACCACAAGACCCTTCGAGACATTGGCGGCGCGGCAGATATTATCCACCGTGAAATAGGTGATGCCGCCCTTGGCAAGGCAGGAGAGCCCTGCCTTGATCAGGTCTTGCTTGCGGTCCTCAGCGCTCTTCCGGCTGAAGCGGGGGGCTTTCTTTGCTGTGGTCATGCCTTGGTGAACAGAACCGGGTTGGGATGTCCATCCGCGAGGACGACCGGCTTCAGGTTATCGTCGTGCACGGCGAGGTAAGGCTCGAAACAGATGAAGATGAAGCCGCCGGATTGCTCCATCAGGTCTTCCATCTTGTTGAAGATCTCTTTCCGCTTGGCATCGTCCTGCTCGACGAGGCCTTTCTGGTAGAGGTCTTCGAACTCCTTGCTGTCGAAGAAGGACCAGTTGTAGACGCCGATCTGGTCGGGCCGGAACCACACGAGATTTTCCGTGGGGTCGATGCCGCCCGCGAAATTCATCAGGACCAGTTCGATGGATTTGTAGCGGTCGCCTTGCGTCTTGTCACCCAGGGCCCAATAGGCGGCATCCTCGGTGGGCTGGATCTCGACCGTGATCCCCGCCTCTCCCAGGCTCGCCTGGATGATCTGGGCGATCGCCTGCTGGGTGGAATCGGTCTGGCAGTAGAGCTTGAGCGAGAGATCGCTCACACCCGCCTCGGCCAACAACGCCTTGGCCTTTTCCACGTCCCGGGTGGCGATGATGTTTTTCTCGCGGGCGAATTTCGTGCCCGGCTGCACTACGCCGACGGCGCGGGTGACAAGCCCGTCATAGGCGCCCTGCACCACCGCATCGCCGTCATAGGCATACTGGATGGCCTGGCGGACGCGCGCATCCTTCAGCGGCTCGGCATTCATGTTGATGGTGAGCCAGACATAGCGCGTCGATTGCGCCTCGATGATCTTGGCGCCCTTGGGCGGGTTCGCCTTCAACTGCTTCGCTGCGCTGTTGGCGGCGCGGGTGAAGTCGAAGGAGTCCGCCTCGTAGGCGAGCAATGCCGCCTGATCGTCGGTGACGACGTAGTATTCGATCTTGCTGAAGGCGGGCTTTTCCAGCTTCCAGTCCGGATTGGAGACGAGCGTCACCTTCTGGTTCTGCTCCCACTTGTCGAGCAGGAAGGGGCCGCACTGCGCCGGGATCGATGTGGTGTAGCTGCCGCCCGCTTTCTCCACCGCCGCCTTGCAGACGATGTGGCCGCCATAATAGGGCAGCCCGATCACCATGATGGGCTTGAAGGGCGACTTGAGGTGCAGGATGCCGGACTTTGCGTCCTTCACTTCCACATGATCGAGCTTCTCGAACTGGTACGCCCAGGCGGAGTCGCTACCGGCGATGCGCTCGAAGGAGAACTTCACGTCTTCCGCCGTGACGGGGCCGAAGCCGTTATTCCAGGTGAGGCCATCGCGCAGCGTGAAGGCGAGCTTCTGCGGATCGAGCCATTCGATCTTCTCGGCGGCATAATTGGAGAGCGGATTGTCCTCCCGCATGTCGCCGAGGCGGACGAGGGTGACCTGGGTGCAGCGGGGAATGATGTCGTCGAGTTCGCCGATGATGCCCTTGGGATCGAGCACCTGCAGGTCGGCGGTGGCGCGGAGCCGGAGGGTGTCGCCATCGGCGGACCAGGCGATGCGGGGGCCGGCCGCGAGGCCTGCGAGCAGGGTTCCGCCGGCCTTCAGCAGGCCGCGGCGGTCGGTTCTCCATTCAAGCGTCATGATGTTCCTCCTGGGTAGGGTTCTATGATTGTTGTGTCTCCGGCAAAGTGGCAGCGCACGCCGTGGCCGGGTTCGACGGCGCGGAGAGAGGGAAGCTGCTGCCGGCAGAACGCCATGGCGTAGCGGCAGCGGGTGTGGAATTCGCAGCCGCTGGGGCGGCGGATGACGCTGGGGATTTCGCCGACGATGGCAAGATCGCTCCGGCGTTTGCGGGGATCGGGCTGCGGCTCCGAGGCGAGCAGGCTCTGGGTGTAGGGATGTTGCGGCGCGCGGAAGACATCCGCCGTGCTGCCCGTCTCCACCAGCCGCCCGAGATAAAGGATGGCGACACGGTCGGTCACCTGCCGCACCACCGCGAGATTGTGGGTGATGATGAGGAAGCTGACGTTCATCTCGTCGCGGAGCTTCATCATCAGGTTCAGCACCTCGCCCTGCACCGAGACGTCGAGCCCGGCGGTGGGTTCATCCGCCACGACCAGCGCGGGCTTGAGGGCCAGCGACCGCGCGAGGCAGACACGGCGCGCCTGCCCGCCCGACAGCTCATGCGGATAGCGCTGTGCGAAGGCGGCGGAAAGCCCAACTCGGTCAAGGAGTTCGATGGCCGCCTTTGAGCGATCCGTGAAGGGCACGCCGTGGATGACGAGAGGCTCCGTCACCAAGGCTCCCACCTTCATGCGCGGGCTGAGCGATGCGACCGGGTCCTGGAACATCATCGCCACGCTCCGGCGCAACTGCCGCTGCGAGGATGGCGCGGTGGCATCGAGCCCGTCGAAGGTGAGCTCTCCGCTGCTCGCCTTGGTGAGGCCCAGCATGGTGCGGGCGAGTGTCGTCTTGCCCGAACCGGATTCTCCGACAAGGCCGAAGATCTCGCCGCGCCCGATCGAGAAGCTGACATCGTTGAGGATATTGACCATCTCCACGCCGCCGAGAAGCGGCGCGAGGAAGGAGCCCGGTGGCTCGAGATCGACACGAAGTTCGTGGGCTACAAAGAGGTCGCTCATGGCGTCACCTCATAGCAGCGGACCACATGACCTGTGGCCACCGTGACAGCGGGCGGCGGCGTCACCCGGCAGCGCTCGCTCGCGAGGCTGCAACGGCTGGCAAAACCGCAGCCGGCGATGGGCTCGCTCGGGTCTGGCAGGCGGCCCGGAATGGTGGGCAGCGGCCCCTTGCCCTGTTCCGCCGTGGCGGGGTCGCAGGCGATGAGTGCCCGCGTGTAGGGATGGCGGGCATCGTGATAGACGGCGTCGACCGCGCCCTCCTCCACCACCTCGCCCGCATACATGACGTAGACCCGATCGCAGAGCTCGCCGATCACGCCCAGGTGGTGGGTGATGATGATGATGGTGCCCTGGTGCTCGCGGCGGAGTTCACGCAGCAGGTGGATGATCTGCGCCTCCATGGTGACGTCGAGGGCCGTCGTCGGTTCGTCTGCCAGCAGCACGTCGGGCGTCATCAGCAGGGCGGCGGCGATGGCGGCCCGCTGCCGCATGCCGCCCGAGAGTTCGTGCACGTAGCGGCGCATGTTGAGGGCAGGATCGGCGATCCCGACCTTGGCCAGCATGGCTTCGGCGCGCTCTTCTTTCTCAGCGCGGCTGCCCGGCATCTGCATCTGGAATTCGACAAGCTGCCGGCCGATGGTCATGGCCGGGTGGAAGGCCGTCATCGGGTCCTGGAAGATCATCGCGATCTTCCGGCCGCGAAGGGCGCGCCGCTGTTCGTTTGAGAGGGCAAGCACGTTCTCGCCGCGATAATCGAGCCTGCCCGTCACTTTCGCGTTGGGCGGCAGCAGCGTCATGATCGCCGAAGCAAGGGTGGACTTGCCGCAGCCGCTTTCGCCGACGATGCCAACGACCTCCCCCGCTTCGGCACGGAAGGTGACGCCGCGGAGTGCTCGCACCTCGGCGCCATGGCCGCGGTAGCTCACCGACAGGTCTTGCGTCGAGATGAGGGCGGTCATGCGGGCACCCTCCCCTGCAGCTTCGGATCAAGCGCATCGCGCAGGCCTTCGCCCAGGAAGGTGAAGCCGATGGTGGCGAGCACGAGCGGCAGGCCCGCGATCACCACGATGAAGGGCGCCTGACGGAGCGAGACATAGCCGTCATAGAGAATGTTGCCCCAGGAGGGCGATGGCGGCTTCACGCCAAGCCCGAGATAGCTCAGCCCCGCCTCCAGCATGATCACCACGGGCACGTCCATGGAGAGCACGATGAGAAGCGGACCCACCACATTGGGCAGCAAGTGGCGGAATATGATGCGGGCGTGGGAGGAGCCCATCACGCGCTCGGCCTCGATGAAGTCGGCGTGGGCGAGGCCCAGCGTCTGGGCGCGGATGAAGCGGGCATAGCCCGGAATGGAAATGAGGATGATGACGAGAATGAGGGTGAAGGTGCCGGGCCCCAGCACGGTGATGACGGCAAGGGCGAACATCACGGTCGGGAGCGAACTCAGCGAGTCGAAGAGCAGCACAAGGATGCCGTCGAGCCAGCGTGGGCCATAACCTGCGATGAGGCCGAGGATGAGCCCGCAGAGCCCCGCGGTGCCCGTGGCGGTGAGGGCCACGCCCATGGCGGTGCGCGCGCCATAGATGATGCGGGAGAGGATGTCGCGGCCCAGCTGGTCCGCACCCGCCAGATAGATGGAGTCAGGGCGGTGGAACTTGTCCATCACCTGGATTTTCAGCGGATCATGCGGCGCCAGCCACGGCGCAAAGAGCGCCATGGCGACGAAAGCCGTGACGAGTATGAGCCCCATCACCGCCATGGGATCGGAGAGAAGCCTGCGCCAGGCGCTACGCGGGTCAGGAGCGGATGGCATCGCGCACCCGCGGATCAAGCCGTGCGATCAGGAGATCGGCGGCGGTGACAACGAGAAGATAGAAGGCGGTCATGAACAGCACTGTGCCCATGACCACCGGATAGTTGCGCTTCTGCACCGCCGTGGTGATGAGCGTGCCGATGCCGGGGCGCGAGAACACCGTCTCGACGAAGACGGCGCTCGAGAGAATGGAGCCGAAGCCCACGGCGACGATGGCAATGGCCGGGATGATGGCGACGCGGAGCGCATGGCGGAGGATGATCCGCCCTTCGCTGAGACCGAAGGCGCGGGCCGTGCGGATGTGGTTGGCGCCCATTACCTCCAGCAGCGAGGCGCGCACGAGGCGGGCGAGATAGCCGACCCAGGTCAGGCCGATCGCCAGCGCCGGCAGGATCACTGCCTTGAGCTGGCTCCAGAGATCGCCCTCCTCGCCCGCACCGATGGCCGGAAGCCAGCCCAGCCACACCGAGAAGATAAGCAGGCCGTAGATGCCGATCACGAAGGACGGAATGGAAATGAAGCTGACCGAGAGGATGGCGAGCAGCTTGTCCATCCAGGTGTTGCGCCAGACCACGGCGAGGCAGCCGAGCAGGATGCCCGCCACGAGCGCACCGCCGATGGCCACTGCACCGAGGAAGAGCGTTTTGGGGAACGCCTCGAGGATCATGTCCACGACGGGCCGCTTCGACCACACGTCATAGCCGAGGTTGCCGGAGAGCGCGCTGCCGAAGAAATGGATGATCTGCATGTGCACGGGCTGGTCCAGCCCCATGCGTATGATCAGTTCTTTCTTGAATTCCGGGGTCGCCCGCGGGCCGAGAGCCAGTGACGCCGGATCGCCCGGCACCAGAAACACCATCGCATACATGGCGAGCATGACCACCACGATGATGATCAGGGCAAGCGAGATGCGCTTGATGGCGTAGGTCAGCACGGTTGCTTCCCGCCTCTGCGCCTCTGTGTCCGGCAACTAGACCATGTCACGGGCAATCCTTTCATGCCAGGTGCGGGTGAAGACCTCCTTGCCGTTCTCGCCCACGGAGACGGTGGTGTCGACGATGAAGTGCGTGGCGGTGCAGGAGAGCTTGCCCTCGCTGCGGTGGAAGACCGAGGCATCCTTGCGTTCGATCAGCACATCATAACTGGTGGTGAGCACGGCGGAGAGCGGATCGCCGTCGGTGATTTCGTAACGGGCCAGCGCCGTCGATGAACTCACCGTCTCGATGTCCGTCATCTCCTTGCGGAAGGTCCAGCGCGGGAAATCCACCACCATCCGGCCGGAGAGAAGATCACGGGTGACGCGGCGTTGATGCGGCTTCTCGACCTCATGGTAAGTGTGCGGCGTCTGGGGCGCGATCTCCGGCGGATCGAAGACGCGTAACTCCGCATCCGCCTTACGAGGCGGGCGCACGGGAAGTTCGAGCACACTGTCGCCCGCCATCACCTGCAGTGTCACGAGTTCCGGCGAGGGCCAGGCGATGGGCCAGTAGGTTGTCGAAATCGAAACGGCGATGCGATGCCCCGGCAGGAAGGCGTGGGCAATGTCGTCCATCTCCACATCAGCCTCATAGACCTTGCCGGGAACAAGCGCGGTGGCGTGCTCGTGACTGTCGCGATGGGTGAGATTGAGCAGCCCGAGGGTGACGCGCGTCGACGCACCATCGGGCGCCACGTCGTTAAGGCGGGCGCAGACCAGCGCCTGCGGCCTGTCCGACGAAAAGCGCAGCCGCACGACGGGCGCGCCCAGAATCTCCACGCGCTTCTTCAGGGGTTCGCTGACGAAGACGAGCGAGCCACCGTCGTCCTCGCGCTGGTCGGTGGCCCATTCCGCCTCTTCGCCGTAGCGGCCGATCTCGCCCGCTGCGAGGCCGACCCAGAGCGGCGAACAGAGCGGCACGGACTTCTTCTTCGCCTTCTTCTCCGAAAGCACCCCGCCCGCATTGAGATGCAGCGTCTGCCGCTTGATGCGGGGCGACGGCCATTTCGCTTCGCCCACCCAGCGCCCGGCGCGTTCGGTGTAGCAGGTGCGGGGCGGCACGCTCTCCTGCATCCACACGCGATACATGGGTTCATCCATGATGCCGGTGTCGCGGCCCTTCATCCAGTGATCGCACCAGCGCAGAACCTCCTGCAACCAGCCGATGGCCGGTTCGACCGTTACGTCGTGCGGATAGGAATGGGCCCAGGGTCCGACGAGGCCGAGGCGAGGGCCTTTCAGTCCGGCCAGCAGGCGCGGCACGCTCTCGGAATAATTGTCGGCCCAGCCGGAGACGGCATAGACAGGAATGGTGATCTTCGAGAAGTCCTCGCAGACAGAGCCCTGCTTCCAGTAGTCGTCGCGGCGCTGGTGCTGCAGCCAGGTGAGAATCCACGGCGTGTTGTGCCGGCAACGGGCGAGCCACATCTCCCGCCATTTTTCGCCGACGATGGCGGGGTCCGGCGGCAGGTCGTTGTGGGCGAACATGGTGGCCGACCAGTCGAAGTTGTCCTTCGAGAGGCAGCCGCCCACCCAATGAATATCGGTGGCATAACGGTCGTCGGTGGACCCCACGGTGATGATGGTCTTCAATGCCGGCGGTTGGCGCGCGGCAATCTGCAGGCCGTTGAAGCCGCCCCAGGAGATGCCGATCATCGCCACCTGACCATCGCACCACGATTGCCCGGCGATCCAGCTGATCACCTCGCAACCGTCGAGCTGTTCCTGCACCGAATACTCGTCGTCGATCAGGCCTTCGCTGTCGCCCGAACCTCGGATGTCGACGCGGATCGCGGCATAGCCGTGTCCGGCGAAGTACATGTGATGCCCCTGGTCGCGGGTGCGCGTGCCGTCGCGCTGGCGATACGGGAGATATTCCAGAATGGCGGGAACGGGTTTCGTGTGGCAGTCTTCCGGCAGCCACAACTTGGCGGCGAGGCGGGTGCCATCGGAGAGCGTGATCATTTCGCTCTCGACGACCTTCACCCGGTGCGGGAACTCGGTTCGGACGGACGCCACTGCGGACACCCCTGTTCTTGTTGAATGACCATGCAACAAGAATTCCGATTGCGTCAATGGCCCTTTTAAAGGCAATGTCTTGACGGGCGAATTGGCCGGGGCTTACTATACAACCATTCAACAAGGGTGCAGGCATGGCGCGCAACCCCCGTTACGACATCCTTTTCGAACCCGTGCGCATCGGTCCCAAGACCGCTCCAAACCGCTTTTATCAAGTGCCTCACGCCTCCGGCATGACCAATGCCAACCCCCATGTGCGGGCCGCCTTCCGGGGCATGAAGGCGGAGGGCGGATGGGGTGTGGTCTGCACCGGCGCCTGTTCGGTGCACCCCTCCTCCGACGACAGCCCCTTCCCCTTTGCCTCGCTGTGGGATGACGCGGACGTGAAATCCCACGCCGTGATGACCGATGCCGTGCATGCCCACGGCGCGCTGGCCGGTGTCGAACTCTGGCATGGCGGGGCCGCCGCCGTGAACCGCACGACGCGGCATGCGCCACTCTCGCCCTCGGGCGTTCCTTGGATGGCGACCCATGTGGGCTTCATGTCCTCGCAGCGGCCCAAGATCATGGACAAGGCCGACATCAGGGAGATGCGCGGCTGGTATCACGATGCCGCGATCCGTGCCGAGCGGGCGGGCTTTGACATTCTCTATGTCTATTCGGGCATGGGCTACCTGCCCTACCAGTTCCTTCTCACCGAATACAATCAGCGGACGGATGAATATGGCGGCCCCATGCAGAACCGGGTGCGCCTCACCCGCGAACTGATCGACACGGTGCGGCAGGCAACAGGCGGGCGCTGCGCCGTGGCGCTCCGCATCTCCATGCAGGAACTGCGCGCGCGCCCCTCGGCCAATGCCGAGAGCGAGGCGCACGAAGCGATCGGCCATCTCAAGGACGATCCCGATCTCTTCGACGTGAAGATGGATTATTCGGTCACCGACTGCGCCGCCTCGCGCTTCACCCCCGAAGGCAGCCACGAGCCGATCATCGATTTCGTAAAGACGGTGACCAAGAAGCCGGTCGTCGGCGTCGGCCGCTTCACCTCGCCCGACACCATGGTGAGCCAGATCCGGCGGGGCGTTCTCGACCTGATCGGCGGAGCCCGGCCATCGATCGCCGATCCCTTCCTGCCGCAGAAGATCAACGAGGGCCGCGAGGCCGATATCCGCGAATGCATCGGCTGCAACATGTGCATCTCATCCTGGCATGATGGCGTGTGGGTGCGCTGCTCGCAGAACCCCACCGCCGGCGAGGAATGGCGGCGCGGCTGGCATCCGGAGAAGACGAAGAAGGACGGCAAGGGCTCCGTGCTCGTGGTGGGCGGTGGCCCTGCCGGACTGGAAGCGGCCCTCACGCTGGGGCGGCGCGGCTTCGAGGTGAGTGTGGCTGAACGCTCCCGCCAGTTTGGTGGCCGGCTGCTCTGGGAAGCGGCCCTGCCCGGCCTCAAGCAATGGTTCCGCGTCGTCGACTATCGCCTTGGCCAGCTTCGGCAAATGCCGAACGTGCATCTCTATCCCGAAAGCGAGATGAGCGCCGAGGATGTGCTCGGCTTCGGGGCCGAGCATGTGGTGATCGCCACCGGCTCGGGCTGGCTGCCGGTGCTCTGCAACAACACCGAAATCCCTTCAGGCACGCTCGATGCCCCGCGCATCTATACGCCCGCCGACCTGATGCGGGGCGTGGTGCCGGAAGGTCCGGTCGCGGTCTTCGACTACGACAACTACTATCTGGGCTCGGCCGTGGCGGAAGACCTTTCGGCCAAGGGCTGTGCCGTCACCTACATCACCACGGCGGGCGCAGCGGCTGCATGGTCCTTCATGACCAACGAACAACCTCTCGTACATCAGGCCCTGACGAAACGCGGCATCGCCTTCCGCACCCTCGAGACAGTAACGGGCTTTGACGGCGAGACGCTGCATCTGGCGCAGTTCTTCACCAACGAGCCGCGCAGCATCCCGGCCCGCTCGCTGGTGATCGTGGGCCAGCGCCAGGGCGGCAGCGCGCTGCACGATGCGCTTCAAAAGGCCGACCTTGCTGCGGTGGGCATCCGCTCGCTGCACCTGACGGGCGATGCCTATGCGCCCGGCGCCATCGTCCATGCCGTCTACAACGGCCACAAGACGGCGCAGGAGCTGGGCCATCCTGCCGCCGAGATCACGGTGCGGCGCGACTTCCCCTTCCCGCCCGACGCGCACCCCGCCGCCAAGGCCGCCGAATAATGGCGCGTCGCGTGGCGCGGGCCGGGCGTAGCGGCACCTCCGTGCCGCAGCGAAGTTTCGGCCGCGTGCGGCGTCCCTATGCGCCTGTCTCGGTAATCTCCGACGATCAGGTGGCGCAGATTCACCAGACCGCCCTCAAGGTGCTGTCTGAAATCGGCATGAAGGTGCTGGAGCCGGAGGCCCGCAAGCGCTTCGCCGCGGCGGGGGCGACGGTGAGCGGCGAGATCGTGCGCTTCGATCCGGCCATGGCGGGCGAACTCCTGAAGACCGTGCCCCGCACCTTCACGCTCCGCGCCCGCAACCCGGAGCGTGACCTTCACTTCGGCGGTAATGACGTGGTTTTCTCGGCGGTGGGCGGCCCGGCCTACGTGATGGACATCGAGCGCGGCCGCCGCGAGGGCACCTTCGCGGAGATGTGCGACTATCTCCGCCTCATCCAGTCCCTCAACATCCTGCATCAGGAAGGCGGCGGCCCCTTCGAGCCACTCGACCTTCCGGCCAACACCCGCCATCTCGATATCTACAAGGCCGAGATCACCCTTCTCGACAAGAACTGGCAGACGCAGACGCTGGGGCGCGCCCGCACGATGGACGGGATCGAGATGGGGGCGATTGCACTCGGCATCACGCCCGCCGAGATGACCGCGCAGCCCTGCCTGATGGGCGTGATCAACACCAATTCGCCGCTGCAGCTCGACATTCCCATGGCGGAAGGCCTGATGACGATGGCGGAGCATGGCCAGGTGAACATCATCACGCCCTTCACGCTGGCGGGGGCCATGAGCCCCGTGACCATCGCGGGCGCACTGGTGCAGCAGCATGCCGAGGCGCTGGCCGGCATCATGCTCACCCAGATCGTGCGGCCCGGTGTTCCCGTGATGTATGGCGGCTTCACTTCGAACGTCGACATGAAATCGGGCGCGCCCGCCTTCGGTACGCCGGAGTATGCCAAGGCAGCGCAGGCCTCAGGGCAACTCGCGCGCCACATCGGCGTGCCCTTCCGATCGTCCAATGTCACGGCGGCAAACGAGGTGGATGCGCAGGCGGCCTACGAAAGCCAGATGGCGCTGTGGGGGTCGATGATGGGTGGCGCTCACCTCATCGAACATGCGGCGGGCTGGATGCATGGCGGATTGACCGCGAGTTTCGAGAAACTGATCCTCGATGCCGAGATGCTGCAGATGATGGCGGCCTATTTCGATCCCATCGCCATCAGCGAAGACAGCCTGGCACTGGATGCGATCCGCGACGTGGGCCATGGCGGGCATTTCTTCGGCACGGCGCACACACTCTCGCGCTACGAGACCGCCTTCCACGTGCCGCTTCTCTCCAACTGGGACAATTATCCGAACTGGCTGGAACGGGGCAGCATCGATGCACGCACGCGGGCCAACACGGTGTGGAAGCAGTTGCTGGCGGAGTATGAACAGCCCGCCATCGATCCCGGTATCAGCGAGGCGCTGGACGCCTATGTGGCGAAGCGTAAGGCCGAGGGCGGCGCGCCGATGAACTGAGCCGTCTCAGGCGAGACGGAGGCCCGAGGTAAACAGCACCACCGAGAGAATGCCAAGCCCCACGGCAGCGACACGGCGGGCGAGACGCGGGCCGTTTTCTGCGCGCGCGGTCAGTAGTTGCCCCGCGCCGCACCACACGGCCGCCACGGCGAGGATCAGAAGCGCGAAGGCCGCGCTCCGTTCCCACAGGTTCCCGCCCGATGGCAGAAGAACGAGGCCGATGATGACGGCCTTAGGATTGAGAAGCGTGGTGAAGAAGACGGTGCGGCCTGTGACACGCGCGGGCTCCATGCCTGCCGCCGATGTCTGCGGCCAGAGCTTCACCGCAAGAAAAGCCACCCAGGCCGACGCCGCGAAGGAGACGAACTCGCGGAAGTGCGGGGCAGCTTCGGTGAGTGCCGTGCTGGCGAGCGCAAGCGGCACGGCAACAGCGAGATAGGCAACGAGTTCGAAAGCGACCAGACGGATGCCGCGCGCAAAGCCGCGCTCGGCCCCCGCCACGGCCAGAAGCGTGTTGGTGGGTCCGGGCGTCAGCAGCAACAGTGCCGTTGCAAGGATGAAGGCGGTGAACGTCATGGAAGGCTCATCTCAGGCCTGCACACATGGCACGGCAGGCCCGCCCTTGTCATGACATGGATCAATCGAAGCAGATCGGCGGTCAGCCGCCTGCGGTGATCCGCTTGGCGCGGCGCAGGCGGCTGTCTTCGGCCTGCACGGCCATCAGCTCCGGCAGGATGAATTCATAGCGTGTGGCGGCAAGGGCTGCGGCCTCGTTCATCGCCTCGGCATCGCGGGGCTCGACCGGGAAGGAGGTACGTTCGAGAAAGTCCAGAATGCGCTGCCACATGGTTTTCTCCGTGCTCATGCTGCCCTCCTCCGCCGCCGCGCGGCAAGGTTCTCAAAAAGGTGAATCACCTGCTCGCGTGTCACGCCATCGCGCCGCATCACATCCTGCACGATGGGGTCGGCGAGCATTTCAAAGAGCGTGAGTTCCGGTGGCTTCGGCTTGATCATGGTGGTGTTCCGCATTGCCACGCCACAATCGCTGCTTCGCCCAAAAGGCACAATTGAACTTGCCTGAAGCGGGGCTTGAGTTCCGTTCAGCATCACGCCACCGCCTTTTCCTGCTCGTGGCTCGCGGCCTCTTCGCGCAGCCAGTCGCAGAAGTGCGAAACCTTCGGCAGGTTCAGCTTCGATTTGGGAGCGACGATGTAATAGGCGAAGTCGATGGGCTTGGTGGCGGCGAAGGGCGCAACGAGGCGGCGGGCCGCCAGATCGGCCTGGGCCAGCGTGGACTTTGCCAGCGCAATGCCGCGGCCGAGAATCGCCGCTTCGATGACGAGGCTCGCCTGATTGAAGCGGGGACCGCGCGAGGCATCGATGTCCTTGGCGCCGGAAGCACGCAGCCACATGTCCCAGTTCGGGCAGGACGGATCATTGTCCGGGCTGTCGTCATGCAGAAGTGTTGCGCCGGCGAGGTCTTGAACGCTGTTGATCGGTCCATGCTCCAGCAGGAAGGACGGGCTGCACACAGGCATCACGTGTTCGGTAAGCAGCTTCTCGCGCGAGAGTTCGCCGTAGTTGCCGGCACCATAACGGATCGCGAGGTCGATGCCGTCGCGGGCGAAGTCGACGAGCTGCATCGAGGCCGAGACATGCACGTCAATGTCGGGGTGGCGCTTCTGGAAGGTGTGGAGGCGCGGCAGCAACCATTTCGCTGCGAAGGATGGCGCGACGCTGATCGTCAGCAGCCCTGTCTCGCCCAGCGAATCGATGGCATCCATCGCGGCGGAGAGGCGCGCGAAGCCTTCCTGCAAATCACGCAGGCCCGCTGCACCCGCATCCGTGAGGACGAGGCCACGGCCATTGCGGGCGAAAACGGGCAGGCCGATGTGATCTTCCAGCAGGCGGATCTGGTGGCTCACCGCAGCCGGTGTCACGTGCAACTCCTCCGCCGCAAGCGTGATGCTGAGGTGGCGGGCGGCGCTTTCAAAGGCGCGCAAGGCATTCAGAGGGGGGAGCTGTCGTCTCATGCAGACAGCAATACTCTACTAAATCGGTAGAGTAAAGGGGGTTGTTCGTTTTGACGAACACCCTGTTTGCCGCACCCCCCGAAAAGGGGTCGCTCCGCAGAGCGACCCAAGTCTAGGGAGGAAATGCCGGGCTCCATGACCGAAGCGGCGGCATGGGTCACACACTGCCATGGAACGGAGCCGGGCACTTTTGAGAAATGCGAGCCCCTGCAAACAGTTCCTTTGAAGTGTTGCCAGAAAAGTTGAAGGCCCCGCACGGGCATGCAGGGCCTTCGCTCGGGATGCGGTTGAGCGTTACGCCGCCTTGTATTTGTCGGCGTACTGGGTGCGCAGTTCCGCGAACCACGAGGGCTCCGGCGGACGGTGCCACAGCTTGCTCAGGGCGTCGCCCGGGTAGGCTTCCTTGAAGATTTTCTTGGCGGCGTCCGACAGCTTGTCGTCGGCGCCCTTGATGACCGGATTGTAGCCCGAGCCTTCGGCCAGCGCAGCCGAGACTTCCGGCTGGAAGAGGTAGTCGATGAAGGCATAGGCCTGTTCGGTGTTCTTGGCCGCCTTGGTGAGCGACAGGCCATCAACCCAGGTGATCGCACCTTCGACGGGCGCCTGATAGCTGACGGGCTTGCCCGCCTTCTTGAGGCTGATCGCCGGACCATCCCAGGTCTGGCCGATGATCACGTCGTTCTCGAGCAGGCCCGACTTGGTGTTGTCGGCCGAGTCCCAGAACTGCTTGATCCAGGACTTCTTCTCCAGCGCCACCTTGAGGAATCTCGTCATAGATCTTCTTGAACGAGTCCTCGTCCTTGTAAGCATCGAGCAGGCGGTTCGTCGGCAGCTTGCCCGTGGCATCGAGCCAGAGGCCGATGCCGGCGAGCAGCGAGTGCGGACGGCCCTGCACGTGGCCCTTCACATCGTCGGCCCAGAGGTCGCCGTAGGAGAGCTTAGCCGGATCGCCCTTCCACAGGTCGGTGCGCCAGGAAATCGCCTCGGTGCCCCAGAGATGCGGCAGGTGATAGAGCTTGCCGTCCCAGGTCCAGATGCTCGCCGAACTATCGAGGAAGGCGGGCTGGAGATTGGCGAAGTTCTTGAGCTTGCCCGTGTCGTAGGACGCCAGCACGTCCAGTTCCTTGAACTGCGGAGCGCGGTCGCGGGTGGGCTGCACGAGATCGTAGCCGTCGCCGCCCGAGGCCTGCAGCTTGTTGATCTGCTCCTCGTTCTGCGAGAACGGCGTGGTCTTCACCTTGATGCCGGTCGCCTTCTCGAAGTTCGGGATCACGTCGCCCGGAAATTCGTCGGACCAGTTGAGCAGGCTCAGTTCGCCAGAGGACGAGCGCGCATTGCGCACGATGGCGGGGCTGGCAACCGCGATGGCGGCAAGGCCGGCGCCGGCCTTGATGACGCTGCGGCGGTTCAGCGGCTTGTTGGTAGTGTCAGTGATCGACATCGAAAACTCCTCATGTGTGATCATGACAAATGTTCAGCGAGCGCGGCGCCATGGGCAATTGAGAAGCAATTGCCGCCTGCTTTAGATTTGTTAAGCTGAGAAAAATTGAAGCGCGACTTTCATTCCTCTCATTTGCCGGAGACCTCCGGCGCGCCGATTGCAGCAGCGAAAGGACAACCCCCATGAGCACCCACAAACCCGGCCGCGGACGGATCTACAGTTCCATCACCGAGACGATCGGCGATACGCCGCTTGTCCGCCTGCAGCGCTTCGGGACGAATAACGGGGCCGTCGCCGACATCCTCGCCAAGCTCGAATTCTTCAATCCGCTGGCAAGCGTGAAGGACCGCATCGGTGTCGCCATGATCGATGCCCTGCAAAAGGATGGCCGCATCACCAAGGACACGGTGCTGATCGAGCCGACGTCCGGCAACACCGGCATCGCGCTGGCCTTCGTGGCGGCAGCGCGCGGCATCCGGCTCAAGCTGGTGATGCCCGAGTCCATGTCCATCGAGCGGCGCAAGATGCTGGCCCTGCTCGGTGCCGAACTGGTGCTCACCGAGGCGGCAAAGGGCATGAAGGGCGCCATCGCCAAGGCGCAGGAACTGAAGGACGCCGACCCCAACGCCATCATTCCCCAGCAGTTCGAGAATCCGGCCAATCCTGCCATTCACCGCGCAACGACGGCGGAGGAAATCTGGAACGACACCGAGGGCAAGATCGACATCTTCGTCTCCGGTGTCGGCACCGGCGGTACGATCACCGGCGTGGGCTCCGTGCTGAAGAAGCGCAAGCCCTCCCTTCAAGTGGTGGCGATCGAGCCCGTCGATTCACCCGTCCTCTCAGGCGGCCAGCCCGGCCCTCACAAAATCCAGGGCATCGGGGCGGGCTTCGTGCCGCCCATCCTTGATACGCGCGTGATCGACGAGATCATCAAGGTCAGCAATGACGATGCCTTCGCCACGGCCCGCGCCCTTGCACGCGAGGAAGGCCTGCCTGGCGGCATCAGCTCGGGTGCGGCGATCTGGGCGGCCCTGCAGCTGGCGAAGCGGCCCGAGAACAAGGGCAAGACCATCGTCGCCATCGTGCCGTCCTTCGCCGAACGCTATCTTTCGACCGCGCTCTTCGACGGGATCGGCTGAGGCCTTACACCGAGCGGGTGATGCCGCCGTCCACCTTGATGTTCTGTCCGGTCATGTATGCGGCGGCGGGCGAAGCAAGGAAGCTGATCGTGCCGGCGATTTCCTCTGCCGTGCCGTAGCGCTTCATCGGCACCGAGGCGCGGCGCTCGTCGGTTGCGGGCAAGCTGTCGATCCAACCCGGCAGCACATTGTTCATGCGGATGTTGTCAGGCGCATAGGTGTCGGCAAAGACCTTGGTGAAGGCGGCGAGCCCGGCGCGGGCCACGGCGGAGGTCGGGAACATGGCCGAGGGTTCGAAGGCCCAGGCGGTGGAGATGTTGATGATCACGCCATCCTTCTGCTTCTGCATGATGGGCGTGACGAGGCGCGTCGGCCGCACCGCGCTGAGGAAGTAAACATCGATGCCCTTCATCCAGTCGGCATCGCTGATCTCGAGGATGGGCGCGCGGGGGCCGTGGCCCGCACTGTTCACCAGCACATCCACCCTGCCCCACTTCGCCACCACGGCATCGACCAGCTTCTTCACGTCGTCGTTGGACTGGTTCGATCCGGTGACGCCGATGCCGCCCAGCTCCTTGGCCAGCGCCTCGCCCTTGCCGGAGGACGAGAGGATGGCAACGTTGAAGCCATCGGCCGCGAGGCGCCGCGCCGCTGCTGCTCCCATGCCGCTGCCGCCCGCCGTGATGATCGCCACTTTCTTGCTGCTCATGTCGTCTCTCCGAAGTTGTGGCGCGCACCATATCCGCTCGTACGACGGTCAGCCATGCCGAAAAATGCGGGCGGCGATGAGCGGGGTTGACCGCAAAATCGGCAAATGCTGATCATGACCGCCACAGAGTGGTGTTCCATGCAGACGATTTCAGCGGCCCAGGCCGAAACTTTCTTCCCCTTCGAGCCGGCGGGCAAGACGATCGATGACCTTGAAACGCCTGTCCCCGTCATCGACTTCGACGTGATGCTGAAGAACCTCGTGCGCTGGCAGGCCCATTGCGACGCGGTGGGGGTGGCCAATCGCCCGCACATCAAGACGCATAAGCTGGTGCCAATTGCGAAACTGCAACTGGCCCTCGGGGCGAAGGGCATCTGCGTGCAGAAGCTGGGCGAGGCGGAGGTGATGGCCGATGCCGGCATCCGCGACATGCTGCTCACCTTCAACGTGGTGGGAAAGCACAAGCTCGAGCGGCTGTCCGCGCTCATGAAGCGGAGCGAAATCGCGGTCGTCGCCGACAATGCCGAGATCCTCGACGGGCTTTCGCAGGCAGGCGTTGCGGCGGGCCGCAAGCTCGACGTGCTGGCGGAGTGCGATACGGGCTCGGGCCGCAACGGCACCCAGACGCCGGCAGAGACGCTGTCACTGGCACAGAAGATCGCCAGCCTGCCCGGCCTCGCCTTCGGTGGCCTGATGACCTATCCGCCCGCCTTCAAGCGCAAGGAGGTTGCGGCTTTCATCGCCGAGACGAAGGCGCTTCTGAGCAAGGCGGGGCTTCCCTGCCCGCGGGTCAGCAGCGGCGGCTCGCGCGATCTCTGGGACAAGACCGGCCTCGAGGACGTGACTGAATACCGGGCCGGCACTTACATCTATAATGACCGCTCGCTGGTGGCGGTGAAGGCCTGCGACTGGGCTGACTGCGCCGAGACAGTGCTCACCACCGTGGTCAGCACACCGACGCGCGAACGCGCCATCATCGATGCGGGAACCAAGTCGCTGACCAGCGACCTTCTCGGCCTAGAGGGCTATGGCATCGTCCGCGATCTGGGCGATGCGAAGGTCTACAACGCCAATGAAGAGCACGGCTATCTCGACACGCGAACAGCACCGCGCCCGCTGCACATCGGCGAGACGCTGCGGGTGGTGATGAACCACACCTGCCCCGTCAACAACCTGTTCGACAAGGTGGTGTTCGTGCGCGGCAACGACGTGCTTGGCGCGCTCACCGTGGATGCAAGAGGAAAAGTGCAATGACGCCTGAACAACGCCTGGAGAAAATGGGAATCGTGCTGCCTGATGTGCCCGCACCGCAGGCCAACTATGTGCCGTACCGGTTTGCCGGCAATCTTCTCTATCTCTCGGGTCAGGGCCCGAAGCGCGCCGACGGCACCTTCAGCACCGGGCGGCTTGGCCGCGACGTGGATGTGGCGCAAGGCTACGAGGATGCGCGCCTCACCGGGCTGCAGTTGCTGGCGGCGGCGAAGGCAGCATTGGGCGAACTCTCGCGCGTCGAGGCGGTCATCAAGCTGCTCGGCATGGTCAATGCGGAGCCGGACTTCGGCGACCAGCCGAAGGTGATCAACGGCTGCTCCGATCTCTTCGTGGCGGTGTTCGGCGAGGCAGGCCGCCACGCCCGCTCCGCCGTTGGCATGGGTTCGCTCCCCAACCGCATCACGGTGGAGATCGAGGCCATTCTGCTGGTGAAGCCCTGACGCCGGCGGCAACGCCGGAAAACAGGCTTTTTCCCCATCTCTATTTTTGAAAGCCGTTTGACAAAATCTGGATTTGCTGTCTAACTTTTTCCGGAGAGGTATGGGATGTCTCTGCGCGGAACCAATCAGGAGGTCGGCCGGCCCTTCAACCGAAGGACTGTGCTGGAGCTCATCCGCCGGCACGGACCCATTGCGCGCAACGAGATCGCCGACCGCACCGGACTCACGGTGCAGACCATTTCCAACATCGTGCGTGAACTGGAAGAGGATGGCTTCCTGCTCTCCTCGCGGCTGAAACCCTCAGGCCGCGGCCTTCCGCCCAGCGCCCTCAGCATCAACCCTGACAGCGGCCACGCCTTCGGCATCCAGATCACACCGCGCCTCATCGAGGTGGCGCTCGTCAATCTCGGCGGCACCATCGTGGCCACGGCGCGGGAGGACATCGACAACGCCTCACCCGACCAGGCCTTCGACATCATCGCGCGGCTTGTGCAGCAGTTGAAGGAGCCCGTCCGCAACGCCCGCCTTCTCGGTGCGGGCCTTGCGATGCCGGGACCCTTCGGCGTCGACAGCATGAGCTTCATCGGTCCCACCACACTCGCGGGCTGGCAGGACGTGAACATTCCGCAATGGCTGGAGAAGGCCTCCGGGCTGCCCGGCTTCATCGAGATCGACATGGCGGCAGCGGCGCTGGGCGAACAGCTGTACGGCCACGGCACCAACCTCTCGGACTACTACTATCTCTACTTTGGTCTCGGCTTGGGCGGCACCATGGTGCATGACGGCGAGACGGTGCGCGGCAACTGGGGGAATGCCGGCGAAATCGGCCACGTGGCGATGATGACCGATGGCGAGATGTGCGCCTGCGGCAACCGCGGCTGTCTCGAACGCTATGTCTCCCTCGAAGCCTTTGGCCGCCGCCAGATGAGCGAGGAAGACTGGGTGGAGGACGTCCGCCCCATTTTCACCCGCGCCATACGCATGATCGAGAACATGTATGACCCGCAGACCATCGTGCTCGGCGGCCTTGCACCGCGAAGCCTGCTCACCCGACTTGCAGGCGCAGCCGATGCGCTGGGCAATTCCATCGCCGCCCGCCACGACCGCACCGTGCCGCGCCTGATTGTGGCCAGCTTGGGCGAGGACACCGTGCTGCGCGGTGCTGCGGCGCTCGCAGTACGCGGCGCCCTTGCCCCCCGCGAGGGTCGCATGTTCAAGCACCCGCAATCGCAAGACCAATGGAAAGGAGCCGACCATGGACCAGCCCCTGTTGGTGCTTGACAACATCCGCAAGTCCTACGGCGCCATCGAGGCGTTGAAGGGCGTCTCCTTCACCGTGAACAAGGGCGAAGTGATCGCACTCCTCGGCGACAACGGCGCCGGCAAATCCACGCTGGTGAAGATCATTGCCGGCGGACAGGAGCCCACATCGGGCCGTATACTCTTCGAAGGTCAGGAATACCGTGCCAAGTCGCCTGCCGAAGGCAAGGCCGCCGGTATCGAGACGGTCTATCAGGACCTCTCGCTCTGCACCAATGTCGACGTCGTCGCCAACTTCTTCATGGGCCGCGAGATCACCCGCAAGTTCCTCGGCATTCCCATTCTCGACGAGAAGGCGATGGAAGCCGCCGTCACCAAGGCCATGGCCAATGCCGGCACGCGCATCCCGTCACTCCGCACCAATGTGGAAAATCTCTCCGGCGGCCAGCGCCAGGCGATCGAGCTGAACCGCTTCGTGCACTGGGGCGGCAAGCTGGTGCTGCTGGACGAACCCTTCGCCGCGCTCGGTGTGGAGCAGACACGGCGTGGCCTTGAAACCATCCGTCAGGTTGCAAGCCAGGGCATCGGCGTCATCATCATCACGCACATCATGCAGCAGGCCTTCCAGGTGGCGGACCGCATTGTGGTCATCCGCCAGGGGGTTGTCGCAGGCGACGTGCGCACGCAGGATACGAATCCCGACGACGTGATCAAGATGATCACGGGAGAATCTCTCGCTGTGTCCGGAACAGCGGCGAGGACCTGAATCATCCGGAAAACCAGAGGAGCGAACAATGCACAGAAGAACATTCATGGCCGTCATGGCGGCGCTGGCCGCGTCTGCCACCATCAAGCCTGCGATGGCCGAAGGCAAGGGCACCGTCTATTACATGGTTCCCACCCTGCTCGACGAATTCCAGACCGGTTCGGTGAGCGCGCTTGAGATGTTCCTCAAGCAGGTCGGCTACGAGATGAAGACGCTGAACGCCGACAACAAGACGGAAGCGCAGCAGTCGCAGATGAACGACACGATCGCACTGAAGCCTGCGGCGATCATCCTCGCCGCCGTCGACTTCAACGCCTTGAAGCCCTCGATCGAGGCGGCCCGCGCCGCCGGCATCCCGGTTGTCGAATTCGACCGCCAGATCACCTCGACGATGTCGGACTTCACCTCGGTGGCCGGCACGGTGGAGATCGGCCACATCGCCGCCGACGAAACCCAGAAGCTTCTCACCGCCAAGAACGGTTCGGTGAAGGGCAAGGTTCTGCAGGTGCTGGGCGACCCTGGCGACCCCTACACCCTCGACATCCAGAAGGGCTTCGAAGAGAAGATGAAGGCGTTCCCGGACGTCACCATCATCTCCAAGCCCGCCATGCAGTGGGAAGCGAGCAACGCCGGCACCATCGTGGCCGACGCCATCGTTGCCAATCCGGACATCGACCTGATCTTCTCGCATGCCGCGCATCTCTCGGTGGCGGCCGTCGCCTCGCTGGAAGCGGCAGGCAAGAAGCCGGGTGACGTGATGATGATGAGCTCGAACGGTGCGCCCGTCGGCCTCGACCTCATCCGCAAGGGCTGGCTCAACGTGGAAGTGGAGCAGCCGCTTTATGCTCAGGCCGCCGCCGTGGCGATGTTCATGGACAAGATCGTGAACAAGCAGGAGATCAAGGCCGGCGAGTATGACGTGCTCGGCCTCAAGTCCACCGTGACGATCGAAGCCTGGGGTCCGAATATCAAGATCCCCGGTGCTGCCATCAACAAGGACAACGTCGACAATCCGAGCTTCTGGGGCAACCTGAAGCCGCCGACGGACACCGTGAAGTCGGTGGAATAACGCCCTCCTCCTCAAAACCTCCGGGCTGCCAAGGCCCGGAGGTTCTCCCCCTTGCAACTCTCATTCGCTACGGAACCAGAGATGACACCGCAGACACGGCGCCGCGTCGAATTCATTCTCGATAATCTCGTCTGGTTCATGCTGATCTTCGTGCTGGCCGTGTTCTCGGCCTTCATCCCAAACTATTTCCAGCCCAGCATCTTCGCCAACATCATCGAGGCCTCGAGCGTGCTCGGCGTGATGTCGATCGGCCTCGCACTCGTCATCCTTGCAGGCCAGATGGACCTTTCGGTTGAATCGGTTGCGGCCCTTGCCGCCATGGGCGTGGGTATTCTCTTCTGCTCCGCCGGCATCGGCATGGGCTTCAAGCTCACGCCGGAATGGCTCGCCGTTCCCGTTTCCCTGCTGGCGGCGCTCGCCGTCGGCGGCATCATCGGCCTCTTCAACGGCTTCCTCATCGTCAAGGTGAAGATGAACGCCTTTATCATCACGCTCGCGGCCTATATCTGGGTGCGCGGCCTTGTGGTCGCCGTCTCTGGCGGGCGGTCGGCGCAGGACCTCGATCCCGCCATCCGCTTCTTCGGCATCCAGCGCTTCCTCGGTCTGCCGCTCACTGCGTGGATCGCCATCCTCTGCTTCGTCGCCTTCTCCTTCATGATGATGAAAACGCCCTTCGGCCGCCACCTCAAGATGATCGGTGGCAATGAAACCGCCACTCACCGCGCCGGCATCCGCGTGAACCGCAACCTGATGATCGCCTTCGTACTTGCTGGCGCAACGGCGGGCCTGGCCGGCTGGCTGCTCACCATCCGCACCTCGGGCGCCACCGCCAATCTCGGCGTGGGCATGCTGTTCAATGCCTTTGCTGCGGTGGTGATCGGCGGCGTCAGCCTCAAGGGCGGCGTGGGTTCGCTGCCCGGCGTCTATGCCGGCGTACTGCTGCTCTCGTCGATCAACACGGCGATCAACCTCATGGGCCTTCCCGCCAACGTGACCCAGGTGATCCACGGTCTGCTTGTGCTTGCCGCCGTGATGCTCGACACCTTCAAGCAAACCATCCGCAGGAGCCTTGCATGAGCGGTCGTCTCGCAAACCGTGTGGCGCTGGTGATCGGCTCGGCCACCGGCATCGGCAAGGGCGTGGCTCTCCGCTTCAGGGAGGAAGGGGCACGGCTCGTGCTCGCCGATGTGGAGGAAAAGGCGGGGCGGGAAACAGCAAAGGAACTGGGCGCGGAATTCATCCGCACCGACATCTCGAAGATGGAAGACGCGCAAAGGGCGGTGACGCTGGCGCAGGAAAAATTCGGCAGGCTCGACATCTTCGTGCAGAACGCCGGCATCTATCCCTGGCAGCTGATCGAGCAGACGTCGCCCGAGGACTGGGACCGGGTGCTGGGCGTGAACCTGCGCGGCGCCTTCAACGCGGCGCGCGCGGCGCTTCCCGTCATGCGGGCGCAGAAGCATGGCCGCATGCTGTACACGTCCTCGATCACCGGGCCACACGTCACCAATCCCGGCCACGGCCACTATGCGGCCAGCAAGGCCGGCATCAACGGTTTCATTCGCGCGGCGGCACTGGAGTTCTCCGGCTATGGCATCACCGTGAACGGTGTGGAGCCCGGCAACATCCTCACCGAAGCAATCCAGATCCACCGCAGCGCCGAGTACGTCGCCAGCATGGAAGCGGCGATTCCGCTCGGACGCCTCGGCACGCCGCGCGATGTGGCCAATGCCTTCCTCTATCTCGCCTCCGATGAGGCCAGCTACGTGACCGGTACCACGATCGTGGTCGATGGCGGGCAGCTCATTCCCGAGAGCGCCGACTTCCGCATCGGGCCGCCTTCAACATGAGCATCTACAAGACCATCGGGGTGACGCCGATCATCAATGCCAAAGGTCCGGCGACGCGGCTCTCGGGCGGGTTGATGCGGCCCGAGGTGGCCGAGGCCATGGTGCAGGCCTCGCAACACTGCGTCGACATGGCGGAGCTTCAGGCGGCAGCCTCTCAACAGATCGCGTGGGCCACGGGAGCGGAGGCGGGCTACGTTGCCTCAGGCGCGTCGGCCTGCCTCCTCCTTGCGGCTGCGGCGTGCATGGCGGGACTTGATCCCGGGCGCATGGCGCGCCTGCCCGACACACGGGGCATGAAAAACGAGGTCATCATGATCCGCAGCCAGCGCAACTTCTATGATCATGCGATCCGCGCGGCAGGGGCGACCATCATCGAGGTGGGCCTGCCCGACCGCTATTCGGGTGCAGGCGTGCGCGATGCCGAGGGCTGGGAGATCGAGGACGCGATCTGCGATCGCACGGCGGCGATCTTCTACGTCGCCGATGCCGCGGCCCAGCCGCCGCTTCCCGTTGTGACGGCGATTGCCAAGCGCCACAAACTGCCCGTCATCGTCGATGCCGCGGCACAACTGCCGCCGCAATTCAACCTCAAGCGTTTCATCGCGGAAGGTGCAGACCTCGTCGCCTTCTCCGGAGGGAAGCTTCTGGGCGGCCCGCAGGCGAGCGGCATTCTCTGTGGCCGCAAGGACCTGATCATGTCGGCGGCGCTGCAGCACCTCGACCTCGACATCTATGAGGACATGTGGGATCCGCCCAAGAGCCTCATCGACAAGAAGAAGCTCAAGGGCACGCCGCAGCACGGCATCGGCCGCAGCTGCAAGGCGGGGAAGGAGGAGATCGTGGGGCTCCTGACCGCGCTCCGCCTTTTCATTGCCGAAGGCGATGCCACGCGTCATGCCCGCTGGATGGCACTGCTGCAGGATGTGGCGCGCGAACTGAAGGACGCGAAGGCTGCCGCCGTCTCCATCGAAGGTGCGGACGACACCCATGGCATTCCCCTCCTCATCGTCCAGTGTGAGGGAAAGCCGGACCGTGCCGCCCGGGTGCTCAAGCAGCTCATCGGGGGCAAGCCCAGCATCCATGCTGACCCCTTCTGGCGCGGGCAGAATCGCGTGGTCATCAATCCCGTCTGCATGGCGGAGGCCGATGCCTCAACCGTGGGCAAGGCCCTGCGCGCGGCTCTCGGCAGGGTTTCCTGAGCTGCGGCGCAAAGACCCTTTCTTTGCAGCAGGCGGGGCGGCTAACCTTTCTCCCATATCTCAACAGGACTACTGATCATGGCCGTCGGCACGAATATCTGGACCTATTTTGAAGGCAAGTGGCATCAGGGCGACATTCCCGTGATGAAGGCCGCCGACCACGGCACCTGGCTTGGCACGCTGGTATTCGACGGGGCGCGCGCCTTTGACGGGCTGATGCCGGACCTCGACCTGCACCTGGCCCGCGCCAACCATTCGGCCACCGTGATGGGCCTGAAGCCGACCAAGACCGTGGCCGAGATGGTGGCCATCACCCACGAGGGCATGCGGCTGCTTGGCAAGGACCGGCCCGTCTATATTCGCCCCATGTACTGGTCGACGGGCGGCGGACAGGGCGTGATCGGCCCCAATCCGGAGACGACGGTGTTCTGTCTCTGCCTCGAGGAACTGCCGCTTGCGCCACCCACCGCGTCACAGACGGTGACGACTACGCAATTCACCCGGCCGACGCTGGCCTCCGCCCTCGTCAATGCCAAGGCGGGCTGCCTCTATCCCAACAATGCACGCATGCTGCGCGAGGCCCACGCCAAGGGCTTCAACAACGTGCTGGTGCTCGATCCCCTCGGCAACGTGGCGGAAACGGCGACCGCGAACGTGTTCATGGTGAAGGACAAGGTGGTGAAGACGCCGGTGCCGAACGGAACCTTCCTCAACGGCATCACCCGCCAGCGCATCATCGGGCTTCTCCGCGGGGACGGCTTCACGGTGGAGGAATGCACCCTCAGCCACGACGACTTCCGCAAGGCGGACGAGGTGTTCATGTCCGGCAACATCTCCAAGGTGACGCCCGTCACGCGCTTCGACGATGTGGAGTATGGCCCCGGCAAGGTTGCCCCGCGGGCGCGTGAGATTTACTGGGACTGGGCCGCCCGCGGCCAGCGCCTCTGAGGAGTTCTGCCATGTCGACCGTCACGCTGATCCAGGATGCCGAGACCAACCCGCGCGTGAAGGCGGTGTTCGATGACATCCGCGCCACCCGCAAGTCCGACTTCATCAACAATTTCTGGCTCTATCTCGCCTTCGATCCACAGCTTCTCGAAGAGACATGGCAGGGTGTCAAATCCGTCATGGCTGTGCCTTCGGCGCTCGACCCGCTGACCAAGGAACTGGTCTACATCGCCGTCTCGGTCACCAACTCGTGCCGCTACTGTGTGCACTCCCACACCGCCGCTGCCCGCGCCAAGGGCATGACGGATGAAATGTATGCAGACCTGCTGCGGGTGATCGCCACCGCCGGCCGCACCAACCAGTTGCTGAATGCCATGCAGGTGCCGGTGGACCCCGTTTTCGACATGGAAAACGGGCGCGAATAGTCGCGAAAACCCGCTGCCCTGCTTGACGGCCCCCGGGGGGTGCGGCAAGTTTCCAAAAGGGTAAAGGGATCGGGCACATAACAATGAGTGGGCTGAGTACGGCGGGCGTCTTGTCGCGGGGTTTCTGGAGTCAGGAACGGATCGTGCTCGGCATCGCCGCCCTGCTCTTCCTCATCTCGGCTGTCACGCTCCCCGGCTTCGCCGATCCTGCCAACCTGATTTCCATCGTGCGCAGCGTTTCGGTTCTGGGCCTGCTTGCCGTGGGCATGGCGATCGTCATCATCGGCCGCGGCATCGACCTTGCCGCCGTCGCCATCATGGCGATGAGCGCTGCCTGGTACCTGCAGATGCTGAACGACGGGTGGAGCGAAGGTGCGGCCTTCGGCATCGCCCTTCTCGCCGTGCTGGCGATCGGCCTCGTGAACGGCTTCCTCGTCGCCTACGCCGATGTGCCGGCGATCTTTGCGACGCTCGCCAGCGGCTCCTTCGTCTTCGGCTATGTGCGCTCGCAGCTCATCACCCAGGATGCCATCGCCATTCCGCCCGGTCATTGGCTCGAGACACTCGGCGGCGTTCGCATCCTCGACATTCCGGCGGAAGTCTTCATCTTCGGCGGCGCCTGCTTCATCGCCTATCTCTTCCTCCGCTACACCAAGTGGGGGCGCTATGTTTACTTCATGGGCGACAACCTGATGGCGGCGCGCAACATCGGCATTCCGGTGCGGCCCATGAACATGCTGCGCTATGTGATCTCCGCGGTGATCGCCTTTGCCGCCGGCCTGCTCACCGCTTCCAGCCTTCACAGCATGAACACCCGCGTCGTCAACTCCACGCTGCTCTACGACATCATCCTGGTGGTGGTGATCGGCGGCATCGGCCTTTCGGGCGGCAAGGGCGGCATGCGCAACGTGATCGGCGGCGCCATCCTGATCGGCATCATGCTCAATGCCATGACCATCATCGACATTCCGAACATTTACCAAAATCTAATCAAGTCTACAGTTTTGCTCATCGCCATCATTGTGGACAGCATCCTCAACCCACGCGATGAACAGACAGCCCAACAGGGCGACATATGACAGGGAGTAACGTCATGAACTGGAAAATGCTGCTGGCCGCTGCGGCCACCGCAACTGCACTGACACACGCGGTTCCCGCCTTTGCGCAGGAAGACAATGGCCCCGCCGCGGGCGGCCCCGCCATCTATGAAGCGGCCCTGAAGGGCAAGCGCGTGGCGCTGGTTCCGATGGCCATGGGCTTCGACCTCGCTCAGGGCTGGGCCGCGATCCTGAAGCGCGAAGTGGAAGGCTTCGGCGGCACTTTCGAAACGCGTGACCCCAACTGGTCCGTGGAAGCAGGCGCGCAGGCCATCACCGAACTCATCTCGTCCAGCACCAAGCCGGACGTGCTTGTCATCATGGCGCCCGACCTCAACTCCTACGTCAAGCTGATGAAGAAGGCGCAGAAGGAAGGGATCTACGTGATCCTCATCGACAACCCGGCCAACTTCAAGGCCGACGCCTATGTGGGCGGCGACTGGAACCGCCTGGGCCAGCTTGAAGCAGAAGCGGTGATCAAGGGCTGCGGCGACAAGTCCTCGAAGAAGATCGGCCTCGTGCAGGGCGACCAAGTGAACGCCACCAGCCTCTACCAGTATGCCGGCATCATGAAGGTGCTGGAGCAGCACAAGGACTTCCAGGTGGTCGCCAAGCCCGACTCCAACTGGGATGCCACGAACTCGCGCAACGTGACCACCACCATGCTGCAGCAGAACCCCGACATCTGTGGCATCATCGACTTCTGGGATGGTGACGCCACGGGTGCGGCCGCCGCCATCCGCGATGCGGGCAAGCAGGACCAGGTCTATCTCGTCACCACCGGTGGCGGCGAAGAGAATGCCACCTGCAAGAACATCCAGGACGGCAATTTCGACGCCGTTGTTTCAACCGAGCTCTACAACGAGAGCGAAGCGATGGTGGCGGTGATCAAGTACCTGCTGCAGAGCGGCCAGCCCCCGGGCACCGCTTCGCCCTATCTCTACACGCTGATGTCCACCGTCACGAAGGACAACCTCACCCCGCGCAGCTGCTGGAGCCTGAAGGCCCTGCAGGACGCGGCGAAGTGATGCCACGTGCGGGGAGCGGATAAACGGTCCTCTCCCCGCATGTTCCTTTTGACCGGCTGACCCCATGACCTTCCGCGAACGGCTTCAGGCCTGGCGTTACAATCTCGTTCCCGATCACATCATCGGCGAGATCCTGACCAAGCGCTGGACCGACAATGCCATTCCCTTCCTCGCCCTGCTGGTGACCATCGGCGTCTTCGGCACGGCCATTCCCGGCTTCTTCGAACCGTTCTCGCTGCTGGAATCGACGCGCCAGCTCGGTGAGTTCCTGATCGTGGTGATCGGCCTCACCGTTGTCATGCTGGCGGGCGGTATCGACCTGGCGGTGGGTTCGATCTTCGCGCTCTCGGCCTTTGCGGCTGTTGCCACGTTCTTCATCTTTGAACTGCCCACCGGCGTGGCGCTGCTCGCCTCCATCGCCACGGGTGCGGCCTTCGGCGCCGTGAACGGCTATCTCATCGGCTACATGCGGCTGCGCGCCTTCCTCACCACGCTGGTGACGCTGGTGATCGGCCGCGCCATCTACGACATCCTCATCGTCAACTACGGCTCGCTGATCCAGCTGTCGTCGGCCTCCTCCGATGTCTGGGACTTCATCGGCGACGGCGATGTCTACGGTTTTTCCGTGCCGGTGATCTCGGCCACGCTGCTGGCGGCCATCGCGCATATCGCGCTCACGCGTTCCCGCCCCGGCTGGCACATTCTCGCCGTCGGCGGCTCGCGCCGCTCTGCCCACAACTCCGGCATCAAGGTGCGGCAGACGGTGTTCATGTCCTACGTGATTTCCGGATTGTGCGCCGGGTTCGCTGGTTTCCTGATTGCCTGCCGCCTGAGCGGCGCCGGCCCCGGCACCGGCCTCAACATGGAAATCCTCGCCATCACCGCAGCGGTGGTCGGCGGCAATTCGCTGGGCGGCGGGCGCGGCTCGGTGGCGAAGTCGATCATGGGCGCCATCATCGTGCTTGTCATGAACAACGGCCTCATCCGCCTGGGCTACGGCACGGGCACGAACCAGATGGTGCTCGGCATCATGCTCGCGGCCGCCGTGATCCTCGACATCCGCTGGCTGAAGAACCGCCACAAGGTGCTGAACGAACTCTATGTGGCACCGATCTATCACCGCATGGGCGAGACCCAATCCGCCGTGCCGGACAGCGGCTCACCCTATGCCCTCAACAACCGCATCGCCCACACGGAATATATCGGCCTTGGCGAACTGGAAGGCCCGGAAGACGTGGTGCTGGACAAGGATGACCACCTCTATTGCGGCACGCGCCATGGCGAGATCGTGCGCTTCTTTGCACCCGACTACGTGCGCTCCGAAATCTTCGCGCACACGGGTGGCTTCCCGCTGGGCCTCGCCATCGACAAGGACAGCAACATCCTTTCCTGCGTCGGCGCCATGGGGCTTTACCAGATCTCGCCCAAGGGCGAGGTGAAGCAGCTCTCCGCCGAGACCAACCGCTCCTACACCTCGATCGTCGATGACGCCCGCCTGCGTGATCCCAATGACCTCGACATTGGCCCTGACGGCAAGATCTACTTCACCGACTCCACCACGCGCTACGAGGCCCACGACTGGGCCATCGACTCGATCGAGGGACGCCCCACCGGCCGCCTGCTGGTCTATGATCCCAAGACGGGCGAGACGAAGACGCTGCTCGACAACTACCGCTATGCCAACGGCGTATGCATGGCGCATGACGGCAAGTCGCTGTTCTTCGCCGAGAGCTGGGCCTGCCGCGTGCACCGCTACTGGATCGAGGGCCCCAAGGCCGGCACCGCCGAATGCGTGATCAAGGACATGCCCGGCTATCCCGACAACATCAACCGCGCCTCCGACGGCAACTACTGGATGGCCTGGCTCGGCATGCGCACGCCGAGCTTCGACCTTGCACTTCGTCATCCCGGTTTCCGCAAGCGCATGAGCCGCCGCCTGCCGCAGGATGAGTGGCTCTTCCCCAACATCAACACGGGCGGCGTCGTGAAGTTCGCAGGCGATGGCCGCATCATCGAAACCATGGGCGACCTCACCGGCAACAGTCATCCGATGGTCACCTCCATGCGCGAGCACAAGGGCTATCTCTATGTGGGCGGCATCCTCAACAACAGGATCGGCCGCTACAAGCTGGAGAATGCCGATCCGAACTGGACCGGCCCGCGCTCCTATTGGGGAGCCGCCACATGAGCCTGCTTGATCCCCTGCTCGATCTCTTCCGCGGCAAGGCCGTCACCATTCCGCCGATGGACGGGGCGCTGCGCCCCAACACGATGCTGGATGAGGCTGAAGTTGTCGTTGCCGCCATCGAACCCGACAATCTGGCGGTGCTGAAGGGCAAGCTCATCTATTCGAGCGGCCATGAGGTGCGGCAGGTATCGCCCCACAAGGTGCTGGCCACGTTGCCTTCGCCCGTGACGGCGCTGGCAGTGAGCAGTGACGATGTGCTGGCGCTTGGTCTTGAAGACGGCACGCTGAAGATCGGCGAGAAGACCGTGGCAGGCTTCAACTGCATTACGGCGCTCACTTTCCATGAGGGTGCGCTCTATGTCTGCAACGGGTCGGCGGACTTTGCGCCGTCGCAGTGGACGAGTGACCTCATGCACCGCAACCGATCCGGCTCCGTGTGGCGCGTCGATCCGGCCACGGGAAGCCGCACGCAACTCGCTTCCGGCCTCAACTATGCCTATGGCATCACCGTGGATACGCGGAACCAGCGTCTCGTGGTGAGCGAGAGCTGGGCCCACCGCCTTGTGGCCGTTCCGCTGTCCGGTGGCCGGCCGGCGGAGGTTCTGTCACGGCTGCCGGCCTATCCTGCGCGCCTTACGGCGACGCACACGGGCTATCTCCTCGCGCTCTTCGCGCCGCTCAATCGCTTGGTCGAGTTCGTGCTGCAGGAACCGCAATACCGCGCCGACATGATGCGCGAGATCGACAGCCGCTTCTGGATTGCGCCCACGCTCTCGCCCGCCCACAGCTTCCTTGAGCCGCTGCAGAACGGCGGCGTGCGCAGCATGGGCGTGCACAAGCCGTGGTCGCCTTCACGGTCCTATGGTCTGGTGGCTTCACTCGATCATGATTTCCAGCCGGAAACCAGCTTTCACAGCCGCGCCAACGGCCGCTTCCATGGCGTGACATCCGCGATCCTGTTCGATGGCCGGGTGGTGGCCGCGTCGAAAGGCGGCAACCACATCATCGGCATCGCAACGGGAGGTGCCGCATGAGCCTCCAGCCCGTCATCGAGATGCGCAACGTCACCAAGGCCTATCGCGGTGTGCCGGCGGTGAAGAACGTGAACTTTTCGCTGCTGAAGGGTGAAATCCACGCCCTGCTCGGCGAGAATGGCGCGGGCAAGTCCACCCTCACCAAGATCATGGCAGGCGTGGTAGAGGCCAGCGAAGGCGAGATGCTGCACAATGGCACAGCCGTGCGCTTCGCCTCGCCCTTCGAGGCGCTGCAGAACGGCATCGCCATGGTGTTCCAGGAGACCAGCCTCGTTCCCTCCATGACGGTGGCGCAGAACATCTACCTCGGTGAGGAGAAATTCCTGAACCGCCTCCGCGGCATCTACATCGCCGCACAGCAGTTTCTGCAATCCCTCAACTTCACGGTAGACCCCACGGCAACCGTCGCCACCCTCGGTGCTGCCAAACGGCAGATGGTGGAGATTGCGCGCGCCGTTCACCACAAGGCCGACGTCATCATCTTCGATGAACCCACGGCGACGCTCACGCCCGAGGAGAAGCGCCACTTCTTCGCGCTGATGAAACGGCTGAAGTCGTCGGGCGTTTCCATCATCTTCATCACCCATGCCCTCGAGGAGGCCCTCGCCCATGCGGACCGCATCAGCATCCTGCGGGATGGCGAACTGGTGGAGAGCGGCTCCTCGGCTGACTTCGACCGCGACAAGGTGGTGCGCGCCATGGTGGGCCGCAGCCTGACGGGTGAGATCTACAACCGCAGGCGCACCGCAGCGGACCTGCGCAGGCCCGGGCGGCAGATCCTCTCGGTGCGCGATGTTTCCATGGGCAACATGGTGCGCAACAACTCCTTCTCGATCTTCGAGAAGCAGATCACCGGCATCTTCGGCCTTGTGGGCTCGGGGCGCACGGAAACGTTCAAGATCATCTCCGGCATCTACAAGCGCGACTTCCTGAGGGGCGGCGAGGTGGTATTTGACGGCAAGCCCGTGCGCTACAACGTGCCCGTTCACGCCGTGCAGGACGGCATCATCTACGTGACCGAGGACCGCAAGCTCGAAGGCTTCTTCGAAACCATGTCGATTGCCGAGAACTTCTATTCGGGCGCGCTGGCCGCAGGCCTCACCAAGGCAAAGTTCGTGAGCTATACCGAGATGCAGGAGATCTCGGCGCAGTGGTCGAAGCGGCTGGACGTGAAGGCGATCAACGACAACGCCCGCGTGGTTGAGCTTTCGGGCGGCAACCAACAGAAGGTGGTGATCGGCAAGGGTCTGGCGCAGAAGCCGAAGCTGGTGATCTTCGACGAGCCGACGCGCGGCGTTGATGTGGGCGCCATCGCGGAAATCCACCGCTTCATCAACGAGCTTGCCGACCAGGGCCTCGCCGTCGTGGTGATTTCATCCTATCTGCCGGAGATCATGAACCTGTCGGACCGCATTCTGGTGTGCCGCCAAGGCCGCGTGGTGGAAGAGATTTCACCGGCAGAGGCGACGGAAGAGAAAATTATGTTTGCCGCGGTGCATTAGCGCCGCCTGAGGAGAGTGAGCGCCATGGCGCAAGTGATCACAAGGCGCGATGCGCCCTATGTGAAGGGTGAGACGGCCCTTCTCTTTGTCGACATCCAGGAAATCTTCTGCCGTCCCGGGCTTGACCCCGCGCATCCGGAGTACACGGCCGACCATTACTACTTCAAGCGCCTGCGCGAGACTGCCATTCCCAACCAGGAAAAGCTGCTGCATGCAGCGCGGGCCGCGGGCGTACCGGTGCTGCACACCATCATTGAGGCACTGACGAAGGATGGCCGGGACATTTCGCTCGATCACCGCCTCTCGAACATCTTCGTGCCCAAGGGCCTGCCGGAGGGCCAGCCAATCCGCGAATTGACACCCATCGAGAACGAGATCGTGCTGCCGAAGTCCTCCTCCGGTGTGTTCAATTCGACAGCGATCGACTACGTGCTGAAGAACATGAACATCCGCTATCTGGTGATCGCCGGCGTCGTCACCGACCAGTGTGTCGACATGGCGGTGCGCGATGCCTCCGACCGCGGCTACATGGTGAGCGTTGCGGCGGATGCCTGCGCCACCTACAGCCAGGAACGGCATGATGCGGCACTCCGCGCCTTCGGCGGCTATGGCTGGATCACCGACACCGCCACCATCGTGACGCGCTTCAAGGACCTGGCGTGATGCCGAAGGCTCCCTCCCCCACTGCGCCCGCGCCCCTCACCGCGCTCACGATCATGGACTATGCCGGCATTGCCCGCGGCCGTTCCGTGACGCGCGCCTCGTTCGACGCCTCGAAGGGCGCCAAGACCTGCGGCTGGGTTCCGGCCAACATGTCGCTCACCAGCTACGACATCATCGCCGATCCCAATCCGTGGGGCAGCGCCGGTGATCTCCGTCTCATCGCCGACCGTGCGGCGCGCTACACCTGCTGGCCGGCGGGTGCCGCTACACCACTCGACCTCGTGATGAGCGACATCGTCGAGACCGATGGATCACCGTGGGTCTGCTGCCCGCGCAGCCTGCTGAAGCGCGCGCTGGCGGAATTCAAAAAGGAGACGGGAACGGAATTCATCGCCTCTTTCGAACAGGAATTCCAGGTGCTGGGCGCGAACTGGCCGCCGGCCCCTTCCTTCGCCGTTTCGGCGCTGCGCCGCGCCGATCCCTTCGGGCCCGATATCGTTGCGGCTCTGACGAAGGCAGGGATCGAGCCCGAAGTGTTTGTCGCGGAATATGGCCGCGACCAGTTCGAGATCACCACGCCGCCGGCGAACGGCCTTGTGGCCGCCGACCGCGCGCTCGTGATCCGCGAAGTCATCCGCGAGATCGCCATGCGGCGGGGCTGGCGGGCGAGCTTCTCGCCCAAGACGGCCGTCAATGGCGTGGGGAACGGCGTCCACATCCACTTCAGCTTCGCTGGCGCGAACGGCAAGCCCGCTGCCTTCGATGCCAAGGGGCCGGGCCGCATGTCGAAGCTGGCAGGTGCCTTCGCGGCGGGCGTGCTCAAGCACCTGCCCGCCCTCATCGCCTTCACCGCATCGTCTCCCATTTCGGGCCTGCGCCTGAAGCCGCACAACTGGAGCTCCAGCTACACCTGGCTGGGTGAGCGCGACCGGGAGTCGTCGCTCCGCATCTGCCCCACGGTCTCGATCGGCGGCAAGGACCCGGCCAAACAATACAACATCGAGTTCCGTGCTGCGGATGCAACCGCTTCGCCCCATCTTTCTCTGGCGGTGCTGATCCTTGCAGGCCTCGAAGGCATTCGCGCCAAGCTTCCCGCACCACCGATCTTCTCCGGCGATCCGGAAGCGCTCTCTGCCGAGGAGCGCAGCAAGCTCGGCCTCGTGCGCCTGCCGGACACGCTGGAAGCAGCACTCGATTGCCTTGCGGCAGACAAGACGGTGAGCGGCTGGTTTGCACCGGTGACGCTCGAAACCTACATCGGCATGAAGCGCATGGAGCTGAAGCTCAGCGACGGGCAATCGCCCGATGAACTGTGCCAGCGCTACGCGACCATCTACTGACCATGGCAGAACCTGCAGCCTTTGAAATCGTGAATGCAGAGGGCACCGCGCCCTATGTGCTGACCTGCGAACATGCGTCGAACTACATTCCGGCGTCATATGAATGCCTTGGCCTGCCCGAGTCCGAGCTTCAGCGGCACATCGCCTATGATATCGGCGCGGCGGGCATCTCGCGCCTGCTTTCGAAGGCGCTCGATGCACCGCTCGTTCTCTCCGGATATTCGCGCCTGCTGGTGGACTGCAACCGCCCGCGTCATTCGCCCACTCTCATGCCGGTGGTGAGCGAGACGACCGAGATTCCCGGCAACCGCAATCTCTCGCGGAACGAAATCGATGCGCGGCTGAACGCCTATTACTGGCCCTTCCAGAATGCCGTCTCTGCTGTGCTCGATCAGAGGAAGGCGCGCGGACAGGCCACGATCCTGCTCGCCATGCACAGCTTCACACCGGTGTTCAAAGGCTTCGTGCGGCCATGGCATGCCGGGCTTCTGTTCCGGAAGTCCGAGCGGCTAGGCGAACTGCTGGTACAGCGCCTCAATGCGCCGCACCGCCTTGTGGAAGCAAACCAGCCCTATCAGATCAGCGATGATGGCGATTACACCATCCCCGTGCACGGAGAAGCCCGCGGGATCGAAGCGGTGCTCTTCGAAGTGCGGCAGGACCTCATCGCCTCGCCCGAGGGCCAGAAGGCCTGGGCCTCGCTCATCGCGCAGGCGCTCGACTGAACTAGCGGGTCAGGCGGATGCTGGAAGCCGAGACCTGGCTTCCGATCGCATCGAAGGCTGCCATCAGTTCCTTTGCATTCGTCGATGAATAGAAGTGCGAGACATCCGAACCGCAGGACTTGAGCGTGGCCGAGGCCAGCGACTTGTCCTTGGCGGGAAGCTCATCCAGACCGAATCCGATGGTGTAGACCTCGATCCCCTTCTTCTTCATCTCCGTGCACATTGTGATGGCAGCGTTCGAGAGGTCGGAGGCGCTCTGGTCCTTCCAGCCGCGATAGGTGTTGTAGACACCGTCGGTCATGAGGATGGCGATCTTGCGCAGCTTGGCCGCACCCGTGCTGTTCTTCTCCTTGAGGAGCGAATAGGCCTTGGGCGCACTGGCGCTGCCCCAGACGCCCTTCCAGTTCGGCGAGAGCATGTACCACGAGAATGCGGTGCCGAGCACGCCGCCCGTGGAGCCGAAGGCCTCGAGCCCATCGATCTTCTTTTTCAGCACCGTCTTGTCGTTGCTGAGGGCGAGGATTCGGTTTCCGTTGGCCACATCGGCGCAGCCACCGTTGCTGTCGTAGTTCCACGTGGTGGTGGGATCGCTTGCCGTTGCGCCAAGGCCCGAGGTGGCCTTGGTCGTTGAGCTATCAACATAGTTCGGGCTGCGCGAGCCATCGTGGGCGTTGAGGTACTGCCCCTTGCCCGGCGCATCGTCGGTATAATCGAACTTCCAGCCGGTGTTGTAGAAGCGGTCGGTCACGCAGGGCATGATCTTGAGGTTCTTCACCTGCTGCACCTCGGTCTTGGTGCAGGTCCAGCTTCCGCCGCCTTCACTGCCGCCGCTGCCGCTGCCGCTCACGCAATAGTTGACGAAGCCCGAATAGGTGGCGGGAAGGCCGGTCATGGCGGCCATGGCCGAGGCGCCACCGCCATCCGGCCCGACGCGCACACGGGTGGAGAACGGTACGATGGCGATGCGCGACGTGTATTTCGACTGGTCATCCCAGACAACCGTATCGATCAGCTTCTTTGCTGCGTCCTTGAGCGCGGTGATCTTTGTTCCGGACGTACACGGACCATTGCCGTCGTTGCACATGGAGCCTGTCACATCGAGCATCAGCGAGATCTCGAGATCGCCACCCGGATTGCCGGCGGTGTAATCAGCCTCGACGGTTTCCGACGCGGCGGAACTGAAGACCTGGATTTCATCGATGCCGACAACCCGCAAAAGGCTGGTGGAGACCGCGGCGTCACCCGTGGCGCTGAGCCCGGTCTTGGTCTTGTTGAGGGCGAATTTCACGGTGTTGCGGGCCAGAGGCACTTTGCCGTCAATGGCCTTGGCGTAGGAATTGCTCGCCGCCTTCAGGGCCGCGGCCTCATCTCCCTTGGTTTCGGCGAGGCGCTGCGTGCCGGTGAGAACTGCGGCATCGAGTGCCGTACCCACCTGGACGCGGGCATCGCTCCAGCGGGCATAGTCGACCGCCCCACCCGCTGCAGCCATGAGGGGAATGACCGACAGGGCCAGAGTCACGGATGTGCTGCCGCTGGCGTTGCGGAGGAAGGACGTCACGGTTTTGAACACGACTGTTGCCTCTCGGTTCAAGCTCAGGATGCCATGTCATGACATGGCGCCCATAAGCGTGCTCTTTCCAGATTGCCTCAATTTGTAAGCATCTGCGGGCAACCTGCCCTTTGCCTGCACGTTCTCAACCAGGGTGAGAGAAAGAAGCCCGTGAAACCTGGGTTTTCGCCATCTGGCAATACTTCCCGACATCTGTGGTTGTGATTAGCGGTCTCTTGCAGGCCAAAAGGGCTGCCGGAGTCCAGCCCAGCGTAAGTAACAGTGATCAATATCAGGGCATGTCAGATGTTCAGATCACACGCGAGCGGCGGGCTCACCCCCGTTACGCGGTTCGCAAGAACGGACTGTTTGTCGACAAGATTTCGGGCAACAGCCTCTATTGCGAAATCGTTGACATGAGTGCCTCCGGCGCCAGGGTCAAGCTGGCCAACTCCTTTGTCCTGTCCGACAGGGCGGAGCTGGTGGTGCTGAGTGAAGCTGTCTGCTATGACGCGCGCGTGGTGTGGCGGGAAGGGAACTTCCTTGGTCTCAGCCTCGAGAACGGCCCGCGCCAGGTAACGCCCGCCTACAAGTAAGGCCAGCTTTGGCGAAAGACCTGCACAAGGTCACTGCGGTCAAAGGGCGGCATGACCGCCATCTTTCATGACATCCAAGAACCCGGGAAGCACGAGACCACGGTGCTCTCGACCAACGGCGAAGGACGGATGCATGCGACGCGCCTGAGGCCGGCGGTGCTTGTGCTTCAGTCTCCCGACCGCCCGCGGAGATTCGGACTCTTCCTGCCCGGCGGCAGAAACGCTTGCGCAAAGTGCACAGCTGACGCGTTGCCGCGCAGCCGCACCACGCGATAGCGGCAGGAACAATCAAACATCACTGCCTGCTCGGGCGTGTTTTGCCTTCAGCGCCAACACCTGTTCCTGCAGGCGCTTCAGGCGCGCCGCGAGGGCCGCGACCTCCGGTTCACCGGTCGTCGGATCACCGGTCGTGGACGCAGTGCTCTGCACGACCTTTTCGCAATGTCCGATCGAGATCTGCATATGGTCGAGGAGATGCATGATCCGGTCCGCAATGGTCCTGTCCGTCAAGCCTGTCACCTTCATCGCAGGTTGAATTCATGCCCCCGTGACGATGCAGTTACGCTCAACTTCGGGTCATTGCATTGATCGAGACCAAACAATCGGAACGTTCAGTACGCAGACAACGGCAACTTTCAATTGCTGGATTCACGGGCGGCTGTATCCCGCTGTCATCTTGTCATTCAGCAAATGGAAGCTCCGGAAGCAACGCGCAGCACGCGTCCTTGGGACAGATTGCTCACAGCGAAAATGAATATTTATTTAGGTTCTTCAAGCACTTTTCTGCAGTCCGCCCACAACGCTCATGAGGTTCGCGCAAGCCGTGGGGCGTAATTCGTCGCTGTGGCATTCGAAGGAAAGACCCATGTCCAGCACGCCGCTATCATTCGACACGAACGACTTCATCAAATACTACGGCATTGATGAGAACACGCGCAAAGACCTGCTCAAGGTGAGCGAGGCCATTCGCAGCGCCCTGCCCGGTGCCCTCGACAAGTTCTACGCCAAGCTTCAACAGACTCCCGAAGTGGCGAAGTTCTTCTCCGGTGCGGATCACATCAATTCGGCCAAGACACGCCAGATCGAACACTGGAATGCGGTTGGCAGCGCCCGCTTTGACGCCGATTTCGTCGAACACGCCAAGCGTATCGCCGCCACTCACGCGCGGCTCGGCCTTGAACCCCACTGGTACATCGGCGGTTATGCCCTGATCCTGGAAGCGATCACCGTTTCTGTGATCGACAACATCTGGCCGAGAATGTCGCTCTTCGCAAAAGGGCCCGACAAAGAGAGTGTCGGCAAGATCATGGGCGGACTCATCAAGTCGGCCATGCTCGACATGGATTTCGTCATTTCAGTCTATCTCGAGCATGTCGCCGAAAGGGCGCGTGTCTCTGCTGAACGCAAGGCGGAGGAAGCAGTTGAACATGAGCGTCAACTGGTGACGGGAACGATCGGTGCCGCGATCCAGCAACTCGCCATCGGCAATGTCGCCTACCGCATCACCGATGAGCTTCCCGCGGCCTATGCCGATCTTGCAGCGGACTTCAACGAATCTCTCGCCAAGCTCGAGAACGCGGTTATCCAGATCCACGGAAACATCGACGTGATCCGCTCCGGTACCTCCGAAATTGCAACGGCCTCAGGCGACTTGTCGAAGCGTGTGGAAACCCACGCCATCGAGGTGGAACACACGATGCAGACACTGCGCCGCCTCACGACGCTTGCCCGTGACGGCATGCGCGTGGTTGAGGAGAAAGAGAAGGAAGAATCGGTGATCGGCCGGGCCGTCACCGCCATTTCGCAGATCGAAACCTCCTCGAAGCAGATCGCCCAGATCGTCAACGTGATGGACGAGATCGCCTTCCAGACCAACCTGCTTGCCCTCAACGCAGGCGTTGAAGCGGCGCGCGCCGGCGATGCCGGCAAGGGATTTGCCGTTGTGGCAACGGAAGTGCGTGCCCTCGCGCAACGTTCCGCCGAAGCGGCCAGGGAAATCCGCGACCTGATCTCGAAGTCCGCCAACTTCGTCTCGAACGGCGTGCGCGCCGTCTCGGAAGCGGGCAAGGCCATGCAGGATTTCGGCAGCGTGATGGACAAGATTGACGGCACGACGCAGCAGAATGCGGCCATGGCCGAGGAATCTACGGCGGCCTGCTTCAGCCTTTCACAGCAGACCGACGAGCTGCAACGCCTGATCGGCCAGTTCAAGACCCGACAGGCTGCGGCCTGATTTCCGATTGACGTGCGAAGGCGGCCTGCGGGCCGCCTTTTCTATTCTGCGCGCCAGGACGGCGGCAAAGACATGGGCCATGCGCTCATGGGGCAGCGCGAAGCCGCTTCGACTTCTTCCAGGTCAAAGACGTGATAGGCCTCACGGCTGAAGGAAAATCCGGCGTAGCAATCGGTCCGCCACACCGTTTCCACCGGCTGCAGAAGCCGCTCGGCAATGAACACCAGAGACATGCCTTTGCCGGGAAACCGGAACGCCGGTGAACAGAGAACACGTGCACCGCCGGCGCTTTGCTCCAGCACCAGGCACTGCTCGAAGACATCGGACTCTTCGAACACGAGAAGGCCGGGCTTCTGCACGCGGAAGCGGGGCTCGCGTCGCCTGTCCTCTTTGGTCCATTCGGCGGTCATGGTGGCATTTTGCACCATCCCACCTGACTGGGAACTGAACAGTTGACGTAAAGTGAACGTCAAGAAATTTGAGAAAATTCGAGCGTTTTCGCGTGCTCAGTCGAAAAGGTGAATGCCGGCCTGATCATCGTCCGCATCATTGGCGTGCCGGCCATCGAGCAGCGCGGATTCCATGTCGCCCAGCGTCATCACCTGCTTCAGCGCATTCTTCGGAATGGCAAGGCGGTCCGGCATATGTTCGGCGATGGTGCGCGAAATGCTTTGCAGGTTTTCAAGCGACTGACGCACCTTGTCGAGTTCCTGGAGATCGAACACCGAAATGTGGCCGTGCTGGTCGGAGGAGCGCAGCAGTTCCGACACGATCGCCTCGATGCGGGCGGCAGAAACCGCCAACGAGCCGTGAATGTGGGACATCCTGCTGAGGACATCCTTGCCGGAGACGTTCGCGGGAAGACCCGGCGCCTCAGAAGAGTTCGATTTCGCCCGCCTTTGCATTTCCCACCTTTGGATACGACAATGTGAATTCTTCCTTCGGTGGAGCAATGTACGCCTGCTGCACACGGCCGCTGGCCGGCCAGAACTTCAGGCGCCGCCCCACGCTGCCCCCCACGCTTTCGCTGACGATCGGGATCTGTTCGGCCCCGAGATAGCGGCGCGCGAAGTCGATGTTCTTCTGCCCGATCGGCTCGCCAATGCCTTTCACGGTATTGGCGCCGCCGAAAATCTTTGCATTGAGCCGCTTCCTGTCCCCACCGCGTTTCAGAATGCCATTGATCAACAATTCCATCAGATAGGCGCCGTGGCGAACCGTGTAGTCCACGCCCTTCGCGCCGCTATCCCCCGGCAGGAGGAAATGGTTCATGCCGCCAACACCGGCCACGGGATCATAGGCGCACACGGCGACGCATGACCCCAGAAGTGTCTGGATCACGATCTCCTGCCTGTCCCCCACGGCGAATTCGCCCTGGACGATGTTGACGCGTTCGTCTGTCATGAAAGCTTGCCTACGACCCTCTCAAGGCAGTTGCGCAAACCGTCGTTGGTGAACGGCTTCAGAAGGAAATTGTTGAGGCCATATTTGCGGCCTTCGTCGATCAGCGCCTTGTCGCCCTTGCCGGTCACGAGAATGAAGCCGGTCGTCTTGGTGGGCGCGTAGGAGCGGACCGCCTTGAGCAGTTCGATGCCGTTCATCTTCGGCATGTTGTAGTCGGAGATCACGAGATGGCATGGCGTTTCCATGAGCATCTTCATGGCCTGATCGCCATCCTGTGCGATCACCACATCCTTGACGCCGAAGGACCAGAGACCGTCACAGACCAGCATGCGGCTGACCGTTGTGTCGTCAACGACGAGTACTTTCAGGTGCCGTGCAAATGTCACAGTACACCTCCTGTTTTGTATGAGTTGGTGGAATTGAGGATTTCGGACGCGATAAGATTGATCGGCAGTTCGCGTTGGACTGCCCCCAGAGTTTTCGCGGCGCGCGGCATGCCATAGACCACGGACGTTCCTTCATCCTGTCCGAAGGTGACAGCACCTGCCTGCCGCATTTTCAGCAATCCCTCCGCGCCATCGCGGCCCATGCCAGTCAGGATCACGCCGACCGAGCGGGGTCCGCAATGCCGCGCCACAGACTCAAACAGAACATCGACTGACGGACGGTGACCATTGACCGGATCCGCCTGCCGAAGCCTGCAGACCGGCGTGTCGCCACCGTTGATTTCGAGATGCGCATCGCTGCCGGGGGCGATGTAGACCGTGCCTGGCCGCACTGGATCGCCATCCTGGGCTTCGGAGATGCGGGGCGCACACAGCTTGTCGAGACGCGAGGCCAGCGTCTTGGTGAACTTGCCCGGCATGTGCTGGGCAATGAGAATGGGTGGACAATTGGGCGGCAGGTTCATCAGGATCGTCTGGAGCGCTTCGACGCCGCCCGTTGACGAACCCACCGCCACAAGGAAACGGCCGGGTGCATAGGCTTCCACCGGCTTGACCTGCTTTGCCTGTGGCGTGACGGCACTTTTCACGTCGGCACGCGCAGCACCGCGGATCGCCTCGACGAGACCGGCGAAACCTTCGCTGCCATCGCCCTTCGGCTTGGCAACGCAATCGACTGCACCGATTTCCAGTGCCGCAATGGCGATGTCGCTCGATTTCTCGGTGAGGGTCGAGACCATGACGACCGGCATGGGCCGCAGCTTCATGATGCGCCTCAAGAACTCGATGCCGTTCATCTCGGGCATTTCGACATCGAGCGTGATGACGTCCGGATTGAGAAGCTTGATCTTTTCGCGGGCTTCAAGTGCCGTGCCGGCAAAGCCGATCACTTCGATATCAGAACTCGGACGACAGCTTTTGCGCCATGACCATCTGCATGGTGCGGGAGTCATCGACGATCAGCACACGGATGGTCATGCGGCGGCCCTCACCTTCTTGCGGTAGGCGGTGGGGCCTTCGATATTCAGCACACCGGAAGCCGGGCCGATGACACGCTCGGAATGACCGATGTAGATCATGCCATCGTCATTGAGCTTGGTGGAAAAGCGTTCCCACAGTGTCGACTGTAGGTCCGAGGCGAAGTAGATCATCACGTTGCGGCAGAAAATGGCGTCGAATTTGCCCTTCATCGGCCAAGGCTCGATGAGGTTGAGCTGCTTGAACGAAATCAGGCGCTTTGCCGCTTCGTCGAATTCGAACTGCGATCCGGACACGTCAGTCCAGGAATTGCGCAGGTTGGCGGGAATGGAATTGGAGATCCTCCACCGAATAGACGCCGCGGCGCCCGGTGGCGAGGACCTGGGTATTGATGTCGGTGGCCAGGATCTTGATATCGTAGGAACGGGCGTCCGGAAGTGCCGCCAGAATGCACAGCGCAATTGAATACGGCTCCTGTCCCGACGAGCAGCCCGCTGACCGAATCCGCACCCTGCCGCCCGAACGGGCAGAGCTGATGAGGCGCGGCAGCAGCTGTGTCTTGAAGTGTTCGAAGTGGTGATCTTCGCGGAAGAACTTGGTGACGTTGGTGGTCAACGCCTCGGCCATCTTGAAGAGCTCTTCGGTGCCATCCGTCCCCTTCACGAAGGCGGTGTAGTCCGCAAAGGACTTCATGCCCAGGGCCCGCACGCGCCGGGCCAGGCGCGAATAGACGAGTGCGTGCTTGCGGTCCGGCAGGTTGATGCCGGTCATCCGCTCCACCACTTGGGCAATTTCATGGAATTGCTCCAGGGACAGATTGAACTCACTCGTCGGAGATGACGGGTCGTTGTCCATTTGTATCAGGCCGCCTTCACCTGCTTCGCCGGAAGAACGGCCGCAAGAGACAGAAGACTGATCATCCGGCCTTCAAGGGTGACGATGCCGGTGATGAACATGCTGCCTTCCTTGTCGCTGACCTCGGGCGTCGGATGGATCATCTCGTCGCCCACGGTCACGATGTCCGACACGGCTTCCACGAGCAGCCCCGTCATGCGGCCCTCGTCCTGCACCACGATGATGGCGTGGCGGTGGGATGGCGTGACGGCCTCCTTGCCGAGGCGGCCCGCAAGATCAAGCACCGGCAGCACGGTGCCGCGCAGGTTGATGACGCCCACCACGTAGGGCGGCGCGTGGGGAATGGGCGTGGTTGCCGTCCAACCCCGGATCTCGCGCACGTTCATGATGTCGACGCAGAATTCCTGGTCGCCCACCTTGAACGCGATCAATTCGTGTCTGTCGTGTGCCTTTTCGTTGTCCATGACTTACCTCATCTCCCGCCTCTGCTGACGCGCTTCGGCGTTTCAAAATTCTTCTGGTGGCCTTCGGTGATGGTCTCGACGTCGAGGATCATCGCCACCCGGCCATTGCCCAGGATTGTGGCTGCGGCGATGCCGGGAATCTCGCCGTAGTTGCTTTCGATGCTCTTGATCACCACCTGGCGCTGGTCGTCGATGCGATCGACCAGAAGCGCGCAGCGCGAGCGGTCCTCGGTATCGACCAGGATCGCCACCGAGTTGGCGGGATCGATCGGCGTGCGGCGCACGCCAAGCGCCTTGCCCACATCGATCATGGGAACGATCCATTCGCGGATGCGGAGCGCATAGCCCTGCCCCAACGGAAGGATGTTGCTTGCTTCCGGCTGCAGCGTTTCCACAACGCTGGTGAGCGGCACGATGAAAACATCATCAGCCACCGACACGACAACGCCATCGAGAACGGCGAGCGTCAGCGGCAGGCTCATGGTGAAGGTCGTGCCGATGCCCGGCTTGGAGCTGATGGAAATGCGTCCGCCGAGCGCCTGGATTGAGCGGCGCACCACGTCCATGCCGACGCCACGGCCGGAAATGGCGGACACTTCCGTGGCTGTGGAGAAGCCGGGGAGGAAGAGAAGATTGTCGATTTCCGTTTCGGTGAGCTGCGCGCCGGGTGGAATGAGGCCCTTGCGGCGCGCCGTTTCCAGAACCTTCGGGCGATTGATGCCGCCGCCGTCATCGGCAACGGTGATCACCACGCGGCCCGACTGGTGTGCTGCGGAAAGACGCACGACCCCCTCCTCCGGCTTGCCGGCGCGGAGCCTGTCTTCCGTCGTTTCAAGGCCGTGGTCGACGGCGTTGCGGATCATGTGGGTGAGCGGATCAGCCAAGGACTCGATCACGGTCTTGTCGACTTCCGTGGTCTCGCCTTCGGTGCGCAGGCGCACGATCTTGCCGGTGGCATCGGCCACTTCGCGCACGATGCGGCCCATGCGCTGGAACAGCGACTTCACCGGCTGGGCGCGGATCGCCATGACGCTGTCCTGGATGTCGCGGGTCAGACGTTCGAGTTCCTCGAGCCCGCTGTTCACGTCGTTGGCGCCGGAGTGAATGGCCTGCCCCACGCTCTGGGCGAGGATGGCCTGGTTGATGACCAACTCGCCGACAAGGTTGATGAGCTTGTCGACGCGGTCCAGTTCCACGCGAATGGTGGCTGAGGTGGGCAACGCCTTGTCCTGCTTGTTCGCCGCATCCTGCTTGCCACCCTCGATCGCTGTGAGCATCACGGGTTCGGCGCGCGCTACTTCCTTGGCGGCTTCCGTCTGGGCAGCGACGGCTTTGGCGAAGCGCGGCATCGGCGGCAACACCGCAGGCGGCTCTTCCACGACGAGGGCGGGAGCGGGCGGCGCAATGGAAACTGCCGGAGCAGCACCACATTCCTCGATCCGGACCGTGGCGCAGTCTTCAACGAACTCGAAGCATTCGCGGACCGCCTCCAATCCCTTCTCGGTGCGAAGGGAGATGTTGAAGCCGAGATAGGCCTCATCGACCTTCATCTCGTCGAGCTTGGGCAAGGCGGAGCATTCGCAGGCGACGACCGTCTGGCCTAGTTCCATCAGGCTGCGGAGAATGAGGATGGGCTCATTGCCGCTCTGGATGGCGATGGTTTGGGGCTTGAAGAAGATTTCGAATGTCTTGCCGGGGTCTTCTGAGGGCGCAGGCTCGTCTCCACCCGAGATGTCGATGGTCATGGGCGTGAAGTCGATGTCATCCCAGTTGTCGTCATCGCTGCCAGCACCACCCGCAGCTGCATTGGCATGCTTCAGTTCATCGAGAAGCGACTTGTAATTGTTGGGATTGATCACGCCGTTGTCACGGCACGTGGAAACGAGGTCTGAGAGTTGGTCTGCCGACTTCAGCAGCAGGCGGGTGATGTCGTGGCTTGCGTCCAGCTTGCCCGCGCGGATTTCGTCCAGCACGGTTTCAAAGGCGTGGGCGAATTCCACCAGTTCCGAGAGCTTGAATGCACCCGCGCCCCCCTTGATGGAGTGGACGGCGCGAAACACCGAGTTCACGACCTCCGACGAGGTGTCTCCGCCATCCATGGAGACAAGCCCTTCTTCAAGGGCCTGGAGCTGCTCTTCGCACTCCTGGAAGAATGTCTGCCGGATGGATGCCATCTGATCCATGATCGTGCCTCAGCTTGCTACGCGTTTGACCACAGAGATCAGTTTCTCAGGTTCAAACGGTTTGGTGATCCAGCCCGTGGCCCCGATGCTCCGCGCCTTTGCCTTGCGTTCGGCATCGCTTTCGGTGGTCAGAATCAGGATCGGCAGGAGTTGGTATTGCGGAATCTTGCGCACTTCCTCGATGAAGCCGAAGCCATCCATGCGCGGCATGTTGAGGTCGGTGATGATGCAGTCCGGCGAACAGGTCGAGAGCACTTCCAGGCCGTGCACGCCGTCTTCGGCCTGATGGACCTGCATGCCGGCGGAATTGAGTGCCATGCGCAGCATGTCGCGCATGGTGCGGGAATCATCGACGGTGAGAATCGTGAGGCTCATGTGGCGGTACCCGTCGCAAATTCCTTCCTGAGCTCACCCAGGCCGGCGGAGGTCAATGTGTCGAGAAGCGCCTGCGACTCGACCGTGAAGCTCAGTTCATTCCCGGCAGCCTTGAAGCTGTGACGGGCGGCAAGAAGAACCTGCAGCAGCAGCATCGACATCTTCTTCACCTGCGACAGGTCGACGGTCGCATGCGAACCCTGTGCCGCAGAGAAATCGGCCTTCAGCCTCTGCAGATCCGCAAGAGAGCTGATATCCTTTGCATCAATCCTTGTGTTCCCCATGTCTTTCCTCTGCGCTTCCGACTGGTTGCTTCCCGAGACAAAGTCCGCACTGCTGCGGACCGCTCAACCGGTTAGAACTCTTCCCAGTCCTCTTCTGCCGTTGTTGCGATTGCTGCGCTCGCGCTCTTGGCGCCGAGTGCGATCTGTGGTGCGGGCTTTGATGCCGGCCTGGCTGCTGCGGCAGCAACCGGCGCGCGGGGTGCCATGGTAGGTCCTGCCGCGCGCGGCTTTTCAGCCGTTGCGGTGGTGGGCTTTGCTGGCACAGATGCCGGGGCCTTTGATGCGAAGGTCTTCACGGCGTTCTGCAGCATCTGCTGCTGCGCCTTGGCGGGAGACGGGCTGGCGGACGATGCCAATGTGGCCGCAGCGGGCCGGGCGGCCATAGTGGCCGCAGCGGGCCGGGCGGCCATAGTGGCCGCAGGCCGGGGTGCAACGGGAACAGGTGTTGGCGCGCGTGGCGCAACGGGCATGGGCGCGGGCCTTGCGGCGCGGGGCGCCGGCGCTGCGGAGGTTTCCTTGTGGTAGCCTGTCCGCTCAGCAGCAGGCAGTTTGAAGCGCTTGGCGAGGCTCGAGAGCCTGCGGGCTTCAGCACTCATCTCGGCAGCCGAGGCCCCGATTTCCTCCTGCATGCCCGCGCTCTGCTGGGTGTTCTGGTTGATGTTGTTCATCGCAACATCGATCTCGGCGAGGCTCGTCGCCTGGGAAGAATTCAGCGACGAAATCTTGTCGATGAGGTTCTGGACCGTGCGGACTTCGGTCGCGATCTCGAGTAGGGCTCCATTTGCCTTCTCGACCAGTTCGACGCCCTGGCTCACCTCTTCCGAACTCTGGGCGATCAGCTGCTTGATCTCCTTTGCGGCGGCAGCAGACCGCTGGGCCAGCGCGCGGACTTCCGAGGCCACCACGGCAAAGCCACGGCCCGTTTCGCCGGCGCGGGCTGCTTCCACGCCCGCGTTGAGGGCAAGAAGATTGGTCTGGAAGGCGATGTCGTCAATGAGGCCGACGATCTTGCTCACTCCGTTGGAGCTTGTCTCGATCTTCGACATGGTCGTGAGGGCCTGCGCCATCACGCCTTCGGAAGCGCCTGTCACATTCAGAACCTTGTCGACGAGGTGGCGAACTTCCTGGCCATCGGCGGCTGTCTGCTTCACGGCGACGGTGAGGCTGTTCAGGGCCACGGCGGTCTTTTCCGTGGCGACGGCCTGGTGCTGCACCTGTTCGGCGGAACGGCCCGTCATCATCTGCAGGCTGCCCGAGTCTTCCGAGATGATCTGGGAGATGGACACCACCTCGGCGATGATCACCCGCAGCTTTTCGAGCGCCACATTGATGGCGCCGCCGATCTTCTCGTAAACGCCCGGCAACGGCGTGTTGATCACCTCTGTGAGGTCGAGTTCCGCGAGGTTGAGCAGAACCTTGCGCAGGCGGTCTGTGGCGACCACGCGTTCCGTGCTGTCGGTGGCAATCTTGATGACCGAACGCACCTGGCCGTTCTTGTCCTTGATCGGTGTGTAGGAGGCCTGGATCCAGATCGGGGTTTTGTCCTTCCTGAAGCGCAGGAAGTCACCCGTCACTAACTCCCCCGCAGCGAGCTTCTGCCAGAAGGCCTTGTACTCTTCGCTCGCCGCATAGGCGGGATCGCAGAACATCCGGTGATGCTGGCCGATGATCTCCTGGCCACCATACTGGAGTTGCCTGCAGAAATTCTCGTTGGCGGAAATGATGGTGCCGGACGGCTCGAATTCGATGACGGCCATCGACTGGTTGATCGAGTCAACGATGTCGTTGGCATGATTTCGAAAGAGTAACACTTTTCTCTCCAAGTACAGTCAGCACACCGGGGAGAACCCGACGTGCATAATCAGGCACGTTTGCAAGGAGAATCTCTGTCGCCGCTCAATGCCTCGAGTGTCGATTAATCCTGCATTGTTGCGCGAGGCTTGTGGCGTCCCGGCAGTTTCGAGGGCGTGCGGAGGCGGCAAGGGTAAGAAGCGTCGGCAATCATCGGCGGAATTCACAAACCATTGCGATACATTGATTTTTTGGCGCACACGGAGTATGAGAGGCGCTAAGGAAAGGGAAACCATTCCGGCAAGCTTCAAAGCCTTGTCGTTTGCCATCCGCGATGCGGCGGAATCAGATGCCTCCGCTTGCCGGTGGCATCCTCCTTGTACTGACATTCGGTCAGGCGGCGCGCTCGTCGCCCACCTTGAACTTGCCGATCACTTCCGAAAGTTCGACCGTCTGCCGATTGAGTGTGTGGGTGGCGGCCGTCGCCTCCTCCACCATGGCGGCATTTGCCTGGGTGAACTCGTCGAGCTGGCTCACTGCGGCATTGACCTCCGTCAGGCTTTGCGACTGGGTGGCCGCAGCCTGTGTGATCTCGTTGATGATCTGGGCCACGTCCAGCACATGGGTGTTGATGTCGGTCAGGGCCCGGCCCACCTCCGCCACGAGCCCGACTCCCTGATCGACCTTCAAATTCGATTCACCGAGAAGCCGCTTGATGTCCTTTGCCGCCACGGCAGACCTGTCTGAGAGCGCGCGCACCTCGTTTGCCACCACCGCAAAGCCCTTGCCGGCGTCCCCCGCCCGGGCCGCCTCGACACCGGCATTCAAGGCCAGCAGGTTTGTCTGAAGCGCGATCTCGTCGATGACGCCGATGATCTTGGTGATCTGTTCGGCGCTCGTGGCGATCTCGCGCATGGAGGTAACGGCCCGCTCCACCACGTCGCGGCCTGTTTCGGCGGATGCCTTGGCCGACATGGCGGAATGGCTGGCGCGCGTGGAGTTGCTTGCCGTTTCCTGAAGCGCACCCGTCAATTGCCCGATGGTGGCCGCGGCCTGTTCGAGGCTTGCAGCCTGGTTCTCGGTACGGCGTGCGAGATCACCCGAAGCATCCGCGATTTCGGATGTGCCTGCGCGGATCTGGTCTGACGTCTGGAGAACGGAATGGATGGTTTCATTGAGAGCGCGAATGGAAGTGTTGAAGTAGTCGCGCAGCTTTTCCATCTCGCCCGGGAAGGGTGTTTCGATCTGCGCCGAAAGATCTCCGTTCGAAAGCTTGCCGAGGCCGCTGCCGAGGCTCGAGATGACCAGCTTGGCCTGTCGCTCGCGCTCTTCCCGTTCGGTATTCTGTTCGCGGGCCAGTTCTTCGGCCCGCCTCGCCTGCTGGTCCGCCTGCCGTTGCAGGAGCGCCGTATAAAGGGACGTGAGCGCCGAAAAGACCAGCGCCACACCGCCGATGGCATAGGATATCCACTGGAAGAGATCATGACGCGCATCGAAGGTCGCGACGGCCTTGGCAGTCTGCTCCTGCGTATCCGCCCGGCGCTTCTCGGCTGTGGCGAGTGCGGTATTGAGATGGTCAGTGATCTTCTGGGCGGCCTTGTCGAACGGATCCATCAACTTGTTTCCGCCCGCCGGACCTTCGGCGACATAGGCCTCGGCCATACGCCGCCCTGTCGTGTAGTAAGGCGGAAAGGCCTGGCTGGCGACGATCACCTTCTGCAGGATGTCATAGTCCTTCAGTTCCATGGCGAGCGCATGGGCTGCCTTGTAATGATCGTTGAACTTCTGGGTGTGTTCCTCCGCGTGGGCATATCCGTCGTCCATGCCGTCAAGGCCGCGGGTTGCAGAGACATCCGTGAGGAACTGCTGGATCTGGATGATGTTGTACTGCATGTCCTTCAGCTGCAGATCAAGCTCACCGAATTTTCCGATGCGGATCTTTGCATCAGCCTCGGCCTTCACCGAAGCGTCGCTGGCGATGTTCTGTTCATAGTTCGTGAAAAGCGAGGCCGCGAGCAGAACGGCAAGAACGATCTGCAGCCCAAGAATTTTTCGGCCAGCTGAAATGCCTTTTTTCTTCCCGTCCGCCATGATCTGCCCCGCAAGAATCGGCGGCATGAGTAGGCGCCGCGCCCCGCTGCAGAACTAGGCAGGCAATCTTGCACTGATCTTGCGATCGCCCGCGGCAGTTGTGCGAGGATGATGCGGAGAAGAAGCGGCCGCCGCTGTCGAAGGCGGTCAGTCGGATGCGCGCTGGAGAAAGTCGGCCACGGTTTCGACGAACTGCAGGTGCGCTTCCTGCTGGCGGGTGACCCAATCGAGGAGATCGGCAACGTGCCAGGCATCCGCATCGCCGGATGAGGGCGGGAAGCCGAGACCGCTCAGGGCGGGAAGGTTTTGCTCGAACTGCCGCAAGGATTGCCCAAGCGCCTTGGCGACTCCCGCCTTGTCCATCTTCTGGTTGATCATTTGCGCGCCCCCCGGCCCGGTCTGGTTCATGACCTTATTGCACGGTCATTTAGCAAGTGAGTTGCGCCGGTTCAAACGGAACCTGCCTACGCAGCCAATTCTACAACCTGAAATTGCTCAATGTGGCACTTTTGCCATTAAAGCGCCTTACTCTGCTTAAACTGCATAGCGATCTGCGACGTTGATGTAGTGTTTGGTTTAAAGTTTTGTTAATAAACAAGGCAGCGTACGAGCGCTTTTTGGTGAGTTGATTCTGAGGGTGGCACTCAACTTGTGGTGGGCAAAGCTATGTACGATGATGATCGAGTTCAAGAAACCGGCGATCCGAACCGGCCAAGAATGTATCTGATCGGAAACCTTGTGGACTCCGTTGGTATGGAGCCCAAGACGATTCGTTTTTATGAGCGTGCGGGCCTGATCAAGCCGCGCCGTGTGGGCACCTACCGTGTCTACAGCAGCAAGGATGTCGAGCTGCTCAAGGTGATCAAGTTCTTCCGTGCGCTCGATATGTCGATCAAGATCATCAAGGATCTTCTGGATCGCCATGGACGCTTGCGCATGGACGCCTTGCCGCACGAGGCCAAGAGCGCAATCGGCATCCAGCTCAAGAAGCGCCAGGAAGAGTTCGCGCGGCTCGAGAAGCTGTGCAAGCCGATCCTCGAGGACGCCGGCGCCAACGCCATCATTGCCGATGGCCAGGACGAAGTGCCGTTCTCCGATTCCGAAGCGTCCAGCAACTGATCTTTTACCACGCTGCTTTTGTGGCGCCTCCCTCCCCGCGGAGGGAGGCGCTGTCATCTTGTCCGGACTTCGGTCTCTCCCTTACAGCGCAGTCACGAGGCTGAAGCAGCCACGCAAGCCTCCCGCAAGCCATCGTGTTTAATCCTGATCGCAAGGAAGTGCTTCCTCTCTTCACTTCCAAGCGAACAAAGGGACGCGAGAGCGATGAACGACGGCAGCTTGTCAGAACTCACACCTACCGACTCGCAACGGCTGATCGGCCAGGTTGCGGAACACACGGGCCTCGAGCCCAAGACCGTGCGCTACTACGAGCGCGCCGGCCTTCTGAAGCCCAAGCGCATCGGGCGCCTCCGTATTTACGCCATGGACGACGTGGAGCGCCTCAAGGTGATCAAGCTGCTGCGCCAGTTCGATCTTCCGATCCGCACGATCAAGTCCTTCATTCAGGAAAACGAAACCATGCGCGTCGATCAGCTTCCTGACGCCGCCAAGGAAGCCATGGCCAAGCAGCTTGAGCGCCGCAAGAGCGAATTCAGCCAGCTTGAAAAGCTGACGCGTGGCATCGACGAGTCACCGAAGGCCTGAGCCTTCAAAACGGGTCCAAACTCCGTCACGCCCCGCTCCTCCGTGGAGTGGGGCTTTTTTTGTGTCGCTGGGGGAGGTTCAGTTGGCCGTGCGCAACAACGGCATCGGCTGCACGTTGGGGAACTGATACTGGTCGGCAAACGAGATCACGTGGCCGTCGGCCGCGCGGCGATAGAAACCGCGGCGGCTGAGTTCCGAGGGATGGCTGTAGCCCGCAGCCGCAAGAAGATCAGCGAGTGAGGCCACCGTGCCGCGATGGAAATTCTCCACGCGCTTCGCCTTGTTCGGAACGTCGATGGCGCGCTGGCGCGAGAGATCCTGGGTGGCAACACCGGTAGGACACCGGCCGGTGTGGCAGGCCTGGGCCTGCACGCAGCCGAGCGAGAACATGAAGGCGCGGGCGGCATTGCACCAGTCGGCGCCGAGGGCCAGCGTTCGCGCCATGTCATATCCGGTCACGATCTTGCCCGCTGCACCGATCTTCACCTTGTCACGCAGGCCCGCCGCGGCGAGGCTCGAATGAATGAGCGACAGACCTTCCCGCAGCGGCATGCCGAGATTGTCGATGAATTCAGCAGGAGCAGCACCCGTACCGCCCTCCTTGCCGTCAACCACGATGAAGTCGGGAACAATGCCGGTATCTCGCATCGCCATGATCAGGTCGTTGATCTCCTCATGGCGGCCCGGGCAAAGCTTGAAGCCAATGGGCTTGCCATCCGACAAGTCCCGCAGCTTATCGATGAAGAACATCAGTTCGCGTGGTGTGGAGAAGGCCGGGTGGCGCGCCGGTGACACGCAGTCTTCGCCCATGCGGATGCCGCGGATCAAGGCAATCTCTTCGGTGATCTTCGCCGCCGGCAACACACCGCCATGGCCGGGCTTTGCACCCTGGTTGAGCTTGATCTCGATCATCTTCACTTCCTTGCGCCGCGCATTGCGCACGAAGGCATCCTCCGAGAAGGTGCCATCGAGATTGCGGCAGCCGAAATAGCCCGAGCCGATTTCCCAGATGAGATCGCCGCCGTGTTCGAGATGATAGGGGCTGATGGAGCCCTCGCCCGTGTCATGGGCAAAGCCGCCCGCCTTGGCGCCTGCGTTCAATGCACGGATGGCATTGGCCGAGAGGGCACCGAAGCTCATGGCCGAGATATTGAGGATGGATGCACTATAGGGCTGCTTGCACTTCGGGCCGCCGATGTCCACGCGGAGCGCTGTTTCCGGCACGGTTGTGGGCCAAAGCGAATGCAGCATCCACTCGTAGCCGTTCTCGTAGACGTCGCTCAGGGTGCCGAAGGGCTTCTTGTCCAGCTGGTTCTTGGCGCGCTGATACACCACCGCCCGCTGCTCGCGCGAGAAGGGCGCGCCGTCAAGATCCGACTCGAAGAAGTACTGGCGCATCTCCGGGCGGATTGCCTCGAAGATGAAGCGCAAGTGTCCGATCACGGGATAATTGCGGAGAATGGAGCGGCTGCGCTGGAGAAGGTCGGAGATGCCGACCCCGACCAACGCCGCACACACGGCGAGCGGCCAGAAGAAGACCGTGTCGTAGGTGGGCCAGAGCAGGAACGCCGCCGCCGATGCCACGAGCCCGATCACACAGAGCGTGAGTGGCAGGAAGCGGAGCTGAATGAAGTGCATTTGCCTCTCCCGCGGCGTGACCTTGGCAGTCAACCCGCTTGCGATGGACTCAGGGCACCTTCACTCACCAGTGGATTGTCACAGTTGGATGACGGGCACGATGGCGTGCCCGTCCGGTCCGGGTCTCAGGCGGCAGCAGCGGCAGCGCGGCGGACGAGCTGGTAGCCAAGGTAGCGCTGCATGTCGATCGGGTCGTAGCCCAGTTCGGCGCGCAGCTTCTTGCGCAGCTTGCTGATGTGGCTTTCGACCACGCATTCCTCGACGCGCTCGTCGAACATGCCGTAGACGGAGGCAAAAATCTGGGCGCGCGTGGAGCGGCGGCCGCGATTGACGGCAAGATGCTCGAGAATGCGCAGTTCACGGCGTGGAATCTGGAATTCACGGCCGTTTACTTCGGGGCTGCGGCCACCACCAAAGATGACCAGGCCATCGAAGGACCACAGCGCATCCTCCTCCACCGTGGTGCGGCGGCGGATGGCGGCGATGCGGGCAATCAGTTCACGTGCGTGCACGGGCTTGCGGACGACGTCGTCGGCGCCAGCTTCGAACAACCGAAGCGTGACGTCGAGAGCGGCCACATCATTGAGCGCGATTGTCGGCACATGCACGCGGCGCTTGAGGTTGCGGGTGATCTGGGGGCGGTCGGCGAAGTCGCCGAGAACGAAGGCATCGACAGCGTTCAGGTCGGGCTCACCCAGGGAATTGAACCAGGCAATGAACTCGGGCGGGCTGAAGGACGCGACCGAATAACCCTCGCGCCCGATGGAAGTCTTGTACGCATCTGATACGTCGGTCCGCTCGTCAACCAGCACAATCATTTGGCTCTCCTTGCCAATCGCAACCACGCGATTCGTGTTCTAACCATAGTTGTGTGGCTCTTAATGAGAGGTTAATGACCTTACTTTTCTCCTTTAATATCAGTGAGTTAATTAAACCACGTTGATACTGGTCAATGACATTCAACAATCTTCACTTGGTTATTGTAGTCAAGCATGTTCACTTCTCTCCCCTTGCTTCAAGGTTTGGGGAAGGGCTCTCCCTGCACTCGGAAGAGGGCAGCGTGAGGTCTCAGGCGGTGCGGGGTTGTGCGGTGCTCTTGACGTAGGAGAGGCCGTTCCGCTTGGCGACGTACATGTGCTTGTCAGCAGCGCCGACCAGTTCATCGACACGCACACCGTCTTCCGGGCAAACCGCGATGCCGATGCTGGCACTGATGAACAATTCGGTGTCGCTCACGGAGAACGGCTCCGACAGACTGCGCTCGAGACGTTCCGCCAGCATCTCCGCCTCGTGACGGCCGGAGCCGCAATTCATCAGGATGACGAATTCATCGCCACCATAGCGCGAGATATGATCGCTCTCGCGGATGGAGTGGGCAAGGCGGTGGGCCACGCTCTTCAGAAGCTCGTCGCCGATGGCGTGGCCATAGCGGTCATTCACCGGTTTGAAACCATTGAGATCAAGAAAGACGACGGCAAGCGATGCCTGCGGCTGCAGCCGCGCGATGCGGGACTCCAGTTCGCCCATGGCGCTGAAGCGGTTGGGCAGATTGGTGAGGACATCGTGATTGGCGAGGTAGCGCAGCGCATCCTGGCCTTTCCGCTGCTCGGTGATGTCGAGATAGGTGGTGACGAAGCCCCCGCCCTCCAGCGGCTGCCCACGGATTTCCAGAAGCGTGCCATTGGGCCGGCGGCGCTCGAAGACGTGTTCCTCCCGCTTGGCCACGAGCGCCATGCGGTGGTCCACGTGATCCTGCGGATCGCCCGCGCCATATTCGCCGCGGGTGGCGTTGTACCAGAAGATCTCCGAGATATGCGGCGGGTTCTCGCCGAAGAACCAGTCGGGATAATCCAGCATCTTGCGCTGGCGCTGGTTGCAGAAAGCGAGCTTCAGATCCTTGTCGAAGAGAAGAAGGCCGCCCGGAAAATTCTCCACCACGGCTTCCAGCATGGAGACCCGTTCAGTCAGGCGGCGGACATCGGTCACCGGAGATGGTGTTTCAGGCAGCCGTTTCACGTTTGTCATCATCTCTCCACCCCTCATCGTGTGTCCAGATCCACACCCCGCCACACACGCCAGAACACGGTCACAACATCAGCAGAACCACGGTCACAATCAGAATGCCGGACGTCATCAGGACCAGACGCGACATCATGCCGTTGGGCCGATCGTCCATGTCGGGCGTGAAGGGCTGCGGGTCATCCCGGTAAAGCGCCCGCGAGGAATACCCCAGGGACTCGATTGCCTTCGCCATGTCATGGGCCGTGGGCTTGAACGGCGTGGCAAGGCCGGCGATATCTTCCGCACCTGTTCCATGATGAGCCTGCTCGAAAATCGCGCGGATGATCGCCTCGGTTTCCCACTGGCGGCTGAAATGTTCGGTCTTCAGACCGTTCATCACCTCGGTGGACTTTGCCGACATGCGCCACGTGTGGGGCTGCGGCTCTTCCATCGGGTTCATGATCGCGTCGGGCGTCGCCAGCTTTGCCGCCATCAGTTCGCGCTGCTCCCGCAACAACAGGCGTTCGATGATGGCGTGCTTCTCGGCCGCGGTGGGCGCGTTCGAAAGTTCCTTCAGGATATCCGATATCTCAGAGGACTTCTCGTTGGCCGTCAGGCCCGGCTTCACATGATGCCGGAGAAGTGCACTCAGGATGTTGGGTGGGGTCACCTTCATCGCCACACACCCGCATCAGTCGGAGGTGACCCGGTTTCCGCGAATCTTGGAAGCCGGCACAAGGTTGAACTGCTCCAGGTCCACGGACTTCACTGCATCCGCCCCCAGTTTCTGGTTGGCAAGACGCGCGATTTCCGCCGACATGTCCTCGACGTGCTTTGCCTTGATCTCGGTGACGCCGCCTGCCGCGAAATCGAAGGCGGCTCGGAACGCTGCATCGCTCAGATAGGGCGTCAGCGCATCTCCGGCATTCTTGACCAGCGACTTGTCGATGCTGCTCGAAACCTTGAGAACGAGATAGCCGGTGACCTTGCCATCATGCACCACCGGAACGGCCGTCAACTCGGTCGAGACGCGCTCGATCACTGCAGCGGAATGCTGGTCTGCCTCGGTTGCAGGGGCCTGCTGCATGGTGAGCGCCATGACGGCGCCGCCCGCTGCCGACAGGGCTCCGATCAGTCCCACGATGGCAAGCTTCAGCATCTCCGCGCGCTAGCCCACGCTGCGCTGGGAGTAGGTTCCATCCGCATCCTCGGAGATCTCGGCTTCGGCCAGCAGCGAAGTGATCTCGGTCATCGCTTCCACGTGGGTGCGGAGCAGGAAGTGATTGCGGTCCACAAGCTTGCGCACGCCCTGGAACTGTTCGCGCACAGCCGGAAGCTCCGAAAGCGGCGGCAGCGTGCGCTGGCAGACGATCAGGTCCCGCAGGATCTGGTTCTTGCTGCGGACAAAGCGCTGGTGGTCATGCGGCTGGCCACTTTCCAGCAGCGCGTTCTCCTCCAACAGCACCTCACGCAGATTGGTGAGGATGTTGGCAATGGAATTCTGCTGCGATGATTGTGCCGGCATGTTCATGTGGTGTTTCCTGTCGGCAGGCCTTCACGTCTCAGGCTGCATAGGGGGTGATCTTGCTGCGGCCGAAGTAAGGCCACTGTTGGTCGCGCCGCAGCGGTTCCTGTTGCTGGGTGGCGCCGTTGCCATAGAACTGGTTGGCAAGGCCAAGCGGCTCTGTCTCGGCGGCGGCCTCGGCCAGCGCCTCGACCTGGAACTGGCGTGCAATGTTGCCGGATGTACCCTCTCCATAGAGAGTGGCGGAATCCTTCGGAATGATGTCGTCGACGACCGAGGCAAGAAGCGCGCCTTCGAGCTTCTTCGCCGCCTCGCGCTTCTGCGCCAGGGCCGGATCGGCAGGGCTAGCCGACGCATCGGCGACGGCAGACGGCATGCCACCGATGGAGACGAGCTTGGCCTCGGCCATCTGAACCTTTGCAGGGTCGGCCGCGGCCATCACCTGCGCGATCAGGTCATCGCCGAGGGCAGCCGGATCAGCGGCAGGCTTCGTCTTCTCGGTGCGGTTTCCCAGCGCCGTCATGATCTTTCCGAACAACCCTTCGTTGCTGCCGCCCAATTGGGCAAGCCGGGTCTGGGCCCGCATCGCCTTCGACGCATTTGCGGCCTGCATCACGCCCATGATCATGTCGGAGGACATCGGACTGCTCCCGTGTTCAATCAGCGCTTCACGCTAGCATCAGCCACTTGTGTGAATCTTGTTGGCGACGTCGTCCTGCGCCACCTCGGCAAGGCGCTCCTCCTCCGCGTGCTCCTCGGCATGATCAAGCCATTCCTGCACCTTGTCGGACCGCAGGGTTTCGAGCTTCACCTTCTCCTCGGTCTCGGAGATGCGGCGGGCGACATTCTCCTTGCGGGCCGCAAGGCCAGCCATCCGCTTGGTCAGGGACCGCGACAAAAGCCCAACGGCAAAGGACTGGTTCTGCAGCAGCGCCAGGCAGGATTCCTCCTCCGCATGGAGTTCGCCGAGCCTGATCTTGAGCGTGCCGAGCTGAGCCTCCGTCGCACGGGTCTTGAGGTCCTGCGCCTTGAGAAGGCGCTGCAGGCTGCGGATGTCTCTCGTCATTGCAGGGCCTGCTTGAGCCAGCTCGAATAGGCTTCGGCCGGCAGGTAGGCGAGATTGGGGAAAATCCATCCCAGCAGCAAGAACGAGAGCAGGATGGTGAGGCCGAGGGCCGCGAAATAAACCTGAAGCTGTGGCGTGAACTTGCCGCACAATCCAAGCGCAAGGTTGGTGACGACCACAAGCACGATGAAGGGGCTCGACATCTGCACGGCAATGATCGAGGTGTCGCGCACCAGCCGGATGGTGTTCTGGGCCAGCCAATCGCCCGCGGGTGCCCCCATCACGGGGATGGTTTCATAGCTCCGCGACAGCGCCTCGATGCTCATCATCGGCAGGTCGGTGGCAAAGACGATCGCCGTGGCGCCCAGCGAGAGCAGCGAACCCAATGGCGTGGTCGGATCATGCTCGTCGATGGGCTGGCCCGGAATGCCGGCCAGACCGATGACGGACGAAATGATGGAACCGGCGAAGCGGCTGGCATGGAGAAAGCAGAAGCCCCAGAAGCCGAAGGCGAGACCGACGATCACTTCGGTGATCAGGGCAGATTGATACCGCGCGCCGGGCGCGAAAGCGGGCTGCAACTGCTGCATCAGCATGGGGGTGAGCGCCACCGTGAGGAAAAGCGCAAAGAAGATGCGGATGGTGACGGGAAAACGTGCGTTCGAAAGGCCGGGCAGGAGAACCAGCGCCGCGCCGAAACGCGCGAAGACGAGGATGTAGACCCAGAGGAGCGTGAGCAGCGCCTCGCTCATGACAGCGAGCCGATGACTTCGATCTGGACCGCCTTGGCGATTTCCACGTGAGACAGGACCGGCAGATTGGGGAAGACGCGATCGATGATCATGCGGACATAGGGTCGCGCTTCCGGCGAGCAGGCAAGGCAGAAGCTGAGCCCCTGCTCCACATGCGGCTTGATCGAGCGCGAGGCGTCGCTGGCGAAGGCCTCAAGCTGCTTCGGTTCGATGTCGAACTCCACCACCTCGCCCTTGTTGTCACGCTTCAGCGCCTGCAGGAACGTGGCGTCCCAGCGGCTGCCGAGACGAACGACCCGGAGCTTGCCGTTGGTGCTGATGTCGCCGCAGATCTGCTGGGCGATGCGGATGCGCACATGCTCGGCGATCAATTCCGGCTTGCGGGTGTGGGGCACGATTTCGGCAATCGATTCCAGCACCAGATGCAGATTGCGGATGGAGACCCGCTCGGCCAGCAGCAGCTTGAGCACGGCCTGCAGCGACGAGAAGGAGAGCGATCCGGGGGTGATCTCCTCGAGCAGCTTGCGGTACTCGGGTTCGAGACCGTCCGTGAGGGCGCGCATGTCGCGATAGGACAGGAGCTGCGAGAGGTTGTTGCGAACGATTTCCGAGAGATGGGTGAGCATCACCGACACCGGATCGAAGGCGCTGTAGCCGGCGCTCTTCAGTTCCGACGCGAACATGTCCGGCACCCACATGGCTTCGAGACCGAAGGCCGGTTCACGGGCATCATCACCCGGCACGTCCGGCCTGCCCTTGCCTGCGGTGATGACCAACACCTCATGGGGCCGCAGCTCGTAGCTCGCCACTTCCGTGCCGTGGATCTTGATGCAATAGGATTTGGGCGCCAGCCGCACGTCGTCCGTGAGCTTGATCTCGGGAACGACGAAACCATAGAGCTGCGCGAACTTGCGCCTCATCTTGGCGACGCGATGGCCGAGCTCCGCCTGGTTGGCCATCATCATGCCCATGATCTGCTTGCCGAGGCACAGCTCGATCTCGGGCGTGCGCAACAGCGACTTCGCTGATTCCTTCTCGGTGGCCTTCTTGCCCTCCTCGGCCTGCGTCTTGCGGGCGAGCTCCGCCTTGCGTTCCTCATCGGCGCGGGTGCGGCGGATGATGAAGACGCCCGCCATGAGCGTGCTGCCCAGAATGGCGAAGGGAAAGAAAGGCAGACCGGGCATCAGCGACAGCGCCAGCAGCATGCCCGCCGCCATCATCAGCGCCTTGGGATAGCCGCCGAGCTGGGCGATGATGGCGCGGTCGGCGGTGCCGCGGTTGCCGCCCTTGGAGACGACAAGACCGGCGGCGAGCGAGACGATCAGCGCCGGAATCTGGGTGACAAGGCCGTCACCCACCGTGAGCTTGATGAAGGCGTCCGCGGCGGTCGAGAAGTCCATGCCGTGGCGCGTGACGCCGATGATGACGCCGCCGAAGGAGTTGACGAACGTGATGATGAGGCCGGCGATGGCGTCACCGCGCACGAATTTCGATGCACCGTCCATGCTGCCGTAGAAGGCGCTTTCCTGTTCCAGTTCGGCGCGGCGGCGGCGGGCCTCGGCCTCGTCGATCAGGCCGGACGAGAGGTCGGCGTCGATGGCCATCTGCTTGCCGGGAATGGCATCGAGGGTGAAGCGGGCGCCCACTTCGGCGATACGCGTGGCGCCTTTCGAGATGACGATGAAGTTGACGGTAAGCAGGATGATGAAGACAACGGCACCGATGACGAAGTCGCCGCCCATGACGAGATCGGCAAAGCCGCCCACCATGTTGCCTGCCGCCCGCGTGCCCTCGTGGCCGTGGGAGAGGATAAGGCGCGTGGTGGCGACGTTGAGGGCAAGGCGCAGCATCGTGGTGACGAGGAGCACCATCGGGAAAGCAGAGAAGTCCAGCGGCCGCTCGATCCACAGCGAGACCATGAGGATCAGGATGGCGAGCGACAGCGACATGGCGAGCCCCATGTCCAGCAGGATGCTGGGAATGGGAACGAAGAGGATCGCGAGAATGGCGATGACGCCAAGGGCGAAGCCGATATCGCCTGAACGCCGCGGGGCAACGCCAATCTGTTGGGTCGTGCTCAAATCAAATCACTCCTGGGCACACAGGAATCGCAAGCGGAGCTTGCCTGAGGTTGTTCAGAAGCCCGTGGCGATGCGGCCGTAAAGCTGCTCGGTCACCGCATTCAGCTGCGAGGCGATGAAGGACCCGGCCAGCATGGCGGCAAAGAAGACGACGAGCATCTTCGGCACGAAGGTGAGGGTTGCTTCCTGGACCTGGGTCAGCGCCTGGCCAAAGGCGATGACGATACCAACTGCCATCGCCGGCAGAACCAGCGGGCTTGAGGCTATGATGATCGTCCAGAGAACCGTTTGAATGATTTCGAGAGCGTCTATTTCGCTCATGATCCCGTAATGCGAATTCCCTCGGACACCGGTATCTTCGTTCCGTTGCTCAGAACGGCCTGTGATCCCGAGGAAGTCACTTCCACTGCTGCGACTATGCCTGACGCGCCACTCACCAAGGATTGTACGTTCTTGCCGATGAGCGCGGTTGCTTCGGCAACCGAAGTCCGCTGCAAGAGATCATTGAGCTTGTCGTTGAGCTTGATGCCCTGTTCGACATTGCTGAAGGAAGCAAGCTGGGCAAGGTTGGTCGCCTGGTCCACCGGGTTCAGCGGATCCTGGGACTTCAACTGCTGCAGCATCAATTTCAGAAAGGCGTCATAGTCGAGGCCGGTTTTCGTGGCATCGGACTTGGCGGTCACAACGCGGTTGCCGGTGACTGTGGGGTTCACGATCATGTCAGGCTGCCTTTGTCTGCGACTGCGCGGCAGTCTGCCCCGCCATCTTCGCCATCAATACTTCATCCATGTCGAAATTCTTGCGAAGCAGCTTCAGGGCTTCGAAGTATTCGGTCTCTTTCACCAGCTTCTTCACCTGGGCCAGCAATTCCTGGTAGGCTTGCAGGCTCACCGCGGCGCAGAGCTGCGCGTGGTGCGTGTCGAACAGCGTGCGGGTCAATTCGGCGCCTGCCGGATCGATGATCATGGTCTGCACGACGAAATAGAGGCGGCGCAGCGGCGTGGTCGCGTCTTCCACCTGCATCACGTGGCTGGCGAGCAGGAACTGCGCGTCATTGAGAAGCTCGATCGAACCGCGGCGGTCCAGCATGATCACGGCGCCGTTGATGAAGAGCTTCTCGTTCTTCTTGAGGTGGATGATCATTGGTTCTGCCCGAGACCCTTGCTGATGCATTCGGAAACTTCGATGATCGGCAGGAAGTCGGACTTCTTGCCCTGGCGCAGTTCTTCTGCGTAGCGAAGGATCCAGATGCCGATGGAAATGAGCTTGGCGCGGAGGTCGTCGGGAAGTTCGTTGTCACGCCGTGACAGGTCTTCCAGCAGCACGCCCCAGAGACGATTCAAAAAGAAAATGGCCTCCACGGCCTCGCGCGAATTCGCGCCGGCCTTGCGGGCCTTTTCCATCAGGCCGATCGAATGACGGAACGCTCTCTGCTCGTCCTGCCTGATGCGGTGCGAGGCTTCCTGTGCGACTTCTTCATAAAGTTGCTGATACATTTGCTATCCTGCGGCTATAGGTAATTCAGGAGAGAGAGCTTCGAAATACGTGCCGTCACGGAGTAGGACGCCTCAAGCTGCGTGGTGAGCGCATTGAGACGAGTCGCGGCGTCATAAGCCGAGACGCCTTCGGTCTTTGTTACAGAGGTTTCGAGCAAGGTCTTTTTCGATGTCATGCGGGTATTGGCTTGTTCGATAGCCTGCTCCGCGAACCCTACGCGGGCCTGAACATCGCCAAGTGCCTGAACAGACTGCGAAAGCGTCTTTGCAGCCGTATCGGCCACAACCTGGAATGTGCCTTGCCCGATGCTCGTGCCGCCAAGCTCGTAGGCCGCGACGGCGGCCTTCATCGCAAGACGGAAGGCATCTTCATTGGCGTTGGCGTCGGCATTGACGGTGGTCGTGCCGTCGATGCGGGCCTTCTGGTTCTCGGCCGACGAGGTCGACCAGTCGCTGGTCCACTGCGGGTCCTTGAACAGATCGTCGTAGCGGCCCTGCAGGAAGGTCTGCATCTGCGAGGGCGTGATCGTGGAGGCCAGCGGATCCGTCTTGGCAAAGCCGAACTCGGCCTGGAAGGCCGCATCGAAGGCGCCCTGGGCGGGGCCACCGACGTAGTCGGCCAGCGGCGCGCTGTCCGGCGTATTGCCCGAGAAAACGTACTGTCCGGAATAGGTGGTCGACAGGATCTGCATCATGCCGTTGATGGCATTCTCGCCAGCCGTGCGGGCGAGAGCGCCGCCATTGGCTGCGGAACGTGCGCCCACAATGGTGTTCATCAGATAGGAAGCCTGGTCCTTGACGGCTTCCACACCGGCCTGCGTGACCTTGGCCCGCTCAGCCGACATGTCGTTGCGCTTCAGTGTCGTCGTCAGACGTTCGATTTCGGAGCGCCAGTCAAGATTGCGTCCGACATTGGCGCCGAGAACGAGGCCGGCATCGGCATAGCGCCCGGTCGAGGTTTCCGTCTGGGCGTTCTGAAGGTCAACCTGAAGCTGGCGCGTGGAATTGCGCATGGCGCCGTTCAGGAGTGATGTCGTGGTGCGTTCGAGGAGCATGCTACCTCACAATCTCCATCAGGGTGCTCATCATCTGATCAACTGTGGACATGATCTTTGCTGATGCCTGATAGGACTTCTCCAGGTTGAGAAGCGTCGCCATTTCCTCGTCGATATTCACGCCCGATTTCTTGGCAAGCGCGTCTGTTGCACGTTGATATGAAGCCTCAACCGTATCCAGCTTGCGGTCGGCTTCAGACCGCTTCTGTTCGATCCAGCCCGCCGAGAGAGAAGCAAAGTTCTTCAGGTTGGCGTTCGGATCGAGTCCTGTTGCAGCGTCGAAGGACGCCGGCTTGTCGAGACCGGAAATGAGGGATGCGATGCGGCCCTGGAAGCCGCTTGCGCCCGTCGTGTTGTAGACATAGGCCGCGCCATTGGCGCCACCGTCACGGAGGAGCGAGGCATTGCCGCCCTGCGTGGTGTCGAAGGCCGCGTTGATTTTGATTTCGGATGCGAGACCCGGATAGACGGTGCCGGCAAGCGGAACCGCAGGCGAACCCGTATAGGAGAAGAGGCCCGTGGCGTCCGGAAGGCTGGCGCCGCTCTGGTCGCTTTCGGAAAACTGCGAAATGAGTCCGCGGGCCACCTCGTCCAGCTGCGACTGATAGGCAGTCGTGAGGTTGTCGCGGACATCAACCTGGGAAACGATGCGGCCCGAGCGGAGCGGCATCGGCGCACCCGCGCCCGTCACCTGCACGCCATCCACATAGACGGCATTTCCGGGAACTCCCGGCGTGAGCGAGGGCGTGGCACTGAAGGTGATGGACCGGGCCTTGACGTCAAACAACGTGACGCCGCTGTCGGTATAGATCGCAATGCCGTTATTGGGGCGCTGCACGGTGCGCACGCCCATCTCCTCGGAGAGACGCTTGATGGCGGCGTCACGCTTGTCGAGAAGTTCGGCGACGGTGCCGCTGTCGCTGCCCGCACTGGTGATCTGGCCGTTGATCTCTTCGATTTCCGAAAGGATCTTGTTGGCGTTATCGACCGATGCGGAGATGCCCGAATCCGACTGCTGGCGGAGACCGCTGACAATTCCGGAGGCATCGTTCAGCGACTGGGCCAGACGCCCTGCCACGGCCACGGCATTGTTGGCGGCCGTCAGGCTGCTGGGTGAGGCCTCGTAGTCACTCAGCGCCACCTGTAACTGGCCGATGCCCCAGGCAATGGACCCGTCGGCTTCCACGTCACCGATGGTTTCCGAGAGGGTCTGGAGCGCATCGCTCGTCACCTGCTGGCCGGACATGATGGATTTCGAGGCGCTGACAGCATCCGTCAGCTTCTGCTCGACAACCCGCGAGATGTTGGCCGCGCGCGCATTGCCCGCAAAGTCCGTGGTGAGCCCAAGGATCTTGCGGGTGTAGTCTTCGTCCGACGCACGCGTGATATTGCGTGAAACGACAGCCGTCTGGCTTTGGGAAACCACCAAGCCAGACAGTGCTTGCGTCAGTGCTGTACTCAGACCACTCATGATGCTTTATGCGCGCTCGTCGCCCTTATCGTTTGAGGTTCACAAGAACGTCCATCAATTCCGCACCGGTCTGGAAGACCTTCGAGTTCGCGGTGTAATTGCGCTGGGCGTCGATCATGTCGGTGAATTCGGAGGCGATGTCTGTCGTGGACTGCTCGAGAACACCTGATTTCAGATTTCCAAGACCCGCCTCGCCCGGAAAACCGATGCGGATGTCGCCTGACTTCGACGTGGGCGCAAAAGCGTTGCCGGAGATGGACGCGAGATTGTCCGGGCTGGTGACGGTCGCGATCGGAACCCGGAAGAGCGGGCGGCGCGTGCCGTTAGCGAAGGACACGAAGAGCGTACCGTCGTTGGAGATTTCGACAATCTCGGCGGCGCTCGCAGCGTTGCCGTCAACCTTCGCGGACAGAACGGAATAGCCCGTGGCCAGCTGCGACATGTTGGAGAGATCAAGATCGAGGGGCTGTCCGCCGGGGATGGCGATGCTGAGGGCGTTCACGCTCGAAGCGTCAAGCTGGCCGTTGTTCGGATCGAAATCGAGGGTCTGCGTGGTCAGGGCGCCGGAGGCATAGGGGAAGCCGCCACCAGTGGCTGCATCGGCCGAGTTGTAGACGCTCACTTCCCACTGGTTCGTGGCCGTCTTGGCGAAGTAGACATCGAGGGTCACTTCCTCGCCCAGGTTGCCATAGGTAACGAGCGACGATTTCGCCGTGTAGGTCGAGCCGGCCGCATTGGCGGAGGGAAGATTTGCTGCTGCCGTGATGGCGGCGGTCGAAGGAAGGTTGGCCGCGAAGGTGCCCGTGGTCGTCGGCTGGGCCACGAGAGCCACGTCGCTCACCGAAACCGGCACAAGACCGGTGTATCCGTTCACGACAACTGTCGGGTTTCCGCTCGTCAGCGGGTAACCAAGAAGCTGATAGCCGCCGGTGTTGACCAGCGTGCCGTTGCCATCGGGAATGAAGGAGCCGGCGCGGGTCATGAAGTTTTCGCCGCTGGCATTGCGCACCAGCATGAAGCCGTCGCCGTCAATGGCGAGATCGGTGACGGAACCCGTGGCCTGCAAGGTGCCCTGGTTGTCAACGATGCGGTGGATGTTGGTGTCTACGGCGCCGGAATTGAAGCTGGAAACGTTGTTATTGATGAAAATGCTGGAGAACTCGGTGCGAACGGCCTTGTAGCCGACGGTATTCGAGTTTGCGACGTTCTCGGCAACGGTCGAGATCCGGGTCGCCTGCGCGGCCATCCCCGAAGTACTCGTCCGCATAACACCATAAAGACTCATGGAACTGCTCCTTTGTGCAGCCCATTGTGTCATTCGTAGCTTGTGGCGATCTGTAGCGGCGGATCAGGCGGAGTGCCGCGAAAATGAATTCGTCATTAAGGGTTTTCTCCCGCTTAACGAACTCCGCAAAATTGTTTGGCATCCGGCGTCCATGCGCCGAGATCGCTGCGCACGAGATTGCTGATGACGGCGCAGATGTATCGCCTCTGCGCCACCTTGTTCTTGGCGCTCGCGTGATAGCGCGCAACCGCCATGGTCCAGCTGCCGTGCTCCTGCCGCAGTTCCTTCAGGAAGCGCGCCGCATAGGTCACGTTCTTGTCGGGGACCAGCATTTCGTCCGGGCCTGAAAAATTGGAACCGTGGAAATGGTGATTGACCTGCATGCAGCCCAGGTCGATCAGCTTCTTGCCCTGCTTGCGGGCATCGGCGAATTGCCGGAGCGCGTCCTGCTTGTTCTTCGGAAACACCGTCTTGCCTTCGATGTTGAGGGCATAGGGATGGAGGCGGCCCTTGTTGCCGCTTTCGGTGAGGCCGACGGCGTAGAGAACCGGCAGCGGCACCTGCTCATCCTGCGAGGCGCGCGCAAGCTGCTGCTCGCAGACCAGTGACTGCTGATCTGCCCGGGCAGCCGAAGTGGAGTTAAAGGAAAACGCCGCTGCGCACGCTGCGAGGAGCAGGCTCTTCCGCAAAACGCTGGAGATTGCCATTTCCGTCCTCCCTTCCGGCACCGGAATTTCCCTGTGAGCCAGATTGCATTCCGGAACGGCCGTAGGATGCACCACCAGATGAACCTGCCTGCGCATCCTGGCGCGACGGCTGCTGGTTCCCCTGCTGCATCAAATCTGATTGTGAACTTGCAGATGCTTCGCGAACGGGCCGCGAGGCGAGTGATACATCGATCATGTCGACAGTGAGCCCCTGCTCACCCAGGCTCTTGCGAAGATCATCCTGCGCCTGGCGCACGGAACCGGCGGCATCACCGCGCTCCATGATGATGCCCACTTCCAGCTTGTCACCACGGATCCTGAGCTTCACTTCAACATCGCCGAGATTTTCCGGCTGCAACTTGAAGCGGATGGTCGCCGCCTTTTCACCATTGTGGAGAGGCTGAGCCTGCAACGCCGGAACCGCCTGGCGGATGTTGTCGGCAATCTGTTGCGTTGGCGACCTGTCGGCAGCCTTCGCGGTGAAGAGATCAGCATCGGTCTGAACTGAAGTGGCCTGCACCGGAACATCGGGTTGGTCATCGGACCGGTCAGAGGTGCCCCGATCGGAGGACCGGCTGTCGGATTTGGCTTCCGCATGAAGCGCACCGCGGAACGGAACGATCGTGCCGGTGTTGCTTTCAGCTTCATTGGCCGATGCGTCAGTCTTGCCCTCATGGCCGCTGTGGCCCGTGGCCTTCGGCGCGATGATCTTGGGTTCGCCCTGGATGACAAATGAGTTCGACTTCAGGGCTTGGGTCTGTGCTTCAGCCTGCTCCGGCAGGTTCAACTCAAGAACCTTGACTGGTGCTGGAGCCGGGGCAGTGTCATCCGCCTCTGTCACGGCCGGCGGGGCAAGCTCATTGCGGAGCGCCTTTCCGAAGGCCTTGCCGGTTTCGGCAGTCTCGGCGGTGTCGGGCGCCTCGTCGTCATCCATCAGGAATTGCCGCGCCTTGTCAATGACTTGGAAGCTCGGCACGGCGGGAATCTCGGTCTCGTCGGCCGGCATGTCTCCCAGGGAAGCGGACGCCATCTTGGTGGCCACGGCGCCGATCAGTGTGCCGAAATAGGTCGTATCGACCATGCCTTCCCGGCGGCTTGCCTCGAGTTCACTGGGGGCGCGCTCCTCGCCGGGCTCAAGCGAAGACACGAGCTGCTCGGCATCCTCGATGTTCGAGCGAAGCATTGAAAGGAAACCGGATTTTGCCTGTTGCTCGTCCGGCATGGCGAGGTCGTGCTGGCGCTTCGCGGCATTGCCACGGGCCGCAATCCCCGGGAAGCCGATCACATTTCCAGACGTTTCGAGCTTCATTGCAGAGCCTCTTTCAGTAATTCTTCACTAGCCTGCAATTGTTGTGCGGCGCTGACCTCGGTCGCCGAGGTGTCTGCGTCCGGGAGTTCGGGGCCGGCGGACTGGCCGATCTGGGGGGCCTGGGTCTCGCCCAGCATGGCTTCCGCAAGCCGCAAGGCATCGGCCTTGAGTGCGGTGTCTTCGGGGGGAAGCCCCTGCTCCTCCAGGGACGTCAATCCGACCTTTGCGGCTTCGGGGTCTTCCACCACGTTGCAGGCGAGCCCATAGAGCCTCTGCCGCCGCACATCGGTTTCGTCACTGAGATACTGCACATAGTCCTGGCGGGTCACGTGCAGGCACAGGTCACGCAGGCCCCGCTTGACGGTCTGCTTGCCGAGTTCGAGCACGAGTGTGCGCGCCGTCTCATGGGGCAGGATGTGGAGCAGCCTGTCGAGGTCAGCCCGTGGCAGCGGCTTCTGCATCTCTTCGAACATCAGCAGGCCCTGGCCATAGTTCTGCAGGAACTCGCCGATGTAGAGCGAATTGGGGAAGCGCCGGATATAGCGGCGCGAGGAATGCACGAAGGCGCGCTGATCCTCGCTCTTCATCGCTAGTGCGACAAGGCGGCGATAGGCTGCTTCCTCGACGAGCGTTCCGGGCGCATATCCCGCGGCCCGCTTCAGCGCAACCGCCTGCCCGGCAAAATCCTTGGGATCGATCATCGCCGCCTGGGCCAGAGACAAGCGTGCCGCAAGACCCTGGGACAATGTGCTGAGATCCACATCCATCAACAGGGCCTTGGCCTTCTCGGTGTCTCCCGTCACGTAATCATGGGCGCCGCGCAGGATTTTCTTGATCGGGCTTACCGATGGCACCTCTTCGATCATGCCGGCGAGGCCGCGGGGATTGCCGCCCGAGAGCAGATAGATGCCGAGGGATTCAAGTTCTTCCTGATGGGCCGTCTTGGGATCGAACGTCTGCAACGCGATCTGGATCTTCGAAATGGCTTCCCGCTGCGAGGTCACAGGCCCAACTGCACCTGTTGCCGCTGCGGACTGGGCCTTCATCAGGTCGCGGACCTTGCTGTTGAAATCGCTGCGCGGCGGAATTTCATAAGTGACGGCGGGAAGTGCGGCTGCACCGGCTTCTCCGCCACCACCGTGCTCTCCGCCTGCTGCGCCATGCTCACCCGCTGCTGCGGCTTGCTCCCCCTCCGCTGGTGCGGCCGCATGATCGCCTTCGGCAGCAGGCGCGTGCCCGCCCTCAGCCGGCTTCGCTTCGGTTGTCTGTTCGCCATGGGCAGGTGGGGTTTCGTCCACTGACCCGCGCAAGCCCAGGGACTCGCCAAAGGGCAAGGACACATAGCCCATGTACACCGCACCGCCTGCACCGCCGCCAAGGACCAGAAGGGCACCTGCCACGCCCAGCAGTACCTTTCGCGAGATGGCGATGCGGAACTTCATCGCGTCAACAGGAATTCAACACGCCGGTTTGCATCAAGCATGGTGTCGCCAGGAACGACGGGCGAAGAGGAGCCGTAGCCTTCAATGCGCTTGATGCGCGCTTCGGCAAGGCCGCCGCGGATCAGCATGTAGCTCGCCATATGGGCACGATCCGTCGAAAGCTGCCAGTTGTCGTACTTGCGATTGCGGAACTGGCGTCCGTCGGTGTGGCCGCGGATCACGACGTTGCCGTCGGTCTTCGACAGCAGTCCGCCGATGTCGCCGATGATCTTGATCAGGGCGGGGTTCGGCTGGGCCGAGCCCACCGAGAACATGCTGCGGCCCGATCCGTCTTCCAGAATGATGAGCAACCCCTCGTCGGTCACCTTCACGTGGGCATTGAGATCGATCTCGCCCTTGTACTTGGCGATTTCCTGTTCGATCTGCTGACGGAACTCCTGCGCCAGCTGCATGTCTTCCGGCGAATGGCTTTTGCTCTCGCCGGGCTTGGGCTCAACCGCATCGGGTCCCTTTTCGAGGGTCGCCGGCTTTTCGGCCGTGCCGCCGACAGCTGATTTCTGAGCCGGGCCTGCGCCCTCCTGCGTGGCGTTCAGGCCCTTGTCGGGCTGCTCCGTCATGCCACCTACCGCAGACTTCTCGGCCGGGCCGGTGCCGTCCTTGGTGCCGGGCGTGCCATTCAGCGGCTGCTCGGTCTGGGCGCTCTTCGCTTCGCCCTTGCCCACGAGATCGCCCGATTGTTCCTTGGCGGTGCCCGGATTGGCCATGTCGCCGGGCGAACCATCCTGCTGGGTCGTCACCTGAAGTTCCTGCAGGTGTTCGAATGAACGGGGATTGAAAGGATCGCCCTGAACGGAATTGTCCTCTGGCGCTGCACCGGACTTCGCAGCCTGGTCAGACTGCTTCACGAGTTCATCCAGCATGGCGTAAGGGTTCATCAGCAGCTTGTCTTCGCTCACAGCGAGTTCAACGGGCTTGCCCTCGGTTTTTTCCGCCGAAGCGCCACCGCCCGCCTTTCCGGCTTCGGCGTAGGACTTGTGGGTCTGGGAATCGACCTGTTCCTTCAACCCGCGCGTGGCGGGGGAAGCATCCGTCATCTTGATCGGGTTGAAATAGCTAGCGACACGCGCCTTGGTCACCTCGTTCGCGGAGTTGATCAGCCACATCACGAGGAAGAAGGCCATCATGGCGGTCACGAAGTCGGCGTAGGCAATCTTCCACGCACCGCCATGATGACCATCACCACCATCTCCGCCGCCACGCCGGATGATCAGGATCTCCTGGGTGCCTTCCTTGTTCATCATTGCTGCAGTACTCCGTTCAACTCTTCGACAACTGACCCGATCTTGGTTTCAATGTGGGTGTCCCCACTGGCGACCGAAATCTCTTCCTCGGCCGACTCCTTTGCCTCAAGCTTGAGGCCGCGCTTCAGGAGCTCCTCCTGCAGTGCGGCGTGCAGTCGCGCGGGCACGGAAATGATCGAATTTTCGAAAACACTGCGGGTTGCCGCGCGCTCCATGACATCGCAGAAGTCGTCGATGGCCTTCTTCTCGATCACGTCCTTGAGAAGCGGCTCGACGGCGCCCGCAACGGCATTAACGAGGTTGGAGCGCATCCGGTCGGTCTGCTCGGAAATGCTCGTTTCGACGAGTTCGCCCTGGCGCTTCACCCATTGGCGAAGCGTTGCCCGTTGCAGTTTCTGAAGAGCGGCCAGCTCGTAGAGCGTCAACGTCTTCATCAGTGTATCGCTGATGGCGCCAATCTCGGCTTCTATCTCCTGAGCGGCATCCTGCTGCTCCACCGAGGTTGACTGCTGAAGCTTTGCCGCATCTTCGCGGTCAACCGACCACGCAGACCAGCTTTTCATGCGGCCTCCTTGACCGGCTTCTCAAGCCACTGCTTCAGCACCTGGGCGGCGCGGTCCATATCGATGCCGACGATCCGGTTCAGCTTGTCGATGGGAACGGCGGTCTCTGGATCGGATGATGCAAGTCCGCCGCCCATATCGAAGTTGTCGGGCAACGCGATGGCCGGATTGTCAGGCGAAATGCCCGGCAATGCGGTAGCACCACCCATGTCGGGCGCGCTCGCCTGGTTCTCGAGCAGCATCTTCATGGTCGGGCGCAGGCCCAGCACGATCACGAGAACGATGGCCAGCAACAGCGCGCCAGCATTGATGATCGTGCCGAGGTTGCCCATGAGCTGATCCATGATGCCGGGGCCCGAAGCGACGTCGGCAGCGGCAGGTTCTTCGACGAAATCCATCATGGCGACGCGCAAGGTATCCTTGCGCGCGTCATCCACGCCGGAGGCCGAGCGCACGAGCGCTTCGATCTCGGCGAGCCGGTCCTTCAGCTTGGCTTCGTCGGGTGCAGATCCATCGGCCGGCAGGAAGGCCTTGCGGTTGATCACCACGGCGACGGCAAGCTTGTCGATGCGATAGCCGTTCGAGACGGTTTCCGTCTGCTTGCTGCCCACTTCGTAGTTGACCAGTTCTTCCTTGTTTTCCTTCTTTTTCGACGAAGTGTCGCCATTGCCGCCTGCCCCCACTTCCTGGGGAATGTTCTGGTCGGCCGAGACCTGCTTGTCGCCGGAGCCACCCGAGGACTGGTCGGAGGATTTCACGCTGCGGGTCGAGCGTTCGACCTTGGATTCAGGATCGTAGTTCGTTTCGGTGATCTGGCGCTTGTCGAGGTCGAGCTTGGCCGCGACGCTGACGCGTACATTGTTGAGGCCTGCAAGCGGTGCGATGGTGCGCTCGATGCGCTCCTGGGTTTCACGGGCGACCTTTTCCTCGAGGTCGAGCATGTGGGTCGGAACGGCATCGTCCTGGCCACCGGGCGTGCTGAGCAACTGACCATCTGTGGTCGACACCGTGACCTGGTCGACAGTGAGGCCGGGAATGGCGGAGGCAACGATCTGGCGGATGGCGGCGGCGGTCGCTTCGGTGGGCGTGCCCGCCGTGCGGATGACCACGGAGGCCGAGGGCTTCTCATCGCGGTTGCGGAAGGTGCCTTCCGACTTGAGGGCAAGGTGGACACGGGCCGATTTCACGCCCTCGAGCTGCTGGATGGTGCGCACCAGCTCGCCTTCGAGCGCACGCACGCGGGTCACCTGCTGCATGAAGGAGGTGAGGCCGAGCGAGCCCATCTGGTCGAAGAGTTCGTAGCCCGCCTTGTCGCTCTTGGGCAGGCCCTTGCTGGCAAGGATCATGCGGGCCTGAGCCGTCTTGCCATGTTCGACAAGAACCGCATTGCCCGCTTCGTTGACGTCAAAGCTGATTCCGACTTCCGAGAGAACCGAGCCGATGCGGTTCACGTCTTCGGCGTCGAGATTGGAATAGAGCACTTCGCGCACCGGCTTGTTGAGCATGGCGAAGCTGATGAAGATCATCCCGCCCAAGGTGGCCGCGAGAAGCAACATCGCGAGCGCTCTCCCGCGTGAAAGCCTTCCGAAGGACGAGAGCAACTGCGAAACCTGAGACATGACTGGAGCGCTACCAAATAATCACGATAACCTGCCCGCCGTGGGGCTAAACGCGATGGCTCACGCCAAGGCCGTTACTTGAACAGCGACAGGATCGTCTGGCTGTTCTGGTTGGCAATGCTGAGGGCCTGAACGCCCAGCTGCTGCTGCACCTGAAGGGCCTGGAGCTTGGTCGACTCTTCCGTCATGTCGGCATCAACCAGTGTACCGACGCCGCGCTGCACGGCTTCCATGAGCGTCTTCACGAAGGACGTCTGGTTGTCGATGCTGTTCTTGAGGGCGCCGAGGTTGGCTGCGGCCGTCGTCATCGAGCCGAGGGCGTTGTCGACCCAGGTGATCATCTGCTCGAGGTCGGCGGTGTCGTTCGCCGAATCAGTGAGGGTCGAGATGTCGAGGGTTGCGACCGAATAGGTCACGCCGCCGTTGGTGGTGGTGTCCTCGAGGTCGAGGATGCCGGACTGGTCGTTGTCATCGTAGAGCTTGGCGGCGTCACCGTTGAAATTGATGGTCTGGATGGTGATGCCGGACGGGCCGCGGGCGAAGGACGAAACGATCGACTTGGCAGGATTGTAGCTGGCCAGCGAAGAGTCGACCGCGAGCCAATTCTCGCCCGAGAAGGAAGCGGAGTCGGCGATCGAGCGGAGCTGGCTCTGGCGGGCGGTGATTTCCGCCTGGATCTTGACCTTGTCGACGCCGGACTGGCGAGCCGCGACGAGCTTGTCTTTGATTGCCTTGGTTGATTCGATGGCGGTGTTGATGGCGGTGTAGGTCACGTCCACCGTGGCCGAACCGAGGCCGAGGGCGTCCTGAACCGTCGAGAGGGACGAATTGTCCGATTTCATGGTGGTCGCGATCGACCAGTAGGCTGCGTTGTCGGAGGCCGAGGCAACCCTCAAACCCGTGGAAATGCGCTGCTGTACATCTTCAAGACGACCATTCGTCACGTTCAGACTTTGCAGCGCCGTCATGGCAGCACGATTTGTGTTGATGCTCGTCATCTAAATGTCCCCAGGACTTGGTATTTGTTGCCAAGGACATGCCGGACCGGAACCGGAATGACGAACGGGCCTCATGCCTGATGGATTTCTCCATCTTCGTCATGAAGCCAGATAACAGCGATAAGGTTAATGCCAAGTTAAGGCATTGTATTCCATAGGCACGAATGCCGCCGGATCATGTCTGGGGAGCAGTTTGATCCGGCGGCCTGGGTGCACCGCGTTAGCGGAACAGAGACAGGATCGACTGCGAGCTCTGGTTCGCAATGCTCAGAGCCTGCGTGCCGAGCTGCTGCTGGACCTGGAGGGCCTGCAGCTTGGTCGATTCTTCGGTCATGTCGGCGTCAACCAGGGCGCTGATGCCGCGGCCGATGGCGTCCGACAGAGACGAAACGAAGTCCTTCTGCATGCTGATGCGCTGCTTGGACGCGCCGAGCGTGGCGGCAGACGTCGTCATGCTGGAAATCGAGTCGTCAACCGTGCCGATCATTTCTTCGAGGTCGGCGAGGTCGTTGGTGCCGTCGGTCAGAGCCGAGATGTCGAGGGTCGAGACCGAGTAGGTTACGCCGCCGTTGGTGGTCGTCGATTCGGTGTCGAGAATGCCCGACTGGTCGTTCGAGTCGAACAGCTTGACCGTGGAGGTGTCCACGCTGATCGTGCCGATCGAAACCGCACCGGCCGCATCACGCGAGAAGGAGGCGACGATCGTCTTGGAGGCATTGTAGCCGGCGGCACCGGAGTCAACTGAGAGCCAGTTCTGGCCGGAGAACACGGCCGAGTCACCGATCGAGGTGAGCTGGTTCTGCAGTTCGGTGATTTCCGACTGGATCTTGGTGCGGTCAACGCCAGGCTGGCGGGCGGCAACAAGCTTGTTCTTGATTTCCTTGGTCACGTCGATGGCCGCGTTCGTGGCGGTGTAGGCCACGTCGATCGTGGCGGCGCCGAGGCCGAGGGCGTCCTTCACGGTGCCGAGAGCGGACTGGTCCGAACGCATCGTGGTGGCGATCGACCAGTAACCGGCGTTGTCTTCGGCGCTGGCGACCTTCAGGCCGGTCGAAATGCGGCTCTGGGTCTTGTCGAGGGCCGCGTTCGTCGCGTTCAAGCTGCGAAGGGCGGTCATTGCAGACGTGTTCGTATTGATGCTAGCCATGGCTAAGCTCCTGTTTGATTGACGTTTCTGAGGAGTACATGCCGGGCATTGCCGGGATTGGCGGACCGTTCATCCGTGGCGCTTCTCGAGCGCCCCGCCATGGGAACAACCTATCGGACAGAAATTAACAGCACCCTAATCGCAGAGGTGGTGTTGGCCATTGCCTAACGTGATGTGAACGGAATGGCGAAAATCAGTTGAACGACTTCACCAGGCTGCCGATCAACAAGGTCCAGCCGTCGATGAGAACGAAGAAGAGAACCTTGAAGGGAAGCGAAATCACCGTGGGTGGCAACATCATCATGCCCATGGACATGGTCACCGTCGCCACCACCAGATCGATGATCAGGAACGGCAAGGCGATGAGAAAGCCGATTTCGAAACCGCGGCGCAGTTCCGACACCATGAAAGCCGGCACAAGGATGCGAAGGTCCTTTTCGGACGGCTCGGCACCGAAAGCGGTCTCGGACGCCATCTGCTGGAAGAAGGCCAGTTCCTTCTCGCGCACATTGTTCAGCATGAAGGTGCGGAACGGATCGGTGATCCGCTCGTAGGCCACGGCCTCTGTGATCTGCTTGTCCTGTAGCGGCTTGAGGCCGTTCTGGTACGCAGCATCGAAGGTCGGCGCCATGATGAAGGCGGTGAGAAACATGGCCAGCGAGATGAGGACGATGTTCGCCGGTGCGGATTGCAGGCCGATGCTGGTGCGCAGGAACGAGAAGGCGATGATGATACGGGTGAAGCTCGTCACCATCACGGCAAGGCCGGGCGCAATCGACAGCAGCGTGATGAGCACGAAGGACTGAAGGATCGAATCCGACGCAGAGCCCGTGACCGTCTGCAGGAGCTGTTCGGTGGGCGCCTGGATGTCGGGAACCGTCGGGCCCTGGGTCTGCGCCAGGGCTGCGGTTCCGGCAAGCGCCAGCATCAGGAAAGCCAGGCCGAGCTTTTTCATTCCACGATCAGCCCGCTGATCAGGACGTTCTGGACCTGCCCGTTGCTCAAGGAGCGGGTGATGTCGTTGAGGTCATCCTGGAGAAACTGCATGCCGTCATGGCCCTCGACATCCGAGAGCTTGATGGTGCGGATGTATTGCACGATCTGCTGGGCCGTTTCACCAGCGAGCACATCAGGCTTCTTCTCACCGGACTTCAGATAGGTGATGCCACCTTCGAGGCGAAGCCATACCGTGGGTGGCTCGGCCACATTGGTGATGACGGGCGGAATGGGTGTATAGGCCACATCGGCGGGGTCAACGGGCTCCGGAGGCTGCTCCTCTTCGGTCGCAGCTGCGTCACCTTCAGCGCCATGACCGCCGGCGGCCTTCGCGTCCGCTGCGGGTGCTTCGGCCGCTTTTGCATCCGCTGCGGGCGGTGCGGCAGGCTTTGCCGCTGCTTCCGGTGCCTTTGGCGGGGCAAAGGTGACGATCGTACCGTATCCCGCGCCAACGCCGATCACGATCGACAGGACAGCCGCAATGATCAACGGCATGATGCCGCCGCCCTTGCCGTCCTTGTCTTTCGAATCACCCTTCGAGGCCATGCCCGGCACTAGAAGGGCTTAAGCTTGTCCCAAAGTTGCAGGCCCCAGCCTGGTTTCTGCACGTCGCTGACCTTGCCGCTGCCGCCGTAAACCACGCGCGCTTCGGCGATTTTCGAGAAATCGATGCTGTTGTCCGGAGCAATGTCGCGGGGGTGGACAAGTCCGGCGATCCGCACGTCGCGGCGCTCGGAATTGACCATCGTCTGCTGCGAACCTTCGACGTACAGCGTGCCGTTGGGGAAGACCTTGGTAACGATGGCCGTGATGGTGACATTCACCGTCTCAGAGCGGGTGATGGTGCCCTGCCCGCTCGCCGAGGAATTGGAATCGACATTGGCTTCACCCTGCCCCTGGCCGACAAGGGCAAAGAGCCCGACATTGAAGTCGGTGCTGGCATCGGCCTTGGCCTTGCGCGTGCGCGAGGTGGAATTGTTGAAGCTCGCCTTGTCGTTGAAGCCGATCTTCACGGTAAGAAGGTCGCCCTTGGTGAGGGCGCGCTGACCGCGGAAATAATCCGCGGGGCCGCCCACCCAGCTGCCGTTTGCACCCTGCTCGCTATTGTCGAGCGCTTCGGACAGGCCGGCAGGCTCGGTGCTGGCCGTGGTCAGGCCGGAGCCCACAGGCGCCAGTTCCGGATCATCCAGCATGTGCTGGATACGGCCCACGCAACCGGACAGCAGAACACCGCACACGACAGTGGCAGCAACGACACGAACCGTCATGACTTTGGAACTTTCTCCGGGCTTGTCTGCAAGGTGAGCAGCGCAACGAGCGCCGCGGCTTTCTTGGGGTCCATCAACGTCAGGATCTCGCCCGAGCGCTTGGGGTTCATCTTCACGAGGATCTCCGCCGCCGTGTTCGGCTCCAGCTTCGAAAGCTGCTGTGCTGCCGCTTCCGGCTCCACCTGCACGTAAATCTTCAGGAGGGATTCACCCACCTTCTCCTGCATCGCCTTGCGCGTATCGATCAGCGACTTCAGTTCGGCAGCCTGGATTTTCAGTTCCTCAATGCGGGCATTCACGTCATCCCGGGTCAGCTTCAGGGCCTCGTTGAGGCGTGTCAGCCGGCGTTCCGCGGCAAGATCGACGAAGCTGCTGCAATAGTCCTTGACGATGGGCTTGGGCGCCGGGCCGGAATCCTCAGCCGGTGCTGCGGCTGCCGGTTCGGCACGGACAGCACCTGCACCCAGCGTCGCCGAGAGGGCAACGGAGAGGACAAGCATGGGTATCATATTGGCTCTGCTCATCACTGCACCACCAGTTCCGCCTGCAGCGCGCCTGCAGACTTGATCGATTGAAGGATGGAGGTGATTTCCGGCGGCTTCAGCCCCATGCGATTGAGGCCCTGCACAAGCTTCTCGAGTGTCGGGCCGCGCAGGATGGCCACGGGGTCATCGGGCTGGGCGATCTGGATCTCGGTAGACGGTGACTGCACCGTCTTGCCATCAGACCGCGGCAGCGGCTGCGAGACGATCACGTCTTCGGTGATCTTCACCGTGAGGCTGCCGATCGAAATGGCCACGGGCGAAATGCGGACATTCTCGCCCATCACGATTGTGCCACTGCGCTCATCCACAACGATGCGGGCGGGCGCATCCACCTCGACCTTCAACAGGCCGAGTTCCGCCATCAGGCGCGATGCGATGATCGAGTCAGGCCGTTTGACGCGCACGCTCCGGAAGTCCTTGACCTCGGCGATGGCCGCACCGAAGCGGCGCTGCGAGTAGATGTTGATCTGGTCGGCAATTCCCTCGGCCGTGGCGAAGTCCGGGTTCTGCAGCTGAAGAGTGAACTCCGGAATGGAATTGATGTCGGCGTCGTGATCACGTTCCACGATGGCGCCGTTCGGCACACGGCCCGTTGTGGGAATGCCCTGGGTCACGGTGGTGGCCTTGCCCTGCGCCTTGAAGCCATTGATCGTGACGGAACCTTGCGCCACCGCATAGGCTTCGCCGTTGGCGGCAACGAGCGGCGTCATGACGAGCGTGCCGCCGCCCAGCGACGTGGCATCACCAAGAGAAGAAACGGTGGCATCGATGCGCGTGCCCTGGGTCACGAAGGGCGGCAGGGTCGCCGTCACCACAACAGCCGCGACATTCTTCGACTGGATGGCGGTATCACCGAGGCCGATGCCCATCTTCTGCAGCATCGACCGCATGGACACTTCCGTAAAGGCGGACGTCCGGAGACTGTCGCCGGTGCCGGCAAGGCCGATCACGAGGCCGTAGCCCACGAGCTGGTTGTCGCGGATGCCCTGAACGACGGTGACGTCCTTGATGCGCGACGTGGCCTCGGCCGGAACGGCGAGGGCCACGGCAAGTCCGAAACCGATCAGGGTGAGGAGCTTCATCAGTCGCCCTCAACTGCAAGCGTTCCATCCGGCGCCACGCGGGCCAGAAGGCTCACACCCGTCTCCGGGTTGCGCACCTTCACCACATCACCGATCACGCCATCCTGCTCGGGAACGAGGATGCCCTGGATCTCGATCCCGGATGACACGTAGCGGGCAACGATCTGCTGACCCTTGGTGACATCGGCAGCGCGCTTGAGCGAACGGAGCGGAATGGGCCGGCCAGCCGGAAGGGCCCGGGCTGCAACCTGCTGCTCAAGCTGCGAAAGCGAGATCACATAGGTGCGGCGGGCCACGTCGTTCACCTCGTATTCCTTGAAGGTGAAGTCGTCCTTGTTGACCGGGTCCTTGGGATAGATGGTGCGAACGGGCACAGGCAGCGACATCGTCTCGGCCTGCGCCTGACCGATGGGCCAAGCGCACGCGAGAGCGATGAAAACAATGTGCCGCCGCCGGAACATGCCTTATCTGAGACCCTTCGAAACAATGCCGGCCATTTCGTCGGCGGCCTGAATGACCTTCGAGTTCAGTTCGTAGGCGCGCTGGGCCGAGATCAACTCCGTGATTTCCTGCACGGGATCGACATTCGACTCTTCAAGGAAGCCCTGCTCCAGCACACCGAGCGGGGAGGTGCCGGGATTAGCAGTGGTGGCGGGGCCAGAGGCTTCCGTGACCTGGAAAAGGTTGCCGCCGAGGGCATGCAGGCCCGCGGGGTTGGCGAAACCGGCAAGGCTGATCTGGCCGATGCTGGTTTCGGTCGAGCCGCCTGCGGTGCGGACGAAGACTTCGCCCGTCTTGCTGATGGTGATCCCCACGGTATCGGTGGGAACGGTAATCGGCGGATCCAGGGGAAGGCCGTCGCTATTGACGATCTGTCCGGCGGCATCGGTGTTGAAGGTGCCGGCGCGGGTGTAGGCAATGTTGCCGTCGAGATTCCGCACCTGGAAATAACCTTCGCCGTTGATGGCGACATCGAGCTGGTTGCCGGTGTTGCTGATCGGGCCCTGGATGTTGATGCTGCGGATCGACGTCAGCCGGGCGCCCAGGCCCAGTTCTGCGCCTTCCGGCACAACGCTGCCGCCATCGACCGTCGGTGTCGAGGAACTGCGTTCGATCTGGTACAGGAGGTCGCTGAACTCGGCGCGGGACCTCTTGAACCCCGTCGTATTCGAGTTTGCAATGTTGTGAGCAATCACTTCAACATTCAGCTGCTGCGCACTCATACCCGTGGCAGCGATCGACAGTACTCTCATGGCTCACAATCCTCAGATTTGCATACGCGTCGTTTCAAGGTAGGCACTTACGATCTTGTCGCGGATCGACACCGCCGTGGTCAGGGTGCGCTCGGCCGTCATCACGGTCTCCACGACCTGTTGCAGCGGCATGTCGCCCTTGATGCCGGAGACGACGGCGCTCTCGCCTGCCCGCACCGTCTGGGCGAGCTGGCTTGCGAAATCGACAACCGGGTTGGCAACCGCCGTCTTGGCGGCATTGGCCGCCTGGCCAAGGCTCTGGCTGAACCCTGCCCCGCCGAGCGGCGACATCTTCAATGCTTCAATCATCACGAGCTCCTCAACATGTCGATCAGGCTTGAAGACATTTCACGGCCCTGGCGGATCACCTGGAGGTTGGCCTCGTAGGAGCGGACAGCCTGGCGAAGGTCGGTCATCTCGACGATCATGTTCACGTTCGGGCGCTTCACGTTGCCCTTGGCGTCGGCGGCCGGGTGGCCCGGATCATGCTCGACGATGAAGGCCGACGGGTCGTTGCCGACTTCGGCAATCTTCACGATGGAGGCGCCCGTCACCTCGTCCAGCGTCTGGGCGAAGCTGATGGTCTTGCGGCGGTAGGGATCGGAGCCGGGCGTCTTGCCGGTCGATTCCACGTTGGCGATGTTTTCCGAGACGATACGGAGACGCATCGACTGGGCTGTCAGTCCGGAATAGGCCGATGCGGCGGCTGCCTTCAGCGGATCCATGGAACTCATCCTTTCGCGGCCGCAATGGTCATGCGGTGAAAGAGCTTGTAGAGGGCGGTGTCGCTCGAAATGGCGCGGGCGGAATCGCCGATCGTCTTCATTTCGTTTTCGACGATGACGTTGTTTCCGGAGTGGGTTTCGTCAATCGACTTCTGGTCGGTCACGTCATAGGTCTGGTCGCCGGTCTGGCCGTCGAGAGACATGTGGCCGGGATTGGTGCGCATCAGGCGCATGGCCGTATCATTCATCTCGAGTTCGAAGTCGGAAATTTCCTTGGCGCGGTATCCGGGGGAGTCGACGTTGGCAACATTGGCGGCAGCCACGGAGTAGCGTTGGCCAGCCCAGTTCACATGCCGAGAAATCACATCGAATACGTTCATCGCCCGACCTCATGTCACGCCAAGGCCGGATTTTAACCGTAAGGCCTTGTCTCAAGCTTGAGGGCGCATGCGTGCGGCCGCCTGGCGGTTGCGCTCGTCAACGAAGTGGATGATTTCAGCAACGGCGCGATAGAAGTCTGGCGGGATCATTTCGCCAACATCAACAGCGGCATAGAGCGAGCGTGCCAGCGGCTTGTTCTCGACCACCGGAATGGTGAGCTCCTCGCATTTCTCGCGGATGCGCAGCGCCAGGTGATCGACACCCTTCGCGATGACGAGCGGCGCACCGCCTTCGAGCGGGGCATAGCGCAACGCCACCGCATAGTGTGTCGGGTTGGCGATCACCACCGTGGCGCGCGGCAGGTCGGACATCATGCGCGAGCGCAGGCGCTGGCGGGCAATCTGGCGGGCGCGCTCCTTCACCATCGGGTCGCCTTCCGATTGCTTGTGCTCGTCCTTCATCTCCTGGCGCGTCATCTTCAGGTCGCTGAACCAGCGCAGGCGGGTGAAGACGACGTCGACGATGGCGATGACCAGCGCCACGAGGCAGATGGGGGCGATCAGTGCATTGAAGATCGACAGGATGAGCCCGGGAATGGACGCCACCTCCGTCGCAGAGGCCTGCACGATGCGCGGCATCTCGCGCATCAACGCCCAATAGGCGATGGTCGTGACGGCAATCACCTTGAGGACCATTTTCCCGAAGTCGAACAGCGCCTTCTTGCCGAAGAAGCGGGAGAAGTTCGCTGCCGGCGAAATGCGCTCCGCCTTGGGCACCAGACGCTCGAGGTTGGCCTGCGGCACGTTCTGCATGAGGGGCCCCAGAAGGCCGCCGATCGAGAGCACCGCAAGCACCGGAAGCGCAATCATGAAGACGGCCCAGACCTGCCCCATGATGATGCGGAAGGCATCGCTGCCGTTCGAGAGATCGAGCGTCGCCGCATTCTCGATGATGATGCCGAGGCGGTTCGAGAGGTTCGAGATCGAAGCCCCAGCGGTCATCAGGCCGATGACGAGAATGGCCGAGATGCTGGAGAGAATGCCGGCTTCCTGCGAGAACGGGATGTTGCCCTTTTCGATGGCATCCCGGATCCGTTTCTCGCTCGGGTCTTCTGTTTTACTTTCCTTGTCGGGTTCGTCGCTCACGCTGCCGCCCCGGCGGCGGGCGCGCCGCTCGTGTCAGGCAGCGTGATGTCGCCGTTCTTGGCAGCCTGGATCGCGGCTTCGGCGATACGGCGGCGGCATTCCACCGTGTCCTTGCGCGGCTGGCTCTCGCCTTGCGGCAGTTCGGATTCGACCATGCGGCGGGTACGGGCCGAGAGCGAACTGAGAATGGCCTCGCGAAGGGCTGCATCGGCGCCGAACAGCGAGGCGATGATGAGGTCGGTCGAGACGCGGTCGAGCAGCTTGGCGCGGTGCGGCGCCTCGAGCAGCGCCACGTCTTCGAACATGAAGATGAGCTTGCGCAGCGCCGCGCCATCTTCCGGGTTGATCTTGATGATGTCGTTGATGATTTCGTCGGCCTGGGCGCGGTCGAGACGGTTGATGATGTTGGCAAGCCGTTCGAGCCTGTCATCGCCGCCGGCGGTCGCGGCACGTTCGCCGAAGAGATCTTCCTGAATGACTTTCTCCAACACGTCGAGCACGGGTTTCTTGACATCTTCGATGCGGAGCAGACGGGCCGTCACCGACGCGCGCAGTGCCCCTGGCAGGAGTTCGATGCAGCGCGCCGCCAGATCAGGCGTCAAGCGCGAGAGAATATAGGCCGCGGTTTGCGGATGCTCGTCCAGAAGATAGGGAACCAGCGTGGTTTCCATCCCCATGGTGAAGCGGCTCCACGAGAAGGTCGAGGGCTTCTCGCTGGGCCGCCCGAGGAAGGTGGCGATTTCTTCCGAGGTGAAGGCCGCTTCCAGCAGCGCCATCAGCTGCTTGCGGCTGTCGGAGATGCCGAGTGCATCGGCAAACTCGTTGGCGAACTCGTCAACCAGCGGCTCGACGTCGCTGTAGGTCAGCGGCCCGAGGCTCGCGGAGGATTCAAGGATGTGCTTGACGTCGTCGGTGCCGAGCTTCTTCAGAAGCTCTACGGCGAGGCTGTTGTCCAGGGACGCAAGGAGAATAGCCACCTTCTCGGTCGAAGACCGCTGGCTTGGTGACTGTGGCCTCAACTCGGCGACCTGGGTGGACATGCCAATCTCGAACTGCCCTAGATGGGCATTGCGCTCTCGAACAGTTCGGAAATCTTCACGCCGAAGCGGTCACCCTCGCTGTCGAGAACATAGAGCTCGCCCTTGGCAATCTTGCAGCCATTGACAAGCACCGTGACGGGATCACCCGGGCGGACGTCCAGCTTCACTTCCGAGCCGGACTTGAGCGCCATCAGCTCGGAGAGCGGCAGATGTGCCGCGCCGAGGATGACCTGCAAGGTGACCGGCACCTTGGACAGCGAAGCGCCGACGCCGCCGGCCATTCCGGGAGCTGCCTTGGCTTCATCGCGTTGCAACTGAGACACCTGTGTTACCCCTCTTCAATTGTTGCCGTAAACGTCAGATCAGAGAAACGGCGATTTCCTGCGCCGAGAAATTGAGATTGGCGCGGCCGATTTCGATGCCCTCCACATGGAGGAGCGACGGATGCGCCGGCGTGGCGCGGAGCTTCAGCACGCTCCCCACCTCCAGGTTGAGGATGTTCTCAAGGCCGATGTCCTGCGGAGCGAGGCTCGCTACCAGCTCGAACTGGCAATCGGAAAGCACTTCGCCCATGCTGCGCTCCGGACCGGCCTTGCGCTTGCCCGCACCAAACAGGCTTTCCATGTCCTGCAGCGGCACGAGGAATTCCATCTCCGCCGACAGGCTGAAGGCATTCACCAGAATGGACACGCAGACCGACTTGTAGACGGGTGCCGGGCCCTTCTTCTTCTTGCTGGGGTCTTCCTCGATCGGATCGAGATAGACGTCCGCCAGCTCGCGCACGATTTCGGGAAGACCATCGTGCAGGGAGTCGAAAATCATGTTGCGCAGGAACTGTTCGATCCGGCTCGGCGGACGGTTTCCCTCCTCGCCGCCATGAAGCTCGGTGCCGGCACCGCCGAAGCAGACCTCGCACAGCAGGCTGTCAAAGGCCCGCTCCGCGCGCAGAAACAAGCGCACCTCACCCTTGGGCGAGCGGAAGGCGGTGCCATGCGGCTTGAGATTTTCGCTGTCCACCTCTTCCAGGCCAAAGCGCGACACCGAGCACTTGATGGAACCTGCGGAATAGGACGCGAGAACGGCGCTCAGCTTGTCGGCGAGTGCGGCGAAGAACGGTGAAAAGGGCTTCAGTTCGCTTTCCAGCCGGTCCGACTGCGCCTGATTGATCAGCGCAATGATGCGGGCTGCATGTTCGCTGACACTGACGCTGGCGCTGCCGTCGGCCATGGCTCAGGCTGCCTTCTTCGCGGCCGCGTCGATCGTGGCCTGTTCGAGGTCGGCAACCGACGGGCGTTCATAGGCCGAGACCGCCTTGCGGCCATGTTCCACCGCCACCTGCGGCATGCTGCCATTCATGTAGGCGATCATGCTCTGCTTGACGATGAAGTAGATGCGTACCTTCTTCTCGCGCACCACCTTGATCTTCGACGCCAGCGGACCGAAAATGCCATAGGAGAACAGAATGCCGGCGAAGGTGCCAACGAGGGCCGCACCGATGAGATGGCCGAGGACTTCCGGAGGCTGGTCCAGCGCGCCCATGGCCTTGATCACGCCAAGCACGGCGGCCACGATGCCCAGCGCCGGAAGGGCATCCGACATGGCCGTGATCGACGCGTAGACCTTCAGCTTGTCGCGCATCATGGTGGCGATCTCTTCCTCCATCAGCGACTCGATTTCATGCGGGCGGGCACTGCCGATCAGCACCAGGCGGGCATAGTCGCAGATGAAGGCGACGAGTTCCGGGTTCTTGGTCACGGACGGATACGACTTGAAGATGTCGGACTCCATCGGGTTGTCGATGTGCGCTTCCATCTCGCTCTTGGTCTTGCTCTTCATCTCGCGGAGGAGGACGAAGAGAAGAGCCAGAAGCTCGAGATATTCGGCCGGCTTCGGCATCGACTCCTTGATGGCTTCCATGGACCCCTTGAAGGCATCCTTGATCACCTTCACCGGATTGGCGACGATGAAGGTGCCGATGGCGCACCCGAGCAAGATCACATACTCGTAAGGCTGCCACAGCACCGCAAGGTGGCCACCCATCATCACGAAACTGCCGAGCAGGCAGACGGCTACAACTACCAGTCCGAGAACAAATGTCATGTTTGATTAACCCTATCCGCTTCAGCCTAGGGGACATACCTTGCGTGTAACTTTTGGCCGGGCCCCGGGAAACGGGCGTCAGATACAGGCAAGTTCGCTCCCCTAGTGTGGCAAGGTGGCGCAGAGCCATATCCCTTGCGCACGGCGGTCCCGGATGACGAGTTCGATTACCAACTACAAGCTGCTGACGAGCAATGTCTCGCGGACGATGACGCAGCTGTCTTCCCAGCCGGAGATCAAGCGCGAAGTCGAGTACTACAAGGCGAACATCAGCAAGATCAAATCGGTCGACGATTTCCTCGGCAACCAGCGCATCTACAACTTCGCCATGACCGCCTTCGGCATGAAGGACCTGATCTATGCCAAGGGGATGATCCGCAAGGTTCTGACCGAGGGCGTCGATTCCCAGAATGCCTTCGCGATGACGCTGACCGACCAGCGTTTCCGCGACCTTGCTACCACCTTCGATTTCAAGAAGTACGGCAGCACGGCCACCGTGTTTGATCGCGCACAGCAGGGCACGGTCGACAAGTACATGCAGAACGCCCTTGAAGAAAAGGCGGGCCAGAGCAGCGAAGCCGTCCGCCTCGCCGTCTATTTCGACCGCAAGGCACCAAGCCTTTCCACGATCTACGGCATTCTCGGCGACAAGGCCCTCTATGCCGTTGTGCGCACCGCTCTCGGCCTCCCTGACTCGCTGGCCGGCACCGACATCGACAAACAGGCCAAGCTGATCGGCAGCCGCATCAACATCGACGACTTCAAGGATCCGGCGAAGCGGTCCGCCTTCATCACCCGCTACCTCGGCATGAGTGACGCCAAGACCAATGCGGCGGAGACCAATCCGTCCGTTTCGCTGTTCTCCGGCATTTCCGGCCGGATCGACATGAACACGCTTCTTTCCATCCAGACGCTCAAGAGATTCGGGAGCTGATCCATGGCAACGGGTTCCTTTGTTGCCCTCTCAGGGCAATTGGCGCTTGATGCGCGCCTTTCCACCATCGCCAACAACATCGCCAACGCGCGCACGGTGGGCTATCGCGCCAACGGGGTGAACTTCAATCCGCTCGTCTCCAACACCCAGGATTTCGATACGGTCTTCGCCTCCACCGGCAAGAACCACGTGAACATGAGCGCCGGCGGCTTCACCCGCACCGGAAACCCGCTCGACGTGGCCGTGCATGGCGATGGCTTCCTCGCCTATACCGGCCCCAGCGGCACCTATTATTCCAAGGATGGCCGCCTCACCATGACCGAGACGGGCGAACTCGTGAACGTGCTGGGTCAGCCCGTGCAGGACGTGGGCGGCTCCGGCATCACCGTCAATCCCAACGGCGGCAAGATCGACATCAGCAATGACGGTGGAGTCTACCAGGGTGGCCAGCGCGTGGGCCAGATCGGCCTCTTCGCCATCAACCTCAACTCGGGCTACACGCGCGTCGAGGGCTCGGGCCTTGTTCCGGTGGCCCAGGCCGAGCAGCTCACGGATTTCTCGAACAACAGCGTGGTGCAGGGCTTCATTGAGGAAGCCAATGTCAACCCGATCACCGAAATGGTGAAGCTGATCCAGGTGACGCGTGCCTTCGAGGCCGCCAGCACCTATGCCGACAAGGTTCTCGAAAACGAGACGGACGCCATCAAGACCCTCGGGGCCCGCTGATGACTATTGCAGCGGATAAGGCGCGCCGATGAGCCTGCAACAGGCCGCTGCGGTCGCGCGTCTGGAACATCTGACGAAGCGCATCCAGAAGCCGAACAGTCTCGTCCTCATCCGCGGCAAGGTATCGGCGGTGAAGGGCTCGCATATCGCAACGCGCGGCATCACCAGTTTCGTGACCGTAGGCGATCTCGTCGGCGTCGATGCCGGCCACCGCCAGGTCTTGGCGGAGGTGCTGTCGCTCCACGAGGACAGCGCCGACATCCAGCTCCTCGACAGCACCGCCAACATCAAGATCGATTCCGCTGTGGAGGTCGTGGGCCCCTTCTCCCTCTTCCCGGCTGACCAGTGGCGGGGCCGCGTTATCAACGCGCTCGCCGAACCCATCGATGGCAAGGGTCCCCTGCCGGAAGGCGACAGGCAGCGGCTGCTCAGCAGCATCGCGCCAAACTCCATGGAACGGGGCATGGTGGGCGATGGCGTGAAGACGGGCGTGAAGGCGATCGACATCTTCATGCCCATCTGTCTCGGCCAGCGCGTCGGCATCTTCGCGGGCTCCGGCGTTGGCAAGTCCACCCTGCTCTCCATGCTGTCGCGCTCTCCCGGCTTCGACACGGTGGTGGTGGCACTTGTCGGCGAACGTGGCCGCGAAGTGATGGAATTCGTCACCGAAACACTGGGGGATGCCCTCGAACGCGCCGTCGTGGTGGTCTCGACCAGCGATGAAGCCGCCTCCCGCCGCAAGATGGTCCCGCTTGTCGCCACGGCGATTGCCGAACACTTCCGCGATGAAGGGCAGAACGTACTCCTCATGATGGACTCGGTCACGCGCTATGCCCATGCACTCCGCGAACTGGCGCTTGCCTCGGGCGAACCGCCCGTCGCCCGCGGCTATCCGCCGAGCGTCTTCGGCAAGCTGCCGCAACTTCTCGAGCGCGCCGGTCCCGGCCCCGGTGGTGTTGGCTCCATCACCGCCTTCTATGCCGTACTCGTCGACGGCGACAATCACAACGAGCCCGTTGCCGATACCATGCGCGGCATCCTCGATGGCCACATCGTGCTCGACCGCTCCATCGCGGCCTCCGGGCGCTTCCCCGCTGTTGATGTGCTCGCCTCGATCTCGCGTCTTGCCACAAAGGCCTGGCGCCCGGACGAGCGCAAGAGCGCACAGGACATGCGCAAGCTCATTTCACTGTTCGAGGAGAGCAAGGACTTGCGCACGCTGGGCGGCTATCAGCCCGGCGCCGATCCGGAACTCGACAAGGCCGTGGGCTTCGTGCCCCGCCTCTATACCGCACTCCACCAGTCCAATCTCGATCCGCCCTGCCCCGATGCCTTCGCCACGGTGGCAAAGCTGACCCGGCCAAACCAGTAGTTCCCCGTTACTTCCGGGAGTAACGCCCGATGATGCGGTGGCAGACACCCCACATATCGCGCGGCAGGCGCTGTTCCGAGGTCGCCACATTCGCGGAGTTCCACAAGCGCACCTGCCAGGCCTCCGCCGTCTCGGCCACGAGCCGCCCGATCATCAATCTGCGGCCCGCCGCTCCCTCGCCTGAAAATACGCAGCTTGTGTCCGCCAATGGCGGCAAGTGCGGATTGACGAGCACATAGTCACCCGTCTCGAACTCCGGCCGCATGGCCTGGCTCAGCACCATCACGGCATAGGCCCGGCGCATGTTCTGCAAAGGAAAGGGCCTCGGAATGAAGTCAATGGCGTCTTCAGGATCGGGCTGTGCGGCGCTGAATGTGGTGTCGGCCGCGAAGACCGGAAGTTCCTTGGGCAGTTCTATGGTGCGCCCTGCCGGCTCCTGCACGCGGGAAAATGCCGGCATCCCGAAGCCTGGATCGATATCCGCGACGCCGCACTCCAGCACCTCGGAAATCCTGTCGATGAACTTGGACGAACGTGTCGTGCCCGCCTCGAGGGCATGGATCAGCTGCTGGCTCACCCCGGCCTTCTCGGCAAGGCCCTTCTGCGACAGCTTCATCTGCGTACGCCGCAGCCTGAGATTGTTTGCCAGCGACATCGGCCCTTCCCACCGTGATTCCCGTTCAACCAACAACGGGTTGTAGTCGGAATAGTCGCCTCAAACCAAGAGGGCAAAAAAAGGGGGTGGCCGCGAGGGGAGGAGACCCACGGCCACCCTGAAAGGCAGATGTGCCTGCGATCAGGCTGCTGCCATCCGATGCTTGCGCTTCTCGGCGACGACGCTTTCGTTCGCCTTGGCGATGACCGCCGCCGCGGAGGACGACGCGTCGTTGATCGTGGCGAAGCCCACGCTTGCGGAGACGACGATGTCTTCGTGGCCGCAGCGGATCGGCTTCTTGATCTCCTGGATGAGGCGCGTGGCAAGGCGCGTCACTTCCGACGGGCGCATGACACGGGTCTGGAGAATCTGGAAGCGGTCGCCACCGGTGCGGGCGATGAAGTCCGTGCCGCGGGCCGCTGCAGTGAGGCGCAGCGAGATTTCCTTGAGGACGAAATCACCCACGGCGGTGCCATAGCGCTTGTTGAGGTCGTTGAAGTGGTCGAGGTCGATGCAGTGCAGGCAGGCCACTTCGCCGTGGTGGCGATGGCGCAGCAGGTTGTCGATCTGCGCCTCCATGGCCTTGAGCGGCGCGAGACCGGTCAGGCGGTCGGCATCGGCATTGCCGATCTTGGGCGCTTCCGGCATCTTGGCGCGCTGCAGGGAGACATCGAGATAGATCGTCAGGAAGCCGCCCGACTGCAGCGGCACGCCGCGCACTTCAAGCACCATGCCGTTGGGGCGCTTGCGTTCATAGACATGCGGCTCGCGCTTGCGGGCAAGCTCGATGCGGTGGGCCACCATGTGCTCCACTTCGCCCTGGCCATATTCGCCGCGCATGGCGTTGAAGCGGAAGACCTGCTCCATGGTGGGCATGCCGAATTCGAACAGCTCGTCCGGATAGTCGAGCATGCGCTTCAGGGTATTGTTGCAGACGGCCATGCGCAGGTCCTTGTCGTAGACCGCGATGCCGCCGGGAAATTGTTCAAGGATCACGTTGAGCAAGTCGATCTTGCCCTGATCCGTATAGGTCACACAGGCGTCGGCCGTTGCAGCCATAAACGCGCTCGATTGAAGAGGCATCCTCCACTCCTATCCATTCTTGCCAAATTTGTTCTGGGAAGTGTGCCGGCTCATCGGCGGACGGTCTGCATCATGCCAATGCTCGCGTTAACCGCTGAGCACCCGTCACGTTCACCATAGTCGCCGCGACAAAATTTCGCGTTAAGAAGCAGTGTTTACAAAAGGTGCACGCCACCGTTGTGCGGCTTGAGCATCTGTTAACCCAATCTTGGCGATGAAAGCAGGATCAAAGCGGGCTTGATTTCAGCAGCTTTGCAAGCCCGAGGAAGGCCTCGTTGAGCGGCAGTTCCTTTCCGGAACAACGCTTTGTCATGAATTCGCTGGCGATGTAGTCCATGTCGATGCCGGGCCAGTTGGCCGCCTGCATGCGCATGTGCACCACGGCTTCGAGGCTGTCGCCGCGCTGGCCGAGCACGGCGGCGAGCGGAATGAAGGTCTCCGGACCCACGTGCTGGAAGTAGGCCGTGCGGAGGGCGGCTTCCGCCTTGTCCCAGTGGCCGGCATTGGCCTGCAGGGTGCCGATGAAGGAGAGCAGCACCCAGCGGTACGGATTGTCGGGCGTAAGGCGTCGGTCACGCTCTTCCAGCGCGTCGATGGCGCTGTCCGGCGCCACCTGGCAACCGAGGCTGACGGCGGGCGCCAGCGCACCGGCCAGGAAATGACTGGGCTCCAGTTCCAGCACGCGGCGGAAGGCGGCCTCGGCGTCATTCAGTTTCCCGACGGACCAGTCGTAGACTGCAACATGGAACATGGCATCGGGATCATCGCCGCCCAATTCCATCGCCTTCAGCGCATGCATGGCGGCGCGCTCCCGCATGGCGGGCGTGCGATACTCCGCCGAGACGAGTTCGAGCATGGCGAGTTTCTGCGCGAGAATGGCATGGGCGGGTCCGAAGCGCGGATCATCGGTGATCGCCTTCTCGGCAAGCGCGATGCGCTCCTTCTCCCAGGCGAGAGAAAGCGGCTGGTTGGAGGGGACCCAGGTTGCCTGGATGTAGGATTGCCAGACGGAGGTGGCGGCCTTGCTGCGGCTGATCTTCTGGCTGAGACGGCGCGAGGCGGTGAGCACCTGCCCGCGCAGATCGGTCAGCAGCCGCTGGGCGAGATCGTCCTGCAGGCCCAGCGCGGTCTCCCACTGCACGTTATAGACATTGCCCCAGAGTTCCACGCCCGACGGGCTGAGCAGGTCCACGATCATGCGCACCCTGTCCGGGCTGTGCTGCAGGTGAACACGGATGTGGATCGAACCCTTCGCCGGTGGCGAGGCCGTATCGGGTGACGCCCCCGTCACCTGCATGAAGCGCACGCTCCCCATCTCGGCGAGAAGCTGGCGGTGCAGGCCTTGCGACACTTCCGCCAGCAGAGGTTCGTTGCGTGAGGCAGTGATCTGCTCGAGCACGACCTTGATGCGGCCGATGTCGTCGACGGGTGCGATGGGTGCTGGCGCTTGTACGTTCTGGAAGAGCGGCGTCAATGAGAACCAGAGAAGCAGGCCGAGCGCTGCGGCGATGAGCAGGCTCACAACTGTCCCGGCGGTGCGCGCCATCGGACTCACCTCGACCGCCTCGCCTCGCACGGGAGCTGCAGCGGGGGCGCGTGGGGTCGCGGACTCTTCCTGCCCCGCAACAGATGCCCCGCCCTCCCGCCGTTCGAAGCTGGGCCGGTAGGTGCCCGACGGGATGGTGATCCGCACCGGATCGGCAGCTCCATCGGTCGCATAATAGAGTGCGAGCGCCTGACGCAGGCGGCGGAGCTCGACCCGCACGATGCTGTCCGTCCCGGGATCGAAGTCGGTGCCGCGGCCAAGGACGTCGGTGGCGATGGCGTACCCCTTGAGCGCTTCGCCCTTCCCCGCCAGTTCCTGCTCCACCAGATAGGTGAGGATCGCGGGCAGTTTGGACAGTCGGCCCAACGCGCCGCTGGCGACAATGCGCGCCACGGCATCGCGTTTCTCGTCGTCCGTTGCTTCAACCCCGAGTGTCATTGCGATACGCCGTATATCACGGCCAACCTTCAGTTGATAGTTGCGGCGCAGATTCCAGTATGCCCGTCAACCTGCTGAAATAAATACAAAATACACCGTTACAAACCGTGACATACTCGCCTTGCCCTACATCTGGTGGCACAGGTTGAAGCAACAACAACGCAACCTGAAGAACATCCACACAGGCCACGGAAGCGTAGATCAGCAGGCTCAAGCCGGCGATCAAGCGTTACAGAGGCAGGAGCGAGCGCAACGATGAGAGACAAGAGCTTGATCACTCTCGCCGTCCATTCCCAGGACGGCCGACGCGGGCTTGGCGGGCGGAGCGACAGCGCCGCCGAGGATGCCTTCGCATTTTGCGTTGCACAAGGCCTGTTGCGGCAACCGGCAAACCCGCGCACCTATTCCGCCCACGAGATCTACCGCCTGAAGCTGGTGCGCGTGATCATGGGAAGCCTGAAAGTCACCGACGAGTTGAACGCGCTCCGGGCCCGCCTGTCGGAAAGCGAATGTGCCGCCGCGCGCGCCGCCTCCGACCTCGCCAAACCCGAGAAGTCGCTGTCGATGATCCGAGACCTGATCCACGACTTCCCCGAACGCATCTGACCCGAACCGAATCTGACCTCCGCGTCCGTGAACTGCCCCAGTCATCCCCACAGCTCTGGACGTGGCGGTCAGACCCTTATCCTGTAGTGTTGCCCGGAACATGGGAACAGGACGTCAGAAAGTTGTGGTGATCGGCGCAGGCACGCTCGGCATGTCCGCGGCGTGGAACCTGCAGCAGCGGGGTGCCGACGTGACGGTGCTCGACCAGGGCGGTATCGCCTCGGGTTCGAGCGGCCGGTCGGTGGGCGTGGTCGGCACGCAGCATGTCGATGACTTCGAAATCCTGATCCGCACTCACAGCCTGCGCCAGCTCCGGCAGTGGACGGCGCATGGCCTCACCTTCCACGCCATCGGTTACATGCGGATGGGCCGCGATGCCCGCGACATGGCGCTCTTCGAAAAGAGTCTCTTCATGCAGAAGGCGCACGGCATCACCTCGGCGCAATTGCTCGATCCTGCCGCCATCCGCGCGCGGGTGCCGCACATGAATGTGGACGGACTCGCGGGCGCGCTCTTCGGGCCGGAAGACGGCTTTCTCGATCCGCACCAGATGTGCACGCTGCTTGCCGAGCACGTGAAGGCCGGCGGCGGCACCGTACGGCAGAACTGCAAGGTCACGGGCGCCGAGATGAAGGGAAACGTTTGGCATCTCGCCACATCCGCGGGAGCGGTCACCTGCGATGCCGTCGTGAATGCAGCGGGCGCATGGGCCCCCGCCGTCGCAACGCTCTTCGGGCAGAGACTGCATGTGCTGCCGGAGCGGCACCAGGCGGTGACGATCCATCTCTCCGAACCCCTGCCCTACACCATGCCCATGGTCATGGACCTCGTGCAGGGCGGCACCGGCACGGGGCTTAATGTCCGCCATGACAGGCCGGGGCAACTCATCACCGAAATCCACAAGGTCTCACCAACCGCAGGCGAGAATCCCGACAGCTACAACGACCAGCTCGATGAAGCGGCGAAGGACCAGCTTGCGGAATTGCTGCTCGAACGCATGCCCGATCTTCCCGGCGCCAGCTTCGGACGCGGCTGGGCCGGGCTCTATCCGAAATCTTCGGACGGTCGGCCCTATGTCGGCCCCATCGATCCGGCCGAACCGTCGCTCGTCACGGCGGCTGGCGCCGGCGGCTATGGCATCCAGCTTGGTCCGGTGATCGGCCAACTCGCCGCCGACTGGATAATCGACGGCGCACCCACCTCCATTCCGGAGGCGCGGCGGCTCTTGCCCACGCCGGACCGGAACCGCCCGATCGCCTGAGCAGAATCACCTGAGCGGAGCGGCGACGTTGCGCCGCTGGACAGGCCGGAAATGGCCGCCCTAATGTCTTTCAATTGAAACAATCACCTTGCGGGGAAGGACCCAAAGAATGCCAGTCGAGAAAACCGAAGTCCTTGTCGTCGGGGGCGGACAGGCCGGCATCGCCATGAGCGAGCATCTCGGCAAAGCGGGGATTGCGCATGTCGTTCTTGAGAAGGGCCGGATCGCCGAACGCTGGCGCTCGCACCGCTGGGACTCGCTCGTCGCCAACGGTCCCGCCTGGCATGACCGCTTTCCCAACATGAAATTCAAGGCGGACCCGGATGCCTTCGTCGGCAAGGAAGCGGTGGCCGACTACTTCGTCGACTATGTGAAGCATTTCAAATGCCCGTTGCGCGAAGGCGTGGAAGTGACCTCCGTCACCAAGAACGAGACGGCGCCCGGCTTCGTGGCCGAGACCTCTGCCGGCACGATCGAGGCCCGCTATGTGGTGGCGGCAACAGGCCCCTTCCAGGTGCCCGTCATTCCGCCCGTCGTGCCTGCGAGGGACGGCCTTCTGCAGATTCACTCGACGGCCTACCGCAATCCGCAGCAGCTTCCCGCCGGTGCTGTTCTTGTTGTCGGTGCGGGCTCTTCGGGCTCGCAGATTGCCGATGAGCTGCTGCGCTCGGGCCGCACGGTCTATCTCTCCGTCGGGCCCCATGACCGGCCACCGCGCCGTTATCGCGGCCGCGATTTCGTCTGGTGGCTGGGCGTGCTTGGCCTGTGGGACAAGTCGGCTCCGCCCGAGGGCAAGGAGCATGTGACCATCGCGGTGAGCGGCGCCTATGGTGGTGCCACGGTGGACTTCCGCAACTTCGCCGCGCGCGGCATGAACCTTGTGGGACGCACCGAGTCGTTCCGGAACGGCGTCATGCACTTCGCCAACGATCTTCAGAAGAACATTGCCGACGGCGACGCCAACTATCTCTCGGTGCTGGACGAGGCGGACGCCTTCGTGAAGCGGAACGGCCTCTCTCTTCCGGAAGAACCGGAGGCCCGCAAATTCGGGCCCAGCTCACCCTGCATCGATACGCCCATTCTCGAACTTGATCTCGCCAAGGCCGGCGTCACCACCATCATCTGGGCCACGGGCTTTGCCACCGACTACAGCTGGCTCAAGGTGGCGGCCTTCGACAGCAAGGGAAAGCCGATCCAGCAGCGCGGGGTCTCGGCGGAACCCGGTGTCTATTTCCTCGGCCTGCCCTGGCTCTCGCGGCGCGGCTCCACCTTCATCTGGGGCGTGTGGCATGATGCCAAGTACATCGCCGACCACATTACAACCCAGAAGACCTACCTCACATATAATGACTGGGCCGACGCCCGGCGCTGACTTGCCCCGCAAGGCTTGACTCCATCCCAATTCCGAGTATTTCACTCAGAATAGAATTCGGAGCGGAGTAACCCGACCTTGCGCATGTTCTGGCTGGAACTGCTGGCCGCCATGGCCCTGACCCTGGCCGCACTCGCCACGGGTACGCGCGCCATGGCGATGGACGGGCTCGACGCCGCGCTCGGCAAGGCCTTGTTCGATCGCCAGTGGGTGGCGGCTCCTGCCTCGACAGACACTGCGGACGGTCTGGGCCCCCTCTTCAACGCGCGCTCCTGTACCGCCTGCCATCAGGGCGGGACCGGTGCGCGATTTCCAGCGGGCAAGGATGGCCGTGCACCTGATGGCCTTGTCGTCCGCCTGACCGATGGCAATGGCGCCCCTCATCCCGTGCTCGGACGGCAACTGCAAACCCATGCCATTGCTGGCTTCGCCGCCGAGGGACGGACGACGTGGCAGAACGGGGGGGTGCGCGTCACATTGGCCGAGCCGAGCCAAGCCGTCCGTCAGGAAGTGCGCCAGGCCCCCGGCCTTCGCGCCATGCAGATGATCGAGCAGGTCGATGAAGACGCGATTCTCCGCACCGCCGATCCGGACGATGCAAATGGCGATGGCATTTCCGGTCGCGTGCGCAAGGTGGGTGATGGCAAGGGTGGCACGGCGGCCGGGCGTTTCGGCCTCAAGGCCAGCCACGCGACGCTCGACACACAGATTGCCGATGCCTTCGCCTTCGATCTCGGTCTTTCGAGCCTCTCCGAACCGCGCCCTTCCGGTGACTGCACTGCGGCCCAGGCGAAATGTCTCCGCGCACCGTCAGGCGTCAGTGCGGCAACCGAGAACCAGGAACTCTCCCGCCAGATGATCGCGCTCACCGCCGACTATCTCCGCACGCTGAGGCCGCAGCGTGCAGCAGCGCCACCACCCGCTCTCTTCATCTCGACTGGCTGTGCCGCCTGCCATGCGCCGGCACTCCCGGCACGCGGCGGCCAAACTGCCACATTGTACTCCGACCTGCTGCTGCATGATCTTGGCGCGCAGGATGGAGGCGTGGTGAAGGAAGCGGATGCAGAGACAAGCGAATGGCGGACGGCGCCGCTCGTTGATCTTGCCGCCGATGGCGGGCGCCGCCGCTTCATGCATGATGGCGCTGCCGCAACTCTTGAAGACGCCATTGCCCGTCACGGTGGCGAGGCAGAGTCCTCTGCCACTGCCTTCCGGGCCCTGAACAGGAAAGACAAGGATGCGCTGCTGCAGTTTCTCTCTTCTCTCTGATGCCCGGCGGATGCTGGCGGCGACTGCGCTTCTGGCGCTTGCGGCATTCGCTGCCCCCGTGCAGGCGGCGTCACCTGACGAGGTTTACACTGCGATTGTTTCGCAGGTGATCAGGCCAGGCTTTACGGCGCTGGATGAGAAGGCCGCCGAACACGCCAAGGATTGGGACACGATGTGCGGTGGAAACGCTGCCGCGCACTCCGCCGTCATCGCCTCGTTCCATGAGGTGGCGGATGCCTGGGCTGGGGTCGACATCTTCCGCATGGGCCCAGCCTCGAAGGATTTCCGCCGCGACCGCTTCTATCTCTGGCCGGAGCGCAAGAATGCCGTCGCCAAGGCCATGGCTGCGGTCCTCAAGTCTCCGCCCGTTAACATGGACGACGCATGGATCAGCCAGCAGAGCGCGGCGATCCAGGGCCTGCCGGTGCTGGAACGCCTGCTGTTCGATGATGGCAAGCCGAGGGATGCGCCTACGGCCGGCAGTGCGGAATGCAAGCTCGGTGTTGCCGCGTCGCGCAACGCAGCAGCACTCGCCCACGCCTTCGCCAGCGAATGGGCCGCGCTCACCGCCCCCTCCACGGCCGCGGATCGCACCGCCCTCGCCACCGACATCGTCTCCGGCGTCGGCATCATCAAGGATGAGAAATTCGAATCCGTGATCGGCAAGACCGAAGCCCAGGCCAAGCCCAAGGCGGCTGAGCTGTGGCGTTCGGCTCGCAGCCTTCGCACCCTCGCCATCAACATGGAAACCTACGAGAAGGTGGCCGGCATCATTGATGCCGCCCTGCCCGAGCCCGGCAACATGACCTACAGCGCCGCCTCTACAAGGCAGGCCATCGCCGGCATGCATGAGCCCTTTGCCGACTACGCCAAGGGCAAGGCGCGGGCCGATGCCAACTTCCTCCTCGCCGCCATCGACAGCCTGGGTGACAGTGCCAGCACCGACGTGGCGGCGGCGTTGGGCGTGACAGTGGGGTTCAACAGTTCCGATGGTGATTGACCGCCGCACCGTTCTGGCCGCACTGCTCGCCGGTGCCTTCGCGCCCCGCGTGGCAGTGGCCGCACGCCGCGACGTCTACGTCTCCTGCCGTCTTGATGCGGAACAGAATGCCTCCGTCAGTTGCTTCGACGAGAACGGGCACGAACTCTTCGCCACCTCGCTTCCCGCCCGCGGCCATGACACGCTGGAGCGGCCGGGTGCCGGCGAGGTGATCGTCTTTGCGCGGCGGCCCGGTGCCTGGATGATGGTGATCGATGCGGCGACAGGAACGATCCGCAGCAGCGTTGCGGCGTCACCGCACCGGCAGTTCTGCGGACATGGAGTCTTCTCGAAGGACGGCACCCTGCTCTACGCCACCGAGAACGACGACGAAACCAACCAGGGCGTCATCGGTATCTATGATGCAAAGGCCGCCTACCGCCGAGTGGGTGAGGTGCCGAGCTTCGGCGTGGGCCCGCACGACATCACGCTCTCGCCCGATGGCCGCGACCTCTTCATCGCCAATGGCGGCATGCGCACCGACCTCAAGACGGGCCGCGACTTTCTGCTGGAGACGGATGCGCCGCCCAATCTCGTGCGCTTCGACCTTCGTGCGAACACGCGGCGCGATGTCATTGAACTCGATTCACAATTGCGCAAGCTGAGCATACGCCACCTGGATGCGCAGCAGGACGGCACGGTCGCCTTCGGATGCCAGCATCAGGGCGAGGCGGATGACCTTCCGCCGCTCGTCGGGCTGTGGACGAAGAGCGGCAAGACGGAGTTCCTCGCCAGCGAGGACACTGCGCTTGCCCGCATGAAGAACTACGTGGGCTCCGTCGCTTTCAATGCCGATGGCACACTGCTCGCCGCCACCAGTCCGCACGGCGGGCAGGTGATGCTGTGGTCGATGGCGGAGCGCCGCTTTCTCACCGCCGTGACCAAGACAGATGTCTGCGGCATCGCCCCCATCGCCGATGGCTTCGTCGCCACCTCGGGTAACAGCGGCGTGCAGGAGATCGGCCACGACGGGGCCCTCGAAGGTGAGCCCCGGCTGCTCGGCTTCGTCTGGGACAATCATCTGCTGCAGTTGAAGGGCTGATGATGTTGCTGAGGGTCATGATTGCCCAGTTCGCTGCCGTGTGTGCCATCGGAGCGGCACACGCGGCCAGCTTGGACAGTGCCGAGGCGCTGGGCGAGGCCCTGTTCTTCGACACGAACCTGTCTGCCAACCGCACGGAGTCCTGCTCCTCCTGCCACTCCCCCGATCACGCCTTCTCCGATCCGCGCGAGACAATCGCGGGCCGGGCCGCATCACCCGGCGATGACGGAACCTCGCTTGGCGACCGCAATGCGCCCACTGCGGCTTACGCCCGCTTTGCGCCCGTCTTTGGCAAGGACACGGCCGGGGTCTGGCGCGGCGGGCTGTTCCATGACGGCCGCGCCGCCACGCTGGAAGACCAGGCCGGCGGCCCGCCGCTCAACCCGCTCGAGATGGGCATGAAGAGCAAGGCGGATGTGGTGGCGCGGTTGAAGGAAAATCCGGACTATGTGGCCGCCTTCGATAAGCTCTATGGCGCCGGCACGCTTGATGACGCCGACACGGGCTATGCCGCCATGACCAAGGCGATTGCCGCCTTCGAGCGCACATCAGCATTCTCGCCCTTCGACTCCCGTTATGACCGGGCGCTCCGCGGCGAGATCAAGCTCACGGACGAGGAGGAACTGGGGCGTACGCTGTTCTTCTCCAACCAGTTCACCAACTGCTCGCAATGCCACCGTCTCAATGCCTTCCCTGACGCGAAGGACGAGACGTTCACCAACTATACCTTCCACAATATCGGCACGCCGGAGAATACCGCCCTGCGCGCAGTGAACGGCAGAGCGGGCCAGCCGGATTTCGGGCTTTTCCAGAACACGGCGGTGGGCAACGACGAGAGCCTCAAGGGCAAATTCAAGGTGCCGACGCTGCGCAACGTGGCGGTGACCGGGCCCTACATGCACAACGGCGTGTTCAAGGACCTGCGCACCGTCATCCTGTTCTACAACAAGTACAACAGCACCTCTCCGAAGCGGCAGATCAACCCCGAGACCGGTGCTGCATGGGCCCCGCCCGAGGTGGAGGGCACGCTGTCATTGAAGGAACTGGAAAGCGGCCCGCCGCTCAAGGACCGCGAGATCAATGCGCTGGTGGCGTTCCTTCGCGCCCTGACCGACAAGCGCTACGAGCCGCTGCTGACGAAGTGACATTCGCCCGCCACCCACCGTCATTCCAGACGTGCACCCTGATCAAGCGACGCAAGAGGAAAGAAGCTGGGCCTCCGCCTCCGCGGGGGTGACGGTCGAGAGAGAGGCGCAATCCCCACTCCCGTCATTCCGGACGCGCGCCTTGATCGAGCGAAGCGAGATGTCGCGCGCGAGCCGGAATCCAGCTTTGGTCATTCACAGGCAGACAAAAAAAGAAGCTGGTCTCCGCCGTCGCGAGCGGTGACGCAGCTTCTTTCCTTTTTGACGCGGAGTTGAGCGTTCGCCCGCCTCAATGCACCAGATCGAAGCGGTCGGCGTTCATCACCTTGGTCCAGGCCGCGACGAAGTCCTTCACGAACTTCTCCTTGCTGTCGTCCTGGGCATAGACTTCGGCATAGGCGCGCAGGATCGAATTCGATCCGAATACGAGGTCGACGCGGGTGGCCGTCCACTTCACCGCGCCCGTCTTGCGGTCACGGATTTCGTAGTGGCCGCCCGCCGGCTTCCACGTGTAGGCCATGTCCGTCAGGTTCACGAAGAAGTCGGTGGTGAGGGCGCCCACGCGATCCGTGAACACACCATGCTTCGTGCCGCCGTGGTTGGTGCCGAGCACGCGCATGCCACCCACCAGCGCCGTCATTTCGGCGGCAGTGAGGCCCATGAGCTGGGCGCGGTCGAGGAGAAGCTCCTCCGGCGTCACCACATAGTCCTTCTTCAGCCAGTTGCGGAAACCATCGGCCAGAGGCTCGAGCACGCTGAAGGAGTCTGCATCCGTCGTGCCGTCGGTGGCATCACCACGGCCGGGCGAAAACGGCACCGTCACATTGAAGCCAGCCGCCGTGATCGCCTGCTCGAGGCCGACATTGCCGGCGAGCACGATCACGTCTGCCACACTCGCACCCGTCGCAGCGGCGATGGGCTCCAGCTTGGCAAGAACGCGGGCGAGGCGCGCGGGCTCGTTTCCTTCCCAATCCTTCTGCGGCGCAAGGCGGATGCGCGCGCCATTGGCACCGCCCCGCATGTCCGAGCCGCGATAGGTGCGTGCGCTGTCCCAGGCGGTGGCGATCATGTCGCTGGCGGAAAGCCCGCTGGCGGCAATCTTCGCCTTCACGGCGGCAACGTCATAGTCCTTGCGGCCGGCCGGAATCGGGTCCTGCCAGATCAGGTCTTCCTTCGGCACGTCGGGACCGATGTAGCGCACCTTCGGGCCCATGTCGCGATGGGTGAGCTTGAACCAGGCGCGCGCGAAGACTTCCGAGAAGTAGTCGTGGTCCTTGTAGAAGCGCTCCGAAATCTTGCGGTAGATCGGGTCCTTTACCATCGCCATGTCGGCGTCGGTCATGATCGGCATGACGCGGATCGACGGATCCTCGACGTCGGCCGGCATATCCTCGGGCTTCACGTTGACGGGCTGGTAGATCCACGCGCCCGCCGGGCTCTTGGTGAGCTGATATTCGTAGTTGAAGAGCATGTGGAAGTAGCCGTTGTCCCACTTGGTGGGGTTCGGCGTCCAGGCACCTTCGATACCGCTCGACATGGTATCGCGGCCGATGCCGCGGTTCTTGCCATTGGCCCAGCCGAGGCCCTGCAGCTCGATGTCGGCGCCTTCCGGGCTCGCGCCGATCTTGGTGGCGTCGCCGTTGCCGTGAGCCTTGCCGACGGTGTGGCCACCGGCGGTGAGGGCCACCGTCTCTTCATCATCCATCGCCATGCGGGCGAAGGTGACGCGGATGTCCTGCGCGGTGCGGAGCGGATCGGGCTTGCCCATCACGCCTTCGGGGTTCACGTAGATGAGGCCCATCTGCACGGCGGCAAGCGGGTTCTCCAGCGAGGCGCGGTCTTCCCCGTCATAGCGGGTGGCGGCAAGCCAATCCTTTTCCGACCCCCAGTAGGTGTCCTTCTCGGGATGCCAGATGTCTTCGCGGCCGAAGCCGAAACCGAAGACCTTGAGGCCCATGGACTCGTAGGCCATGTTGCCGGCGAGGATGATGAGATCCGCCCAGCTCAGCTTGTTGCCGTACTTCTTCTTGATCGGCCAGAGCAGGCGGCGGGCCTTGTCGAGGCTGACGTTGTCGGGCCAGGAGTTGAGCGGCGCGAAGCGGATGTTGCCGCTGCCGCCACCGCCACGGCCATCGGCCAGGCGGTAGGAACCGGCGGAGTGCCAGGCGAGGCGGATCATCAGGCCGCCGTAGTGGCCCCAGTCGGCCGGCCACCAGGACTGGCTGTCGGTGAGCAGCGCCTTCAGGTCCTTCTTGAGGGCCGCCACGTCGAGCTTCTTCACTTCCTCGCGGTAGTTGAAATCCTTGCCCAGCGGATTGGTCTTGCTGTCGTGCTGATGCAGGATGTCGAGATTGAGGCCCTTCGGCCACCACTCCATGTTCGACTGGCCCACCGTGGTGTGGCCGCCATGCATGATCGGGCACTTGCCCGCCGTCTTCACATCATTTCCATCCATCTGAACCTCCGTAACGTTCTGAAACCTGTGTTCCCGGATATCATCCTAGCATTTTCAATCATAATTAGAATTCGCATTTTCAAATGCCAATGATAAGATTATCCAATGGACAGCATTACACTCCGTCAGTTGCGCTATTTTGAGGCACTCGCCCAGCACGGACATTTTGGCAGGGCTGCGGAAGCATGTGCGATTTCACAACCTGCCTTGTCGTTGCAGATGAAGGCGCTGGAAGATGCCGTCGGTGCACCGCTTGTCGAGAAGGGTGCGCGGCAGGTGCGGCTCACGGACCTCGGTGAGGCTTTCGCGGTGCGCACCCGCGACATCCTGCGCGCCGTCGATGAATTGTCGGAGTTCACGCAGGCGCGCGTCGGGCCCTTTCTTGGCCGCTTCCGACTCGGCATCATTCCTACGGTTGCACCCTATCTCCTGCCCGGCGTCATCAAGGCGCTGTCGCAGCGTTATGCCGGACTTGATGTGCTGCCACGCGAGGCGATTACCCAGAAGCTCATCGCCAACCTGATCGATGCGAAGCTCGATGCCGCCATCGTCGCCCTGCCCGTCTCCGAACCCTCGCTCCATGAGGAGCCGCTGTTCGATGAAGAGTTCCTGCTGGTGCGCCCAGCCTCTGATGCGCGAAAGCCCGTGCCCGATCCCGCCCACCTGCGGGAGATGCGGCTCTTGCTTCTTGAGGAAGGACATTGCTTCCGCGATCAGGCACTCTCCTATTGCCGGCTCACGCCGTCTGCGCCGCGCAGCCTGATGGAAGGAAGCTCGCTTTCGACACTGGTGCAGATGGTGGCGGCGGGAATCGGCGTCACCCTCATTCCGGAAATGGCCGTAGGCATCGAAACGCGCTCGGCCTCCGTCACTGTCGCGCGGCTGCCTTCGCCCCGTCCGGCCCGCAAGATCGGGATGCTCTGGCGGAGGACAAGCCCCATCGCCGATCACCTCGCGCAGGTCTCAGCCCTCGTCCGCAAGGCGGCGCGCGACCTCAACCGGAAAAGCTGAACCGCCTCACCACATGCCGTGCTGCGGGCCCACCTTGTCGATGCGCTCGAAGGAGTGTGAGCCGAAGAAGTCGCGCAGGCCCTGGATGAGATTGGCCGATCCCCGCGCCTGATGATAACCATCGAAGGAGGCAAGTGCTGCCGACAAGGCGGGTACCGGCAACCCTGCAAGCGCCGCATGGGAGACGACTTCGCGCAGGCCCTGATGATTGTCCTTCATCATGGTTACGAAGCGCGGCGCCAGCAGCAGGTTGAGCATGCCCTCCTCGGCGCGGAAGGTCTCGGTGATGGTATCGAGGAACTGCGAGCGGATGATGCAGCCTGCCCGCCAGATGCTGGCGATGGTGGCAAGCGGCAGGTTCCAGACATTCTGCTCCGAAGCATGCGCCATCACCGCGAAGCCCTGGGCATAGGCCATGATCTTTCCGGCAAAGAGCGCCTGCTCCAGCTTCGGAATGGCTGCCGCACGATCGAGCGCGAGCGGATGCCGCGGCAGGTCATAGAGTTTCTCCGCCGTGGCCCGCTGCTGACTGAGCGACGAAAGCACGCGCGCACCGACCGCAGCTTCCAATGTTTCCGCCGAGACACCGAGGCGCTGCGCCTCGATCACCGCCCAGCGGCCTGTGCCCTTCTGCTCGGCCCGGTCAACGATCAGGTCCACAAGCGACTTGTGCGTGGCATCGTCGACCGTCTCAAGCACCTGCGCCGTGATTTCGATCAGATAGGAGTTGAGCCTGCCCCTGTTCCATTCTGCAAAGACTTGCGCCATCTCGGCAGCACTCATGCCAAGGCCATCGCGCATCAGCCCGTAGATTTCGGCGATCATCTGGATATCGGCGTATTCGATGCCGTTGTGGATGGTCTTGACGAAGTGCCCGGCACCACCCGGCCCCAGCCAGGCGCAGCAGGCCTCGCCTTCGTACTTCGCGGCAATCGCAGTCAGCACGGGTTCGGCCATGCGGTAGGCCTGAACAGGCCCGCCCGCCATGATCGAGGGTCCGTGGCGTGCGCCTTCGTGGCCGCCGGAAACACCCACCCCCAGCACCATGATGCCATCATCCACCATGTCGCGCTGGCGGCGCTCGGTTTCGTGGAAGTCGGAGTTGCCGGCGTCGATCACGGCATCGCCGCGCGCAAGTACTTCGCTCAGCGACTTCATCACCGCATCAACCGCCGCTGCAGGCACGAGCAGGATCACCGGGCGCGGCGGGCGGATGAGGTCAGCGAATTCCTTCATCGTCTTTGCCGGCAGGATGCGGGGCGCAAGTTCGCCCGCACCCGCAACGAAGGCCGTCACAGCCGGCCAGTCGAGACTGTGCACCGCCACGGTGAAGCCCTTCTCGGCCATGTTGAGCGCCAGGTTCCCGCCCATCACGCCGAGGCCGACGAGCCCGATATCTGCCTGCATCTGATTCCCTTCCCGCAATTCCTGCGGACACTTTACGGCAATGAAAGCAAAGTGATGGCAGAGATGCTACCTGCTTGCAGGCAGCCGGGGTGCGACCGGGGATTGCAGAGAGGATCAGAGGGTCTTGCCCACGCCCCGCATGCGGATCTGGGCGATGGCATGGCGCCACTCGCTGTAGCTCTGGTCATAGGCCACGCTGAGCCCGGTGTTCGGCGCGATGGTCCGGTTGATCTTCGGGCGGGTAAGAACGTCCGCCGGGTTGGCGCCGCTGTGGGCAATCATCGCCAGCCGGGCCGCACCGAAGGCGGCCCCAAGCTCGCTCGATTCCGGCACACGCAGTTCGATGCCGAACAGAGTTGCGATCATCGACAGCCAGAGATCGGACCGCGAGCCACCGCCAATGGCGAGCAACCGGTCGATGGAGGTGCCGGTGGCGCGGAAGGCATCGGCGCATTCACGGAGCGCAAAGGCCACGCCCTGCAACGCCGCGCGGGCCATCTCGGCATCGTCGGTGGAATGCTGCAGACCGAAGAGCGCGCCGCGGATTTCCGTGTCGCTGTGGGGCGACCACGAGCCATCGAGGAAGGGCACGAACAGAACCGAAGACGGCGCCGTCAGCGCCGTGCCCAGTTCGGTCACCAGTTCGGCGGCGTTGCGCTTCAGGAGCTTGGCCACCCAATTGAGGCAGGAGGTGGCAGAAAGAATGACCGACATCTGATGCCAGGTGCCGGGCACCGAGTGGCAGAGTGTTTCGATGGCATATTCATAGCTGGGCCGCGGCGTCTTCATCGAGACGAAGAGAACGCCCGAAGTGCCGAGCGAGACCGTTCCCTCGCCTTCGCCGATCACACCCGTGCCGCAAGCGCCGCAGGCATTGTCGCCGCCACCTCCGGCAATCACCACGTTGGGCGACATGCCCCAGCGGGCCGCGAGTTCGGGACGGATCCTGCCCGTCGCTTCCGTACCCTCATAGAGCTTCGGCATCTGCGCCTTGTCCATGTGGGAAGCGTTCAACAGTTCTGCCGACCAGTCGCGCTTGCTGATGTCCATCCATATGGTGCCGCTCGAGTCCGCCATGTCGGAGGCCTTGTCACCCGAGAGCATGAGGCGGAGATAATCCTTGGGCAGCAGCACGGTCTTCACCTTGGCGAAGAGCTCCGGCTCGAATTCCTCGAGCCAGAGCAGCTTCACGGCCGTGACACCGGGTGTGGGCTTGCGGCCGACGATGGACCGCAGCTTGGGTTCGCGCCGCTCCAGTTCCACGCACTGCTTTTCCGTGCGCGTGTCATTCCACAGGATCGAGGGGCGGAGCGGCTTGTCCGCGGCATCGAGGACGGTGGCGCCATACATCTGTCCCGAAAGGCCGATCGCCTTCACCGCCGCGAGTTCCTTCGGGTGGCTTGCCTTCAGGCCATCGAGTGTCTGGCACACGCCGTCCCACCAGATTGCGGGATCCTGCTCGGACCAGCCGAAATGCGGGCGAGACACATCGAAGCTTTTCGAAGTGCTTTCTCCGATGAAGGCCTGATTGTCGTCGATGATGACCGATTTTACACCAGAGGTGCCGAGGTCGATGCCGAGGAACATGGTCCACCCATTCACGTCATTGTTCTTGTTTGTCACAGACTTGCAACGTGGGCGGGAATGTCAAGAGGGCGGGCGGACTGCACGCGGCCCTCAGCGCACCAGCATCACCGCGGAGGCATCGTCGGCGGGCTTGAAGCGCAGGAATTTTTCGCAATGCGGATCAGCGGCTTCCGTGGCGCGAATGCGTTCGAGCACGCGGTCCACGCCGCCTACCTGCTTGCACGCTGAGACCAACCCGGCATCGTCCACCAAAGAATAATTATCCACGGCCCGGTAGAAGCCGTCCGTACAGAGCAGCAACGACCGGGGATGACCGATCTCGATGTATTCCGGACAATTGAGTGACGACGGATCGGCCACGAGGATGGAGTGGTTGGATTGGGTGTTGCGCGACTTGCGGCTCGCCATCAGGCGCGGGTGAAATTCCTTGAGCAGCGCCTGGAAATCAGAGAGCCCGTGGGCCCGGCGGCGGCGTGCTTCCTCGCGAAGATATGTCTCCAGCGTGTGGAGGTCGCTGCCCGGCGGCGGAATGAGCCGCACCTCTTCATTCTCCACCAGCAGCATGGAATCGCCGAGGCGGAGCGCGCGCCAGCCGTCTTCATAACGCTTCGCGAGAATCAGACAGGCGGCGGGAATGTCGTAGCCATCAGGCAGTGACAGACCTGCCGATGCCGTGCGCCAGTCCTGCTGCAGGCGGTCCACGAGTTGCGAAAGCAGGTGGGGAAGTGAAATGTCCGCGGGTGCAAGCTCCTGCAGATGCGCCCCTGCCCGCTCCACCAGCCATGCGGCATCGGTTGCAGCGGGAAGATAGTTGCGGCCGTTGATCCCGGTCACGCCGTCGAACACCCAGGCGGCGATGACGTCACCGCCACGGATCACATGCCCGGCGGCATCCTCGTTGCAGGCGCCGCTTCCCGCGCTGACGCTGCCCGCCAGCCTCAAAGCTGGACGACCTTGCCGGTGCGCACGCTTTCATCGGCTGCCAGCACGATCCGAAGCGAGTTGATCGCCTCGTCCACGTGTCGGGTCATGTCGCGGTCATTGACGATGGCATCGAGGAACACCGCCTGCTCGCGGTTGCACAGTTCCTGATGGCCCGGTTCATCATCCATGCGGATGATGTCGTCCTTCCTCGTGAATTTGCCGTCGCTGCCCAGCCGGCCGTGATGCACACGAAGCGCCGAAGTCTTGGTGTGGCTGTCGACGTCGGCGGACTCCGTCTTGCTCTCGTCCATGGCGATGGAGACGGACCCCTTGGGCCCGATCATGTCCTTCACGAAGAAGGCCGTCTCGCTCATCATCGGGCCCCAGCCCGCCTCATACCAGCCGACGGACCCGTCATCGAAGGTGACCTGAAGCTGGCCGTAGTTGTACATCTCAGGCCCCACCTCATCGGTGAGGCGCACGCCGACGGCATGCACGCTTTTCGGCATGGCACCCGTCACCTGGCACATCACGTCCACATAATGCACGCCGCAATCCACGATGGGCGAGATCGAATTCATCAGCTGCTTGTGCACCTGCCACTGCGCACCGGAGGATTGCTGGTTGAGGTTCATGCGCATCACCAGAGGCTTGCCGAGGGTGCGGCCCACTTCCACGAACTTCATCCACGAGGGATGGACGCGGAGAATGTAACCGATCACTACTTTCAGCTTTTTGTCTTTGGCCAGCGCCGCGATGGCGCGCGCCTCCTCCACGGTTGCTGCCAGCGGCTTCTCGATGAAGAGATGGCATCCCGCGTTCAGCGCCATTTTGGCGTATTCGCCATGGGTATCGGGCCAGGTGTTGATCGAGACGGCATTGGGATGCGTGGCGGCCAGCGCCTCGGCATAGTCGTTGAAGAGAGCGATGCCCGGAAACTCCGCCTTGATGTCGGCTCTTTGGTCAATGCCGCGGCTGCACAGGCCGGCAATCTCGAAACCCTCGTTGGCCGCATAGGCCCGGGCATGGGAGAGCCCCATGTTGCCCACGCCCACCACCAGCACGCGCACCTTCTTCATTGTCCCTCCACCCATGTCTGTATCACGTGCAGATCTTCATTCACATGCACCAGACTCGCCAACGCGCCCGGCCTGATCACGCCGAGATGATCCTGAAGTCCAAGGAACCGCGCGGGATTGCGCGAAGCCATTTGCAAGGCACTCGCCAGCGGCACGTGCAGCTTTTGCACGGCGTAGCGCACCGCTTCATCCATGGTGAGGTTGGACCCCGCCAGTGTGCCGTCGGCCAGTTGCAGCTTGCCGTTGATCCGCTTCACCTCGCGGCCCTGCAAATGAAATACGTCAGGCCCTCCTGCAGCCGGCGGCATGGCATCCGTCACCAGCATGAAGCGCTCGAGCGGCGTGGCGCCGAAGGCAAGCCGCAGGGACGTGTCATGCACATGCAGACCGTCGGCGATGACACCGAGGAAGCTGTCGTGATCGGCAAGGGCCGCACCGACCATTCCCGGTTCGCGGCCCGTGAGTTGGCTCATGGCGTTGAAGAGATGAGTGAAGGACGTTGCGCCCGCCGCGAGGGCCGCGTGAACATCCTTCGCGTCTGCATCCGAATGGCCGAGGCTCACAAGCACGCCGGCCTTCACCAGGTCACGAATGCGGTCCGGCGGCACGCGGTTTGGCGCCAGCGTCAGCATCAGCTTTCCGCACTCCGCCGTCGCAAGACGCGAGATATCGTCCGAGGTGATCGCGCGGATGAACTGAAGGTCATGGGCCCCCTTGCGGGCGGGATCGAGGAATGGCCCCTCCACATGGATGCCGAGCACATGGGCGAGGCCTGCCGCGCGCGCGGCCTTCACCGCCGCGATGGCCGCCGCCGTCACCTCCGGCGCGTCGGTGATCACGGTGGGCAACATGCCAACCGTGCCATATCGCCGGTGCGAGTCGGCGATGGTGCGCACCACCTCGAGCGAAGGATGATCGTTGAGAAGCGCTCCGCCGCCGCCATTCACCTGCACGTCGATGAAGCCGGGCGCAAGGATGCCACCTGCAAGCTCGATCACCTTGATGCCCGACGCAAGTGCGGACCGGGGCGCAATGGCGCGGATCTGCCGCCCTTCGATGGTGACGGCCATGCCGTCGTGGAAGGTTTCACCATCGAAGACCGTTGCCCCTGCCAGCGCGAAGACCATCACACCGTCTCCGTCACTTTCTTGAGCTGCCGCGGCTTGTCCGGATTGCGGCCAAGCGTCTGCGCCAGCGTCTCGATGGCGAGATAGGCTGTCTGGATCATCGGGATGGGTGCGAGCAAGGGATGATCCGCCGCGATCACGGGGAGATCGCCCCCCGCCACGGCCACCGCCGCGCCCATGGACTTGAGCCGTGCGACCGCAGCCTCGGTGGCTGGCCGGGCCACGTCATCCTGCGCATACACCAGCACCGGGAAGCCCGCCTCCACCAGTTCGAGCGGACCGTGCATCACTTCCGCGGCGGAATAGGCCTCCGCATGGATGGCACAGGTTTCCTTGAGCTTGAGCGCCGTCTCGGACGCTATCGGGAAAGACGGTCCGCGCCCCAGCACGTAAAGCGACTCGGCCCGCGCCGTGGTTTCGATGAAGCTGCTCCACTCCAATTCACGGGCGCGCGCCAGTTGTTCGGGGAGTTCTGCGATTGCCTTCGAGAGAGCGGCATCCCCCTTCCACTCCGCCACGATGGCTGCGGAGGCCACGAGCGAGACGATGAAGGTCTTGGTGGCAGCGACGCTCTGTTCCGGCCCGGCGCAGAGCGGCAGGCAGATGTCGGCGCTCTTCGCGGCAGGCGAATCGTCCACGTTGACGATGGCCACCGTGAGCGCCCCCGATGTGCGCGCCGCTTCCTGAAGCGCCACGATGTCCGGGCTCTTTCCCGATTGCGAGATCGTCACCGAGAGGCCGTTCCTGACCCGCAGGCTTGCGCCGTAAAGCGAGGCGACCGAGGCACCCACCGACGCACAGGGCACGCCAAGCGCGATCTCTGTCAGATACTTGAGATAGCCCGCCGCATTGTCGGAACTTCCGCGCGCCGAGGTGAGGACAACGGGCGGGTCCATGCTGCGCAGGCGGCGGCCCAGCGCGTGAAGTGCCGTCTTGTTGTGATCGAGGAAGCAGGCAATGGCCTCGGGCGCTTCGCTCGCCTCGCTGCGCATGAAGCTCATGGTCTCTGCTCCTGTGCCAGCGACAGTTCTGCGACAAAGTCATAGGCATCGCCGCGGTATCGCGATTGTGTGTATTCCACCGTGCGGCCGTCGGGCAGATAGGAAATGCGTTCGATGGACAAGGCCGGGCTTCCCTCCGGCATGCGCAGCAGCTTGGCCTCCTGACCCGACAGCGCGGTGGCATGAAGGCGCTGCAGGGCGCGCACCGGCTTGAAGCCGCGCTCATCGAGCGCCGCATAGAGCGAACGCTGCACCGCCTGCGGATCGGCAAGAAAGCGCGCGGGGATGACGGCATGCTCGATCGCCAGCGGTACGCCATCGGCGCGGCGCAGGCGGTGGAAGCGGCAGACCCGGTCGCTGGGCGAAATCGAGAGCTTCATCGCCTCTTCCGGCGTGGGCAGGCCGATGGAACGGTCCAGCCAGTCGGCATCGGTGGCGAGGCCGCGCAGCTTCATGTCCTCGCTGAAGCTGGTGAGGCGCGAGAGCGGCTGCTCAAGCCGCGCCGCATTGTCCTGCACGAAGGTGCCGGAGCCGCGCCGCTGAACCAGCACGCCCTCATGCACCAGTTCGGTGAAGGCCTTGCGCACCGTGACGCGGCTCACGCCCAGTTGCTCCGCGGCATCGCGCTCACTCGGAATGGCATCCCCCGGCTTCAGCTCGCTGTTCGAGATGGCTGCCGTCACCAGTTTCTTCACCCGGATGTAGAGCGGTGCCGCATCCTGCGACGAGAACCGCCTCGGCGAGAAAACGCGGTGGGCCGGGATCATGTCCATTTCTCCGGCAGGCCCTGTGAGCGCCGGGCCATCATGATGGCGCCGTCGATGGCATCCGCCTCGGGCACCACAAGGGCGGCGCGCACATCGGCATCAAGATAGGGCGGATAGACATGGGAGAGGCCGCCCAGCAGGCACAGCCGCTTCGCGCCACGGGCGAGGAGCGCATGGCCGAGCTTGGAAATGGCGGCGGCCCCTTCGATCACGATGGTCATGCCCTGCACATCGGCCCGGCTTGCCATCTCGAAGACAAGCGGCGCGAAGGCAGCATAGTCGCGTGGCGTTGCCGTCTCGGACCAGCGCGACACCTCCTGCCGGGTGCGGCCGACGCGCTTCAATATTTCTTCGATGAGGTTTGTGGGCTGCAGCAGGCCATCCATGGCAAGGGCCGCGCGCCGCACCGCGTGATGACCGACCCAAGCGCCCGAGCCGTGGTCACCCAACTGGAAGCCCCAGCCGCCCACCATGTGACGCTCGCCGCCCACCAGCGCATAGCCGATCGATCCCGTGCCGGCGATCACCATGCCGCCGTCCTTGCCGGAGAAGGCGCCGATGCAGGCGGCATAGGCATCATTATCGGCAGTCACCGAAGCGAAGGGCAGTCCCGCTTGCGTGATGCGCTCGGCCCCGACGGAAGTCACGATGCCGGCAAGGCCGAGGCCCGCGTGAATGTCCTCGGTCCTGATCCCGGCCTTCGCCGCGGCCTCGCGCGAGGCGGCGAGAATGTTGGCAAGGGCGCCATCGAAATCCTGATAGATGTTGGACGAGCCGCCGAGGGCTTCGGCGAGAAGTGCGCCGTTGCTGTCGCGAATGCGGGCACGGCACTTCGATCCGCCCCCGTCGATTCCAAGAAAATAGGTGCTGCCGCTGGACATGCGGTGAGAATACCAAAAGAATACCACACGGCAAGTGCAAAATGCAGCGGGATTCCCGAGTCGTGAAAAGGGCTTTTCTGTTGATGTTTGAGCGATCCCTCAAATCGCCTCTGGACAAGTGGTTATGTTTTGGTATTGTCGCACCATGCAGCCAACCAGCGCCTCGACAGAGCAACGCCTGCCGGACCTCCAGGGTTTCGATACCTGGAGCGACCAGCGCATTCTGGAGACGCTTCTTGCCGGTCAGCGCCGTGCGCTTGATGCCGTTGAACGCGCGCTCCCTGCCATTTCAAAGGCTGCGGAAATCATCGCACCCCGCATCGCCGGCGGTGGCAAGCTCGTCTATGCCGGAGCCGGCACATCGATCCGCGTTGCCGTGCAGGATGGCTCAGAACTTCCCGCCACCTTCGGCATGAAGGATGAGCAGCTTCTCTATCTCATCGCTGGCGGGCGCGAAGCCATGTTCGACACCCTCGCAGACGCCGAGGACGATCTCGAAGCGGGCAGCCGCGCTGCCGAACAATGCGGCGCGAGCGATGTGCTGATCGCCGTCGCCGCCTCCGGCCGCACGCCGTACACCATTGCCGCCGCACAGGTGGCGCGAGGCCGCGGTTGTGCCGTAATCGCCGTCGTCAACAATGCCAATTCACCGCTGGCGGAGGCCGCCGATCACGTCATTCTCCTCGACTCCGGTCCGGAGGTGATCTCGGGATCGACGCGACTTGGCGCAGGCACGGCCCAGAAGGCGGCGCTCAACCTGCTCTCGACGCTTGTCCATACAAAGCTTGGCGCGGTTCACGATGGCCTGATGGTCAACGTGCAGGCCGGCAACAGCAAGCTTGTGGGCCGGGCTGCCCGCATCATCACCCAGATCACCGGCGCGCCCGAGAAGGACGCCGCCGAAGCCCTTGCCCGCACCCGCGGTGACGTGAAGCTGGCAATACTGCTCTGTGCGGGTGCGAAAGACCTTGCCGCAGCGCAGGAGATACTGACTGCATCCGGCGGAAAGCTCCGGCTGGCCTTGTCGAAGGTTTCAAGCCCGGTGTAGCCTCAAAAAACCTAACAGGAGGAAGAAGACCCATGATCAAGACAACTCTCAAGACCCTGCTTCTGGCGGCTGCCGCCAGCGTTGCCATGGCAGGTGCTGCGTCGGCCGGCAAGCTGACGATCGAAAGCTGGCGCAACGACGACGCCACGATCTGGAAAGAGAAGATCATCCCCGCCTTCAACAAGAAGTATCCGGACATCCAGGTCGATTTCGCGCCGACCGCGCCCAAGGAATACAACGCGGCGCTCAACGCCCGCCTGGAAGGCGGCACCGCCGGTGACCTCATCACCTGCCGTCCTTTCGATGCGTCCCTCGAACTCTTCAACAAGGGCCATCTCGTTGCCCTGAACGACCTGCCCTCCATGGCCAACTTCTCCGACGTGGCCAAGAGCGCCTGGACCACCGACGACGGCAAGAGCACCTTCTGCGTGCCAATGGCCTCGGTGATCCACGGCTTCATCTACAACAAGGACATCTTCAAGGAAGTGGGCGTGGAGCCGCCGAAGACGGAAGAGGAATTCTTCGCCGTCCTCGACAAGATCAAGGCCAACGGCAACTACACGCCGCTGGTGCTCGGCACCAACGACCAGTGGGAAGCCGCCACCATGGGCTTCCAGAACATCGGCCCCAACTACTGGAAGGGCGAGGAAGGCCGCAAGGCGCTGATCGACGGCTCGGCCAAGCTCACCGACAAGCCCTATGTCGATACGTTGGCCACGCTGGCCAAGTGGGCACCCTACCTCGGTGACGGCTACAAGGCCCAGACCTATCCCGACAGCCAGAACCTCTTCGGTCTGGGCAAGGGTGCGATCTATGCCGCCGGTTCGTGGGACATCTCCACCTTCCGTGCGCAGAACGTGAACATGGGCGCCTTCAAGGCCCCGCCGCCTGCCGGCGCCTCCGACTGCTACATCTCGGACCACACCGACATCGGCATCGGCCTCAACGCCAAGTCGCCCAACCAGGAAGACGCCAAGAAGTTCCTCGATTGGGTGGGCTCGGAAGAGTTCGCAAACATCTATGCGAACGCGCTCCCCGGCTTCTTCCCGCTGTCCAACGCCAAGGTGACCCTCACCGACGACGTGGCGCAGGAGTTCGTCAACTGGCGCGGCACCTGCAAGTCCACCATCCGCAACAGCTACCAGATCCTCTCGCGCGGCACGCCCAATCTCGAGAACGAGATGTGGAACGTCTCTGCCCAGGTGATCAACGGCGCGATGACGCCGGATGCGGCCGCGGCCCAGCTCGAAGACGGGCTGAAGAAGTGGTACGCGCCGCACCAGAAGTAAGCGCGGCCTGACCGCACACAGAATTCCTTCCCGCGTTCGCGCGGGAAGGACCTTCCTGCAACTCGCCCGCCAAGATGGCGAGACCGGAACAGCTCTCTCGGGGAACCATGGAAACTCCAGCGGCAAAAGGCGTGCAGCAGCAGCACGGCATCGTGGGCATGTCGTCCGGTGCCTATGCGCGCGTGCTGGTGTTCTTCCTCGCACCCGCCGTGATCATCTACACGCTCTTCTCGGTCTATCCCCTGCTCGACACCATCGTCAGCTCCTTTTACACCAAGCAGAACGACGGTTCGTACGTCTACAACGGTGTCGGCAACTTCGTGACCCTGCTCACCGACCCCACCTGGTCGGCGCCGTTCTGGAACGCCTTCCGGAACAACATCAAGTTCTTCCTCATCCACATGTGCGTGCAGAACCCCATCGGGCTTCTGCTGGCGGCCCTGCTCAGCCTGCCGGTGCTGCGCTTCCGCACCGCCTACCGCACGCTCATCTTCATGCCGACCATGCTGTCGGTCGTGATCATCGGCTTCACCTGGCAGCTCATCCTCTCGCCGCTCTGGGGCATCGCCAAGATGTTCCTGCAGTTCTTCGGCCTCGGCTACCTCTTCGGCCCCTGGCTCGGCGAGGAATCAACCGCCCTCATCACCATCTCGCTCATCTCTGTGTGGCAGTTCGTCGGCATTCCGATGATCCTGATCTACACCGCCCTTCTCGCCATACCGGATGAACTGATCGATGCCGCCACGGTTGACGGCCTCAATCAGTTGCAGGCCTTCTTCTATGTGAAGCTGCCGCTCATCTGGCCGACGATCGGGCTCGTCTCGGTCCTCACCTTCGTCAACAACTTCAACGCCTTTGACCTGATCTACGCCATGAAGGGCGCGCTCGCCGGCCCCAACTTTTCCGCCGACATCATGGGCACGCTTTTCTACCGCGTCTTCTTCGGCAACCAGCTGCAGCTGGGCGACGTCTCCATGGGCGCCACCATCGCCACCATGATGTTCCTCATCATCCTCTGCGGCGTGATGGTCTATCTCTTCCTCATCCAGCGCCGCCTGCAGAGGTATGCCTTCTGATGCGGAAGCCTGTCTCCACCTTCGCGGTCCACGCCATCCTCACCGCCTACACGGCGCTGGCGCTGTTCCCGATCATTCTCGTGATCATGAATTCCTTCAAGGCAAAGCGGGCGATCTTCAACACGCCGCTGACGCCGCCCATGCCGTGGAACGTCGATCCCATCGGCTATTTCAAGGTCTTCGGCGACAGCGCCATCACCACCTACTACATGAATTCGATCACCGTGACGGGGGGCACGATCTTCTTCACCCTGCTCTTCGGCGCCATGGCCGCCTGGGCGCTCACCGAATACAAGTTCCGCTGGAACACGCCGCTCGCCATCTTCCTCTCGATCGGCATCATGGTGCCGATCCGCCTCGGCTCGGTGTCGATCATCCAGCTCGTCTCGGACCTGAACCTGATCAACACGCTGACCGCGCTCGTCCTCGTCTACGTGGCGCAGAACCTGCCGCTGGCGATCTTCATCCTCTCGGAATTCATCCAGCAGATTCCGCGTGACCTGCGCGAGGCCGGGCGCTGCGACGGGCTCTCGGAATACAACATCTTCTTCTACATCATCCTGCCGCTGCTCCGCCCCGCCATGGCGACGGTCGCCGTCTTCACCATGATCCCGGTGTGGAACGACCTGTGGTTCCCGCTGCTGTTGGCGCCAACCGGTGGCAAGCAGACAATCACCCTCGGCGTGCAGCAGTTCCTCGGCCAGTACATCACCGACTGGAATGCCGTTCTCGCCGCGCTGTCCACCGCCATCATCCCGGTGCTGGTGCTCTACGTCATCTTTTCCCGCCAGCTGATCCGGGGTCTCACCTCGGGCGCTGTGAAATGAGTTCGCCATGGCAGACGTGAAGATCGAACACCTCCACAAGTCCTTCGGCCCCGTCGATGTGCTGAAGGACATCAACCTGCAGGTGGATGACGGCGCCTTCGTCGTGCTGGTGGGGCCCTCGGGCTGCGGAAAGTCCACCCTGCTCCGCTCGATCGCGGGCCTCGAACCCATCACCTCCGGCGCCATCTCGATCGGCGGACGCAATGTCTCGGACCTGGCCCCCGCCCAGCGCGAGATCGCCATGGTGTTCCAGTCCTACGCGCTCTACCCCCACATGAACGTCGAGAACAACATGGCCTTCGGCCTGAAGTTCGCAGGCGTGCCGAAGGACGAGATCGCCACCCGCGTCAACGAGGCCGCGCGCATCCTGCAGCTTGAGCCGCTGCTCAAACGCCGGCCCAAGGAACTCTCCGGCGGCCAGCGCCAGCGCGTCGCCATCGGCCGCGCCATCGTGCGCCATCCGAAGGTCTTCCTCTTCGACGAGCCGCTCTCGAACCTCGATGCGGCGCTCCGCATCAACACCCGCGTCGAGATTGCCAAGCTGCACAAGCTGCTCAAGGCCACGATCGTCTATGTCACCCACGATCAGGTGGAGGCCATGACGCTCGCCGACAAAATCGTGGTCATGAACAAGGGCCGGGTCGAACAGGTCGGAAAGCCCCTCGAGCTTTACTACAAGCCGGCCAATCTCTTCGTCGCCCGCTTCATCGGCTCGCCGGCCATGAACACGCTCGCAGCGTCGCTGGATGCCAAGGGCAAGACGGTTACGGTTGCCGGTGTCAGCCTGCCCCTTGCCACTGCGGCGGGCAACAGCGGCGCCATCACCATAGGCTTCCGGCCCGAACATTGCGTCATCGGCAAAAGCGGCATTCCGGCCAAGGTCGAGCTTGTCGAACGCCTGGGCGAGACGGGCTATGTCCACGCCCGCACGGCGGATGGGTCCGCCATTCTCGCCGAGGTGAAGGGCGACCCAGGCCTCGAGCAAGGCGCAGATGTGAAGATCGCGCCCGCGCCCGAACATCTCCATCTCTTCGATGGCGAAGGCGCGCGCCTCGCCGGCACGTAGCGCGGTGCAAAGAAAAACGCCGCCCCGGGTGGGACGGCGTTCCTGTTTCTCTGGCGATCATATCAGAAGTCGAACTGGCCGATGTTGTCCTTGTTGAACACGTAAGGTGCGCCAAGAAGGATTTCCGAGCCGTTGATGACCTGGAGTTCACCCAGCTTGCCGGCCTTCACCGAGGTCGCACCCGGCTGCAGCGTGCCGTCGGCCACGGCGCGGAGCACCTGCATGGCGGCATAGCCGAGGTCGACCGGGTTCCACAGAACCACCGACTTCACGCAGCCCTTTTCGACGTAGGGCTTCATGGCGTTCGGCGTGGCAAGGCCGACGACGGCGATGTTGCCGCACTTGTTGGCCTGGGTCACGGCTTCAGCCGAGGCGGGCGTCGCAACCGAGGTCATGCCGAAGATGCCCTTCAGCTCGTCGCCATACTTGTTGATGAGGGTGGTGGCCTGGTTGAAGGACAGGTTGTTGTCTTCCTGGGCTTCCACCGTTTCCAGCCACTTCATCTTGGGGTGGCACTTCTCGGCATAGGCCGACATTTCGGCGATCCAGCGGGCCTGGTTCGGCGTGGTGAAGGTCGAGGTCACGATGGCGAAGCCGCCTTCCTCGCCGATTTCCGCGGCCATGGAGTCAACCAGCGCCTTGGCGATGCCGTTGAACTGGGCCTGGTTCACGAACCACTGGCGGGCGTCGGGCGTGGAATTGGCGTCATAGCCCACCACGTTGATGCCCTTCTCCAGTGCCTTCTTCAGCACCGGAGCGATGGCGACCGGGTCGTTGGCGGCAAAGAGAATGCCGTCCACGCCGGAGGTGATGTAGTTGTCGAGGAAGGTGATCTGCTCGTCGATGTTGGCCTTGGTCGGGCCGTCGGTCTTGGCGTCGACGTTGCCGAGTTCGGCGGCGGCATCAGCGATGCCCTTCGAGGTGGCGTTGAAGTAGCCGATGCCGATCAGCTTCGGCACGTCCACGACGGTGATCTTCTTGCCCTTGCGGTCGGGCGGGTTGGTGGGCGCGCCGCCGTCATAGGGCATTGCAGCGGCAGCCGAAGGCGTGCCGTCGCAGGCCAGCGGGTTGGTCTTCTGGTCGTCGCCGCCGGTCCAGCCGGCTGCAAGGGCGTGGCCGCTCACAAGGCCGAGGCCCAGCAAGGCAGCGAGTGTCAGTTTCTTCATCTCTGTAACTCCCATTTGTTGTTTCCTTGTCCCACAGGCGGGTGGGCCGGAAACTGTTCCTCCCGAAAATCAGCCGCCTCTGTTCCTGTCAAACAGCGCGCCTACGAGGATCGCGCCGATCAAGACCAGTCCGATGACGACGATGGTGCCGTCGCCCTTCACGCCCGAAAGCGCGAGCCCGTTTTTCAGGGCCTGAATGAGAATGAGGCCCAGCACCGTCCCGATGATGGTGCCGCGCCCGCCGAAAATCGAGGTGCCGCCAAGGACCACGCCGGTGATGACGTCGAGTTCGAGGCCGGTGCCCATGTCGGAGCGCGTGGTGGTGACGCGCGAGACGAAGATCACGGCGGCGAGCGCGGAGAGGAAGCCCGCGGCGGAATAGATCCACAGCTTGGTGGCATTGACGCGGATGCCGGAGAAGCGGGCGGCCACTTCGTTGGCGCCGATCGCATAAGTGGCGCGGCCGAAAGGCGTGAGTCCGAGGATCACCGCCGCAACCACCGTGGCGATGCCGAGGATCCAGAGCTGGAACGGCACGCCCAGCACCTCGCCCTGGCCGAAGAAGAAGAACCATTCGGGATATCCACGCACGGAGCGCGCCTCGCTGATGCCTTCTGCGAGACCCCGATACAGCGCCAATGTGGCCAAAGTGGCGATAAGCGGCGGGACGTTGAAGCGCGTGATGATCCAGCCGTTGACCCAGCCCGCGAAGGTGCCGCAGGCCATGGCGAGCACGATGGCCGCCGGCAGCGGCAGGCCGAGGTTCTTCCAGAAAACGCCGAGCAAGATCGCCGTAAGGCCGAGGATCGAGCCCACCGAGAGGTCGATGCCACCTGTCACGATCACGAAGGTCATGGCCAGCGCCACAAGGCCCACTTCCGACATCAGGCGGCCCTGGTTCAGCAGGTTCTCGCCGGTGAAGAACTTGTCGGAGAGCATGGCGAGCACGAAGAGCGCAATCACCGTGAGGATGGCGAGGATGGTTTCGTGGCGGAGCAGGCGGGCGGTCATTTGGCCCTCCGGCGGCGCGCCATGTCGGCAAGAACCGTGGCGAGGATCATCAGGCCCAGCACGGCGCGGAGCCAGTAGGCCGAGACATTCAGGAAGATGAGGGCCGAGCCGATGCAGGCGAAGAGAATGGCGGCCAGCGTCGAACCGATCACCGTTCCCGTGCCACCGAGGATCGACACGCCGCCGATCACCGAGGCGGTGATGACGGTGAGTTCAAGGTTGGGCGGCACGGTGGACTGGATCACCTGCAACTGCGTTGCGAAGAGAATGCCCGCCACGCCTGCAAAGAAACCGTGCAGGGCGAAGACGCCGACGACGACGCGCTCCGGGTTGATGCCCGCCGCACGCGCCGCTTCCATGTTGCCGCCCACCGCATAGATGGAGCGGCCGAAGTCCGTGTACTTGATGAAGAAGGAGGCGATGATCGTCAGGATCACCATGAAGTAGACCGCCGAGGGAATGCCGAAGGGGCGCATCTGGGCGATCATGAATTCGGCGGGCATGTTGGTGATCCACGCGCCTTCCGTGGCGCTGATCAGGCCGCCCTTCAGGATCGACAGCATGCCAAGCGTGACCACGATCGACGGGATACGGGTGTAGGCGACAAGAGCTCCCACGCCGGCGTTGACCGCCATGGAGAAGAGGATGGGCACCAGCCAGGCGATCCAGATGGGATAGCCGTTCACCGCGAGCGTGCCCGCGATTGTCGCGATCACGCCGATGAGGGCGCCCACCGAGACATCGATGTGCCCCGCCATGATGATCATCGACATGCCGATGGCGGCAACCGCGATATAGGCATTGCCGGCGAAGATCGAGTTGATGTTGGTGTCGGAGAGGAAGCGCGGGTTGATGGCGCCCACCACGACGAAGAGGAAGATGATCGACAGGAAGACGACGATCTCCTGCCCGTAGCCGCTGACGAAGCGCTGGAAGGCCGAGCGGCCGGGCGCGGACATGGTGGCGCCGGCGCTCATGCGGCAATCTCCGGCGTGCGGGTGCGGGTCATTTCGGCGCCCACGGCTTCCGCTGTGGCGTCGGCCTTGGCGAATTCGGCCGTCACGGTGCCGCCGCTCATCACCAGCACGCGGTCACTCATGCCCAGCACCTCCGGCAGTTCGCTTGAAATCATCAGGATCGCCATGCCCTCACCCGCGAGCTTTCGCATCAGCAGGTGGATTTCCGCCTTGGCGCCCACGTCAATGCCGCGAGTGGGCTCGTCCATGATCAGGATGCGCGGGTTGGTGGCCAGCCACTTGCCGAGCACCACCTTCTGCTGATTGCCGCCCGAGAGCTGCCGCACCGTCTGCTTCGGCCCGCGCGCCCGGATGCCGAAGCGGGCGATGGCCGCAGTGGCCTCCTCGGTCACGCGCTTCGCATCGACGAAGAAGCCGCGCATCAACCGCTTCAGGTTGGCGAGCGCGATGTTGTCCTCGATGGTCTGGGCCTTGATCAGGCCCTGCTGGCCGCGGTCCTCCGGCACATAGGCAATGCCGAGATCGCGGGCTGCTTCCGGTGTGGCGATGGTGGTGGGCTTGCCATCGATCAGGATTTCGCCTGCGGTGGCGGGCGTGATGCCGAAGATGGTGAGCGCCGTTTCGGTCCGGCCCGAGCCCACGAGCCCCGCAAGTCCGAGGATCTCGCCGCGGCGCAGCTTGAGCGATACGTTCCTCACCACGCGATTGTGGGAGACGTTCTTGAGTTCGAGGATGACATCACCATCCGTGCCCTGCTTGGCCGGATAGAGCCGGTCGATAGAGCGGCCCACCATCATGGAGACGAGCTTCGCTTCGTCCACTTCCGAAACAGGCTTGGTGCCTACATGCTGGCCGTCGCGCAGCACCGTCACCCGGTTGGCGAGGGCGAAGATTTCCGGCATGCGGTGGCTGACGTAAATGATGGCTACGCCACGGGCGCAGAGATTGCGCACGATCGCCATCAGGCGCTGCACGTCCGCCTCGGCCAGGGCCGCAGTCGGCTCGTCCATGATCAGAACGCGGGCATCCTGTGCGAGAGCGCGCGCAATCTCGATCCGCTGCCGGTTGCCGACCGAGAGGCTCGCCACCTTCTGGTCGATGTCGAGGTCATGGCTGTCGAGGGAGTTGAGCAGTTCGCGGGCGCGGGTCCGCATCGCCGTCCAGTCGATGAGCCCTGCCCCCGTCTTCGGCGTCTGGCCGAGGAAGATGTTTTCAGCAACGGTCAGTTCCGGGAAGAGCAGCAGTTCCTGATGCACGGTTGCGATGCCGGCGGCATGGGCATCCTTGGGCGAAGCGAACTTCACCACCTTGCCGTTCACGAGGATGTCACCTTCGTCGGCCTGGTGCAGCCCCGCCATGATCTTGATCAGGGTGGACTTGCCCGCGCCGTTCTCGCCCATCAACGCGTGCACTTCACCGGGGCGGATGTCGAAGCTGACGTTGGAAACCACCTTGATGCCGGCAAAGGATTTGGAGACGGCGCGCAGTTCGACGGGCAACGCCTGATCGGTGGCGTCACGCCTGTCCTGTCCTCCGCCGGAGGGCCCTGTCTGCGCTTCGGTTCCCATCTGTACTTTCTGTGCCCGCGGCTCGGAGACTTCCATCCACGGATCATCTTCTCGTCAGGGCGTGATAATGGCGGCGAGGCAAAACGAGTCAAGAAGGAATGTCCCCGGGCCGGGGCAATTCCTGTAATGATTTCAAGTGATCACAATCGCTCATGCCCCCGGATCACGAGGCAAGGCGGCTATCCAGAAGCTGTCCGCTTTCTTTGAGGATCGGATAGGCCACCTTGGCGATGAGCGAATTGATCTCCTTCAGGGCCCGCACGATTTCCAGATGCATGTCGCTGGTCTCGAGACTTTCGGCCTGACCGGCCTTGAGGCGGGCCAGATGCTTGTCCTGACTCTCCCGCTCCAGCTTGCGCATCACGGTCTTTTCCTCCGCCAGTTGCCGGGCGCTGTCGAGGTCGCCGGAGACGTGCACGTTCATCGCCATCTGGATGTTGGCCATCACCCGGTCGTGCAGGCTGATCAGCTCGCGCCAGCCCTCCTCCGAGAACTTGACCTTGCGCTGTGCCTTCTCCTCCGCCAGCGCCAGCAGCGTCTTGATCAGGTCGCCGATCGCCTCGAAATCGGTGGCGAGGCTCGCCAGTTCGAAGCCGCGGCGCATTTCCGCCTCGCTCAACTGCCCGCGGTTCACCTCGGCTATGAAGAGCTTGATGTCGGTGTGGCGACGGTTGATTTCCTGGTCGAGCGACTGCAGCCGGGTGATGTGGGCGTGGTCACCCGTCTCGAAGGCATCCATCACCGGGCGCAGCATCACCTCGATGGTTTCGGCCATGCGCAGCAGCTCCCGCTGGGCGCTGGCCAGCGCCAGTGCCGGGCGGCCGATGACGCTGCGGTCGAGCGCCGAGCGGAAGGCAAGACGGTTGGCGATGGGGTCGACAGGTTCCGGCAGGAGCTGTTCGGTGAGGCGGCTCATGACATTCGTCAGCGGCAGCGCCAGCAGCATCAGCACGAAGTTGAAGGCCACGTGGAAGTTCACGAACTGCACGGCGGGCGTGCTGCCGAGCGTGGTGACGGGGATGGGCACCACCTGGAGAAGCCCGAGGCAGATGACGGCGGCAATGCTGCGGAAGACGAGGTTGCCGGCGGGAATGCGCCGTGCCGGAAGCGGCGCGCTTCGCGTCAGCCAGGCGGCGATCACCGCGCCGCCAACATTGGCGCCAAGCACCATGGGCAAGCCAGCCTCCACCGGCAGAAGTCCCGCACCGGCAAAGCTTGCGAGCAGCAGCAGCGTGGCGACGGAGGAATGCAGCGCCCAGGCGATGGCCGCGGCGGCGATGAAGGAGGTAAGCGGATCGCCCGCCAGATAAGCCATGATCTGCGGGGCCACAGCGCTCTCACGCAGCGGTTCGGTGGCCTGCCCGATCATGCGGAGCGAGAGCAGGATGAAGCCGAGGCCGAGCACGATCCGGCCGTAGTGGCGGACCATGCGGTTCTCGAACTTGAGAAACATGGTGGTGCCCGCAAGGATCAGGATAGGCACCAGTTCCGAGAGATTGAAGGACAGGATCTTGACGACCAGTGCTGATCCGAAGTCAGCCCCCAGCAGGGCGGCGATGCCCATGGCGGTGGAGATCACCCCCGAGGCGGCAAAGCCTGCGGCCAGTACACCCACCGCGGTAGCGCTCTGCAGCACGATCGCCAGCACCACGCCCGCCATGGCCATGAAGGCGGAGCCGCGCCGGGCCCGGCGCATGGCATCGCGCAGGCCCGCCCCATAGGCGCGCTCCACCCCGGTCCGGACCATGCGGACGGCCCACAGCAGCAGCATCACGGCTGCGCCGAGGTGGATCAGGAGGAGCAACAGGGGCATTTCAAACTCCGGCGAATTGTTGATTCTCAACAAAGCGCCAGTTTCCGGCGAAAATCAAACACCTTGAGGGAAGAGGCTGCGCCCTTCAGGGGGCGTCGTTCAGGCGGGAAATCAGCTCGAACCGGTCCACATCGACAAGGCCCCGGTCGGAAATCTTGAGATGCGGGATCACCGGCAGCGGCAGGAATGCAACCTGCAGGAAGGGCTCGGGCAGCACCGTGCCCAGCGACTTCGCAGCTGCCCTGAGCGGAATGAGCCCATCATGCACATCCTCGAAGCGGCGGTCGCTCATCAGGCCCGCAATTGGAAGCGGCAGATCAGCCAGTACCTTTCCACCTCCCGCCACCACGAAGCCGCCCTGCATCTCGATCAGGCGGTTGACGGCCACGGCCATGTCCTCCTCGCTGGCGCCCACCACGCAGATATTGTGGCTGTCGTGACCGACGGTGGAGGCAATCGCGCCAGACTTCAAACCGAAGCCATGCACGAAGCCGCGCCCGATGTTGCCGTTCTTGCCGTGGCGCTCGATGACCGCGACCTTGATCGCATCCTGCTTCAGGTCACAGAGAACCGCACCATCCCTTTCTGGAAGCGTCATGCGCAGATGTTGCGTGATGATCTTGCCCTGGTCGACGCCGATCACCGAAAGGTTGCGGCCCTGGCCTTCGATGCGGAAGGCGGCGGCCGTCACGGGCTTTGCCTTCACGCTGTTGTAGCCCACGGGCACCACGGTTTTGCGGGTGGCAAAGAGAGCATCGTCCACCACCCTGCCCCGCGCCAGCACCGTGTTCACCCGGCAGGCTTCGAGATCGTCCAGCACCACGAGGTCGGCCCGCCAGCCCGGCGCCACGAGTCCCCGGTCCTGCAGGCGGAAGGCCCGCGCGGCGGAAATGCTGGCGGCCCGGTATGCGACGATCGGCGCCACGCCATGGGCAATCGCCGTGCGGATCATGAAATCGAGATGGCCCTCCTCGGCAATATCCAGAGGATTGCGGTCGTCGGTGCAGAGCGCAAGGAACGGCGAGTGCCGCTCGGTCATGATCGGCAGCAGGGCGTGGAGGTCCTTCGACACCGAGCCCTCGCGGATGAGAACGTGCATCCCCTTCGACAGTTTTTCCAGCGCTTCCGCGGCAGTCGTCGACTCATGCTCGGTGCGGATCCCCGCCGACAGGTAGCCGTTGAGATCAAGTCCGCGAAGGAGTGGCGCGTGGCCGTCGATGTGGCGGCCCTCGAACAGCGCGAGCTTGGCGAGGCATTCCGCATCGTGGAAGAGCACGCCCGGAAAATTCATCATCTCCGCAAGGCCGATGCCGTGAGGATGATCGATGAAGGGGCGCAGGTCGTCGGCGGTGATCTCCGCACCTGATGTTTCAAGGTGCGTGGCAGGCACGCAGCTCGAAAGCTGCACGCGCAGGTCCATGATGGTCTCGGCGGCGCAATCGAGGAAGTAACGGATGCCCGAAACGCCCAGCACGTTGGCGATTTCGTGCGGATCGCAGATGGCGGTGGTGACGCCGTGAGGAAGCACGCAGCGGTCGAATTCGAGCGGTGTGACAAGCGAGGACTCGACATGAAGATGGGTATCGATGAAGCCCGGCACCACCACCTTGCCACTGATGTCGATCTCCTTCGTACCGCGGTAGAGGCCGTAGGTACCGACGATCACGCCATCGCAGATGGCGATGTCGGAGGAAACGAGATCGCCCGTGACCAGATCGAAGAACTTGCCACCCTTGAGCACGAGATCGGCGGGGCTTGCGCCCTTGCCCTGGTCGATCCACCTCTTGAGGCTGTCGGTCCTGTCGCTCATCGCCGTCATTCGCCGTAGGGAATCCAGATGTTCTTCACCTGCACGGAGCGGCGGAGATACTCGTGGCCCTGCGCCTGCACGGCATCGAACCAGTTCACCTTGCGGCCGCCGAAGGTCCAGGTGGCCTTGAGGTTACCGGCAGAGGCCTTCTCGACCATCGCCGCACCCTGCGTGGACCCATGATACCACATGGCGGCCACTTCATCGTGCTCGGCCAGCGTCTTCGCCAGTTCATCGCGCGCACCCGTGACGATGTTCACGGCGCCACCGGGAACGTCCGACGTATCGAGCACCTGATAGAAGTCGGTGGCGATGAGCGGCATCTCCTCCGACGGCACAAGCACGGCACGGTTGCCCATGGCGAGCACCGGCATCAGCAGCGAGACCATGGCGAGAAGCGGCGCGTCCGTGGGGCAGACCAGCGCCATCACGCCGTAGGGCTCGTTGAAGGCGAGCGTCGTCTGCTTCTTGGCATTGGTGGAGTGGATGCGGCCATCGTATTTGTCGGCATGGGCGGCATAGAAGAAGATGCGCTCGAGTGACGCCTCCACTTCGCGTGCCGCGTCCCGCGCAGAATGCCCCGCCTGCACCAGCCGTTTCGCGAACTCGTCGCGCCGCGCGCCCAGATTTTCGGCGATGAAGTAGAGCACCTGTGCGCGGTTGTGGGCCGAGGCGGACGACCACGCGGAGGCCTTCACCGCTGCTTCGACGGCATTGCGGATATCCTTGCGGTTGCCGAGGCCCGCCTGCCCGATCACCTTGCCCTTGGCGTTGGTGACCGCATAGGAATAGCCGCCGTCGGGACGCGCCTGCTTGCCGCCCACATAGAGCTTGGCGGTGCGGTCGATCGCATCGGGGGCCAGCGGTTCGCCCCGCACAGTGGAGCCCGCAAGCTTGCCCTTCGGCGAGGACGCATCCTTGGGCAGTGCCTTCAGCCAGTCTGCGGTGAGATATTCATACAACCCTTCGCGCCCGCCCTCGCGGCCGAAGCCCGATTCCTTGTAGCCGCCGAAGCCGGCGGCCGCATCGAACAGGTTGGTGGAGTTGATCCACACCACGCCGGCCTTCATGCGGGCTGCACCATCCAGCGCCACGTTGATGTTCTCGGACCAGATGGAGGCGGCGAGGCCATAGCGCGTGTGATTGGCAAGTGTCGCCGCTTCGTCGGGCGTACGGAAGGTCATGGCCGCCACCACGGGGCCGAAGATTTCCTCCTGCATCACGGTTGAGGCGGGTTCGGCATCAAGGAAGAGCGACGGCGGGAAATAGTTGCCTTTCTGCGGCAGGGCGCCCGGCGCCTGCACCAGCGTGCCGCCTTCGCTTTCGCCCTTCTTCACGAGGCCGGAGACGCGCTGCAGCTGCTGCGGCGCCACCAGCGGCCCCATGTCGGTCGATTTGTCGAGGGGATCGCCGACCCGCAGCGTCTCCATGCGCTTCCGCAGCTTCTGCAGGAAGCGCGGCGCAATTCCTTCCTGCACCAGAAGGCGGGTGCCCGCACAGCAGACCTGGCCCTGGTTGAACCACACCGCATCGACGACGCCTTCCACGGCGGCATCGAGATCGGCATCCTCGTAGACGATGAAGGGCGACTTGCCGCCGAGTTCGAGCGAGAGCTTCTTGCCCGAGCCCGCCGTCGCCTGGCGGATGAGGCGGCCCACCTCTGTCGATCCGGTGAAGGCGACCTTGTCCACGTCCGGATGTGCGGCGAGTGCCGCACCCGTTTCGCCATCGCCCGTGACGATGTTGACCACGCCCTTGGGCAGACCCGCTTCCACGCAGGCCTCGGCCAATGCAAGTGCGGTGAGTGGGGTGTATTCCGCGGGCTTCAGCACCACGGTGTTTCCGGCGGCAAGGGCAGGCGCAATCTTCCACGCCAGCATCAGCAATGGGAAATTCCACGGAATGATCTGGCCGCACACGCCCACGGGACCATGGCCGGGGAACTCGCTTTCGATCAGCTGCGCCCAGCCGGCATGATGATAGAAATGCCGCGCCACCAGCGGCACGTCGATATCGCGGCTCTCGCGGATGGTCTTGCCGTTGTCCATGGTTTCGAGCACGGCGAAGAAGCGTTCGCGCTTCTGGATGTGGCGGGCCAGCGCGTAGAGGTGCTTGGCGCGGGCATGGCCCGGAAGCTTCGACCACGCCGGAAAGGCCTTGCGCGCCGCCTTCACGGCGGCATCGACGTCAGCCGACGTTCCTTGCGGCACACGGGCGAGGCGCTCGCCCGTCGCCGGATTGTCGACATCGATCCACTGTGACGCGCCGCCGGTGAAGGCACCCGCGATGAAATGGCCGAAGCCCTCCTTGTGGCGGGCAAGCCAGTCCTTCACATGGTCCGTCTGTTCCGGTGAGGGGCCGTAGTCCATGCTGTCGAGAATGTCGGAAACGCTGGGCATCACAGGTCCTCAGGCAATGGCGTGATGGGAGAGAGCGGCGTAGCGGCCGGTCACGTGGTGTTCGAGCTGGCGCTCGATATCGGCAAGAAGCGACGAAGCGCCGATGCGGAAGAGATCGGGCTCCAGCCAGCGGCGGCCCGCTTCCTCCTTCATCAGGATCATCCAGTTCATGGCATCCTTGGCGGTGCGGAGGCCGCCCGCCGGCTTGAAGCCCACGGCATGGCCGGTAAGCTCCCCATAATCCCGCAGTGCCCGCACCATGGTGAGGCTGACGGGCAGCGTGGCGTTCACGTCTTCCTTGCCGGTCGAGGTCTTGATGAAGTCCGCGCCCGCCTGCATCGCCACCATCGACGCCTTGTAGACATTGCGCAGTGTCTTCAGGTCACCTGTCGCCAGGATGGCCTTGAGATGGGCCTCGCCGCAGGCCTCGCGCATCGCCTTCACCTCATCGTAAAGCGCCTGCCAATCCTGGGTCAGCACCTGCTCGCGGAAGATCACGATGTCGATCTCGCGGGCGCCCTGCTCCACCGCCCAGCGGATTTCCGCAAGGCGGGTGGCGAGCGGCGTGAGGCCCGCTGGAAAGCCCGTGGCGACGGAGGCGACCGGAATGTCCGATCCCTCCAGCGCCTTCACCGCATGGGGCACCATGGAAGGATAAACGCAGACAGCCCCCACCTGCGGCGGCGCTGCGGAGAGGCCGAGCTTCTCCACGATATCATCCCGCAAGGGGCGCTTTGCCTTGGCGCAGAGGCGGTGCACGCGCCCTGCGGTGTCGTCACCCGCCAGCGTAGTGAGGTCGATGCATTGCAGCGCCTTCACGAGCCACGCCGCCTGATAATCCTTCTTGACGCTGCGGCGGGTGGTGAGGGTTGCGGCCCGGCGCTCGGCGGCGCTGGTGTTGACCTGTGCGGTTTCGAACCACTCCGGCGTGAAGGCGGTGCCCGGGTTGCGCGGCAGACTGTTGTGACCGGATTTCATACGACTGAACCTGAAAGAGAACGCATGGCCACCTTATGGCCCGAGCCGCCGGGACTTGCAAACTCGGCCACTCAATAGCGGGTCACAAGCTCATGGCCTTCGTGGAAAGTGAGGCGCACATGGGTGAGCGGAACGCCATCGAGCCAGGTGGTGCGGGTGGTGGTGAGCAATGCGGTGCCGGGCTCGACCTGCAAGGCCTTGGCGACCGGCTTCGAAGCCGGCGCGGCAAGGATGCGGATCTCCACTTCCGTGTAGGGCACCGTCTGCACCAGCCATTCGTTGGGACCGAGGGTGGTAAAGTCGGCGTCGCGCGCCTTCGGCAGGGCCGCAAGGCTGATCCAGCGCTCCTCCGCCTGATAGGGCTTGCCATCGGCAAGATGCAGGCAGAAGAGCCGAAGCAAGGTCTGGTTCTTCTTCGCCGCGAGAATGTCGCGCACGTCCTTCGGACCTTCCTCCTCGCGCCGCTGCAGCAGTTCGTAAGCGTAAGTGGCCCCCGTCTCCTCGATCGCCGCACGCACAAGCTGGATTTCGAAGCGGGCGGCGCGAAGCGGCGCCTGCCGCACCCGCGTGCCACCCTTGCGGCGGCGTTCGAGGAAGCCCTCGTCGGTCAGTTCCTTCAGGGCCCGGTTCACCGTGCCACGGGCGACACCGAATTCGCCCGCCAGTTCGATCTCTCCGGGGAGAAGGCTTCCCGGCGGCCAGCGGTTGGTGCGGATGCGTTGCAGCAGCGTCTCCTTGACGCCGCGATAGCCTTCCGCACCTTTGGCAATGGCAAGGCTCATCAGAGCTGACCCGTGAGATCGGCGATGGCCGCGCGATAGCGGCGGGCCACGTCCTCCCGCGCCACGTGCCGCCCGTCCCGCACCTGATGGCGGCCTGCGGCCCAGACATCGGTCACGACCGTATCGGGTGCCGCGAAGCACAGGCCATCGAGGAGCTGATCTTCCTTGAGTGCGCAGAGCGAGAGATGGCGCGAGTTCGATGGCCACGAGATCGGCAAGCCGCCCCGGCGCGATTTCGCCCGACCCACGGCCCAGCGCCTGCGCGCCGCCCTTCGCGGCCTGGGTATAGAGGAAGTGTCCGACCGAACCCTGCTCCGGCACCAGCACATTGCGGGCAAGGTCACGCAGGCGCTGCGAATACTCCAGCGTGCGCAATTCCTCGGTGAGGGAGATGCGGACGTTCGAATCCGATCCGACGCCGAAAGCACCGGTTGCGGCAAGCCACCCCGGTCCATTGAACGGTCCATCGCCGAGATTGGCTTCGGTGATGGGGCACAGGCCTGCCACTGCACCCGAGCGGGCAAGGCTCGCCGTCTCCGCGGCGGTCATGTGGGTCGCATGGATGGCGCACCAATTCGCGCCGACAGGCGTATTGGCAAGCAACCATTCCACCGGACGCGCACCCAGCCAGGCGCTGATCTCCTCCACCTCGCGCGGCTGCTCGGCGACGTGGATGTGGACCGGATGTTTTCCCGAAAGCGTAAGCGTCCGCTTGAGGTCATCCGGCGCCGTGGCGCGAAGCGAGTGCGGCGCCATGCCGACAACGGTGTCAGCAGGCAATCCCGTGGCGATGACACGGCACTTCTCAACAAGCTTCGAAAAACGTTCCACATCATTGCCGAAGCGCAACTGCCCACCTGCCAGCGGCTTCTTCTCCGCCCCGCCATAGGTGTAGAGCACGGGAAGGTGGCAGAGCCCGATGCCGGTGCCCTGCGCCGCTGCCATGATGCGGGCCGAGAGTTCGGCGAGATCGGCATAGGCCGCGCCGCCCTTCTGGTGATGCACGTAGTGGAACTCGCCCACGGCGGAATAGCCCGCCTCCATCATCTCGACGAAAACCTGTGCGGCAATCGCCTCAACGTGTTCAGGCGTCAGATGATCGAGGAAGCGGTACATCATGTCCCGCCAGGTCCAGAAGCTTTCGCGACCCAAGGCGCGATATTCGGTCATGCCCGCCATGGCGCGCTGGAAGGTGTGGGAGTGGAGATTGCCAAGCGCCGGAAGCAACGTATCCACCTGCACATCCCGCGCCTCGGGCTTGGCGAAGGCTTCAACCGAAGTGATGCGCCCTTGTGCCACAACCAGTCGGACATTCTGCACCCAGCCGTTCGTCAACAGCGCGCGGGCGGCAAAGATCGATGTGTTGGCCATGGGCGGCGCTCCGATATTATGTCTAGACATAATAATCGCAGAAGACTAGAACCCTGTAAAGCCCGGTGAGGCCGGAGAGTGAAAGACATGCCCAGGACCACGTCGCTTCTGATCAACGGCACGGCCGCAACCATGGCCTCCGGGCACTATGGCCTCATCGCCGATGCGGCGATTGCCTGCGAAGATGGCCGCATCGCCTGGATCGGCCCGCGCATGGATTGCCCCAAGGCCTACGCCTCCTTTCCCACCCATGATCTCGGTGGCCGCCTCGTCACGCCGGCGTTGATCGACTGCCACACCCATCTCGTCCATGGCAGCAACCGCGCCAACGAATTCGAAATGCGGCTCAAGGGTGCCACCTATGAAGAGGTGGCCCGCGCCGGCGGCGGCATTGTCTCCACCGTGACGGCCACCCGCAAGGCGAGTGTGGATGATCTTGTCGCCGCGGCCCTGCCCCGCGTCGATGCAGCGATTGCCGAAGGCGTCTCGGTGCTGGAGATCAAGTCAGGCTATGGCCTCGACATCGAGACCGAACTGAACATGCTGCGCGCCGCCCGCCGCATTCCGAAGAAGCGCCACGTGAAGGTGGTGACGAGCTTCCTTGGCGCCCACGCCATTCCTGCCGAGTACAAGGGCAAGGCCGACGCCTACATCGACGACGTTTGCATTCCCGCCCTCCGCGCTGCCCACGCCGAAAAGCTTGTCGATGCGGTGGATGGTTTCTGCGAAGGCATTGCTTTCTCGACGGCACAGATCGCCCGCGTCTTCGACGTGGCGAAGGAACTGGGTTTGCCGGTGAAACTTCACGCAGAACAGCTGTCGAACCTACATGGCGCGGAACTCGCTGCCCGCTACGGCGCGATCTCCGCCGAGCATCTCGAATATGTGGACGAAGCGGGTGTCGCGGCCCTCGCAAAGGCAGGAACGGTGGCCACCATCCTGCCCGGCGCCTTCTACACGCTGCGTGAAAAGCAGGCCCCACCCATCGACCTCTTCCGCAAGCATGGCGTTGCCATGGCGGTTTCCACCGACATGAACCCGGGCTCCTCGCCGCTCTCCTCGCTGCTGCTGGCGATGAACATGGCGTGCACCCTCTTCCGCATGACGCCGGAGGAAGCGCTGGCGGGTGCCACGGTGCATGCCGCCCGCGCGCTGCGGCTCACTGATCATGGCACCCTCGCCGCAGGCAAGGTCGCCAACTTTGCCGTGTGGAACGCTTCGCATCCCGCCGAGCTGGCCTACCGCATCGGCTTCAATCCCCTTCACGAACGCATCATCGGGACCGTCGCATGACCGCCATCACCCTCACACCCGGCGCAACAACACTGGCCCAGCTTCGCCGCCTCTATCGCGAGGAACTGCCGGCCCAGCTTGACCGCAGCGCCCGCTCGCAGGTGGAAGCTTCTGCCGCCATCATCAGCGCCGCTGCGGCGGGTGATGCTCCCGTCTATGGCGTCAACACCGGTTTCGGAAAACTCGCCTCGCTGCGCATTGCGCCCAACGACACGGCGACGCTTCAGCGCAATCTCATCCTCAGCCATTGCGCCGGCGTGGGCGAAGCCATGCCGCGGGCCGTGACGCGCCTGATGATGGCGCTCAAGCTGCTCAGCCTCGGGCGCGGCGCCTCCGGCGTGCGCTGGTCGCTGATCGAGCTGCTCGAGGGCATGCTGGCAAAGGGCGTGACACCACTCGTTCCGGCGCAAGGCTCGGTCGGTGCCAGCGGCGATCTTGCACCGCTGGCGCACATGACCGCCGCGATGATCGGTGAAGGCGAAGCCTTCTACAAGGACGAGCGCCTGCCGGGTGCGGAGGCCCTGAAGCGCGCCGGCCTCACGCCCATTCCGCTCGGCCCGAAGGAAGGCCTCGCCTTCATCAACGGCACGCAGTTTTCCACGGCCTGTGCGCTGGCCGGATTGTTCGATGCCTGGGACTGCGCCATCACCTCGCTCGTCACCTCCGCACTCTCGACCGACGCGATCATGGGCTCGACAGCGCCGCTTCAGCCCGAGATTCACAGCTTGCGCGGTCACGCCGGGCAGATCGAGGCCGCTGCCACCATGCGGCAACTGCTCGACGGCTCGGTGATCCGCGAAAGCCATCGCGAGGGCGACAGCCGCGTGCAGGACCCCTACTGCATCCGCTGCCAGCCGCAGGTGACGGGGGCTGCCATGGACGTTCTCCGTCAGGCGGGTCGCACGCTCGAGATCGAGGCCAATGCCGCAACCGATAATCCGCTGGTGCTCACCGCATCGGGGCAGATCGTTTCCGGCGGCAACTTCCACGCCGAACCTGTGGGCTTCGCCGCCGACATGACGGCGCTCGCCATTTCGGAAGTGGGCGCCATCGCCCAGCGCCGCATCGCGCTGATGGTCGATCCCACCCTCTCCTTCGACCTGCCGCCCTTCCTCACGCCGAACCCCGGCCTCAACTCCGGCTTCATGATCGCCGAGGTGACGAGTGCGGCGCTGATGAGCGAGAACAAGCACCTCGCCACGCCGTGCGTCACCGACTCCACGCCGACCTCCGCCAACCAGGAAGATCATGTTTCCATGGCGGCCCATGGTGCACGGCGCCTGTTCCGAATGAACGCCAACCTGCAGCGCATCCTCGGCATCGAGCTTCTCTGTGCCGCACAGGGGATCGAGTTCCGCGCGCCACTCCCCACCTCGGACGCGCTGCAGAAGGTGGTCAAGCGCGTCCGCCAGGATGTGATGACCATGGGCGACGACCGCTTCATTGCGCCTGATCTCGAGAAGGCTGCTGCCCTCGTCGCGACGGGTGCCATCGCGCAATCGACGGGCCTTGCCCTGCCGGACGTGGCTGCATGACGCCGGTCACGGTCAGCGCCGGTGACGGCCCAGTCATCCTCGGCTTCCCCCATGGTGGAACCCACGTGCCGGAGGCGATCCGCGCGCGGCTCAATGACAACGGCCTGATCCTCGCCGACACCGACTGGCACATTGCGAGACTCTATGACGGTCTGCTCGCGAGCGCGACGCGCGTGGAGGCGACCTTCCACCGCTACGTGATCGACGCCAACCGCGATCCCTCCGGCCATTCGCTCTACCCCGGACAGAACACGACGACGCTTTGCCCGCTCACCGACTTCGATGGCGTGTCGATCTGGAAGGAGGGTCAGGAGCCGAAGGCTGCCGACATCGAGGAACGCCGCGGCAAGTTCCACGCCCCTTATCACGCGGCGCTTGCCGCCGAGGTGGCGCGGGTGAAGGCGAAGCACGGCATCGCCATCGTCTATGATTGCCATTCCATCCGCTCGCGCATTCCCTTTCTCTTCGAGGGCGTGCTGCCTGACCTCAACATCGGCACCGACAACGGCAAGACCTGTGATGCGGAGATCGAGCGCGTGACAGCTGAGATCGCCGCCGCCTCGCCGCACAGCTCCGTTCTGAACGGGCGCTTCCGCGGCGGATGGACCACGCGCCACTACGGCACACCCGATAGCAACGTCCACGCCATCCAGATGGAAATCGCCCAATCTGCCTATCTGCAGACCGAGGCCGCGCCCTTCGCCTATGACACCGCAAAGGCTGAAAAGACCCGCCTTACGCTGAAGCGGATTCTGGAAGAGATTGAAGCTGTTGCACGGAGTCTTTCGCGTCATGGCTGAAGGACCGCTCACCGGTTTCCGCATCTTCGATCTCACCCGCGTGCTGGCGGGCCCCTACTGCACCGCGCTGCTCGCGGACCTCGGCGCCGAGGTGATCAAGGTGGAGCCGCCGGAGGGCGACGAGTACCGCCACATCGGTCCCTTCGTCTCGGGCGAGAGCGCCCTCTTCCAGCTCGTCAATCGCGGCAAGTCGTCGATCGTGCTCGATCTCAAGGACGAGGCGCAGCGGCTCATCGCCCGCAGGCTCGCGCTCTCGTGTGATTGCGTGGTCGAGAATTTCAGGCCCGGTGTCGCCGCGAAGTTCGGTCTCGATGCTGAGAGCCTCCGCGCCGAAAAGCCGTCGCTCGTCTATGCCTCCATCTCGGGCTTCGGCCAAAGCGGCCCGTGGACCGGCCTTCCCGCCTATGATCTCGTCATCCAGGCGCTGAGCGGCGCCATGGCGGTGAACGGCGAAGAAGGTGGCGAGCCGCTCAAGATGGGTGAAAGCGTCGCCGATCTCGCGGGCGGCCTCTTCGCCAGCTGGTCGATCCTCGCGGCCCTGCTCAAGCGTGAACGCAGCGGCGAAGGCGCAACACTCGATGTCGCCATGCATGATGCCCTGTTCGCACTTCTGCCGACCGCGCAGGCACAACTGTTCTACGGCGGCCGCGAACCCCGCAGCGTCGGCAACCGCCATCCGCTCTCCACGCCCTTCGGCTGCTTTGCTGCTGCCGATGGCTTGTTTGCCCTCTGCGTTCTGAACGAGCGGCACTTCGCAACGCTCGCCGCCCTGATCGGTCACACTGGCCTCGAGCGCGATCCGCGCTTCAACTCCGACAGCGCCCGCACGGCCAATGAGCCCGCTCTGAAGGCGCTCATCGAGGACTGGAGCCGCAGCCTCTCCGCCGATGAAGCCGTTGCCAAACTCACTGCCGCCGGATTGACCGCGGCCCCGATCCGCAGCTTCGGCGAAGCGGCCGCCAGTGCGCAAGCCACGGCCCGCGACCTCGTGAAGCCGCTGCCGCATCCCGTTCTGGGCGAAGCCCGCAGCGTGCCGCAGCCCGTGTGGTTCGACGGCACGAAACCGTCCGCCACCCGCGCAGCACCCGCGCTTGATGGCGACCGCGACAGCATCCTGAGGGGGATCGCATGATGATGGAACGCTGGCCCGGCCTTTCTCCCGATGACGCAGGCGTTGTCGACACCGTCGCCCGCTACGCCGAGCGCGAACTCGCACCCCGCGCCGCCGCCACCGATGCCGAGGGCGGCTTCGTCTCCACCCAGTTGAAGAGCCTTGCCGAGCTTGGCGTGATGGGCGCGAACCTGCCGGAGAGCGCAGGCGGCCCCGGCCTCTCGGCGCTTGCCCTCTTCGCCATTGTCGAGACGGTGGCGCAGGCCTGCGGCTCCACTGTCTCGGCCCTCACGGCGCATTATCTCGCAACCGATGCCATCCTGCTCGGCGGGAATGCCGCACAGATTGCGCACTGGCTTCCCCGCGCTGCGGCGGGCGAGGTGCTGGGCGCTTTCGCGCTCACAGAACCCACTGCCGGGTCAGACCCTGCCGACATGAAGACCCGCGCCACCCGCACCGCCGAAGGCTGGCATCTCACCGGCTCCAAGTGCTTCATCTCGAATGCGGGTGCGGCAGACTTTCTCATCGTCTTTGCGGTCACCGATCCCGCCGCCAAGCATCGCGGCATCTCCGCCTTCATCGTGCCGAAACCGACGCCGGGTCTCTCTGCCGGTCCGCCCGAGCGCACCATGGGCCTGCGCGGCGGTCATGTGCACAGCGTCAGCCTCGACTGCCATCTCCCGGCCGATGCCCTTCTCGGAGACACCGAAGGCAAGGGCTTCAAGACCGCCATGGTGGTGCTCGACAACGGCCGGCTCGAAGTCGCAGCCATGGCACTCGGCATTGCGCAGGCGGCCTTCGATGCCAGCGTCGCCTACGCCAAGCAGCGCGTCATCGGCGGCGAACCGCTTGCCAACCGTCAGGGCATCCGCTGGCAGGTGGCCGACATGGCGCTCGACATGGCGCGCTCGCGCGCACTTGCGCTCGATGCGGTGCGCCAGCGTCAGGCCGCCCATGAGACGGGGCAGCGCTTCACCCTTGCCTCCTCCTTCGCCAAGCTCGCCTGCTCCGAAATGGTGGGCCGCGTCACCGACGCCGCCCTCCAGATCCACGGCGGCTACGGTTTCGTGCGTGACGTCCCCATCGAGCGCTACTGCCGCGACGCGCGCATCTTCCGCATCTACGAAGGTTCTTCAGAAGTTCAACGCAACATCATATCCGCCCATGTTTTTTCCTGAGTGAGGACAGCCATGCTAGACCGCAAGAACAGCCGCGACATTTTCCCGCCGACGGGCACCACGCTCAATGCCAAGAGCTGGCAAACCGAAGCACCACTCCGCATGCTGATGAACAACCTGCATCCGGACGTGGCCGAGAACCCGCATGAGCTGGTGGTCTACGGCGGCATCGGCCGCGCTGCGCGGAGCTGGGGCGATTTCGACCGCATCGTCAATTCGCTCAAGTCCCTTGAAGCGGATGAAACCCTCGTCGTGCAATCGGGCCGCCCGGTCGCCGTCATCCGCACCCATGCGGACGCACCGCGCGTGCTCATCGCCAACTCCAACCTCGTGCCGCGCTGGGCCACCTGGGATCACTTCAACGCCCTCGATCAGAAGGGCCTGATGATGTACGGCCAGATGACCGCGGGTTCGTGGATCTACATCGGCACGCAAGGCATCGTGCAGGGCACCTACGAAACCTTCGCCGAAGCTGGCCGCCAGCATTATGGCGGCAGCCTGAAGGGCAAGTGGATCCTGACCGGCGGCCTCGGCGGCATGGGTGGCGCGCAGCCGCTCGCGGCCGTCTTCGCCGGCGCCTGCTGCCTCGCCGTCGAATGCGATGAGACCCGCATCGACTTCCGCCTGCGCACGAAATATCTCGATGCCAAGGCGAAGACGCTCGATGAGGCGCTCGCCCTCATCGCCCAGTGGACCAAGGCGGGCGAAGCGAAGTCCGTCGGCCTCCTCGGCAATGCCGCCGATGTCTTCCCGGAACTGGTGAAGCGCATGAAGGCGGGCGGCCCCCGCCCCGACATCGTCACCGACCAGACCTCTGCCCATGATCCGCTGCATGGCTATCTGCCCTCCGGCTGGACCGTGGCCGAATGGCGGGCCAAGCAGGAGAGCGATCCCAAGGCCGTCGAACACGCCGCCCGCGCCTCGATGAAGGCGCACGTGCAGGCGATGGTGGATTTCTGGAACGCCGGTGTTCCCACCCTCGACTACGGCAACAACATTCGCCAGGTGGCGAAGGAGGAAGGCTTCGAGAATGCCTTCGCCTTCCCCGGTTTCGTGCCAGCCTACATCCGCCCGCTGTTCTGCCGCGGCATCGGGCCCTTCCGCTGGTGCGCCCTCTCCGGCGATCCGGAAGACATCTACAAGACCGATGCGGCCATGAAGAAGCTCTTCCCCGAGAACACGCACCTTCACCGCTGGCTCGACATGGCGCGCGAACGCATTGCCTTCCAGGGCCTGCCCGCCCGTATCTGCTGGATCGGCCTCGGCGACCGCCACCGCGCCGGCCTGATGTTCAACGAGATGGTGAAGAGCGGTGAGCTGAAGGCGCCCGTCGTCATCGGCCGCGATCACCTCGACTCCGGTTCCGTCGCCTCGCCCAACCGCGAGACGGAAGCGATGAAGGACGGCTCCGATGCCGTGTCCGACTGGCCGCTTCTCAACGCCCTCATCAACACCGCAAGTGGCGCCACCTGGGTGTCGCTGCACCATGGTGGCGGCGTGGGCATGGGCTTCTCGCAGCACGCGGGCGTGGTGATCGTTGCCGACGGCACCGATGCTGCGGCGAAGCGCCTCGAGCGTGTGCTGTGGAATGATCCGGCCACCGGCGTCTGGCGTCATGCCGATGCGGGCTACGAGGAGGCGATTGCCTGCGCCCGCGAGAAGGGCCTGCGGCTTCCCACCATCCTCGGCAACTGACGGGGTTCAGGCCCGGTCCGGCTCCAGGTTGAGCGCCTCGCTGCCGGTCTTTTCCATGTGACGGGCGATCTCCTGCACGAGTGTCTTGCGGGAGAGCTTCGCCACCTGCGCCGGGAAGTTCCCGAGTTCGCGTTCGCGCGCGACGACCGTGATCGTACGCGTGAGCCGCGCTGCGGGCAGCGGCAGCACCCGCAAGGGCATGCGCTCGACGAAGCCGTCGATGAGCAGCGTCGGCGTGAGCATTGTGAAACCCATGCCGTTGCACACACAGGCCGTCACCATGCTGGAGCGGTCCGCCTGGATCACCTGCTGAGGGTTGATGCGCAGACGCCGCAGATGCTGCGTCACCTGCCGGCCCACGCTGGTCGAGTCGGCAAAGCGGATGAGCGGAAGGCGGCGCTGCACGGCGTCGAGGCTGTCGGTCGGCCCACGATAGGATGACGGCACAACCAGCAGGAAGGATTCCTGCAGCACGGCGTGACGTTCCAGCCCCTCCATGTCGTAGAACGGGTTGGAGGTGATGGCGAGGTCGGCGCGCTTGGTGCGAAGCAGCGTTTCATGGTCGCCGCTCTGCCCCGCATGCAGCGTCACGTCGCGGACGCCGAAGCCCTTTTTTGCCATCGCCACGAGACCGGGCGTCAGCGTCGTTGCTATCGAGGCGAGGATGCCGAGGCGGAGCACGCTGATCGGTGTCGGCCCCTGCTGGCGCATTTCCATCTCGAGATCGCCGACGACGTTGAGGATGCGCGCTGCATGACGGTGGAGCAACGTTCCGGCCTGCGTCAGGCGCGAAGGCCGCACGCTGCGGTCGATCAGCGTCACGCCATAGGCCTTCTCGAGAGCGGCGATGTGCTGCGAGGCCGCCGATTGCGTGAGGCCCAGCATGCGGGCCGCGGCCGTCATCTGGCCGGATTCGGCGACGGCTTCGAACACCTCCATCGCCTTGAGCAGGTTGGAGCCGGAGTGGATGGCACTTTTGAGCTTCGGTTTCTTCATGTTGATACCATTAGAAATCTTAATAGTCGCCGCCGTCAATTGTGTTTTAGGGTGGCGCGTGGAAAGCATCGCGCACCCGTAACGCAAGGCCCTTCATGGCGACCGACTCCAGTCCCCGGCGCAGGCGTGCCGCATCCGGCCCGGTGAAATCCGATCAGCCGCGCGCGCCCTACATCACGCGCAAGCTCGGCACCTTCAACGTGCTGGGCGAGGAAGGCCTCTCGCTGACCGAACACAATGCCGATCAGATCCTCAAGGAAACCGGCATGGATTTTGTCGGAGATCCGGAGATTCTCGCGATCTTCCGCGCGGCCGGCTGCGACGTGAAGGGCGACCGGGTTCGCTTTGAGCCCGGCTTCTGCCGCCGCACCATCACCGCGACAGCACCACGAGACTATGTCCAACACGCCCGCAACCCCGCCAACACGGTGAAGATCGGCGGCGATGGCACGGTGCTCTGTCCCTCCTGGGGTCCGCCCTTCGTGCATGACCTCGACCGTGGCCGCCGCTATGCGAGCTACGAGGATTTCAAGACGCTGGTGAAGCTGCACCACACCATTCCGTGGCTGCATCACTCGGGCGGCGTGGTCTGCGAGCCTGTCGATCTCCCCGCCAACAAGCGCCACCTCGACATGCTCTATGCCCATATCCGCTATTCCGACAGGGCCTTCATGGGGGCCTTCATCGGCGAGGAGCGCGCCGGCCATGCCATCGACATGGCGCGCATCCTCTTCGGTGCGGACTTCGTGGCGAACAACCAGGTACTCTACTGCGTCTCCAACACCAATGCGCCGCTCGTGCTCGATGCCAACATGTCGGGCGCGCTCAAGACCTATGCCCGCGCCAACCAGCCCGTGGCCTGCACGCCCTGGGTGCTTACCGGCGCCATGAGCCCCACCACGGTTGCCGGAACGCTGGCGCAGGTGCTTGCGGAGGCCACCGCCTGCCTTGCGCTGGTGCAACTCGTCAGGCCGGGTGCGCCCTGCCTGATGGGCAGCTTCGCCTCCACCATGTCGATGCAATCGGGTGCCCCCACCTTCGGCACGCCGGAGGCCGGGCTGATGGTGCTCGCCGCCGGGCAACTGGCGCGCCGCCTTGGCCTTCCCTTCCACACCGTGGGCACGCTCTCCTCCTCCAAGCTGCCCGATGCCCAGAGCCAGCAGGAGGCGACATGGGGCCTGCTCATGTCCATGTTCGCGGGCGCCAACCTCATCAACCATGCCACCGGCTGGCTGGAAGGCGGGCTCGTCACCTCCTTCGAGAAGACGATCATCGATGCCGATCTTTGCGGCAAGGTTGCGCGCTTCTTCGATGGCATCGACCTTTCGGAAAATGCCCAGGCCATGGCGGCGATTGCGGCAACCGGACCCGGCCAGCATTTCCTCGGCAGCGACCACACCCGCGCCAACTTCATGTCGGCCCTGTTCCGTCCGCTCACCCCCGACAACAATTCCTTCGAGCAGTGGAGCGCCGATGGTGGGCGCGATGCGGCGTCCCGCGCCAACACGCTGTGGAAGAAGCAGCTCGAGGCCTATGAAGACCCGGGGCTTGATCCCGCCATCGACGAGGCCCTGCACGACTACATCGCCCGCCGCAAGGCCGAGAAACCGGACATGAATTACTTCTGATGCCGAACATCGTGATCATTGGCGGCGGCGCCGTCGGCCTCAGCGTGGCCTATCATCTCGCCCTCCGCGGCGAGGCGGATGTGCTGCTGTTGGAGCGCAACCAGCTCACCTCCGGAACAAGCTGGCATGCGGCGGGAATCGTGGGGCCCCTGCGCGCCACGGCGGCCATGACGCAGATCGCTTCGCACGCGCTCACCCTTTTCCCGCAGCTTGAGGCCGAAACCGGCATGAGCACGGGCTATCGCCACACCGGCGGCTATTGGTTGGCGCGCAAGCCGGAACGCATGGACGAGTTGCAGCGCATTTGTGCGGTGGGCCGCCACATGGGCCTCACGCCGGAGATTGTGACAACGGACAAGGTAGATGTGCCGCAGCTTGATCTTACAGGGCATGTCGGTGCGCTGATGGTGCCGGAAGATGCCAACGTCAATCCGGTCGATCTCTGCATGGTGTATGCGCGCGCGGCGAAGACGCGTGGCGTGGTAATCCGCGAGGGCGTCGAGGTCACGCGCATCCTGCGCGAAGGAACACAGGTGACGGGCGTCGAACTGGCGGACGGCAGCCGCATCACCGCGTCGCGCGTGGTGTTGTGCGCCGGGGCCTGGTCGAAACATCTCGCGGATGACATCGGCGTGGCGCTTCCGCTGCAACCGGTCGAACACATGTATATCGTCACCGAGCCCATTCCCGGTCTCGCCAATCCCTTCCCTGTGGTGCGCGACCTCGACACCGGCATCTATGTGAAGGGTGACGCGGGCCGTCTGGTGATCGGCGGCTTCGAGCCCGATGCGAAGTGCTGGAACCCGCTGGGGCCCGAAGGCAACCGCGCCTTCCTGGAACTGCCGGAGGATTGGGAGCAGTTCGCGCCTTTCATGGAGGCAGCGCTCGCGCTGGTGCCGGTGCTCGCCGAAACCGGCATCCAGCGCTTCATGAACGGCCCGGAGAGCTTCACCGCCGATACCCGGCCCTTGGTCGGACAGGCACCGGAGGTAGATGGGCTCTTTGTCGCCGCCGGGATGAACTCGGTGGGCATCATGAGTTCGGCGGGGATCGGCAAGGTGCTGGCCGATTGGGTGATCGCCGGCGAAGCGCCGTCCGATCTCTGGGGCATCGACATCGCCCGCGTCGATCCGAAGACTGCCTCACCCCAACACATGGCAGCCCGCATGAAGGAAGCGGTCTCCGATCTCTTTGCGCTGCACTGGCCCTTCAAGCAGCCCAAGGCGGGGCGCGGCTTGCGCACATCGGCGCTGCACCAGCACTGGGCAAAACAGGGCGCGGTCTTCGGCCTCACGGCCGGATGGGAGCGCGGCCTCTGGTACGCGAAAGACGAGAGCGAACGCCACCTCCCCTATTCCGTGGGTGCTCAGGCCTGGTACGGCATCGCGGTGCGCGAAGCGGCGGCGATGCGCGATGGCGCGGTGCTGCTCGATCTTTCGCCCTTCACCAAGATCGACGTGACGGGCGCGGAAGCGCTGGCGCTGCTGCAGCGCTGCGCTACCGCCAACATGGATGTGGAGACAGGCCGCGCCATCTACACCCTCGCACTCAACGACCGCGGCGGCATCGAAGCCGATGTTACGGTCACGCGGCTCGGCGCCACACATTTCCGCGTCGTCTCCGGTGCTGCCACGCGGCAGAAGGATGTGGCCTTCCTGCGCCGCGCCGCGCATGGGCTTTCAGCCACGATCACGGACGTGACGGAGGACCATTGCGTCATCGGCGTGATGGGCGGCGCCGCGCGCGACGTGCTGCGCGCCGTATCGCGCGACGACTGGGCCGCCTTCCCCTTCTCCACCGCACGTGCCGTCAGCGTCGCCGGGCAGCAATGCCTGGCCACGCGGCTCTCCTTCGTCGGTGAATTGGGCTGGGAGCTGATGATCCCCGTTGCTACTGCGGGCGCTGTGTTCGATGCGCTCATCGCCGCGGGTGCTAGGCCCATGGGCCACTATGCCCTCGACGCCTGCCGCATCGAGAAAGGCTACCGCCACTGGGGCCATGACCTCGGCCCCGACATCACGCCGCTCGAGGCCGGACTTTCCTTTACCATCGACTGGTCGAAGGATTTCAGGGGACGGAACGCTCTCCTGCATCAGCGCTCCATGGGGCTCGAACGCCGCATGGTGCTGTGCGATGTCAGCGGGCATCCGCTCATGCTGCACGACGAACCCATTCTCGAAAACGGCGTGGTCGTGGGCATGACCACCTCGGGTGCACGCGGTGCGCGCACCGGCCAAACCCTGGCGCTCGGCCTCGTGAGGATTGCGGAAGGCGAAGCATTGGCGCAGACCTGTGCGCGGGCCTTCATCATTCACGTGGCTGGCCGGGATTATCCTGCGAAGGCGCTGGCGAAAGCGCCCTATGATCCCGCAGGTGAAAGGATGAAGCTGTGAACGAGGTTCAGGTTGTCATCATCGGCGGCGGAGCGATGGGCACGTCGCTCCTCTATCATCTCGCCAAGCTCGGCTGGCGCGACATCGTGCTGGTGGAGAAGAACGACCTCACCCACGGCTCCACCTGGCATGCGGCGGGGCTCTGCACCCACTTCTCCCACAACGCCACCATCCAGGAACTGCGCGCCACATCGGTCAGGCTCTATCGTGATATTCTCCCGCAGGAAACCGGGCAATCCTGCGGCTTCCATCGGTCCGGCGCCATGCGCATCACCCGCAATCCCGATCGCATGGACGAGTTCGCACACGTCGTCGGCCTCTCGGAATTCACCGGCTACAACCTGCAACTGATCACGCCGGAGCGGATTGCGCAGCTTCACCCGCTGGCGAAGCTCGATGGCCTGCTCGGCGGCATCTATGAGCCTGATGACGGGCACGTCGATCCGTCACTCGCCACCAATGCCATGGCGCAGGTTGCGGTGAAGAATGGCGCCACCATCCAGCGCTACAATCCCGTGCAGTCGATCCGCCGCGAGGGTGGCCTTTGGATCATTGAGACGGCCAAGGGCACGCTGCGCAGTAGGCATGTGGTGAATGCCGCTGGAACCTGGGGCTTCGAAGTGGGCCGGATGATGGGCGTCAACGTCCCCTCCGTTCCGGTGCTGCACCAGTATCTCGTCACCGACACGGTGCCGGACATCGCCGCCCGCATCACCGCCGGACAGTCCGAACTCCCCATCATTCGCGATCCGGAGGAGAGCTGGTATGTGCGCCAGGAGCGCGATGGCTTCATCCTCGGGCCCTACGAGAAGAACGCGCAGGTTTGGTCGGTCGATGGCGTGCCGCCCTCCTTCGGGGCAGAACTCATGCCGCCCGATCTCGAACGGGTGGAACACATCATCGAAGCCGCCATGGCGCGCATCCCGGCCCTTGGTTCCGCTGGTGTGAAGACGGTGATCAACGGCCCCATCACCTTCACGCCCGATGCCAATCCGCTCATCGGCCCAGCCCATGGTGTGGAGAATGCCTGGCTGCTCACCGGCTCTTCCATGGGTGTCATGGAAGGCGGCGGTGCCGGCAAGTTCCTCGCCCACTGGATGGTGCATGGCGCGCCACCCATGGATGCCCTCGCCGTGGACCCGCGCCGCTTCGGCGCCTGGGCCGACCGCGACTATCGCGTGGCGAAGGCCATCGAATGCTTCGGCCTGCAATTCGGCGTGCACTATCCCTTCGAGGAACGCCCCGCCGGCCGCAACATCAACCTCTCGCCGTTGCACGATCACATGCTGCGCCAAGGTGCGGTCATGGGCTTTGCCCACGGCACGGAACGGCCCAACTGGTTCTCAAACCGGCAGGGCGATGTGGCGCATGAAAGCTTCCGCCGCGCCAACTGGTTTGAGCATGTGGCGCACGAGGTCGAAGCGGTTGCGAACCGCGTTGCGCTCGCCGATCTCTCGGTCTTCTCGAAGTTCGATGTGACGGGGAAGGATACGCTTGCCTTCCTTGATGCGCTCGGCGCCAACCGCGCGCCCAAGCCCGGCCGCATCGGCCTGACCCATGTGCTGACGCCGGCAGGCGGCGTTGCCTCCGAGTTCACCGTCACGGTGATCACGCCCGAACACGCCTACCTCACCTCCGCGGCGGCGGCCGAGGAAATGGATTTCGACATCCTCCGCGCCCGAGCACAGGGCTTCGCGGTCACCATCACCAATGTCACCGGCGCGCGCGCCGTGATCGGCGTCATGGGGCCGCTCTCCCGCCAGCTTCTGTCGCACCTCACGTCGACCCATCTTGATTCCACTTTCCCCTGGCTTTCGGCCAAGGAGATCGAAGTGGCAGGCAAGCCCGTGCTGGCGCTGCGTGTCTCCTATGTGGGCGAGCTTGGCTGGGAGCTTCACATGGCGGCTGAGGATGCAGTCTCCGTCTTCGAGTCCCTCGAAGGCGAGGGTAAGCCCTTCCATGTCGGATTCTATGGCGCCTATGCGGCGAACTCCATGCGCCTCGAAAAGGGCTATCGCGGCTGGGGCTCCGACCTCACCACCGAACGCACGCCGCTTGAAACCGGCCTTGCACCCTTCGTGAAGGCGGAGGGCCGCAGCTTCGTAGGCCGCGATGCCATGCTGTCGAAACACAAGCCGTGGGAAATGGTGCTGCTCGAGATCGAGGGGGGCGATACCGACCCGTTCTACTCCCATGCGGTCTTCGCCAACGGACGTTCCGTCGGCATCGTCACCTCGGGCGCCTACGGCTACAGGACAGGAAAAACGCTGGCACTGGCCTTTTTGCGCGAGCCGCAGGTGCGCGATGGTTTGAGTGTGAAGATCCTGGGCAGGATGCGCCCTGCGCGCATTCTCGCAACACCGCCCTACGATCCCGCAAACGAACGGCTGAAAGCCTAGGAGCATACGATGACCGGACACCCCCTCCACACCGATTGGTCGCTGGCCGGAACCGCAGAACGGCGCAAACGCTATTACGCCGCCTCGCAGCAGAAGTTCGTGCCCTTCAAGGAGCCGCTCGTTTTCGCCAAGGGCTCCATGCAGTACCTTTGGGACTCCGAGGGCAAGAAGTACACCGACCTTCTCGGAATGAATGTCTGCGTCTCGGTGGGCCACGCCCATCCCACGGTGGTGAAGGCGGCGATGGAACAGGCGCAGACGCTCACCCATTGCACCACCATGTTCTATCATCCCGTGCCCGCACACTTCGCCGAGGAACTGGCCGCCACCATGCCCAAGGGACACGAGTGGGTGGTGCACTTCACCAACTCCGGCTCGGAGGCGATCGACCTCGCCATGGTGATGGCGCGCACCTACACGGGCCATCTCGATCTTCTGGCCCTCCGCACGGCCTATCACGGGCCCACCTCGGCGGCGCAATCCCTCACCGGCATCGCCGCCTTCCGCCATCCCGGCATGCCCGGCAATGTCGCCTTCGTGGCCGAACCCAACCAGTATCGCGGTGTCTTCGGCCCGGGCGTGCAGCCCTACCTCGATGACATCGAACACGTCATCGCCACGGCGACGACAGGCAAGGTGGCCGGAATCTTCGTGGAAAGTGTGCAGGGCTATGGCGGCATCATCGAAATGCCTCCGGGCTACATGTCGGGCGCTGCCGAACGCGTGCGTGCCGCGGGCGGCCTCTACATCGCCGATGAGGTACAGTCCGGCTTCGGCCGCACCGGCGACCACATGTGGGGCTTCGAGGCCGATGGCGTGGTGCCCGATATCGTCGTCATGGCAAAGGGCATCGGCAATGGCTTCCCGCTCGGCGCCGTTGTCGCCCGCAAGGCCATTGGCGACGTCATGGCCGACAAGTTCATGTTCCACACCTATGGCGCAAACCCCACAAGCTGTGCGGCGGGCCGCGCCGTGCTGCAGGTGATCCGCGAGGAGAAGACGCAGGCCAATGCCAAGACGGTGGGTGGCGCCCTCCTCGCCCGCCTCAAGGACCTGCAGCAGAAGCACAAGGCGATCGGCGACGTGCGTGGCCGCGGCCTGATGCTGGCGATCGAAATGGTCAAGGACCGCAAGACCAAGGAGCCGGATGCGGACGTGACCGCAGCCGTGTTCGAGCATTGCCGCGCACAGGGCCTCATCCTGTCGAAGTCCGGCCCCAACCGCTCGGTGCTGCGCATGGTGCCGCCCATGTGCCTTGCCATGGCCGACGTCGATCAGGTGGCGGATGGCCTCGACAAGGCCTTTTCAAGCCTCGCATGAGCGCGCACCCGATCATCGCGCTCTGGTCGCATCCGCGTTCGATGTCGACGGCCTTCGAACGCATCATGCGCTCGCGCGGCGACCTCGATTGCCTGCACGAGCCCTTCATGTACGACTACTATGTCCACCGGGCCCGCAAGGTGATGCCGCACTTCGAGGCAGAGGCTGAGCATCCCGTCTCCTATGACGAGATCCGTGCCACCATCCTTGAGAAGGCGCAAGCGCGGCCGGTCTTCTTCAAGGACATGAGCTACTACGTGATGCCGCACATCCTCGATGACACGGAATTCCTCGACCGCATCACCCACAGCTTCCTGATCCGCGATCCCATGGCGTCCATCGTCTCCTACGCCAAGCTCGATCCCGGCGTCAGTCTCGACGAGATCGGGCTCGAAGCTCAAGCGAAGCATGTGGAAGCGCTGAAGCGGCTCACGGACCGCGCACCCGTGATCGTGCAGAGCGAGAAGCTGCAGAACGATCCGGAAGGACAGATGAAGGCCTATTGGGCGGCGGTCGGGCTCGACCACCGGCCGCAGGCGCTCACCTTCGCTGAAGATGTGCCGAAGGACTGGCAGCAGGTCTCGGGCTGGCACAAGGACGTGATGGCGAGCAGGTCGATCCTGCCATGGACCGATGCTGATGTGGCGAAGACCCGCCGCCAGTTCGATGAGCTGGTCTCGCGTTCGCCGCACTTCGCGATGTACTACGCCCACCACCTGCCCTTCCACGCGGCACTGGCGTCGCAATCCCTCTGAAACAAAAAAGGCCCGCCGGAGCGGGCCTTTCGATTGGTGCGCATCTTTTGCTTCACAAGTGGCGCCCACTTGCTCGCACGATGCGTTACGCAGCCTCGCGCATGGCGCCGGGGCCCGGAATGGCGCCGGGCGGGCACTTGCCGGCGATGATCATGCCCAGCACGTCGTCATGGGTCACGTCGGAGGTGTGGGCGGTGCCCACCACCTTGCCGTTCTTCATCACCGCCACGCGGTCGGCGAGGTCGAAGACGTCATGCAGGTCATGGCTGATCAGGAAGATGCCGATCCCTTCCGCCTTGAGCTGCTTGATGAGTTCGCCCACCTGGGCGGTTTCCGCCGGGCCAAGTGCCGCGGTCGGTTCGTCCATGATGAGGATGCGGGCGTTGAAGTGGATGGCGCGCGCAATGGCCACCGACTGGCGCTGGCCACCCGAGAGCTTCGATACCGGCTCCTTGAAGCGGCGGAAGTTCGGGTTCAGGCGGTGCATCACCTTGCGGCACTCCGCTTCCATGGCCACGTCGTCCAGCGTGCCGAAGGGCGTCTTCAGCTCGCGGCCAAGGTAAAGGTTGGCGGCAGCGTCAACGTTGTCGGCAAGGGCGAGCGTCTGGTAGATCGTCTCGATGCCGAGGCCCTTGGCATCGCGCGGGTTGTCGATGTTCACTTCCTGGCCGTTGATGAAGATCTGGCCGGAGTCACGCTTGTAGGCGCCCGAGAGCACCTTGATGAGCGTAGACTTGCCCGCACCGTTGTGGCCGAGAAGGCCCACCACTTCACCCGGATAGAGATCGACGGTGGCGTGATCGACGGCCTTGATGCCACCGAAGGCGATCGAGATGTCGCGCATCTCGATCAGCGGCGTGCCCCGCTCGCGCAGGTTCTTGTGGGGCTGCGCGCCCGTGACGGCGGCCGGTGCGTCATGCACTTCCATGACCTTGGCGGCCTTGCCTGCCGCGCGGCTGGCCTTGCGGGCGGGAGCGGCTTTCTTTGTGGTCTTTGCCATGATGAACCTCTCCTTACTTCACGCGGCGGCGATAGATCTGGTCGACGAAGACGGCGATCACCAGGAACGAGCCGACGACGATGTTCTGCCAGGGTGACGGCAGGTTGAGCAGCAGCATGCCTGATGAAATGGACTGCATCAGCAGGGCGCCCAGCATGGCGCCGTAGATGGTGCCGATGCCGCCCGCCAGCGATGTGCCGCCGATCACCGCCGCGGCGATGACGTAGAGCTCGTTGAGGTCGCCCAGCGACACCGTTGCGGCGTCGAGGCGCGCCGAGGCCACCATGGCCGAGATGGCCGCCAGCAGGCCCATGAGCGCGAAGACCTTGACCGTCATGGCCTTGGTGTTGATGCCGGCCAGTTCGGCGGCTTCCGGGTTGCCGCCGATCGCATAGACGTAGCGGCCGAACTGGGTGCGGGTGGCGAGGAAGGTCATCGCCAGGCCCACCGCCAGGGTGATCAGCACGGGGATGGCGTAGCCCGTGTAGAAGATCAGGCCATCGACGCAGCGCACCACCTTGTCGCCCGCCATGCAGACGGCCTTGCCGGCCTTGTCTTCAACGCCGGGCGGAATGGTGATGTTGTGGGCGAGCGCATATTGCTCGATCAGCTTGGGCGGCCAGGGATAGGAATTGACCACATAGGTCGCTCCCAGCACCACGATGAAGCCGAGGCCGACGAGCACCGCTTCGGCCCAGACCGGGCGCAGCGTGAACTTCACGCGCTTGCGTTCCTGGCGGCTGCGCAGGATGGCGAGCACGATCAGCACGCAGGCGATGATGGCGAGGGCCCAGCTCCACGTCGGTCCAAGCCAGGCGGAGGGGACGTTGCCGCCCAGGAGCTTGAAGGTGGCATCGAGCGGCGCGATGGTGACGCCTTCGGAGATGTAGAAGGCGATGCCCTTCGAATAGGCGATGAGGCCGCCCAGCGTGACCACGAAGGACGGGATCGCGAGATAGGCAGTGAGATAGCCGTTGAGGGCGCCTACCAGCACGCCGACCGCGATGGCGACGACGACGGCGATGATCCAGATGGACCAGTGGCCCACACCCAGCGCAGGCGCCAGGTGCTGCACCTGCAGAACGGCGGATACGGTGGCGATCAGGGTGAGCATGGCGCCTACCGACAGATCGATCTGGCGCATGATGATGATCAGCACCATGCCTGTGGCCATGATGGCGATGGGCGAGGTCTGGACGAGAAGGGTCCAGAGGTTGCGCGGCGTCAGGAAGAGACCGCCCAGCAGGCCTTCGTCATGAATGCGGAAGCTAGTCCAGATATCGAAGATGCACCAGACGATGATGATGGCCGCGACCATGCCGAGCATGCGCGTATCAATCTCGGTGGCGCGGAAAAAGCGGGCGACGGCACCTTCGCTGACGGTGGCCGGATTCACCGATGACGTGTTCGGATCAGACATTCTATCCCCTCCCAAGAGTTGCCATGGCGCCCTTTGGCGCTTCTTCTTATGGAAACCGCGTCACCCCGGGGGGATGACGCGGCCATGATGTTTCAAGTCGGCGTGCCGTGCAAGATTACTTGCAGGCTTCCACGTCGGCAGCGGCGCCGGCGCAAGCTTCGTCCTTGCTGATCCAGTTGGCCGAGATCACGTCACCGAGGTTGGCCTTGGTGATCGGGTTCGGCGGGATCAGGATCGAGTTCATCTCGACGCCCTTCTTGCCGCCGTTGAACTTGGCAACGCCTTCCAGCTTGTCCATGGCAGTGCCGCCGATCATGGCGACAGCGGCTTCAGCAGCCTTCTTGCCGAGGACGCGGCTGTCCTTCCAGATCGACACGAGCTGGGTGCCCTTGGCAACGCGGTTCAGAGCGGCCTTGTCGCCGTCCTGGCCGGTGACCGGCACCGAGCCGGCCATGCCCTGGGCTTCGAGGGCGGCAACGACGCCGCCGGCCATGCCGTCGTTTTCGGAGATCACAGCGTCAACCTTGTTGTTCTGCGAGGTCAGGCACTGTTCCATGTTCTTCTGGGCGTTGTCGGGCTTCCAGCCGTCCGTGAAGGTTTCGCAGACGTTCTTGATCTTGCCGGAGTCGAGGCCATCCTTCAGCACTTCGGTGATGCCCTGGAACAGGAAGGTGGCGTTCGGGTCGCCCTTGTCGCCCTTGATGAAGGCGAAGTTGCCTTCCGACTTGCCCTTCTCGAGCATGGTCTTGGCCATCAGGCGGCCGACGCCCACGTTGTCGAAGGTGATGTAGAGGGCGTTCGGGTCTTCGAACTGCACGTCATAGGCGATCGACTTGATGCCGGCTTCGGTGATCTTCTGAATCGACGGAAGGATGGCGTCGGAGTCGAAGGCAACGACGAGAATCACGTCGGGCTTCTGGGCGATCAGGCCTTCAATGTCGGCAGCCTGCTTCTGGGCCGAGCCCTGGGCGTCGGTCGAGATGTACTTGTGGCCGGCAGCTTCCACCACTTCCTTGATGGCTGCTTCGTCCGTCTTCCAGCGTTCTTCCTGGAAGGTCTTCCACGACACGGCAACCGTGCCGGCATTGGCCGCAACAGCCGATACGCCAATCATCAGGGCGCCAGCCATCATCGTCATCAAAGTGCGCTTCATTCTCAAATCCTCCTGGTACCTTCTCAACCCGGCGCAGGACGCCAAAAGCCGCCCAGCAAAGGCGGTCGTCATTCCGGACATTGAAGGTGGACGTGCGTTTCGTTGTTTTATTTTGGCGCCCGAAAAAAGGTTGCACGAAGATGAGCGGGGAGTCAAGCGGCAGGAAAAAGCCCACAGCGCGATTTCGCCTTGACGACATACCAACCAGTCGGTATGTTGCGGGTCATGTCACCAGGCAATGCCAAATCCCGGCTTTTGAACGCTGCTTTGAAGCTGATCCGGACCTCCGGCTACGAGGCGACCGCGGTCGATGATCTCTGTTCCGAGGCGGGCGTCACCAAGGGCGCCTTCTTCCATCACTTCAGGAGCAAGCAGGACCTGGCGGTGGCGGCAGCAGCGCACTGGTCAACCATGACGGGCACCCTCTTCGCGTCGGCGCCCTATCATGACTACGAAGACCCGCTCGACCAGCTCATCGCCTACATCGACTTCCGCGCCCAGCTTCTCGATGGCCGCAGCCTTCCCGAAGCCACCTGCCTCCTCGGCACCATGGTGCAGGAAACCTACGAGACCAATCCGATGATCCGCGAGGCCTGCCTTGCGGGGATCGCCGGACATGCCGAGACGATTGCGGAGATCATCCGCGCCGCGAAGGAACGGCACGCCCCGCGCGCAACATGGAGCGCGGAAAGCCTGGCGTTGCATACGCAAGCCGTGCTGCAGGGTGCCTTCATTTTGGCCAAAGCGAAGAATGATATGGAGATCGCGCGGGACTCCATTCTCCACCTCCGGCGCTACGTCGAACTCCTGTTTCACCACGCCAAGGAGGACTGACACCCATGTCCAAGATCTTCGTCAATCTGCCGGTCACCAACCTCTCGCGCTCCATCGCCTTCTACAAGGCACTGGGCTTCACCCAGAACCTGCAGTTCAGCGACGACACCGCTGCCTGCATGGTGGTGAGCGAAGAGAATTACGTGATGCTGCTCACCCACGAGAAATTCAAAGGCTTCTCGAACGCACCCATTCCCGATGCCCACACCAAGACCGGCCTCATGATCGCGCTCGAACGCGACAGCCGCGAAGCCGTGGATGCAGCGGCAACGGCGGCCCTTGCAGCGGGCGGCGCCGAGCCCCGGCCCGCCATGGACCTGGGCTTCATGTACAACCGCACCATCAGCGATCCGGACGGCCACCGCTGGGAACCCTTCTTCATGGATATGAGCCAGGCGCCCCAGTCCTAGACCATTTGCCCCCGCCAACCCTCAGTACACGGAGTTTATCATGTCGAAGTTCATCTGGTACGATCTCATGACGCCGGACGTGAAGGCGTCGACCGACTTCTATGCCCACGTGGCGGGCTGGGCCATGCAGGAGAGCGGCATGCCCGGCGCACCGCCCTACACCGTGCTCTCTGCCAACGGCATCGGGGTCGGCGGCATCATGGCCACGCCCCCCGACATGCAGATGCCGCCCGTCTGGACCGGCTACATCTATTCTGATGACGTGGACCGCGATGCCAAGCGCGCCACTGAACTGGGTGGCGGCGTGTTCAGGGCGCCGCAGGACATTCCCGGTGTCGGCCGCTTCACGGTGCTCACCGATCCCTCGGGTGCCGCCTTCATCGCCTTCAAGCCCAATTCCACCGAACAGCCCACGCCGGTGCCCGATGGCACCCCCGGTCACTTCGGCTGGCGCGAACTCATGTCGGGGAACTGGCAGCAGGCCTTCGCGTTCTATGAAAAGCTGTTCGGCTGGAGCAAGACCGAGGCAATGGACATGGGACCCATGGGCACCTACCAGCTCTTCCAGACCGGCCCCGGCCAGACCGGCGGCATGATGACGAAGGCTCCGCAGGACCCCTCCCCGCCGCACTGGAACTACTACATCAACGTCGATGCCATGGATGCCGCGGTCACGCGCGCAACCGCGCGCGGCGCGAAGACCATCATGGAGCCGATGGAAGTGCCGGGCGGCGGTTTTGCCTGCGGCCTCATCGATCCCCAGGGCGGTGCCTTCTCGCTGTTCAGCATGAAGCGCTGAGAGTCTCGCCTCTCTGCGCCACGAAAACAGAAAGAATGAAATGGGAGTTTGTGCAATGCCTTATACTGTGAACATGCACCGGGTTCTGAAGGCGCCGCCGGCGCGCGTCTTTAAGGCCTTCCTCGATCCGAAGGGTCTCGAGAAATGGATTGCGCCCGCGGGCTACACCTGCACCGTCCACAGCATCGAACCCAAGGTGGGTGGCGGCTTCCGCATGTCCTTCACCGAATTCGACTCCGGCAATTCGAACAGTTTCGGCGGCGAATATCTCGAGATCGTGCCCAACGAGAAGCTGCGCTACACCGACAAGTTCGATGATCCCAATCTTGCCGGCGCCATCGAAGTGACGGTCACCTTCAAGCCGGTGATGGGCGGTACGGACGTGAAGGTCGTGCAGCAGGGAATACCCGACATCATCCCGGAAGAGATGTGCTACCTCGGCTGGCAGGACTCGATGAAGCAGCTGGCCCAGTTCGTGGAACTTCCGTCCCAGCCGGCGACTTCGGCATAGACCGCCGCCTCAAGGAGACTGCCCATGAGCATCAAGCATTATTCCGGCAGCTGCCAGTGCGGCGCCGTCGCCTTCGAGGCCGATCTCGATCTCGACCAGACCATCACCTGCAATTGTTCGCGCTGCCAGAGGCTGGGCTCGGTCCTGTCGGCGGCAAGCGGCGATCACTTCAAGCTCCTGCGCGGCGCGGACAATCTCACCGAATACCTCTTCAACAAGCACGCCATTCATCATCTCTTCTGCAAGACCTGCGGCATCCAGGGCTTTGCCCGGGGCAAGGGCCGTGACGGCAGCGAGATGGTGATGGTGAACGTCAACACGCTGGAGGGCGTCGATCCGCGCGCCCTACACCCCCACCGCTACGATGGCCGCAGCGTCTGACCCCAGAAGCAAGGAACTCCCGACATGATGCTCTCCCAGAAGATTTCACCCTTCCTCTGGTTCAATGACGATGCCGAAGAGGCGGCACAGCATTATGTGCGGGGCTTCCCCAATTCGCGCATCCTCACGGTCGAGCGCTATCCGGAGGGCGGCCCTGCCCCCGTGGGCAGCGTGATGACAGTGTCGTTCGAACTCGCCGGACACGCCTTCACCGGCATGAATGGCGGACCCGCCTTCCGGCCCAACGAATCCGTTTCGTTCGCGGTGCTCTGCGATGACCAGCACGAGGTCGACAAGCTGTGGGATCACCTCTCGGAAGGCGGCCAGACCTCGGCCTGCGGCTGGCTCAAGGACAAGTGGGGTTTCTCCTGGCAGATCATTCCGCGGCGCTTCCTCGAATTGCTGATGAACAACGATCCGCTGGTAAAGGCCCGCGTCTTCGGCGCGATGATGAAGATGACGAAGTACGACATCGCGGAGATCGAACGGGCGGCGAAACTCTGATCACTCCACCTTGCTGATGCGCTCGCTGGTGACGCGCGGCAGCACCAGCGGCAGCATCACGTCCATGGTGAAGCGCCAGCGCGCGGTGGAAATGAAGCCGCCTTCGCTCACGCCGAGGTCGTAGTCGTATTCGCCGGTGACCGTGCAGTAGAGATCGTCCTTCTCGCATTCCACGCGGAGGGAGTTCTCGTCGATGCTGCGGCGGCGCACGCCCCACTCCGAGACCATGCGGCGCTTCTCGGCCACCACATCCTCGCCGCTCATCACAACATGGCCGTTGTATTCCACGTTGAAGGCGTAGGAGTTGGCCAGCGCCTCTTCCATGCCGGCAAGGTCCAGCGTCTCCGCCATGACAAGGCGGCGCGCGGTCGCAAGCGCAATGGTGGAGGAAATGCGGTGCGGCAGGATCTGCAGGCTTTCGAAAATCGAAGTGCTCTCGCCCGCACTCGCTTGCTGCTGGGCAAGGCCGGGGATCACCACATTGTCGTTGGGCTGGCCCTCGGGCGCATCGGTCGGCACATTGTCGACGCGAAAATCCACAAGCTGCTGGCGGCTGAGAATGGTGAGATCGCCCGGCGGCGTGCGTGAGGCGAGCGCCACCACGCGCGGGTCAACGCCCATGCTGTCGGCATAGTCCGCGAGTTCGCCCACCATCGCCTGATGGGTCTCCACGTCCTTCGCGGTGAAGACCGGCTTGTCCGGATCGGCGGAGGCATCTGAGAATGAGAACTGGTGCACGCCATACTTGCCTTCGCGCGTCACCACGCGGTTGAGGCCGCCCATCATCATGTAGGTGCAGGCGGAGGCACAAAGATCGAAGGCGACAACGGAAATTCCGCGCTCGCGGAGATAGCGCCCCATCTCGACGCCCGCCACCAGCGCGCCACCGGGCGAGCGGATGAAGAGGGCGGTGTTCCAAGGACCTTCGGCGGGGCCATTGGCAGCCACGAAGGCGCGGAAGGTCTCGGCGGTATCGGGGGCAAAGGTGCCTTCAGCGAGAATGTGGTCGCCCTCCATGCGGAAGGTCATCACCTCGCTCATCCAAGTGTCCTCGGCCCGCGCATGGCCGGTTGCGGTCAGCATGATCCCGCTCAGCAGCGCCGCGCGGCACCCAGCAAAAACCTTACTCCACATTCCGGCCTCCCCACCGAATCCCCATGCATATCCGTAACATGGCGGTGGACGCGGGCAACGGGGCAGGTTCGCGCAGACGGTGTGACAGTTTGGACTTTGACGGCGTTCGTCTGCCCGGCTATTCCACGCTAATGACTGACCAGTCAGTAACTAAAACCAAGCGCCAGCGCCGCCCGGATGACCGTCCGGCGGAAATCCTTGCGGCTGCCTTGTCGGTGTTTGCCAAGAAAGGCTTCTCACAGGCCCGGATGGAGGACATCGCCAAACGTGCCGGCCTCAGCAAGGGCGCACTCTACCTCTACTTCCCGGACAAGGTGACCCTGCTCAAGGCGCTGGTGACACAAGCGACGGGCGGCCAGATCAGCATGGCCTCGGCCATGGCCCAGGCGGAGACCGCTGTCTCGCCCCTCATCATGCACTTCGCCACCACGCTGGCCGCCCGCGCACAGGACACCGAACTTCCCTTCATCCTCAAGCTCGTCATCGCCGAAAGCCAGGCCCATCCGGAGATCGGCAAGTTCTATCTCGAGAATGTCGTGTTGCAGGCGATCCCGATGATGGAGAAGCTCATCGCGCGCGGCATCGCCACGGGCGAGTTCCGCGCCGTCAATCCCGCCCACGCCGTCAAATCCCTCATGGGCCCCTTCCTGTTGAGTGCGCTGTGGCGCTCGGTCTTCGAGCCGCTCGGTGCCGAGCAACTGGATGTGCGGGCCCTCATCACCCAGCACGTCGACATCTTCCTGAAAGGCCTCCGGCCATGAAACGCCTCATTCCCTTCCTCGTCGTCGCCATTGCCGCGGCCCTCTTCCTGCTGCGCGACCGCTGGCTGCCGCAAGGGTCGGATCAGCAAGCCTGGCTCGGCTATGTGGAGGGCGAGACCTCGCACGCCAGCCCCGCCGCCACGGGCCGCATCACCAGCATTGCCGTGAAGAAGGGGGACGCGGTGAAGGCCGGCACGCTTCTCTTCCAATTGGACGACAGTGCGGCCCAGGCTGACGTCACGCGGCTTGCCGCGGCGGTCGAAACCGCCAAGGCGAACGCGCGCGACCTCGATACCGGCAAACGCGCCGAGGAACTTGCCCTCATCGCGCGGCAGAAGGCGGAGGCCGAAGCCAATCTCGATCTCGCCCGCCTTGACTACACACGCGCCAACAATCTCGCGAAGCGCGGCGTTGCCGCGGAGAACAAGTTCGATCAGGCCAAGGCCGCCCTTGCCGTTGCCGAAGAGAAAGTGAAGCAGGCCGATGCCAATGCGGTGATCGCCCAGCTTCCTGCTCGCGAGGCCGAACGCACCGCCGCCCTCTCGCGCGTGACGGAAGCGGAAGCGGCACTTGCCGTGGCCCGGCAGAAGCTCAAGGACTACCAAGCGATCGCCGCAAGCGATGCCATCGTCGATGACGTCTTCTTCGATCCGGGTGAAGTCGTCTCCGCCGGACAGCCGGTGATCACGCTCCTTCAACCCGGCAAAGAGACCTTGCGCTTCTATGTGCCGGAAGGCGAACGCGCCAAGCTCTCGGCGGGTGTCAGCGTAACCTATCACTGCGATGGCTGTGCGGGCGGCACGGCCCTCATCACCCGTGTGGCAGCGACGCCGGAATACACCCCACCCGTCATCTATTCGGAATCGGCGCGGGCGAAACTCGTCTTCCTTGTCGAAGCCACGCCGCAGGTTCCCGATCCGCATCTGCAGGCGGGCCTTCCCGTCGAGATCGAGCCGCTGCCATGACCGCGCTTGCCATTGACGTTCACGGCCTCGTCAAACGCTTCAACAAGCGCACGGTGGTCGATCATGTCGATCTCCAGATTGCGCCGGGGCGTATCTGCGGCTTCCTTGGCCCCAACGGCTCCGGCAAGACGACGACGCTCCGCATGATCTGCGGTCTGCTCACGCCCGATGAAGGGTCCGGCACCTGCCTCGGCGAAGACATCATTGCAGGCCGCGATTCCATCAAGCGTCAGGCCGGCTACATGACCCAGCGCTTCGGCCTCTATGAAGACCTGACAATCCGCGAGAACCTCGACTTCGTCGCCCGCGTCTACGGCCTGCCCAACGTCACGCAGCAGGTGGGCGATGCACTCGCCCGCCTCGGCCTCGAAAGCCGGCAGAACCAGCTGACGGGCTCGCTCTCCGGCGGCTGGAAGCAGCGGCTGGCGCTCGCCGCCTGCGTCATGCACCAACCCAAGATCCCGCTGCTCGACGAGCCCACCGCCGGTGTCGACCCCAAGGCGCGGCGGAGCTTCTGGGATGAGATCCACGCGCTCGCGGCGGAAGGCATCACCGTGCTCGTCTCGACCCATTACATGGACGAGGCCGAACGCTGTCACGAGATCGCCTACATCGCCTATGGCAAGCTGATGGCGCGCGGCACCTCGGACGAGATCATCGCCAACTCCGGCCTCAAGGCCATGGTGGTGACGGGGGCAGGTGCCGACCGCATGGCGCCCCTGCTCCGCGATGCGCCGGGGATCACCGCGGCTGCCGCCTTCGGCACCGCCCTTCATGTGTGCAGCCCCGATGATGCGGCGATCCGCGAGGCGGTGAACCGCGTGCTCGCCGCGCACGCAGGCCTTCGCGCCGAAGCGGCCGAGCCCACGCTGGAGGACGTCTTCATCCATCTCATGGGGCAGGCCACAGACAATGCGGTGGCGGCATGAGCGGCTTCCTCCGCAGGCTCTGGGCCATGATGACGAAGGAGGCGCAGCAACTCCGCCGCGACCGCATGACCTTCGCCATGATGTTCGTCATGCCCATCGTGCAGCTTGTTCTCTTCGGTTTTGCCATCAACACCGATCCCAAGGGCCTGCCCGCCGCCATCATCTCCTATGAACAATCCTCGCTCTCGCGCGCCCTCGTCAGCGCCATCGGCAACACCGGCTACTTCGCCTTCGTGAAGGAGCCTGCAACCGAGGCCGACGCAAACACGCTGCTGCAGACGGGCGAGGTGCAGTTCGTCCTCACCATTCCGCGCAACCTCACCCGCGACGTGGCGCGCGGCGAGACGCCGAGCGTGCTGATCGAGGCGGATGCCACCGACCCCGCCACCATCGGGCCTGCACTCTCCGCTGTGAATGCAGCCGTAAGCCAGACGCTCGCCCGCGAGATGACCGGCGCCTTCAGCCGTTTCCAGGCGGGAACACCCGCCGTCGATGTGCGGCTGCACCGCCGCTACAATCCGGAAGGCATCACCCGCTACAACATCGTGCCCGGCCTACTCGGCATCATCCTCACCATGACCATGGTGATGATGACGGCGCTTGCCGTCACCCGCGAATACGAGCGCGGCACCATGGAGAATCTTCTCGCCATGCCGGTGCGCCCCATCGAAGTGATGGCGGGCAAGATCGCGCCCTATGTCCTGATCGGCACCGCCCAGGTGCTGGTGGTGCTGATTGCGGCGAAGGTGCTGTTCGGCGTTCCCTTCGTGGGTTCGCCCCTCGTCTTCACCGGCGCCGTGGTGATCTTCCTCACCGTGAACCTGGCAATCGGCTTCACCTTCTCGACCATCGCCCGCAACCAGTTGCAGGCGGTGCAGATGTCCTTCTTCTTCCTGATGCCGGCGATCCTGTTGTCGGGCTTCGCCTTCCCCTTCCGCGGCATGCCGGGCTGGGCACAGGTGATCGGCGAACTGATGCCCGCCACCCACTTCATCCGCATCGTCCGCGGCGTCATGCTGAAGGGTGCCACCCTGCCCCAGATCGGCAACGAGATCGCCGTCATGCTCTTCATGCTGGTCATCGTCGTGGTCGTCGCCATCAGCCGCTATCGCGTGACGCTGGACTGAATAGGCCTGAATGCCTACATTGGCAGTATGATTTCCCAGCGCGCCCGTTATGCCTTCAAGGCCATGGTGGCCCTCGCCCGGGCCACGCCCGGCCGCGGCCTCAATATCCGCGAATTGTGCGAACAGGAAAAGCTGCCGCGCAAGTTCATCGAGCAGATCCTCTCCACCCTGCGCTCGGCCGGCTATATCACCAGCCGCCGCGGCCGCGATGGCGGCTATGAGCTTCTGAAGCCCGCCGACTTGATCCACGTCGGCTCGCTGCTGCGCCTGGTCGATGGGCCGATTGCACCGCTCAACTGCCTCTCGCGCACCGCCTACAAGCGCTGCGACGACTGCAAGACGGAGAGCACCTGCGAACTCCGCCTCGCCTTCGACAAGCCCTATGCCGACTATCTCGCCGAGCTTGAGAACACCACCCTGGCCCAGGTGATGACCCAGTCGGACCAGAAGGCGGGGAAGTGAGGGGCTTGTTTCCAAAGGCTGTCATCGCGCCCCCTCACCCCCCGCTTCGCGGACCCTCTCCCCGGAGGGGCGAGGGCGATAGCAATTTCGCCTTCTCCCGCTGGCGGGAGAAGGTGCCCGAAGGGCGGATGAGGGTGGCCGTATCCCCCGTTTTCCTCAACGATTGAGCAAAACTAAATCCTTGATTCAGAACGGATGGTGCCAAATCGTTCGGTTTGCCGAACATTCCGCTTGAATCTATACTTAATCGGTGTAGATTGAGGTCATTCAAACGAAAGGAGTGACCAATGACCTTCTCCCGCCTGCGCCGCACCTTCCTCAGCGCCACTGCCGCCGCCGTCCTGGTGAGCAGCATCGGCATCGCGCCTGCCCTCGCCGACAAGACCCTGCTCAACGTGAGCTACGATCCGACCCGCGAGTTCTACAAGGAATTCAACACCGCCTTCGCCGCCGACTGGGCCGCCAAGCACAACGGTGAAGTGGTCACTGTCAACCAGTCCCATGGCGGCTCCGGCAAGCAGGCCCGCGCTGTCGTCGACGGCCTTGATGCCGACGTGGTGACGCTGGCGCTCGGCGGCGACATCGACCAGATCGCCAAGGCGACCAAGAAGCTTCCGGAAGACTGGGCCAAGCGCCTGCCCCACAATTCCGCGCCCTATACCTCCACCATCGTGTTCCTCGTCCGCAAGGGCAATCCCAAGGGCATCAAGGACTGGGGTGATCTCGTGAAGTCCGGCGTTCAGGTGATCACACCCAACCCGAAGACCTCGGGCGGCGCCCGCTGGAACTATCTCGCGGCCTGGGCCTATGCCAGCAAGCAGGACGGCAACAACGAAGACAAGACAAAGCAGTTCATCGCCGATCTCTACCGCAACGTGCCCGTGCTCGACACCGGCGCCCGCGGCTCCACCACCACCTTCGCCCAGCGCGAAGTGGGTGACGTGCTGATCTCATGGGAGAATGAAGCCTTCCTCGTCCAGCAGGAATTCGGTGCCGACAAGTTCGACATCGTGGTGCCGTCGCTCTCGATCCTCGCCGAGCCGCCGGTTGCCGTGGTTGACGCCAACGCCAAGGCCAAGGGCAACGAAGAGGTGGCCAAGGCCTATCTCGACTTCCTCTATTCGCCCACCGGCCAGAAGCTGGCTGCCAAGCACTTCTTCCGCCCGACCGATCCGTCTGCGGCTGATCCCGCCGACCTCGCCCGCTTCCCCAAGCTGGAACTGGTGAGCATCGACAAGGATTTCGGCGGCTGGGGCGTGGCCCAGAAGAAGCACTTCGCTGACGGCGGCATCTTCGACCAGATCTACAAGCCCACCAACTGAGGTCCTGCCCGTGGCGAATGTCCTCCTGGGCCACGGCAAGAGACTGCGCGAACCAAGTGTCATTCCAGGTTTCGGATTGACGCTTGGCTTCGCCGTTCTGGCGCTGGGCCTCGTCGTTCTCATCCCCCTCGCCGCCCTCGTGCTGAAGGCGGCGAGCATCGGTCCTGCGGGCTTCATCGCGGTCGCCACTGATCCGCGCGTGCTCGCGTCTCTCCGCCTCTCCTTCGGCGCAGCGCTGATTGCGGCCTGCGTCAATGCCGTCTTCGGGCTCCTCGTCGCTTGGGTGCTGGTGCGTTATGATTTTCCCGGCAAGCGCATCCTCGATGCCGCCGTCGACCTGCCCTTTGCATTGCCCACCGCAGTGGCGGGCATCGCGCTTGCCGCCATCTATGCCCCCAACGGCCCGCTCGGCGCCGTTGCCGCCCTTTTCGGCCTCAAGATCGCCTTCACGCCCTTGGGCGTGGTGCTGGCGCTGATCTTCATCGGCCTTCCTTTCGTCGTCCGCACCGTGCAGCCCGTGCTCGAGGAAACCGAGCGCGACATCGAGGAAGCCTCGGCGCTGCTCGGCGCCTCACGCCTCCGCACCGTCTTCACGGTAATCCTGCCGCACGTCTATCCCGCCCTGCTCACCGGCTTTGCGCTGGCCTTCGCCCGTGCCGTCGGTGAATACGGCTCTGTGATCTTCATCGCTGGCAACATTCCCATGGTTTCAGAAATCGCGCCGCTCCTCATCGTCATCAAGCTCGAAGAGTTCGACTATACCGGCGCCACCGTGATCGCGACCATCATGTTGGCCATTTCCTTTGTTCTGCTGCTGGTCATCAACGCCCTGCAGGGATGGCAACGCAGGAGGTTCGGCAATGTCTGACCTTGTCCTCCCGGCCCGCCCTGTGCGGAGAAGCGAGATCGGCGAGAGCAGCCTCATCAAGTGGCTGCTCATTGCTGTTGCCGTGCTCTTCCTTGCCTCCGTACTGCTCTTGCCGCTCGCGGTTGTCTTCAGCGAGGGCCTGCGCAAGGGTGCCGAGGTCTTCTTCGCGGCCTTCACCGATCCGGACACGCTGGCGGCGGTGCGCCTCACACTTCTCGTGGCGGCAATTGCTGTTCCCTTCAACATCGTCTTCGGCCTTGCAGCAAGCTGGGCCGTGACAAAGTTCAACTTCGTCGGCCGCAACCTGCTGCTCACCCTGATCGACCTGCCCTTCTCGGTGTCGCCGGTGATTTCAGGCCTCGTCTATGTGCTGCTCTTCGGCGCACAAGGCTGGCTCGGCCCCTGGCTCGAGGCCCACAACATCAAGCTCATCTTCGCCGTGCCTGGGATCGTGCTGGCCACCGTCTTCGTCACTTTCCCCTTTGTCGCGCGCGAACTGATCCCGCTGATGCAGGCGCAGGGCACGGCCGAAGAGGAAGCCGCCCTCACGCTGGGCGCATCCGGCTGGCACACCTTCCGACACGTCACGCTTCCCAACGTGAAGTGGGCTCTGCTCTATGGCGTGCTGCTGTGCAATGCCCGCGCCATGGGCGAATTCGGCGCCGTCTCGGTCGTCTCCGGCCATATCCGCGGCTACACCAACACCATGCCGCTGCAGATCGAGATCCTCTACAACGAGTACAACTTCACCGCCGCTTTCGCGGTCGCCACGCTGCTCGCGGGTCTCGCCCTCATCACCCTCGTTCTCAAATCGCTGCTCGAATGGCGTTTCGCCGGAGAGCTTGCCGCCACCAAGCGCCACTAGGAGGAACACATGTCCGTGTCCGTCTCGATCCGCAATGTCGCCAAGCAGTTCCAGCGCTTTCCCGCGCTCCGCGGCGTGTCGCTCGATGTGAAGCCCGGTGAACTGGTGGCGCTGCTCGGCCCCTCGGGCTCCGGCAAGACGACGCTGCTCCGCACCGTGGCGGGACTTGAATTCCAGGATTCGGGCGAGGTCTTCTTCGATGACGTCAACACCGACACGCTGTCGCTCCGCGACCGCCGCATCGGCTTCGTCTTCCAGCACTATGCCCTGTTCCGCCACATGACGGTGTTCGACAACATCGCCTTCGGCCTGCGCGCGAGGCCCGCCACCACACGGCCCAGCGCGGCAGAAGTCCGCGCCCGCGTCTTCGAACTTCTCTCGCTGGTGCAATTGTCAGGCCTCGAGAAGCGTTATCCCGCCCAGCTCTCGGGCGGCCAGCGGCAGCGTGTGGCACTTGCCCGCGCACTCGCCATCGAACCCCGCGTGCTGCTCCTCGACGAACCCTTCGGTGCGCTCGATGCCAAGGTCCGCAAGGACCTGCGCAAGTGGCTTCGCCAGCTTCACGACAAGACCGGCCACACCACGCTCTTCGTCACCCACGATCAGGACGAGGCCTTCGAGCTTGCCGACCGCATCGCCATCCTCAACAACGGCGTCATCGAACAGGTGGGCACGCCGGCTGAAATCCTCAGCCGCCCCGGCACCGACTTCGTGGCCGATTTCGTCGCCGACGTGGGACTCTCGTCCCTCAAGACGCCGCCGATCAACTGGCAGCGCGACGTGAAGCTGCGCGCCGCACAATAACTATTCCGTTTCTTCGCCATCCTCGCCTGCCATGTGGTCGAGAGCGGCAATCGCCTGCATGCTGCTGCCGGCGATCCCCTGCATGTCGCCATACATGCCGGAGGTCGCCTCCAGCACGTTGAACAGGTTCTTCTCGCGCTTGGCCCACTGCCGCAGCATGAAGGCCTTCTCCTTCTCCAGTTCCTTCTGCTGGGCGCGGAAGTTCTCGATGATGGCATCGACCCGGTGCTTGAAATGCGGTCCGGTGAGATAGTCGTACATCTGCTCCATCTTCCCCGCCTGCCCCACCTGCTGCAGCTTCACCCGCGCGATGTCGAGGAGATGGGCGCGGATGATGGCGGCCAGCGCCAGTGCCTCGCGGGGATGCACCACATGCACGGCGTCAACCACATCGAGACGCTCCACGCCTTTGGGCAGCGCCGCCGAGACGAGCACCGCCACATCGGCGGGATAGCTGCGCTGATCGTCACGGAGCTTGGCCAGCCAGCCCTCGCTCCAATTCTTGGCGCGCTTCAGCTCCCAGATGATGGTGCCGGCCGATTGGCCCGTTGCGGTCAGCACTTCCTGCACGAGATCCGCACCGATCTCGCCCTTGGGCACCGGCGCCACCCGGTCCATGGGGAAGCGGTGCTGCAGCTGCTGTTCGAAATCGAGTTCCAGCACTTCGCCCTGCAACTGCTGTGAGCCCTGCTCGGCGCGACGCTTCAGTTCCTCGATCTGGCGCTTCATGCCTTCGATCGCCTCGTCCTTTTCCGCCACCTTGAGGCGGAGCGCCTGTTCGGCCTCGGCCTGCGCCTTCTGGCGGATCGTTTCCGAGTCCGCCTTCACGCGCTCGGCGATGGTGATCTCGAGTTCGCGCTTCTGGTCTTCAAGGGCGCGTTCCTTCGCCATGAATTCCGCCTGCTGCTTCTGTGCCGCGGCCAGCTTCTCGTCCCGCTGCTTCAAACGGTCCTGCAAATCCTTCACCGCGTCCGCCTGCTGCTTCATCTCGAGTTCGACGGTGGAGCGCACCCGCTTCTGCTCCTGCGCCACAAGCTGCGCGCGTTCGGCCTGTAGGCGTTCCGAAACCTGCTCTTCCAGATGCGCCGCCGCATGGGCAAGCTTGCTCTGCTGCTGCAGGAGATCGGCGCGTTCCTTCGCCAGCATTTCGGATTGCGATTGCAGGCGCTTCTCGTAGTCCGCCTTGGTCGCCGCCAGCAGAGGTGCGGCGAGCGACTCCGTCAGCTTGATCTCGGACTTGCAGTGGGGACAGGTGATCTGGGGGTCTGTGTTCTGGGCCATGGTGCAAGACTAGCCGATTCCGCCAGTGCCCCGGCAACGGAAAAATCCTCGCTCTTGCTGGGGTTGCATCAGCCCCTATAGTTCGGATCATGTCAGGACCAACACACGACGTCATCATCATCGGCAGCGGTCTTGCCGGTGCTGCCGCGGCCTACCGCCTCGCGAGGCACACGCCGCGCATCCTTGTGATCGAGGCGCGGGCGCGGCTTGGCGGGCGGGCCTATGCGCGGTCATTCCGGAACGAGGGTGACAGTGAGCTTCTCGAATATGGCGGCTCGTGGATCACGCCTTGGCATGAGCGCATCCGCAGCCTCTGCGGCGAACTCGGCCTGACGCTCCGGCCACGCACGCCCATCCGCGAGCGCCTGGCATTGCGCGAAAGCGGGCCTGCCCCGCTGGTCTTCGACAGCGAAGCAGAACGCATGGCGCATCAACGGGCGCTGGCGCGGATCGCCGCCGATGCCATGCTGCTCAAGGCCGGTCTGCAGCACAACGAAAAGGGCGAGCCGCTCACCGGCCTCAGCTATTCGCAATACATGGCGCGCCTTGATCCGCCGCCTGCGACGCGCGCGCTGCAGGATGCCTGGTGGACAGTCTCGGGTGGTGCGCCCATGGCGGAAGCGAGTGCGGGGGAATTCCTCCACAGCTGCGCCTATGACTCCGGCATCGCGGAGGACATGATCAATGTCTGGGCCCACACGGTCGAGCCCTCCATGGATACGCTGGCCCAACGCATGATCGCGGCCTCCGGCGCCGCCGTGGTGACGGACTCCCCCGTCGCCAGCGTGGCGCAATCGGACACCGCAGTGCGCGTCACGCTCGCTGCGGGCGGGATACACGACGCCTCCCACGTGATCGTCGCCACCGGCATCAATCCGATGCGAACGATCGCCTTCACGCCGCCCCTCGCGAAACTGCCCCAAACAGCGGTCACGCGCGGGCAGAGAGGCCGCGCCTTCAAGCTGTGGATCAAGGCGCGCGGCGTTCCCGTGGGGCGGCTGATCACCGGCGATGGCACGGGCGTGCAGCTTCTCTTCGGGGAACGCACGGCTGCGGATGGCAGCACCCTGCTGATCGGCTTCGGCCTTCACGATGAACATGCGCCATTGGCCGATGCCGCCTGGGTGAGCGCCCAGTTCGCCCGCCTCTGCCCCAACACTGAATTCCTCGGCTATGACTGGCACGACTGGCCCGCCGACCCCCACGCTCGCGGCACCTGGGTCTCCACGCCCTACGATCTCGCCCACGCCTTCACCGCCGAGGCCTGGGCGCCCCAGGGCCGCATCGCCTTTGCTTCCTCCGATATCGCGCCCGAAAATGCCGGCTGGTTCGAAGGGGCGGTGATCTCGGGCGAGAGGGCGGCGGACTGGGTGATCTCCGGCAGCCCGCCCCCTCATTGACCAATTGTCACAATTGGGCGTTAAGTGGCGGTCTCTCAACCGGAGATCGCACATGTTCACAAGACGATTGATGCTGGCTGCCTGCACCCTGGCGGTGCTCGCAGGTGCGGCCCACGCGGCCGAGAAGCTTAAGCTCACTGTCGCCACCGAAGGCGCCTATCCGCCCTACAACTTCGTCGATGCCAACGGCGAGCTCCAGGGTTTCGATGTCGATTTCGCCAAGGCGCTGTGCGAGAAGATCAACGCCGAATGCACCATCATCAAGCAGGACTGGGACGGCATGATCCCTGCCCTGATGGCGAAGAAGTTCGATCTCATCGTCGCCTCCATGGGCATCCTGCCCGAGCGTGAGGAGAAGATCGATTTCTCCATCCCCTATTACCAGAGCCCGACTGCATTGGTGATGACCAAGTCCTCCGGCGTTAAGGTAGGCGGTGACGGCCATGTGGATCCTGAAAGCCTCGCTGGCAAGAAGATCGGCGTGCAGCGTGCCACGGGCTACGAAAGCTTTGCCCGGGAGAAGTGGCCGAAAGCTGATCTCGTCGTCTATGACTCAGCCGAAAGCGCCGACCTCGACATGACGGGCGGCCGCCTTGATGGCCGCTTTGACGATTACATAGTCCTCAAGAACGGTATCATGAAGTCCGATTCCGCTGCCGACTATGAGCGGATCGGCGAAGTCTGGGGCGAGAAGGACTTCGGCTCCAAGGGTGAAGGCATCGGCATCCGCAAGGGCGAGAAGGACCTGAAGGACGCCGTCGACAAGGCCATCCTCGCCATGCGCGCTGACGGCACCTACAAGAAGATCAACGACAAGTATTTCGACTTCGACATCTACGGCGAATGATCCGCCGTGGGCGGCCTCTTCGACCTGAAGGGCTATGGTCACCTTCTGCTTGAAGGGGCAGCCCTCTCGCTCGCTGTCGGCATCTGCGCCCTCGCCGTCGCCCTGAGCCTGGGTGCGGCGGGTGCGCTGGCCCGCCTGTCGCCATCGCGTATCCTGCAGCGCCTTGGCCTTGCCTATGTGGTGATTGTGCGCGGCATTCCGGAACTCGTGCTGATGCTGCTCATCTACTATGGCGGCACAGTGCTGTTGCAGGCGTTGCTCTCGCTCGGAGGCGAGGATGTGCGCGTCGACATCAACTCCTTCCTCGCCGGCACCCTCGTTCTCGGCTTCGTCTATGGCGCCTATGCCACGGAGATTTTCCGTGGCGCGTTTCTCGCCGTGCCCAAGGGTCAGGTGGAAGCAGCGCGCGCCTTCGGTCTTTCGCCGCGGCAGGAGTTCTTCCGCATCATGCTGCCGCAGGCGCTGCGCCTTGCCATTCCGGGGCTTGGCAATCTCTGGCTCACGCTGCTCAAGGCCACGTCCATCACCTCGGTCATCGGCCTCACCGAGCTTGCACGCCAGGCCGACCTGATCAAGGCGCCGACCAAGATGCCCTTCGTCGTCTTCTTTCTCGCGAGCCTGATTTATCTCGCCTTCACAGCCGTTTCCGACGTGTTTCGCATCCGGCTTGAGAAGTGGGCCTCAGCCGGCTTCAAGCGGGGCACGGCATGAACGGCCTCTTTGATTTCACGCCGGTGCTCGCCAACCTGCCGGAGCTGGGCCACGGCCTGCTGATCACGCTCGAGTTGACGCTTCTCACCATCCTCGGCGGCATCGTTCTCTCGCTGCCGCTCGGCATCCTGCGCAATTCACCCAACCGCTTCATCCGCGGGCCGATCTGGGCCTACACCTACTTCTTCCGCGGCACGCCGATGCTGATCCAGCTCTTCCTGATCTACTACGGGCTGGCGCAGTTCAAGGTCATCCGCGGCTCCATGCTGTGGCCCATGCTGCGTGAGGGCTACTGGTGCTGCCTCATTGCCTTCGTGCTCAACACCGCCGCCTATACGATCGAGATCGTCGCCGGCGCCATCCGCAACGTGCCGCTCGCCGACATCGAAGCAGCCCGCGCCATGGGCATGTCGCCCGCCCAGGTGCTGCGGCGGATCACGCTGCCGGTGGCACTCCGCATCCTCTTTCCCGCCTACACCAATGAGGTGATCTTCATCCTGCAGTCGACATCGCTGGCGAGCCTCGTCACTGTGCTTGATCTCACGGGTGTTGCGCGTGTCATCATCGCCCGCACCTTCAGCCCCTATGAAGTCTTCATCTCCATCGGCGCGGTCTACCTGCTGCTGACGTATCTGACGCTGGCGATCTTTCGCAGTTTCGAGGCGCACCTCTACCGCCACCAGCGCTCGCACCACACGCACGATCTCGCGGAGACGGCGCTGCGGTAGGCGGCAACAAAAAACCCCGGCGTTTCCGCCGGGGTTCGTTTCTCTAACAATGAGTGCAGAACTTCTTAGAAGTCCATGCCGCCCATGCCGCCGCCGCCCGGCATCGGAGCCGGGGCCTTGTCCTTCGGACGTTCGGCGATCATGGCTTCGGTGGTGATCAGCAGCGAGGACACGGAGGCCGCATCCTGCAGGGCCACGCGCACGACCTTCGCCGGGTCGATGATGCCCTTCTCGATCATGTCGCCATACTCTTCGTTCTGGGCGTCGAAGCCGAAGTTGCCCGACTTCTCGAGCACCTTGCCGACAACGATCGAGCCTTCAACACCGGCGTTCTCGGAGATCTGGCGGATCGGAGCTTCCAGCGCCTTCGAGACGATGTTGATGCCGGCCTGAACGTCGGCAACCTTCGAAGTGACCGTTTCCACGGCCTTCTTGGCGCGCAGCAGGGCAACGCCGCCGCCCGGAACAACGCCTTCTTCCACCGCAGCGCGGGTGGCGTTCAGCGCGTCGTCAACGCGGTCCTTGCGTTCCTTCACTTCCACTTCCGTGGCGCCGCCGACCTTGATCACGGCCACGCCGCCTGCGAGCTTGGCAAGGCGCTCCTGGAGCTTTTCCTTGTCATAGTCCGAGGTGGTCTCTTCGATCTGGGCCTTGATCTGGCCGCAGCGGGCGTTGATGTCGGCCTTCTTGCCGGCGCCGTCGACGATCGTCGAGTTTTCCTTCTCGACCTTCACGCGCTTGGCGCGGCCAAGCATGTCGATGGTCACGTTCTCGAGCTTGATGCCGAGGTCTTCGGAGATAACCTGGCCGCCCGTGAGGATGGCGATGTCTTCCAGCATGGCCTTGCGGCGGTCGCCGAAGCCCGGAGCCTTCACGGCGCACACCTTGAGGCCGCCGCGCAGGCGGTTGACCACGAGGGTGGCGAGCGCTTCGCCTTCGATGTCTTCAGCGATTATGAGGAGCGGACGCGAGGTCTGCACCACGGCTTCGAGGATCGGCAGCATCGGCTGCAGCGACGAGAGCTTCTTCTCGTGCAGCAGGATGTAGGGATCTTCGAGCTCGGCCACCATCTTGTCGGCGTTGGTGATGAAGTAGGGCGAGAGGTAGCCGCGGTCGAACTGCATGCCTTCGACGATGTCGAGTTCGGTTTCGGCGGTCTTGGCTTCTTCAACCGTGATGACGCCTTCGTTGCCGACCTTCTGCATGGCCTTGGCGATCATGTCGCCGATTTCCTTTTCGCCGTTGGCGGAAATCGTGCCGACCTGGGCCACTTCGTCGGAGCCCTTCACCTTCTTGGCGCGCTTCTTGATGTCCTCGATTGCAGCGGCGACGGCGAGATCGATGCCGCGCTTCAGGTCCATCGGGTTCATGCCGGCGGCCACGGCCTTGGCGCCTTCGCGGACGATGGCCTGGGTCAGCACGGTGGCGGTGGTGGTGCCGTCGCCGGCGAGGTCGTTGGTCTTGGAGGCGACTTCGCGCACCATCTGGGCGCCCATGTTCTCGAACTTGTCCTCAAGTTCGATTTCCTTGGCGACGGTGACGCCGTCCTTCGTGGTGCGCGGAGCGCCGAAGGACTTGTCGATCACGACGTTGCGGCCTTTCGGACCGAGCGTGACCTTGACGGCATTGGCGAGAATGTCGACGCCGCGGAGCATCTTCTCGCGCGCATCGCCGGCAAAACGGACTTCTTTGGCAGCCATTGGATTTTATCCTCTGAATTGGTCTGTGTACGGAACAAAAAAAGCGTGTCTGGAATTATTCCAGCACGCCCATGATGTCGCTTTCCTTCATGATCAGCAGCTCCTGGCCGTCGATCTTCACTTCGGTGCCCGACCACTTGCCGAACAGCACGGTGTCACCGCTCTTGAGGTCGATCGGCACGAGCTTGCCGTTTTCGTCGCGGGCGCCAGGACCCACGGCAACAACCTTGCCCTGCATCGGCTTTTCCTGAGCCGTGTCGGGGATGATGATGCCACCCTTGGTCTTGGTGTCTTCTTCAACCCGCTTGACGACAACGCGGTCGTGCAAAGGACGGAACTTCATGCGAAACGCTCCTAAAATATTGTTTTGATTATTGAAACGTGTGCAGACCCTCCCGGCCTGCACCCGCCTGTTAGCACTCTGGAATGGAGAGTGCTAACAGCTGCCCGGTGAGATAGGACGCGGCCTTTCGCTCGTCAAGAGGGCGTAAACGCAAAAGATTCACCATGAAATTCATATGGTTAATGACGGAGCCCCTGGTCTACCGCGTTTGCCCGGCACGTCTCGCAGCTTGGGGGCGACCGGAGCACGGGAAGGCAGTACAACTTCAGGCATGATCCCCCGCCTCGCCACCTTCAGCCTGGGGCTCGTTCTCCTCATTGCTCCCGCCGGTGCCACCTCCCCGCCCGCCTCCTCGATCTCGCCCGTTCCCGATGCCGTGTGGGCGGAGATGCAGGGCAAGTCCTTCAACCCGGACATTAAGGGCTGCGCGGGCCGCGATGAATTGCGCCTCCTCGTCCTCCCCTACCGAGATTATGAGGGCAAGACGCAGCAGGGCCGGATGATCGTGCACCGCGATGTTGCAGAGGTTGTGCGCGCGGTCTTCGTGCAACTCTACGCGGACAACAGCTTTGCCATCGCGCGCATGGAACTGGTCGATGCCTATGGCGGCGATGACGATGCCTCCATGGCCGCCAACAACACCTCCGGTTACAATTGCCGCGCCGCTGCAGGCTCTGCGCGACTGTCATCGCATGCGCGCGGCATCGCCATCGACGTGAACCCCCGCACCAATCCCTTCGTACGAGAAGGCACGACATCGCCGCCGGCGGGAGAGGATCTCGACACGCCGGAGGAACGCGAGGCCCACGCGTCGGCGCCGGGCCTCATCAGCGCAACGAGCGCCATCACCAAGGCCTTTGCAGCGAAAGGCTGGACATGGGGCGGAACCTGGAAATCGTCGAAGGACTACCAGCATTTTTCCGCCGACGGGCATTGAAGGACCGGCACTGCATGTGACCCCTTTGTCATTTGCAATTGCAGGTGATCGCTGAAAGAAAAGTCTCCGGGGAGCGACGGAATCGGCAGCGCCAACCGTCCTGATCGGATTGCAAGGGAAGCTTCATGGCGAAGAGACGTGTTTTTCTGGGCCTCATCGCGCTGGCCGCCGTTGCGGGCCTTGGCCTGCAGGTGACCGGCACCTGGCCCGTGGCCTATGGCTGGCTGCAATCTCATGTGCCGGGCCTCGGCGGTTCTGGCGCAAAGGCGCCGGCGGATCAGGCCTCGGCGGCGGGCAGCACGGGCAAGAAGCCCGGTGCGCAGCAGGCTGGCGGCGGTGCTGGTGCTGGTGCTGGCGGCAATCGCGGGCCTGCGCCTGTCGAAGTGGCCGAAGCCCAGAAGCAGACCCTGCAGGACAGCATCTCGGTCATCGGCAGTCTTGCAGCGCAGGAGTCCGTCACGGTGGCGGCCGATACCTCGGGCCGCATCGTTGCGGTCTCTGCGAAGGACGGCGCGGCAGTGAAGGCGGGCGATCCGCTCTTCCAGCTTGATGGCGCACTTCTCGAAGCGGAGATGAAAGATGCCGATGCGCGGCTGCGGCTGGCGCAGGTGACCTATGACCGCAACCGCACCCTCGCCAAGAACAACACCGTGGCGCAAAGCAACCTCGACCAGTCCAAGGCCGAACTCGATCAGGCGCAGAGCGCCAAGGATCTCGCCCAGGAGAAGGTGAACCGCCTCACCGTGCGTGCGCCCTTCGATGGCTATCTCGGGTTCCGCCAGGTTTCGGTCGGCGCCTATGTCACGGCAGGGATGCCGCTCGTCACCCTCGACCAGATCACCACGCTCAAGGTGAGCTTCTCGGTGCCCGAGCGCTACTTTACCGCCCTCAGCGTCGGCCAGAGCGTCGACGTCACCTCCGACGCCGTGCCGGGCAAGAGCTTCACGGCGGAGATCACCGCCATAAATCCCGCCATCGACGTGAACGGCCGCGCCCTGCAGGTGCAGGCCACGCTGGACAACACGGCCCTTGCGCTCCGCCCCGGCATGCTGGTGCGCGCTGCTGTGCTGGGCGCCAAGCGCGATGCCGTCACCGTGTCGGAAGCCGCCATCGTTCCGCAAGGCAGCAACAGCGTCATCTTCGCGGTGAAGGACGGCAAGGCCGTGCGCCAGGTCGTCACGACAGGCCAGCGCCGCGACGGGTGGGTGGAAATCACCTCGGGCGTTGACGCCGGAACGGAGGTCGTCTCGGCCGGTGCCACGCGCCTTGCCGATGGTGCGCCTGTGAAGGTCGCAGCACCTTCAACGGCGGAGTGAGGTCGCCCATGTCGCTTCCCGAACTCTGCATCCGCCGCCCCGTCTTCGCCACCGTTCTCAGCCTCATCCTCGTGCTGATCGGCCTCATGGCCTACAGCCGGCTGACGATCCGGGAATATCCCAACATCGACGAGCCGCAGGTCTCGGTGACGACGAACTATTCGGGCGCCTCTGCCGAAATCATCGAAAGCCAGGTGACGCAGGTGCTGGAAGGCTCGCTCGCCGGCATCGAGGGCATCGACACGATCGAATCCTCCTCACGTTCTGAACAGAGCCGCATCACCATCCGCTTCCGCGCCGGTGTGGCAATCGATTCCGCCACCAGCGACGTGCGTGACCGCGTCAGCCGTGTGCGCCGCTCGCTCCCCGACGACATTACCGAACCGGTGATCGCCAAGGTCGAGGCCGACGCCCAGCCGATCATCTTCCTCATCGTGCGCTCCTCAAAAATGGATGCGCTGCAACTCACCGACTATGTGAGCCGCTTCGTCGCCGACCGCTTCAAGAATCTCGATGGCGTGGCGGACGTCAGCATCAACGGTGACCGCCCCTATGCCATGCGGGTGTGGATCGACTACCAGAAGCTGGCCGGTCTCGGCCTCACCGTGCAGGACGTGGAGAATGCCATCCGCGCGCAGAACGCCGAAATTCCGGCGGGCCGCATCGAAGGCACCGACCGTGAATTCACCGTTCTCTCGCGCACCGCGCTCGGCACGCCCGAACAGTTCCGCGAGATCAAGCTGAAGAATGCCGGTGGCCTGCAGGTGACGCTGGGCGACGTGGCGCGGGTGGAACTCTCGACCTCGGATGTCCGCCGCGAAAGCCGCTACGAGGGCAATGCCGCCATCTCGCTCGGCATCGTCAAGCAGGCGGTGGCCAATCCGCTCGACGTGGCGAACGCGGTGAACGCCGTGCTGCCCCGCGTCAACGCCACGCTGCCCGAGGGTACCACGGTGGAGGTGGGCTTCGATTCCACCGTCTTCATCGAGCGCTCCATCCACAATGTCTTCCAGACCATCATCGAAGCGGTGATCCTGGTGACGCTGATCATCCTCGTCTTCCTGCATTCCTTCCGGGCGGCCTTGATCCCGGTCGTCACCATTCCGGTGTCGCTCGTCACCGCCTTCGCGCTCATGTATCTCGCAGGGTTGTCGGTCAACACGCTTACCCTGCTCGCCTTCGTGCTGGCGATCGGCCTTGTGGTCGATGACGCCATCGTCATGCTCGAGAACATCTTCCGCCACATCGAAGAAGGCATGAAGCCGTTCCAGGCGGCGCTGAAGGGCGCACGCGAGATCGGCTTTGCCATCGTTGCGATGACGCTCACGCTTGCCGCCGTCTATGCGCCGATCGCCTTCACGCCAGGGCGTACCGGCCGCCTCTTCCTCGAATTCGCCGTGACCTTGGCGGGCGCGGTGGTCGTCTCGGGCTTTGTCGCCCTCACACTCACGCCGATGATGTGTTCGAAGCTGCTCAAGCACAATGACAAGCCCAACGTGCTCATGCGCGGGGTGGAACGTGCACTCGAATTCCTCGAGCGCACCTATCGCGCCGGCCTTGCTGCTGCAATCAGCGCCCGCTGGCTGGTCATGGTGCTCGCCCTCTGCGTGGCGGGATCGGGCTACTGGCTCTTCACCCATGTGAAGTCGGAACTTTCGCCCACCGAAGACCGCGGCACGCTGCAGGTCCAGGGCAGCGCGCCGGAAGGTGCGAGCTTCGGCTACACCCAGCGCTATGCCCGCGACATCGAAACGATCCTCGCCGGCGTGCCTGAGCTGCGCTCGGCGCTGATGATCGTGGGCGCGGGCGACGTCACCCGCATCCTCTCTTTTGGCCGCCTCAAGGACTGGTCCGAACGCAGCCGCAGCCAGCAGGAAATCGTGCAGTCGGTGCTGCCCAAGCTCCGCGCCATTCCGGGCATCCAGGCCTCGGCCAGCAACCCGCCCTCGCTCGGCACCCGCGGCTTCGGCAAGCCCTTCCAGTTCGTGCTGCAGTCATCGACCTCCTATGAAGACCTGAATGCCATCGCCAACAAACTGGTGGAGCGGCTCAAGGACAATCCCGGTTTTGCCGACCTCGACACCGACCTCCGCCTCAACAAGCCGCAGGTCGAGGTGCAGATCGACCGCGCCCGCGTGGCGGATGCCGGTCTCGATGTCTCGGTCATTGGCCGCACCCTCGAAACCCTGATGAGCGGCCGCAACGTTACCAAGTTCGAGATCGACGGCGAGCAGTATGACGTGACCGTGGCCCTGCCGCCCGAGGACCGCTCCTCGCCCGACATCCTCTCGCAGATCTACGTGCGCGGTACGAGCGGCACCATGGTGCAGCTCTCGAGCGTGGTGAGCTACAAGGAGAACGTGGCGCCGCGCGAGCTGAAGCGCTTCAACCAGCTTCGTGCCGTCACCATCGAGGCCAACCTGGCGCCGGGCTTCACCCTGGGCGAGGCCATCCAGGCCGTCGATGTCGCCGCGAAGGAGGTCCTCCCCGACAACGTGGTGAGCGACCTCACCGGGCAATCGCGCGAGTTCCGCGATTCAAGCTCCAACATCGCCTTCATCTTCCTCCTCGCGCTCGCCTTCATTTACCTCGTGCTCTCGGCCCAGTTCGAAAGCTTCCGCGATCCGGTGATGATCATGATCAGTGTGCCGCTCTCGCTCACGGGTGCGCTCGCCGCGCTTTACTTCACGGGCGGCACGCTCAACGTTTATTCACAGATCGGCCTCGTGACGCTGATCGGCCTCATCACCAAGCACGGCATTCTCATCGTCGAATTTGGCAACCGCCTCCAGGAAGAAGGCATGGAGCGGCGCAAGGCGGTTGTGGAAGCCGCCGTGCTGCGACTCCGCCCGATCCTGATGACCACGGCGGCCATGGTGCTGGGCGCTGTGCCGCTGGTGCTGGCGGAAGGCGCGGGTGCTGAAAGCCGCATGCAGATCGGCTGGGTGATCGTGGGCGGCATGACCTTCGGCACGCTGCTCACGCTCTTCGTCGTGCCGTGCGTCTACGCCATCATGGGCCGCAGGCACGGGCATCAGGCCCCGGACGAGGATGTTCCCTCAGCACCGCAGCACGACGAGCCACTGAAGATCGCCGCCCAGTGACGGCACAAAAAAAGACACCGGGTGAAACACCCGGTGTCAGTGATCCTGCAGGAGATCCTTGAGAGAAAGTCTTAGGCCGCTTCGTCGGCGGCTTCGTCGTCGGTCTTCTCGCCGGGGGCAGCACCGCGCTTGGCGTTGCGGGCGAGATAGTCTTCGAGTTCCTTGATGCACTGGTCTTCATCGACCTTGCGCACCGCGGCAAGCTCGCGGGCGAAACGGGCCAGCGCCTGTTCGAAGAGCTGACGCTCCGAATAGGACTGTTCCGGCTGGCGCTCGGAGCGGTAGAGGTCGCGGATCACTTCAGCGACGGCAATCATGTCGCCGGAGTTGATCTTCGCATCGTATTCCTGGGCGCGGCGCGACCACATGGTGCGCTTGATGCGGGCGCGGCCGCGGATCACCTTCATGGCGGTCTCGATCATCACGCGGTCGGCGAGGTGGCGCATGCCCTTCTGCTCGGCCCGGTTGGTCGGCACCTTCAGGCGCAGCTTTTCCTTCTCGAAGTCCACGATGTAGAGCTCGAGCTTGGCGCCGGCGATTTCCTGCTCCTCGATGTTGGAGATCTTGCCAACGCCGTGGGCCGGATAAACGACGAGCTCGCCCACCTTGAAGATGATCTTCTTGGGCGCAGGCGCCGCCGGAACGGCAGGCTTGGCAGCCGCCGCAACGGGCTTCGCCGCAGGCGCAGGCGCGGGCTTGGCGGCGGCAACCGGCTTGTGGGCCGGGGCCGGCTTGGCGGGCGCGTGGGCGGGCTTCGCAGCCGCCTTGGGAGCGGGCTTCACGGCGGCCTTCGGAGCGGCCTTGGCAACCGGCTTGGCGGCGGGCTTGGCCGCAGCCTTCGCAGCCGGCTTGGCGGCAGCCTTCGGCTTGGCCGCAGGCTTCGCCTTGGCGACCGGCTTGGACTTTGATTTTGCCGCTGTTTTCTTCTTTGTGACCATACTGCCTGACCCTTTTCTGTTCTTGGCGGAAGGGCTCGTTCAGGGGCCTCTTCGCGCAATCCCGTGGGAATGGGCGCAAAAAAATCCGAGCGTTCCGCCCGGATGTTCCTGCTTCATTCCCCATGATGTCTACATGGGGGTCTCATAGCATAATTTTAAGGGAAATTAAAGCGACAGTGCTCCGTGTACGGCGCAATTCTGCCCTCCGCCCAAGAAGATGGTTAATGCTGCCGCAGTGCAGCGGGGCAAAAACCGTGGAATTTCGCCCTGTTTCGGAAAGCCTAACGGCTCAGTCACCCTGCCCCGGTTCGGGCGAGAACAACGCCAGCTTGCCGGGCTTGCCGTCATGCTCCTTGGCGTCGGGCGGCGGATCGCGCTTCACGGTGATGTTGGGCCACTTGGTGGCATATTCCGTGTTGAGCTTCAGCCACTGCTCGAGGCCGGGCTCGGTATCGGGCTTGATGGCCTCGGCCGGGCATTCCGGTTCGCACACGCCGCAGTCGATGCACTCGTCAGGGTGGATCACCAGCATGTTGTCGCCCTCGTAGAAGCAATCAACTGGGCAAACTTCCACGCAATCCATGTACTTGCACTTGATGCAGTTCTCAGTGACGATGTAGGTCATCTATAGGCCTGTGATATCCGTTTTCCGCGGGCCGCTCTAGCAGACGGGGGGCGGGCTTGCATCCTGTTTTTGCGCCGCACCCTCATGCGTCTGCCCGCTGATCTCCTCATAGAGCTGCCGGGCCGCAGCGGGCGGGCCCCGCCTCTCGGCTTCTCCAAGCACCTTGACCACCCGCACCTGCCCTGCCACCGCGATGGTGAGATGGTCACCCGGCTTGATGGCCAGGCTTCCCTTGCTCACCCGCACCCGGTTCACGCGCAGGTTGCCGGCCTCGACAAGGGCCTGGGCATCCGCACGGTGTTTCACGAAGCGGGCGTAGACCAACCACTTGTCGATGCGCTGGCTCAGGTCTTTTCCTTTTCGAATTGGGCCTTGAGGGCGCCCAGAACGGCGAAGGGCGAATTGGGGTCCGCCGGGCGGTCGCGGCGCGGGGCCTTGTCGCGCGAGCGGTCGTCCCGCCGGTTCTCGTTCCGGCTCTCGTTGCGCTCGTCCCGGCGGTCCTTGCCGCGAAAGCCCCGGTTCTCGCGGTTCTGGTCCCGGTTCTGGTCACGCTCTTTCCCGTGGCGGTGATGGCGCTTGCCCTCGGGCCGGCCTTCGCCCTCGACACGGGCCTCGCCGCCCTGCTCCCCGGCCGGGCGTTCTCCACCCCGCCGGTTGCCGCCGTGGCGGGCCTCGCGGTTGCCGCGGTGATCGGGGCGATGGCGCTGCTGGCGGAACGGGCCCATGCCCTCCGGCCACCAGACATTGGTTTCAACGAGGTCAGACTCGGCGGCGGACGCAGCAGCCGCCTCGGGAGCCGCCTCCGCCGGAGCCGGTTCCGAAGGTGCATCGGCAGCCGGTGCCTCGGCAATGGGAGCTTCGACAGGTGCGGGTTCGGCAACAGCCTCTGCGGCAGGCGCTTCAGCAACGGCCTCAGATGCCACAGGTGCAGCCGCCGGCTGGCCCTTGGCGCCGGGGGTTGCCACCTTCGGCAGCATCTTCTTCTGGGCGCGGAAGCCCAGGCTGGTCAGGATCGCCTCGAACTCCTCGCCCGAGCAACCGACAAGCGACATCATGTCGGGCACAATGGTGAAGCCACCGCCCTCGACGGCACCCTGCGGACGCGCCTCTTCCGGAATGCGCGGCTTCCAGAACACACGGTCGCGGATCAGGTCGGAGAGCCGTTCCAGCATGTCGACGCGGACGGCGCGCGGCCCGCACAGGCGGTAGCCGCACATGCGGTAAAAGCCCTCGGGCTTGGACGGATTGGCAGCGGTGGAGGTGAGGCCATTGGCGGGGGCCGCTGGCACATCACCCGAAACGGTGCCCTGCTTCTGCTGCTCGAGCCACCAGAGAACAAGGCGCACATCGGTGGCGGCGGGCTTCAGAAGCGCCGGCAGGAACAGCGTGAAAGCGCCGAACCGCACGCCGAGGGCGCGCAGCTTGGCGCGGTCGTCCTGGCCGAGTTGCTTTACCTCTCCGGCCACGCCATCGCGCGGCAGCACGCCATAGTTCTCAGCCAGGCGGTAGGCGATGCCGCGGGTGAGACCTTCGAAGCCTTCCGCCTCTTCCAGCTTCATCAGCGGCTCGATGAGCGCTGCGATCTGGCGTTCGGCAAATTTCTGCAGGCGCTCGCGCACCAGTTCGCGGTCGGTGGGCGGCAGCACATCGTCGGCAATCACTTCGGCGCGCGGGCGGAAACGGGCATCGGCGGCAACGAGGCGGCCCACCGGATGGCCCTGCCATTCGATGAAGCCGAGGCGCGACAACTTCAGCTCGGTATCGGCGGTGGCCGAGAGCGACTTCGCCCGTGCCGTCACTTCGGCAGCCAGTGCCTGAACCGCAGCCGTCTTCAGCAGGCGCGTCTCGCTTCCTGCCACGGCGGGGTCCGCCACGAAACTCAAACCAGCGATCTTGCCGATTGCCTCACCCTCAACCGCAATCACGCCATCTTCTTCAACGCTCGACATCAAACCTTCCTTCTTGGCCAGCCGCCGCATCAATACACTGGTTTTGCGGTCAATGAAACGATGCGTAAGGCGTTCGTGCAAGACGTCCGACAGGCGGTCCTCGATCTCCTTGGCCCGGCCCTGCCAATAGAGCGGGGCCTCCAGCCAGTCCGAGCGGTTGGCGATGAAGGTCCAGGTACGGACGTGCGAAATGCGGGTGGAGAGCGTGTCGATACCGCCCTCGATATTGTCGCAGTGGGCGAGCTGCTGGGAGAACCACTCCTCGGGGATGTAGCCCTTGCCGCTCTGCAGGAACGTGATGACCCGGCCTACCAGGTGGGCGTGCTCGGCGGGCGAGATATTGCGGTAATCCGGGATCTGGCAGGCCTCCCAGGCCCGCTCCACGTCGGTGGCGGAGGAGACCAGGCTGCGAACGCTTTCGTCGCGGCAGACGGCCTCGAGGGCCTCCACGTCGGCGGCGTTCTGGGCCCGGGTCAAGCCCTCCTGCTTGGGGAGGTAACCCAAGCTCTTGCGCAGGGTGTCGAGGGAGCGGAAATCCAGCTCCCGGTTCCGCCACTGCAACACGCGGACGGAATCGAAATTGTGGTTCTCCAGCCGGTCGATCACTTCCTGCTCGAAGGGTTCGGCCTCGCCCGAGACGCCGAAGGTGCCGTCATTGAGGAAGCGCCCGGCGCGGCCCGCCACCTGCCCCAGCTCGGCGGGCGTCAGATGGCGGTACTGGAAGCCGTCGAACTTGCGGGTGGAAGCGAAGGCCACATGGTCCACATCCATGTTGAGGCCCATGCCGATTGCATCGGTGGCGACAATATAGTCCACGTCGCCTGACTGGTAGAGCGACACCTGGGCATTGCGGGTGCGGGGCGACAACGCGCCCATGACCACCGCGGCGCCGCCCTGCTGGCGGCGGATGAGTTCGGCCACGGTGTAGACCATCTCGGCCGAGAAGGCGACGATGGCCGAGCGGCGCGGCAGCCGGGTGAGCTTCTTCTGCCCGGCATAGGTGAGCTTCGAGAGCCGGGGCCGCGAGACGAAGTTGGTGCGCGGCAGGAGCCGCTCCAGAATGCCCCGCATGGTGGAGGCGCCGAGCAGCATGGTCTCGTCAATGCCGCGGCGGTGCAGGATGCGGTCGGTGAAGATGTGGCCGCGCTCGAGATCGTTGGCGAGCTGGATTTCGTCGATGGCAAGGAACGGCACATCGACGCCCGGCGGCATGGCTTCCACGGTGCAGACCCAGTAGCGCGGCTGGGCGGGAATGATCTTCTCCTCGCCGGTGACGAGGGCCACCGCATGGTCCCCCGCCCGGAGGCGCACGCGGTCATAGATCTCGCGGGCCAGCAGGCGGAGCGGCAGGCCGATCATGCCGCCGCCGTGGGCCAGCATGCGTTCCACGGCGAGGTGGGTCTTGCCTGTGTTGGTGGGGCCCAGAACAGCGGTGACGGGACTGCTGCGCTGGCTGGCGCGGAGGGAGGTCATCTGAGTCAGAGATTTAGGTCATCGCACCCGAATGACAACAGTCAGGCGACAGTTTTGAGACCGGTTTTGAGACGCTTTTGGCACAGGGGCTTAACCTCTGGATTCAATGGCGAACGGAACACGCCCGAATCGGTTAAACCTCGGGTTTCGCGTTTTGTTCCTTGGGAATTCCTCGCATTTGAACAAATTTGGAAAGGCCCCTGCCGAGCCCTTCCGGCGCGAAAGCAGGGTTTTGCCACCCGCCGGATTAAGAACTGGCGGAAAGTTTTAACGGAAGCTGACCCATAAGCCTCTGATTGTCGGCGCGATTTTAAGAAAGCGTTCCTCGGCGGAACAGACTGTGATCGAATCGCTGAATTGTGGATTTTCGCTGTTTGTTCACGCCATCCATAGTGGGTCCCCGCGTAAAAAACACAAGAAACGCGGGGGTCAGCGGCTTGCACTGCCCGGTGGAGGCGGGATTCGAGCTGTTGACGTTAACCTCTTGTCCCACTTCGGGACTTTTGTTCCAATTGGCAGTCAGGCGATGGCTTGCGCCTGATGCAGCGCCGCCCTATCCCCTGCCCGAACGGTCCACGCCGCATCCTGACGCGCAAGAGGCCCGCTGATCGCTTGACCTCTCCCCCTCGCCTCGCTATGGAGCCACTCACATTCATGCCGGAAACGGGAGTTTCCGGCTTTCTTACGTTGAGATTACGGAGAGTAACATGTCGCGCCGCTGTGAATTCACGGGCAAGGGTTGGCTTTCGGGCAACCAGGTGAGCCACGCCAACAACAAGACCAAGACCCGCTTCATGCCGAACCTCTGCGACGTGACGCTGATGTCGGACGCCCTTGGCAACTCCTATTCCTTCCGCATCAGCGCCAACGCGCTGAAGTCGGTCGAACACCGCGGTGGCCTCGATGCCTACCTGCTCAAGGCCAAGAACGACGAACTCTCGGCCAAGGCGCTGAAGCTGAAGCGCGCCATCGCCAAGAAGCTGGAAGGCCAGAAGGCCGCCTGATCCGGGCTTCAGTCTGATTTTCGAAAGCCGCTCCCACAGGGGGCGGCTTTTTTGTTATCCTCCGCCCATGGATTCCGAAGGCCAGCCCAAGCGCCATTCTCCCAAGGCCACTCGTGATGGCACGCCGCGCGTGCATGCGAGCGCCTCCCTGCGCGATTGCGAGCTTGGCCGCTTCACCGATGTGGCCGAACGCGTGGTGATGGCGGAGTGCACGTTGGGCGACTACTCCTATGTCGAGCGCGGCGCCGAAGCGATCTACACCGACATCGGCAAGTTTTGCGCCATTGCCTCCAATACCCGTCTCAATGCGTTGGAACATCCGATCGAGCGCATCTCGCAGCACAAGATCACCTACCGCCCCAACGAGTATTTCCTCGGCGCCAAGATCGACAAGGATTTCCGCGCCCAGCGGCAGGGCAAGCGTGTTCGGATCGGCCATGATGTGTGGATCGGCCACGGCGCGGTGTTGATGCCGGGCGTGTCCATCGGCCATGGCGCGGTTGTTGCGGCGGGCGCGGTGGTGACCCGCGATGTTCCGGCCTACGCCATCGTGGCGGGCGTTCCCGCCGAAACCATCCGCTGGCGCTTCGAGGAAAACATCCGTGAACGGATCATTTCGCTTGCCTGGTGGGATTGGGAGCACGACCGCCTGGCGACCGCCGTCGATGACATGCGCAAGCTTTCGATCGAGGAGTTCCTGGAGCGCCATGGAGGGTAGCCCGCTCATCCTGCCGGTCGATGGCCGGCAATCGGAAACCGCATTCGCGGTGCAGCGCGGCGTCTGCCGGCTGATGCGCGAGCATGGCTTTGCCGTCATCACGGAATTCTCGCTGGCCAGCGGCCGGCGCGCCGATGTCTTCGGCGTGCGGCAGGATGGCTTCATCTGGATCGTCGAGATCAAGTCGAGCCTCGAGGACTATCGCGCCGACCAGAAGTGGAACGAATACCGCGACTACTGTGACCGCTTCTCCTTCGCCATTCCGCTTGCCATGGATGCCGCCATCATTCCGGTGGAGGCGGGCCTCGTCGTCGCTGATCAATATGGCGCGGAGATCGTGCGCGTCACCGACGATCACCCGCTGCACGCCTCACGCCGCAAGGCCGTGACCCTGCAGTTTGGACGTGTGGCCGCGCAGCGCCTGCACGGACTCTATGATCCACTGATGATGTGACGTGATTACTTCGGCGCGCGCTTGGCGAGGATGCGCTGCAGTGTCCTGCGGTGCATGTTGAGGCGGCGTGCCGTTTCCGAGACATTGCGGTTGCACAGCTCGAAGACGCGCTGGATGTGTTCCCAGCGCACGCGGTCTGCCGACATGGGATTTTCCGGCAGGGCCTGGCGATGGTCCTTGTCGTCGGAGACAAGCGCACCATAGACCGCATCGGCGTCCGCAGGTTTCGCCAGATAGTCGATGGCGCCCAGCTTCACGGCGGTGACGGCGGTGGCGATGTTGCCATAGCCCGTGAGCACCACCACGCGGGCATCGGGGCGCGCGTTATGCAGTGCCTCGATCACGTCGAGGCCATTGCCGTCGGCAAGGCGCAGGTCCACCACCGCATAGCCCGGCGCCTGGCGTTTCACCTCGGCGATGCCTTCGGCCACCGTATCCGCCATGCGGACCGAAAAACCACGCGCTTCCATGGCGCGCCCAAGACGCGTGAGGAACGGCTTGTCGTCGTCCACCAGAAGAAGGGTCTTGTCGTCGGGCATTGCTGCGGGCTGGTTCATGATCGGATTACGTCAATGGCCCCTGTGGCGGATCGGGTCAAGAGGGCTGCGCAGGCGTTGGACCAATGTCGACCACGCTGCGGGTCCAGGCCATGGCGACGCGGGCGCCCTGGGCCGGCGGCTTCTGGTTGGTCAGCGTCACGGTTGCACCCGACCGTTCCAGCAGGGTTTTGGCAATGAAGAGGCCGAGCCCCATGCCCTCGTGGGTGCCGTCGGCCACCGCCGCCTCGGTGTAACCGGGGCGGGTGGTGACGTAAGGGTCGCCGAGGCGGTCGAAGATCTGCTGGTCGAAGCCCTTGCCGTCATCGCTCACTGTGACGAGCACGGTCGACTTGGTCCAGGTTGCATCGACCACGACCTGCGTGTCGGCGAAGTCGATGGCGTTCTCGAGAATGTTGCCGAGGCCATAGGCAATCGCCGGGTTGCGTCGGAACACAGGCTCGGGCGACTTCGCGTGTTTCGCATCCGCCTTGCAGTTTATGACGATCTCGACATCCGAACCGCGTAGCGGCGCCACGAGGTCTTCGAGCAGCGAGGAGAGTTTCAGGCGGCCATAAACCTCATCCGAGGCTTCGTCGCGGTTGGAGAGGCGCTTGAGAATTTCGCGGCAGCGCGCCGTCTGGCTGATGAGGAGTTCGATGTCTTCGGCGTGTACCGAGTCCGACGGCATCTCGCGCTTCAGTTCCTTGGCGACGAGAGCGATCGTTGCAAGCGGCGTTCCGAGTTCATGGGCGGCGGCGGCGGCAAGGCCATCGAGTGCGGAGAGGCGTTGCTCGCGGGCGAGAACGATTTCGGTGGCGCCCAATGCCGCCGACATCTGGCGGGCTTCCTCGGCGATGCGGCGGGCATAGATCGCCGCGAAGACAGTGCCGCAGACGATGGAGAACCAAAGGCCCGCAAGATAGTTGGGCGGCAGTTGCAGCGTCTCGCCCTTCGGCCAGGGCAGCGGCAGATGATAGAAGGCGAGCGCCGTGGCGCAGCCGAAGCTGAGCGAGCCCAGCGCCAGCGTCGAGCGCAGCGGCAGCGACGTGGCCGAAACGGTGACCGGCACGAGGAAGAGGAAGGCGAAGGGATTCTGCAGTCCGCCCGTGAGATAGAGAAGGCCCGCAAGCTGGGCCGTGTCATAGGCGAGCAGCAACCCCGCCATCTTCGGGCTCAGCAGCAGGCTGCCCGGCCAGCGGATAGTGAGGAAGATGTTGAGCCAGGCCGAGAGCGCGATGATCCCGAAGCATGGCCCCATGGGCATGGGATAGCCCAGCACCAGCGCCACGAAGAGAATGGCGGTCGATTGCCCGATCACTGCAAGCCAGCGCAGGCGCACGAGGGTGCGCAGGCGCAACAGGCTTGCACCGGAACTGGAAATCTCGCCGGGGTCGATTGTCAGGGCCAAGGTGCCCTGCTGTTACTCCAGCCGGTCAGGCCTTCACAAGCTGCTTCACCAGCTGCTCCACCATGCGGGGAAGGTCATAGGGGAAGCGGGCGGTGATCAGGTTGCCGTCCACCACGCAGGGCTCGTCCAGCACCGTGGCACCGGCGTTTTCGAGGTCGATCTGGATGTTCCACACGGCGGTGGCGCGCTTGCCCTTGAGGATGCGGGCGCTCACCATCACCCACTGGCCGTGGCAGATGGCGCAGGTGGGCTTCCCCGAAGCATGCATGTCGCGCACGAAAGCCTGGGCGTCCTTGTCGGCCCGCAGCGCGTCCGGGTTCCAGCAGCCGCCGGGCAGGATCAGCGCGTCATAGTCCGCAATCTTCGCCTCATCCATGTAGCGGTCGATCTTGATCCAGCCCGCATTCTCCATCAGCCGAATGGCGAGCACGTGCGTCTTGGTCATCTCCGGGAAGCGGAGGCCGAGGGTGGAAGGAAATTCGCCGATGCGCGGCGAGACCACATGCACCGTGGCGCCGTGTTCGGTGAGCCAGCGCATGGCGCCCAGGATCTCCACCTCTTCCACGCCGTTCGAGCAGCAGATGGCGATCTTCTTGCCCTTGAGCAGTTCGCGGTTGCCGGGCGGGCTGAAGAGGAAATCATTGAGCTCGCGATTGAGCTCGCCATCCGCCGTGCAGAGAAGCTCGGTCGAAATCGACGGCACAGGCGATTGCGTCATCAGTTGCTGCATGCGGTGAAAGGCGGCGGCTTGCAGCGGCGTCGGCGAAAGGGGCTTGTTCATGATGCGGTCTCCCATTGTTTTTGTGGTGGCGCCGCAAAAACGCGCGTTGCGCGATTGACACCGCCAGTGATTGTGCAAAAACTGTTATATCAGTTTGGGAGGGCAATATGAAGTACGGATTTAACCTGCTGCTGTGGACGGGGCATGTGACGGAAGAGCACGTGCCGATCTTCAAGGCCCTCAAGAAGGCGGGCTACGATGGCGTGGAATTGCCGCTGTTTGAAGGCACTCCCGAGCACTATGCCAGGCTGGGCGATCACCTCGACAAGATCGGCCTCGAGCGCTCAACCGTGAGTGTATTGGGCGCCGGACACAACCCCCTGTCGCCGGACAAGGCGCAGCAGGCCGCCGCCCTTGAGCGCGCCAAATGGGCCGTCGATTGCACGGCAGCCCTCGGCGCCTCGATCCTCGCCGGACCCATGCACTCCGAGATCGGCTACTTCACCGGTGGCGGTGCCACGGCGCAGGAGCACAAGCGCGGTGTCGCCTTCCACCGTCGCGCCGGCGACCACGCCGCGAAGAAGAACGTGCGCTTTGCCGTGGAGGCGCTGAACCGCTTCGAATGCTATTTCCTCAACACCATGCAGCAGCTCTCCGATCATCTCGACGAGGTCGATCATCCCAACATCAAGGCGATGTATGACACCTTCCACTCCAACATCGAGGAGAAGGATCCGGTGGCCGCGATCAAGACGATCAAGAAGCACATGATCCACGTGCACATCTCGGAGAATGACCGCGGCACGCCGGGCAAGGGCCATGTGCCCTGGGCGGAGACCTTCAAGGGCCTGAAGGTGGCCAAGTATGATGGCTGGATGACCATCGAAGCTTTCGGCCGCGCCATTCCCGCCCTTGCTGCAGCAACCCGCGTGTGGCGCGACTTCTTCCCCGCCAAGGAGGAAGTCTACAAGTTCGGCCTCAAGACCATGAAGACCGGCTGGGCCAAGGCGCGCTGAGCCATGACAACGGGCACGGTCTATGTGATCGGCACCCTCGATACCAAGGGGGAGGAACTGCATTACGCCGCCACACTGGTGCGGAGTGCGGGCGCACGGGCGCGGCTCGTTGATGTCTCCACCACCCGCCATTCCGGCAGTGCTGACGTTTTGGCAGCCGATGTGGCGGCCCATCACCCCGATGGTGCGAAAGCCGTGCTCGACCTTGGCGACAGGGGTGCCGCCGTCACTGCCATGGCGACCGCCCTCACCCACTATCTGCTGGCGCAGCGCGACGTGGGCGCAGTGCTCGGCCTTGGCGGCTCGGGCAACACGGCCATCGTCACCACCGCCATGCGGGCACTGCCCGTGGGACTGCCGAAGATCATGGTCTCGACACTGGCTTCCGGCAACGTCGCCCCCTTCGTCGGCGCCAGCGACATCATGATGATGCATGCGGTTGCCGATGTGGCCGGCCTCAACAGCGTCACCCGCAAGGTGATCGGCAATGCGGCCCATGCGGCGGCGGGCATGGTGCTCAACGACATTCCTCTCCCCGATGTGGCGCGGCCCGCCGTGGGCCTCACCATGTTCGGGGTCACAACGGCAGCGGTCACACAGATCCGAACCGAACTGGAAGAGACGCACGACTGCTTCGTCTTCCACGCCACGGGCACCGGCGGCCAGTGCTTCGAGAAGCTGATCGACTCCGGCCTCCTCACGTCGGCGGTGGACATCACCACGACGGAGGTCGCCGACTTCCTGTTCGGCGGCGTGCTGCCCTGCACCGATGACCGCTTCGGCGCGATCATCCGGCGTGGCATCCCCTACATCGGCTCGGTGGGCGCCTGCGACATGGTGAACTTCGGCGCGCGCGACACCGTGCCCGCCCGCTACGAGGGCCGCAATTTCTACATCCACAATCCCTTCGTCACCCTGATGCGCACGACGCCCGAGGAGAACACGGCCATCGGTACCTGGATTGCCGAGCGCCTGAACCGCATGGAAGGGCCGGTGCGCTTCTTCCTGCCGCTGAAGGGTGTCTCCGCCATCGATGCCGAGGGCAAGCCCTTCCACGATCCCGCTGCCGATGCGGCGCTCTTTGCTGCGATCGAGAAAAACTTCACGCCCGGCCCGCAGCGCAAGCTCATCAGGCTGGACGCCCACATCAACGATCCCGCCTTTGCCGCCGCTGTCGTTGCGGCCTTCCGCGAGATCACTGAGGAGAATTCATGAGCAAGCTCACCCGCAAAGCCCTTCTTGCCCACTTCCATGACATGATCGAGCAGAAGAAGCCGATCATCGGCGGCGGGGCCGGCACGGGGCTTTCCGCCCGCTGCGAAGAGGCAGGCGGCATCGACCTCATCGTCATCTACAATTCGGGGCGCTATCGCATGGCCGGGCGCGGCTCGCTCGCAGGCCTTCTCGCGTATGGCAATGCCAACGAGATCGTGAAGGAGATGGCGCGCGAGGTGCTGCCCGTCGTCAAGCACACGCCGGTACTGGCCGGCGTGAACGGCACCGACCCCTTCATGATCCGCGGCCATTTCCTCGATGAACTGAACGCTCTGGGCTTTGCCGGCATCCAGAACTTCCCCACCGTCGGCCTCTTCGACGGGCTCTTCCGCAAGAACCTGGAAGAAACGGGCATGGGCTATGGCCTCGAGGTCGAACTCGTGGCCGCAGCCAATGCCAAGGACATGCTGACCACGCCTTACGTGTTCAACCCGGATGAAGCGACTGCCATGACCAAGGCGGGCGCCGACATCATCGTCGCCCACATGGGCCTCACCACCGGCGGCAACATCGGGGCCGAGACGGCGCTGAAGCTGCCCGACTGCGTGCCGCTCATCGCCGAGATTGCGGAGGCCGCACGTCGCGTGCGCAAGGATGTGATCGTGCTCTGCCACGGTGGCCCGATCTCGTCGCCGGAAGACGCCGCCTACATTCTCCGCAACACCAAGGGCATTCACGGCTTCTATGGCGCAAGCTCCATGGAACGCCTGCCGACCGAGCGGGCGCTCACCCAGCAGACCCGCGATTTCAAGTCCATCAGTTTCTGAGGAGACATCCTATGGCGCGCGCTTATGCCAGCATCGTGATCAATGCCCCTGTCGAAGCGGTCTGGCCGCTGGTGAGGGATTTCAATGCGCTGCCCAAATGGGCACCCGCCATCGCCAAGTCGAAGATCGAGGGCGGTCTCGATGCCGATGTGGTGGGCTGCGTGCGCTCCTTCCACACCCATGACGGCGGCCACATCCGCGAGCGCCTGCTGATGCTGGACGATGCGCGCTACTGCTTCAGCTACAACTTCGAGAAGCCGGCCTTTCCGGTGCGGAACTATCTCGCCACGCTGCAGCTCTATCCCGTCACCCACACGAACCAGACCTTCGCGGAATGGACGGCGACCTTCGACGAAGGCCCGGGTGACGAAGGCAAGTATGAAAAGCACATCTCGAAAGAGGTCTTCACCGCCAACCTGAAGAACCTTGCCGCCATCGTGAAGCGCGACAAGCCGCAGGCCCCTGCCGGTGCCGTGCGCTGGAAGGGCGGACAGCCCAACAAGGTCTGGACCTCGCGCGTCATCAAGGCGCCCGCCGACAAGGTCTGGGCGATCATGCGCGACTTCGCCGGCATGGGCGCCTGGCATGGCGACATCACCAAGATGCACATGCTGAAGAAGGTGCGCTCCGACAAGGTGTCGGGCGTGCGCGACTTCTACTTCGGGGAGGGCCATCTCAACGAGGAACTGCTGCACCTTTGCGACATCACCCGCAGCTTCAGCTACCGCATCACCAAATGCGAAATCCCTTGGATCAACTATGTCTCGGGCCCGCGTCTCTGGCCGGTGACGGCGGACAACACCACCTTCGGCATGTGGACGGGCGACTGGCAGGCCTCGCCCCAGGATGACCTGATCCTCATTCCGCGCACCGAGCAGAACGTTTACCAGCGCGCCTTTGCCGAACTGGAAAAGAACTTCTTCGGCAAGAAGAAGGGCTGAGCGCGCCCGTCAACCATTCGGGTTTACCATCTCCGGCCTTGCCGCCCGCAAGGCACCGAACTTGCAGCCATTGCCTCAGGAAAAGGTAGTGGCATCACCGTGAATTACTTTTCGACAGGATTTGTGCGTGAAGGGTCCCAATCTGAGACATCGGATTGTGCCGTTTCGCTCGCGCGCTCGATCGCGGACCTGAACGCCGTGGCGCCGGAGTGGCGCGACCTGGACCAGCGTTCCAATGCCCCCTTCGTCTATTTCCAGTCCATGGACTGGTGCCTGCAATGGTGGCTCCGGCAGTCGCTGCCGGGTCAGGAGCCCTTCGTCTTCCTGGTGCGCGAAGGGGGGAAGCTGGTCGCCGTGCTTCCCATGATGCTCACGCGGAGCGCGGGCGTGCGTGTGCTCCGTCCGCTGGGAGACCCTCATACCCAGTATTCGAACCTGCTCACCGAAGCAGGCCGCCTCTCCGAACAGGCAACTGCTGCCCTGCAGCAGGCACTTGCAAGTGCTGACGTGGACCTCCTGCTCTTCCACTATGTGCCGGAAGGCTCGCCCCTCCTCGGCGTGCTGCCCGATGCCAGCACGGCGCCCGAACTCGGCAATGTCTCGCTGCAATATGATCTGTCGGCCCACCCTTGTGCGGCCTCCTACGACAAGGCCGCCGACAAGAAGCTGCGCCAGCTGCGCCGCCGCGCCGACACCTACCTGAGCAAGCACGGGCCCCTCTCGCTCCGCGTGCTGAAGCCCTCGGATGAAGGCTATTGCGCCGCGATCCGCGACTGCATCGCCATGAAGATGGTGTGGATCAGCGAAACGGCGCGCAACCTCGATGGCCTCGGCCAGAAGCACCACGCAGACTTCCTCTCCGCCCTTGCGGGCGCGCAGATGCTGGAGGGCGGCATCGTCTTCGCGCTCATGTCGGGCGACGTCGCCGTCGCCTACCAGATCGGCTTCCTGCAGCGCGGCCAGTATTATCTCTACACCGCCGGTTTCGACTGGAGCCTGCGCGCCTTCTCGCCCGGCATGGTGCTGATCGACATGACCATGCGCTGGCTCATCGACCACGGCATCGAGACCTTCGACATGATGGGCAATCCCTCCGGCTACAAGGAGCGTCTCGCCAACCGCCAGACGCATCTTGCAGGCTACGTCATGCCGCTGACGATGATGGGGGCTGCCTACGGCACTGTCTGGGCGCGGAAGCTGCGGCCCGCCATGCGCGATTTCTATCACCGCGTTCCGGTGCCGGTGCGCCGAACCCTCAACCGCCTGCGGAAGCCGCTGGCACGCTAAACGGCGATCAGCTTGCCGGGCGGCCGAACAGCGCCGCCTCGAGCTTGCGGTCACGTCCATAGACATCGGTGCGGAACTCGATCCCCTGCTGCGAGGCAAAGGCCGTGGCATAGACGATGTGGATCGGGATCTTCTTCGGCAGCACGATCTTCTGCGTCTTCTGCGTCGCCCAGATGCTGTCGATGAGGCTGCGGCTCATGCCGAGCTTTTCGCCGAGCAGTTCGTAGGCGAGGTCGGTCGGGCGCGAGAGACGGATGCAGCCATGACTGAAGGCGCGCGTCGAGTTGGCGAACTTGTCCTTGGCGGGCGTGTCATGCAGATAGATGTTGTAAGGGTTGGGCAGCATGAACTTCACCTTGCCCAGCGCATTCTTCGGTCCCGGCTTCTGTCGGAAGGTGAAGGGGAAGTTGCCCGTACCATAGCCGCCCCAGTTGATGCTGCCCCAGTCGGACAGCTTGCCGTTCACGAAGACATCGAAGTCCTCGGCGTAGGCATAAGGATTGCCGCGCAGCTTCGGCAGCATTTCCTTGGTGGCGATGGAATAGGGCACCGTCCACGTCGGGTTCAGTTCGACATATTCCAGTTCGTGCGAGAACTCCGGCGTCTGGGTGGCGACCGCGCCCACCACGACGCCCATGCGCTCCCGCTCCACATTGCCCTGCACCCATTCCAGTTCGAAGCCCGCGATGTTGACGAGGAAATGCTCCTGGCCCAGATCATCGGGCATCCAGCGCCAGCGCTCCATGTTGAGGATGATCTGGCGCTGCCGTTCGGCGGGCTTGATGTTCATCGCCGTCACGGTCTGCTTGCCGAGCAGGCCCTTGGCCTCAAGACCGTGGCGCACCTGGAACTTCTTCACCGCCTCGAAGAGCTGTGCGTCATACTTGGTCGAGTCCGAGTCCGGACCTTCGTAGTCGCCGGTGAAGGTGAGGAGCTCGCGGATCTTCGGCACGCGCGGATCGTTGCCGCCGGGCTTCAGGCTGTCGCCCTGGCCGATCACCGGCCATTCCAGCCCTTCGTTGATGACGCGGGTATAGGCCCGCAGCATGCGCTTCAGCGTCTGGTAGTGGTTGCTGCGCGGCTCGAAGAGCGACAGCGCCTTGCCGGCATCCGGCTGCTTCTGCATGTCCGAGAGGACGCGGAGCGCATCGATGGTCTTGCGGCTGCGGAAGAGATTGGGATCGACCTTCTGCGGCGCCACGCGGCCGATCTTCAGGTCGGCAGCATAGGCGATGAAGAAGGAGGAGAAGTAAAGCTCGGCCTTGGCCCCTTCGGCAACGCCGCCCGATTGCGCGTCGGCGGCCAGCTGGCGGAGCGAGTCGATCGGGTAGGCATTTGGATCGAGGCCATCCAGCGTGGCGTTCTGCAGGCGCTGCAGGAACTGCTGCATGTGGTTGGTGCCGACCCAATAGGGCTGGGCGTTGTTCTTGATGTAGAAGGCCGCAAGAGCCTGACGCACCTTCTCGATGGGCAACGGCAGGCGGTCGCTGCTTGACAGCGTGCTCACCACCGCAGAGCGCACGGCGGCGGGCGGGGCTGCGGCTTCGGCCAGCACCGGCACGGACAGCACCAGTGCTGCTGCGAGAAGCAACCGTTGCCAGACCTTGCGCATCATCCGAACACTCCTGCCCTCAATCGCCGGGAATCAAAGAGATAGCATGACACTCAGACGTTGAGGAGCAGGTATTCCCGTTCCCACGAACTGATGACACGGCGGAAATTCTGCATCTCCTCGAACTTCACGTCCTGATAGGCTTCCACGAACTTTTCCCCCAGCACCTGCTTCAGCGGCTTGGTGTAGTTCAGCTTGTCCAGCGCCTCGTCGAGGTTGATGGGCAGCGTGTGGGCATAGCGGTAAGCCGAGCCCTCCACCGGATCGGAGGGCTTGATGCGCTCGATCATGCCGAGATAGCCGCAGGCCAGCGATGCCGCGAAGGCGAGGTAGGGATTGGCGTCCGCCCCCGGCACGCGGTTTTCGAGACGCAGGTTGGCCGGATCGGACGACGGCACGCGCAGGCTCACGGTGCGGTTGTCGACGCCCCAGTGCACGTTGGTGGGCGCATCCGAATCCGGCACAAGGCGGCGGTAGGAGTTCACGTTCGGTGCACAGAGCGGCAGGGCCGCCGCGAGATAGCGCTGCAGGCCGCCGATGTGGTTGAGGAAGTATTTCGACGGCTTGCCATCCTTGCCCGAGAAGATGTTCTTGCCCGTGCGGGTGTCGAGCACCGACTGGTGGATGTGCATGGAGGAGCCCGGCTCGTTGGCATGGGGCTTCGCCATGAAGGTGGCATACATGTCGTGCTTCAGGGCCGCCTGGCGCACCGTGCGCTTGAACAGGAAGACCTGGTCGGCAAGTTCCAGCGGGTCGCCGTGGTTGAAGTTGATCTCGAGCTGGGCCGGGCCGCTTTCGTGGGAGAGCGTGTCCACGTCCAGTTCCTGCGCTTCGCAGTAATCGTAGATGTCTTCCACGATGGGGTCGAAGTCGTTGGCGGCGTCGATGCCATAGGCCTGGCCGCCGGGCTCCTTGCGGCCGGAGCGCCCCACCGCCGCCTCGAGCGGATAGTCGGCATCGGGGTTGCGCTTGACGAGATAGAATTCCAGTTCCGGGGCCACCACCGGGCGCCAGCCCTTCTCCTTATAGAGATCGAGCACGCGGCGGAGCACGTGCCGGGGCGCGATCGAGACCGGCTCGTCGTTCAGGTGGAAGGCATCACAGATCACCTGGGCGGTGGGCTCGGCGTACCACGGCACCATGCGCACCGTGTCGACATCGGGTTCCATGTAGATGTCGATGGCGCTGTCGGAAACCGCCTGGGTTTCCTGCACGTAGCGGCCGTTGATGGTGAGCGTGAAGATTTCTTCGGGGATGCGTAGCCCGCGGTTGCGCTGCCCCTTGAGGAACTTCTTGGGCGGCAGGATCTTGCCGCGCGCCGTGCCGGACATGTCGGCGACCAGGCATTCAACCTCGCTGATCCGGTTGTTGGTGATGTATTCCTCGAACTTGGGGTGACTCATGATTGATCGCTATGCTATTGATATTCGGTCAATAATGCCTTGTTTCGGAGGTTTCCGGAAGGGGGCATCGGAGCCCCGTCCTAGAGCGTTGAAAGCATGAAGAAATCACTGACCAGCCAGAGCTACTACGAGGCGACCGCCAACCGGAACGAGATTTATCCCTCGCTCGCGGGCGACGTGACCGCCGACGTGGTTGTGGTGGGAGGCGGCTTCACCGGGCTCTCGGCGGCGCTCGAACTGGCAGAGGCGGGGATGAAGGTCGTGGTGCTGGAAGCAGGTCGGATCGGGGCCGGCGCCTCGGGCCGGAACGGCGGGCAGGTCTGCACCGGCTTTTCGCCCGGGCAGGCGCGGCTTGAAACCCAGGTCTCCAAGGCGGACGCGAAGCGTTGCTTCGACATCGCCGAAGAAGCCAAGGACCTGATCGAGGCCCGCATCGCCAAACACCGGATCGATTGCAACCTTGTCTGGGGGTACCTCCACTGCATTCCGAAGCCCACCCAGATGGGCATGCTGAAGGCCTGGCAGGACGAGTATGAGGCGCTCGGCTATTCCGGCTGCGAGGTGCTGGACAAGCACGCCCTTCAGGCGAAGCTGGGCTCCACCCTGTATCATGGCGCGCTGCGCGAACCCCGTGCGGGGCATTTCCACACCCTGAATTATCTGAAGGGTCTTGCCGCCGCGGCAGTGAAGGCCGGCGCCACTTTGCACGAGCAATCCCGCGTGCTCGAGGTGAACACCGGCTCTGCCCCCTGGGCCCGCACGGCGGCGGGCAAGGTCTCGGCGAAGTTCATGGTGATCGGCGGCAACGCCTATCTCGGCAAGACAGTGCCTGCCCTTTCGGGCCGGGTCATGCCGGTCACGAGTTACATCATCACCACCGAACCTCTTGGCGAAGCCCGCGCCAGAAGCCTGATCTTTGACAACGAGGCAGTGGCCGATACCAATTTCATCGTAGACTATTTCCGCCGCACGGCAGACAACCGCCTGCTGTTCGGCGGACGCGCCAGCTATTCGACGCTCGAGCCCGCCGACCTTGGCGCCTACATGCGGCCGCGCATGCTCAACGTCTTTCCGCAATTGTCCGACGTGAGGATCGAGCACGCCTGGGGCGGCTACATCGCCATCACCTCGAACCGCATCCCGGACTGCGGGCGGCTTTCGGCCACCACCTATTATGCCCACGGCTATTCCGGCCAAGGCGTGGCGCTAGCCCAGATGTACGGGAAGCTGATGGCGGAAGCCATTCGCGGCACGGCGGAGCGCTTCGACCTTCTCGCCCGCTTCCGTCACCTGCCCTTTCCCGGTGGTCCGGTGCGGACGCCGATCCTCGCGGCGGCGATGCTTTATTACCGGATCAAGGACGCTCTCTCCTGACCCCGCACGGCTGAAGGGCGTTCGTCATCGCACGCCATGTCGGAAAATGATGGAGTGTTGGCGGCGGCGGACGGCCCCCTTCCCTTCAGACTGCGCAGGAGTGATGATCAGACCAGGCCTCGTCAGCAGGCCGACCGGAGGGAAGACCCATGTCCGATATCGAGACATTGAAGCGCCAGCACGCCGCGGCTCTTGCCGCCACCGCAGGAGGCCCGCCGGCCCGCACCGGCAATCCCTTCTTCGGCGTGGGCCCGATCACCGACAATGCCGCCGACGAAGTGGAAGCCCGCCGCAGCCGCTTCCAGTTCGAGCACTGGCTGGAAAAGAACTACCGCAAATTCGACGACACGGGGAAAGACCTCGGCCCCTTCACCGCAGCGGAAATCGGCCGCTCCATGCACCGCGGCTATCCCGCCGACAAGTTCATCCTCGACATGATGCGGGAGATCCACACCTACTTCGGCTTCCCCAAGTCGAACCGCATGGCCGTGGGCCTTGGCGGCGGCCACTCCGGCTTCACCGTGGCGGCCCTTCACCTGATCGGTGCGGATGCCGGCCAGCATGTCTACATCGACACGCCCCGTCCCGAGAGCGAGGCGGGTGCTGCAGGCGGCTTCTTCCGCCAGTCCTGGGGCGCGCAGATCGTCGAACTGATGCGCCTCTCGAAGTCGGGCGATGAATCGCGCCTGCACTTCGCCGAGAACGAAGGCGCCATTCCATCCGCCGCCACGCTTTCCGCCATGGGCGTGAAGCTGGTCTTCGGCGTGGGCCACGAAACGACGGGTGCGACCACCTACACCAAGGCCGAGATCGAGAACCTTCTCGCCTGGATCGAGAGCAACCCGGATGAGCATCACGCCATGCTTGATGCCACGTCGCTTCTCGGCGCCATGCCCTGGGGCGAGGACCTGGTGAAGAAGGTGACGGAGAAGTGCTGCTTCTTCATGCCGTTCCAGAAGGCGATCGGCGGCGTCTCCGGTTACTTCGTCATCTCCTTCACGCCGCAGGCACTGGCCCTCGTCGAGCGCAATGCCAAGGCGCCGCTTGCTGCCATTCCGCGCCAGCTCAAGCTCGCCACACCGCTCGACCAGAAGAAGCCGCTCACCGGCGAGCGCAGCGTCAACATCGGCCCCTTCTACGATCCCGCCACCGACAAGATGCTGGGTGGCGTGATCAACACCTTCTCCACCATCGCCTTCGCCGAGACCACCTTCGGCCTGCAGCGCGTGGCGAAGATGATCGGCTCCGTGGAGAAGATGAACGCGCGTTCGGTCAAGAACCGCGATGCGCTGAACCAGTGGATCGCAAAGCAGTCCCTGCTCCAGCTTGGCGTCGCCGAGCCCGAGCGCCGCGGTGCTGCCGTGACGCTGCTCCGCGTCAATGATCCCGACATCAGCGATGCCGCCATTCACGCCCGCATCATCGCCCGCTCCAAGCAGTTGCTGGGCGTCGAAGGTCTCACGCACCCGAACGGCGAACGTGAGCCCGGCCTTGATGTAGCCCGCTACGTCAACGCCTTCCCCGGCACGCCCGGCGACTATCGCGCCTGGATCGGCGGCATCCGCGAGACGAAGGACGTGATCGCACTCGCCGAGAACCTGACCTATGCCTATCTCCGCGCCAAGGCGCTGGTGCTGGAAGAGGAGATGGTGAAGCTCGGCCACAAGATCCCGCGGACCAAGGCCACTGCCGAGTTGCCGCGCGTTGACGATCCGGCACGCGCCTACAAGGTGCTGATCGCCGATCTCGTCGGCCTGCGCTTCGACAAGAAGAAGAAGCCGGATGCAAGCGAAGTGAAGGCCTACGTTCTTGCAAAGGGCGGCGAGTTCCACGATGGGCCGCAGGACAAGAAGAAGGCCTATGCCCCCGGCAAGATTCATTTCTTCTACATGCCCGACCTCTCGACCGAGGCGGAAATCCTGCCGCTCACCAGCAAGGGCCAGTATGACGCGGTGATCGCCGCCGCGACCTTCCTGCCGAAGGACGCGCATTTCCCGCTGGGGGGCGTGCGCATCGGCGCCGGCACCGGCAACATGCAGTGCGCCTGCTGGGGCGGCGGCAACGGCACGGGCGGAACGGCACCGCTCATGAACACGCCGAGCTTCAACAGCCGCGCCACGGCACAGATGACGATGAAGGCACTGCTCAAGGTGCTGCCGGACCTCGACGTGGAAACGCTGCACAAGCGCTCTGCCACCGGTCGCTTCGACACCGGCAAGGACCTCAAGGACTTCCCCACCGAGAAGCTCGAGGGCAAGACCATGGGCATCATCGGCTATGGCAACATCGGCCGCGAAGTGGCGCATCTCGCCGCCTGCTTCGGCATGCATGTGAAGGTCCATGCCCGCCCGCGCCACCGCGTGTGGATCGAGTTCGGAAGGTTTCACCTTCGCGCCCACCGCCGAGGATGCAGCGGCGGGGGCTGACGTGATCAGCGTGCACACGGGGCTTGGCGCGCTTGATCCCAAGACCAAGACCTTCGCCAATGCCGGCGTGATCGGGGCATCGGTGCTCTCGAAGCTCAATCCCGGCGCCATCCTGCTCAACTATGACCGTGGCGAATGCGTCGACGTGAAGGCGCTCGACAAGGCGATGAAGTCGGGCCAGGTGCGCTACGCGGCGATCGATGCCGATCTCTTCAAGTCCGGCAAGAAATTGTCGGGGCCGCTCGTGCCCTATCTGCCGCTTGCCAAGAAATACAAGGGCCGCATCGAACTCCTGCCCCATGCGGCCGCCGATACCGAGCATGTCTCGCGCGTCGAAGGTGCCAAGCAGGCGGTGGACCAGATCTTCGACGTGATCCAGTACAAGCGCGTGCACAGTCTGAAGGGTGATCTGCCGGAAGGCCATGTCAACGCCGGACCTTCGACGGTGAGCGGCGTGGGCAAGGTCACGCGCAACGATCTCACCGCAGCGGTTGCCAACAAGAAGGCGATTGCGGAGGTGCGCGGTCTTGCGGAAGAGGTGGCGGCCATTCTCGCGGCCCTCGACTCCTCCTCACAGGCGGATGCGGTGCGCCTGCAGATCGAGGCGCATGGTGCGGCCCTGCTCAAGGCGTCCAACACGCTGCAGACAAGGCTCCGCGCGCTCGGGCTGGAAGGTCCGTACTACGGGGATTGAACGCAACAGCCGTCTCTCAAACTTCGTCATTCCATCGGAGTGACGCGTGTAAGAGAGTCCTCGGCAGTTCTACGCGCTTCCGATCAGGATGCCCGTCAGGAATACGAGGAAGCCGCCCACCGCGATCTGGAACGCGGCCTTGAGGAAGGGCGTGTCCATGTACTTGTAGCGGATCCACGAGATCGCCCAGAGTTCGCAGAAGACGATGAAGATGGACACCCAGGTGGCGATGGTGAAATCCGGGATGAGATAGGGCAGCGCATGGCCCATGCCGCCCACCGCCGTCATGATGCCGGCGGCGAGGCCGCGGATGAGCGGATGGCCGCGGCCGGTGAGCTTGCCGTCATCGGACAGCCCTTCGGCAAGACCCATCGAAATGCCCGCACCAAGCGATGCCGCGGTGCCGACGAGGAAGGTCTCCCAGGTATTGCCGGTGGCAAAGGCGGCGGCGAAGAGCGGCGCCAGCGTCGAGACCGAGCCGTCCATCAACCCGACGAGGCCGGGCTGAACCACCTGAAGCAGGAAGAGGCGGCGCTCGGCCTCGCCTTCGGCTTCCTTGGCATCCGTCGTCACATGCTGGGCTCCAAGGCGCGCGGCAAGGGACTCGTGCCCCTTCTCGGCCATGGCGAGGGTCTCCAGCAGCTTCTTGATCTGCGGGTCGGCGCTCCGCTCGGCGGCCTGGGTGTAGAAGCGGTAGTTTTCCAGCTCCACCATTTCCGCCCGCTGGCGCATCGCTTCGATCCCCAGCTTGGAGAGCGTCCACGCCGGCTTGTGGCGGACGAAACCGTTGATGTCGCCGCGGCGGATGAGCGGAATGAACTCGCCGAACTTCTTGCGGTAAAGCTCTGTCAGGGCGCGGCGGTGATCGTGCTCTTCCTCCGCCATCTCGATGAAAACCTTGGCCGAGGCGGGGTAGGTTTCCATCAGCGCATTGGCAAAGCCCATGTAGGCCCGGGCGTCATCGTCCTCGCTTGAAATGGCAAGGGCGAGGATTTCCTGTTCGGTCAATTCGGAAAAACTCTTCATGCTAACTTTCTAGAACGCTTCTAATTTTTGTCCAGATCAGTCGGCGGCTTGCGGCGCTGCACCATCATTCCCGCCCTCCGCGTTAGCCCCTGATATTCCTTAAAATTTCGACGCCCCGTTAACCCTGTTTTCAAAACTGCCCTTAAGACGCCCTGCCGTATGGGGAAGCATGTCCAGCACGCTCCCGGGCCATAGCCTTGCAAACCCCCTGCCGCGCCTCTCCGCCATTGCGGATGCGGTGCTGTCGGGTTTCCGCCGCCATGCCCTGCTTTATTCCTTTGCCGCCTTCGTGATGGCCGCCGCCACGCTCGAGGCCCGCCTCCTCGGCCTGCCGCTCGACCTGCAGATGGTGAAGCTCTTCACCGGCCCGGTGCTGCTCATCCTCGTGATCATGATCCTGCTCGGGCTCGCCGCCGAAGCAGTGCGCTTTGCCCGCAGCGGCAGCGACGGCAGCCTCACTGCAGCGCTCGGCCGCAAGCTCCTCGGCGACTACCTGTCCCCCCTCCGCATCAGCAACGCTGTGCATGCCTTCCTTTTCATGAGCGCCTACATGGTGGGCTACACCTTCATCAAGAAGGCGATCCCCGCGGCGCACCCCTTCTCCTGGGACGGCGCCTTCGCTGCCTGGGACCGGGCCCTCCACTTCGGCCATAACCCCTATGAACTCCTGTCGTTCCTGGACGTTCCGCTCATCACCTTCATCCTGAATGTGAACTACAACATCTGGTTCTTCGTGATGTTCTCGCTGTGGTTCTGGCAGGGCTTCTCTGGACAGGACACGCGGCTTCGCCTGCACTTCCTTCTGGGCTTCACCCTCACCTGGTTCCTTGGCACTTGTGTCCTCGGAACGGTGTTCTCCTCCGTCGGTCCCTGCTTCTATGGCCGCCTGCTGCCGGGCGACGACCCCTACGCGCCTGCCATGGCCTGGCTTGCCGAAGCCAACCGCCACTATCCCATCTGGTCACTGAACGTCATGGATGAGTTGTGGAAGACCTACGAAACCGGCACCGGACTGGTGAACGGCATTTCCGCCATGCCCTCCATGCACGTCGGCACATCGGTGCTGTTTGCCATTCTCGGCTTTGCCTCGGGCAAGCGCTGGCTCGGCTACCTGCTCTCGGCCTTTGCGCTGATGATCTTCCTGGGGTCGGTGCATCTCGCGTGGCACTACGCCATTGATGGCTATGCCGGCGCCACCATCGCCATTTCGGGCTGGTGGCTGGCGGGCAAGCTCATCGACTGGGCAAGGCCCGACCTGAAGGCCGTCGCCAGCGCCTGACTCAGCCGCCGGCGAACTGGCGCACCAGCGCGAGGCCTGCGAACAATCCGCCGATCGACAAGGCCACGGAGGTGACGAGATAGAGCGTCATGCCGGTGATGTCGCCGCGTTCCCACAGCAGCGCCACATCGAGCGAGAAGGTGGAGAAGGTGGTGAAGCCGCCAAGCACGCCGGTGGTGAGCAGCAGCCGCCAGGTTTGCGACGCCTCGCCCTTGAAGGCGAAGTAGCCCGCCAGCAGGCCCATGACGAAGGAACCGATCACGTTCACGCCCAGCGTGCCGAAGGGAAAGCCGGTTCCGAAGAGACGCGCCGCCCCGATATTGAAGCCATGGCGCAAGGCGCCGCCAACACCCGCTCCGAGAAAGACGATCAGGTAGGACATCGTGAAAGAACCTCGCGTGCCCGCGGCGCTGTGCCGGGCCTTGGGCCAGATAAGATAGTGTCCGTGAGCTAAAGCAGAATCCGGGCGCGGTCAAAGGCCACGCGCACCCCCTTGCACGCTCCGGCGGCTGTGCCATCCTTCCGGCGGGGGCTTCAGCACCATGAGTGGAACCGCATGGACCTGACGGCCGAACTTGTTGCTCTGGCAGAACGCACCTTGCCTGACCCCGGCCCCGAGCCGGGCACCCGCGATCACACCGAAGACGAAATCGCTGCCATGGCCCATCAGGTCATGGCGGAGCACAGGCCCGACCCGTTCTGGGTTTTCGCCTATGGCTCGTTGATCTGGAATCCCGAATTCGAGATCGTTGAACAGCGCAAGGCCGTGCTTCCGGGCTGGCACAGGTCCTTCTGCTTCAAGCTCACGCGCTGGCGCGGCACCCGCGAACTTCCGGCACTGATGATGGCGCTCGATCGCGGCGGAACCTGCGTGGGCATGGCCTACCGCCTTCCCGCCGGCAATACCCACGCGCAGATCATGAAGCTTCTGGACCGGGAGCTGGACGCCAATCCGCCCACCAATGTGGCGCGATGGGTCGAGGTCACCACCGCAGAGGGGCGCGTGAAGGCGCTTGCCTTCGTCGCCTCGCGCAAGGGCCCGGCCTATGCCGGCAAGCTGCCGTTGCACCATGTGGCCCATGTGCTCGCCCGCGCCGCCGGGCATTGGGGCTCCGCGGCGCAGTATGCCTACAACACCATCTCGAAGCTGGAAGAGCATGGCATCCGCGACCGCAATCTCTGGCACATCCAGAAACTCATGGCGGCTGAGATCCGCAAGATGCACAACCGCTGATCCTCGTGCGGGCGCAGCAGGCCGGGCATCTTGCCACGGGCGGCGTCCTGCAATAGCGTTTGCCTCCAGCTGGGGGCCTGAAAGAGGGCTGAACCATGGATGACGTCGCGCTCTTTGGTTTGAAACGGCGTGCCGGGCTCTGCCTGCTGGCGGCCTTGCTGTGGGCGGCACCGGCTCGTTCCGAAACCCTGCCATTGCCGCAGAACCTCGTGGGTGCGGCCTCCGATGCAGGGGAAGCGCTTCTCCTCGGTTCGGAAGCCCGCAAGGCCTACTTTCCGCTCTCCATCAACTTCGTCACCCAGAAGAACCAGGCCTTCTGCGGCGTCGCCAGCCTGGTGATGGTGCTGAACGCCATGGGCGTGCCCGCACCCGCCGTGCCTGAATACGATCCCTACAAGACCTTCACTCAGGACAACGTGCTCAACCCGCAGACCGAAGCGGTGATCCCCGTCGAGACGATCAAGAAGCAGGGCATTACCCTCGACCAGCTCGGCGGGTTGTTCGGTGCCTTTCCCGTCAACGTGACGGTGCGCCATGCTGCGGACAGCACGGTGGAGACCTTCCGCAAGGAAGCTGTCGCCCATCTGTCGCAGCCCGGCCGCTTCGTGGTGATCAACTATCTCCGCATGGCGATCGGGCAGGAGAAGGGCGGTCACATCTCGCCGCTTGCCGCCTATGACGCCGACACCGACCGCTTTCTCATCCTCGATGTCGCCCGCTACAAGTATCCGCCTGTCTGGGTCGCCACCGAAGACCTGTTCAAGGCCATGAACACGACCGACAAGGACAACGACAACCGCACGCGGGGCTATCTCCTGCTCGCTGCGAAATAGATTTCCGGCGCAACGCCGGACCTGGACCGTGATGTTCACCCACAGAGGAGTACTGAACATGACTGCAGCCAATGTCGTCCACATGCGCGTGAAGCCGGGCCAGGAGGAGGCCTTCATCCGCATCCACGAGGAGATGCCCATGACAGCGATGAAGGGCGCCCTCTCCTTCTCGCTGGTCAAATCCGGCGAGCGTCAGTTCATTGTCATGGGCGAGTGGGAATCCCTCGATGCCATGGCCGCGGCACGCCCCGCCATGATCGCCAACCTCGACAAGCTGCGGCCGCTCCTTGAAGACCTGGGCGGCGGGCGTGGCGTCACCGAGCCGTGGTCGGGCGAGATCGTTCTGAAGCGCTCCGCCTAGCCGCGCAGCACGACTTCACTTCGCCAGCAGGCTCTGCATGTAGTGGCGGTGGGTTTCCGCCGGAACGTTGCCGCGCCGCTCCAACTCGAGAATGAAGTGGACGACAAGATCGATGCTGCCGAAGCAGAAGTGCGCAAGCAGGATGGCCTTGCGAATCTGCGTGTCGGTGAAGCTCTTCAGTTCGCGCGGGTCCTTCATGTAGACCACGTCCGCCTCCATCAGCTGGTTGCCGGGAATGCGGAAGTTGTTGTTGAAGACGGTGGGCGCAATCACCCACGGCTTGATACCGAGGAAGCGGTGCGGGATCATGCCCTGCGAGCGCATCCAGACATCAACCTCGCCGAATGACGGCTGCCCGTGATAGAGGTTGACGAAGGACACCTCGAGCTGGATCGCGAGGCAATCCCTCAGCCGTTCGCGGCCGTTCTGCAGGACGGTAAGCTCCGCGCCCTGGATATCCATCTTGATGAATTCGACGTTCGGCAGTCCTTCGATGTCATCCATCCGCCGGGTGGGAATGGTCGCGGTGCGTTCGACCCGACCGAAGATTTCAAATCCATTGAAGAACTTCAGCGTCTTCGGATTGGGTTGCAGCAGCGAGGTCATGCCGCTCGCGGGCGTGGTGAAATAGACGGTGGCGTCGCGGCCATCGTAGAGGAACTCGCGGAACACCGTCGCCTTGTCGCCGAAGGCCTGCCGGATGCCCTCGATCTGCCGGTCATCGCCCTCGAAGGCATTGAGATGGGCAAGATCATTGTCGAGCAGGACCTTGTAGACGGGTTGCTCGTTGATGGCAGAGGCGCCCACATCCATGATCTGGATCTTTTCGCTGGGGCGTATGACGTCGAGGATCTGCATTCGGTCTCCGGGAGGATGAAAAAATGGCGGCGGCTGTTACCCGGTCACGGCACTCACGCGTCAATCATCCTTCCACGGACGAATCACTGCTGCGACCGACCCTAGGAGCATTGGGGCCGCAGCGTCACCGGTATTCTGGCCCGCGTCACAACATTGAAGTTGGTTCAATCCTCTCAACCTGGTTGTGATCCAACGCGGGCAGTGCTTCCCGTTTTCATCATCATTCGGAAAGCATGCAGGACCAATCTGTTTGCGGTCCCGCAGACGCGGGGCCTAAATGTTGGGCAACGGCCAACGGGTCATCCGTCTCATGAAAAGCGATATCATTCACGTCGAGAATGTTTCCTTCGGAAGGGGACTGAACAGTCTTCGCGTGCGCTTCACCATCATGATCGGCGTTGCCTGCCTGCTGATCTCGTGGCTGATGGAATACTGGCTGGAAAGCCAGGGCGGGCCGGTCACGCATCATTTGGGCGGCGAAGGCTTTGCCGTCATCGGGCTTGCGACATTTGCCGCTGCTGCCCTCACCTATTTCATGACGGGCAAGCTCACGCGGCCCATCGAGAACCTGAAGGCCAGTGCCGAGGCCATCGCCAAGGGCGACTATGACGCCCTCGTCACCGTCGACTGCAATTGCGAAGTGGGCGGGCTCGCCGACAGCTTCCGGAAAATGGTCGCCCGCCTCAACGACAATGTCGCCAAGATCAACACGCTCGCCTACGAGGACGGCGTCACGGGCCTTCCCAATCGCGCCGTGCTCGACGAGGTGATCCAGAACCTGCCGGAGACGTCGGGCTATGTGATGTTCATCGATCTCGACCGCTTCAAGCAGGTGAACGACATCTACGGCCACCAGATCGGCGACACGCTTCTCCGCAAGGCCGCCCAGCGCATGCTGGTCGAAGGCCTCGAGATGAACTCCGACCACTTCCGCAACTGCCTGACACCCGACCAGATTCCGGTCTCGGACCATGAATGCCGCCTGCTCTTCCGCTTTGCCGGTGATGAGTTCGTGGCCCTGATCCTCGGCGACGATGACCAGGCCTATGTCACGGCACTTGCCACCCGCATCATCGGCCTGATGAACGAACCCTTTGTCATCGAGGACCGCAGCATCCAGATCGGCGCCTCCATCGGCATCGTGAGCTTCGCCGACAGGCCGGCGAACGCACTTGAAATCATCAAGCGCGCCGACCTTGCCATGTACGAGGCGAAGAAGCAGGGGCGCGGCCGCATCGCCTTCTTCGACGAGGCCATGCGCCTGAGTGCCATCAATCACGCCGAGCTGGAACGGGATTTCCCTGCGGCAATCGCGCATTCGCAATTCGTGGTTCACTATCAGCCGAAGATCTCCATGAGTGATGGCGCCATCTGCGGCCTCGAGGCCCTGGTGCGCTGGCGCCATCCCACCCGCGGCCTGCTCTATCCCGCCCAGTTCCTTCCGGTGGTGGGCTCGATCGGTGCGCTCGACAAGATCGGGCGCGAAGTGATGCACACGGCCGCGTGTGACATTCGCCTGTTGCGCGACAAGGGCTTCAGCCAGCGCATTTCCGTCAACGTCTGCCCCACCCAGTTTGCCGATGATGCCTTTGCGCGGAACCTCATCGGCTTTGTGACGTCACTTGGCGTTGAACCCAAGGACTTCCAGCTGGAAGTCACCGAGACGATCGCCATGACCGACGTGGACAAGGCGAACGAACATCTGACGGCCCTGCGCGCCGCGGGCTTCGAAATCGCCATCGACGATTTCGGCACGGGCTATTCCAACCTCGCGCAACTCACCAAGCTTCCTTACGACTGCCTGAAGATCGACCGCTCGTTGATCGCCGACATTGCCCACAGCCACAACTCCCGCACCATCGTGATGGCGGTTGTGAACATGGCGCACGGGCTTGGCCACAAGGTCGTTGTCGAGGGCGTCGAGGATGCGGAACAGCTCAACCTGCTCCGGATGATCGGCTGTGACGTGGCCCAGGGCTATTTCACCGGCCGCCCCGCCGACCTCGCCAGCATCACCCGCCTTCTCGCCACGTCAGACAAATCCGCAACGTCCGTGCCCGTCGCACTCTCCGCCTGAGCGCACGCAGCAGGCGGCTCACCGCCCTGCGGTGTCGCGTGCGACCAGACTGGGCACTAGCAGCTTCTTGGCCAGCACCACGGCGGCCGGCGCATTGATGGCCGTGCCATCGGCGCCCACATCGCGCGCAAGCTCCGGCCGTTCGAAGATGGCCGGTCCGCCGACGATGATGCCGACGTTCCGGTTCACTGATTTTGCCCGGACGACCGCGATTGCGCTGCGCAGGCTGTCCAGGTGCCGGTCAGCCGCAATCGACAGGCCGACGACGCCGAACCATTCCTGTGACACGATCGCCTCGAGATCGGCGGTCCCTGTCACCGGCCCGCAGCCCACATGCCACCCCGCCGCGCGGAAGAAGCGCTGCACGATGGTGTTGCCGAAGAGGTGCTGCTCGTCCGGCGTTGCGATGATCAGTGCCCGGCACTTCTCGTCATAGGGCGCCGCATCGTCGAGACCTGCGAAGACGCGCACGAGGCGCTGCAGCCGGATGAGGCCCACGGACACATCCAGAAAATCCACCTTGTCTTCATCCCACAATTCACCCAGGTGCCGGGCGGTGGGCTCCAGAAGTTCGAGATAGAGATTGTCGAGCGAGAGGCCTGCCCCTCGCAATGCCGTGATGTAGTCGAAGGCATCGGCATTCTCGGCCCCCAGCACAAGACGCGACAGCTCGTTGATCTCGATCGTTCCGGCGTGGAATGTTTCGGCGCGCAACGCATCCTGCGCCGGGGCATGCAGGGCGAGCAACCGCGGAACGACCTTTTCGGCCACCAGTGTTGCGAGCCTGTCGTGGCGCAACGCGGCGTCTTCGACATCGATGGTGAGCGGCGGCTCGATGACAAGCGGCAGTCCCGAAGGCATGATGCGGCCAGAGCGCTCATCTTCGCCGTTTGGCAAGCTGACGTGAGACATCGGCTTCTTGACCTTCCCCAACCGCTCTAGCCCGGTTTTTTACATTGGCCTCCCGTGAGCATCAAGACGCAGTGCGGCAGAGTGATTTTGCAGTGCAACAGTCTTGAGGATCGCGACAAATGAAAAGCGCCGCCTGAGAGCAGGCAGCGCTTCATGGATCGGCAGATATCAGAAGGGCGAAATCTTAAACGTACGCGCCGTGGCAGTGCTTGTAGCGCTTGCCCGAGCCGCAGGGGCACGGATCGTTGCGTGCCACGTCGCCCCAGGTCTCCGGATTCTTCGGATCGAGTGCGGGCTTCGCCTTGGCGCTGCGGCGGGGTGCAGGCGGCGGAGCCACGGCCACGTTCGCAGTTTCGGCCGCATCGTCCTCGCCTGAGGTCAGGTCCATGTGATGGGCCTCCATCACCGGCAGCTCATCCTCGTCCGGCAGCATGTCGCCGTTTTCATCGACGGGCCTCGTCTGCACTTCGATCCGCATCATCTGGCCAGTCACGATCTGCTTCAGCTGGCTGAGCAGCGCCGAGAACAGGTTGAAGGCTTCGGTCTTGTATTCGTTGAGCGGGTCACGCTGGCCATAGCCACGGAGATGGATGACCTGGCGGAGATAGTCCACCGTCACGATGTGGTCGCGCCAGAGGCGGTCGAGCGTCTGCAGCAGCACCGCCTTCTCCACCTGGTCCATGATGGTCTTGGAGTACTTCTCGCGCTTCTGGCCATAGACCTCGTCGGCGGCCTTGGTGACGCGCTCCTTGATCTCCTCGTCGGCGATCCCTTCTTCCTTCACCCAGTCCTCGATGGGGAAGTCGATGGCCACGTTCTGGCGCAGTTCCTCGCGCAGGCCAACCGCATCCCACTGCTCGGCATAGGCGTTCTCCGGAATGTGGCGGGCAATCGCCTCGCCGATCACGTCGTGGCGCATGTCGTCGATCGTCTCGGAGATTTCCTCGCCACGCATCAGGCCGATGCGCTGCTCGAAGATCACCTTGCGCTGGTCGTTCATCACGTTGTCGAACTTCAGGATGTTCTTGCGGATGTCGAAGTTGCGCGCTTCCACCTTCTGCTGCGCCTTCTCCAGCGCCTTGTTGATCCACGGATGGATGATCGCCTCGCCTTCCTTGAGGCCCAGCTTCTGCAGCATGCCGTCCAGGCGGTCAGAGCCGAAGATGCGCATCAGGTCGTCTTCAAGCGAGAGATAGAAGCGCGAGCGGCCGGGGTCGCCCTGACGGCCGGAACGGCCGCGGAGCTGGTTGTCGATGCGGCGGCTCTCGTGGCGTTCGGTGCCGATGACGAAGAGGCCGCCGGCTTCCGTCACGATCTTCTTGTTGGCTTCGATCTCGGCCTTGATGCGCTCGATCGCGGCATCGCGCTCGGCACCCGGCGCCAGGCCGGCAAGCTCGGTGGCGATGCGCATTTCAAGGTTGCCGCCCAACTTGATGTCGGTACCGCGGCCCGCCATGTTGGTGGCGATGGTGACGGCGCCGGGTCCGCCGGCTTGGGCCACGATCTGTGCTTCCTGCTCGTGATAGCGGGCGTTCAGCACGTTATGCTCCACGCCTTGCGCCTTCATCAGACCCGACAGCACTTCCGACTTTTCAATCGATGTGGTGCCGACCAGCACGGGCTGGCCGCGCTTGCGGGCATCGCGGATCGTTTCGATGATCGCCTGATACTTCTCGCGCGCGGTGCGGTAGACCTCGTCGTCTTCGTCCTTGCGGGCCACGGGAACGTTGGTCGGGATCTCCACGACATCGAGATTGTAGATGTCCATGAACTCTTCGGCTTCGGTGGACGCGGTGCCGGTCATGCCCGAGAGCTTCTTGTAGAGGCGGAAGTAGTTCTGGAAGGTGATGGAGGCGAGCGTCACGTTCTCCGGCTGCACCGCCACGTGTTCCTTGGCTTCCAGCGCCTGGTGCAGGCCTTCCGAATAGCGGCGGCCCGGCATCATGCGGCCGGTGAACTCGTCGATGATGACGACGGCGCCATCCTTGACGATGTAGTCCTTGTCCTTCTGGAACAGCTTGTGGGCCCGGAGCGCCTGCTGCATGTGGTGGACGATGGTGACGTTGGCGGCGTCGTAGAGGTTGTCGCCCTTCAGCATGCCGGCCGCGGCGAGGATGCGCTCGAGGTGCTCGTTGCCCGCTTCGGTGAGCGAGATGGAGCGCTGCTTTTCGTCAAGCTCGTAGTCTTCCGGCGTCAGTTCCGGAATGAAGCGGTCGAGCGCGTTGTAGAGTTCCGACTTGTCATCCACGGGGCCCGAGATGATGAGCGGCGTACGCGCTTCGTCGACGAGGATCGAGTCCACTTCGTCGACGATGGCAAAGCCGTGGCCACGCTGCACCATCTCTTCCAGATGGTACTTCATGTTGTCGCGGAGATAGTCGAAGCCCAGTTCGTTGTTGGTGCCGTAGGTGACGTCGCAGCGGTAGGCGGCGTGGCGCTCGCGGTCGTCGAGGCCGTGGACGATGATGCCGGTGGTGAGGCCGAGCGCGGAATAGACCTGGCCCATCCAGCCGGCGTCGCGCTTGGCGAGGTAGTCGTTGACGGTGACGACGTGCACGCCTTCACCGGCAAGCGCGTTGAGGTAGACCGGCAAGGTGGCAACGAGGGTCTTGCCTTCACCGGTCTTCATTTCGGCGATGCGGCCTTCATGCAGCACCATGCCGCCGATCATCTGCACGTCGAAGTGGCGGAGGCCGAGGGCGCGCTTGGAGGCCTCGCGCACCGCGGCGAAGGCGGGCACCAGAAGGTCGTCCAGCGTCTTGCCCGCGGCCAGCTCGGCGCGGAACTTGGCGGTGAGCCCCTTCAGCTCCTCGTCCGAGAGCTTGGCGTATTCCGGTTCCAGCGCGTTGATCGCAGGCACCCGCTTGGCATAGGTCGTGACTTTCCGGTCATTGGTCGTGCCGAAAACGGCCTGGGCCAGCTTCTTCAATCCGAACATGTGATTCGCATCCTCTTGCAGTCGAGTGACCGCAGTTTCGTGGCACGTCTAGCCAAGTTGGCGGCCAAGAACAATTGCCAGAACAGGGGGCAGTTCAATCGACGGAACAACGGCCAGGCGGGTGTCGCCCCCGAGATGGGCCGATCCGCTGCGGTTTTCAACCTGTTGCAATGCCGCAACAGGTTCCGGGGGAGGTGTCGGAGCCCTTGCAAGTGGTTGTTCCGAGAGCCAATGTCCGCCGGAAATGGGACGACTCCGACGGGCAGGAACGCTTTTGGCAAGCACATTGTTGCCTTTTTTCCTCGTCATGGAGCGGCTTCGCCCCGTTTGACCCGTTCTGAACAGTTGGACCCCATGCTTCGCACCCGCCTCTCCTTCACGTCGGCCCTCGTCGGTGCCGGTCTCATGCTTTTCTCCGCCCTGCCCGCCATGGCGCAGGATGAATCGGTCGCTCTCCAGGGCGAGGACAAGGTCGTCGCCAAGGTCAACGGCTACGAGATCAAGGCCTCTGAAGTACGCATGGCCTTCGATGACGTGATCGGCCAGCTCCCCAACCTTCCGAAGAAGCTGCGCTACCCCTTCGTGGTCCAGTTCCTGGTCGAGCGCCACCTGCTGGCCCAGCTCGCCAACAAGGACGGCCTGGCTGAAACCGACGATTACAAGCGCCGCCTTGCCGCCTATCAGGCCAAGGCGCTCCGCGACAGCTACCTCGCCCAGAAGATCGCGCCCCAGGTGACCGAAGAGCAGGTCCGCAAGGTCTATGACGACGAAGCCAAGAAGGTGACCGAGACGGAGCGCGTCCGCGCCCGCCACATCCTGGTTGCCAGCGAAAAGGAAGCCAATGCCATTCTCGCCAAGCTGAAGGCGGGCGAGAAGTTCGAAGACCTTGCCAAGCAGTACAGCCTCGACGGTTCGAAGGACTATGGTGGCGACCTCGGCTACTTCACCGCGCCGGAAATGGTGGCGGAGTTCTCCAAGGCGGCCTTCGCCCTCAAGCCGGGCGAAACCTCGAAGCCGGTGAAGACCGAGTTCGGCTGGCACATCATCCGTCTCGAGGATCGCAAGATGGGCGCCGCCCAGCCTTACGACCAGGTGAAGGCAGCGATCCGCAACGCGCTCGTCCGCCAGAAGGTGCAGGAGACGCTGACCAGCCTTCATGACGTGGCCAAGGTCGAGATCATCGACGAAGACCTGAAGGCGGTTGCGGCGGAAGCCGAAAAGCAGCGCCGCGCCCTGCAGGAGAAGATGAAGAAGGCCAACGTCGGCACGTCGGGCGACCAGCCCAATGACGGCGACGGTGATGCCGGAGACGGTGCCGGTGCCGGCAAGGGCGACCTTCTCATTCCCGAAGACACCAACAACACCGGCAACTGATCGCAACACCTGAGGGGCGGGGATCTGATCCATGGCGCATGCTGTTTCACCCTTGGCGCCGGCGGAACAGCCGCGCCTTCCTGTCATTGCGGGCGTGAAGCTCGCCGCCGCGGCAACCGGCATCCGCTACAAAGGCCGGCCTGACGTTCTGCTCGCCCTCCTCGATGAGGGAACAGCAGCCGCCGGGTGCCTCACCCGCTCCAAGTCCAGCTCTGCGCCGGTGGACTGGTGCAAGGCGGCGCTGAAGGTCGGCAAGGCCCGCGCCCTCCTCGTCAATGCCGGCAATGCCAACGCCTTCACCGGCAAGGCCGGCACCGCCACGGTCAAGGCCGTGGCCGCCGCCGCCTCCAAGGCCTTCAAGAGCAAACCCGAGACGATCTACCAGGCCTCGACCGGGGTGATCGGCGAGCCGCTCGATCCATCCTTCATCGTAAATGCCATCCCGGAACTCACAAAGGCTGCGGTTGCCGACGGCTGGGACATGGCGGCCCGCGCCATCATGACCACCGACACCTTCCCCAAGGTCTCGACCCGCACCGTGAAGCTCGACGGCCGCAGCGTGACCATCAACGGCATCGCCAAGGGATCGGGCATGATCGCCCCGGACATGGCGACGATGCTGAGCTTCATTTTCACTGATGCGGCCATTCCGCCCAAGGTTCTGCAGGCCCTGCTCTCGGCGAGCGTGGACAAAACCTTCAACTGCGTCACCGTCGATGGCGATACCTCGACCTCCGACACGGTGCTGCTTTTCGCCACCGGTGCTGCGGGCCCGGTGAAAGGCCTCAAGACCGCCGCCGACGCCCGCCTCAAGGGCTTCGCCAAGGCGCTGCACGAGGTCTGCCACGATCTTGCCCTGCAGGTGGCCAAGGACGGCGAAGGGGCGGAGAAGCTGATCGACATCACTGTCACGGGTGCGGAGAACGACAAGGCTGCTCACCGCATCGCCATGAGCATTGCCAACTCGCCGCTGGTCAAGACGGCGATTGCGGGTGAAGACGCCAACTGGGGCCGCATCGTCATGGCCATCGGCAAGGCGGGCGAGAAGGCGATCCGCGACAAGATCCGCATCCGCATCGGCGGCGTGCAGGTGGCGGTGAAGGGCATGCGGGACAGCAAATACGTCGAAGCCGAAATCATGCCGCACATGAAGGGCCGCGACATCAGGATCGAGGCGGATGTCGGCGTCGGCAAGGGCAAGGCGCAGGTGTGGACCTGCGATCTCACCCACCGCTACATCGACATCAACGGCTCCTACCGCAGCTGATGCGTCTCGTCCTCGTCGCGGCGGTTGCCCTGATCGATGCCGATGGCCGCGTGCTTCTTTCGCAGCGCCCGGAGGGAAAGACGCTGGCCGGGCTGTGGGAGTTTCCCGGCGGCAAGATCGAAGCGGGCGAACGGCCGGAAACGGCCCTCATCCGCGAACTGAAGGAAGAGCTCGGCATCGACGTGGCCGAGTCCTGTCTCGCGCCCCTCACCTTCGCCAGCCACGCCTACAGCGATTTCCACCTGCTGATGCCGCTCTATGTCTGCCGCCGCTGGAAGGGCCAGGTGCAGGCCATGGAGGGACAGGCGCTGAAATGGGTGCGGGCGAAGGACATGCGCAGCTATCCCATGCCACCCGCCGACCTGCCGCTCATCCCGCATCTGGAAGAGCTGCTGTAGGGCGTTCTCGAACACGCTCCCCATCGCCGTCATTCCGGACGCGCGCCTTGATCGAGCGTCAGCGAGATGTCGCGCGCGAGCCGGAATCCAGCTTCGGACTTTGCAAACGAAGAAAGCGGGGTTCCATGTCTCGCGACGCGTTCCGCATCGCTCGCATGGAATGACGAATGAGTGGAAGCGTTACTTCAAGCTCGCCAGATACTCGGCAATGGCGCCCACATCGGCATCGGGGAGAAGCGCGATGTTGCTCTGGACCTTGCCCATGCCGCCCGAGGACAGCTTGTCGTAGCCCATGAGTTCGCCGTTCTGCAGCGCCAGCTTGATGTCGTTGGCATCCTTGTAGCGGCCACGCTCGATCAGGCCCACGAGGCTCGGCACCTTGCCTTCCCCTTCGGGATGGGGGCCGCCTGCGAGATAGCGCGAGAAGTCGCTGGTCATGATCGCCGTGCGCGGCGTGTGGCATTCGTTGCAGTGGCCCGGGCCGTTGACGATGTAGCGGCCGCGGTTCCACGCCTCCGACTGGGCAGGATCGTTCTGGGTGATGGTGGTGTCGAGGCCGACCCGCTTCCACAGGCCGATGCCGCGGCGGACGATCGGCTCAAGCGCCATAGCGTGCATCTTGGCCGGGTTCTTCACGGCAGGCAGCGTGGCGAGATAGGCACGGATGTCGAGCACGTCCTCGCGCGTCATGTGGGCGTAGGACGTATAGGGGAAGGCCGGGATGAGATTGTGCCCGGACTTGCCGATGCCGCGCTGCATGGCGTTGACGAACTCGAGGTCGGTCCATGTGCCAAGGCCGGTTTCGGGATCGGGCGTCAGGTTGGGCGGATACAGCGTGCCCACGGGCGTCTTGAGCGGTGCGCCGCCGGCGGGAAGGATGGAGTCGATCCCTGCAGCGTCGGGGCCGGGGAGATGGCAGGAGTGGCAACCGGCGGCGTGGTACAGGACCTCGCCCTTCACGGGGTCACCCTGGTGGGCGGGAAGATTAGCGGCGGTGAGTGGCACCGGCGCCGACAGGAGCCAGAAGCCTCCCAGCCCCAGTGCTGCGAGCAGCACCAGGACCGGAAGAACCTTGCGTGTGATGAATCCGGAAATGATCTTTATTCCTTCGGACGGCGGAACTTCTCGTGGCAGCCCTTGCAGGAACCGCCGAACTCGTTGAAGGCGGCCTTGAAGCTCGCGTCATCGGTGGCGGCCTTCACAGCTGCGAAGCCCTTGCCGTAGGCAGCGCCAGCGGCTTCGAAGCCGGCGGCATCAGTCCAGATCTCGGCCTTGGCCCAGGTTTCGACCTTGTCACCCTTCTGCGTGTCAGCGCCCCACCAGCCGGCCCAGCCGGCGCAGGCCGCTTCGGCCTTGCCGAGCGCATCGGCAACGACCTTCGCGTCAAAAGGCTTCTCGCCCTTGATCATCGGGACCATGGCGCCCATGGCGCCACCGTTGGCCTTCATGCAGGCCTGGCGGGCCGTGATGGCGTCGTCGGCCGCGCCGGCGAAGGCCGGGGCGGCGGCCAGAACGGCGAAAGCCGCGGCGGCCAGAAGTGTTTTCGGAAGGAACTGCATTCGGGGTTTTCTCCTGTCTAAGTTGGTCTGCCGGAAAGGCAGATGCTGCTGCCACCAGAAGCGTTACATTTTGTCCCTGCTGACACAAATTCACAAATCTGTGTTCGATGGGCGGGTCCATATCTTGGTGAGGCTGATGAATCGCTGATGACCGCGCTTCCGGCTCCCCTGAACGCCACATGAATAAACCATTCGGACTGAATTCAGGCGCCGATGCTTAGTGTCTCCTTAAGTTCGTCGAAATAAGGTGCCACACCGTGGAGAACAAGCAAATGAGCCAGATTGTCATGACCCCCAGTGAACCCCAAGCCAAGATCGTTCTCCCGAAACGCCCGCGCCGCATCAGCCCGGATTGCGCAGAAGTGCTGCATATTCTGGCCTCTTTCGATGCCAATCCCAACGCCATCAAGAGCCAGTCCGAAAAGGGCTGAGAGGGCTGGGTGAAGCGGGCCGGAGTCCGGCCCTGACCTGCAGACAACACCCAAGCACTACACAAAAGTATGGCCGCCCTTGAGGCGGCCATCTTGTTTTTGACGCGTCCGGTATCGTGACGAAAATTTAATGCAGCGTATGCTGCTTCTGCCATTCCTCGATCACCGCAAAGACGCCCGAGATGTTCAGGCTGCGGGGGCACTCGCGGGTCTCGTGAATCATCTGGTCGATTTCCGCGACACCGAAATTGCGGGCAAGGCCGGCCAAGGCGTGGCGGTAGTGGCGGATATGCTCTGCTTCATTCGCTTCGCGCGCGGCGGCAAGCGCGAGTGCCAGGTGGCGCATGTCCTCGCAGGCGGAATTGACGAGGGCGACAAGGTTCCGCCGCGGAATGAGGGTGCGGATCGAGTCCCAAACACTGTCAGAGCTCTTCGCTTCCGCCTGCTTCGGCAGGCTGCACGGCGTGTCGGGCGTGATGATGTGGTGGGCGATGGCGCGGGCCATGGCGCGCTGCAGCTCGTTGCTGTTGGCGGGCTTGGGCACGGCCGAGTCGAAGGCGTTGCGCCAGTCGGAATGTTCGGTCGAGTCGGCGAGGAAGGCCGAGAGCGCCAGGATCGGCGTGTTGCGGTGGGCGTCAATCTCGTCGCGGATGATGCGCGCCGCAGTGACGCCGTCCATGACCGGCATCTCGATATCGAGCAGGATGATGTCGTAGCGGCCTTCGCGGGCCTTCTCGACGGCGACTTCGCCATCGTCAACGGCTTCGACCTCGAAGCCCATCTTCTCCAGCATGGCCTTGGTGACGATGCGCGAGGAGACCTGGTCCTCGGCATAAAGCACGCGCCGCGCAAGCCCATCCGGCCTCCGCGCGACCGATGCCGCAGCAGTAGAGTTGTCCTTCAATCCGGCAGTTGCGCCCATATCGTGCCCACGTCCTGTTGCGGGCAAACTAGAAGGTGGACGCCTGCCAGAAAGTAACCAGAGTCTGAAAGCTTCACCGCATGATTAACGATTGGTGTAGCGCGTCACTTGGTGCCGAACATGCGGTCGCCGGCATCACCGAGGCCCGGCACGATGTAGCCGTGGCTGTTCAGATGGCTGTCGACCGCAGCAGTGAAGATGGGCACGTCCGGATGTTCTTCATGGAAGTGGGTGACGCCCTCGGGCGCGGAGAGAAGTGTCACGAGGCGGATATCCTTCGCGCCCTTTTCCTTGAGGCGCTTCACTGCGGCCGAGACGGAATTGCCGGTGGCAAGCATCGGATCGACGACGATGACGCGGCGCTCGGCAATATCCTCCGGCACCTTCAGGTAATACTCGACCGGCTGCAGCGTCACCGGATTGCGGTAGAGGCCGATGTGGCCGACGCGGGCCGAGGGGATGAGCGAGAGCATGCCCTCGAGCAGGCCGTTGCCAGCCCGCAGCACCGAGACGATCACCAGCTTCTTGCCCTTGAGAATGGGTGCTTCCATTTCCGCAAGTGGCGTCTCGATGGTCTGGGTGGTGATCGGCAGGTCGCGGCAGACCTCGTAGGCCAGGAGATGGCTGATCTCGTGCAGCAGCTGGCGGAACACCGCAGAGGGCGTGTGCTTGTCGCGCATCAGGGTGAGCTTGTGCACCACCAGCGGGTGGTCCACGACGGTCAGATTGGCGGGCTTCTGAAAGGCGGGCATGGGACGTCTCCTGCCCGATTACATGCTGCAACCGGCCCTTTCCGACAAGCACCGGATCGGCGCCATCCACCGCTTTGATGTCACGTGCCGGGGCGCAATCGGGAGTGGAATCGGGCTTTGCCGCCAGTGCCTTAGGCGGAGGTCGGACGGGGCTTGCGGGCGGCCCTGGGCTTTTCCCGGCGGCGGGCCTCGTAGAGGGCGGCGACGTCGCGGGCGGGAACCGCCTTGCCGTAGAGGAAGCCCTGGACGAGGTGGCACCCCTGCCGGCCCAGGTTGAGGGCCTGTTCCTTCGTCTCCACGCCTTCGGCCACGCAGACGAGGCCGAGGTTGCCGCAGAGGTCGATGACGGTGCGGACCACGCTTGCCGCCTTGCTGCTGTTGCTCATGTCGCCCACGAACTTGCGGTCGATCTTGATCTTGTCGAGGGCAAGCTCGTGCACGTGGCTCAAGCTCGAATAGCCAGTGCCGAAATCGTCGAGCGCGATGCGGACGCCGAGATTGCGCAACATCACGAGCGAGCGCTGGGCCGCTTCGAAGTCGATCATCAGGGCGGTTTCGGTCACTTCGATCTCGATGCGGCGGGGATCGACGCCGCTCCGCTGGATGATGTTGACGATCTGCAGCATGGCATCGGGCGAAGCGAGCGAGCGGGCCGAGAGATTGAACGAGGCCGTAAGGTCCTCAGGCCACTGGTTCAGGTCGTGCAGCAGCTTGCGCAGCAGCACGTTGGTAATGCGGTTGATGAGCGAGGTCTTTTCCGCCGCGGCGATGAACTGGGCGGGATGAATGCTGCCCAGCGCCTCGTTGCGCCAGCGGGCGAGCGCTTCGACCGAGGCGAGGCTGCCGTCGCGGGTATCGACCACCGGCTGATAGACCAGCGCCAGTTCCTTCTCAATGTCGGCATTGCGCAGCGCCTGGTCGATCTCGTGCACCTGGCGCAGGCTGTCGCGGTGGGCCGCCGAGAAGACCACGGTCTGGCCGCCCGCCTTGTCTTTCGCCTGATAGAGGGCGTAGTCGGCGTGTTCGAAGAGTTCATGCGTGGTCGAGCAATGGCTGCCGAATTCGGCGAAGCCGCAGGAGGATGTGACCTCGGCGATCACGTCATCCAGCTCATAGGGCTGGCGCAGCACCTCGCAGAGGGTGCGCCCGAAAGCGAGGAGATCGACCTTTTCACCGGCGATGACGCCGAACTCGTCGCCACCAAGGCGGGCGAAGGCGACATCGGGGCCGGCAATGTCGCGCATGCGGCGGCTGGCCTCGATGAGCAGAGCGTCACCGGTGGCGTGGCCGTAGAGATCATTCACCGCCTTGAAGCCGTCGAGGTCGATGATGCCAAGAGCGAAGCCGCGGCCCGTTCCGGCATTGAACTCGGCCACGCGGGCTTCCGCCTGGGCGATGAAGCTGCGGCGGTTGGGAAGGCCGGTCAGGCTGTCGTGGTGGGCGAGCTTCCGGTTGTCGTCGCTGAGGCGCTGGGTCTCGCGATTGACCTTCTCGAGGTTCTCACGCTGCATCACCATCAGCGCGAAGTCTCGCGAATGGGTGGTGAGGATGAAAAGCATGACCGCGGTCACGAGCGCCATGTTGGCGGCAATCGCCGTCAGTACCATGTGGCCCTGCATGCTGAAGAAGATCAGGAAGGGCACGATCACCACGCAGGAGAGAACATAGGCGGCGGCACGCAGGTTCATCAGGCTGAAGACGCAGGCGATCATGGTGAGCGCCATGTAGAAGATCACGTGCGAACGGGCATAGACATCGCCATAGGGAAAGAGCGCAAATCCCCAGACGGAAAAACCGATGCCCAGCCCCGCCGCGAGAAGGACGGTGGAGGTGAGGCGCCGCGCGGCCTGATCGACGGTGGGCTTGCTGCCGCGCATCTGCCACCAGCCATAGAGGCGGATGGCGGCGATGCAGCAGAAGAAGCCGGGCAGCAGCACCGTGAGATAGAAGGGCGCCACCTTGAAATGGGTGAGGGAAACGAAGGCCGTGTTGGCGATCAGGATCGCGTAGAGAAGCGGGATTTGTTTCGAGAAGGCGCGCAACTGCGCAAGGACGAGGGTTGGATTGTCCCTGTCCACCTGAAACAGTCTCAGCAGTGATTTCAAATGCTTCACGATGCCTTCCCAGGCAAGCGTGCTACCCCGGCCCCTGTTAACCGTCCATTTCGCGAAGGTTGTTCCCGGCCGCGGAATGGGGAGGAGGTTAACGCCTGTTTGACAGGACCTGTTGCATTGCGCGCGAGAGGTGATCGAGTTCCCTCTCCGTGCCGCAGGAAATGCGGATGCAGCGGTTGAGGGGCGCAACGCCCGGCATGCGAATGAAAACGCCGTGGGTGAGGAGCCCGTCCACGATGCTGCGGGCGAAGGCGCCATCCTGACCGCAATCGACTGTCACGAAATTGGTCGCGGAGGTAAGGGGCCGGAAACCATAGGCGGAGACGATCCCGCCGATCCGCGCGCGGGCCTTTTCGACTTCGCTTCGCACATGGGCGACCCACGCCTGGTCTTCGACCGCGGCAATGGCACCTGCCTGGGAGATGCGGCTGATGCCGAAGTGGTTGCGGATCTTGTCGAAGGCGGAAATCATCGACGCCTCGCCGATCACATAGCCGACGCGGATGCCGGCCATGCCGTGGGCCTTGGAGAAGGTGCGGAAGCGGAGCAGGTTCTTGCGCGCCGTATCGAACCGGGGAGCGGTGCCATCGGGCGCGAACTCGACATAGGCTTCATCGAGCAGCAGCATGCAGTCTTCCGGCACGGCGGCGATCAGGCGCTCCACCTCGGCGGCGGGCCAGACCGTGCCCATGGGGTTGTCCGGATTGGCGAAGTAGAGAAGCTTCGCCTTCTCGCTGCGCGCCAGCGTCAACAGGGACTCGGGATTCTCGCGGTCATTCACGTACGGCGTGGTGACGAGATGCCCGCCCGCTGCCGCCACATGGAAGTTGAAGGTGGGATAGGCGCCGAGCGACGTCGCCACCGTGTCACCCGGTGAAATGAAGAGGCGGACGACAAGACCGAGAAGTCCATCAATGCCACCGCCGCAGGCGATGTTCTCCGGCTTCACGCCCAGTGACTTCGCAATCGCGGCCTTGAGATCGTGGTTCTCGGGATCGCCGTACATCCAGCTTTCGGCGGCAGCGGCCTGCATCGCGGCGACGGCTTTGGGGCTTGGCCCGAAGACGCTTTCATTGGCGCCGATACGGGCGGCGATCCTGGCACCTGAGCGGCGCTCCAGAGCTTCGGGGCCGACGAAGGGAACGATGGAGGGAAGCGTGTCGATGATGGGCGTGAAGCTGGTCATGGCCGGACTATAGGCGCGGGGGCGCGCTCAAAACAAATGCCGCATCGTGACTTTCGAAAACAAAAAGCCGCCCCGGATGACGGGACGGCTTCGTGTCTTTAGAATTTCTAAAGTTATGCGGCGGGCGTTTCGGCCGGGGCAGCAGCGGCGGCGGCAGCGGCAGCAGCCTTCTCGCGCTCCTGGCGCTTCTTGCCCGGCAGGGCCTTCTGCGGGTTGTTGCGGGCGTCACGCTTCTTGAGGCCGGCCTTGTCGAGGAAGCGCAGAACGCGGTCCGTCGGCTGGGCGCCCTTCTTGAGCCACTCGGCAGCCTTGGCGGCATCGAGCTTCACGCGGTTTTCGTCGGTCTTGCCGAGGAGCGGGTTGAAGGACCCGACCACGTCGATGTACTTGCCGTCACGCGGCGAGGTCGCGGCGGCGATGACGATGTGGTAGTAGGGACGCTTCTTCGAGCCTGCGCGCGCGAGGCGGATTTTCAGTGCCATGTTGGTATCTCCTTTGAAGACTGAAAACGGTTGATCACTTTTTCTTTCCGAGGCCGGGAAGGCCCTTGAAGGGATTGCCGCCGAGACCGGGGAGGCCGCCCATGCCGGGCAGGCCGCCAAGGCCCGGAAGTTTCGGCCCGCCGGGGCCGAGCAATTTCGAAATGTCGGGCACCTGCGGCGATGCACCACCGCCAGCGCCACCCGCTCCACCTGCCTGCGCGAGGTCGCGCAGTTCCGGCGGCAGGCTGTTGGGATCCATGCCGGCGAGTTCCTTCTGCATGGCTTCCATCTCGGCTTCGCTCGGCATGCCCTTGCCGCCGAACATCTTGCCGAACATGCCCTTGCCGGAGCCCATCTGCTTCATCATCTCGGACATCTGCAGATGCATCTTGAGGAGCTTGTTGACGTCCTCGACCTTGGTGCCGGAGCCTGCGGCGATGCGCTTCCGGCGCTTGCCGTCGATGATCTTCGGGGTGGTGCGCTCGCGCTTGGTCATCGAGCCGATGATGGCGAGCTGGCGCTTGAACACCACCTTGTCGAGGTCCACGCCTTCAAGCTGCTTCTGCACCTTGCCCATGCCGGGCAGCATCTTCATCACGCCGCCCATGCCGCCCATGCGCTCGAGCTGGCGGAGCTGGTCGGCAAGGTCGTTCATGTCGAAGGCGCCCTTGCGCATGCGCTCGGCAATCTTGCGCGCCTTCTCGTGGTCGATTTCCTGGGCGGCCTTTTCGACGAGCGAAACGACGTCGCCCATGCCGAGGATGCGGCCGGCAATGCGGCTGGGGTGGAAGTCTTCCAGGCCATCGAGCTTTTCGCCCGTGCCCATGAGCTTGATCGGCTTGCCGGTGACGGCGCGCATGGAGAGCGCTGCACCGCCGCGGCCATCGCCGTCGATGCGGGTGAGGACGATGCCGGTGATGCCGATCTTCTCGTCGAAGGCGCGGGCGAGGTTGACCGCGTCCTGGCCGGTGAGGGCATCAGCCACAAGGAGCGTTTCCTTGGGCTTGGCGATGTCGCGCACGGCGGCCGCTTCGGCGAGCAGTTCCTCGTCGATGTGGAGGCGGCCCGCGGTGTCGAGCATGACGATGTCATAGGCGCCCTTGCGGGCCTCGCCCATGGCGCGCTTGGCAATCTCGACCGGCGTCTGGCCCTTGATGATGGGAAGCGTGTCGACCTTCACCTGCTTGCCGAGGATCTCGAGCTGTTCCTGCGCGGCAGGGCGGCGGGTGTCGAGCGAGGCCATCAGCACCTTGCGCTTCTCGCGGTCCTGCAGGCGCTTGGCGATCTTGGCGGTGGAGGTGGTCTTGCCGGAGCCCTGGAGGCCGACCATGAGGATCGCCACCGGCGGGCTGGCGCGGAGGTTGAGGGCGGCCTGATCCGAACCCAGGGTTTCCACCAGCTGGTCGTGGACGATCTTCACCACCATCTGGCCCGGCTTGATCGACTTGACGATCTCGGCGCCCACGGCCTTCTCGCGAACCTTCTCGGTGAAGGTCTTCACCACTTCGAGCGCGACGTCGGCTTCCAGAAGGGCGCGGCGGACCTCACGCATGGCCTGGTCGACATCGGCCTCGGACAACGCACCGCGGCCGGTGAGCTTGTCGAAGATGCCTGTCAGGCGTTCGCTGAGGGTTTCAAACATTCTTTATCCTGTGGGCCCAAACGAAAACGACACCCGGGGGCGCGACGCGCTGCCGGATGCTGGCCGCTGCACCTCCCGGGAATGGAGTAACCCCATGTGTGCAGAGGCCTCGTAACGTTCAAGACGTTAATGAGATGACGGTCCCATAGGGGAATTGGCCGGGGAAGTCAAACTGCGGGGCCCGGGTGACCCAGCCAGCGAATCCGGGCAGAAGGCTGCCATGACAACGACCCTCGCCCTCCGCCAGTCCCCCGCCCTCGTCCTTGCCGGGCGGAACGGCACCTTCCCCATCGGCCCCTCGGACGGCATCCGCGAGTTGTGGGAGCGGTTCATGCCCGATTTCGGCAAGATTGCCGGCCAGATCGGAACACGGGCCTATGGCGTCTGCCACCGCTTCGATGGCAGGGGCCACATGGACTACATGGCGGCGGTCGAGGTCGGGAACGCTGGTGAGGTGCCGGGATACCTCCATACGCTCATCATTCCGACCCGGAAGGTGGCCGTGTTCCGCCACGAGGGCGACATTTCCACCCTGAGCGAGACGTGGCGGCGGATCTTCGAGGAGTGGCTTCCGGCGGCGAAGCTGACCGTGGCAGACGGCCCGCAGTTCGAGGTCTACGACTTTTCCTCGGACGACGGTCCGGGCATCATCGACATCCACATCCCCGTCACGTGAGGTGCTGCATGAAGCGGTTTGCCGTTCTTGTTCTCCTGATGCTCTCTGCCGTGCCTTTGCCCGGCCGCGGCTTTGCCGCCGACTGGGAGGGCATCTACCAGGGCACGCTCGGCAAGGCGAAGGTGATCGTGCAACTGGTCGAGCCGCTCGACGACATGGAAGGCGAGACCAAGCGCGAGACCTCGCGCTACAGCTATGTGCCGAAGGTGCGCGACCTCAACCCCGTGCTCACCAAGAAGGGAAAGACGCTTGCCTTCGACGAGACACCGCAGCAGTTCTACGAGTTCAATGGCGAGGGTGCCGAGAAGGTGATCACCGGCAAGTGGACAATCACCGCGGACGGCAAAACGGCGAAGGGCACCTGGGCCTCGCCCGACGGCAAGAAGAAGCTGCCGATCGCGCTCACCCGCGTGCCCGACCTTCCGGAGGAAGAGGCGGACCCCGCTCTCAATATCTGGAGCGACACCTACAACGACCTGTGGCTGAAGTCCGTGACCTTCAGCGATGCGGGGCTCGCGAAAAGCTTCGGCCCCATTGAGGTGCGCTGGCTGAAGGACTCCGCCTACGGCATCACCTATCCGGTGCTGGGCGCTTTTCCCGATGCGGCGCGGAAGGAGGCGGCGAACGCACTCCTCATGAAGGCGATCCGCAAATCGCTGGGCGATTACCGCGACTGCAAGAACGGCGTTCCACTCGACTGGGAACCGGAGAACGCGGTGGAGATGTCGTTCGAGATCAACTACGCCTCGCCCACGCTTCTGAGCTTCACCGAGTCCGGCTCGGTGTTCTGCGGCGGCGCGCATCCCTCAAACTATGCCACTCCGAGCACCTATGACCTGACGGCGCCTGCGCGCATCGGCGGCACGGAGAACCTCGACCTCTCGCCCGAAGGCTTTGGCCGCATCCTGAAGCTGGCCAACACGGACGAGCGCATCGCCTTCGAGAAATTCGCGCTTGGCCTCTGGAAGGCAGGCGCCGATGCCGACAAGGAGATGGGCCCCGATTGCGCAACGGGCTGGATCGAGGATGCTCCCGACGGGGCAAAGAATTTCTCGCTCTTCTTCACGGACAAGGGGCTGGCGGTTTTCCGCACCGATTACCCGCACGTGGCGTCGGTCTGCCTCGGCACCGACTTCAACCCGACGATTATTCCGTGGACGGAGCTTCGCCCCTGGCTGCAGGACGGGCAGACCTTGCTGACCACCGAACTCAAACCGTGATGCTGCCATCCCGCGCGATGGAAAGATGCGGCTGCTGCACCAGTAAGGCATAATCTTCCGCACTCACCGCGATCACCGGACATTGCCGGTCATAGAGGGCAGCGGCAACCTGTGCGCCCACCGCGAGGTTGATGTCCGGCGTGATGAGGATGATGCCGGTGGGTCCCGTGCCGCGCCGCACGGCCTCGGCAATGCCCCCCGGCGTGCCCCCCGAGCCCCGCGTTTCCGGCAGGAGCAGGATGTGGCCGCCCAATGCCACGCCACACTGGGCGTGATGGGTATCGACGATCTTGCCGGTGCGCGGATCGAAGGCGCCCCAGAAGCTCACGGGTTCGGTGAGGACAAGCGTCGGCCCCGCGGCCTCGCCCGGATTGAGAATGGTGCCCTGGACCTTCATGCGCGTCCGCTCCACAAGGCGGGATCGCGCCAGACTTCCCCCTTTACCGCGCTTTCGACACATTCGCGCAGCGAGCCGAAGCAGACTTCGACCGGCAGCATGCCCGGCGCGTAATAGGCCCACTTGGCGGCGTTGGTCATGACCCGGCCCTTCATGGTGTTGATGCCCGGCGCATAATAGCTGCAGATGTCGCCCACCACCTCCACGCCGGCCTTGCGCAGGATGTCGGCCCAGCCCTTCTGTTCGATGTACCCCATGACGAAGCGGCCCGCGGTGATGATGAAGCGGAGCCCGGGCTTCACCTTGCGGCCCTGCAGCAGGGTGACCACATCGGCAAATTCACTGGCGGAAAAATGCGGCGTGCCGAGCGCCACCACATCAAGCGGGCCATCACGGCCGGAGGAAAGCACGGCCTGAGCCTCGGCCAGATGCTGGCGGGTGAGGACGTGGGTTTCACCGCCGCGCCAGACCTTCTCGAGGGTTGGCGCATCGGGTGTGACGCCGGCACCATGCCAGAGTTCGACGCCGCCCGATGCCGCGACGGCGGAACTCACCGCCTTCAGGTTGTCGATGCTGGCATTCTTCGGCAAGCCACTCACCACCGGAATGCGGCGGCCCGCGAGCCTGCCCACGTGATGGCCGAGGAGGTGATAGAAAATGTCCTGGCGTTTCCACTCCTCCGGAATTTCATCCGTGGACAGATGAATTTGCGCGATGCGGCCCTCGTCCGTCTGCAATCCGGCGAAGGGCACCTTGCCCACTAGCGCGCAGGCGACATCGAGATAATCGCCGTACTTGTTGGTGCGGGCGCCGGTGACGGAATTGTAGAAGCTCACGGCATTGCTTTCGCCTGCGACGATCTGGTCGCCGAACTTCGGGCCGCCGGGCAGGTGATAGGGCGCGCAGGTCCAGGTCGGCTTGCAGCCCAGCGCCTCGTAAAGTTCGAGAAGCTTGCGCGCGCCGTCAACCATCTCGCGATCGGGGTTGCCGTCGTAGAGATGCGGGTGGGTGAGGCTGACGACGCCGTTGTTGCCCCAGGTGGGCACCGCGAAGGTGGCGCCGTGATCGAGGCAATACTGGGCGAAATCGATGTGGGCCTGGCCATTGTAGAAACAGGCATCGAGATGGGCGAAGGTGACCGGCTGCAGGCGCTTTGCCCCCATGATGCGGCCGGCCTGCAGCACCAGTTCCATGGCGAGCTTCATGGCGGGGCCGCGCTTGCCCGCCAGCAGATCATCGTCGTCCCGGTCTATTTGCATATATTCCTATTGTCCCAATTCCGCCGCAAAACAATGACATTCCTAACAGCATGCGGCGATTTCTCAAGTTTCTCGGCCTGTTCGTGTTCCTCCTGATCCTGCTGCCCTGCGCGGTGGGTGCGGGGATCGGCTACGCCAGGGGCTGGCCCAGTTCATGGCGGACGGCAAACTGGGGCTCCTCGCATGTGCTGCCCGCTGCGGCGGATGTGCCGGAGGCGACCGTGATGGTGCTCTCGTCGCGCACCGGGCAGTGGAAGAGCATTTCGCCGAACACATGTCGATCGTGCTCAAGCCGCAAGGGGCCGCGCAGTGGACGCGTTATGACGTCGTCGGCTGGGGCAACCCGGTGCGCAAGGACGCCTATGTGGCGGACGCCTTCTGGTACGGCAATGCGCCCCGCATCGTGACGCGGATCAGCGGCGCCGAGGCAGCGCGCCTCATTCCGAAGATCGAGGCCAGCATCGCCCGCTATCCCAATGCGGCGCGCGGCAGCTACACGGTCTGGCCCGGGCCCAACAGCAACACCTTCGTGAGCTGGGTGGTGCGCAACACCGACGGCTTCGCGGTGGAACTGCCGCCTGTCGCCGTGGGCAAGGACTGGCTGGGCTGGGTGGGGGCAGCCCCCGCCCCCAGCAAGACGGGCTACAGCTTTTCCATTGCCGGCGTGTTCGGCGGCACCCTGGCGCTGCGGGAGGGGCTGGAACTGCACCTGCTCGGCTCCACCATCGGCATCGATCCCGGCGACCTTGCCATCAAGCTGCCGGCCCTCGGGCGGCTGAGCCTGTTCGATCTGATGCCCAAAGCGATCTCCTAGGAGATTTTTGAGGTGCGCTCCTCAGAACCCTTTACGCTTTCCGCCTTTTCCTTTAACGCCAGCGGCGGAACCAGCCATCCCTCAGGAGACCACGCATGGCCCGCATCACCCTCCGCCAGTTGCTCGATCACGCCGCCGAACACGACTATGGCGTGCCCGCCTTCAACATCAACAACATGGAACAGGCGCTGGCCATCATGGTGGCGGCGGACAAGACGGACTCGCCCGTCATCATCCAGGCCTCGCGCGGCGCCCGCTCCTACGCCAACGACATCATGCTGAAGCACATGATGGATGCCGTCACCGAAATCTATCCGCACATTCCCGTCTGCGTGCATCTCGACCACGGCAACGAGCCGGGCACCTGCACCACCGCCATCCAGTTCGGCTTCACTTCGGTGATGATGGACGGCTCGCTGAAGGCCGACGGCAAGACGCCGGGCGACTGGGCCTACAACGTGGGTGTCACCAAGCGCGTCGTCGAGATGGCGCATTCGGGCGGTGTTTCGGTGGAAGGCGAGCTGGGCGTTCTGGGTTCGCTCGAAACCGGCATGGGCGACAAGGAAGACGGCCATGGCGCGGAAGGCAAGCTCTCCCACGACCAGCTTCTCACCAACCCCGATGAAGCGGTGAAGTTCGTGCAGGAAACCGATGTGGACGCGCTTGCGATCGCCATGGGCACCTCGCACGGCGCCTACAAGTTCACCCGCAAGCCCGACGGCAAGGTGCTGGCCATGAACGTGATCGAGGAGATCCACCGCAAGCTGCCGAACACCCACCTCGTGATGCACGGCTCCTCCTCCGTTCCGGAAGACCTGCAGGAGATCATCAACAAGTACGGCGGCAAGATGAAGCCCACCTGGGGCGTGCCGGTGGAAGAAATCCAGCGCGGCATCAAGCACGGCGTGCGCAAGATCAACATCGACACCGACAACCGCATGGCGCTGACCGGCGCCATCCGCAAGGTGCTGACGGAAGAGCCGTCGGAGTTTGATCCGCGCAAGTACCTGAAGCCCGCCATGGAGGCGATGACGAAGCTCTGCACCCAGCGCTTCCAGGATTTCAACACGGCGGGCCAGGCCTCGAAGATCAAGAAGGTGCTGCCGCTCTCCGAGATGGCCAAGCTCTATTCCAAGGGCGAACTGAAGCAGAAGATCGCAGCCTGAGGCTGTGGGCCTGTCCGGGCCCTGCAACCTTCATTGTTACAAAACTTTTTGCGGCGGCGGTGGTGAACCCCGCCGCTTTCTCTTTCGTTGATGTGACAGGCTGCCGCGATGAAACCCTGGCGTGCTGGTGGCATATGCCATCTCATGTCAACGTCAGGCCACGCCGTTGGCACACCCTACGGACAGTGACAAAGGACTGAAGACATGACTTTTGCAAAACCCCTCCTCGCCCTTTCCGCCCTCACGCTGCTGGCGGCCCCCGCCGTGGCCGGTGACGCCGCCAAGGGCGAACAGGTCGCCAAGCTGTGCATGGCCTGCCACAGCCTGACCGACGCCAAGACCAAGGTGGGCCCGAGCCTCGTTGGCGTCGTGGGCCGCCCCATCGCATCAGTCGAGGGCTACAGCTATTCCCAGAGCATCCTCGACTATGCCGCCAAGGCCGGTGCCTGGGATGAGGCCAAGCTCGACAGCTATATCGAGAACCCCAAGAAGGACGTGCCCAAGGGCAAGATGGCCTTCGGCGGCGTGAAGGACGCAACCAAGCGCGCCGACCTCATCGCCTATCTGGCGACGCTGAAGTAAGACTATCGTCCGTTCACGGATGAATGACGGCAGTGCCCGAAGGGGTGCTGCCGTTCTTGTTTTGGGGCGGACAGGGTTGCCAGCCGCGCATCAGTCAGCAGTTGTGGCCAGGGCGGGGCGGGCGCATACTCCGTGATCATCACCGGCAGAGACCCCTGCACATGCGCGTGGCGACCGAAGCGACGGCTGGCCTTCCCCAGGATGCCTATTGGGCGCGGCCTGCCGATGCGGTGCTGACGGAGCTTGGCAGTTCGCCCGCCGGACTTACTGCCGCCGAAGCCGCCGCCCGCCTGGCGCGCGACGGCGCCAACAGCCTTGCCGCCGCTTCGGCCAACAATCCCTTCCGGGTGTTCCTGCGCCAATTCTACAGCCCGCTGGTGCTGATCCTCGTTTTCGCCGCGGTCGTCTCAGGCCTCGTCGGTGAAGGCAACGAGGCGATCATCATCGGCGCCATCGTGCTCGCCAGCTGCACCCTCTCCTTCACCCAGGAGTATAGCGCGTCGAAGGCCATGGAGGCGCTGAAATCGCGGATCGAAAGCAAAGTCACCGTGTTGCGGGGCGGCGCCGAAACGGCCGTGCCGGTGGACCAAGTGGTGGCGGGCGACATCGTTCGCCTTGCGGGCGGCAACCTGATCCCCGCCGACGGCGTGCTGCTGCAGGCGCGCGACTTCAACGTAAGCGAGGCGGCTCTCACCGGCGAAACCTTCCCCGTGGTGAAGAGCCCCGGCACTTCGCCTGCCACCGCACAGCTTTCGGAACGCAACAACGTGGTCTTCACCGGCACCTCGGTGCGGAGCGGCACCGCCACCATGGCGGTGGTCAGGACCGGCGGCCATACCGAATTCGCCAGCATCGCGGCAACCCTTGCCCACGCAGCGCCCGAGACGGAGTTCAACCGCGGGATCCGCAGCTTCGGCTATCTCATGACCAAGGTGATGCTGGGGATCGTGATCGTCATCTTCTTCGCCAACATCCTGCTGCAGCGGCCGCCCATCGACTCCCTTCTCTTCTCGCTGGCGCTTGCCGTGGGGCTGACGCCGGAGCTGCTTCCCGCCATCATCAGCGTGACGCTGGCGCGCGGGGCCCGCACCATGGCGACGGGCGGCGTGATCGTGCGCCGCCTCGACGCGGTGGAAAACCTGGGCAGCATGGACCTGCTCTGCACCGACAAGACGGGTACGCTGACGCTGGGGGCGATCCGGCTGGATGCCTGCAACGATGCGGGCGGTGCGGACTCGCCTGCGGTGCGTCGCCTGGCGCTGCTCAATGCCACGCTGCAAACCGGCATGGCGAACCCGCTCGACGATGCAATCACCGCGGCCAAGACCGGAGCCGATGACATCGCGGCGGTGCGCAAGGTGGATGAGGTGCCCTACGACTTCGTGCGCAAGCGCCTCTCGGTGATCGTGCGCGAGAAGGATGCGACGGACGACCTGCTGATCTGCAAGGGCGCCGTGGCCAATGTGCTGGCGGTCTCGACGGCGATGCAGGGAGCAACGGGCGAGACGCCGCTCGATGCTGCGGCCTCGGCGGCGATCGAGCAGCGGGTGCAAGACTGGAGCATGCAGGGCTTCCGCGTCATCGCCGTGGCGGTGCGCCGCTTCACGCCGAAGCCCGCCTACGGCCAGGCCGATGAGGCCGGTCTGACGCTGATGGGCTTCCTGCTATTCTTCGATCCGCCCAAGCCGGGCATGGCCGAAACCGTGAAGGCGCTGGCGGCGCGGGGCATTCAGCTCAAGATGATTTCGGGCGACAGCCGCTACGTGGCCATGCATCTGGCCGAAGCTGTCGGCATGTCCCACCGCAACCTGCTGACCGGCGGCGACATCGCGAAACTGTCGAAGGAGGCGCTCTCGGCGCGGGTGCACCGCACCGACATCTTCGCCGAGATCGACCCCAACCAGAAGGAACGCATCATTGCCGCACTCCGGAGCCGCGGCCGCGTGGTGGGCTACATGGGTGACGGCATCAACGATGCGCCGGCACTGCACGAGGCCGATGTGGGAATCTCGGTTGATGGTGCGGTCGACGTGGCGCGGGAGGCCGCCGACATCATTCTCCTCAAGCAGGACCTGGGCGTGCTGCTGCAGGGCGTGGACGACGGGCGCAGCATCTTCGCCAACACGATGAAGTACATCGCCATCACCACCAGCGCCAATTTCGGCAACATGATCTCCATGGCCTTCGCCTCGCTGGTACTGCCCTTCCTGCCGCTCCTCGCGCAGCAGATCCTGCTCAACAACTTCCTCTCCGACGTGCCCTCGCTGGCGATTGCCACGGATCATGTGGATGCGGAGGAGACGCTGGCGCCGCGCCACTGGGACATCGGCTACATCCGCCGCTTCATGGTGACCTTCGGGCTCGTGAGCTCGGTGTTCGACTTCATCACCTTCGGCGTGCTGATCTATGTAGTGAATGCGGCGGAGGCGGTGTTCCAGACGGCGTGGTTCGTGGAGTCGCTGATCACGGAGCTGGCGATCGTGCTGGTGGTGCGCACGCGGCGCGCCGCTTTCCGCAGCCGCCCGGGCACGCTGCTCGCCGTGCTGACGCTCTCGGTGGCGGTGCTGGCGGTGGCCATTCCCTATCTGCCGGGGGCGGGCTGGTTCGGCTTCGTGCCGCTGCCCGCCCCGGTGATGCTGGCGCTGCTGGCGATCACGCTGGGCTATCTGGTGGTGTCGGAAACGACCAAGAGCCTGTTCTTCGCGCACGAGAAAAAGCGCGTGCACAGGCGAAGAAGGTGAGGAAGCGGGGTTCCATGACTCGCAACGCAAGCGCGTTGCTCGCATGGAATGACGATGAAAAGGGATGGCGCGCCCGACAGGATTCGAACCTGTGACCCCAGGTTTAGGAAACCTGTGCTCTATCCTGCTGAGCTACGGGCGCGTGCCCGTCCCTCGTACCATGGGGCCCGCTCGCTTCGCAATCGCCGCGGCTTCCCCCTCCCCATCATCCTGAAATCCGTCGCAAATCCTCCGCAGGCCTGCTCTACACCCCACGGTTCCAGCGGACCGGGCAATCTGGACCTAGCATAGGTCCAGCAAGCCGGATATTTTCAACTGGACCCCTCATTCCGGAGACACGCCCACATGAAGATGACCACCGAAGAAGCCTTCATCAAAGTTCTGCAGATGCACGGCATCGACAATGCCTTCGGCATCATCGGCTCGGCCTTCATGCCGATCTCTGACCTCTTCCCCCGCGCGGGCATCACCTTCTGGGACTGCGCCCATGAAGGCTCGGGCGGCATGATGGCCGACGGCTTCACCCGCGCCTCGGGCCGCATGTGCATGATGATCGCCCAGAACGGCCCGGGCATCACCAACTTCGTGACCGCGGTGAAGACCGCCTACTGGAACCACACGCCGCTGCTGCTCGTGACGCCTCAGGCCGCCAACCGCACCATCGGCCAGGGCGGCTTCCAGGAAGTGGAACAGATGGCACTGTTCAAGGACATGGTCTGCTACCAGGAAGAAGTGCGTGATGCGCACCGCGTGGCGGAAGTGCTGAACCGCGTGATCATGAATGCCAAGCGCCTGTCCGCGCCGGCACAGATCAACATGCCGCGCGACCTCTTCACCCATGTGGTCGATATCGAGCTGCCGGTGCCTGTCGATTTCGAGCGCCCCTCGGGCGGCGACGACTCGCTCTCGCTCGCTGCGAAGCTGCTGTCGGAAGCGAAGTTCCCGGTGATCCTGAACGGTGCAGGCGTGGTGATCGGTGGCGCCATCCCGGCCTCGAAGGCCTTGGCCGAGCGCCTCGATGCGCCGGTCTGCGTGGGCTACCAGCACAATGACGCCTTCCCCGGCTCGCACCCGCTGTTCGCGGGGCCCCTGGGCTACAACGGCTCCAAGGCGGCGATGGAACTGATCAAGCAGGCGGATGTGGTGCTGGCGCTGGGTACGCGCCTCAACCCCTTCTCGACGCTGCCGGGCTATGGCCTCGAATACTGGCCGAAGGACGCCAAGGTGATCCAGGTCGACATCAACCCGAACCGCATCGGCCTCACCAAGAAGGTGGCCGTGGGCATCGTGGGTGATGCCAAGCGCGTGGCGGAAGGCATCCTGGCCCGCCTCTCGCCCAAGGCGGGCGACGCCGGCCGCGCCGAGCGCAAGAACCTGATCTCCACCACGAAGTCGCGCTGGGCGCAGGAGCTCTCGTCGATGGATCACGAGAACGATGATCCGGGCACCACGTGGAACGAGCGCGCCCGCAAGGCGAAGCCCGACTGGATGAGCCCGCGCATGGCCTGGCGTGCGATCCAGAGCGCGCTGCCGCGCAATGCCATCATCTCCTCCGACATCGGCAACAACTGCGCCATCGGCAATGCCTATCCCTCGTTCGAAGAGGGCCGCAAGTATCTCGCCCCCGGCCTGTTCGGCCCCTGCGGCTATGGCCTGCCGTCGATCATCGGCGCCAAGATCGCCTGCCCGGATGTGCCCGTCGTGGGCTTTGCCGGTGACGGCGCCTTCGGCATCGCGGTCACGGAACTCACCGCCATCGGCCGCAAGGAATGGCCGGCGATCACCATGGTCGTCTTCCGCAACTATCAGTGGGGCGCGGAAAAGCGGAACTCCACCCTGTGGTACGACGACAACTTCGTGGGCACCGAGCTTGACCCCGAGGTGACCTATGCCGGCATCGCCAAGGCCTGTGGCCTTCAGGGCGTGCAGGCCCGCACCATGGACCAGCTCCGCGATGCGCTTGCCAAGGCGATCGAGGACCAGATGAAGCACGGCAAGACCACGCTCATCGAAGCCATGATCAACCAGGAACTGGGCGACCCCTTCCGCCGCGACGCCATGAAGAAGCCCGTGGTGGTGGCTGGCGTCGATGCCAAGGACATGCGCCCGCAGAAGGTGGCGTAAGCCGTTTCAGGAAGAGCTGAGGAAAGGAGCGCAAGCCACAGGCTGCGCTCCTTTTTTGTTGTCGAGAACGGCTGGACGGCACCTCAGGCGCTGATCGTGGTTTCCTTCAGCTTGCCGATGCCCAGCACATCGAGCGCCAGCTTCTCGTAGAAGGTCTCGCTGGTGCCGCGGCGCATCTTGTGGAGGAAGTACTTCTCGAAGCCGATCTTGGCGCCGTGCACCCACTTGCCCGACGACGACCAGTTGACGTTGCGCGGCGGAATCTGCGGCTGGGCCACGAAGGCAACGCCTGAGTCACCGAAGTCCGCAAGGCACACGGCATTCCAGGTGGCCTGATGCTTCGGCTCCTCACCGCGGAGCAGCAGGGCGATGTTGTGGGCCGTTGCCGTGACCATGGACTCGATCATGAAGCCGGTCTTCGGCACGCCGCAGGGCACGGGTGTGGGCCCCATGGGTGGAATGGCGACGCAGACACCGACGGCGAAGACGTTCTTGAACGTCGGGTTGCGCTGGTGCTTGTCGATGATGGTGAAGCCGCGCGGGTTCGACAGGCCCTCGATGCCGCGCAAGGGTGCGATGCCGCGGAAGGCGGGAAGCATCATGGCAAAGCCGAAGGGCAGTTCCTTGGTGGCCTTGACGCTGCCGTCATCACCCACCTCCTCCACAGTCATCTTGCCTTGTTCCACCTTCTTGACGCGCGAGCTGGTGGACCACTTGATGTGGTGGCCACGCATTTCGCCCTCGAGCAGGCCCTTGGTATCGCCCACCCCATCAAGGCCGAGGTGGCCGATGTAGGGTTCGGCTGTCACGAAGGTCATGGGCACGCGGTCGCGGATCTTGCGGCGGCGGAGTTCCGTTTCGAGGATGAAGAGGAACTCGTAGGCCGGACCGAAGCACGAAGCGCCCTGCACTGCGCCCACGATGATGGGGGCGGGATTCTTGCAGAATTCCTCGAAGGCCTGCCCCGCCTTCTGGGCATGGTCGACGTGGCAGACGGACTGGGTGAAGCCGCCGTGGGGCCCCAAGCCCTCGATCTCGTCGAAGGCGAGTTCGGGGCCGGTGGCGATGATGAGATAGTCGTAGGTGACGGTGGAGCCATCCTCGAGCGTGATGGCGTTGATGGCGGGATCGACCTTGGTCGCGGGCGAGGGCCGGAAGGCGATGCCCTTCTTCTCGAAGACGGGTGCGAGATCGACTTCCACGTCCTCGCGCTTCCGCCAGTTCACGGCGACCCAGGGGTTCGACGGTACGAAGTGGTACCTCGGCTCCTTGGTGATGACCGTGATGGTGTCTTCGGGCCGGAGCTTTTCCTTCATCTCGTAGGCCATGATGGTGCCGCCCAAGCCGGCCCCGAGAACAACGATATGCGCCATGATTTCCTCCCTATGACAGCACTTCGGATTGCGGATGATCAGTATCGGTTACAGATGTGGGCGTGGCCGCAGGCGGCGGCGCCTTGTAGCGGAGCGCCATGTAGATGGCGGGAATGACGATGACGGTGAGCGCCGTCGACGAGGCAAGGCCGAAGAGCAGCGAGATGGCGAGGCCCTGGAAGATGGGGTCGGCCAGGATCACCACAGCACCAATCATCGCGGCAATGGCGGTGAGGAGGATCGGCTTGAAGCGGATGGCGCCTGCCTCGAGCAGCACGTCGCGCAGGTCGCGGCCGGTCATGTCGGCATGGCGCACGAAATCGACGAGCAGGATCGAGTTCCGCACGATGATGCCGGCGAGCGCGATGAAGCCGATCATGGAGGTGGCGGTGAAGGCCGCGCCGAAGATCCAGTGCCCGAACATGATGCCGATCAGGGTGAGCGGAATGGGCGTGAGGATGACGAGCGGCAGCTTGAAGGATTTGAACTGCGCCACGACGAGAATGTAGATTCCGAGCAGCGCCACGCCGAAGGCGGCACCCATGTCGCGGAAGGTGACCCAGGTCACTTCCCATTCGCCATCCCACAGCAGCGACGGCTTCGATTCATCGATCGGCTGGCCGTGGAGAATGACCTCCGGCTTGACGAGGCCTGTCCAGTCCACCTGGTCGAGGGCGCGGCCCACATCGAGCATGCCGTAGACGGGAGCCTCGAAGGCGCCCGCCAATTCGGCCTGCACCATTTCGGCGGGTTTGCCGTTGTGGCGGAAGATGGGGAAGGAGGATTGCTCCTGCTTCACCCGCACCACGTCACCCAGTTCGACGACACCACGGCCGCCGGGAAGGGCATTCGCAGGCACGGGCGTGGAGAGAACGCGCTCGTCCAGCACCTTCTCCGACTTGGGCAGGCTGAGGCGGATGGGGATGGGTTGACGGCCACCACCGCGATGGGAATAGCCGACGGTGGTCTGGGCGAAGAGATATTGCAGGGTTGAATAGACATCCGCTTCCTCGACCTTGTGATACTCGAGATTGTCCTGGTCGATGGCGGCGCGCAGGCGCGGCTTCTGCACGCCGTAGCTGTCGTCGATGTCGACGACGAAGGGCACCTTGGCAAAGGCTTCACGCACCTTTGCGGCAGTGGCGCGGCGGGTCTCCGGATCAGGGCCGTAGATTTCCGCAAGCAGCGTGGCGAGCACCGGCGGGCCGGGCGGCGGCTCCACCACCTTGACGGACGTGCCCTCCGGCATGGGCAGCGCCTTCAGCCTCTCGCGCAGATCAAGCGCGATCTGATGGCTGGTGCGGCTCCGGTCCGACTTGCCGCTGAGGGTGAGCTGCACGTCGCCCATCTCGGGATTGCTGCGCACGTAGTAATGGCGGACGAGGCCGTTGAAATTGAAGGGCGCGGCGGTGCCGGCATAGGTCTGCACCGAAATCACTTCGGGGAGCGCCAGCCCCTTGGCGGCGATTTCCTTGAGGCGGCCATCGGTGGTTTCAACCGAGGCGCCTTCCGGCAGATCGACGACGACCTGCAGTTCCGACTTGTTGTCGAAGGGGAGAAGCTTCACCGTCACGTCCTTGGTGTAGAAGAGGACGAGCGACGCCAGCGTCACGATGCCCACGGCAATGAGGAAGAGCCAGCTCCGCGCCTTGCTCTTGAGAACAGGCCGGGCGACGGCAAGATAGACGCGGCCGAAGACGCCGCCGGGCGTGGCGCCGCCATGTTCATTGTGAGCTGCGTGGCCATGGGCGCTGCCGAACTTCATCATCAGCCAGGGCGTGACCATGACGGCGACGAAGAAGGAGAAGATCATCGCGGCGGAGGCATTGGCCGGAATGGGGCTCATGTAGGGGCCCATCAACCCCGAGACGAAGAGCATGGGGAGCAGTGCCGCCACCACCGTGAGGGTGGCGACGATGGTGGGATTGCCCACCTCGGCCACGGCATCCACGGCTGCATCGATGCGGCTGCGGCCATCCTTCATGGCCCAGTGGCGGGCGATGTTCTCGATCACCACGATGGCATCATCCACCAGAATGCCGATCGAGAAGATGAGGGCAAAGAGGCTGACGCGGTTCAGCGTGTAGCCCATGATGCGGGCCGCGAAGAGCGTGAGCAGGATCGTGGTGGGAATGACAATGGCGACCACCAGCGCCTCGCGCCAGCCGATCGCCAGAGCGACGAGGATCACGATGGAGATGGTGGCAAGGCCGAGGTGGAAGAGGAGTTCGTTGGCCTTCTCGTTGGCGGTTTCGCCGTAGTTGCGCGTGACCTCGACGCGAAGGTCGTCCGGCACGACGCTGCCCTTCAGCTCTTCCAGGCGCTGGACGATGTGCTCGGAGATCACCACGGCGTTGGTGCCGGGGCGCTTGGCGATGGCAAGCGAGACGGCGGGGACCGAGGTGACGCCACTCTCCGTCTTGGCAATGGAATTGACGCGGGTTTCGTTGCTGTCGCCCACGAGGACGATGCGGGCGACATCCCGCACATAGACCGGGCGGCCATCACGCGCGGTGATGAGGATGTTGCCGATTTCAGCGGGCGACTGCAGGGTCTGCCCCGCCATGATGGAGATCTGCTTGCCGCCATCGCGGACCTGGCCTGCCTCGAAGGAGCGGTTGGCGCCCGAGACCTTGCCAGCCAGCTGCTGCAGCGTGATGCCGTAGAGCGAGAGCTTTTCCGGATCGGGCTCGATGCGGATTTCCTCAGTCTGTTCGCCGACAATGTAGGACAGGCCGATGTCATCGAGCTTGGCGAGTTCGACCTGTAGCTCGCGGGTGACGCGGCTGATGCCATCCGCCGTCCAGTGGGCGGCGGCCTCGGGCTTCGGTGAAAGGGTGAGGACCACGATTGCAACGTCATCGATGCCGCGGCCGACGATCAGCGGTTCCGGAATGCCCACGGGGATGCGGTCCATGTTGGCGCGCACCTTCTCGTGCACGCGCAGGATCGCGGCATCGGGGCTGGTGCCGACGAGGAAGCGGGCCGTGACCATGGCGCCGTCATCGCGGGTCTGGGAATAGACGTGCTCGACGCCGTCGATGCTCTTGATGATGGTTTCGAGAGGCTCGGTGACGAGCTTCACCGCATCTTCCGCCTTGAGGCCATCGGCATGGACATGAATGTCCACCATGGGCACGGAAATCTGCGGTTCTTCCTCGCGCGGCAGCGTGATGAGTGCGACGAGGCCCACCATGAAGGCGGCAAGAAGAAAGAGAGGGGTGAGCGGCGAGGCGATGAAGGAGCGCGTGAGGCCGCCGGCAATTCCAAGCTTCATGGCGTGATCACCGTATCGCCGGCGGAAAGGCCGGAGAGGATTTCAACCTGGGGACCGTTCTCGCCGGGCGTGATGCCGCCGACGATGACGGCGACGTCGAGGGGCCCATCGGCGCCCTTCACCGTGACATAGTCGACGCCGTGCCTGTTGCTCACGGCGGCAGCGGGGACACTGATCACCTCGCGGGTTTCAACCGGCACCCAGACCAGGGTGCGTTCGCCCACGAAGAAGTCGCCGAGGCCATCCACCTCCACATCGGCGATGACGTGGCCGCCATCCAGTTCGGGATAGACCTTCACCAGCTTGCCCTCGCGGGCGCCATTGGCGGATTGGTCACCCATGCCGCGGGCACCGACGCGGACGACGTCGCCCTCCCTGATCATGGCGGCGTGACGCTCAGGCAGGGACAGGCGGAGGAAATAGCCGCCGCCCGCAATGCGGGCGACGGTTTCGCCCGGCATGATGACCGAACCCTTGGTGACGGGCACGGTGAGCACGCGGCCGGGCGCCGGCGCGATCACCTGGCCTTCGGTCGACTGCTGCACGAGCACGGAGCGTTCGGCCTTGGCGGCTTCGACCTGGCGGTTCAGCACATCATATTGCGTCTGCAGGGTATCCACCCTGCTCTTCGGCACCACGCCCTGGGCGAGGAGCTTCTTGCCGCGATCGAGTTCCGTGAGGGCGTTGGCGAGTTCCGCGCCAAGGGCGGCGATGCGGGCATCAAGGGCTTCGAGTTGCAGGGCAAGCTTGTCATCCACCACGGTTGCAATGACATCGCCCGCCTTCACGGCCGAGCCTTCATCCACCGCCAGGGAAACGATGGTGCCGCCGATGCGGGCGCGGGCGGGCACAACATCCCGGCTTTCCACTTGGCCGAAGACCGACTTGTAGTCGGACACGGCCATTGGCGTGACCTTGATCTCGCCCGCAAGCCCTTGCTGAATCAATGCAAAAAGGCCCACAATGCCAGCCGCTATCCGTTTCATACGCGTCATGTCCCTGCCCTGCTTCCAATTCCGCTTGCCAAGTCCCTATATATGTATATTTTAGAAGATACGCAAATATGAATATACAAGAATTGAACCGTTCCGCCGAGAAGGCCAGCGACTTCCTGAAGTCGCTCGCCAATCCCAACCGCCTGCGCATTCTCTGCCTGATCATGGAGGGCGAGAGGCCGGTGGGCGAACTCGCGGATGCGATCGGCATCAACCAGAGCGCCACGTCGCAGCACCTTGCGCTGATGCGCCGCGAGGGCCTGGTGAAAACCCGGCGCGACGGCCAGACCATTTACTATCAGCTCGCCGACAAGAACGTGGCGCGCACCCTCAGGCTGCTGAGCGATCTTTTCTGCCCGCCGTCGAAGTGATCACTCGAAGGCTGGACCGGGCTTTGCGCCCAGCTTCTTGAAGACGATGGCCGCCGGGCAGAAGCCGGTGAACGACGCCTGGATCAGGTTGAAGCCGGCGAAGACGGTGAGCAGCAGCCAGTAGGGCGAGACGAAATGCGCCAGCGCCACCGAGACCAGCACCACCACCCCTGCAAACCTCATGACGACCTTGTCGAGACACATGGTTCGGTTCCTTTTCTATAACATGCGTTAATTCTAATATACGCATATACAGGGTGCGATTGGGGATTGCAAGGGGGCAATGGGGGGCGTGGAGACTGATGTGCATCCTTCGAGGCTCGGCTTCGCCTCGCACCTCAGGATGAGGACGTAAGTTATTCCCTCATGCTGAGGTGCCGCGCAGCGGCCTCGAAGCATGCGAACGCGGTCGGAGTGTCGCGCCGCAGCAAATACTGTGCAATCACCCGCCCACGTAGTCCGTGAGCGTTTGCGCCGTACCCCTGCTCCACAGGCTGCCGAGAGCCGCAGCGAAGGCGGTTCGGAAGGTTTCTGATTTCGCCACGTCGCCATAGATGTCATCCATGGTGAGCCATTGCAGCGGATCATCCTTGGCCTTGCGCGAGAGGGCCTGCAGGCGGTCCCAGCTCGGATCGTTGGGCTCGATCACCTTGCCTGCTTCGCTCACGCCATAGCAGTAGCGGCACCACAGCGCCGACTCGAGGGCAAGACCCTTGATCGAACGCCCCGCCTTCAGGTTGTCGGCGATCACGGGCACGATGAACTTGGGCTGGCGGTTCGAACCGTCGAGGCAGAGGCGGCGCTCGGTGTCGCCGATCTTCGGATTGGAGAAGCGGCGGTCGATGAGCTTGTAGTAGTCCGCGAGATCAGTATTGGGCACCGGCGGCACCGAGGGGATGATCTCCTCCTCCTCCACCTTGGCGAAGAAGCCGCGGATGAGGGGATGCTGCATGGCCTCATGGACATAATGCACGTCGAGCAAGCCGCCCGGATAGGCGATGACAGCATGGCCGCCGTTGAGAATGCGGATCTTCATGTATTCGAAGGGCGTGACGTCGGGCACGAACTGCGCGCCGACCTTCTCCCACTGCGGGCGGCCGAGCGGGAAATGATCCTCCACCACCCACTGCTTGAACTCCTCGCAGAAGACAGGCCAGGCATCGGTGATGCCATAGGTTTCTTCCACGTGGGCGCGTTCGCGATCGGAGGTGGCAGGGGTGATGCGATCCACCATGGCATTGGGGAAGGCGACGTTGGCCTCAACCCAGGCGGCAAGATCAGGATCAAACAGGCGCGCAAGGCCCGCCACGGCATTGCGGGTGACGACGCCATTGTGGGGAACGTTGTCGCACGACATGACCGTGAAGGGCGGAATGCCCTTGGCCCTGCGGCGGGCCAAGCCTGCAAGGATGAGGCCGAAGACCGAGGTCGGGTCTTTCGAATTGGTAGCATCGCGCGCGATGGCCGGATGGGCGGGATCGAACTTCCCCGTCGCCGGATTGATCATGTAGCCACCTTCCGTCACGGTGAGCGAGACGATGCGGATGGCGGGGTCTTCCAGCGTGGCAAGAAGGCGCACACGGTCTGCGGGCGGAATGAAGTCGATCATCGCGCCCGTGACACGAGCGGAACTGACATTGGCCTCCTGCTCCACCACGGTCGTCAGATAATCCTGGGCTTCGAGCTTCTGGCGCATCACCTCGTCGGAGGGCAGCACACCAGCACCGATGATGGCCCAGTCCTGATCGAGGCCCATGTTGAAGAGGTCATCGAGATAGACCGCGAGATGGGCGCGATGGAAATTGCCCACGCCGAAATGGACGATGCCGGGCTTCAGGGCGGAACGCGCATAATGCGGCGTGCTCACCGTGGCATTCAGGCCGCGAACGGAACTCAGGGAAAGCTTGGGCATGGTCTCAACTCATCCATTGTCCGCCGTCGACATTGAAGGTCTGGGCGACGACGTAATCACTCTCGGCACCGGCGAGGAAGACGGCGCAGCCGACGTGATCGTCGGGCAGGCCCATGCGGCCGTAAGGCACACCCTCGCCGACGAGGCGCTTCTTCTCGCCGAGCGGGCGGTTCTCGTATTTGGCGAAGAGGGCATCGACATGCTCCCACATGGGTGTATCGACGACGCCGGGGGCAATGCCGTTCACGTTGATCTTGTGCTTGATGAGGGCAAGGCCCGCCGATTGGGTGAGCGAGATCACCGCCGCCTTGGAGGCGCAGTAGACGGCGACGAGGGGCTCGCCGCGGCGGCCGGCCTGGGAGGCGAAGTTGATGATCTTGCCGCCCTTGCCGCGCTTGACCATGGAGCGCGCCACCGCCTGCATCATGAAGAGCACGCCCTTCACGTTGACGGCGAAGACCTTCTCGTAGCTCTTCTCGGAAATCTCCTCGAGCGGGCCCATGTCGAAGATGGCAGCGTTGTTGACGAGGATGTCGACACCGCCTGCCTCCTTCTCGACGGCGGCGACGCAATCGGCAACAGAGGCGAGGTTTGTGACATCGAGCTTGAAGGCGAAGGAGCCGCCGCCGATCGCCTTGGCGGTCTTCTGCGCCTCCTCGAATTCGATGTCGGCGACGCAGACGCGTGCCCCTTCCCGGACATAACCTTGCGCAATGGCAGCGCCGATTCCGCGTGCGCCGCCGGTGATGATCGCAACCTTATCTTTCAATCGCATCAACGTATTACCTTCCCGTTCTCATCGAACCTGTGAAGACGGTTTAAGTCAGGCTTGAGGGAAATGCCATCGCCATCCTTGCCGCGGAAATCGCCGGGCGCGCGCACCACGAGGCGGCCTGCGGGGCCGGCATCCACATGCAGGAAACTGTCGGCGCCCAGGTGTTCGGCAAGCGCGATCTTGCCCGTCCACGTCCCTGCCCCGGCCGCGATCTCGATGTGCTCCGGACGGATGCCGATCGTGTGTGCCTTGTGCTTTGCCGCTTCCGCACCGGTGATGAAATTCATCTTGGGGGAGCCGATGAAGCCCGCGACGAAGAGCGAGTCCGGATTGTTGTAAAGCTCGAGCGGCGAACCCACCTGCTCGATGTTGCCGCGGTTCAGCACCACGATGCGGTCGGCCATGGTCATGGCCTCCACCTGGTCGTGGGTCACATAGATCATGGTCGAACCCAGGTCCTTGTGGAGCTGCATGATGAAGACGCGCATGTTGACGCGCAGGGCCGCATCGAGGTTGGAGAGCGGCTCGTCGAAGAGGAAGGCCTTGGGCTGGCGCACGATGGCGCGGCCGATGGCAACACGCTGGCGCTGGCCGCCCGAGAGTTGGCGGGGCTTGCGGTCGAGGTATTCGGTCAGGTTCAGGGTGGCGGCGGCCTTCGCCACCTTCTCGTCGATCTCGGCCTTGGGCACGCCCGCCATCTTGAGGCCGAAGGCGATGTTGTTGCGCACGCTCATGTGCGGGTAGAGGGCGTAGGACTGGAAGACCATGGCGAGGCCGCGTTCGGAGGGTGCTGCCGCCGTCACGTCCCTGCCGTCGATCTCGATCACGCCGGAGGTGAGGTCCTCGAGGCCCGCGATGAGGCGGAGCAGCGTGGACTTGCCGCAGCCCGAGGGGCCGACGAAGACGATGAACTCGCCGTTGCCGATGTCGAGGTTGGCATTGGGGATGATGGTGGCATCGCCAAAAGCCTTGCGCACGTTCCTGAGTGAGATCGTTCCCATGTTACTTCACCGCTCCGAATGTCAGGCCGCGCACAAGCTGCTTCTGGGCGAACCAGCCGAGCACGAGGATGGGGGCAATCGCCATGGTGGAGGCAGCCGAGAGCTTGGCCCAGAACAGGCCCTCGGGCGAGGAATAGCTGGCGATGAACTGCGTGAGGGGTGCCGCTTCCTTGGTGGTGAGCGACAGCGTCCAGAAGGCTTCATTCCAGGCGAGGATGACGTTGAGCAGAACCGTCGAGGCAATGCCCGGCACCGCCATGGGGGTGAGCACGTAGACGAGTTCCTTCCACACCGTGGCGCCATCCATGCGCGAGGCCTCGAGGATCTCGGCGGGGATTTCCTTGAAGTAGGTGTAGAGCATCCAGATGATGATCGGCAGGTTGAGGAGCATCAGCACGGTGATGATGCCGCCGCGCGAGTCGAGCAGGCCGAAGTCACGGAAGATCAGGTAGATCGGGATCAAGGCGCCCACGGGCGGCATCATCTTGGTGGAGAGCATCCACATCAGCAGGTCCTTGGTCTTCCTGCCGGGTGCGAAGGCCATGCCCCAGGCGGAAGGAATGGCGATCAGCAGCGCAAAGAAGGTGGAGCCCAGCGCCAGGATCACCGAGTTCATGGCGAACTTGAAGTAGTTGGAGCGCTCCTGGACGATGCCATAGTTCTCGGTGGTCCAGTCGAAGAAGATGAACTTCGGCGGGATCAGGATGGCGTCGCCTTCCGTCTTGAAACTGGTGAGGAAGGTCCAGAGGATCGGGAAGAAGATGATGAAGGCCACGGACCAGGCGAGGATGGTGAAGAACCATTTGCGGCGGGGAGAGATTGCGCGTGCCATGCTTCAGCCCTCCAGGTTCTTGCCGATCATGCGCATCAGGAAGAAGGCGACGATGTTGGCGAGCACCACGGCGATGAGGCCTCCGGCGGATGCGCCACCGATGTCGTTCGAGATCAGGCCGTACTGATAGACGAGGAACGGCAGGTTGCCGGCGCGCCCGCCCGAGCCCGAAACATAGATTTCGGCAAAGACATTGAGCAGGAAGATCGTCTCGATCAGCACCACCACGGTGACGGGCCGTGCCAGATGCGGCACGATCATGTACCAGAAGAAGGAGAGTGGCGGCGTGCCGTCCATCTGGGCTGCTTCCTTCTGCTCCTCGTCGAAGGATTGGAGTGCAGTGAGCAAGATCAGCGTGGCGAAGGGCAGCCATTGCCACGCCACCATGATGACGATCGCCGTCATGGGGTAATGGGCGAACCAGTCGATGGCGCCGAAGCCCAAGGATTTCGTGATCCAGGCGATGAAGCCCTGCACGGGATGCATCATCATGTTCTTCCACACCAGCGCGGAGACGGTGGGCATGACGAAGAAAGGTGCGATCACCATCAGGCGGACGATGTTGCGGCCCATGATCGCCTGGTCGAGCAGGAGAGCGAGCAGCGTGCCGCCCACCACGGAAATCAGCAGCACCCAACCCACGAGGATGAGCGAGTTCGCCATGGCCTTGAAGAAGGCGGGATCGGTGAGGAAGTAGTAGTAGTTCGAGGTGCCGGCGAAACAGCGGTTCGCCTCGTCGAAGAGCTGGCCTGGCGTGAGCAGCGAGCAGGCGTAGTTCGGATCGAGCAGGTTGTAGCGCAAGAGCGAGAACCAGATGGTCATCGCCAGGGGCACGATCATCCACAGGAAGAGTGCCACCACCGAAGGCGCCACCGCGAGGCGGCCGAGTTGACGTGATTGCTGTGTCGCCATGTTGCCCACCCTGGAACCGAGGCGCCGCATGAAGCGCGGCGAAAATGACTGCCCAGCTTAGCGCCGGGCAGTCCAGTCGTCATGGGAGGAAGGCGTTACTTGATGTAACCGGCCTTGGTCATTTCGCGGGTCGCCGCATCCTGCGCTTCCGCAAGTGCTTCATCCGCGGTCTTTTCGCCAGCAAGCGCTGCCGAGAAGATCTGGCCCACAGTGGTGGCAAGACCGGCAAACTCCGGAATGGCCACGAACTGCACGCCGACATAGGGCACCGGCTTCACGGTGGGCTTGGTCGGGTCAGCCGAGTTGATCGAGTCGAGGGTCATCTTGGCAAACGGAACCTTGGCGTATTCCGGGTTGGCATAGAGCGAGGTGCGCGTGCCCGGAGGAACGTTGGCCCAGCCTTCCTTCGCCGCCACCAGTTCGGTGTAGTGCTTCGAGGTGGCCCAGCCGATGAACTTCTGGGCGGCGTCTTCCTTCTGCGTGCCGGCGGGAATGGCCAGAGACCAGGCCCACAGCCAGTTGCCGCGCTTGCCGAGGCCCTTGTCCGGGGCGAGAGCGAAGCCGACCTTGTCGGCAACGGTCGAATCCTTGCCCGTCACGAAGGAGGCAGCGACCGTGGCGTCGATCCACATGCCGCACTTGCCGGCGTTGAAGAGGGCGAGGTTTTCATTGAAGCCGTTGGACGACGCGCCGGGAGGGCCATCGGCCTTCAGGAGGTCGAGATAGAAGGTGAGCGCATCCTTCCATTCGGCGCTGTCGAACTGGGGCTTCCAGTTCTCGTCAAACCAGCGGGCGCCGAAGGAGTTGGAAGTGGCGGTGATGAACGCCATGTTCTCACCCCAGCCGGCCTTGCCGCGGAGGCACACGCCATAGATTTCCTTGTCCTTGTTGGTGATCTTGTCGGCGATGCGCTTGATGTCGTCCCAGGTGGGCGCATCCGGCATCTTCTCGCCGGCGGCTTCGACGAGGTCCTTGCGGTACATGACCATGGAGCTTTCGCCGTAGAACGGTGCAGCCATCAGCTTGCCATCAACGGTGAGGCCGCCGGCAATGGCGGGCAGCAGGTCGGCCGGGTCATCGACCTGGGTGAGCGGCACGAGCCAGCCCTTCTTGCCCCAGATCGGAACTTCATAGGTGCCGATGGTGAGAACGTCGAACTGGCCGCCCTTGGTGGCGATGTCGGTCGTCACCTTTTCACGCAGCACGTTTTCCTCGAGCGTCACCCACTCGAGTGAAATGTCCGGATTGGCCTTGGTGAAGTCGTCGGTCAGACCCTGCATGCGGATCATGTCGCCGTTGTTCACGGTGGCGATGGTGAGCTTGGTTTCGGCGAACGCGGTCGAGGACAGCGCGGCGATGGCGAGCGCGCCAAGCACGCCCTTCAGCATTGATTTCATTTTGGAACCTCCCATGTGCAACCTGAGCTTTTGCTCACGGCGCGGGAATATGTCACATCGAGGCTGCCAATGAGTCAAGGCGGATTCGTCGCTGCGGCGCCGAACGGACTTTTCCGCAACGCGGCAACAGATTGATTTTAAACGCTGATTTCAAATTGAGCATTCGCTCATTTCTTTAGCAATTGTTCGGCCATGGTCTCGTTGGTGATCAGGCCATTGATCAGATGACCCACCAAAGCCCCCCTGATCGCCTTGAGGCGGCCGGGCGCCATGGCCACGCCCACGACCTTGCGGCGCACCGGGGATTCGAGCGGCACGCTGAGCACCCGGTCGTTCACCAGACCCTCCACCAACTGCCCGTCGGCGTCGAAGCTCCAGCCGGTGATTTCACCCACCGCGCCTGCCTTCACCATGGCGCGCAGCTCGTCGGCACGCACGAAACCATCGCGCAGAAGGGCGGCGGTATCGTCGACGGTGCCGATGCCGACGTAGGTCACGTCCGCCTGGGCGGCGAGGTCCATGACGTTCTTCAGCGACTTCTGCGCAATGAGCAGGTTCTTCTCGTGGATGGTGGCGGCGATCACCGGAAAGGGCATGGGATAGTGCGGCGCGCCCACCCGGTCTCCGACGCGCGAGGCGACGTCGAACACCGTGGCCGAACCATCCGGCCCGATGTTGCCGACCAGCGAGACGATCTTGTGCTGCGGACACTCCATCGGGCTGATCTGCTCGGCGACGGCGCGCAGGGTGCGGCCCGTGCCGAGGGCGAGGATCACCGGATGCTGCGAGACGAGATAGGATTCCATTTCCGCCGCCGCGGCTTCGACGATGCCGAGTGTCTCGGAGGTGCTTGTGGGATCGGCGGGAACGACCTCGCAAGACTCGAGGCCCCAGCGTTCCTTCATCCTGTCGGAGAGTTCGAGGCAGCGGCCGAGCGGATGATCGAAGCGCACCTTGATGAGGCGCTCGGTGACGGCAAGCGAGACAAGACGCTGCGCCGTCTGCCGCGAAATGCCGAGCTTCTTCGCGATCTCGTCCTGGGTGTTGCCGGCGATGTAATAGAGCCAGCCAGCCCGCGCGGCGTCGTCAAGACGTTCCTTCTCTGGTTCCGGTTTACGCGCCATGGGCCTTCTCCTCGCCCGCATCTGCTACAGCGGGTGGCGCACAAATGCCAGCGCGTGCGAAAGCCGCAAGCAACTCCGCCATGTCGGCGATGCGGCGGTCGGGTTCGAGTCCGGGCGGCAGTTCATAGCCCGCCTTGATGTGCACGCCGCCCCTGAAATGCCAGACCTGCATGCCCGCCGCCTGGGCGGCGAGAATGCCCATTTCGCTGTCCTCGATCACGAGGCAGCGCTGAGGATCGGCAGACATGCGCTCGGCCGCGAGCAGGAAGAGATCGGGCGCGGGCTTGCCGTTCGTGACCTCGGAGGCGGTGCTGCAGCGGCCACGGAAGAAGGGTTCGAGCCCCGTCACCTCGAGCGAGACGGCAAGGCGCTGCGGCGAACTGCTGGTGGCGAGCGAGAAGGGCACGGCCATGCTCTGCAGAACGGGGAAAATGCCCGCCATGGGCTGGAGGTCCGCCCGCATGCGGTCGAGCAGGCGGGAACGGTAATGCGTCTGGAAATCATCCGGCATGGGGCGGCCGAAGCGGGTGAGCACGCGCGCGGCGGCATTGGCGAAGCTGCGGCCCAGGAAGTCGGTGCGGAAGATCTCGGGGGTGATGGGCAGGCCGATTTCGGCCATCATGCCCATGAGCACCGCCGCCGAAAGACCCTCACTGTCGACCAGCACGCCGTCGCAGTCAAAAATCACGTGTGTAAACGGCGCTTCCGTGCCCACGACTTTCGTCTCCCGCCTCCGGACATGCCAAAGCCCCGGGCCGGGTGCAAGCATCGACGGCAGAACTGCCTTAATTTGCAGCAGCACGACACTTGCCAAGTCATTGGAATTGACGCCATCATGGGCAGGACAAGGGGCGTTGGCGTGGCAGACATCTTCAATGAAATGCAGGACAAGTCGGGGCAGGTGCGAAGCCCCTACCTGCGGGTTGAAGACTGGCTGAAGACACTCAAGCGCAAGGATGTGGACCGGGCCATCAAGGAGGCGGAGAACCGTTTCCGCCGCCAGGGCATCACCTTCGCTGTCTACGGCGACAAGGAGGCCGCCGAGCGCCTCATCCCCTTCGACATCATTCCCCGCGTCTTCGCCGCCTCGGAATGGCGCCGCCTCTCGGCCGGCATCGAGCAGCGGGTGCGCGCCCTCAACGCCTTCATCCACGACATCTATCACCGCCAGGACATCCTGCGGGCAGGCCGCATTCCGGCTGACGTGATCATCCAGAACAGCGCCTTCGTGCCGGAGATGATGGGCATCAATCCGGCACGCGGCATCTACTCCCACATCATTGGCATCGACATCGTGCGGATCAGCGAGAACGAGTTCTATGTTCTCGAAGACAATTGCCGCACACCGTCCGGCGTCTCCTACATGCTGGAAGACCGTGAGACGATGATGCATCTCTTTCCGGAGCTCTTCGCCCACCAGCGCGTGGCGCCGGTCGAGAATTATCCCGCCCTGCTCCGCAAGACGCTGGAAAGCGTGGCGCCGCCCGCCTGCGAAGGCGAACCCACCATCGTCGTGCTCACCCCCGGCATCCACAACTCGGCGTTCTTCGAACATGCGTTCCTCGCCGATGAAATGGGAGCCGAACTCTGCGAGGGTGACGATCTCTTCGTGATGGATGGCGCACTCTACATGCGCACCACGCAGGAGCCGCTGCGCGTCGACGTCGTCTACCGCCGCATCGACGATGCCTTCCTCGATCCGCTCACCTTCCGCCCGGACTCGACGATCGGCGTGCCCGGGCTGTTCGATCTCTATCGCGCCGGCAAGGTGACGATCGTCAATGCGCCGGGCACCGGCATTGCCGACGACAAGGCGATCTATACCTACCTGCCCGACGTGATCGAATTCTATACGGGCGAAAAGCCGCTCCTGAAGAACGTTCCGACATGGCGCTGCTCGGAGCCGCAGTCGCTGAAATACGTGCTCGATCATCTCGCCGAACTGGTGGTGAAGGAAGTGCATGGCTCCGGCGGCTACGGCATGCTGGTCGGGCCGACCTCGTCCAAGAAGGAGATCGAGGCCTTCCGCGCCAAGCTCAAGTCGAACCCGAAGAACTACATCGCCCAGCCGACGCTCTCGCTTTCGACGGTGCCGACCTATACGTCCTCCGGCGTGGCGCCGCGGCATGTGGACCTGAGGCCCTTCGTGCTCTCCGGCGACCGCGTGCGCATCACCCCCGGCGGCCTCACCCGCGTGGCGCTGAAGAAGGGCTCGCTCGTCGTCAACTCCAGCCAGGGAGGCGGCACCAAGGACACCTGGGTGCTGGAGGACTGATGCTCGGAAGGACCGCTTCATCGCTGTTCTGGATGTCGCGCTACATGGAGCGGGCCGAGAACATGGCGCGCCTCCTTGAAGTGGGACATCGCATTTCGCTGATGCCCGGCGCCATCGAAGGCCATCGCGACGAATGGCGCTCCACCCTGTTGAGCGCCGCCTGCGACCAATCCTACGCCGCCAAGTACGACACCATCACGGCGCAGAAGGTGGCGGATTTCCTGATCTTCGACGAGAGCAATCCCTCGAGCATCCGCTCCGTCGTGCGTACTGCCCGCAACAACGGACGCGCCGTGCGGACAGCACTCACCCGCGACGTGTGGGAAAGCATCAACACCACGTGGAACGATCTCGTGGCGGTGAACCCCGCCGAACTCACGCCGGACCGCCTGCCCGTCTTCCTCGACTGGGTGAAGCAGCGCTCCATGTCGTTCCGCGGCGCCATTCTGGGCACCATGCTCCGGAACGAGAACTACTACTTCAGCCAGCTCGGCAACTTCGTCGAACGCGCCGACAACACCGCGCGCATTCTCGACGTCAAGTATTTCATCCTGCTGCCCAAGGCCACCGACGTGGGCAGCGACATCGACCTGCACCAGTGGGGACAGATCCTGCGCAGCGTCTCGGCGCACCGGGCCTATCGCTGGTTCTACCGCAACAGCGGCTACAAGGCATGGCTTGTCGCCGAGTTCCTGATCTTGCGCGAGGAGATGCCGCGCTCGCTGCTGTTCAGCTATTCGTGGATCTGCACGGCATTGGCAGGTCTCGCGCAGCTTCACGGCAAGCGCTACGACATTCATGCCCAGGCTGAGGAGACGCGCGACGGCCTGCGCAAGGGGCGGATGGAAGACATCTTCCAGAGCGGGCTGCATGAATACCTGCAGCACTTCATCCAGAGCAACAACCAGTTGTCGCGTGACATCGCCACGACCTACAACTTCCCCTGAGCGGACGGACGATGCGCCTCAAGATCCAGCACGCCACCCACTATGCCTATGACGCCGCACCCTCCTACCTGGTGCAGCGGCTTTATCTCATGCCGGTGAACTTCGAAGGGCAGCGCACGATCTCCTGGACGATCTCGGCGCCGGGGATCGAGTTCGAGCCTCAGTCACAAGGACGGCTTCGGCAACATTACCCATCTCGTGACGGTGCGCGGCCATTCCGGCGTGCTCACCATCGCGGCCGAGGGCGAGGTCGAAACCTCCGACACGGCGGGCGTCGTGCGGGGCATTCCCAATCTCATTCCCGAGGCGGTCTACCTGCGCCAGACCCCGGCGACCCAAGCCAGCCCGGACCTGATGAAGTTCGCTTCGCGCTTCGACCGCAAGCTGCCGCCGCTCGAGCTGGCCCATTCCATCATGCGGGCGGTGCATGAGGCCGTGGCCTACGAAGTGGGCACCACCCACGCTCACACCACCGCCGCCGAAGCCTTCAGTGATGGCCGCGGGGTCTGCCAGGACCACGCCCACATCATGATTACGCTGGCGCGGCACCTCGGCCTTCCGGCCCGCTATGTGACGGGCTACCTGGTGACGGGGGTGGGCGCCTCCTCCGCCGCGGCCCACGCCTGGGCCGAGATCATGGTTCCGGACCTGGGCTGGGTGGGCTTTGACGGCGCCAACGGCCAAAGCCCGACCGACCACTATGTGCGGATCGCCGCGGGCCTCGATGCCGCCGCCGTGGCCCCGGTCAGGGGCTTCCGCCGGGGCGGCAGCGGCACCGAACAGATGACGGTTGAAGTTCGCGTCGAGATTGCGCAACAGTAGCCGAAACGGCTCGGAATCACCCATGACCTATTGCGTCGGAATGCTGCTGGACAAGGGCCTCGTCATGGCCGCCGACACCCGCACCAATGCGGGTGTCGACAACGTCGGCAAGTTCAAGAAACTCTACACCTGGGAATATCCGGGCGACCGGGTGTTCGTGCTGCTGACCGCCGGCAACCTCGCGGTAACGCAGGCGGTGGTGAGCATGCTCAGCGAACATGAACTGCATCCGCCGGAAGAAGGCGAGACGCTCAAGACCGCCACCACCATGTTCCAGGCGGCGCATGTGGTGGGCAATGCCATCCGCGAAGTGAAGGCGGTGGACGAAGCGCACCTGACGTCAAACGGCGAAGCCTTTGCCGCGAGCTTCATCTTCGGCGGCCAGATCGGCAAGGAGCGTCCGCGGCTGTTCAACATCTATGCCGCCGGCAACTTCATCGAGGCGACACCCGACACGCCCTTCTTCCAGATCGGCGAGCACAAGTACGGCAAGCCGATCCTGGACCGCGTGGCGCGGAGCGACATGGAACTGGGTGAGGCCGCGAAGATGGTGCTGCTCTCCTTCGATTCCACGCTGCGTTCGAACCTCAGCGTCGGCCTCCCCATCGACCTTCTCACCTACGAGTCCGGTTCGCTGAAGGTGGAACACACCAAGCGCATCGGTCCCGACGATCCCTATTTCAAGATGCTGTCCGCGGAATGGTCGAAGGCCCTGCGCACCGCCTTCGCAAACATCGAGGCGCTCGACATCTGAGCAACCGCACCCCATAAGCACCCCATGAGCAAGACGATCTACATCCTGAACGGACCCAACCTCAATCTGCTCGGCAAGCGCCAGCCGGAGATCTACGGCAAGGAGACGCTGGCCGACGTTGAAGCGTCGTGTGCCGAGGTGGGCAAGGGTTTCGGACTTGCGGTGAAGCTGCTGCAATCGAACCGCGAGGGCGACCTCATCGACTGGATCCACGAGGCACGCGACAAGGCCGCGGGGCTCATCATCAATCCGGGTGCCTTCACGCACACATCCATCGCCATTCTCGATGCGCTCAATGCCTATGACGGACCGGTGCTGGAAGTTCATATCTCCAACGTGCACAAGCGCGAAGCCTTCCGCCACCACTCCTATGTCTCTACGCGGGCCGATGGCGTGCTGGCGGGCTTTGGCGTGGAAGGTTATGCGCTCGCCATGCGGCGCATGGGCTCACTGGTCAAGTAATCCGGCCACGTAGTCGGCAATCGCCAGCGAACTGGTGAGGCCGGGCGATTCAATCCCGAACAGGTTGACGAGGCCGCGCAGGCCATGCTGCGCCGGGCCGTCGATTCGGAAATCTGCGTTGGCTTCACCGGGACCGCTGATCTTGGGGCGGATGCCGGAATAGGTGGGCGTGATCTCGCGATCCGCGAGCCCGGGCCAATAGGGCAGACAGGCGGCGCGGAACTTTTCCGCCGCACTCTCCGGCACGGTGTAGTCGACCCGGTCGATCCAGGTGATGTCGGGCCCAAGCCGCACCTGCCCCTGCATGTCGAGCGTGGCATGGATGCCGAGCGCGCCCGGTACCGGCACGGGATAGATGAGACGCGAAAAGGGCGATTTGCCGGAGACGCTGCAATAGGCCCCGCGGGCGAGGTGGTGGGGCGGAATGTGTTCGGGCGGCAGCCCCGCAATGCCGCGCGCCACATCCCACGCGCCGAGGCCTGCCGCATTGATGAAACGATCGCAGGCGAGCGTCATCTCCCCATCGTCACCGGCAGCGACCCGCACCTCGAAACCATCTGCCGTTGGGAACGCCGCAATCATCCGGGTACGGAGCGAGAGCAGCGCGCCATGGGCTTCCGCCTCGCCGAGCAGCGCCATCATCAGGCCGTGGCTGTCGACAATGCCGGTGGAGGGAGAAAAAAGCGCCGAGGTGCAGTTCACCTCCGGCTCCAGCGCCTGCGCTTCCGCCCGCGTGAGGCGGACGAGATTGCTGACGCCGTTGGCGCTGGCATGGGCGGCGATGCCATTGAGCTTCGCTTCTTCTTCTGCCGAGGTGGCGACGATGAGCTTGCCGAGCCGCTTCACCGCCACACCATTCGCCTCGCAGTAGCTGTAAAGCCTGTCGCGGCCCTCGACGCAGAGCCGGGCCTTGAGACTCCCTTTCGGATAATAAATGCCGGCGTGTACGACCTCCGAATTGCGTGACGACGTGCCCGTGCCGATATCGCCTTCCGCCTCGATGACCAGCACCTCGCGGCCACGGGTGGCGAGCGCACGGGCAATCGCGAGCCCCACGACCCCTGCTCCAACGACGATGATTTCCACCTTGTCCGACATGGGGGCTGTCTAAACCATCACCACGGTGCGGGAAAAGCGGCTTTTGGGCGCTGTTCCGGCGCAGGGGTCAGAAGGACTTGGTGACTGCGTGGACGAGCGAGAGCATCACGCTTTCGATGTCGGTGACCAACTGATTGAGCAACAGGTCCGGGGCAGGCGGCCGTTTCAAGCGGGCGGCGCTGAAGAAGCTGGCGCAGGTCTCCTGGGCGCGGCGGGTGGCGGCCAGCACCTGCTCATCGTCAAACCCGGCCTTGATGCGCGAGAGGACATGCGCGAGGTCCATCTCGCGCAGTTCCTTGCGGGCCAGTAGATTGAGGGTTTCACCCAGTGTCCGGATCTCGCCTGTAAGCGCCTCGATCGCCGAGCGCTCCGGACCCACCCTCTTCTCCGCCTCGAGGGCCAGTTCCCGGATCAGGGCTTCGGCAAAGAGCGGCAGGGACATTTCCGATTTTCCGGCAAGTACAAATCACAGAATCGCGGCACCACGACCGTCGTGCCGTCTCGGTCCGGCTATGACTTTCCATCGCCTGACGGTCAATACAACGCGGCCCGTTCCGGATCGTTCACAGCACATTTATTTCTTGGCGCATACACTTTTGGTTGCAATCATATATGCAAAACCCGCATTCCTTGAGTTGAATATGCAATCAAAAGACGCAACCCGCGCTCATGGCCTCCGGGACCGCCCGCCTCCGCACGATTGCGACCGGCCGGCCTTCACCACTCCTTAACCAAGAGGGCATTGACAACGTCTGCGGGAACATTCGTTCAAGGTCTCGCGTGTAGTTTCCGGAAACACTTCGAGACGCGACACCAACGGCCCCCGGAAAGACATGTCTGCCTCCACGCTTGAGAGTTCCTCCCCAATGCCCGCCACCGGTTTCGTCTCTGTCGTGAGACGCGCCTTGGACGCGCTCTATCTTGCCGCAGGCTTCGCCGCCGCCGCCTGTGTCGCCCTCATCCTTCTCACCACGCTGGTGCAGATCGGCGCCCGGGCCGCGGGTGTCACCGTGCTCGGCCTCACGTCGTATGCCGGCTACCTGATGGCTGCCTCCACCTTCCTCGGCCTGGCCCATGCCCTCAATTCGGGCTCGCACATCAGGATCGAGACCATCGGCAAGCTTCTGGGCAAGAACCGCTACTGGCTGGACCTCTTCGCCTTCGCGGTCGCCTCGGCCGTCGCCGTCTGGTTTGCCTGGTATTCCTGCAGCATGGTCTACTGGACCTATGTGCTGAACGACATAAGCTCGGAACTCGACGCCACGCCGCTGTGGATCCCGCAGTCCACCATGGCGATCGGCACGGTGCTGTTCGCCATCGCCATTCTCGACAATTTCCTGACCCTGCTGCTGACCGGCCACCACCGCATTCAGGCCAGCACCGAAACGCTCTGACGAGGCCTGCCCACCATGGATCCCATTCTGACGGTCAGCCTTCTTCTCGGCCTGATGTTCCTGCTTCTCGCTGCGGGCGTGTGGATTGCGCCCGTGCTGATGGCTGTTGCCGCCGTTGCCATTGACGTGATGGCGGGACGGCCCGCCGGTTCCTCGATTGCCACCACGGCGTGGTCGGCCTCCTCATCATGGATGCTGACGGCGCTGCCCATGTTCATCTGGATGGGCGACATCCTGTTCCACTCCCGCCTGTCCGAAGACATGTTCAAGGGCCTTTCGCCCCTGATGCGCCGCTGGCCGGGCGGCCTGCTTCACACCAACGTCATGGGTTGCACGCTGTTCGGCTCGGTCTCGGGCTCCTCCGTGGCGACGCTCACAACCGTGGGCAAGATGACCATTCCGGAACTGCGCAAGCGCGGCTACCCCGAGCACCTGATCGTCAGCACGCTGGCTGGCCCCGCCACGCTTGGACTGATGATCCCGCCGTCGATCATCATGATCGTCTATGGCGCGCTCACCAATGAATCGATCGCCAAGATCAACATTGCCGGCATCCTGCCCGGACTTGTGCTGGCCGCCATGTTCTCGCTCTACGTCGCCTTCAAGGCCCTCACCCTGCCCGGCTACAACCCGGTGCGTGAGGCCGAGGCCTCGTGGCGGGAAAAGCTCCATGCCTCGCGCAAGCTCATTCCCGTGGTGCTGCTTCTCTCCCTGGTGATCGGCTCGATGATGTTCGGTTTTGCCACCGCGACAGAAGCTGCCGCCGTCGGCGTGCTGGGCGCGCTGATGCTGGCCTGGGCCCAGGGCACCCTGACCAAGGACATGTTCATGACCAGCCTGATGAGCGCCACCCGCTCGTCGGTGATGATCTCGCTCATCCTCGTTTCGGCGGGCTCCCTGTCGCTCGCCATGGGCTATCTCCGCCTGCCCGAAATGCTGGCCACCTGGGTGGACAGCCTGCAGCTCACGCCCTTCTGGCTGCTGATGGGGCTTCTGGCGCTCTACACCATTCTCGGCCACTTCCTCGACGGCATTTCCTGCGTGGCCCTCACCATCTCCATCGTCGAGCCCATGGTGCGCCATGCCGGCATCGACATGATCTGGTTCGGCATCTTCATGGTGCTGGTCGTCGAAATGGCACAGATCACACCGCCCGTGGGCTTCAATCTCACCGTCCTGCAATCCATGACCGGGCACGACATGTTCAAGGTGGGCTGGTGGTCGGTGCCGATGCACGTGATCATGCTGGCGATGGTGTTCATCCTGATCGCGGTGCCGGGCCTGGCCACCTGGCTGCCTTCGCTGATGATGCCGGTGCACGGGGCTTAACCGGCCGCGCCTGTCTTACACCTGGGGCCGGACCCGCAGCACGACCGACCTCATCTCATCCCACACCGCAAGGACCGCAGGCGGGGCCACATCCACGAGACCGCTTGCCACCGCCTTCGGGTGGCTTTCGGCAAAGTGGCAGGCCAATCTGTACCCGAGGGCAAAGCCCGCCCAGCGCGGCAGGGCGCCCGCTCCGACAAACCACAGGGCGTGATCATAGCGGTCGTTCTCGAGATCCTGCTCGGCCTGCGCGATCACGGCTGGCCAATCCGCCGGGGCAAGCGCACTGCTCCACGGTGGTGACTCGGTTGCCGCAACAAGCTCTGAAAAAATGTCAGCCAGGCCTTCATAGACGAGTGTCTGGCCCAGCGTCATCGCAGGGCCCCAGACGGCCCAGCGCATGGCATGGTGAAGCTGGCGCGCGAGCACCCGGCGGAACAATCCAGCGTCCAGATCGCCGGCCAGGCGGAAGCTTACGGGATCGACCGACACCGTGATGAAACCGCGGCGAAAGCAGGCGCCGGTCACACTTGCCCCGCCATCCTCAGGCACGGACTGGATGACGACATCGATGGTGTGTTTGTGAAAACGCGGCGGAACGAAGCTGTCGATCTGCTCAACCAGACCGATTACCTCGTCGCTGAGCTGATCCCGCAGCCCCGCCAACGAACCCTCCGCCTCGAGAAAATGTAGCTGCAACCTCATGCAAGTGTCCGCCTTTGCTTGCGAAACGTCGGCTGCAGATGTGTCGGACATAAAGGATCAATGCGCCAATCAGTATACAATCTGGTCTTGCATGAAGAAGATCAGCAGCAGGCATGAACAACAGCATCGGGATATTTATTCAGCCCCCAACGAATACTTGTGTCTCCGCTGCCACGAATAAACATTCAGCGTACGGAGCATTGTCAGATTTCTGCGGGCCGTTTATTCACGGATGAAGAGCAAATCTTCCCTTCACTTGTTCTGGATCAATGAAAGCAGATTTGATGTATCCGAAATACACCTTCATACCCGTGCACTTTGCCCGCGGTGAAAGACACCTCTCATGAGCGTCGATCTCTATCAGAAGATATCCACCCTGCTCGATGACATGCAGAAATCCATCGATGCCACACGCAAATGCGCTGAAGGCGACCTGAGTTGCCTCACCACCCGCCTCGACAGCCTTGAAGCCAAGATTGCGGAATTGAAGACGACCCACGGCGCAAAAATGGAATGCACGCCGGGCGGATGCTGGCGCTGCCGCGCCGCCTGAACCATCAGCGCCGGGGGAAAGGCCCTGCGTTCTGCTTCCGCGCAACATAGGCCAGCGACTGTTCCTTCAGAACATCCTTCCGGCGCTCACCTTCCATTGCCAGCTTGATGATGAACTTGCCGATCAGGTCGCGAACTTCATCCGCCGCTTCGCCCGTCACGTGATACGCCGCTTCCGCAGCAAGCCAGGCTTCCTCGAAGGCCTCCGAGAACAGGGCAACCTCGTGCTCAGTGAACACTCCGGGCGGGAATCCGGCAGAAAACTTCGGCATTGTCTCGGACCCTTGAATACTGCTGGACGGGCATCTGCCGTTTCATGTCCACTTGTGGTCGGTCCAACAAGACTTCGTGCGGTACAGGACAGTTGAGGGCGCGGCGCAGTGCTCAACCTCCGGCAATCGGCCCCTGCGGGAAGAGCCGGTTGTATTCCCGCTCCGCCACGCCATAGCTGCCACCGGCCACATCAATGAGTCCGGGACGGTCGACAACGGTCACAAGGCCGCGGGCATTCTTGACGAGATGCAGCCCTTCCAGCTCGTTCAGGGCGTCGGTGACGCCGGGCCTGCGGACCGACAACATCGTCGACAGGAACTCGTGGGTCATGGGGATGCCGGGTGAATCTGACCGGTCCTGGCACATGAGCAGCCAGCGGGCGAGGCGCTGCGAGAGGCGGTATTGCGTGTTGGCCACCGTGGTTTGCGCCGCCTGGATCATGAAGGCCTGAATGAACCTGAGCGCCACGTCGCGAAAGGCGGGGATATCGTCCAGCAGGCGGCTGAACATGCGCGCATCGAGGCGCAGGGCACGGCCCGGAGACTGCACCACCACTTCCATGGGTGATGTCTCTGCCGCAAGGGCAAGCGACGTTCCGGTGAAGCCTTCACGTCCGATGATGCCGACCTCGCTCTGGATGTTGGTGGCGGACCGGGCGATGACGGAGGAGATGCCGGAGAGCGGGAAATAGGCGTGGGTGATGGGGGTGTTGGGGCTGTGCAGCAGGTCGCCATTCAGCAGATCGACGGCCTGCAGAAGTGGCGCGACATCCGACAGAAGGGCCGGATGAAGCTGCGACAGCAGGATGTTGCGGGTGATTTCGGCAAGGCCCATGGCCGGACTTCCTTCAAGTCATGGCGCGGCGTCCCGGAGGGCGTCCGTGCCGTTGCAAGATGTAAGGTAAGTACTGGTAAGGGCGCAGACGCGCGTCCGGTTCCATCACATGGTTTCATCGCACTGGCTGAACTTCCTCCGTGCAAGGACGATTACGTCAATACCCGGAGAGGTGGCAGGCCAGGATGCGAAGAACAATCAAACGGCGCAGGCCGCGTAAATCCTGCGCAATCACAGGCTGAAAACACTGTTTCATCACAAGCGCTGCGGGGGCGTATCTTGACGCCACTTACTCACATCACTAACTCAGGAAATATTCCTTTTTCCATCATCACGTTCAGGGCGGGAGCACAGTCATGGCAAGGGACAGGATCATCCGTCTGCAGATCATGCTCGATGACGAGGAAATGCGTGTCATCGAAAACTGGCGTTTCTCCAAGCGCATGCCGAGCCGGGCTTCGGCGGTGCGCGAACTGCTGCGCCGCGGGCTGGCAGCCGAAGGATTCCTTCTCGCCAATCCGGGACAGGCTTCGGATGGTTACGGCGTGGTCAACACGCCGCTTCCCGATGGCGAGAACGACGATTTCTGAGCCGTTACTCACTCTGCTCAGAAGGGCCGTTTCACCCCTTCTGTGATGAACCGGTCAAGCGCACACCCTGACAAGAGTGCCGGGTGTGCGGATTGTTTCGTCGTGCAAAGCGTGCACGATGGGCTTCTGATGGAGGCTCACATGCAAATCAATCTCAGCGCCAACATGCGCAACACGATCGCCGAAGAGATTCTCAAGGCGCAACAGGACGGCGGTATCCTCGACGTTGAAAAGACGGCCGAACGCATCCGCCTCAAGCATATCGAGGACAACGTCGCACTCGAGGACATTGCGGCAGCCCTGATGGGCGCAGGGTCCGATCTTCCCATGCAGATCGGAACGGATATCGAGGACATTACCGAGACGCGCCAATCTTCCGCCGCGTGAAGGGCCTGCGCCTCAATACGGCATTTGCAGCAGGGCACGCCGTTCCAGCGCCAGGGCTTCTGACTGCCGGGCTCCCGGCAGCAGGGCGCTCGGGCGCCCGAAGTAATAGCCCTGCAGCAGATCGCAGCCGGCAAGACGCATGAGACTGGCCTGTTCTGCTGTCTCGACGCCTTCGGCGACGATGCTGGCCGACATGCCCCTTGCAATCAGCACGGTGCCCTGAACGATCTGCTGGACCGCTGTATCCCTGGCGACGGCTTGCGTCAGGGTGCGGTCGAGCTTCACCTTGTCGAATTCGAAATCGCGGAGATAGCCGATGCTGGCGTAGCCTGCGCCGAAATCGTCGAGGGAGACGACGATTCCGCTCTCCTGCAAGTCCTTGATCACCTTCCGGGTGCGCTTCGGGTTCTTGACCAGAACGCCTTCCGTCAATTCGATTTCCAGCTGGCTGCAGGGAAAGTTGAGATGCTCCAGGGTGGACAGGAGATCGGGCACGAAGCGCGCATCGCCCACCTGCAACGGCGAGATATTGACCGAGAGATTGAGATCGGGCCGCCCGGCCAGCGCAACGCAGGCCTTGCGCAGCAGGAGGTTGCTCAGACTGCCGATCAGACCGAACTCCTCGGCCACTGCGATGAAGCGTTCAGGGCCGATCATGCGGCGGGAGTTTTCGGGCCAACGCGCCAGGGCTTCGACGCCGACAATCGCTTGCGTGTTGGCATCGACGATGGGCTGGAAGGCGATGCCAATCACGCCCTTCTCGATGAAGCTTCGGAGTTCCGAGGCGATGTCGAGGTTCTCGTTCCGCCTTGTGTCGAGGGCCGGGACAAAGCGGCGGAAGCAGTTGCCGCCCCGCTCCTTCGCATCATACATGGCGATGTCGGCACGGCGCATGAGTTCGTTGGGGTCCATCACATCCTGGACATTGTCGGAGATGCCGATGCTGGCGCCGATGGCAGCCACGCGGCCATCCACTTCGAAGGGCTCCTTGACGAACTCCAGGATCCGGCGCGCCAGTTCCTCCGACTGCGTGCGAGCCTGCTCGCTGACCAATAGGATGCCGAATTCATCGCCGCCGAGGCGGGAGACGAAGTGCTTCTCGCCCGCGAGAACCTTCAGACCGGCGGCAATGGCCCTGATCAGCCGGTCGCCCGTCTCGTGGTCATAGGCGTCGTTGATTGTCTTGAAGCCGTCGAGGTCGATGAAGAGGAGGGAAACGGGAAGGCCATGGCTGGACGCAAGTTCCTGATGAAGCTTTTCCGACAGGCTCAGGCGGTTGGGCAGGCTCGAGAGGGAGTCACAGCGTGCGGCCTCGCGCTCGCGCCGTTCGTTGGCGTGCAGGCGCCGCATGGTGCGGGCGTGGACGATGGAGATGGGCAGCAGCACCAGGATCATGGCGATCACCGACGAGAAGGCGAGCGAGGTGTAGCTGCTGCGTGCGGTGTCACCGGGATTGCGCGCCTTCCACGTCACCGTGGCGACGGGGGCACCCCAGTTGTCGAAGATGGGCACCGCCCCCTTCACGCCGGCCGCCAGCGGATGAACCTTCAGATCGTCGACAACGTATTGCCGGCTCAGCTTTGCCAGTTGCAGCGGGCCGATGGTGCGGGAGATGACCAGCTTGTTGTAGCGCCGCTCCGGTTCGATGTTCTCCGGCGAATACGGGATGATCGGCGCGGCCGAGACCACCGCAAGCCCGTCCCGTGTCCAGGCGAGCGAAGTGATGACGCGGAAATGCGCGGCCAGCGCCGGGGTCGCCGCAATCAGCCGCCGGAAGGCGCCGCCATAATAGGAACTCGGATCAATGTCGGTGACCTTGCCGTTGTGGAAGCCGGACAGCACTTCGCCCTGCGGCGAGATGACGAACATGGTGTCGTAATTCGGATCGGATGTCGTCGTTCCCCAGTTGTCGAAGACCCATTGCTGATCGACGCCATTGGCGGTGTGCTCGGCGGCGTCATCCCAGCGCGCGTTGTCGATGATCAGGGCGGAGATCTTTTCTCCGGCCGAGCCGAAAGCGGAATTCACCGCCTCCCAGCTGCGCTGCATCTCCTGACGGTCCACAGCCTCGGATATGCCATTGAGCATCCGAAGGCTAACGAAGGTTGTACCCAGTGTCGTGAGAAGGAGCGGCAATAAAATGAGGACGAAAACGTATCGTGGCGCCTTGGTTTTCACTGTCCCGCTCGATGAGATCAGGCAAGCCTTAGAGGCAATTTCCTAACATCGAAATAAGCCGAAGCTGATCATCTTAGCCGATGGTTCAACCAGATGCAGCCTGCTCCACCTGCTGCTCCGCGCATCGGCCGGAGCGATTCAACTCCAGCATCGTGCGGGCAATGCGATTTGAGCGTCCGTTGCGCTAGTTCTTCTTCGATGTGACGTTGCGTCCGAGGGCCAGCAACGCTGCTTCGGTGCGGTTCTTCACGCCGAGCTTCGAGAACATCTGGGTGTTGTAGTGCTTGATCGTCTCTTCGCCGAGCTTGAGCTTCTTGGCGATGGCGCGGTTGCTCAGGCCCTGCGAGATGAGATCAAAAATCTGCCGCTCGCGTTTGTTGAGCGAATCCAGCCGCTCGTCGCGCGGGCCCTGGGGGACGTCCTCGGCCCCCTCCTGCTGCGGCTCGGCAAAGAGCTTCGCGGCCAGTTCGGGCCCAACATGCTTCTTGCCCTCGCAGACGTTGCGGAGCACGCGGGCGAGTTCGTCGCCCTCGACGCCCTTCAGCACGTAGCCCGAAGCGCCGCACTCCATCGCCGTCCGGACATTTGCGAGATTATCGAACACGGAGAGGACGAGCATCTTCGGCGGATTGTCGAACTTCGAAATTCTTTCGACGGCGGACAGGCCGCCGCCCGGCATGTTGACGTCGATGATGAGGACGTCGATCTTTTCGCTGCGCGCCAGTTCCACCGCCTCGTCGGCGCTGGCGCCTTCGCCCACCACCTCGAAATCGCCCTGTTCGCGCAGCGTGTCCCGCAGTCCGCGCCGCATCATCGGGTGATCATCGACCAATGCCACTTTGATCATCTTAGCCGTCGCCTTGTTGTCCATCGATTGTCGGCAGGATTGCCTCGACTACAGTTCCGCCCCCGTCCGCTTCCGTGATCGTCAGCATGCCCCCCAAGGCATCGACCCGTGCCCGCATACCCCGCAGGCCCAGCCCCTTTACACTGCCGGAAGAGGCTTTGGAAATACCCGGCCCGTGGTCGGCGATTCGCAGCGCGATGGCACTCCCCGCCCGCTCAAGGGAAACGCTCTGGGCGCGGGCCTTTGCATGCTTGTAGGAGTTGTTGAGACCTTCCTGAACAAGCCGGTAAATGCAGTTGCGTTGCGCCAGGCTCCCGGCGAAATCACCGGACATGAAGCTCTTCTGGACGACCGTTCCGGTGTAGTCCTCGTGGGATTTGACGGCGAGGCCCGCTGCCTCGGCGAGCGTGCAATCCTGCAGTTCCGGCAGGGCGAGGCCCCCCGAGAGACGGCGGATGTCCGCCAGTGTCTCCGAGAGAATGTCCTTCAGGCTGTCGATTGCAGGCTTCGCCGCATCCACGGTGCGGGTTCTGCGCCGCAAGTCCGAAAGCCGCATCACCGCATAGGACAGACGCTGCGCCGGACCGTCGTGCAGATCAGCGCCTACATGTTGCAGAACCTGTTCGTTGACGCTGGAGACATTCTCGTTGGCGACTCTCAACTTCTCGCGCAGGCCTTCGTTGAGCTGCAGAAGTTCGGTGAGTTCGTTCACCTGCTCGCGCAGCAAGGCCTGCTGTCGGGCGATGGTCTGGCCGCCCTTGACGGCGATGCCGGAGAGAAAGGCGATCATCAACGCAGCGACGCCACAGACGAATAGCCAGCTTTCGGTGACGGCGCTGCGGACGTCCCGGCCCAGTTGCTCGCCATTGGCATAGAACTCGGAAACGGCGACGATCTTGCGGGTGACGGGGTCACGCAACGGCGCATAGACTTCGAGAAGGGGCACGCCCTGCAGCCGTTCGTTGATATCCTCGTCGTGCGGCTCGTCATCGAAATCCGCACCGACCTCGCCTGCAAGCGCCAACTGGAAAATCTTCGACGGCGGGAATTTCTGTCCCACGAGGCTGGGGAAAGTGCTGTACATCACCGTTCCGTTGGTGTGCCAGATCTTCATGGACACGATGGTCTTGTTCTCGCGGGCCCGCTCGAGAAGCATGTCCAGCCGCTGCTGCGAGACGGTGGAAATCTGCTCCCCGCGGGACAGTTCGGGCACATAGGGCGCGAGCAGGCCATCCATCGAGATGGCAATGGCGCTTGCGGTGTTGCGGACAACCGCATCGCCGATCTTCTCGGCAATCCACCAGCCGGTTACGGCCATACCCGGCAGCAGCACCATCACGGCCACGATGGCAAATTGCTTGGACAGCGAAAGGGATTGCCACAGGGCCCGGAGCGAAGCGATCATGCAGCAAGGCTTAGGCCAGTTTTGCGGCCCAAGGCAATGCAGCGCCTGCTGTTAACCTAAAACTCGTAACGAAATCCGGCAGTTGCGAGAATATCGATGGAGCGGGTGTCGCTGGCCGAAGTGGCGATATCCTCCCAGCGGGCGCCAAGCTCGGTTTCGAAGCTCCAGTGCCGGTCGAGCTTGTAGCGGCTGGCGAGACTGCCGCTCACCACATACTGCATCTGGTCCGATGTCTTGCTGTCACGCAGGCTGACGCGCAAACGCGGGCTCAGGCGCCAGTTTTCGCTGAGCATGAAGCGGTAATAGGCATCAGCCATATAGAAGTTACTGGAGTCGCTGGTGGAGTAGCGAAGGCCGAGATTGAGGCTGTCACCCTGGTCGAAGACGTCGGTGCCGGAGAGCTGTACCGAGCCATAGAACTCCACGCCGGGATCCGGAATGGCGTCCACGCCGCCCGATGCCGGCGTGCCGGAATAATCGGCCACCATCGCGTCAAGCGACACCTGCCAGTTGTCGGTGATATCCTGCGAGATGCCGAGGCTTGCCGTCTTGGCGGTGGCGGTTCGGTCGAGGGCAAGCTGATAGACATCCTCGAGACCGAAGACATCGACGAGACTTTGCAGATCGTCCTCCGTCTGGCCCATCAGGGCGTTCGATGTCACCAGGAAGGGCACGCGGCGGAAGTCGACGGTGCCGTAGATCGTGGTGCCGTCGCGCACGCGCCAGTTGGCGTTGAGGTAGGCGTTGTTCAGTTCCTTGTAGAAGATGTCGAAGTCGCCCGCGGCGTAGGCGGTGAGTGCCTGGTCATTGTAGCGGAGCTCGGCGCCGATGGCGCGGCGGTCGATGATCGACTCGACCTCCTGGCCAATGGCGTAGATGCCGCCCGCCCACTTGTCGCCCGGCAAGGTGTAGTCGAGGCTCATGCCGTAGAAGTAGCGCTGATCGGCAAAGGGCTTGGCGTCCCGGCGGTAGACCGGCGATCCGCCATAGGCTTCGATCTTGACGTCGTTGCCGAGGTCCCAGCCCAGCACCGCGCCGTCGAAGCGGCCGAAGACGCCGCCGGTGCTCTTGCTCTGCCGGCCCACCTTGGCGGAAAGACCGTTGTCCTTCATCCGTCCTTCGGCATAGAGCGCGCCGATGCTGGTGGTGTTGATGTCCGACTGCTGGCCGAAGCCCTTCTCGTTGAACAGCGAGGCACGCAGTTCGACTTCGTAATGCTGGTTCTCGCCATGCAGATAACCGTCGGCGGTGGAGAGCAGCTCGTTCTGGAAGACCTCATGCAGGCCATAGTTCTGCTTCAGCGGATCGGACGAGCGCAGGCTGTCGTTGCGGTAATAGTATTCCGCGATGCTGCCGCTCTTGTCCCAGGTCCAGGCATTGGGATCGGCAGCCTTGCCTTCGCGCCGGATCACCATGCCGCTGCCCGAGGCGCGGAGCCCCGGGTCCTCAACGCCTGGATCACCCTTGCCCGGTGCGGCTGCAAGGTCTTCCTCGCCGATATTGTTGGTCTTCAGGTCGGGGACCGTTTCCGGCGCGCGCTTGCTGCGCAAGGCGTCAAGCTGGCCCTGGGCGCTCTCGTCCATGGCCGCAAGCACGCCCGCAAGGCGATCCTTCACGCGTGCAGCGCCTTCCCCTGAGGGAAAGGTCTTGAGATAATCCTCGTAGACCGCCTTGGCGTGGGCGAGCTGGTTTGATCTTTCACGCGCAAGGCCGAGCATTTCCATGGCGTCTCGGCGGGTGTCGCCCTTGCCCGTATCGATCGCCTTGGTGAACAGCGCAATTGCGCGGGGATATTCCTTGGCGGCGAGCAGCTTCTTGCCTTCCTTCAAGGCCGCCGAGGGATCACGCGCACCCGGCACACCATCACCCTTCGAAGCCTCGTCCGATGCAGGTGAACCTTCATCCTCACCCGCCGCAGCACCGAGGCAGCTCTTGGCGCCAGACATCGATGCCACGTCGAGCCGGAGATGGCGTGAATTCGTATCCATCACGACGCGGTATTTCACCGCCCGCGCGAAGGAGATCTGGACGACCGCCTCGCGCCCCGCCTGGGGAATGAGGACAACCGATTCCAGTCCGGCCGGATTTCCCGACGGCACGGAGGCCGCCTCACGCTGCGGCGTGTCACCCAGTTCCTGATCTGCTTCGGTCTGTGATGTTCCCAGCACCTCGATCGTCACATCGACGCTTTGTCCACCGGAGCGCGGAGAATGATGACGATATCCCGCTGCCCTGTTGAACCGGACGTCCACCGTGCTGCAATTCTCATTACCGGTCACGCTCACGGTCGACAGCACCCGGTCCAGCGTCGCCTGGGCCAGTGCCTGTGGTCCGAAAACCGATATTGCCAGAATTGATACGCACGTACTGAACAAATGTTTGGGCATGTCGCTTACCAACTACCTTTTGTTGCGCGATGTTGTGGCCCAGCCCTGCGTGTCTTTATCGTTGCGAGTGTTTGATCTGCATAAGTGTGACACGCACCCGTGCAGTCACGCAGCTCGTCAACCGTGTAGAGTTTGGTTGTCGGCGACGTGTATTTTTTATGTGAATCCGGTTTGAACTTGCTGGCGTGACAGGCGGCGCAATCAGGCGCCAGGTCAGGCCGCGCAAAGGTGATCTTGGCATTATTCTGCTTGTGGCAGCTCAGGCAGGTCGGCGTGTTGCTGCCGTGGTTTTCGTAAGCAGTGGAATCATGCGTGTACGGCAAAGTCTGCGTCCACGACAGAGTGGTATGGCAGCGGTCGCAGGTCACCGAGGGGTAGCCAGTAATGATGAAGTGCTTCGGGCCCTTGCCGACGGCGGGAGGGTGCGCGCCATCGTGACACGATTCGCATTTTGCAGTGGTCTGGCTGTGGTCGAAGATGTTCGTGGCCCAGGTCGTGGTGACATGGCAACTGTCGCACGCGCTCGACGTATCGAGGTGGTTCTGGCTCTTGCCCTCAGCAGGCAGATGCTTGCCGTCATGGCAGGAGACGCAGGTGCCCAGCGCCTGGCTGTGATCGAAGGCGACCGTCGTCCAGTTATTTGTCACGTGGCAGGCGGCGCAATCGTTTGACGTCTGGTAGTGGCCCCCGCCCTTGCCGGTGGCGGGCGCATGGGTAGCGGCACCGTCATGGCAGCTGTAGCAGGTCTTTGACGCAACCACAGGGTCGTCGTGGGCGAAGGTCGGATTGGCCCACGAGACAAAGCTGTTGTGGCAGAGCTGACAATCGTTCGAGGTGGCAGGGTGCGTCTGGGTCTTGCCATCGGCCGGCGCGTGCTTGCCGTCATGGCAGTTCACGCACGAGGTGACCGAGAGCGCCGAGCCGTGATCGAAGCTGGCGGGCGACCAGCCACTGGTGGTGTGGCAGTCGTCGCAGGTGTTGTTGGTGCTGAAGTGGGTGGGCCCCTTGCCCGTCGCCTGCGTGTTGTTGTGGCAGGTGAAGCAGGCCGTTCCGGCGACACTGGCATGGTCGAAGTTCACCGCAGCCCAGTCGCTGGTGATGTGGCAATCATCACAGGTATTGCTCGTCGGCGGGTGGTTCTGCTTCTTGCCCGCGACGTGGGTGTTGTCATGGCAGCTGAAGCAGGTGCCGAGGACCTCGGCATGGTCGATCGGACGCCTTGCGGTCCAGTTCAGGGTGGTGTGGCAGGTCGCGCAATAGGTGGTCGTATTGAGGTGGCTCGGCGAATGGCCGACAGCCGGTAAATGGTTGCCGTCGTGGCAGCTGAAGCACGAGGCAGCCGAGACAACGGGGTCGTCATGGTCGAACACTGCACCCGCCCAAGTATTGAAGCCGGCGTGGCAGTTCTGACACTCGTTCGACGTCACGGGATGATTGCCGATCGAAGACTTGCTCTGCGCAGGTGCATGGTTCTTCGCACCGTCATGGCAGGAGATGCACGAGGTGATGGTGGTCTCAGTGTGGTCGAACTGGGCCGGACTGAAGGATGTGGTGTTGTGGCAGGCTTCGCAGTTTGTCGAGGTGGTGAAGTGTGTGGGCGACTTGGCGCGGGCCGTCGAGGTTCCGTTGTGGCAGGTGAAGCAGCCGGTCGTCAGGGTGTCGTGGTTGGCGGGCTTGCCTGTCGTCGCCCAATTCACGGTGCTGTGGCAGTCGCTGCATTCGCCCTGCTTGTCGGGCCCGTGTGTCATCGGCCGGTCCATGAGATGGCAGCTGGTGCAGTTCTGGCCGGCGACGACCGGATCCGCGTGATTCATCCGCGCCGGCTTGAAGCCGCTCGTGGTGTGACAATCCGTGCAGAGATCCGAGGTCGTCGGATGACTTGTCGCGCTTGCCTTGCTGGGCGCATTGGCGATGTGGCCGTCGTGGCAGGTCACGCAGGGCGTTGCGGCGACAGTTGAATCGAGGTGGCTGAAAGCGGCCGGCGTCCACGCCACGGTGGTGTGGCATTCGGCGCAGTCCGTGGACGAGATGACGTGGGTGTCGGACCGCTTGGACGCGGGCGCATGGTTGCCGTCATGGCAGCTGAAGCACGTTCCGAGAGCCTGCGTGTGATCGAACTTGCCGACGAGGGGCGACCAGCTGGTCGTCGTGTGGCAGCTGGCACAGGCATTGGAAGTCGAGAGATGCGACTGCGACCGCGGCGTCACGATGCCCTTGCGGGTGGAGTGCGCGCCATCGTGGCAGGAATAGCAGGTGCCCGTTGCAGAGGTGTGGTCCATCATCTGGATGGGCGCCCAGGCGGTGGTGTTGTGGCAGTTCTGGCATGTGTCGTTGGTGGGGAAGTGCTTGCCGGTGAGGCTGAGCTTGCCCGTGGCGTTGAGGCCGTTGTGACAGGAGACGCAGGTCTGGCTGCCGATGCTGCCGTGCTCGAAGGTGGTCTTCCACGTGGTGGTGGAGTGGCAGGTCTCGCAATCGGTGCCGGAGGTGATGTGGTTCTGGGTCTTGGTGGTGAGCTTGCCCTTGCTCGTGGCCGTGGTGCCGTTGTGGCAATCAAAGCACGTGGTCGAGACGACCGAGTGATCGAACTGGGTTGCCGTCCATGACACCGTGGTGTGGCAGGAGACGCAATCCGTGCCGGGCGTGAATCCCAGATGGTTCTGCGAGAGGCCGCGGGCCTGGACGTTGTCGTGACAGCTGGCGCAGGGCGTTGCACCGATGTTGGAATGATCGAAGGCCGCCGACCGCCAGTTCGAGGTGTTGTGGCAGGTTTCGCAGTCGTCACCGGAGGCGATGTGATGCGGCGCGTTGGCCTTGCTGGTGAGCAGACCCTTGCTGGTGGCCTCTGTTCCGTTGTGGCAGGTGAAGCAGGTCGTCACGCTCGTCTGGTCGTGATCGAAGGCCATGGCCGGAACATAGGACGTGGTGTTGTGGCAGGCCTCGCAGTTGTCGGTCGTGGCCAGGTGTTTTCCGCTTGGGCCCTGCAGCTTGCCCATGATGGGGCCCGAGGTGATCTGCTTTGCGCCGCTATGGCATGAAACGCAGGAGCCGCCAGTGGACTGCGTGTGGTCGAAGCGCGAGGTGTTCCAGTTCACGAAGGCGTTGCTGACGTGGCAGCTCTCGCAGCTGTTCGTGCTGGGGAGATGGGTGTCCGACTTGCCTGTGGCGATGGTCTTGTTGTGACAGTCAAAGCAGCCGCCGACGATGTCGACATGTTTGAAGGTGGCGCCCGCCCAGGTGACGAAGTTCGCCGCGTCATGGCAATCCGTGCAGGCGTTTGATGATTTGACGTGCGTTGCGAGGTTCTTGCCCTGGGCCGGCGGGCGGTTGCCGTTATGGCACGAGAAGCAGTTGGTGACGTCGAGCGCCAGGTCATGGTCGAACTTCGCCGGCTTCCAGCCAACGGTGGTGTGGCAGCTCTCGCAATCATTCGTGGTCTTGAAGTGGGCCGAGGCGCGGCCGGTGGCGCGGCGTCCATCGTGGCAGTCGACGCAGGTTGAAATGTCGCCCGCCTGGGTATGGTCGAACTTTACCCGCGACCAGCTCACCGGGGTGTGGCAGGCCTCGCAGACGTCGGTCGTCACCATATGCGAGCCGGACTTGCCGGTGGCATCCACGCCGTTGTGGCATTTGAAGCAGCCATCGACGATGCCCTGGTGATTGAAGACGCCGATGTTCCAGGCAATCGAGGTGTGGCAGCTGCCGCAGTCATTGGTCGAGCGGATGTGGTCAAAGGGCTTGCCCATGGCCTGCTGGCCGTCGTGGCAGCTTTCGCAGGTTTCGGTGGTCTGGCCGTGATCGAAGCGCGCGATGTTCCAGCTCACCACGTTGTGGCAGCTTTCGCAGTCCTTCCCGGACTTCACATGCAGCTTTGACTTGCCCGTGGCAGTCTTGCCGTCGTGGCAGGAGAAGCAGTTGGTGGTGATGTCGCCATGGTCGACGTGCACCGCCGTCCACGTTTCCTGGGTGTGGCAGTCGCCGCAGGCGTTCGAGGTCTGCGGATGCTTTTCCGTCTTGCCCTTGGCCATGTCACCGTTGTGGCAACCGAAGCAGGTGGTGGGCACGCCCTTGAAGATCGCACCTTCGTGGCAGGTTTCGCAGGGCACCGCGATGTGTGCGCCTTCCAGCGGGAAGCTGGTGAAGTCGTGCTTGAAGTTCAGGTCAACCTTGACAGCATCCGTGGAGCCCTGGCCCCAGGCCGGCAGGCAGAGGACAAGCGCCACCATGGCCAAAGCCACGATGCCCCGCAGTGCCGTGCGTATGCCAAGTATCGACAAATCCCGCGTTGGGCCGGTTGCCAGACCCAAATCCCCGCAACAGAAAGTTACACACTTCCATGCCGCAAACGCGTCCCTCGCCTGCAAACATCGTGAACATACAACTCAACTGACGGGCAATAGGCATCACGGTGCCTGACAGAACGCTGACAACGGCACTATGTGTTACACCTATGTGTACAACTCTTCTAAGCCGTTGGAGGTTAATATTTTATTGCCGGATGATGGCGGTCTTGAATGTGGCCGTGCTGTGGCAGCGGGCACAGTCAGAACCAAACTTGCCACGGTGCACGTCATTCTTGCGGTGGCACGAAATGCAGGCTGTCGGAAGACTCGCATCTGCAACGTTTTTCCGCGTGTGACAGTCATAGCAGCCCAATCTTGCGTGGGCCCCCGTCAGCGGGAAGTGCGTGTCACGGCCATGATTGAACGACACTTTCTGCCAACCCACCGGTGAATGGCAGCTTCCGCAGGCGGTGGCGAATCGGCCGGCATGCGCATCGTCAGCGGCATGGCAGCCGATGCAGGCGGTCTTCACGCCCTTGTACTGCCTCGATTCGTGGCAGCCCTCGCAGGCCGCTACCTGATGGAGCCCGACGAGCGGATAATCGGTGAGGCCATGATCAAAGCGCACCTTGTCCGTCCAGGCCACGCTGTCGTGGCAGTCGCTGCAGTCCTTGCCGAGCTTGCCGGCATGCACGTCCTGCGCCTTGTGGCAATCGATGCAGGCCATGGAAATCTTCGCCTTGATATCGCTGCCATGGCAGTCCGAGCACTGGGCCTTGGCGTGAGCGCCGGCGAGCGGGAAGCGTGTCTGCTTGCCGTGATCGAACTTCGCCGTCTTCCAGCTTTCCATGCTGTGGCAATCGCTGCACGAAGGGCCGAAGCGGCCGGCGTGCACATCCTGGATCGCGTGGCAATCATTGCAGCCCGAAGGCAGGTTCTTGTAAACCTCGCCCACGTGGCAGGAGACACAGGGCTGTTCCGCATGTTTTCCCTTCAAGGGGAATTTCGTCTTGGAATGGTCGAAGGCGGCGATTTTCACCGTCCATCCCTCGGGCGTGTGACAGGTGGAGCAGTCGTTGCCGAGCTGCGCCCGGTGCACGTCGCTCTCCTTGTGGCAGTCGAAGCAGGCGTGCTTCGCCTCGCGGAACTTATTGCCGGTCTTGTGGCAGCCCGCGCAATCGGCAAGGGCATGTTTCCCCACCAGCGGAAATTCGGTGAGGTCGTGTTTGAAGAGGACCGGCTGCAGCGGCACGATGTTGCGGTCCCTGCCCCGGTGCTCGACATGGCAGCTGACGCATTCGGATTTGCGGACAACCGGATCTTTCCCATGAAATCCACGGTTTACGGCGAAATCCTGCTTGATGGGCTTGTGGCACTCAAGACAAAGGCCGGACTGGGCCTTTTCATTCATGGTCTCGTGGCAGTTGGAGCAGTTTTCCTCGAGCTTCGCGTGGGCGGCGGAAAGTTCGCCCGGCATCATCAGCTTTTCCAGAACATTCGCGGCAGACGCGGGCATGCAGAGGCACGCCAGCAGAAGTGCCGTCACAATTCCCACCCACCGCAATCGAGTCATCCCCAGACCGTTGTTAATAAAGGTGCACCGCTACCACGTGAATGACGCCACTGACCAACAAGACGAAAAAAAGTGGAACATGCAGAATGTGCCAGAGCGAGAACATGTGTTCCCAGAACTTCAACTGCGATGCCCGGGTGGCATAGTAAAGGAACTCGTTCACATGCTGCCTTGCGTGGCGCAGCCGTTCCTTCTTCTCGGCCTTGCTCCAACCCTGGAGTTCGGCGTTTCGTGTAATCGTCTGCCGCACCTCGTGCATCATGTTGCTGCGTGCGAACGACGCCCGCAAGGGCAGCATGACGGCCGTGCTGATCGACGTCATGACGCTCCGCTTCGCCGGCATCGCAACAGACGCGAAGTCCGCCATCTGACGGGCAACGAGGGCGTTGTTGCCGCCGGTATCCTCGCCAATCATGGCAAGCAGGCGCGATGAGCCCGCCAGCAGCGTGTTGAGGTCGAAGCGCACGGCGCTCAGGCCCCGGTGCACACGGGTATAGACATAGCGGCCTGCCACGCCGCTTACCGCAACAAGGATCATGCAGAAGAGCGCGATGTTGCTGTTGGTGGCGCCGAGCGAGAAATTGGAATGAAAGAAAATGAGCAGCGGACCGACCGTGCCCAGCACCATGTGCGCTCTCAGCCAGAACACGGAGTGATCACGGAAGCCGAGCGACGGTATCCGCTTCACCATGGGATAGAAGAGAAGCAGCAGCATGCTGATGCCGCCCATGATGCCGAGGACATAGCCCCAGCCTTCCGAGGGAACGAAGATGTCCTGCTTGCGGATGACAAATCCCGTCACGAGAAGGGCCACAGTGGCAAAGGTGAAGACCTGGGCCAGCACCTTGAGAATGGCACTACCGGTTGTCGTTTCATCGTCAGCCATGGGCTGTGAACGCGGTGGTTCGGGATGGCCCCTGCCGTTAACCGGCTGCACACCATGCGATGAAGAGGTGTTATACCTCGGCGCTGCCGCACCACCGTGGCCTTCAGTTCTCCGCAAGGCCTCAACGTGTTGCACAGCGAACAAACCCCTCAATGAAAACGCCCATATTACCCATCTGAAACTGACTAAACACTGACAGGATAACATTCCATCAATTGCACGATGAGTGTTATATTTTTATGTATTCTCATCGTTAGCGGCGAACTGATGGCGCGCCTTCTTGCAATGAGGTTTGATTAAAATGATAGCGGAAACCGGCCATTTCGCGCTGATCCTTGCGCTTTTCGTCACTCTGAGCCTGTCGGTCATTCCGCTTGTCGGCGCCCATCGCGGTGACGAATCATTCATGCGCTTCGGCAGCGTTGCGGCGGTCACATCATTCCTGCTTGTGGCTCTGTCCTTCGCCGCGCTCGCCTGGTCGTTCCTGCACTCGGACTTCTCCGTGCGACTCATTGCAGCGAACTCCGAAATCGCCAAGCCGCTGATCTACAAGTTCAGTGGCGTATGGGCGAACCACGAAGGCTCGATGCTGCTGTGGACTCTCATTCTCTGTCTCTTCGCTGCGGCGATTGCGGTGTTTGGCCGCAACACCCCGCTGCCCCTCAAGGCGCGCGTTCTTTCCGTGCAGGGCATGATTGCCGCGGCCTTCCTCGCCTTCCTCCTCTTCACGTCGAATCCGTTCCTCCGGCTCGACATGCCGCCCAGCGACGGCAACGGCATGAACCCGATCCTGCAGGATCCCGGTCTCGCGCTTCATCCGCCCTGTCTCTATCTCGGCTATGTCGGCTTCTCCGTGTCCTTCGCCTTTGCCGTTGCTGCCCTCATCGAAGGACGCGTTGATGCCGCTTGGGCCCGTTGGGTGCGCCCCTGGGTGTTGGCGGCCTGGTGTTTCCTCACCCTCGGCATCACCCTCGGCAGTTTCTGGGCCTACTATATTCTGGGCTGGGGCGGCTGGTGGTTCTGGGATCCGGTCGAGAACGTCTCGCTCATGCCGTGGCTCGCCGGCACGGCGCTTCTTCATTCGGCGCTCGTCGTCGAACGCCGTCAGGCGCTGGTGACCTGGACCATCCTGCTCGCGATCCTCACCTTTTCGCTCAGCCTCGTCGGCACCTTCGTCGTGCGTTCGGGCGTCTTGACCAGCGTGCATGCCTTCGCCACCGATCCGGCGCGCGGCGTCTTCATCCTCGCGATCCTGATCGGCGCGACGGGCTCGGCGCTTACACTCTATGCCTGGCGCATGTCGGCGGTGCGGCAGGGCGCGCCCTTCGCCATGTTCAGCCGCGAGGGCGGACTTGTGCTGAATAATGCGCTGCTCGTCACCGCCTGCGGCACAGTCTTCATCGGCACATTCTATCCTCTCTTCATCGACCTCATGACGAGCGACAAGATTTCGGTAGGCCCTCCCTTCTACAACCGCACCTTCGTGCCGCTCTTCCTCCCCATTCTTGCGGTGATGGCGGCCGGGCCTTTCCTGCGCTGGAAGCGTGACACGGCGCGCGAAGTGCTGAAACGCATCCGGATTCCGCTCGCGCTTGGCCTTGCGGCCCTCGCGGGCGGCATCATCACCTTCGGCATCGGCAAGGTCTTCACCGCCGTGGGTCTTGCATTCGCGGTGTGGATCATCGCCGGCTCGCTCTGGGTTCTGATCCAGCGGGTGCGGCTCGGCACAGTGCCCTTCGCAACCACGCTCACCCTCATCCGCACAACGCCCGGTGCGTTTTACGGACTGGTCCTCGGCCATATGGGACTCGGCTTCGTCGTTGCCGCCATTACGACGGTGATGACCTGGCAGGAGGAAAACATCCTCGCCATGCGGCCCGGCGACATCACGCGGATTGGCGGCTATCAGGTCGAACTTCTCTCGGTCGACGTGATGCAGGGCCCCAACTATGAAGCCGAGCGCGGCCGCTTCGCCTTCTCCGACAGGGGCGAGGTGTTCAAGATCCTCGAGCCCGAGCGCCGCTTCTACCGCGTCCAACAGAAGCAGACCACGCAGACGGGCATCCACACCAATCTCTTGTGGAACCTCTATGTCGCCATCGGCGAACAAGACAATCAGGGCAAGTGGACCGTGCGTCTCTACTATCATCCCTTGGCGCCCTGGCTCTGGTTCGGCGGCATCTGCATGGCACTCGGCGGTTTCATTTCGCTTTCCGATCGGCGCTTCCGCGTCGGCATTCCACAACGGGCGAAACAGCAGGCGCTGGTCCGGCCTGCGCTTGCGAGCGGAGCCTGAGCCATGAAGCTGCGGATCGCCACACTCATTCCCGTTTTTGCCTTCGCGGTTCTGGGCGGCGCCCTTGCCATGGGTCTGCGCAACGACCCCCGCGTCATTCCCTCCATGCTGATCGACCGCAAGCTGCCGGACTTCCACCTGCCCTCGCTCGAGCAGCAAGGCGCAGGGCTCGACAGCGCCAAGCTGCCGGACAACGGTCTCGTGCTGATCAATGTCTTCTCATCGTGGTGCAGCGGTTGCCGCCTCGAGCATCCCTTCCTCATGGCCAAGGCAAAGGACCAGCGCTTCCATCTCGTGGGACTGAACTGGAAGGATGAACCGGACAATGCGCGGAGCTTCATCGCCACGTTCGGAAATCCCTTCCAGGAAATCGGCAGCGATCCCTCAGGCCGTACCGGAATTGAGTTGGGCGTCACAGGCGTGCCCGAAACATTTGTCATTGATCGCAAGGGCCGCGTGCGCCTCAGGGTGCCGGGTCCGATGACGCCCGAAATCTGGCGGACGGAGATCGAGCCGCTGATCGAGAAGGAAAAGAAGTCATGATCCGGCTTCTCCGCTCCATTCTGTCGCTTGCGCAGGCTCTCGGTCTGGCGCTGCTTGTCAGCCTGCCGGTTCACGCGGTCAATCCGGATGAGGTGCTGAGCGATCCCGCACTCGAAGGCCGCGCCCGCATCATCAGCCAGGACCTGCGCTGCCTCGTCTGCCAGAACCAGTCCATCGACGATTCGAATGCGCCACTGGCGCGCGACCTGCGCATCATCGTGCGCGAACGGCTGACCGCCGGCGACAGCAACGAACAGGTGATCGACTATGTCGTGGCGCGCTATGGCAACTACGTCCTGCTGAAGCCGCCGTTCCAGAAGGACACCGCGCTTCTCTGGCTTGCGCCCTATCTCATGTTCGCCGCCGCCCTTGCGGTTAGCGGCTTCTATTTTCTGCGCCGGTCCTCTGTGGCTGAGGACAGCGCCGAAACGCCTGGCAGCACAACGACACCCTCTCCAGACATCAGACCCGAGGAATATTGAAGATGCAGGTTTGGCCTGTTCTCACCATCTTGTGCAGTGCTGCCGCAGTTGCGCTCGCCTACCCACTGATCCGCCGCTTTGAATCCGCCAGCCAGCGCGCGCAGCGTGAGGCGGCGATCTACGAAAGCCAGTTGGCGGAAGTGCAAACGGATGTCGCCGCCGGCAACATCAGCGACAGCGACGCCGAGCTTGCGAAGAGCGAGATCCAGCGCAGGCTCGCGGCCGTGCAGAAGACGGTCGAAACCCAGCGGCCCGTTCCCTCGCCGTGGCGCGGCGTGGCGCTCGCCTCCACCGCCGGCCTGCTGATCCTGGGCTCGGTCAATCTCTACCTGCTGTTGGGCCGCCCCGATCTCAATGCGGTGCCCAGCCCTGCAGTGGCAAGCGCGCCATCGACGGCGAGCGTGTCACAGGCCGAAATGGTCAACACCACGCCTGCTGATAATGCTGCAGCTGCGGCTGGTGGAGCCGGACAGGTCACCGACATGGTGAGCAAGCTTGCCGAGCGCCTGAAGAGCCAGCCGAACGATGCCGAAGGCTGGCGCATGCTGGGCTGGTCCTATTTCAACCTGCAGAACTATGCCCAGTCGGCGGACGCCTACAAGCGCGCCCTTGCCCTTGATCCCGGCAACATCGACTACAAGTCTTCCTATGCTGAAGCGCTCGTGCAGGCCGCCGACGGCAGTGTCACGCCCGAAGCGCAGAAGCTGATCAGCGAGGTTCTTGCGGCGGACCCCAAGGAATTCCGCGCCCGTTTCTATGGTGCGCTGGCGAGCGAACAGGCCGGCGACCAGTCCGTCGCGCTGGACCAGTGGCTGGCGCTGCTGCAGGACGCGCCCTCCGACGCCGGCTGGCGCGAAGACGTGAAGGCCCGCATTGCCGACCTGGGCAAGGCGACGGGGCGCGACGTTTCCGCTGCGCTGGCGCTGCCCAGCCTGCCGCCCGCGCAACAGACCGCTCCCCTCGGCCAGGCCGAGAAGAACGCCATGGTTGACGGCATGATCGCCAAGCTTGCGCAGAAGCTTGCGGCCAATCCCAAGGACCGAGACGGCTGGGCGATGATGATCCGTTCACTGACGGTGCGCGGCGACAAGGCCGGCGCCGACAAGGCACTCGCCGATGCGCTCGCCATCTTCAAGGATGATCCGGATACGGTCGCCGGGCTGAAGGCCGTGGCGGCAGGACAAACCGCCGGGCAAGGGTCGGCGCAACCTCAAGGTGGCGCTCTTCCGCCCATGATGTCCGGTGCCGCCGCGCCCGATCTCAACACCGTGGATCAGGACACGCGCGCCGCCATTCAACAGCTGGCGCCCGACGATCAGCAGCAGGTGATCCGCGGCATGGTGGCCAAGCTTGCCGCCCGGCTCGAGTCTTCACCGGGCGACAGCGAAGGCTGGGTGCGCCTGATGCGGTCCTACATGGTGCTCAACGATCCGGCTGCCGCGAAGGGCGCAAAGGAAAAGGCCCTGCAGGCCTTCGCCAGCGATCCGGTGCGCAAGACCGAGATCGAAAGCGCGGCAAAGCAACTCGGGATCGACTGAGCAGGGATGACCAATCTCTGGCCATACGCCGTCCTCGTTGCCGCCATCCTCGTCTTCTATTTCCTGACAGGCCGGAGGAAGGAAAAGGAAGCGATCGCCATTCGCGAGGCGGCGCGCGAAGCGGGATTGACCGAGCCCAGTTCGCTTCATCCGAAGATCGACATTGACAGGTGCATCGGTTGCGCCACCTGTGTGGTGGCCTGTCCGGAGAAAACCGTGCTGGGGGTGATCGGCGGCAAGGCGGAGCTGATCGAGCCCACCCACTGCATCGGTCACGGCGCCTGCAAGACGGCCTGTCCCGTGCAGGGCATCAGCCTCGTTTTCGGCACATCCGAGCGAGGTGTGGATCTTCCCCGCGTCGGCCCCGACTTCCAGACCAATGTGCCCGGTATCTTCATTGCGGGCGAACTGGGCGGCATGGGCCTCATCCGCAATGCCGTCGAACAGGGCCGGCAGGCAATGGAGAGCATCAAGAAGATGCCGCGCACGGCGCAGGGCAACGACTATGACGTGGCGATCATCGGTGCGGGGCCGGCAGGTTTCGCCGCTGCCCTTGCCGCGAAGGAGGCAAAGCTCCGCTACATCGTCATCGAGCAGGATGACCTGGGCGGCACCGTCTTCAAGTATCCGCGCGGCAAGGTGGTGATGACGCAGCCGGTCAAGCTGCCGCTTGTCGGTCAGGCCAATTTCCGGGAGGTATCGAAGGAGCAGCTGCTGGAGTTCTGGCGCAGCATCGAGAGCCAGCAGCAGTTGAACATCCGCTACCGCGACCGGGTGGACAAGATCGATTCCACAGGCTCGGGCTTCGTCATCACCTCGCAGGCGGGTGAGACGCGGGCCTCCGCCGTGCTTCTGGCGATTGGCCGGCGGGGCACGCCCCGTCGCCTCGGCGTGCCCGGCGAAGACCAGAAAAAAGTCGTCTACCAGCTGATCGATCCACAACAGTTTGCCGGCAAGCATGTGCTGGTGGTGGGCGGCGGCGATTCAGCCCTGGAAGCGGCAACGAGCATCGCCGAACAGCCGGGGACGACGGTGACGCTCTCCTACCGCAGCGAAGCCTTCGGACGCGCCAAGGCGAAGAACCGCGAGAAGCTTGCATCACAATCCGCCTCGGGCCGGCTTCGCGTGATGCTGAAATCCACGGTGAAAGGCATCGGTGAACATGATCTCGAATTGAAGACCGATTCAGGCGTCGAGCGCATGCCCAACGATGCAGTGATCATCTGCGCGGGCGGCATTCTTCCAACCGAATTCCTCAAGGCAGCCGGTATCGTCATGGACACGAAATATGGCACAGCATAGCTGGACGTTTTCCCTCACTGCGATTGTGGCGCTCCTGGCCTTCGCTTCGCCCCACGCTGTTGCCGCAGCGAAGACAGATCCGACCAAGGTGCTTCTGGTGAAGCGGCAATATGGCAAGGCTGCCAAGGCTCTTGCTGACGCAGCGCAAGCAGGTGATGTGAAGGCCCAGTTTCAGCTTGCCGGGCTCTATCGTCTCGGCCTCGGTGTTGATCCCGACAGGGCAAAGGCAATTTTTTGGTACCGCAAGGCTGCTGCACAGGGTGACGCAAAATCGGCGCGCGTCCTGGAACGGATGACTGTTGCGGTTCCCCCCACGGAGAAGAAGCTTGCCTTGCGCAATGGTGAGAGCGGCAGCGGCACTTCCGCGACCACAGGGGCTGCACCCACGCAGCTTCCCGGGCGTTCGGCACCGGCGCAGGATTGGCTTTCCCTCGCCGCCGCGCGCGATCTTGCGCCTGCGGTTGCGGCCCTTCTTCAGGCTGCGCCGGACAAGGCAAGCCTTGCCCTTTCTGCCGCCGCCGAGGCGAACCGGCCAGCATCAGCGGCTGCCGCCGTGGCAGCGGGCGCCGACAGCAGCGTTACGGTCAAGGGCCGCGAGACTGCGTTGTCGCTCGCCGTGCGTCCCGGCCGCGAACAGCTGCTTGCTTCACTTCTCTCCCCTGCGGCGACAGCGAAGCTCACGCCGGTGGCGGCGGCAGACGCCTTCGATGCAGCCGCACGAGTCTGCAACGCAACCGCCTTGCAGGCGCTGGCGGCGGCCCATCTCAGGATGGAGGGCACCAGCACGCAAGCCGCCATTGATGTGGTGAAGAACTGTACCGCCCCGGAAACGCTTCTGGCCCTGCTCGATCCGGCCTTGCTGGCCGTGACGGATCCGGAAGGACGCAACAGCCTGTGGCATGCGGCGCGCAGCGGAAGCGAGTCCGCCCTTGCCTGGCTGCTTGCCGCGCGTGTCGATCCGTTGTCGCCCGATCCGGCTGGTTTCACATCAGCCCATGCGGCGGCGTTGGGAGCGAATGCCGGAAGCCTTGCGCTCATCCTCAAGGCGGCGCCGCAGCCCGGCCCATCGAAGGACGGCGTGACCCCCCTGATGCTGGCGGCTGCCTCCGGCTGCACCGATTGCCTCGCGCAATTGCTGGCCACAGGCGAAGACGTGAACGCCAAGGACGAGGCCGGCAACACCGCGCTCATGTATGCCGTGCGCACACGGCAGACCGAGGCGATCCGTGCCCTGCTCAAGGCGGGTGCGAATGATGGCTCGCGCAATGAAAACGGTGACACGCCAGCCAAGCTCTTCGCGCGTCTGCGCAAGCCGTGATCAAGACATAACCTGCGACACTGCGCCTTGCCGCTGCGGCAAGAATTGCCATGCCTGCGGCCGGAGGCCACGCTAGGCAGGCGCCAAGGAGAATTGACCCATGACTGCACCGTCCGCTCACCCCGATGACCCCCACTACCTGATGCGGAGCGGGTGGCTGCGCGCTGCCGTTCTCGGCGCGAATGACGGCATCGTCTCCACCTCGTCGCTGATTGTGGGTGTTGCTGCCGCCAATCCCGAGCCCGGCGCGGTGCTGATTGCCGGTGTGGCGGGCCTTGCGGCCGGTGCCATGTCGATGGCGGCCGGCGAATATGTTTCGGTCTCGTCCCAGTCCGATATCGAGAAGGCCGACATCGCTCGCGAAACCCAGGCCCTGAAGGATACGCCACAGGAGGAACTGGAAGAACTCGCGGCGATCTACCGGGAGCGTGGCCTCTCGGACAAGACTGCGATGCTCGTGGCCCAGGAGCTGACCGCCAAGGATGCCCTCGGAGCGCATGTGCGTGATGAACTGGGTCTTTCGGACATCCATGTGGCGAACCCGCTGCAGGCCGCCTTTGCGTCCGGTGTCACCTTCTGTGCCGCTGCCGCCATCCCGGTGATCGCGGCGGTGCTGGCACCTGCAGGATTGATTTTGCCCGTCGTGCTGGTGGTATCGGTCATCACCCTCGGCATCCTCGGAGCCCTGGGCGCCATGGCGGGTGCCGCACCACTCGTGCCTGCCACGCTCCGCGTGGTGATGTGGGGCGTGTTCGCCATGGCGGTGACGGCAGGGGTGGGAAAACTGTTCGGCATCGCCGCCTGACGGGGGTGTTGCGGCACGCCAATAAACTGAGGTTGTCTTCCGTGGAACCATAAGCCTGCCCAGATGTTGTCGGTGTGGCAGGTATTTCACCCGACATCTGAAATGGGAGACACCCTCATGAAGAAACTTGCATTTGCGGCTGCTTTGGCCGGACTTGGCCTTTGCACTCCGGCCTTCGCCGATGACTGGAAGTGTGATGAGGCCAACCTGAATGACATGCGCGCCGCAGTCGGCCAGCTCGACGGCTCCTCCAAGGATGAGGGCGGCCGGGAAGTCGATGCAGCCATGGAGGCCATGAAAGCCAACAACATGGAAGAATGCACGCTGCGCATGACCAACGCCAACAAGCTGCTGGGCGGCACGAACCTTGAGCGCCGCCTCGAAACCGCCAAGGACAAGAGCAACAACAATACCGACGGCAATAACAACAACAATAACAACAACAATTCGAACCCCTGATCGCCACCGGGGCGCGGGCGGCAATCGTTCGCGCCTCGTTTCCCCCAGGGATAAAGTCATGTTAAGCTTGCGCTTGTCGCACAGTGACGGTTTGAGATTGCGAGACTTGAAATGAAAAAGATCTCTATCGCCGTGTGGATTGTTGGAGTGACCGCACTTGCCACTCCGGCCTTTGCGGTCGAATGCATTTCCGACCTGAACAAGGCCAAGGGCTTTGTCCAGAGCAGGTCACTTGATCACGGCACCCGCCGCCATGCGGAACGCCTCATCGGCGATGCCATGGTCTACAAGCTTGATGGCAAATTCGAATTGTGTGACGCGGCGGTCCGGGACGTGTTTCACGTTCTCGGCATCGAGTGAAACACCGGCAAAAGACCTGCCTTGAATGAAGTGGGGCCAAAGCTCGTCAGAGCTTCGGCCCCTGATCGTCATCGGTCCAGTGGTTAGCCGCCGCAGGCAGTCGAAGCGTTGGTTACGTCACGGCCTGCACAGGCAGGAGACGACGCCAGACTGTTGTCATCGGTGCTGTCATCATCGACACCATTGTCGTCTGGGCCATCGTTGCTGTCATCGTCAGCTTCGTCATCATTCGAATTCCCTGGACCGCTGTTTGCGCCTGAGCCGCTAGAACCGCCATGATCGTCACCCGCATCGTGGTCGTCGCCGTCATCACCGCCGCCACCGGAACCACCGCCACCACCAGAACCACCGCCGCCTTCATCATCGGCGAGCTGAACATAGTTGTGGTGGGGGACTAGCTTGGCAGGACCAAGATCGACAAGCGACGCTGCAGACGCGTTGCCATAAAGGCAGACAATCAGAGCAGCTGAGGCGAGAAGGGTTTTCTTCATTGAGGGCTCCATTTCCAAAGGCATGACGACTGTACAATCAGAACGTTTAAAGAAATGGAATGATTCTCCTGACAATTTGCTTGCATTGTTTGTCAGCGTTTTGTCAGTTTCAAACGGTTGGTGACACTGGGTGTGAGAACAATGCCCCGCAGTGATTGGCAATCCTCAGTATCTGCTGAGGGAACGTTTTCCCTACTCCAAGCTCCGGTTAAGCTTGTAGGAGTTGACGCAAGTTGTCGGCAAAACTGATACAGCGAAAGGCCTTGCCGAATACAGCGTCAACGCCCTTACACCCTGCGGCCTGCTTCAGGTTTGGCGTACTATACGGGCTCGTGCAGATCGGCGACATTGACAATAGTCTTGGGGATTCCCGACATCCTCCAGATGGGGGCGGCACGCTGCCGGCGAGACTCATCGTTCCTCCAGCGTCTCAAGGTATTGTTCTGCCTGTTCCCTGAGAAATTGGCTGCCGCTGTGTGTTGCTTCTCCCCCGCGCCCCACCTCCCCCTGCATTACCTTGTGACAAGTCTTGCCTGTTACGGGAATTGAAGTTAGCGATACCCAATGGATGAAAGTCGCAAGCAGTTTGAGCAGGCGCTACAAGCTGCAGATGATAGTTTAGGAAGAAATGATGTCGATGGTGCCTTGCCGCATATATCGTATTTGCTCAAGTCGCACCCCAATGTGGCCGCTGGCCACATGCTCATGGCCCGCGTTCACAAGTCGCGCGGCGAGACGCGGGCCTGCCTGGACTCCGCCAACCGCGCTCACAGACTGGCGCCTGATCATCCCAAAATTTCGGCCTTCCTAGCTGAGGCTTACGTTGATCTCCGGTTGCCGGAGTTTGCGCTGCCACTTTTGTTAAAAGCAGAGACTCTTCTACCGCAAGACTATCACCTCAACATGGCACTCGGCCGCTGCTACATGCTCATGGAAAAAGGGCAGTTAGCGCGAACAGCTTTTGAAAGTGCGGTCGCAGCGAAAGTTCACCCTTGGCTACATGCGAAAGCGATTCTCGAGCTAGCCAGCTGCCTTTATGACATCGGGGACTCGGAGAGTGCCAATCAACTGCTAGACAAGCTGCATCTGGAATATCCGGATTGGACAGAAGTTGCGCTCTTGCGCGGAAACAACTTGAGCCAGCCGGTTCCGGTGTGGCTTGAACCGGCCCTGCAGAAAATTTCAAATGACAATCGCCAAAGTCCATCAATCCGCGCGCGTGCGCTCTTAAGACTGGGAAGGTGCAAGGAACTCAACCAGCAATATGATGAAGCATTTGAACTCTGGTCAAGCTCACGCACATTGTTGGGGTTGGAGAAACACCAATCGAGTAGGATTGCGGGACGGCTGGAGCAAACACTCGCCTTGTATACTGCCAATCTCTTTCAGAGGGCAAAGCCCTATGGAGTACATGATTGCAGCCCGATTTTTGTTGTGGGAATGCCTCGTTCGGGAACAACCCTGACAGCTCAGATACTCGGGGCCCACCGCTCTTGCGTGAACATCGGAGAGACTAACAGGTTCAAACTCTACGATCTCGCCTTCCGAAAGGAGTACTCGGAACCGACCCATCAACTCAACATGGTGGAAGAGTTCAAGGGTGGTGCACTGCTAAAGGTGGCAAACGAGTTCCGGAAATTTTTTGCCGTCTTTACTGAAGAGAACGACAAAATCATCGTTGATAAATCCCCTCTGCATTTCGAGTCCGTCGGATTCATCAAGCTGGTCTTTCCTGACGCGCGAATTGTCCATTGCAGGCGGCATCCCGCTGACAACTTCCTGTCCGCCTTCAAAAACGACATGAACAGGAACCATGACTATGCATACGACCAGATTGCATATGTCGAACAATACATGCATCAAGAAAGCACGATGCGTCACTGGAGGAGTTGCTTTCCGGGCCAAGTCTTCGAAATGAGGTATGAGGATACAATTGCCGACCAAGAAGGAGTAACAAGACGACTTCTGGAGTTTTGTGGATTGTCCTGGGATGCCGCGTGCATGACCTTCTATGAACAAAAGAATACAATCCGCACCTTCAGCCGGTCGCAAGTACGGCAACCCGTTTACTCTACATCGGTGGGAGCTTGGCGTCGCTACGGGAACAGGCTTGGCCCATTGTTCTCTCGATTGAAGGAACTAAACTACAGCTACGAGACAAGCTGCATCTAGGCATGTGTGGCATTGGCAACCTGGGCTATTTCATCTGAAGATAACGGCTCGTGATCGGGTCCCGTCTGGTCTGTCCTTACCCTGATCACGGGGCCAATGAGCCGCTATCATACAGTGTTCTACAGTACTCAGAGCAAAACGGGCGAGGCTTGTTTTCGTTCCCGTTCCCGGCTAGCCGAGACCCATGGACATCACCGAAGAACTTCTCCAGTCGAACGCTCTGATCTCGGCAGGCAACTTGGATGCCGCTGCTTCCCGCGTGCAGGCCATCCTCAAGCAGGTACCCGACAACCCGAGAGCGCACTATCTGATGGGCCGGATTCATTTGGCGAAACTGGAGCTGGAGCTCGCCCTGTCCGCTGCCCAGAAAGCCTACGAATTGGACAAAGGGGCGCCCTATACCGCAGCCCTTCTGGCGGACATCTATGTCGATCTTGCTCTGCCGGAATATGCTTTTCCCGTGCTCGGCGATGCCCTGTCGCGCAAACCCAATGATGCCGGCCTGAACTACACCATGGGCCGATGCTACATGCTTCTGGAAAAAGGCTTCAAAGCACTCCCTCACTTCGAGAAAGCGAGCCAGGATCTGGGCTGGGACAATGACTCCATCACGGTGCGCATGGACCTCTCGGAGTGCTTGGGCGCTATTGGCCGTTCCCACGAGGCCGATACGCTGCTGGATGATGTCATAAAGCACAGACCTGATCACGCTGATGCTCTCTTTGCACGCGGAATGGCTGTCTCAAAGCCTGTGCCTGAATGGCTGATTACCGAACTTGCGACTCGTGCTGTTGCGCCAGACACAAATCAACAGGACAGGGCGAACTTCTGGCTCGCTCTCGGACGCTGCCGAGATGTGGAAGGGCAGCACGCCGAAGCATTCGACTGCTGGAGTAAGTCCAGGGCCATTCTAGGCATCAAGCGGCACGCCATGGAACGGTTGGATCGCCAAATGACGCAGTCAAGGATGTTTTACCCTCAGGAGCTGATCGACCGCGTGGCGCCTTTCGGCGATCATGAGAGTCATCCCATCCTCATTGTTGGGATGCCACGCTCGGGCACCACGCTGACATCCCAGGTCATCTCGGCTCATCCCACCTGCATAAACATTGGCGAGCATGATCGATTCCACCGTCATGACCGGATGTTCCGGCGTAACTATTGGCGGGAAACGGATCATGCAGACATCATTCGCGATGCCCAGAAAGGTATGCTCAAGAGCATCGCCTCAGAATTCAAGGCGTTTTTCTCGATTTTTGAAGAAGGCGAAAAAAAGCGCGTGGTTGACAAGTCGCCATTCAATTTCGAAAATCTGGGCTTCATTCACGCCATTTTTCCGAAGGTGAAAATCATCCACTGCCGGCGGCATCCCGCAGATAACTTCGTGTCGGCTTTCCAACACAATATGAACAGAAGCCACGACTATTCCTATGGCCAGGAAACGTATGTTGATCGTTATCTCGCCCATGAAGAAATGATGCGGTACTGGAAAAAGCTTTTTCCCGATCAGATTTTCGAGCTCCGCTATGAAGACATGGTCGCCGACCAAGAAACCTTGTCGCGCAGACTGATTGCTTTCTGTGATCTCCCGTGGGATGACGCATGCCTGAATTTCCATGAGCGCAAAAACACGGTGCGAACATTCAGCCGTACCCAGGTCCGGCAACCGGTATACTCGTCGTCGGTGGAACGCTGGCGGCGATACGAGTCACGGCTCGGGCCTCTGTTTGCCAAGTTGCGACAGCGCGGATATGACTATGCTTCGAGCACAATTTGAAATTTTCCGGACAGGAAGAATACCAGCAGGCACCCAGGCTAGGCCGGGCAACGGAGGGGTCTGTTCCGACAAGTTCCCTCCATTGATCCCACCAGTGAAATGGCCCTTAGCAGTGCATGCCACTGTCACGGGCATCGGTTGACACTGCGACCATATGGCAAGTCAGTAGGCGAACAACTCAGCCTGCCACAGCCGGCGCAGAGAACCTGCCATCACCGAGTTTATCCACGATAACCTGCAATTCGGATGCATATCTCTTCCATCCGCCGAGTGAACCCGCATTGATCGGCCTCCTCGCCTGCGTGATGCTCGCGGTGCTGATGCGCGCTTCCGAGCGCTCAGGATAAAGGCAGTCCTCTTCCCACCCGAGTTCGCAAAACGCGAGTAGTTCTGCAATTTTCTTGTTGGGGTCGGTTACCAATTCCTCATAGTGAAGCGGGAATATCCGCTCCGGCATGATTTTGTACCAGTGTTCCATGATCTTCCGGTATTGCTCGTAATAGGGAATAAAGGCTTCCGGCGAGTTGAAATAACTGTGAGTAGAATTGAGGCTTGCCTTGAAACCGGACAGGAAATTGTCTGCAGGCGACCGGATGACATGAACAATGCGCGCTGACGGAAAGAGCGCCCCAATGGCTCCGCAATGCAGAAAATTATGGGGCATCTTGTCGACGATCCTCTCTTTACCCGGGCAGAGAAACCGCATGTTTGCTTCGACGTCAGCCAACCTCTCCAATACTTTTGTGCGCCCCAACACGCGCACCCGATCGAGGAAATCATAAGCAGGCTTGTCAGCGAGAATGCCGAAGACCAACTCCTTTATCAGGTAGAGTTCACCCGCACCACCGACCTCACTATGGGACGCCAGGATTCTTTCTGTCAGAGTGGTTCCTGAACGCGGCAAGCCCACCACATAAATCGGTCTGAAATTCCTGTTGCTGACAATTGCCGTCAGCTCCGACATCATTCCGGGCGTGAAGCCTTGGATCAGATCATCGATCATGCGAGTTAGGGTCGGAAGGGTGTCCTTACCTACCCTTGCAAGCTTCGCCTGCTTTAGGGTTTCATACTCCCGCGCGTAATCCTTGGCAGAAGAAAGACTACGGGCCTTGGCACTGAGAAGGACAAATCTCTCCGATCCGCCAATGCCCTCCACCTTCAACAACTCCTCGAGCATGGCATATTCCGCGCTATCCACCGGCAACGCTTTGATCGTCGCCAGATCGGCCAAGGCCGGTCCCCGGGCACGAGGGTCTGTGAGCATACTGCGCAAGATGAGCTCTGCTTCCTCGTTTCGCCCTACCTCGATCAGTGCGTGTGCGAAGTCCAGCCTTCCGCCATGGGCAACATTGTGAGGGAGGCCGATCTTCAGGACCGTCTCGAACAAAGGAACCGCGAGATCGAAGCGGTTGATTGAGGTGTAAAAGATCGCCAGCGTCCACGGAATGATCGACAGGCTTGGATTGATATCCCTGGCTCGCAGCAGGTGCGCCTCAGCGTCACGAATATGCCCGAGATCGAGAAGGGTCCTGCCGCAGCGGATCAGATAATCGGCGTTTCGCGGTTCGTGCTGCACCGCCTTGCGCAGGTAGGGGAGTGCCTCACGTTGTCGGCTCGTGGCGCCCAGACCATGACCAACGCAATAGTTGGTGATCGCCAGATCCGGCGCCACCTTGTGCAAGGCGAAGGCCCTCTCGAGGCCCGGCTTGAATCGGCCCTCGGAATAAAGCTCCATGATGGATCGGACTTCCTGCTCGATATTCACTGCCATGATCCTGATGCTCAGGGGACTAGAACTTTGGAGCCGGTCGTTTTCTGGGCCTCCAGGTCGCGGTGAGCATGCGCCACCTCTGCGAGAAGATAGCAGTGATTGATGGTCATATTGAACTTTCCGGACTTGAAGAGCTTATGCAATTCCGCGGCAGCGTCCTGCGGTTTCTCTTTCGAAAATGTTCGTGACATCATCATTGAACGCGTCACAAAAGTGGTCCCTCGCTGCGAACGCAGTCTTCTGTGCAGTGCCTTCGTTGACCCAGAGGCATTGCAGAAACTCGCCAATGGGCCCCGGGTCCTCAGGCTGTCCATCGAGGCAATCTGCATGCCCTGACCGTCATTGCCAATTGGCACTTCCACTCCTTGCGTCATTTCGCGAACTTGCTTCGCCACGTCATCCAGTCGTCGAGATGGGCCTTACCCATCAGGACACTGTAGCTGGCGGAGCCCTTGGCTTCATCACGGAGGTCTGTGGAGGCCAGGTTTGCCACCTTGTCGCACCACTGTCCGAGATGATCGATCAAACTGTCCGCCTCGCTTATTGCATTTCTTGCCAATGTCGACGCCGCCGTCAAGGAGCCTTCGGCCGACCGGCTCGGCGCCACCCGGGCGTAGGCGCAGGCTCGTCCGTTCCCATGGGAGTTTGGCGTTTCTCCTATTTGAGGTGTCTTTTCGAAATACTCATCTGGCGGCAGACAGTCGTCGTGCAGTTCCATCAGTCCGGATAGCGAAACCCGTGTGCGTCAAGAAAAGACCTTAACGGTGCCAATTGGGTTTCATAACGGCGCCACCGCTCAACTGATAAAGAGTGAATGGGCTGGCGAACCTGGTCGGCACTAAAGGTCCTCACCGTTCCAGCCTTCTCGAAGAACTTCAGACACTCTTCTTGCCAGTCCAAACCGGCGAATTCCACGATCCTTGGTGCCCATTCTTCCGGTGACTGGACAAGTTTCTCGTATTGAACCGTGAGTATGCGATCGCCGATTACCGACTTCCAATAGTCCATCAGCTGTATGTGGGCGATGTATTCTCTTCCATATGTTTCTTGGCTGTAGGAGTAGGAGTGAAACGAGGTCATGTTGTTCTGGTAGGAGGAGATGAATGCATCCAGCGGGGATCTTAGACTGTGAATGAAGCGCACGTTGGGAAAACACAGGGCCAGAAATCCGACGTACAAGAAGTTGTGCGGCATCTTCTCGATGATCCGCTTCGCAGGGCGTCCCGCCATTGCCTTCAAGAATTGCAGTATCTCATCCGCAACCCTCCGGAACTCGCCCTTGTTCAGCGCTTGGATGAGAAGTTCATTGCCGTCTCCGGATTTGACTTCATTCTGGACGTAACGTGCCAATGACGTGATATTCGTGAGTTCCCCGACCGCCACGGCATCGGGATGCGATCCGATGATCTGTTCAGTGAGTGTGGTGCCTGATCTCGGCATTCCCACGATGAAGACGGGTTCCCTGCTGGGGTTTCCGACGTTCAAGTCGAACAGGGAATTGGCATAGAGCCGCTTCATAGAGGCGAGATAAGTCCCGTGGTCTCTCTCCGGCGGAGCGTGTGCAAGTGCGATTTCCCGGGATTTCTGCCAGCAGGAGAAGGCCTCAGAATAATTTTTGTCGCGCTCATGGAGCCGCCCAAGCGCCAACAGGACTTCGCTGCGGTTTTCTGTGTTCAATTTGCTGTCCCGCAGGAAAGACCGTAGTTTCTCGCCGACAGCCGATGATGCCCCCTCCTTCGAGATGCGGGCTTCAAAGGTCGCGGCCTGCACGGTATATCGAGGACCGGAAGACGCCAGCCTGGTAATGTGCGGTCTCGCCTGTTCGGCCTGGTTGGCTCTGAAAAGAACCCGGCACAGCAATTCTCGGCAACGAAGCTCATCTTCAATAGTCTTGCTCAATGACAGAGCTTTTGTCGCGGCGGGAATGGCGAGTTCACTCCTGCCCATTTGGAAATAACATTCGGAGAGTGTCTCTGCGTACAAGGCGACGTTCGGTCCACCTTTTTCGTATGCGGTCCGCAGGAGCGGGAGGGCCCGGTCGGGCAAGTTCATCGTCGTGAAGGCCAAGCCAAGGTAGTAGGCATAGTTGGCATTGGCCGGCTCAAGTCGGTGGGCAGTCTCGATGTGGGGAAAGGCCTCAGGGAGCCGCTCCAGTTCGAACAGACACCGCCCCAGCAGGAAATGTCCCAGAGCTTTACCGGGATAGTCGCGCACGAGATCGCGGCACGACCGCTCGAGCTGGGTACTTGATTCACCCGCGGCCAAGACATTGGCACGGCGATTGAAATCCGCCAGTTGTTGCGGCGAAAGGAATTGACCCACCGGACCTGATTGACCGCTCATGGTGGCTTAAGACCACAGAAAGCAGTTCGAGGGAAGTCTCAGTTCTGTTCAGTTGCTTCGCCCGGTGACGCTGACAAGCGCCAGCGACCTTGGCCCGATCACACCGGACTCGTGGCGGTTGAGATATCCGCCGGCGTCGAAGGAGTAGTCACCTATCTGCGGATAGCGGCGAAAGAAAGTATGGCGGAGAGGGAGGGATTCAAAAAATACCACCAAATATTTGTTTTAAGAAGAAAATCTTATTTTAAGTGGGTGAAAGACCCCAGATTTGACCCCAATTCTATCCTGCAACGCTTCAATTGAATTGGCGCACCTCAACGGGGGCTCTGCATGCAATCGCCGCTTTCTGACCCCACGCCAGTGCTTCGTCAAGGTTGCCAGCTTCCAATACCCAGAAGCCGCCCACGTGTTCACTGGTGGGAAGATAAGGACGATCAGCGATAGTCACTTGTCCCTTCTGTTGAGCTTGAATTGATTTGGCTTCCCCCGCAGGACGAAGGCCGCCAACAAATATCCGGACTCCAGCGACCGTCATCTCGTCGTTGAGCTGATCAATGGCTTGCGCCATTGCTGCGTCTTCGGAAGCTGGATCAAAGTCGTCGGGATGATGAATGGAAACCAAGAACTGGGGCACGATTCCTCCTTCGGTAAACTAGGCTGGTGATGTCAATCTAGAATGGCTGAGGCTTTGGATCGGTGAAACCCCGCCCGGAGAGATCTATAACTTTTGTTTCTGCTCTTGCGCAATTCTCGCCAGCTTGTCGTCCAATTCTTCCGCGAGTTTCTGCAGCTTGGGTGGCGTCGGCTCGTGAAGAACATTGTCATAATGTTTCTTGAGCAGTTTCGGTAGTTGCTCTGCAACGTCCATCGAACCACGCTTTGCTGGAGCGACGGATTGTTCTCCGCCAGCATGAGCCCGATACATGCAACAGAGTTCACCGGTTTCACCAATTCGACCGCTGCCAGATGTGCGAAACCCCATTGCCTCATAGAATGCAACGTTACGAGAATTGGCAGTCTCCAGAAAGGTCCCTCGGGAAACAGGGTCTCGCTCGGAAGACCTCAAAAATTCGGAAATGAGGCGTCGCCCAATTTTGCGTCCTTGGAACTGGGGCAAAACCCCCACCACTCCGAGATAATAGTGCGGTTCCACAGGTTTGCAGGCTTCCATGATTTGGTCGGCCTGTTGCAGGCGCAAAGCCAGGCCATGATCTACCGTTTCAAATTCCGCAAACTTTCTTGCGTGTTCGGGTTTCCACTCGGGCCTGCGCGTGTCGTAGCCCATTAACGCACCCACAACAGTGTCGCGGTCCTTCATCATCAAGACAGGCATATCCAGCGAAAGTCGTGCTTCCATCAGGATGGTGAAAAACTTGGACACTACCCTTGCGCGCTCCTGCGCAACCGAGGGAAAGAAGAATGCCATCTGCGGATCGTCCGCAAAGGCATCTACCAGACAATTTACAGCTCGCTCAACGTCCGAGTCTCTTGCAGCAGTTATATACACTTCAGTCCTCCGAAGCTTCTGCTCTGCGCCGCATCCTAGTCAGCGACACCCTCAATGTATGTAGTCGCATCGTCCTGCGGACCTAAACCCACCAGAGAACCAGAGAGACAGGGCCGCTTGAACATTGTGGAACAGCTCGCTGTACCTTTCAATTTCTGCGGTGCTTATCGTTGAAGGAGATGTCTTGTCCTCTCCGAATTGCAGGGTTTCAAGACGGACAAGCTCCATCGTCTCACAGGGGCTGAGTCCAACGACCACAGTGGCACCCCTTCTGTTGCGGACGAGACCATGGATTCCATTCAGCCAAATCCTAAGTGGCCGGTTCCTCGATAGGAGCCTTTTGAGTTCGAGCTCGTGGTCCGGAGCGACTGCCATAGTGTAAGTGCCATAGACCAGTGGAGACGCAACCCCCACCAACCGTAGCGTGTTTGCCCCATCCGCGGGCAATAAATCTGGTTTTACTCGCTTTGCTGCCAACCCCATCGTAGGCTGACCTATACCACCCGAGCGGCGTCATCTGCAGCAGAGCCCATGATCGTGGAAACACATCCAACGCTGCGCACTGAAGCAGCTACCACACGCTCTTGGCTATCGCGACCTGGACTCTCTTAGATGCAGGTCACGCATGCACGAAACGAGCAAATCGTCTCCTGTCCAACTTCCCGTTCTCATTCCTCGGAATTGCTTCAAGTCTCTTGATAACGAGCTTATTGTCGGCAACGTTGCCAAATTTCTTTCGCAACTGATCTCGGATAGATTTTTCCACTGCTGCAACTGCTACTGACGAAGCATAGCCAATTAAGAGGTGTTCACGCCCCCCTTGGTCAACGGTGGTGGCACTTATCGCATCTGTGACACCGTCAACAGAAAGAACGACCTCATCAATCCAATTGGCATTCAGCTTTACGCCGCCTAAATTAAATTGTTCGGCAATTCTGCCGCTGATTGATAAGCGACCGCTGGAATGAAGTATGCCGAGATCCCCGGGTTGGAAATAACCATCTACCATGGCGGTTTCAGAATCTCCGAGATAGCCACTGATCATGGAATCTGTCCGGTAGCGGATGATCCCTGGCTCTCCCGCAAGTACGCTACCTCCATCTTCAAGAACTACCTTCAGGTCAACTCCACTCGCCAACTGTCCGACGTCAGCCTGGTCGCCGATGTCGTTTGGGCTCGTGATGTTTCGATAGGACGCGTTGCCGGCTTCTTGCGATCCGTAGGTGTAAACCACGTTCTGAAAGCGATCGAGCAGCTTGCGGGCTAGAGCCGGATAAAGGGGGCCGCCTCCAATCCAACAACTATGTATTTTTGCTCTTGATTGTGGCGCGCGCTGCACAAACTCGGAAGCCATCACGGGCGACAGTAAGATGTGCGTGGTATTTTCGCTGCATTTGTCAAAGACGACCATTCCACCTTTACGGAAGGTCCTGAGAAAGGTGTAAAAGCTGACCATGTGCAGAGAATGGAAGCCGCTGGCGACTCCTGGAACTACACTGTCATCGAGCAGCAATTCGGGCCTTGAGCGCGAATTTAGTTGTGCTGCGGTCATGGGCAATATTTTTGGTTCTCCGGTCGTCCCAGAGGACTGACCAAAGAGCACGATTTCATCTTTTTTGAACCGGTACGCGTCTTTTGGCGCACCACCGCCTGGCCATTCCAGAACATCACCCAGCAAATGAAAACGTCCCTGCGGTGGACGAGACCGGTGAGTGTCAGAAAGAACATGGTCGTAGAACAAACTGGTACTGAAGACAGCCTCGCGCGTTGCCCGAAACCAACGGCATCCGCGCCACCCAAGAGCTAGTGCGAGAAGAAATGAGCGGAGAGGATCTTTGGTCGCCAAACCAACCGTCTCACCAGCGCGTATGCCCAGACGGTCGAGGTTAGTCGCAAGATGAGGCACATAGTCAGCCAACTCAGAGTAAGTGAGACTTATCTCTTTGGATTGAACAGCCACCCGTTCAAGCGATGCTGAACCCGTCAAATAGTCGGCAATGGAGAAGGACTCCAACTCCGGGTCGGCCCTTTAATCGGGGTTTCCGACGTAGTCGCCGATGCAGGTATCGTAGCTATACTGCTCCAATATGTCAGCGTCAGGCACGCATCGAGGGCCGCCATTCATCAGCTTCGTCCCGCCGAAATTCACGGCGCTTCCCGGGAACGCCTCAATGCGCGGATCATCTTCGCGATGGCGACGGATTAGCGACTTGTTGCTTTCGCTGCCGCCAAAATAGAAGTTCAAACCTGCAGCAGCAGCTACGTACCCATCTTCGCCCAAGGCCGCTGTAGCATGGAACGCGACGGGCATATTGAGCTGATCCTGCATCAGCCATTCCACACCGATGTTTGCACTTTCGAAACGGGTGACCGTGGACACCTCCGCCGAGAACCGCAGATTGTCCGTCGCGTAGAACGATGCCTCCGCAATGCCGAGGAAATCGGTATCGCGACCGAACCCAGAAACTTTCGTGTCTGAAACACCTGCAATTGCACGAAGCGTGAAGTTACCGAGGTAAAGTTCAGATTCGCCACCACCCCACACCATGTGTCCCGAACCCGTATCGACATAGCCGCCGACACCACCCAAGAGATATGCATTTGGGTCGCGGGTGAAAAAGTGCATAGCGCCGCCATAGGCCGTATCGCCAAATGTGTTCAGGGCAGTCAGGTCGGCTTGGAACCCGAACGTCTCACCGAGAGGAACACTCAGCGCTGCGCCACCATAAAAGAGACCATCAGAATCGATGCCATCTGCATCTGCTCCGCCGCCCAAGAACTCCACCTTCCCGTTCACCGCAGAGACGGCGGGAAGATTGCCTGAAACGTCCAAATCGGCTGAAAAAGCAAAGCCACTGAGGCTACAAATCACGGTGCTGGAATAGAGCGCCCCGCAAAAAATCTTCGATGCTCTCATGTGACCCTCCCAAGACCCTAACCCGCTTTTAAACATGATCCCAGAAGTTGGCAAACCACCGGCTGAAAACCAACAATATGTTGCCCGATAGCAACATCAAGCGGTAGCCTGAGGTCTTGGATTGGTTCGTGATCGCCAGTTCACTTCGCCTTAGGACACACTGCTACCTATAGTTGCTTAGGGGCAATCCGCCTGGCACGAAAGCGTCCTGTACGATCCGCCCGAATGGGGGGATTACAGATGGGAGGCTTGTCAAAGAATAGCAGTCAAAAGTGAATTTCGTGTCTTCAGATCGGAGGCAATTGAAACCACCGTCCAACGCTGACAGTATGGCAGACTCCGCAGGGGACGAAATGATGAGCGAAACGGCTGAAGTGGTGGGGTTGGTAACAGTTAAGTTGCCCGATGGACGAGTATTCAAGGAGCAGGGCCGGTTGGTTCTGACACAGCGCAAATCGCAGGTCTCCGGGGCGGGTTTCATACGCACCTCAGTAAACTGCGAGCCAGGCACCGTGGTCGATTTTCAGATCGAACAACATTTACTGAAAGCCCTCGTCATCGAGGTGGAGCGGTTTGTGACGCGCTTTATCGTGCATATGGGCGTGCAGGACAACGCTCCGGCTGAGGCCTCCCCCAAGGCCCCTCGCCGAAATCAAAGCGACAAAGCTCTCGCCAGCGATTGAGGGCGGCGGCTCGAGTGGTGGCTAGAGTCAGGGTATCACGCAAGACGCCGCCCCGTCCTGATAAACCAGGGCGGCTTAAACATCTTACAGACATCGCACCTCAACAAGCATTCACAACGCGAAAAGGACCGGATCGGGACTACCTGGCGTGGCGCAAGAACCCATACTACTCGTGAAAATGCAGCAGCTGAAACCTAGGGTTTCATGTGCAAAACCGCTACTAATTCTGCCAGCGCGGCCCTCATCTCTCTGAGTTCCTGCCGAAGTCTAGGGCGGAAGCCACCTTTCCAGGCGTTCCTGCTGACCTTTGCCCTTCCTGCCGGCGTCTTAGGTCCGGTAGCCTTCTCCCACGGGCGCCAGCGCTGAATTGCCTTCGCCTGCTTCGCCTTGCGCTGGTCCGTCCATGCGGTGCTCATCAGACTGCTCCAAAAGTTTGTTTGGCGGGTTTTCCGGATTTGCGGCGCGCGCGGGAGCCGCATCGTTGTTCACCTGCTGCTGCCCGCCGTTATTGATGTTGGCCTGCTTGGCAAAAATGGTCTGCGGGTTCTTGAGGCTACCAAGAGCTTCGAGTGTCCGGGAGCATTGCGCCTGCGCCTTCAGTGCGATTCCCATGTAGCCCTTGGCGGCCTCGAAGTAGCGGGCGTCACCATTGAAGTTGTTCATGGCGCGACGGGTCATCTCGGCGAACAGCAGGTTGAGGCTGGTTGCCTGGCTGTAGAGCATGGACTCCGCATCGCTGAGGTCGCCAGCCTTGATCCGGTCAGCTGCCTCTCTGAGGGCCAGGCGAGTTGCCGAAAGGTCGAGATCCGATTTGAGAAGGCTCTTGGCAATGGTCCCATTGGTCAACGCTGCCGCAACACGGGGTCCTATGACTTGTCGAGACTGTGCCTCAAGGGGGTTTGCGCCGGGAGTGCAATGAATAGCTAGGACGTCAGGTCGGGCCAGGGGAGACACGCTGGCCAGCTCCTGTTCCGTGCGGGCATCTTCTGCAACTCTTGAAGAATGTTTTGGCTTCATCGCGCACTCATCTCTGTCATTGTCGTCTGCCTTCTATTCACTCCGCCGCGTGGGCGAATTTTGATTGCTGTGAGGGTGCGATATTTTCTTGCTTCCAGCTTTGGAGGTCTGCCGGGAGCAAATCCGAGAGTTCGGCCAGGCTGCGAAGTGCCGCACCGTGGATAGTAGTGAAGGTATCGAGTTGATTGGGGCTATTCACGCTCGCAGGGGCGCTGGCCTTTTGATTGGCCGCGCCCTGCTGCGCGTGGAGAGAGCGCGTAGGTACATGGCAAATATCTAAATGGGGGCCCGTGGTGAGACCGGATTGACCCCCAAGAACCCCATTCCGGTCTCGTGTCGTGCCCACTGCTGTCCCTTTTTCAGCAACATTGTTGCGGAGTGGGCCTGTGGTGAGACCGCTATGGGCCTGTGGTGAGACCGTGAAATGCTTTTGTGAAGCCCGCCAGCGCATGAAAGCATTGGTCGGTGGTGACCCCGTCACGTCACATCTGTACCGTGTCATTCGCCATTCGGCAGCACGGCGAGCTCCAGACTTGAGGTTGAAACCAGCGGCCTTGACGCATTCGATAAAGCCCCGCGCCTCAAGGTCGCTCAAGGCCCTCCCAGCGGTTGCCTTGGAGACGTGGAGACGCTGGGCAAGACCTCGCGCCGACAACGCGAGACTGCCATTGTTTCTGCCGTTGTAGAGGCGAGCAATTTCGACATAGGCCTGACGTGCACAGAGCCCCAGGGAGTCAAATGCAGGGCTATCGAGCAGAAAGATTTCCAGCCCGACAAACTTTGCAAGGGTTCCCTTTGACCTGCCGATCTTGTCCGCTTTCCTCCGGGTCAACGCTGGCCTCCGTAAGAAGTGCCGCTGCCAGCGCCAGATTGGCGCGCTGGAGGACTGACGGAGTTTTTTGCCTGCTGAATGCGCTGGCGACCCTGAAGCTGGTCTCGGGCCTTGCTGCGCGATTTGTAGCGGGTTACAGCTGCAGCGTTGCAGCGGCGGCACTGCCTGCGCCTTCCGCCGTGCCTATAGGTGTTGGCATCATCGAATGAGTGGCCGTGAATGCATGACCGCTTCCGCGCATTGACTGCGCTGAATGAAATGCCCCTAAGCGCGTTTTCCTTCGGCGTCACGGCCTCCAGGTGCTCAGGGTTCACACAAGCGGGATTGCGGCAGAGGTGGTCGAGATAGAGACCGGGAGGGATTTCCCCCCGGTGCAGAAAGTAGCTTGCCCGATGGGCGCCATGCTGCCGGCAGATCTTGCCATTGGCACCGGGCATGGTGAGGCTGAAGACGCCATAGCCGTGCCGGTCGCGGCGCCCGGTCCATTCCCAGCAACCGTTGGGTTGAGTTTGGAAAAAACGCTGAAAGCGGATGAGAGGCTCGTCACGCACGGCGCACCTCCAAGCTCAGCAAGTTGCAGTGTTTGTCGATGGCCCAGCGCCGAATAAAGACATGACCCTCCTGGATTGAGATGTTTTCCATGGGTGGAGTCGAACAACGCTTGCGGCGAGGGTTACGTGGGGCTAGATAAGTCATAGCTTATGTCCTTTGGCCCGGTTTCAGCGATGGTGCGCTGGCCGGGCCTTTTTTTCAGGCTGCGATTTTGTGAGGGTTGGCGACCGGCAAGGCATCGACCCATGCCTTCAGGTCATCGACGCGGACCAACGAACGGCGGCCTGCCTTACGCAAAGGCAGTTCGCCACGGTTGATAGCTTCGTAGAGGCTAGAGCGGCCGACGCCAGCGCGGCGGGCGGCTTCGGGAACGGGAACAGCAATTTCCATTTTACTCTCCTTTTGTGGACGCCGCTGTACTCATGCGGCTGATCGGAGAGTTTCATAAACGGAACACGCAGAACACTTGCAGAAGGCGCAGAAGCTTCTGCGACCCTTTTGCGTGAAGCTAGTTGGCGGCCTTCATGAACTTGTGCCGCGCTCTCCTCATTGTGTCGAAGGAAACGCTGTGACCGGTTCTGCTTTTCATATCTTCCACCAGCGCTGTGATTTTGCTGTCCGCAGGCATAGCGTCTGCCCGCTCAAGATATGCAAGCGCCGCGTTCAATTGATCTGGCCGCCTATGGGCCAAAACTACAGGCACCGTAGGAGACGTAGGCACCGGCAGCTTTTCATCCATTGTTGGGGGCCATATGGAAACTATCTCTTCCCGGGCAAAGCTCAACTCTCGATATTCCGTCCACGACTGTGCGAGGGTATAGTTCTCTGGACGTAGAACAATGCCGCCGATTCCATCTGGTTGAGCGTCAAAAGGCCTATACGTGAGGGCCAGTCCGCGCTGATTTTCTGGAGGAAAGGGTACGCCCGCAACACTGGACTGAACCCCGCCGGCAACCATCATTTCTGTCTTGGTCGCGAAACCGGTCAGCGACGACTTCGCCAATGCTGGTGCAAGCTCATTTTGCCATGCATCAGATAACGTTTTCCTCACAGGCGAAGTCAGTCCTTTGGCCTGAGCAAATTGATCCACTAGATCGAGACGAATGTCTGTCCGATGAAGTGTCCGATGCTCAACAATCGTCTTGCTGGCTAGGCTCACATCCCTTGTAGAAATCCACACGAGGGTTGTTATGAGACTCCAGCGGCTCTGTTTCATACCTTCATCGCTGAAACTGGAACCCGCGTTTTCGTCATCGCTTTTAGCACCAGTCGAGAAATCCCGTCGTTCAGTTGGAGAATTGCCTTGCTCTCTTACGACATCCATCCAATGCCGATAGCTAGGCCCATCAAGCGCCACTTCTTCCCACTCAAATCGGTTGTCTGCAAAAATGTCCGCTGGGTGAATCGTGTCGAAAAGCCAATTAATGGTTAGCAGCGGCTTGAAGTGCTCAAGCGGTATCTGCTCCACCTTGCCGCCTTTGCTCCGCCTCCCCGAGGCTGAGATGCGGCCGAAACGGAGCGCCCCATAAATTGCCGCTGAAGCTGTCTCTAAGGCACGACCGTCAGCTAGCTCTCTTTCGGCTTGGCTGGACGCCAAACGATGTAAACGTTCAGCGGATGGAGGCCACGGTTTAGGAACCCGGCCGTCCATGAAACAGTGCACGTAGGCAACTGCCGTGGTTGGAAGTTCATCCGGAAAATGAGAATACTGCTCGGATGTAGCTCTTTCTTCGAGAGCAGATTGCGCCAAGGAAGAACGCTCCTCGTAAGTGGGATCCAGGAACTGAGCGATACCTGAGCTCTCGACCGGATGCCCTAGTGCCAAAGCCGTAACGGCTTGGCACAAACTGTATTTGGGCCAGTCTGGCAAAATTGCCTTCACTCCGGGCAAGTCGCTGGCAAAGTGTTTCACGGTAAGAAGGAAGTCGTCAACCGTATCGCCGTCCACAAGCACCATCTCAAAATCGGGGTGTCGTGGGCTTGGGTGAAGTGTTTCGAATCCAACGTCACTCATTTGAGCGTCGCTGTAGGAAAGTAGCTTGGTAGGTGATATGCCCCTTGGAATGGCAAAGTAGCTTTGCGGGATTTCGCTCACGGGTTCCAGATTGCGCTGGTTCCTGCTAGCTCCGGACATATTTGTTGCCCTGCTCAAGTCGCGAGAGCCCTGGAATTTGAGCTTTCCAGTAAATGCTGCTGACGAAATGTCCGTGTCCAGCATTTCTCCAATTTTCCTGTCCAAGGCTTGGGCGAACGGGTTTTGGGTCAAATGGCCGCCGCCCGGCCTGATGTACCCAATAGCTAACAGGTAGCGGGCATGAAGCTCATTCAAGCGTAAGAGAGGTTTTTTGGTTTGGCTCACGCGCTAGCATCCCTTGCGCTGGCATCTTGCGAGGCTGCCGGGCGGGCGGAGATGCGTCCGCTTTTCCCTCCGTCGAGGTAGCCCGGCGATGTGAAATTTACCGAGGGCGTGTGCTCCCCGGCAAGTGCTCTGTGGAAAACTGGTCGAAGGTGAGCGGCTGCTCCCAGAGCTCGTCGTGCCCATCCGGCTCGCGCTCATCGTCAATGTCGATTTCACCGTCGTCGCAGTCGCCATCTGCCCAGGCCAGCTGGTGACCTCTGTCGGTCCGCTCAGGCAGCGAAAAGCGGAACAGGTCGGGGCGCTGGTGAGCAAGAATGGCTGTCTTGACACTGTGGTCGGGTGGGAGCGGCGGGTGACGTTCCGGAGCGGCGAGCCAAGGTTCGCTGTCCCCGCAGTCCTCGTCGTCGGCATCGTCCCTTTCCCTGTCGTCGGCGCCGTGAGCGTCGCCCATACCCAGTGAGGGCTCCAGGTCAGGGTCGCCGTCCATGGCGTCAAGCAGTGCAATCAGCTGCTCGATGGCAGCCTCGATTTCTTCACGTTCGGACATGGCTTCGCTGTCCACGGCCAATCCTGTGGTGTTCATGATGTTCTTGTCCTGTGAGGTGGAGGAGGGGCAGCCCTCCCGGTGATGGCTCAGGCCGCGACGGCGGCAGCGGTGGAAATGCGGAGGGTCATAACCTCGGCAAGCTTGGAGCGGTCGTCGAACCAGTTCTGGCCCATTTCGGCTTTCACCTTGGCGGTGTCGAGAGTCTGGCGGATCGACTTCTGCACCATGACAGAGTGATTTTCACCGGACGCGATGAGAAGCCCACGGGCTTTGAAGGCGTCCTTGGCGGCTTCCAGTTCGGCGCTGGCGTCCTTGGCCTTGCGGTCCAGGTCGCCGATGAGGTCAGCCAGCATTTCAGGGCTGACGTTGTGGAAGCGGTTCGTGGTATTGAGCTGGGTAGCCATGATGCAAGGGTCCTTTGCTTTGTGGTTAGGGCCGGATTGGAAGTTCGCGCTTCCGTCCGGCCTGTTATTGTGCTAGCACGGTTCACTATCAACCGCAATAGAAATGTGCTAGCACAGATGAAAAATGTTGAGCGGAAGAGGCCCGGCCCGAAACCGACCGGCAAGGGCGAGCAAGTGGTGGTTCGGATTCAGCCTGACCTGATGTCCGCGCTGGACAAGCATGTTGAGGCCACGGGAGCCGAAAGTCGTGCTGCTGCAATTCGGGAAGTGCTGGTTGGCTATCTTAGGCGGAAAGGTCTGCTTTGAACTGCTGACTAATTGTTATCGGCATTCAAGGGGCCGCATCATGCGTCGCTTGCAACTCCAAAGTCCTGCAGTTTGCTGCAAAACTCATCAAGGAACGCCATGGGATTTGATCGCTCTGCGCTTCTCGCTGGCGTGACAATAGTGAACCGTACGCTTATCGGAGGGCTTATCGTTTCCACGGCTTTCGCTTCCGCAAAATCAGGGTGATGCCGGATTAGGCCAACCGGCAAGATGGTGGCGCAAGAGCCAGCCTTTACGTAGTTTGCTCGCTGACCGACGTCTTCAGACCGTGCCACTTCGCTGAAGTCAATTCGTCGAGACTGTAGAAAGTCTATGGCCGCAGAGTGTGTCGGGCAGGCCGTGTCGGGCAGAATGACCGGTAAAGGTGCTTGTTTTGTCGATCCATCGCTCCAAGTCGTTGGCTGCAAAAGCTGGAACAAACAAGTGAACTGATGCTCGAAATCTGTTTCCCGCACCCGTAAAGGTCGGACGACTATGTCAAAGGAGTTTTGACCAGATTGTCTGGCTAACTCGCGATACGCCATCGTCTCCATGTTGTACTTCGTCGAACCCCATTGGACCAATTCCGGGCGCATTCCTATTAACGCCGCAATGGAGTATGGGACTGCTAATGTGGGCTTCGAAGACTGAGCCTGCACCAAGCGGTCCATTTGATCGCTGAGCTCGGTGATTTTATCCATTATCTCCGCGATGTCCTCGCGCTCGACGAATAGGCCGTTTCCCACTCGTCGAATGATTTTCAGCCCGGTGATGAGCTCAAACTTGTTCACATATTGTGTGACCGCCGACTGCGATATTCCGAGCAGCAAGGCTGCTTCAGTCATACTGCGGGCACGAATCGCTGTTGTTACCGCGCGTATCATGCTGATCGTCAGAATAGCGCCACGACTTCGCCGCCCCGCTCGAGCCATCATGCTCTCCTTTGCATCACCCTAGAACTTGACGACTTCTTCAAGGAATTATTTGCAAATAACAAGATAGCTTTTCGATTCCGGATCCTCCCTCGTTCCCAGAACCATCAATCCAACGGAACGTTGATACAATCGGGTTATTTGCCCTCTGGGATGGTCAGCCGGGAAACTCGGTGCTCTATGGAGCGTGCTAGCCACTCCGGGTGAACGACTGGGACCCAAAAACGCGAATCAAAGCCGTACGCGGGCAACTTCGTTAATGGCAGGAGACGTTTTCCGGGCATGGTTCATAATTGCGTAAGAAAACCGCTCCAGAAACTTGTGGCTTCCACGCAACACCGGTTCCATTTTAGCAGGCGAGCCGAATAAGAAAGCCGTGAATAACCGCTTGAGCGACGCCATTTTTTTATTTTATTGCAATAGCTTAATCGAGACGCGCGGCGACTGCATGATCCATGTCAGGACTTATAGCTTATTTGTAAATAAGCATCTTCACGTGAGAACTCTGTGCGGGAACTGATCTCCAGTTCGTCTGATGAGTGCACGCATTTTCCTGCAGGGGATTGGGGGCACGCATTGAAACCTAACAGATTTGGGAGAAACCAAATGAAAGTTATGAAGCTTGCTCTTCTCGGTACGGCGGCTCTCGCTGCTGTGTCGGTTAGCGCCCGCGCTGACGACCTCTCGGCCCTCAAGGCCCAGATCGAAGCCCTCCAGGCTGATGTTGCTGCCCTCCAGGCTGCTCCTGCTGTTCCGGCTGGCTTCTCGCTGATGACCGTCTCGGAAGGCGATCGCATCGTTGTTCCGGGCCTCGAAGTCCGTGACAACAACATGTATGCCAAGAAGGTCACCACCATCGGCGTTCTGCCGACGGCTGACGTTCCGGCCTCGACCGTGATCCAGTGGTCGGGCAGCGTCCGCGCCGCTCTGGCTTATTATGATCGCAACTACTACACCGATGACTACGAGGCAAACACGCTGCACATCAAGGCACGTGGCCGTCTCGATGTGACCGGCACGACCGACACCGCCGTTGGCGAAGTTGGCGCCAGCATGTCGATCTACGCCGACATCGACAACACGCAGACCTCCACCACCAACACCGGCTTCACCAGCCAGTCTGGCACGGTGAAGATGGACTACGCCTGGGGCTGGTGGAAGATGACCCCGGAACTGACGTTCGCCGGCGGCTATAACGGCTCGCTCGCCACGATCGGTTACGGCATTCGCAAAATCAACGACGCCTACATCTCCCGCGGCAGCGTGGGTGTTGACGGCGGCGACTTCACGCAGCTCCGTCTGTCCTACAATTCCGGCCCGATCGGCATCGCTGTCGCTCTCGAGCACACGGATGAAGGCGGTAACTATGACGACCTCGCCGGGACCCCGATCGCGGACATCAAGGGCGGCCCGCTGGGCGTTGCTGCTGAAGTGACCTACTCTGGCGACATGTTCAACGCCGAACTCGCGGGCTTCGTCCGTGACACCGGTCTCTACGACGAGAAGTATACGCAGTCGCAGATCGGCCTCGGCCTCGGTGCCAAGCTCTCTGACATGTTCGACGTGTCGGTGGCCGGCAGCGTCGGCAACAACGTGTTCTACACGATCAGCCCGTCCACGATCAACGTGGGTGACGGTTGGGAAGTCAGCGCCGCCATCGTGGCGACACTGTCCGACTCGATCTCTGCAGAAGTCGGTGCCGGTTACTCGAAGTATAAGGGCGAATACTACGACGACACCACCAAGACGACCGCAGTTGCCGGTGGTATCTACTGGTCGCCTGTTTCTCAGCTGAAGACCGGTCTGCAGGCATCCTACACGCATCGCGACACCACCTACGACTACAACAGCACGGAAACCAGGGCTGCCTGGGTTACGTGGTGGAACTTCTAATCCATACAGGATTGGTTTCTTCCGTACGGCCCGCTTCGGCGGGCCGTATTTTTTTGACCAGCGTCGGTCTCAGATTTATGTGACTGGCGCGACTAGCGCATCACAATGACGTTGCTTCCACATTCGGCTCCGCAATAGTTTGCCCAAGCCGCCATCAGCTTCTTCCTTTTCTCAAACAGGTCGCCGCGCCTATAAGCCCGCTCCACCTTGCTGGCGATGGTATGAGCCAGCGCCATTTCAGCCACCTCAGCCGGGAACTGCGTTGTCTCCGCCGCCCAATCCCGGAAAGTGGACCGGAAGCCATGGACCGTGACCATTTCCCGGCCCATGCGGCGCAAGAGCATGGCCATGGACATGTTCGAGAGGTGCTTGTCACCGGTGAGGCCCGGAAACACGAATGGGCTTCCCTCATAGCGCGGCAATGCCTTCACGACGGCTAGTGCTGGCGCTGACAATGGGATGACATGTTCCCGGCCTGCCTTCATGCGCTCAGCAGCAATGGTCCATGTCCCATCTTTGAGATCGAACTCAGCCCAACGGGCGCCGCTGACCTCAGCGGTGCGGGTTGCGGTTAGAATGCACAATTCCAGCGCCCGGGCTGCCAGGCTCTCTCTGCTTCTGAGCTCAGTGAGGAAGGCGGGAACGTCCTTGAACGGCATCGACGGATGGTGCTTCACAAGCTGCTTGGTGGCCTTTCGACGGTTCAAGCTGGTGCGGTCGAGGTTGTCCTTCCAGGATGCGGGATTGCGCTGGACGATGAGCTCGCCGTCCGGGTTCTTGTCACGGTGTCCGCGGGCGATGGCCTCGCTGAACACAGCCTCGACCCGCCAGCGCACCCGCCGGGCAGTTTCCGGCTTTGTGTGCCAGATCGGCTTTAGCAGATCCGCGATGTGGGCGGTCGTGACTGCATTGACCGGCATCTTTCGGATGGCAGCCGCATATGTGACCAGTGACAGTTCCCACGGCTGACGGGCCTTTTCATTTTTGAAGGTGGGCTCGAGGCTGTCGATATAATCGTCTGCGAGGTCCCCGAATGCGGGTACGCCGGCAGTCTTGGCCTGCTTCGCTCGCCTGGCGGCAGCATTCATGGAGTGGCGCGGGTCCTTGCCAGCATCGACAAGTGCCTTTGCCTCAGCGCACCTGGCCCGGGCTTCTGCCAAGGTCAGACGACCTTCAGGGCCCAGAAACAGCTCTGACGGCTTCCCAGCGAACGTGAAGCGATACACCCAACGCCGGTTACCAGTGGGCGTCACGACAAGGTAGAGGCCGGCGCCAATCTTGAGCTTGCCCGGTCCCTTGAAGCGCTGGACCTGCAGGGCGGTGACGTCGCCGGGCTTGTGTTTGCTGCCTATAGCCTTCGCCATGGTCCGAGACCCCAAATCAGACCCCAAATTTAGCGTGGCTTTGGGCAACCGTCTACGGACGTTGACGGACGGCCACGGTGAAAAGACCACTTCTTTCGCTTGGTTTTGCGGATGGTGACGGTTGGCTATGGACGCCGGCGGGAGGAAGTATGGCGGAGAGGGAGGGATTCGAACCCCCGGTACCCTTGCGAGTACTTCGCATTTCGAGTGCGACGCGATCGACCACTCTGCCACCTCTCCGCAGACGGGTTGCCCCGTGGTCGTGGGCGCGCTCTTAGCCGAGGCTTTGGCCACTGCCAACCCCCAAATCGATAGACCCGCCAAAGTCCCTGGGGCCGCCGCCGGCCGGCCGGATGGGGCGCTTATTCGTACCCCGCCGGACGTCATTCCGGCCGTTTCGCCCCATTTTCCCGGGCCGCCACGACGGCAGGTTGACTGGACTGCCCAAGGTGCTAGAAGCGCCCCGTTTTGAACAGGCTGACCATGTATCGCTCCCCTGCCACCCTTTTCCCGGTGTGCGCCCTTCCGGGCGGGATGACGCGTGCGCGCTTCCTCGCCAAACAGACGAAACTCACGAAAACGAAAACGTTGTGAGCCTTCTCCCCCGGCCTTGACCCCTGCGGGGGCGGAAGGCCGGAACGATCATGCCGTGAGCGGAGCACGCCACCAGCGGGCTTCCAGGGGCGGAGAAAACCAAGGAGTTACCCCAATGGGATACAAGGTTGCAGTTGTCGGCGCCACAGGCAACGTGGGCCGGGAAATGCTGAACATCCTGGCGGAACGTCAGTTCCCGGCAGACGAGGTTCACGCCCTTGCCTCGCGCAAGTCGATAGGCGTGGAAGTGAGCTACGGCGACAAGACGCTGAAGTGCAAGGACCTCGAGACCTTCGATTTCTCCAAGGTGGATTTCTGCGTGATGTCGGCGGGCTCGTCCGTCTCGACGGAATGGTCGCCGAAGATCGGCGCCACCGGCTGCATCGTCATCGATAACTCGTCCTGCTGGCGCTATGATCCGGAAGTTCCGCTCATCGTTCCGGAAGTGAACGCCCATGTCCTCACCGAGTACATGGCCAACAACAAGCGCAAGAACATCATCGCCAATCCGAACTGCTCCACCGCGCAGATGGTGGTGGCCCTGAAGCCGCTGCACGATGCCGCGACGATCAAGCGCGTCGTCGTCGCCACCTACCAGTCGGTCTCGGGCGCGGGCAAGGAAGGCCTCGACGAGCTGTGGAACCAGACGAAGGGCATCTTCGTCACCGATGCACCGGAGCCCAAGAAGTTCACCAAGCAGATCGCCTTCAACGTCATTCCCCACATCGATGTCTTCATGGATTCCGGAGACACCAAGGAAGAATGGAAGATGATGGCGGAGACCAAGAAGATCCTCGATCCCAAGATCAAGGTCACGGCCACCTGCGTGCGCGTGCCGGTGTTCGTGGGCCATTCGGAAGCGATCAACATCGAGTTCGAGAAGCCGCTCTCGGCCGAGGAAGCCCGTGAACTCCTGCGTGAGGCGCCCGGCTGCATGGTGGTGGACAAGCGCGAGAACGGCGGATACGTGACGCCGGTCGAATGCGTCGGCGACTATGCCACCTTCATCAGCCGCATCCGCGACGACCAGACCATCGAGAACGGCCTCAACATGTGGGTCGTGTCCGACAACCTGCGCAAGGGTGCCGCCCTCAACGCCGTGCAGATCGCGGAAGCGATCATCAATCGCGGGCTGATGAAGAAGGCGGCCTAATCGGGCCTTCACTGACAGAATTGCAGAGGGCGGGCTTCTTTACCCGCCCTTTTTCGTGTCATGCCGCCGGGGTGAGCAGGGCCTTGATCTGGGCCGGCTTGCGGATCACGTCCGCAAGGCTTGCGCCATCGAGGCGCTTGAAGAAATCCTCGAATGCCGAGGCGAAAAGGAATTTCAGTCCGCAGGCGGGCGCGATGACGCAGCCGGTGTTTCCCGGCACGAAGCATTCGACGAACTCCCCGCCACCTTCCATCATCCGCACAACCTTGCCGATGGAGATCTCTTCGGCGGGCCGGGCGAGGTGCAGGCCGCCATTGCGCCCCCTGACCGAGCGCAGGAAGCCGCCCTTGGTCAATTCATTGGCCACTTTCATCAGGTGGTTGCGCGAGATTCCGTAAATCGTTGCCGCTTCGGCAATGGTGACCAGCTCCGGCGCACGGGCGGCGCAGAGGATGAGAAGGCGCAGGGAATAGTCGCTGAAACTTGTCAGCCGCATGCAATCGTCCTTTGACCACAACATGCGCTTGTAGCGGCAGTGCAAGCCTTGATTCAAATCAAGGTGGAGCGGGAATCGGCGTCGTAAACATGCATTCGAAATACATCGAATACAGGAGCACACGATGAAAAAGACAACCCTACTGGCCCTGCCCCTCGCTCTCGCCATGATGTCAGCCACTGCTTGGGCCGACAGCCTTGTGCGGGTGACCCTCATCGACAAGACGGGTGCAGCCGATGGCGGCAACCTGCGCCTCGGCATGGGCATGAACGCCGACATGTCCAAGGCCAAGATGGCCGTGAATGCCAACCCCAACCATGTAAAGCGCGGCGCCGTCCGCTTCGACGTCACCAACCTCGCCAGCGCCATCGTGCACGAGGTGATCGTCGCCCAGATCAGCAGCGAAGACCAGATGCTGCCTTACGACGAGAGCCGCGCCAAGGTCGATGCCGAGCAGCTCTTCACGCTGGGATCGGTGAACGAGATCGCCCCCAACAAGTCCGTCTCCCTCACGCTCAACCTGAACCCCGGCAAGTACCTGCTCTACTGCAACATCGCCGGGCACTACATGGCCGGCATGTGGACCGTGGTCGACGTTCAGTAACAACCGAATCTTCAAAAGGACGACATCATGTCTACCTCCCCTCTCCTGAAAACCCTCCTCGGCACCCCCAGCTTCTCCCGGCGGGGACTGCTCGCCGCTGCCACCGTCGCTGCCGCTGCCTCGACGCTCTCCATCACCGAGGCCCGCGCCGAGGAAGCAACCGACATCGCCAAGCTGCCGCGCGTGAAGCAGACGCTCGTCGCACCGCCCTTCCTGCCCGAGCACAAGCAGGTGGCCGACGGCGGCCCCAAGGTGATCGAAGTCACACTCACCATCGAGGAAAAGAAGCTGGTGATCGACGATGAAGGCACCGAGGTCTGGGCCCTCACCTACAACGGCACGGTTCCGGGCCCGATGATCGTGGCGCACGAAGGCGATTATGTCGAAGTGACGCTGCAGAACCTGCCCACCAACATCATGGAGCACAACATCGACTTCCACGCCTCGACCGGCGCACTGGGCGGCGGCGCGCTCACCAAGATCCTGCCCGGCGAACAGGTTGTGCTGCGCTGGAAGGCGATCAAGCCCGGCGTCTTCGTCTATCACTGCGCACCGGGCGACGTGATGATCCCGTATCACGTGGTGCACGGCATGAACGGCGCGGTGATGGTGCTGCCGCGCGATGGCATCAAGGATGGCGAAGGCAAGCCTGTCACCTACGACCGCGTCTACTACATCGGCGAACAGGACTTCTACATCCCGCGCGACCAGAACGGGAACTACAAGAAGTATGAAGTGCCCGGCGAAAACATGTCGGACGCCATGGAGGTGATGCGCACGCTGACGCCGACACACGTGGTCTTCAACGGTGCCAAGGGTGCACTGACCGAGAAGGGCGCCCTCAAGGCGAAGGTGGGCGAGACCGTCCTCTTCATCCACTCCCAGGCCAACCGCGACTCGCGGCCCCATCTGATCGGCGGCCACGGCGACTATGTCTGGGAAGGCGGCTCCTTCAACGACAAGCCCGACACCAACCTCGAGACATGGTTCATCCGCGGCGGGTCCGCCGGTGCCATGGCCTACAAGTTCCGGCAGCCCGGTGTCTATGCCTACGTCAATCACAACCTGATCGAAGCCGTGATGCTGGGTGCCACCGCGCATGTGGTGGTGGAAGGCGAATGGAACGATGACCTGATGAGCCAGGTGTCCAAGCCTGCTCCGATGCAGCAGGGGTAAGGCCGATGCTGCGCACCGGAGCCAATGGTCTTCTCGTGGTGTTGACGGCGGGTCTTTTCCATCTCGCCGGAACACACACCACGGCGCTTGACCTGGTTCCGGTCGCAGCTGACGGCACGAGCCTCAATGTTTCACGTTACGAGGTGACGGTGGCGGAATGGGATGCCTGTGTTGCGGCGGGGGCCTGCGAGGATATTGCCGCCAGGGTGGCAGATCCTCGCACCACGCCCATGACCGGTGTGAACTGGTTCGACGTCGACGCCTACATCACATGGTACAACGGCAAGCACGGCCGCAAGCTGCGCCTGCCGACGGCAACGGAATGGCGGGCGATCAGCGGCATCGCGGAGCCCGCTCCGCAGAAGCCGCTCTTCGATGATCCGCGTCTCGCCTGGGCCGCCAACTACGGACAGGAAGAGACGCCGGGCGGGCCGGTGCGCCCGCAAGGCGCATGGTCGCGCAGCAAGGACGGCGTGCGCGATCTCGACGGCAATGTCTGGGAATGGACATCGAGCTGCATGGACTCGCAGCAGGCGGGCGTCACTGCGGACCGCTGCCCTGCCTTCAAGGCCATGGGGGCGCACACGGCCACGGTCTCGGTGTTCGTGCGCAATCCTGCGGCGGGCGGCTGCTCCTCCGGCAAGCCGCCCACCCACATCGGATTCAGACTTGTGGAAGACATGGGTGAACCACAAAGCTGAATGACTGACCTGCAGCCGGGGGCGCCTGCCTATCACCAGACGTGGCAGGACCGGTGGCCAGCCTAACGCCAACAGGCTCGGGACAGTCGTGCGAGGGGCCGGAGCAATCCGGCCCCTTGTCATTTCAGAACGCTCATTTCCAGAAGCGGCGAAGCGGCTCCGCCTTCGGCAATTCACGCGGATAATTGAGCGACACCTCCTCATCCAGTTCCCGGGCCCAGCGATGACCCGCATAGACCGCCGCCTGAATGGTGCTTGGAGAATTGCAGTCGCCGATGCGGCGGAGGGTCATGGCCGTCTCGCCCTGCGCTTTCAGGCGTTCGCCTGTTGCCGTGAAGAGATCATCGTTCGGCCAGCGCGCTGTGACGGTGACCACACCCTTGGCGGCGATCTCCCGCGTCTCGCCCGAAAGATGATCGGTGACGGCAAGCGCCTCGCCTGTGAAGCGGGCCGCACTGACGCGCGTGACCAGCGTGATGTCGGCCCGCACCAACCGCTTGGCGATGGCGGTGGCCTCGAGCGTGTTCACCGTGAAAGCAGAAGGCTGAAGGGCGGTGGTGACGTAAGTCGTGGCGAGCCCCGCTGCTGCGCAGCGCTCGGCAATGACGCCGCCGAGGTAATAGTGATCATCGTCATAGACCGCGACCGGCCTTTCCGGCAGGCGGCCTGCGAGAATGTCGTCCGGCGTCAGCACGTTTGCATGATCGAAGCCCGGAATGGCGAAACCGCTGTCACGACCCACGCCATCGCGCCGCCACTTTGCACCCGTGGCGATCGCCACGTGATCGGCCTCGAAGCCCATGATGTCATCGGCTGTGAGCGCACTGTCGCGATAGATCGTGACGTTCGCAAGCCGCTGCAACTGACCCACGCGCCAATCCCGCACGCGGATCCATTCGGCGAGCCCCGGAAGCTTCGTCTCGGCAATGAGGCGGCCGCCCAGTTCCGTGCCGGCTTCGGCGAGATGCACTTCGTAGCCGCGCCGCGCCGCTGTCAAGGCCGCGTCCAACCCCGCCGGACCCGCCCCAACGACCAATACTTTCTTCCCTGTTTCCTTCGCGGCGATGCGCTCCGGATGCCAGCCGCGCCGCCACTCCTCGCCCATCGTCGGGTTCTGGGTGCAGCGCAGGTTCGTCATGGTGAAGTCACTGGTCACGCACATGTTGCAGCCGATGCATTCGCGGATGTCGTCGAGGCGGCCTTCCTCGATCTTCTTCGGCAGGAAGGGATCGGCAATGGAGGGGCGCGCCGCGCCGATGAAGTCGAGCACGCCGCCCTTAATGAGCGAGACCATCTTGTCGGGCGAGGTGTAGCGGCCGACACCCACCACGGGCTTGGTCGTCACCCGCTTGACGAAGCGGGTGTAGTCCTCCTGATAGCCTTCCTTCCGGAAGCGCGAGGTGGCGCTGTCGTTGGCCCAGGAGGAGACGTTCACGTCCCAGAGGTCGGGCAGTTCGGCGAGCATGGCGATGACGTCGCGGCCTTCGCCGTCCGAGGTGATGCCGGCGTCTCCCAGCAATTCATCGACGGCGATGCGCACGGCAACACCGCAGGTGTCACCCACCGCGTCCTTGGTGTCCTCGATCAGTTCGCGGAGAAGCCGGGCGCGGTTTTCCAGTGATCCGCCATACTCATCCGTGCGGTCGTTCATGCGCCGCGAGAGGAAGTGCATGGGGATGCCGAGTTCGTGGCCGGCATAGACATAGACGATGTCGAAGCCGGCGCGCCTGGCCCGCCGTGCGGCATCGCGGTGCCAGCTGCGGAGGTTGCGGATGTCCTGCCTGTCCATGCGCCGCGCCTGGACCGGATCATAGGCGGTGACCGGGCGGTGCGACGGCCCGATCGGCACTTCGCGCGTGCCACGGTTCGCCGAGGACGGGCCGTGATGCATGATCTCGATGGCCGCCAGCGAGCCGTGGAAGTGCACGGCTTCGGCCATGAGCGCGAGGGCGGGGATATCGGCGTCGGACCAGAGGCGGCCCTCGTGAAAGGGTTCGCAATCGCCGGAGGGGTGGATTTCCACTTCCTCGGTGGTGACCACGGCCCAGCCGCCTTCCGCCTTGATGCCGCGCATTTCGGCCAGGGCCTGCGGCTGGGTCCAGCCGTAGCCGTTGCAGTGGGCGACCTGGAAGAAGCGGTTGCGGGCGGTAACGGGTCCGATGCGGACGGGTTCGAAGAGGATGTCGTAACGGGGATCGCGGCTCATGGCCCTCCTTAGCCTGAGTGGCGGCCGGGATGACAGGGGGACGAGATGGGGGGCTTGATCCCTTTCCTTCGTCACCCCCGCGAAGGCGGGGGCCCAGCTTTCCACGTGCTTGACATCCAAAGCTGGATTCCGGCTCGCGCGCGACATCTCGCTTCGCTCGATCAAGGCGCGCGTCCGGAATGACGGTGTAAGGGTATGCGCGAATGTATGGATTGATCACATAAGAAAACAGGGACGGAGGCGGGTCCGTCCCTGCTCGCATTCACGCGATAGGCGGGGTTACGACTTCGGAAGGAGGACCTTGTCGATCACGTGAATAACGCCGTTCGACTGCTTCACATCGGCGATGGTGACGGTGGCGGCGGTGCCGTTCTCGTCGGCGATCGTCACCTTGCCGTCCTTGACGGAGGCGGTGAGCTCACAGCCACCCACCGTCTTCACCTTGGCGCTGCCGCCGCCATCGGTGATCATCTTCTGCACATCGGCCGCGAAGGCCGCAGCCGGCACCACGTGGCAGGTCAGGATCTTGACGAGCTTGTCCTTGTTCTCGGGCTTGAGCAGCGTATCGACGGTGCCGGCGGGCAGCGCGTCAAACGCAGCATTGACCGGGGCGAACACCGTGAAGGGGCCAGCGCCCTGCAGCGTTTCCACGAGGCCCGCGGCCTTCACCGCAGCAACCAGCGTGGTGTGATCCTTCGAATTGACGGCGTTCTCGACGATGTTCTTCTCCGGGAACATCTCGGCGCCACCCACCATGGGGTTCATGGCGTAAGCCGCGGTGGTGATGAAGCCAAGCGCCAGCGTGGCAAGGATGGTCTTGCGCATAACAGTTCTCCCTCGTGTGTTGCAGGCACCAATGAGCGGCGCGCTGTGTGAGGGAAAACGCAGGATCAAAATCGGCGGATGATGAAAAATTTGCAATCTCACGGCCTCGTGAGAATGTGTCAGCGATCAACCAGAGGGCGTGTTTGCGCGCCTTACGCGCGGGCGAGACCGATGACCTGGCCGGTCTTGTCCTTCTGCAGCACGGCGATGCAGAGCTTGCAGTTGGCGGGGATCACGGCTTCGCGCATCCACTGGCCTTCATAGGCCTCGCCCTTCCACAGGGCAGCGGGCACCATGTTGCGGACCACGTTGTGATAGGTCACGGTCTTGCCGGCATTCTCGCCGCGCTCGATCACGGCTTTCACTTCCGGTTCCACAGCCATGAGCCAGAGCGTGGCCTCACCCTTGAAGGCGGCATTCTGCGCGATGGCCGCCTTCACTTCCGTGTCGGTGACGGTGAGGGTGATCTCCGCCTTCAGGCCTTCCTCGCGGCATTCGGAAATGAACTTGCGCACTTCGGTGGGGTTGCTGCCCACGGCGTGATAGTGGCCGTTCATCACCATCTGCGGGGTGTAGACTTGCATGTCGCCACGTGACTTGCCGTAGTCGAACTGGCGCTTGGAATATTCCGGCTTGGCGAGGGTGTCGTTCCAGCCGAGGTAATCCCAGTAGTCGACGTTGAGCGAGACGACGAAGTTGAGCGGGTCGCGGGCGAGTTCACCGGCGAAGGAATCCGCCGGCGGACAAGAGGCGCAGCCCTGGCTGGTGAAAAGCTCGATCAGGACCGGCGCAGCCGACGCTTCGGCTGCGGCCAGACGCGGGCCCGCAACCCCTCCGGCGAGGAGGGCCATGGCAGCGCGGCGCGTCAGACTCGTGTTCATGGGACCGTTATGGAGACTGGGACATACACATGCCAATCACATGGGGGTGAGGGGCGGCATTTGCCCCGGCAAAGGCCGGGAGAGGGCCTGCGGCAGGAGAAGCGGCGTTAACGAAGCATTCAGATCTTCCGGCCGGCACTGGCCCTCTAACGGGTTCCAGGAGGAGACGTTCTGGCTCATGGCGCATTGCAGGCGCTTGCCGTCGATGCAGGCGATCTCGCCCTGAGCGTAGGCATGGCCCCGGGCAAGGCACTGGCAGTTGTGGGCGATGGTTCCGGCGGCAAGGCCCGGATTGGCCAGGGCCTGGCCGAAGATGACGAGGGTCGAAAAGCCGGCAAGGAGAGGTGCGCGCATGGCTGCCTCCTGGACGTGAGGCCATCACCTTCGCACGCTCCCGCCCAACAGGAAAGGGCCGCATCGCTGCGGCCCCGATCCCGTTTCCGTGAATGCCGGACCTAGGCGGCCTTGGCGATGTTGCGCAGCACGTAGTGCAGAATGCCGCCGTTCTTGTAGTAGTCGATCTCGTCCAGCGTATCGATGCGGCAGAGAACCGGGAAGCTCGCCTTCGTGCCATCGGCGCGGGTCACCTCGACGGTGAGCGTGGCGCGGGGCTTCAGCCCTTCGGCAAGGCCGCGGATCGTCACCTGCTCGTCGCCGCGCAGCCCCAGCGTCTGCCAGCTCTGCCCGTCCTGGAACTGCAGGGGAACGACCCCCATGCCCACGAGGTTGGAGCGGTGGATGCGCTCGAAGCTTTGCGCAATCACGGCGCGGACGCCGAGAAGATTGGTGCCCTTGGCGGCCCAGTCCCGCGACGAGCCGTTGCCGTATTCGACACCGGCGAAGACCACCAGCGGAACCTCTTCCTTCTGGTACATCATGGCGGCGTCATAGATCGGCATTTCCTCGTTCGAGGGATAGTGCACGGTGAGGCCGCCTTCCTTCACGTTGCCGTTGGCATCCTTCACCATGTGGTTCTTGATGCGGATGTTGGCGAAGGTGCCGCGCATCATCACTTCATGGTTGCCGCGGCGCGTGCCGTACTGGTTGAAGTCCATGGGCTTCACGCCGTTCTGCGTGAGGTACTTGCCGGCGGGCGAAGCCGCCTTGATGGAACCGGCAGGCGAGATGTGGTCGGTGGTGATCTTGTCGCCGAAGAGGCCGAGCACGCGGGCGCTGACGATGTCGGAGACCGGCTTCGGCGTCTTGGTCATGCCCTGGAAGTAGGGCGGGTTCTGCACATATGTGGAGGTGTTGTCCCAGCCGTAGGTCTCACCCTTGCCGGACTTCACGGCGCGCCAGTTCTTGTCGCCCTTGAAGACGTCGGAGTAGCGGGCCTTGAACATCTTGGGATTGATGTTCTTGCGGATGAAGGCATCGATCTCCTTGTTGGAGGGCCAGATGTCCTTGAGATAGACGGGCTTGCCCTTCTTGTCGGTGCCGAGCGGCTCCGTGGTGATGTCGATCTGGGTGGAGCCAGCGAGCGCATAGGCCACGACCAGCGGCGGCGAGGCCAAATAAGCCGCCTGCACGTCGGGCGAGACGCGGCCTTCGAAATTGCGGTTGCCGGAGATCACCGCCGAGGCGACGATGCCGTTGTCATTGATCGCCTTCGACAGCGCCGGATCAAGCGGGCCCGAGTTGCCGATGCAGGTGGTGCAGCCATAGCCCACGAGATAGAAGCCGACCTTGTCGAGTTCCTTCTGCAGGCCCGACTTGGCGAGATATTCCGAGACGACCTGCGAGCCGGGGGCAATCGAGGTCTTGACCCAGGGCTTCGCGGTGAGACCGAGGGATGCCGCCTTCTTGGCGAGGAGGCCTGCGCCGATCAGCACCGAGGGGTTGGAGGTGTTGGTGCAGGAGGTGATGGCGGCGATCACCACGTCGCCGTGGCCGATGTCGTAGTTCTTGCCTTCGACCTTCACGCGCTTTGCGGTTTCGCCGGGCTTGGCGAAGCCGCCCTTGTCCTTCGGCGTTTCCAGCGCGCCAAGGAAGCCGGTCTTGATGTCGCCCAGCGGCGAGAACTTTTCCGGGCGGTTGGGGCCGGCCATGGCGGGCACCACGGAGGAGAGATCAAGCTCGAGCGTGTCGGTGAAGACCGGGTCGGCGCTCTTCGCGGTGAGGAACATGCCCTGCGCCTTCGCGTACTTCTCGACCAGCGCGATGCGGTCGTTCTTGCGGCCGGAGAACTTGAGGTAGTCGATGGTCACGGCATCGACCGGGAAGAAGCCGCAGGTGGCGCCATATTCCGGCGCCATGTTGGCGATGGTGGCGCGGTCGGCGAGCGTCAGTCCCGGGAGGCCGGGGCCGAAGAATTCCACGAACTTGTTCACCACGCCCTTCTTGCGCAGCATCTGGGTGACGAGGAGCACGAGGTCGGTGGCGGTGACGCCTTCCTGCAGCTTGCCCGAGAGGCGGAAGCCGATCACTTCCGGCAGCAGCATGGACTGCGGCTGGCCGAGCATGGCGGCTTCGGCCTCGATGCCGCCCACGCCCCAGCCGAGAACGCCGAGGCCGTTCACCATGGTGGTGTGGGAGTCGGTGCCGACCAGCGTGTCCGGATAGGCCACCGTGACCTTCAGCTTCGACTTGCCCTTGGTGACGGTCTCGGTCCGGGTCCAGACGGTCTGGGCGAGATACTCGAGGTTCACCTGGTGGCAGATGCCGGTGCCGGGCGGCACCACGCGGAAGTTCTGGAAGGCGCCCTGCCCCCACTTCAGGAACTTGTAGCGCTCTTCGTTCTGTTCGTATTCGCGGCTGACGTTGGCGGCGAGCGCCTTCGGGTTGCCGAAGTAGTCGACGACCACCGAGTGGTCGATCACGAGATCGACGGGAACGAGCGGATTGATCTTCTGGGCATCGCCCTTGAGCAGCTTCATGCCGTCGCGCATGGCGGCAAGGTCGACGACGGCGGGAACGCCGGTGAAGTCCTGCATCAGCACGCGCGCCGGGCGGAAGCCGATCTCGGCCTGCCCCTTGCCGCGGTTGTCGAGCCAGGCGACGAAGCTCTCGATGTCCTTCTTCGTCACCGAGCGGCCGTCTTCATTGCGCAGCAGGTTCTCAAGCAGCACCTTCATCGAATAGGGCAGCTTCGAGATGCCGGGCAGGCCGTTCTTCTCCGCCGCCGTCAGGCTGTAGTAAACGTAGGACTTGGAGCCCACTTTGAGCGTCTTGCGGGACTTGAAACTGTCAAGCGACATGGGAAAGGCCTCTTCTTGAGCGCCGGGAATCCGAACGCGGAAATGCGCGCCGCATATAGACCATGTTGCGCCGCCAAACAATTCAATCGAAAGGCGAAAGCCCCGAAAAAGGGGACCGTTCGCGCCTCCGGCATGGTTAGCGCAAGGTTACCCCCTTCCCCGCAATTTGGCCGCCCTTGCTGACGGTATCCCAAGGTCTTTGCGCTACACCCGGCAGCATATCCGTGTGGGTTCGGAAATCGGGGAAAGTGCGATGAACAAGCGTGTGATGGCAAAATGGGCAGGACTTGCGGCCATGGCCGTGGCTTTGGCCGCCTGCGGCAACAACGAGGCTGAAATCAAGGCCATGGCGGCCAAGATGCACATGTCGAAGCAGCAGACCGCCGCCTTCCAGACCTGCGCCAAGGACCTGAAGAGCAGCAAGCCGATCTTCATCGAGGGCGACAAGGCCGTCCAGCTCACCAAGGTGCCGCTGGAAATCTGCGCCTGCCATGCGCCCACCGTCGCCAACCTGTTCAAGGACGACAAGCTCACCGGCCACGCCCGCTTTGCCGCCTATATCGGCAAGGTGAAGCGCAAGGAGCTGAAGATGGGCCGCCGCGATCTCCGCAGCGCCATGGCGCCAGAGAAGGCGGGCCAGATCCTGATCGATTCACTCGAGAAGTGTGCCAACCAGTTCGCCGCCACACCGCAGGCGGCCGAGAACTATCCGAAGCTGATCGTGCCCTTCGAACTGCCCAAGCCGAAGCCCAAGAAGCCGGACGGCACCGACGGCACGGCCGCGGGCGAGCAGCACGCCAGCAACTGATCCCCTCCGGGATCAGACCATCCGTTCCACCATCATCTTCTTGATCTCGGCAATCGCCTTCGCGGGCGAGAGGCCCTTGGGGCATGCCTTGGCGCAGTTCATGATGGTGTGGCAGCGGTAAAGGCGGAACGGGTCTTCCAGATTGTCGAGGCGTTCGCCGGTGGCTTCATCGCGGGAATCGATCAGCCAGCGATAGGCCTGCAGCAGCACGGCGGGGCCGAGGTAGCGGTCGCCGTTCCACCAGTAGCTGGGGCACGAGGTCGAGCAGCAGGCGCAGAGAATGCACTCGTAGAGGCCGTCCAAGAGTTCGCGCTCTTCCTTCGACTGCTTCCATTCGGCCTGCGGTGTCGGCGTTTCCGTCTTGAGCCAGGGCTCGATGGAGCGGTGCTGGGCATAGAAGCGGGTGAGGTCCGGCACGAGGTCCTTCACCACCGGCATGTGCGGCAGCGGATAGATCTTCACGTCGCCGCGCACGTCGTCGCAAGCCTTGAGGCAGGCGAGCGTGTTGGTGCCGTCGATGTTCATGGCGCAGGAACCGCAGATGCCCTCGCGGCAGGAGCGGCGGAAGGTGAGCGTGGGGTCCTGCTCGTTCTTGATCTTGATGAGCGCGTCGAGCACCATCGGCCCGCACTCGTCCATGTTCACGTGATAGGTGTCGAGCTGCGGGTTTTTCCCGTCATCGGGATTCCAGCGGTAGATCCTGAAGGTGCGGATATTGCCGCCCTGCGGCATCGGCCACACCTTGCCGGTCTGGACCACGGAGTTTCTTGGAAGTGCGAATTCAGCCATGTTGATCTCGTCAATACACCCGTGCCTTGGGCTTGATGTAGTCGATGTCGGTTGACATCGTGAAGTCGTGCACCGGGCGGTAGCCGAGGGTGACCTTCTTCTTCTCGCCGTCGGTCCAGGCGAGCGTGTGCTTCATCCACGTCTTGTCGTCACGGCTGGGGAAGTCCTCGCGGGCATGGGCGCCGCGGCTTTCCTTGCGGGCCGACGCCGAGTCCACCGTCGCCGCCGCCTGGATGATGAGGTTGGCGAATTCCAGCGTTTCGATGAGATCGGAATTCCACACCAGCGACCGGTCGGTGACGGCGATGTCCTCCAGGCCCTTCCAGATGGCGTTGATCTTCTTCGAGCCCTGCTCCAGCGTCTCGCCGGTGCGGAACACCGCTGCGTCATCCTGCATAGCGCGCTGCATCTGGGCGCGGAGCTTCGCCGTGGGCGTGCCGCCCGAAGCGTAGCGGAAGCCATCGAGACGGGCGATCGCCGCCTCGCCCGCATCACCCGGAAGATCGGCGTGGGTCTTGCCTTCCTGCTTCACCAGTTCGGCGCAGCGCAGGCCCGCCGCGCGGCCGAAGACCACGAGGTCGATGAGCGAGTTGGAACCGAGGCGGTTTGCGCCATGGACCGAGACGCAGGCCGCTTCACCCACAGCCATCAATCCGGGCACGGTCTTTTCCGGGTCCTTCTTGTCGCCGGCCAGAACCTCGCCGTGATAGTTCGTGGGGATGCCGCCCATGTTGTAGTGCACGGTGGGCAGGATCGGGATCGGTTCCTTGGTGACGTCGACGCCCGCGAAGATCTTGGCGCTTTCCGAAATGCCGGGCAGGCGTTCGTGCAGCACCTTGGGATCAAGATGCTCGAGGTGGAGATGGATGTGGTCCTTCTCCTTGCCCACGCCGCGGCCTTCGCGGATCTCCAGTGTCATCGAGCGCGAGACGACGTCGCGCGAGGCGAGGTCCTTGGCGGACGGCGCATAGCGTTCCATGAAGCGCTCGCCTTCCGAATTGGTGAGGTAGCCGCCCTCGCCGCGCGCGCCTTCGGTGATGAGGCAGCCCGCGCCATAGATGCCGGTGGGATGGAACTGCACGAATTCCATGTCCTGGCACGGAAGCCCGGCGCGCAGCACCATGGCATTGCCGTCGCCGGTGCAGGTGTGGGCCGAGGTGGCGGAGAAATAGGCGCGGCCATAACCGCCCGTCGCCATCACCGTCTGGTGGGCGCGGAAGCGGTGGATGGAGCCGTCTTCCATGCACATGGCGATGACGCCGCGGCAAGCGCCGTTCTCCATGATCAGGTCGAGGGCGAAGTATTCAATGAAGAAGGCGGTGTCGTAGCGCAGCGACTGGCCATAGAGCGTGTGCAGCATGGCATGGCCGGTGCGGTCAGCGGCGGCACAGGTGCGCTGCACCGGCGGGCCATCTCCGAAGTTCATCATGTGGCCGCCGAAGGGCCGCTGGTAGATCTTGCCCTCTTCGGTGCGCGAGAAGGGCATGCCGAAGTGCTCAAGCTCGTAGACGGCAGTGGGCGCGTTGCGGCAGAGATATTCGATGGCGTCCTGGTCGCCGAGCCAGTCGGCGCCCTTCACCGTGTCGTACATGTGCCAGCGCCAGTCATCCGCGCCCATGTTGGCCAGCGAGGCGGCGATGCCGCCCTGTGCCGCGACGGTGTGGGAGCGGGTGGGAAAGACTTTCGAGATGCAGGCGGTTTTCAGGCCGGCCTGGGAGGCGCCCAATGCCGCACGGAGACCCGAGCCGCCAGCGCCAACGACGACGACATCGAAGGTGTGATCGGTAATGGGATAGGCGCGGCCCCCGACGGACACAGTCTTGGGGGCCTTCTTCTTGGTGTCAGCAACAGCCATCAGGGTGCAAAGCTCATCTTGAGAATGGAATACGCGGCAACCGCGAAAAGCGATGTCGCATAGGCAATGTTGAGGGCAAGGGCCGTGAACTTGGTGAGGTGGCTGTGGAGATAGTCCTCGATCACCACCTGCAGGCCGAGGCGCATGTGCCAGAAGACGGAGGCCATGCCCATGATCAGCAGCAGCGCCACGACGGGATGATGCAGCGAGGCGATCACCTCGGTGCGGGTGGAGCCCAGATGATAAATCACGAAGCCCACCATGAAGGCAACGAGCGGCAGGTTGGCGACGGCGGTGGCCCGCTGCTGCCAGAAGTGATCGGTGCCCGACTTGGCCGCGCCAAAGCCCTTCACCTTCTTGAGCGGTGTCTTCATGCCCGGGTCGATGATCATGACTTCACTCCGTAGGCGACGGCCCAGAGCAGGAGGGTGAGAACGATGGAGCCCACAAGGTTGGCCCTGACCATCCATTCCACCGAGGTGAGCTTGAAGCCCTTGCCCATGTCCCAGACGAAGTGGCGGAGGCCGCCCAGCGCATGGTGGATCAGCGCCCAAGTGAAGCCGAAGAGGATGAGGCGGCCGAACCAATGTGCGAAGAAAGCCTGCACGAGGTCGAAATAGGCATCCGACTGGGCCGCGGCGGCGAACCACCAGACGAGAAGGAGTGAGCCTGCATAGAGGGCAACGCCGGTGATGCGGTGGGTGATCGACATCGTCATCGACAGCATCGGGCGGTAGATCTGGAGGTGCGGCGAGAGGGGCCGCTGGGCCCGTGCCGCCTGCTTTGTTTCAGCCATCTTGTGGTCCTGATTGTTGTGGCAGGGGTTTTATCCGGTGCGCTGCACAATGGCAAATTCGGCGAAGGTAGAACGGCAAGCATGCGGCAAACTGGCCCTGTCGGCGGTCCACGGCGCTCTGTAACGCTGCGGGTTCTGGGGCGGGTGCTGCTCGCCCTGCTCATTTTGGCGGCACTCGCCTACCCGGCGGCACGGCTCGGCCTGTTCGACTGGCCGCGGGCCTATGACCCGCTGGCGCTGCCCGATCTCGACCGGACCCCCAATTTCCTCACGGATTGGCAACTGCGCCTGGCCGAGGCCGATCCCGAGGGCTGTGCGGTGGCACTGCGGCGGGCGGGACTTTCCGCCGTGATCGAACCCGACCGGGGGAGCGGCGCCTGCGTCGTCTCGGGTGCGGTCAATCTCTCCCGCCTGTCCAAGGCGAGCCTGCGCCCGGAGGATACCCGCTGTGTGGTGGCTGCACGGCTCTACATGTGGGAGCGCCATGCCCTGCAACCTGCGGCGGCGCGCCTGCTGGGTGAGCCGGTGACGGAGATCCTGCATTTCGGCTCCTACAGCTGCCGCCCGATTCGCGGGCAGAGCAGCATGAGCCAGCATGCCACGGCGAACGCTTTCGACATCGCGGGCTTCCGGCTGGCGAGCGGCAAGACGGTATCGGTGAAGGCGGACTGGAAGGGCAATGGTCCTCAGGCCCGCTTTCTGCGTGCGGCGCGCGACTCGCTCTGCCAGTGGTTCAACGTGACGCTCTCGCCCGACTACAACGCCGACCACGCCGACCACTTCCATGTGGACATGGGCTGGTACCGGACGTGCAGGTGACGGGGGTTGCGGCTGCAAACACGGCACCTCCCCCACCGTCATTCCGGACGCGCGCCTTGATCGAGCGCTAGCGAGATGTCGCGCGCGAGCCGGAATCCAGCTTTGGATATCAAGCACGCGGAAAGCTGGGCCCCCGCCTTCGCGGGGGTGACGTCTATTGGAATGTTCACACCGTCCGGAAACCATCCGTATACGGATCATCGGGGTGGCGGAGAAGGGTTGCGTCCTTCACCACGAAGGCGCGGCCGCGGATGCGGGCGATGACGGCACCGCCCTCCCCGGCGCGATAGCGCGTGACGAAGCGGCCGCCCGTGACGCTTTCCTGAACCCAACTCCTGCCCGATGGAAGAACACGATCAGCGGCTAGGCAGGCGAGCTTGGCGCTGGTGCCCGTGCCGCAGGGCGAGCGGTCGAAGGCGCCACCCGGACAGAGCACGAAATTGCGGCTGTCGCCGCCGTCGAGCGGCGGGCCGAAAACCTCGATGTGGTCGATCTCCGCGCCATCAGCCCCAGTGATGCCGTGGTCGCGCAGGGCCTTCTGGACCGCAAGCGAAAAGGCCGTGAGTTCGGAGAGGTGCTGCGGATCGACCGGCATGGGTGCGGTCTTGCAGAGGAAGAACCAGTTGCCGCCCCAGGCAACATCTCCGGTGACGGGACCATGACCCGGCACCACCACCTCCACGGCCTTGGCCTGGCGATAGCTCGGCACGTTCTCGATCTCGGCTTCCGTGTCGCTCAGGAGATCGACGGTCACCACGCCCACCGGCGTGTCGATGCGATGAGAGCCGGGCGCAAGCCTCTTCAGATGGGCCAGCGTCACCGCAAGGCCGATGGTGCCGTGGCCGCACATGCCGAGCATGCCCTCGTTGTTGAAGAAGATCACGCCCGCAGCACACTCCTTCTCGAAGGGCTCGCAGAGCAGCGCACCCACCAGCGCCTCGTGGCCGCGCGGCTCGAGAATGACATGGCGGCGGAAGGCATCGTGATCCCGCGCCAGCAAAGCCCGCCGTTCCGAAAGTGGCCCGCTGCCGAGATCGGGGCCACCCGTCACCACCACGCGGGTGGGCTCACCCTCGGTATGGCTGTCGATGACGCGCATGGCTCAGGCGCGGCCCGGCCAGTTGGCGTACCACGCCTTGAAGAGGTGATACTGCGTGTCGGCATAATGCTGCTGGCTGGCGGAAAGGCGGTCACTGGCGATGAAGTGGCGCTCGTATTCCGGGAAGCCTGCCAGCACCATGAGCCGCTTGTAGTAGAGAACGAGATCGGTGCCTTCATCGTAGGACGAGAGCACGCCGAGCGCCTGCTCCAGTTCGAGCGCCAGCGCGCGGGCTCTGGCATCGCCCTTCGCGGCGCGGGTGCAGAGTTCGACGAGGCGCAGCACTTCACGCGGCAGCACGTTGCCGATGCCGGTGATGGCACCCGTGGCGCCGCAGTTCACGAAGCCGTGGAAGACCTGCGTGTCGACACCCACCATCAGCGTGAGGGCCGGATCGTGCCCGGTGATGTGCTCGGCGGCATAGCGCAACGCCGCAGCGCCGCCGAATTCCTTGAAGCCCACCAGATTGCTGTGACGCTCGCGCAGCGCGAAGAACAGATCGGCGCGCGTCTCATACCCGTAGTGCGGGCTGTTGTAGATGACCGAGGGCAGGCCCTCGCCCGCCTGCAGCACCGCTTCGAAGTGCGCCTTCTGGGCCGCAACCGAGGTGCCGCGCGAGAGCACGCGGGGAATGATCATGAGGCCCGCCGCACCCACCTTGCGGGCGTGGGCGGCAAGGGCTGCGGCCCGGAGCGAATTCTGTGCACCGGTACCGACGATGACCGGCACGCCCGCCTGCACCAGTTTCTCGACGCCTTCCATGCGCTGCTCGTCGGTGAGGAGCGGCCAGTCGCCCATGGAACCGCAGTACACGACCGCCGACATGCCCGCGCTGAAGAGATGCTTGCCCATGCGCACGAGGCCTTCGAAATCAGGGGCGCCAGCACCATTGCAGGGCGTCATGAGAGCGGGGATGGTTCCGGTAAAAACGGTCTTGTTCATGGGTGTCTCCGTGATGGCGCTGACCTTAGCCTCCCGGGGCGAAGGGGTCTTGCAGGATTGGCTGGCGCCCACTGCGAAATCGGCACAAAATCGGACGCATGACCTCCCGGCGGCCCACCCCTCCCCTTTCCGATCTCACCGGCCTGTCGCCGCCCCCCTGGCTGGAGGCGCTTTATGATGCGGTGCCGGACACGGTGTTCTTCATCAAGGATGGTACTGGCCGTTACAGCGCCGCCAACCAGACGCTGGCGGCACGGCTGGGATTGCCGCACAAGACCGCCCTCCTCGGCAAGACGGCGCGTGACGTGTTCCCCGGCGTGCTGGGGGAACGCTACGCCGCGCAGGATGAGGCGGTGCTCTCCACCGGGCAGGCGATCAGCGGCGTTCTTGAACTCCACATCTATCCGGGTGGCAGCGAGGGCTGGTGCCTCACATGGAAAATGCCCGTGACGGACGAACGGGGCCGCATCATGGGCCTCGCCGGCATGTCACGCGACCTGCCGGCGTGGTCGGTCGTCAAGCCGGAGAACCGCAAGCTCGCGCGCGTGATCGAGCACATCCACCGTCATCTGGCCGAGCCCATGCGCATTCCCGATCTTGCCGCCATGGCGGGGCTTTCGGCCTACCAGCTCGACCAGCGGGTGCGGCAGCTTTTCGGCGTTTCGACCGCGCAGTTCATCATCCGCACACGGATGAACAGCGCCTGCCAGCTGTTGCAGCGCGGGCGCGAGGCGGTGAGCGCCGTGGCACTTGCCTGCGGCTACAGCGACCAGGCCGCCTTCACCCGGCAGTTCCGGCAATCAACAGGATTGACGCCGCTGCAATACCGCAGCCTTCAGCGCGGCACGCCTGATCTCAGAAAACGATGACCTTGGTGCCGACCTTCACCTTGTCGTAAAGCTCGGTCACTTCCTGGTTCAGCATGCGGATGCAGCCCGAGGAGGCGGCGGTGCCGATCGACGACGGCGCATTGGTGCCGTGGATGCGGAAGCCCGTGTCGCCGCCCTTGTTGAAGAGATAGATGGCGCGGACACCGAGGGGATTCTCGGGGATGCCGCCGGGCATGCCGTTCGCCCACTTGGCATACTTCGGGGTGCGCTCGATCATTTCCGGCGGCGGCGTCCAGCGCGGGTTCTCGCGCTTCATGCCGACCCGCGCCGTGCCCGACCACGAGAAGCCTTCCTTGCCCACGGCCACGCCGTAGCGCACGGCCTTGCCGTTGCCGAGGATGTAATAGAGGGCGCGCTCGTTCGTCTTGACGATGATGGTGCCGGGCTGCTCGTTGCTGGCGAAGGTGACGGTCTGGCGGCCCTTGTACTTGATAGGCCGGGTGCGGTCGTTGGAGAGCTTGCGGGTCTTGCCGGACTTGTCGCCCGAGACCTTGCGGCCCCGTTCCTTGGCCCATATGTCTTCAAAGAAACTGGCGCGGGCCTCGTCAGCGGTGACGGTGAGGGCGGCGGCCCCGGAGAAAATGGCGGTCAGAAAAGCGCGGCGTTGCATCGTAATCCCTATGTCCGAATCACCCGCCCCCCGGCGGTGAGAAACGCGGGCGCTTATATCCAAGGGTTGAACCGGATTACAAGACGATGACCTTGGTTCCGATTCTCACATTGTCGTAAAGCTCGGAGACTTCTTCGTTCAGCATGCGGATGCAGCCGGAAGATGCAGCGGTGCCGATCGACCACGGCTCGTTGGTGCCGTGGATGCGGAACAGCGTGTCTTTGCCCTTGGCATAGAGATAGAGCGCGCGGGCGCCGAGGGGATTGTCGGGCCCGCCCGGCATGCCATCGGCCCATTCGGCGAGTTCCGGGCGCCGGCGGATCATGGAGGCGGGCGGCGTCCATGTTGGCCATTCCACCTTACGGCCGATCTGGGCGATGCCGGCCCAGTCGAAGCCCGCCTTGCCGACGGCGACGCCATAGCGGATCGCCGTCTCGCGCCCGATCACGTGATAGAGGTAACGCTCCTGGGTGTTGACGATCACCGTGCCGCGGCGCTCCGGCGTGCGGAACTCCACCACCTCTGCGCCCGTGTAGGCGCTGCGCTTCTTCTTTGCCGCGAGCGCCGGCGTGGCCGCCGCCAGTGAGAACGCAGAGATGAGAAAAGACCGTCTGTCCATGGATTCGCCTGACCAGCGCAGCGTGCGGACACGATCTGACCGTCCGTTGCGCGAGCCGCTGTCACATGCGCAGAAGTCTTGGCGTCATTGTGGCAGGCGCAGAACGCTCACTCGATGCTGGTGGGAAGCTCCCGCTCGCGGCGGGCGATGAAGTCGGCGAGGCCTTCGGCAATGCCCTCGTCCATCTTCGGCTTCTCATAGGCCGCCAGCAGCGACTTGGCCTTTTCCCGGCCGCGGGTGTCGTGGTCCTTGGCTCCCTCCGCCTGCCATTGCTCGAAGGAGTTGAAATCCATGAGCGAGGGCATGAAGAAGGCCTTCTCGAAATTCTCCAGCGTGTGCTGCGTGCCGAGGAAGTGGCCGCCCGGGCCCACCTCGCGCACCGCCGCCATGGCCTCCTTGAAGTCGGAGAATTTCAGGCCGCCCGCATATTTGTACCAGCCGACGAGCTGCTCGGCATCGGTGACGAACTTGGAATAGCCGCAGGCAAGGCCCGCCTCGAGCCAGCCCGCCACGTGCCAGATATAGTTGGCGCCGGAAAGGATGGCGGCATGCATGAGCATGTTCGCTTCGTAGCCCGCCTGCGCGTCGTTCAGCTTCGAGCCCACATGGAAGCCGGAGGTGCGCCACGGCAGATTGTACTTGCGGGCAAGCTGGCCCATCACGAACATCATCTGCGCCGCTTCCGGCGTGCCACCCATGGGGGCGCCCGACTTCATGTCCACCGTCACCATGAACTGGCCGTAGATCACCGGCGAGCCCTTGCGGATCAACTGCGTGAAGGCGACACCCGCCAGCGCCTCGGCATTGACCTGCGCCACCGCGCCCACCGAGGAGGCCGAGGTCGAGGCGCCGCAGAGGGCGAAGGGGGCCGCGATGATCGGCTGGTTGTGGGAGGCATAGACGCGCATGGCGTCGAGCATCGTCTGGTCCCACACGAGCGGCGAATTGCAGTTGGTGATCGAAACCACCACGGTGTTGTCCTTGACGAAGCTGTCGCCGAAGACAATGCCCGCCATCTTCATCACGTCCTCGGCGCGCTCCTTCGAGGTGACGATTCCCATGAAGGGCTTGTCGCCATAGGTGAGGGCCGAGTTAATGATGTGGAGGTGGCGCTTCGGCACCGGGATTTCCATGGGCTCGCAGCAGATCGACGACATGGAGTGAAGCGATGGCAGCATCTGCGCCAGGCGGTGGAAATTGTTGAGGTCGGCGAGCGAGCCGTAGCGGCGGACGTTGTCGAGGTCGCGCACATAGGGCGCGCCGTACATCGGAATGAAGATCTGGTTCCTGCCGCCCACCTGCACGGTGCGCTCGGGGTTCCGCGCATGCAGGGTGAACTCCGGCGGTGCGCTCGAAATGAGCGACATCAGGAGACCACGGTCGATGCGCACGCGGGTGCCCTGCACGTCTGCTCCGGCCTTCTTCCACAGGGCGGGCGCCTGATCGTCGCGGAACTCGCAGCCCACCTCCTCGAGGATCTTGAGGGATTCGTCGTGGATCAGTTCCACGGCCTCGTCCGGCAGGATCTCGTAGGTGGGAATTTCGCGCACCAGGGTGGGGAAAGAGATTTGCGGGGCACCCCGCATGGCGCGGCGGCCATCACGGCCTCCGGCGCGGCGGGCGGCAGGCGGGGTGGCGGCGGTTGCGGTGTCGCTCATGATGGCGGTTCTTCCCTTGGGTCTCGCGCCTGTTATGGAGCGCGCGAGGAGGGGCGGCAACGGCCCAAAGGGGCATGCTTCGGATGAGTTTAACTCAACCGATGTGGCCGAGCAGCCAATCCCGCAGCACTTTGGCCTCGGGAGCAAGCTGCAGCGTGGGGGCGCTGCACAGATAGAAGGACTCAGGCGCCGCCATGGCGAAATTCCCCACCTGCACGAGGGTGCGGTCGGTGAGCAGTGGCGCGAGCAGCCGCTCCCAGCCGAGCACGATCCCCTGCCCGTCACGGGCGGCCTGCACGGCGATCACATAGCTGTTGAAGCGGCGGATGTTGAGGCGCCCGGGCCTGCTGCCGTTGGCGCGGAAGAAATCGGCCCAGGTCGTCCATGTCCAGTCGACGCCCTCCACCGAGAGAAGCTGGCGCGCCGCGAGGTCGGCGAGTGTTCCCACCTCGCGGCCCGCGAGATAGGATTCGGCCGCCACCGCGATGATGCGGTCGTCGAAGAGCTTGCTCGCCTCCTCGTTTTCGAAAGGCGGCGTGCCGTAGCGTACGCGCAGATCAACGCGGGTTGACCAGCGGTCGTGGGCGCGGTCCGAAATCACGTGATCGACGACGATGTCCTGATGCTCCTTCCAGAAGCCGCCGAGCCGCGGCATCAGCCAGAACTGGGCGAAGGCGCTGGTGGAGCCGATGCTGACGCTCTTCACCTTGCGGGCGGGATCGAGGCCGACAAGCGTTTCGGAGATGCGCGAGAAGCTGTCGCGCAGCGTCTCGAGCAACACCGCGCCTTCCGCCGTGAGATCAAGCGAGCGGTGCAGGCGCACGAAGAGCTTCGTGCCCACTTCACTTTCGAGCTGCTTGATCTGCTTGGAGACGGCGCCGGGCGTGACGTTGAGTTCAGAGGCAGCCGCCGTGAAGCTCATGTGGCGGCCGGCGGCTTCAAACGCGGCAAGACCGTTGAGCGAGGGAAAGTTGTAGGGGCGGCGGGCCATGGGTCTGGCCTAACACGGCGCGCGTCGGTTGAGAAATCTTCATTCGAGGGCCTCGCACGGCGGTTGCGGGCAGGCTCCCGCGTTTCCCTACCCGTGATTGACGGCCCCGGCCCTTTCAACCACTATACCCCCCAGGGGATGTCCGAGGGGACAAGCGCGGGGGCGCTCATGCCAAGCGGGCAATTCAATCAAACATAAAGCCGTTCCGCCCCTGAGCGGCCGGGAGGCCATGATGGCTGACAAACACGGTATGAGCGAGGACAAGAAAATCCTCCACGACATGGGCTACGCGCAGGAACTGGCGCGCAGCATGGGCAAGTTCTCGAACTTCGCGATTTCCTTTTCGATCATCTGCATCCTGTCGGGCGGCATCAACTCGCTGGGCCAGGCAACCTCGGGCGTGGGCGGTGCGGCAATCGGCATCGGCTGGCCGGTGGGCGTGATCATCTCCGGCGTCTTCGCGCTGGCGCTGGCGCAGATTTCCTCGGCCTATCCCACGGCGGGCGGCCTCTATCACTGGGGCTCAATCCTCGGCAACCGCTTCACCGGCTGGCTTTCGGCCTGGCTCAACCTGCTCGGCCTCGTGACCGTTCTGGGCGCCATCAACGTCGGCACCTTCTATTTCTTCTTCGGCGCCTTCGGTCCCACGTTCGGCGTTGAAGACACCCTCACCCACCGCGTTGCCTTCGTGGCCATCATCACCGGCCTGCAGGCCCTCGTGAACCACTACGGCATCAAGCTCACCGCCAAGCTCACCGACCTTTCGGGCTACCTCATCCTCGGCACCTCGGTGCTGCTGACTGTGGTCTGCCTCGCTTCGGCCAGCAGCTTCGAGATCTCGCGGCTGTGGACCTTCACCAACTACACCGGCACGGAAGGCGCGTCCGCCGTGTGGCCCGTTGCAGTGAGCGGCCTCATGGCCTTCCTCCTCGGCCTGCTGCTGCCCGTCTACACGATCACCGGCTATGACGCCTCGGCCCACACCGCCGAGGAAACCCATGACGCCGCCCGCTCCGTGCCGAACGGCATGGTGACGTCGGTCTTGTGGTCCGGCATCTTCGGCTGGCTCTTCCTCTCGGCCTTCATCATCATGCTTCCGAACATGGATGATGCCGCGAAGCAGGGCTGGAACGTTTTCTTCTGGGGCATGGACCAGCAGGTCAACCCGACGCTCAAGGAGATCCTCTACATCCTCATCTTCGTTTCGCAGTGGCTGTGCGGCCTTGCGACGGTGACGAGCGCGTCGCGCATGCTCTACGCCTTCTCCCGTGACGGCGGCATTCCCGGCGCGTCAAAGGCGCTGGCCTCGGTGAGCACGGCCCACCGCACGCCGGTCGCGGCCATCTGGACGGCCTCGATCCTCTCGGTGCTGTTCGTGTGGTTCACTTCGGCGATCACCATCGCCGGAACGCCCGCCTACTCGATCGTCGTGTCCTGCACCGTGATCTTCCTGTTCCTCTCCTTCGCGGTGCCGATCGCCCTTGGCTTCTTCGCCATCGGCGGGCCGAAGTGGCCGCAGATGGGGCCGTGGAACATGGGGATCGGCACCTACAAGTTCGTCGCCATCCTCTCGGTGCTGGCCATGGTGCTGCTCTTCGTGATCGGCATCCAGCCGCCCAACGACTGGGCGCTGGAAATCACGGTGGGCTTCATCATCCTGTCGCTGCTGATCTGGTTCCTCTTCGAGAACCGCCGCTTCAAGGGTCCGCCCATCGGTGACGAGATCAAGCGCCGCCAGGCCGAGATCGCCAAGCTCGAATCGAAGTTCGGCGAATCGTGACCGGCCGGCTCAACAACAAGGTGGCCCTGATTTCCGGCGGGGCCACCGGCATGGGCGGGGCAGCGTCCCGCCTGTTTGCCGCCGAGGGTGCCAAGGTCGGCATCATCGACATCAACGCCCAAGCGGGCAAGGCCACCGTCGCCGACATCGAGCGGGCAGGCGGCAAGGCCTTCTTCGCCAAGGCCGATGTGTCGAAGGCAGCGGAAGTCAATGCGGCAGTGGAGGCCGTGCGCCAGGCGCTCGGCCCCATCACCGTGCTGTTCAACCACGCGGGCTCGATCGTCATCAAGCCGTTCCTCGAGACGACCGAGGACGAATGGGACAGGCTCACCGACATCAACGTCAAGAGCATGTTCCTGGTGACGAGGGCGGTGCTGCCGCAGATGATCGCGGCAGGCGGCGGGTCCATCGTCTGCACCTCGTCGATCTCGGCGGTGGCAGCAACCCCCATGGAGGTGCTTTATGTCACCACCAAGGGCGCCTGCCACATGTTCGCGCGCGGCATCGCGGTCGAGTTCCGTGACAAGAACATCCGTTGCAATGCGGTGTGTCCGGGCTTCGTGCGCACCCCGCACGGACTTCGCGAGGTGGCGGAACTGCAGAAGCTTGGCGTGGATGCCTCCGATGCCGCACTTGCCGTGCAGCAGGGGCGCATCTGCGAGCCGGAAGAGGTGGCGCGGGCCGCTCTCTTCCTCGCCAGCGACGAAGCAAGCTTCGTCAACGGGGCCCATCTCTTCGTGGACAACGGCTTCACGGCGGTCTGAAAAAAGCCCCGAATCAGCAAACCGGAGGGCGGCGAAAGCCGCCCTTTTTGCTGCCCGGCTCCCCCGCCCGGTCACGGTGAAGAAAATTCCTCCGGCATTACAGCCGCTTACCCCGCCTTGCCCGGTGCCTGCCAGATTGACTGAATCGTGGCTTTCCACCACACTGTCCGCAGGGGACGTCCTGAGTGACTGGCGCGGGGGCGCTTACACAGCAAGGGCAATCATCAATCAAACATAAGCCGTTCCGCCCCGGAGCGGCCGGGAGGCCATTATGGCTGACAAACACGTACTGACAGAGGACGAGAAGGTCCTCCATCAAATGGGCTATGCCCAGGAACTGCAACGCCGCATGGGCGCGTTCCAGAACTTCGCGATTTCCTTCGCCATCATCTGCATCGTGGCCGGCGGCCTCACCGCCTTCCCGGTGGCGCTGAGCGCCGGCGGCGGCATTTCCGTCGGCGTCGTCTGGGTTGTGGGCTCCATCTTCGCGCTCATCGTGGCTGCGGCGATGGGCCAGATCGCCTCTGCCTATCCGACTGCGGGCGGCATCTATCACTGGGCTTCGCTCCTCGGCGGGCGCGGCTACGGCTGGGCCGCCGCATGGTTCAACCTGCTCGGCCTGATGTTCGTCGTGTCGTCGGTGAACATGGGTCTTTTCCTTCTCACCCGCGACCTGCTCTTCGCGCAGGTGTTCGGCTGGGACGTGACGCCGTGGGTTTCCACCGGCGAATTCAGCAGCGGCTGGTGGCGGCAATCGATCTTCATCGCGGTGGCCACCATCATCCAGGCGCTGATCAACCAGCGCTCGCTGCACTGGACCACCAAGCTCACCGACTGGAGCGGCTACATCATTCTCGCCACGGCCGTGGTGCTGACGCTGTCGCTGCTGATCTTCGCGGACTCCCATGACGTGAGCCGCCTCTTCACCTTCAAGAACTTCACCGGTGACGCAGGTGGCGGCGTGTGGCCTCTGGCGACAAGCGGCCTCTACGTCTTCCTGCTCGGCCTGCTGCACGTGGTCTACACGATCACCGGCTTCGACGCTTCGGCGCACACCTCGGAAGAAACCATGAATGCCCAGCGCGAAGTGCCGAAGGGCATGCTGCGCTCGGTGTTCTGGTCCTTCGTCTTCGGCTACGTCATGGTGGCCGCCATGGTTCTGGCCCTGCCGGACCAGAAGGATGCTTCCGGCGCCGTCACCATGGACGGCGTTACCGCCGGTGCAGCCCAGGGCTGGAACGCCTTCAACTGGCTGATCGCACAGGTGCAGATGCCGGGCATTCTCCGCTCGGTGATCATCATCGGCATCGTGGTGTCAAACTTCCTCTGCGCCCTTGCCGGCCTCACCTCCTGCTCGCGCATGCTCTATGCCTTCGCGCGTGACGGCGGCGTGCCCGGATCGGAAACGCTGAAGAAGGTCGACCATCACCTGCGCACGCCGGGCCCGGCCATCTGGGTGGCGGGTGTTCTGGCCTTCATCGCCACGCTCTACGGCGGCGCCTTCCTGGTGCTTTCCACGGGCTGCGCGGTGTTCCTGTACCTGTCGTACCTGATGCCGATCGCGGCCGCCCTCAAGTCGGAATCCAGCGGCGGCTGGACCAACAAGGGTCCGTTCAACCTGGGTGGCGCCTCCATGCTGGTGGCCGGTCTCGCGGTCATCGGTTGCGCCATCCTGATCTTCGTGGGCGTGCAGCCCCCGCAGGAAAAGGTCGGCTACCTGATCGTCATGATGCTGCTTGCCCTGATCGGCTTCTGGCAGTCCATGGAAGGCCGCATGATCGTGGGCCTGATCTTCGCCGTGATCACTGGCCTTGCGGTCTACTACTTCTGGCATGTGGATGGCGACAGCTTCGGAACCTATGCCGCAGTGATCGTCACCGCCGTCATGGCCGTGCTGGTCTTCATGCTGAACGGCAAGCGCTTCCACGGCCCGCCGGTGGGCGAGGAAATCCGCCAGCGCCAGAAGGATATTGCCGTGGCCGAAAAGGCCATGGAAACCTGATCTTTCTCACGCCACGTGAGACGAGGGGCGACCGTTGGGCCGCCCCTTTTTTCGTGCCATAAGACAAGCCCATGGGTGATGGATTCGAGATTGCCGTGATCGGCGGAGGGGTTGTGGGTCTGGCGATCCTGCGCCGCCTCGCCATGGCCGGGCTGTCCTGCGTGCTGCTCGAGAAGGGTGCGGACATTCTCTCCGGCGCCTCCAAGGGGAACAGCGCCCTCCTTCACACTGGCTTCGATGCGCCGCCGGGCAGCCTCGAACTCGCCTGCATGCAGAAGGGCTATGCCGAATATCTCGCGATCCGCGAGAAGCTGAAGCTGCCGCTGCTCGAGACCGCGGCGCTGGTGGTGGCGTGGTCGGAAGAAGAGCGTGCCAAGCTGCCGGACATCGTCGCGAAGGCCCATGCCAACGGCGTTGCGGATGTGCGGCTGATCGGGAAGGCTGAGATGACGGCGCGCGAGCCGCGCCTTGCTGCGGGCGCGCTCGATGCCGTGCTGGTGCCTGGCGAGCACGTGATCGATCCGTGGTCTTCGCCGCTCGCCTATGCGCAGCAGGCCATCGCCCATGGCGCAAAAGTCATCCGCAAGGCGGAGGTGGCGGCAGCAGAGCGCGAGGGCGGAACGTGGACCCTCAAGACACCTGCAGGCGATGTGACGGCGCGCATCGTGATCAATGCGGCGGGACTGTTCGGCGACATCATTGAAGGCTTCGTGCGGCCTTCGCCCTTCACCATCAAGCCGCGCAAGGGGCAGTTCGTCGTCTTCGACAAGCCTGCTTCCCAACTCGTGAAGGCGATCATCCTGCCGGTGCCCACCGAGCGCACCAAGGGCGTGGTGCTGTTCCGCACCATCTTCGGCAATCTCGCAATCGGCCCCACGGCGGAGGAGACGGACGAGCGCGAAGCAGGCACCTGCGACACCGCCACGCTCGAGCGGCTGAAGGCGCGGGCAATCGAGATGGTGCCGGCGCTCGCTGGGATCGGCGTCAATGCCATCTATGCCGGACTTCGCCCGGCGACCGAGCACAAGGATTACGTGATCGAGGCCCTGCCCGACCGGAACTGGATCACGGTGGGTGGCATCCGCTCGACCGGGCTCACGGGCTCGCTCGGCATCGCGCAGCATGTGGAGCAACTCTACGCCACGCATTTCGGTTCGCTGCCCACGCTGGCACCTCAGCCCAAATGGACACCCGTTCCCATGCTCGCCGAGCACGAGCCCCGCCCTTATCGGAGCGGCGGCGAGATCGTCTGCCATTGCGAATGGGTGACGCGGGGCGAAATCGAAAATGCATTGAAGGGCGCGCTTCCCGCCGGCGATCTCAGCGGCCTCAAGCGCCGCACCCGCGCCATGATGGGGCGCTGCCAGGGATTCAACTGCGGTGCCGAAGTGCGCGCCCTGTTTGCGAAGGCCGGTCATGGCGACACGTAACGGCGAGCAGCACGAAGTGGTGGTCGTGGGCGGCGGGCCTGCGGGGCTTGCCGTCGCCACGCATCTGAAAGCGCACGGCATCAAGGACATCGTTGTTCTGGAGCGCGAGACCGAGGCGGGCGGCGTGCCCCGCCACTGCGGCCACTGGGGTTTCGGCTGGGAAAGCCACCGTCGCCTGATGAGCGGGCCTGCCTACGCCGCGCGGCTCCGTGAAGAGGCGTCGCATGTAAACGTTCGGACGGGGCATACGGTTCTCGCCTTCACCGGGCCCGGCACCATGCGCGTGCACTCGGCCGAAACCGGCATCGTGCAGATCGCGGCGAAGCGCGTGGTGCTGGCAACGGGGGCGCGGGAGTCGAGCCGTGCGGCGCGGCTGATCGGCGGCAGCCGGCTGCCGGAGGTGATGAACACCGGCACGCTGCAGCAGTTGGTCTATCTCAAGCACATGAAGCCGTTCGCGCGGCCCGTGATCATCGGCGGGGAATGGGTCTCGTTCTCGGCGCTCATGACCTGCGCCCACATGGGCATCCGGCCCGCTGCGATGATCGTGGAAGAGGCGTCGCTGGATGCGCCGTGGCTTTTCGGTGTGGGCGCACGCCTCCGTTATGGCGTGCCGGTACACAAGGCGACACGGCTCGTCTCCATCCAGGGCACGGAGCACGTCACGGGAGTCGAAGTGGAGACGGGCGGCGCGCGGCGTATCATCGCCTGCGATGGCGTGATCGTCAGCGGCAGGTTCGTGCCAGAGGACACACTGCTTGCGGGCGGCTTGTGTGGAAGTCCGGTCCGTGCCGGAAACGTGCAGGGACAACTCAAGACAGCGGGCCGCTGTGTGGCCGAGGCGCGGCACATCGCCGAAACACTCGTGAAGGAATTGCGATGAAGGTTCTCGCCATCGATCAGGGCACCACCGGCAGCAAGGCCTTCACGCTGGACGAGGCGGGGCACTTCGCCAAGGTGGCGGGCTTCGAACATGCCCAGCACTATCCACAGGCCGGATGGGTGGAGCATGACGCGGAAGAACTCCTCGCCCATGTCACGGCCTGCATCGCCGCGGCGGGCCCGGTGGATGCGATCGGCATCGACAATCAGGGCGAGACGCTGGTCGCGTGGGATGCCGGCACGGGCAAGCCCATCCATCGCGCCATCGTCTGGCAGGATGACCGCACCAAGGACGTGACCGAGCGGCTAAAGGCTGAGGGGGCGGAAGACCTGACGCTGGCCCGCGCCGGACTGCCGCTCGATCCCTATTTTTCGGCCTCCAAGATGCGCTGGATCATCGATCACGTGGACGGGGCGAAAGCGCTGCTGCAGCAGGGCCGCCTCCGCATCGCCACCAGCGACGCCTTCTTCCTGGACCGGTTGACGGGCGAGTATGCCACCGATGTCACCACGGCGTCGCGCACCTCGCTCATGTCGCTCGACACGCTCGCCTGGGATGATGACCTTCTGAAGCTGTTCGGTGTGCCGCGCGAGGTGCTGCCTGAGATCCGGGACACGACCGGACCCTTCGGCGTGCATGAACGCCTGCCCGTGACGGCAAGCCTCGTGGACCAGCAGGCGGCGCTGTTCGGCCATGGCTGTGCCAGGGCGGGCGACGCCAAGATCACCTTCGGCACCGGCGCCTTCGCGCTTGGTATCGCCGGAGCCGCGCGGCCGCCCCGCAATGCCTCCGGCCTTGCCGCCACCGTGGCGTGGCGCGTGGGCGGCAAGGGCGCGGACTTCGCCCTCGATGGCGCCGTCTACAATGCCGCCTCGGCGATCAACTGGGGCCGTGGCATCGGGCTTTTCTCTCAGTATGACGAGATCAACAGCTTCGACCGCCCTTCGGCCCTGTCGCGCGGGCTCTGCTTCGTGCCGGCGCTGTCGGGCCTTGCCTGCCCGCACTGGGACCGCAATGCCGCCGGCCTGTGGATCGGGCTTGGCCTCGACACCACCAAGGCCGACATGATGCAGGCGATGCTGGAGGGGATTGCACTTCGGGCGGCGGAGGTGATGCAGGCCATGGCCGGAATGTTGCCGCTCGCTGCCACCATCTCCATCGATGGCGGGCTTGCCAACAACCCCTACTTCGCGGGCTTCCTCGCGAATGCGCTGAACCGCACGGTGACGGTGGCGTCATCGACCGAACTCACGGCCCTCGGCACGGCCCGCATGGCCATGCGCGGCCTCGGCGCGGGTGACCTGCCGCCGCTCCCCTCGCCCCAGCGCATCCACAGGCCCGATCATCCGCTCACGGATGATCTGCGCGGACGCTTCGCCGAGGCCGTCACCCGCGCCAGGAATTGGCGGTCCTAAGCCGCCACCACTGCTTCGGCTGGCGCGGCTGCAACGCCAGCAGCGCTCACCAGACCTTCGGCACCGTCCAGCGCGCCCTGCTCCAATTCAAGGCCGAGAAAGCGCGCACGCTCCACCGGGCCCGGCAGGTGCAGGCTGCGGGTGAGGCCGCCATCGAAGCCGAAGCGGCTGTAGTAGGGCGCATCGCCCACCAGCAGGATGGCGCCATGGCCGAGCACGCGGGCGGTGTTGATGGCATGCGCCATCAGGCTCTTGCCGATGCCCTTGTTCTGGTGGCGCGCGTCAACTGCGACCGGACCCAGAAGAAGTGCAGGACCAGCCGAACCCGCGATCACGTTCCACAGTCGCACGGTGCCGACGAGGCGGCCCTTGCCGTCCACGGCGGTGAAGGCAAGGCCGTCTGCAGGCACCCGGCCTTCGCGCAGGCGCTCGGAGGTCTTGCGGCGGCGCGCCTTGCCGAAGGCGCGATCCAGCAGCAGCTCGCGGGCGGGGATGTCGGCAGCGGTTTCAGGACGAATGGTGACCATTGAAAGTCTCCCACAGGACATGAAGGCGATGGAGCAACTTCAGGCGGCGCGGGACGTGGCCCCGCGCAGCCCCTGCTGCGGTTGTTCAGGAAATCCGGCCCGGCGTCAGATGACGTAGGCCTTGAGCGGCGGGAAGCCGTTGAAAGCCACGGCCGCATAGGTCGTGGTGTAGGCGCCGGCCGCCTCGATCAGCACCTCGTCGCCCACCGACAGGGTGATCGGCAGCGGATAGGGCGTCTTCTCGTACAGCACGTCGGCCGAGTCGCAGGTCGGACCGGCGATCACGCAGGGCTCCTTCACGTCGCCATCCTTGGCGGTGGTGATGGGATAGCGGATCGCTTCGTCCATGGTCTCGGCCAGGCCGCCGAACTTGCCGATGTCGAGATAGACCCAGCGGGTGTTGTCGTTGGCGTGCTTCTTGGAGATCAGCACGACCTCGGCCTTCACCACGCCGGCGTTGCCCACCATGCCGCGGCCCGGCTCGATGATCGTCTCGGGCAGCGCGTTGCCGAAGTGCTTGGTCAGCGCCTCGTGGATGGCATTGGCATAGCTCGACTGGCCGGGAACGGCCTTGAGGTACTTGGTGGGGAAGCCGCCGCCCAGGTTCACCATCTCCAGCTTGATGCCGTGCGAGAGCATGCGCTCGAAGATCGCCTTGGCTTCGCCGACGGCGACATCCCAGGCGTCGAGGCGGGTCTGCTGCGAGCCCACGTGGAAGGAGATGCCATAGGCCTTGAGGCCAAGGGCATGGGCATAGAGCAGCACGGTTTCAGCCATGGCGGGCTCGCAGCCGAACTTGCGCGAGAGCGGCCATTCGGCGCCGGCGCCATCGGTCAGGATGCGGCAGAAGACCTGCGCGCCGGGGGCGGCACGGGCGACCTTTTCCACTTCCGTGTGGCTGTCGACGGCGAACAGGCGGACACCCAGCGCGAAGGCGCGGGCGATGTCGCGCTCCTTCTTGATGGTGTTACCGAAGGAAATGCGGTCAGGGGTGGCGCCGGCGGCGAGCGACATTTCGATCTCGGCAACGGAGGCCGTGTCGAAGCAGGAGCCGAGGGAGGCCAGGAGCGAGAGGATTTCCGGCGCGGGGTTTGCCTTCACCGCGTAGAAGATGCGGGTGCCCGGCATGGTGTGGGCAAAGGCCATGTAGTTGTCGCGCACGACATCGAGGTCAACCACAAGGCAGGGGCCTTCGGGCTGTTCGCGTCGGAGGAATTCGATGATCTTTGCAGTCGCCATGGCCGTGATCCCTTCAGGAGATGTTGAAATGCCAGACCGGTAACCCGAGAGTGCGCGATGGAGACGCTACTGGAGGTACCAGACCGGTTTTTCGCTTCTGATTGATTGGGATGGGCCCAATCGCACATCGAGCAGACTTGTGTTTGCCCCAAGTTACGCTGGCGTTTGGACACACCAGCAGAGACGAGAAGCCCTCACCGTCGTTACTTTGGGGATCTCCTTTATTGGGTAGGGATCACCTTAGCGGCACGTGCGATATTGGACGGATGGGCATATGATTGAATCTCTCTTCACAATCAAGATTTTTTTTGCCCCGTGACGGGTATTTTTTCTTAAGACTTCGTAATCACGCCGCATTGGCGTTTACGATTGTGACCGGAGATCCTGCTGTGACGGCATTCACCACGGTCGAGAAGCGAATCGATGACGCGGCCCACGTGCTGCTGGCGCGCCTGCCGCAGGGCGGGCTCTCGGGTGCAGGCGTGGAGTTTCTCGTCTTCGGGCTGAAGCAGGCCTGGGCCTGCCTGTTCGGCGGCGTGCTTCTCGCCCTCATCATGGCCTCGGCCCTGTGGTGGCCGCACGATGCGCCGTTGGCCCGCTACGACGGGCTCTTCCTCGCCGCGCTCCTGATCCAGGGCGCCATGCTGGGCGTCCGGCTGGAGATGCCGGAGGAAGCGATCGTCATCCTTGTCTTCCACCTCGTCGGCACCGGCATGGAGCTGTTCAAGACCAGCGCCGGTTCGTGGACCTATCCGGAGGCAAACCTCTTCCGTCTCGGCGGTGTGCCGCTGTTCTCGGGCTTCATGTATGCCGCGGTGGGCTCCTACCTCGCCCGCGTCACACGCATCTTCGATTTCCAGTTCTCGAACTATCCGCCCACCTGGGCCACCGTTGTGCTTGCGGTGGCGATCTACGCCAATTTCTTCCTGCACCATTTTGTCACCGACGTGCGGATCGGGCTCTTTGCCGTGACCGCCCTGCTCTTCTGGCGCTGCTCCGTGCACTACCGGGTCTTCCGCTTCCGCCACCGCATGAACATGCTGCTCGGCTTTTTCCTGGTCTCGCTGTTCATCTGGTTCGCCGAGAACATCGCCACCGCCTCGCACATCTGGCTTTATCCGAACCAGCAGGCGGGTTGGTCGATGGTCTCGTTGGGCAAGCTCTCCTCCTGGTACCTGCTGATGATCATTTCCTTCGTGCTGGTGAACCTCGTCCACCACCCGAAGCGGGTGGAGCGGCTCTCAGCGGCCTGAGCCGAAACGTTCCCAGCCCGCCGTCATGCGGGTGAGGATGGTGACGCAGCAGAGCGCGGCATAGAGGTAGGCGATCAGCGGGAAGTGCTCCGGCCACAGGCACATGACGACAAAGCAGACGACCGTCTCGAAGCCCTCGGTGAGCCCGCCCAGATAGTAGAAGGCCTTGGAGGGATAGGCGGTGCTCTTCTCGCCGCGCTTCTCCGCCATGATGGCGTAGGCGAGGAAGGTGACGCCGGTGCCGATGAAGGCGGCGAGCAGTGTCGCTGCCGCAAGCGCGTTGCGGGTGGGATCGCACCAGGCAAAGGCGAGCGGCACGCCGGCGTAGAAGAAGAAATCCAGTGTGATGTCGAGGAACGCGCCAAGGTCGGTCGGTGTGCCGCGGCGGGCAACGGCGCCGTCGAGGCCATCGCAGAGTCGGTTGATGAGAAGCGGCAGGATGGCCCAGCCGATCTCGTCTGCCGCGATCAGCAGGGCGGCGAGAACGCCGAAGCCGAAGCCCGTGAGCGAGACCTGGATGGCAGTGACGCCGGCCTCGGCCAGCTTGCGCGCGAGAAAGTCCACCACCGGCTTGCTGAGGGCGAGCATTTGGCGGTCAAACATGGCGCAGGGTTCCGTCGTCCTGGATGGCGAAGACGCGGCCACCCGGACTTGCATCCTCCCTGTCGTGGGTGACGAGAATGGCAGGGATCTTGCGGCTGCCGATGTGCTCGAAGGTGAAGCTCCGCATGGCGGCGCGGAGTGGACGGTCGAGCTTGCTGAAGGGCTCGTCGAGCAGCATCACGGCAGGAGCGGCGAGCAATGCCCGCATCAGTGCCACCCGGGCCCGCTGCCCGCCGGAGAGGCTATGCGGCGGGCGGGCGGCGAAGCCCTCAAGGCCGCAGACCGTCAGCGCCTGCTCCACGCGGATCATGCGCTCCTGCCGCGGGCCATCGGGCAGGGCGAAAAGCAGGTTCTCGCCGACCGTCATGTGCGGGAAGAGATAGTCGTCCTGGAAAATCCGGCCGATGCCGCGCTGTTCGGGCGGCAGGGCGTTGAGGGGCTTGAGGTTGAGCAGGATCTCGCCCTGGCCTTCCATGGCGGCGGGGAGATCGCCACCGATGTAGGCGAGGAGCGATGACTTGCCGCTGCCGCTCGGACCCATGAGCGTCACCGTCTCGCCCGGCGCCACGTCGAGGGAGAAGGGCCGGATGAGCGGCTGGCCATTGAGCAGGATGCCGATGTGGCGGAGCGAGAGCATCAGCGCTGCCTCCAGCGCGGCTGGCCGAACCATCCCGCAAGCAGGAAGACGATGAGCGGCAGCAACATGAGGGCGAGGCCGTAGGTGGCGATCAGCGGGCGGTTGCCGCCGGAGGAGAGCGTCACGGCTTCCATGGGCAGCGTGGAGTAGCGCCCTGCTGCGGCCAGTTGCGCGGGGACGAATTGTGCAACGGATACGGCGAAGCCCGTGGCCGTGGCGGCAAGAAGTGGTGCGCGCAGCATCGGTGCCTTGATGCGGAGGAAGTAACGGATGCGGCTGGCCGAGAGACTTGCCGTGACCGCCTGCCAGCGCGGATCAAAGGCACGGTAGGGTCCCATCAGCAGCAGGAAGACATAGGCCGCAACCGGCACCACATGGGCGATGAAGAGCGCGGTTGCCGTGCCGGTGATGCCGAGCGAGAGGAACAGGCGGTATTGCCCGAGACCGAGCAGCAGCGAGGGCAGGCAAAGCGCCAGCACCGCCGCGAAGACGGCCACACGGTCCGCCCGCGGTGAGGCCCATTCCAGCCACGTCACGGCAGCAGCGAGGGAGACAAGCGATGTGGCGAGCGCCAGCGCCAGCGTGGTGAGAAAGGGGGCTGCCTCCTGCACCAGCCTGAGCCAGGCCGCGGCGGTGAACTGCGTGGGCGCGAGGGCTGGGAACGGCCACTGCGCCGCCACCGACTGCGCGAGCATCACCAGCATCACCACGGCATAGATGGCGAAGAATAGCGGCCACACCGCCCGCAGCAGGCCAAGGGCAGCGGCATCCTGCCGGGGTGCGCCGGTGTAGAGCGCGTGGCGCAGGGGCCGGAGCAGCGGCAACAGTGCGGTGACGAGAAAGAGGACAAGCAGCACGAGGCCGCTCAACACAAGAACACCGGCGCCGCCCCGCGCGGCCATGGCAGGCTCGGCATCGTTGAGATCGGTCCACACCAGTTGCGCCAGCGTGGGCGGCTGACCCGGCCCCAGCACGATCGCCATGTCGACGACGGTGAGGGAGTAGGCCAGCACGGCGATCAGCGGGCCCACCAGCCGCGGCAAAATCTGCGGCGCGATCACCCGCAGGAAGGTGGAGGCGGGACCATGGCCGAGGCTGCGCGCCACGGAGGTCTGGCCCTCGAGGGCGCGGCGCATGTCGTCACGGTTCAGGAGACTCGCGATGGCCCAGACGAGAAAGGGTGTTTCCTTGAGGATGAGCGCCAGCGTGAGGGTGAGTCCCCACGGATCCTGCGTCGTCACCCATTGCGGCGGCGCGGTCCAGGCGAAGAGGGGCGCCAGCAGGCGCGCCAGCATGCCGGACGGCATGATGACGAAGGCAAGGCCGATCGCCAGCGCCAGATGCGGCACGGCGAGGAAGACGGCACTGCGGCGGGCGAGATCACGTCCACCCGCCGCGGCGACGATGGCAAAGGCGAGAAAAGTTGATACCGCCGTGCTCAGGAGTCCGGTGAAGACGGTGAGAAAAATCGCGCCGCCCAATTGCGGATGGGCGAGCAAGGCCGCGAAGGCTGCGGCATCGAACAAACCGGGGAGAATGAAGGCAAGCGCCGCCGCCAGGGGCAGCAGGAAGAGAACGGCAAAGGGCAGGAGCGCGAGGATACGCGAAACGGTCATCTCCCCTGCTCCGCGTGCTGCACCGTCTCAGCCCTTGCCGTAGCGCCTGAGCCAGGCGGCTTCGAGGAGCGCCACCCAACTGGCATGGGGTTCAAGCAGGGCCGGTCCTGGCAGCGTCACACTTCCCGGAACGCTTGCGCCCGCGAAGGCGGCCTGCTGGTCCGGCGGCAGCTTGGACACGGCGAGCACGGTGGGATCGCCCCAGACCTTGATGTCGTTCTTGCGGGCCTGCGCTTCCGGTGAGAGCAGGAAGTTGGCGAAAACCTGTGCACCCTCCTTCGCCTTGGCATTGACCGGGATCGCCACGAAGTGAGTGTTGCCGATGGTGCCCTTCTCGTTCTGCCAGGCGATGGTGCTCTGGGGCAGCGTGCCCGCCGCCACGAGGTTGGCGGGCTCGTTGGGATTGAAGGTGAGGCCCATGAGCAATTCACCGTCCGCCACCATCTGCGTCACCTCGGCCTGCGACTTGGGGAACTGCTTGCCCTCGCGCCAGAGGGACTTGTGGAGCGCATCGAGCAGCGCCTCCCACACCGGCTGGTAGGAGGAGAAGAGCATCTGGTCGGCGGGGCCGAGGAAGGCCTTGGGGCTAATGGCGCTTTCGATGAGCACCTGCTTGATGAAGGTGGTGCCGTGGAAATCAGGCGGTGCGGGATAGGTGACGCGGCCCGGATTGGCGGCGGCAAAGCGCGTGAGGGCGGCGATGCTGCGCGGCGGTTCCGGCACTTTCGCACCATCGGCAAAGAAGGTGAGCTGCGCCATGCCCCAGGGACTTTCGAGGCCATCGACGCTCTCGGCGAAATCCTGCTTCGTGGTGGGCTTGCCCTCGGTATCGACGAGGGCATAGTTCGGCAGCGCTTCCGAGAAAGGCCCGAAGAGCAGCTTCCCGGTCTTCATGGCGCGGAAGTTCTCGCCATTGATCCAGACGAGATCGACCGAGCCATCCTGCTTGCCCGCCGCCACCTCGTCACGGACCCGCTTCACCACTTCGGCGGCGTCGCTGATCTTCACGTGTTCGATCGCGACGCCGTAGCGCGACTTCATCTCGCCTGCGGCCCAGGCGATGTAGGCGTTGATCGGCTCCGAGCCGGCCCAGGCGTTGAAGTAGACGGTCTGGCCCTTGGCGGCGGCTTCGGTCGCCGCCCAGTCCGCCGCCTGCGCCCCTTGTGCGAGGGCGGGCAGGATCAGCCCCGCGGCAGACGAGAGCAGAAAATGGCGGCGGTTCAGCATCATGTCACTCCGGTTGTGGCAAGACTGTCATAGGACATGCGGCACCGCAAGGAAGTCACGGCTCGGCCGCGTCCGGTCAGAACTTCGTGAAGTGATGAAATTCAGAGCATGCCCGGGAGAACGCGGTCCGGCGGCTTGTGGCCATCGGCCCAGGTTTTGATGTTGATGATGACCTTCTCGCCCATGTCGATGCGGCCCTCGATGGTGGCCGAGCCCATGTGGGGCAGAAGGACGACGCGGGTGTTGGCGAGCAGCTTGGGGTTCACCGCCGGCTCGTGCTCGAAGACGTCGAGGCCGGCGCCGGCGAGTTCGCCTGCTTCCAGCATGCGGGCAAGGGCATTCTCATCGATCACTTCGCCACGGGCCGTGTTCACCAGGATCGCGTCCTTCTTCATCATCTTCAGGCGGCGGGCCGAGAGCAGATGGAAGGTGCCCGGCGTATGCGGGCAGTTGATCGAGATGATGTCCATGCGGGAGAGCATCTGGTCGAGGCTTTCCCAATAGGTGGCACCCAGTTCCTCCTCGGTCTTGGGGTGGACGCGCTTGCGGTTGTGATAGTTGATCGAGAGACCGAAGGCCTTGGCCCGGCGGGCGAGTGCGGTTCCGATGCGGCCCATGCCGATGATGCCGATCTTCTTGCCCCAGATGCGGTTGCCCAGCATCCAGGTGGGCGACCAGCCCTTCCATTGCGACGAGTCGCCGATGGCGCGGGCACCCTCCATCATCCGGCGCGACACCGCGATGATGAGGCCCATGGTCATGTCGGCGGTATCCTCGGTGAGGACGCCTGCCGTGTTGGTGACGGTGATACCGCGGGCAAGCGCCGTCTCCACGTCGATGTTGTCGACGCCGTTGCCGAAATTGGCGATGAGCTTGAGGCGGGGCCCTGCCTGCATGATGACCGACTTGTCGATGCGGTCGGTCACGGTCGGCACCAGCACGTCGGTGTCCTTCACCGCCTGCACCAGATCGGCATGGCTCATCGGCGTGTCGGCCGCGTTGAAGCGGGTCTTGAACAGTTCGGCCATGCGCGCTTCGACGGGTTCCGGCAACTTGCGCGTGACGATGACAGTGGGTTTGGCGGCGGGCATCCGGAATCCAGAAAACAGCAGTATTGACGCAATCTTAACCCTGCGGTGGGCATTAAGGGAGTAGCCCAAAGGCTGAGGTGACTACAAGATTGAAGTTCGCTCAATCGCGTTCCCGCCCCTCCTTTGGCGCCAGTGGCCGGGTTTGGCCTCTCTGCAAGGGTCTGTTTGTCAGTGATGTCACCGCGTTTCCGTCCTGCACTCGCCGTCGGCGGTCTTTTGGGCCTTGCCCTCCTGAGCGGGTCCTCTTCCTTCGGCCTGGTGAACCTTGTCCATGAGTTCCGGGCCAGCGTGGCCAGCAAGGATGCCGCCTCCGCCGACATCACCGCCTCGGTCAGCCCCGCCGACCCCGCCAAGGACAAGAAGGCCGTGACCGGGCTTCCCCTGCCGCGCTTCGTCACCCTCAAGGCCGACAAGGTCAACGTCCGCCGCGGGCCGTCGAGCGACCATCCGGTCGCCTTCGTCTTCCAGCGCAAGGGCATGCCGGTCGAAATCACCGCCGAATTCGAGAACTGGCGCAAGATCCGCGACAGCGATGGCGCCGAAGGCTGGATCCTGCAGAGCATGCTGTCGGGCCGGCGCAATGCCTATGTGGCGGGCTGGGACGGCAACGTGAAGCCGATCGATCTCCACACCGCGCCCAAGAGCCAGAGCGGCATTACCGCACGGCTCTCGCCCGGCGTTCTCGCCACCATCAGCACCTGTGACGGCACGTGGTGCGACGTGACGGCGGGCGATTACGAGGGCTATGCCGAACAGTCCCGCCTGTGGGGCGTCTACCCCGGCGAAGTGGTGGACTGAGCCGCCGCGGGCGATCGCGCACTTCACACCCCATCACCGTCATTCCGGACGCGCGCCCTGATCGAGCGCACGCGAGATGTCGCGCGCGAGCCGGAATCCAGCTTCAGATGTTACGGCAGCGGAAAGCTGGGCCCCCGCCTTCGCTAGCGGTGACGAATATTGTTTTCTGTCCATGCCCGGCCTTGAGCCGGGCATCCAGATCAGCGTGACGGAAAGACTGGAGAGTGAATCAAAGAGAAGTGTATCTGACGCCCCTCAGGCGTCGCGCAAGCGGACGATCACGTCGATGCGGTCGATGACCTTGCCCTCGGGGGCTTCCGGCAGGCCCATGACGGTGAGCTCGCCGATCTCGATATCCATCAGCTGCCGCTTCTCGTCGTCGAAGAAGTGGTAGTGGTTCGAGGTGTTGGTGTCGAAGTAGCTGCGGTCGCCCTCGATGGCAATTTCGCGGAGAAGGCCCGCCGCCTTGAACTGGTTGAGCGTGTTGTAGACGGTTGCAAGCGACACCGGCACATGGGCGGCACGGGCTTCGGCATGCAGGTCTTCGGCGCAAAGATGGCGGTCGCCCTTGGAAAACAGCAATTCGCCCAGGGCAATGCGCTGCAGCGTCGGGCGAAGCCCAACGGCGCGCAATTTCTCAACGAGCTGTTTCCGGTTTTCCATGGGGTTTCAATATAGCGGGCCGGGGCCGATCTTGCAAATCAACGTCCCGTAAGCTCCTTAACGACCGGGTTACTTGCGGGGCGCGTCATCGTCGCCGAGAATACGCACGGCAGCGCCATCCAGATCCTCGTACTGCCCGCTTTTCAGGCTCCAGAGGAAGGCGCCGAGGCCCAGGGCGCCAAGGCCGAGGGCGACCGGGATCAGGACAACGAGCATGGTCATGCGACGGCCTCCTTGGCCACGGGGCGGCGGACCTCCCGCTCCCCTGCAGCCTGAACGCCATCGCTGGCGGACGGTTTCAGCAGATGGAGCCGGAGGCTGTTGGCCACGACGATAATGGAAGAGGACGACATGGCCAAGGCGGCAATGAGCGGGTTCAATTGCCCCGCCATGGCGAGCGGCACAGCGAGGATGTTGTAAACGATGGCGAGCGCGAAGTTCTCGCGCACCACGCGGCCCGTGGCCTTCGCGACGCGGTAGGCGAAGCTCACCGAGGCGAGCGACTCGCTGGTGAAGACGAAGTCGGCGGCAGTGCGGCCGATGTCCGAGGCAGAAGCGGGCGCCATGGAGACATGAGCGGCAGCAAGCGCGGGCGCGTCATTGAGGCCATCGCCCACCATGAGCAGCTTGCGGCCTTTTTCGGCTGCCTCGGTGAGATAGGCGAGCTTGTCGCCGGGTTTCAGTTCGGAGCGAAAATCGGAAATGCCGAGGCCTGTAGCAATCGCCGTCACCTGGGCGCGGCCGTCTCCGGAGAGCAGTGTGACCGGCAGGTGGCGGGACGCGAAGGCAGCGATCATTTCGCCGGCGCCGGGGCGCACCCGTTCGGCCAGCGTGGTGAGATAAAGCGCTTCGCTCTCGATGGCGAAGGCGACGCCGTGTCCCTGTGGTGACTGGGCGTTTCCGGCAATCTCCGCCACCCAGCTTGTGCGTCCGAGGCGGACGCGCGCGTCACCGACGCGGCCTTCGACACCGTTCCCCGGCACTTCATGGAGTTCGCTCACCAGCGCTTCCGGCTGGCCCGGAAGATCACGGGCAAGCGCCCGCGCCGCCGGATGGATGCTACGCTGGGCCAGCGCCTTGGCGATGGCCGTGACCCGGCCCGGCGGAATACTGCAGGACGAGACGGCCGGTTCGCCCGTCGTCAGCGTGCCGGTCTTGTCGAAGACCGCGCCATCGATGGCGGCAAGGCGTTCCAATGCCGAACCATCCTTGAGGAGCACGCCATTCGAGAAAAGGCGGCTGGCGCTCACCACCTGCGCCACGGGAACGGCAAGGCCCAGCGCGCAGGGGCACGTGATGATCAGCACCGCAACGGCAACCGTGAGCGACTGATGCAGGTCGCCATGGGTCCACAGCATCCAGCCCGTGAAGGAAGTGAAGGCGAGGATGTGCACCATGGGGGCATAGATGCGGGCGAGACGGTCGGCGATGCGGACGTAGGACGAGCGGCCCTTTTCGGCCGCCGCCATCATCTCAGTCACTTCGGCAAGGAAGGACTCGCGCGCCGGCCGTGTTGCAATCATGTCGACGGGGCCGGTGAGGTTGAGCGTGCCGGCCTCGACGCCCATTCCTTCCACCACGCGCTGCGGATCGCTTTCGCCGGTGACGAGGGCGCGGTCCACATCGCTCATGCCTTCGATGATGGTGCCATCGACAGGGAAGCGCTCGCCTGCCGCAACGCGGATGCGCATGCCGGGATTGATGGCATCAAGCGCCATGTAGGTGACGTCGCCCGTCTCGCTCACCACGAAGCCGCCCTTGCTGGAGAGGCGCGCAAGGTTGCTCGCGGCGTTGCGGGCGCGGGCGCGCATCATGTGATCGAGCACGCGGCCGATGAGGAGGAAGAAGAGCAATGAGGTGGCGGCGTCGAAATAGGCGTGACCGCCGCCGAGGAAACTTTCGTACATCGACATGCCGGTGGCGAGCAGCACGCCCAGCGAAATCGGCACGTCCATGTTGACGCGGCGGGTGCGGAGCGCCTTCGCCGCCGAGCGGAAGAAGGGCATGCCGCCAAAGGCCACGGCGGGAATGGCGATCAGGGCCGAGATTGCATGGAAGAGCGACTCGGTGGCACCATCAGCGCCGTTCCACACCGGGATCGAGAGCAGCATGATGTTGGCGGCGGCAAAGCCCGAAACGGCAAGCGAGCGCAGCAGCACCTTGAACTCGGGATCGCCCTCGCCGCTTTCCTCGGCCGAAATCGACTGGGTGGCATAGCCGAGGTTTTCCAGCGTCTGCACCACAGGGAGCACGCTGCGTGACGGATCATCGAGGGTGAGCGAGACGCGGCGGAGCGTGAGATTGGCGCGCACATCGCTCACGCCTTCGAGCTTCGAGACATTGTCCTCGATCGTCGAGATACAGGCACCGCAATGCATGGCAGGGGCGGAGAGCAGATAGCTGACGCGGCCATCCACCAGCTGCCTGCTGTTGGCGCGGAGGTCTTCAAGCAGGGCGACGCGGCTCGCGGACAGGGTCTCGCGGGCGGCGTCACTGATCAGCGGGGCGGCACAGCAGGACATGGCATGACCCTCCCGCCGCCTGCTACTTCAGCACGATGCGGATCGGACGCGACCACGTGCCGTGGCCGGCAAGATCAGCCGAGACGGTGCCGGTCCACTGGCCCTTGGCAAGGTCGTGCGGCACTTCGAAATGACCGGGCGTGGTGGCGGCGAGTTCGACCGTGAAGTCCTCGCCATCATCCGACGGGCGGCCGAGGCTCACCTTGACGGCGGTGGCGGGAACGGCATCGCCTGCCTTGGTGTGAAGCGAGAGCTTGAGCACGCCCTGCTCCAGCGTGAGGCTCGGATGCACATCGAGCGCGGCATCGGCTTCCATGGCCGCCGTCTTCTCGTTGAACTCCTGGCTTGCGACATAGGAGTTCTCGACCACGAGGCCCGTCCAGCTGTGGCGGGAGAAATAGACCATGGTGAAGTTGACGGCGAAGACGACGCCGAAGAAGGCGATCATGATCGCCAGCATATGTTTGCCGGTGAATTCGCGCATGGTGCCGTTGCCTGTCATTGCATGTTCTCCGGAACTTCAAAGATTGCGTTGTACGTGTCGGTCTCGAAAGACTGCTTGTCCGTCACGACGATGCGGAAATCCGTCCGGCCCTTCTGGGCCAATTGCCCCGGAACCGTGACGAAAACATGGAGGGCGCGGAGCTTGTCCGGCTCCACCGGAATGTCTGCACTGCGGCCCACGACACCCTCGAGCTCGTTGATCGTCATGGAGGCGCCGGGAGGACCATCGATCATCAGGGTGATGGTGCGCGGCTCGGGCATCATGTTGAGGATCTTCATGGTGTAGCCGTTGCGGATGGACCCATCCGACAGCTTCACGGCAATCGGGTTGCGGTCCTTCTGCACGTTCACTTCCAGGCGGTCGCGGGTGAGCAGCAGGAAGACGAGGCCGATGCCGATGAGCGACCACATGCCCATGTAGATGAGGGTGCGGGCGCGGAAGAAGATCTTCCAGTCGAAATGCTTGAGGCCGTCGATGAAGCCGCCGCCGGGCTTGTGCACGCGGGCCGGATCGATGCGGCCCCAGACGTCGTCGGTCGCATCCGGGCAGGCGATGTCCATGTTGTGGTTGTAGTCGCGGAGCGTCGAATAGCCGATCAGGCCGCGCGGCTTGCCGATCTTGTCCATGATGCCGTTGCAGGCATCGATGCAGAGCGCGCAGGTGATGCATTCCAGCTGCTGGCCGTCGCGGATGTCGATGCCGGTTGGACAGACGGCAACGCAGGCGTTACAATCGATGCAGTCGCCCACGGCGAGGCCCGCCGCAGCGGCCTTCTTGGTGCCGGCCGAGCGCGGCTCGCCGCGCCAGTCGTTGTAGGTGACGACGAGGGAATCCTCATCCAGCATGGCAGCCTGAATGCGCGGCCACGGGCACATGTAGATGCACACCTGCTCGCGCATGATGCCGCCGAGGAGATAGGTGGTGGCGGTAAGGACCGCGACGGTGCCGTAGGCGACGAAGGGCGCCTGCAGGGTGACGAAATCCTTGAGCAGTGTTGGCGCGTCGGCAAAATAGAAGATCCAGGCGCCGCCCGTTGCCACGGAGATGAGCAGGAAGATCAGGTGGGTGAAGCCGATGAGCGAGACCTTGCGCAGAGACCACGGCGCCTTGTCGAGGCGGATGCGGGCGTTGCGGTCGCCCTGCACCAGTTCCTCGACCTTGATGAAGAGATCGGTCCACACGGTCTGCGGACAGGAGTAGCCGCACCAGGCGCGGCCCACGACAGAGGTGACGAGGAAGAGCCCCACGCCCGCCATGACGAGAAGACCGGCGACGAAATAGAATTCCTGCGGCCAGATCTCGATGAAGAAGAAGTAGAAGCGGCGGTGCGCCATGTCGAGCAGCACGGCCTGGTCGGGCGCGAAGGGCCCGCGGTCCCAGCGGAGCCAGGGGGTCAGATAGTAGATCCCCAAAGTGACCGCCATGATGATCCACTTCAGCTTCCGGAAGGTTCCCTCGGCACGCTTGGGGAACACCTTTTCGTGTGCCGCGTAGAGGGAACTCTGTGCCTTGGCGCCGGTATTGACGGCCTTGGCGTCCTGCTTGTCGATGATCGTATGCGTATTCACTTTGGGGGTTGTACCTTGTTCACCTGATGGCGTTACTGACCGCCACCCAGTGACAGGACGTAGGCCGCGAGTTCCTTCACCTTAGCGTCTCCCAGCTTGGCCTTCCAAGCGGGCATGACACCATGACGCGGATTGGTGATCTGCGCGGTGATGGCTTCGAGGCTGCTGTTGTAGAGCCACACCGCATCGTTCAGCTGCGGCGCGCCAACGTCCTGGTTGCCCTGGCCGTTTTCGCCGTGACAGGCCGCGCAATTCTCGGAGAAGACGGTGGCGCCGGCGGTGGCCAGGCCTTCGTCATGCTCGAGGTTGGCGAGCTTGCGCACGTAGTTCGCGGCCTGGTTGATCTTCTCGGGTTCGAGGAGACCGTCCTTGCCGAAGGCGGGCATCTGGCTGTCATGGGTGTCGGGGTTGCCGACCACGCGGATGCCGTTCGAGAGCGTCGCCACGATCTGCTCGGGCTTGCCGCCCCACAGCCATGAGTCGTCGTTCAGGTTGGGATAGCCGGGGCCGCCCTGGGCGCCCGAGCCATGGCACTGCACGCAGTTCACCTTGAAGAGCGAAGCGCCGGCCGAGATGGCATAGGTGCGGGCTTCCGGATCCGCCATGATGGCGTTGATGTCCATCCCGGCGATCTTGTCGCTCATGGCCTGGCGGCCCTGGTCGACAACGGTCATCTCGTTGCGGAGGTCAGCGCGGCTGCCCCAGCCCCAGATGCCCTTGGTGGCGCCTTCCGATCCCCAGAGGCCGGGGATGGCGGGATAGACCACCATGTAGCCGATGGCCCAGATGATCGTCAGGTAGAGGGTCCACAGCCACCAGCGCGGCAGCGGATTGTTGAGTTCCTTGATGCCGTCCCATTCGTGGCCGGTTGTGTCCACGCCGGACAGTTGGTCGATATCTTTGTTGCCGGACATGGGTCTACTCCTTGAAGGGGATATTGGCAGCGTCATCGTGGGATTGCCGGGCCGAGGGGCGCAGCGCCATCCAGATCACGAGGATGAAGAAGATGAACATGAAGAGCAGGCCCCAGCTGTCTGCGAAGGCGCGCATGGTGTGATAGTCGAGGTCCATGAGCGTGCTCCTCAGCGTTCGTTTTCTTCAGGCTTGTAGGCGGAGAAATCGACCAGCGTGCCGAGCACCTGCAGATAGGCGACGAGGGCGTCCATCTCGGTCAGCTTGGCGGGATTGCCGTCGAAGGCGCCGACATTGGCCTTGGGATAGCGGGCCATGAGACCGGTGCTGTCCGCATCGGGATTGGCCTGCGCCGCCATGTCGGCCGCCGCGTTGTCGATATCTTCCTGGGTGTAGGGCACGCCCACCACGGTCAGCGTCTTCAGGTGAGCCGCGATCGTGGACGGATCGATCTCGTTCTTCGCCAGGAAGGCGTAGGGAGGCATGATCGATTCCGGCACCACGTCACGCGGGTTGGTGAGATGCTGCACGTGCCAGTCGTTGGAGTACTTGCCGCCCACGCGGGCGAGGTCCGGACCGGTGCGCTTCGAGCCCCACTGGAAGGGGTGATCGAACATCGACTCGGCCGCCAGGCTGTAGTGGCCATAGCGTTCCACCTCGTCACGGAAGGGGCGGATCATCTGCGAATGGCAGACATAGCAGCCTTCGCGGATGTAGATGTTGCGGCCCGCCAGTTCGAGCGGTGAGTAGGGACGCATCCCCGTCACCTTCTCGATGGTGTTCTGCAACCAGAACAGCGGAGCGATTTCCACGATGCCGCCGATGGTCACCACCAGAAGGGAGAGAACAAGGAGCAGCGTGACATTGCGTTCGATCTTGCTGTGGAAGCCGAGCGCAGGTGCGTTGTTGGTAGCCATAGTGGAGTTGCTCCTTATTCGGCAGGCTTGAGGGCGGGCGCTTCAGCGCCCATCGGGACTTCCGCACGCACGTCGCCGCGGATCGTCTTGTAGACGTTGTAGAGCATGACCAGCATGCCGAGCAGGTAGAGGGCGCCACCCAGGATACGCATGACGTAGTAGGGGTGCATGGCGGCCGAGGTTTCGGCGAAGCTGTACACAAGGAAGCCCTGGCTGTCGTACTCGCGCCACATCAGGCCCTGCATGATGCCGGACACCCACATGACGGCGGCGTAGACAACGATGCCGAGGGTGGCGAGCCAGAAGTGCCAGTTGACGAGACGCAGGCTGTAGAGCTGCTTGCGGTTCCAGAGCTTCGGCACGAGGAAGTACATGGCGCCGAAGGAGACCATGCCGACCCAGCCGAGAGCGCCGGAGTGGACGTGGCCGATGGTCCAGTCAGTGTAGTGCGAGAGACCGTTCACCGACTTGATGGACATCAGCGGGCCTTCGAAGGTGGACATGCCGTAGAAGGCGATCGACATCACCATCATGCGGAGCACCGGATCGGTGCGGAGCTTGTCCCAGGCGCCGGAGAGCGTCATCAGGCCGTTGATCATGCCGCCCCAGGAGGGCATCCACAGCATCACCGAGAAGACCATGCCGAGGGTTTGTGCCCAATCCGGCAGCGCGGTGTAGTGGAGATGGTGCGGGCCGGCCCAGATGTACATGAAGATCAGGGCCCAGAAGTGCACGATCGACAGGCGGTAGGAATAGACCGGGCGGTTGGCCTGCTTCGGCACGAAGTAGTACATCATGCCGAGGAAACCGGCGGTGAGGAAGAAGCCCACCGCGTTGTGGCCGTACCACCACTGGGTGAGGGCATCCTGCACGCCCGAGAAGGCGGAGTAGCTCTTCACGCCGAGGAAGGATACCGGCACCGCCATGTTGTTCACGAGGTGGAGCATGGCGATGGTCACGATCATCGAGAGATAGAACCAGTTCGCCACGTAGATGTGGGGTTCCTTGCGCTTCACCAGCGTGCCGAGGAAGACGAGGAGATAGGCGACCCAGACCACGGTGAGCCAGAGATCGACGTACCATTCGGGTTCAGCGTATTCGCGGCCCTGGGTGATGCCCAGAAGGTAACCGGTCGCGGCCAGCACGATGAAGAGCTGGTAGCCCCAGAACACGAAGGACGGCAGCCAGCCGCCGAAGAGGCGGGCGCGGCAGGTGCGCTGGACCACATAAAATGAAGTGGCGATCAGCGCGTTGCCACCAAAGGCGAAGACCACTGCAGAGGTGTGCAGCGGGCGCAGGCGGCCGAAATTGAAGAAGGGGGGAATGTTCAGTTCCGGAAAGGCCAGCTGGCTTGCGGCGATCACGCCGACCAGAAGCCCTGCCGTTCCCCAGAAGAGGGTGGCGATCACCCCCCAGCGGATCACGTCGTCATTGTAGGCCGAGGCGTCGGCCGACATGGCAACTGCGCCAGCGGGGCCGTAGCTCACGCGGCGCAGAAGGAAGACAGCACCGAGGGCGAGGAGCGTGAAGACGATCCAGGCCTGGGTTCTGAACAGGGCGTCCTGCCCTAGCGCAGCACCCAAAAGTGCCAGAAAGGCTGCCACAGCGACAGCGATTGCAGATGTACCGTTTCTCATTGTGGCGAACCTTTCCAGCCAGTCTTGGTTTGCAAGACACAGGTCGGAGGGAACCAATGGGATGACCCGCGTTTGCACCGTGCGTTGTGACAGTGTGGTCAATTTGTGACCTTGATTCAGATCAACGACGCAGCGCTCCCCACCGGTCAATTTGCCGCAACAGGATGTCTCCGACAATGACCAACGCAGCCCCGATCCCCACGGCCTCGCCCGAGCAACCGGCCCCGGCTGGCATTGCCTTGACATTGCAGCATCATCTTCAGGAACAGGCCCGCTTCTGTGACCGCCTCGAGACGATGGCGGACCGCCTGCCCGATGCCATCGACGAGCGCGATTGCCTGTTGATGGCGCAGAATGTGGTGCCCTTGATCAAGCGCGCCCATGATTTCGAGGAGCGCATCGTCTATCCGCTGCTGCTCTCGCTGCCGGACACCTCAGAGGACCTCAAGTCCTCGATCGAACGCCTGAAATTCGAGCATCTCGGCGACGAGGAGTTTGCCGGCGACCTCGGCGCCTCCCTGCGGCAGTTCGTCACCAACCGCGGTGCGACGAACGTCGAATCCCTGGCCTGGATGCTGCGCGGCTTCTTCGAAAGTGTAAGACGGCATATCGCCTTCGAACGGGAACACATCCTGCCGCTTGTCCAGAGGCATTCATCATGAGTGGCGTCTTCAATCCCGAAAAGATCCTCGCGAAGTATCCGCAAAGCCTGCCGCGCTACACGAGCTATCCGCCGGCGAATCATTTCCAGCCTGCGGGCGGGCGTGACCTGCGCGAGGCATTCATCGCCGCCGTCAATGGCGCCGATGCGGTGTCGGCCTATATCCACATTCCCTATTGCGACCGCCTCTGCTGGTTCTGCGGCTGCCACACCAAGCAGACGCTACGCTATGATCCCGTCCGATCCTACGTGTCGTCGCTCATCGACGAGATCGCCCTGTGGAAGGGCAAGCTCACCCGCAAGCCCCGCCTCTCGCGCCTGCATCTGGGTGGCGGCAGCCCCAGCCTGTTGCAGCCCGACGACCTGAAACGGCTGCGCGAGGCGCTCGACACCGCCTTCGTGATTGATGGCGGCACCGAGATCAGCATCGAGCTTGATCCGTCCGACATCAAGGAGGGGAGCATCCCGGCCCTCCTCGCCTTCGGCATGACGCGGGCTTCCATCGGCGTGCAGGATTTCGATCCCGTGGTGCAGGCCGCGATCAACCGCCCGCAGGGATATGACGTGACCCGCGATCTGGTGGAGCAGCTGCGTGCGGCGGGCGTGAAGTCGATCAATATCGATGCTCTCTATGGCTTGCCGCTGCAGACCATGGAACGGCTGACGAAAACAATTTCGCAGGTGATCGAGATCGCGCCCGACCGCATCGCCCTCTTCGGTTATGCCCATGTGCCCTGGCTGAAGACGCACCAGCGGATGATCAAGGACGAGGATCTGCCAGATTCACGCGAGCGTTACGCGCAGGCCCGCATGGCCGCGAAGATGATTGCCGATGCCGGTTACGAGGCCCTCGGCATTGACCACTTCGCGCTCCCCTCCGACACGCTGGCCATTGCCGCAAACGAAGGCCGGCTCAATCGCAACTTCCAGGGCTACACCGACGACCAGGCCGACATTCTGCTGCCGCTCGGGCCCTCGTCCATCGGCCGCTTTGCCGACGGCTATGTGCAGAACGAACCGGCCACCGGCCAGTACAATGCCAAGGTGGCTGCGGGCGAGATTCCCTTCACGCGCGGCATCGGCCTCTCTGCCGACGACAAGATGCGCGCCTGGGTGATCGAGCGGCTGATGTGCGACTATTCCTTCTGCCTCTCGGAATTGGCCGAGCGCTTCGGGCACCGCTCGCAAGGCCTGGTGGAGCTTGCCGAGCGTATTGCCCACGATGATCGCGACGGCCTCTGCGAAGTCTCCGACGGCCTCTTCAAGATCGAGCCGGACGCCTGGCCCTTCGCGCGCATCATCGCATCGCGCTTCGATGCCTGGCTGGAACTGGCGCCGCGTCAATATTCGAAAGCTGTCTAGGAATACGCAGCCTGCTCAGGCGGTGTCCTGCTCGGTCATTTCACGCAGGCGGTCGAGGTTCGGCACCTCGATGGTGCGGTTGTTGTGGATGTTGATCACGCCCGCATGGCGGAGCTTGGTCAGCTGCCGGCTCACCGTTTCGATGGTGAGGCCGAGGAAGTCGGCGATGTCCGAGCGCTTCAGGGGAATGTCGAAGCTGATGGCGCCTTCGGCCGAATCCAGTTCCGGGTCGGCATGGGTGGCGATGAGATAGAGGAAGCTTGCCACCTTCTCAGACGCTGTCTTGCGGCCGAGGGTCAGCATCCAGTCGCGGGCCTCGTCCAGTTCCTTGAGCGTCTGCTCATGAAGACGGTGCTCGAGATCGGGCGTTTCACGAATCAGGGTTTCGAGTGTCGAGGCCGGGAAAGCGCAGACCTTCACGTCGGTCGCCGCTTCCACCGTCACGTCGCTGCTGCGGGCAAAGGGCCGGCCCATGAAGTCGGGCGCGAATTGCAGGCCGACGATCTGCTGGCGGCCATCGGCGGTGAGCTTGCTCAGCTTGACGACGCCGCTCAGGATATTGGCTTGGCGGGAGACGCGCTGTCCGGCCGGGGCAATTTCGCTCTCGGCGGAATAAACCATCTTGGTGGTGTGCTTGCTGAGTTCGAGAAGTTGCTCCGGCGAGAGCGCACCACAGATGCCGCGGTGGCGCGACTCGCAGGAGCGGCAGACCACCGGGATGTCGGAGTTATGGACGTCTTTGCGGTCGTTGTTCTTGAGCACGGCTCACCCACTCAGATGCACTCTTGTCGAAGTGCCAGTCTGACATCCTTATAGGGCCCAAACGCGGCAATTCAAAATGGCTTCGCAACAGCGTCGCCTTCATGCCCTGAGTTCCCGGATAAGTTGAGTGACGAATTGTCAGTGCGACTCTTGGGATATGATGTGATGCGATGCGCGTGGCGTTGGGCCTGCAACTGCGCGCGTTCAGCGAGCAGAAAGAGAAGGAGTTCCTCGCCCGTAGTATGGGTAACTGGGGATCGAGCGAGGAACTCCACTCTGCGCCGTTCAGAAACAGGCAGAGCATTGGTTGACCGCCCCCGGTCAACCCAAGCGTATCGACGATCTCTTTAATCTGCAAATCAGTTCAATGGCTTGCTGCGATGAATTTGCGCGCGTGAAGAGGTTCGCGGCACCTAATCCTGCACCCGACTCCTGGGTTAATGAATGGTTACTGAACAGCGGTGGCTCCGCGGCGCATGCCTTGCCCCAGGTTTTGTCGAATTGAAAGCACCCGCCCCGCCCCCATTTCCTGACCAGCACCGCAACCGGTGCTGCAGCAGGTTCATCTCTTACGGGGCGTGGGAGATGAAGGTGCTGCAACTCCAACTCGACAGCACAAGGATTTATCCCATGAAGCGTCTTTCCATCGCCCTCGCCCTCTCGCTCCTCTCGGCCACCGCTGCCTTTGCCGACAGCACCGAGCGCTGCAATCCCGCCCAGCAGAACTGGGTGAACGGTTCGCAGACCACCTGCTCGATCACCGATCAGAATCACACCCGCCAGGCCACTCCGCAGAAGCAGCAGAACTCCGAGCCGGAGACGGATAGGATCGGGTAACTCTTCCGACCTCACACATTTCATTGCTCTGAAGGAAGGCACCAGACATGGTGCCTTCTCTTTTGATTCAGCCGCCGCTGATCACCAGCGCTACGAAGAGTGCAAACTGCAAGAGAACGGTGAGCGGCAGGAAGCGGTTGATCTCCGCCGATACAGGGGTGCGCCACACGCCATAGGACAAAGCCGCGGCCATCAGTCCGAGAAGCGAAATCACCGCCGGCAACAGTGTGTCGCGCACGGCAAGCACGGGCAACAGGGCAACAGAACCGAACAGCATCGCGCCATAGATGATCTTGGCGCCGGGCACATCCGCGAGAATCGCAAGCGTCATGCGGCCCGCCGCTTCGTCGGTGCGGCGGTCGCGATGATTGTTGAGGAGCAGCACGCCGCCCGAGGGAAGCCCCATCATCAGGCCTGCCACGATGCCTTGCTTCGTCAGATCGGCCCCCATCACATAGGCGGTGCCGGTGACCGCGATGACGCCGAAGAAAATGACCACGATCAGTTCGCCCAGCGGCGTGTGCGAAAGCGGCAGCGGCCCCATGGAATAGACATAGCCCAGCAGCAGCGACGCAAGACCGATGGCGACGATCGGCCAGCCGCCGGCCGAGACTAGCGGCAGGCCGGCGATGATGGCGGTGGCGAAGGCGAGATGGGCGGCCGACTTCACCTGCGATGCATCGAGCAAGCCAAGCGCGGTCATGCGTGGCGGCCCAAGGCGTTCGTCCGTGTCGGTTCCGCGTTCGGCATCGGCCGCATCATTCCACAGATTGGTGCCGACCTGGATGGCAAGCGCCGACAGCGCCGCACAGACGGCCAGCGCCACGTTCACGCCGTGGCCATGGCTGGCGATCCAGGTGCCGCAGAGTACGGGTGTCAGCGACAGGCCGACGGTTTTCAGCCGCGCCGCCAGCACCCAGCGCCGCGCAACCGGCAACCGGCGCAGATGTTCGAATGTTTGATCACGCACACTCATTCGGCAATCTCCGCAACGTGAAGGGCAGCGACGCCAAAGACAAAGCGGCGCAGCGTCACGTTTTCAAATCCGGCAGTCTTCAATTCGCGGGTGATGCTTTCGGCATCCGGAAACAGCCGGATGGAGTCCACCAGATAGCGGTAGGCGCCGCGGTTGCCCGAGACCATCGCGCCCAGGGCCGGAATCACGAAGCGCGAAAAGATGTTGTAGAGAGGCGCAAACCAGGCGCTCGGCTTCGAGAACTCGAGCAGCACAAGGCGGCCGCCCGGTTTCAGTATGCGCGCCACTTCACGGATCGCGGCAGGCGGATCGGTCATGTTGCGCAGACCGAAAGAAAGCATCACCGCATCAACCGATCGTGTTTCGAAAGGCATGTGCTCGCCCTCTGCGACACGGCATTCGATCCGTCCCGCGGCGCGGGCTTCCGCCACGCGGACCATGCCGGGGCTGGCATCGGCCAAAATGATGCGCGCCATGGGCAAACGCTTCCGCAGGGCAAGGGCGAGGTCGCCGGTGCCGCCGGCAAGGTCCACGATGGTTCCGGTTGCAGCTCCCTCTGTCTCCGCCGCCGCAGCAACGGCAACGCGCTTCCACAGGCGGTGCAGGCCGAAGCTCATGAGATCGTTCATGAGGTCGTAGCGCGGCGCCACCTGATCGAAGAGTTCGCGTACGAAAGTGCGGCGCGTGCCGGCTTCGACCCGTGCAGCGCCAAAAGTCTCTCCCAGGGGTGCCAGGGATTGCAGACGGTCGAGGGAAGGGTCTTCCGTCACGTTGCAGGCCTCCCGATGGCGAAATCATTCTGCGCGCCGAGCCTGCGCGAAACGGCGACGAGCACCAGTGCGGTGACATTCATCACCACGGCATAGATGAGTGCCGGAACGGCAAGCTCGGGCCGGCCCAGGAGACTTGAACAGATGAAGATGGCGATGGCGGCATTCTGCAGCCCGGTCTCGACGGCAATCGCCAGGGATTGCGGCTTGGACACGCCGGGCAGGAAGCGCGTGGCGAGGGCGATGAGGACGGCGGTCACGTTGAGGAGCACAACGGCAGGGCCGGTGTCCGTGGCACTGGCGATCAAGGCGTCGCGGTTCTGCCAGAAGGTGGCGAGCACGATCCCGGCGAAGACAGCCTTGGCCAGCTTGTCGGTGGCGCGCGAGATCCGCTCGGCGGTGGCCGGCGCGAAGGCGCGCGGCGCCATGCCGAGGAAAAGCGGAACGGCTGTGACCGCCGTCATCACCACTGCCATCCGCACGAGGCTGGTGGCGCCCACCTCGATGCCGCTGAGGCCGAGGAGAAGCGGAATGGAAAGGCTCGCTGCCAGACTGGTCACCAGCGTCATGGCGGTGGAAAGCGCAACATCCGCTCCCGCCAGCAGGCTGACATAGTTCGAGGTGATGCCACCCGGGCAGACGGCGATGATCATCAGCCCCAGGGCCGCCTCGGGCGGCAGCCGGAACAGGTGGATGATCCCCCAGGCAAGGGCGGGAAGAACCAGCATCTGAACGAAGAGCCCGGCCAGCAAAGGTCCGGGTCTTGCGGCGGTGCCCGCGAGATGGCCGAACGACAGCCGCAAGCCCACCGTAAACATCAGAAAAGCAAGGGAAACCGGCAGGATGATCGCAGCCATGGGACACCTCCACGGCCACTCCTGTACACGTATAAGCGTCAGGACAAACTGACAGAGATCAATGCACCGCCGAATTGCAGGATTTTTTGTCACGCCATATGTGGATGCCCGGAAAAGGAAAACTCCCCCTCCCCGGCGGGATGGGGAGAGGGAGTTGCGGGAGAAACCGGTGCGATTAGTCGCTGGACTTGTCGCGCTGATTGTTGAGGTTGTAGATCGCCTGCTCGGAGGCGCCGGCCGACTTCTTCAGCACCACGCCGGTCGGCGCATTGTTGGTCGGCACAACGCGCTGCTCGTAGCCAGCGCCACTGGCGTTGCGATCGGCAGGGCCGTCAGCAGCGATTGCAGCAGTCGAGAGAGCCGCAACGGCGGCGAGCGAAACAAAAATCTTCTTCATGTGAATTCTCCAAAGTTTGATTTTCAAACTGCCTTGCGGTTGTGACCGTCAGTCAGCCTGATGAACCGGAGATGGGCATGCGATCGACGTTCAACATTGGCGTTGTATTCAATGATGCATTTCCGATGACGAAATGCTTCTGTAGATCCATCCGCACTTTGCCATCATTGGCAGGACGGCAAGTCGTTTCTCAGTCAAATCGCGCTCACAAGGATGTGATTCAACATCCCGTGACTTGAAAAAATCTGAGGACATACTGAAGCGCATGGCTGCGCAGGTGGAGTCTTACTCAACCACTTAACAAGGACGTTGGGGAAATCGTGGTGGTCAATCGCCGATGTTGGGAAAGCCACACTCGAGAAGGTAGTCCAGAAAGCTCCTGACCTTTGCAGGCAGATAGCTGCGGTCCGGATAGACCGCGTAAAGCGGTACCGACGGCCGCGCCACATCGGGCAGCACCTGCTCGAGCCTGCCCTTCTTCAGTTCAGAATCCACCAGCCAGTGCGGCATGAAGCTGTAGCCCATGCCTTCGCGCGCCGCGAACATGAGCAACGATTCATTCCCACTGAGGAGAACCGGTTTGAACTGGATCTCTTCTTCGCCTTTCGCGGTGCGGATGCTCATGCGGCCGTCGCGGGCCACAGGGGTGTAGGCGAGGAACGGTGCGCCCTGCAGATCGGCGAGTGATTGAGGGCGGCCGGCCCGCTCCAAATAGTTCGGTGATGCCACGAGCCGAAAATGCATGTCACCGAGCCGCCGCGCGATCAGTCCGGATTCGAGCGCGGAGGAAACGCGCAAGGCCAGGTCGAATCCCTCTTCGACGAGATTGATGATGCGCGGGGTCAGATCGAGCTCGAGCGTCACATCAGGGTGGCGCTGGTTGTAGCGGGCAACGAGGGCTGCAAACGGAGGATTGGCCATCCAGACCGGCACGCTGACCCGCAGCCTGCCGCTTGGCTTGACTGCCGTCTGGGAAATCTGGGCCTCTGCCTCATCGAGCCCCTCGAGCAACGGACGCATGCGGGCGAGGTAGATGGTGCCCGCCTCGGTGAGGCTGACGTTGCGGCTGGTGCGATTAAGCAAGCGGGCGCCGATCCGCGCTTCCACGTGCTGCACATGCTTGGTGGCCATGGCAGGCGAAAGCCCGAGCCGGTTCGCGGCCGCGGAAAAGCTCTTCAGGTCGGCCACGGCCCCGAGGACACGCAAGCTCAATAAACTATCCAATCAGCATCCCATCATTTCACGGCAGGAAACGTTGCCCATCCGAGAGGCGCAACATCTGCGATTCCAGAAAGTTAGGAAGCCGGGTGGGAACATTCAACGCGCAGGCCATGCGCCGGATGCAATTGTACTCTCCATTGTTGCAATATCACCACACCATGGCCGTGATCGCCACGGGATCGCCTGTGTGGGGAACAACCGGGCCGGCCCGCAGGTTTTCGGCCGGCTCACGGCTGCCATGCCAGTGGATGATTTCAAATGTGCCGTCGAAGTGTTCGACCAGCGCCGAGCAGCTCTCCACCCAGTCGCCGTCATTGAGGTAATGGATGCCGCCGATCATGCGGTTGTCGGGAGTGTGGATGTGGCCGCAGATCACGCCATCGCAGTTGCGCTGGCGGGCCTCGCGCACCACCGCATCCTCGAAGCGGGAAACGAACTCGACCGCCTTCTTGACCTTGAACTTGAGATAGGCAGACAGCGACCAGTAGGGCAGGCGGAAAAAGCGCCGCACGCGGTTTATGATGGCATTGAGCGACATCGAGGCCTCGTAGGCGCTGTCCCCCAGTTTGGCGAGCCATGGTGCGAAGCAGACGACACCATCGAACTTGTCGCCGTGCAGCACGAGGTAGCGCTTGCCCTTGGCGCTGGTGTGGATGGTCTCTTCCAGTATGGCGACCTTGCCGAACCTGAGATTGACGAAGTCCCGGAAGTTCTCGTCGTGATTGCCGGGGATGTAGATGAGCTTGGTGCCCTTGCGACCCTTGCGCAGCAGTTTCTGGATCACGTCGTTGTGGCTCTGCAACCAAACCCAGGTCTTGCGGAGCGACCAGGAGTCGACGACGTCACCCACGAGATAGAGATAATCCGACTCGGTTTGCCTCAGGAAGTCGAGCAAGGCCTCGGCCTGCGCGCGCCGCGTGCCGAGGTGGATGTCAGACACGAAGATGGCGCGGTAGCGTTTCTGCAGGTGGGGACGGTCGAGCATTCTGGTTTCCTGTGCTCTCTCCGCCTCTCCGATTTGCATGAAGGCGTGATGACAACCAGGACGCGGCGTCTTGTCATGCAACTGTCATTCAAACGTCACAAAAATGGCCTTGATTGTGACAAGGGCGTGAACTTGATTTCCGTCACGTATGATGGAGAACTTTGTCATGAGTAATCAGGTTGATGGGGTCATCGAGTTGAAGCCCGAGAAGACCGAAAAGCCCGCCAAGGCAGCCGCCGACAAGCCGGCGAAGGAAAAGGCGGCCAAGGAAAAGCCCGAGAAGGACAAGGCGCCGAAGACATCCTTTTCCGGCCGTCTCGAAGAGATCGCCGTCAAAGGCGATGGCAGCCTCTCTCTTGCGCTCAAAGACAAGCGCGGCAAGGCGCATGACTTCACCCTTTCCGGCAATCTCGCCAGCACCGTGACGGCGCAGCTCCTCGCGGCCGCGATCGCCGGAAAACTCAAGCTGCATGTCACGACATCGCCCGACAACGTGAAGCAGGTGGCCGCGCTTTCGCTGCACGCGAAGAAGTGAAGGCGCAAGCTTTCCACTCGCATTTGAAACAATAGCCGCAGGCATTCTTAGCAGCCGCTTAGCAGTAGCTGGTTACGCTTCCTTATCCAATCGAGGGAGCAACAAAATGCGTTTGGGCAAATTTACCACCACTTTCTCTATCGCTGCCGCGCTGCTTTTCGTGCCGGTGCTTGATCACGTGATCAGCGTCGACAGCGGCAAGGCTTTCGCCGGAAACGGCAATGGCAACGGCGGCGGCAACGGTGGTGGCAACGGCGGCGGCAACGGTGGCGGCGGCGGCAACGGCAACGGTGGCGGAAACGGGAACGGCAATGGTGGCGGAAACAGCAATTCCTCTTCAGCAGGATCAGCTTCCGCCGGGTCAGTCAGGTCTGCATCCGCGGCACAAACCGCTCCGGTCTCGGCGCCCGGAAAATCCTCCATCAGAAAATCGAACATGGTTGTTACGGCCCAGCGGACATCGCAAAAGAAGGGCAAGACCACTGCGGTCGCAGCTGTCTCGCCCAACAAGGGCATGGGTTCGATTGCCAGCCAGCTCGGTGCGCTGAACGCGGCCAACGCATCGGCGCAGGCCTTCGCCAAGGCGGCACCGAACTCCCGCGTCGGCAAGCTCCGCACCTATGCCATCGAGAATGCCCAGTCGGTGCAGGCCGCTGAAGCTGCGGCCGCCGCACAGGCCGATCTGGCGGATGCACAAGCCGCCCTGCAGGCGGCGCAGGAACAGCAGGCCACTCTGCAGCAGGCGGTGACCGATGCCACCACTACGGTGCAGCAGAGGGAACAGGAACTGACGGATGCACAGACAGCACTTTCCAATCTTGCTGCGGATGATCCCTCATACGCCGGTGCCCAGCAGGCGGTGACGGATGCGCAGGCCGCGCTCGGCGCGGCGCAAACCCGCCTGAGCGATGAGCAGGCGGCGCTCGCTGGCGCCAGCACCAGCGATGAAGAGCAGACCGTGGCCGATGCGCAGGCGTTGGCGGATGCAGCGGTGCAGGAGGCAGCACTTCAGGAAACGGAAGCGGTGACTGCACTCCAGGCTGCGGCCAACAAGGACGTGACGCCGGAGGTGCGTGCGATCGTTGACCAGATGCTCGACGGCAAGGTCGATACCTCGCTCACCACCCAGGTCTCCACAGCGCAGTAATCTGCAGGATCTTCCACACATTCAGGCGGGCCCGCTCAGGCGGGTCCGCCCTTTTTCGCGGTCACATGAGACCGACACGCCGTTGTCGCACACCTGTTACACTGGGTTGCAAGAGAGACGTCATGGTCTGAGATGTTCAGGCAACTCTGGCGGGCAGACCCTGCTGGAGTTCAGCCCGGGAATATCATCAAGCCGGGCGGCAATCGCGTCAGTGCACCAAATGCCGGGCAGTGTTGCGTCGCAACATGCGTGGTCATTATTCTTATGCAACGACCTGATTTGACGCTCATCCCAAACGTGCAATAGTCCGTCATCGTTTTGTCATAGGAACGTCATGGCAGACCGATCCCCAACAGGAGACAAAGATGAAAAAATCAACATCCTCCATCGTCAAGGCGTCACTGGCAGCCGCGCTCACGCTTTCCACCGCGATGACATCGCTGGCGCGCGCCGATGCGATGGCTGACCTCGAAGCCGCAGCCAAGGCCGAAGGCCAGCTGACCGTGATCGCCCTGCCCCACGACTGGTGCGGCTATGGTGGCGTGATCGAGGGCTTCAAGGCGAAGTATCCCGGCATCACCGTGAACGAACTGAACCCCGACGCGGGTTCTGCCGACGAGCTGGAAGCCATCCGCGCCAACAAGGACAACAAGGGCCCGCAGGCGCCTGACGTGATCGACGTCGGCCTCGCCTTCGGACCGCAGGCCAAGACGGAAGGGCTGATCCAGCCCTACAAGGTTGCCACCTGGGCCGAAATTCCGGACAACGTGAAGGACGCCGACGGCTCCTGGTATGCCGACTACTATGGCGTGATGGCCTTCGGCATCAACAAGGACCTGGTGAAGACCGCGCCTGCCGACTGGGCCGACCTTCTCAAGCCCGAATATGCCAACTCCTTCGCCCTGACCGGCGATCCGCGCGCCTCCAACCAGGCGATCCTCGCGATCATGTCGGCCGGCATGTCGCGTGGCGCCGAACCCGGCACCGCTTCGGGCGAGAAGGGCCTGGAGTTCTTCGCCGAACTGAACAAGGCCGGCAACTTCGTTCCGGTCTCGGGCAAGTCGGGCACTATCGCCCAGGGCCAGACGCCGATCGTCGCCGCCTGGGACTACAACCTGCTCGCCTGGCGTGACAGCCTGAATGGCAACCCGCCGATGGACGTGGTGATCCCGTCATCGGCCTCGCTCGCCGGCGTCTATGTGCAGGCGATCTCGGCCTACGCGCCGCACCCGAACGCTGCCAAGCTGTGGATGGAATACCTGTACTCGGATGAAGGTCAGCTCGGCTGGCTGAAGGGCTACTGCCACCCCGCCCGCTTCAACGCCATGTCGGCGGCGGGCAAGATCCCGGCAGACCTTCTCGCCAAGCTGCCGCCCGCTGACGCCTATGCCAAGGCCGTGTTCCCCACCGTTGACCAGCAGTCTGCCAACAAGGCTGCCGTGACCGGCGGCTGGGACAAGGTCGTGGGCGCCAACGTCCAGTAAGACACTTCAAGAGCCTCCGCGTCGTTGCAGACGCGGGGGCTTTCTCTCTCCATGACAGCCCTTCCCCACAGCGACACCGCCGCACCGCGCCCCAGGCTCGCCCTTCCCGGCTGGAGCTGGAACTGGCTTGGCGTGCTGCCGTTTGCGCTCTTCGCGCTGCTCTTCCTCATCCTGCCCACGATCCAGATCGTCTTCGGCGCCTTCCAGACGCCGGACGGCGCGATCACGCTCAAGAACATTGCAGGCCTGGCCGAACCCAATATCCTCCATGCCGCCTGGATCTCGATCAAGCTCAGCGTCATCTCGGCGATCGGCGGCTGCATCATCGGCCTTGCCATCGCCATTGCCGTGATCCGCGGCGGGCTGCCGTCGGTTCTGCGTGACGCCACCATGACCTTCAGCGGTGTCGCCTCCAACTTCGCGGGCGTGCCGCTCGCCTTCGCCTTCATCGCCACGCTGGGCCGCCTCGGCATCGTGACGCTGCTGCTGCGCGATCTTTTCGGCATCAATCTCGCCGCCCTCGGCTTCAACCTGATCAGCTTCACCGGCCTGACGCTGGCCTACCTCTATTTCCAGATCCCGCTGATGCTGCTCATCATCGCGCCTGCGCTCGACGGCCTGAAGCGCGAATGGCGCGAGGCCGCCGAAAGTCTTGGCGCGGAAGGCTTCGAATACTGGCGGCGGGTGGCGCTGCCGGTGCTGTGGCCATCGCTGCTCGGCACCTTCGCCCTGCTCTTCGCCAATGCCTTCGGTGCGGTGGCAACGGCCATGGCGCTCACCGGCTCGTCGCTCTCCATCATTCCGATCATTCTCTTCGCGCAGATCCGGGGCGACGTTCTGCAGGATCCGCACCTCGGCTATGCCATCGCCTTCGGCATGATCTTCATCACCGGCATCGCCAACCTGATCTACATCATCCTGCGCAGCCGCGCCGAACGGTGGCTGAAATGAAGCAGAGCACCATCTGGTCCTGGGTGATCTTCATCGCGGGTGCGATCTACTTCTTCCTGCCGCTGATCGCGACCTTCGAATTCTCCATGCGCGCCCGCCGTGGTGTCTATTCCTTCGATGCCTACCGCTCGGTGCTGGCCGATCCGCAGTTCCGCGATACGCTCTCCTATTCGGTGCTGATGGCGCTCCTCACCATCGTGCTCGGCCTCGTCATCGTCACGCCCACGGCCTTCTGGGTGCGGCTCAAGCTGCCGCGGCTGCGGCCCTATATCGAATTCATCACGCTTCTGCCGCTGGTGATCCCGCCCATCGTCATCGTCTTCGGCTATATCCGGCTCTACAACACCGCGAGCTATCTGCCGCTCACGGCCTCGCTGCGCGGCACGGATTTTCTGCTGATGTGCGGCTATGCAACGCTGTCGCTGCCCTATATGTACCGCGCCGTCGACACCGGCCTTCGCAGCATCGACCTCGTGACGCTCACCGAAGCGGCGCAAAGCCTGGGCGCAGGCTGGACGACAATCATCCTCCGGCTGGTGCTGCCCAATGTGCTGGTCGCCATTCTCTCGGGCGCCTTCCTGACCTTCGCCATCGTCATCGGCGAATACGTGCTGGCGGCACTCCTCAACCGCCCGGCCTTCGGCCCCTACATGGTCTGGATGGGCGGCAACAAGGCCTATGAGCCTGCGGCCCTCGCCGTCATCGCCTTTGCCATCACCTGGGCCTGCATGGGCCTGATCCAGCTTCTCACCCGCTTCCAGAAACACACGAGCAAGAAACGCTGATGGCCTTTCTCCAACTCAAATCCCTGATCAAGTCGTTCGGCCCCGTGCGCGTGGTGCAGGAGTTCAACCTCGACGTGGCGCGGGGCGAGTTCGTTTCGCTGCTCGGGCCTTCGGGCTGTGGCAAGACCACCGTGCTCCGCATGGTGGCGGGGTTTGAATCGCCGACATCGGGTCAGATCATCATCGATGGCTCGGATGTGACGGGCCTTCGCCCCAGCCAGCGCAATGTGGGGCTGGTGTTCCAGTCCTACGCGCTCTTCCCCAACCTGACCGTGGCTGGCAACATTGCCTTCGGCCTGAAGGTGGCGCGCCAGCCCGCAGCCGAAATCGAAACACGTGTGAAGGACATGCTGAAGCTGATCGGCCTGCCCGATCTTGGCGAGCGCTATCCCTTCGAGCTCTCAGGCGGCCAGCAGCAGCGCGTGGCGCTGGCGCGGGCCCTTGCCGTGCGCCCCCGCGTTCTGCTGCTCGACGAGCCGCTTTCCGCACTCGATGCGAAGATCCGCGTCTCGCTCCGCGACCAGATCCGCGACATCCAGCGCGAGCTTGGCATCACAACGATCTTCGTCACCCACGATCAGGAAGAAGCACTCTCCATCTCCGACCGCGTGGTGGTGATGAACAAGGGCCGCGCCGACCAGATCGGCAGCCCGCACGAGATCTACAACAAGCCCGCAACCGAATTCGTGGCGAATTTCGTGGGCACATTGAACGCCTTCAGCGCCCGTGTGAGCGACGGGAAGAAGGGCGTGATCCAGGTGAATGACACGGCCATCACCGTGCCGCAGGTGCAGCCGCTCGGCCTTGCCAGCGGTACCGAGGTGAAGCTCGGCCTTCGCCCCGAGGCGCTGCATGTGGGGAAACAGGCGGCCCCTGCCGCCAATCTTCCCGCCACGGTGGAGGATGTGCACTTCCTCGGCTCGGTCATCCGCCTGCGGGTGCGGCTCGGCGATCAGGTGATGTCGCTCGATACCTTCAACCGCTCCACCGAGAAGCCGCCGGTGATCGGCGGCAAGACGGTGATCAGCTTCGACCCCACCGACCTCATCCTGATCCAGTAGGACGGCGCACCGGTAGCAGGCGGGAACCGGCAATTCCCGCCGTTTGCGGCAGTATGATATTTTTTGACGAAATTCATATTCTCGTTGACAGTCCGCCCGCAGGGTTCCTAGCGTAGTCCTCTCCAGCGAGGACTCATGACATGCATATTCCGGACGGCTATCTCTCCCCCAGCACCTGTGCCCTCACCTTCGCGGCGGCCGCACCTTTCTGGTATGTCGCGTCGCGGAAAGTGAAGAAGGAACTGCACACCCGGGCCGTGCCGCTGATGGCGTTGGTCTCGGCCTTTTCCTTCGTTGTCATGATGTTCAACCTGCCGCTGCCGGGCGGCACCACGGGCCATGCGGTTGGGCTAGGCATTGCGGCGATCGTGCTCGGACCCTGGGCTGCGGTGCTGGCCATATCGGTGGCCCTCGCCATCCAGGCAGTATTCTTCGGCGACGGCGGCATCACCGCGATTGGTGCCAACTGCTTCAACATGGCGGTGATCGGCCCCTTCGTGGCCTATGGCGTCTACCGGCTTCCTTCGGGATCGTCCGATGTCACGTCGATGCGGCGCGTGATTGCCGCAGCGGCAGCAGGCTACATCGGCATGAACGCGGCGGCCCTTGCCGCGGCCATCGAATTCGGCGTGCAGCCCCTGCTGTTCCATGATGCAACCGGCGCGCCGCTCTATGCGCCCTATCCGCTGTCGATCGCAGTCCCCGCCATGATGATCGGGCACCTCACCATCGCAGGCCTAGCCGAGGCCTTCGCAACGGCGGGCCTCGTCGCCATCCTGCAACGCCAGGAGCCTGAGCTTCTGCAACGCTCCGCCGCAACCGCGGCAACTGCATCGTGGTGGACCACGCGCAGGCTCTGGGCCGGACTTGCCGCGATCATGCTGCTGAGTCCGCTCGGCCTGCTCGCTGCCGGCACCGCGTGGGGCGAATGGAGTGCCGAGGATTTTGCCAACCCCGCCGCCCGCCACGAGATCGCCGCGGCGTCGGGCAATGTCCATCCGCCCGATGGCGTGCCTCAGGGATTGGAGAAACTCTCGAGCCTGTGGAGTGCGCCCATTCCGGACTATGCGCCCGCCTTCCTGCAGCATGAGGGGCTGGGCTACATTCTCTCCGCCATGATCGGAACGGGGCTCATCATTCTCGGCTTCCTCGCGGTGGGTGTATTGCGCGCGCGCCTCTCCGCCGCACCGCGCGGCTGACGCCCATGGGCCTCTTCCACAGCCTTGACGATGTGGAGCGCCACGCGCTTGACGCCGAACGGACGACGGAGAGGCCGGGCCTGCTGCAGGGCCTCGAGCCACGCATCAAGGTTGTCGGACTGCTGGCGCTCGTCATTGCGGCAACCGCAACGCACTCGCTGCTGACGCTGTCTGCGCTCTTTGCGCTTGCCGTGCTGCTGGGGCTTGCGTCGAACGTCTCTGTGTTCCGTCTGGCGCGGCAGGTGTGGCTCGGCGTGCTGCTGTTCACAGGCGCGATTGCATTGCCCTCGCTTTTCCTTGTGCCGGGTGCAACGATCGCGCGTCTGCCGCTTCTGGGCTGGGAAATTTCGGCGCAGGGCGTGCGAAGTGCCGCCTTCCTGCTGGGCCGCGCGGAAACCTCCGCCACCTTCGCGGCTCTTCTCGTTCTGACCACGCCGTGGCCCCATGTGCTGAAGGCGCTGAGCAGCCTTGGCGTTCCCGATGCCATTGTCGCCGTGCTCGGCATGACCTACCGCTACATCTTCGTGCTGCTGCGCACAGCGGGCGAGATCATGGAGGCGCGGCGCAGCCGCATCATGTCGCGCATGGACAGGAGCGCCCGCCGCCGCCTGCTGATCACCACGCTCGGTGCGCTGCTGGGCAAGTCGCTGGCGCTGGCGCAGGACGTCCACACCGCCATGATCGCGCGCGGCTATCGTGGGCAGGTGCGGCTTCTCAACGATTTCCGCACGCGCGGGCGGGACTGGCTCTTTCTCGCCGCCACGCTGCTGGTGCCCGCATCCATTTATGGCTTGAGCCTGTGAACGAGCCCCTCTTCCGCTTCTCCGGCGTGGGATACGCCTATGGGTCCGCCCCCGCACTGAAGGACATCACTCTCGAGGTGCGTGCCGGCGAGAAGATCTCGCTGCTCGGCGCCAACGGCTCCGGCAAGTCGACCCTGCTCCGCCTGATGGATGCCCTGTGCTTTGCCAGCGCGGGCACGGCCACCGCCTTCGGCACGCCGCTCACTTCCAATGCCTTCGCCGATCAGGACACCAACATCGCCTTTCGCCGCCGGGTGGGCCTCGTCTTCCAGAATCCGGACGTGCAGATGTTCAACCCCACCGTCACAGATGAACTGGCCTTCGGGCCCTTGCAACTGGGCTGGAGCACCGACGAGGTGAAGCGCGCCATCGCGGAGATGCTGGTGCGGTTCAATCTCACCCACCTCAAGGACCGCCCGCCACACCGCCTTTCGGGCGGCGAGAAGAAGCGGGTTGCCATCGCCTCGGTGCTGATCAGCAAGCCTGACGTGCTGCTGCTCGACGAGCCGACGGCGGCCCTCGACCCCGCCAGCAAGACCGATCTCGTCACCTTCCTCGCGCGCGAGCTTGGCCAAACGCAGACGGTGATCACGGCCACCCACGACCTCGACATCGTCGAAGACATCTCGTCCCGCGCCATCGTGCTGGACCGGGGCAGCATTGCCGCCGATGGCGCCACGCTCGACATCATCCATGACACAGGGCTCTTGCAGCGGACCCATCTGGTCTTCGCGCACCATCACAGCCACCCCAAGGCGGGACCCTATGGCAAGAGCCATTCCCACATTCACGAGCCAGCAACGCAGGACAAGGCGCAAGGCCCCTCCTTCGCCTTCGATCATGACGGCAAGGCCTGACGCAAGGAGACCCGGTCCATGCAGCGCATCACCATCACGCTTGACGACGATCTCACCCGCGAACTCGACGGCTTCATGGCAGCAACGGGCGGCGCCAATCGCTCCGAGGTGATCCGCGACCTGGTGCGCCGCGGACTCTCGTCCCGGCCCGAAGCGCCGCGCAATGCCGGGTGCTATGGCGTCATCTCCTGCGCGGTGGACCAGTCGGTGCGCAATCTCTCCTCGCGCGTGCCGCAGAGCCGCCTCGACCACCATGACCAGACCATTGCCGCGCTTTCCGTGCCGCTTGATCACTCCACCTCGATCGAGGTGACAGTGATGAAGGGCCGGGTCACCGATGTGCAGCAGTTTGCCGAGAGCCTGTTCCTGGAGCGTGGCGTGGTGCACGGCACGCTCGGCCTCATTCCCGTGACGCAGGACAAGTCCACCCGCCACGTGCACAGCCACGGCGGCGGCGCGCCACATGAACACTCGCACACGAAGGTGCAGAGCAGCTTCGGCGAGCGCGCCAGCTACGAGCTGAAGGATGTGGCGCTCAAGCCAGCGAAGCCTCGCTAGACCGATACCCGCCGGAGAACCTCGTCCTTCGAGACGGATGACTTCTCGCCGCTCAGCGTGACCGCGCCCCGCTCCATAACCACGAATTCATCGGCGAGGTCGTAGGCGAAGTCGAAGTATTGCTCGACCAGCACGATCGCCATCCTGCCCTGATCGCGGAGATAGCGGATCACCCGGCCGATCTGCTGGATGATGTTGGGCTGGATGCCTTCGGTCGGTTCATCCAGCAAGAGAAGCTTGGGCTGCATGATCAGCGCCCGGCCAATGGCCAACTGCTGCTGCTGCCCACCCGAAAGATCGCCACCGCGGCGGCGCTGCATTTCCTTGAGCACCGGGAAGAGCTCGAAGATTTCGTCTGGGATCTTCCGGGCATTGCGCGGCAGGCAGGTGAAGCCGGTTTCGAGGTTCTCGCGCACGGTGAGGAGCGGGAAGATTTCGCGGCCCTGCGGCACATAGGCGACGCCGAGATGGGCGAGTTCGTCCGCCCCCGGCTTTGCAAGGGTGCGGCCATCCAGCGCGATCTCGCCGCCGGACCGGTGATGCACGCCGGCAATGGCCTTGAGCAGGCTCGTCTTGCCGACACCGTTCCGGCCCATGACGCAGGTGACCTTGCCGACATTGGCGGAGAGCGAGACGCCGTTCAGAATCTGCGACTGCTTGTAGTGGAGCGTGAGGTCCTTGACGGTCAGCATCGCTCAGCGCCCCAGATAGACATCGATCACCTGCTGGTTGGAGGTGACGTGATCGAGCGTGCCTTCGGCCAGCACCGAACCTTCGTGCAGCACGGTCACCTTGCACTCGAGGCGGCGCACGAATTCCATGTCGTGCTCCACCACGATCACGGCGCGGGTCTTGGCGGCGCGCTTGAGGAGATCGGTGGTGTGCTCGCGCTCGGCGGGCGTCATGCCTGCGGCGGGTTCGTCTACCAGGAGGAGACGCGGCTCCTGCGCCAGCAGCATGCCGATTTCCAGCCACTGCTTCTGGCCGTGGGAAAGTTCGCCCGCACGGCGCGGCAGTTCGGCGCTGAGGCCGACCTCGGCGGCAATGCTTCCGATCTTCTCGTCAATGTCCGGCCGCTCCCGGTGAAGCAGCGAGGCAATGGGACCGCGCTTCGATTTCAGCGCCATCATCAGGTTGTCGCGCACCGACTGCATTTCGAACACGGTGGGGCGCTGGAATTTGCGGCCGATGCCCGCTTGCGCGATCTGGCTTTCCGACATGGAGAGCAGGCTGACCGGAGGCGAACCCCAGATGACTTCACCGATGTCAGGCTTCGTCTTGCCTGTGACGATATCCATGAAGGTGGTCTTGCCGGCACCATTGGGTCCGATCACGGCGCGCATCTCGGTTTCGGCAATGGAGAAGGAGAGATTGTTGATGGCCTTGAAGCCATCGAAGGACACCGAGATGCCGGCCACTTCCAGAAGCGAGTTCATGGCTTCACCCTGCGCACGAAGAGATCGACAAGACCGCCAAGACCATTGGGGGCAAAGAGTGTCACCAGCACGAAGCCGAGGCCGAGCAGCACCTGCCACCAGTCCACCCACTGGATGGTGTAGAAGCCGAGCGGGATGTCGGGCGCCTGCCCGCCGGTGAACCAGCTCGAGAGCAGCGACACCGCGGCGGCCCCGATCACCGCGCCGTAGAGACGCCCGCGTCCGCCGATCGCCACCCAGACGGCGAGATAGATGGAGGCGATGGGCGCGATTTCGGCGGGGTTGATGATGCCGGCCTGCGGGTAATAGAGCGCGCCCGCGATGGCGGCGATGAGGGCGGTCACCGTGAAGACGAAGAGCTTATAGGTTTCAACCGCATAGCCGAGGAACCTCACGCGCGGTTCATCATCGCGGATGGCGCGGATGATGTTGCCGAACTTGCCGCTCACCATCCAGGCCGCGAAGAGATAGCCGAGGCCCAGCGCCAGCGCCGAGGCCCAGAGGAACCAGAGCGAGACGATGGATTGCGGCACGTCATCGAGGCCCGGAATGTTCTGCAAACCGGAGAGGCCGTTGTTGCCGCGGAGACCGCTGTCGTTCTGGAAAAGATAGAGCGAGAGCGCCAGCGTCATGGCCTGGGTGAGGATGGAGAGATAGACGCCCGTCACGCGCGACCGGAAGGCAAGCCAGCCGAAGACAAGGGCGAGGAGGCCGGGCACCAGCAGCACGAGGATGAGCTGCATGGTGAGGCTTCCGGCGAAGTGCCAGACGAAGGGAATCTCCGCCCCGCCGACCACGCCGAAGATCTGGGTGCCGATGGCGTCGCGCACTTCCTGCGCGGTGGGCGGCAGGGCCTGTTGGGCCATGGAGGCGAGAACGATGTCCTCGGTGCGGGCATACATGAGCCACATGCCGATCATGTAGCCGCCCAGGCCGAAGAAGGCGAAATGGCCGAGCGAGAGGATGCCGCAATAGCCCCAGACCAGATCCATGGCGACGGCGATGAGGCAGAGGCAGAGCGTCTTGCCCAGGGTCTTCACGAAGCTGGTGGAGATGAGACCCGCACCCGCCGCATCAGACATCACCGTCACCACGATGGTGAACAGCGCCAGCGCCAGGATGAAGATCATCACCGAGGGTTCGCGGATGAGGAGGAAGCGGGGCTTCGCCGGTGTCACATCCGTCATCTCAATCTCCCGCCGCACGTCCGCGCAGCGCGATGATGCCGCGCGGCCGGAACTGGATGAAGATGATGATGAAGATGATCATGTAGGTCTGTGCCGCCAGCGTATTGGACGGGTTGAACCACTCGATGATCTTCTGGAGGATGCCGATCAGGCTGGCGCCGGCGAGCGTGCCCCAGATGTTGCCGACACCGCCCACCACCACCGCCATGAAGCTCTGCACGATATAGTTCGAGCCAACCTCGGAGGTGACCTGCGCGAAGAGGCCGATGGCGACGCCCGCGATGCCGGCAATGCCGGAACCAAGCCCGAAGGTGAGCATGTTGATGCGGTTGGGATTGATGCCCATGGAGGCTGCCATGCGGCGGTTCTGCGTCACCGCGCGCACCTCGAGGCCAAGCCGTGTGTGGCGGAGGATGAGGAGCAGCACGGCGAGGAAGATGAGGGCGAGAAAAAAGATGGCGATGCGGATGTAGCTGATGGAGACGATGTCGTTCACCACCCACGAGCCATCGAGCCAGGCGGGCGCGGTGAGGGGCCGGGCCTGCGTGCCGAAGATGTTCTTGGCGATCTGCTGGAGCGCAATTGAAATGCCGAAGGTGGCCAGCAATGTTTCCAGCGGCCGGTGCATGAGATGGCGGATGACCAGCCGCTCCATGGCGACCCCTGCCAAGAAGGTGACGCAAAAGGCGAGCGGCAGGGCGACGATGATGGAGACCGTGTAGTCGGGAATCCAGAGCTGCACGACATAGCCCGTGTAGGCGCCCATCATGATGAACTCGCCATGGGCCATGTTGATGACGCCCATCACGCCGAAGGTGATGGCAAGGCCGATGGCGGCGAGGAAGTAGATGGAGGCAAGCGACAGCGCATCAAGCGAGAGATCGAAGACCTGGTTCACTGCGACGCTGCGCGAGATGGAGCCGAGGGTGGCGATGGCAGCCTGCGTCACCGGGAAGGACGGCTCGGCATATTGCTCATAAAAGGCATTTGCGGTGACGGCCCTGGCCTGCTCCGCGGTCGTGGGTGACGGCTTGACCACGCCCTGCTGCACCAGCGCGGCATAGGCCTTGTCCCGGGCTTCTTCGGTATTGAGCTGGTCGCGGCGAAGGCCGCCCACCGCGCCATCCTTCATGTTGGCGGCAAGCGCCGTGTTGCGCTCGGCGGGCAGCACGCGGGGCGGCGCCAGTTGCGCTGATACGAGAAGATCATAGGCCTCGCTGGTGGTGATGTCGGCGCCCACCTTCAGTTGGCGGGCGATGTTCACGTCCTTCGGGACGGTGGCGGCGGCCTTGCGCTCGGTGGCGAGCAACGGATTGAGGGCGGAGCGCACGTCAACCGCAATGTCGCCCTCGAAGCTCTTGATGGCGGCCACGCGCTCGTCCGGCGTGGCGCCGAAGCGGATGGTGAGAAGGCGGGCCAACCGTTCCTTGCGCTGCTTCAGCACCGCATCCGTCTCGCCTTCGATCGAGGCGCGCAAGGGCGCCAATTGTGCCGCATCGGCCTTGCGTTCGAGATCGGCAAGGGCCGCCGCGCGGCGGGCCGGGTCGGCATCGCTCAACTGGAATTGCACGAGCGCACCCGTAACGAGCGCCTGCACGCCGGCATTGGGTTTGACCTGATCGATCTCGCCCTTCTGGGCCGTGCCCGCCTCCTTGCCGGTGGCGATGTCGATCAGTTTGAAATTCTCGCCGTCTTTCTCGACGGTGAAAAATGCGCCGTCTGCCTTGCGGACCCAGACCTCGCGCTTTCCCCATTTCTCGAGGAAGGGCTGCACGCCCTCTGCACCGCTTGCGAGCAGGTCCTTGATGACAGTTTCGGCGGTGGCGCGGGAGGGCTTGGCGATGGCTGCCTGGTTCTTTGCCAGCAACGCTTCAAGGCCCTCGGCCTGGGCCCATGAGGGCACGGCACAGTAGAGCAGCAGAAGGACCGCCATCAGAAAAGACCGCATCAGCACTCCGCGCGTGGGGGAAAAGCGGGGAGAGCCCGAAGACTCTCCCCGTCGTGATGCGAGGCTCAGTAGTTGGACTTCAACTGAACGCAGGTCTTGGTTTCCTTGTTGTACATGCCGCACTTCAAGGTCTTCCAGTCAGACTCGAGCACGGCCGATTCCGGCAGGAAGTCGGTCCAGGCGTCGCCAGGAACCGGATCGGTCTTGCTGATGATGTCGAATTGGCCGTCGGCCTTGATTTCGCCGATCAGCACCGGCTTGGTGAGATGGTGGTTCGGCAGCATCTCGGCAGTGCCGCCCGTGAGGTTCGGGAACTTCTGGCCGACCATGGCATCGATCACCGGATCGACGTCGGTGGTCTTGGCGGCAGTGACGGCGTTCACCCACATGTTGAAGCCGATGTAGTGGGCTTCCATGGGGTCGTTGGTGACGCGCTTGTCGTTCTTGATGAACTTCTTCCACTCGGCGATGAAGGCCTTGTTTTCGGGCGTATCGGCGCTTTCGAAGTAGTTCCAGGCGGCGAGATGGCCGACGAGGTTGGTGGTGTCGAGACCGGAGAGCTCTTCTTCACCCACCGAGAAGGCGACGACCGGAATGTCCTCGGCCTTGATGCCTTGCGCGGCGAGTTCCTTGTAGAAGCCCACGTTGGCGTCGCCGTTGATGGTGGAGACCACGCCCACCTTCTTGCCGTCGGCGCCCAGCGCCTTCACGTCGGAGACGATCTTCGACCAGTCGGAGTGGCCGAAGGGCGTATAGTTCACGAAAATATCGGATTCCGGAATGCCCTTCGACTTCAGATAGGCATCGAGAATCTTGTTGGTGGTGCGCGGATAGACATAGTCGGTGCCGAGGAGAGCGAACTTCTTCACGCCGAGTTCGTTCAGGTAATAGTCGACCGCGGGAATGGCTTGCTGGTTTGGCGCAGCACCGGTGTAGAAGACATTCTTGGAGCTTTCCTCGCCTTCATACTGCACAGGATAGAAGAGAAGACCGTTCAGTTCTTCGATCACGGGGAGCACGGACTTGCGGCTGACCGAGGTCCAGCAGCCGAACATGACGGCGACCTTGTTGACGGTGAGAAGTTCGCGGGCCTTTTCGGCGAAGAGCGGCCAGTCCGAGGCGGGGTCGACGACGACCGCTTCCAGCTTCTTGCCGAGCACGCCGCCCTTGGCGTTCTGCTGCTCGATCAGCATCAGCATGGTGTCCTTCAGCGTCGTTTCCGAAATGGCCATCGTGCCGGAGAGCGAGTGGAGAATGCCGATCTTGATCGTGTCGTCGGCGGCAAAGACGGGAGACGAAAGTGCGGTGCCGGCGATGACTGCGGGAATTCCCTTCAGCAGCGAGCGGCGAGAAATCTTGTTCATTGGACGGTCCCTTCCTGTTTTTGTGTGCCTGTGCACCGCGGTAGGAAGTTGCAGCCCTCATGCCAGATTCTGCACGCGTGGCAGACCAGAGAGATTCGATGGCGATTTCAAATTGTTAAGAAAGGGTTGATGGACAATTCATCACCCCGCTGAGCGATTGCGCTGACTGGATTTTGTGCGCTGCGGCGATGGCCTGCCTTACTCTTGTGCGAGCCCAATTAATGGGCAGGCTGTTTCAAGCCTAGAACCTGTCGCGCCTGCTGCCAGGTTGCTACGGGCCTGTTGTAGCGGGCGCAGAGATCGACGGCCCGCTTCACCAGTGCGGCATTGGAGGGCGCCAGCGTCTCGCGGTCGAGGCGGACATTGTCCTCCATGCCGGTGCGGGTGTGGCCGCCCTTGGCGATGCACCACTCGTTGATGGTGATCTGCGCCTGGCCGATGCCGGCGGCGCACCACTGCGAACCGGGGGCAAGGCGGTTCAGCGTCTCGATATAGAAATCGAAGATGCGCTCGTCAGCGGGCATGGCGTTCTTCACGCCCATGACGAACTGCACATAGAGCGGCCCCTTGAGGCGGCCGTCCTTCAGCATGGCCGCAGCCTGCACGATGTGGGAGAGGTCAAACGCCTCGATCTCGGGCTTGATGCCGTAGGTGATCATTTCGCCGGCGAGCCAGTCCACGAGGTCCGGCGGGTTCTCGTAAACACGGGTCGGGAAATTGTTGGAGCCGACGGTGAGCGAGGCCATGTCCGGACGCAAGGGCAGCATGCCGCCCCGCGCCTTGCCGGCACCGGAGCGGCCACCGGTGGACAATTGCACGATCATGCCGGGGCAATGCTTCTCGATCCCCTCCTTCAGCCGGGCGAAGCGCTCTGGGTCAGACGTCGGCTTTCCGTCGTCGTCCCTCACGTGGCAGTGGGCGATCGAGGCACCCGCCTCGAAGGCTTCCTGCGTGCTTTCGATCTGTTCGGCGATGCTGATGGGCACGGCGGGATTGTTCTCCTTGGTGGGGAGAGAGCCCGTGATGGCCACGCAGATGATGCAGGGGGTGTTGCTCATGCCTTGGCCATCACCACGTTCCACTCCACCTGCCGGAAGGGATTGGGCAGGCCGAGTTCTGCTGCACGGGCGGGATCATCCACCATCTTGAAGTCGGCGATCAGGCTTTCCTTCACGCCGAACACGGCGTCATCGGCAAGCCACGGGCAATCCGGCGTGAAGATGTGGGTGATGAGCTTCTCGTATCCCGGTGCCGAGACCATGAAGTGCAGGTGGGCCGGGCGATTGTAGTTGCGGTCCAGCGCCACCAGCAGGTCGCCCACCGGGCCATCGAAGGGAATGGGGTAATAGCGCGGATAGGCAGAGCGGAAGCCCCAGCGGCCCTTCTCGTCGGAATGGAAGATGCCGCGCAGGTTCATCTCGGGCTGGATGCCCTTCTGCTGCACGTCGTAGAAGCCGTCCTCGTTCGCCTGCCAGACCTCGAGCTTGGCGCCCGGAATGGGACGGCCCTTGTTGTCGATCACCCTGCCGAAGACCCAGACGGGCTCACCCTTGCCATCAAGGCAGATGTTTGCGCCATACTCATACTGCGGCGCATTCGGAATGTAGAAGGGTCCTAGCACCGTCGATTCCGTTTCGCCTGACATCTTCTCGTGATTGAGGCTTTCGACCAGCATCGAAACGCCAAGCACATCCGAGAGCAGGATGTATTCCTGCCGCCACTCGTTGCAGATCTGCCCGGTGCGGGTGAGGAAGTTGATGCCGTAGTTCCACTCGTCCATGGTGGGGCGGGCTTCCTTGATGAAGGCATGGAGGTGCTTCACCAGCGTATCGAGCAGGAACTTGGCGCGCTTGTTGGCCTTGGGACCGACGCGGCCCTGCACCACCTTCACGGAATCCTTCACCGTGAAGTAGTAGCTCATCTTGCGCGCTGGCTTTTTCGCAGCCTTCTTGGCTGACTTTTTCGCGGCTGCCTTCTTCGCAGGCTTTCCGGCTTTCGCTTTTGCTGTCTTGGCCATGATCAATGCCCCAGGACTGATTTGAGTGCCGACATGAGATCCTTCTCGGCGGTCTTGCTCGCCGTCATGGCGCGCCAGGCGACATGATGATCGGGACGGACGAGCAGGCAGCCGGCATCTGCGATTTCGCGGGCGCGGGCCCAGTCGCCGACATAGTCTTCGTAGTCGCGGCGGGGACCGATGACGCGGGTCTCGATCTCGAGGCCGAGCGCCTTGCCTGCCGCCTTCGCCGCAGCCACCCAGGCTTCACCGCCGATGCCGGTGAGCACCGTGAACTTGCCGTGGCCGCAGAGATCGAGCGTCGAATGCTTGCCGCCCAGCTTGTCAAAGACCCAGGCGTGGGGAATGCGGGCACCCGGGTGCGTGGTGGGCACATAGTGCAGTTCCATGTCGATGCCCGCACCCGGCGCGGTCGTTCCATCGGGGATGACGGCGCTTGAGGCATAGCGCTGGTTCATTTCAACGCCGTGGCAATCGAACTCGTACTTCTTGAATGCGATCGCCTTGCGCAGCGCCTCGCGCTGCTTCTCGGCGGCATCGCTGGTATCGCAGCGGGCATCCATGTTGCGCTGGATCTTGGCATGATCGACGCCGCCATCCATGCCCAGCGCTTCGAAGATCGGACCGAATTCGGCGATGGACTTGTTGGCGCGGGTGACGATCTGCTTGGCCACGGGTGCGCGCTCGGCCGTGTAGGTGTCGAGCAGCTTCTGTGTGGCGGCACCCTTAATCACCATGGCGAGCTTCCAGGCGAGATTGAAACCGTCCTGGATCGAGGTGTTGGAGCCGAGGCCGTTGGAGGGCGGGTGGCGGTGTGCAGCATCACCCATGATGAAGACACGGCCCTTCTGCAGCTGGGTCGCATACATGTTGTTCACCGTCCAGGTGTTGGCGGAGATGAGATCGATCTCGAGCTTGGGATCGCCCACCAGCTGGCGCGCCACGTTCGTCGCCATGGCCTTGTCAACCTGCGGCGGCGGCTGGTTGATGTCGTAGCCCCAGACGATCAGCCACTCGTTCCACGGCCGCACCATGCGCACGAGGCCCATGCCGATGCCGCCCACATCCGCACCGGGCTGCATCACCCAGTAGAGAACCGAGGGGCGGTGCGCCACATACTTCGAGAGATCGGCGCGGAAGAGGATGTTCATGGAGCCGCCCACGCCCATCTTGCCTTCGAAGGGCAGCTTCTCGGTTTCGGCGACGAGCGAATTGCCGCCGTCGGCGCCGACGAGATACTTGCAGCGCACGGTGAAGTCCTTGCCGGTGAGCTTGTCGCGGCAGGTGACGGTGACGCCATCCTTGTCCTGCACGTGGCTCAGGTATTCGCAGGACATGCGGGCCTGGGTGCCGCGCGAACAGGCCGTCTCGAACAGGATCGGTTCGCTGAAGGTCTGCGGCAGGTCGTTCATCTTGCAGGGCGAGGAGAGTTCATGTTCGGCGCGGGAGGTGGGCGAGGTGCCCCAGCTCTTCATGCGGCCCAGCTCTTCGCCCGCCAGCGAGACGCAGAAGACGTTCTCGCCCATCAGGTCCTGCTCGGTGCCGTAGAGATAGACTTCGTCCTCCACCTCGCGGCCAAGGTCGCGGAACACTTCCATGCAGCGCTGGTTGGTGATGTGGGCGCGCGGCGTGTTGGCCAGCCAGCGGTAGCGGTTGATCATGAAGTTCTCGATGCCGTAGCTCGAGAGCAGCGCCGCCGTGGCGCTTCCGGCGGGGCCGGTTCCGATGATCATGACGTCTGTGGTGATGTCGGCCATTCTGTCCTCCGGTCTATGCGGGTCTGCGCCCGTTGAATGCATTGTCGAGAAGTATGCGGATCGCGGCGCGGTCGAGCGGCCGCGGATTGGGATAAGGATTGGCGACGGCAATCTCCGCCGCCTTGTCGAGCTGGTCTTCCGTCATGCCCAGCACTTTGAGCGACAGGGGGGCACCGAGGCGTTGCGCCAGATCAAAGAGGCCCCCTGCCGCGCTCTTGCTGCCGAGTGCTCGGGCAATCCGCGCCATGGCGTCATCGGCGCCCACGGCATTGTAGGCCGTGGCATGGGGCAGGATCACTGTGTGTGTTTCCGAGTGTGGCATGTTGAAGGTGCCGCCCAGCACATGGCAAAGCTTGTGGTGCAGCGCCATGGAGACGGAGCCGAGCACCGCGCCGCAGAGCCACGCGCCATAGAGCGCTTCGTCCTGCCCCGGCTTGCCCTTGGGGAGCGCCGTTGCCAGCGCGCGGATACCCTCTTCCGCCATCAGCGAGACGATGGGGTTGCCATCGACCGCGTAAAGTCCTTCCACCGCATGGGCGATGGCGTTCATGCCCGAAGTGGCAGCGAACTGCGCTGGCAAGGTGCCGAGGAGATCGGGATCATAGATCACCGCTTCCGGCTGGATCTTCGCATCCCGCTTGGTGACCTTGGCGCCATCTGCCGTTTCGCCGAGGATGTTGGTCATCTCGGAACCGGCGTAACTCGTGGGGATCACCAGCTGCGGGCAATCGGTGCGGAAGGCGATGGCCTTGCCAAGGCCGGTGGACGATCCGCCGCCCAGCGCGATGGTGCCGTCACAGCGTTCCGCATTGAAGACGGCGATTGCCTTGTCAGTCACATCGGTGGGGGTGTGCATGGCTGCACCCGCAAAGCCCACGCCACCCGTGGCTTTCACGATGTTGTTGCCGGAGTCTGCCTGGTGCGAGGTGGTGATGACAAGCGGCCGGGTGATGCCGAGCCGCTTTGCTTCCGCGGCGGCCTCGCTCACCTTGCCGCGCCCGAAGACGACGCGGATGGGAAGGGCTGCATAGACGAAGGGGTTCATGTGCGATCCTCCCTGACGTGATATCCCGTGGGGAAAAGCGAGATGTTCCAGCGCTGCGCGACATAGCCCCAGATGCCCTTGGGTGCGACCAGCATGATGATGATGGCGAGCGCACCCAGGAACAGGAGATAGATGGTGCCGAGGTCGGCGAGGAATTCGCGCAGCAGGAAATAGACGATTGTGCCGATGATCGGGCCCTCGATGGTGCCGATGCCGCCGATCACCACGATGAAGATGACGAAGGCGGTGTAGTCGTTGACGCTGAAGGCGGCATCCGGCGAGACGCGGATCTTCTGCAAGGCCACGACCGTGCCCACCATGGCGGTGAGGCCCGCAACCGAGACATAGACGGCATACTTGATGCGGCGGATGTTGATGCCGAGGCTGGAGGAAGCCACTTCGCTGTCGCGGATGGCGGTGAGGGCAAGGCCGATGCGCGAACGGAGCAGCACATAGATGATGGCGAGGGCGCCCACGCCGAGCACGAGGGTCAGCCAGTAGATCTGGGCTTCGCGCCAGAACTTCGAGGTGGCGAGCGTCTGCATCACCTTGGCGGGCAGCGAAATGCCGGAGCCGCCGCCGAGGCCGATCACGCCAAGCTGCGCCACGAGCAGGCGGAAGACCTCCGCCACCACCCAGGTGCCGATGGCGAAGTAGGCCCCTTGAAGACGAAACACGAGCTTGCCCACCGGCAGCGCGACGATCACCGCGAGCAGACCCGCCACCGGAATGGCGAGATAGGGATGAATGCCGAAAAGAAGCGCCGCCGCCACCACGGTGTAGATGCCGAGCCCGACATAGGCCTGCTGCCCCACCGAGACGAGGCCGGTGTAGCCCGCGAGCAGGTTCCACAGTGAAGCAAGCGCCAGATAGACCATCATCTCGCCGATGAGGCGGAGCGTGGCGGTCGAACCCCACCAGGGCGCGGCGATGAGAATGACGATGAGCGCGAGGGCCGCCACACCTGCGATACGGCTTGCCTGTGTGGCGCGGGTGATGGCGGCGCTCATCCGTCCATCCTCGGGAAGAGGCCGCGCGGGCGGATGGCGAGCACGATCAGGAACACGATGTGCCCGGCCAGCACCTGCCAGCCGGGATTGATCTGCGCGCCGATGCCCTGCGCCACGCCAAGGATGACGCCGCCTGCGAGCGTGCCCCAGAGATTGCCGAGGCCGCCGATGATCACGGCTTCAAAGCCGAAGATGAGGCGGCCCGGGCCGATCGCCGGATCGAAATTGGCGCGCACGCCGAGGAAGACGCCGGCAATGGCAACCACACCAAGACAGAGCGCCATGGCCGAAGCATAGACCTTGCGCTTGTCGAGGCCCATGAGCAGCGCCGTTTCGGAATCATCCGAGGTGGCACGGAAGGCGCGGCCCAAAGCCGTTCTGTAGAACAGGTATTGCAGGCCGAGGATGACGGCAATCGCCACCACGAACTGGAGAAGCGGCAGGTAGCCGATGTCGACCCCCGGCAGCAGCGGGAAAGACGCGGTTTCGAGCGTGCCGGCATTGAGCTTGCGGCTGTCGGCGGTGAAGGCGGCGAGCAGCCCGTTCTGGATGATGACGGAGAGGCCGAAGGTCACCAGCAGCGGCGGCAGGATGTCCTTGCCCAGCGTGCGGTTGAGAATGCCGCGCTGCAGGGCGTAGCCGAAGGCCATGGCGATGGGGACGACGATGAGGAGGCTGACAAGCGGGTGCAGCCCGGTGACATAGACAACCGACCAGGCGAGATAGGCCACCGCCACGATGAGATCACCATGGGCGATGTTGACGAGGCGCATGACGCCAAAGATCAGCGACAGGCCGGCGGCGAAAAGCGCATAGAGCCCGCCCACCAGAACGCCCTGAATGATGATGTTGACCCAGATCATGCCCGCCTACATCCCGAAATAGGCGGCCGAAATCTCGTCCTTGGTGAACGCCCTGGGCGATCCTTCAAGCGAGATGTGGCCTTCCTGCAGGCAGAGGAAATGATGGGCGGAGTCGAGGGCGCGGGTCACGTCCTGCTCCACGAGGATGGCGGAGAGCCCGTTGCCGACAATGCGCGGCAGCAGCGCATAGATGTCCTTGATGACGATGGGCGCGAGGCCGAGGCTCAATTCATCGAGAAGAATGAGATCGGGATTCGACATGAGACCGCGGCCGATGGCGACCATCTGCTGCTGCCCGCCCGAGAGTGAGGTGGAGGGCGCGTTGCGCTTCTCCTTCAGGATGGGGAAGAGGCCATAGACGGCCTCGAGGTTCCACGGCCCCGGGCGATTGACCTGACCGCCGAGGATCAGGTTCTCCTCTACCGAAAGCGAGGGGAAGAGCCTGCGCCCTTCCGGCACCAGCGCGATGCCCTTGGCCACGATCTCGTTTGCACTGAAGCCGTGAATGGCCTCACCCTTGAAGCTGATGCTGCCCGACTTCTTCGGCAAGAGGCCGCAGATGCACTTGAGCAGTGTGCTCTTCCCTGCCCCGTTGGCGCCGATGAGCGACAGCACCTCGCCCTGCTTCAGCGCGAAGCCGAGGCCGTGCAGCACCTTCGCGTCGCCATACCAGGCCTCGAGGTTCTCGACGGAGAGGATCGGCTCAGACATGGGCGTCCTCGCCGAGATAGACGCTCTTCACATCCTTGCTGTTCATCACCTCGTCCGGCTTGCCATCGGCGATGAGCTTTCCGAAGTTGAGGACGACGAGACGCTCCGCCACCGAGAGCAGCGCATGCACCACATGCTCGATCCAGACGATGGTGACGCCCGAGGCGTGCACGTCGCGGATCGCTGCAAGCAGAGACTGGCATTCGCGCTCGGTGAGGCCGCCTGCGATTTCATCGAGCAGCAGAAGTTCGGGCTCGGTGGCAAGGGCACGGGCCATCTCGAGGCGCTTGCGTTCCAAAAGCGTGATCGAACCGGCAAGCTGGTTCGCCTTGCCCTTCATGCCGGTGAGCTCCATCACCTTGAGGGCATGGGCTTCAGGGTCTTCGGCGGCGCGCCCGAAGGCAGCACCCACGAGAATATTCTCGAAGACGGTCATGCCGTTGAAGGGATGGGGCACCTGGAAGGAGCGGGAAATGCCGAGCTTGCAGCGCTCCGCGGCACCGGTGCGGGTGATGTCGTCGCCCTTGAAATGAATGAGGCCGTTGTCCGCCTTCACCGTGCCGGCGATGAGATTGAAGAGCGTGGTTTTCCCGGCACCATTGGGCCCGAGGATGCCGACGATCTCGCCCTTCGCCACATCCATGCTCACGCCGTCGGTCACCACCAGGGCACCGTAGCGCTTGTTCAGGGTGTGCAGCCGCAGAAGGGACATGGCGCTCATGAAAAAAGGGGGCAGCACATGCTGCCCCCATGTCCAGACGTGGGATCAGCCGAGGGTGCGGAGCTTGCCGCCCACCGGAATTTCCGGGTGCTGCGGGTTGTTGGTGATGACGAGGTCGAAGCCCTTGTCGGTCTTCGTCCACTGGCCGCCCACAAGCGGCGTCTTGCTCACGTTCTTCACCGGGTTGTTGGGGCCGCCCTTCCACGAGACGGGGCCGACGATGGTGTCGAGCTGCGTTTCGGTGAGGGCCGCAAGGATCGATTCCGGATCGTTCACGTCCTTGGTGCGCTTGATCACGTCGAAGGCCATCTCGAAGAGCGCGTGACCGAAGCCGAGAGGCTGCGTCCACGGCTTGCCGGTGCCGGCGGTGTAGGCATCGCAGAGTTCCTTCGCGGTCTGGCCGGTGAGGCTCGACTTGAAGGGATGGCTCGGCGACCACCAGATTTCCGTGGTGAGGCCGTCGCCGCGGTCGCCCAGCGCTTCCACCGACGAGGGGAAGAGCAGCGCCTTGCCGACGGTGACGACCTTCGGCTTGAAGCCCTGCTGTGCGGCCTGGCTCCAGAAGGTGGCGAAATCCGGCGGGATCATCACGCCCGTGACGATCTCGACGCCTGCTTCCTTGAAGGCTGCGATCTGCGAGGAGAAGTCGTTGTTGAGCGGCTGGTAGCGGCCCGGATCGACGAGCTTGTAGCCCGCCGCTGCGAGCGGCGCCGGGAAGCCGAGCTTGGGATCGCCCCAGGCATTGCCGTCGGCATCGTTGGGGAAGAGGCCGCCGACGACCTTCGCCGCACCCGAGGAATTCCAGATGTCGACGAAGTTGGCGATCACATCCTCAAGGCCCCAGAAGGCGTGATAGGTCCACTTGAAGCCTTCTGCCGGGTTGCCGCCGCGGCCGAAGAAATAGGGCTGCCAGGGTGCGTCGTCGGTGATGCAGGGCACACCGTTCAGCTCGGCCTGGTCGGCGACGGGGTTGGTGGTGTCGGGCGTGCCCTTGGCGAGCAGCAGCTTGACGCCTTCCTTCTCGATCAGCTCGGTTGCCACTTCGGCGGCGCGGTTCGGGTTCGACTGCGAATCCTTCTCGATGATCTCGACCTGCACCGGCAGCTTCGCGAAGACGTCCTTCAGTTGCGAGATCGTCCAGGCGGTGGCTTCACCGAAGCCGGCGATGGGGCCGGTGACGGGGCCCACCTTGCCGATCTTGAAGACCTCCTGGGCATAGGCATGGCGCAGGATGGCGGGTGCAGCGACAAGGCTTGCACCGGCGGCAATCAGTTTGCGGCGATTGATTTTGAGAATGCGAGACATTGTGTGGTTTCCTCCAAATTCCGCGTTCTTGTGTGCAGGACCGCTTGTGGATCCTTGGCCCGACCTTAGCGGCGGCGGCATCTCGCGTCTGGCGAAGTGTCCCATGAAGCAATGCAGCCGTACCGATTTTTTCTGCCGCCCCGGCCTTTCAGCCGGAGCGTGACGGGCTTTTTCTTGTTGCTGCATTCCTTGCTTGGCAACGGGACAGCGTCAAGCTAATTGTTCACTAATTGAGATTTGTTCAATGGTTGAACTTTCGAACAGCGCGCGCAAGCAGACGGACTTCATGGGCGGCTTTGCCAAGGGCCTCACCGTGATCGAGGTTTTCACGGCGGAACGGCCGCGCCTGTCGATTGCCGATGTGGCGGCGGGCACGGGGCTTGACCGCGCCACGGCGCGCCGCTGCCTCCTCACGCTCTCGGACCTCGGCTACGCCAGCTACGACGGCAAGTTCTTCAGCCTCACGCCGCGGGTGCTGCGGCTGGGCACCTCCTGCCTTGCCACCATGCCGCTGCCGCGGATCGTGCAGCCGCTGCTCGATGAACTCTCGCAATCGATCGGCCAGAGCACATCGGTCTCTGTGCTGGATGACTGGGAGATCGTCTATGTGGCGCGCGCCGCGCAGCGCCGGGTGATGTCGATCAACCTCATGCCGGGGAGCCGGCTGCCCGCCTATTGCGCCTCCATGGGCCGCGTGCTGCTGGCGGGCCAGAGCGACGAGGCGGTGCGCGACATTCTCAAGCGCCACCCGCCGGTGCGCCACACCGAACACACACTCACGACGTCCCCCGCCATTCTCGAACGCATCACCGCGGCCCGGCGCGAGGGCTTTGCCATCTCGGACCAGGAAATCGAGATCGGGCTCCGCTCCATCGCCGTTCCCATCTACGACTCGCGCGACAGGGTGGTGGCTGCGATCAACGTCGGCGTGGCCGCCGTGCACAAGCAGGCAAACGAGCTGAAGACGCTCTATTACCCCCGCCTCATCGCCGTGCAGCAGGCGATCAAGCCGCTGCTGGTGTAGGCAATCAGCTGAAGGATTTTTTCAGGTGTGCGACGATGCGGGCGCGGAGGTCCGCGATCTCGGCATCGGTCCAGCTGCGGAAGCCCTCATGGGACTTGAAGCCGAGCTTTCCCCCGGCGACCAGATTTTCGAGGAAGGGACTTGGCGCATGGCTGTCTTCGAGGTCACCCAGCACCTGCTTGTGAATGTCGAGCGTGAGGTCCGTGCCGACGAGATCGGCATTTTCAAGCGGGCCCAGCACCGCTAGGCGGGCGCCGAAGCTGTTCTTCACCACGAGATCAACGGTCGCCGCATCGCAGACCCCATTCTCGACGAGCGAGATGGCCTCGCGCCACAGGGCATGCTGCAGGCGATTGCCGACGAAGCCCGGCACATCCTTCTTTACATGCACCGGAACCTTGCCCAGCTTCGCGAGCAGGTCGATCATGCGGGTGACGATGGCGGGATCGGTTTCCGCCGTCTGGATCACTTCCACCAGCGGCACGAGATAAGGCGGGTTCCACCAGTGGGTGCCGAGTGCGCGGTGCTTGCCCTTCACCCGCGCCATCACGCGGCCAATGGGAATGACGGAGGTATTGGAAGCGAGAATGCAGTCGGGCCGTGCGGCCGCTTCGATCTCGGCAAAGAGCTGCTGCTTCAGTTCCAACTTTTCAGGTGCGGCCTCGATTACCAGATCAGCACCGGACACGGCGTCCTTCAGCGACGCCGCGACAACAACCCGGTCCGCATCGCGGGCGGGCGCGCCGATGGAAGCGAGAATCTGCTGAACCCGCTCCGGCAGCGTTTTCAGGGCCGCATCTATGGGATCGGTGACCGTCACGGCATGGCCGCCCCGCGCGAAGACGGCGGCAAGCCCTGCTCCCATCAGTCCTGCCCCGACGATGGTGACGCGCTCGTTCATCCCGAGGTGTATCCGCCATCGGCATAGAGCACGTGGCCCGTGTAGAAATCCGAGGCCCGCGAGGCGAGGAAGAGCAGCGGGCCCGCAAGATCAGCCGGTTCGCCGAGCCGTCCCTTGGGCACGCGGGCGAGGAAGCCGGCGCGCACCGTTTTCGCCTTCTCATCGTCGGCGAACATCCAGGCGGTGAGGGGCGAGCGGAACACCGTGGGCGCGATTGCATTCACGGTGATGCCGGTGGGGCCGAGTTCGCAGCCCAGTGCCTTGGTGATGCCGTCCACCGCCGCCTTCGAGGCGCAATAAGCCGTATAGCCGGCGGGATGGCCAAGGAGACCACGGGCCGACGACATCAGCACGATCTTGCCGCCCTCGCCCTGCTTCAGCATCTGTTCGGTGGCGGCCTTGGCCATGAGCCAGCTCTGGGTGACGTTCGCGTCCATGACGTCGAGAAAACGCTCAGGCGCCATCTCGGTGATCTTAGATACATCGTTCTTGCCGGAGGCCACCACGAGAATATCCACGCGTCCGAAGCTCTCGACCGACTTGGAGATGATGCTCTTGCAGGCGGCCTCGCTGTTCGGGCGGACGTTGACGCCGACGGCGTCCTTGCCGCATTCGGCAACGATCGCATCCAGCTCTGCCTTCTTGCCTGCGGTGAGAACGAGCTTGCAGCCTGCCCCTGCCAGCACGCGGGCGGCGAGTGCACCGAAGGCGCCCGACGCACCGGTGATCACCGCCACCTTGCCCTTCACATCAAAGAGTTGCAGCGGGTTCTTCAGCCAGTCATCGTTGGTGTCAGTCATGGCTTCACGCCCGGCGGATAGGGGATCACCACCAGCATCTTGCAGACATGGTTCGAGCGGTTGACGATCTCGCGCACCTCGTTCGCCCAGATGGTGCAGGAGTCGAGCGGCTTCAGCACCGTCTCCTTGCCGTCGATGATCACCGTCATCTCGCCCTCGAGGACGACATACACTTTCTCGAAGGGCGTCGAATCCGGCCCCGCACCGCCCCCGGGCAGGAACTGCGAATAGCCCACCCACTGGTTCTTCGGCCCCTGCTCTTCAAAGCCCTGCAGGCGCAGCCCTGTGACGCCGCGATGATTGGGCGCTTCATAGGGCTTGGCCTCCGCGAAGCGTTTCACATGCATCAGAAGCGCTCCCCTGCCTCGATCCGGTACTGCTGCTTGGGATCGGTGATGGCGACGAGGCGGATGATGCAACCGTCGCCGCGGTCCCAGTTCCACGGGAAGAAGGCGAAGGTGCAGCGGCGGCCCGTGACGGCGTCGAGATCGCCGCCGACATTCTCGATGCCGAGGATGCCGTTCTTGAAGAGGATGTTGTGCACCGGCTCCCACTCGGGGAAGTCGTCAGCCCAGTCGCGGCCACCCGACCATTCCTTGTATTCCTTGGCGAGGTGCGGCAGCAGCGGGCCGTTCCTCTGCGGGCCGATGGCGGTGGCGAGCGGATGATCGTTGGCCTGGGTGTCGTGGCCTACGACCTTCACCTGCTTGTCGACCATCCAGTGGCCTGCCGACGGCACGAAGCCCGGGCAATAGGCGAAGTAGTCGCCATCCTCATAGACCTTGTGCCAGCCGGTGTTGATGATCAGCACGTCGTGCGGGCGGATGACCTTGCCGCAGGCCTTCTCGAGATCATCGGCGGTGATCGACTCCCACTTCTTCTTGGGCAGCGAGACGACGATGCCCGAGCCGAAGAAGTGCGGCAGCGGCACCTCATCGATGAAGGGCGTGCCCTGCACCACGTGGGCTGGGGCATCGATGTGGGTGGTGGAATGCATCGAGGTGGTGATGCGCTGCGAGAGCACGCCGGACTTCGCCATGTAATGGATGCGTTCGATCTTCACGTCCTGGAAGTAGGGCCAGTTCGGGCACTGATACCCCCAGCGGTGCGAGAGGTTCACGAACTGAAGCCCCATCGGGTTGTCGAGATTGTCCTGAAATTCGATGCCGCGCACTTTGACCATGAGGCGTCTCCCATCCTTGTCCGGTTTTGTGTTGTTTCAGGAGAATGAGGCCGCAATTGCACCGGGGGCCAGTGGGGTGTACCGTTATGCGATGCAGAAGACGCCCGGACAGATGCCCGGACAGGTGAATGTCGTTGCCAAGGCCGCCCGCGTTCTCAAGGCCTGCCAGACCCTGGGCGGTGGCCTGAGCCTGGGCGATCTTGCGCGCCATCTCTCCCTGCCCCGCTCGACGGTACAGCGCATCGTGCAGACGCTGGTGCAGGAGGGACTGCTGGCGAGCGACGGTACGGCGCGGTCCATAACGCTGGGGCCCGAAATCCTCTCGATCGGCGCAACTGCCGCCACAAATGTGGTGGAGCGGGTACAGCCGCTGTTGCGCAAGCTTGCCGCCGAGACGGGCGAGACGGTGGACCTCTCGCGCCTCAACGGCGATCATATGGTCTTCGTCAATCAGATGACGGGATCACAGCGGCTGCGCGCCGTCTCCGCCGTGGGTGACACCTTCCCGCTGCACTGCACGGCGAACGGCAAGGCTGTGCTGGCGGAACTTCCCGAGAGCGAGTTGAACAGTTTTCTGATGCGCCCGCTTAAGCGCTTCACGCCGCACACCATCGTCACAGCCAAGCTGCTCACCGGTCACCTCGCCGAGATCCGGGCGAAGGGCATTGCCGTCGATGCGCAGGAGCATTCGATCGGCATCTGCGCCATCGGCATCGCCGTGCGCGACAAGGCGCACCAGTATTATGCCATTTCGATTCCGGTGCCGTCCGTCCGCTTTGCCCAGTGCCGCGCGCGCTGCGAGCGCGCCCTCAACAAGGAGCGAGAGGCGTTGCAGCGGGTGCTGATGAACTGAGCTTCAGGCGGCGCTGGCCGCAGCGCGTCCGCTCGCCGGCAGCGCGTAAGGAGAAATCCGCCGCTTGAGGAACCTGCCCTGCCCGGGCTGCGCCAGCACCTTCCCCTCCTCCATGGCGATCTCGCCCCGGAGCAGCGTCATCACCGGGAAGCCCGTGACCTGCATGCCTTCATAGGGAATGTAGTCGGCGCCGTGATGCATGATCTCCTGGCGCAGCACTTCCTTGCGCTTCGGGTCCCAGAGCACGAGATCGGCATCGAAGCCCACGCCGATCGAACCCTTCTCGGGATAGAGGCCATACATCTTTGCGTGGTTGGTGGAGGTGAGAGCCACGAACTCGCTCGCCGTGATGCGGCCCTCGGCAACGCCCTTCGAGAAGAGAATGGGAAGGCGCGTCTCCACGCCCGGAATGCCGTTCGGCACCCACTTGAAGGAGGTGCGGGCCTTGGGGTTCTTCTTGCCCTGGCTCCCTTCATAGAAGAACGGGCAGTGATCGGACGAGAAGGTCTGGAACACGCCGCCCGTTAGGCCTTCCCAGATCGCGTCCCACGCGGCGTGATCGCGGGGTGGAGGCGAGCAGACATACTTGCCGCCGCTCTCATCCATGTTCAGGCCCTTCATGTCATCGGCCGTGAGCGCAATGTATTGCGGGCAGGTTTCGCCATAGACCTTGAGGCCCTTCTGCTGGGCCCAGCGGATCTGTTCCATGGCCTGGCGGCCCGACACGTGCACCACCATGATCGGCACGTCGATCAGTTCGCCATGGCTGATGGCGCGGTGAGTGGCTTCGCGCTCCACCACCTCGGGGCGCGAGACCGCATGATAGTAAGGCGCCTTCTTGCCCTCCTGCTCCAGCTTTTCGGTCAGGAACTTGATGGCGTCGTAACCCTCGCAATGGACCATCACCAGCGCCTGGCAGCGCCGCGCCGCGGAGAAGACCTCGAGCAATTGCCGGTCGTTCAGCACCAGGTCGTCATAGGTCATGAAGACCTTGAAGGAGGAATAGCCATCGCCCACGAGACTCGGCAGTTCCTGCTGCACCACGGACGGCGTGGGATCGGTGATGATGAGATGGAAGCCGTAGTCGCAAAGCGAGATGCCGTCCGCCTCCCTGTGATAGTCGGTAACGGCGGCGCGCAGCGATTGCCCGCGCGGCTGCAAAGCAAAGGGAATGACGGTTGTGTTCCCGCCCGCGAGTGCCGAACGCGTTCCGGTCTCGAAGCCATCGGCCATCATCGGGCCGCCGAAAGCGGGTTGCGCGAGATGCACATGGCTGTCGATGCCGCCCGGCATGACCAGCAGTCCGCTGGCATCGATGGTCTTCGCCGCACTCGTCAGGCGCTCCGCCACGGCGACGATCTTGCCCGCCCTGATGCCGACATCGGCGCGATAGCTGTCGCTGGCCGTGACAATGGTGCCGCCGCGGATGGCAATGTCGAAGTCGTGCATGAGGCTACCCCAATTCGAAGGTTGTGACACCGAAGATGAGCTTGAGCGGCACGGCAGGCGCCGGACCGCGATACATCCGCGCCGTCTCGAAGCGGGGCGTGAGGCCGCGCGCTTCCGCCAGCGTCACGGCCTCGGCATTCGCCTGCGGCACATCGATGAAAATCTCCGCACCATCCGCATACGTCGTGGCGGTGTCGAGCAACGCTTCAGCATTTGCACGGCTTTCAGCGAAGAGCGGCCCGATCTTGATCCCGTTGCGGCAGCGGCGGAGCGTGCAGTATCCGGCGATGCGGCCATCGCGCTCGATCATGAAGCTGTGCCGTGTGGCCGCACCATGCAGCCACGACGAGAGGAAGGCTTCGCGGCGTGCCCCATAGCGCGGGGCGTCATAGTCGATGAGCGCTGGCAGATCGGTGGCCCGAACGTCGCGCACAAGCGGGGACGGAGCGCCGGAGCCGCGCAGCACGCCGCCATAGCGCACGTTGTTCCAGGCCAGCACGAAGCCCGATTTCCCATAGTTGGCCTGCTGAGCCACCACACCATCGAGGCCGACGCTGCGCGGGCCTGCGTGAGAGAGGCCGTGCTTCCAGATGGCCATGCCGTGGCCCTGCCCCCGATGCAGGGGATGGCAGATATAGAAACCGAGGAAGGCGTGGTCATCACCGCTGCACACCACCGAGACGGCGGCGGCGGGTTGACCATCGACGCAGCCAAGGAAGAAACCGCCGGGGTCCGCCTGATGAAAGGGAAAACCGTCATCATAACCGGGGTTCCAACCTTCCTCCGCCGCCCAATCAAGGAAGACGGCCATGTCATCAAGGTGGGCGGTGCGGATCTCCAGCATCTTAGGGGCTCGTCACGGTGCGAAGGATGAGAACATCCCCGTATAGGACTTGTGCCGGGGCGCCGCATAGCCACCGAGCTTGGAGGTCTTGAGGCCGAGCCGGGCCAGCGCCTCGATCAGGGTCACCGCCGCCGTCACGCCATCAATGACGGGAAGGCCGTGGGTTTTCGCCATGCTCGCGGCAAGGTCCGCCATGCCGGCGCAGCCGAGCACGATGGCCTCGGCGCCGTCTTCCTCCTTGGCGCGGGCGATCTCGTTGGAGATCATGGCGAGGGCATCCGGCTTCGCATCCTCGAGATCGAGCACGGGCACCTCGGAGGCGCGCACCCTCGCGCAGCGGCTCATCAGGCCGTAGCGCACGAGATTGTGCTCGATCGCCGGAATGGAGCGGGAGAGCGTGGTCACCACCGAGAACTTCCCGGCAATCATGCTGGCGGCATGATAGCCTGCCTCGCCGATGCCGATGACCGGCGCATTGGCGATGGAGCGCGCCGCATCGAGGCCCGTATCGTCGAAGCAGGCGATGACATGGCCGCTCACACTCTTGGCCTCCGCCTCGCGCACCTGTTGCAACAGGCCGGGCACGGAAAAGGCCTCGTCATAGTAACCTTCGATGGAGACCGGCCCCATGGCGGACTGGGTGACGAGAAGCTCTGTCTCCGCCAGCTTCACCGCGGCTGCCGCCCGGGCGATCTTTTCGGTGAAAGCCCGCGTGGTGTTGGGATTGACGATGTGGATGCGCAAGGGCCTAGACTCCCTTGCCGGCATCGCTGCCGAGGCGGGCGCGGCGCTTCTGCAGCCAGAAGACAAAGCCGAGGCAGGCGGCAATCACGATGAAGGAGACCGCACTGATGGCGGTGCCCAGCGCATAAATGTCCGGGTTGGTGACGGTCGTGGTCAGGCCCTGCAATTCGAGCGGCAAAGTGTTGACCGGCCCGATGGCCTGGCTCGAGCGCGCCAGTTCATCCCACGAGAGCGTGAAGCCGAAGAGCCCGATGCCGATCACGCTCGGAAGGATGATGGGCAGCACCACATGCCAGAAAGTTTGCCACGGAGTGGCGCCGAGATCGCGGGCCGCTTCTTCCAGCCGGTGGTCGAAGCGGTTAAAGACCGCGAACATGATGAGAAGGCCGAAGGGCAGTGTCCATGTCAGGTGCGCGCCCAGGCCCGAGGTGAAAAGCCCCATGCCCGTTTCCCACCAGTCGAAGAGGTAGTTTCGGATGAGGTCGTCACCCAGACGGAATTCGAGCGCGATGCCCAGCGAGGTAACGATGGAGGGTACGATCAGGCTGGCGACGGCGGTATAGAAGAGGATGGAGGAGCCGCGGAACTTCTTGCGGAAGGCAAGTCCTGCAGCGACCGAAAACACAACCGTGACCGCCATCACGATCACGCCCAGCGCCAGCGAGCGGCGGAAGGCCGAGCCCAGATCGACGATGCCGTTCCCCTCATAGAGCTTGTTGAACCAGTGCAGGGAAACGTCGTTCATCGGGAAGGTGAGGCCGCCCGAGGGCCCCTGGAAGGACAGCACGAAGATCGCCAGCATGGGCCCATAGAGAAACAGCACATAGAGCGCGAAGACTGCAGCGAGGATGTAGAAAGCAGGGCTGCGGTCGTTCATGCTCACAGCTCCTTCCGGATATCGACGATCCGCGTCAGCATGACGATGATCAGGAAGGTGATGCCGAGCAGGATGACGGCATTGGCCGCCGCTGCCGGGAATTGCAGCGCATTGAGGCGCACTTCGATGATCTTGCCCGCCGCGGCGATCTGCTGGCCGCCCATCACGCCCACCGTGACGAAGTCACCCATCACGATGGTGATGACGAAGATCGAGCCGATGACGATGCCGGGCTTGGCCAGCGGGATGATGACGTTCCACAGGGTCTGCCAGCCGCTGGCGCCGGCATCATATGCGGCCTCGATCAGGCGGCGGTCGATGCGCATCAGCGAATTGAAGATCGGCACGATCATGAAGAAGGTGAAGAGGTGGACGAGCGCCAGCACCACCGAAAACTCGGAATAGAGCAGCCATTCCACCGGCTCCTGTGTGAGCCCCATGCCCATGAGCGTGGAGTTGACGAGGCCGTTGCGGCCTAGGAGCGGAATCCACGCGATCATGCGGATCACGTTCGAGGTCCAGAAGGGAATGGTGCAGAGAAGCGAGAGGCCGATCTGCCAGGTCTGCGAGCGCACATGGAAGGCCAGGAAATAGGCGATGGTGAAGCCCAGCACCAGCGTGATGAGCCAGACGAGGAAGCAGAGCTTCAGTGTCTTGGCGTAGGTTGCCAGCATGGTGCAGAGATCGGGCAGCTGCGTGAGGCAGCCTTCGAAGCTCTCGACGTAGCCCCGCGTCACGAAGGCGGGAATGATCTGGTATTCATTGTAGTCCCAGAAGCTGACGATGAAGACGAAGACCAGCGGCAGGATGAAGAACAGCGCAAAGACGAGCATCATCGGCCCGGCCTGAAGCCAGCTGACGAAGGATGAGCCGCGGGAAGAGATCATGAAGGACCGGGAAGCGCGTGAAGAGGTGAAAGTCCCGCGCCGGAGGATCCGGCGCGGGTGATCATGTGGTCATCCCCGCCTCAGGCGGCGATGAATTCGTTCCACTTGCGGACCATGTAGTCATTCTCGTCCATCACGGCGTTCCAGCAGGCGACGTTGCCCATGCGGTCGTCGTAGGAGCCGCCGTCGCGCACTGCACCGGCCTTCTCGAGGAGCGAGCCGTCGGGGGCCTTGATGTCCTTCTCTGCGGGCTTGCCTTCCATCCAGTAGGCCCATTCGTAGGGTTCCATCGCCGCCTTGGCGGTGGAGAGAACGGCGGAATAGTAGCCTTGGCGGTTGAGGTAGGCACCGGCATAACCCGAGAGGAACCAGTTGACGAATTCATAGGCCCAGTCGAGCTTCTCGCCCGACACGCCCTTGGAAACGCAGAAGCCCGAGGCCCAGGAGCGGTAACCTTCCTTGAGCGGCTGGAAGACGCAGGGGATGCCCATGGAGCGAACCTTGGTGACGGCGGGCGACCACATGGACTGGATCACCGTTTCGCCCGACGACATGAGGTTCACGGATTCGTTGAAGTCCTTCCAGAAGGCGCGGAATTGGCCGGCCTTCTTGGCTTCGGTCAGCGCCTTGGTGGTGAGGTCGATCTCTTCCTTGGTCATGTTGCCCTTGTCGGCATACTTGTGGATGCCGGAGGCTTCGACGACCATGGCGGCATCCATGATGCCGATCGAGGGGATGTTGAGGATCGAGGCCTTGCCCTTGAACTCGGGATTGAGAAGTTCGGACCAGGATTCGATCGGGCGCTTGATGAGGTCGGGGCGGATGCCCAGCGTGTCGGCATTGTAGACGGTGGGGATCAGCGTCACCCATTCGGTCGGCGCGGTTGCGAAGGTGGTCGAGTCCTTGCCTTCAAGGAACATCACCTTCTTCGGCGCAGTGCCCTGGTCGCCGATCTTCTTGCCGTTGGGCAGTTCGCCCTTGGTGAAGACGGGCGTGATGTTGTCGAATTCCTTGATCTTCTTGGCGTCGAGCGGAAGGATGTTGCCCGACGGAATGAGCTTCTTGAGGCTGAAGTATTCGGTGTCGAGCACGTCGAAGGAGTTTGGCTGGGTGATGACGCGCTTGGTCACGTCGTCGGTCGTGGCGGTGATGTATTCAAGCTTGATGCCGGTGTCTTCAAAGAGCTTCTTGTTGATGTCGTCGGCCTGGTTCACGGCCGTGCCGAGGTAGCGCAGCACCTTGGGTTCGGCAGAGTGAATGGCCGGAAAGCCGGTGATGGCGCCCGTGCCCACGGCAGCGCCTGCGGCTGCGGCAGCACCCTTGATGAATGTACGGCGCGATACGCCGGTCTGCTTGATGTCGTTGGTCATGGTCTGTCCTGTTCCCTGTTGTTCCTGCGCTTGTTTGTCGGACCACATCAGCTCAGCGCATGAGCCAGTGTGGGATTCCATGTGACCTGCACGGGCGTGCCGGAGGCGATTTTCGCCGCGTCGAATTCGCCTTCGGTCATCTGCAGCACGTAGTCCTGCCCGTCCTCGCTCTTCAGCGTCACGACGAAGGCATTGCCCTGGTATTCGATGCCGGAAACGGTGCCGGAGAGGTGGGGTGCAGGGGCCTTCGGCTTCTTGGCGACGAGCTTGAGATGATCGCCGCGCACGGCAATCCGCCGGCCCTTGTGGGTGATGATGTTGTGGCCGCCCATGAAGCGGGCAACGAATTCGTCCGCTGGCTGATTGAAGACATCGCGCGGCGTGCCCACCTGCGAGATCTTTCCGCCGTTCATCAGCACGATTACATCGGCAAGGGCCATGGCCTCGTCCTGCCCATGGGTGACGTGGATGAAGGAAATGCCAAGCTCGCGCTGCAGCCGCTTCAGTTCGGTTCGCATGCGCACGCGGAGGAACGGATCAAGTGCGGACAAAGGCTCGTCCAGCAGTAGCACCTGCGGCTTGGTGATCAGCGCCCGCGCCAGCGCCACGCGCTGTTGCTGCCCGCCCGAGAGTTGTGCAGGCAGGCGGTCCTGGTATTTCGCCATGTCGACGAGTTCGAGAAGCGTGATCGCTTCCTTGTGCCGCGTCTCGCGGTCGATGCCGCGCATCTTGAGCGCAAAGGCCACGTTGTCGAGCACGGAAAGGTGGGGAAAGAGCGCATAGGCCTGGAACATCATGGCCGTCCCGCGCTGTGCGGGCGGAAGCTCTGTGATGTTCTGACCGCCGAGGATGATGTCGCCGCGCGTCGCGGTCTCGTGCCCTGCGATCATGCGCAGCGTCGTGGTCTTGCCGCAGCCCGAGGGTCCAAGCAGGCAGCAATAACTGCCGGAGGGAATCTTCAGGTCGATATGGTCGACCGCCACAGCCGTTCCAAACTGCTTCGAGACGCCGATCAATTCGACTTCACTGTTCGCCAACATCCAACCTGAGTTCCCACGGGTTCGCGAATGGATGCGCAATCCGCGTGCCAGCTTTCTCACAACGCTCGCGTGTGATGTCTTTCCCAGCGATTAGAGGTGCTTACGGAGATGTGCCTGAAAAATGGCGTGGCAGAACAACTGCCGCAATTTTCCGCAGACGCGAAGCGCCCGCACAAAATTTGTCCAGAATCAGTAGCTGACGGTGACGACGATCGTGTCCGAATAACTTGCAGGTGAAGGCTTCGCCTGCACCGGCATGCGGCCGTAGGCCGTCACCAGTTGCTGTGTTCCCGTGCCCACGCCCGAGACCGTGTTGCTGCCCACCGTCTGCCCCCAGGGCTGGCTGAAGGCGGTGTCCCTGTAGATGCCATAGGTGATGCTGCTGCCCGGCGCGGACGGGCTGGCGAGCTTGCGGTTGGTTGGAGAGGTGCCGCCGTTGATGCCGTTGCTGAGGCCGACGGTATAGTTCGTGCCGCGCGTGCAGGTGATGCCGAGCTGGCTTGTGGCGGACTGCGCCGCGCTGAGATCGGCAACAGTGCCGAAATCCATGGGCGTGGTGGTGACGTTGCAGGTTGCCAGATTGTTGGCCTGCACGGTGAAGGGCGCCTGTGCGGCACGATTTGAAACGGTGGAGCACGATTGGCCCGGCGCATAGCCATAGTCGATGAGGGTGTGGAAGGTGGTGTAGGACGAGGTGTAAAGGCCAGGATTTGCGCCCGCGATCGACCCCGAGATGACGGCCTGGATGGTCCGGCTCAGGGTTCCGCTGCCGGAGCCGTTGAGGGTGAGGGAGAGGACCGGGGGCCGCGCCGCATAGGGCCATACGTATGAGCCCCAGACATCGCCATTCGGTTGCAGCAGGTCATAACCGATCGTGCGCGTGCCGTTGGTGAGGAGACGGGGAGAGCCGGCAGTTGAGCCGCCCGTGCCGTCGCCGATGTTGGGACAGATCGTGATGGTGCGGTTGGCAAGCCCGGAGCAGGTCGCCGTGAAGGTGCTGGTGGTCGACGGCGTGCCGCCCGGCCCCATGTTGATGTTGCCGAAGTTCACGTTGGCAATGGCGAAGCTGCACGACTGCGCCTGTACCGGCAGGCGCGCGCCGGCAATCAGCAGGGTGAGCATGGCAAGAAGAATCAACCGCACGTAACCGGACCTATGACAACCTGGACTGAATCGTCTTCCTTGTAGTCGAAGCTGGCCGAACAGGCCTGGCCGTGAACGTCGGCCCGGATCGTGTTCTTGTCCGCAAGGTCGGTCAGGTAGACTTCGCCGTCATATCCCATGGGCACCGGCTCCGCCTGGCCTTCCAGCGTGACCATTGTTCCGGGAGGAACGAATTCACCGCCGGCATCCTTCAGAATCACGAGGGCGGACTTTGTTTCCGTCTTCACCGCAAAGTCAACCACGACACCGCTCTTGGCGCGCGGCGAAACCTTCTTGTCGACTTCCGTCACGTTCGAGTTGAGCGGCAGCGTCATGGGATCGATGCTGACCTTGGTTGGCCGGTAGGACGGAACCTGTGTGAGCACGATCTTGCCGCTCTTCCCCGTCTTGCCGGCATAACGGTTCTCGTATTCCACGCCCACGCCTTCCGCGCCCGTATCGACCACGACGAAGGAATCCGTCACCGGATTGCTGAGGAACACGCCGGGCTTTGCCGCGATCAGCGATCCATCGACGCGAACGTCGCCGCGCACGTTGTCGCCCCGGTTCTCGACTGATCCATAGACCACCGCATGTTGCCCGCGATAGGAACCTGCCGCCGCAAGATGGTTCTCGTTTTCACGGGACGCGTTCACCCGCCAGCCATAGGAGCCGTAACCCGTGTCCATGGGCTTCAGGGCGCTGGCCTGCACCGAATAGCCGGTATCCTCATAGAGCACCGAACTCGAGATCGAGGTGTTGCTGCCGGTGCCGCCGAAGGACATGGAGAAGCCGAGCTGTGCACCATAATTGTCGGGCTGCGCGAAATCCTTGTAGGCCGCGGCAAAGAGCGTGAACTTTTCGTTGACGGACTTTGTGGCGGAGGCGCTGAGAAGGAAGGACGTGTCACCCGCCGCTGGCACATAATGCACGAGATTGAGGCCGAGCGTGGCATCCATGCGGTCCCATCCCCAGGACACGCCGAGCTGATCGATGGTCTTGGGCACGCCGCCCGAGAGAAACGCCGTGGTATCAAGGCCCAGGATGGCCGAAGACTGGGTTGCGGTCGCTGCGGCAATATCGGTGAAGTTGCCCCAGGTGCGCGCCGACGAGGCGCGGATCATCAGGCTGTCGGAACTCCATTCCCACGCCCCATAGCCGAAGAAGCCGATGTCTCCATTGTATCGCGAAACGGCGCCAGCGATATTGAACGTGCCGAGAGGGCCCGCCTGCACGACCGCGCCTGCACCCACGTCGATCAGGTCCTGCATGATCTCGGCGTGGAACTCGCCCGTCAGGCGGTCGGTGATGCCATAGCGCCCGCCGACGATCGCCATGATGTCTTCGTCGTAGTCGAAGCTGGAGATGCCATAGTTGCGCCGCGCCAGCCCCACTTCGACGGAATAGTCGAAAATCTTCGGCCCCAGCAGCATGGGCGAGGAATAGAGCTGCTGCTCGCTGACGGTGGACTTGCCCGTGGGGTCCGTGACCACGATCTGGGCCGTGCCCTGGCTCGAGATCACCGGCAGGCGGTTGATCTCGAAAGGTCCTTGTGGAACCTGCTCCGAGAATGTCTTGGTGCCGTTGATGTAGACATCGAGTGTGGAAGGCACGGCGGCCGAGCCCTTCAGGTTGGCGAGTGGCGTGGTGACGAGATCCGGGCGCACGCCGAAGTCGCGCTGTACCTGTGCCCCACCCATGCGCACCGGGCGGGACCAGTTCATGCCGCTGCTGATCAGGTCGCCGATGCGATAGGTCTCAGCCCGCTTCTGGCTGGACGATGTCCATGTCGTGTCCATGCGCGTGACGCCGAAATCGCTGAACTTGTCCGTGTCGATGATGCTGGTCTGCTGCAGCACGCCGATGGGCGCGTAGACGCGGCCGTCGAGATTGAGCGAGGCGCCACCGAAGTCGGGGCTCAGGTTCTTCACCAGCGCACTGCTGGCGGCATAGGCGGAGTAATTCAGCACCAGTCCGTAGTCGGCGAGCGCCGGCGACATGTCTTCCTGCGGGAGGATGTCATAGGCCTTGGGCAGGCGGGCTTCGTCCGAAGCGATGAGGTCAATCGTCAGGTCGGTCTCGTTGAAGCTGTAGGTCAGTCCGGGGATGGCGGAGAGCAGGATCACTTCCGCGTCGGCACCCGTGCCTGGAACCTTGATGCCGATCTCGCGCAACTCCGAGCGGGTGGATGACAAGCCGCCGTCGGACGCGTGCTCGAAGCCTGCGACCATGTTGATCTTGTAGCCGTTGATCGAGACGTCGAGCTGCAGGCTCGCCGGCGCTGCGGCAGCGCCGTCAACAGCAGTGTCCGCCTGCGCTGAGGCATCCGGGTTCTCTGTCTCTACGAGCGATCCCGGAGGCGGAAGGTCGTCCGTCGTCTGTCCGGCACCGGTATCGGCAGACGCCATCTGCGCCCCGCCCGATGCATCAGGAGACGGCAAGGCATCACCCTTCCCGCCTGCGGAAAGGGTTTCTGCCGTCTGCGGCGGGTCATTCAGATGGCCGGGCGGCGGCAGATCATCCTGCGCGCGGGCAGAAAGTCCGCCGAACAGCCACAGGCCAGCAGCGACGAGCGATCTGGCCAGCAGTGCCGGCCAGCGCCGTTCATCTGACCGTGATCGTGGTGGCCACATTGCCATCGTTGGTGACAGCCTTGAGTGCCAGGGTTGTTCCGGGAGCGACGCCCTTGATCTTCATCTTCCACGAGATCGAGTCACCGGCGAGCGCATAGCCTGCGAGGCCATCGATGCTGCCGACCGCGGTGCCGCCCTTGCTGAGCTGCACCTGCGTGATGCGGGAGTGAAGCTGGCCGCTGTTGGAGGCGGTAAGCACGAGCGCCGGGCCGTTCATCGCGGCCGTCCAGCTCACGTCGCTGCGGATGCCGGCGGCCTGGAAGAAGACCGGAATGGCATGGCGCACGGCGAAGGAGACCGTGCCGCCGTTGCCGTCCGGCGGCGGCGGCAGGTCATCGATGATCAGGCGGTAGGTTTCCTCGCCCACCACTGGCGTCTTCAGCAGGCGGACAATGCGGACCGTGGCCTTGGCCCCGGGCTTGATCTTCAAGGCGGGCGGGCTTGCCACCACATCCTTGGTGGGGACAAGCTTGTCCTTGCCGTTTTCGTTGATCCACTTGAACACACGGACCTGGGCGTTGATCACGCTCGTGCCCTTGTTCTCCAGATTCTGGACGGCGGTGTTTCCGCCGCCCGCGACTTCGATGTTGATGGGGCTGACCTGCAGCGTGCCGGCCTCGGCGAGGCTTGACAACGTGCTCATGGCCGCCAGCGCGATGGCCAGGGCCCTGATGCTACTTCCGATATTCCGTCTCATGTACGACTCCAAATAACAGGCATGAGACGCCTTCCCTGAATTCCTTTCTCTGCCGAGGGCGCATCTTGTGATGCGTTCTCTCTCAGTAGAGGACGTAGATCGCGCGCGTCACCGTGTAGGTGCCGATCGCGGGCCGTGTGACCGCGTTGACGATGCGGCCGTTGATCGTGAACGAGGCGCTGCCGGTGCCCGCCGTCCGTGTTGCCCGCGACATCGTGAGATTGGCGGGGATGGTCGGATTCGTGCCGTTCGCCATGTTGACGGTGGCCGTGCCCGTGGCATTCGCCGGACCCGCACCCACCGTGAACGACAAGGCGTATGCAGTTCCCCTGTTGCAGGAGACCGTGGCGGTGGACGTGGCCGTGCGGTTCGCCGGAATGGAGCCGGTAAAGGTGCCGAAATCCATGTCGGTTGCGGCCACCGTGCAGGCCCTGTTCACCACGACACTCGTGTTGAAGCTGGTGCCGGCACTTGCGGCCCGGGCTTCATCAAGCGAGGTCGGCGCGGCGGCAATCACCCCGACAATCAGAACTGCTGCCGCCTTCTTCATCCTGTTCAATCCTCGCAAGGTCGCGCGTTGTCAGTGGCCCGGGCGCACGCGGCGCCCGGGGTCAATGTCGTGAAGCGATGGAGCGGTTGCTCTTAGTAGAGAACGTAGATCGCCTGGGCGACCGTGTAGGTGCCGACAACCGGGTTGTTGACACCGGCAGTGATCACGCCGTTGATCGGGGTGCCATCAACGCCGCCCGTGGCGGTCTTTGAGGTGGTCGCCACGGTCAGGTTTGCAGGGATAGAGGTGGCGCCCGGAGCCGGGTTCACCATTGTCGCGGTTGCGGTACCCTGCGAGGTGCTGGCATTGAACGACAGGGCGTAGGACGTGCCGTTGTTGCAGGACACGTTGGCCGTCGTCGTGGCGGTGGCGCCGGCCGGAATGGAACCGGAATAGGGGCCGAAGACCATGTCGCCCGCCGACACGGTACAAGCCGCACTGACCGTGACGCGGACGTTGAAGTTGGACGTGGCACTGGCGGCAAAGGCGCCATTGGCAGACGCGATCATCGCGATACCGGCTGCAGCAACAAGATACTTACGCATGAAACTCACTCACCTCTGTTAAACTCGTTTTTGTCGAGCGAAGCCTCACTTGGTTTAGCCAACAACCTCGCCGTCGGTATGTGAAGTTAGTTTAATCGAGTTGCGGTTGCGTTTATCGAGTTGGTTAACGGCCTGACTCGCAGATGCTTCGAATTGAATCAGATCTCTCCGCCGGCCTTGGTTTCGTCGGAGGCCAGGCGCAAATTTCTCCGCAAATTCCGGGGGAAAGACAGGTTTCCTGACATCCCGCGTGAATCACTGGCTTCACCGTGACGGGCCTCGTAGATGATGAAACTGGTTGCTGCTCGTGGGCGCAGAGTTGCAACATGATTGATAGTGTGTTGCCCACCTGAAGTTGCATTCTAAACATCGCAGGCTTCACCTCGTCAAAGCCCGCGCTTAGGATGCCTGCAAGGGAGTGAGGCATATGCATATCGGTCTGATCGGCGGCATCGGCGTCGCAGCGACGGTCGTCTATTACCAGCGTCTCGCGAAGGCCGCCGCCCTCCGCGGTCTCAGCCCCTTCGACCTCACCATCGTGCACGGCGACATCCAGGAGCTCATCCGCAACAACCTCGCCGACAGGCGCGCGGAACAGGCACAGGCCTTCCTGCCGTTGCTGCAGCGGCTGAAGCAGGCCGGCTGCGACCGCGCCGCCCTCACCTCGCTCGGGGCGCATTTCTGCTTTTCAGAACTGGAAGCGGTCTCGCCTTTGCCGCTGGTTTCGGCCGTGGCGCCGCTCGATACCTTCTTCGCGGCGAAGGGCATTCGCTGCATCGGCCTTCTCGGCACCCGCGTGGTGATGCGCACAAGGCTTTTCGGCCAGCTCGAGGCGACGCGCGCCATCGCCCTCGATGACGAGATCGAGATGCTTGGGCAGACTTATCAGGATGTCGCCGTGTCGGGCGTCTGCACGCCGGAGCAGCGCAGGCTCTTCATCGATGCCGGGCGCCGCATGATGAAAGCCGGCGCAGAGGCAATCGTGCTGGCGGGAACCGATCTCAATCTAGCATTCGATGGCGCGGAGACGGGGTATCCCGTGATCGATGCGCTTGATGTCCATGTGGATGTGCTGGCGGAGCTTCTGGCTGCGCCGTCTGGCCCACGCACCTGAAGGAGGATGCCGACATGCCGGTAACAGGAGGCTGCCTGTGCGGCAGTGTGCGTTATGAAATGGCGGGCGAGCCCATCATCACCCGCCTCTGCTGGTGCCGCTTCTGCCAATACATCGCGACGGGCAATGCGGCGGTGAGCGTCTGCTTCGAAACCAGGGGAATGAAGGTGACTGGCGAGACACGGGATTTCACCAGCATCGCCGACAGCGGCAATGTCATGCACCGCCGCTTCTGCCCGCGCTGCGGAACGCATCTCTTCAGCGAAGCGGAGGTCCGGCCGCATCTTGTCTTTGTACGCGCGGGAACGCTTGATGATCCGGAGCTTGCAAAGCCCGCAGCCGTGATCTGGACGGCCGAGGCGCCCTCCTGGGCTTGCATCGACGAGAGCCTGCCGCAGTGGAAGGGCCAGCCGCCGCCGGTGGCATGATCGGCAATCTGACGGGCGTCGGTGGCCGTAAACACCTGGAGTACAGGAGTGCTGAGCCATGCTGTCAGTGTGGAAATGGATCGGTCTGGCCCTGGGCGTGGCAGTGCTGGCAGGGGGCGTGTGGAGCCAGATGTCATTCGTTGAGGAACCGAAATTCACCCTTGCCGCGAAGGACGGTAATTTCGAGCTGCGCGACTATCCGCCGGTGATCGTGGCCGAAGTTTCGGTGACGGGCGAGCGCACTGCCGCCATCGGAAAGGGCTTCCAGATGATCGCGGACTTCATCTTCGGCAACAACACCGCCGCAGCAAAGGTTGCCATGACGGCGCCTGTGCAGCAGCAGGCCAGCGCCAAGATCGCCATGACGGCGCCGGTACAGCAGCAGGGTTCGGGCGATGCGTGGACCGTGCAATTCATCATGCCGGCACAATACACACTGGAAACGCTGCCGAAGCCGAACAATCCCGAGGTGAAGATCAGGACGATTGCGGGTGAGCGCGTGGCAGTCATCCGTTTTTCCGGTGTTGCCGATGATGCCCTGCTCGCCAGCAAGACCGCGGAACTGAAGGCCGCGATGGAGAGCCGCAAGCTCGCGGCAGCGGGCGAACCGCGCTACGCCTTCTATAATCCGCCGTGGGTGCTGGGGCCTCTGCGCCGCAACGAGATCATGATTTCGGTAGCGCAGTAAGCCGTGTCACTGAGCGCCTGATGTGGAGGCGATGGACGTGCCGTCCTGGATGTCGTCCGAAGGATGGAGCACCACGCTATCTCCCTCCGTCAAGCCGGACAGCACTTCAGCATCATCATTGTTGCGCCGCCCGAGCGTCACGTCCTGGCGTTTCGCCACGCCGTTGACGTTGCGGTAGACAGACCACGCATCGCCCTGCCGGAACAATGCTGCGACAGGCACGGCAAGCACATCATGCCCCTGCCAGACGGTAATGCTCACCACGACGCGGAAACCGTCACCCAACCCCTGCGGCGGCGGCGAGGCCAGTTCGAGGATCACGGGCACGCGTTGTTCTTCAATGCCGAGCGCCGATGTCTTGGTGATGGCTGACGGTTCGATGCGGCGCACGCGCGCGGCAAGCGGCGGACCACCCCAATTCCCGATCACGGCGGCGGACCCCGGCCGGATTTCCGTCACATCGTGCGAGAGGATATCGGCGGCGACCTCGATATCGGCGGGATTGCCGATGGTGAGGAGTGGCGTTCCCGCCTGAACGACCTGCTCGCTTTCCGCCAGCACCCGCAGGATGCGGCCTGATACGGGCGACTTGAGATCGGTGCAGCAGGTGCTGTCGCTCACGGCTGTTTCGATCAGGGCGGCTTCCGCCCGCTCCAGCTCGCGCTCACGGACACTGAGCGAGGCCTTTGTGCTGTCGAGATTGGCCGCACCGGTATCGACGGCAAGCCTCGCCTTGTCGAGTGCGCTTTCCGATATCGTGCCCTGGCTCGCGAGACGTTCGGCGCGGGAGAGTTCGGTCCGCAGGTAAGTGAGTTGTGCCTCGGCCTGCTTCACGTCCGCCGCTGCGAGGTCAACACCGGCTCGGGCCGAGGCCGCCGCGGCTTCCGCCGCACGGCGCAGGCGCGCATCGAGAAGGCCGGGCGCCACGGGGCGGATGGACACGACTGCTTCGCCCTTCGCGACGGCGTCTCCGGCGTGACGGTCGATGCGCAGGGTCTGCCCGGCGATGGGCGACGACACCGTATAGACCTCGCGGATGCGGGCCTTGCCTTCTTCCTCAACGGTCACGGTGATGTCACGCTTACCGATTGCCACTGTTTCCACGGCCAGGGGCCGCGGCCACAGCGCCCAGGCGAGTGCCCCCAGGATGAGCACTGCAATCACGAACGTGACGATACGGCGGAGCATGTCATTCCCTCGTCTTCAAGACTTCTATCATGTCCAGTCTGTCGATGCGCCGGCGGACGATGAGTCCCGACACCGCTGCGGCGGCAAAGACGATCAGGCTCGCCCAGGCATAGACACTGGAGTTGACGATCAGCGGCACGCGGTAGAGCTCGGTGCGGAAGCCCTCCGTCATCACATAGGCAAAGCCATAGCCGATGGCCCAACCCAAGGGCTGCGCCAGCAGGACAACCAGCGCCAGTTCCCCCAGGAGCAGGCTCGAGATTTCCGCCTTGGTGAAGCCGAGCACGCGCAGGCTGGCCATTTCCCGGCCCTGTTCCGAGAGCGAGATACGGGCGAAATTGTAGACGACGCCGAAGGCGATGATGGCGGCCAGCGTGGCATAGACGCTGATCATGATGTTGACGTTCTGCGCCAGGGTTTCGCGGAATTTCTGAAGTGCGATGTATTGCAGCGAAATGAAGCTGGCGGCCGGTGTCGCCTTGAGGGCCGCAAAGAGTTCGTTCCGCTCGCTCATGTCGAGCCCCAGATAGGTGCCGCTGATCACCGGGCCCTCTTCCAGCAGCCTGTTCATGCTGTCGATGTCCATGAACGCCGTAAGGCCGATGAAGCCCGTGACAATCGCCGACACCGGCACCTCATGGCTCTTGCGATGGCCCTCGAGCACGTCCACCGTCACCTTGTCGCCGGTCCGAAGCCTGAGGAGTTGTGCAAGGCTCTCAGAGATGACGACACCGGTCTCCGGCAGCGTCACGGGGCGGAGATCGCCATCGAGCACGCGGGAAAGTGTTGCCCCTTTCTGCCGCCCGACCAGCGATACGCGCCGCTCCACCGCCCCGTTCCTGAGCTTGACCGCAACAGCACGGAAGGGTTCGGCCTGCATGACACCCGGCAGGCGCTTGATCTCCTGCAGCGCCGATGCTGGCCGCGCACCCGTGAAGGTGATGGACGCATCCTGCCGGTCGCTCCGCCGGAAGGTGATATCGATCATGTGGTCGATGGAGCCAAAGGACCAGAGCGAGCCCACGAGAATGGCAACGGAGAGTGCAACGCCGAGGATACTGGTTGCCGTCCTGAGCGGCCAATGGGTGAGATGGCGCGTCACCATCACGGTGGATTGGCTGAAGCGGATGCGCAGCTCCGGCAACCCGCCGAGCAGCTTGCGATAGCGCTGGGGCGCGGGCGGCGACATTGCGACAGCGGGTGAGAGCCAGGCCACGTAGCGCACCGCATTCACGGCACCAAGCAGGGCCGCGGCATAGGTGGCGCCGGCAGCGATGGCATAGACAGCAGGATCGCGGGTGAAGACGAGGAACGGGAAGCTGAAGAACCTGGCATAGAGCTTCGCCATGCCGACACCCAGCCAGACCCCCGCCACGAGGCCGATGGCAATTCCGGCAAGTGCGATCAGCGTGACGAAGCCGGCATAGTGGCGCACGACGGCAAAGGAGGAATAGCCCATCGCCTTGAGCAGGCCGATCTGCTCGCGTTCCAATGATATGAGCCGTGACAGCGTCATGTTGACGAGGAAAGCCGACACCAGCAGGAAGATGGGCGGCAGGATGCGGCTCATGGAGCGAAGCTGCTGTAACTCGGCATCGAGGAAGGCGTGGGACTGCTGGTCCTTCCGCGTATAGGCGCCCTGCCCGCCATAGCGGTCGAGAAGGCTGTCCAGCGCCGCGATGACATTCGCCGGGTTGACGCCCTTCACAAGACTGACGGCGAGCGAATTGAAGGCGCCATCGAGATCATAGGCGGGCCCCAGCACCGTTTCCGGCACCCAGAGAATGCCGAAGCGGCGCCCGTCGGGCATCAGGGCGCCGGGGCCGAGGGTATAGATGAATTCGGGCGAGAGCGCCGTTCCGCTGACGCGGATGTCGCGCAGCCGGCCATTGATCAGGACACGGATGATATCACCACCCGCCAGCCGGTGGGCCTTGGCAAAGCCAGCGCTTGCCACCGCTTCGCTGGCTTGCGACTCCGGAAGACGGCCGCTCCGCAACACCAGGCGGTTCAGCACCTGGCTGCCCGTGTCCGGCAGCGAGACCAGGAGAACAGAGGCGGGTTCCGCCATGTCGGGGAGATCTGCCAGCGCCACCTTTTCGATGCGCGTTTCCACGGCTGCAACCCCGTCGATCGCGGCGATGTCGCGCTTCAGCGTGAGGGGCGCACGCGTGAGACCCGCAAAGACATCGGCAAACTGATTGGTCTGGTAATAGCGCTCCCGCGTGGCGGAGAGGGACTCATATGCCCCGACGCCGAGGATGAGGGTGGCAACGCCCGCCGCCATGACGAGCGCGATGGCCAGCGCCTGCGGCCAGAGGCGGCGGAGATCGCGCAGCATCTTCCTGTCGAGAGCGCGGATCACCAGCTCACCTCCGACGGTTGCTTGCGGTGCGTGTTCGTCAGTTCCCGCGCGATCGTGCCGTTGGCGAAGTGAACGACACGGTCGGCAATCTCGGCGATGGCGGCATTGTGGGTGATCACAAGGGTCGTCGCGCCTGTTTCGGCATTCGCCCGGGTGAGGGCCTCGAGCACCCGGACGCCCGTTTTGGAATCGAGTGCGCCCGTCGGCTCGTCGCAAAGCAGCACGTCAGGCCGCTTGGCGATGGCGCGGGCAATCGCCACGCGCTGTTGCTCGCCGCCCGAGAGCTGGGCCGGAAAATGACCCATGCGGTCTTCGAGGCCGACCAGCGCCAGCGCCGCTTCAGGCCGCATCGGGGCGCTGGCAATTTCGGTCACCAGCCGCACGTTTTCAAGGGCGGTGAGGCTGGGCACCAGATTGTAGAACTGGAAGATGAAGCCCACGTGGTCGCGGCGGTAGCGCGTGAGGGCGGCTTCGCTGGCGCCCGTGAGATCGTGATCGCGGAAGCGGGCTTCACCCGACGTGGCGCGGTCGAGGCCGCCGATGATGTTGAGAAAGGTGGACTTGCCCGATCCCGAAGGCCCGAGAATCACGATGAATTCGCCCGCCCGGGCTTCGAAGTTCACGCCGCGCAGGGCCTGCACCTCCACCTCGCCGGTCCGGTAGGTCTTGCACAGGTCCCTGACATGAAAGACAGGAGCGGGGCCGCTTTCCATTCTTTCTTGCATAGGGGCAAGGCTAAGCCCTGCCTTGATATGCGTCAAAAGCGGCCGCGAACCGGGATTTCAGGCGTTACCGACTGTCTCGTGGTGATCCGTAGGTCTCCGGTGAGGCGTGATAGGCCGCTCCGCACTGCTTGGAGCAGAACCACGGACCTACAGGCTCGGCACGCTGGTAGATTTCATAGGGTGCATGCATCTTGCAGACCGGATCGATCCACGCCGGATCAGCTCCGTGCGTCAGGCAGATTTCATAGAGCTGCATTTTCTCGCGGAGCGAGCGCAGGGATTTTGCGCCAAGCGCCGTGATGGCGATGCCCTCGGCCGATGCAGCATCGGCGACGACCTGGGTTGCAATGAGTTGGCCGGGCGCTGCGAGCGCTGCAAGGCGGGCGGCGATTTTCACGGTGGCGCCGAAGAGATCGCCGTCGCGCCGGACGACAGGACCATGGTGCAGGCTGGTGCGCGTCAGCGGCAGGCGTTCATCAGTCCGGCAGGCCGACAGAAGCTCGCCCAAGGTGCGAATGGCAACACGCGGCTCCGTGAAGGCAAGCATCACTTCATCGCCAATCCATTTGACTGGCTGGGACTGCGCGCCGAGCGCCTTTCTGACCAGTCCTTCGAAATGCTGGAGCATGGCCACGGCAGCCGTATCGCCATACACGTCAGTGATGGCGCTGAAGCCGGCGAGATCGATGAACGCCACTGTCGCTGTGTCATCCGCGTCAAGGGCTGCGGGCATGAGCATGATCCTCACTTCGTCTTTGGCGTCCCGCCCATCATCTTCAACAATCCGAGCCCGGCGAGCGCAAGTGCGGCAAAGATGCTGCCCGCTAGGAAAGTCGCCTGATATCCGGCGCTGTCCCAGAGTGCGCCGGCAACCACGCTGGCGATGAGTGTCGCAATGCCGGTAAGCAGGTTGAACACGCCGAAGGCGGTGCCGCGCAATTCGGGCGGAGCGGTGTCCGCCACCATCGACGAGAGGATGCCCTGGGTCAGCCCCATGTGCAGCCCCCACAGCACGACGCCGAGCATCACGCCCAGAAGCGTCGTTGAAAGTCCGAGCGCAAGGTCGGCCATGACGAGCAGCACCAGCCCCGCCGCCAGAATGCCGCCGCGTCCGATGCGGTCGGAGAGGACCCCGGCAGGATAGGCCGCCAGCGAATAGACGATGTTCATCACCACAAGCACCGCGGGGATGAGATAGGCCTGCATTCCCGATTGCTGGGCCCGCAGGATGAGAAACGCCTCGCTGAAGCGGGCAAGCGTGAAGACCACGCCCACGGCAATCACCGACCAGAACCCCGCACCGAACTGGCTGATCTCGCTCCGGCTGAGCGGCATCTTCACCTTGCGCAGGGCCGCAGGGCGCGGCGGTTCCTCCACAAAGGCCATGAGGAAAAATACCGACAGGAAGGCGGGCAGCACCGCGATCCAGAAGACCAAGCTGAAATCGCCGGGATGAAGCCAGAGCACAAGAATGGCGATCAGAGGACCGGAGAAGGCGCCGATGTTGTCGAGCGCCTGCCGCAGCCCGAAGCTCGCTCCACGTGCGTCCGGCGGGGCAATGTCGGCGAGAAGCGCATCACGCGGAGCGCCACGGATGCCCTTGCCCAGCCGGTCGATGAAGCGCGCCGCCACAAGCCACTCGATCGTCGTTGCCAAAGGAAAGATGGGCTTCGTGACGGCCGCGAGGCCATAGCCGATCACCGCCAGCACTTTGCGCTTGCCCAGCCAGTCGCTGAGCGCGCCTGAAAAGATCTTGGTGATTGATGCGGTGGCTTCGGCAATGCCTTCGATGACGCCCACTGTCAGTGTGGAGGTGCCGAGCACGGTGACAAGATAGATCGGCAGGAGGGCGTGGATCATCTCGGAGGAGATGTCCATCAGCATGGATACGAAGCCGAGGGCCCAGATTCCCGACGGCAATTGGCGTGCGGCAATTTTTGTGGAGGGCTCTTTCATGATCGCGTGACGGCTCTCCTCCGGCGCTTCCCGGGCACTCTCTCTCGCCAACCGCTACCAATTCCGCTGCAGGGGAACAAGCCGGATTGTCCCCTTCATGACAGCCTGTCGCGGGACGGTGGGCATGGGGCCCTTTTTGGTCTATTCCTTATGCTGCAGAAGCAAGAGTGTCCGGTCAGTCAGCGGAGTGTGGGATCGTGCAGGGCATTGTCGGGGAACGGCCAAATTCCTCCTTCGCTTCGCGCCCGGACCAGGCGGCCGGGCATCCGTGGGAAACCGAGGTCAAGTTCCGCTATGACGGTGATGTCGCCAATCTGCAGCGCGCCCTCAATGTCTGGCCGCGCCACCGCCCGAAGCAGAAGGAGCTGCGCTCCGTCTACTTCGATACGGCGGATCATGATCTGTGGAAGAGCGGGATCACGCTGCGTCTCCGCGGGGATGGCACGCCGCCTTACCGCATGGGCATCAAGTTTGCCGGAGACACCGCGGGCGGGCCTTTCCGCCGGGGTGAAATCGAGACGGAGGTTGCAGACGCAGTACCGCAGTTCGACAGTCTTGCGCCTGATCTTGTCAGGAGGCTTGAGCGATTGCGTCAGCGCAAGCCCCTCGTGCCGCTCTTCGAAACGCGCATCACCCGCACCGTTTGGGTGGTGGCCGCCGGCATCTCCGTGGTGGAAGTGGTGCTCGACGAGGGCGAGATCGCGCTCCCTGACGGGCGCTCGCAACCCCTTCGGGAAATCGAGCTCGAACTGAAGGATGGGCGCGACAGCGATCTCTTCGATCTGGCGCGGCTCATGGCGGGGCGGATCGCGGTGACGCTGGAATTCCAGAGCAAGTCAGACCGCGGCTTCGCGCTTCTTCACCCGGAGACCCGTGTGCCCCGGAAATCGACGCCGCTTCTCCTCAAGCGGCGGCAGACGCTGGGCGACTGCATCGATGCCATCCTGTCCAATACGCTCAATCATTTTGTCGGCAACTGGACGGCGCTGCGGGAGACGGATGCACCTGAATCCATCCACCAGCTTCGCGTTGCGCTCCGCCGCATGCGCAGCGGCTTCAAGATGTTGCGCCATGCATTTCAAACCGAAGTGTTCGAGACACTGCGCGAAGAGGCGCGGCACATCGCCGGAGGACTCGGGCCTGCCCGTGAAATCGACAGCTTCATCGCAGCTGTGGAGGCGGGCGCGTTGCAGCCGCGGGAAAAGCCTCCCGGTTGCGAGAGTTCTGATGGCAGCTGCCCGCGCCTTACGCGACGAGCACTCTCAAACGGCCCGCGCGGTGATCAATGACCGCCGCAGCACGCTCTTCGTCCTCGACCTGCAATGCCTGCTGGCGCAACGACGCTGGCAGGCGCATCTGCCGTCAGCACAAGCGGCGCTCCTCTCCAAGCCCATTCGAGGTGCAGCCCGTGTCATGCTGGACCGGCTGCGCACCCGCGCCCTGAAGCGTGGACGCGGCCTTGGCCGGCGCAGCGATGCCGAACGCCATACGCTCCGCATCGCCCTCAAGGACCTGCGCTACGCCATGGAATTCTTCGGCACACTGTTCGATCACCCCAGGCGCCGCCAGAGATTGCTGACGTCGGCCAGCGAACTGCAGGATATCCTGGGCAAGCACAACGATGCCGTGGCCGTGGACGAACTGGTCCGCCACCTCGCCGATGGCCGGGGCAGCGAAGCCGCACACGCCGCGGGCTATCTGATCGGCTGGCATGCCCACGAGATCACCATCAATGACACGCACCTCAAGGATGCCTGGAAGGCGTTCAAGGCGATGCGACCATTCTGGGATTAGCGGCTCGGACTGCGTGCGTTGCGCCGGTCGCACATTCGCAGCTTCGATGCACTCAATCGCCGCCAATCAGGTTCACGGTCAACCATAGATTGGCAAGGCCCAGAGCGACCCAGAACGCCACGGGCGAATACCACTTGATCCCGAGGACATGGTACTGCTTGCAGAGCGACTGGGCCAATTCACAAACGACCGAGTTCCACACACCACATTGCGCTGCTGCGAAGAGGCTGAGATAGCCGCCGGCAATCAGCTCGTAGAAGACCACGCCCCACCATACCAGCGTGACAAGGCAGAAGAGCGTGGCTGATACGGCAAGTGCCCGACGTGCCGTCACCTGACGCGAGATCACCATGGCCATCGTCTCAATGGAACGAGCCAAGCCCGAGCTTTTCCAGCACGCGGGTTCGGAGGCTCACGATGCGTTTGTCATCGCGGTGGCGCGGATACGGGATGCTGATCGGAATGTCTTCGACGATGGTCGCGGGGCGGTTGCTGATCACCACGATCCGGTCGGAGAGCAGAAGCGCTTCCTCGATGTCGTGGGTCACCATGAGCACGGTGAATCGCTTCGTCTGCCAGAGGCTGCGCAGTTCTTCCTGCAGTGCCATGCGCGTGAGGGAATCAAGACGGCCAAAGGGTTCGTCCAGCAGCAGCAGATGCGGGTCATTGACCAGCGCCCGCGCCAGGGCGGCCCGCTGGGCCATGCCACCCGACAACTGGTGCGGATAGGCATTGGCGAAACCATCGAGCTGCACGAGCGAAATGGCCTCGTCCACCTTGGACCTTTTGGCGGGCAGCTCGCCCCTGGCCGCAAGACCTGTCGCCACGTTGTTCCAGACCGTGGCCCAGGGAAAGAGCGTGGCGTCCTGGAAGGCAAGGATGCGCGAGGGTTCGGGTTCGGTGACAAGCTTGCCATCCGCTTCGATGCGGCCGTCGCTCGGCTTGTCCAAGCCGGCCACAAGCCGCAGCAATGTGGACTTGCCGCAGCCGGACGGACCCAGCAACGAAACGAATTCGCCGGGCTTCACGGTGAGGCTGAAGTTCTTCACGACAGCAAGGTCCTCGCCATCCAGTGTGAAGGCGTGGTTGACGCCGGAAATGGCGAGTGCGGGAACAGCAGCCTGCGTGGTCATTTGATGAATCCGGATTGCCACTTCATCAGCCGCGCCCGCAGGACGAAGAGCAGTTTCACAAGGCCTGCGCAGATGAGGGCCATGATCACGAGCGTGGCATAGACATTGGCGTAGGCGGAATAGGCCGTCTGGAACTGGATGTACCAGCCGAGGCCGTACTTCGCGCCCAGCATCTCGGCGACCACCAGCACGGCGAAGGAATAGTAGAGGCCCATGAAGAGCCCGACGAAGACATGGGGCAGCGACGCAGGGATCGCAATGTTGCGGATGAGATAGGACGTCTTGGCGCCGAGCGTGCGGGCGACGTCATAGTAGGCGGTGTTCACCGAACTGACGCCGGACGACGTGAGGATGGCCACGGGAATGCCTGCCGACAGCGCCACGATGAAGATGCTGGCGGCGAAGGTTGTCGGGAAGAAATAGAAGGTGACCGGGATCCACGCCGAGGCCGGCACAGGGCCGATGAGCTTCAGGAGCGGCATGCCCCAGTAACTGAACCGCGCCGACCAGCCGAGCGCAATCCCCACCGCATAGCCGACGGCGATTCCGGAGAAGAAGCCCAGCGCCCAGAGCCGCAAGGTATAGGCGATGCAGATCAGAAGCCGCGGCCCGTCCTCCACATAGACATTGAGCAGGCCCTGCGGCGGCGAGAAAAAGGGCTTGGGCAGCCAGCCGAACTTTGCGGTGAACAGTTCCCAGAGAAAGAACCAGATGCCGAGTGCCACGAGCCACGGCCCGGCGCGCAACAGCCTTCCCTTGATGAGGCCGGCGGATTTGCCCGCAACTCCCGCAAGAAAAAGCAGGGCCGCTGTGGCAGCAGCAAGCCCTGCGAAGAACCCGGCGCTTCCCCAGGGAACGACATCAGGAAGCACCAGTGTGACAGCAGCCGTGGCGGCCCAGAACAGTGAAGCGACGAGGCCATGCAGCCAAAGCCTCTGCTCCCAGTTCACCGTCTCCGAGGACAGGCCGATCGCCGGACTGCTGCTCATGGATTACGCCTCACGCCAGGAGATTGACGGTGATGCGTTCGGCGAAGGCCTTGGGATCGGTCGATGCGTCGAGCACCTTGACGAGCTTCAGGTCTTCGGCCGATCTCTGGATCTGCTCCACCAGCTGCGGGCCGATCGGGTGATTGTGGGCAACGAGGCCGCCGATCACCGCCTTGAGGTCCTCGAAGCTGAGGCCTGCGGGCTTCAGTTCCTTGAGATACCAGTCCGCCACTTCATCCGGATGATTGGCGGTGTATTCGTGAACCTCGATGTTTGCTTCGGCGAGACGGCGGATCGCATCCTTGTTCGCTTCGTAGAACGGGCCGTTGGCGCCCAGAACGCAGCAGGTATGGCCTTCATAGACGCCGGTCTGCGTATCGGCGATCTTGGTGAAGCCGAACTTCTTCTCGATGGAATAAGCCCAGGGATCGAGATGGGCAGCGATATCCGCATCACCCCGGTTCACCGCATCGCCCACGAGTTCGAAGGGCACGGCCTTCCACGTCACGTCCTTCTCCGGATCGATGCCCGCCTTGGCCAGCGTCACCTGGAAGGCGACCTGCGGCGGCGCGCCGATGCCATAGGTGGCGATGGTCTTGCCCTTCACCCCGGCGAGATCCTTGACGCCGGAGGCCTCAGACGCCAGCAGGCGCTGGCAACCGCCGTGGGAGCCCACGAAGAGCTTCACGTCGAAGCCCTGCTCCAGCGGCTTCAGCCAGTCGCCGATCAACCCTGCGCCGGCGTCGGCCTTGCCCGTCGCCAGCGCCTGGATCAGGGTCTGCCCGCTCGCGCCCTGATAGAAGAGTTCAACATCGACGCCATGCTTGGCATAGATGCCCTTGGCCACGCCGAAGCCGAGCGGCGAATGGCAGGCGGCCACTTCCGTCCACGCCAGGCGGACCTTGGCCGCAGGCGCTGCGATGGCAGGTGCGAAGACCTTTCCGGCGGCGATGCCGGTCGAGGCCACGGCACCGCCCGCCGCTGCGAGCTTGAGGACGCGACGCCGCGACAGCGCCGTCCTGGTTGAAGACTGTGATGTCGTCATGGTCGTTCTCCTTTTCCGGATTACTCGGCTGCCTTCAGAATTTTCAGTCCGTCACCGGCCGACGCCTTGCTGGCCGCATCAAGCGCCTGCTTCAGGTCTTCGATGATATCGTCGGGATGTTCGATGCCGATGGAAAGCCGGATGTAACCGGGCGTGACACCCGCGGCGAGCTGCTCCTTCTCCGACAGCTGCTGATGCGTGGTCGAAGCCGGATGGATGGCGAGCGAGCGGGCATCACCAATGTTGGCGACGTGATAGAGAAGCTTGAGCGAGTCGATGAAGGCCTTGCCAGCCTCGACACCGCCCTTCAGCTCAAAGCCCACCAGCGCACCAAAGCCGCCCTTCAGGTACTTCTTGGCCCGCGCCTTCTGCTTGCCGGATTGCAGGCCCGGGAAGATCACGCTCTTCACCTGGCGGTGCTTGTAAAGGAAGTTGGCGATCTTGACGGCGTTCTCGTTCTGCTGGCGCACGCGGAGCGGCAGCGTCTCGAGGCCCTGGATGAACTGCCAGGCATTGAAGGGCGAGATGGCCGCACCAAGATCACGCAGCAGCTTCACGCGGATGCGGAGGATGTAGGCGATGGGGCCGAGGGGCTTTGCAGCCTCCGTCCAGATGGCGCCATGATAGGCTTCATCCGGCTGGGTGAGCAGCGGGAAGCGCTCGGCATGCTTTTCCCATGGGAAGTTGCCGCCGTCGATGATGACGCCGCCAATGGTGGTGCCGTGTCCGCCGATGTACTTCGTTGCGGAGTGAACGACCACTGCCGCGCCATGCTCGAAGGGCTTCACGATCAGCGGGGCCGCCGTGTTGTCCACGATGAGCGGCACACCGAGCTCCCGGCCGATTGCCGCCACTTCACCGATCGGGAAGACATGCAGCTTCGGGTTCGGCAATGTTTCGGCGTAGTAGGCGCGGGTCTTGGCGTCGGTGGCGCGGCGAAAGTTCTCCGGATCCGACGGATCGACGAAGCGCACTTCGACACCGAACTGCTTCAGGGTCTGCGACAGCAGCGTGACCGTGCCGCCGTAGAGGTCGGTGGAGGAGACGATGTTGTCGCCGGACTGGGCGAGGTTGAGAAGCGAGTAAGCCGAGGCCGTCTGCCCCGAGGCCACGGCAAGTGCCGCCACACCGCCCTCGACGGCAGCAATGCGCTGCTCGAAGGCATCCTGCGTCGGGTTCTGCACGCGGGTGTAGATGTTGCCGAGTTCTTCCAGCGCGAAGAGGCGCGCGGCATGGCCCGTGTCCTGGAACTGGTAGGAGGTGGTCTGGTAGAGCGGCACCGCCACCGCGCCCGTCACGGGGTCGGAGCGGAACGTGCCGCCGTGAAGGGCGAGTGTTTCGGCATTCTTGCTGTTCGTCGTCATTGAAGTCTCCAGCGTTGAAAAAGATCAGTAGGCAGATGCGGTCACAGGCCCGGTGCGGTCCTTGGCCTCGAGAAGATCGGCGTGGTGGCGCTGCGCCACGTCCGGGTGGCTGCGCAGACGGCTCTTCAGGAAGTTCTTCGCCACTTCACTGAAGAGCGGATTGTTCGGGTCCTGCGTGACCCCCCGCACCTGCGCCTGCAATGCCGCAGGCAGGGTGAGGACAGGGACAGTGGCGCTGAGGTTCGCGCCGAAGAAGAAGGCCACCGACAGACGATCGGTATCGGACGGCGGCGAGACCACGCGATGGACGTTGGCGCGCAGATATCCGTTCGAGGCCAGCTCCAGCAGTTCGCCGATGTTGATGATGAAGGTGCCGGGAACGGGTGGCGCATCGATCCAGCCGTTCTCGCCTTCCACCTGAAGGCCGCCCACTTTGTCCTGCAGCAGGATTGTGACGAAGCCCGAGTCCTTGTGGGCGCCCACGCCCTGGTTGCTTTCGCCGCTGCTGCGGCCGGGATAGCGGATGATCTTGATGAGCTGGTTCGGCGTCGGTGTGTAAACCGGCGCAAAGACATCCTTCCTCTGGCCCAGCGCCTCGGCGAGCAACTCCGTGAGCTGAATACCGAGCGCCGTCACCGCCGCCTGATACTTCAGGATGACCGGCTTCAGGTCCGGCAAGGCCTTCGGCCACTGGTTCGGACCGATGAGTCGCTGCCATGTGGGCGACGAAGAGGTGACTTTGAGCGGCACCTGCTCGGGTCCGATGTCAACCTGTTCACGCCAGTCGGGCTTGCCGCGGGTGTGCTCGAGCCCGGCCCGATTATATCCCCGGAAGTAGGGGGAATTGACCATCTGGATGTCCAGCTTGTCCCTTTCCGGCAGGCTGAAGAAGGAGCGCGTGAGCTTCAGGACATCGGCAATCAGATCCGCTGCGATGCCGTGATCCTTGAGATAGAAGAAGCCAAGACCGCGCGCCGTTTCGCGCAGTTCCTCGAGGAAGGCCTGCTTCGCTTCGGGTGATGCAAGACCGGATGCAAGCGAGAGTGTCGGAAGTTTTGAATAGGGCATTTCGAATATCCACTGTTTCGGTGGAGTATTCGCGCGGCAGGTCACAACAACAATTGATCTCCTTTGCGCGCGCTGTTGAGAAATCCTGAGGTGATCGCGCAGAAGCTAAAAGATTTAGAAATTCTCAATTCCCGATTGAGTTTTCAGAGGGCACAGACAGTGCCGGACTTTGACTAATGATCTGAAGGTCAAAGGGGGCGTGCAATGTCCGCAGTCATCGAGAAATTCCCTGCAAGACCACCGAGAAAGGGATGGCGTGAAATGAACGTGATCGACCGCTTGCGCGCTTCGCGTGAGGTTCATCACAACATTCGTCACAAGGGTCTGGTCCGCGAACTGCCGTCACGCGAGACATTGCAGCAGGTGCTCGACAAGCTGTGTGCCGCACTCTTTCCCACGCATTTCGGTCAGGCGCTCTTCGCCAATGAAAGCATCGACCTCTTTGTCTCCAACTGCCTGAACGAGGCCCTGCCCCGCCTGCTGGAACAGGTGAAGCGGAGCCTGCAGTTCGATCTTCCGGACTGCAGCGACGACAACGAGTTGCGCCAGAGGGCCGAACAGATCGTGGCCGCCTTCACCGACCAGTTGCCGGATATCCGCGGCGTGCTGGTGAGCGACTTCCGCGCCGCCTATCGCGGTGATCCCGCAGCGGAGAGCATTGCCGAAATCGTGCTGTGCTACCGCGGCACCATCGCCATCATCTATCACCGCTTCGCCCATGCGCTCTATGTGCAGGGCGCCCGCCTCATCGCACGGCTCATCGCAGATATCGCGCAGGCCGCGACAGGGATCGACATTCACCCCGGCGCCACCATCGGCGGGAGTTTCTTCATCGACCACGGCTCGGGCGTTGTCATCGGCCAGACCGCCATCATCGGCGAGAACGTGCGCCTCTATCAGGCCGTGACGCTGGGGGCGAAGCGCTTCAACGCACTCGCCAATGGCGAACTGGTCAAGGGCGAGCCGCGGCATCCCATCATCGAAGACAACGTGGTGATCTACGCCGGCGCCACCATCCTCGGCCGCATCACCATCGGCACGGGCTCCAGCATCGGCGGCAACGTGTGGCTCACCCACAGCGTGCCGCCCTTCAGCAACATCACACAAGCCAAGACCCAACAGATTGACCAGGAGACCCTGAATGGCCGCTGACACGACACCGCAAACAGCCTTGGGCGATGTCGCCGCCCGGCAACTTGCCAATGCCACCAAGACCATTCCGCAGATGGGGAGCATCACGCCGCGCTGGCTGACCAAGCTGCTGCACTGGGTTCCCGTCGAGGCCGGCATCTACCGCCTCAACCGGGTGAAGGAAGGCACCAGCATCGACGTCGAATGTTCGGCGCGCGACGAGCGCGAATTGCCGCAGACCTTTGTGGACTATGAAGCGAACCCACGCGAATACATGCTGAGCGCGGTCAACACCGTGCTCGATGTGCACACCCGCGTTTCCGACCTCTACAGCAGCCCCTACAGCCAGACCGGCGAGCAGCTCCGTCTCATCATCGAGACGATCAAGGAGCGCCAGGAAAGCGAACTGATCAACAACAAGGAATACGGCCTGCTGCATTCCGTCTCGCCGGCCCAGCGGGTCACCACGCGCACCGGTGCGCCCACGCCCGACGATCTCGATGAACTGATCAGCAAGGTGTGGAAGGAGCCCGGCTTCATCCTCACCCATCCTGCCGGCATCGCCGCCTTCGGCCGTGAATGCACCCGCCGCGGCGTGCCGCCGCCCACCGTATCGCTGTACGGCAGCCAGTTCCTCACCTGGCGCGGCATTCCGCTGTTCCCCAGCAACAAGGTGCCGTTGGATGGCGGAAAGACAAAGTTCATTCTGGTGCGCACCGGCGAGAGCCGTCAGGGCGTCGTCGGCCTCTATCAGCCAAACCTTCCGGGCGAGCAAAGCCCGGGCCTCTCCGTCCGCTTCATGGGCATCAACCACAAGGCCATCGCCTCCTATCTCGTGTCGCTCTATTGCTCGCTCGCCGTGCTGACCGACGATGCCATCGCCGTCCTCGATAACGCGGATACCGGCAAGTACCATGAGTACAAGTGATCCCACGGCGCATCTTCCCGATGTGAAGGCGCTGGCCGAACTTGCCAATGTGCTGTTCCGTCAGGCTACGGGAGAGGCCGGTCCGGTGACGGCTGCGCCAGCGGTCACCAGCCTCGGCGCGCCTCATGCACCGGCGGTCCACCAGCCATCGCTTGCCTCGCCCGCTTTGGCGCATGGCTTGGCAGGCGGCGTACCCACCTCGCCTTCCAGACTTTCTTCGAGCCGGCCCTCGCCTGGCGGCGTCTCGCCGGGAGGCATGTCCCTTGGCGGGTTTTCGCCCGCGCAGATTCCGCATGATGCGGCGAGCCCGCAGTACTACTTCCTGTCAGAGGCGGCGCCATCGGCTGCCCCGCTTGACGTTCATGCCATCCGCCGGGATTTTCCGATCCTCAACGAACGTGTGAACGGCAGGCCGCTTGTGTGGTTCGACAATGCCGCGACGACGCAGAAGCCGCGCCAGGTGATCGAGCGGCTCAAGCATTTCTACGAGCATGAGAACTCCAACATCCACCGCGCCGCCCATGAACTGGCGGCCCGTTCGACCGACGCCTATGAAGGTGCGCGCGAAACCGTGCGCCGCTTCCTCAACGCGGCCTCCACGAACGAGATCGTCTTTGTTCGCGGTGCCACCGAAGCGATCAACCTCGTGGCCAAGAGCTGGGGTCGCGAGAACATCGGCGAAGGGGACGAAATCATCGTCTCCTGGCTGGAGCATCACGCCAACATCGTGCCGTGGCAGCAGCTCTGCGCCGAAAAGGGCGCCAAGCTGAAGGTCATCCCGGTCGATGACTGCGGCCAGGTGAGGCTCGAGGAGTATGCGCGCCTGCTTTCGCCGCGGACCAAGCTTGTCTCGGTCACGCAGGTGTCGAATGCGCTCGGCACGGTGGTGCCGGTCAAGCAGATCATCGATCTCGCCCATGCGGCGGGCGCCCTGGCGCTTGTCGACGGCGCGCAATCCGTCTCCCACATGCCGGTTGACGTGCGCGGACTGGATGCGGATTTCTTCGTCTTCTCAGGTCACAAGGTCTTTGCGCCAACAGGGATCGGCGTCGTCTACGCCAAGGAGCACATCCTCAATGCCACCCAGCCGTGGCAGGGCGGCGGCAACATGATCGCCGATGTCACCTTCGAGAAGACGCAGTACCAGAATGCGCCCGCGCGCTTTGAAGCGGGCACGGGCAACATCGCCGATGCCGTGGGCCTTGGTGCGGCCCTCGACTACGTAATGCGGATCGGGCTGCCGGCCATCCAGCAGTATGAGCATTTCCTACTCGACTACGCGACGCAGCGCATCCGCGAGATCAAGGGATTGCGGCTGATCGGCACCGCGCCCGACAAGGCGAGCGTGCTCTCCTTCGTGCTCGACGGCTTCACCACCGAACAGGTGGGCTCGGCCTTCAACAAGGAGGGAATCGCGGTGCGTGCCGGGCATCACTGCGCCCAGCCCATCCTGCGGCGCTTCGGGCTGGAGGCCACGGTGCGGCCTTCGCTCGCCTTCTACAACACCTGCGCCGAGGTCGATCACATGATCGCGGTGCTGCACAGGCTCACGGCGGGCCGCTCCGTCCCGGCCATTGACGCGGTGTCTTACAACATCCTCGGTTCCGGCGCATTCTGAGGTTCAGTGACGGCCTGGAGAACACCGGTGAGAACCGGTCTCCGGCGGCGCACGGAAACAGGAGACCTTCATGAGCAAGCCCAACAAGAAACAGGGCCTTTCCACACGGGCTATTCACCTCGGATATGATCCGGCCACGGCGCAGGGCGCGCTCTCGCCCCCCATCTACCAGACCTCGACCTATGTTTTCGAAAGCGTCGAACAGGGCGCAGAGCTTTTTGCAGGGAATCGCGAAGGCTTCATCTACGGCCGCACCAAGAACCCCACACAAGCACTGCTGGAGCAGCGCGTTGCTGATCTGGAAGGCGCAGAGGCCGGGCTTGCGGTTGCCTCCGGCATGGGCGCGATCAGCGCCACCTTCTGGTCGCATCTCAAGGCGGGCGACCGGGTAATTGCCGACAAGATCCTCTATGGCAACAGCTATGCCTTCCTCTCGCGCGGCATCACCAAGTTCGGCGTCAAGGTCGATTTCGTCGATCTCACAGATCCGGTGCAATTGGCACGGGCGGCGGAGCGGCCATTTCATGCCGTGTTCTTCGAGACGCCTGCCAACCCGAACCTGCGTCTCATCGACATTGCCGCAACGGCGGCCGTGGCGCGGCGGAGTGGCGCCCTCACCATCGTGGACAACACCTTCGCCACGCCGGTGCTGCAACGGCCCATCGAACATGGCGCCGATCTCGTCATCCACTCCGCCACCAAATACCTGGGCGGGCATGGCGACCTGCTGGCCGGCCTCGTGGTCGGCAGGGCGGAGCTGGTGAAGGAGGTGCGGATGCACGGGCTCCGCTATCTCACAGGCGCAACGCTGAGCCCGCTCACCGCCTTCCTGGTGATGCGTGGCCTCAAGACCCTCGAACTCCGCATGAAGCAGCATTCGCATTCCGCAACGGCGATCAGCGGCTTTCTGGCGGGGCACAGGCATATCTCCAGCCTCTCCTATCCGGCGCTGTCGAAAGGGACCGCGGTTGACGTCTTCAAGCGGCAGATGTCGCAGGGCGGCGGGCTGATCAGCTTCGAACTTGCGGGCGGCATCGAGGCGGGGCGCCGCTTCATGAATGCGCTCAAACTCATCCACCGCGCCGTCAGCCTGGGAGACGCAGAAACGCTGATCCAGCATCCGGCCTCCATGACGCATGCCGCCTATTCGCCCGAGGAGCGGGCGAAGTACGGCATTTCCGATGGCCTCATCCGCATGTCGGTCGGGCTCGAAAACACCGAAGACCTCGTCGATGATCTCGATCAGGCCCTGACAGCCGTGTGAGGAGAACCCGGGGTGAGCACGCGTCCCTTCATCATCATCGGCGGCGGCGCATCGGGCGTGTTGCTGGCCTATCAACTGCTGAAAGCCGACACGGTGGCGCGGCCGGTGGTGATCATCGAGTCGTCGCGGCAACTGGGCTTCGGCCTCGCCTATGGCACGAGCAGCGCCTCGCACCTGCTCAATGTGCGAAACTCCAACATGAGTGCCGACCCCGAGCAGCCCAACCATTTCCTGAACTGGCTGGCGTCCCTGCCCGGCTCCGCGCCGCGCCCCGACGGCTTCACCACCCGCCGCCTCTACGGCCAATACATCGCGGGCCTCATCGGTAATGATCTGGACGGTGGCAGGCTCTCGGTTATCCATGACCGTGCGGTGGCGCTGTCGCTCACGCAAGATGGCGTGGAGGTGAAACTGGAACAGAATGGCAGGATGGCCGGTGAGGCCATCATTCTCGCCACAGGCCACGACAGCACGCGCCATCCCTCCTTCGAGAACCCGTGGGAACAGCACCTCAGCCAACCTGTTGCAGCCGATGACCGCATCCTGATTGCGGGAACGGGCCTGAGCATGGTGGACTATGTGCTCGAACTTCTCGACCGCGGCCATATGGGCCCGATCACAGCCGTGTCGCGGCGTGGTCTGCTGTCCAACAGTCACGGCCCCACACAGGCCTGGCCCCTCGATCTGTCGGGACTCGGAAAGACGCCGTCCGTGAATGCGGTGCTGCGCTTCCTCCGGCGGGAGATCACACGCGCCGAAGCGGAGGGCGTGAGCTGGCGGAGCGTCATCGACGGCATGAGGCCGCACACCCAGACGCTCTGGAAGTCATTCTCACTTGTTGAGCGGAAACGCTTCCTGCGCCACGCCCGCCCCTGGTGGGATGTTGTGCGTCACCGGATGGCGCCCGAGGCGTCCAATCGCATCCAGGCCGCTATTGATGCAGGCCAGCTGCGGATCGTGGCCGGCAACATTCTCGCTTTCGAGGCCGATGGGGGCCAGCGCCATGTCTTCATCCGGGAGCGCGGACACAACGCGCAGCGGAGCGAAGCCTTCGATCACATCATCGACTGCACGGGCCTTGTCAGCGATCCGGAACTGTCACAGGACCCCTTGGTCAAGTCGCTTCTGCAGCAGGGTCTTGGCCGGAGGGACGCGATCGGGCTTGGACTCGAGTTCAATGACGAATGCGCGCTGATCAGTGCCGATGGGGTGCCGCATCCGTCCATCTTCGGCGTGGGCCCCATCACCAAGGCCGGCCTCTGGGAAATCATCGCCGTCCCCGATATCCGCGTGCAGGCCCTCTACCTCGCGCGCCGACTGGCGGAACGCTTCGCGGCGCCCTAGCGATTGAATTGCTGAATGGAATGACTGCGGGGGAAACTGGTGCCGCTTGCGTGACTCGAACACGCGACCCCATCATTACGAATGATGTGCTCTACCAACTGAGCTAAAGCGGCCCGGCGGCGCGAGGCCGCTGTTCTGGACGGGCGGGGGATAGACGGTTTCGGTTAACAATTCAACCATCAATGCGGTCGGCTTCCACCCCGGGATCGTCGGGCGGACGGTCGAAGGGCAGCGCCTTGGCGGGCTCGGAAACCTGCTTGTTTTCCGGCACCTTGATGGTGATCTGGGGGAGGTTTTCGGCCTCCCGGGACAGCTCCGGCTCGGGCTCCGCCGCAGGCAGCATGTCGAAGGGCACCTTCCATTCCGACGGCACGATCTCGCCCGTCACGGGAGAGAGCGGCATCCAGCGCGGGCTCGCCACCCCGTCCGACACCCACATGGGATCACGCGGCGCATGGATGGCGCGGGCAAACCATTCCCGCGCCTTCCCCTTGTCGCCCTCGGCGTCCTCGATCTCGCCCATGAGAGCGCAGACCCGCGCCGGTGGGCGCTCATCGATATGCTGTGTGAGAGCTGCCCGCGCCACGTCGAGACGGCGGGCCGCAAGGGCCGCCTTGGCCAGCGCACAGGCGCCTTCAAGCGAGTCAGGAGTGGCGCCCACCAGATCGCGCACGCGCTCATAGCGCGCCTCGGGCCCGTCACCCGTCACCGAGCGGGCCATGAGTTCAGCAAGATCGGGATGCGGAGCAATCGCCCAGGTGGCGCGGAGAATCTTCTGCGCCTTGCGGGCATTGCCCTTGGCGATGTGGCAGCGCGCCGCGACCGAAGCCGCAGGCACCAGCGCGGGATCGAGCTTCAGCGCATCGCTTGCGAGTTCGAGGGCGCGGTCGCGGTTCTCGTCTTCGATCGAGAGCGCTTCCGCGGTGATGAGGGCGGCCCTCTTCTTCGCCGCTTCGTCGCGGCTCAAGAGTCCGGAGCGGCCCTGCATGTCGAGCGTATGGGCTGCGGGCAGCCAGAGCTTGCGCGCCGCCTGCACCTGCAGCACTGCCGTCGAGGCCCAGGGCAATCGTGCATTGCGGGCCAGTGCCTTCTCCGCATGATGAAGAGCGGCGACGAGATCGCCTGACTGCCGCGCCTCGTTGAAGAGGCCGCGCAGCCCCATCAATTCGGTTTCTGGATCTTTCGCCATGGCCTCGAAGATGCGCTTCACGCTCTCGCGGTCGCCCTTCAATTGCGCCGCCTGCGCGGCCAGCACATTGACCAGCGGTTCGTCGGAGAGAACATTGGCGGCAATCGCCGCATGGCGCGAGGCACCCTGCGCATCGCCGGCACCCGCCGCGACAATACCCTTCGAGAGAGACTCATAGGCCTTGCGGTGCTTGCGGAAGCGCCAGAACTCCCGCGCCGCGGCGGGGCTCCGCCAGATGCGGCGCAGAAGCGACCACAGGAACGACAGCGAGATGATGAGGGCAATGGCGATCGCCACCGCCACGAAGAGCTTCATCTCGTACTGGCGCCCGAGCCACGTCACCGTGAGCGTGCCCGGCCGCCCGGCCAGCCACGAGAAGAAGGCCGCGGCGGCAACGAGGAGAGCGAAGCGCCAGAGCATCCTGATCATCGTCAGGGACTCGCGTTCTGCACGCGCTCTGCCGCCGAGGTCACGGAGGCAAGCGCCGTTTCAAGGGAGAGGCGGGCCGCCGCGCGGTCGCGCCATTGCTGCAACTTCGGCGGAATGGTGGCTTCGGGTTCGTCTACCGCCGCCACCGCCTGCGGCAGGTCGCCCGCTTCGGCGAAGGCAATGGCCTTGTCGGCCACCTGCTGCCAGTTCACCGCATCGAGATCGCGGATGGTGATGACGGAGGAGAGCATCTCGCCGATCCGGTCCCAGATCCCGGGTTCAGACGGAACGATCTTCACCTCGGGCGTGGGCAACTCGGGCTTCAGGGCCGAGAGTTCGGTGGCAAGGCCCTTGGCATTGGGCAGGCCCTGTGCTGCGTGGGCTGCGATCACGTCAAGACCGCTCGCCGCCGGCAGAAGGCGTGCGATGCGGTCGGCCTCGTCGGCGAAGGATGTGCCCGCCTCGATCTTGGCCTTGAGATCGGAAACAGTCTGAGTGAGCGCCGTCTTGTCGACCTCGCCCGTCTTCTGGGCCTTCAGCGCCGCCACATCCTGTTCGAGGGCCGCAAGCCGGGCCGCCACATCCGCGGGAACACCCGCCGACGATGACGCGCCATCTGCCGGAGCAGCAGGCTGCGTGCTGATCGCCGCGACAGCGGATTTCGTTTCATCGAGCGCCGACTGCAGCGAGGCGAGGCTCGCCTTCGTTGCCGCAATGTCATCGGCCAGCGTCTTGGAGTTTGTGGCTGTGGCGGTTGCCGAGGCTTCCAACTCGTTGACGTCGCTGGTGAGCTGCGTGGTCAACCGCTCGAGGCCCTGCACCTTGGAGGCGATCTCTTCGTGGCCCTTGCCCAGAATGTCCACGCGCTCGGCGAGCGCCTTCACATTGTCGCTGGGGAAGTAGGACGAGATCAGGTCACGATAGGCCCAGCCGCCCGCCACCACGCCGATGCCCAGCGCCGCAACGAAGGCCGCCGTGCGATAGGAGGATGTCGTTTCGCGTGCCGGAGTGGAAGATGAGGGCGGCGGCGTTTCGCCCGCGGCCTCCTGCGCCTTCGCAGAGTCGGGTTCCCGCTTGTCGCCAGGCTCCGCATCCACCGTCACGTCTTCTGGATCGAGATCAATCACCGTCGGCTTGACCGGTGACGGATCGGCATCGTTACCAAGGTTACTCATGATGACTAGGGCTATTCCTGTTCGTTCGAAGGTTCAAGACCTTCCAGCACCGCAAACATGGCAGCTTCGTCGGGTGTGCGCGCAACCTTCCGCGGCCAGCCTTCCGGCAGCGCGTTTGCAACCGCCTGGGACAGGCAAAGGTGAATCATATCAGCCATATGGTGGGCGAGCTTCGCCTTTTCAATTTGCTCCACCCACAGCTTTGCCGTGCGCGGCGAATAGAGCAGAACCGCATCCGCCGAGGTTACCGCTTTGGCAAGATCATCGGGGGTGGTCGACACGGCATCATAGCTCACCACGCGCGCCACGCTGAAGCCTTCACGCTGCAACCGGCCCTCGAGGTCACCCGACGTCGCGACCCCCGAGAGATAGAGCAGCGGCCCGTCAGCCGGCCTGAGGTGCGAAACGATGTAGGCGGTGAGACCAACGACATCGCCACCCGCTGCCGTCACGTCGGTGAAACCCGCCGCCGTCGCCGCAGCCGCCGATTGCGGGCCGACGCAGAGGAGTTTCGTGTCGCGCAAGCCGGCCAGAAGGGAGGAATTGGCGAGTCCGTTCGCGCTGGTGATGCAGATGGCCTGATAGCGCGCCGGCGGAACGACCGCACTTTCGCGCGGCACGATCTCCATCAGCGGCACACGGATGCATGCATGTCCAAGCGCCTGCAGTTTGTCCGCAAGCGGCCTGGCATCCTTTTCGGGCCGCGTGAGGATGAGGCGCATGGGCGTTAGCTTGCGCCGACGATGAGGCTGCCGCCGTTTGCCTTCACCTCCGCCGCGGCATCGGCCCCCATGCGGGCGGCATCGGCAGGCGAACCCACGCGCTCGGCGGTGAAGACCTTCTTGCCGTCGAGGGTGAGCGTCTCGCCACGGAAATGCAGGCGTCCGTCGGCGAGGCGGGCATGGCCCGCAATCGGCGTGCGGCAGGAGCCGTCCAGCGCGGCAAGGAAGGCGCGCTCGCAGGCCATGGCCGTGGCGGACTCGCCGTGATTGATCGGTTCAAGCAGCTTCGCAATCTTCTCATCGCCTTCGCGGATTTCGATGCCGATCGCACCCTGGGCAATCGCGGGCAGCATCTCCTCCATGGGAATGACAGCCGCGATGTGCTGGGTGAGGCCGAGGCGGCGCAGGCCGGCAACGGCAAGGAAGCTCGCATCAGCCACGCCATCGGCGAGCTTGCGCAGGCGCGTTTCCACATTGCCGCGGAACTGCACCACCTGCAGGTCGGGACGGATGCGGAGCGCCTGGGCCGAACGGCGCACCGAGGACGACCCCAGCACCGCGCCCTGCTTCATGCACTTCAATGATTTTTCCGTGAGACTGATCAGCGCGTCGCGGGCGTCTTCGCGCGGCAGTGTGGCGGCGAAGGCGAGGCCCCGCGGCAGTACCGCCGGCATGTCCTTCATCGAATGCACGGCAAGATCGATGGTCTTGGCGAAGAGCGCCTCCTCGATCTCCTTGGTGAAGAGGCCCTTGCCGCCGATCTCGGCCAGTGGCCGGTCGCGGATGCGATCTCCGGTCGTGGTGATGACGGTGATCTCGAAATCATCCGGGGAGAGGCCATGGGCCTTCACAAGACGTTCGCGGGTTTCGTGGGCCTGAGCCAGAGCAAGGGGTGAGCCGCGGGTGCCGATACGTATTTTGGTCATTTGCAAAGTCTAAGTTCCGGATGCTACAGCGGCAATCCCTACCTCATTTCCCTGTCCACAAGCCAGCCGGATTCATGGCCGCAGCCCCAACCCTCATTCTTGGCCTCGAAACCTCCTGCGACGAGACCGCCGCAGCGGTGGTGCGCCGGGATGAAGAAGGCCGGGGCGAGATCCTGAGCAATGTCGTCCTCTCCCAGGTGAAGGACCATGCGCCCTATGGCGGCGTGGTGCCGGAAGTGGCGGCCCGCGCCCATATCCGGCATCTGGGCCACCTCGCGGAAAAGGCACTGGCAGACGCCAATCTGACAGCCTCCGACCTCACTGCGGTGGCCGCAACGGCGGGCCCGGGGCTCGTCGGCGGGCTTCTGGTGGGCCACACCTTTGGCAAGGGCTTTGCCCTTGCCCAGAGCCTGCCTTTCATCGCGGTCAATCATCTTGAGGGCCATGCGCTGACGCCCCGGCTCCTCGGTCCCTGCCCCTTCCCCTATCTCCTGCTCCTCATTTCCGGTGGCCACACCCAGTTCCAGCTGGTGCGCGGCGTGGGTGACTACACCCGCCTTGGCACCACAATTGATGACGCTCTGGGTGAAGCCTTCGACAAGACGGCGAAGCTTCTCGGCCTCGGCTATCCGGGCGGGCCGCAGGTGGAAGCGCTGGCAAAGACGGGCGACAGCCGCCGCTTCGACCTGCCCCGGCCGCTCAAGGGCAGACCCGGCTGCGACTTCTCCTTCTCCGGCCTCAAGACCGCGGTGCGCGAGATCGTGCAGGCGCAAGGCAGCATCACGGACCAACTGCGCGCCGACATCTGCGCCTCCTTCGAGCTTGCCGTCAGCGAGACCCTGGCCGACCGCACCCGCCGCGCCATGGTGATGTTCCGCGAGGCCTGCCCCGACACCGGGACGCCTGCCTTTGTCGTGGCGGGCGGCGTTGCTGCCAATGCCCGGCTGCGCGCCACCTTCACCATGGTCGCCTCATCGCAGGGCTTCACCCTGATAGTTCCTCCTTTTCATCTGTGTACGGACAATGCCGCGATGATCGCCTGGGCCGGGGCCGAGCGCTTCGTCCTTGGCCTCAGCGACGGTCTCGATGCTGCCGCGCGGGCCCGCTGGCCGCTGGATACCGTCTCTGCTCCCATGGTGGGCCGCGGCCGCCTCGGAGCCAAGGCATGAGCCAGGCCATCCGGGTGCTGGGCGGCGGCGCCTGGGGGTCGGCGCTCGCACAGCTGGCCCGTGCTGCGGGCCATGACGTCGCGATATGGAGCCGCTCCAACCCTGACGACCGCCTTGCTGCAACCGCTGAAGCCCTCATCGTCGCGGTTCCGGCGCAGGCTGTCCGGCAGGTTCTCGCGGACGTCGCCATTCCTTCTGCCGCCGCGATCATCATCTCCGCCAAGGGCATCGAGCGCGGCAGCGGCGCCTTCATGCACGAGGTGGTGCAGGCGGTGGCGCCCCGCAATCCCGCGCTCATTCTCTCTGGCCCCAGCTTTGCCGCCGACGTATTGGCGGGTAAGCCCACGGCGGTCACACTCGCAGCGTCGCAGATCGATACGGCCAACACCTGGGCCAGGGCGCTGAGCCTGCCGCACTTCCGCATTTATGGTTCTGACGATCTCCCGGGGGTTGCCATCGGCGGCGCCATGAAGAACGTCCTCGCCATTGCCTGCGGCATTTCCGATGGCCGCGGCCTCGGCGACAGCGCACGCGCCGCCCTCATCACCCGCAGCTTTGCCGAACTGCAACGCTTCGGCCGGGCACTGGGTGCGCGCAGCGATACGCTCATGGGCCTCTCGGGGCTCGGTGACCTGCTGCTCACCTCCACCTCGCCGCAGTCGCGCAACTATTCTGCCGGTTACAGGATCGGCAAGGGCGCATCGGTCAGGGATGCGATTGCCGGAACGGCGGGCACTGTCGAAGGCGCCTACACCGCTGCCGTCGCCGTCGATCTCGCCCGCCGCCACGGCATCGACATGCCGATCATCGCGGCCGTTCACGCCATTCTCGACCAGGGCTCATCACCCGAAGAGGAAATCAACCGGCTGCTGGCGCGGCCACTCAAATCCGAAATCTGAAGCTGGAGATCCACATGCTCTTTGTCATCATCTGCACCGACAAGCCCAACAGCCTCGACCTGCGCATGGCCACGCGGCCTGCCCATCTCGCCTATCTCGAGAAGGTCGCGGTCAAGGGTGCGGGCCCCTTCATCGACGACGCCGGCAATCCCAACGGCAGCCTCGTCATCATCGAGGCCAAGGACCTTGCCGACGCCAAGGCCATCGCCGCCGCCGATCCCTATGCCCAGGCCGGCCTCTTTGCCTCGGTCGACATCCGCCCGTGGAAGTGGCTCATCAAGAATCCGGAGGCGAAGTGATGGCCTACTGGCTCTTCAAGTCGGAGCCCGACGTCTTCTCCTTCGATGACCTCGTGAAGAAGGGCAAGGCGGGCGAAGAGTGGACAGGTGTGCGCAACTACCAGGCCCGCAACAACATGCGGGCGATGAAGCTGGGTGAGCGCGGCTTCTTCTATCACTCCAACATCGGCAAGGCCGTCGTCGGCGTGGTCGAGGTCTGCCGCGAAGTGCATCCGGATTCGACCGCTGACAACCCCACCTGGGAATGCGTCGACGTGCGCGCCGTCGCGGCTGCGGCAAAGCCTGTCACCCTTGACGAGATCAAGCTGGAGAAGCCGCTGGCCAAGATGGTGCTGGTCAACAACTCGCGCCTCTCGGTGCAGCCGGTGACGGCCGAGGAGTTTGCGCACATCTGCAAACTCGCCGGACTCGATCCTGCCAAGATAATGAAATGACGCCGGACGACCGCGCCCGCTTCGTCCGCGCCAATACCGAAATCCTCTCCCCGCCCCTCGTGCCGGAGGTGAAGCTGCACCTCGCCCATGAGGCGCTGCCCATCTGGCAGAAGACGGAAGAAGAGCTGGGCGAGATCGGCCTGCCACCGCCCTTCTGGGCCTTCGCCTGGGCGGGCGGTCAGGCGCTGGCGCGCCATGTACTCGATCATCCCACGCTCGTTGCAGGAAAGCGCGTCATCGATCTTGCCTCGGGCTCGGGCCTCGTCGGCATCGCCGCGCTGAAGGTCGGCGCGGCCTCGGTGCTCGCCGCCGACATCGACGCCTTCTCGGCTTCGGCCATCGTGATCAATGCGGACCTCAATGGCGTCACCATGGCCGTCACGACCGATGATCTTCTGGCCGCACCACCCCCTGATGCGGACGTCGTGCTCGTCGGGGATTTGTTTTACGAACAATCGCTTGCGGGCCGATGCTATGCCTGGCTCGAGCGGGCGCAGGCCCAAGGCTCAACCGTTCTCGTCGGCGATCCCGGCCGCAGCTATCTTCCCAAGGACAGGCTCCGCGCCATCGCGAATTATTCCGTGCCGGTGACGCGCGATCTCGAGGATGCGGAGATCAAGAAGACTGCGGTATGGCGTCTCGCCTGATCGGCTGGCCCGAGTTGTTGAGATAGAGCGCCACCATCAGGAGCCCGAGCGAGAACCACAGCCACACGTCGCCCGCGCCGCCGAAGAAATACATCGCGATGAACACCGCCGCGGGCGAGGAGAGATAGACCGCCTGCGAGGTGTAGCTCGCACCGCGTTCGCGAATGAGGGTGAAGAACGAGACGCGCTCGGCTAGCCACATGGCAGTGGCGAAGACGAGGCTCCACCAGGCGGTGCTGGAATAGGTGGTGGCCCAGGGCGGCGCCATCACCAGCACGAAGGGCAGCGCCAGCAGGCCCGAGAGCAGCGACTCCGCCGCGCCCACCGAGAAGGTCGTGCCCTCCTTCGGCCAGTTGGTCTGGGCATACCAGTTGTAGGTGGCCCAGAGCAGCGGGTTGATGAAGGCGGCGATCAGCCACCACGAGACCTTGCCGCTCAGCATGCCCTCGCGGGTGAGCACCAGGATCGTCGAGGCGGCAAAGCCGAAGGCAATGGCGAGCACGCGCCGCGCCGTGAAGGGGTCACGGCCCGTCACCGCGCCCACGATGAAGCTCACGATGGGCGAGACCGAGAAGACGATTGCCAACTCGGGCGCGGGCACGTGCCGGGCCAGCGTCAGCGACCAGGCGAAGGGCACGTTCATCAGCGTGGCGCAAACAAGCCCGTAGCGGAACAGGGGGCCGCTCACCGTCCAGGCGCCCTCCTTCAGCCTTGCCATCAGGAACAGGAAGATCGCCAGCCCGAAGCCCGTGTAGCTGATCACATGGCTCACTGGCACGCCGGATTCGCCCCAGTATTTGTAAAGACTTGGGGAGATTCCCCAGAACATGCCGAGGGCAACGAAATAGAGAACGTGGCGGAGCGCCAGCATGGGAAACGGGGACCTCGGGCCTTAGACAGGAGTCGGATTGCACGCTATAGACCCGAAAGCCGATAAGCATGACATAATCCGGCATGAATGGGAGGAATGACGCCTATGTCCGAGAGAGTCTATCCGGTTCCGGCGGCGTGGAAAAAGCGCGCCTGGGTTGATGAGGCCGGTTACAAGCGCATGTACGCGGAGTCGGTCAAGGACCCCGTCAAGTTCTGGGCCAAGCAGGCCAAGCGCCTCGACTGGTTCAAGGCCCCCAAGAAGGTTAAGAACACGACCTTTGCCCCCGACAAGGTCTCGATCAAGTGGTACGAGGACGGCGTTCTCAACGTCTCCCACAACTGCATCGACCGCCACCTGAAGAAGCGCGGCAACCAGGTCGCCATCATCTGGGAAGGCGACAATCCCTACGACGACAAGAAGATCACCTACAACGAACTGCACACCCAGGTGTGCAAGCTTGCGAACGTGATGAAGAAGCACGGCGTCAAGAAGGGTGACCGCGTCACCATCTACATGCCGATGATCCCCGAGGCGGCCTATGCCATGCTCGCCTGCACCCGCATCGGTGCGGTTCATTCCATCGTCTTCGGCGGCTTCTCGCCGGAAAGCCTCGCGGGACGTATCGAAGACGCCAAGTCGCACTTCATCATCACCGCCGATGAAGGCCTGCGCGGTGGCCGCAAGGTGCCGCTCAAGGCCAACACGGACGCAGCCCTCGCCAAGACCGGCTCCTCCGCCAAGGTGCTGGTGGTGCGCCGCACTGGCGGCCAGGTCGCCTGGGAGAAGGGCCGTGACATCTGGTACCACGAGGAAATGGCCACCGCCTCGGCTGACTGCAAGCCGGAGAAGATGAAGGCGGAAGACCCGCTCTTCATTCTCTACACCTCCGGCTCCACCGGCAAGCCCAAGGGCGTGCTGCACACGACCGGCGGTTACCTCGTCTATGCCGCCATGACCCACGAGTACGTCTTCGATTATCATGACGGCGACATCTACTGGTGCACCGCTGACGTGGGCTGGGTCACGGGCCACAGCTACATCGTCTATGGCCCGCTCGCCAACGGCGCCACCACGCTGATGTTCGAAGGCGTGCCCAACTATCCCTCCGCTTCGCGCTTCTGGGATGTGGTGGACAAGCACCAGGTGAACATCCTCTACACCGCGCCCACCGCGATCCGTGCCCTGATGCAATTGGGCGACGACAGCGTCACCCACACCTCGCGCAAGTCGCTCCGTCTTCTGGGCTCGGTCGGCGAGCCGATCAATCCGGAAGCGTGGGAATGGTACTATCGCGTGGTGGGCGACGAGCGCTGCCCCATCGTCGATACATGGTGGCAGACGGAAACGGGCGGCATCCTCATCACGCCGCTGCCCGGCGCCACCAAGCTCAAGCCCGGTTCGGCGACACGGCCCTTCTTCGGTTGCCAGCCGGCGCTGGTCGACGACAAGGGTGCCTTCCTCGAAGGCGAGAACTCCGGCAACCTCGTGATCCTCGACTCCTGGCCGGGCCAGGCCCGCACGGTCTATGGCGACCACGAGCGCTTCGTGCAGACCTACTTCTCCACCTACAAGAACATGTACTTCACCGGTGACGGTTGCCGCCGCGATGCCGACGGCTACTACTGGATCACCGGCCGCGTCGATGACGTGATCAACGTGTCGGGACATCGTCTCGGCACGGCGGAAGTGGAATCCGCACTCGTCTCCCACGCCAAGGTGTCGGAAGCCGCCGTGGTGGGCTACCCGCACGACATCAAGGGTCAGGGCATCTATTGCTACGTGACGCTGATGAAGGGCGAAAACGGCGACGACGACCTGCGCAAGGAACTCGTGGCCCACGTGCGCAAGGAAATCGGTCCGCTGGCCACACCCGACAAGATCCAGTTCGCGCCCGGCCTGCCCAAGACGCGTTCCGGCAAGATCATGCGCCGCATCCTGCGCAAGATCGCCGAGGACGAGTTCAGCGCGCTGGGCGACACCTCGACGCTCGCCGATCCCACCGTGGTCGACGACCTGATCGAGAACCGCCAGAACCGCCGCCAGTAGCGGCAAGCCCGATCCTCCCAAACTCCCAAGGCCCGTGCGCAACACGGGCCTTTTTTTATTGCCATTCTGCCGTCACCCTCGCGCAGGCGGGGGCGAGATGCGGTCAGAGAGAACTTGCCGCACTTGCTTCGAGGCCGCTGCGCGGCACCTCAGCATGAGGATTGTTTTTTACCCTCATCCTGAGGTGCGAGGCGAAGCCGAGCCTCGAAGGATGCGCACGCGGTGACACGCGGCCCCACTCTCCATGCCCGGCCTTGAGCCGGGCATCCAGACCGGCCATGGAGAATATTCCAAGTGTTCGTCACCCCCGCGAAGGCGGGGGCCCAGCTTCTTCTCCTGTCATGATGTTCCGCCAAAGCTGGATTCCGGCTCGCGCGCGACATCTCGCTGTCGCTCGATCAAGGCGCGCGTCCGGAATGACGGTTGTGAAGTGCGGTGCCAGCGGCAAAGAATCGTCCTCCACATGCGTGGAGGGTGACGGTGGTGGTAAAGGCCGCCGTCCGCTATCATCCCGCCATGCAGAACTACATCCTCTCGGCCCTCACCACGCTTCTGGTCGTGGCGGATCCCATCTTCCTCAGCGCCCTCTTCCTCGGCCTCACATCGGACATGAGCGAGGAGCAGCGCCGCGAGGTTGCACTGCGCGGCGCCGTCATCGCCTTCTGTATCCTGCTCGTGGCGGGGCTGGGCGGAGCGAAGCTGCTCGATCTCCTCGGCATCTCGCTCTCGGCCTTCCGCATTGCGGGCGGCCTGCTGCTGCTCTGGTCGGCGGCGGAAATGGTCTTCGACCGCCGGGCCCAGCGCCGCGAGGACATTGCGAAATCTGCGATCACCATCGATCACGTCCGCAACATCGCCGCCTTCCCCCTCGCCATTCCGCTGATGGCGGGGCCCGGAGCCATCACTGCAATGATCCTGCTTGCGGGCCGGGCGGAGGGCGATTGGAGCAGGCTCTTCGCCCTCTATGCCGTCGCCGGCGCGGTGATGCTGGCCTGCTATTCCTGCTTCCGCATCGCAGTGCCGATTTCGAAGGCGCTCGGGATCACGGGCCGCGCCGTGATCTCGCGCCTCCTCGGTATCATTCTTGCCGCACTCGCCGTGCAGTTCGTGATCGACGGCGTTCTCGCCCTCAGCCGTTGAAGCTGTCGTCGCGGGCCAGAAGGCTCGGACGCGGCGCCCGCGGTGCCGGAACATGGGCGAAGCGCGGCTGCGGCACATCCGGCGTCACATGCACAGGCACGGGCTCGGCGGCCATCTCAGGCTCGTCGCCCGACATGGCGCGCACCGCCAGGATGCGGAGCGTGAGGGCCGGAATGGCAAGCAGCGCCCAGAACACCATGGTCATGAAGGTGAGGGCCGAGAGGCTCGAGGCCGTCTGCGGCGCCACATCCGAGGTGGCGATCACCAGCCACAGCGTCCAGGCCGAGGCGAAGATGGCGAAGCCCAGGGTCATGGCCAGCGTCTTGTGGGCGCTGAGATCGAGCACCAGCGGACGGGCCTCACGCCGGCGTCCGTCGATGCGGGCGAGCCAGGGTGCCGCGATCACGTGAAGGAAGATCACGCTGCTGGCGAGCAGCGTCATGAGCACCGCCTGCAGGCCAAGGCGCGGCAGGTTCGGCATCTGGTTGGTTTCGAAGAGGCGCGCGGCGAGATGGCCGCCGCCGGCGAAGGCCAGCAGCAGCAGGCCGCCCGCCATGAAGCTGGTGATGATGTTCATCGAGTGGATCTGTTCGGCCCACCAGTTACGCTGCACGTAATGAACGACGACAAGCCGCAGGAGTCCGACGGCCGACGCCGCCATGATGACAAGACCCGCAACCTGCACGTTGGTGACAAGGGTAGAATAATCCATGGCGTAACCCCGCGTTACACGCCCACGGTATTGCTCCGTGTGCTGAATGTTCTGTCGTGACGCGCCGCCTTGTTAACCAAACTTGTCAATGCGGGTGGCAGAAGTGGGGCAGGAATGTTGTCAAAAAAAGGGAGGCGGAGGGATTGTATCCCGCCGCCTCCAAGTCTGCCGGGCTCTGCCGGCAACCGCGAAAGACAATGCTTCGAAAATGGGAGGATCCGAGAAGGTCTTGCGATGCCATTCACTTCGCAAGTGCAATGCCACTTCCTACGGATCGCGAAGAAAATTTTTTAATATATAAATTCCAAAAGCTTATCTCATCATGGCTGCAATCCTGTCATGACGCGGAAAGAGCGTCATGCCGCACGATTGTGCACTGCAAAACCCAAAAAGGCAGCACTTAGCTGGGCTGACTGTTTTCCAGCCAGCGGCTGAAGCGGTCCAGGCCTTCGCGAAGCTTGTCCTCGTCTTTCAGGTAACACATGCGGAGGAAGCCTTCCCCGGCCCTTCCGAAGGCGGCACCGGGGGCAAAGCCCACATTGGCCTCGTCCACCAGCCGACGGGCCGTGGCGAGTGAGTCGCGCATCCCGTCGATGGCGAAGAAGAAGTAGAAGGCCCCGTCCGGCACCTGGAAGCGGATGTTGCGATGCTTCGAGAGCGCCTCGACGACGATGTCGCGATTCTTGCGGGCGGTCGCCACCTGCTGGTCGACGAAGGCATCACCGAGATTGAGTGCCGCGGCACAGCCGCGCTGCAGGAAGACCGGGCTTCCCGAGGTGTTATACTGGATGAAGCGCTCGAACATCGGCCCCAGCGCCTTGGGCGCCTGCACCCAGCCCTGGCGCCAGCCGGTCATTGCCCAGTTCTTCGAGAAGGTGTTGCAGAGGATGAGCTGTTCCTCGGTGTCGCAGATGTCGAGGAAGGAGGGCGCGCGCTTTTCGCCATCCTTGCCGAAATAGAAGCGGCCATAGACTTCGTCGGCGAGGATCCACAGGCCGTGCTTGCGGGCGAAATCGCGGATGGCGATGAGATCGGCGCGCGTGGCCGTCCAGCCCAGCGGATTGGAGGGCGAGTTGAGGAGGATCGCCTTGGTGCGCGGCGTGACCGCAGCGAAGAGGCGGTCGAGGTCGAGCGCCCAGGCGCCATTGGCAAAGCTCATCGGCACTTCGATGGGTTTCGATCCCTGCAGGCGAAGAGGCCCCGCATAGTTGGGCCAGGCGGGTGCCGGGATCAGAACATCCTCGCTGTCGGCCACTACCATCTGGATGGCGTTCTGGATCGCCTGCATGCCGCCGCCCGTGACGAAGAAATTCTCCGGGCTGAATTCGCGGCCGTAGTGGCGGGTGTGATAATCCGCCAGCGCCTGGCGCAATTCGGGAATGCCGCGCTGCCAGGTGTAGAAGGTTTCACCCTGCAGCAGGCTCTCGATCACCGGCGTGCAGAATTCGCGTGGCGTCGGCAGGTTTCCTTCGCCAGACCAGAAAGCGATGATGCCCGGCCGCCCCATGCCGTACATGGCGACGTTGACGATGCCGCTGTCGGGCTCGCGCTGGGCAGGCTGCGTGAGGCGGGCGAGGAGCTGTTCGGGCGAAAGAGCATGTGTCATGCCGCTCCCTTGCAAAGAAAAGGCCCGGGTGTCCAGCACCCGGGCCACATGCCTCCGTTGCGGAAAGCTTACTTCTTCTTGGCGTCGGCCTTGAGCGCGTCGCGGATCTCGGCGAGCAGCGTCTCGGTGGTCGAGGCGGGCGGCGGCGGCGCCGGTGGCTCGGCCTTCTTCAGGCGGGTCGACACCTTCACCATCTGGAAGAGGATGAAGGCAAGGATCAGGAAGTTGATCAGCACCGTGATGAAGTTGCCATAGCCCAGCGTGGCGCCCTGCTTCACGGCGTCGGCGTAGTTGGTGGCGTTCACGGCGCTGTTGAGCGGAAGGAAGTAGTTGCTGAAGTCCGCACCACCCGAGACGGCGCCGACCACCGGCATGATCAGGTCGTTGACGATGCTGTCGACGATCTTGCCGAACGCGCCGCCCATGATCACGCCGACGGCGAGATCAAAGGCATTGCCCTTGAAGGCGAAATTCTTGAATTCGGTCCACATTGTAAGTCCCCCTTTACAGGATCGAAGAAAGTTCGGTTTTCTGGCCTCATGCCAGCAACCGGGGACGGGTTTTATTGCAACCCGAGGTGATTTTGAAGCCCGAATTAATTAACTTTTGGAGGAATTCCGGGGCTCCTGGCAGGCTTGAATGGCCCCCCTTCCCCCGTCATGATAGGCAACCGAGGGGGAGGATCCGGGTGTGTTTCAGGCGTGGACCGTGGTGCTGGCCGGCATCTGCTATGTGGGGCTGCTCTTTGCGGTTGCCACATGGGGTGACCGCCTTGCCACCCGCCGCAAGTTCCAGCGCCGTCCCCGCCCCCTGATCTATGCCCTGTCGCTGGGCGTCTACTGCACCTCGTGGACCTATTTCGGCAGCGTCGGCATCTCCGCCCACACGGGCTATGACTTCATCCCGGTCTATCTCGGCCCCATCCTCGTCTTCGCGCTGGCCTACCCGCTGATCAGCCGCATCGTGATGATCGCCAAGACGCAGAACATCGCCTCGATCGCCGACTTCATCTCGGCCCGCTACGGCAAGAACGAGGCGTTGGGTGCGCTTGTTGCCGTAATCGCCGTCATCGGCGTCGTGCCCTACATCTCGATCCAGTTGAAGGCGCTGTCGCTCTCGCTGCAAACCCTGATGCACAACGAGGCGAAGTTCGGCCTCACCTCGCTACCCCTGCCGCTGGCGGGTGACATCGCCCTTCTCGTCACGGTGGCGATGGCCTTGTTCGCCATTCTCTTCGGCACGCGCCACATCGACACCACCGAACACCAGGACGGCATGATCCTCGCCATTGCGGTGGAATCTGTCGTCAAGCTCGTCGCCTTCGTGGCGGTCGGTCTCTTCGTCACCTATTCGCTGGCGGGCGGCTTCGGCGGATTGCTCGACACGATCCGCAACGACGCCGCGATCGGCGCCGTCTTCGATCATGCGCCCGATGGCGGACGCTGGCTCAGCGTCACGCTGGTCTCGGCGCTTGCCGTGCTGCTGCTGCCGCGGCAGTTCCATGTGGCGGTGGTGGAGAACGCCCACGGCAGCGATGTCCGCCGCGCCGCATGGCTTTTCCCGCTTTATCTCGTCGCCATCAACCTCTTCGTGGCGCCCATTGCCATCACCGGCCTCAAGATGCTGCCGGGTGCCGATGCCGACACCTACGTGCTGGCGCTCCCCTACACCTCGCAATCCTATGTCTTCACCACGGTCGCCTTCGTGGGTGGCGTGTCGGCGGCCACCGCCATGGTGATCGTCGAGACCATCGCGCTCTCGATCATGGTCTCGAACAACATCGTGGTGCCGCTCATCCTGCTGCGCCAGGGCGGCGAACAGAACATGTTCCAGCAGCATGAGGGCGAAACGCCGAGCCCGGTGCTGGTGCGCATCCGCCGCATGGCGATCTGCGGCATCCTGTTTCTCGCCTATCTCTACTACTGGCTCGCCGGAAACGCCGCAGCGCTGGCCCAGACGGGCCTCATCTCCTTCGCCGCCATCGCCCAGTTCGCGCCCTCCTTCCTGGGTGGCCTGATGTGGCGGAACGGCACGGCCCGCGGTGCTGCGGCCGGCATCCTCGCGGGTTTCGCACTCTGGGCCTACACGCTCCTCATCCCCAGCTTCATCGACAGCGGCTGGCTCAGTGCCGCACTCCTCCATGACGGGCCCTTCGGTATCGCGGCGCTCAGGCCCCGGCAATTGCTTGGCATCGAGTTCGATCCGCTGACCCACGGCATCCTGTGGAGCCTTGCCGCCAACATCGCCGCCTATATCGGTGTTTCGGCGCTGCGCCCGCCCAGCCGGCTCGAGGCCCTGCAGGCGGAAGCCTTCCTGCCCGACCAGCGGGCAAGCCGCGGCCTGGCCGGATTCCGGCTGTGGCGTTCCAGCGTCACCATGGGGCAGGTCGAGGACACGGTCGCCCGCTACCTCGGCGTCGAACGCACCCGCGAGGCCTTCGCCGGGATGGTGAAGATGCGCGGCCTTGCCAATGACCCCGGCATCGAAGCCGATATCGGCATTCTCAATTTCGGCGAACACCTGCTCGCGTCCGCCATCGGCCCCGCCTCGTCGCGGCTTGTCATGGCGCTGCTGCTCGAGCGTCACGCCAAGGGTTCGCGCGACGCCATCCAGTTGCTCGACGATGCCTCGACGGCGATCGAACACAGCCGCAGCGTGCTGCAATCGGCAATCGACAACGTGCCGCAGGGCATTGCCGTCTTCGATCACGGCGGCGCGCTCGTCTCCTGGAACGCGGCGGTGAAGGACGTGCTCGCCCTCCCCGCGTCCATGCTGAAGGTGGGCACCCGTATCGATGACCTTCTCGCCTATGTGGGCGCACGCACCCTCGAGCCCGAGGCGACGCAGCCGCAGGCGATTGCACTCCGCCGTCACAAGCTCTTCACCGGCGGCGCCAACTGGCGGCAGCGCCTGGTGGAGCCGCTCTGCATCGTCGACATCCACAGCGGGCGGTTGCCGGACGGCGGCATCGTTGTCTCCTTCTCCGACGTCACCGAAACGGTGGCCGCCGCCGACGCGCTGCTGTTGGCCAACGAGACCCTTGAAATGCGCGTGGCCGAGCGCACTGCGGAACTCACCAAGCTCAACGACGAACTGTCCAAGGCCAAGGCGGAGGCCGATGCCGCGAACCAGGGCAAGACCCGCTTCTTCGCCGCCGCAAGCCACGACATTCTGCAACCGCTCAATGCCGCCCGCCTGTTCACCAGCACGCTGGTGGAAGGACCCGCCGCTGCCGGCAACAAGACCATCGTGCGCAATGTCGATGCCGCGCTCGAAGCGGTGGAGGACATTCTCTCCACCGTGCTCGACATTTCGCGGATCGATGCCGGCGCCATCAAGCCCGAGATCGAGAGTTTCCCGGTGCAGGAACTCTTCGACACGCTTGCCCGCGAGTTCGAGCGGCAGGCAAGCGACAAGCACCTCTCGCTCCGCTTCATGCCGACCTCCGCCATCGTGAAGTCGGACCGCAAGTTGCTGCGCCGCGTGCTCCAGAACCTCGTCTCCAACGCCATCAAGTACACGGTGAAGGGCCGCGTGCTGGTGGGCGTGCGGCGCAAGGGTTCGGGCTACCAGATCGCCGTGCTGGACACGGGCCTCGGCATTCCGGCGGAACAGCTCCGCATCGTCTTCCGCGAGTTCGAACGCCTCGGCCGAGACAAGCACAACGAGCCAGGTCTTGGCCTTGGCCTCTCCATCGTCGACCGCCTGTGCAAGGTGCTGCGCCACCCGATCGCGCTGTCTTCGGAAGTGGGGCGCGGCTCGGCCTTCGCCATCACCGTGCCCGCCGGGCGCGAGGCGGTGGTGCGCGAGGCGGTGTCGACACCCATTCCGCCATCGCACCAGCCGCTCGCCGGGTTGCGCGTGCTCGCCGTCGACAACGAAACCTCGATCGTCGAAGGGCTCACGGCGCTGTTGCAGAACTGGAAGGTGTGCGTCATTCCGGCGACGAGTGCCGCCGAAGCCGTCGAGCAACTGGAAGCCCACAAGGGCGAGGTCGATGCGATCCTCGCCGATTATCATATCCACCGCGAGGACGGCATTGCGCTCGTGCAGGCGCTGCGCAAGCGCGCCGACCGGCACATCCCCGCAATCCTGATCACCGCCGACCGCAGCAAGCGGGTGCAGGACGAAGCCCAGGCGGCCGGCCTGCAATACTTGCGGAAGCCCGTGAAGCCCGCGTCGCTGCGCGCCAGCCTCTCGCAGATTGCGGTGAGCCGCACCGCAGTGGAATGAGCTCAGCCTTCGCTGATGCTCTCGCCGTCGATCTTGCCCGCCGCGATCACGGCCTGGGTGCGGCTGTCGACGTTGAGCTTGAGCAGGATGGCCGAGACATGAGCCTTCACCGTCGCCTCGGAGACATCGAGCTCATAGGCGATCTGCTTGTTGAGGAGACCTGCCCGCAGCATCATCAGCACGCGCACCTGCTGGGGCGTGAGGGTGGCGAGGCGCTTGGAGAGATCGTCGATCTCACGCTCCTCGTCGGTCAATTGCTTGGCCACAAGCGGAGCCCAGATCTCGCCTTCGAGAATGGCGGAGACGGCGCGGCGCATCTCCTCGGCAGGCGTCGATTTCGGAATGAAGCCCGAGGCACCCAGCGCCAGCGCCCTGCGGATCACGGCGGGCTCTTCCTGCCCCGAGACGATGGCCACCGGCACGGAGGGAAACTGCGCGCGGAGATAGGCAAGGCCCGAGAGCCCCTGCACGCCCGGCATCTTGAGATCGAGCAGCACGAGGTCGCAATCCCGGTCGTCGTCGAGGATCTTGATGCCGTCGTCGAGGCTCGAGGCCTCGCGCACCGTAGCGTTGGTGAGCACGCCTGCCAGCGCGCCCTTCATGGCATCGCGGAACAGGGGGTGGTCATCGATGATGACGATCTGGCGGTTGTTGACGCTTTGCACCGGCTTGGACTTCCGTTCGGACATTCACTTCCTCGCAAGATTGCCACAACTGTTGTATGGGCCCCAACATGACCATAGTTCAAGACAGGAAGCGCGGCCTCTATCCCGAGATCGAGCCGTTCAACCGGGGCCGCCTCAAGGTCTCCTCCATTCACGAAATCTACTTCGAGGAAGCGGGCAATCCGGCGGGCGCACCCGTTGTGGTGCTGCACGGCGGGCCGGGCGGCGGCAGTTCGCCCACGCTCCGGCGCTTCCACGATCCCGCCCACTACCGCATCGTCACCTTCGACCAGCGCGGCTGCGGGCGCTCCACGCCGCACGCTTCGCTCGAGCAGAACACCACCTGGGACCTCGTCGCGGACATGGAAATGCTGCGCCTCCACCTCGGGATCGAGAACTGGCAGGTGTTCGGCGGTTCCTGGGGCTCGACGCTGGCGCTCGCCTATGCGCTCACCCATCCGGCGCCGGTGAAGGAACTCATCCTGCGCGGCATCTTCACGGTGCGGAAGTCCGAGATCGACTGGTTCTACCAGCACGGTGCCTCCATGCTCTTTCCGGAGCAGTGGGAGCGCTACATCGCCCCCATCCCCGAAGCCGAACGGGGCGACCTGGTGTCGGCCCACTACCGCCGCCTCACCGGCGAGGACCGCGAGCAGCGGATGGCCTCGGCCCGGGCCTGGTCGCAATGGGAGGGATCGACGCTCTCGCTCCTCCCCGATCCCGCCCGCGAGGCGGCCTTCGGCGAGGATCAGTTCGCCATCGCCTTCGCCTCGATCGAGTGCCACTATTTCGTCAACCAGGGCTTTTTCCCGGAAGACGGCTGGCTGCTCGCCAATGCGCCCAAGCTCCGCGGCATTCCCGGCGTGATCATTCAGGGGCGCTATGACGTGGTGACCCCGCCCGCCACCGCCTTTGCCCTGCACCAGGCCTGGCCGGAGGCGCATTTCGAGGTGATTCCCGATGCCGGACACGCCGCGGCGGAGCCCGGAACGTTGGATGCCCTGATTCGAGCGACCGATTCTTTCGCACATGCGAAGGGTGCATAGCTCCCCTGCGGCGCAAACCCCGGATTGCAAAGATATTTTCACATTTCGTCCCCATATGCGCTGCAACACGAGGTTTACGCATCATGGTCATCCGCACGCTCAAGAACATTTTTGTCGGCCTGTCCCAGGGGGTCGGTTACACCTTTGAACGCCGTAATGATTTTACGGCACGTGCCGTTTTTCCCGCCAGCGCCACAATCAAACGCTGATATTGTTGGCCTTTTTTTCAATTGCCACAATTGAGCGGGCTTTTGCCCCAAAAAACGCCTGAAAATGACCCGCGAAATTTCGTGGTTGGGAACTCTTGCAGCCCCAATTGGACGGCACTTTAACACTCGATCCAGCGGGGGATCGGCGGGTGCCACCAAACGGCGCAGATAAAGACGGCTCCGAGATTTCGGCCTCTTTGCCCTTTCCCTACATGGTAAGATCTATCCGCCTTGGGCTCCTGTCGCCGTCCCGAGTTCAAAGCGGATTGGAGGCCCGTTCCTGCCCAGTCGGCGGGAACGGGCCTTTGTCTTTTTGGGCGGCCTTTCAGCAGCTTACTTGGTGATCACGGCCTCGAGGTAAATCCCCGGGACGACCAGCGCCACCGCATCCTTGCGGCGGAACTGGCCGATCAGCCCCAGCAGGTCCTTCTCCAGCGCCACCCGGCCGGCCTCATCGAGAGCGAGGAAGGCCTTGTGGGTGGGCCCGTAGAAGGTGCGGAAGACGGCGACGAAGTGCTCCGGCGACTCGTAGCGGAAGTTGTAGGTCTTGCGCGCCGCCTTCACGGCATGGCTGGGAAAGAGCATCTGCAGGTGCTTCTCGTCACCCCAGAGGGCCGGCGGCTGAAGGCCTGCGGGCGGCGGCAGGTGGCGGCCGATCACCTTGAACATGGCGCCGATGAACGAGTCCGGCGTCCAGTTCGCCATGGCGATGCGCCCGCCCTTGCGAACGACGCGGGAAATTTCCTTCGCCGCCTGCTGCTGGTTCGGCGCAAACATGATGCCGAAGGTGGAGAGCGCAACATCGAAGCTGTTGTCCGCGAAGGGCAAGGCCTCGGCATCGGCGGTCTTGAAAGTCACCTTCAGGCCCTCCGCCTCGGCGCGGCGGCGGCCCTGCTCCAGAAGCTCGGCCACATAGTCGGTCGAGGTCGTGAGCGCATAGCGGCGGGCGGCCGCAAGTGTGGCATTGCCGTTGCCGGCCGCCACATCGAGCACGCGCTCGCCGGCGTTCACGTCGGCGGCTTCACACAGCTCTTCACCCACGATCTGCAGCGTGGTGCCCACAACCGCATAATTGCCGGAGCCCCAGGTGGCCTGCTGCTTCTGCTTGATGGCGGCAAAGTCCGGCGCTGCGGCGGCGGGTGCCTGTTCTACTGATTTCAACATGTCTGATGTCCTGTGTTTGGGAAGCCCCCCGAACACCTGCCGAGATAGGAGAGGGCATGGCCGCCGTTGAGTCCTCGGAATGGAGCAAAGCTGGTACAGATTCAGGACTAGCCCGCCTCCTGAAACTTTGGCATGGAGAAAGGCATCGGGGGGCATCGGAGATCATCCCATGTCCAAGGACAGTTACCATCACTTCTGCCCAGTCGCGAAGGCTTGCGAGATCCTGGAGCCGCGCTGGACCATGCTCGTGCTCTGCGAGCTTCTGAACGGCTACACCCGCTTCAACGACATCCGCCGCGGCATTCCCTCGATGTCACCGACACTGCTGTCGAAACGGCTGAAGGAGATGGAGAAAAACGGTCTCCTGAGCCGCGAGAAGCACGGCATTTCGGGCGAAATCCACTACCGGCCCACGGCACTCACCCAGGAGCTTGCGCCCATCATCGAGGCGCTCGGCGACTGGGCCCACCGCAACGTCGACGCGAGTGTCTGCCTCGAGAAGCTCGATGCCCGCGTTCTCATGTGGAACATGCGGCGCAAGGTGAACACGGCGGTGCTGCCGGCACGGCGCAAGAGCGTGATCCAGTTCATCTTCCCGGAACTGCCGGAGGAGCAGCGCAACTACTGGATCATCGGCCGCCCCGGCATGGAGGCCGACCTCTGCGTCATCGATCCGGGCGTGGACGTGGACCTCTACATCACCGCCGACCTCAGGGCGCTCACCTCGGCCTGGATGGGTCACTCGACGCTCCCGGCCGAACTCGCCCGCGACAAGATCAGCCTTGTGGGCGACGAAATGCTGATCAACTCGATCGGCGACTGGATGGTGCGCAGCCGCTTTGCGGCGGCGTGAGGCATCGATGTTTTTGGAGCACGTCACCCCCGCGAAGGCGGGGGCCCAGCTTCTTGTTGCGGCCGTGTGATCCACCAAAGCTGGGTGCCCGCCTTCGCGGGCATGACGGCTAAACACACCCTCCCCACCCGAATAGAACAAAACGCGAATCAATGATATGAGCAGGCGATGGACCTGTCCTCGACCGTGCTCATCATCGGCGGCCATGCCGTCACGTTGCTCGACGCTTTGCTTGCCGCGGCGGCACTTGCCCTCGTCCTGCTGTGTCTGGCGGTGATCCTCGCCTTCCGCGCCCAGGCCGGGCGGCGGCAGGAGCGCGAGGAGGCCGAGCGCCGCACCGCAGACATGGAAATCCGCCTCGCGGAACTCTCGGGCGCGCTACAGGGCTTTGCGGCGCAATCGCAGAGCCATCACATCCATCTGCAGCGGGTGATCGACGAGCGCCTCGAAACGGTGAGCAGCCGCGTCGGTCACGGCCTCACCGAGCAGGCGGAGAAGACCACGCTCTCGCTCAACCAGCTGAACGAGAGGCTCGCCGTCATCGATGCCGCACAGAAGAACCTCACCTCGCTTTCGGGCGAGATGATTTCGCTCAAGGACATTCTCAACAACAAGCAGTCGCGCGGCGCCTTCGGCCAGGGCCGCATGGAAGCCATCATCCGCGACAATCTCGCGGCGAAGGCCTACAGCTTCCAGGCCACGCTGTCGAACGGCACACGGCCCGACTGCCTCATCTCCCTGCCGGAATCGCCGCAGAAGCTGGTGATCGATGCGAAGTTTCCGCTCGAGGCCTACACCGCCTTTACCGAGGCGCGCGACGACACGCTGCGCAAGGCAGCCGAACAGCGCCTGAAGGGCGATGTGCTCAAGCATGTGAAGGACATTGCCGAGAAGTATTTCATCTCCGGCGAGACCCACGACACGGCCATCATGTTCGTGCCGTCGGAATCGGTCTATGCCGAATTGCACGAGAAGTTCGAGGACGTGGTGCAGAAGGCCCACCGCCAGCGCGTCATCTTCGCCTCGCCCAATGTTCTGATGCTGCTGGTGCAGACCATGCAGGCGATCGTCAAGGACGTGGCGATGCGCGAGCAGGCCCATGTGATCAAGGGCGAAGTGGTGCGCCTGCTCGAAGATGTGGACCGTCTGAAGGAGCGCGCCTCCGATCTCCGCCGCCATTTCGACATGGCCAACACGGATCTGGAAAAGCTCGGCACCTCGGCCGACCGGATCGTGAAGCGCGGCCATCGCATCGGCAGTGTTGATGTGGAGCCCGAAACGAACGGGGCGCTGCCCGGAGAGCAGCGCCCGCGTCTGGTGCAGTGAAGAAACGTCACTTCTTCAGGTAAATCTCGCTGGCAACGGCCGTCTTGATTTCCTCGAAGGCCTTGGAGAGGTCGGTGTCGCTGTTGGCGATGAAGAAGCTGTCGGCATCGCTGGCGCAGTTCTTCAGGCGGGCGCGGGTGGTGGTGTCGTCGAGGTCGAAGGCGAGCGTGATGATGCGGATGCCGTCGGCCTTGGCGTTGGTGCAAAGCTGCGTCAGGTTCTTTTCACCCTGCGAGACATTGCGCGAGGAGCCCGGGCCGAAGGCCGGTTCCGTCTGCATGCCGTCGGTGAGCACGATCATGAACTTCTGGGTCTCGGTGTCGGACTTGGGCGCGCCCTGGTCGAAGGGCAGGTTGTCCATCAGGATGTGGTAGCCGAACTCCACGCCGAGCGCGATGTGCGTCCAGGCGTAGGGCTTCATCGCCGCGAGCTGCGCCTTGACGGCGGCGCTGTCGGTGGTGAGCGGGCGCACGATCAGGCTGCGGGGGGCATAGCCGCTGCAGCCGTCGGAGGCGTGGTCCGGCGCCATCGGCTGGTTCCACTTGGTGTCGACGTTGCTGGTGGGCGTGGCGGCGGTGAGGTTGTAGGGATACTTGCGGTCCTGGGTGCAGCCCGTCCAGGTGCCGGTGCCGGTGGCGCCCTTCACATAGGCCTTGGGCAGCGTCACGTAGACATGGTGCGAAAACGGCACGAGGCCGAACTTCACCTTGCCGGGGCTCGCCGTGGTGAGATCATCGACGAGCTTGGTCGCGGCCTCGCGCATGGCGATGTACTTGACCTTGGTGCCCGAGACGTCGCCCATGGAGCCCGAGTAGTCGAGCACCATGGCGATCTCCGCCTTCTTCATGGCGGCGAGACCCACTTCGGCGGAACCGTTCGCCTCGATGTTGTTGATACCGGCGAGCTTCATGAGCGAAGTCGGTACTTCAACCTTGGCCGAGGCAATGAAGGTGCCGTTGTCGACGCGGAAGTCGCTGGTGAGGGTGTAGCCAGCGGCAGCGCCCGCGCTCATGTTGGCGGTGAAGGTGGCCTGGGCGATGGCGGCGCGTTCCGTATCGGTCTTGCCGCTCGCCGCTGCACCCGAAAGGGCGGCGCTGTCGAGGGAGGCCTGCAGGTGCGTCTTGGCGGCGGCGTAGGTGGCATAGTCGACGCCGGCGCCGGCGGCGAGGATCACCGGGATGGCGGTCAAGGCAAACATGATCGCGGTGTCGCCACGTTCGCTGCGGGTAAAGCGGCGGAGGGCCTTGCGAATGTTGAACATGTCTTCTGCTCCTGTTCCATTCCGGCACAAGGGCCGGGGGTTTGATGGACAAGGAGCAAGCGGCGGTCCCACAGCGGGGTGCGCCCGTGCCAGTTGAAAGCGAGGGTTTAGAAAGTCTTAACGGGCTGTTCCGAAGTGATGCGTGAAGCGGGTTTCAGGCCGCAGTCTACAATGGACGGCGGGCCCGCAGCGCCTGGGTCAACGTGCCTTCGTCGAGGTAATCGAGTTCGCCACCCACCGGCACGCCATGGGCCAGCCGCGAGGTGGCGATGTTCTTTTCCTTCAAGCGCTCGGTGATGTAGTGGGCCGTGGTCTGGCCTTCGACGGTGGCATTGGTGGCAAGCACCACTTCCTTCACCTGGCCATCGGTGGCGCGGTCGATCAGGCGGCCGATGGAGAGGTCCTCGGGCCGCACGCCGCCCAGCGCCGAGAGCGTGCCGCCCAGCACATGGTAAAGACCGGGCCATGCCCCTGCCCGCTCCAGCGCCCAGAGGTCGGCCACGTCCTCGATGACACAGATGAGGGACTGGTCGCGGCGCGGGTCGCTGCAAATGGAACAGGGATCGACCGTATCGACATTGCCGCAGGAGGAACACTGCTTCACCTTGTGACGGGCATCCTCCAGCGCCATCGTCAAGGGATCGAGCAGCTTCTCGCGATTCTTGATGAGATGCAGCACGGCACGGCGGGCCGAGCGCGGGCCGAACCCCGGCAGGCGCGCCAGGAGCTGGATCAGCTTTTCGAGTTCAGGCCCGGCCTGGCGCTTCATGGGTGATGGATCAGAAGGGCAGCTTCAGCCCGGGCGGCAGCGGCAGGCCGCCGGTGACGGCCTTCATCTCTTCTGCGGCAGCGGCTTCGGCCTTCGCCTTGGCATCCGCATGGGCGGCGACGATCAGGTCTTCGAGAATGTCCTTCTCCTCGGGCTTCATCAGCGAGGCATCGATGTCGAGGCCCTTGAGCACACCCTTTCCCGACATGGTGATCTTGACCATGCCGCCACCCGACTGGCCGGTGACGGTGAGGCCCTCGAGCTTCTCCTGCATGTCGCTCATGCGCGACTGCATGGATTGCATCTGTTTCATGATGTCAGCGAGATTCTTCATCGGCGTCTTCCGGCGTAGGGGTTGGGAGGAGTTGCGGTTCCCGCACGCCGATGATCTCGGCGCCGGGGAAGGATTTGAGCACGGCCTGCACCGTGGGATTGGAGCGGGCTTCCTGCAGGGCCACGGCCTCGGCGGAGCGGCGCTGCTTCAGCAGGGGTTCGGCCCCGCCCTCGCGCGCCACGGTGACGAGCACGCGGCGGCCCGTCCAGGCCTCGAGCTTGCGCATCAGCTCGTTGGTGAGGCCGGCGGGCGCTTCCTTTTCAAGCGCGATCTCGATCCGCGTCTCGCTCACCGTGATGGGGCGCACGAAACGTTCGAGTTCGCCCTTGAGCTTGATGTCGCGGCGCTCGCCCACGAAAGCGACGAGGCCTGCGAAATCGGAAAAGGCCACCGGCTCGCGGACGGGCGCCGAAGGTGCCTGCTGGCTCGATTGTGGGGCAAGGGCTGCGGCAACTGCCGCTCCACCGCCCATGGCCTGGGGCGATGTGCTCTCGCTGCGAAGCGGCATGGGCTTCACGTTCGATGCCGGGGCCGCACCCGATTTTGCGATCCGCGCCAGTTCATCGGCGGGCGGCATGTCAACCGCATGGGCAAGACGGATCAGCACCATCTCCGCCGCCTGCATCGGGTTCGAGGCAGACGCCGTTTCCTGAATGCCCTTGAGCAGCATCTGCCAGGCGCGCGACAGTACCGGCACGGTGAGCTTCGCGGCGAAGTCGGCGCCACGCGATTTTTCCGCCTCGGTGCGCGAGCCATCCATCATGGCGCTGTCCTTCACGAGGCGAAGGCGCGTGACCCAATGCACGAAATCGGCCATGTCGGTGAGAATGGTTTCGGGATCGCCGCCGCCGTCGAACTGCAGCGCCAGTTCCTTGAGCGCGCGCGGCGGATCGCCGGCCATGACGGCATCGAAGAGTTCGATCACGCGGCTGCGGTCGATGAGGCCCAGCATGTTGGCGACATCGTCAGCCTTCACCTTGCCGTCGCCATAGGCGATGGCCTGGTCGAGCAGCGAAAGACCGTCGCGCACCGAGCCTTCGGCGGCGCGTGCGATCATGCGCAGCGCTTCTTCCTCGATGTCGGCATTCTCCAGCTTCGCGATCCTGCCGTAGTGCTGCATCAGCAGCGCGGCGTCGAGGCGCTTCAGGTCGAAACGCTGGCACCGCGACAGGATAGTGACGGGAACCTTGCGGATCTCGGTCGTGGCGAAGATGAACTTCACATGCGGCGGCGGTTCTTCCAGCGTCTTCAGCAGCGCGTTGAAGGCGCTCTTCGAGAGCATGTGCACTTCGTCGATGATGTAGACCTTGGTGCGCACCTGCACGGGTGCATAGCGCACCGAGTCGATGATCTCGCGCATGTTGTCGACGCCGGTGTTGGAGGCGGCGTCCATCTCGATCACGTCGATGTGGCGCGACTCCAGAATGGCCTCGCACTGGGCCGTCATCTCCGGCATGTCGATGGTGGGGCCGGAGGGATAGTTGAGGGCGCGGGCGATGAGGCGCGCGGTGGTTGTCTTACCGACGCCGCGCACGCCCGTGAGCATGTAGGCTTGCGCCACGCGGCCCGTGGCAAAGGCGTTCGTCAGGGTGCGCACTAGCGCCTCCTGCCCGATCAGGGCGGAGAAGTCGGTGGGCCGGTATTTCCGGGCCAGCACGCGGTAGGCGGGCGTCGCGGGTTCTGGAGAAGCCATCGGGGGTGATTTAGGCACTTTCGCAAGGATATGAAAGCGCTGGATGGGCCGCTGTGCACGGCATCGGGCCGCGCCCAGAAGGGCAGTGGCGAAGTGGGAGGCTGACAGGCAACCCGTCAAAATCTCGTTGGGGCTGCTACCTTCCGGTCCTGACCCGGTTGGCGAGCATAACGCCTGCCGCCAACCTCCCGGGGCGGCATATGGGGGAAAGGGGCGGAAAAGGCAAGCACGGGGTGGAAAAGGCCAATAAACGCAGTTTCGTCAAATTCTTGCCTTGCCGCATCTGGTAAGGCTCGGGGCTTCTCGATTCCAACGACGGTGGCACAGTTGCGAACGGCACTTCTCTCGGTCCTGATCCTTTTCTCCACGCTGCAGGTGGCGGCGGCGCAGACGCTCAACACCTCCAATGTCCAGATTAACTGGCAGGTGGAGAACCGCTTCCGCCTGTTCAGCGACCCCAAGGATTTCCAGATGCACGAGCGCGCCTGGAAGCAGTACCTGATCCACGTCGACAACCAGCACCTGGGCGAGGACGAGACACGCCGCATGGTGGCGGGCACATCGGTGATCGGCGCCGAGCATGTGCTCAACGACCGTTACATTCCCTTCACCCGCATCCTCCGCCGTAATTACGACTGGAAGGGCTGGGCCGCGGGCATGTTGGGCCGCCTGTGCTGGGATCCGCAATCGCGCAGCCACGCCGCCTGCGGCGGGGCGGAGAATTATGTCGTGCCGCAAAGCCACCGGGTGAAGGTGTGGCTGACACCGCGCGACAAGAACAGCCTCGTTTCAGAATACAACTGCAATTGGCGGGTGAATGATGCCGCGCCCGAAACCGCGCCGTGCGACGAGCCGGTCACCCTCGACATCCCCTGGCCCAAGGGCGCCACGGTGTCGGTTGCGGTCGATGGCGAGACGGGCATTTCCACCGACATCGTGGTGAAGGATCTGCTGATCGCTGGCCTGGGGGACAGCTTCGCCTCGGGCGAAGGCAACCCCGATGTGCCGGTCGCTTTCTCGGCCGACGCGCGCTACCGCAATCTCTATCCGCGCCGTGCGCGGAACGACAATGGCGGCAGCGCCCAGTGGATGGACGAAACCTGCCACCGCTCGCTCTATGGTCATCAGTTGCGCGCGGCCCTGCAGATCGCCATCGAGAACCCGCACAGCGCCGTCACCTTCCTCGGCTACTCCTGCTCCGGCGCCTCGGTGTCGGAAGGCATCCTCGGACCGCAGGAACACGTGGAATATGAAAGCCGCGACGGCCAGGTGTCGGTCGTCTCGGGCGGCCGCAAGGATACGCAGATGCGCTGGCTGCTGCGCGACATCTGTGCCGTCAAGCCCGCGCAGAAGGACGGCTTCTGGATCTGCCCGGACAACCAGTACCGCCGCAACGTCGACCTCTTGTTCCTCTCGATCGGCGGCAACGACATCGGTTTCTCCGAGCTTGTGACCTGGGCCACGCTGCGCGACAACATCACGTCGAAGATCGCCAAATATTTCGGGGCCACTGTTTCGCCCACCCGCTTTGCCGCGAACATGAAGGACAATCTGCCGGGTGACTACGGACGCCTGGCCAAGGCCATCGAACTCGCTGTCCCGCTCAACGATCCGGAGGTGGGCTTCGATGCCTCACGCGTCATCTTGTCGGCCTATCCCGACATTCTGGAAGACGAGACCGGTCAGGTCTGCCCCGCGGGTGAGGAAGGCCAGGATGAAGACCTCTATGCCGCCAACCAGTCGCTCGATGTCTGGTCGTCGTGGCTGGTGGTGACGCCGAAGCGCCTCACTGCGGCGCATGAACAGCTCGCCGCGCTTCACAAGCGCATGGGCGAACTGGCGGAGGACCACGGCTGGAAGTTTGCCGGCCGCGCCTATGAGGACCGCCCGTTCCGCGGTCACGGCTTCTGTGCGCGCAATGCGACGGCGGGCGATGATCCGGCTGAACAATTGATGATGCCCTGTGTCGGCAAGTCGGAGCGGCCCACGGCCACCTGCACGCAAAGCTGGTCGGGCAAGCAGCGCGACTGGCGGCCCTTCAACCCGGCCACCGAGAATTATCCTTATGCGCTCCGCCAGCGCTGGGTGCGCACCTTCAACGATGCCTACCTCACAATCAACCAGAAGGTCATTACCCGCGAAGGTTACATCGATGCCAGCGCCTCGGAAGCCGTCTTCGTGGAAACGACGGGCGCCATGCACCCCTCGGCGGAAGGCCACGCCGCCATGGCGGACGCCATCCTGATCGATGCCCGCAAGGACGTTGCGCGCATTCTGGGCACTGACAACTGATAGGATTTGGCGAGGACATGGGGGCGGGCTCACGGTCGAGCCGGCAGCATTTCCGTACGAGCAGAAACACCGCCGGCCCACGCCGGCTTCAGTGCGCCCCCTCAAGCCGGCAACCGGGATGCTTTCCCGCGCAAAAGCCACTCACTACTGCCGTTTTCTGGGGACGGCAGCGCGCGCGGCTCGGAGCTTGAGGAAGCATCTTTAGGTCAACTCGAGTTGACAAACTGCATATGGTGCACCGCAGCAGTAAAGTCAATTGCATCACAGGAAAAATGTGAGATTTTTTCTGTTTTTGAATGATTGCTGCGGTTTTTCAGTTGATTTCCGTGCCTTGACTGTTCAGTCCGTTCAAGTTAGCGTCAATTATGGTTGATAAAATAGCGCCGAATCCGCTTCCCTCCGGCCTGGTGCGGGACAACATCCGCACCCTGGTCTATCTCTTCGGCCAGGAGCTGGACGAGCGCATCACGGCGCTCCGCGAGGGCTCCGGCTATGAAGCCGTGCGAGCCTCCGACATCCGGGTATTCGTCCACGCCGCCGATGGCGGCGGCAGCATTTCCGGCATCGCGCGCCGCCTCGGCATTTCCCGCCAGGCCGTCCACATGTCGGCACAGCGCCTGAAGGACCACGGCGTCATCGACATGCAGGTGGTGCAGAACAGCCGCCGCGACATGGCGATCGTCCTCACCGAGGAAGGCCGCAAGGCCATGGCCATGGCGAACCGCCAGATCTTCAATCTCGAATCCGAAATCAGCGAAGTGATCGGCAGCGAGGGCCTCGAGACCCTGCGCAAGACGCTTCTGGTGCTGATCGACCACACCAAGAAGAAGCACCGCAACGGCGCCGGCCTCACGCCACCGGCGTGAAATCCTCTTCCGGTTCGGAATTCATCAGTTCACGGATGATCTCGAAGCCGCGCCGGGCCTGGTGACTGGCCTTGGGGCCGCCGAAGCAGACGCGGATGTGGCGGCTCTGCCGCCCCGGCACCAGATGGAACGAGGTGCCGGGCGTCACCCGCACCTGGCGCGCCGCCATGGCGCCGGCGAAGCGGCCCGATGTCCACGGCTGCGGCAGTTCGAGCCAGGCGAAGGGTGCGGCCACCTCGCAGCGGAAATTGCTGTCCTTGAACACTTCGATGAAGGTGGCGCGGCGCGCCGCGAGTTCGTTGCGGGCGCGGGTGAGGATGGCCGACACCATGTCGGATTCGATCCAGAAGCGCGCCAGTTCGCCCGACAGGCCGACATTGCGCGAGGCCATGCTGCGCATGAAGGTGCGGAGGATGCGTTCCTGCCCCGGCGGGGTTGCAATGATGCCGACACGAAGACCGGGCGCCAGTGCCTTCGACAGGCTGGTGACGTGATAGGTGCGCTCCGGCGCCAGCGCATAGAAGGTGGGCGGCTGCATGCGCTCGTCCACGAGGCGGAAAATGTCATCCTCGATGATGGTGATGTCGCGGGCCCGCGCCACGCTCACGATAGCATCGCGGCGGCGGCGGCTCATGGTGTTGGTGGTGGGGTTCTGGAGCGACGGCACGAGATAGAGGAAGCGCGCCTTGGTCTCGCGCGCCGCCTTGTCGAGGGCCTCGGGAATGAGTCCGTCATCGTCCATGGCGATGGGCACGGTGTTGAGCATGGCGTTCTCGAAGGTGCGCGGCAGAAGCGCGTAGTTCACCTCTTCCGCCATGATGCTTTCGCCCGGCGCAGCAATGGCCTGCAGCACGGTGACGAGGCCGAGATGCGCGCCTGCGGAAATGAAGACATGCTGGTCCGACACCTCGATGCCGCTGCGCTTCAGCCAGTCCGCCGCCATGGCGCGGTGCTGCGGGAAGCCTTCGGGCGGGGCGTAGTCGAGGAGGTTGAGCTTGTTGGGATCGCGCATCACCGCGAGCATCGCGGCATCGAATTCCTCCGCCGTGACAACAGGCGGCGCGATGGCATGGGAGAGATCGATGATGCCGTCCTGTTCGGTCTGCGTGGGCGGAATGGGCGCGCGCTCGCGTGGGCGGCGGATATAGCTGCCGCGGCCCACTTCACCGGCGAGCAGGCCGCGCTCCTCCGCTTCCTTGTAGGCGCGGGTGACGGTGCCGAGGGTCACGCCGAGTTTCCAGGCCAGTTCCCGTTGCGGCGGCAGGCGCGCCCCTTGTGAGAGCGTGCCCCCTTCCACATCGCGGGCAATGGCATCGGCAATGGCGAGGTAGAGCGGTTTGGAGCGGTCGAGGACGGGAGTCCAAATTGTCATGGTGACAATGTTCCGATTGATGCTGATTGTTTGTTATTGTATCTATCACTCAGCAGGAATCAAGGGGTAATTGCTGCACAAACATAGAAACAATAGATACAATTGAGGTTTACCATGCGCGAGTACATTCTGGATCAGGCTCAGTCACGGCTGCCCTACGGCGCCCTTTCGATGCTCGTCCGCGTGGTCAAAAACTGGCGCGCCCGCCGCCAGCTGCGCCAACTCACGTCGCTCGATGATTATCTGCTGAAGGACATCGGCCTGTCGCGCGAGGAAATCGCCAGCATGCGCCGCATGCCCCTCACCATGGACATGCAGTGGGAGGCGGACCGGCTCCGGCTGATCGCCACCCACACCGGCGCCCGGGTGGAGTGATCCACCCTCTCAGGTCTGGGGCGCGTTCGAAGTCATGCGACACGTCCACTTCACCCTCCCCCTTGCGGGGAGGGTTGGGGTGGGGGTCTGGAGATCTTGCAAACGAAGTTGGGCGGGGTGCGCGTGCTGAGTTCAGCGCGACCCCCACCCTTGATCCCTCCCCGCAAGGGGGAGGGAAAACAAGAGTCCTGTCGCGCTGACGGATGCATCCGCACACCCTTCGAGGCCGCTGCGCGGCACCTCAGGGTGAGGAGAACAAGAGCCCGACATCCCCTCATGCTGAGGTGCTTTGCGGCACGCAAAGCCTCGAAGCATGGGATGTGCGAATGACACGTCCACGTCACCCTCCCCCTTGCGGGGAGGGTTGGGGTGGGGGTCTGGAGATCTTGCAAATGAAATTGGGCGGGTGCGCGTGCTGAGCAGTCAGCGCGACCCCCACCCTTGATCCCTCCCCGCAAGGGGGAGGGAGAAAAGTTTTACCTGTCCCGGCGCACCACCTGGCGCTGCACGCCGAGGCCGTCGATGCCGATCACCATGCGGTCGCCGGGCTTGAGGAAGCGCTGCGGCTTCATGCCCATGCCGACACCCGGCGGCGTGCCGGTGGTGATGATGTCGCCCGGCATCAGGGTGAAGAACTGCGAGAGATAGGCGACGATGTGGGCCACGCCGAAGACCATCGTCTTGGTGTTGCCGTCCTGCACGCGCTTGCCGTTGAGCTCGAGCCAGAGGTTGAGGTTCTGCGGGTTCTTCACCTCGTCCGAGGTGACGAGCCACGGACCCACAGGACCGAAGGTGTCGTAGGACTTGCCCTTGGTCCACTGGCCGGCGCGCTCCGCCTGGAATTCGCGCTCGGAGAGATCGTTGATGGTGCAGTAGCCGGCGACGTGCTTGAGCGCGTCCTTCTTCTTGATGTTCTTGGCGCGGGTGCCGATGATGACGCCCAGCTCCACTTCCCAGTCCGACTTCTTCGACTTGGGCGGGATGGTCACGTCGTCATTGGGGCCCGAGAGACACGAGACCTGCTTGGTGAAAACAACGGGTTCCGGCGGCACCGGCAGATTGCTCTCGGCGGCGTGGTCGGAATAGTTGAGGCCGATGGCGATGAACTTCTGCGGGTTGGCAACGCAGGGGCCGATGCGCGGGCTGCCCTTCACCAGCGGCAGCTTCTTGGGATCGAGCTTGCGGAGCTTGGCAAGGCTGGCGGGCGACAGCACATCACCGCCGATGTCAGACACCACTTTGGACAGGTCGCGGATCTTGCCCTCGGCATCCAGCATGCCCGGCTTTTCCTTGCCCACGGGTCCATAGCGCAGAAGTTTCATGTCAGTCGTCCCATTGTTGTGCTGATCGGTGCCAGCGGGGTTGATAGCCATTTCGCAAAATGGCGGTGATTATGGGTGGAGTCAAAAGCTTCACCCGGAAATCGGGATTGATGGTCTCGGGCGCAGTGTAGCCGCCGAAGCTCCAGCGCAGCAGCCGGTTGCCCCGGCGGGCGAAGGCAGCACCTGCCATCTCCACCATCGCGCCATCGGGCACGGCGGAGAGCAGCACCTCGGGCTTCTCGCCGGTGCGCTCGGCATGGAGTTGGGCATCGAATGCAGCAAGCGGACGGCCAGCCACGAAGGCCTTGGCCTCGGCACGGCGGCATTCGAAACAGGGGCGGTGACCGGCGGCGAGTGCCGTCACCTCATCGAGGAAGAAGAGTTCCGAATAACTGTCGCCCCAGACGGTGCGATGCCGGCCCTTGAAGGACATCTCGCACGCGATCCAGCGCGGACTGACCCAGCGCCGCTTTCCCAGCTTCTGTGCGGCATCATGAATGCGGCCCCCGCGATTGCCCATGAGCGTGCCCCGGGCCGGATCGGCCACGAGCGCACCCCAGGGATCGACGCGGTTCTCCAGCGTCATCAGCGGCGGGTCTTGGCAGCCGTCTTGGCGGCAGCCTTCAGAGGCTTCGCAGCCTTGGCCGCGACAGCAGGCTTTTCCGGCGGCGGAATGGTGAAGGGTGTCGGCGGCATGAGCAGGTTGTGGCGGCCGATGCCGGCGATCTCGCGCTCGCCGCAGAGACCCATGGTGACCGAGAGTTCCTTCTGCAGAATGCCGAGGGCATGGCTCACACCCGCCTCGCCTGCAGCACCCAGCCCATAGACATAGGCGCGGCCGATGAGCGTGCCCTTGGCGCCCATGGCGAGCGCCTTGAAGATGTCCATGCCGGTGCGGATGCCGCCATCCATGTAGACTTCCACCTTGTCGCCCACCGCATCGACGATGGGGCCGAGCATGTCGATCGTCGCTGCTGCGCCATCGAGCTGGCGGCCGCCGTGGTTCGAGACGACGATGGCATCGGCGCCGAGCGACGCCGCGATCAGCGCGTCATCGACATCGTTGATGCCCTTGAGGATGAGCTTGCCGCCCCACTGCTTGCGGATGAATTCCACCGATGACCAGTCGAGCGTGGGGTCGAACTGCGAGTTGGTCCACTCCGACAGCGACGCCATGTTGTCGACACCCTTCACGTGGCCCACGATGTTGCCGAAGGTGCGGCGCCGGGTGCCCAGCATGCCGAGGCCCCAGCGCGGCTTGGTCATCATGTTGGCGATGTTGGCGAGTGTCAGCTTGGGCGGTGCGCTCAGCCCGTTCTTGATGTCGAGATGGCGCTGTCCCAGCAGTTGCAGGTCGAGGGTGAGGACAAGAGCCGAGCACTTCGCCGCCTTGGCGCGGGCCACGAGATCGCTCGAGAACCCGCGGTCACGCATCACGTAGAGCTGGAACCAGAAGGGCTTGTCGTTGTTGGTAGCCACGTCTTCCAGCGAGCAGATGCTCATGGTGGTGAGGATGTAGGGCAGGCCGAACTTCTGTGCCGCACGGCAGGCGAGGATCTCGCCATCGGCATGCTGCATGCCGGTGAGGCCGACGGGGGCGAGCGCCACCGGCATCGCCACCTTCTCGCCGATCATCTCGGACGCCGTGCTGCGGTTGTCGATGTTGCGGGCCACCCGCTGGCGCAGCTTGTACTTGGCGAATGCCGCCGTGTTGTCGATGAAGGTGCTGGTCGTATAGGAGCCCGTCTCGCAGTAGTCGTGGAACATGCGCGGCACGCGGCGGCGGTAGAGTTCGTACAGGTCGGCGATGGCAGGGGCTTGCGTCGGATTGAGCATCAGGAAGGGTCCCGTGGAAATGTGTGGGCACCCTCTAGCTGATATAACAGTTCCCGAAAAGGGCGGAGTTCGCAAGGCTGAGCGGAGGCTACGGGCAAGCCCGTCTAGAAGCGGCCCACCACGTTCATGAAGATGCCGTGGTCGTCCTGGGTGAGGTCGCGCAGGTCGTCGCTGAACTGGCCGAAATTCCAGCCGATGCCCACCTTCACGTTGTCGCCGAAGTGGCGGTAGATGGCGGCCACCGCGCCGAAATCCTTCTGGTCGGTGGTGGGCGACCACATCACCCGGCCCTCCAGCACGGCATCCCAGGCCTTCACGACGTGCAGGTCGGCCCGGATGATGCCGAGGTGGACCTGCGAGGTCTCCCAGTCGGAGCCCGGGTCGCGGTCCTTGGTCTCGCCGATCCGGACGCCGTACTTGGCCCCGATGGTGAGCTGCGGAATGACGTCGTAGCTCGCATCGATGGAGGCGATGTGGGAGCGCTGGGCCGGGCTCGATGTGGTGCCGTCGACGCTGACCTGATCCTTGCCCGGTAGGTCGTAGAGGTAGGTATACTTGGCCAGCATGTTGAAGCGGTCGTTCGTGGCCGGGCGGTAGGCGAAGCCCAGCGAGCCCTCGGCATAATCGCCCTCGCGGGTGGAGTCGGTGGCATCGGTGAAGACGCCGTCGAAGCTCGCGAGTGCGCGCCAGTCCTCGTCCAGCTTCAGGCCCAGGCTCGCCTGCAGGAGATAGGCCTGCATGTCGCGGGTGTCGTCCTCGCTGTCGTCGATGCGGTATTCGCCCTTCACCTTGCCATCGAGGCCGCTGTCGTTCTTGTACTCGACCGCCATGGAGAGCGCGATCCGGTCGAAGTCCGGGTTCTTGTTGCCGGTGCCGGGGTCGAAGGTGTTGTCGAAGACCTGGCCCACTTCAGTGCCCGCCGTGATGTTCCACGCAGCATCCGGCGTATAGGTCACGCCATAGACCTGGGTGAGTGAGCGGTGCGCTCCGAAGGCATCGAAATTGTCTTCGCCATAGACCATCCACTGGTCGTTGAAGCGGTGGCGCACGCCACCCACGATTGTGCCGTGGTCCTGGCCGACGAGCTGGAACGGCCAGTTCTCGGCGAGGTCGCGGGCGGGGTCGAGGGTGTAGCCGATGTAGTAGCGGTCATCCGCGGTGGGCTCGTAGGCCAGCGTTGCGCGCACACCGAGGCCGAGATTGCCGCCCGAGACTTCGCCTTCCGCCTTGATCTTCTCGGTGAGGCGGTAGCTGCCGCCCACGCCGCCACGGTCATCCCGGTGCATGGTGCCGGTCTGCACTGCCGTGCCCTGGCCGAAGATGAAGGCTTCCTGATCGTCATCCCAGGCATAAAGGATCTTGATGCCGGCATCGGCGCGCTTGCCCTGCTCCACCGTGGTCGACGTGGTGCCGGTCTTGCGGGTGTAGACGCCATAAGGCTGCACGGTGATGTTCTCGCCCGTCTTCACCGCCACCTTCGCCAGCACTTCCGAGGTGTGCTGGCCGCCCTTCACGTTCTCGTCGCTGAAGCTGGCGGCGGCCGAGATGGAGTCGGTGACTTCGACATCGGCATCGACACCCATCAGGCGCTTCTGCTTGTCGGCATCGACCTCAAGGGAGGAGAAGCCCTTGCCCTGGTGCTCGTAGCGGGCGCCCACATGACCCTTGGCGGAATCGGTGAGATCCTCGAGCGCTACGCGGCCTTCCACGCGCCAGGCCTCCGCCGTCTTGTTCGCAACACCGGATGAGGCGTTGTTCTGGATGGTGAGGCCGCCATCGGCGGAATAGGACGAGCCGAAGCCCGGGCCTTCCGAGCGGGCCACCTCGCCCTCGAGCCAGGTGCCTTCGGAATGCTGCACGCGGACATCGGCGCCATACATCAGCTGGTCGGCATCCTCGGTCTTCTCTTTCAGGCCGGTGACGCCGACGCGGACATGATCGCCAAACCACTGTTGCGCCCGGCCGCCTTCCACATAGCCTTTCACGTCGCGGGCAGCGGGCGTGTATTCGTAGTTGATGACGAGAAAGTTCTCGGTGCCCGCCGCGTTGGTGGACGAGAGCGGCGTGCGCAGGATGACCACGCCCTGCACGTAGTCGAAATCATAGTCGGTGCCGTAGGTGAGCGTGCGGCGCTCCACCACCCAGCCGGTGATGGCGTTCCGCACTTCGATCTCCACCGTGTCGGACCCCGGCGTCACGTCCTGATGCTTGATGAAATAGGCGGAGCCGCCGGTGCCGCGGAAGACGTCCTTCTGCGGCACGGTGCCGGGCATGGCGGCATGGATTTGAATGTCAGTGGCGGCCCCGCCATCGGGTGCGGGCGTCTCGGACTTGTAGACGCCCTGCGCACCGTAGAGGGCCCGCTGGTGGCGGAGGAACGAGGTGCCGGTGATGCTGGACTTGAAGTTGCCCCACATCACGTGGCTCGGCCCCTTGTCGAGGCGGATGTAGAACTTGCCCTTGGTGGGAGCATCCTCTGCCACAACCGAGTCATCGCCATAGACAGGATAATAGTCGTCGGGGTCGATGCGCTTCAGGAAGGCGCGCGGGTCCTTGCCGTCGAGGCCCTTGAAGATTTGGCTCAGCCTCTGCTCGCCCGTGTCGGCAGCGGCGGTGAGGATGTAGCGGCCCTGGATCTTGCCCTTGAGATAGAAGGCGAGACGGCCGCGGGTATAGACATCGTCCCTGAAGTCGTCGGGGCTCAGGTTTTCGACGTGGCTTTTCAGGTTCATGCCGGCGGTGAAGTCGGCCAGGCCTACGTAGAACCACTCGTTCTCCGGAATGGTGACGCTGCGGGTGAAATCAAGCCCTTCGCCACCGTCGTTCACCTTCACCGCAACATCGTGCGTGCCCTGCGGCAGGATGCGTTCGACGATGAAGCTGCCGTCCGGATCGACCGGCACCGGCTCGCCCATCACGGTCACTTCGTGGCCCTGTGGCACGTTGCGGCCATGCACGGTGACGGCGCCGCCGTGCACATCGATGTTGCGGACCGCCGTGCGGTCTTCCGAATAGCCGGGGGCGGTCACCTTCTCGCCGAAGTCATGGGTGGGCAGATCGCTCGTGGTACGCGAGAGCGGCAGCGGCTCCGTTTCGTCGAAGCGGCCCTTGTCGTCATACACGCGGAAGACATACTGCAGATCGGCGGGGCCATCGGCGGGCATCACCCACTCGGCCGTCGCCATGTCGGAGATGGGCAGCACGGCGACAAGGCCATCCTGCGAGGTATCGCCCGCCTTCGAAATGCGGATCTCGCCCCTGGCAATCCACGCCGCATAGTTGAGCGAGCCGAGGAAGCCGATCGTATCGCCTGCCTTGAAGCTGGCCCGCATGGGCACAGTCGAGACATTGAGCATGGGCCGGACGCCAAGACCGTCGAACTTCACATCCACCTGCACCTTGTCGCTGTCGGCGGCAGCAGGCAGCGTGTCCCCCGCCACCACCTGGCCATCGACCGTGATCTGGAAGGGCTGGTCGGCCTCTTGCGCGAAGACCGGCGCATGGGCCAGCGCCGCGAGACTGGCGGCGGCGAGAATGCGAAGGAGATGGCGCTTCATCATGGCGCACACTCCACGCGGCTGCTGATCTTCAGCGGCGCGCCATGGCCTGCCTCCTGCCAGCGGCTGGCAACAAGGTCCTTGACCATCTGCACGCGATCTTGCGCCACCGGCGCGAAACTGTTGCAGCGATAGATGATGTTGAGCCCGCCCCTGCCCTCGGCCAGCAGGTTGACGAGGCGGTCGACGCCCGAGCGCCATTCGTCGCGCAGGTCGGCGCTCTCGCCCACGAAGGCATCGCGGCGGAGTTCAAGCTCGAGGTCGCGGTCACGGGCGGCGGCGAAGTTGAGCTTGGTCATCTTGCCGCGGGTAAGGCGCACGTCGCGCGGATTTTCCGAGGTGAGGCGATAGCCCGCCGGCAGGGTGCGGGTATCGAGCTTCATCACGAAGTTGGAGCCGATCGCCGCGTTCGGCACATCGGCGCAGGGCACGTGGAATCGGCCTTCCTTGTCGGTGGTGACGAGGAGGCCATTGACCGTGACCACGCGCACGCCGGGGAGCCCGCGTTCGCCTTCGTCTGCGTAACCGTTGGCGTTCACGTCATCGAAAACGCGGCCAATGACATCGCTGCAATCGAAGACGTGCTCTTCCTTGATGGTGACGGCAACCTGCGCGGTGGCGAGAATGCCGCCCGTTGCCGTGTCGATGATGCGGGCACGGTTGATGTAGCGCCCGGTGTTGAGGGAGGCGGGTGCCACCAGCTTCAGCTTGATGATCAGGCGGTCGTTGACCGTGTCCGGCGTGAGGTTGGCGAAGGTCAGCACGTTGCCGCTCGCCACCGGCACGAAGGCCGTGCCGTTCACGCTGGCGGAACCCGCCACGAAGTTGAAGCCGGGCGGCATGATGTCGGCGATGTCATAGGGACCATCGCGGAGGCCGGTCGCCGTGATCGTGTATTCCACCCGCTCGCCGCGATAGATTTCGGACTTCGCCACCGTCTTGGTGAAGCCGGGCGGCGGCACGGCGACGGCCTGCACCGTGTCGCCATCGGCAAGGAGATCGCTCGGATGCGAGAGATCGGACACCGTGCCGCCCAGGGGATCGGTGCCAATCACGCTGGCCTGGTTCAGCACCTGCTCTGCATCCTGGTCGGCCGGTGTCACTACATGGGTGGCGGTGAATGTGGTGGAGTCGATGGCGCCAGCGGCGAGCGACGGGATGAGAAGCCCCGTGACCGTCGCGTTGGCATCGGTGAGGCTGATGTTTGTGAGCGTGACGTTGCCGAGATTGTGGACGGCGAAGGCGTAGTGGATGATGTCGCCTGCATCGACAAGGGCGTTGCCGTTCACGTCCTGCACGTTGGACACGGTCTTGATCAGGGCGATGCGCGGCACCTGGGTGAGCGAGGTGAAGGTCGGGTCGTTGTCGGCGGGATCCGATTCATCCGAGAGATCGCGGATGGGTCCGGTGGGACCCGTCGCATTCACCGTCGCCTGGTTGGTGACGCCGCCGGCGTTCACGTCCTGCGCCGTGATCACATGCTGGCCGGAGAAGGTGGTTCCGTTGGTCGCCGCCACGGCGAGGGTGGCCAGCGGCCCGCCCGTCACCGTGGCGTTGGGATCGCTGATGGTGATGTTGGAGAGCGCGGCATTGCCGGTGTTGATGACGGTGAAGGTGTAGTTGATGACGTCGCCCGCATCATTGAGGCTGTTGCCGTTCGTGTCGGTGATCGACGAGACCGTCTTCACAAGTCCGATCGACGGCGCATTGGCGAGATAGGTGACGGTCGGGTCATTGCCATTGAAGTCGGATTCATCCGAGAGGTCGGAGACGTTGGCGGCATTGGAGGCTGTGCCCCGTGCCGTGGCCTGGTTCACCACCTGGCCAGCGGTGATGTCGGCAGGGGTGATCACATAGCTCGCCGTGAAAGTGGTGGTGTCGGTGTCGCCAGCTTCCATCAGCGCGATGGGCCCGCCCACAACGGTGACGCCGGGGAGCGAGTCCTGCAGGGTGACGTTGCTCAGGTCGACGTTGCCGGTGTTGCGCACGGTGAAGCGGTACTGGATGGTGTCGCCCGCATCGACGAGGCCGTTGCCGTTGGTATTGGTGATGCCATCCACCTGCTTGATGACGGCGATGCCGGGCTGGATCACCGTGGGCGTGATGGTGGGGTCGTTCTCGCTCGGGTCCGAGGTGTCCGAAAGATCGGTGACGATGGCGTTGGCGGGCGTGCGGGCCGTCGCGGTGGTCTGCGTCGTCACCCGGCCGGCCAGCATGTCGGCCGCGTTGATGACATGTGTGGCAGTGAAGTGGGTGTTGTCGAAGGTGCCCGGCGCCAGCGTGGCCAGCGTACCGCCTGCAATCGCCGCATTGGGATTGGTGAGCGTGAGGTTGTTCAGCGTCACGTTGCCGTTGTTGATGACGGTGAGGACGTAGTTGATGATGTCGCCTTCATCGTTGATGCCGTTGCTGTTGACGTCGGTGACGGAGGCGACGGACATCAGCACCGAGAGGCCGGGCTGCGGCGGAATGGTGAGGATGGTGGGGGCGTTCTGCGTGAGCACGCCCGGATCGGATTCATCCTGCACGATGGTGCCGTTCGGATCGGTGCCGAAGGTATCCGCCGTGTTGTCGAAGTGGCCCGCATCCACGTCCGCCTGGGTGAGCGTGTAGATCGCGGCGAAGCTCGTGGTGTCGACACCCGCCGGCGCCAGCGAGATGCCGGTGGGCGGCAGCGGCGTGGTGATGATCGCCGGGTTGCGGTCCTGGATATAGACGTTGTTCAGCGTGACGTTGCCGACGTTATGGACCTCGAAAGCGTAGTGGACGCGGTCGCCCGCATCGTTGAGGCCGTTGGCGTTCACGTCTTCGACCGCGTTGGCATAGGTCGAGGTGTCGAGCGACTTCAGCAGCGCGATCTTGGGCGCGGCGGCGAGCGGCACGACGGTGGGCTGGTCTTCGGTGTCTGAGGTGTCGTCGGAGAGATCGGTCACCGTCGCGCCACCCACGCCGGGTGCCGTGCCCGACACCTGCGCCTGATTGTCCACGTGGCCTGCGTCGATGTCCGCCTGGGTCAGGGTGTAGGTGCCGGTGATGGTGGTGCCATCCACCAGATTGGGCGAAAGCGAGGCGATGGGGCCGCCCGCCAGCACCACGCCCGGCAGCGGATCGGTGATGGTGATGTTCGAGAGCGTGACGTTGCCGGTGTTGCGCACACTGAAGGCATAGGTGACGGTGTCACCGACATTGACGATGGCGTCGGGCCCCGGATTGACTGTGCCTTCCTTGATGACGGCAATCGCGGGCATGGGCGGAATGGGCGTCGAGGCGCTGCCGTTCGCCGTGATGGTGGCACCGAGTGAATCCGTCGAGGTGGCGACAGCAGTGTTGTTGACGACGCCTGCATCGATGTCGGCCTGGGTCAGCACCAGCGTAGCGTTGAAGGTGGCGCTGGCGCCGGGATTAAGGGTGGGCACATTGGCGGGCGAGATGGTCGCGGTGGCCAGTTCCTCCATGCCGGACATGGCAGCGAGCAGCATGTCCTCCACCACGGCGAACTGCACGGTCTGCCCACGCGCCTTGGCCCGCACGATGGCGGGCAAGCTGATGAGGCCGCTGGCGATATCCTCTTCGGTCAGTGGACGCGAGAAGATGATCGAGGCCGCATCCTTGCTGTTGGGGGCGAGCACATCGAGCGCGCTGCCGTAGGCCTCGGCACCCTGCTGGTCCACAGTGATGCCGGTGAGCGGAGCCTCGCCCGTGTTGACGAGTTCGAAGTAGATGCCGAGCAGATCGCCGGTCTTCGGCGCCCCCGGATCACCCGACAGCATCACCAGCTTGCGCTGCACCGCGAGGCCCACGGGCAACTGCGGCACATCGCGCGGCACGAGGTGGGCGGCATAGGCGGTGGCATTGGGCGCATAGGCCATCATCTGGCCTTCGAACATCTGCGCCGGATCGAAGGGTGCGGCACCGGTGGAGGCCGTGGTCATCGGATCGGCGCCGGCGGCGGCCGCCGCCATCATCTGATAGGCCTGCGCGCGGCCCGGCAGTTCGGCCACGTTGAGCAGCGGGTCCGACACCGAGACGTTGTTCTGCACGACATTGCCGGTGTTGGTGACGGTGAAGGTGTAGGAGATCGTGTCGCCCGCATTCACCACGCCGTCGCCGCCGTCGTTCACCGCCGCGACCTTGGCGAGAGAGATGGTGGAGACGACATTGAGCGGCGTCGTCACCGTGTCGCTCGCCGTCACGGGTGCGCCCTGCAGGGTGGCGGCGGTGGCGGTGGCGGTGTTCACCACCTGCCCCGCGTTCACGTCGCCGCTGCCAAGGATATAGGTGGCGGTATAGGTCAGCGTGTCGCCGGGGCCGAGTACGTCCCAGCCGCTGGAGAGAAGGCCGTCGCTGGAGTCGCCCGCTTCACCCTGGTCGGTCAGGGTGGGGGCGGAGAGCGTCACCATCGGGTCGCCCAGCACCACGTTGGCGAGCGAGACATTGCCGGTATTGGTGACGGTGAAGGTGTAGGAGATCGTGTCGCCCGGATCGTCGCGGCCGTCGCCACCGTTGTTCAGGACGGCGCTCTTCACCACGGTGAGTCCGGGGGCGGCGTCGATCAGGTCGACGCTCACGGTATCGGTCGCCGTCACCGGCTGGCCGTTGTAGTCGCCTGTGACCGTCGCGGTATTGACCAGTGCCGCGTCGGCCGAGGAAGCGAGGCCCCACGCGAGTGCAAACGAGACAAAGAGAGCGGCAAGCTTGCGCCTGCTTCCCTCTGTCCCGGGCAACCGCGTGGGGGCGTTGTGTGTCATCAGCGCGTCGGGCTGCCGTTACTGCAACAGGTCCACGTCACGCTGCTTCACGGTATAGGTCGCGTTGTAGACGGCGACCGATCCCGGGTTGAACGTGTTGATGGTATTGCCGGTGCGCGTCGAGCCGTTGGTGACGGTGAAGCTGCCGAAGGTCGGGCCCACGAGAGTACCGAAACCGTTCTGCACGTCCGCCAGTGTCACGTTGGTGATCGCCACGTTGCCGGTGTTGCGGATGGTGTAGGTATAAGCCACCACATCGCCCACCAGACGGTCGGTCGTATCGTCGGCCGTCTTTGCCACCGTCATGCGCGGCGCGAGATCGAGCGGCACGGCGGCAGAGGACGTCGACGTTGCAACAGCGACGCTGTTGTAGGTCGCGTTGACCGAAGCCGTGTTGTCGATATCGCCGTCCGATGCACCGGGTGCGGTGTAGTCCGCCGAGACGATCGTGTAGGTTGACCGGAAGGTCAGCACGTCGCCGGGGCCCAGAACGTCCCAGTCATTGTCGGTGAAGTTGACGTTGGTGGAGTCGTTCGTCGTGCCCGCGATGTCACCGGGGACCTTGAAGTCCGTGGTGACGGCCGTGGGGTTGGTGAAGACCAGGGCTGCGCCTGCACCGGCATGAGCGTCCGTCAGCTTCACGTCTTGGATCGTGACGTTGCCGGAGTTCGTGACGACATAGGTGTAGGTCACCACGTCACCGATGTCGGCATTGCCGTCACCGTTGAGGTCGGTGGTGAGTGCCCAGGTCTTGGTGACCGTGGTGGCGGGTGCCGCATTGACCACGTCAACGGCGACGGTGTCGGAAGCGGTCACCGGCGTGCTTCCGGCCGTACCGGATGCAGTCGCCGTGTTGTTGATCGTTGCATAGGCCGGAGAGGCCTGTGCAGCGGCGAGGATGGCGGCAAGTGCCGTCGATCCCCAGAGCCTCAACCGCAACTGCGGCCTTGGCCCGAACCGCGCGAACTGGCGCGGCAGGTTTCGAGAGTCCATTTCAATTCTCCGTCGAGAGTTGCAAAACGCGTTTCTTGGTTTTGATGGGCTGGGTTGAACACAGGGGTGGACGGAGAGCGCCGGACTGCGGCTGGTTCTGCGTTTCCCGGTCGCGGCGGTCCGTCCGCGGCCGGGGGCTGACGTCGGGTCAACGGGAAACGAAGGGTGGGTCGCAGGCCTCCCAGCTGTCGAGCTTGCCCCACCCTTCGCGCGTGTTTCTTCCACGGCACAACCTTTGGAGGTTGCACCGAGGAGATTCCTCATTGTGCGTTGACCACGCGTCAAAACCTTTTCTCTCCAAAAACTCACGTAATAACAAACAGTTATTGGAGATCAGGAGGCGGGAGCGAGAGCTCTCCGAACGACGCAATTGCCCCGATCACTTCGGACGCAATCAGCAAACAAAGCTGGTTCACGAAGTTAAACTAGGGTTAGGTTTCAGAGGTTAATGTTGGGTTAACCATGTGCCAAAAAGGGCCAATGCATTAAGCACTTGGCGGCGAACGGGAGGATCGGAAAACGGTCAGGAAAAGGCCCGCGCGAGGCCACGCAGCAGGGCCTGCCCGCACGTGCGGATTGCTTAACGGCTAGCGGAGGGCGTGGAGGCGGTTGCCGTAGAGTTTCAGCCACACTTTGGCGTTGTGGCTGTCCGGGCAGTGCTTCAGCACCAGGCGCCAGAAGCGGAAGGAGTGGTTCATCTCCCGCAAGTGCGCCACCTCGTGGGCGGCGACGTAGTCCAGCACGAAGCCGGGCGCCAGCACCAGGCGCCAGGAGTAGTTCAGCACGCCGTCGGTGGAACAGGAGCCCCAGCGGCTCTTCTGGTCGCGAACGTTGAGCTTGCGGAAGCTGGTGCCCATGGCGAGGGCATACTTGGTCGAGGCCACATCGAGGTCGTGGGCCGCTTCCGCCTTCAGCCAGTCGAGCAGGCGGCGGCGCATGTGGTTGGGCGCACCCGGCACATGGATGAGCTTCGCCTCCGCATCGTGAACGACATGGCCGCGCGCCTTGCCCGTCGCCACGATCCGGTGCTCGACACCGCGCAGCATGATCACGGCCCCCTCCTCCACCTCCACCGGTTTGGTGCGGCGGGAGAGGGCGCGCTCCATCCAGTCTTGCGATTTGCGGGCGAAGGCGCGCGCATCCATCATGCTGGCGCGGCGCGGCATGGTCATGACAAAGCCCTTGCCGTCACGGGAGAGACGCAGGGTGAAGCGGCGGGCGGCGGCGTGGCGCTTGAAGGTGAGGCTGACCTCTTCACCCGCCACCAGCAGCATTTCGCTCACCGGTTCGGGGAGCGGGCTTTTCTTGCGGTCCGTGAAGGCGCGCAAGAGACGCATGCGGGCGTCAGGCCTTGTAGCGGGCGATCACGCCGGAGATCACCGGCACCACGTCCTTGCGGAAGCGCGAGCCCGAGAAGACGCCGTAGTGGCCGACGCCCAGCTGCAGGTGGTGGTGCTTCATCTCGGCGGGAAGGCCGGCGAGAATGGTGTGGGCGGCATAGGTCTGGCCCACGCCGGAGATGTCGTCACGCTCGCCTTCCACCGTGAGCAATGCGGTGCGCTTGATCAGTTCCGGGCGGATGCGGTGGCCGCGATAGGCGTAGGTGCCGTTGGGCAGATCGTGGTGGACGAAGACGCGGTCCACCGTCTGCAGATAGAAGTCTGCATTGAGATCCATCACCGACATGTATTCGTCGTAGAAGTCCTCGTGCTTTTCGACGCTGTCGCCGTCGCCTTCCACCATGTGCCAGAACAGCTCGCGGTGCGCCGACATGTGGCGGTCGAGGTTCATGGTCATGAAGCCGGTGAGCTGCAGGAAGCCCGGATAGACGGCGCGGCCCATGCCCGGCAGCGGGAAGGGCACGGTCATGATGACGTTGTTGCGGAACCATTCCACGCCCTTGCTCTCGGCAAGCTTGTTGACGGCGGTGGGGTTGCGGCGCGTATCAATGGGCCCGCCCATCAGGATCATGGTCTTGGGCACCAGCGCATCCTCGCGCTCGCTCATCAGCGAGACCGCCGCCATCACCGGCACCGAAGGCTGGCAGACGGCCATCACATGGGCGCGCTCGCCCAGGTGATGCAGCATGTTGATGACGTAGTCGGTGTAATCGTCGAGGTCGAAGGTGCCGCTGCCCAGCGGCACGTTGCGGGCATCGGCCCAGTCGGTGACGTAAACGTCATGCGAGGGAAGCATGGCTTCCACGGTGTTGCGCAACAGCGTGGCGTAATGGCCCGACATGGGCGCCACGATCAGAAGCTTTTCCTGCTTCTTCACGCCGGCATCGTCGTCCTTGCGGAAGTGAATCAGGTTGCAGAAGGGCTTCTGCCAGACCACCTCCTGGTGGATCGCCACCTGGCGCTTGCCCACGAAGGTTTCGCTGATCCCGAACTCGGGCTTGGCATAGCGCCGGGTGAGGCGCTCGAAGAGGTGCAGGGAGGCCGCGGCAGAGCGGCCGAAAACCGTTTGCGCGAGGGGGTTTGAAGCATTGTCCCAATAGGCGCGGCCGGCCTCGAAGGCGGTCCGCCAGGGGGCAACTGCGGCGTGGTTCATTTCATAGAAGTGATAGAGCATAGGTGTGGCCCTTGTTGGGGCGCCCCCAGAACAATGCGCCCTACGCCGGTATGATGCAGTGCACGATATCCTCGCGCGTGCGGATTAACAATGGCTTGCGGGATTGGACCATCGTTGAGGGCAAAGGTGGCGGATTTGCCATGCAGTGAACGCATGGTGTGGAACGTCCTGCTGCCCCGTCCGTTCCCTCAGCGCCCCAGTGCTGCTGCGATGCCCTCGGCCAGAGCCTTTGCATCGGTCGAATAGGTGAAGTGTTTCAGGAACTTGCCGTCAGGGCCCATGAGATAGATGATGGATGAATGGTCCATCAGATAGGCTTTTGGATCGTCCTTGTTCTCGACCTTGGCGTAGAACACCCGGTAGGCGTCGGCCATGGCCTTCACCTGCTCCGGGGTACCGGTGAGGCCCACAAACTGCGGGCCGAAGTTCGCCACATAGTCCGCCAGCACCTGCGGGGTGTCGCGGGCGGGATCGATCGAGACGAGGATGGGCTGGATGTCTGACGCCTTGTCACCCAGCTGCCGCAGCGCCTCCGCCATCACCTGCAGTTCGGTGGGGCAGACATCAGGGCAATAGGTGTAGCCGAAGAAGAGCAGCATGGGCTTGCCGGCGAAGCTCTTCTCGCTAACGGTCTCGCCCTTCTGGTTCACCATGGTGAAGGGCCCGCCCACAAGCGCCTCGCCGAAGGAGCGCTGTCCCTGTTGTGGCGAGGACATGAGCGCATAGACGCCGATCGCCACCGCGATGAGAAGCGTGACGGCGGCGAAGGCAATGCGGCGGGTGGTGGCGTGGGTGCTCATGGGTGCGGATATAGCGCGTTGGGAATGGGGATCACAGGTGGAGACGGCGTCCCCTCACCCCCGCGTTCCGCGGACCCTCTCCCCAGAGGGGCGAGGGCGAAGGCCGTTCGCCTTCTCCCGCTCGCGGGAGAAGGTGCCCGAAGGGCGGATGAGGGTGGAGAGACCTATCCCCCGAACCCATCCCAGAAGGCGCGGGCCTTGGCGAAGAAGCCTTCCGACTCCGGCGAGTTGTTGCGCGCTTCCTTCTCGAACTCTGCAAGAAGCTCGCGCTGGCGGCGCGTCAGGTTGACCGGCGTTTCCACCGCCACCTGGATGTACATGTCGCCAGACTGCGACGAGCGCAGCACCGGCATGCCCTTGCCCTTCAGGCGGAACTGCTTGCCGTTCTGCGCACCTTCGGGAATGTTCACGCGCGCCTTCTTGCCGTCGATCGTCGGCACTTCGATCTCGCCGCCGAGGGCCGCCGTCGCCATGGAGATCGGCACCTTGCAGTAAAGGTCCGCGCCATCGCGCTGGAAGAACTCGTGCGGACGCACCGAGAGGAAAATGTAGAGGTCGCCCGCCGGGCCGCCGCGCAGCCCCGCTTCGCCTTCACCGGCAAGACGGATGCGCGTGCCGTCCTCGACACCGATCGGAATGTTGACCGAGAGCGTGCGCTCCTTGGTGACACGGCCCTGGCCGCCGCAGGCGGTGCAGGGATCGCTGATCACCTGGCCCCGGCCCTGACAGGTGGGGCAGGCGCGTTCGACGGTGAAGAAGCCCGACTGCGAGCGCACAACGCCCGCACCACCGCAGGTGCCGCACTGCTTGGGCGCGGTGCCGGGCTTGGCGCCCGAACCCTTGCACACTTCACAGGCGACAGAGGAGGGCACGCGAACCTGCGCGGTCTTGCCGGTGTAGGCCTCGGTGAGGCTGATCTCGAGATTGTAGCGCAGGTCTGAGCCGCGCTGGGCGCCGCCCGCACCGCGTCCGCGCTGCTGGCGTCCGCGACCGCCGCCCATGAAATCCCCGAAGAGGTCTTCGAAGATGTCGGACATGGAGGAGGAGAAATCGGGGCCGAAGCCGGCGCCGCCGGGACCGGGGCCACGCCCGCCGCCCATGCCGTTCTCGAAGGCCTGATGACCGAAGCGGTCGTAGGCCGCCTTCTTCTGCGGGTCCTTCAGAACGTCGTAGGCTTCGTTGATTTCCTTGAACTTGGCTTCCGCATCCTTGTTGCCCGGATTGGCATCGGGATGGAACTTCTTGGCCATGTTCCGGAAGGCGGTCTTCAACGCCTTTTCATCGGCGTTCTTCGAGACACCCAGAACTTCGTAATAGTCGCGCTTGGCCATGGTGTTGCTTGGTCTTCTCTCCCGGCCCGGTGGCCGGGCGCGGGATCAGAGGGGAGGGTCGGGGGTGACCCATAAGCTGAATGAAGCGCCTGCACCAGCCCCCGGCCCCGCCGGCCCGCCCTAAGGGGAGCGGGATGGCGGCAGCCGGGGTCCGGCTACATTCACTTCTTGTCGTCGTCCTTCACTTCTTCGAAGTCGGCGTCGAGCACGTCATCTTCATCCGCGGCGTTGCCCGAGGACTTGCCAGAAGACGCGCCGTCGGCACCATCAGCGTTGGCGGCTCCGGCCTGCTTGTACATGGCCTCGCCGAGCTTCATCGCAGCCTGGGCCAGTGCGGTGGTCTTGCTGCTGATCTCGGCGGCATCGCCGCTTTCGATCGCAGCCTTCACATCGGCAATGGCAGCCTCGGCAGCCGACTTGTCGGCGTCGGAGACCTTGTCGCCCAGATCGGCGAGCGTCTTGTTGGTGGAGTGGATGAGGCCTTCGGCCTGGTTCTTCGCTTCCACCAGATCCTTGCGCTTCTTGTCCTCGGCGGCGTTGGCTTCCGCTTCCTTGACCATCTTGTCGATCTCGGCGTCAGAGAGACCACCCGAGGCCTGGATGCGGATCTGCTGTTCCTTGTTCGTGGCCTTGTCCTTGGCGGACACGTTCACGATACCGTTGGCATCGATGTCGAAGGTGACCTCGATCTGCGGAATGCCGCGCGGCGCCATGGGAATGCCCATGAGGTCGAACTGGCCGAGCATCTTGTTGTCGGCCGCCATTTCACGCTCGCCCTGGAAGACGCGGATGGTCACGGCCGTCTGGTTGTCGTCAGCGGTCGAGAACACCTGGCTCTTCTTGGTCGGGATCGTGGTGTTGCGGTCGATGAGGCGGGTGAACACGCCACCCAGCGTTTCGATGCCGAGCGACAGCGGGGTCACGTCGAGCAGGAGAACGTCCTTCACTTCGCCCTTGAGCACGCCGGCCTGAATGGCGGCACCGATGGCCACCACTTCGTCCGGGTTCACGCCCTTGTGCGGCTCCTTGCCGAAGAACTGCTTCACCACCTCGATGACCTTGGGCATGCGGGTCATGCCGCCCACCAGAACGACTTCATCGATCTGGCCTGCGGTGACGCCGGCATCCTTGAGGGCCTGGCGGCAGGGCTCGACCGTCTTCTGGATGAGGTCATCCACAAGGGCTTCGAGCTTGGCGCGGGTCATCTTCATGGTGAGATGCTTCGGGCCCGAGGCATCGGCGGTGATGAACGGCAGGTTCACTTCCGTCTGCATCGAGGACGAGAGCTCGATCTTGGCCTTTTCGGCCGCTTCCTTCAGACGCTGCAGGGCGAGCTTGTCCTTGCGGAGGTCGATGCCCTGCTCCTTCTTGAACTCGTCGGCGAGGTAGTCGACGATGCGCATGTCGAAGTCTTCACCGCCGAGGAAGGTGTCGCCGTTCGTCGACTTCACTTCGAAGACGCCGTCGCCGATTTCGAGGATGGAGATATCGAAGGTGCCGCCGCCGAGGTCATAGACCGCGATGGTGCCGGCTTCCTTCTTGTCGAGGCCGTAGGCGAGTGCCGCCGCCGTCGGCTCGTTGATGATGCGGAGCACTTCGAGGCCGGCGATCTTGCCGGCGTCCTTGGTGGCCTGGCGCTGGGAGTCGTTGAAGTAGGCGGGAACGGTGATGACCGCCTGGGTCACGGGCTCGCCCAGATAGCGCTCGGCCGTTTCCTTCATCTTGGTGAGGGTGTAGGCGGAGATCTGCGAGGGCGCGAACTTGCTGCCGCGGCTTTCCACCCAGGCGTCGCCGTTGTCGGCCTTGACGATGTTGTAGGGAACAAGCTTCTTGTCCTTGGCCACCATGGGGTCTTCCATGCGGCGGCCAATGAGGCGCTTGATCGCGAAGAATGTGTTTTCCGGGTTGGTGACGGCCTGGCGCTTGGCTGGCTGGCCCACCAGGTTTTCGCCGTCTGCAGTGAAGGCCACGATCGAGGGAGTGGTGCGTGCACCTTCCGCGTTCTCGATCACCTTCGGGTTCTTGCCTTCCATGACCGCGACGCACGAGTTCGTGGTGCCAAGGTCAATGCCGATCACTTTAGCCATTTCAGTCCTCCTGTGGCAGACGGCTGTGAACTGCCCCTTCGGGCCTCCGTCCGGTGCCGCCTCCGATGTTCAAAAAGCCCCGGAAAACGGCTGGGTTTTGCCCGCGTCATTCCGGCGTTCGGGGCGTATATAGTGAGGCCGTCCGGGCCTATCAAGGATTCGTGAATGTCCCCGGAGCGGGCAATTCTGCCGCATCCTTAAAGCAGGACGACGCTCTCCTGCTCGTTGGGATCGGTCCGGGCGATGACCGCCCGGGCGGGCTTGTCCGTGGGGTTGTAGGGCTGGTGCGGCATCCCCGGCGGAATGTAGAGGAAGTCCCCCTGCTTCACCCGCATGACCTGGTCGAGCTTGGGGCCGTACAGCATCTCGCTTTCCCCCTCCAGCATGAAGATCGCCGTTTCGTGGGACTCGTGATAGTGCGGCTTCGCCTTTGCACCGGGCGGCATGGTGAGCATGTGCATGCAGATGCCGGTCGAGCCCGCCGTCTCGGCCGAGATCCCGGAAAAATAGTCGAGGCCCTGCTTGCCATGGAAGGCTTCGCCGCTTCGCACCAGTTTGCAGTCTTTCATCCCATACCTCATCCAAGCTTGAGCCCCGTGGGCAGGGTCCCTATCATTTGCATATGGTGACGACAATCCGGGAGGGGATCAGCTTTTTTCCCCAGTACTTCGATGCAAGCGCCCAGGCAGCCCTGGTGGAGGCGATCCGCGCCGCGGCACGGGCCGCGCCCTTGTTCACGCCGGAAATGCCCAAGACGGGCAAGCCCTTCAGCGTGCGCATGACCAACATGGGAACGCTAGGCTGGGTCTCCGACCAGGCGCGCGGCTACCGCTACCAGGCGACCCATCCGGGCACGGGCGAGCCTTGGCCCGCGATGCCGGAGATGCTGCTTGCGCTCTGGCGGGATGTCTCGGGCTATGCCCATCCGCCGGAAGCCTGCCTCGTGAATTTCTATTCCGGCTCGGCCAAGATGGGCCTGCATCAGGACCGCGACGAGCAGGCCCTCGATGCGCCCGTGGTTTCCGTCTCGCTCGGCGATACCGCACTCTTCCGCATCGGCGGCAACGAGCGCGGCGGCAAGACGCAATCGCTGAAGCTTGCTTCCGGTGATGTGCTCGCCTTCGGCGGTCCGGCGCGGCTCTGCTTTCACGGCATCGACCGTATCTATCCCGGCACCTCGACGCTGCTCAAGGATGGCGGGCGGATCAACCTCACCCTGCGGCGCGTGACAAAGCCGTCCACCTGAACTGACCAATGGAGTGTCCCATGCGCCTCGTTCTTTCCGTCCTTGCCGTCCTGCTGCTTGCCGTTCCCGCAAGGGCCGATGGCGCGCTGCAATCGCTGATCACGCCGGACGACAAGGCGCGCCTCGAGCAGTTCGATGCGGTGAAGGCCAAGGCGCTCGCCGATGCGCGGGCGCAGGGTGCCGCCGCCGACGTCAAGGTGCTGGAGGCGGCACTGGCGGGCACGCCCATGGCGGTCGAGGGTGATTTCGATGCCAAGGGAAAATGGAAATGCCGGACGATCAAGATGGGCGGCGGCCTGCCGCTCACCGTCTATGCGCCGTTCAAGTGCGCGATCAGCGATGATGGCTCGGGCTGGTTCCTGAAGAAGACGTCAGGCTCGCAGCGCACCCAGGGCCGCTTCTATACGGAGTCAGCCACGCGGATGATTTATCTCGGCGCCGGCCACATCTGGGACGAGCCGCCGCGCAAGTACGGCGACGACCTGAAGGAAAACCAGGTGGCGGTGGTGGAACGGCTCGGCAAGAACCGCCTCGTGCTGCAGTTCCCCAAACCGGCCTACGAGTCCGACTTTGATCTGCTGGTGCTGGAGAGGTAGGGCGCAGATCTCCCAAACTCTCCATGCCCGGCCTTGAGCACTCGCGCTCATTCTCCAATCCGTCATTCCGGACGCGCAACACTTGATCGAGCGAAAGCGAGATGTCCCAAACTCTCCATGCCCGGCCTCGAGCCGGGCATCCAGTTGAGCGACTGACGTGGACAACCGGGTCAAGCCCGGTCGTGGAGAGAGAAAGTGGATGCGTCTCTCCCGGCGCGGGGCCCGGTGCCTTGCGGCACCTCCCGCGCGTGCGTCAGGCGGTGAAGCGCCACCGGCGCTTCACGTGGAGCGCCTGACTTACCCCTTCCACCCGTTCATCTTGGCGTTGTTCTTGGCGGCGGCGGGGGAGGAGAAAGCTTCCGTGCTCTTGCCCACCTGCTTGCCGTTCGCGGTGGAGAAGCAGCGCCAGCGGCTCTTGCCGGACTTGTCCTTGTAGAATTCCCACTTGTCGGCGGCAGTGTCGCGATTGGCGTTGGCTTCGCAATCCTTCCTGGCGGCGTAGCTCTCGGAGGATGCACCGACGATCTCGCCGTTGGAGGCGGTACGGCGCCAGCGGAAGCCGCCGCTCTTGTCCTTGTAGATCTCAAGCTTGTAGTCAGACATGGTCAAACCCCAGTTATGTGTGGACCCTCTCCACCACCATTGCTGGAACCATGACCCGGAGTCTGTCCAGTGCCGGACAGTGTTCTCAACAGGAGATTTGCATCAGGAGGCGGACCTCAACCGCCGGCATCCACGTGCCACCAGCGTGGCCGCTGACCCTTGAAGGAATGGGCCACGGGCTTGAGCGCCACGAGCGCCGGCTTGTCGAACACGCCCGTGACCAGCGCCACCACCGGTGCATCGTCGATCGCTCCGAGAGACGAGCCGCACTTCGGGCAAAAGGCGCGTGACGACATGGCCGAGGAGCGGAAGGTTGCCGGCGCTCCACCAGGACCCGTCCACGTCACCTTGTCTTTCGGAAACTCGACCCAGCTGACCGTCAGGCTGCCGGTGTGGCGCTGGCACATGCGGCAGGAGCAGGTGTGCGGCTTGCCGGGTTCGCCCTCCGCCTCGAAGCGGATGTGGCCACAGAGGCATCCACCCGTGAGGGGCCCCCGCGCCGCCATGGGATCAGCCCGCGGCCTTCGCCACGCCGACAAGCGCCGGACGCAGACAGCGTTCGCCCACGGCATAGCCCGCCTGGATTTCCTGCATCACCGTGCCCGGCGGCTTTTCGCTGGTGGGCACCTCGAACATGGCCTGATGGAAATTGGGGTCGAACTTGGCGCCCACCGTCTCCAGCCTGCGGATGTTGTGGCGCTGGAACACGGACAGCAGTTCGCGCTCAGTGATCTCGATGCCGTCGATGAACTTCTGGGTCTTGTCGTCGATGCCGTCGCGGTTGTCGAAGGTGGCGAGGGCACGCGACAGGGTATCGGCCACCGAGAGCAGGTCGCGGGCGAAATTGCTGGCGGCATAGAGCGTCGCCTCGGCCTTCTCGCGCTCGAGGCGCTTCTTGGTGTTCTCGGACTCGGCGGCAAAGCGGAGCAGACGGTCCTTGCCCGCCGCCACTTCTTCCTTCAGCGCGGCGATTTCGGCATCGCGCGGATCAAGCTCGGGCTCGAGCAGCGTGTCGGCCTCGGCCTTGGCAAGAAGTTCGTCCGCCGCAGCCTCAAGGTCGGCGTTGGCCTGTGCAGGGTTATCGCTCATGTCTTCAACCGGATGATTTGGATTTTTGGGATTTATGGCCCGCATATCGGGGTTTGCGGCGCAAAAATCAAGCCGTTCGGTTGACGAGCGTCAGCTTGCTCTTAACCAACCGGCAGAGCGGCGATCCGGGCCCGCACTTTTGCCCTCATCTCGTCCACCCGAGCAGGCGAGAGCTTCTCGCAACCGTAGAAGGACAGGGCCGAAAATCGCGCTCCCGGCGCACAAGGCCCGAGCACGGCCCGCTTGAGCACACGCGTCACCGGGCGATTCAGAATAAGCCAGTCCACCCACCAGGGCGAACCCAGCGTGGTGATCACCAGCATGTGGCGGAGACCCTGAAGCCTGGGCCGCAACGGCCCCATGTCGGGGGCATGATCATAGGCGATACCCGGCGCCCAGACCCGGTCGATCCAGCCTTTCAGGATGGCCGGAAGCCCAAACCACCATGTGGGGAAGACGAGCACGATGGCGTCCGCCCACAGCAACTCCTCCGTTTCGGCCGAGACGGCGGAAGCATCGAAGCGGGTGTATTGCGTTTGGCGCTCATGCGCCGTGAGGGCGGGGGCAAAACCGTCCCGATACAGGTCACGCCGCCTGACGTCGTGGCCACAGCGGCGAAGCTCCTCCTCCGCGGCTTGTGCCAGCGCGGCGTTGAGGCTGTCGGGCAGCGGATGCGCCAGCACGAGCAGCGTCTTCATGTCAGCCGATCAGCTTTCCCACCACCTTGGCGGTGTAGTCCACCATGGGAATGATGCGGGCGTAGTTGAGCCGTGTGGGCCCGATGATGCCGAGCACGCCCACGATCTTTTCCTTCTCGTTGCGCAAGGGGGCGGCCACGAGGGAAGAGCCCGAGAGCGAGAACAGCCGGTTTTCCGAACCGATGAAGATCCGCACCCCGTCGGCGTTCTCGGCAAGGCCGAGGAGATCCACGAGGTCGCGCTTGTTCTCGATGTCGTCGAAGAGGCGGCGCATGCGCTCGAGGTCGGTGATGGCGCTGGCGTTTTCCAGCAGGTTCGCCTGCCCGCGCACGATGAGCGAACGGTTGTCGCTCGCCCCGTCGCCACCCCAGATCGCAAGCCCGTCCTGCACGAGGCGGGCTGAAAGCTCGTCCAGCTCGGCCCGGAGCTTCTGCATCTCCTGGGCGATCAGGCTCTGCACCTCGTCCAGCGTGCGGCCCTGGGCCATGCTCGAGAGATAATTGGTGGCGCGCAGGAAGGCCGAGGCCGGAAGCCCCGGCGGCACGTCGATGACGCGGTTCTCGACCGTGCCGTCCTCGCCCACGAGGATGACCAGCGCCCGGCCCGAGCCGAGGTTCACGAATTCGATATGCTTCAGCTTGGTGTTGAGCTTCGGCGTCAGCACCACACCAGCGCATTGCGAGAGGCCGGAGAGCAGCGTCGTCGCCTCGCCCAGCACATCCTCGGTGCGGCGCTGACGGTTCGAAGCGCGGATCTGGGCATCGATGGAGGCGCGTTCGGATTCGCTGATGGCGCCCACTTCGAGAAGCGAGTCCACGAAGAAGCGCAGGCCCACTTCGGTGGGAACACGGCCAGCGGAGGTATGGGGCGAATGGATGAGGCCCGCTTCCTCGAGGTCGCTCATCACGTTCCGCACGGACGCGGGCGAGAGCGTATTCGGCAGGACCTTGGAAATGGTGCGCGAGCCCACGGGCTCACCCGTTTCCAGGTAGGTGTCCACCAGCCGCCGGAAGATGTCGCGGCTGCGCTGGTCCAGCCCGGCGATGCCGGGCAGCTTTTCGTCCAGAGGTTTGGCCGGAAGGAGCGTCATGGGCAAAAGATAGAAAGCGGGTTGGCGGGGGTCAATGTCCGGAGTATGAACCCCCGCGCTCAACACAAAGGAAAGACCCAGAATGCGCCCTTCCGGCCGGAAAGCCAACCAACTGCGCACCGTCAGCTTCACGCGCGGCTTCACCAAGCATGCCGAGGGCTCCTGCCTCGTCAAGTTCGGCGACACCCATGTGCTGGTCACCGCCTCCGTCGACGAGAAGGTGCCGCCGTGGCTCAAGGGCCAGGGCAAGGGCTGGGTGACGGCCGAATACGGCATGCTGCCGCGTGCCACCCACGAGCGCACCCGCCGCGAGGCGGCCGCCGGCAAGCAGTCCGGCCGCACCCAGGAAATCCAGCGCCTGATCGGCCGGGCGCTGCGCGCCGTCGTCGACCTCAAGGCGCTCGGTGAACGCCAGATCACCCTCGACTGCGACGTGCTGCAGGCCGATGGCGGCACCCGCACGGCGGCGATCACCGGGGCCTGGATTGCACTCCATGATTGCCTCGGCGTGATGGTGAAGCGCGGCCTTCTTTCAGCCTCGCCGCTCCTCGACCATGTGGCCGCCATCTCCTGCGGCGTCCACGGCGGGCAGGCGGTGCTCGATCTCGACTATGCGGAAGATTCCACCGCCGGCACTGACGCCAACTTCGTCATGACCGGCAAGGGCGGCATCGTGGAAATCCAGGGAACGGCGGAAGGCGAACCCTTCAGCGAAGCCACACTGCATGACCTTCTGGCGCTCGCCCGTCAGGGCGTGTCGGAACTCGTGGCGCTGCAGAAACTTGCCATCGCGGGATGAACGGACCTGAGATGAGCGCAAAGACACTGAAGGGCGAAACACTCCTGATCGCCACGCACAACAAGGGCAAGCTCGAGGAATTCCGCCAGATCTTCGGGCCACGCGGCGTTGAGGTCACGAGTGCGGGTGAGCGCGGCCTCGGCGAGCCCGCCGAAACGGAGAACACCTTCATCGGCAACGCCCGCATCAAGGCAACGGCAGCGATGGAAGCCTCGGGACTCATCACCATCGCGGATGACTCCGGCCTCTGCGTTGATGCGCTCGATGGTGCGCCCGGCGTCTATACCGCCGACTGGGCCGGACCGTCGCGCGACTGGACCATGGCCATGCGCACCGTCGAGGAAAAGCTGCAGGCGAAGGGCGCCACCACGCCCGCCGCCCGCCGCGCCACCTTCAACTGCACCCTCGTGGTGCTCTGGCCCGACGGCAGCGAGCGCATCTTCGTGGGCCAGGCACCGGGATACCTCACCTGGCCGCCGCGCGGGCAGCTTGGTCATGGCTACGACCCGATGTTCGTGCCCGATGGCGGCAACGGCAGGACCTTTGCCGAGCTTACAGCCGACGAGAAGAACGCCATCTCGCACCGCGCCCGCGCGCTTGATCTCCTGATGAAGGAGCTTCTGTGAGCGCCTTCGGCGTTTACGTGCACTGGCCCTTCTGCAAGGCCAAGTGTCCCTATTGCGACTTCAACAGCCATGTCCGCCATGAAGAGGTGGATACGAATTCTTTTGCCGCAGCCCTTGCAACCGAACTCCGGATGATGCGGCAGCGCACGCCGGGCCGCACCGTGAGCAGCATCTTCTTCGGCGGCGGCACGCCTTCACTGATGCCACCCGCCGCCGTCGCCCATGTGCTCGACACGATCGCGGCGCTGTGGCCTGTCGCACCCGATGCGGAGATCACGCTTGAGGCCAATCCCACCAGCGTGGAGGCCGAAAACTTCCGCGGCTACCGCACGGCGGGCGTCAACCGCGTCTCGGTGGGCGTGCAGTCGCTTGATGAGACTGATCTCAAGGCACTGGGCCGCCAGCACACGCCGGAGGAGGCACTCGCCGCCTTCCGCCTTGCCGCGAAAATCTTTCCGCGCGTTTCCTTCGACATGATCTATGCGCGGCCCGGACAATCGCTCCCGGCGTGGCGCGCCGAACTGGCCCGCGCGCTCACCGAGCAGCAGGGCCACATGTCGCTCTATCAGCTGACGATCGAGCCCGAGACGCGCTTCGCCGATCTTCACGCAGCCGGAAAGCTCACGATTCCTGAAGACGATCTCGCCGCCGACCTCTACGACCTCACGCAGGAGATGACCGCGGCGGCGGGGCTTCCGTCCTATGAAATCTCGAACCACGCGAAGGCGGGCGACGAGAGCCGCCACAACCTGCTCTACTGGCGCTACGGCGAATATGCCGGCGTGGGTCCCGGCGCCCACAGCCGCCTGGCCGAGGGCAGCAACCGCATCGCCCTCATTGCCGAGAAGCATCCGGAAACGTGGCGCGCGCTGGTGACCGCGCAGGGCCACGGCATCGTGAGCGAAGAAATCGTGGCGGCCGAAGCGCAGGCCCGCGAAATGCTGCTCATGGGGCTCCGCATCACCGAGGGCATCGACCTTGCCGCCCATGCGCGGCTCTCCAACCGGCCGATTGCGCCCGAGAAGATCGCGGCGCTCAGCGAGCTTGGCCTGGTCACGCAGGAAAAAACCCGGCTTCGGGCCACCGAAGCCGGGCGTCGCATCCTGAATGCGGTGATCGCCGAACTTGCCGACTGATTAGGCCAATCCTTCGAGCAGCAGCGCAATCGCTTCCGCTCCCGGATCGGTTACGCCGGAGAGATTGGACGCCGAGACGTAGGTGGAGCGGCCGGCGCGGGCCGACTTCATCTTCGCCGTTGCATCTGCGCCCTCGCGTGCCGCCTTTGCCGCCGCTGCAACACCCTTGGGGAGCGCCGCAAGAGCGGGCATCAGCGCATCGATCATGGTGCGGTCACCGGGCTTGGCGCCGCCATAGGCCATCATCTTGTCGAGACCGGCGACGAGCGACTTCTGCCAGTTGGCACCGCCTGCAGCCGCCTGGCTTGCGGCGGAGAAGAAGATCGCCAGCAGCACGCCGGACGAGCCACCCATGGTGCGGGTGAGCGCATCGCTTGTGGCGGCGAAGAACTGGTCGAGCTTCGCCTGCGGCATGAGCGGCAGCGCCGTCTGCACGTGACGGGCGGCGGTGGCGATGGTCGAACCCGTGTCGCCGTCACCCACCTTGGCATCGAGCGCGTTGAGGGTTGCTTCCGACTTGACAAGGATGTCGCAGGCCTTGGTGACGAGGGCCGCCAACGCTGCATTCTTGCTCGGCTTGTAGCCCTTGGACTTCATCTCCTTGGGCAGCTTCACGAGCTTCGGCTTCACATGGCCGCGGATCGGCGGCCAGACGAGCGGGCTTGCGGGCGAGAGCAGCGCCTTCTCGAAGTCTGGCGTCAGCGGCAGCAGGCTGAGCGAGAAGCCGTGCATGTCGAGCGACGAGACCAGCATCGCCGGGCCGAGCACCAGCTTGATCTTGGCGCCGTGCTTGCTCGCCAGCACTTCATTGGTGAGCAGGCTCATTTCCAGCGCCGTGGTGGAGCCGAGGTTGTTGACGAGGAGCGCATAGCTCTTGGCAGGCTTGGCTGCCGCGAAGAGACGGTCCGCCACCATGAGGGCGGCCTGTCGGGCGCTTTCGAGATTGACGAGATCGACACCCGGTTCGCCGTGGAGACCGAGGCCCAGTTCCGCCTTGCCGTGGGGCACACGGTCTTCGCGGCCGATGCCCGGCAGCGTGCAGGAGGAGAGCGAGATGCCGAGCGAGACCAGGCCATCGCTCGCCTTCTGCGCCATGGCGGCTACCGTCTTCAGGTTGGCGCCCTTCTCGGCGTAGTGGCCTGCGACCTTTTCCACGAACATGACGCCGGCGATGCCGCGCGGCTGGGGAATGTCGGGAAGGGCGATGTCGTCGCGCACGATCACCACCTCCACCTTCTTGCCGAGCGCGCGGGCCCGCTCCACCGCAAGGCCGAAGTTGAGGCGGTCACCCGTGTAGTTCTTGAAGATGACGAGGCAGCCGGCCTTGCCCGTCACTGCCATGATGGCGGCGAAGACGGCATCGATCGCGGGCGAAGCGAAGACATCGCCGCACACCGCGGCGGTGAGCATGCCCTTGCCGACGAAGCCCGCATGGGCCGGTTCATGGCCGGAGCCGCCGCCTGCGATGATTGCCACGTTCTTGTTGGGCTTGTGATCGGTGCGGAGGATGACCTTGACGCCGGGATAGCCATCGAGGCGGGCAAGGTTGGCGCCGCCGCTGGCGCGGAGCAGGCCGTCCAGCGCATCGACGACGAGGCTTTCCTTCTTGTTGATGAATTGGACCGCTGACTTGAGCGCGTGCGTGGACATCGGACGTTTCCCATTTTCTTCTGCGTTGAGCGGGCGCAACTCTACGCAAGCGCATGGGATTGGCAAGGGTGGTGCATCAATCCGGAGCCGATGGATAATTATGCGGGCGGCGTCTCAGGCGAAGCGCCGGGCACCGGCAACACACAGGATGACGAGTGCAGTGACGGCCAGCATCAGCCCCGAGACATGTTCACCCAAAACAAGTCCGGCAAGCGCCAGCCCGAAGAAGGGCTGCAGAAGCTGGAGCTGCCCCACACTTGCGATGCCGCCCAGGGCAAGGCCGCGATACCAGAAGACGAAGCCGATCAGCATGCTGAAGAGCGAGACATAGGCGAGCCCGGCCAGGGCCGCGCCCCCGACATTCGCCCAGCTTGCGGGCGCTTCCATGACGGCCAGGAGAAGCATCACGGGAAGCGACAGCACCAGCGCCCAGCAGATCACCTGCCAGCCCCCCAGCCGGCGCGACAGGCGCGCCCCTTCGGCATAGCCAAGACCGCACACCACGATCGCCGCCAGCATGAGCAGATCGCCCACCGAAGCGGCCGAGGAGGATTGCGCATAGGCAAACCCCGAGACCAGCGCGCTGCCCAGAAGCGAGAAGAACCAGAAAGGGGCGCGCGGCCTCTCCCCGCCGCGCAGCACGGCGAAGGCAGCTGTTGCGAGTGGCAGGAGACCGATGAAGACGATGGAATGAGCCGAGGTCACGTGCTTCAGGGCCAGCGCCGTGAGCAACGGAAAGCCGACGACCACGCCGAGGGCCACGACGGCAAGCGGGACCATGTCCTTCCTCTGGGGCCTCGCCGACCGGAACGCCACCAGCAGGACGAGTGCAATCAGCCCTGCGATTGCTGCGCGCGCCACCGTCAGGAAGACGGGATCGATCTCCGCCACCGCCACACGGGTGGCCGGCAGCGAACCGCTGAAGATGATGACCCCGGCCAGACCGTTCAGCCAGCCCGAAAGGCCGGCACTGCTGCTGTGCATGACTGCGCTCCTTGCCCACTCCTGTCGCCGGAAAGCGCTGGAGCCGCCAGAGACAGTGCGGTACAGTTTGGCGGAACTGTATGGATGGAGTTTCAATACAGATGAGCGGGAAGCCCACCGAAAACCGCGTCGAGATGGTCATGTCGTCGATCCGCCAGCGTCTTGCCGCCCGCACGCTGCTGCCGGGCGCGCGGCTTCCCTCCATCCGGCACTGCGCCGAACAGCTTTCGGTTTCGCCCTCCACGGTGGCGGAAGCCTATGCCCGGCTTCAGGCGGAGGGCGTGATCGCCTCGCGGGCCGGGTCCGGCTTCTACGTGGCGCGCGCCGCCGTGCCCTTGTCGCTAGCCGAGATGGGGCCGCGGGTGGATCGCGCCATCGATCCCTTCTGGGTGTCGCGGCAATCGTTGGAAGCGGGCGAAGCTGATCTCCGGCCAGGGTGCGGCTGGCTGCCGCCTGCCTGGTTGCCTGAGGAAAGCCTGCGCAAGGCCGTGCGCGTTGCGGCGCGCGGACCGGTGGCCCGGCTGATGGAATATGACTCGCCGCTGGGTCACGCGCCGCTCCGCCAGTTCATCACCCGCCGCATTGCCGAGCACGGCATCGGGGTTTCGCCCGCGCAGGTCATCCTCACCGAGTCCGGCACGCAGGCCATCGATCTCGTCTGCCGCTTCCTGCTTGAGCCCGGCGATACCGTTCTTGTCGATGATCCCTGCTACTTCAACTTCCAGGCCATTCTGCGGGCCCACCGCGCCAAGGTGGTGAGCGTGCGCTATACAGCCACGGGACCGGATGCGGATGAATTTGCGCGCGTGCTGTCGGCCCACCGCCCGCGCCTCTACATCACAAATTCCGCCGTCCACAATCCCACAGGCGCCGTGCTCGCCCCGGTGACCGCGCACCGCATTCTCAAGCTGGCGGAGCAGCACGCGCTCACCATCATCGAGGACGACATCTTCGCCGATTTCGAACATGCGCCGGCCCCTCGCCTCGCCGCCTTCGACGGCCTCAACCGGGTGATCCACATCGGCAGCTTTTCCAAGACGCTCACGGCGGCGGCGCGCTGCGGCTATGTGGTGGCACGGCCCGACTGGATCGAGGAACTCACGAACCTCAAGATCGCAACATCGTTCGGCGGAAGCAGCCTGAATGCGGCGCTGGTGCATTCGGTGCTGAGCGATGGCGGATACCGCAGGCACGTGGACATGCTCCGGCAGAAACTTGCGCGCGCCATGGCGACCGTGACGTCCCGCCTGAAGACAATCGGCATCACGCCGTGGATCGAACCGCAGGCCGGTCTCTTTCTCTGGAGCAGGCTTCCCAATGGTGCGGATGCGGCTGATGTTGCGCGTGCAGCACTCGCCGAAAAGATCGTCCTTGCGCCCGGAAATGTCTTCAGCCCGGCCCGGACTGCGACGGACTACATGCGCTTCAACGTCTCGCAATCCCTCGATCCACGATTGATCACGGTCTTGCGTTCGGTCCTCAGCTGAAAGAGTTGGAGCGGGCGATGGGAATCGAACCCACGACATCTTGCTTGGGAAGCAAGAGTTCTACCACTGAACTACGCCCGCGCTCGCCCTGAGACTAACCGAGCTTTGCGCCGGGGTCAAAAGGCTTGAAATGCTTGGAGAGCTTCAGGCCCTGCTTCTGATAATTGGAGCCGAGCTGGCCATAGACCTGCTGCGGCCGCTCGGTGAGCGGCTCGTAGACGAGGCGGCCGATGATCTGGCCATCCTCGAGGATGAAGGGCACCTCGTGGGAGCGCACTTCGAGCACGGCGCGCGCACCCTCGCCCGCACCGGATGAATGTCCGAAGCCAGGATCGAAGAAGCCCGCGTAGTGGACGCGGAATTCGCCCACCAGCGGATTGAAGGGCACCATCTCGGCGGCGTGGGTGGGCGGCACGCGCACCGCTTCCTTGGATGCAAGGATGTAGAACTGGTCGGGATCGAGGATGAGCGAACCCCGCTGCCAGATCGGCTCCCAGTAGTCTAGGACGTCGAGGGCGGCCTTCTTGTCCACATCGACAAGCGCGGAGTGCCGCTTGGCGCGGAAGCCCACAGGCCCGCCCGGCACCATGGGCGAAAGATCGACGGTGAGCGCAAGCCCGCCGTCGATGTTGGCCTCGCCCTCGGCGATCAACGGCTCAGCGGCGTGGAGCGCATGAATGAGCGCATCGTTGGCCAGTGACGGTCCGGAGCGGAAGCGGATCTGCGAGAGGCGCGAGCCCTGCCGCGCCAGGATCGGGAAGGTGCGCGGCGAGATTTCGGCGTAGAGCGGACCCTCATAGGCCTCCGGCACCTTGTCGAATTCCTGCGCCTGATCGGCGATGACACGGGTGAAGATGTCGAGGCGGCCGGTCGAACTCTTGGGGTTCGCCGCGGCGGCAACACCCTTCGGCAGGCGCAGGCTCTCCATCAGCTTGACGATGTAGACGCAGCCCGTCTCGAGCACGGCGCCCGCGCGGAGATCGATTTCATGAAGCGAGAGTTGCTTCAGCTTCTCTTCCACCCGGAGCTTCGGCCCCGGCAGGAAAGAAGCGCGCACCCGCCACGCCACCGGACCCAACCGGAGGTCGAGGCTCGCCGGCTGCACCTGGTCCTGATCGAGCGGACGCTCGAGGCCGATCAGACCCTTCGCACAGAAGTCGGTGATGACGCGGGCGGGCAGAATGCCCGGCGGAAGGGCAAGGTCGGGCGGGGTGGAAGCTGCGGACATATGGGCCTTTTGGCGGTTTTGCACCGCCACGCGCAAGTGCGCCCGAAAGGACAGTGGAAAACCCGGGATAATCCCCTAAATTGGCATCATGTACCAGGCGATCAGCAACCGTTTCCGTGTCACGGTACGTCCGCAATTCCTTGAAGGGCAATCGAAACCCGACGAGGACCGCTACGTTTGGGCCTACACCATCACCATCGAGAACCTCGGCTCAAAACCGGCCAAACTGATCTCGCGGCACTGGATCATCACCGATGCCCGCGGCCACAAGCAGGAAGTGATCGGCGAAGGCGTGGTCGGCGAACAGCCCACCGTGGCGCCCGGTGACAGCTTCCAGTACACATCCGGTTGCCCGCTCACCACGCCGTCGGGCATGATGGTCGGCAGCTATCACATGCTCGGCAGTGACGGGCATGCCTTCGCCATCGACATTCCCGCCTTCTCGCTCGATTCACCGCACGAGCGGCCCACCTTCAACTGACCGGTCACATGCTTCCTGCCACCTCCGAAGACATTCTCGCAAAGCTCATTTCCTTCGACACCACGAGCCGCGAGAGCAACATCCCGCTCATTGCCTGGATCGAGGAGTTTCTTGACGGCCATGGCGTGCCGCATCTTCGCGTGGATTACGAGGAAGGGAAGAAGACCAATCTCTACGCCACCATCGGGCCCGATGTTGAAGGCGGCATCGTGCTCTCCGGCCACACCGACGTGGTGCCGGTCGATGGCCAGGCCTGGACCAGCGATCCCTTTGCGCTGACGCTGCGCGACGGGCTGCTCTATGGCCGCGGCACCTGCGACATGAAGGGCTTCATCGCCGTCTGCCTCGCCATGGTGCCCGCCTTCCAGCAGGCGAAGCTGAAGGTGCCGATCCACTTTGCCTTCTCCTGCGACGAGGAAGTGGGTTGCCGCGGCGTGGTGCCGTTGGTCGAACACATGCGCGATCACCTGAAGCGTCCCGCCGCCGTGATCGTGGGTGAGCCCACCTCGATGCAGGTGGTGAATGCCCACAAGAGCGCGGTGCGCTATGGCACGGAAGTGACGGGCCATGAATCCCACTCGGCCCTCACTGATCGTGGCGTCAATGCCATCATGGTGGCAGCCGAGATCATTTCCGAGATCAACCGCATCCGCGAGGACCTGATCGCCGAGGGCGACTCCACCGGGCGCTTCAACCCGCCCTACTCGACAATCCACGTGGGCGTGATCAAGGGCGGCACCGCCAACAACATCGTGCCCAAGAGCTGCAGCTTCTCGTGGGAGACGAGGCTTCTGCCCACCGCCGACCGCGAGGCCGTACCGAAGCGCATCGCGGCCCTCTCGCGCAAGCTCGAGCCTGCGATGAAGAAGGTGTCGGCGGTTGCGGGAATCTCGACAGAGAAGATGACCGATGTGCCGGGTCTTGCACCCGAGCAGGATTCACCGGCGGAAGTGCTGGCGCTTCACTGCGCCCACGCCAATTCCACCCACACGGTGTCCTATTGCACCGAGGCGGGGCACTTCCAGTCGATCGGCATTCCCGCCGTGGTCTGCGGTCCGGGCTCCATCGAGCAGGCCCACAAGCCGGACGAGTTCATCGCGGTCGACCAGTTGCGCAAGTGCGAGGCCTTCATGTCGCGGCTTGCGGCGAAGTGCTGTTGACACCAGGCTTCACCGTCATTCCATCCAAGCGGCACGCTTGTGCCGCGCGAGATGGAACCCCGCTTACCTGAGGCAACCAAAGCTGGGTTCCATGTCTCGCGACGCTTCCGCATCGCTCGCATGGAATGACGATCATTTTTTTCCCTCCAGCAAAACAGGCCGTCACCCCCGCGAAGGCGGGGGCCCAGCTTCTTTTTTCGTTTCCATGATTAGCCAAAGCTGGGTGCCCGCCTGCGCGGGCATGACGGAATCGGGAGATAATCGCCTCCCGATTGAAAACCGCCCTTACCCTCCCCACATAGTCCGTAACCGGAGGGACACGCACATGCCCATCATTCTCTTCATTCTCAATGTCTTGTGGTTCGTGACAGGCGGCGTCATCGCCGGTCTTGCCTGGACGCTGGCTGGCATCCTGATGGCGATTACCATCATCGGCCTGCCCTGGGCCCGCTCCTGCTTCATGCTGGCGCGCTTTTCGTTCTGGCCCTTCGGCTATGACATCGTCGCCCGCGACCGGCTCTATGGCCGTGAGGACATGGGCACGGGTGCGCTTGGCATGCTCGGCAACATCATCTGGTTCGTGCTCGCGGGCTGGTGGCTGGCGATCGGCCACATCTCGGCGGCCATTGCCTATGCCGTCACCATCATCGGCATTCCGTTCGCCTGGCAGCATGTGAAGCTTGCCATTGCCTCGCTTTTCCCCATCGGCAAGACGGTGGTGAGCGTGGACCGCATCCTGACGCCGATGAGTGGCGTCATGGGCACCGGCTCACCGGTCGCGGCGCGGCCACTCAATCAAATTGTGAAGGGCTGAAGGTATAGCGCGTCGAGCAGAACTCGCAGGTGACGGCGATCTCGCCATCCTGCACCATGCCGGCGCGCTCTTCCGCCGTGAAGTTCTTCAACATCGTCTCCACCGCCGCCGCTGAGCAGGTGCAGTGCCGCGCCAGTTGCGCCGCCGGATACACCGTCACGCCATCCTCGTGATAGAGGCGGTAGAGCAGCTCTTCCGCTGAAAGTGTGGGATCGAGCAGTTCGTGATCCTCCACCGTGTCGAGCAGCAGCTTGGCCTTCACCCAGTCATCGTGCTCGGTCACCGTGTCGTCGTAACCCTCGGGCACGTCACCCGATGAATACTGGATGGGCGACATGCCGCCTTCGCGCGGCAGATGCTGGATCAGGATCGCGCCCGCGCGCCAGTGGGCCGCCTTGTCGCCCTTGAGCGAGAGCGGACCTGCCGCGAGGCGAAGGCGCGTCGGGATCTGTTCCGACTGCATGAAATAGGTGTGAGCGGCTTCAGCGAGCGTGTTGTCACCCAAGGGCACGATCCCCTGGTAACGTTCCATGTTGGCACCCTGGTCCACCGTCATGGCGAGGTAGCCTGCACCGAGAAGCTCTTTCTCGCCCAAACCTTCCAGCGTCTGCTCCTTTGTGAAGCGGGCCGTGCCGCGCACGCCGTTGGGCGCCACGTAGTCCGCGACCAGCATCGACACCGGACCATCGGTCTTGGTCTGAAGGATGAACTTCCCGTCGAACTTCATGGCCGAGCCAAGGAGTGCGGTCAGCGCCACCCCCTGCGCCAGCAGCGCCGAGACGGAGGGCGGATAGTCATGGCGCGAGAGAATGTCGTCGATCACAGGCCCCAGCCGCACCACCCGGCCGCGGATGCCGAGGGGTTTCACTTCGAAGGGGAGGACGAAATCGGGAAGCTTGTCGGCCGTCATGTCCCGCCCAGGCAATGCAGCAGGATGGACTTCTGGATGTGCAGGCGGTTCTCGGCCTCGTCGAAGACGACCGAGCGCGGGCCATCCATGACCTCGTCAGTCACCTCCTCGTTGCGGTGGGCGGGCAGGCAATGCATGAAGATGGCATCGGCCTTGGCGTGCGCCATCAGCGCCTTGTTCACCTGATAGGGCTTGAGAAGGTTGTGGCGGGTCTCGCCGTCCTTGTCGTGCATCGACACCCAGCAATCGGTGATGACGCAGTCGGAGCCCTTCGCCGCTTTTTCGGGCGATGTCGTGAGGGTGACGTCGGCATTCGCCTTTTTCGCCCAGCTCATCACCTCGCGGGTGGGATTGAGCTGCTCGGGGCAGCCCAACGTGAGCTTGCCGCCCATCACACCCACGGCATGGATCCACGAGGCGGCGACGTTGTTGCCGTCGCCCACCCAGGCCACGTGCTGCTGCGGCAGCGGGCCCTTGTGCTCTTCCAGCGTCAGGATGTCGGCCATCACCTGGCAGGGATGCGAAAGATCAGTGAGGCCGTTGATGACCGGCACCGCGGCGTGTTCCGCCAGATCAAGCAGGTTCGAGTGCTTTGCAGCGCGCAGCATGATGCCGTCGACATAGCGCGACAGCACTCGGGCGGTATCGGCAATGGTCTCGCCGCGGCCCAGCTGCATGTCGTTGGCGGAGAGCACGATCACCTCGCCGCCCAACTGCTTCATCGCCATCTCGAAGGAGACGCGGGTGCGGGTCGAGGGACGTTCGAAGATCAGCGCCAGCGCCTTGCCCTTGAGCGGCTCGTCCTTCTCGCGGAAGCCGCGCGGCTTGCCGTTGCGCGCCTCCTTCATGCGGCGGGCGGTATCGACAATGCCCCGCAGCGTCTTGGCGTCGAAATCATTGAGGTCGAGGAAGTGCATGATCTTACCCAGTACTGAATTCACGCGGCTGCAGGCGTCACCGCCTTGCAGGCCCGGTCGAGCTTTTGAAGCGCCTCGTCCACGTCGGCCCGCGTGATGACGAGCGGCGGAAGAAGGCGCACGACATTGTCGCCCGCGCCGATGGTGAGAAGCTTTTCGGCAACGGCCGCGGCCTGGAGCGAGGTGTTGGGCACCTTGCACTTGATGCCGAGCATCAGGCCTTCGCCGCGGATGTCCTCGATGACGGCGGGATGCGCATCCTTCAGACCGGCCAGTTTCTGCTTCAGATAGAGCGCGGTATCGCGGACATGGTCGAGGAAGCCATCGGCCAGCACCACGTCCAGCACGGCGTTGCCGACGGCGGTTGCCAGCGGATTGCCGCCGAAGGTGGAGCCGTGCGTGCCCGCCGTCATGCCCTTCGCCGCCTTTTCCGTGGCAAGGCAGGCGCCCAGCGGAAAGCCGCCGCCGATGCCCTTGGCCACCGCCATGATGTCGGGCGTGATCCCCGCCCATTCATGGGCGAAGAGCTTGCCGGTGCGGCCCACGCCCGTCTGCACTTCATCGAGGATGAGGAGCAGGCCGTGCTTGTCGCAGAGATCGCGGAGCGCCTTCAGTTCGGCATGGGGCAGCGGGCGGATGCCGCCTTCACCCTGCACGGGCTCGATGAGAATGCCGGCGGTCTCGGGCGTGATCGCTGCGGCGAGCGCCTTCGCGTCACCGAAGGGCACCTGCACGAAGCCCGGCATGCGGGGTGCAAAACCCTCAAGGTATTTTTCCTGGCCACCGGCCGAGATCGTCGCCAGCGTACGGCCGTGGAAGGCGCCTTCGAAGGTGATGATCTGGTTCCGCTCCGGCGCACCGTTCACGAAGTGATAACGCCGCGCCATCTTGATGGAACACTCGAGCGCCTCCGCACCCGAATTGCAGAAGAACACCGTCTCGGCAAACGTGCTCTCGATCAGGCGCTTCGCCAGCTTCTCCTGGCCCGGCATCTGATAGATGTTCGAGGTGTGCCAGAGCTTCTGCGCCTGCTCCGTCAATGCCTTGACGAGGTGCGGATGCGCGTGACCACAACTTGTGACGGCAACGCCGGCGCCGAAATCGAGATAGGCGGTGCCATCTTCGGTGAACACGCGCGCGCCTTCACCCCTCACAAAGGAAACATGGGCGCGGTTGTAAGTCGGCAGAACAGGCGTGATCATGTGAAACCCAAATGAAAAACGCCGGTCGGGTGAGACCGGCGCGCAACACTCAAACTATAAAGTGCACTTACCCACCGGTCAATTGCACCAGAATCCACACCTGAGTCAAAACAGCGCATGGACGCGGGAGTCAGCCGAGGCTTAACGTCTCGTTAACCATGTGGCACCCGTCCAAAGCTGGGGAAAACCCGCCGAAAGATGGCCCTCATTGTTGCGGTGGAGTCACCCGACATAGTAGTCAGTAACGCATCGGGCTACGAGATGTAGCGTTTCTGTACAGCGTAAAGATTTGGACGCGGGAGTTTTGGATTCCCGCGAAGGAAGAAGGATTCAGGTTTTGAGCGATCTCGTGCAAACAGCCGCCGGTACCGACAAGATGCCCTGGACCGACGAGCGTGTCGAACTTCTCAAGAAACTCTGGACCGACGGACTGAGCGCCAGCCAGATCGCTGCCCGCCTCGGCATGGGCGTCACGCGCAATGCCGTGATCGGCAAGGTGCACCGTCTCAACCTCTCCGGCCGCCAGCCCGTGCAGCGCTCTGCAGCGCCGCGTGCAGCCCGCAAGGGTCCGCGCGAGCCGAGCGCACCGGGCGTACGCCCGACCGGTACGCCTTCCATGCCGACAGCGGGAAGCACGGCTCTCAAGGCCTATGCCGCGCCGCAGCTTACGCCGCGCCCGGCCCCGCTGCCGGAGCCGAAGCCGCTCCGCCTTGTCGATTTGCCGAAGGATGGCCGCATCACCATCCTTCATCTCTCGGACAAGACCTGCAAGTGGCCGATCGGTGACCCGACCCACGAAGATTTCTGTTTCTGCGGGCACAACCCGCGCGATGGATCGCCCTACTGCGAGTACCACGCGCGCATTGCCTATCAACCGGCGCAAGACCGGCGTATGCGCAGGGCGGGCTGATCCTCCTGCAGCTGCAGGCCTGCGCACCGCCACTCTGGCGAACCTTCAACCCTCCGTGATACAGCGACTGTCACGGAGGGTTTTTCATGGCTGAACCTGTTGGCGGAGATGACCCGCACGCCTCGCTCGATGCGGGCATGCGCCATTTCTACAAGAAGCTGAGCGAGGCAACACCGCCCGGTGCGGAGACATGGCCGCTCGACCAGCAGCGCGCCGCATGGAACGCGCTCTGCCAATCCTTCCAGGCGCCACTGCCCGAGAGCGTTGCCGTCAGCGACGTCACCTGCAACGGCGTGCCCTGCCGCTCCTACCGTCCGAGGGATGCGAGGAATGCCGTCCCCGGCGTGATCTATGGCCACGGCGGCGGCTGGGTGCTGGGCGGACCCGCCACCCACAACGACATGTGCGCCGAACTCTCCGCCGCCACGAACACGGCGGTGCTGTTGATCGACTACCGCCTCGCACCCGAGAACCCGTTTCCTGCGCAGCTCGAAGACAGTCTCAAGGTCTGGCGCTGGGCCCGCGAACAGGGGCCGGCCCATGGCATCGACGCGAACAACCTCATCGCTGCGGGCGACAGTGCGGGCGGGCAGATGTCGGTGGCGCTTGCCATGGCGCTGCAGGAACTTTCACTGCCGCAGTTGCAGGGCCTCGTTCTGATCTATCCGGTGCTGGGCGCCGACATGACCACGCCCTCCTACATCCGCAATGCGAATGCGCCGTGCCTCACCCGCGACGAGATGGGCTTCTATCTCCGGAGCTGCCTCGGCCCCGAGGGCAGTGCCGCCTGGCATGATCCGAAGGCGGCACCCAATCTGGCGGGCGACGTGTCATATCTTCCGCCCACCTTCATCACCGTTGCCGCGCACGATCCCTTGCGCGACGACGGCGTGATCTTCGCCGAAAAGCTGAAGCTTGCGGGCGTGCCCGTCGGCCTTCGCGAGGAACCGGTGCTGGCCCATTCCTACATGCGGGCGCGGCATCATTCGGCCCCTGCCATGGAGGGCTTCAAGGCCATTGCCCGGGCGCTTCAGTCGCTGGCCGAAGGACGCGGGCCTGCCGCATAAAAAAAACTCCGGTCAGGTTTTGGCCTGACCGGAGCTTGACCCTGCTGGCGGCGGGGGCGTTGACGCCAGCAAGGTGTCTCGACTGCGCAACGGACGATCAAATCGGAACGATTTGAGAGAGGAAAGTTGCGCCAAGTATTTTTTCAATCGCATCTTTCGCTTCGCAAGTGGACACCACTTGCTCGCACGATGCGTTAGTTCACCGTCACTTCGGCGCCGATCTTCACCAGCGTGTAGAGTTCGGTCACGTCGGCGTTCAGCATGCGGATGCAGCCCGAGGACGCAGCCTTGCCGATCGACTTCGGCTCGTTGGTGCCGTGGATGCGGTAGATCGACGAACCGAGGTACATGGCGCGGGCGCCAAGGGGGTTCTTCGGGCCACCGGCCATGTAGGCCGGCAGTTCGGGGTGACGGGCGCGCATCTCAACCGGGGGGCGCCAGTCCGGCCATTCGGTCTTGGCGGTCACCTTGTGCACGCCGGCCCATTCGAAGCCCTTGCGGGCGGTGGCGACGCGATACATCACGGCCTTGTTGTAGCCGAGCACGAGGTAGAGCTCGTTCCTCTGGGTCGAGATCACGATCGAGCCACGCTTCTTGCTGGTCTGGAAGGTGACGATCTTGCCGCGCTGCACGGTCGGGAAGATGGCCGAAGCGTCAACCTCGGTGGAATTGGTGGAGGCCGGAACGATCACGGCGCCCGTGTCGCTGCCATAGAGGCTGTCGTCAGCCTGGGCGGCGGTGGAGATGAAGGCGGCGGCCAGGACGGCGGCGGCGGCTTTCAGGATCGTGTTCATTTGAGTGTTCCCTCTGGAAAAGCATTTGATGGTGCCTTTCTAGGGGAGCGGGGCTGAACCGTTCCTGAGGGCGGAATTTATCTGGCGTTCAGATTGGACATCAGTGTCCCCAAGGCGGACTGCCACGTAAGTGATTGTTTTTCCAATCACTTTCACCTCCCCCTTGCGCGGAGGTCGCGAGCGCCTGCGAGCGGGTGGGGGTCGCGACGGCGTCAAACAGGTGGGTTCGGAGCAAATCCTTCAGAGGTTTCCCGACCCCCACCCCGGCCCTCCCCGCAAGGGGAAGGGAGGAAAGTAGATCATGCCATCGTCAATGTTGCAGCCGAGCGGATCGCCTTGATCTGTTTGCCGTGCTCGCCCTTGAAGATGGCGGAGCCGGCAACAAGCACATTGGCCCCGGCGCGGACGATTTCGCCGGCATTTTTCTCGGTGACGCCGCCGTCGACCTCGAGGTCGATGTCGCGGCCGCCGATCAGCGCCCGGGCCTGGCGGATCTTGTCCAGCATGGCGGGGATGAAGCTCTGCCCGCCGAAGCCCGGATTGACCGTCATGATGAGGAGAAGATCGATCTGGTCAATGACATGTTCGAGAACCGAGACCGGCGTTGCCGGGTTGAGCGAAACCCCCGCCTTCTTGCCCAGGGCCCGGATCGCCTGCAGCGAACGGTGGAGATGGGGGCCTGCCTCGGCGTGGACGGTGATGATGTCGGCACCGGCAGCGGCGAACTGGGCGAGATACGGGTCCACCGGCGCCACCATCAGGTGCACGTCGAAGGGCAGCTTCGAGTGCGGACGGAGCGACTGCATCACCGGGAAGCCGAAGGAGATGTTGGGGACGAAGTGCCCGTCCATCACGTCGATGTGCACCCAATCGGCGCCGCCTGCCTCGATGGCGCGGACTTCCTCGCCGAGCTTGGAAAAGTCGGCGGCGAGAATGGAGGGCGAAATGAGCAGCGGGCGGTGTTTCATCATGATCCCACTATAGCGGGGGGTGGAAACAAAAACACCCCGGCACGATGTCCGGGGTGTCGGGATGTCGCAATGGCGGCTGGATCAGGCGATCAGCTTGCCGAAGTGCACGGCGGTGTCGCCCATGCGGTTCGAGAAGCCCCACTCGTTGTCGTACCATGAGAGGATCGAGACCAGCGTGCCTTCCATGACCTTGGTCTGGTCCATGTGGAAGATTGAGGAATGGGGGTTGTGGTTGAAGTCGATCGAGACGTTCGGATCGTTGGTGTAGCCGAGGATGCCCTTGAGCGGGCCATCGGCGGCAGCCTTGATCGCGGCGTTCACTTCTTCCTTCGTCGTCGCCTTCTTGGCGATGAACTTGAGGTCGACGACCGAGACGTTCGGCGTCGGCACGCGCATGGCGAAGCCGTCGAGCTTGCCCTTGAGTTCAGGGAGCACGAGGCCCACGGCCTTGGCGGCACCCGTCGAGGTCGGGATCATCGAGAGCGCCGCGGCGCGGGCGCGATAGAGATCCTTGTGCATGGTGTCCAAGGTGGGCTGGTCGCCGGTGTAGGAGTGGATCGTCGTCATCATGCCCTTCTCGATGCCGATGGCATCGTGCAGGACCTTGGCGACGGGGGCGAGGCAGTTGGTGGTGCACGAGGCGTTCGAGATCACCATGTGCTCCTTCTTCAGGCCGGCATGGTTCACGCCGTACACGACCGTGTAGTCGGCGCCGTCGGCAGGGGCCGAGACGATGACGCGCTTGGCGCCGGCGGTGAGGTGGGCCGAGGCCTTGTCCTTCGCCGTGAAGATGCCGGTGCATTCGAGCGCGATGTCGATGCCGAGATCCTTCCAGGGGAGCTGCGAGGGATCCTTGATCGCCGTCACCTTGAAAGTGTCGGAGCCGATCGAGATCGCGTCACCCTTGACGGTCACCTCGTGCGGGAACTTGCCGTGGACCGAGTCATAGCGCATCAGGTGGGCGTTGGTTTCGACGGGGCCCAGATCGTTCACGGCCACCACATCGATGTCCTTGCGGCCCGATTCATAGATGGCGCGGACGATGTTGCGGCCGATGCGGCCGAACCCGTTAATTGCGACGCGGACTTTTGCCATGACGTTCTCCAGATCCTTTCGTGGGTGAGATGGGCGCCCTTATAGACCCTCCTGCGGGCCTGTGAAGGGGCAATGTGGGCGCACCTCAAAGCATGAGGAAAGTGCTTCGGGAGGCCCCTTTATCCTCACCCTGAGGTGCCGCGCAGCGGCCTCGAAGGGTGCGTTTCATGGCCATGCTTCGAGGCATTGCTGCGCAATGCACCTCAGCATGAGGGTATCGTAAGACGTCCGGCCAGAAGTGCCCCTACCCCCGCAGGTCCCGCAGCATCTCGCGGGCTGCGTTGTGTCCGGGCGCGCCCGTGACGCCGCCGCCCGGATGGGTGCCGGAGCCGCACTGGTAGAGGCCCTTCACCGGCGTGCGGTAGTCCGCATAGCCCAGCATGGGCCGCGCCGAGAACAGCTGGTCGAGGCCAAGCGCGCCGTGGAAGATGTCGCCGCCCACAAGACCGAAGGTGCGCTCGAGATCGAGCGGCGAATTGATCTGCCGCGCAATGACGGACTTCTTGAAGCCCGGCGCAAAGCGGTCGACCGTCCTGATCATCAGGTCGGCCACCTCCTCGCGGTGATCGTCCCAGGACTTTCCATCCGGCAGTTGCGGCGCCACGTGCTGGCAGAAGAGGCTGGCCACGTGGGCACCCTTGGGCGCCAGCGTGTCATCGAGCGTGGACGGGATGAGGATCTCGACGATCGGCGCCTTCGACCAGCCGTGACGGCGCGCATCCATGTAGGCGTCTTCCATGTAGCGGAGGCTCGGCGCGATGATGATGCCGGCGGTGTGGTGCTCGGCGCGGGTCTTGCCGGGCAGGCAAGAGAAGCTCGGCAGTTCCGAGAGTGCCACGTTCATGCGGAAGGTGCCGGAGCCGCACTTCCAGTTCTGCATGCGCTCCGCGAAGGGTTCCGGCAGGTGGCCCTGCTCAATCATCCGTGTAAAGAGCAATTTCGGATTGAGGTTGGAGACGACGGTTGCGGCCTTCAGCACCTCGCCCTTTTCGGTCTCGACGCCGGTGACGCCGAGCTTGTCGGCAAGCACGCGCTTCACGCCCGCGCCCGTCCGGATCACCACGCCCGCTTCGGCGCAGGCCCGCGCCATGGCTTGGGTGATCGCGCCCATGCCGCCGATGGCATGGCCCCAGGCGCCCTTCTTGCCGTTCACCTCGCCGAAGACGTGATGCAACAGCACATAGGCCGAGCCCGGCGTGTAGGGCGAGGCGTAATTGCCGACGATGCCGTCGAAGCCATACGCCGCCTTGATCGGATCGCTTTCGAACCACTGGTCGAGATAATCACCCGCCGACTGGGTGAAGAGATTGAGCACCTCCTGCTGCAGGGCGGCGGGAAGCTTCGCGATGCGGCGGCCGAGCTTGCCCGCCTTGAAGAGCTGCGGCAGCACGCTGAGGAGACCGCGGCCCGAGACGGCATTGGGCGGGGTTTCGAGCACGAGGTCACGCAGGAGATCGGCCACCACGTCGAGGCGCTCGCCATAGGCATCGAGGCGATCTGCATCGCGGGCAGAGAACTTCGCCACTTCCTGCTTCGTCTTGCCGCCACCCACCTTGAGGTAGCGCGTGTCATCGAGCGGCAGGAAGTTGGAGATCTCGCGCTCCACCACGGTGAGGCCGTGGCGGGCGAGGTCCATGTCGGCGATCACCTTGGGGTTGAGCAGTGACACCGTGTAGGAGGCCACCGAATTGCGGAAGCCCGGATGGAATTCCTCGGTGACGGCGGCACCACCCACCACGTCGCGCTTTTCCAGCACCGTGACCCGGTGGCCGGCGCGCGCCAGATAAAAGGCGCAGACCAGCCCGTTGTGGCCCGCGCCGATGACGATGATGTCAGACATGAAAAATCCCGTGATCCTGAAGTGCGCTCTCCAAAGCACGGGTGGCGGGGCGAAGGGAAGCCCCAGCGTGGTGGGGTGCGCCCGCCCCTCATTTCGTCATGCCCGCGAAGGCTGGCACTTAGCTTTGGCGGATCGAGGTTGAAAATGAAGAAGCTGGGCCCCCGCCTCCGCGGGGGTGAAGGTAGCTATATTTTCTCCATGCCCGGCCTTGAGCCGGGCATCCAGCATAGCGTGACGGAACCACTGGATGGCCGGGTCAAGCCCGGCCATGGAGGTGGAATGGACGAAGCGTGTCACCAGACCTCCCCACCTCCGTCATTCCGGACGCGCGCCTTGATCGAGCGACAGCGAGATGTCGCGCGCGAGCCGGAATCCAGCTTTGGCGGATCACGATTGCAAATGATGAAGCTGGGCCCCCGCCTTCGCGGGGGTGACGGACCTTCTCTACAGCTTCGTCCACTTGCCGTTGGCGCGGGAGGATTTCACGCAGGCCTCGATGAAGGCCATGCCGGCCACACCATCGGCGATGCCGGGGAAAGCCACGTCCTTGTCGGCCTTCTTGCCGCTCCGCGCAGCCTTGATGGCGCGTGCAGCCTCCGTATAGACGTTGGCGAAGCCTTCGAGATAACCTTCCGGATGGCCGGGCGGCACGCGCGTAACGCGGCCTGCCTCGGGCCCTGCGCCCGCACCACCGCGGGTGATCAGCCGCTTCGGTTCGCCGAAGGGCGTGTACCAGAGGTAGTTGGGGTCTTCCTGCTTCCACTCAAGCCCGCCCTTCGTTCCGTAGATGCGGATCTTGAGGCCGTTCTCGTTGCCGGGCGCCACCTGGCTGGCCCAGATCATGCCCTTGGCGCCGCCCTTGAAGCGCAGCATCACGTGGGCGTTGTCATCGAGCGCACGGCCCTTGACGAAGCTCGTGAGGTCGGCCGCCAGTTCCTCGCCCGCAAGCCCCGAGACATCGCAGAGCAGCTGATACGTGTGGGTGCCGATGTCGCCCACGCAACCGCCCGCGCCGGAGCGCTTCGGATCGGTGCGCCACGCCGCCTGCTTCTGTCCGGTCTTTTCCAGCGCCGTCGTCAGCCAGTCCTGCGGATATTCGCCCTGCACCACGCGAATCTCGCCCAGCTCGCCCGCCTTCACCATGGCCTTGGCGTGGCGGATCATGGGATAGCCCGAGTAGTTGTGGGTGAGCGCGAAGATCACGTCTTTGCGCTTGGCGAGCAGTGCCTCGAGGCCTTTCGCTTCCTTGAGCGAGAGGGCCAGCGGCTTGTCGCAAATGACGTGGATGCCGGCATTGATGAAGGCCTTGGCTGCGGGCACGTGGACGTTGTTGGGTGTGACGATCGAGACGACCTCGATGCCGTCGGGGCGCTTCGCTTCCGCCTTCGCCATCTCCTCGTAGCTTGTGTAGATGCGGTCGGGCGCCAACCCCAGGTCCTGGCCCGAGGCCTTGGCCTTGGCGGCATCGGCCGAAAGCGCACCGGCGACGAATTCGTATTCGTCATCCATGCGTGCGGCGAGACGATGCACGGCGCCGATGAAGGCGCCCTGCCCGCCGCCCACCATGCCGAGGCGGATCTTGCCCGTTTTCTTTTCGCGTGTTCCGGAAACCATGATGCCCTCCCTTATTCCAGACCCAGCATGCGGCGGGCCTTGCCGGTGTCCTTGTTGCCGGCGGCAAAGTCATCGAAGGCCTTGGCCGTGGTCTTGATGATGTGGTTCTCGATGAAGGGCGCGCCCTCCTTCGCACCCTGTGCCGCATCCTTGAGGCAGCATTCCCATTCCAGCACGGCCCAGTGATCGTAGTTGTGCTGTGCCAGGGCCGAGAAGATCGCCGAGAAATCCACCTGGCCATCGCCCAGCGAGCGGAAGCGGCCGGCACGGTTCGTCCAGTTCTGGAAGCCGGAATAGACGCCCTGCCTGCCGTTCGGATTGAACTCCGCATCCTTCACGTGGAAGGCGAAGATGCGCTCGTGATAGATGTGGATGAACTCCACATAGTCCATCTGCTGCAGCAGGAAGTGCGAGGGATCGTAGTTGATGCCGCAGCTTTCGTGATTGCCGGTTTCGGCGAGGAACATCTCGAAGGTGGCACCGTCGAAGGTGTCTTCGCCCGGGTGAAGCTCGAAGCCCACCTTGACGCCATTGTCCTTCATCGCATCGAGGAGCGGTGTCCAGCGCTTGCCCAGTTCCTTGAAGGCTTCTTCAACCACGCCGGGTGCGCGCGGCGGCCAGGGATAGAGGAAGGGCCAGGCGAGGGCGCCGGAGAAAGACACGTGGCGGTGCAGCCCGAGGTTCTTTGACGCCTTGGCGGCCAGCTTCACCTGCTCCACCGCCCATTCCTGCCGGGCCTTGGGATTGTTGTGCACCTGCGGCGGGGCAAAGGCATCAACCGCCTCGTCATAGGCCGGATGAATGGCGACGAGATGGCCCTGCAAGTGGGTGGAGAGTTCGGTGATCTCCACGCCGTTCTTCTTGGCGATGCCCTTCACTTCATCGCAGTAGGTCTTGGACTCGGCGGCCTTCTTCAGGTCGAAGAGGCGGCCATCCCACGAGGGGATCTGTACGCCCTTGTAGCCGAGCGAGCCCGCCCACTTTGTGATCGCCTCGAAGGAGTTGAAGGGGGCGGCGTCGCCCGCGAACTGGGCGAGGAAAATGCCCGGTCCCTTGATGTCTGTTGCCATGGTGTGATCCTCCCGTGTCTCTTGTTTTCAGCAGTAGCGGTTGATGAGGTTTTCCAGGCGTTCCTGCCGCCCGGACTTCGGTTGCGGGTTGATGTTGTTCTTCTCCACCCGGGCGGCGATCTGCTCCAGGCTTTCCTTGCCCTGAAGCATGGCCTTGTTCTTCGGGCTTGACCAGCCCGCATAGCGCTCGTCGACCATCCCCTTCAGCACGCCGTCCTCGATCATGGCGGCGGCGTTGAGCAAAGCCTTGGCGCAGGCATCCATGGAGCCCACATGGGCGTGGATGAGATCATCCGGATCGATGGACTGGCGGCGGATCTTGGCGTCGAAGTTCATGCCACCCGTGGTGAAGCCGCCGGCCTTCAAAATTTCGTACATGGCAAGCGTCAGTTCCGGCACGTCGACGATGAACTGGTCGGTGTCCCAGCCGGACTGGTAGTCGCCGCGATTGAGGTCGATCGAGCCGAAGATGCCGAGGGCGGAGGCAAGCGCGATCTCGTGCTCGAAGGTGTGGCCCGCGAGGATGGCGTGGTTCTGCTCGATGTTGACCTTCACGTCCTTCTGGGCACCCAGCGACGAGATCAGCGAATAGACGGTCGCCACATCATAGTCGTACTGGTGCTTTGTCGGCTCCTGCGGCTTGGGCTCGATCAGGATCGGGCCCTTGAAGCCGATCTTGTGCTTGTACTCGATGACCAGCGCCAGCATGCGCTTTGCCGCTTCCAGCTCGTGGCCGATGTTGGTGTTGAGCAGCGTCTCGTAGCCTTCGCGGCCACCCCACATCACGTAGTTGGCGCCGCCCAGTCCCTTGGTCACGTCCATGCAGTGCTTGATCTGCGCGGCACAGTAGGCAAACACATCCGGATCGGGATTGGTCGCGGCACCCGCCATGAAGCGGCGGTTGGAGAAGAGATTGGCCGTGCCCCACAGGCACTTCTTCTTGCCCTTCGCCATCTTCTTCTCGATGTAGTTGGCAATCGCCGTGACGTTGGCGTTGCTTTCCTTCAGCGACTGCCCTTCGGGGGCGATGTCGCGGTCATGGAAGCAGAAGAAGTCGATTGAGGTAAGGTCCATGGCGTCGAACATCACGTCGGCCTTCTCGCGCGCCGCCGCCATTTCGTCGGAGGAATGGTGCCACGGCCGCAGGAAGGTGTCGCCACCGAACGGGTCGCTGCCCGGCCAGCAGGTGGAGTGCCACCAGCAGATGGCGAAGCGCAGCTGCTCGGCCATGGTCTTGCCCAAGACCTTCTTGTTCTTGTCATAGTGGCGGAAGGCCAGTTCGGATTTCGACTTGGGGCCTTCGAATTTCGCCTTCTTGGCGCTGAAGAATGTCATGACAGCTTGATCTCCTTGATCGCGGGGTAAATCTGTTTGTAGCGTTGGAACTGGTCGTCATAGGCAGCCTTGGCCGCCTTTTCCGGCGTGATGGTGCGGGCCACCTTGGGCTTGGTGAAGACCTTGCGGAAATCCTCGCCCGTGGCCGCAACGAGGCCCATGCGCGCCGCACCAAAGGCGCCACCCACGTCGCCCGCCGCAGGAAGATCGATGGGAATGCCCAGCACGGTTGCGATGATCTTGAGCCAGAGTTCCGACTTGGTGCCGCCGCCCACCGCCATCAGGCGATTGATCTTCGCACCGCCCTCCTCGAGGGCTTCCATGTTGTCCTTGAAGGCGAAGGCGAGCGCATCGAGCACGCCGTGTGTCAGCGTGTTGCGCTCGGTCTCGTGGCCGAGGCCCATCATCACGCCGCGCACCTGCGCGTCTCCGACCGGCGAACGCTCGCCCGACAGATAGGGCAGCATCAGCGTGGAGGACGGGCCCTTGAGCTTGATGCCCAGCGCCTTTGTCAGTTGCGGCGCCGGCGTCTGCAGCACGCCCGCCAGCCATTCGAGGCTCGCGGTTGCCGAGAGGATGACGCTCATCTGGTGCCAGGTGTTGGGCGTGGCATGGCAGAAGGCATGCACCATGCGCTTGGCGTTGGGGCTCCACTTATCGTTTGAGACGAAGATCACGCCCGAGGTGCCGATGGAGACGAAACCTGCACCATCGGTCACCGCACCGATGCCGCAGGCGGAGGCCGCATTGTCGCCGCCGCCGCCCGCCACCACCGGGCGCTTCGGCATGCCCCAGGCCTTGGCCACCGAGGGCGTGAGGCGGCCCGTTGGATCGGTGCCTTCGAAGAGCTCCGGCATCTGGTCGCGGCGCATGCCGCCCGCCTTGAGGAGAAGGTCCGACCATTTGCGCTCGCCGATGTCGAGCCAGTAGGTACCCGACGAGTCCGACATGTCGGAGGCATAGTCGCCGGTCATGCGGAGGCGCACGTAGTCCTTGGGCAGCAGCACCTTCGCCACCTTGTCGTAGATCTTGGGTTCGTGCTTCTTCACCCAGACGAGCTTGGGCGCGGTATAACCCGCGAGCACGATGTTGCCCGAGTGCGGCACGGCGCGGGGCTCGCCCTCCATGATCTCCTCGCACTCCTTGAAGGAGCGCGCGTCGTTCCACAGGATGCAGTCGCGCAGTGGCTTGCCGTCCTTGTCGACAAGTGTGGCGCCATGCTGCTGGCCCGAGAGCCCGATGCCCTCGACCGCGGCAACGGCCTTGGGCTTCATCTTGCGCAGCGCTGCAATCACCTTGTTGGCGGCCTTCCACCAATCGTCGGGGTTCTGTTCGCTCCAGCCCGGATGGGGGCGCGAGACCTTGAGCGGCGAGGAGGCGGTGGCGATGATCTTCTGCTTCGCATCGATCAGCACGCCCTTGACGGAGGAAGTTCCGAAATCAAGACCGAGATACATGTGACCTCACAATCATGGTTGGGTGGCGGTTGGTCATGGCAGGTTGTCCCTGAGAAAGATGTCGATGGAAATGCGCTCCTGCGCCGCAATGAGGGGCTGGCGGTCGCAGCGCGCCATCAGCACCCGCATGGCGCTGCGGATTTCATGACCGGGGTCCTGGGCGATGACGGCGGAGAGCGTGCCATCGATCAGCGCGGCGCGCGAGGCCTCGGTCAGTTCATGGGCGATCACCACGAGGTCGCGCCGGTGCTTCTGTTCGCGCAAGGCGGTGATAATGCCATCGGTGCCGGCGCCCACATTGTAGAGGCCGACGAGATCGGGATGTTGCTTGAGGAGTTCGCGCGTGGCCTGTGCGGCGCGGGGCGAGCTGTCGCGTTCCTCACGCACCGGCAGAAGCTGCAGGTGACCATGTTCCTGGCCCAGTACCTGCAGGAAGCCGAAGTGGCGCTCGGCATGATCACGCAAAGCGAGTGCGCCGGCGATCACCGCCACCTTGCCTTTGCGGTTGCCAAGGAAGCGGCCCATCAGCGTGGCGGCGGTGCGGCCCGCGGCGGAATTGTCGATGCCGACGAAATGCGAGTGCGAAGCACCCGGCACATCCGAAACCAGCGTCACGACGTGCGTGCCGCGGGCGACGAGGCCATTCACCGCCTCGCGCACGCGGGGGTGATCGAGCGCCACCACGGCGACACCATCATAGCCCTCGATGCCATCCAGCGTGCGGGCGAGCTGTGCCGCATCGAAGACATCGGTGTGGGTGACGTCGGCGATGACACGATCAGCGGCGAGGTGTTGCGTGTGGGCGGCAATCTCGCGCTCGAGCCCGGTCATGAAGACGTTGTCGCCCTCCGGCAGCACGAAGCAGAAGCGGTACTCCCGGCCACGGGCGAGCCGGGCTGCGAGCCGGTCCGGATGATAATTGAGGGCGCGGATCGCGGCCTCGACGCGCTTGAGGTTCGAGGGCCGCACGGTGGCACGGGCATTGAGCACGCGATCGACGGTGGCCACGCTTACGCCGGCGCGCGCCGCAACATCCTCGATGGTGGCCTTTCCCATGGACAAGACTGAATCCCATGGACAGGATATTGTCAAGAACTGAGAGGCGCATGTCAGTTTGCAATGCAGCAAGAAAGCTGATGTTTCGTTGACTTTCTCGCGGTATCTACTATGTAGATACCTACAGAACTCGGAGCGCTGAACATGCACACCGCCGTCATCCGGAAATGGGGGAACAGTCTCGCCCTCCGCCTGCCGCAACACGTGGCGGCCGATCTGCAGTTGGCTGAGGGAGCAACGGTGTCGCTTTCCATTGAGGACAATGCGCTCGTCGTGAAGGCAGCGCGCAGGAAATACAAGCTCGCCGACTTGTTGGCCAATCACGGGAAAGACAGGAATCATCCCGAGACCGATTGGGGCAAACCGGTGGGAGAGGAAGAGTGGTAGCAAAGCAATTCTACCAGCCGGAGCGTGGTGATTTCATCTGGCTCGATTTCACGCCCCAGGCCGGAACGGAACAGGCCGGACGCCGCCCAGCCCTCGTGCTCTCTCCACGGGCCTTCAACATCGCAACGGGTCTCGCCTTCGCCTGCCCGGTGACGTCACAGGTGAAGGGCGGAAGCTTCGAGGTGGCGATCCCGAGAGGTGCGGGATTGGTGGGGGTTGTCCTCTCCGATCATCTGCGCAGCCTGGATTGGGTCGAGCGCAAGGCCGACTTCATCAGCCGCGCGCCTGAAGAGGTGGTGGTCGAGGTCACTGCCCGTCTCGAGGCCATCCTGCGGCTTGATCTCGATCCGTGAGTTGAACCCTCATGCTGAGGTGCATTGCGACAGAAATGCCTCGAAGCATGTGTCGTGGGGCGCACCCTTCGAGGCTCGGGCGCTGCCCTCGCACCTCAGGGTGAGGCAGGGCGGTGCCCTCAGCGCCCGTTCATCCCCGTGTCGATGTGCGGTTCCCAGAACGCCACCGACTCGCGGATCATCTCCACCACATTGCTGTCGGTGGGTTCGCGTTCGCGGAAGGACAGCTCCATGCAGATCTCGGTGTCGTGGCCGCCCGCCTTCTTCACCGTCTCGATCAGCTTCGCGGGCTGGATGCGTCCGTCCTTGTTGTACTGCGCCGTGAAGGGCCAATGGCCGCCCTTGTTCATGGAAGACTGCTTCACATGGATGATGGGTGACTCCACCGGGAAGGCGGCGGCCCAGGCATAAGGGTCGGTGTCATCCGGATTGGGCGAAGTCACGTCGCCATGGTCGATATCGACAATCATGCGGAAGGGAATGGCCAGCTTCGCGTCCGCCAGCTGCTTGTCGAAGCGGCGGCACTCGGCGATGGTGTGGCCGAATTCGCGGCCCACCGACATGGGTTCCCAGAAGACATACTTAAGGCCCGCCGCCTTGGCGTGCTCCGCCACCTCGCGCCAGCAGTCGATGACGATGTTGATCAGGTCTTTGCGGCGCTTTTCGTCGTTCCAGTCCTGCATCGTGAAGATGGCGAACTGCGAGCCCATGGACTCCGCGCCCACCGCGCCCGCGATGTCGGCCAGCGTCTTGAACCAGTTCACGTAGTAGCGCCGCACATCGGGATCGGGATGGCCCATGTGGTTGAGGCGCGAGAAGGTGCTGGTCATCACCGAGGTGGCGCGCATGTGGTTGCGCGCGAAGGCCTGGCGGAACTGGCGCTCGCGCTTGGCGATGACGGCGGAGGGCCATGAGGGATTGAGGAACTCCGGCACCAGCTGGATGTAGCCTGCCTTGATCCGCCCCGCGATCGTGTCACAGAGGTCGTCCACGTCGGCGAAGCGGTTGACCAGCGGATTGACGTTGAGCGAGAGGCGAAGCGGCATGTCAGAGTCCTTCAGGCAAGGGCAAGGATGCGGCGGAGCGCCGCCGGAATCTCGGAGAAATGCGCGGCGATGGCGTCGGGCGCCAGATCGGCGAGCGGCTTCTTGGTATAGCCATAGGCCATGGCGATGACCGGGCAACCGGCGGATTTCGCGGTCTCCACGTCAACCTCGGAGTCGCCCACGAAGACCAGCGGATCGCCACCCTTCACCGCCTTGGCGGTTTCGAGAAGCTGGCGCGGATCGGGCTTGCTGACGTTGAAGGTGTCGGGGCCGCAGACAAACACGAAGTAGCGGACGAGATCGAGATCGGCGACGATCTTGCGGGCGAACATCTCGCGCTTGTTGGTGCACACGCCCATGCTCCAGCCCTCCGCATGAAGGGCTGCAAGCGTCTCCGGCACGCCGTCATAGGGCCGGGTGATCTGGGTGAGGCGGCTGCCATAGATTTCGGTAAAGCGGGCGATGAGGCCGGGAGCCGCCGCATCCACATCAGTCACACCGCGCTGGCGGAGCGCGCCCTTCACCAGATTGGCGATGCCGTGGCCAATGAGCTTGCGGCCCTGTTCGAGGCCGAAGGGGGCATAGCCCTTTTCCGTCATCAGCGTGTCGAGCGAGCCCGCGATGTCGCCGGCGCTGTCGACGAGCGTGCCGTCAAGATCGAAGATCAGCGTGCCACGGGAAGATGACGTCATGATGGAGCAGCACCCTGTTGTTGCGGTCGGGCCAGAGCCTTAGCGAGGGACGGATGCCGCCGCAATGGCTCAGCCCGCACTGCGGACCGTGTCGCTGACCAGCCTTGCCACGAGGCTTGCGGCCTCGAGCTGCGGCAGGTGACCCACCTGCGGCAGGCGGTGCAGCGCCACATGGGCGGGAAGCGACTGGGCATAATCCGCCGGGATGATGCGGTCGTTGTCACCCACCATGACGCGGAGCGGACCCTGATACCGCTGCAGTGCCTCACGGATGGAGAAGAGCTGCGTGCTGCCTGCGAACACCGCGTCCGCGAGCTTGCGCTGCTGGGCGGCGAGGCGCGTGCCCTCGCGGCCGGCCAGCGTGGCGCGGAGAAGGGCGCCCGGCAGCTTTGCCGGATCATGCACCAGCACATCGAGCCAGGCCTTGAGCGGCGCTTCACTGGCGGCAGCGAGGAAGCCATCGACGAAATCGCCGTTCACCTTGGGGCCGAGCCCTGCAGGCGAAATGAGGCTGAGGGAGCGCACATCGAGCGATCCGCCACCGGCAAGTTCTGCTGCGACCGCGGCACCCAGCGAATGGCCGACGAGATGCAGGCGGGTGAGGCCCGCCGCCTCGATCTGGCGCAGCACCTGCGCCACGAGATCGGCAAAGCCCGCAACGCTGCCATCCTGGCTGATGCCATGGCCCGGCAGGTCGAGGGCGAGAAGCGGGTTCTTCGCATTCATCTGCAGGACGAAGGGACGCCAGGACGAAAGGTCGGCGCCGAAGCCATGGATGAAGAGCACGGGATCGCCCGCACCCTGCTGAAGCGACTTGATGCCTTGGCCTGTGCCCCCGGCCGCGGCATTGGAACTTGGGAAACTGAGTACGGTGGCTTGAGACGTGCCCGTCTGGCGGAAGGCTTCCACGTCCTTCATGACCACGGCGCCGCCGGGGCCGGTGCCCTGGATCTGGCGGATGTCGAGGCCTGCAGCACTGGCAAGCCTGCGGGCAAGGGGAGAGGAGCGGCCGGAGGCTGTTGCAGCCTGTGCTGCAACGGGTGCCGGAGCAGACGCCACGGCGGCGAGCACGGGTGCCTTGATGGCAACAGGTGCGGCGGCAGGAGCCGCAGCTGCTGCGGGGGCCGAGGCGGTGGCCTCGCCTGCGTCACCCACCATCATGAGGGGTTGGAGCACGGTTGCGGTGTCGCCCACCTTGTGGCGGATCTCGATGATGGTGCCGGTCTCGAAGCACTCCACATCGAAGGAGGCCTTTTCCGATTCCACTTCGGCGACGATGTCGCCCTTCTTCACCTTGTCGCCGACCTTCACCTTGATGGCGACAACCTTGCCTTCGGTGAGGTCCTGGCCGACCTGCGGCATGAGAATGGGACGTGCCATGATCAGTTTCTCCCTCAGGCGGCGCGCTGCTGCGCGGCTTCCACGGCCTGGGCCACGAAGTCCACGGTCTTGCGGGTTGCGCCTGCGAATTCGGTTGCAGTGGCGGCGAAGGCGCCGAAGCGGGCAAACTCCTCCGGCTTCATGCCATCGGGCTCATAGGCCTGGCGGAAGTAGGGAATGCGCATCAGCTTGTCGATGACGGCCTTCGGCGCTTCCTCGTCGATCGCCCTGGCATCGAAGGCGGGCAGGCGGTCTTCCGCCTGCATGAGCTGCAGGATGTATCCGGGCGGGCAGGTGTAGACGAAATCTCCGCCCGCGATCTTGGAAATGTGCCAGCTCGACGCCGTGCCGCCGGGGCCGGTGTCGGTCACGCGCATCGAACACTGCAGCATCTTGCTCGGGTGGTTGGTGGCGCGGCCATGGAAATAAGCGCGCTTCAGCACCGCCATTTCGCCATGGAGAATGTCTTCCGGCGAAAGCGCGATGCCGCGTGCATCGGCCTGGGCCTTGAGGTCACCGACATTGCCGAGGCGGGACGACATGTGGGTGATGACCGAGCGCCAGCGCGAGAGATCGACGCCCGCCTTTTTCGCCCGGGCAAGACCGCGCGACACGGCATCCATGCAGGCGATGTACTGCGGCACGGTGAAGGAGGTTGTGTTGTTGGTGGAAATGCCACGGGCGGTGAGCTCTTCAATCACCTCGTAGCCTTCCTTCGAGCCCGGGATCTTCACCATCACGTTAGGCGCAATCGCAGCGAGTTCGAGGCCCTGGGCCAGCATCACTTCGCCGTCGGTCACGAATCGCGGATCGACCTGGCCCGAGACCATGCCGTACTTGCCGCCCGAGGTGTCATAGACCTTGCGGATCATGGCCGCCCCGCGGCGCACCACGTCGAGATAGGTTTCCCAGTAGACGGCTTCGACGTCGTTGTTCTTGTGGCGGGCGGCGATCGCACGGATTTCCTCGGCCCAGAAGGAGGGGTTCACCTGGATGGCCTGCAGCGACAGCGGCGGATTGGTTGTCACGCCACGGAAGCCCATGGTGCCCGTGCTCTTCACCGTCTCCTCGTCGAAGAGGCGGGTCAGCTGTTCGCGCCAGGCCTCTTTCTTTTCGGGGGGCGCATCCTTCAGCACCCTCTCCTTCCAGCCCGCATAGACGAGCGGCGAGGAATCCCACCAGATCTCACATTCCGGATTGGTGGCGGCGAGCTTTTCGAGAACGTGAAGTGACATTGGATTTCCCGATTCTGGCGGCGTTACTGCGCGGCGATGGCGCGCGGCTGGAGATGGAGCGTGCGGCGGACGGCGGAGATGATGTCCGGCACCTGGGGCACGCTGGCCTTTTCCAGTTCGAGGTTGAAGGGCACCGGAATGTTGAGGCCGGCCACGATCTCGACCGGCGCATCGAGCGAATAGAACGCTTCTTCCTGAATGATCGAACAGATGTCGGAGGCGACACCGCCGCGGCGCACGGCTTCCTGCACGATCACCACGCGATTGGTCTTGGCGACCGAGGCGAGGATCGCCTCCTTGTCGAGCGGCACCAGCGTGCGCGGGTCGAGCACTTCCGCATCGATCCCCTCTTCCGCCAGCTTGGCGGCGGCTTCGAGGGCGCGCGGCACCATGTTGGACCATGCGATGATGGTCACGTCCTTGCCGGGGCGCTTGATGTCGGCCTTGCCGAACTCGATCACGTATTCGCCTTCGGGCACCGGGCCCTTGGTCATGTACAGATGCTTGTGTTCGAGGAAGACGACCGGGTCGTCCTGGCGGAGCGCATACTTGAGCAGGCCCTTGGCGTCGGCGGGCTGCGAGGGCATCACCACCTTGAGGCCGGGGATGTGGTAAAAGAGCGCCTCGAGGCTCTGCGAATGCTGCGCGGCAACGCCGCCGCCCGTGCCGCCCTGGGTGCGCATGATGAAGGGCACGCGGCCCGATCCGCCGGTCATGAGGCGGAACTTCGCGGCCTGGTTCACCAGCATGTCCATGCCGAGCATTGCGAAGTCGACGTAGAGGATTTCGACGATGGGGCGGGCACCGGCAATTGCCGCACCGACGCCGACGCCGATCATGCCGGCCTCGGCGATGGGCGTGTCGCGCACGCGCTTCGGGCCATACTTGCCGAGCAGGCCTTCCGTCACCTTGTAGGAACCGCCGCGGTCGGCGATGCCTTCACCGATGATGAAGACGAGCGGGTTGTTGGCCATTTCCTCGTCGATCGCTTCCCTGAGCGCATCGCGGTACATGATTTCGCGGGTCATTGTCGTGGGCTCTCTCTTGCTGCTCAGTAGGCGGCGATGAACTGCTGGAATTCGTCGAGGGTGATTTCGCGGCTGTTCTTGGAGAACTCCACTGCGTCCTCGAACTCCTTGCGGATTTCTTCCTCGATCGCATCGATCTGTGCCGCATCGATGCCGGTCATTTCGGTGAGGGCGCTGCGGGCGCGGTCAACCGGGTCCTTGGCCTTCCAGGCGGCCAGTTCCTCGGCCGGCATGTACTTGCCAGGATCGTTCACGTGGTGGCCCATGTGGCGGAAGGTCTTGGCCTCGATCAGGATCGGGCCCTTGCCTTCGCGGCACTTCTCGACCGCCATGCGGGTAAGCTCATAGACCGCGAGCGGATCGTTGCCGTCCACCTGATAGCTCTCGACGCCGATCGCCAGGCCGCGCTTGTAGAGGTCGGTGTCGCGGGTCGATTCCTCGATGCGGGTGGAGACGGCGTAGTGGTTGTTCTCCACCACCAGCACGAAGGCGAGGTTCCAGATGGCCGCGAGGTTGAGGGATTCGAGGAAGGTGCCGTTGTTGGCGCCACCGTCGGAGGAGAATGTGACCGTGACGGCATCGCTGCCGCGGATCTGGTTGGCAAGCGCTGCACCCACACCGAGCGGCGTGCCGGCGCCGACGATGCCGTTGGCGCCGAGGTTGCCCTGCGAGATGTCGGCAATATGCATGGAGCCGCCGTAGCCGCGGCAGTAGCCCGTTTCCTTCTGCAGGAGTTCGGCGACCATGCGCTTCACGTCGGCGCCCCAGGCGATGCAGTGGCCGTGGCCGCGGTGGGTGGAGGCGATGTAGTCGCCTTCCTTGAGCGCGGCGCAGACGCCGGTGGCGATGCCTTCCTGGCCGAGATAGGGATGGAAGTAGCCGCGGATCAGACCCTGGCGATACAGCTTGATGCCTTCGGATTCGAAGATCCGGATCTTGTAGGCAGTCCTGAAAAGTTTTTCCAACAACTCGCGGGACGGAGCGTTGGCGCCCTTGGCTGATGCAGACATGGATTTCCGGTCCTCTTGGTGGCGGTGGTGGAGTGATTGAAGTGTCACTAACACCGGGATTTTCGGCTGTCGAGTAAAATTTTCTTCATGGCTGCGTTTCGGCCGCCACCGGCGCATTCTCGAGCGACGGAGGTCCTTCTATTCCATTGTTCCATATGGCCTATACTTGCCGCCCGCCCCCTGTCCACAAACTCGTGACGCAGGACCGGGCGCCCCTCCCCTGGTTCTGGACCGCTTGGTATCCATGATTCCCTGAAAATTATTGCCACGCACAAAAGCGGCTCCTGAAAGTGGCAAACCGACACATTCCGCCGCCGCCCGCCGCAATGGTATCACCTCCCCGGACCGGCTGCCCGCCGCCCCGTTGCAAAACCTCGCGATATGTGTGGAACTTTTCTCCGGATGTGACAGAGTAAATCCGGCCTCTCCTCTGAATAAACATTCACAACATCTCCTCCCACCAGAGCCCTAGGTCCATGACTGAAAGCACCGATACCCTTCCCCCGCTCGACGGCAGCCTGCTCGAGCGCATCCAGGAACGCTATGGCATCCTGCGCAAATCCGAGCGCGTGGTGGCCGACTATCTGCGGGATCACGCGGGCCAGCGCCTCGACTCTTCCATCACCGAACTCGGCCGCCGCCTTGGCGTGAGCGAAGCCACCATCAGCCGTGTCAGCCGTGCGCTCGGCTACGAAGGCTATCCCGATCTCAAGCTCTCGGTCGCAGAAGGGGCGCGTCCCCGCGGCACCTTCGCCAACATCCCGGTCGAGATCGATGTCCATGACAGCCTGATCCAGACCAGCGGCAAGCTGCTCTCGCTTCTCATGGCAGGCCTCGAAGGCACCCAGCGCATGCTCGATGCGCAGCGTCTCGAACAGGCGGTGGAGGCGATGAGCCACGCGCGGCGCATCATCTTCGTGGGCGTGGGCGGCGGTGCCGCGATCTGCGACGAGGCGGCCCATCTTTTCATGAAGGCGGGCTTCGAAGCCGCCAGCTACCGTGACGGCTACACCCAGACGATCATCGCCGCGAAGCTCACCGCCGAAGACGTGATGGTGGGCATCTCCCACACCGGAACCACCCACACGGTGGCGGATGCCATGCTGCTGGCGCGCGAAAATGGCGCCACCACCATCGCCATCACCAGCGATGCGGAGTCGGAAGTGGCGAAGGCGGCCAATGTCTGCCTCACCACCTGGAGCGCCACGCAGCAGGTCGTGCCACTTCACGGCGACTTTCTCGAGGGCCGCCTGAGCCAGCTCTTCCTTGTCGATCTTCTCTATGTCGGGCTTCTCTTCCGCGCAGGCGAGAAGACGGCGCACAACCTCCGCCTCACCGGCACTGCGCTCGAGAAGCATTACCTGCATCAGGGCAAGGACCGCGGCAAGGGCTAAAGGTTGCCTGGCCGTCCTTCTCGCAGCATCCCCAAAAGAGAACCGCCCGGAGTTTCCTCCGGGCGGCGCACGTTCATTCAGGCGAAGTGATTACTTCTGCCAGGACTTGATCAGCTCGTCATAGTTGACGGTGATCGGCTTGTCCTTCTCGGGCTCGATCTTCAGCTGCGGAGCGAGGTGGCCGTTCTTGACGGCATCCGCGTTCCAGTAGGCGAGATCGTGCTCTTCAGCCAGCTTCGGGCCGATGTCGCCCTGCACGCCGGACTTTTCGATACGGCCAAGCACCTTTTCCTGGTCGGCGCAGAGCGCATCCATGGCTTCCTGCGGCGTCTTGGCGCCGGAAGAAGCGTCACCGATGTTCTGCCACCAGAGCTGGGCCAGCTTCGGATAGTCAGGCACGTTGGTGCCGGTCGGCGACCACTGCAGGCGGGCCGGCGAGCGGTAGAACTCGATCAGACCACCAAGCTTCGGCGCACGGTCGGTGAAGTGCTGGTGATCCAGCGTCGACTGGCGGATGAAGGTGAGACCCACATCCGACTTCTTCACGTCCACCGTCTTGGAGACGACGAACTGGCCATAGAGCCAGGCGGCCTTGGCGCGGTCGTCCGGCGTCGACTTCAGGAGCGTCCATGAACCGGCGTCCTGATAACCGAGCTTCATGCCTTCCTTCCAGTACACGCCATGGGGCGAGGGAGCCATGCGCCACTTCGGCGTACCGTCGGCGTTCACCACCGGGATGCCTTCCTTCACCATGTCGGCGGTGAAAACGGTGTACCAGAACATCTGCTGGGCGATGGTGCCCTGGGCCGGCAGCGGACCGGCTTCGCCGAAGGTCATGCCCTGGGCTTCCGGCGGCGCGTACTTCTTCAGCCACTCGAGGTATTTGGCGATGGCGTAGACCGAGGCCGGGCCATTGGTGTCACCACCGCGGGCCACGCACGAGCCGACGGGCTGCGACTTCTCGTTGACCTTGATGCCCCATTCGTCGACGGGCAGGCCGTTCGGAATGCCCTTGTCGCCGTTACCGGCCATGGAGAGCCAGGCATCGGTGAAGCGCCAGCCGAGCGACGGGTCCTTCTTGCCGTAGTCCATGTGGCCGAAGACCTTCTTGCCGTCGATTTCACGGCCGGTGAAGAACTCGGCGATGTCTTCGTAGGCGGACCAGTTCACCGGCACGCCGAGGTCATAGCCATACTTGGCCTTGAAGTCGGCCTTGTTCTTCTCGTCGTTGAACCAGTCGTAGCGGAACCAGTAGAGGTTCGAGAACTGCTGGTCGGGCAGCTGGTAGAGCTGGCCGTCCGGAGCGGTGGTGAACGACTTGCCGATGAAGTCATCGACGTCGAGCATCGGATTGGTCACGTCCTTGCCGGTGCCGGCCATCCATTCCGTCAGGTTGCGGGCCTGCTGGTAGCGCCAGTGGGTGCCGATCAGGTCGGAGTCGTTGATGTAGCCGTCATAGATGTTTTCGCCCGATTGCATCTGCGTCTGCAGCTTTTCGACGACGTCACCTTCGCCGAGCAGGTCGTGCGTCACCTTGATGCCGGTGATGGCGGTGAAGGCCGGAGCAAGGACCTTCGATTCATAGTCGTGGGTCGTGATCGTTTCGGAAACGACCTTGATCTCCATGCCGGCGAACGGCTTGGCAGCGTCAACGAACCACTGCATTTCCTTTTCCTGGTCAGCGCGCGAAAGCGAGGACAGGCCGTTGATCTCCTTGTCCAGGAACGCCTTTGCTTCATCCATTCCGGCGTAGGCCGGACCGCACATTGCCAAAGCAAGCAGCGTGCTCGTCATCAGTAGGTGCTTTCGCATTATTTCCTCCTCGGTGTTGCGATTGCAGTCTTCAAGCAGCCCGGTTGCCGCCGGGCTGCCCCTTGGTTCAGGCCTAGACGAATTTGAATACGCCGATGGCGTAGACAACCGACAAGGCCAGAGCCCACCACAGGTTGAGGTCAGACAACCTCAGCCAAGCGATATGAATGTAGGCAGCGCCCAGAAGCGAGATGAACAGACGGTCGCCTCTGGTCGTTTCGATGCGCAGGATGCCGACGCGCGGCGCGCCACCCGGCGAGTAGTATTCCCAAACGCCCATGCCGATCAGCATGAGGAAGATGATGCCGAAGAACAGCGCCGTCGGCAGTGTCCAAGCCATCCATGAGAAGTCCATGACGTTTTCTCCTCAGACGCGGCCCAGGGCAAAGCCCTTGGCGATGTAGTTGCGGACGAACCAGATGACCAGCGCACCCGGGATGATGGTGAGGCTGCCCGCCGCGGCAAGCAGGCCCCAGTCCACGCCGGTGGACGAGATCGTACGCGTCATCGTGGCGACGATCGGCTTGGCCACCGTGGTGGTGAGGGTGCGGGCAAGAAGCAGTTCCACCCACGAGAACATGAAGCAGAAGAAGGCGGTGACGCCGATCCCCGAGGCAATCATGGGAATGAAGATCTTCACGAAGAACTTCGGGAAGCTGTAGCCGTCGATGTAGGCCGTCTCGTCGATTTCCTTGGGCACGCCCGAGATGAAGCCTTCGAGGATCCAGATGGCGAGCGGCAGGTTGAAGAGACAGTGGGCGAGCGCCACGGCGATGTGCGTGTCGATCAGGCCGAAGGCCGAATAGAGCTGGAAGAAGGGCAGCGCAAAGACCGCGGGCGGCGACATGCGGTTGGTGAAGAACCAGAAGAAGGCGTGCTTGTCGCCGAGGAAGCGGTAGCGCGAGAAGGCATAGGCCGCAGGCAGCGCCAACACGATCGAGATCACCGTGTTCATCACCACGTAGAGGGCCGAGTTGATGTAGCCCGAGTACCAGGATTCATCGGTGAAGATCTTGTGGTAGTTCTTGAAGGTCCAGACCTCGGGCACGACCGAGAACTGGGTCATGATCTCGAGGTTGTCCTTCATGCTGGTGATGATCAGCCAGTAGACCGGCACCATCAGGAAGATGATGTAGACGGTGAGGATGATGGCGCTTCCCCAGTTCCGCTTCTCGTCCGTGTGCGCGAGGCTCACGTGCGGGGTGTCGGCGGGCTTGGCGGCGGCTTGCGTGTCGGTTGCGGTGCTCATGGATGACCTCAGGCCGTTTCGTCGTTGCTGGTCATGACGGTGTAGAAGATCCACGACACCAGCAGGATGATGAGGAAGTACATGATCGACATCGCGGCGGCATAGCCCAGGTCGAACTGGCCGATGGCGCGCTTCACGAGCTCGATCGAGAGGAAGGTGGTGGCCGTGCCCGGCCCGCCGCCCGTCACCACGAAGGGCTCGGTATAGATCATGAAGCTGTCCATGAAGCGGAGCAGGAAGGCGATGATGAGCACGCGCTTCATCTTGGGCAGCTGGATGTAGCGGAACACCGACCAGCGCGAGGCGCCGTCGATGCGGGCCGCCTGGTAATAGGCATCCGGAATGGAGACGAGGCCGGCATAGGCCAGCAGCACGACAAGGCTGGACCAGTGCCAGACGTCCATGATCACCACGGTGATCCAGGCATCGCGCGGGTTCGCTGCATAGCTATAGGGAATGCCCAGGCTGGTGATGGCATAACCCACGAGGCCGATGTCGGTACGGCAGAGAAGCTGGAAGATGGTGCCGACCACATTCCACGGGATGAGGAGCGGCAGCGCCATCAGCACCAGACAGACCGAAACGCCGGGGCCTTTGCGCGGCATGTGGAGCGCAATGAACACGCCCAGGGGAATCTCGATCGCCAGGATGGTGGCCGAGAAGGCGAAGTTTCGCATCAGCGCGCCCCAGAAGCGGTCATCATCCAGCACTTCCTGGAACCAGGCGGTGCCGTTCCAGAAGAACTCGTTGTTGCCGAAGGTGTCCTGCACCGAATAGTTGACGACCGTCATGAGCGGGATGACGGCGGAGATCATCACCATCACCATGGCCGGCAGGATCATGAACCAGGCTTTGTTGTTCCAGGTCTTGTTCATGGCTTATGCCTCCCGTCCGACGCGCCAGGAGTCGGCGTAGATGTTGATGCCCTTGTCCTGGAAGCTGACACGCGGTTCCGACGGGATTTCCTTGTCTTCCTTGACGACGATGGAGACCGGCTGACCGGCCATTTCGCCGCGCACGATCTTCTGGCGGCCGATGTCCTCGACCTTGCGGACCGAGAGCGGCAGGCCCTTCTTGCCGATGTCCATGAATTCCGGCCGGATGCCGAGTTCGGCCTTCTGTCCCTGGTTGATCTTCGGCGCGTAGCCGAGGTCGATGGCCTCGCCGCCGAGGCGGACCTTCTTGCCGTCGACCGAGATGGGGAAGACGTTCATGCCGGGCGAGCCGATGAAGTAGCCGACGAAAGTGTGCTTCGGCTTCTCGAAGAGCTCCTCGGGCGTGCCGATCTGCACGATCTGGCCTTCATACATCACCACCACCTTGTCGGCGAAGGTGAGGGCTTCCGTCTGGTCGTGGGTGACGTAGACCATGGTGAAGCGCGACTGGCGGTGCAGGCTCTTCAGCTGCGAGCGCAGCACCCACTTCAGGTGCGGGTCGATCACGGTCAGCGGTTCGTCGAAGAGAATGGCGTTGACGTCGGAGCGCACGAGGCCGCGGCCGAGCGAGATCTTCTGCTTCTGGTCGGCGGTGAGGCCGCGGGCCTTCTTCTGGGCGCGGTCCGTGAGTTCCAGCATCTCGAGGATGTTCTTCACACGGCTTGCCACCTGGTCTTCCGGTACGCCGCGATTGCGCAGCGGAAAGGCCAGATTGTCGTAGACCGTCATGGTGTCGTAGACGACCGGGAACTGGAACACCTGGGCGATGTTGCGGGCTTCCGTCGGCAGCTGCGTGACGTCGTGGCCGTCGAACAGGATATGGCCCTCGGAGGGGCGCACGAGGCCCGAGATGATGTTGAGCAGCGTGGTCTTGCCGCAGCCCGAAGGCCCCAGCAGCGCATAGGCGCCGCCATCGGCCCATTCATGATGGACTTCACGCAGCGCATAGTCCTGCGGCGAGGTCGGGCGGATGCCGTAGGCGTGGCGGATGTGGTCGAGATTGATCCTGGCCATGTCGTCCCCTCAGCCTGCGTTTCTCGAAAGTGACGTGCCGTCGGTGCCGAAGGCCATCAGGTGGCGTGTGTCGAGATGGATGTCGATGTCGAGTTCCGGATCGAGATTGCACACACCGTGGGCGAGCATGACCCAGCGCTTGTCGCCGAAGAGCACATGCACGAAGCTTTCGGAGCCGGCGATTTCAGAGACCTGGGTACGGACCTTGAGGGCGGGCGCCTTCTCGAAGGGCTCTTCCAATGAAAGATGATGGGGCTGCACGCCAAGCGTCACCGGGCCATCGGCCACGCCGGCAAGATGCTGGGGCACAGGGATGGTGATGCGGTGCGGCTTGCCCTTGCCGCCCGGATCCTTCTCGGCGAGCACGAAGGACTTGCCCTCCTTCACCGCGCTGTGGGTGTTGATCGGCGGATCGGAGAAGGTGCGGGCGGTGATGAGGTCGTTCGGGTTGCGGTAGACGCTGATGGTCTTGCCGAACTGGCTGACGCGGCCTTCATGGAGCGTTGCCGTGTTGCCGCCAAGCAGCAGCGCTTCCGACGGCTCCGTCGTGGCATAGACGAAGATCGAGCCGGAGGCGGCGAAGATCTTTGGCAGTTCCTCACGCAGTTCCTCGCGCAGCTTGTAGTCGAGGTTGGCGAGCGGCTCGTCGAGGAGCACGAGGCTCGCCTTCTTGACAATGGCGCGGGCAAGCGCCGTGCGCTGCTGCTGGCCGCCCGACAGGCTCAAGGGGGTGCGCTCGAGGTAAGGCGTGAGGCGCATCAGCTCCGCCACCTTCTTCACCTCGCGGTCGATGACGTCGTTGCTTTCGCCCGCGACACGGAGCGGCGAGGCGATGTTCTCGTAGACCGACATCGCCGGATAATTGATGAACTGCTGATAGACCATGGCGACGTTGCGCTGCTGCACGGGAACGCCTGTCACGTCCTTGCCGTCGAAGCGCACGCGGCCTTCCGTCGGCTTTTCGAGGCCGGCCATGAGGCGGAGCAGCGTGGTCTTGCCGGAGAGCGTCGGCCCCAGCAGCACGTTGAGAGTACCGCGCTCGAGGGTGAGCGTCGTCGGGTGGATGTGCACCTGTCCACCCTGGACCTTGCTGGCGTTGACAAGTTCAAGCATGGGTGCCCGGAACTCCTGAAGACGTGTTGGGATTGCAGTTGTTCATGCGGCGTTGGCCTTCGCTGCGGATTGCTGGCGCTGCCATTCCGCCACGTTGGCGTGGATGGCGGCGAGGAAGCGGTCGTACTTGGCGAGAAGAACCTTGGCACGCGACGTGTCCGGCGTGAAGCGCCGCTCAAGCTTGACCATGCCTTTCATCGCATCACTCATGCTGGAATAGGCGCCCGCTGCAACCGCGCCGCACATGGCGGCACCCTTTGCACCCAGTTCGCCGCCATTGGTGATCTCGAGCGGCAGGCCCATGCAGTCGGCGAAGATCTGCGCCCAGACACTGCTGCGCGAGGGGCCGCCGGCAAAGCGCATCACGTTCGGTTTCGCGGCATCGGGCCCGGTGAGCAGGGTCGTCATGTCGTAGCGGTGGATGCAGGCCACGCCTTCGTAGATGGCGCGCAGCATGTCGGCCATGCCGGTTGCAACGGTCATGCCGCTGAAACCCGCAGGCGCACCGCGCGGGCCATCGAGCAGGAAGGGGAAGAAGAGAATGTCGTTCGGCTTCGCCATCGTGCCTTCGACGAGTTCGTTGCAGAGGTCGTAGACGCTCATGCCCCGGGCGCTTGCCGCCTGGCGTTCGGCCGTCATGAAGGTCTTCACGAACCACTCGAGATTGCTCGCCGAGGTGGGCGTTGCCATGGTGGCGATGACGAGATCATCGACCGGATAGCGGTTCTGGATCGTCGGCAGCGGATTGAGCGTCGGCTTCTTGTGCAGCGTGGAATGAATGGCGAAGGTGCCCGCCACAACCGCAAGCTGGTTGGCGCTCTCGAAACCGGTGGCAAGGCCGCAGCCCACAACATCATAGACGCCGCGGCAGACAGGCGTGCCTTCGCGCAGCCCCGTTTCGCGCGCCGCACGGGCCGAAACGCCACCGACGATTTCCGTCGCTATGGCCGGCTGCGGCAGTTTCGGAAGCCACTCCTTCATGGCGAGAATGTCGAAGGCGGTCTTCGAGATATCGTTCCGCGTCACGTTCATCATGCCGGCGCAGCCGCCGTCGCTGAAGTCGGTGGAGATGTCGCCGCACAGGCGCATACGGAGGAAGTCCTTGGTGGGCAGCACGTGGGCCGTGCGCGCCATGGTCTCGGGCTCGTTCTCCTTCACCCACGCGAGCAGCGACAGTGTCTGACCCGGCCAGAGATTGGATTCGATTTCCGGAATGAGTTGCTTGGCCTGCCCTGTGGCACGCCAGCGTTCGAGCAGCGGAATCGTGCGCGTATCGGCGGAGATGACGCCGTTCCGCACGTTCACGCCGTCGCCGTCGACGAGATAGACGCCGCCGCCGTAGCCCGAAGGGGTGATCGCAAGAATGTCAGAAGGTGACGTGCCGGTCTTTTCGAGCAGCGCCTTCAGGTTGGTGCAGACGGCATGCCACATGGCCTCGCCATCCCGCTCCACCCAACCCGGATGCTTCAGCACGACGTCATTCGACTGACGTTCACAGGCCAGTTCATTGCCCTGCAAATCGAACAGCACGACTTTTGTCATCGTGCCGCCGGCATCAATGCCGATCAGCCGCTGCTTCATCGTTCCTCCCGTCGACCGGCAACCGCTGCTTTGGCGCAGTCATTTGAACCCCGCTCAGGGTCCCCGCCTATCGAATTTCGGGCAGGCTATTTGACTGAGAGGATTTGTCAATGAGCCTGATAAGAAAATTTTTTTCAAAGCCATATCGCTGATTTTATTGCGTTCTTTTTCAGCGCTGCGAAAAAATCGTGCAAACCAAGGTTCCAAAAGTAATAAACTGCCATTATGGAGAAAAACGTATCAGAAGCCATTCCGAAGAGCGGAGACCGCAGCCGTGCAAAGCCGTGAAAGCCTCATCCGACGCCTGCGCAACAGGGTGGCGAGCGGCACGCCCGTTCTCATCGCCGGGGGCGGCATCAACGGCATCGGCCTCTTCCGCGATCTTGCCCTGCAAGGCATTCCGGCGATCCTCGTGGAGAAGGGTGACTTCGCCTCGGGCACGACGGCAGCCCCCTCGCGCCTCATCCACGGGGGCTTGCGCTATCTCGAGACGGGCGAGTTCGCCCTCGTGCGCGAGTCCGTGATCGAACGCAATCACCTGCTCCGCAATGCGCCGCATCTTGTTCAGCCCCTGCCCGTCTGGGTGCCTGCTTACAGCTGGCTCGGGGGCGCGATGTCCGCCGTGCTGCGCTTCTTCAAGCTCACCCGCACGCCGGGCGCCAAGGGCATCCTTGTCGTCAAGCTCGGCCTCATGTTCTTCGATTGGTTCGGCAAGGCGACACAGGTGATGCCAAGCCACCGCATCGTGCCCATGGCGGAGGCACGCGCCCGCTGGCCCGGCCTCTCGCCCAAGGTCACCGCGGTTGCTGAATACTATGACGCCCGCCTCACCCACCCGGAGCGGCTTGCGCTTGACCTGATCAAGGATGCCGAGCGCGATTGCCCCGAGGCCATGGCGCTTCCCTACGTCTCTCTTGCCGGCCTGAAGGACGGCAAGGCGGAACTGCGCGATGAGGAAACGGGCGAGAGCTTCAGCATCACGCCCAGCCTTGTGGTCAATTGCGCTGGCGCCTGGGCGGACCACGTCAACCGCGGCCTCGGCATTGATCAGCGCCTGATGGGCGGCACGCGCGGTTCGCACCTCGTCATGCGCCGCCCCGACATCGCCCGCCAGCTCGGCAACGGCATGTTCTATTTCGAAACCCACGACTTCCGCGCCTGCCTTGTCTATGCCCTCGACAGCGAGCTGATCATTCTCGGCGCCACCGACATCCGCGACGAGAACCCGGATATGGTGCGCTGCTCCGACGCGGAGATCGACTATCTCTTCGGCGTGCTCGAGGAAGTGCTGCCCGGCAGCAAGGCGAAGCGGGACGAGATCGTCTTCGCCTATGCCGGCATCCGGCCCCTGCCATGGAGCGGCGAGGGTGCGACCGGCGCCATCAGCCGCGATCATGCGCTCCGTGATTTCGAAGCGGAAGGCGCGCGGCCCTTCCCGGTGCTCACGCTTGTGGGCGGCAAGTGGACGACATATCGCGCCTGCGCGGAGCAGATTGCCGATGCGGTGCTCTCACGCCTCGGCAAGAAGCGGAGCCGCAGCACGCTTGATGCGGTGATCGGCGGCAGTGCATCCCTTCCGGGGGATGAGACGGGCCGTGCGGCGCTTGCCGCCAGCATCGCCCGCAGTGCGAAGCTCGATGCCGCGCGCGCCGCCACACTTCTCAAGCGCTACGGCACCACTGCCGAAGCAGTCGCCGCCACCATTTCAGCGGAAGGCACGCGGCCCCTCGCCGGCAGCGCCTATCTTGAGAGCGAGATCCGCTGGATCATCCGCAACGAGCGGGTGACGCGCCTTGCCGACATCGTGCTTCGCCGCACGCTCATCCCCTTCGAAGGCACGGCCACGCCCGGTCTCATCGCGGCGATTGCCGCCGTGGCGGCAGAGGAACTGGGCTGGGATACGGCGCGCGCCAAGTCAGAGGTGCAGGCGGTCACCGACCACCTCGTCCAGCGCAATCGCGTGCAGGGGCTTTAGGCCGTCTCAGGCGATCGGGTGGAAGTTGCGCAACGCCTCTTCCGCCGTGTCGATCAGCCGGCGGGGGAACTTCTCGCCCAATGCCTTGCTTTCCGCCATGGCGTCCTCACCGGCCTTGCGCCAGCAGCGTTCCAGTTCCCGGCTCAGGTGGCGCGAGTAAAGGACACAGCGGAAGAGCTTGAGGTGCAGTACATCGCAGGGCGGAAACAGCAGGCGTCCCTCCGTCTGGCGCGGCGTCACGATGCCCTTGCGGACGCAGAAGCGGATCACGTCGAGGGGGAGCTTCGTCTCGCTGGCGACATCCTGCTCGTCCATGGCCTGGGACCAGTCCGTGACGGAGGATGTTGGTGTGCCGGTTGTCATTGTCCATCGCTTCCAGGATCAGCAACCGGCCGGGCATCTGGAAGATGCCGGACGCCTGCCGTCCACTAGGTTTCCATGTTCACCTGATGTGTCGCCTTGCCTGCGCGAACCTTGTCCGGATAGGGCATGGGCTTGTCCAGCGTCAGGGCATAGAGCGGCACGTGGGTCATCTCCTCGAGGCCGAAGAGATCGCGGAGGCCGGTGTGGGAGAGCGCCGCCGTCGGGCAGGCGCTCAGTCCCTGGTCGGTGGCGGCAAGCATGATGTTCTGGGCGATGTGGCCCGCCTCGATCAGCACCACGCGATAGGCGTTGGGGTCTTCGTATTTCCACATGGTGCGCTCGAAGATCGCGGTCAGCACCACGATCACCGACATGTCGTCCACCCATTCCTGGTTGGCGAAGAGGTGGTTGAGGCGCTCCGGCAGGTCCTGGTCCACCCGGCCCAGCGAATGTTCGACCGCCGAATAATGATAGATGCCGGGTGAAATCTCGCTGCTGCGGCGGATGATGACATAGGCCTCGAAGGGATTGCGGGCACCGCCTGATGGCGTGACGCCGAGCGGCAGCCAGCCCGAGGGCGTTTCCACTTCGCCGGTGATGCCGAGGCCGGAGAACAGGCACTTGCTCAGCTGCTGCGCGGTGATCTGGTGTCCGGTGCTGGTGCGGTTGGTCCGCCGCGAGATGATGGTGGAGTAGAGCGGCTCGTTGAGGCTCTGCGGCAAGGGCGGCAGCATGACGGTGGGTGACGGGTTGGGCCAGGCGAGTGGCGGCTGCGGCACCGCGGCCACCTTCTCCGCCACGATCTCGCTTGCATCCTGCTCGCTGTGGAAGTCGTTGTCGGTCACGGTGAAGTGGAAGAGCGCGGTCGTGAGGTCCCACTTCCATTTCTGCCGGTAGGCGCCATAGAGCGGCCCGTTGTATTCCTCCTCGGTGATGAGGAAGCCCGCGTCCACGAGATCGTCGATCTCGGCGCAGAGGGTTTCGTAGGGGCAGTGCGGATGGGCGCGGCGGGCTTCCTTGAAGGTGTGAAGCTCGCGGAAATAGGTCATCCAGTGCAGGGTCTCACACGGGTAATAGGCAAAAGCCTTCTTCAGGTAATCGAAGACGGCAAAGGCGTTCTGCGTTGCGCCGCTGGCTGGTGCGGGAACGATCACGAGTGTGGGGGAAACGATCAGTCTCTGATTGCCATAAGACATGTGCCTGTCCTCCCGTATGGGACTCTGCTTCCGGAACGAATTGAGGGAGACGCCGCTGGCGTCTCCCCCAAAGACGCAATTTACGTCTTGTTGTAGCAAAGGCCCTTCTTGCCAAAACCAGCGGCGGAAGCTTCGACCTTGGACGGCTTGGTGACGGTCTTCTTCATGAAACATCTCCTTTTCATGGTTGCTCCGGGTCTTCCGGTGAGGCCAGCGTGTCACCGGAGTGGTGAAGGATTAATGCACTTGCAGTTGCATGACGCGAGCGTCACTGACGCGGATTTCGCTTCATGTGCTGCTCATTCTACGAACTGGTCAAGCGCACTTCATCACGGGCAAATGCGTCACATCACACGCGACGTGGAGCCGGAGAATGAGCAAGAGCCGCACAGCCGCCAGACCCCGAATGACCCTCGCCGAGACCCGCGAATTCCTGGCACAGGTCTCGAAGCACCCGCGCCTGGTGGACGATCTCGGCGACTGGGAACTCGATGAGCGCGAAGTGGCCCGCTACATCGCCCGCAAGGCCAAGACCCTGTTCCTGGTGGCGAGCCACACCAATCTCGACCGCGTGCAGAAGCTGGCGGAACTGCTGTTCTACTCGGCCTATCTGAACGGCCGCTCGAAGCCGAAGGACACCCTTCCCGACACTGTGGATTGGGAAGAGCTCTTCGAAACGCCTGCGGCACTGCCCGGTCAGGCGAAGGAAGAAATCATACAATAGCCTTGTGAAGCTGCGGCGCCTTCGTGTCGGCGGTCTTCAGCTCCGGCCAGTCCTGGTGCTGCGACAGCATCAGTTCCTCGAAGTAGGGCAGGCCGATCTGCGCCGCGCGCGGCTCCTGCTGCTGGGTCATCAGCAAGGCGATCGTGGGGTTGAGGTCAGGCGCGGTGGTGGGCACGATGCCGAGCGTCTTCACATGGCGCTTGATGACGCTCACGCCGGTGCCGAGGCGCTCGAGGCAAACACGCGAGGCGAAGTGCGCGGTGGTGCCGCGGGTGATCGAAAGGCCCTGCAGGACGGTGCTGCCGGCGATCTGCTGGCGTTCGAGCACGATCATGCTGAGATGATGCGGCGTGAGCGTGTTGATGCCGACGAGATAAACATCGCTGGAATTGGCCAGAATGATGCCGCGGTGGCGGCCCTGCGCCAGTGTTGCCTTCTGTGACGAAGCCGAGCGGAAGACGGTGCGGCGGAGAAAGTATTTGCAGTTGCCCTTGGCGGCGATCTTGATCAGCGACTTCACCAGGAACTGGTTGCTGCCCTGCAGGGGGAAATAACAGCAGTAGAAACCGGGCTGCAGCATGGTCTGCGTTCCGCCCTCGTGGGCGAGTTCGCGCGGGGCCGGCATATGAATGCCGTCGGTCAGCAGGTCACCGCTCGTGGCTGGGGATGATTTCCGTGGTGTTTCCTGGGAGGAACTGAAGAGGCGCGCCTCTTCAACCCCGAGGAACTTGGCGAGGCGGCTGATGGTGCGGCGGTTGGGGATGTTCTGCCCGGAGAGATAGCGGTTGAACTGCTGGCGGTTGATGCCGGCCTGACGGCTAACTTCCGATATCGATCCGAATTTTTCACACAAACCCCGGAGGTTTGCGGCGAATATATCGTGAATACCCATATCGCACCCCTTGCTCGGCGTTAGACCCTCGTTCCGCGCGTCCCACCCGTATCCCTCTGCCACTGCCAGAAGTAGCAAGACATTGCACGCTGAACCTAGGCAATTCTTGCAGCTATTTCTAGGACAGATTGGATTTCAGTAAATCGCCCGAGTCATATTTGGCCGAAAGCCGGGAGCAAATACAACTTCAAGTGATCTCCCCAGCTGATCTCCCGGTCATTTCTGGAACCGGCCCAGCAACTGTTGAACGATGTCGGCAAGGTCGTTGCCCTTCATGTCGGTGACGCCGGAGCGCTCGTCCATCAGGTCCCGGCCGATCTGCAGGAAGGCATTGTCCAGTGCGGCGGAGAGCTTGCGGCTGAGGAGAAGGGTACGGAGCAGTTTGAGCTTCAGGATGTCGGAGGCGGTGTACCAGTTGGTGCCGTCACGAGTTCACGGGGCGCAGCAGCTTCTGGGCCACGCAATAGGCGACCACCTCCGGATCAAGCTCGCTGAGGCGAGACGCGTCGGAATGGTCATAGAGGGACGGCTGCCCGGCCGCCCCTGTCGTGTTGCCCTCGCGTGCCATCTGTTCCTGTTTCTGAGAAACTGATGTTGCCTGAATTTCGCTCAGCACGGGCCCCAGAACAATCGTGCTTGGCGATGAACAGGAATGCAACTGTAGCAGAGGTTCCCTAAATTTGGAATGTCAAATGTGACATTTTGCTGCTGCTTTGAGCAATGTAGCTGTCCGCCTTTTGAATTTCCCAAACTACTCCTTTTGGTGTATGGAGCGGCCCCATCGGAAACCCGGTTCGCCGTGGTCCGCCAATGCGCCACGCGGGTGCTCGCATCCGTGATCCACAAACAGAGCGCAGCTTTCGGGGATGAAAGGTATGCGAAGCCGACTGATAGGCCGTGAGGATGTGGCGCAGGCTCTCAACACTTCAGTTGAGGAGCTGGAAAAAGTGCTGGCCCACCTCAGGCAGTTGGGCTTCCCCGAACCCGTTTCCGAAGATGGTGCGCACTGGGCGGTCAGCGATCTCCTTGACTGGATCGTGACACGCCAGGAACAGCTGGTGAGCTTCGTCTCCCACCTCTCGCTGCACATCGATCAGTAAACGCGAGCGCGTTGCGGCTAGTGCCCCCGCGCACCCGACTGCGCCAGGGCAACGCCGGCCAACATGATCACACCACCTGCCAGCAGCCACAGCGTCACCGGTTCATCAAGGATGAGCCAGCCGGCAGCGACCGCAATCACCGGCACGAGATAGAGGAACGAGCCCGCGACTGCGCCCGGCAAATGGCGGGCGCCCACGTTCCACAACACCGAGCCTGCGAGTGAGTTGAAGGCCGCGAGATAGAAGAGCTCCGCCCATGTGCGGAGCGGCGCGGCAGCGGCGATCTCGGCATAGGGCTTGCTCGCCATCAGGAAGATGACGGGTGCTGCAATCACCATCGACCAGCCGGAGATGGCGAAGCCGGAATGGCTCTGCAGCAGCGGCTTGGCGCCGATCGTATAGATGGCCCAGCTTGTGGGCGCGAGCAGCAGGTAGAAGATGCCGAGCGGGTCTGCGGGGCTTGCCGCCGTTGCGGTGATGTCCGGCCAGAACAGGATCGCCGCTCCGGCGAGCGACACCGCAAGCCCGGCCCAGATCCGTGGAGAGAGCGGCTCGCGCAACACCAGCCAGGCGAGAAGGGCGATGATGATCGGCTCGATCATGGCGAAGATGGTGCCCTGCCCCGCCGGCACGCGGGCAAAGCCCTGCATGGTGAACCAGCTCGAGCCGAACATGCCCACGCCCGTCACGAACATGCGCGGCCACTCGCTTCGGGCGATGCGCCAGCTCCCGGTGAGCCAGAGGCCCGGCACCACCATGAGCAGCAGAATCACATAGCGCAGCGCCAGTGCATTTTCCGGCGTCAGTGTCAGCGCCGTCGTGCGCATGAACACCGCCGAGGTGCCCCAGATCACCATGGTGGCGAGCAGCGCTGCGATGGCTTGGGGGCGGTGGGCGGACATGCGCGCCTGCTGCCAGATCAGGCAGTCCCGGTCAACGTGTCCAGCGCCTGCTGCCTCAGACTTCAGCAGCCTTGCGCTAAAATTAGGCAATACATTCGAATCAGGCGCATAATACCGCCGCTGCCGCGACAAGACGGCAGCATGGGAACACGACAAAGGGAACGACAATGCAAATCAACAACCCGTCACCCTCATTGTACAATGAGGACCTGGCGCCTGCGACCGAGCGGAAGTGGGGCGCCTTCAGCATCTTCAATGTCTGGACATCGGACGTGCACAGCCTGTGGGGATATTTCCTCGCGGCCAGCCTCTTCCTCATGTGCGGCAACTTCATCAACTTCGTGCTGGCGATCGGGCTTGGCTCGCTGGTCATCTTTTTCCTGATGTCATTGGTGGGCAATGCCGGCGTGCGGACGGGCGTGCCCTATCCGGTGCTGGCGCGCGCCTCCTTCGGCACGGTGGGCGCCAACCTGCCGGCCATCGTGCGCGCCATCGTCGCCTGCTTCTGGTATGGCGCGCAGACCTCCGCCGCCTCGGGCGCCATCGTGGCGCTGCTGGTGCGGAACGAGAGCCTGCTCGCCTTCCACCAGAACAGCCAGATGCTCGGCCACTCCACACTCGAGGTGATCTGCTACGTCATCGTCTGGGCGTTGCAGTTGCTCATCATCCAGCGCGGCATGGAAACGGTGCGCAAGTTCCAGGATTGGGCGGGTCCTGCCGTGTGGATCATGATGCTACTTCTAGCCACCTATCTTCTGGTCAAGTCCGGCACCTTCTCCTTCGGCAGCGAAATTCCGCAGGATGTTCTGCTGAAGGCAACGGCCGATGCGGGCGTGCCCGGCACACCGGGCTCGGTCACGGCCCTCTTCGGTGTGGCCGCCACCTGGATCACCTACTTCGCCGCCCTCTACCTGAACTTCTGCGACTTCTCGCGCTATGCGAAGAGCGAAGCGGAACTGCGCAAGGGCAACCTGTGGGGCCTTCCCATCAACCTGCTGGCCTTCTGCCTTGTGGCCGGCGTGACGACGACCGCAGCCTTCACGGTCTACAACGAGGTGCTTCTGCACCCCGACCAGATCTCGGCCAAGTTCGACTCCGTCTTCCTCGCGGCCCTTGCGGCGATCACCTTCGCGGTGGCGACGCTCGGCATCAACGTGGTGGCGAACTTCGTTTCGCCCGCCTTCGATTTTGCCAACGTCTTCCCCAGCAAGATCAACTTCAAGCGGGGCGGCTACATCGCCGCGGCGATCGCGCTCATCCTCTATCCCTGGGCGCCGTGGCAGACGGGGGCAGCGCACTTCGTCAACTTCATCGGCTCCACCATGGGCCCGATCTTCGGTATCATGATGGTTGACTACTACCTGATCCGGAAGGGCCGGCTCGATGTCGCCGCACTCTATCAGGAGAATGGCGAATTCCGCTTCCAGGGCGGCTGGAACGTCAACGCGCTCATCGCGCTTGCGGTCGGCGGCCTGTTCTCCTCGATCCTGCCGACCTTCACCACGGTTCTTCCCGCATGGTGGGGCACTTACGGCTGGTTCTTCGGCGTGGGTATCGGTGGTGCGGTCTACTACGTGCTCCGCAGCATGAGCCGCAAGTAACGACAAACATCGCGACGCGCCCGGTCCTCAATGGCCGGGCGCGTTCAAAAAAATTGGAGGGCGGTCTGGTGCCTCGACCGCCCTCCATGTTTTGGGTCAGTTGGAGACCCCGGCAACCCCGCATCAAGCCGCGAGGCGCTTTTCCTGTCTGGCGGGCTTCTGCCGCGCCATGTTGGCGAGCGTGAAGCGCGCCACGATGCTGGCGAGATCGCTGGACTGCTGGGTCAGCGTGCGGGTCGCGGCGGTGGTTTCTTCCACCATCGCTGCGTTCTGCTGCGTGACCATGTCCATCTGTTCGACGGCGGTGTTGACCTCCTGCAGGCCATGGGACTGCTGCTCGGCATTGGCGGCGATTTCGGAGACGATCCTGTTGATCTCGCCGATGCGCTCGATGATGGAGCGGAGCGAGGTGCCGGTTTCGGCGACGAGGTGAACCCCGTCCTCCACCGCCGACTGCGATGACATCAGGAGCGTCTTGATCTCCTTCGCCGCTTCGGCGGAGCGCTGGGCCAGCGCCCGCACTTCCGATGCGACGACGGCGAAGCCGCGCCCTGCCTCGCCTGCACGGGCGGCTTCGACGCCGGCGTTGAGGGCGAGCAGGTTGGTCTGGAAGGCCACTTCGTCCATCACGCTGATGATCTGGTTGATCTTGCGCGAGGTGTCCTCGATCGCCTTCATGGCCGTAACCGTGCGGTTGACGATGTCGCCCGAGCGGTCCGCATCATCCTTGGCCATGGCCACGATGTTGCGGGCATGCACGGCACCGGCCGCGGACTCCTTCACCTTGTTGGTGATTTCGGCAACGGCGGCCGCGGTCTGCTCCAGGTTTGCGGCCTGGTTCTCGGTGCGGCGCGACAGGTCGTCGGAGGCCAGCGAGATTTCCGCCGAGCCCGACGAGATGCCGTCGGCGCCGCTGCGGACGCTGGTGATGATGCCCTGCAGGGCGTCGACCGTGGCGTTGTAGCTGATGCGGAGCGCATCGAGGGTGGGCGGGAAGTCCTCGGTGATCTTGGTGGTGAGATCGCCGTTGGAGACCTTGTCGAGGCCAGCGCCCAGCTTCTCGATGACGTATTCATTGGCAGCCTTGGCGGCGTGATTGTCCTGTGCCTGAACCTTGAAGACGGCGACGGCGCGGGCCATGGCGCCCACTTCGTCCTTGCGGCCCTCGTGGGGGATGGCGACATGGAGATCTCCCTCCGCCAGTTTCGACATCACGGCCGAGATCTGCGCGATGGCGCGCACCACGAAACGCTGGCCCAGGAAGAAGATGAGGGCGAGGACGACACAGAGTGCCACAGCGATGCCGATGCCGGTGGTAATGGCGACGTCGGAGGCATCGCGGCTTGCGGCTTCGTCCTGGTTCATCGTCTCGTCCACGAAGGCCTGGTTGTCCTGGACGAATTTCTCGAACTTCACGAAGTGGTCGGTGAGTTCGCCGATCGCGGCATCGGCGCGCGTCATGTCCTTGGCCTGGAGGGCGGGGATCACCTTGCCTTCGAGCTGATCATAGAAGGCCTTGCCGTTTTCGGCGATTCCGTCGCGGAAGGGCTTCCACTTCTCAAGTGGCAGGAAGGGCGTCTCGGCCATCACGCCATCCCAGTGTTTCAGGCGGTCATTGAAATCGTTGTGCAGCTGCTTCCACTTCTCGACCTGCTTGTTCACGTCGCCATCGGCGGTGTCGCGGGTGAGGTGGACGAGCGTGAAGGCCTCGTAGGGCAGAAGCGGCGGTGGCAGATAGTCGGCGATGAAGTCGTGGCCGTTGGTGATGCGCTCGAAGCGGTCGCTGCCGATCCGGTGTTCGAGGAAGGTCTTTTCATTGTAGAGCGAGAACGCGGCCACCATGCCGATGATGGTGATGGCCGCAATCATCATCATGCGTGAAATCGAGAGCCCTGCTGTCTGTGCTGCAGCGGAGCCCGGCTTCTTCAGAACGTGGATGGACATTTTCTCTTTCACTTCCCGGCGGGCTTCAAGAGAGAGTCGCACCCTTGCGAACTCGGCCGCCGGACGCAACTTCTGCGATGGCAATCTGGACTGAAGCTGGATTTTTATTCCAAACTGGACCCGCGTTGGGGCCAGCGTTTCCGCTTCATGGCATCATTTCATTCAATTTTTCCGGTTTGGAACGAGGCCGCGGCAACAACTGGACCAATGCAACCCGCGATGGTGAACAGCGGGTTGAGGCCGACCCCCCTTCCGTCGAGAAACCCGTCCTTTTTGCGTGTTTTTCTCTTCCTGTTGCCCGCCCGCGCTGCCGCGTCCTAGGCTCTCCTTGCATCATCACATCCGGGACCGATCACGACATGACGACGGCAAGCCACCCCAATCCCGATCTGGCCCTGGGTCCAGACCGCAGGCCACGCTGGAACTCCGCCCCGCACCGCCGCCACGGCTTCCACAATCTCCATGTGCTCAACCGCTATGCGCAGGGCTTCCGGGCCGCGCAGTTGATGGACCTCCGGCTTTCAGCTGATCTTTCCATCGCAGCCCGGCCCGATGTGCGCCAGCACACCGCCATGCCCTGGTTCTCCGCCATGGTGGTATGCGAGGGCAACCGCATCCTCCACGAATGCTACGCACCCGATTTCGGCCCCCACCAGCCCCACTCCATCATGTCGATCACCAAGATGAGCACCAACCTCATCATCGGGCGGCTGTGGCACGAAGGAAAGGTGAAGCTGGACGAGACGATCGGCGAGATCCTGCCGTGGATCGGTGCGGGCTACCGCAACGCCCGCCTCGCCGATGTGCTCAACATGAATGTGCAGAATGCCTATGACGAGGATTACCTCAACCCGGACGCCATGGTCTTTCAGCACGAGGCGGCGGCGGGTGCGCGGCTGCCCACCGGCACCGAACAGAGCAACCGCGACTTCATCGCCAGCATCGGCCTCGCAACTGGCACAGCTGACACGCGGAACACGCTTCCCCACTGTCTTTACAAGAGCGCCAACACCGATGTGCTGGGCTTCGTCATCGAGGCCCGTGGTGGACGCCCGCTGTCCGCGTGGATGGCAGACCTCGCCGATGCCATGGGCGTAGAAGGCATGCTGCATGTTCTCACCGACCGCACCGGCATGCCTTTGCTGAACGGCGGCTTCTGCCTCACCGCGCGCGACCTCTGCCGCTATGGCGCGATGTTTGCGCGGGAAGGCCACGGCATTGATGGTGCGGCCTTCGGATCGGCGGCCTTCATCGCGGAAACGCGCAATGGTGGCGTGCCGCTGGCGCCGCCCCGCCAGCACCTCCGCTATTCTAACCAGACCAACACCAACGGCACGTGGCTGGGGCATGGCGGCTATGGCGGGCAATATCTGGTGGCCGATCCGGAGACGGGCCGCGTGGCCTGCTATCTCTCGGTGCTGCAGAACGAGGATGGTTATGACAGCGGCTTCTATCCGCCGGTGATCGCCATGCTCTCGGAGATTTGCGCAGGGCGCTAGACGCCGTTGACCACACCGTGGTCCTGCAGCTTGCCGCAGAACTGGTCGAGAAAGGCCATTGCGTTCGTCGTCTCGGAGGAATGCTTGAGCGCGATGAGACCGAAGCGCACGCTGAAGGGTTCGCCTATCAGAACGCAGCTTTCGAAATTGTGGTAGAGCGGGCTGTGGTTGGCAAAGCCGCTGGGCAGCACGGTGGCGCTGAGGCCGAGGTGCAGATGCATGGCGCGGAAGTTCACATCTTCCGAGCGGCCGACCTCGGCATAGTCGAGGCTGTTGGCGTCGAGAACCTCAACCGCTGCGGCATGGGTGGGGCATTCGCCGCCGGGCAGCATCACGGGAAGCGGCCCCGGCTTGGCGCCGGCATCGATTGCCGCTGGCGGTTTCATGAACTGGAAGAGACAGCTGAACTGGTAATCCACTTCCGATTCCCGGTCGCGGAGAGGACGTACAACAAAATCGAAGGAATTCTGGCTGCTCTGCCGCGCAAGTTCGCGGAAAGTCAGCACCTCATAATGATAGCGCTCGTTCATCCAGCCCGCGAGTTCAGCGTGGGTGGCGACGAGGGCGCCCAGCGCATAGGGGAGCGCCAGCGTGGGCTTCGGCGCCCGCGCAAGGACAAGCCGGTCCAGTTGCTGGCTGAGGTCGGTGATCTTTTCCATGACCTCGGCAATGTCGGAGCGCTCGACGAAGAGCGAATTGCCCACCCGCGTGAGGATCTTGATGCCGGTGATGAGCTCGAACTTGTTGACATATTGGGTCACGGCCGACTGGGATATGCCCAGGATGAGCGCCGCTTCCTTCATGTTCTTCGTGCGGAGAGCGACCGTGACGGCGCGGATCATGCCGAGCGTGAGGACGGCCCGCCCCGGCGATTTTGATGATAGTCCCATTTCTGCACCCTGATCCGGGCAAACGCTGTCCCGTCAGGGCGGATTAAACTACTTAATTGCACCTAACTCAATCGAACTTAAGCAGATTCGGGCATTCCCGGGCTGTTTTGCAGGTGCGTTTTCCGTCCTGCACTTCAAAATCGCGAAATTGTAGTCCCCATGATCGCATCTGCTCAGCAAGATCCGCCGAATGATCCTGGTTTTGTCTTCCGCGGCGGAATCAATTGTGCCCTTCGACCCCCGGAAAAAGTCCGAATCAATTCAATGGCCGGATTTGGTTAACGGCAGAGCCCCTTGCGGCTGTCGCATTTACACATTCCTCATAATCTGGCCGTTCAATTTTGTGTCTTATGCGCAACACAGCAGGCATTTTCACCCCGAACGCGGTAAAACCGCTGTCTGCTCATCCACTGCGTCACTGCCTTTTTCTTATTAATCTCAGTGTTTTAAAAGCCACGCGCGAGAAATCTGCGAGGACGCAAATTGAAACTGCTTATTTGTGATTAAGCAAATTCGCATGGGACTCATGCGTGAACTGAATTCCAGTTCGTCTGATGAGTGCACGCATTTTCCTGCAGGGGATTGGGGGCACGCATTGAAACCTAAATCAGATTTGGGAGAAACCAAATGAAAGTTATGAAGCTTGCTCTTCTCGGTACGGCGGCTCTCGCTGCTGTGTCGGTTAGCGCCCGCGCTGACGACCTCTCGGCCCTCAAGGCCCAGATCGAAGCCCTCCAGGCTGATGTTGCTGCCCTCCAGGCTGCTCCTGCTGTTCCGGCTGGCTTCTCGCTGATGACCGTCTCGGAAGGCGATCGCATTGTTGTTCCGGGCCTCGAAGTCCGTGACAACAACATGTACGCCAAGAAGGTCACCACCATCGGCGTTCTGCCGACGGCTGACGTTCCGGCCTCGACCGTGATCCAGTGGTCGGGCAGCGTCCGCGCCGCTCTGGCCTACTATGATCGCAACTACTACACCGATGACTACGAGGCAAACACGCTGCACATCAAGGCACGTGGCCGTCTCGATGTGACCGGCACGACCGACACCGCCGTTGGCGAAGTTGGCGCCAGCATGTCGATCTACGCCGACATCGACAACACGCAGACCTCCACCACCAACACCGGCTTCACCAGCCAGTCTGGCACGGTGAAGATGGACTACGCCTGGGGCTGGTGGAAGATGACCCCGGAACTGACGTTCGCCGGCGGCTATAACGGCTCGCTCGCCACGATCGGTTACGGCATTCGCAAAATCAACGACGCCTACATCTCCCGCGGCAGCGTGGGTGTTGACGGCGGCGACTTCACGCAGCTCCGTCTGTCCTACAATTCCGGCCCGATCGGCATCGCTGTCGCTCTCGAGCACACGGATGAAGGCGGTAACTATGACGACCTCGCCGGGACCCCGATCGCGGACATCAAGGGCGGCCCGCTGGGCGTTGCTGCTGAAGTGACCTACTCTGGCGACATGTTCAACGCCGAACTCGCGGGCTTCGTCCGTGACACCGGTCTCTACGACGAGAAGTATACGCAGTCGCAGATCGGCCTCGGCCTCGGTGCCAAGCTCTCTGACATGTTCGACGTGTCGGTGGCCGGCAGCGTCGGCAACAACGTGTTCTACACGATCAGCCCGTCCACGATCAACGTGGGTGACGGTTGGGAAGTCAGCGCCGCCATCGTGGCGACACTGTCCGACTCGATCTCTGCAGAAGTCGGTGCCGGTTACTCGAAGTATAAGGGCGAATACTACGACGACACCACCAAGACGACCGCAGTTGCCGGTGGTATCTACTGGTCGCCTGTTTCTCAGCTGAAGACCGGTCTGCAGGCATCCTACACGCATCGCGACACCACCTACGACTACAACAGCACGGAAACCAGGGCTGCCTGGGTTACGTGGTGGAACTTCTAATCCATACAGGATTGGTTTCTTCCGTACGGCCCGCTTCGGCGGGCCGTATTTTTTTGACCTCGCTGTCGGGCTTTCGGCTCCTGCAATACCAGGCAGACCCAAATGAAGGCTCTGGTCCCCATGCCCAACAAGGGATTTGCAGCTATTCGGAACCGGACGATGGTTCGAGTATAGGCATCATATCGCCCAGCTCGTCCTGAACAGGCTGAAGCTGAAAGGAATACCTCTTCCACCCTCCCACCGACTTTGTATTGATGGGAGCTCGGGCCTGCAGGACACTTGCCGTCTGAATCCGGGACGGATTCTGCTCTGGCTCCAGACACGCCTCCTGCCAAGGCAAATCACAGTGTGCGAGCAGCCCTCGTATCGTCTTTTCCGGATAGGTGACCAGATCCTCGTAACGCAGTGAGTGGATCCTGCCCGGCAACAGGCCGTACCAGTAGCGCATCAACCGCACATACTGCCTGTAGTAAAATGAAAACCACTCGGGCTTGTCGAAGTAGGAATGGGACGAACTGAGCGAGGCCTTGAAACCCGAGAGAAAATTATCCGCCGGATTCCGGTAGCAGTGAACAATCCGGGCCTCCGGGAACAGCGCCAATATCCAGCCAATGTGGAGAAAATTGTCGGGCATCTTGTCAACGATTCTCTCCTTTCCAGGACAGAGGTATCGCATGGTCTCTTCAACACGTTTTACCAGTGTGCGGATTTCTGTTGCACTTCTCTTCTCAATCATTTCGATCAACTGATCATGCCGATTGTTCCCGAGGCACCCGCCCAGGAACAGACTTATGACCGAGAGTTCGCCTGCGCCCCCCACCTCGCCATGGCGCGCCAAAATTCGTTCCGTCAATGTGGTGCCCGACCTTGGCAGGCCCACGACAAAAATCGGCTTGAAATTGCTGAGACCAAACACTCGCCGCGCTCTATCGAGTGCACCGGCGTCGAACATTCGGATGATCTCGCTGATGCGGGTTTCAAATTCGGCGGGTTTGAAGATACTGCCGCGGGCCGTCTTGCTCGCAGCCAAGCACCTGAATTCTTCCTCGTACGCCTTGGCAGCCCCCAGGCATCTCGCTTTTGCCGTCAGCAGTGTTCCCTTCACCCCATCCGACAGAGTCCTGTTGGCTGTCTCCTGGTCGATCTGTAGATATTCGGTACTATCGAGGGGAAATGGCTCGATGTCGGCGAGCGAGGCCAGAGCTTTCGGTCGTGTTTCTGGGCGATTCAGAAGCTCCCTCAAGATCTTCTTGGCTTCATCCAACTGGCCACTGCCAACAAGGGCCCGGCACCAATCGAGAAATGCGCCCGCTGGAACATTTCCGGTTGAACTGGCAGCGATCACGTTCTTGAACAGCTTAGCCGCCTCGTCGAAACGGTCGATCGAGGCATAGAATATTCCGAGTGCCCATTGTCCATTGACGAGGTTCGGATTGATCTTCTGTGCCTTCGAGAAGGACGCTTGTGCTGCGGAAACGTCTCCCAGATCGAGATAGGTGAGCCCCAGCTTGACGAGATATTCGCCATTCTTGGGCGCGAGCTCAACGGCTTTCAGAAAATAGCCTATGGCTGTTGCAGGATCCTTCAACGCAGCAAAGCCATGGCCGACGCAATAATTGGTGATCGCCAGCTGTGGTGCTGAGCGATGAACAACTTTTGATTTCTTGAGGCCCAAATCCGCTTGGCCGATTTGATAAAGCCGCAAGATTTCGCGGATTTCAGCTTCCAGACTTTTGGGATCCACCCTTTTGGTTCTCCTCGTTCCAGGCTGAAGAGTCGTTAGCTCAGGCGCATGCCGTGGTGCAAGCCGGCATAACCAGGGCAGAAAGCGCTTTCAAACCTGGTCATTCTCTCTTTTCACCCAACAGCCCTGATCACGTTGGCCATGGCTTGGAATGGTTGAGGCCGCTCCACGAGTGACGCTGTTGCGGATGTCGGCAACGGTCGCCTTGCCCTTCAGCGTTGGGCCCGCGCGGAAGCCTTCGGTGCGGGACAATTTCCAGAATTTCCTCCGTCTGCACATGAACGCCAGATGAAAGACGGGTTCAGCGCGGATTAAGACAAAATTTACCATAGTGGCAGGCGTCAAACGGGGGATACCAACCTCTTCGAAAGGAACACACCATGTTCAAGACCATCATTATCGCTTCCGCCACCCTTGCTGCCATTTCCGTCGGTGCCAATGCCGCCACCGTCTGCAATCCCGCCGTCCAGAACTGGATGAACGGCTCGAAGACCACCTGCACCGTTGTCGATCAGAACTCGAACAACCAGCAGGGCCAGAACTATTCGCAGCCGAAGGAGACCCGCCCGGAAACCGAAACTACCAACGTCGACAAATAACCGACGGTTTTTTGCTGACGAGGACCAGAGCTCAGCTCTGGTCCTTTTTTCGTTCTGGGCGCTGCACGCCAACGGACGGCGCGGGCCGGCGGGTGCCTTGCCCTGTTCGCCTTGCGCAACAAGCGGCGAAACGGGCCTGATCTTGAAATGAAAGAAATGGCGCGCCCGAAAGGATTCGAACCTCTGACCCCCAGATTCGTAGTCTGGTGCTCTGATCCAGCTGAGCTACGGGCGCTTTGTGTTTCAACGCCGAAGTGGCGGAAACGGCGTGTCATTATCTGCTCGGGCGGACAAAGGCAAGCAGGGAATTCCGGCCCGTCCCCGCCGCCTGCAAGCCCTTAAGGGCCGTTGGTTTTCCGCGCCTGGCGGCTGGCCAGCTGCACCGGCGGGTCGGGCAGTGTCAGGGTGAATGTGGTGCCCGAAGGCCCGGTGCGGGCCACCTTCAGGCTGCCGCCATGGGCCTCGGCCAGTTCCGCCGAGATGGCGAGCCCCAGCCCCGTGCCGCCGCTCTTGGCGGCAGACTGGAAGGCGGCGAAGACCCGGTCGCGCACCACTTCGGGAATGCCCGGCCCGGTGTCGCTCACCTCGATCACGGTGACGCTGCCCTGGCGGGCGCCTGTGACGAGAATCTCGCCCCGTCCGCCGATCTGTTCCAGCGCCTGCACGGCGTTGCGGACGAGATTGGTGAGGATGCGGCTCACCTGTTCCCGGTCGGCATCCGCCACCAGTGCAGCCGGCACCTCGTTGCGGAAGCGCAAGCCCGCCGCTGCTCCCAGCGCAAAGGTGTCCAGCACCTCGCCTGCAAGATCGCGCACCGAGAGCGCCTCGCGGAGCGGCGCCTGCTCGCGGGCCTGGCCATATTTGAGCGTGCGGTTGAGAAAGCCGATGGCGCGGTCGAGCGAGCCGATCAGCTTCGGCGCAAAGCGCTGCACCTGCGGGTCCTTCACCTCGCCCAGGCGGTCGGAAATCAATTGCGCGGAGGTGAGCATGTTGCGCAGGTCATGACTCACCTTGCTCACCGCAAGGCCGAGTGCGGCGAGACGATTCTTCTGCTGCAGCATGGCGTGCAGCTCGGTCTGCATGGCGTGAAGCTCGCGCTCCGCCTGACCCAGCTCGTCGCTGCGGCTCGACGGCACGATGATGCGCGAGGCGTCTTCCGGGTTACCGGCAAAATGCATGATGTTGGAGGAAAGCCGCTGCATCGGCCGCACCAGCACCCGGCTGAGTGCAGCAAAAATGAAGGCGGCGACGATCAGAGACAGCACGATCGAGAGCAGGAGGATGCGGAGCGCGTAGCTGCGCATCGCCTCCGAGAGCGGCTTCTCGTGGAGCGCGATCTCGATCAGGTCGCCCGACATGTTGGGCGGCACGTCAATAACGCCGATGGTGCGGTCCTCGCTCCGCACCAGGGCGGCGAGCGCATCAAGCACGGTGTTGTAATACATGCCGGGGCGGAGATCGAAGGTCTCCTCCACCATGTGCAGGCTGTCGTCGCGCAGCATGAGCTGGCGCTTCTCGCCCTTCTTGAGCGAGACGGCGGAGACGCCGGCACCTTTGAGGATCTCGGTGCGCAGGTCATCGTTGACGATGCGGTCGGGCGCGGCCTCGGCAGCGAGTGCTGCGATCTCCGCCTGCGAGATGCGCGACTTGAACCACTGGATGCGGAAGTTGGCAATCGACGGCAGGAAGATCAGCACTTCGCCCAGCATGACGAAGACGATGGTGAGGGCCAGCACCTTGCCCGAGAGGCTGGTGCGGAACCGCAGCCTCTTCCGGGTTTTTGCGCCTGTGCCCTTCTCAGCCATGCCGGACCGATTTCATCCCCACAGTTTCAGGAAAGCGATGACGCCGCGCACCAGCTTGTTCTTGGCGAGGCCAGAATAATGCGAGATGGCCGCACGCTTTCCTGCTTCCGCCAATGTCGGATAGGGTAGCACGGTTTGGGCCACTGCCGAAAGCGAAAGGCCTTGCGAGATGGCAAGGGCCCAGAAGGCGATCTGCTCGCCGGCCTGCGGCCCCACGATGCTGGCGCCGACGATGCGCCCTCTCGGGCCCGCCATCACCTTGACGAAGCCACGCGCCTCGCGGCCTGTCTGGGCCCGGTCGTTGCCGGCGAAATCCTGGCGGAGCACGCTCACGCGACGCCCCAGCTTGGCCCGTGCCTGCGCCTCGGTGAGGCCCACCTGGGCCAGTTCCGGGTCGGTATAGGTCACCCACGGAATGATGTCGTCGCGCGCCTTGGTGCGCTGCCGGAACAGGATGTGACGGATGATGAGGCCCGCATGATAGCCCGCCACATGGGTGAACTGCAGGCCGCCCGCCACGTCGCCCGCCGCATAGACATGACGGTTCGAACTGCGCAGCAGGCTGTCGACGGTGATGCCCTTGGGCGTGAAGGCGATGCCCGCCGCCTCGAGATTGAGGCCATCGACATTGGCCCTGCGGCCTGCCGCCACGAGAAGATGCGAACCCACGATGCGCTCGTCACCCGCCAGCTGCACGCGCACGCCGCCCGCCGCCTTGTCGATGCGCTCGATGCGGGCCTGCGCCTTGACGGCAACGCCTTCGTGCTTCAGCGCCTCGATGACGACGGCGGCGAGTTCCGGATCGTCGCGGCCGAGCGGCTCCTGCGCCTCGAGCACCGTCACCTGTGCGCCCAGCCGCCGATGCGCCTGCGCAAGTTCGAGGCCGATCGGCCCGCCGCCGATGATGATGAGATGGCTCGGCAGAACGGTGTTGCGGAAAATGGTTTCGTTGGTGAAGAAGGGCACGGCCTCCAACCCCGGAATGGGCGGCACGGCGGCGCGTGAGCCGGTGGCGACGACGATGCGGCGCGCCTCGTAGGTATCGCCGCCTGCTTCCACCGTCTGCGGCCCGATGAACTTGGCATGGGCGCGCACAACCTTCACGCCAAGGCTTTCGAAGCGGGCCTGGGAATCATGGGGCGCGATCGAGGCGATCACCCGCTGCACGTGATTCATGACGGCGGCGAAATCGACGCCGGGCTCGTGGCCGGCGATGCCGAAGCCGTCGCTCTTGCGGTGGGATTCGGCTGCCTTGGCCGCAGCCAGCATGGCCTTGGAGGGCACGCAGCCCGTGTTCAGGCAGTCGCCGCCCATGGCGTCCTTCTCGAACAGCACCACGGACTGGCCGAACTGTGCGGCGGCGGCGGCCACCGACAATCCCGCGGAGCCACCCCCGATCACCGCGATGTCAAACGTCATTCGTTCCCCTTCCACGTCTTCAATCCCACCGGAATCAACGCTACGAGCCCGAGCGCTGCGAAGGCAACGAGCATTTCGGTGGTGACCAGACTCTGCACTGACAAGCCAACATGACAATTTTCTGGCCCTTGGGCGAGAACGCAGTCGCCGTAGGTCTTGGCCTCGGCCGAAATCACGCTGTCGAGCCCCTGCCCGAGGAAGGCGAAGGCAAAGGTTCCCGGCACGATGCCGATGGCGGTTGCCGCCGCGAAGGTGCCGAGCCGCATGCCGGTCAGCGCCGAGGCGAGGTTGACGAGCCAGAAGGGAAAGAGCGGCACCAGCCGGAGGAAGAGGAGATAGCTGAAGGCATCGCGGGTGAAGCCGCGGCGCAGCTTCTGCAGCCGTTCACCGCCCCGCCGCGACAGCGCCTCGCCGAAGGACGACTGCGCGATGAGGAAGATCGCCATGCCGCCCAGTGTCGCTGCCACAACGGCGGCAAGTCCGCCTTCCAGCCAGCCGAAGAGCAGGCCGCCCGCCACGGTGAGCGCGGTTGCGCCCGGGAAGGACAGGGCCACCGCCGCCGCATAGATGAGAATGAAAATGAGAAGTGCTCCTGCGGTATGGACGGAGGTGAAGGTGCGCAGCTCTTCCCGGTGGATGACGAGCGAATCAAGCGAGAGGTAGCGGTGCAGCCCGAGCCCATAGCCCGCCGCCATCAGCGCCACGATCACCACGGGCGCAAGCCAGCGCCGCAGCCTGTTACTGCCGGGTGGTTGCGGGGTGACGGGATCGCTCATCCTCTCCCCATACGCCAGTGCTCCCTGCTTTACATCGGGCCTCACCCGGAGTTGAGAAGGGTTCATGGGCCGTGCCCGGCCCGTGAGGCTCTTGTGCCCCGTCCTCTCCCGCTGCCGTTGACTTTTGCCGGGGGATTCCGCATAAGCCCGTCAAATTCCTGACATCCCCCGCCATTCCGGGGGCAGTAGAGCCTGCCCCGGACGGGTATTTGATGTTTAAAATCAAATATTTGGGTCTGTCAGAAAAACCTTACGGAGATCGCACGTGAAGCGCACATATCAACCCTCCAAGCTTGTCCGCAAGCGCCGCCATGGTTTCCGTGCGCGCATGGCCACCGTCGGCGGCCGCAAGGTGATCAACCGCCGCCGTGCCCGCGGCCGCAAGCGCCTCAGCGCCTAAGCCAGACAGGTCTCATCGATGGAACGGCTTCTGCGCCGGCGTGACTTCCTGTCCGCGGCGAAGGGCCGTTTTGTGCCGCAGGCGGGCGTGCTTCTCCAGGCCCGCGACCGCCGCGACGGCAACCCGCCACGGGTGGGCTTCACCTGCACCAAGAAGCTCGGCAACGCCGTGGTCCGCAACCGCATCCGCCGCCGCCTCAAGGAAGCCGCACGGCTTGTCCTGCCCGGCGTCGCCCGCAGCGGTTTCGACTATGTGCTGATCGGCCGCGAAGCCAGCGCAACGCGCGGCTTTGACGCCTTGCAGAACGACATTATATCCGCAGTCTCCAAACTTCACGCCGCGCCAGCCGCGGGCGACACCAGGACCGGCCAATGACTCCCAACCAGAATCCCATGAAGCCCGACAGCAAGAATTTCATTCTGGCGATCGTGCTCTCCATGGCCATCATCTTCGTCTGGCAGTACTTCTTCGTCACGCCGCAGTTGAAGCAGCAGGCGGCGCAGCAGCAGACCACCGAACAGACAACCGGCGGCCAGACGACGGCTCAACCGGGCCAGAGCAGTGCCGGCGCCCAGGTTCCGGGCAACCCCGCAACGGCAGGTGCAGTCACCCGCGAGCAGGCCATCGCCAACAGCCAGCGCGTCACGATCGAGACGCCCTTCCTCGAAGGCTCGATCAACCTGACGGGCGCGGCCCTCGATGACCTGAAGCTCAAGCAGTATCGCGAGACCACCGACAAGACGAGCCCGATCATCACGCTGCTCACGCCCTCGGGCGCACCCAATGCCTATTTCGCCGAGCAGGGCTTTGTCGCCACGCCGGGCTCGACGGTGAAGCTGCCGGATTCGAAGTCGGTGTGGACGCTGGCTTCAGGCTCTACCCTCACGGCCACCACGCCCGTCACCCTCACCTTCGACAATGGCGAGGGCCTTGTCTTCAGCCGTGAGATCTCGCTCTCGGATGACTACGTCTTCACCATCAAGCAGAGCGTCGAGAACAAGTCGCAGGCGCCTGTCTCGCTGGTGCCCTATGCCCGCGTGCAGCGCCAGGATACGCCGCATGTGCAGGGCTTCTACGTCTTCTTCGAAGGCATGCTGGGCGTGCAGGACGGCACGCTGACCGAAGCCAAGTACAAGGACGTGGCCAAGGACGACGGCAAGATCACCAAGGACTCGAAGGGCGGCTGGATCGCCTTCACCGACAAGTACTGGGCCACCGCGCTCATTCCCGACCAGACGCGGAACCTCACCGCCACCTACCAGCACTTCAAGATCGGCGAGCGCGATGCCTTCCAGGTGGACTGGCTGAGCAAGGATGCGGTGACGGTTGCGCCCGGCTCCTCCACCTCGACCACCGATCACATCTATGCCGGCGCCAAGATCGTCAACAGCATGTATGCGATTGGCGAGAAGTACGGCATCGACAAGTTCGACCTGATGATCGACTGGGGCTGGTTCTATTTCCTCACCAAGCCGATGTACAAGCTCGTGCACTTTGCCTACGGCTTCCTCGGCAACTTCGGTCTCGCCATTCTCTTCGTCACGGTGCTTGTGAAGCTGGTGCTCTTCCCGCTCGCCAACAAGTCCTACGCCTCGATGAGCAAGATGAAGAAGCTGCAGCCGGAGATGGAACGCATCAAGGCGGCCTTCCCCGACGACCGCATGAAGCAGCAGCAGGAAATCATGGAGATGTACAAGAAGGAGAAGGTCTCGCCCTTGTCCGGCTGCCTTCCGATCTTCATCCAGATCCCGATCTTCTTCTCGCTCTACAAGGTGATCCTGACGACGATCGATCTCCGCCATGCGCCCTTTTTCGGCTGGATCCACGATCTTTCTGCGCCAGACCCGACGAGCCTCTTCAATCTCTTCGGCCTCATTCCGTGGACGCCGCCGCACATGCTGATGCTCGGCATCTGGCCCATCCTGATGGGCATCACCATGTGGGTGCAGATGCGCCTCAACCCCGCGCCCACCGATCCGGTGCAGGCCTCCATGTTCAACTGGATGCCGCTCATCTTCACCTTCATGCTGGGCACCATGCCGGCGGGCCTCGTCATCTACTGGACCTGGAGCAACCTGCTCTCGATCATCCAGCAGAGCTACATCATGAAGCGGAACGGCGCCGACATCTCGCTTTTCGGCAACATCCGCGAGAGCTTGCCCTTCCTCAAGAAGAAGGCCTGATCCGGATGGCGGAGGCCCGCTACAGCGACGATCAACTGACGGCGGGGCGGAGATTGTTCTCCGCCCCGGCGTCGTTCCGGCTGGGCGTTGCGAAGCTCGAACAGCTGCCGCCGCTCAAGGGCACGGAAGTGGCCTTCGCCGGCCGGTCCAACGTCGGCAAGTCGTCACTCATCAATGCGCTCACCGGCGTCAAGGGACTGGCGCGGGCCTCCAACACCCCGGGCCGCACCCGCGAACTCAACTTCTTCGATGTGGACGGCCGCATCACCCTCGTCGACATGCCGGGCTATGGCTATGCCAAGGCGCCCAAGGCCGAGGTGAAGCAGTGGCAGGATGTGCTCAAGGGCTATCTCCGCGGCCGCCCCGGCCTCACCCGCGTCTTCGTGCTGATCGATGCCCGCCACGGGGTGAAGTCCGAGGACAAGGAAATGTTCGACATGCTGGACGAAACGGCGGTGGCCTATCAGCTCGTCCTCACCAAGACCGACAAGATCAAGCCCAAGGAACTGGCCGAGGTGACCGCCCAGACCCAGGCCCTGATCAAGACCCGGGCTGCGGCGCTTCCCTCCTTCTTCGCCACCTCGTCCGAGACCCTGGGCGGGATGGACGAGCTCCGGGCGGAAATCGCCGGGCTGATCAGGTAAAGTCCTACCCGCCCTATCTTACCTTCGTCATTCCGGACGCGCGCCTTGATCGAGCGGAGCGAGATGTCGCGCGCGAGCCGGAATCCAGCTTTGGCGGATCGCGCGTCCAAGCGAAGAAGCTGGGCCCCCGCCTTCGCGGGGGTGACGATACTCTGAGAGGCCGCCACCCATCATCTCCGCTTTTCATCCCGCAGGAATCCCCTATAAGGCCCCCGGCTTCTCACCATTTCGGGACACCCGCCCATGGCAGACATCACCGTGAACGAAACCGCCCGCATCCTGTCGGAGGCCCTGCCCTTCCTGCAGCGCTATGACGACCAGGTGATCGTGGTGAAATACGGCGGCCACGCCATGGTCGACCCCGAACTCGCCCGCATGTTCGCCCGCGACATCGTCATGCTCAAGGTCTGCGGCCTCAACCCCATCGTCGTGCACGGCGGTGGCCCCCAGATCAACAAGATGCTCGACAAGCTCGCCGTCAAGGCAGAGTTCCGCGAGGGCCTGCGCGTCACCGATCCCGAGACCATGGAAGTGGTGGAGATGGTTCTCGCCGGTTCCATCAACAAGGCGATCGTCGCCTCGATCCAGCAGGCAGGCGGCCGCGCCGTGGGCATTTCCGGCAAGGACGGCAACCTCCTGATCGCCGAGCGTTACATCAAGGAAAAGACCGACCCTGCCACCGGCAAGACGGTGAAGATCGACTTCGGCCAGGTGGGCGAACCCGCCCGCGTCAATACCGAGATCCTCCACACCATCATGAAGAGCGATGCTATTCCCGTTGTCGCGCCCGTGGGCGTGGGCTGGGAGGGCGACAGCTACAACGTCAATGCCGACACCGCGGCGGGCGCCATTGCCTCTGCCACGGGAGCGAAGCGCCTCCTCCTCCTCACTGATGTGGCGGGCGTCCTCGACAAGGACAAGCAGCTCATCAGCGAACTGAAGATCGGCGATGTGCCCAAGCTGATTGCCGAAGGCACCATCACCGGCGGCATGATCCCCAAGATCGAGAGCGCCGCCGCCGTGGTCGAGTCCGGCGTCGAAGGCGTCATCATCCTCGATGGCCGCGTGCCGCATTCGGTGCTGCTGGAACTGCTCACCCCGCACGGCGTGGGCACGCGCATCTCGCGTTCGGGCGTATGAGCGGAGAACGGCCCGATTTCTCGCACGTGGATGCCTGGGTCTTCGACCTGGACAATACGCTGTATCCTGCCTCCTGCCGCCTCTTCGACCAGATGCACGTGAAGATGGGCGAATACGTGATGCGCCACTTCAACGTGGAGTTTGCCGAGGCGAAGCGCATCCAGCGCGACCTCTTCCTGCGCCACGGCACCACGCTGCGCGGCCTGATGGTGGAGCACGGGCACGCGCCCGAAGGCTTTCTCGAGCAGGTCCACGACATCGACTACTCCTCCGTGCCTTACAATCCGCGCCTGCTTGAAGCACTCGAACGTCTGCCCGGCCGCAAGATCGTCTTCACCAACGGCACGGCGAAGCACGCCCGCAACGTGATGGAGCGGCTCGGCGTTGCCGATGCCTTCCACGGCGTCTTCGACATCGTCGACAGCGACCACATTCCGAAGCCCGCGCCTGCTCCTTACGCCAAGTTCCTGCGCGAACACGGCGTGAATCCGGCGCGCGGGGCTTTCTTCGAGGACATCTCCCACAATCTTCAGGTGCCGCACGACCTCGGCATGAAGACGGTGCTGGTGCTGTCCGACGACGAGGAGGACGTGAAGGACTGGCAGGGCGACCGCAACGCCCGCTGGGTCGATCACGTCACGAACGACCTCGCCGGTTTCCTTGCAGATCTGAAGTTTGGAGAATGACGTCATGAAGAATGCACAAGCCATCATCGAACAGGCCTGGGAAGACCGCGCCAATGTCTCGCTCAAGACCAAGGGCGAGATCCGCAAGGCGGTGGAGTTCGCGCTGAACCAGCTCGACAGCGGCAAGGCCCGCGTGGCCGAGAAGCAGGATGGCGGCGACTGGCATGTGAACCAGTGGCTGAAGAAGGCCGTGCTGCTCTCCTTCCGCCTGAACGACATGGAACTGATCAAGGGCGGCCCCGGCAATTCCAAGTGGTGGGACAAGGTGCACTCCAAGTTCGACGGCTGGACCGCCAAGAAGTTCCGCGAGGCGGGCTTCCGCGCCGTGCCCAACTGCGTCGTCCGCAAGTCGGCCTACATCGCGCCCGGCGCCATCCTGATGCCGAGCTTCGTCAACCTCGGCGCCTACGTCGATGCGGGCACAATGGTCGACACCTGGGTGACGGTCGGCTCCTGCGCCCAGATCGGCAAGAACGTCCATCTCTCGGGCGGCGTCGGCATCGGCGGCGTGCTTGAGCCCATGCAGGCAGGCCCCACCATCATCGAGGACAACTGCTTCATCGGTGCGCGCTCGGAAATCGTCGAAGGCGTGGTGGTGGGCGAAGGCTCGGTCATCTCCATGGGCGTGTTCATCGGCCAGTCCACCAAGATCATCGACCGCACCACGGGCGAAGTGCACATGGGCAAGGTGCCGCCCTATTCGGTGGTGGTCTCGGGCTCGCTGCCACAGAAACCCTATGCCGACGGCTCACCCTCCCCGTCGCTCTACTGCGCCGTGATCGTCAAGCGCGTGGACGAAAAGACCCGCTCCAAGACCTCGATCAACGAGCTGCTGCGGGACTGACGACCGTGGACTTTCCCTCCCCCCTGCGGGGAGGGATCAAGGGTGGGGGTTGCGCTGGCCTCTGACAGCTCTGCCGAGATTGCGCTTTTCCCAGACCCCCACCCCGGCCCTCCCCGCAAGGGGGAGGGGGAAGGACTGCCCACCAGAGCCAAAGCAGTTCCCTCTATCCCGCTGTTTTTGCAGTTCTTTCCTGCGTACCTCATCTCCACTCTCCCTCTGATTGAGGCTTTTCCGGAATCGCAAATCCGGTCATAAGTTTCTCGGGGGAATCAATGGAGCGGAGACACACGCAATGAACCTGCAGACCTTTACGAGCTTCCAAGGGAGCATCCCGCGCAAGACGTTCTGGCTCGCACTGATCGTCATGATCGTGATCACCTGGATTCTCGAGATCATCCTGTTCTCGATCTTCGGCGTCAGCATGATGAGCATGGACCCGAACGCCACGCCGGAAGCCCAGGCGGCGGCCGCGGAACAGGCGATGAGCGGCATAGCCATCCCGCTCGTCATTCTCATCCTGCTCACCATCTGGCCGTCGCTGGCGATCTACGCCAAGCGCTGGCACGACCGTGACAAGTCCGGCTGGTGGACGCTGATCGGCCTTGTCCCGGTCATCGGCAGCATCTGGATGCTGATCGAACTGGGCTTCCTCCGCGGAACGGAAGGCCCGAACCGCTTCGGCCCTGACCCGATCGGAGAATAAGGGGAACGTCACTTTCCGATGCCCGGCCCAGCGTCAAAAAAACCTGGGGCCGGGCATTTCTTTTGCGATAGAACGGCGGCCATGAAGAACACGCCCCACGATCCCGTCGTCATGTTGCAGCAGCTGATCCGCTGCCCCTCCGTCACGCCTGCCGAGGCGGGTGTGCTCACCTTGTTGCAGGGCTGGCTGCAGCCCGCGGGCTTCCGCTGCGAGCGGCTGCCCTTCTCCGACACCGACACGCCCGACGTGGACAATCTCTTCGCCCGCATCGGCACGGGCAGACCGCACCTCTGCTTCGCCGGCCACACCGACGTGGTGCCGCAGGGCGACGAGACGATCTGGACCCATCCGCCCTTTGCCGCGGACATCCGCGACGGGCAGATCTATGGCCGTGGCGCCACCGACATGAAGGGCTCGGTTGCCGCCTTCGCTGCCGCCGCCCTCGACTTCGTGCGGGAGAACCCCGCCTTCAAGGGCTCGATCTCATTCCTCATCACCAACGACGAGGAAGGCCCCGCCATCAACGGTACCACCAAGGTGCTGCAATGGATGAAGGCCAACAACCAGGTGCCCGACCACTGCCTGGTGGGTGAACCCTCCTGCGTCGATCACCTGGGCGACACCATCAAGATCGGGCGGCGCGGCTCCCTGAGCTTCATCGTGCAGGTGGATGGCAAGCAGGGCCATGCCGCCTATCCCCACAAGGCCGACAACCCCGTGCCGAAGCTCGCCCGCCTCGTCGACCGGCTTGCGAGCAAGACCCTCGACAATGGCAATGCTCATTTCGATCCGTCGACGCTCGCCTTCACCAGCTTCGACGTGGGCAATCCGGCGGGGAACGTGATCCCCTCGCGTGCGGTCGCCAAGTTCAACATCCGCTTTTCGACCGAACACCGCTTCCAGTCGCTCAAGGAACTCGTCCAGATGGAGATCGAGGCGGTGCGCAAGGAACTGGGCGGCAAGTGGTACATGCGGGCGATCGAAGGGGCTGACGCCTTCATCACCGAGCCCGGCGAGTTCGTGCAGATTGTTTCGGATGCGGTGAAGGCGGAGACGGGGCGCACGCCCAAGCTCTCCACCTCGGGCGGCACCTCGGATGCGCGCTTCGTCAAGGACTATTGCCCGGTGCTGGAGTTCGGGCCCACCAACGCCACCATCCACCAGACCGACGAGCGCATCTCGGTCGAGGAACTGAAGGCGACGGCGAAGGTCTACCGCCGCATCCTCGATTCCTATTTCAAGGTCTGAAACTCAGTACCCGACGCTGACGAGGTAGAGCCCGTGCGGCGGCGCCACCACGCCGCAGGCGGCACGGTTCTTCGCTTCGAGTGCCTTCTTCAGCTTGATGGGCTGCCACTTGCCCTCGCCCACATACTTGAGCGAGCCCACCATGGAGCGCACCTGATGATGCAGGAAGCTGCGGGCCTCGGCGCGGATCTCGATCTCCTCGCCGTAGCGGGCGACGTCGAAGCGGTCGAGTGTCTTGACCGGCGACTGCGCCTGGCAATCGGCGGCGCGGAAGGTGGTGAAGTCATGCTTGCCGACGAGATATTGTGCGGCCTCGTGCATGGCCTCCGCATCCATCTCCACAGGCACGTGCCAGACCCGGTCCAGATCCAGTGACGGCGGGGCGCGGCGGTTGAGGATGCGGTAGAGATAGCTGCGCTTCACTGCCGAGAAGCGGGCGTGGAAATCCTCGCCCACTTCCTCCGCCTCCAGCACGCTCACCGGATGGGGGCGGACGTTGCCGTTGATGGCATTGCGAAGCACGAAGGGGTCCCACGACTTCGGCAGGTCCACATGGGCCACCTGCTCAATCGCATGCACGCCCGTGTCGGTGCGGCCCGCACCCTGCACGAGAACGGGAACGCCGTGGATGTGTTGAAGCGCCTTCTCCAGCACGCCCTGCACGGTGGCCTGATCGGCCTGCATCTGCCAGCCGAAGAAGCCGGTGCCGTCATATTCGATGGTGAGCTTGTAGCGCGGCATCAGCCCAGCCTCATGCCGGCGGGCACGCTGAGGCCGCGGAGCAGTGCGTCAGCCGTCATCGCGGACTTGCCTTCGCGCTGGACCTCGAGGAAGCGCACGGCCCCCGAACTGCAGGCGATGGAGAGATGATCATCGATCGCCGTGCCCGGAACGGCGGCCCCATCAGCCACCTCGGCCTTCAGCACCTTGACGCGGGCCTTGCCGATCATCGTCCAGGCGCCGGGAAATGGCGAGAGACCGTGGATGTGGTTGCGCACCGTTTCGGCGGGCCAGCCGAAGTCGATCATGGCCTCGGCCTTCTCGATCTTGCGGGCGTAGGTTGCGCCGGTCTCGGGCTGCGGTGTGCCCGGCGCATCAGGCGTCTCGAGCGTCTTGACGATCAGTTTCGCACCCAATGCCGCCAGCCTGTCGTGGAGTTCACCTGCGGTCGTTGTCGCGCTGATCGGCGTCTTCCCCACCAGGAGCATGGGACCAGTGTCGAGACCGGCATCCATGCGCATGATGGTGACGCCTGTTTCAGTATCGCCCGCCATGATCGCCCGCTGAATGGGAGCGGCCCCCCGCCAGCGCGGCAGCAGAGAAGCATGGATGTTGAAGCAGCCGAAGCGCGGTGCCGCGAGCACGGGCTTGGGCAGGAGAAGGCCATAGGCCACCACCACGGCGGCATCGGCCTTCAGCGCAGCAAAGGCCTCCTGCTCCTCCGCCGACTTGAGGGAAACGGGCGTGCGCACCAGGAGACCCATGATCTCGGCGCGGGTGTGCACAGGCGACGGCTTCACGCCATAGCCACGGCCTGCGGGCCGCGGCGGCTGCGAGTAGACGCAGACGATCTCGTGACCGGCGGCGGCAAGGGCCTGCAACGCCGTGGCGGCGAAGTCCGGCGTGCCCATGAAGACGATGCGCATGTGCCTCAGAGCTTCCCCAGCTTGGCGGCCTTCTGGAACTTCTTGATCACCCGGTCGCGCTTGAGCTTCGAGATATGATCGATGAAGAGCACGCCGTTGAGGTGGTCGATCTCGTGTTGAAGGCAGGTGGCGAGAAGGCCCGAGGCCTGCAGCTCCATCGCCTCGTTGTTGCGATCCCGGTAGCGGACGGTGATCTCCTTCGGGCGCTGCACCATCTCGAAATATTCCGGAATGGAGAGGCAGCCCTCCTCGTAGTCCGAGAGCTCGGTGGAGGACGCGACGATCTCCGGATTGGCGACGAAGAGCGGGCGCTTCTCCTCGCCCTCCTTCGAGAGGTCGATCACCAGGGCCCGCACCGGCACGCCGATCTGGATCGCCGCAAGGCCGATGCCCGGGGCGGCATACATCGTCTCCAGCATGTCGTCGAAGAGGGCACGCGTAGCCGCATCCACCTGCGCCACAGGCTTGGAGACCTGTCGCAGTGTCTTTTCGTCAGGAAGCGTGATGATCGGGCGGGTGGTCATGGGGCGGAGATAGTTGGCCCTCCACAAAAGGTCAACAAACGGGGTAGGTTGGCGCCATGAAGGATGTTCCGCCCACCAAATATCCCAGCGTCACGGATCCGGGCATCCGGGCCTTTCTCGCCGAGGGTGAGCGGCTTTATCCCGCGGATGCCGTCTCCTTCACCATGGCGGAACAGCGGGCCTTCTATGACCGCTACTGCGCCCACTTCCGCAAGCCCCGCCCGGCCGGGATTGCGGTTGAGGATTTCAGCGTGGGGCACGTGCCCTGCCGCCGCTACCGTCCGGCTCCCGCAGGCGGCGCTCCGGTGCTTTATCTCCACGGCGGCGGCTATGTGGTGGGCGGTCTCGACAGCCACGACGACATCTGCGCCGAGCTTGCGGCCGGGGCCGCTACCGACGTGATCGCGGTCCATTACCTTCTTGCGCCGGAACATCCCTTTCCCGCCGCCCTGGAGGATGCCTGGGCGGTGATGGCACAGCTTCTGGCCGAAGGGCGTGGCGTGGTGCTGGCGGGCGACAGCGCCGGGGGTAATCTTTCGGCGGCGCTGGCGATCAGGGCCCGTGACGAGGGTGTGGGGCCCATCAAGGGCCAGGTGCTGATCTATCCCGGCCTCGGTGGCGACCACACACAGGGCAGCTACATCACGCAGGCCCATGCACCCGGCCTTTCGACGGCAGACGTGCTCTACTATCGCGATGTCTACAAGGGGGCGCCCCACAAGCTGGCTGAACCCTTGCGGGAAACGGATTTCTCCCGCCTTGCCCCCGCCTTCCTGGTGGCGGCCGGGATCGATCCCCTGCATGACGACTGCCTCGCCTATGCGGAGCGCCTGAAGGCTGCGGGTGTTGCAGTGGAGGTGCGCGACGAGCCTTTGCTGGTGCATGCCTTCCTGCGGGCTCGCCACATAAGCAGGCCTGCCGCGGAAAGCTTCGCCGCAATCGTCCGTGCGCTGAAGGATTTTGCGCGGCGCTGAAGCTTACAGGATGAAGTCGCTGGCGTGGAGGTCGTGGACGCCGGTGAGGATGATCTTGAAATCGGCCCGGCCATCGCCGTTCACGTCGCCCTGGACGAAGGTCTGCGTTGCCGTGGTGGTCACCTGCAGCTTCCCGGCTGCACCCGGCACGAAAGCCGCATTGCCGATGAACTGGAAACCGTCGTCGCTGCCGCCGGTGATGGCGTCGATGGCGCTCAGGTCGATCTTGTCGATGCCGTCCTGGAAGTCGAGGATGGAATCTGCGGCGCGGGTTGTCGACTCGGACACGGCCTTGAAACAGAACACGTCGCTATCCGCGCCACCCGTGAGCCGGTCGGCGCCGATACCGCCGATCAGGGTGTCGTTGCCGGCACCGCCGAAAAGCTTGTCCGCGTTACCGCCGCCCGACAACACGTTGTCGCCGGCCGAGCCCGTGAGCGTGTCGGCGGCAGACCCGCCCGTAAGATTTTCGAAGTTGAGGTAGGTATCCGTGCCGTAAGGCGTCACTTGAGCGGTTGTCACCGAGAGGTCAACAACAACGGCCCTGGTCATGCCATCGAAACTCAGCGTATCGGTTCCATCTCCGCCATCGAGGATATTGCTGCCGGCATTGCCGGTGATGACGTTGTCAAGGCTGTTGCCGGTGGCGTTGATCGCCGCGTTGCCCGTGAGCACGAGATTCTCCACCTCGCCCAGCACATGGGTCCCGTCTGCCAGGCTGAAGCTGATCGAGGACATCACCTTGTCGATGCCATCGGTGCCGGTCTCGTCAACGATGTCGTTGACGTTGTCGACATAGTAGATGTCATTGCCATTGCCGCCCTGCATGGTGTCGGCATCCGTCCCGCCAATAAGGGAGTCGTTGTCGTTTCCGCCGACCAGGGTATCAGCCCCCGCACCGCCATTGAGCGTGTCGTTGCCGTCGCCCCCTTCAAGGCGGTTTGCCGCTGCAGAACCCGTGAGGGTGTCCTTGAAGGCTGAGCCGATAAGGTTCTCGACGTTGATAACCGTGTCGCTGCCGCTGCCGCCCGTCACCTGGCCCGAGGCGGAAGCGAGGCTCAATGTGACACCTGCGGAGGCATCCGCATAGGTGACGGTGTCGTTGCCGTTGCCGCCATTGATGTAGTCGGAGCCGGCACCGCCGTTCAGCAGATCGTCGCCATCCAAGCCGTAGAGTTTGTCGTTGCCGGCGAAACCGTTCATGGTGTCGTCGCCCGCACTTCCGTTGAGCAGATCCGCGAAGGCCGTTCCGTTCAGCAGTGTTGGCGGAGGCGGGGGAGGCGGCGGGGGCCCGCCACCGCCTTCGTACATCTCCTCGAAGCCATAGGCCAGATAGTCGAAGACGTAGCCCAACGTGCCGGAGATATAGAGGATGTCATGGCCCAGACCGCCGCTGAAGGAGGTCAGGATGTCGAGCGTGTCGGCGTAGAACGTGTCATTGCCGTCGCCACCGATCAGGATATCGGCGCCACCCCCACCTGTCAGGATGTCGTCACCGGCGTTGCCGCGCAGTATGTTATCGAGATCATTGCCGGTAATGGTGTCGTTGCCGGAGCCGCCTGCGGCGTTCTCGATGTAACAGTTGTAGGCGATGGCGATGTTCTTCGTCATTCCATCGCAATCGGAATAGGTGCCGGGATTGAGGTCGATGCGCGAATTCGTACTGAAGCCGGACAGATCAAGCCAGTCCTTGCCGCCGGCATCCCAGATCGTCAGGATCGGATGCTTGTTGACGGTGAAATCGAAGATCTGCGGGCGGTCGGTGTTGGAATTGAAGCCGTAGACCGTGTCGCCGGTGCGGGTCGACATCTCGACGCCATAGAGCGCCTGGATGGCGAGAACGTCGTGCAGCATCGGGGTCTGTGCGTAGTAGCTGCGGCCATCGCTGGCAATCCAGTCCGCGCCGGTGTTGTCGGCGTCGAAATACGACATCACCGTGTACTGGATGGTGTCCTGGGAATAGATCGCATCTGAACCGTAGGTCGGGTTGCCGCCGTTGTAGTTGCCCGGGTGATCGAGGCCAAGGGCATGGCCGAGCTCGTGGATGTAGGTGAGGCCACCCCATTGGCCGATCTTGGGGGTCACGAGGTCGTTGGTGCCCCAGCTCGAATTGTAGGTGGGGTTCAGCCACAGCGACCCCGCGATGCCACCCGAACCCGGGAAATAGGCATGGGCATACCCGATCGATTTCGTGGTGTTGCTCATGTTGATCTGGCCGCCAGAGGAAACTTCGACGAAATCGATATTGGCGAGATCATCCCAGAGGCCGAGCGCGAAACGGCCCATGTCCTTCTGGGCAGCGCTGAAGGCGCTGAAACCGTTGCCCTCAGCTCCCGCCCAGCTTGGCTTCGTCGCGGGGAAGGAGAATGTGACGGTGGCGTCAGACCAGCTCAAGCCAGAGCGCGTGAGGTTGCTCACGATCTGAGTATTCGTCCAAACAGCAGGCATCCGTCACTCCGCCAGGGTTTCTGGGCTCAGTTACAGCGCGCTGCGGTTGAGCAAGGTCTAAACGGGATGCTGAAATTTTAGCTAACGGCGCGGCGGAGGCCGATTTACGGATGTTAACCCTAACGGATATTCACCAAACTTGGCGGATGTTGCGGCGAAACTTCCCAGATGGCGTGTGGCAGGCGGTGGTTGCGGGAGACCCGGCTTTTCAGGCATAAGTCCAGCTTCACGCGGAATCCCCATGAGCAAAGACATCAAAGTGGTCAAATCCTTCCCGCGCAAGGTGAAGGAGATCGAGAACCTGTTCATCACCCTGTCGGACGGGACGAAGCTTGCCGCCCGGATTCGGCTTCCCGCCGACGCGGAGAAGAACCCGGTTCCAGCACTTCTCGAGTACCTCCCTTACCGCAAGCGCGACGGCACCATCGTCCGCGACCAACTCACCCATCCCTACTTCGCGGGCCACGGCTATGCCGCCGTGCGCGTCGACATGCGCGGCAACGGCGACAGTGACGGCCTGATGGATGACGAATACACCAGGCAGGAACAGGAAGACTGCCTCGAGGTGATCGCCTGGCTCGCTCGCCAGAAATGGTGCACGGGCAGTGTCGGCATGTTCGGCATCTCGTGGGGCGGCTTCAACGCCCTCCAGGTGGCGGCACTCCGCCCGCCCGCACTCAAGGCCATCGTCTCGCTCTGCTCGACCGACGACCGCTATGAGGACGATGTCCACTACAAGGGCGGCACCGTGATCAACGAGATGCTCGGCTGGGCCGCCACCATGCTCGCCTATTCCTCGCGTCCGCCCGATCCGAAGATCGTCGGCAAGGGCTGGAAGAAGATGTGGATGGACCGGCTCAGGCACGAGCCCTTCCTCGCCATCGACTGGCTGAAGCATCCGCACCGCGACGCCTACTGGAAGCATGGCTCCGTGTGCGAGGACTGGAACAGGATCCAGACACCCACACTTCTCATCGGCGGCTGGAACGATGCCTATTCCAATGCCATCCCGCGCATGATGCGGAACCTGCGCGTGCCGCGCAAAGCCATCATCGGGCCGTGGGCGCACAAGTATCCGCACTTTGCCGTGCCAGGCCCGCGCATCGGCGCGCTGCAGGAAATGCTGCGCTGGTGGGACTTCTATCTGAAGAACATCAACACCGGCGTAACCCAGGATCCGGACTACCGCGTCTTCATGATGGACTCCTACAAGCCCGGCAGCTTCCCGGACGAGATCGGCGGGCGCTGGGTGTCGGAGGCCTTCTGGGGCCACGGCACCGTCGACACGCGCACCTGGAACCTGACGGCGAACGGCATTGCCGCGAAGCCCGGCACGGAGAAAGACCTCAAGGTCTCCTCGAAACAGACCTGCGGCTTTGACGGCGGCGAATACTGCGTCATCTGGCTCGGCCCCGAATTCCCCGGCGACCAGCGCGACGACGATGCTGAATCGATCACCTTCGACACGCCGGAGCTCACCGAGGACCTGGAAATCCTTGGCCAGCCCGCGATCGACCTGCACTTCACCTCCGACAAGCCGGTCGCCCATGTGGCGGTGAGGCTCTGCGATGTCTGGCCGTCGGGCGAGACGACGCGCATCACCTATCACTTGCAGAACCTCTGCATGAAGGACAGCCGCGAGACGCCGAGGCCGCTGGAGCCCGGCAAGCGCAGCCGCATGAAGATCAAGCTCGACGACATCGCCTGGAAAGTGCCCAAGGGCCACCGCCTCAGGGTCTCGATCTCGACCAGCTACTTCCCGATGATGTGGCCGGTGGCCGAAGCGCCGATGCTGACAGTCCATGCCGGGCCTTCGACCCTCTCGCTTCCCATCCGCAAGGCGCAGAAGGACGAGAAGCCGATCACCTTCGCTGCCCCGGAATCGGCCGAGCCCCTGAAGCAGACCGAGGTGAAGGAAGGCTTCCACAAGCGCGAGAAGACCGTCGATCCCAAGACCGGCGAAGTGCGCCTGGAGATCATCGACGACTTCGGCGTGCAGAAGGTCACCTCGCACGGCCTCGAGATCGGCGGGGTTGGCCGCGAGTATTATTCGATCCTGCCGGACGACCCGCTCTCCGCAAAGATGGAGACCCACTGGACCGAAACGCGCAAGCGGGGCCCCTGGTCCATCCGCACCGAGACCAAGGGCCGGCTCACCGCCACCAAGAGCCACTGGGTGTTGTGGGGCGAGATCGTGGCCTATGAAGGAAAGAAGAAGGTTTTCTCCAAGGAATTCAATGAGGAAATCGAACGAAAGCTGCAGTAATCCGGTTATTCCGGGACGCCGTACTCTACCTTCAGGAGAGACGGTGAATGACCGCGTTGGCCCTGAGCATGATGACTGGCGGCAATAGTCCGGACCGCGCCGCCCGCGAACACGCCGAACAACTGGCACGGGTGGCCGCCACGAAGGACCGGCAGGCCTTTGCGGAGCTGTTCGATCACTTTGCCCCGCGGGTGAAGAGCTTCATGATGCGCAAAGGTGCGACGGCCGAACAGGCCGAAGACCTGGTGCAGGAAACCATGATTGCCGTGTGGTCCAAGGCGGCCCTCTATGCCGCCGACCGCGGCTCGGTGGCGACCTGGATCTTCACCATTGCGCGCAACCTGCGCATTGACCGTCTGCGCCGCGAGAAGTCGAACCAGTTCACCGACCTCGACGACTATGACGCTCCTTCCGATGACCCCTCGCAGGACGAAACCCTGCGCCGGATCCAGGAAGACGGCGCAGTCGCCAAGGCGCTGGCCCAGATTCCGCCGGAGCAGCGCGAACTCCTGATCCTGAGCTATGTGGAGGATATGCCGCAGAGTGAAATTGCGGCGCGCCTCCAGATCCCCCTTGGCACGGTAAAGAGCCGCATGAGGCTGGCCTATCGCCGTATGAAGAAAATGCTGGAGACCCTGACGTGAAGATTTCCCACCATCTCGATGAAGCGACGCTGATGGCCTATGCCGCAGGAACGCTGGGAGAAGCACACAGCGTTGTCGTCGCAGCCCATGCCGCCATGTGCGGGGAGTGCCGCGCTGCCATCCGTGCCGCTGAAGCCTTGGGCGGAACGCTGCTGGAAGACCAGGACGGCACGGCTGTGAGCGACACCTGCCGCGCGGCCACTCTTGCCAGCCTCGATGGCGTGGTGCGCACCGCGAAGCCCGCGCCGCGTGTCGCTGGCGAAGTGCCCGCACCCCTCTGCAACCTCATCAACAACCTGCCGCTCTCCGAGATCAAGTGGAAGAGCAAGGCGCCGGGCATCGCCAAGTTTGACATTCCGCTCTCTCCCGGCTCGCGCACCCACCTGCAGCTTCTGCGCATCGCCCCCGGCAAGACGCTGCCCGACCACGGCCATGGCGGCGAGGAACTGACGCTGATCCTGCGCGGCTCCTATTCCGATCATACCGGCCGTTATCTTGCCGGTGACGTGGCCGACCTCGACGAGGACACCGAACACGCGCCGCGCGTTGACTCCGAAGTCGAGTGCATCTGCCTTGTCGCAACCGAAGCGCCGACCCGCTTCAAGTCCTTCTGGGCCCGTCTGGCGCAGCCCTTCGTGGGCATCTGACGGGTGGCGCAGCCCTGGCGCGTCGTCTGGATCACCGGCGCCTCGACAGGGATCGGCGCCGAAGTGGCCCGGCAGCTTGCCGCTGATGGTGTCATTGTCGCCATCTCGGCTCGCAGCGCGGAAAAGCTCAAGGCCGCGGCTGACGCGAACAGCAATCTCAAGCCCTATCCGCTTGACGTCACCGATGCTGCGGCTGTTACGGACTGTTTCGCCAGCATCGAACGTGATCTGGGGCCGGTCGATCTGGTGCTTGCCGCAGCGGGCACCTATTCGCCCGTCTCGCTCGATGACTTTTCGCCCGCACCCTTCCGCACCATGTACGAGATCAACTTTCTGGGCGTGGTGAATGTGCTGACGGCGGTGCTTCCCGCCTTCCGCCAGCGCCGCAAGGGCCACATCTCCTGGATTGCGTCCGTTGCGGGCTATCGCGGCCTGCCGAAGGCCGCTGCCTATGGCCCCACCAAGGCCGCCCTCATCAATCTTGGCGAAAGCCTCAGGCCCGAACTGGAAGCCGATGGCGTTGCCGTGAGCGTCGTCAATCCGGGCTTCGTCAAGACGCCGCTTACCGCCCAGAACGATTTCGAGATGCCCTTCCTGATGGAGGTGGACGAGGCGGCGCGGCGGACGATTGCCGGCCTTGCCTCGGGACGCTTCGAAGTCGCCTATCCCAGCCGCTTCGTCACCATCTTGAAGATCGCCCGGCTTCTGCCCTATCGCATCTACTTCGCGCTCATCCGGAGCGCGGTGTTGAAGCGATAGACCACTTGCCCGAACTTCTGGCCCACATCGGCCTCGCCGCCTCGGCGTTCCTCTCGGCCACCCTGCTCCCCGGCACGTCGGAAGCAGCGCTTCTGGCTGCGGCGGCCAAATGGCCGGATGCCATGCTCAGCCTTTTCCTCGTCGCCACGGTTGCCAACACGCTGGGCTCGATCGTCAACTGGTGGATCGGCAGCCATGCCGAACGCTTTGCTGGTTCCCGCTGGTTTCCGGTCACCCGCGACAAGCTGGAGAAGGCCCAGCACCTGACGCAGCGCTATGGCCTGTGGCTTCTCGCTTTCGCCTGGGTGCCGGTCTTCGGCGACCCGCTGACCCTCGCCGCCGGCGTGATGCGCGTGCCCTTCGTGCCCTTCACCCTGCTGGTGGGTGTCGGAAAGGCGGTGCGCTATGCCCTGCTGCTCTGGGGCCTTGCGATGTTCACCTGATCAGGCGGGTGATCAGACGGGCTTCCGCAGCTTGTAGATGCCGACGTCGATGATGCCCTCGGTGAAGCCGGCCTCGCAGTAGCAGAGGTAGAGCTTCCACAGTTTGCGGAAGCGCTCGTCGAAGCCCATGGTGCTGATCTTCGGCCAGGCATCCTCGAAGCGGTCGTGCCACATCTTCAGGGTGCGGGCATAGGAGAGACCGAAGCATTCCATCTTCTCGAAGATGAGGCCGGCCTTGCGCGTTTGCTCGCGGATGATCTCCTTGGTCAGCAGCATGCCGCCCGGGAAGATGTAGCGCTGGATGAAATCGACGCCGCTGCGATAGGACTCGTAATTCTCCTCGGAGATGGTGATGCCCTGGATCGCCGCCGCACCGCCCGGCTTCAGCCGGTCGAACAGCGTCTTGAAATAATCCGGCCAATGGGCCTCGCCCACCGCCTCGATCATCTCGACCGAGGCGATGCCGTCGAAGGTGCCCTTGGTGTCGCGGTAATCCTCGAAGACCAGTTCCACCTTGCTGTCGAGACCCTGGCGCTTCATCCGCTCCTGGGCGAACTCGAGCTGTTCCTTCGAGAGCGTGATGCCGCGCAGGCGGCCGCCCTTGCGGCCCACCGCCTCGGCCACGCCACCCCAGCCGCAGCCGATCTCGAGGATGGACTTGCCGGGGCCCGCTTCGGCAGCTTCCAGCACCTTCTCGATCTTGCGGTGCTGAGCCGCCTCGAGGCTGTTGCCGGTGCCGTCGAAGACGGCGGAGGAATAGCTCATCGTGTCGTCGAGCCAGAGCTTGTAAAACTCATTGCCGAGATCGTAGTGGGCGGAGATGTTCTCCTTGGAACCATCGCGGGTGTTGTCGCGCAGCTTATGCCAGATCTTGTCGAAGAAGCTGGCGAAGAAGACGCCGGTCGAGGCCTTGTCGAGGGCCGCACGGTTCTGCAGGTAGAAACGGAAGAAGGTGGTGGGATCGCGGCTCTCGATGTCGCCCGCCAGATAGCGTTCGAAGAAGCCGAGCTGGCCGCGCCGGATCGAGGCCCAGATCACCTTGAAGTTCCGCATGTGCAGATCGGCGTCGAGACCCGATCCCTTTTCTCCCAGAACCACCTGCCGCCCCGACGGCAGTGTCAGTTCCAGTGAACCCTTGTACTCCCGTGGCAGCAGACGTCGCGCTGCGGCCACGATGAGATTTCCGAGCAACCCCTCACTCATCTTTCCCCATCCCGCTAGATTGGCCCCTCCTCCTCAGGACGGGGAACGCAGATTGAGGCCCTTCAGCCAAAGTTTCAAGGCCTCCCAGTGAATTCCGCCGACGACGGTCGCCGACTGCAAGGGCAGGCGGAAGAACTGGCCCAGCAGGGCAACGCTCGAGAGGGGGCGGCGTTCCGCCTTGAAATAGGCCTTGAGGACGGGGCCCTCGGCGGTGGTGAGCGAGACGCCGAGCGACAGGGTTTCACCCGGCACCGAGGCGCGAAGACCATAGGAACCCTCGACGCCGTTGAAGGGCGAGACGCGGAAGACCTTCTCGGCCGTGCCGAAGGCGGTGCCCTCGGCAAGCCCCTCGCCCGCGGGCCGGCAGACATAGGTGTGGCGGCCGCCGAAGGTGTTGTGCACCTCGTAGATCATCAGGCGCACCCGCTCTTCGGCATCGACGGCATAATATGTGGTGAGCGGATTGAAGGCGAAGCCGAGGATGCGCGGGTAGGCCAGCATGAAGATGCGCCTCACCTCGCCCGACAAGCCCTCGCGCGCCACGTGACCCCAGACGAAATCGCGGATTGACGTGGCGTCGCCATGATCTCGGTCGTGAATCGAGAAGAGGTTGAAGCGGTTGTAGGAGAGAAGGGCCGGCGTCTCGCCCCGCGCAAGCTGGTCAACATCAACGAAGAGGCTCGCCACCTGATAGGCGAGGTCGTGCACGACGGGCCGCAAGCGGCGGTGCGTGACCGTACCGGCGTAGATGGCGGGCGTGATGCTCATTCCGCCGCAATCGCGAAGGATTGCGGCAGCGGTTGGGCCACCTCCTTCACATGGATGCGGCCGGACGGATCAGCGACGCGCCAGGGCCGGGCCACCCCACCCAGCTGCTCGGCGACGGCAAGGCCCGCCTGGGCGCCGTCCTCATGGAAGCCCGCCCCGAACCAGGCGCCGCAGAACCAGGTGCGCCGCACACCCTGAAGGGACCACAGGTCCTTCTGGGCGGCCAGCGTCTCGGCATTGAAGAGCGGATGGTGATAGGTCCAGGCGCCATCGACGAGGCGGCTTGCGGGTTCGGTCTGCGGATTGAGGGAGACGAAATGCTGCGTCTCGGTCGGCAGCTTCTGGAGGGCATTCATCCAGTAGGTCACCGAGAGGCGCTGGTCGTGGCCGGATTCGTCGCCCCGGTAGTTCCAGGCGGACCAGAAGCGGCGGGTGCGCGGCATCAGGGTCGCGTCGCGGTGGAGGAGCACGCGGTTGACCGAGGTCTTGAAGGGCGAGAGCAGCGCCAACTCATCGGGCGTCGGATCGGCAAGGAGGCGGAGCGCCTGATCGCCGTGGGTGGCAAGGACGACGGCATCGAAGGTCTCGGTGACGCCGCCCGGGAGGATCACGTCGGCGCCCGCGGCGTGGCGGCGGATGCGCTGCACGGGCGTCGAAAGCCGGGCCTGGAAGCGTGACGCCGCGGCGAGGCGCTGGACATATTCCGTGGAGCCGCCGGTGACCGTGGACCAGTCAGGGCGGTGGCCGAGTTCGAAAAGCTTGTGGTTGGCGAAGAAGCGCACGAAGGCCCGCAAGGGATAGGCCGCCACCTCGTCCGGGGTCGAGGACCAGATCGCCCCCGCCATGGGCAGGATGTGGCGGTACATGAAGGTCCGGCCATAACCTTCCTGCTCGAGGAACTGGCCCAGCGTCATGGCCTCCGGCATCAGCGGCGCCTTCTTCTCGGCACTCCGGTAAAAACGGACGAGATCGGCGATCATCCGCCAGTGGCTGGGCGAGGCCCACTGCCGGGCGGTGCCCAGAAGGGTGCCGAGATTGTCGCCTGAATATTCATACCGGCCGTTCTCGGCACTGACCGAGAAGGACATGGCGGTGCTGGTCATGCCGACACCGAGGTGCTCCATCAGCGCCATGAAGTTGGGGTAGGTCCAGCTGTTGCAGACGATGAAGCCGGTATCGACCGGGATCATGCCGCCTGCACTTTTTACGCGTACCGTATGGGCATGCCCGCCGAGGCGGTCCTCGGCCTCGAGCACGGTCACGTCATGGCGCTGCGAAAGAAGCCATGCTGCCGACAGTCCGGCAATGCCGCTGCCGACAACGGCAATGCGAATTTTTTTCACGTGTCCCGACGCCCTGATGTGCAAACGACCTGTTTACGCCGCAAACCGTCATCCCGGATCACCAGCGCTCTTTTCCTTCACATGATAGAGAATTGACGTCAGCACAAGGTCATGCGAGGCTTACGCACAAGTCCGGCAAACGGATGGGCCTCGTTGGAGCCATAAGAAAAATATGTGGGGAGCGGTTTTGCGAAGGAGAGCGGCACAGGGTTGCCGTCTTGCTTGCGCCCATCACTTCCCCCGCACGAACCACCCAAGGATTATGGAGTGAAACATGACTGAATTTGAATACAAACTCGAGCTGGCCAAGAAGGCCGTCACGAAGGGAAAGCTCTCCCGCCGTGACTTCACCAAGTTCGCGCTGGCCGGCGGCCTGTCGCTGACGGTGGCCGACAGCCTGTTCATCCGCGCAGCCCGCGCCGAAGCCAAGCAGGGCGGCCATTTCCGCGTCGGCCTCGGCCACGGCGCCACCACCGACACCTTCGATCCCGCAACCTGGGCCCACGGCATGAACTTCGCCTGGGGCAAGGGCCTGACCGGCGCTCCGCTGGTGCGCATCGACCAGAAGGGCGGTGTCGTCCCCTACCTCGCCGACAGCTTCGAGCCGTCGGACGGCGCCAAGAAGTGGGTCTTCAAGATCAAGAAGGGCGTGACCTTCCACAACGGCAAGGCGCTGACCGCCGATGACGTGGTCGGCACCGTGAACTACCACACCGGCCCCGACTCCAAGTCGCCGGGCAAGGCCTATCTCGCCAACGTCTCCGCAGTGAAGGCCGATGGCGCCGACACGGTGGTGTTCGAACTGAAGGGCGCTGACGCCGACTTCCCCTACAACCTCTCGAACTACCAGTTCCCGATCCTCTCGATCGTCGACGGCAAGCCCGACCTCTCGGGCAACGGTGCCGGCCCCTACGTGCTGGACGGCTTCGAGCCGGGCGTGAAGGTTCACTTCAAGCGCAACCCGAACGCCTTCGCGCCGGGCAACTTCGATGAAGTGACGCAGCTCTCGATCCAGGATCCGGCTGCCCGCACCAACGCCTACCTCGCCGGTGAAGTGGACTTCGCCGACAAGGCCGACCTCAAGACCATCGACATGCTGAAGTCTGCGCCCGACACCGAACTCTACAACGTGTCCGGCTACCAGTACTACAACGCGCCGATGCTGGTGGACACGGCTCCCTTCGACAAGCTCGAAGTGCGCCAGGCCCTGAAGTGGGCGATCAACCGCCAGGAACTCGTCGACAAGGTGCTCTTCGGTTACGGCAAGCCCGGCAACGACTCGCCGATTGCCTCGGCCATGAAGTTCGCCACCAATCCGGAACCGGTCTACACCTATGATCCGGACAAGGCGAAGTCGCTCCTCAAGAAGGCCGGCATGGAAAACCTCAAGGTCAGCATCTCCGCTGCCGACGCCGCCTTCGCCGGCTCCGTCGACACCGCGCTGCTGATGGCCGAACAGGCCAAGGCCGCCGGCGTGACCATCGACGTCGTCCGCGAGCCGAATGACGGCTACTGGGACAACGTCTGGATCAAGAAGCCCTGGTGCCATTGCTACTGGGGTGGCCGTCCGACCGCCGACGCGATGCTCACCGTTTCGCTCGCGGCCGATGCTGCCTGGAACGACACGCGCTGGAAGAACCCGCGCTTCAACGAACTGCTGCCGCAGGCCCGCGCCGAAACGGACGAGGCCAAGCGCGCTGCCATGTACGCTGAAATGCAGCAGCTCATCCACGACGACGGCGGCCAGGTGGTCCTGATGTTCGCCAACTACGTGGGCGCCATGTCGACCAAGATCGGCCACGGCGACTTCAACTCGGACAACGACCACGACGGCGGTTACATGTACGACCGCTGGTGGTTCGTCTGATCCACGCAGATTGCAACCTGCACGCACCCCGCCGGAAACGACGGGGTGTTTTGTTTTGTGGATGTCGCAAATGTTGGAGCCGCTGAGAAAAAGCTCTGGCAATGAGCAAACAGTCTGCTAGCATTTTCCTGACCGGGACGAAGAAGCCCGGACAGGGAAAAGAATTGGGGAGTGCGCCTATGCATCCGGTCATTCGAACCGTGCTGCAACGTTTGGGGTTGGGCCTGCTGACATTGTTCGCCGTGTCGGTGATCATTTTCTCGACACTGGAAATGCTGCCCGGCGGTTTCGCCGAGGCGATCCTGGGTCAGGGAGCCACCCCCGAAGCCGTTGCCGCCTTCAACAAGGAACTGGGTCTCGACCGCCCGCCGCTCACCCGCTACGTCGAATGGGTGACGGGTGCGGTGCAGGGTGACTTCGGCAAATCCTTCGCCGGTGCCGGCGGCTGGCGCTCCGAAAATGTCCGCACCGTTGCCAGCATCATCGGTCCCCGCCTCTACAACACCTTCTTCCTCGCCGTCCTCACCGCCATCATTGCCGTTCCACTGGCGCTCTGCCTCGGGCTTCTGACGGCGCTCTACCGCAACACGTGGTTCGACCGGGTGGCGAACGCGACCACACTCACCACCATCGCCTCGCCAGAATTCTTCGTGGCCTACATCCTTGTCTTCTTCCTCGCCGTGAAGCTGCGCTGGTTCCCGCCGCTCTCCACCGTGTCGGCCAACACGCCCTTCGGCGAACATCTCTACAAGGCGATGCTGCCGGCGCTGACCCTCACCCTCGTCATCGTCGCCCACATGATGCGCATGACGCGCGCCTCGATCATATCGCTGCTTGCCAGCCCCTACATCGAGATGGCCCGCCTCAAGGGCCTGTCGCGCTCGCAGGTGATCCTCAAGCATGCGCTGCCCAACGCCTGGGCGCCCATCGCCACGGTCATCGCCTTCAACCTCGCCTATCTCGTCGTGGGCGTGGTGGTGGTCGAGGTGGTCTTCACCTATCCCGGCATCGGGCAATTGATGGTCGACTCCGTCAGCAGCCGCGACATGCCGGTGGCACAGGCCTGCGCGCTCATCTTCGCGGCGACCTACATCCTGCTCAACCTGCTCGCCGACATCATCGCCATCATCACCAACCCCAGACTGTTGCATCCAAAATGACAACGGAAAACGTCGACATCCGCTCGATCCGCAGCCGCCGGACCTTCTCGCAGAATGCCTGGCGCACGCTGAAATCGGCCCCGCCCAGCGCCATCTTCGGCATGGTGGTCATCCTGATCTACATCATCTGCGCCGTCTTCGCGCCGCTGATCGCGCCCTACGGCGAATCCGAAATTGTGGGCCAGGCCTATGGCAAGGCCTCGCTGCACAACATCTTCGGCCTCGACCAGATCGGCCGCGACGTCTTCTCGCGGGTCATCTACGGCGCCCGCAACACGATCGGCATCGCCTTCCTCACGGTCTGCATTTCCTTCACTTTGGGCGGCATCCTCGGCATCTACGCTGCGGTCACCCGCGGCATTCTCGACCAGGTGCTCTCTCGCATCGTCGACGTCTTCATGTCGATCCCGGTGCTGATCTTCGCGCTCATGCTGCTCGCCATGGCCGGCAAGTCGGTGTGGAACCTGATCTTCATCCTCGCCGTGCTCGACTCCACCCGCGTCTTCCGCCTTGCCCGCAACACCGCACTCTCGATCGCGGTGCAGGACTTCGTGGAAGCCGCCCGCCTGCGCGGCGAAGGCCTGCGCTGGGTGGTGCTGCGCGAGATCGTGCCCAACATCCTGCCGCCGCTCATCGCCGAGTTCGGCCTGCGCTTCTCCTTCGTCTTCCTCACCATCGCGGCGCTCTCCTTCCTCGGTGTCGGCATCCAGCCGCCCACCGCCGACTGGGGCTCCATGGTGGCCGAGAGCAAGACGCTGATCACCTTCGGGCGGCCACAGCCGCTCATTCCTGCCGCTGCCATCGCGCTCCTCACCGTTGCGGTGAACTTCGTGGTGGACTGGTTCCTGCACAAGACTTCGGGGCTGCGCGATGAGTAACGACGTCAGGCAATCGGACAAGTCGCGCGTCAAGGGCGCAACGCTGGTCGAGATCAAGGGCCTCAAGATCGAAGGCTATTCCGACGACAAGTGGCATCCCATCATCAAGGGCCTCGACCTGACGCTGAAGCGCGGCGAGGTGATCGGCCTCATCGGTGAATCGGGTGCTGGCAAGTCCACCCTCGGCCTTGCCGCCATGGGCTACACCAAGCCCGGCTGCCGCATCAGCGCCGGCACCGTGACCTTCGACGGCACCGACCTCGTCAATGCCTCGCAGGAGAAGCTGCGCGCCCTCTGGGGTTCGCGCATTTCCTATGTGGCGCAGAGCGCGTCTGCCTCCTTCAACCCGGCCCACAAGCTGATGGAGCAGGTCACCGAGAGCGCCCTCAATCACGGCGTGATGGAGCGATCCGCCGCCGAGGCCGACGCCAAGGACCTGTTCCGCCGCCTGCAGCTGCCGAACCCCGATGCGATCGGCGACCGCTATCCGCACCAGGTCTCGGGCGGACAGCTGCAGCGCGCCATGACGGCCATGGCCATGTCGTGCCGGCCCGACCTCATCATCTTCGACGAGCCGACGACGGCGCTTGACGTCACCACCCAGGTGGAAGTGCTGGCCGCCATGCGCCGCATCGTGGAGGAGTTCAACACCGCCGCCATCTACATCACCCACGACCTTGCCGTGGTGGCGCAGATGGCCCACCGCATCATGGTGCTGCGCTACGGCAACTTGGTGGAGGAAGCCGAAACCCGCGAGATGCTGAAGGCGCCGAAGCAGGACTACACCAAGACGCTCTGGGCCGTGCGCAAGCTCGAGAAGCCGGAAGAGAAGAGCGAGGACATCGCCCTCTCCATCCAGGGCGTCGATGCCAGCTATTCCGGCGTTGTCAAAGTGCTCGACAACGTGACGGTCAGGATCCCGCGCGGCAAGACCGTGTCGGTGGTGGGTGAATCGGGCTCCGGCAAGTCGACGCTGGCGCGCGCCATCACTGGCCTGCTGCCGCCCTCCAAGGGCCGCATCAGCTTCAACGGCAAGGACCTGCCGCCCCGCCTGCAGGACCGCGACCGCGACACGCTCCGCCGCATCCAGATGATTTACCAGTCGGCCGACACGGCGCTCAATCCGCGCCAGACCGTGCGCGACATCATCGGCCGGCCGCTGGAATTCTATCTCGGCCTCAAGGGCGCCGAGAAGGACCGCCGCATCGTCAAGCTGCTGGAGTCGATCGAGCTCAGCGAAGACTTCATCGACCGCTATCCCGGCGAAATGTCAGGTGGCCAGAAGCAGCGCATTTCGATTGCACGGGCGCTTGCGGCCGAACCCGAACTGATCATCTGCGACGAAGTGACCTCGGCCCTCGACCAGATCGTGCAGGAGGAAATCCTGCGGCTCCTCATGCGCCTGCAGAAGGAGACGAAGGTCACCTACCTGTTCATCACCCACGACATCGCCACGGTGCGCGCCATCTCGGACGAGATCGTGGTCATGTACAAAGGCAAGGTGGTCCAGCAGGGCCTGAAGTCGGAAGTGCTGAACCCGCCCTACCCGGCCTATACGGAGCTTCTGCTCTCTTCGGTGCCGCAGATGGATCCGGACTGGCTCTCCACGCTCCTCAAGAAGCGCGGCAGCAAGGCGGCGTAGGGGCCCTTAAAGAACCGTCACCCCCGCGAAGGCGGGGGCCCAGCTTCCGTCACGTGTCATCCGCCAAAGCTGGATTCCGGCTCGCGCGCGACATCTCGCTCCGCTCGATCAAGGCGCGCGTCCGGAATGACGGGAGAGTGGGATGGGGTTTCAGTTGCATCGTCACCCCCGCGAAGGCGGGGGCCCAGCTTCCTTCACATGTGACCCGCCAAAGCTGGATTCCGGCTCGCGCGCGACATCTCGCTCCGCTCGATCAAGGCGCGCGTCCGGAATGACGGTAGAGAGGGTGGCTACCCCCACGGCTCCAGGCCATCGAGAAACGCCTTCGCATGGGCGCGGATCGCCTGCTGCTCATCCGCGCTGAAGCGGTCGAAGCCGCGGCAGATGTTGGCCATGCGCGGGTTCCTGGCAAAGCGCGCCTTGTGGCGGGCGATGAAATCCCAATAGAGCGCGTTGAAGGGGCAGGCGCCCGCGCCGTGGCGCTTTTTCACGTCATAGCTGCAGCTTCCGCAATAGTCGGACATGCGGTTGATGTAGTTGCCCGACGCCGCATAGGGCTTCGAGGCCAGCATGCCGCCATCGGCATGGAGCGCCATGCCCAGCGTGTTGGGGAGTTCCACCCATTCATAGGCATCGGCATAGACGGCGAGATACCATTCATGCACCTGCTTCGGATCGATGCCGGCGAGCAATCCGAAATTGCCCGTCACCATCAGGCGCTGGATGTGATGGGCGTAGGCCTCTTCCTTCGTCTGGGCGATGGTGCGGGCAAGGCAGTTCATCTCCGTCTCGCCGGTCCAGTAGAAGGCCGGGATGGGGCGGTTGGCGGCAAGTTCATTCCGCTCCACGTAGCCCGGTGCCGTGAGCCAGTAGATGCCGCGGATGTATTCCCGCCAGCCGATCACCTGACGGATGAAGCCTTCCACCGCCTCGAGCGGCGCGCGGCCGGCGCGATACTCCGTCTCCGCCCGGCGGCATACCTCAAGAGGATCGAGCAGGCCCGCGTTGATCGCAATCGAGAGCAGCGAGTGATGCAGGAACTTCTCGTTCGCCAGCATCGCGTCCTGTGTTTCACCGAAACGAGGCAAAGCCTTCCTCAGGAAATGCTGCAGCAGTTCGTCCGCCTGCTCCGCCGTCACCGGGAACCAGAAGGGCGTGGCATCGCCGAAATGCCCGGCCGCCAAGCGCTCCACCAGCGCGATGCACTCCGCCGTGATCGCATCGGGCGCAAAGCGCGGCGGATCAGGAAAGGTCATGCCTTTCTTTGGCGGCGCGCGGTTCTCGGCATCGAAGTTCCAGCGTCCGCCCTCGGGCTGGTCGCCATCCATCAGCAGCTTCGTCTGGCGGCGCATGTCGCGGTAGAAGAACTCCATGCGGAGTTCGCGGCGGCCTGTGGCCCATTGCCGGAAGGCGGCGTGGGAGCAGAGGAAGCGCGTGTCCTCCAGCATCTCGATCCCGTGCAACTCCTGCTTCAGCCGCCACTCGCCGGGCTCGGTCATCACCACACGAGACAGGCCGTGGCGGGCCTTCGCACGCGCCACCTCACCCGCTAGGCTCTGGCTGTTGCCCGCATCGTCAAGCTTCACATAGTCCACCTGCCAGCCCTGGTTGCGCAGGCGTTCGGCGAAGTGACGCATGGCTGAGAAACAGAAGATGATCTTCTTCTTGTGGTGGCGCACGTAATTCGCTTCGGCCATCACTTCGGCCATCAGCACCACGTCGCGCGCCTTGTCGCCCGCCCGCAGGCTCGGCAAGCGATCGCTGAGCTGATCGCCCAGCACCAGGATGAGAGATTGATCCGGCGTCCCCATGCTGCGTATACGTGATTGAGAGACAAGAGGATTTTGTGAGCGCTCCCGTCATCATGTGGTTCCGGCAGGACCTTCGCCTGTCGGATCATCCCGCCCTTGCCGCCGCCGCTGCCGCAGGCCCCGTCATTCCGCTTTTCGTTCTCGACGACGAGACGGCGGGCGACTGGCGCTGGGGCGGCGCCTCGCGCTGGTGGCTGCACCGTTCGCTTGAAAGTCTCGGTGCTTCCGTGCCGCTCGTTCTCCGCCGTGGCCGCGCCGACACCGTGCTGGCCGAGGTGCTGAAGGCGACGGGTGCCAAGGCGCTCTATTTCACGCGGGACTATGCGCCGTGGTCGCCCGCGCTCGAACAGCGCGTCAAAGCGGTGTGCGAACAGGCGGGGGCGGAGTGCCACCGCTACGGCGGCTTCCTGCTCCATGAACCGGAAGCGATCCGCAATGGTTCGGGCGCGTTCTTCAAGGTCTACACGCCGTTCTCGAAGGCCTGCTTTGCCAAGGGTGAGCCCCGCGCCGCCAAGGGCCCTGTGAAGCCCACTTGGGCCACCCACACGCTGGAGCGACCTGCCCTCGAAAGTCTCGCGCTCCTGCCCACCAGGCCCAACTGGGCCACGGGCTTCGAGCCCGTGTGGCGGCCGGGCGAAGCGGGCGCACAGGCGCGTCTCGTGCGCTTCCTCGACGACGGCCTCCACCGCTATGCCGATGGCCGCGACCGCCCCGATCAGGAGAACACCTCGCAGCTGTCACCGCACCTGCACTGGGGCGAGATCTCGCCGCATCAGGTCTGGCAGGCGACACGCCAGGCGATGGACTCTGCGGCCGGCCGCCTCGACCGTGACGGAGAGAAATTCCTGAAGGAAGTGCTGTGGCGCGAGTTCTCCTATCACCTCGTGCATCATGTGCCCTCCTTCCCGGAGACGCCCTTCCGGCCGGAGTTTGCCGACTTCCCCTGGGCCATGAATGACGGCGCGCTGAAGCGCTGGCAGCAAGGGCAAACGGGCTACCCGATCGTCGATGCCGGCATGCGCGAACTCTGGACCACGGGCATCATGCACAACCGGGTGCGGATGATCGCGGCCTCGTTCCTGATCAAGCATCTGCTGCTGCCCTGGCAGGAAGGCGAGCGCTGGTTCTGGGATACGCTCGTTGATGCCGACATCGGCAACAATGCCGCAAGCTGGCAGTGGGTGGCGGGCTGCGGGGCGGATGCCGCCCCCTATTTCCGCATCTTCAATCCGATGCTGCAGGGCGAGAAGTTCGACCCGAACGGTGAGTATGTGAAGCGCTGGGTGCCGGAACTGAAGGATGTGCCCGCTGCCAGCATTCACAAGCCGTGGGAAATGACCCTGCCGCCCAAGGCCTACCCCTCGCCCATGATCGACCACAACAAGGCGCGGGAGCGGGCCCTTGCGGCCTTCGCCGCAATCAAGAAAGATGAGGCATGACAAAACTGATCGGCATCAGCGGCGCCTTGCGCAAGGGCTCCACCAACACCGGGCTCCTGCGCGCGCTCCAATCCCTGCTTCCCGCCCATGTGACCATGGAGATCGCCACGCTGCACGGCATTCCGCTGTTCGATGAGGACGTGATCGCCGCCACCGGCAAGCCCGAGGTGGTGACGGCGCTTGCCGACAGGATCCGCCATGCGGACGGCATCATCATTGCCACGCCCGAATACCAGTTCTCGGTGCCGGGCGTGCTCAAGAACGCCAATGACTGGCTTTCCACCTGCAATGCCCCCTTCAAGTGGAAGCGCACCGGCGTGGTGGGGGCGAGTGCCGGCGCCATGGCGGGCACGGCGCGGGCGCAATATCACCTGCGCCAGAACCTGCAGGCGCTGCAGGCCATCGTCATGCCGCGACCCGAGATCATGATCGTGCACAACGAGCGCAAGTTCGATTCCGACGGCAACCTCACCGACACGGAAACGCGCGAGCGCCTGCAGACGTGGCTTGATGCCTTCCTGGAATGGGTGGAAAAGAAGCCCTGAGCTGCCTCAGCCCTGGTTTTCCTGAAGCTGCTTCCAGGTGTCGGGCTGGGCCAGCATCTGCTGCAGGTACTTGAGGTTGGCATCCACCTCTTCGGGCGGCAGGTCTTCCGAGGCGATCTTGCGGGCCTCGTCGAAGCGGCCCTGCAGGCCCACCACCAGCGCCAGGTTCTGGCGCACGCGGGTGGCCTCGCTGCCGGTGGCATTCATCAGCTCACGGAGCAGTTTCTCGGCTTCCGTCAGGTTGCCCTGAAGCGCGTATGACATGGCGAGATTGTTGCGCACGCCCACGGCCGAGGGATTGATGGCAAGGGCCTGCTGATACTTTTCGCGGGCCTCGCCGTAGCGGGCCTGCTGGTCATAGGCCGAGCCGAGGGCCGACAACGTCTGCCAGTCCTTGGGATTGAGGGATGCGGCGCGTTCCAGCGTCGCCGAGGCGCTCTGCGCATCACCGATCACCAGCAGGGCCTTGCCCACGCGGGAGAGAACGGCGGCATCGCCCTGGTTGGATTGTGCGACCTGCTGCAACACCTGGCTGGCGGGTTGCGGCTGGCCGAGCTGCTGGAGACTGGCGGCATAGGCAAGGCCGATCTCGGCGTTGCCGGGGCTCTTCTTCCAGGCGGCGGAAAGTTCTTCGGTCTTCTTGAAGGAGCCGGTGTCGTTGGCGGAGCCGATGCTGCCGGTGGTCAGGCCATCGCTGCCCGAAATGCTGGCCTTGTTCTGGCAGCCGGCCAGAAGCACCGAGGCAGCAAGCGCCAGTGCCACAACAGCACTTTTCCCCACCCCCGGGCGGGATTGCGCAGACACAGCGAAGAACATGGAAAACTCCTGACCGTCACAGACGGGAGGACCATGCGCCAGCACTGGTCAATAAAGGTTTAACCATATGAATTAAGGAATTGTCAGGAATTGTCAGGAATTGGCGATCTCGGCCGATTGCAGGCCCACAGCCTCCGACAGGGAAACGAGGTGGCGTTCGCGCAGGCGGCGCGCAAGGCCTTCGAGGATTTCCTGCACCAGGTCCGGGCCCTTGTAGACCAGCGCCGAATAGACCTGCAGCAGGCTGGCGCCGGCCATGATCTTCATCCAGGCGGTTTCGGCATCGGAGATGCCGCCCACCCCGATGAGCGGCAGCTTGCCGCCCGAGAGCTGGTGGAAGCGGGCGAGCTGCCGCGTCGAGAGCGCAAAGAGCGGCTTGCCCGAGAGGCCGCCCGTCTCGCCCTTGTGGCGGGAGTGGAGCGGCGGGCGCGACAGCGTGGTGTTGGAGATGATCACCGCATCCACCTCGCCCTTGGCGGTGACGGCGGCGATGTCGGCAAGTTCGGGCGTGGAGAGATCAGGCGCGATCTTGAGCAGGATGGGCAGCCGCCGCGGCAGCTTGAGGCGGGCCTCGTTCACCCGGTCGAGCAGGCGCACAAGCTCGTCGCGGGATTGCAGGTTGCGCAGGCCCGGCGTGTTGGGGGACGAGATGTTGACGGTGAGGTAGGAGGCGCGCGGGCCGAACCAGCGCACGCCCTCGGCATAATCGGCCATGCGGTCTTCAGCATCCTTGTTGGCACCGATGTTGACGCCGACGATGCCGCCGCGGTTCCGCCGGGCATCGAGGCGGCGGGCGACCGCGGCCGCACCCTCGTTGTTGAAGCCCATGCGGTTGATGACGGCCTCGTCCTCCTTCAGGCGGAAGAGGCGCGGGCGCGGATTGCCGGCCTGCGGCTGCGGCGTGACCGTGCCCACCTCGACGAAGCCGAAGCCCTGGGCGAGCATGGCATCCGGCACCTCGGCATTCTTGTCGAAGCCGGGGGCAAGGCCGAGCGGATTGGGAAAGTCGAGGCCCATCAGCGACTGCTTCAGCAGCGGATCGCGGATGCGGGTGTCCGGCAGCTTCGGCAGGCCGGAGAGCGCCTTGATGGTGAGGCCGTGCGCCGTCTCCGCATCGAGGGCGTGGAGGAAGGGGCGGCTGAGGCGGAAGCCCTTGGCGGCGAGGCTCATGCGCGCCACCCCTCAGGGAAGACATGGGCCGCGCCATCCCAAGGCAGCGGCTTCACCCAGCGGGCGGCGGCGGTGGCCAAGGGGCCATAGAGATGGGGGAAGAGCGCGCCACCCCGCGACGGCTCCCAGCGGAGATCGCCAAGGCCATCACTGTCGAAGGCGGCGAGCAGCAGGCCCTGATCTCCGGCGAAATGGCGGCGGGCGGTTTCTTCGGCCTGATCGGCGGTGGAGAAATGGATGAAGCCATCAGCCATGTCCACGGGCGCACCCCGGAACACGCCCTCGGCCTCGGCCCTGCGCCAGAGGGTTTCCGGAACAATCTTGTAGATCATGGTCATGGAAGTGCCGTGTGTCCGCCCCGTTACGTGCGTGCGCTCATAGCTTATCGGAGGGCCGAGGGAAACGCTCTCAAGCGGGGCGGGAAAGCGGTTGCATTCCGCTTGCAAAGGAAAACCCCCTCCTGTATTCTTTTCCTATGAGCGGATTTTCCACCCTTTCAGGCAGGTGAGCGATGTTTTCCCACAAGCAGGTCTGGAACGCGATTGACGTGATTGCCGAGCGCTATGGCTATTCCGCCTCGGGCCTGGCCAAGAAGGCGGGGCTGGACCCGACCTCCTTCAACCCCTCGAAGCGCAACGGGCCGGACGGACGGCCGCGCTGGCCCACCATGGAGAGCATCGCGCGGGTGCTGCAGGCCTCTGGCGCGCCGGTGGAGGAGTTCATGGAACTGCTGATGGGCCGCAAGGGCGCGCCGGCGAAGCTGCGGGTGCTGCCGCTTCTGGGCTTTGCCAAGGCTGGCAAGGGCGGCTTTTTCGATGACGCGGGCTTTCCCGCCGGCAACGGCTGGGACGAGGTGGAGGTGCCGGGCGTGACCGACAGTGCGGCCTATGCGCTGGAGATCACCGGAGACTCCATGCTGCCGGTGTACCGCGAGGGCGACACCATCATCGTCTCGCCCGCCGCCACGGTGCGCAAGGGCGACCGCGTGGTGGTGCGCACCACCGACGGGCAGGTGATGGCCAAGATCATGCAGCGGCAGACGGCCAAGAGCATCGAACTCGCCTCCTTCAACCCGGACCATCCCAACCGGGTGGTGGAGATGAGGAACGTGGACTGGATCGCCAGGATCATCTGGGCGAGCCAGTGAGGCTGGCGCTGCCGCAGCGGCCATAGGCATCTTCGTAACGCGTGATGTCGTCCTCGGAGAGAATGTCGCCGAACTGGATCTCGATCAGTTCGAGCGGCGTTTCGCCCTTGTTTTCCAACCTGTGCCGCGCCCCGAGGGGCACGTCGATGGCACCACCCGGCGCAAGACAGCGGGTGTGATCGCCCACGATGACGGTGGCGATGCCGCTGACCACGGTCCAATGTTCGCTGCGATGCTGATGGCTTTGCAGAGAAAGCCGCCCGCCCGGCGCCACGAGCAGCCGCTTCACCTTGAAGCCGTGGCCAAGATGCAGGACTGCGAACTCACCCCATGGGCGCTTTTCGGACACTATTGAATCCATCGAGGCCATAACTTGCCGAACCTAGATGGGTGTTCGGATTCTTGGCCAATCAGTTCCCAAAGCTCTTACCGGCTATGAACCGGTTGACTAAGGAGGCCAGCCTTGACGTACGCCTCAATCTGTTCTGGATGAACAAAAAACCCATTGACCGTCTCAACATCAAGACTGGCAGTTAGCTCCAGTATCTCGTGTTTGCGAACTGCACCCACGTACCCATGCCGCAGCAACTCCCTTCGTACGCTTTCGGATCGCGCGGCACCCTCAATCAGTAGAAGCGGCTTGCAAAACTGAAGCGTCCGAACCGATCCCTGCAATACCGCACCCTCTGCTCCTTCGACATCAATCTTCATTGCCACGATGACATCAACGGGAACGTCGAACTTAGGACCAGAGATAATGTTATCGACGGTATCAACGTCAACACTCATCACCTGTAGCTGCGGCTGGAAAACTTCCAACTCCGCCAGATACTCTCGGGCGAACGCAACTACATTCCGAACGACCCATTTGTTAAACTGGATTGGCACTCCACTCGATAGTGCGTTCAGCGCACGACCATTTAGCACGGGGATGTACAAATCAAACTCGCCGCGTTCTGCTCCAGCCCCGCAGATTTCATAGTCGTAGTTCCCACCAAGTTTTTTCTTCACGGCTTCAAGGCAATCGCGGAACTGCGGCGAAATTTCCAAAGACACTATTGGCAGCGTACAACCTGCGGCACGGAATGATCCAACCGAATAACCCCAGTTGGCCCCTATATCCAGAACCGTTCCCGAAAGGCTGTTTATCGACCCAAAAACGAGGTAGTCTTGGTCATGGACTTCGGCACGCTCGATCATCCCCGAAATCCAACTTGGGTGGCCATCCATCAAGACTGTACTGGGATCGGCAAGATCGCTCGCCTCTAACCTGCCTTGCTGAAGTCTGCCAAAAAGTGACTCGAGGTCTCGTTCGAGCCTTTCAAACTTATCATTCATTGTTCCCCTCGATTTTGCTGAGCTTGGGGTGATCCAAAATGGTTCGGATGGAAATCCCAGCATCATTCAAAAGTCGCTGGTAGCGAGAGACGCTCACATCCGCCAATCGCTGCAAGACTTCTGGGCACCGTCGAACGCTCAAGATAGATTTCACCAATCCGGCAATGGTTTCATGATTGTGCATTGGCTCATCTGTCTCGATCCCCTTGATACCCACACGCGTCGTAAGCAACGGCATCCCGAATGCCATGGCCTGGACCGTCTTGACGTTGATGCCCGTTCCCATGGTCACTGGCGAAAGTACGAGATCCACGCTTTCGTAGAAGGCGGCAATGTCCTTGATGTAGCCGGGCATCCTAACCCACGGAAAACTGAACAGCTGGCGCTGCTTGTTTGGCAGTTCATGAAGAAGATCGCCGACTTGCCCGGCAACGATGAGGGTGAAAGGACAGTTCTTTCCGAACCGCATCTTCAGCTCGGTCAACAGCTCCACGAGGATCGCCAGATTGATGCGGTTTGCACTGGCGACTACACCGACACACCGCAGTTCACTGCGAGGTTTCCGAATGTATCTTGGTTCCTCAACATGAGGAAGGACCAGCGCCGTCTTTCTCCTAGTAACCTGATCGAAGTAGCGCGCTTCCTCCATCCTTCTCGCCAGAACAATGTCAGCTCTCGCTAGATAAGTGCCTTCCTCTTCAGGCGTGCAGGAGAAGAACTCTACCTTCTGCCCATTCGCGCGCAACATCTCGTACCGGTTTCCCATCTTGTCGTGCGTGTCGATCACCTTGAGTACATGGGGAGGCACATATTCCAGAAGCTTTGACTGGAACACATAGGAACAAAGGACGACGTCAATGTTGTATCGGATGCAGAGCTTCCGTATGTTCTCCCCCAATCCCGGCTGGTACCAGCCGTCAAACGGGATGAGTGCCCCATCAGCCCACAGTTTTTTGGAGTTGGGAAGCAAATCAAGAGTATCCCACTCACGCCGCATCGCCTGTAAAGCAGCCTGATCATAAATGGGACTCTTGAGCAGAGCGAAATGAACCCGATGCCCAAGCTTCAGAAAGTGCCGACCGAAGGACTGAATAGTGGCCTGGTTTCCGTGGTTGTCCGGATGTGACGGGAATGGACTGAAATACAGAATGCTCAACTGCCCCCTCTTTTTGGGAGAAGAACTAAGCCGCCATTTAAGAGCATTCCAAAGATTGGCAAGTGGCTGGAGTGTCATTTGAGACATGGTCATTCAAGTTCAGCTAGCGAAACTCCCTGACCCGTGAGCCAGCTTCTGTCAGGCGAACAGTGATGACGTTGTTCCGGCCAAATCGTGCACCAAGCGCAGAGGCCATTTCCTGCTCTCCAATGAAAAGTACGAACCCGCCGCCCCCAGCGCCAAGCAGCTTTCCGCCCCAGGCGCCCATGGACTTTCCGGCGATATAAAGGTCGTCGATGGTCGAATTGCTCACCGCATGGCTGAGTTGGCGCTTGAGTTTCCAACCGTGGTCGAGCAACTCGGCGAATGCAATGAGTGCGGCGCGGTCCGATCCCTCCGCCTCCAGGATGCTGACTCCGGTCCGCGTCAGAGCATACATCTCGCGCAAGTAGTCCTGATTGGCCCCGGATTTTGTCCGCTTCTCCTGCGCTTCGAGAACAGCCGATGCACTGCGGTCTTGCCCCGAATAGACCAGCACCAATGAACGGTTGATCAGATCACGCCTGCTCGTGCTCATGCGGACAGGTTCAATGGAGAAGCTGCTTCCCGAAAACTCATATCGCGAGAGACCGCCGAAGGCGGCGTGAATCTGGTCCTGAACGCCGACGTTTTCTCCGAGGATTTCCTGCTCCATATGGATGGCATGCCGCGCCAATTCGTACCGCGTCAGCTCGGTTCCCCGCATACGGTGCAAAAGATTGATAAAGCCGACAGTGAAGGAGGAAGAACTGCCAAGCCCTGTTCCGCCCGGCAAATCAGACATGGTGGCGATGTTGAGCGGCTCCGCCCAGCCATACTCACGCAAAGATTCGCGGATGACCGGGTGTCGTATCTCGTCGACGCAGTTGACACTTTCGGTGGTGCGATAGGTAATGCGAAAACGCTGTGGCGCGATGGCCGCAAGCCTCAGCGCTTGCGTATAGACATACTTGTCGATGGTGCCGCCCAGAACTGCGCCCGGATGCTTGTTGAAGTAGGAAGGGTAGTCCGTCCCGCCGCCAAGGAAACTCACTCTAAGCGGGGTCTTGCTAATCCACATGGCTGCTGGCTCCCTGCATTGCACCAATCAGAACCTCTGCAAGGGAGCCGCCCTGATAGAGGATGCCGCGAATGCCCGCCGCTTCCCCAGCCTCGATATACGTAACACTGTTGCCGATCATGACACTCCGCTTCGCGTCGATCGGCCATTGCGCCATCAGGTCGTTGATCATACCTGGGGCGGGCTTCCGTCTCGGGCTTCTTCGGCGCCACTTCTCTATCCTCGCTTCGGGATGGAATGGACAAAATTCGAAGGCGTCTACATGGGCACCGATGTGAAACAACTCGGCCTGCATGGCCCTGTGGAACTGTTGGACGTCGTGCTCCTCATAGTAGCCGTGGGCGATACCTGCCTGGTTGGTTACAACAAAGACGAACCATCCCGCCGCATTTGCAGTTGCAATGGCTTCCCTTGCGCCCGGCATCCACACGAGACCGCGCATATCATGGGTGTAGCCACGGTCTTCATTCAAAGTGCCGTCACGATCAACAAAAAGAGCCGGGCGTGTCCGTCGTGACAACAGTTGTTCCCGCGCTGCCCTCAAGGATTCAGGAACGCCGATATCGATGAAGAAACTTTCGGTAGGAGCCTCGTACCCCGCGACCAAACCCCGCGAGGCCGCGTTCGGGAGCACGGTTGTCTCAAGGGAAATGGGCCTGTCCTGCGGGAGGTCCCGCAGCAGCGCAGGACTCAGAACGTAAACGCCAGCGTTGACAAGGCCTCTAGACGCAAGAGTGCTCTGCTTCTCGACAAACTTCGTGACCAGAAGTCTGTTGGAAGACCGATTGACCGATACCGAACCAAAGCGGCTGACATCATCGACAACTCGGAGCGCCAGTTGCGCAGCGAAGTTCTGTCCTGATCCGTTTTCAAGCTGCCAGTGTCGAGCGAACGCAACAAGATCAAGATCAATCCATGAGTCTCCATTCAACAGAAGGAAATCTTCTTCCAGCCGAGGGCCTGCCAATCGCAGCGCACCTGCGGTTCCAGATGGCTCGGCCTCGATCAAGACTTCGACACTGCAATGAGCGATGCGCATGCCGTCGAATTGAGCTCGGATCATTTCCCCGAGAAAGCCGGCGATGAGAATGATCCGGCTCACACCAAACCGCGCAACTTCCTGAATAAGATGAAAGAGGAATGGGCGTCCGCCGACCTCCAGGAGAGGTTTAGGCGTGGTGCCTGTCTGGGTGCCGAGGCGGGTACCCCGGCCGCCACAAAGGATCACGGCGTCGCGGAGCATAAAGCCTCTTCGACCATCGCGCAGATCATGTGGCCAATGGTGATGTGTGCTTCCTGAATATGGTTCGTCTGAGTATGCGGAACTGCAATCACGAAATCGGCGCGTTTTGCCATTTCGCCGCCATGCGCTCCCGTTAGCGCCACTGTCTGGATTTCCATTTCTTTCGCGGCTATGAGCGCGCTGACAACATTCCGGCTATTTCCGGAAGTCGAAAGACCGATGAGAATGTCGCCGGGTGCTCCTATTCCGCGAAGCTGTCGCGCGAAGACATTTTCAAATCCGTAGTCATTGCCGATTGCCGTCAGTGCGGATGTGTCGACGGTCAGTGACAAGGCTGCAAGAGGCCGTCGATCAATCAGAAATCTGCCCATAAGTTCTGCGGCAAGATGCTGAGCGTCCGCAGCAGAGCCGCCATTTCCGCAAAATATGACTTTTCTTCCAGCCCGCAGAGCCGCGATGCAAGCAGTTGCTGCAGCTTTTATGTCTAGTTCGAGATCTTCTACTGCACGCAAAGCGCTTATGGACTGATTAATATATTTACTGATTGAAAATATTAACATTTTTTACTGCCTCGTTGACGTGTCTCTAGTGTAGTTTTCCAAATCAAGGCAAGCGGCAAAGTAGCTGCAGAGAGTGATGTGAATTGAGAACTGCAATCGTCGTCGGTCTTCCTTGGCTGAGAAGTGGTTCGGGAAGAACCATGGAAACGCAAATCAGGCTCTTGCGAAGTTTCGGCTTTAGCACGGTGTTTGCGGCTGTGCCGGGCAGCTACACGATGGGCACAACTCCGGCGTCTTGGGACGACTTCAATCACAACAGTGGCGAACTGGGCGCCGATGAAGTCATCACCTCGTCTTTTCCGGCGCTCGGTTATTGGCGGGAACTCCGAGAAATTACAAAATCGTGGATACTGAAGCGAAATGCCGTGCACTGGAGTCTGGCTCCGGCGCATTTCGCAATTCCTTCCTCACGCCTCATCGAAATCCTGAGGAAGGATGATGTGGCGCTGATCCTCGCGAACCACGTCTACACCTTGCCGTTTGCCATGAAGTTGCGGGATGCTGCCCGTGCGGACGGAAAGTCCATAAGGGTTGCGGTCGTCACGCACGACGTCCAATCCCATATTTTACTGGACCGTCAGGCTTCGACGCCGTGGTCAAGCTCTGCGCCTCACGAGCCCGCGCTCTTGAGGACTGAATTGGAGTGGCTGGAGCAGGCCGATTCCTTGATTCACAATTCTTATCAGGACCACGTCTTCTTCAGCGAACGGCTCCCGTCGATGCCACACCATTTGATGTATCCATGCATGCCGAAAAGCGGCACGCCTTGCCCCGATCAAGTTTTAAGTCGTGATCTGCTATTCGTTGGCAACAATCATTCCGGAAATGTTGCGTCACTCAAATGGTACTTTGATGCAGTTCTGCCGCATTTCGGCAGCTTCCCGCCTCGTCTCACTGCGATAGGAAACATCTGCGAGGCCATTCCCGCTTTGACGAACTCCTTGAAGGATACGAGTTGGCTTGAGTTGATTCACGAAGTGGATGACCTTGGCCCCTATTACGGTTCGGCAAGAGCAGCTCTCGGGAGCACGACTTCCGGACGAGGCATTTCAGTCAAGGTGATCGAGGCCTTTGCAGCCGGGCTTCCAGTTGTAGGAACGCGCATGGCGTTTCGTGGCATTCCCGAAGGATCCCTGACAAAAGCTGGAATGATTTGGGCAGATTCAGCCAGGGCTTTTGCGGACCTGGTTCGCCGCGCCATGCAATCAGAATTGAGGGATGAGCTTCGTAAAGCTGGGGACGCGCTTTATGATGAGATGTTTGCGCCTCATCTGGCAGCAGACGCATTCCGGAAGGTAATTGATCAACTGCAACGGTGACCGATTGGCACCCACCAACAAAAAGACCACGAAGGCCGTCCGCCTTCGTGGTCTCAGTCGCCGCCGTCAAATCGAAGCGCGGCCTTCGCTGCCGCAGCCGGCGGATGTCAGCGCGGCCTGTTCGCTCATCCGCCGCAGGTGCGCCTTGTCGAGGCGCCGGTCCAGTCCGCGGCATTCCGCATCCGTGGCGCGCGCCGTGGCCTGGCGCTGCAGCGGCCGGATGGCGGCACCCGGGCCTTCATGATGCTCGAGGGCGGCAATCTCCGGGTCGGCCGGCAATTTCACAAAGCCCACACGCGTCAGGAAAGCCGGGCGGCGCACATTGCTGAACTCCGCCACGCTCTGCAGACGAATGTGGGCTTTGGGCGCGAGGGTGAAATGACCGGCCGCAGGTGTGGTGTCGTTCGCAGGCACGGGAGGAATGCCGGGAACGGTGGCGGCCATCGCCAACTCGCGGGAATTGTCTGTCACAGGCATCAGGGACGATGCGATCGAAGGGCCGCCGGCGCCGAAGTCAGGCGCGGCATGAACGGCCGAGTTCAGGGCAACGCCGGTCAAAAGCATCGCGGCAACGAGAATGGTCTTCTTCATGGGTGATCTCCTCACATTCCGGTTCGGCGGCGGGCTGCGCGTCGATGAGGTGAAGCTAGACCCGCACACTGCCCGTGCGCATCCGACCGAAGTCACGATCTGATGTGACCTTGGTCACAACCGGTGCGAAGGAGTGGGAAGCCTCAGGCCTGCGGGCGGCGCATGCGCAGCGCCTTCACGGCAAGCTCGGTGCGGCTGCGGGCATGCAGCTTTTCCATGATCTTGCTCACGTAGTTCTTCACCGTGCCCTCGGCGAGAAAGATCGTATCCGCGATGTCCTTGTTGGAGCGCCCGTCGGCGATGAGGCGGAGAATGCGGTCCTCGCGCTCGGTCAGCGCCTCGGCGGGCTCTTCGCCTTCGTCTGCGGGAGTGGCGCCATCGGGCCTTGCGCGGCGGAACTCCTCGAACACCTTGCGGGCGATGTGGGGCGAGATCCGGCTTTCGCCACGCTTCACGGCGCGGATCGTCTCGAGGATCTCGGCCTCGGAGGCATCCTTCAGGAGATAGGCCTGGGCACCCGCCGAAATCGCCTCGAACACCATCTCGTCGGTATCGAAGGTGGTGAGCACGATCACCTGCGCCGAGGGCACATCGGCGAGAATGCGCTTCATCGCGGCAATGCCGCCCACCCGCGGCATCTGCAGGTCCATGAGAATGATGTCGGGCCGCCACTGCCGGGCAAGCTGGATCGCCTCCGCCCCATCACCCGCCTGGGCCACAACCTTGATGCCGGGTTCCATACCCAGAAGGGTTGCGAAGGCGCGGCGGATGACCTGCTGGTCCTCGGCGATGAGGACGCGGATATGTTCGGTTTCAGGTGGTTTTTCTGTCATTGCTGTCGCCGGGGCCATCGTCCCGCATGGCCTCCTGGATACGGCCCATGACCGGGGAAGGCAAGCGGCTGCCGAGGAAGCTCAGCACCGTGCCCAGCGCCAGCCGCGCCTGATCGGAGGAGATGCGGCTCGTCCTGGCAATGTCCTTCACAAGCGTGCTCACGTCGTCATCCTCTCTCACCTGTGGCATGTGGTGCGTCCCCGGCATATGAACGGAATGTCATTCACGGGTTAAGTGCCCGGGGCCACAAAGTCATGTGACCTTGGTCACAAAAAAGAACGAAGTGCGGCGGCAATTCAGGGCGATGAATAATGTCCTTACACGGCTCGACCCCAGACGCCACGTGGCGGCGGCCATCGGCTGGTCGGTCGGCCTCTTGGCACTTCTCTCGGCCATCGTGGTCAGCATCGCCGTCACCCTCACCGCCCGCTCCGACCTTGAAGGCGATGCCGCCAGCATCTTCGCCGCCGAAACCGCGCGCCTGGCCGAGGCGCTGGACGTGCGGCTCGATGACAAGCTCAGGGTGATCTCCTCCTCCGCCCAGATCCTCGATGCCACCCGCACCACGCTCGCCCCGCAACAGCTCTCGCAGCCGGTGCTCGATGCCGCGGGCCGCTCGGTCGATGGCTTCGACTGGGTGGGCATCATCAATCCGGCGGGCACCGTGGTGTCGGGCTCGGACCGGTCGGCGTCGGGGGAGACGGTGGCGGGCGAGGCCTGGTTCGCCCGCGCCCAGGCGGGGCTTTCGGTTGCGGTGGCGCCGCTGCGGAAGGGGTCTGACCCCGCCCTCATCATCGCCGCCCCCCTCACCGGCCAGCAGCCCTCAAAGCCGTGGGTTCTGGTCGGGCGCCTCAAGCTCGCCTGGCTCGAGAAGACCGAACGTGATGTGGTCCGCGCGTTGCATCTCACGCCCGACATTGAAACCGCCGTTCTCACCGCCGGCGGCGCCCAGCTCGCCGGAGACTGGACCATGGCGAAGGACGCAGGTCTTGCCACCCTCGCCCGCCTGCGCGCCCAGGCCCACACCGACGGCACGCCGGAAGAAAGCGGTGCGGTTGAACTTGACCGCCGCCTTGTCGGCTTCGCCCGCACCCACGGGTCCGCCATGCGCAACGCCGATCCGTGGTGGGTGCTGATGCGCCAGCCGGAGCCCGATGCCTTCTCGAAGCCGCTTGCCGAATCCTGGAAGCTGTTCTGGATCGTGCTCGCCTCCGGCATCGTCACTGCGGCAGGGGCGGCGGCCGCCACCGCGCTGCTGCTCCGCCGCCTGAACGGCCTTGCGGAAAATGCCCGCCGCATTCTTCAAGGCTCGGCCGAGCGCATCAGCGTGCCCCAGGGGCAGGACGAGATTTCGGCGGTCGGCGCATCGCTCGCCGCCACCTTCGACAGCCTGCAGGAATCGAACCGCACCCTCTCCGCCCTCAACCGCGAACTGGACCAGCGCGTGGAAGAGCGCACCCGCGAGGTGCACCGCCTCTTCGAGGAGAGCAAGAATGCCGCCATCACCCGCGAGCGCCTGCAGATGGCGCGCAACGTGCACGATACACTGGCCCACTCCATGCTCGCCGTGCTGAGCCAGATCCGCCTCGCCCGCAAGGTGGAAACCTCGAAGCCCGAGATGCTGGCGGGTGAACTTGCCGAGGCCGAGCGCGTCGCCAAGGACGGCCTCGATACGGCGCGCTCGGCCATCGGCCAGCTCCGCTATGTGGCCGTGCGCGACGATGGCCTGGGGGCCGCCATGGAGCGGCTGGTCAAGACCCTGCGCGAGCGCATCGTGGCCGAAGTCAGCCTCACCATCGCACCCGAACTCCGTCCGCTCGCCACGCAAACGGCGGAGACGCTTCACCGCATCGCCGAGGAGGCGCTGCGCAATGTGGAGAAACATGCCAATCCCACCCACGTGGATGTCGATTTCCATCTTGCGGACACAGGCGACGGGCGCGGCACATCGATCATCCTCACGGTGCGGGACGATGGCACGGGCTTCGATCCCGGCGCCGATGCAACGGGTCACTACGGATTGATCGGACTTCGCGAGCAGGCCTCCCTCATCGGTGCAAGGCTCACCATCACGAGTGCGCCCGGTTCCGGCACAACCGTACGTGCGGATGTGCCTGCGGGCTTGCGCAGCATCTCATGAGCCTCTCGTGAGAATGTGACTTTCGGCACGGAAGAATGTGACCTCCGAAACTCACAATTCATGCAGAGGAGGTGCAGCTTTCATCTCACGGAGATACACCAGAACCCCTCCGCCGGCCGCAGTGAAGGCCGCATCCAGATGGAGATGACCATGAACAAGTACATCATTCTGTCCGCAATTGCCGGAACCCTCGTGCTCTCGACCTCGGCCTTCGCCCGTGATCCCGGCGAGGATCTCAACGTTGCCGTGGGCAAGGTGCGGTCCATCCACGGTGATACCGTGACGCTGCGCAACGGCATGCGCTTCACCGCCAGCACGCCGGTCATCCTCAAGGGCCTGCATGTGGGCGAGAAGGTCTCGGTCACCTACAGCAACGGCAATGCGCTGATCAGCTACGAACGCGCCTGATACACCTCAAACGTTCTCGCGACGCACCTCCCGCACCGCCTACCGAACGGCAGGTGGTGTTTTTCTTTTCCGCGGGTCTTTCCAACAACTTCGCCGAAGTGACGAAAGTCACTTCAATTCATGACCGAAGTGGGCATTTTCGGACATTGCAAGCAGTTAGGGTTTCCGGGTGGCGGACAGGGCGACAGTCCCGCCTGCCAGAGGAACACCGGAAATGGATGCGCAGCGCGGACATGCCATCGCCTATCGACCATCAGGGAGCGGGACCATGAAACGTCCTGACCCGCGGCTTTATCTTGGCTACCTGCCCTATCTGGCAAGTCTCGCCATCGTCGCCCTTGCGGCTTGGACGCTGCATGGCGTGCTCCGCGAAATTTCCTGGGCGGATGTCTCGGCAAGCTTCCTTGCGACGCCCGTGAAGGCCCTGGCGCTCTCGCTCGTCTTCACCGCAGTGGGCCGAGCGCTGGTGGTGGGCTATGACGTGGCGGCCTTCCGGGCGATCGGCTACGCCGTGCCGCTGAAGGTGCCGGCGCTCGGCGCCTTCGAGGCAAGCTCCATGAGCCAGCTCATCGGCTTTGCTGCCCTCACGGGTTCGGCCCTGCGCCTCCGCGCTTACGGCAAGGCGGGTGTGCCGGTGGCGCGAACCGGCGACGTCATCATCCTCTCCGGGCTCGCCTTCGTTCTTGGCCTTTCGGGCGCTTCGGGAGCTGCCCTGCTCCTCGCGCATCAGGACATGGCCCGTGCCTTTGCGCTGCCGCCCTTGCTCACACTTGCGCTTGGCGGGGTGCTCGCCCTCATCCTTGCGGGCTACTTCGTGCAGCGCCAGTTGATGCCCGGCCCCCTCTCGCTATTCCGCTGGTCCATCGCGCTTCCCGACGTGAACTGGAGTGCCGTCCTGCTCGTCCTCGGCGTGGCCGACATCTTCGTCAGTGCCGCCGCCCTCTGGGTGCTGCTGCCTGATTCCTCCTCCCTCAGCTTCATTGCCTTCGGCGGCATCTTCGCCATCGTTGTTGTGGCGGGATTGCTCGCCCATGTGCCCGGCGCCGTCGGCGTGCTCGAAAGCGGGCTGCTGCTCGCCATGCCGCAGGTGAGCCATCACGGTCTGCTCGCCGCCATCCTGATGTACCGGGTCATCTACTATCTGACGCCCGCGGCCATCGCCGCGCTGCTGATCGCGGCGGAGGAGTTCCGCCCCGCCGCCGCTGCCTGGCTCGACCGGCTCTGGGCCCGCTTCCCCATCCTTCGCGACCTCGTGCCAACGGTCATTGCAGGGCTGGTGTTTGTTGGGGGCGTCATCCTGCTTGTCTCGGGCGCCACGCCTGCGATCGGCAGCCGCATGGACGTCTTGCGCGGTCTCGTGCCCCTGCCCTTCATCGAGCTTTCGCATCTGACCGGCAGTGTCGCCGGCTTCTTTCTCGTGGTGCTCTCGAACGGCCTCTTCAAGCGGCTCAATGCCGCCTGGACGGTTTCGGTCATCACGCTCCTCGCCGGCGTCATCGTCTCGCTGATCAAGGGCCTCGACTGGGAAGAGGCGCTGGTGCTGGTGAGCGTGCTTGCGCTGACACTCGCCAGCCGAAGCGCCTTCTACCGCAAGTCCTCGCTGTTTCATGACCGGCCATCCACGCTTGCCGTTGCCGCCATCGGACTTGCCTGCCTCGCCTCGCTCTGGGTCGTCATTCTCGCCTATCAGCAGGTGGATTATTCCAACAGCCTCTGGTGGGAGGTGGCCTATGCCGCGGACGCGCCGCGCTCGCTCCGCTCCAGCCTCGTGGTGCTGCTGCTGGCGGGCGGCCTTGCGCTTCACCTGCTGCTGAGCCCGCGCTACCGCAGGCAGGTGCCGGATGCGATCTCCGAGACGGTGCGCCGCATTCTCGCCACGGCGCAGGGCACCAGCGCCAATCTGGCGCTCACCGGCGACAAGTCGTTCCTCGTCGCCAGCGAGGGCGATGCCTTCATCATGTATGCCAAGTCGGGCAAGAACTGGATCGTGATGGGAGACCCGGTCGGCAATGCCGAGCGCTTCTCCAACCTGGCCTGGCAGCTCAAGGAGCAGGCTGACGAGGTGGGTGCGCGCCTCATTTTCTACGAGGTGAAGACCGATCATCTCCCGCTCTATCTCGACCTGGGGCTCATTCCCTTCAAGATCGGCGAAGAGGCGATCATCGACCTCACCAGCTTCTCGCTCGAGGGCGGTGCCCGCGCCAACCTCCGGCAATCCGCCCGCAAGGCGGAGAAGCAGGGCATGCAGTTCCGCGTCGTGCCGCGCGAAGAGGTGGCCACACTCCTCCCCGACCTCCGCGCCATCTCGGATGCCTGGCTCAGCGACAAGGGCGCCTCGGAAAAGGGCTTCTCGGTCGGCTTCTTCGATGACACCTACCTGCAGTCCAGCAGCATCGCCGTGGTTGAGCACGAGGGCCGGATCATCGCCTTCGCCAACATCTGGAGTTCGGGTGCGGCTGCGCCGCTCCGCCATGAACTCTCCGTCGACCTCATGCGCCACCGCAGCGATGCAGCCCCGGGCCTCATGGACTTCCTCTTCGTCAAGCTGCTGCTCTGGGGCAAGGAGCAAGGCTACCAGCGCTTCAACCTCGGCATGGCGCCGCTCTCGGGTCTCACGCCGCGCAAGCTGTCGCCCTTCTGGCACAAGGCCGGAAACCTCATCTACAGCCACGGCGAGCAGTTCTATGGCTTCGAGGGCCTGCGCGCCTTCAAGGACAAGTTCCGCCCCTCCTGGGAGCCGCGTTACGTGATCTGCCCCAATGGTCTGTCTGCTGCGTTCGCTCTGATCAGCATCTCGCGCCTCATCGCGCGCGGTCCCGCGCAATCCCGCGAGTTCCCGCCAAATCCCGCCCCACTGCCTGCTCACTGACATGGAGAAGAGAATGAAACTGTTCGCCGCTACCGCGCTCGCCGCAATGACGCTTGCCGGAACCCTCACCGGTGCCGCCCATGCGGAAACCATTTCCGTGGCGCCGTTCGGCAGCATTGCCGTTTATCGCCCGGCAGGCCCGCCCAAATCCATGACGCTGTTCCTCTCGGGCGATGGCGGCTGGGAACTGGGCGTGGTGCCCATGGCCAAGAAGCTTACCGACCAGGGCGCCATGGTGCTCGGCGTCAACACGCCGAAGTTCCTCGCAGCGCTCGACGCGCAGAGCGGCCAGTGCACCGATCCCGCCGGTGAACTCGCGTCACTCGCCAAGACGGTTGCGGCCAAGGAAGGGATCAAGGTGCCGCCGCCTGTCGTCGTCGGCTATTCCTCGGGCGCAACCATCGCCTACACCGTGCTGGTGCAATCCCCCACCGGCTTCAGCGGCGGCATCGGGCTTGGTTTCTGCCCCGATCTTGAATCGGCGAAGCCGATGTGCGGCGGGCCGGGCGGCCTCACCCACGTGAAGAACCCGAAGGCCAAGGGCTTCATCTATGGCACCACGCCCAAGCTCGGCGCGCCGTTCATCGCGCTGCAGGGCGGCAAGGACCAGGTGTGCATGCCGAAGGCGACCGATGCCTTCATCTCGAAGGTGAAGAATGCCCGCGTCGCCGATCTCCCTCTTGTCGGTCACGGCTTCTCGGTGCCCAAGAACTGGATGCCGCAATATGTCGAGGCCTACCGCAGCATCACCGGCGGCCAGAAGGAAGCGGCCCAGTGACCATCCGGCGTTTCCTCTGTGGCTGTTCGATTGCGGCAGGCCTTGCTGGCCTCGCCCTCCCCTTGCGGGCGGAGGTGATCGACGTGCCGACCTTCGGCAAGGTCACGATCGAACGGCCACAGGACACGCCAACTTCCGTCACCATCCTGCTCTCCGACACGGGCGGTTGGTCAACCGATGAAAGTGCGATTGCGGCGAAGCTCGCCCAGCAGGGCACGCTGGTGATCGGGGTCGAGTCCTCACACCTCATTGACGGTCACGAGGGCCAGAAGAGCTGCCTTTACCCTGCCGGACAATTGCAGACGCTGGCACAGTCGGTCGAGAAGAAGGAAGGCCTCGGCACCTATTTCGAACCCGCGGTGACGGGGATCGGACTTGGCGCCAGCCTCGCCTATGTGGCACTGGCGGAAGCGCCGCAGAACACCTTCGCAGGTGGCGCTGCGCTCCGCTTCGACCCGGCGCGCACCTTTGCCGTCCGCTTCTGCAAGGGTGAACACCTGCCGCACATGGATGACGGACAAGGCGCGAAAATACTGGGTCAAGCCGATGCGCTGCAGGCCCCCTTCACCTTCGTCGTTCCACAGTCCGATGAAGCGCGCTTCACCGCCTTCACCGACGCCATGGAGAACAGCCTTGTGAGCCCCGTGGCCGATGAGGCGCTTGCCGCCGATCCCGCTGCGGCGATGCTTGCAGCCCTCCAGCAGGCGGGCGCTGCCGCAGCCACGCCGCCCGCCACCGCCGATACAACAGAGGTGGCGGATTTTCCCATCACCGAAGTGCGTGACGAGCAGGCCACCGAGGGCGATACGCTCGCGATCTTCCTCTCCGGCGACGGCGGCTGGGCGAGCCTTGATGATGGCGTATCAGAGCTGCTGGCCGCCAAGGGCATTCCCGTGGTGGGCGTCTCGTCCCTCAAATACTTCTGGCAGGCGCGCACGCCGGATGATGTCGGCCGCGATATCAGCACCATCGCCGCCTACTACCTGAAGGCTTGGAACAAGAAGCACATCTTGCTGGTGGGCTATTCCTTCGGCGCCGATGCCATGCCCTTCGTGGCGACACGGCTGGCGGGGCCGGTGAAGGACAATCTTTCCGGCCTCGCGCTGATCGGGCCGTCGCACGCCGCGACCTTCGAGTTCCACGTCTCGGGCTGGCTTATCGACGACACCTCGGGCACGCCGACATTGCCGGAGGTGAAGAAGCTCGCTGGCCTCCCCATCGCCTGCATCTACGGCTCGGACGAAACCGACAGCCTGTGCAGCGACCTCTCCGGCCGCAACGTCTCGTTCTACAGGGCCAACGGCTCGCACCACCTCGACGGCGACTACGACGGCGCAGCCGCCGCCATCGTGGCGCTCACGCGGGTGTAGGACCCGGCCACCCTCAGGCGGCGCGCAGCCACTCCGGCAGCCAGGCGCCGTGTTCCCTGATCAGCGCATCCACCAGATCCCAGATCTTCTGCAGGTCCAGTTCCGCGGCCGTGTGGGGGTCCATCATCGCGGCGTGATAGACATGCTCGCGCTTCTCCGTCATGAGGGCGCGCACCGTCAGTTCCTGCACGTTGATGTTGGTGCGGATCAGCGCCGTCAGTTGCGGCGGCAGCTCGCCGATGAAGGTGGGCTGGATGCCGCTCTGGTCCACAAGGCAGGGCACCTCCGCCGCACAGGCCGCCGGCAGGCTGGTGATGCAGCCGTTGTTCCGGAGATTGCCGTAGATCACCGCAGGCTCGCCCGTCCACACCGCATTCACGATCGACGAGGCATATTCATGGGACGCCTTCACCTCAATCGTCGTGGCGCTGCGGAAGGCCTCCGCCTCGCTCGTCCAGCGCTCCACCTGCTCGATGCAGCGCTTGGGATATTCATCGAGCGGAATACCGAAGCGTTCGATCAGGTCGTCGCGGCCTTCCTTGATGAAATAGGGGGTATATTCGGCGAAGTGCTCGGAACTTTCCGTGACGAAATAGCCGAGCCGCTTCAGCATCTCGTAGCGCACCGTGTTGGGGCAGCGCGGATTCCAGTGCGAGGGCTTGGGGAAGCGGCCTTCTTCATAGCCGCGCAGAAGATCGGGATAGAGATTGCGGTAGCTGCCGTCCTTCTGGCGGTGCTCGAAGACCAGATAGAAGGCCATGTGATTGATGCCGGCGGCGCGGTAGCGGATCTCCTCCACCGGAATGTCGAGGTCACGGGCCAGTTCGGCGGCCGTGCCCTGCACGGAATGGCAGAGGCCCACCTGACGGATCTGCGGATACTTCTCGGCAATCGCCCAGGTGTTGATCGCCATGGGGTTCACGTATTGCAGCATGATCGCCTGCGGGCAGACCTGCAGCATGTCCTCGCAGATCTTCCAGAGATGGGGAACGGTGCGCAGCCCCCGCATGATGCCGCCCACGCCCAGCGTATCGGCGATGGTCTGGCGCAGGCCGAAGCGTTTCGGCACTTCGAAATCGGTCACCGTGCAGGGTTCGTAGCCGCCGATCTGGAAGGCGACGATGACGAAATCCGCCCCTGTCAGCGCCCGCTTCTGGTCGGTGTGGGTTTCGACCCTGGCCTTCACACCCAGCGACTGCACGATCTTGCGGGCGACGATTTCGGATTCCGCCAGGCGCACGGGGTTGATGTCCATGAGGGCGATGGTCGCCTCCGCCACTGCAGGGCGCATGAGGATGTCGCCCACGATGTTCTTCATGAACACCGTCGAGCCTGCGCCGATGAAAGTGATGCGGGGTGTCCCGGCCATGGTCTGCCTCGTGATCGATTGCGGCCCGCTTTTCCCACGGCCGCCGCTGCCGGGACAATGGACGCCATCGGAAATTGCTTCCGGAATTGTAAGGTCGGAGGCGTTTTGCGGCGACTTAGCGCAACGGACGATCAAATCGGAACGATTTGAGAGAGGAAAGTTGCGCCAGATATTTGTTTTGAACGCATCTTTCGCTTCGCAAGTGATTCCACTTGCTCGCACGATGCGTTAAGCCGATTTCCGCGTGATCTTGTCGTAGGAGAGCCGGAAGGCCGCCGGGCTCTTGTGGAAGCGCTGCTCGAAGGCGGCATAGAAGCTGGAGAGCGAGCCGAAGCCGCAATCAAACGCGATGGTGGCCACCGGAAGGTCGGTGGCGATCAGCATGGATTGCGCCATGTCCAGCCGCTGCCGGGTGATCGACTGCTTGATGGTGATGCCCACGGCGCGCTTGAACAGGCTCATGGCATAGTTCGGGTGAAGGCCTGCGGCCGCGGCCACGTCCTCGGACGAGATGTCTTCCAATGCGTGCTCGCCGATGTATTGCGCCATCTTCTCCACCCGCACGGCCCGGTCGTGGTCGTGGCCCAGATGCTCCGCCTGCGGCAGGCGGGGCGAGACATCGCGCAGGTCCTGCCAGCCCTCGCGGTCGAGGCGGCGGATGCGGGCGGTGAGCTCGTCCTTGACGATCTGCTCGAGTTGCGCGTCGTTCTGCAAGAGGTCATCGCGCCAGCGCAGGAAGATGTCCTTGTCATAGGGCTTGATGTCGAGCGCCTCGATCACCGCACCGCGGAAGATCGCGGCGCGAAGCTCGCTGATCGTCGGCAGTTCGAGGAACACCGCCATCGGCACGTAAAGCACCACGAAGCGGGTATCGGGGGCGCACTCCGTCACCTGATGGGGGATCATGCCCCAGAAAAGCGCCAGCCGCCCGGCCGAGAGGGTGAGCACGCGGCCATCGAACCAGTAGGTCATGCTGCCGCTCAGCACGAAATTGAATTCCACCTGGCTGTGCATGTGCGGACCCGGCATGGGCCGGACCACCAGGGTGTTGCCGGCGCAGAAGCGATGGTCGCCGAAGACGACCACGGGATAGCCCCGGTCCATCTCGGGATTGGCCCGGATGCTTTCGTCGCTGTAGCCCTGCCGGGCATCCGCGGGACGGGCGGCGGTCTTGACCATGCTTAGGATTCCGGAAGCTGGCTGTCCAAATTCGGTAGAAGCTTGTCGAAAAACACCCGATGGTCAAGGTCAATCATGAAGGCGCAGCAAGAACCGCCACATGACAACAGACCGCCGCCAGACGTGCGGCACAGGGAGGACATTCATGAACATCATCAAGGGCCTTTGCGGGCTCGGGCTTGCATTTGGACTCATGGCAGGCACAGCGCTTGCGGGCGAACTGGTCATCAACTCCGACCAGTCCGATCCGGCGCCGAAGAAGGCCATGGAAGAGCTGATCGCCGACTTCCAGGCCAAGTATCCCGACATCAAGGTGAAGTGGAACAACTTCGACCACGAGGGCTACAAGTCCGCGATCCGCAACTTCCTCACCGCCGATCCGCCGGATGTGGCCGCCTGGTATGCGGGCAACCGCATGGCGCCCTTCGTCAAGGCCGGCCTGTTCGAGCCGGTGGACGATGTCTGGGAGGCCAACGGCTTCAACGACCAGCTCAAGTCCGCTGCCGCCTCGATGACCATCGACGGCAAGAAGTGGGGCGTGCCCTACACCTATTACCAGTGGGGCATCTACTACAACAAGGAGGCCTACAAGAAGGCCGGCGTTGAAGTGCCGAAGACCTGGGCCGAGTTCGTCTCCAACTGCGAGAAGTTCAAGGCCGCCGGCATCGACTGCCTGACCACCGGCACCAAGGCCCTGTGGCCCGGAGCCGGCATCTTCGACTACATGAACCTGCGCGTGAACGGCTACGAGTTCCATATGGACCTCGCCAACGGCAAGATTCCGTGGACCGATGACCGGGTGAAGGCGACCTTCGCCGAATGGAAGAAGATCGTTCCCTACATCACCGCGAACCACGCCGCCATCGACTGGCAGGATGCCGCAGCCCTCCTCTCGCAGGGCAAGGCCGCCAACTACGTGATGGGCAACTTCGCTGTCGCCACCTTCAAGGAAGGCGGCCTCACCAACGACACGCTGGGCTTCATGGTGTTCCCCGAGATCACCCCCGGCCTGCCGCGTGCGGAAGAAGCGCCGACCGACACCTTCCACATTCCGGCCGGTGCCAAGAACAAGGCTGACGCCAAGACCTTCCTCGCCTACCTCGGTTCCGCCGAGGCCCAGACGAAGATGAACGCCACGCTCGGCCAGCTGCCCACCAACAACAAGTCGACTGTGGGCGACGACCCCTACATCAAGGCCGGCTTCGAGATGCTGTCGAGCGCCTATGCGCTTGCCCAGTTCTTCGACCGTGACGCCCCCGCCGACATGGCCAAGGCCGCCATGGAAGGCTTCCAGGAATTCATGGTGAAGCCGGACAATCTCGATGCCATCCTAAAGCGTCTCGAGAAGGTCCGCCAGAAGGTTTACGCACAGTAAGCCGCTGGCAGGGCCGGGCTCCACACGGGTCCGGCCCTCCCTTTCCCTTCAAAACGCGGAAGAGCATCCATGCCGGGCACCAAAGGCAAGCGCTGGACTCAACGGACACTCGCCCCCTGGCTGTTCCTGGCCCCGGGCGTGCTGGTCTTCCTGCTCTATGTGATCTTCCCCATCCTGCAGTCGGTGTGGATCAGCTTCTACGACTGGGACGGGCTCGGGGCCGCCAAGTGGGTGGGCCTTCGCAACTACTCCGATCTTCTTGACGACGACAGCTTCTACACCTCGCTCCAGAACAACGTGATCTGGCTGGCGCTCTATCTCCTCGCCATTCCGGCGGGCCTCGCGATCGCGCTCTTCCTCAACCAGACGGTCACCGGCATCCGCGTCTACAAATCCCTGTTCTTCTTTCCCTTCGTGATCAGCCAGGTCGTCGTCGGCCTCATCTTCTCGTGGTTCTATGCACCGGATTTCGGCCTCCTGCCGAAGATCATCGGATTCTTCACCGGAACCGAGGTCGCCATCCTCGCCGAGGACAGGTTTGCCACCTATGGCGTCATCGCCGCAGGCCTCTGGCCGCAGATCGCCTATTGCATGATCCTCTACCTGACCGGGCTCAACAACATCAATCCGGAGCAGGTGGAAGCGGCCCGCATGGACAATGCCAAGGGCTTCTCCATGCTCTGGCACATCGTCATTCCGCAATTGCGGCCCGCCACCTTCATCGCTTTGGTGGTGACGGTGATCGGCGCGCTCCGCTCCTTCGACCTGGTCTCGATCATGACGGCGGGCGGCCCCTTCGGCGCCACCCGTGTGCTCTCCTACTTCATGTATGAGCAGTCGCTCTCCGAATACGGCGTCGCCATGGGCTATGGCGCGGCGATTGCAGTCGTCCTCTTCGCCATCATGCTGGTGTTCATCACCCTTTTCATCGTGCGCATGCTGATGCAGGAAAGGAACGGCTGATGTTCCCCGCCCCCATCCAGAGATCGGCACCGTGGGTGCAGGTCACCTACAAGCTGCTCCTTCCCGTCGCCCTCATCCTCTGGCTCCTGCCGCTCATCGGCATCGCCGTCACCTCGATCCGTCCGTCATCCGACTTGGCCGCAGGCAACTATTTCGGCCTGCCCTCGCGTTTTGCAGGCGTCGAGAACTACATGGCGGTGTTCGAGAACTCCAACATCGGCTGGTACATCCTCAACTCCTTCAAGGTGACGATCCCCACGGTGATCGGTGCAGTGGGCCTCTCCTGCCTCACGGGCTTTGCGCTCGCCGTCTACAAGTTCCGCCTCAACCTGCTCGTCTTCTTCATGTTCGTGGCAGGGAACTTCGTACCCTTCCAGATCCTCGCCATTCCGGTCCGCGACCTCACGGTGAAGCTCGGCATGTATGACACCATCACCGGGCTGGTGCTCTTCCACATCGCCTTCCAGACCGGCTTCTGCACCCTCTTCATGCGCAACTTCATCAAGGCGCTGCCCTTCGCCCTCATCGAAAGCGCCCGTGTCGAAGGCGTTTCCGAGTGGAAGATCTTCTGGAACATCGTGCTGCCGCTGATGCGGCCCGCCATCGCCGCCCTCTCGGTGCTGATCTTCACCTTCATCTGGAACGATTATTTCTGGGCCACCATCATGGCGCAATCCGCCGATGTACGGCCCGTCACCGCCGGCATGAACGAACTGAAGGGACAGTGGAAGGTGGCCTGGGAACTGATCACCGCCGCCTCCATCATCGCGGCCCTGCCGCCGGTCGCCATGTTCTTCCTGATGCAGAAGCACTTCATCGCCGGCCTCACGCTCGGCGCCACAAAGGGTTAGGTCATGGCCACCGTCTCGCTCCGCAATGTCAGGAAATCCTTCGGCGCCGTCGACATCATCAAGGGTGTCGACCTCGAGATTGCCGACGGCGAATTCTGCGTCTTCGTTGGCCCCTCGGGCTGCGGAAAGTCCACGCTGCTCCGCATGATCGCAGGGCTCGAGGACATCACCTCCGGCTCGCTCGCAATCGGCGGCAAGGAAATGGCGGATGTGGACCCGGCTGACCGCGGCGTCGCCATGGTCTTCCAGTCCTACGCGCTCTATCCCCACATGACGGTGAAGGACAACATCACCTTCGGTCTCCGCATGACCGGGCACAAGCCCGCCGACATCGAGCCCAAGCTGAAGCGCGCCGCCGACATGCTGCAGCTCAGCCATCTCCTCGAACGCAAGCCTTCGCAGCTCTCGGGCGGCCAGCGCCAGCGCGTTGCCATCGGCCGCGCCATCGTGCGCGAACCCGACGTCTTCCTCTTCGACGAGCCGCTCTCCAACCTCGATGCAGCCCTCCGCGTGCAGATGCGCACGGAAATCGGCAAGCTCCATGCCGATCTTGCCGCCACCATGATCTACGTCACCCATGACCAGGTGGAAGCCATGACCATGGCCGACAAGATCGTGGTGCTGAACGGAGGCCTGATCGAGCAGATCGGCTCCCCGCTCGAACTCTATCACCGCCCACGCAACATGTTCGTGGCGGGTTTCATCGGTTCGCCCAAGATGAACTTCATCTCTGCCACGGCCGCGAACGGCAAACAGGGCAAGATCAGGGTGACGCTGCCGGGTGGCGCCTCCCTCCTGCTCGATGGTCAGGGCGCCAGCGTAAGTGATGGCACTGCGGTGACGCTGGGCATGCGGCCCGAACACCTGCTGATCGGCGAAGCGGGCGATGCCGTGCTTGCCACCACGGTGCGGCTTGCCGAATACCTGGGCTCCGAAAGCATGTTCTACACCACGCTTGCCGATGGCAGCGAACTGGCCGTGAAGGCCGACGGGCTTGCCAAGGCCGAGATCGGCAAGGCATTGAAGATCGGCGTCAATGCCGCGGCCTGTCATCTCTTCGACACGGGCGGCAAGGCGATCCTCAACGGGGACCTGACACGGTGAGCCTTGGCGTCTGCTACTATCCCGAACACTGGCCCGAAGACTGGTGGGTGCGCGACGCCGCGCGCATGCGCGAGATGGGCATCGAATATGTGCGGATCGCCGAGTTCGCCTGGTCGCGCTACGAGCCGGACCGGGGCAAGTTCGATTTCGGCTGGCTCGACCGCGCCATGGATGTGCTCGCCGCGGCGGGCCTCAAGATCGTGCTCGGCACGCCCACCTGCACGCCGCCCAAATGGCTGGTGGACGCACATCCCGAGATGATCCCCGTCGATGAGCAGGGCCGCCCGCGCGGCTTCGGCTCGCGCCGCCACTACACCTTCTCGTCCAGGGCCTATTGGGAGGAGAGCCGCCGCATCGTCGAGGTCATCGCCAAGCGCTATGGCCATCATCCCGGCCTCGTGGGCTGGCAGACCGACAATGAATATGGCTGCCACGACACCATCCTCTCGTGGAGCGAGACAGACCTCAAGGCCTTCCGCGACTGGCTCCGCCGCAACTATCAGTCGCCCGAGCAACTGAACGAGGCCTGGGGCAACACCTTCTGGTCGATGGAAGTAACCGACTTCGAACAGGTGACCCTGCCCGTTCTCGCCGTTACCGAAACAAACCCGGCGGCCAAGCTCGATTTCTGGCGCTTCCACTCGCAACAGGTGGCGGGCTTCGACGCCATGCAGTGCGAGATCCTGCGGGCACATTCGCCGGGGCGCTGGATCACCCACAACTTCATGGGCTTCTTCAACGACTTCGATCACTTCGCGGTGGGCGACAATCTCGATCTCGCCTCGTGGGATTCGTACCCCATCGGCTTCGTCGAGCGCTTCCCCTTCAGCGAGGCGGAGAAGAACCGCTGGGCGCTGACCTCGCATCCCGACATCGCCGCCTTCCACCACGATCTCTATCGCGCTGTGGGCAAGGGCCGCTTCTGGGTGATGGAGCAGCAGCCGGGCCCGGTGAACTGGGCGCCATGGAACCCGGTGCCGAAGCGCGGCATGGTGCGGCTGTGGACGTGGGAGGCGCTTGCCCATGGGGCGGAGGTGGTTAGCTACTTCCGCTGGCGGCAGGCGACCTTCGCGCAGGAACAGATGCATGCCGGCCTCAACCTGCCGGGCCTGCACGAACTTTCCCAGGGCGGACGCGAGGCCACCACCGTGGGTGCGGAACTGCGCAAGCTCGGCGCGCTTCCCGGCACACGCCAGGCCAGTGTCGCCATCGTCTATGATTACGAAACAAGCTGGATCACCCGCATCCAGCCGCAAGGGACGGACTTCCGCTATTACGAACTCGTCTTCCGCTGGTACGAAGCGGCGCGCCGCCTTGGCCTCGATGTGGATGTCGTGCCCCCCGGGGCCGACCTGAAGGGATACCGCCTCGTGCTGGTGCCGAGCTTGATGCACATCTCGCCTGCCGCCGAAGCGGCACTTGCTGCGGCAGAAGGCGTCGTGCTCATGGGGCCGCGCACAGGATCGAAGACACGTCATCACGGCATTCCGCCCGGCCTGCCGCCCGGTCCCTTGTCCGGCCGGGTGGGTGCGCGCGTGCTGGAAGTCTCGTCGCTCCGGCCCGGACTTGCGGATAAGGTGAAAGGTGCAGTCAAAGGCAGCGTGGAGCGCTGGCGCGAACGTCTCGACACGACGGATGGCAAGGCCATCGCCACCTTCGCCAATGGCGATCCAGCACTCGTCATAAAGGGCAAGCTTCACTATCTCGCGGGATGGCCCGATGCCACGCTGCTTGCGTCTGTCATCAAGCATGTGAGTGCAGCGGCAAAGCTCAAGACCGTGGCTCTTCCCGAACACATCCGCATCCGCCGCCGCGGCGATCTCACCTTCATCTTCAACTATGGCGAAGGCCGCTACACCGCACCGCCGGGCCTGAAGCCGGTGCTGGGATCACGCAGCGTTGCGGCCCAGAGCCTCGGCGTCTTCAAGAGCACGAAGGCCTGAGGTCCAAACGGCAGCGCGATGCAACCGGACGTATGCATCGCATCGTTCCGCTTGAAGTTTGACCAGAGGTCGCTATCTCCGCTGGCATGGCCTCGGCGCTCGTCCTCATCAACCGCAATTCAGGCACGGTGCGCTCGCGCGGCGCCGACGCCGTGGCTGATCTTGTGCGCGAGCAGCTGGCGGATGTCTTTTCACCGCTCGAGGTGCGGCTGTTCGAAGGCGACATCGCACCCGAGATCACGAAGGCCAGAAAGACCGCCGATGTCATCATTGCAGGCGGTGGTGACGGCACGATTGCGTCTGCCGCAGATGCACTGCTCAAGACCGGACAGATTCTCGGGGCGCTGCCGCTCGGCACGATGAACCTGTTCGTGCAGGCGCTGGGCTTCTCACCGAAACTGGAAGAGGCGCTGGCCCAGATGAAAGAGGCCACGGTCTATCCCGTCGATGTCGGAACGGCGAACGACCGCATCTTCCTGCATCAGGTGTCGTTCGGCCTGCAGCCGCGCATGGGGCGTCTGCGCGAAAAACTCGGTTACAAGTCTCGCGCCGGAAAGCTCGCGAGCACGGCCCGTGCACTCCTTGCCCTGTCACTGCGTCCCCGGCTGGTGCGGGGCCGGGTGAAGCTCGACGATGAGGAACTGCTGGTGGCTTCACCCATGGTGGCGGTCACCAACAACCCCATCGGATCGGAAAATCTCTGGTCGGTGCAGCACAGGCTGGATACGGGTCAACTCGGCTACTACGCGCTGCCCGAATTTTCGCTCGGCGCCCTGCTGGGCCTTGCCCGGGACTACATGAAGAACCGCCTGCACGATGCCGATATCGTCGATCACCGGGTCGCGACCACGGTCACGCTGAACCGTCTCTCCCGCTCCTTCCGCTTCAGCCGGCGGAAGGGCGTTCTCGCGTCTCTGGATGGCGAGATCATCGTCCTCGACAATCCCGTCACGGTGAGCATGAAGCCAAAGGCGCTGAAAGTTCTGGGCCGGGGTGCCACCGCGCGGGACGAGCAGGCGGCACCCCGGACGTCATCCTGATCAGGCGCCGCGCCGCGCGAAGCCGAAGAGGAACGACACGATCGCGAGAATGATCGCCACCCAGAAGACGATCTTCGCTCCGGCCATCGCCGTGCCGGCAACGCCACCGAAGCCCAGCAGGGCCGCAACGATCGCGACAACGAGGAAAATGATGGCCCAGTGGAGGAGATTGGAAACGTTCATGTGTTCACCCTGTTCTGCGCCTGCAATTCAGGCGTGCCCACAGAATGCCGAAACGCGCGCGATGGTTCCCTTTTGCCGCTGCGCTCAGTCCTGGTCCTTCTGTTCGGACGACCATGGAAAATCGAGGAACTCGCTCCGCGTGTCGTAGCAGATGCGGCCATAGAACCTGAGGTAGGAGTCGCGGCGCGCAGGGTCGGCAAAGACCGCATCCGGATGTTGCAGATCGGCCTCGTAGGCGGCGATGTTGTCTGCCGTGAGCGCCTTGGGCAGGATGTCCATGGCCTGCGGCACCGCTTTTCCTTCCATCCAGTCGGCGGCGAAGGAGCCAAGCGCATAGCCGAACACGGGAGACGCAAGGCTGACACTGATCTTGTAGGCGCCGCCGGCCTTGATCAGGCGCACGGCGTCCGGCTCGCCGTCGATGCCGCCGAAGAACTGGTCGTCCCGCAGTTTTCCCGCGGCCTGCATGGCCTCGTATGCGCCGAGCACCACGGTATCCGCGCCCAGCACCACGTCGACATTGGGATTGGCGAGCAGGATGTTCTGCATCGTGGCGGCCCCGCCCGCCTTGTCCACCGTGTCGGGTGTAATGTCGGCGATGATGTCCACGCCTGGCAGGCTGTCGAGCGCGTCCCGGATGGCGCGGAAGCGCGGCGCCAGCACCTGAAGACTGTCGTGAGTGAGGATGACCACATCTGCCTTGCCGCCGAGCTTGTTGCGGATGTAGTCGGCAGCAGCATCACCCAGCACGCGGCCGGTTTCATATTGCGGCGCGTTGAGAATGGTCGATGCAGGCGGCGGCACGATGGTTCCCACATAGGTGCCGGCGAGCAGCAGATTGCGCAGGTCCGTGCTGAGGATTTCCGGATTGATGGGAGCGGCAATCACCGCGCCCACCTTTTCCGCCAGCGCGGCGCGTGCATTGGCCTGCATCTTCGTTGAGTCATTCGACGCCAGCTTGGCCGAGAAGGCGAGGTTCCGCTGTTGCGCAGCAAGGCCGAGACCATGTTTCACGCCGAGGATGAAATCGCGCTCGTTGTCCTGCAGGAAGAGGAGGCGCTTCTCCAACCCCGCAGGCGCGGTGCAGGTGGCGCCGCCGGGCGTGAAGGGCGGCAACACGCGCGGTTCGGTGAGGCCCTGTGCCACAGCGGCTGAGGCCGCAAGGGCGAAACACACTGCAAGGGCGAGAAGAGCTCTGGCGTAGGTCATCATGGTGTTTCCTGTCTGCCCTCGGTGTCCTGCGCGGGATAGGTGACACGCAGCGGAAAGGTGAGCGCGGCGATGGTGCCGGGATGTCCCGGCTGATAGTCGATGCTGCCCGCCATGCTGTCCGCCATCACGCTCACGATGCGCGTACCGAAGCCTGTGCCCTGCCGCGCCGCATCCCCCTCACGGCCGACGCCCCGGTCGGCCACGGTCAATCGCGCCCGGCCATCGTCCAGCAGCGCAAGCGTGACGTCGATGCGGCCCTGGCCGGAGGGGTATGCATACTTCAGCGCATTGCTGATCCATTCCGCCACGATGACGCCGAGGTTCACGCTGGCATCGATCGGAAGTTCGACACGGGCAAGATCATGATGGATGGCAATCCCCTCGTCGCCGCTCCGCGCCGAGGCTGTCATCTGCTCGATCAGGTTCGCGAGGTAGTCATTCAGCGCCACGAAGCGGAAGTCGCCCTTGGTGTAGAGCTGGCGGTGGACGAGCGAGATGGCATGGATGCGGTTCTTCGTCTCTTCCAGCGCGGCCTTGGCGGCGCCATCCACAAGCGAGCCCGCCTGCAGATTGACGAAGCTCGCCGCCATCGCGAGGCTGTTGGCGATGCGATGGTTCACTTCCTGCAGCAGCAGCTCGGCCCGGTCGCGGGCGGCGCGCACCTCCGCCTCCGCCTGCTCCTTCCGTTCCCGCAACCGCTCCTTTTCGATGGCGCGGCGGAAGGCCGAATTGAGCAGCGCCATGAAGTCCTCGCTCACCGTCTTCGGCACGAAGTCGCTGGCGCCGGCCTTGAGGGCCGCAACGGCGACGCTCAGTTCGGATGAGCCCGTGACGTAGACGACCGGCGGATGCTTCGGCAGATCACCAAGCTGGGCAATGATGTCGAGGCCGGTTTCGCTGCCGAGATCGTGGTCAAGCGCAATCACGTCGATGCCACCCTCCGCAAGTGCGGCCTGTGCGGCGGCCCACGACCCCGCCGACACGACCTCGTAGCCGAGGCGCAGCAGCGATTTCTGCACGAGGCGGACGAGGCCCTGGTCATCATCGAGATAGAGGACGCGCTTGCTCCGGCTGTCAGGCATTTTCGGGCACCTGCATCACCGTCAGGAACAGCCCCAACTGCTTGATCGCATTGGCAAAACCCTCATAGTTGAGAGGTTTGGTGATGTAGACGTTGGCGCCGAGGTCATAGCATTTCTTGATCTCGAAATCGTCGTCGGTCGTGGTGAGGATGACGACCGGCGAGCGCTTCAGGTGGGGATTGTGCTTGATCACCTTGAGGATCTCCGTGCCCGTCATGTCGGGCAGGTTGAGATCGAGCAGGATGAGAAGCTGCTTGCGGCTGTTGGCCGTGCCGAGACCGTCATCACCAAGCAGGAAGCGGAGGGCGGACTCGCCATTACCGCATTCCACCATGTCGTTGTTCACGCCGGCCTTGCGGATGTTCTTCTTGATGAGCTGGGCATGGCCGGGATCGTCCTCGATCATGACGATGGTGACGGCACTGGAGGAAGCATTCATGAGGGTGTCTCGCTTGCGGAATGGGAGGGAATGATGATCGTGAAGGTGGAGCCCGCATTGGGCCGTGAGGCGACCGTGACCTCGCCGCCCAAATTCTGCGCCAGCGTGCGGACATAGGCGAGGCCGATGCCTTCGCCCTTCTGGTCCTGCGTGCCGGCGCGGCGGAAGGGTTCGAAGATGCGCGCCAGATCCTTCTCGGCGATGCCGCGGCCATTGTCGCGAATCTCGATCCGCACCCTGCCCGCCGGTGCGGGCGTGACCGTGACACCGATCTCGAGCGGCCGGCCCTTGGCGCGGTACTTGGAGGCGTTGTCGAGAATGTTGCCGATCATCGCCTCGAGCGAAAAACGGTCGCTGTGGATGCGCTTCACCCCGACATTCAACACGAGCTTTCCGCCATCGGCGGCAAGCTGATGGCGGATCGCCTCGGCGGCCTGCGAAATGAGTTCACCGAGATCGATCTGCTCCGGCATCAGCACGCGCCGGCCCTCGCGCGCGAGGCGCAGGATCGCATTGATGAGGTTGTCCATCTTCTTGGTGGAGGTGCGGATGAAGTGCAGCGCCTCTGGCATGTCCTGCCGCACGGATGCCGTCGCCTCGCTCAGCAGGGCATCGTTCGGCGGCTGCTTCTTCTCGAGATCGCCGAAGACCTGCTGCACCTGCTGCAGGCCACCCTCGATCTCGGCGCTGAAGCCCATGATGTTGACGAGGGGCGCCCGCAGGTCGTGGGTGACGATGTGGGCGAACTTCTGGATTTCCTCGTTGGCGCGGGCCAGTTCGGCAGTGCGCTGCTCTACCCGCTGCTCGAGGCTGGCATTCAGTTGCCTGACCTCCTGGTCGGCGAGCGCGAGCGTGCGCGTATAGGCCTGGAAAATGCGCGCGGCGATCGCAAACATGGCGAGGATGACAACAGCGCCGAAGAAAGATACCCAGCGCAGGAAGGCGGTGCTTTCGCGCTGCCCGTCAACACCCACGAGAAGCCGCTGGTCGGCGGCGCGCACGATGCCGCCGATGAAGACATTGGCCTCGTCCATGAAGGCCTTGCCGCGGTTTTTCTTCACCAGGGCCAGGGCTTCGGCATCGAGTCGCTTCCGCTTCAATGCCACGGACTCGTCCATCTCCGCGAATTTCTCTTCCACCACCTTCACCAGGCGGTCGCGGGCCTGATGCAGGGCCGGATAATCCTCGAGCCGCGTGGAGAGCGTTTTCATCTGGCGGCGCGCCTTGGTCTGGGCCACGTCATAGGGCGCGAGGTAGATTTCGTTGTGGGTGTAGAGAAAGCCACGCTGGCTCGAACTCGGCCGCCTGCAGGGCGCTCCGCAGTTCGATGGCCGCAGTCGAGGTCTCGCGTGCCTTGACGACGGAATCGAAGTTCTGCCGCGCCTGTTCGTTGAGCCAGAAGGTCGTTACGACAATGCCCGCCAGGGCCACGCCACCCAGGGCAATGGGAAACGCTGCAAGCTTGGCGGAGGAGGCCGACGGCGGAGTGGCGGTGTTCGGTAACTCGACGATGTATCGCCCCCAATGGTCTCGTTTTGCAGGTAAGCACCAACCCAACGTTGTGCGAGAACGTAAACGCCTCGCCACGCCAATGGTTCCTTCGCCGTTGTGAAATATCAGCCGGCGGTCGCCAGCAGGCTGTTCAGCGCCCGGTGGTTCTCGTAGGCGAGGCGATAGGCCTCGAAGCGCCTGTCATGGCGTGGGGCCGCCACTGCCCGTGGCGTGAAAGCCGCATCGAACTGCACGAAGTCCCGCGTGGCCTGCGCCAGCGAGGGAAAGACACCCGCGCCCACGCCCGCCATGAGCGCGGCCCCCAGCACGCCTGCATCCCGCATCGCAGTGCGGCGCAACGGTCTCCCCAGCACATCAGCGCGGATCTGGCACCAGAGATCGGAGGCCGCTCCGCCGCCGGCGTGATGAATGACCTCGGCCTCACGGGAGGCGGACTGCTTCAGGCTGTCGAAGACGAGGCGGGCCGAATAGGCAACACCTTCGAGCACGGCGAGGGATAGTTCCGCCGGGCCTGTTGCGGAAGTGAGTCCCGTGAAGGAGCCGCGCGCCCCGGCATCCCAGAGCGGCGCACGCTCGCCATCGAGGTGCGGCAGGAAGAGCGGCACATGGCGGAGGTCGGCGCTCGCTGCCAGCGCGGCAAGCTCCGCTGGCGTCTTGCCGAGCAGCCGCGACAACCAGTCGAGCGACGCGCCCCCCGATTGCGTGGGCCCTGCGTGCAGCACCATGCCTTCGCATTCGGCAAAGGCGATGACGCCGGGTGTGGGCGCGCGCGCATGCGAGAGGATGCCGAGGATCTCGCTGGTGCCGCTGAGGTAAAGACCCTGCCCATCCTCTGAGAGGCCCGCCCCCAGCAATCCGGACCACGCATCCATGGCGCCCGTCACCACGGGCACGCCGGCACAGGGAAGGCCTGCGCGGATGCGTCCCGCGGGTGCCGTGAAGCCCGCGATGCGCGGCAGGCGTTCCGCTGCACCTGGCACAAGATCGAGAAGCGGCGTGATGAGCGCGAGGTCCTGATCGAGGATGCCGAAGTTGGTCATCGGATCGGCAATGGCCTCGCCCGTGAGATGGAAGATGCAATAGTCCTTGGGCGCCATCACGAACCGCGCGCGCGCCCAGACCTCGGGCGCGGCGCGCGCCACATGGGCCATGCGGGCGAGAACATGACTGGCATCGACCGGGAGCGGCGCCCGCCACCAGCGGATCTTGTCGTCGAAGGCCACCTTCGCATCGAGTGATGCCGCATCTTCGGCGCAGCGCGTGTCCTGCCATGTGAAGGCGGGAAGCAGCGCCTTGCCCGCCTCATCACAGAACACGTGGGTGTTCACCTGCGAGCAGAGACCCACCGCCGTGATCGTCACGCCATCACTCAGGCTGGCGAGGGCGCGCCCCACAAGATCGATCCAAAGCGCCGGGTCCTGCTCCACGTGACCGGGCCGGGGCCGCGTTGTGGGATAGCGCTCGCCGAAGCGGCGGAGCACCTGCCCGCCGGCATCGAAGAGTGCCGCCTTCACCGCGGTGGTGCCCACATCAATCCCGATCAGCATGGCCCTGTCCTTGTCTCGCTCCGGCCATTGTGCTTACTTCTGCCGCCTCAAACAAGCTGCACAAAGTAAAGGAAAAAGCGATGAAGCGCAGGACGATTCTGGGTATGGGACTGGCCGCAGGCCTGATGGCTGCAAGCAGCATGGCGGCACAGGCGGCGGGCGAGAAGATCGCCATCGTCACGCCCTATCTGGCCCAGCCCGGCACGCAGTTCTACGTCGAGGCCTTCCAGGCGAAGGCCAAGGAGTTCGGCTGGGAGGTGAACGTCATCGACACCAAGGGTGACGTCGCCGCCGCGGTGGGCCGCATCGAGGATGCCGCCAATCAGAAGGTCTCGGCAATCGTCATCAACGTCGATCCCTCGCAGGTGCAGGCCGGGCTTGAAACCGCCAAGGCCGCCGGCGTTCCGGTCTTCGGCATGGATGCGGGCGCAACACCGCTGCTCGTCACCAACGTCACCTCGAACGGCTACTCCATGGCCGCCGACACCGCCTCCTATGTGGTGAACCGCATCGGCGGCAAGGGCAAGGTCGTGATGTTCGTCTTCGACGCCTTCCCACCGGTGCAGCAGCGCGGCGTCATCGCCGATGCCATCTTCAAGAACAACCCGGACATCAAGGTGCTCGACCGGGTGACGCCCGACGTGCAGGACGGCGGCATCGCCGACAGCCGCGCCAAGATGGAAGCGATCCTCACCGCCAATCCGGACAAGGGCTCGATCAGCGCGGTGTGGGCCGCCTGGGACCAGCCGGCACTCGGCGCCCTTCAGGCGATCGAAGCGGCGGGCCGTGGTGACGAGGGTATCGTGATCACCGGCATCGACGCCAATCCGGAAGCGCGCGCGGCAATCGCCAAGGGCGGCAGCTTCGAGGCGTCGATGGCGCAGGACTTCAAGGGCATCGGCGCCACCACGGCCGAAGCGGTGAAGCGCCACCTCGGCGGCGAGAAGATCAAGCAGGGCGTGATCTATGTCCCGACCAAGCTGATCACCGCAGCCAACGTCAAGGACTGAGGCAGAGCGTCCGGTCTTGAATCAGGCCCTCCTGCATTTTGTCCGGACCTACGGCACGCTTGCCTGCTTCGGCCTGATCCTGCTGTTCTTCTGGGTGATGCTGCCCGGCACCTTCATGACCGGGCGCAACCTCTTCAACATCACGCAGCAGGTGAGCATGCTGGCGGTCACGGCCTTTGCCATGACCATCGTCATGACCATGGGCGACTATGATCTCAGCGTGGGCTCCATGGCGAGCCTGGCCGGCATCGTGCTGGCGGTTGTCTTCAGGCTCACGGATGCGCCGCTCATCGCCATGCTGGCCGCACTCGTGGTCGGCGTTGTGGGCGGCGCCTTCAACGGCTTTCTGGTGAGCTTCCTCGGCATCCTGCCCTTCGTCGCAACGCTCGGCACGCTGACGATCTTCAGCGGCCTCGCCTTCCTGATTTCAGGTGGCAAGACCATCTTCGGCAGCGGCATTCCGGCAAGCCTCGGCGAATTTGCCCGGGGCGGGCTTCCGCTCTGGACGCAAGGCGACACGGCCCTCGTGCTCCCCAACCTCACGCTCGTTGCCGCCGCGACATTGCTGGTAGTGTGGTTCATCCTGCAGAAGACGGTGTTCGGCCGGCATCTCCATGCCATGGGCGGCAGTTCGGAAGCGGCACGCCTCGCCGGCATTGACGTGCGCATGACACGGCTTGCGGCCTTCGCGCTCTCGGGGCTTGCCGCCGCCATCGCCGGGCTCATGTATACGGCGCGCGTCGCCTCGGCCAATCCGGTGCAGGGTTCGGGGCTGATGCTGGACGCGATTGCCGCCGTCTTCCTCGGCATGACCATGAACGTGAACGGCGAACCGAAGGTGCTCAACACGCTTGCAGGCGTGCTCTTCCTCGGCGTTCTCTCCAATGGGCTCACCCAGCTCAGCGTTGACAGCTACATCCGCGACATTCTCGTGGGGAGCATCATCATCCTCGCCGTGGCGGCAAGCGGACTGGAGAAGCTCCGCCGCAACTGAAGCGGGGCGCGGTCTGCAATCGGTCATGTGCGGGAGAGATATGGTACAGCCTCCCCGGCTCGAACGGGGGACCCCCAGATCCACAATCAACATTCCACAACTTGTGCGTGTTTCTACCTATTTCTCTCTCTTTTATTTTAACTATTTATTTCAATGTTTTAATCAACATTTTGATCCCGCCTATTCCTCTGCGCTCACGTTGATTTCTGCCTCTTTTGCTTACATAGTGCTTACATGGAATGTGAGACACCAACTTGGAATCCTATTTCCCGGTTGCCGTTTGAGGAGGTTCGAACAATAAATGGCTAAGCTGACCAAAAAGAAAATTGAAGGTGCAGAAGCGCCAGTTAAGCCTCAAATCATGTGGGACGATGAACTGAGGGGATTTGGTTTGCTGGTGCTGCCCAGTGGAGTTAAGACATTTATCTATCAGTATCGGAACAAAGCGAAACGTTCTCGAAGGCTGACGATTGGAAGATATGGCGCGCTGACCGTAGACGACGCCCGCAAGATTGTTAGAGAGACTGTCGTAGAAATTGCTAATGGTGGCGACCCAGTTTCGCAGCGTCAAATCTATCGCGGGTCCCCAACCATAGCAGATTTGTTGGAGCGGTATCTAAGCGACCATGCTGCCATCCATAACGCAGCAACGACGCAAAAAGACGTGACAGCGTTAGTGCGGACCCGCCTTGTTCCGCGTATAGGGAATATAAAGGCTAGCGATCTTACGAGGGCCGATGCTGCACGATTGCACTTGGCAATGAGAGAGACGCCCCGGCGGGCTAACTATGCATTGGCAGTCCTTTCCAAAGCTCTTTCGTTGGCAGAGATTTGGGGCATCCGTCCAGAAAACTCCAATCCGTGTCGCTCTATCAAGCGGTACAAGGAGGAACACCGGACCCGCTTTCTCAGCAAAGAGGAGGTTCAAAGATTGGGCCAATCCTTGGCGGAGGCAGAGACGCTTGGTATGCCCTGGCGGGTGTCGGACAAGGGCAAAAATTCAAAACATTTGGCGAAACCTGAAAACCAACGCACGGTGCTGTCTTGGCAATTCATTGCCGCAATTCGACTACTGCTGCTATCAGGAGCTCGGTTGAGCGAGATTATTGAGCTTGAATGGGCCCACATTGACTTTGAGAATGGCACTGTGAAGCTTCCATCTCGGAAGGGTGGAAAGAGAGAGCCCCATCCCGTCGGTAACGCTGTGATGGAAACCCTGAATCGCTTGCCCAGGATCACAAAATCCAAATTTGTTTTGCCCCGACCGGATGATCCAACACGTCACATCACTAAGGAAGTTATGGAGGTGAATTGGCAACGAATCCGACAGCATGCTAAAATTGATGACGTTCGGATTCATGATTTGCGCCACACTGTAGGAACTTATGCGGCGCAGGCGGGGATTTCAGGGTTTATCGTGCGCGACCTACTGCGCCACAAAAACATTGCTACCACGAGCCGCTATGCCAATTTCGATGCTAGCCCGGTGCGTGATGTTTCAAACACAGTTGGAGACATGCTTTCTGCCAATCTCAAGGGAGAGGCTTAGCGTCTGAGAATTGCATTTGTATGCACCTTACGCAGCATACACTTGTTATTTTGGAGCTTCATTGGTCATGCATCAAGCCTATGTAGGTGCCCTACGCTTCACGGAAGTGCAAGCGTTGCTTGCCATCACTGGCGGGCCTCTGCAGCACCAGATCGCGGCGCGATTCATGCAGCCAATAGAGCACCTCGAGGCGCTCAAATGTAGCGCGACAAGCACATTAAGCTCGTCGGACACGCATATTGTGCCACTTTTTGCCCACTGGAAAGCTGAACGAAGGCCTCTGTGACGATCTCTTAGGGGTGTTGTAGAGGCTCTTCGAGACGGCTTTGAAGCCCCATCGAACACCCTTTAAACACACCTTCGAGCACCCGCCAGCAGGTCGCATGGACACCGTCTCGTGGCGGTGTAGAGTGGGCACGGGCTTGGCCTGTGCTCTTCGCTGTTGAGGTCAGGGGGCGACTCCCCGTCGCTCGGAAGGGATTTGCTCCCCTTCCCCCGCCACCGCCTCGAATGCCCAATATTAAAGCGACAGACGCGGTGGCCTGCCGCTCAGTTGTGGCAGAATTGATAGCTGGTCAGTCGTTTCCGACGGAACGTGGCGATGAATAGGCTTTGATCAAGCCGACCACCAGTTGGAGAACCAAGCCGCCAATCCCTGAGGCTGCCAGATTGCTGAGCATGCCGTCAGGGTTGGTGGCCATGCCGAGTATAACCGGAAGAAGCTGGCTCCCTCCTATCCCACCAACGGCACCGGCGATGATGTTCCCGATTGCCCCCAAATCGGTTTTCTTAATGAGACTTCCACCCGCCATGCCGCCCACGCCCCCGGCAATGATCTGCAGAATAAGTGGAACAAGTGTTTCCATAAAAAGTCTCCGTATTTTTCATGCCGCCCCCGTGACGGCGACTCATCCAGTCTAACAGGTCTATATCCGGTTCCTAAGACACGCTGTCGCAGCCCTGATATTACCATCAGACGTTGCTGGACTTCAGCAAAGCGTCTCATTATCGCCGCGCCGGGGTTGATCATCCGGCGGGGGCAGGATGATCGGGGCAGGATCACTGCTCGTGAGGGGTGACGTCTGGTGCACACCCTCCCCCCTCCAAAAAAACGGCACGATCACACGCTCCACGATGTAGACGCGACTCATGGGATGTGGTGACCTTTGTGTGTTGTGCATCATGGCAAAGAGAAGATCGGACCTGAATAAACGTTCGGTCGTGGGGCAAGTACCTGGCGTGGGCTTCTAGCACCGCCCAGAAAAGCCCCTCACTTGAGATCCAAGGGATGACCTTCTGTTGACTAACAAACCCTCCGACCATCGCCCCACCATCCCTTCGTGGTGGGGCGTCTTTTTCGTGGCGGCGGTGGCGGTTCTTGCCCTTTTTCTGTATTGGCACTCCGCAGCAATCGTTCTGATGCCCGAGCCTGCCGTGGACACTCTTCTTTCTGTTCCCGATTTCAAGATGTTCTTGAAGGCGTTCGAGACCTTCGGAGCGCCTCCCGGGGCGGTCTGAATGAGCGTATCTCTCGTCGCCTTAAAGGTCTCACGGGCCGAGAGGACGGCCGGCGGGCCAGGATCATATGGTCCATGACCACCCGGCTCTGCCCATCGATCCTGCTCGCGGCGCCGGCAGCAGGCGTGCTGGCGTAGGTCGCCACTCTGTTCGCTGATGTGGTCACATCCGTCAGCCTGTTGTCGACTGAGTCACAGCTGATTGTGTTAGAACCCCACGCGCCACTGGCGAAGGCCAACCGATTGGCGAGTGTGTAGGTCAGCGGTGGCACTTGCGCAGGGGCGAAGTCCCAACGGCGTCAACCCTTCTCGAAATCACCCGGCTGCGGCGGGGCGATGGGCGTGAAGAGCATGCGGTCAGGCTTCAGATCAATGAGCGGCGTGCCGTCGAGGCAATCCAATCCCCGGACCTTCAGCACGTTCTTCTCGACTGTGACGAGTGCTGCAATCGATGTGCCGATGGGATTTGGCCTCACCGGCGACCGCAGTGCAAAGGTGCCCCGCACCTTGCCATCGCTAGCGGGGCTCTGCAGCACCAGATCACGCCGGGATTCATGCAGCCAATAGAGCACCTCGAGCCGCTCAAAGGTCTCGATTCCGGCGAGCGCCTGGTGCCAGGGTTCGAAGATCTCGATCTCGCATACGGGGCCATCGAGTCTCCCTTGCCGCGGACACTTCAGGCGGTCCGTCCAAGGCGTGTGGATGCGGCCGATGAACATGATGGCAGCATCCGTCTTGAAATCGACGGGTACCGCCACTTCATTCGGCCGGATTTCGTTGAGCCTGACCATCATCAATCCTTTGCGCGCCGCTGTGACTGCCACCACGCCGATATCGCTTCGACTGACGGCGGAAGCCTTTGCGCCAATCCTCCTGTGAAGGCCTGCCAGTCGGTCTCGAACACCGGATTGACCGACGTCAGCAAGGGGATATCCAGAAGCATGGCCTTTCGGAAGGCGCCCGAGAAGCCCCGCCCGAGGGATTCTTCCTTGCCGAACTTGTTGATGATCAGCAGGTCAGCACCCGGATGCAGGGTGGCTTCAAGGAAGCCCGCCGCTTCCGTCAGTCCCACGGAATCCAGACTGCACGATTGCGATCCCCGGCCAAGGCTCTGGTAGAGGTCGAACTCGGAGCGGGACTGGAGGTCCCGCATCACGGCGTCCCCTCCAACCTCTGCGCCCGGCACTTCAGTCATGCCGAGGACGTCGATGCCGGCATTCAGCAGGGAAAGGCCGAAGGCACGGATGACCGCCTGCACGACTTTTCCGGATGCACCCTGCACATAGCCGATGGACGGCACCCCGGCGGCATCCTCTGCCCCGGCCTCAAGCACCTGCGAAGGGATAGTAGTCAACGACATCTCCTTCTCCGGCCTCTGTCATGTCCTCAGGCAGGCCAACGAAGCCCGTGCAGTCCGCGAGGGACGACAGCATGGCCGAGCCCTGCTTTCTCACCGGCCGGGCCAAGGTTGCCGATCCGGGCGCCGTAACGAGGGTCACGGGCACCGCTTCAAACCGCCCTGACTTCTTCGATACTGCCTCGGCCAGCGGCAGGCGCATAGGCGACGTGAATGTTCCCGGTGTCGCACCCGAGAGGCGCTCGATCACCGCATTGCCAAGAAGGCTGAAGGTCACCGCAGCGGCAATGGGATTGCCCGGCAGCGCCACGATCGGACAGTCATCTATGTCGCCGAGGCCGACAGGCTTGCCCGGCTTGATCGCGAGCTTCCAGATTTCCAGAAAGCCCCGCCGCCGGATCACTCCGGGGAGGTGATCTTCCTCTCCTTCCGACATGCCGCCCGAAGTGACGAGCAGATCACTCTCCGCTGCGGCCTGATGCAAAAGGTCAACCTGCCGGTCCGCGTCATCAGGTAGAATACCGCCATCCCGCACATCGCATCCCAGCGCGACAATCATCGCCAGCAGGAGCGGGCGGTTGGCGTCACGGATCAGTCCCGCAGTCAGTGCCGACCCGGCCCCTGTCACTTCGTCCCCGGACGAGAAGACCGTCACCCGCAGGGGCCGTCGCAGCAGAACGGTGGTGAGCCCCAATGCACCGGCCAGAGCCCAGCGCGCCGGCGTCATGCGCGTGCCCTTGCGAAGAACGACCTCATCCCGCATCACGTCTTCGCCGCGCCTGCGAATGTTGCTGCCCTGCCCCTCGCGCACGTCCACGAACACCAATGGATCACGGAAGACGCAGTCTTCCTGCATGACGATGGCGTCACAACCATCCGGAACAGCCGCTCCGGTGAAGATGCGGACGGCACTCCTTGGCGGCACAGTCCCGTCAAACGGGTGCCCCGCAGCAGCCCGCCCCACAAGCTTCAACTGCGTCGTGGCACCGGTCACAAGGTCGGACCGCCGCACGGCGATGCCATCCACCGCAGCGGCATCGAAGCGCGGCAGATCGCACGGGGACCGGACATCTTCGGCGAGAAAGCCGGTCCCTCGCGTGGCTGTGGGGACGGTCTCGGATTCGCAGACGCAGGCATAAGCCGATGCGATAAATGCACGCGCCTCGGCGAGGAGCGTGAGTGCCTTTCCCTTCCCGGCGCCGAAGGCCGGACTAGTTCGTCCCGAACCCGACAATGCCCTTGATCTCCAGGAAGTCGTGAATGCCCCAATCGGCATATTCCCGGCCGTTGCCAGACTGCTTGAAGCCGCCGAAGGGCGCATGCGTGTCCCAGTCGGGATAGTTGATGTTCACGGTCCCAGCGCGCAATTGCGCCGCAACCTTCCGCGCATGGGCGATGTCCTTCGACGCGATGTAGGCTGCAAGACCATAGACGGTGTCATTCGCCTTGGTGATCGCCTCCTCCTCGCTGTCATAGGGTAGGATCGAGAGGACGGGACCGAAGATTTCCTCTCGCGAAATCGTCATTTCATGCGCCACGTTCCCGAACACCGTCGGCTTCACGTAGTAGCCGCGGTTAAGGCCATCCGGGCGCCCCAAGCCCCCGCACACCAGCGTGGCGCCTTCCTTGATGCCGCTTTCGATCAGGCGCTGCACCTTTGCGAACTGGATGTCGCTGACCACGGGGCCAAGCACCGTCCGGGAATCGGTGGGGTTTCCAACGATGTTCGTCTCTGCCGCCTTTTTGGCGATGGTCAGAGCCTCGTCATGGCGCTTGCGTGGAACGAACATGCGGGTAGGTGCATCGCAGGACTGTCCCGAGTTGGCAAAGCAGGCATTGACGCCCGTCGTCACGGCGGACTCGAGATCGGCATCATCGAGGATGAGGTTGGGCGACTTGCCGCCCAGTTCCTGCGCCACGCGCTTCACCGTATCGGCGGAGGCCTTGGCGACCTGGATGCCCGCACGGGTGGAGCCCGTGAACGACATCATGTCGATGCCGGGATGGGCCGACATGGCTGTGCCCACGACAGTCCCTTCGCCGTTCACGAGGTTGAACACACCCTTGGGTGTGCCGGCGGCCTCCATGATCTCCGCAAACAGGATGCCGCTCAAAGGCGCTATCTCGCTGGGCTTCAACACCATGGTGCAACCCGCCGCAATGGCCGGAGCCACCTTGCAGACGATCTGGTTGAGGGGCCAGTTCCATGGCGTGATAAGGCCGACGACACCGATCGCCTCCTTCACCACGCGGGTGGTGCCCCGCTGCTCGGCGAAATGCAAGTTTTCCAGCGCCTTGATGGTCGCTTCCATGTGCACCTGCCCTGCCCAGGCCTGTGCGGCCTTGGCAAAGGCAAGCGGTGCCCCCATTTCCTGGGACACCACCTCGGCCATCTCGTCATAGCGTGAATTATAGATTTCGAGGATCTTGCGCAGCAGTGCCAGCCGCTGCTCCCGCGATGACAGAGACCACGCCGGGAAGGCACGCCGTGCTGCCGCCACGGCCTTGTCCACGTCGGCAGCGGAGCCAACCGAGATCGTGGCGCAGGTCTCTTCGGTCGCCGGGTTGATGACGGCAAGCGTCTTCGGCTCCGCCGGCGCAACCCATTTGCCGTCGATGAAGAACTGGAGGTGATGGCTCATGCTGCTTCAAATCCTGCGATACCCTTGATCTCGGTCACATCCTCGAGGCCGTACTCGGCATACTCGCGGCCATTGCCCGATTGCTTGTAACCGCCGAAGGGAAGGCTCGTGTCCCAGGCCGGATAGTTGATGTAGACATTCCCCGAGCGCATCTTGCGGGCAATCTCGCGCCCCTTGGCCAGGTCCTTTGTCTGGAGGTAGGAGGCAAGGCCATAAAGGGTGTTGTTGGCTTCGTGCACGGCATCTTCGAGCGTGTCGTAGGCCATGATCGACAGGACAGGACCGAAGATTTCCTCCTTCGCAATGCGCATGTCCGGCGTCACGTTGGCGAAGATCGTGGGCTTGACGTAGTAGCCCCGGTTCAGGCCCTCGGGACGGCCGAGACCGCCCGTCACAAGCTCGGCGCCCTCCTTGATGCCGCTCTCGATCAAATCCTGGATCTTGTTGAACTGGATCTCGCTTACGACAGGTCCGAGATGGGGACCGAACTGGCCGGCGGGGCCGACCTTGAAGCTCTCAGCGGCGGCCTTCGCAAAACCGGCAGCCTGGGACATCACGTTCCGCTGCACCATCATGCGCGTGGGCGCATTGCACGACTGGCCGCTGTTGCCGAAGCACTTGTTCACGCCTTTGGTGACGGCATCCTTGAGATCGACATCAGGGAAGAGGATGTTGGCGCTCTTGCCACCCAGTTCCTGCGAGACGCGCTTCACCGTATCTGCAGCACTCTTGGCCACGAGGATGCCTGCGCGGGTCGAACCCGTGAAGGACATCATGTCGATGCCGGGATGGCGCGACATGGCATCGCCCACTGTCGGGCCATCGCCGTTGACAAGGTTGAACACGCCGGGCGGCACACCCGCCTCATGGAGGATTTCCGCGAAGATGATGGCATCGAGCGGCGCCACTTCGCTGGGCTTCAGCACCATCGTGCAGCCGGCAGCAATGGCAGGCCCCACCTTGCAGGTGATCTGGTTGAGGGGCCAGTTCCACGGCGTGATCATGCCGATGACGCCAATCGGCTCGCGGACGATCAGGGCCGTACCCTTGCGGTGCTCGAATTCGTAGGTCGCCAGCACCGAACGGATGCGCTTCAGGTGCTGGAAGCCCGACTCCACCTGATCCGAGAGGGCAAAGTCGATGGGCGCGCCCATCTCCTCCGAGATGGCCTTCGCCAGTTCCGGTGCGCGGCGCTGATAGCCGGCGATGATCTTGTCGAGAAGAGCGAGGCGATACTCGCGCGTGGTCACCGAAAAGGTTTCAAAAGCGGCCCGGGCCGCGGCGACAGCACGGTCCACGTCGGCGGCACTGCCCGCCGAAATGTGGGCGTAGACTTCCTCGGTGGACGGATTGACCACCCCGATCGTCTTCGGCTGAACCGGATCGACCCACTTCCCATTGATGTAGAACTTGAGTGCATTGCTCATGGCTTTTCTCTCTTGGCTTGATTGGAACTGAATTATCGTGCCGTCTCGCTCTCGGGCTCGCCCGGGTCGACGGCGGGTAACGGAGACGGAGACGGTGCGGCTGTTTGCTCTGGCGACGGAACGGCAACCTGCACTGCGGCGGCCGGCGGCGGAGAAGGAGGTGCTGCCGGAACAGCAACAGGTTTCCGCTTGCGGGTCGCTGGCTTCTTCTTTGGCGCAGCTTTCCGTGCGGTGATCTTCTTGCTCTTGGCCTTCGTCGCCTTGCTGGCCGCTTTCTTGCTCTTCTTCGCAGACTTTGACGCCTTCGCAGCTATCTTGGTTGCTGCCTTTTTCTTCGCAGTTTTCTTGGATGTCTTCGGTTTCTTCATGTCGTTCTCCTCCGCTTCGCTCTGACCGATCAGCCGCTCTTCCAGGAGACAGCTTTCTTCAACGATGGCCTTCCAGATCCGGGCTGTTGCCTTGCGCGGGATGCCGAGGCCCCGGCCCGCCTTCTCGCGCCGTTCGATGACGGCCCGAATCCGCCCCGGTATGCGGGCAGGTAATCCTTCGCTGGCCTTTGTCTGCGCAACCCGCTCGATCACGCCGAAACGCTTCGCCAGAAGTTCAACCAGCTTCCGGTCGATGGCGTCGATTTCCTTTCGGAGGCGCGGTAACTCTCTGGCCATCGCCCACCACGTCAGTGCGCAAAGCTTGGCTGCGCGCCATCGGCCATCACGGCAAGCGACCTGATGGTCTCCTGCGAAATCCGGAAACAGACCTCGAAGCCATCCGGCGTCTTGAGGGACAGAAGCAACTGCCGGTCGCCCGGCGCCTGTTCCAGCGTGTAGCCGCCCAGCGGAAAGACAAAGCGGATGCTGGGGTCGGCGTACCGCGCCTGCAGGGCAGCGGACAGCAGCCGGGGCAGCGTCATCGCAAGGGCACTCGCCATGTCAGGCGAGAGGCAGATCTGATGAGGCGCGCCTGCTTGATCGGCCACGTTGATGCGGATTTCCTCGCCATTGGAACTGACCTCGCAGCTTCTCAGATTTCCGACGGTGACCTGGGCTGTCATGGATGACCTCGTTATTTTCCATCTTATATAACGAAATCCGGTTGACAAGGGCATACCCATCCTGGGGAATGCCCCATTCGTGAGCGCTGGAATGCTCAGTAGGCTTTGGAAAATCTATTTTTGCAGTGCAATGAAGATCAAACCGCCTTGGAGCTTTGGCCAATTGACGGCGGACGAACTTCGTCACATCCTTGTCGTGTAATTTCCATTTGGGAATGACGTCGGCCCCACTATCAAGGGTCCGGCGCGGAAAAGCGGTTCGCATGGCCAGACACTCGGCAGTGAGTCACAGTGACCAGATTGCCCAAGCCGTATCAGCGGGCGCTGCGGCCCGCTCCCCTGTGGTGGCATCCTGGTCGCGCTCCGCCCGGCTTCATCACCTTGAGCCCGAACGCGAGCTTCAGCCCCATAGAGTGGAAGAAGGTGAGCTGCTCCGTCATCGCGACAAGCTGGGCCATCTGCTGCTGGCGGCACAGGAATCTCTCGACCACGTCAGCCGGCTCGTGGCGCATGCGGGGTGTTCCGTCGTCATCGCCGACCGGGAAGGCATCGTTCTCGAACGGCGCAGCCTCGCCTCGGATGAAGCCATGTTCCGGGACTGGGGCCTCTGGGTGGGAGCCGACTGGAGCGAACGCAGCCAGGGCACCAACGCCATCGGCACAGCCCTGGTGGAGGATCGTCCGGTCGTCATCCACCGCGACCAGCATTTCCTGCAGCGGAACACCGTGCTGAGCTGCATGACCGCCCCCATCCACGACGAATATGGCGAGCTCTCCGCCGTGATCGACGTCACCACCTGCAAGGGTGAATTCTCGGAAGACATGGCCCGGATGATTTGCGCCATCGCAACTGACGCCGCGCACCGGATCGAGAAGGTGAACTTCAGCGCTGCCTTTGCCACCTGCCGCATTCTCACGCTTCCCGAGGATGCCGGCAAACCGCCAGTCCTGCTCGCCATCGACAAGCACGACATGGTGGTCGGCGCCACACGGGCGGCCCGGCAGATCTTCAGCCTGCAGAGGGCCCGCGACATCAACGTTCCCGCGCCTGATCTTCTGGGTGCAGACGGCGCGGACCGTGACACGTTCGAGGATGCCGAGCGTGGCGTGATCCTGCGGGCCCTCCAGAAGAACGACAACAACATGTCCCGCACTGCGAAGGCGCTCGGCATGTCACGAGCCACGCTTTACCGGAAACTGTCTCAGCCGTGAGACAGTTTGGCAGTACCGGCTGATCCCCCCGTCTTCCCGCAGTCCGCTTGCTTTGGAAAGGTCCCGCCACCGCCGGACCAACATAATCACCGCGGCTCAATGGGAGAAAACACGATGACCATCCATCAAAAGGATGCGGCCTTTGCTGCGCCGCCCTTCGCCAAGTCCTACGACAACTACATCAACGGCGCGTGGCGCAAGCCCACAGCCGGAAAATACTTCGACAACATTTCGCCCATCACGGGCAAGGTTGTCTGCCAGATTGCCCGCTCGGATGCCTCCGACATCGAGGCGGCACTCGATGCCGCCCATGCCGCAAAGGATGCCTGGGGCCGAACCAGCCCCGCTGAACGGGCCGCGATCCTGAACAAGATCGCCGACCGTATGGAGGCGAACCTGGCCAAGCTGGCGCTCGCCGAAACCTGGGACAACGGCAAGCCGATCCGCGAGACGACTGCTGCCGACCTCCCCCTTGCGATCGATCATTTCCGCTACTTCGCCGGCGCTATCCGCGCACAGGAAGGCTCGATGTCGGAGATCGACCACGACACCGTGGCCTACCATTTCCACGAGCCGCTGGGCGTCGTGGGCCAGATCATTCCCTGGAATTTCCCGATCCTGATGGCCGTGTGGAAGGTGGCCCCTGCCCTTGCTGCCGGAAACTGCATCGTCCTCAAGCCCGCCGAGCAGACCCCCGCCTCCATCATGGTGCTGATGGACGTGATCGGTGATCTGCTGCCCAAGGGCGTTCTCAACGTCGTCAACGGCTTCGGCCTTGAGGCCGGCAAGCCGCTTGCCTCATCCAACCGCATCGCCAAGATCGCTTTCACCGGCGAAACGACGACCGGCCGCCTGATCATGCAGTATGCCTCCCAGAACCTCATTCCGGTGACGCTGGAACTGGGCGGCAAGTCGCCGAACATCTTCTTCAAGGATGTCTGCGACGAGGATGACGATTTCTTCGACAAGGCGATCGAAGGCTTCGTGATGTTTGCCCTCAACCAGGGTGAAGTCTGCACCTGCCCCAGCCGCGCGCTTGTCCACGAGAAGATCTACGACAAGTTCATGGAACGGGCCTTGAAGCGTGTGGCCGCCATCTCCCAGGGCAGCCCGCTGGACGCAGGCACGATGATCGGTGCCCAGGCCTCGAGCGAGCAGCTCGAGAAGATCCTGTCCTACATCGACATCGGCAAGAAGGAAGGCGCCAAGGTTCTGGCCGGTGGTGAACGCAACGTTCTGCCGGGCGAACTTTCGGGTGGCTATTACGTCAAGCCGACCGTCTTCCAGGGCAACAACAAGATGCGCATCTTCCAGGAGGAAATCTTCGGCCCGGTGGTTTCGGTCACCACCTTCAAGAACGAAGACGAGGCTCTGTCGATTGCCAACGACACGCTCTACGGCCTCGGTGCCGGCGTGTGGAGCCGCAACGGCAACACCTGCTACCGCTTCGGCCGCGCCATCCAGGCGGGCCGCGTCTGGACGAACTGCTACCATGCCTACCCGGCCCATGCGGCCTTCGGTGGCTACAAGCAGTCCGGCATCGGCCGCGAAACCCACAAGATGATGCTCGACCACTACCAGCAGACGAAGAACATGCTGGTGAGCTACAGCCCGAAGAAGCTGGGCTTCTTCTGATTGCTGAAACGGGCCGCACCCCGCAAAGGGTGCGGCCACCATTCCCGGAGTGACGCGATGCCTGCACCGCCTCTCGACAAGGTGACGGCGACACCTGCCGCACTCGATCTGCTCGCCGAGATCATCCGCGACCATGGACCGGTGATGTTCCACCAGTCCGGCGGATGCTGCGACGGCTCCTCGCCCATGTGTTATGCCCAGGGCGACTTCCTCATCGGTGATAATGACGTGGAGTTGGGCAGCATCGCCGGAATGCCGTTTTACATCAGTTCGTCGCAGTATGAGGTGTGGAAGCACACCGACCTCATCATCGACGTGGTGCCGGGCCGGGGCGGCATGTTTTCCCTCGACAACGGGCGGGAGAAGCGCTTCCTCACGCGCTCGGAAATCTGCGCAATACCGCAGACGGCTGGAGACTGACCTCGTTCAGTCCACGCCGACCATGACGTCAGACGCCTTGATGACGGCCGTTGCCGCCTTGCCGACGGCGAGGCCGAGTTCATCCACCGCCTCGTTGGTGATCGATGCCGTGACGATTGCCCCACCGATGTCGATGCGGACATGGGAGGTTGTGGCCCCCTTCTTCACTTCGACGATCTTGCCCTTGAGCTGGTTGCGTGCGCTGATTTTCATGATCTCATCTCCGTTTGGAACCTAGCTTAGATAATAATCCGTTGCCCGCAAAGGCTGTGGCGCTTCGAGGCCAAGGTGGGGCGCGATGCTGATTTCAGCCGCACGGCAGATGGCATCGAGCGGCAGGCCGTTCGTGGTGGAGCCGAAGGGGTGGCTCAGCTCCTCGGTGACTTCCGCAAGGCCCAGGAACACATAGGCTACGATCGCCACGAAGACGGGCGTCATCCATCCGGCGGGGCCGACGAGGGCGAGCGGCAGCAGGAAGCAATAGATGTAGATCGTGCGGTAGATCAGCAGCGAATAGACGAAGGGCAAGGGCGTGAGTGCGATGCGCTCGCACCCTGCCTGCTGAAGAGCGAGGCTGCCAACACGAGCCGTGAGGGTCCGCGCACCGAAACCATCGATCTGGCCGTTGCGGCAGCCTTGGGCCACGTCGGCCGAGATGCTGTCGAGCGCCGCACAGGGCGGATGGGGCGCAGTCAGGAACTGCGATCCACGCGACTTCGCCTCAGTATCATCCGGCAATTGGCGGAGGTTTGCCCTGTGCAGGTGCATGAATGCGAGGGTTTCGCCCAGCATCTTCGTCCGCAAAGGCTTGTCCTGAACGAAAACCTCGGTCTCTCGCGCTAGCGACCGGACATCCGCCAACAGCCCGCCCCACAGCCGTCGCGCCTCCCACCACCGGTCGTAGGCTGCATTGTTGCGAAAGCCGAGGAACAGCGAAAGCGCTATGCCGAAGACGGTGAACGGTGTCGCATCAATGGCCGGCAAGACTGCGAAATGGTGCTGGAGCAACACCAATCCCACCGCCACGGCCGCAACAACCAAGATTTGCGGTGCTATGATGGGCAGGATCGAGCCGCGCATGGCAAAGAGCAGCTGGTAAACTCCAGGTCTGTCTCGAACGATCATCAAATATTCCGTTAGGTTGCCAAAAATTTTAGAGGTACTGTCGCAAACATGAAGCTAGCTTGAAAGTTGGGATTTGACCACACAACCGAAATGAAATCACATCAGCCGGCACATTGAGATAACTATCGATATTTGGAGTACACACCGCGATGTGCTGGATATTTTTAGGGTCTGCCAAGGTTAATCTGCCAGACCAAGACCATTCATCCAGGATTTAATTGATATGGCCGATACGCGTATGTCTTAGTTGGCTTGCCTACGTCGATAATTGCGACTCAACACACTTGACCGTGCCATGCCTATTTAGGGTCAGCAGACTGGTCACAACTTTTTCGCAATTACAGCAGGTTAGAGTTAGGAGGCGCCTTGATCATCAAGGCGCCCCGTTTTCCTGATACACTTAATAAGTACAACGTCTAAAACTCGGACTTCTGCAAGTCTTCAAACATGCTCAATTGATTTGGCAAAAGGTTGCGATCTTTATCCCTCCGGACAAAAACCTTGAACATAGCGTTGCCACCATTATTCAAAAACTGCACTGAGCAAGAACGCCGTCCATGAAAAGGTCGGTCGACGAGAGCAATTGCTTGGCAATTGGAAGCCTTGATATGGCCGCCAATTGGGCTGTCTCCATGGATATTGAAATACCCATGACCGTGGCTACCTTCTGGCAACTTTCCGCTGCATTCCAGAACGATGTCATCAGTGTGAACAATGAAAAGTACTTCTCCCCAGCTCCGCATCGCCTTCCAGATATCATCAAAACGGTCAGAAGGGATTGTTGATGCTGCAGGAAAATCTGTCAAAACCTCAAACCCACAAAGAATTGTGTCAATTGGGAGCGCCGCAACGGAGATCCTGGTTGAATTGGGATTCTCAGAACAGATAGTTGCTGTCGATACCACGTCTAGAGGAATCTTACCTGAGAGCAAGACTCCCGACATCGGCTACATGCGAGCCCTCGCAGCTGAAGGCATACTTGCCCAAACACCAGATTTGATCGTTGCAACAATGGACAGTGGGCCCCAAGAGGTTCTTGAAAGCTTGCGCGCTTCAGGAGTTTCTTTTGTTCAACTGCCTGTTCAACCATCCCTTGCGGGCATTCTTGAGAAAATAAGAATGCTTGGAGCGCTTCTCGACGTCGAGGATAAATCTATCGCTCTTGCTGTCCGAGTCCAAAAACAGGCAGAAATTCTCGCTGCCAAAGTTGCAGCAGCTCCCAAAAAACCAAAAGCACTCTTTATCCTGGGTATGGCTAACAATCGTTTGACCGTGGGAGGTACAGGTACAGCTGCAGACTCAGTCCTGCAAATGGCTGGAGCGATCAACATCGCCGGCAGCATGTCTGGTTACAAACCATTTTCGCCAGAACTGGTCATAGCTAATCCTCCAGATGTAATTGTGATGATGGTGACGAATCCAAAGGACGCCAATCCTCATCTTCTTGGCCAGCGGTCAACAGCTGCGCGAATTTACATTTTGGACACTTGGCAGTCTGGCGGGCGCGACATGGCAAAAATTACTTATGTTGGTGATAGGGTTGGCCGTGACAGCTCCTCCGTTGACCTGGATTGGAAGAGGGTTGGACCAGTTGGCGCTGGGGGAGACGCAGGCTGCATATGCCGGCCTTTCTGTCGAGAAACTCAAATTGACCGCAATTGTCATGACGTCTTTGCTCACCGGACTGAGTGTTTCGGTCGCAGGAATGATCGGTTTCGTTGGACTTATTGTCCCCCATATTTTGCGGCTCTTTGTTGGACCATCTCACGGCCTGTTGCTCCCATCTTCTGCGCTTCTAGGAGCCATCCTTCTGATCTTTGCGGACACACTTGCTAGAACAATCGCTGCTCCTGCCGAGTTGCCGGTGGGGATCATCACTGCATGCCTCGGGGGACCATTGTTCTTGTGGATGTTATTGCGTGAAAGGCAGCTCTGGAGCATTTGATAATTGCCCCTGTCATTCAGCTCAGCTCTATTAACTTTGCGCGAAGCCAACGCATGATTTTACACGATGTGAGCGTCAGAATCGGTACTGGCGAACTGGTTGCAATCGTCGGCCCCAATGGCACTGGCAAATCAACGCTATTGAACATTATGGCCGGGGCACTCAGTCCACAATCCGGGCAGATCAACTTCGCGGGTAAAGAATTGAGAAATTGGGAACTTGCAGATCTCGCTCGAAGACGTGCTGTATTGCCCCAATCTACAACTCTCGCCTTTCCGTACTGTGTATGTGAAACACTTTTGCTATCGGTGCCAGACGGGACTCAGAACGCAAAGCTTGCCACATTAACTGAACGCGCTCTCGATAGGGTTGGCTTAAAGGGCTTTGAACATCGCCTGGTAACTGAATTGTCGGGCGGAGAACAACAGCGCGTTCACCTTGCGCGTGTGCTGGTACAACTTTGGGCCACACAGTCAGACCATAACCAAGTCCTGATGCTTGATGAGCCAATAGCCGGGCTGGACCTGAAGTACCAAGTTAAGGTCATGGAACTGGCTCGTGAATTGGTAGATGAGAAACTTACTGTGATTTCGGTAGTTCACGACGTGAATGTCGCCCTTCGTTTCGCAACCCGTGTGATATGTATATCTGAAGGTCAAATCGCTGGTGATGGCCCACCAGAAAGCGTTCTTACGCCCAATCTCATTGGGCGTGTATTTGGTCTGGATGTGCAAAAATACCGCAGCAGTACGGGCACTTATGTCCTTACACCGTTCTAAGAGATCGGTCCCAAAATTTTGCTCTTAAGGCGTATGCCAGCTTCAACTCGCGGCAATCCTCGTGGCAATTCAATGAAGTTTCAACGAGCACCCCGTATGCGACAATCTGACCAAAGTGAAACTTGGCAAACGTTCTCCTGCTCACTAAACCACTAGTTTGCCGGCAAAAAAGATATGCCACAGCATTTTTAGGTTCGAACTGCGGCTGTAACTTGTGCGCCACCGAGAGCGTAACCGACAAGAATGCTCGGAAATAAATTGACTTGCTTGGTCGGATTTCTGTAGCCTGAATTTATGCTGGCTCCATTTGTTATTATGCTCAGAGAGGGGATTGAAGCGGCGCTGATTGTCAGCATCATCGCGACTTACCTCCTAAAATCGGGTCAGCAAAAATGGCTGCCAGCAGTTTTCGTCGGCGTTTTCTTCGCAGTGGCGCTGTCTCTATTCGCAGGCGCGGCGATATTGATGCTGAACGCACAATTTCCACAGAAGGCACAAGAACTTTTTGAAGCATTGGTCGGCCTTCTGGCGGTCGCACTCCTTGTATCAATGGTTTTTTGGATGAAGCAGGCGGCAAGGACAATGTCGCACCAGCTTAAGACGTCGGTAGATCAAGCATTGACGTTGCCGGGAGGACCTCTCTTCGCACTCATCGCATTGTCATTCTTCGCCGTTGCACGCGAAGGCTTGGAATCCATATTTTTCCTTCTTGCGATATTTCAGCAAAGCCCGGGTCCAGCTGCACCACTTTCAGCATTAGCAGGACTGATTTTTGCGGTTCTCCTAGGAGTTGCTTTTTACCAAGGCGGACTCAGGATCAATCTTGTGCGGTTCTTTCGCTGGACCGGAGTTTTTATCATATTAGTTGCAGCAGGTTTGTTATCCAGCTCCATCAGAAACCTACATGAGGCTGGCGTCTGGAATTTTGCGCAGCAAACTGTTCTCGATCTAAGCAATATTCTTCCCACTTCGAGCTTACTTGGATCGATTCTTGCAGGTTTGTTCAACTATACAGATGTCGTAACTGCGGGTGAAGCGGCCTTTTATGTGATCTTCTTGCTTGGTGCGCTCTATTTCTTTCTTAGACCAACCCAAGGCGGACATCGGACTCCTTTACCACCCCTGAAAAAGAAGGCGTCATGAAAACTGAAGCCTCTTCAACTTCCACAATCGTCAACTGGCTTTTGCTCAGCTCTTTCATTCTAACAGTGGCTGGCGCTTTCGCTTTTTACGCAGCCAGCCAAAGACCACCCCTCTCCAACGAGGAATCTCAGCCGGCCTATCAAGTAACAATCACTCAGACCTCATGTGAACCCAATATTCTTCACGCTCCTACAGGTGAAATTCAATTTGATATTTTGAATGCATCAGATCGTGTAGTGGAATGGGAAATACTGAGTGGCGTTATGGTGCTGGAAGAGCGCGAAAACATCACCCCAGGATTGCGATCCCGCTTGTCGGCGCGACTCGAACCGGGAACCTACGAAATGACTTGCGGTCTTCTCTCCAACCCTCGAGGGAAGCTCATCATCAGCGGATCATCAAACGTCGCGCCCTCCCATCAAAAGGTAGATCCCAAGAACCTGATTGGTTCACTTGCCGAGTACAAAGTCTATGAGCTTATGCAAATAGGCGCGATGCAAAGTGCGGTTGAACGACTTGATGCAGCGCTCAGTGCAGGTGATCATGTGGCCGCTACAGAGACTTACACTTTGGCCCGGCTCTCATATCGACGAATCGAACCACAAATGGTGTTGTATGGCGATCTCAAGGAACGAATTGCGCCTTTGCCAGACTATCTCAAGGATCGAGAGAATGACCGTGCCTACGTAGGACTTTATCGCATCGGTTACGGCTTGCTGAAAAATGAAAACTCAACAAATATTCGGCAACTTCTTGTTCAACTGCAAAAAGACCTACTCCAATTAAAGACGCAGGTGAGAGCCACAAAACTTCTTCCAGCAGACATCTTGCGTTTGACAGAACAACATGCACGTCGCATGGCAGAAACTATTCTCGTGGACAACGGCGGTGTCGATCTGAATGAATTGGCTGAATTGATGGCTTCATGGGATGGGCTTCAGAAGCCATTGAATCTATTTGTACCTGCGTTGATTGGTTATGACAAAGTGCAGTTAGAAAAATTAGAGAATGCACGCGCACGCTTGAACGATGAACTAGCCACCTTGCCAGGCGATGGACAATCCTCAGCCTCAAAAAGGCAGAAGCTCTCTGCCCTTTTCATGGAGTTGGCTGCTGCAATTTCTCCTGTGAAGGGGGTACTAACCTTCGGGAATTAATCATGCTGAAAATTCTGCCCCTCAGAACACGTCGACAATTCCTACAGCTGCTTGCAATTTCCACTCACTTCTGCCGCCGTATTCCTATCGCCCAGGCAGAATTTGTGAACGTTGCGGAAGCGCCAGTGGAAAACACGACTTCGCTCAAGGACAGAATTCCATTTTATGGACTGCATCAGGCTGGATTAACAACACACAGACCCGCGAATGGCATGTTGGCTTCCTTTGACGCGGTTGCGGCTACGCCTGCAGATCTGGAAAATATGTTTCGCGCTTTGACTGATAGAGCTCATTTCCTCACAGAAGGAGGTAGTCCCGTAAATCTTGACTCCCGCTTGCCACCATCAGATTTGGGAGTAGTGGGGCCATTTGTTTATCCCGACGCACTAACTGTCACAGTGGGCGTAGGCGCTTCATTATTTGACGAGAGACCGTGGCTGCAAAAACTCAAGCCAATACATCTGCAGCGAATGGCGCAATTTTCCAACGACGCATTGCGGCCAGAATTGTGTCACGGAGATATATCAATCCAAATATGTGCGAATACACAAGATACGACGATCCATGCTCTCAGGGACATCATAAAAAATTTGGCCGGACTATTAGTCCTAAAGTGGAAGCAGGAAGGCAATGTTCCAGTTGTCTCACCGAAGGTCAGCGGACAACAGGAAAGCGCAAGGAATTTTCTCGGTTTTCGTGATGGGACTGCAAATCCAGATGCGACAGACGACGCGGAAATGGATCGCATTGTCTGGGTGACTAAAAACCAGCGTGAGCCATCCTGGGCAATCGGTGGAAGTTATCAAGCCGTCCGACTGATCAGAAATTTTGTGGAAAGATGGGATCGTACCCCTCTTGAAGAACAACAGAAGATTTTTGGGCGGTTCAAAATGAGCGGTGCTCCCCTTTCCACACCCAATGGACATGAGTTTGACGTTCCGGATTTTGGAAGTGACCCTGAGGGAAACATTACGCCCCTCTCATCTCATATCCGCATGGCAAATCCTCGGAATGCAGCCAGTAAAGATAACTTGATTTTACGGAGACCTTTCAACTACTCCAATGGAGTCACCAAGTCTGGCCAGCTCGATCAAGGACTACTTTTTATCGCCTATCAAGCGGATCTGGATAAGGGGTTTATTACGATTTAGCACAGACTGGATGGGGAACCTTTAGAAGAATACATTCAGCCGGTGGGTGGCGGATATTTTTTTGTATTGCCCGGTGTGCGAGATGAGCACGACTATCTGGGGCGCTCCCTTATTGAAGCAATTTAATTTTAACGATCGGTAACCGCAAAGAAGGAGCAACGCATGTTTAGGCGTATATTGGTGACAACTATTCTTCCAACTGTTTTGCTTTCGGGAACGGCGCTAGCCGAAGATCCAAAGATCGATTTGGTAGGCCCACTTGCTGATTACAAGATTTTTGTAAGTGAGAATACACAGAAACTCGTTGCTGATGTCACTTCTTTCACTGATGCTGTGAAAGCGGGCGACCTAGATAAAGCTAAAGCTCTCTTCGGCCCTACCCGAATGAGCTACGAACGAATTGAGCCCATAGCAGAACTCTTTTCTGATCTAGATGCATCCATAGATTCTCGGGCAGATGACTATGAAAAGCGCGAGTCTGACCCGCAATTTCCTGGATTCCATAGGATTGAGTATGGCCTATGGGCCCAGAATAGCACTGAGGGGTTAGCCGGTGTCGCGGACAAATTGCTTACTGACGTCAAGGAATTGGATAAACGCATCTCTGAACTGACCTTTCCGCCAGATAAGGTCGTTGGAGGGGCCGGCGCACTGATGGAAGAAGTCGCCGCAACGAAAGTTTCGGGTGAAGAAGATCGCTATAGTCACACCGATCTTTTTGACTTCGACGCAAATGTCGCTGGATCGCGGAAGATCGTGGACCTGGTCAGACCCTTGATAACAGAGAAAGAATCAGATTTCCTGAAGAAGGTTGATGCAAATTTTGCAACTGTTGACGCCACGTTGAGCAAATATCGTGAAGGTGACGGGTATGCCTCATATGAGAAGCTGACAGAACCTGATCGCAAAGTCGTTGCAGCTGCAGTCAACGCCTTGGCTGAAGACTTATCACAGTTGCGGGGGAAACTGGGCCTATCCGCCTCAAACTGAGCAACCTGTTTTTCTCATGTGGTGGAGGCATTCGCAACGAATGCTTCCTCTTTTTTTGAGTTTCCTATTCCCTGAACGTTCCCGGGCTTAACTGCTGAGCTTCTTGACGTTCATGTTCTCTGGCTCTGCACCACATGATTTAACCTATAGTACGCTGTCTACAGATAGCCAGAGATCTTGTCTTCCGTTTCACAAAATTGCATTTTCCCAATACATTCATGGAAGTAATTCATTTTGAGGTGCGGCAATCCGCCATGGTGGATTGATGTGGACGACATTTGGACGCATACTCACCTAGAAGATCGCAAGAGGAGACACTTATGCAAGGCGATAGGAAGGTCATTGAGGTACTCAACAAGGCTCTGCGTTTCGAGCTCACAGCTGTGAGCCAATACTGGCTTCACTACCGCTTGATGGAAAATTGGGGTTTTCGTAAGTTGGCAAAGAAGGAAAAGGAGGAATCGATCGAAGAAATGCACCACGCAGACAAGCTCGCTGATCGTATAATTCAGTTAGATGGCTACCCAAATTTCCAAACCCTTGAGCCATTGCAAATCGGGCAATCGTTGAAAGAGGCTTTGGAGTGTGACCTTCAAGGTGAATACAATGCTCGAGCCCTTTATATCGAGGCCCGGAAGATTTGCAATGATGCGGGGGATTACGTAACACAGAAGCTGTTTGAAACGCTTCTTGCAGACGAAGAGGGTCATATCGACTTCATCGAAACCGAGTTAGCTTTGATTGGAAGCATCGGCATCGAGAATTATGGGCTCCTCCAAGCAGACACTAAGAAGGAATGACATAAGATAGGTACTGCAACCTGCATTCCACTTTTTGGAGAAGGAAAGAGCTGCGATCGCTTTTCGAGTTACCCAACCGAAATTAGCTGAGCGTCAGCAATTTGTTTCCAAGAAGTCGATTTGAGCATTGTTGATGAGTCCTATTTCCTAAAATCCGTCGTGAGAACCATACACTGCGGCGCCAACGGTGATGAGGCTCGCTAGAAGCAAAATCACGTGGAGCCTTTGCACGAGGCGCAGAGTTTTCTCCGGTTCTTCAGAGACCCGTTTCTCGAATCACTTTTGTAGAAACAGGGGTTCCAAAATAAACAAGACAATTGTGAAGATGGTCCACACAGCAACCATCGCATGCATCCACCAAAACTCATGTTCTTTGAATCTGTACCATGCATCGTAAGAATGTGTGAGATACAGTCCGCTTGCCCCGGCCAAAACGACAGACAAGCGTACTTGCTTGCTAAATCGATGCTCGACGGACATGAACAGCTGGGCTCGATGTGTAGCGTCGAGATGTCCTCCTGCTCCAGGCAAGAGTATTAGTGTCACGAAAGCGACGCCTCCAATCCAATGAGTGATACAGAGAATGTGTATGGCGCGGGCGACGGCAGAGAGGTCCACTCTAAAATCTCCAAGTCTAACAGAATGCAATGATAGACCGGGTCCGGCCGAAATCCTTGACAAAGGTTAAATTCCGAGTATTTTAATCGGCAATTGCTTTCGACATAATTGGTCGTCGCTCTGAGTACCTGAAATGAGCTGGACACAAAGTGAGGGACCACTTTGAAAAAGAAGCATTCGCCCCAGGAGATCAGCTTGAAACTTGCACTGTTTCGTGTGCATCGCGCTAACGGACTCAGAATTCATCAGGTTTCGCGCAAACTGGGGATCACCGACACGACCCTATATACGTGGCTTAAGAGTGAGCGTGAGTCTGCGTTTGATCTGGATAAGCTGCGGAGAGACAATGAGCAGGAAAGGCGACGCGTGGCGCTTCTTGAGGAGGAATCAGCCCTTTTTGTATGAAAGACAGGATGTACATAGATGAGCTCATAGTTTGGGCGGTTGATTAACCTGCTTCTTGGTCTCCAACATCTGCATTTCACCCAGCGCATAACCGGTCGTCGGTTGAGAGCTACCCTTGGTAACTCCCAAAGGCTGGATTTCCCATTATGGTCCTATCACGCTTGCCGCCGCCAGCTGGTATCCGACTAAATTGCTTGACAATAATGGAAATTCCGATCAGTTTACTCAGATTAGGGGATTAGCCTTAAGCCACGTCCCCAGTTGAGGACAACCGTGGCACCCAGCAATCTCGTAAAAATTAAGCAGGGCCCTGTTATTCCAGCCGAAAAGTCCGCTGGAAAACCCGTCACAATTCCTCAATTCGACAGTGAAGAGCTTTTCCATGCAACCCCAGAAATCCGGATCAACCACAAAGGCGCGGTATACACGTTGCGGATTACCCGTACAGGTGGGCTGATTCTCAACAAATAGGTCCCGCAGTTGATGCTGTCCCTGCAGTACTGGATACAATGTTGAATGCACGCCATCCGCCGCTTCTGTGAACACGTCTTGCGGGCCTCGCGATTGCTTTGGTCATTGAAAAGCAATCGCCAGCCAGCTGCTGAGCATCGTTCAATCTCTCTTCATTTCCAGAACTGCGCTGAATCATTGCAAGAGGCCGGAATCCGTATGAACACCCAAAGGTTAAATGCAGTGATCGACCGGCTCATAGAAAATGCTCCTCCGGAGTCGACGGTATGATTGTTTGCCAATGCAACGTGCTGAGTGATGACGTTTTGGCGGAAGCCATTGCAGATATGGCAATCAAACAGGAACCAGTCGTGATCACACCTGGCCAGGTTTTCCGGTGCTGCGGTGCAAAATTTCAATGTGCTGGTTGCATGCCTTTGGTCACACGTGTGATCCTCAAATCCGTGGAAACCACGCATGGAGGCCTTGCTAGTTGCAACGTGCGAATTCCGGCAGCCTATTCCTCCAACTTTGTGAAGCCAGTCTTTACAGGGCTGCCGGCATCCAGAACTGAAAAAAGCGAGGACACGACAGCCTGAATCCTCTCAATGGGAGAGGATTTTGTCGCGCCATTGCCTAATTAAAGCAATTGGTTCCCAACCTTCCTCCCGACGCAGGGTCAAGCCGAGACGGCTCAACGAAGTTGAGTAGCACGGTGCAATTATGCAGTTGCCTCTATCTGCTGTTGATGGAGCCAGAGCCTTGAAGAACGGTCTACATTGAAATTGTGATATCGTTGTTGCCGATTCGAGAACAATGGTCACTCAAGGACTGGAAGCCTATTCCTTCTTCCCTCTTGCAAACGCCGCTTTGTGGATTGCTCGGTTGCAAATTCCCAATATTGCTGGCCGGCATGGGAGGTGTGTCGCGCCATGAATTGGCTGCAGCCGTTGCCAATGCCGGTGGATATGTCATGCTGGGAATGGTTCGGGAAGACCCTGCCCTTATCGCTCGTGAAATTGGGCTTCTACAGCAGGCGACTACAAAATCCTTTGCAGTGAATATCATTCCATCAGCCACAGAACCAAAGCTACTGGACATGCAGATTGACACATGCGTTGAGCTGGGCGTTAAGGCATTCACACTCTTTTGGGATATTGTCCCCAGCGCAGTTGCACGCGTCAAAGAGCATGGTTGCCTGGTTCTCCACCAGGTTGGAACCACACTTGCAGCACAGGAGGCTCAGGATTGCGGCGTTGACGTTATCATCGCCCAAGGCCTAGAGGCCGGCGGGCACATTCATGGGCGAACGGGCTTACTTTCTTTGGTCTCAGATGTTGTGTCGAAGACACGTCTGCCCGTGGTAGCATCAGGTGGCATTGCAACAGGGGCAGGGATTGCAGCGGCCCTGGCAGCTGGAGCTCAAGGCGTGCAATGTGGAACTGCTTTCTTGGCCACAACAGAATCTTTTGCCCATGACTACCACAAACAAAGAATTGTTGTGGCTGGCGCTGATAGTACCGTTTTGACGGATATATATGTTCTGAATTGGCCTGCTCACGCAGCTGTGCGCGTGCTGGAAAACAGCGTCACGCGCGCTCTTGGCCACAATTTGCTGGGGCATGATCCAGAACGCCTGGAGAGAAAGGTCATTGCCCACGAAGCCGAGCGTCCTTTGTTTCTCTACAGCACTGACTCACCATTGCGGAATACCTATGGAAACCTCGAGGCCATGCCGATCTACGCGGGGCAAGGAGCACCTGCCATTACTGCGGTCATTTCTGCTGCTGAGCGTCTCCATCAGTTGGTATCCGAGGCAGAGAACTGCTTGAATCGTCTGACTTTGGAGCATTGATTGGTTATGACACTACAGCCCCATCGCGCTTCAATCCGCATGCCAGAAAGCGTTGCCCAATGGCGCCAACTCCACAGGAAGCGGCTGCTTGAAGAGCGCTTACAGCTGGGGCTGGAGGCAAGGCAGGAAATTGCACAGTCCATAGCTCAGGCTCTGGACATTGTTCTCGCTCAGAGATTTTCGTCGGTTAGAGGCCGAACCATTTCCGCCTACTGGCCCATCAAATCAGAACTGGATTTGCGTTTTTGGATGACAGATTTGCACAGACGCGGAGCGCGCGTGGCTCTCCCTGTTGTGGAGGAACCTGGCGCGCCACTGGTTTTCAGAGCCTGGAGCCCTCAGGCACAAATGGAAAGGGGGCACTGGAATATACTGGTGCCCTGCGCAGATGCGCCCAAGCTTCATCCTGATGTGGCACTTGCGCCCTTGGTGGGGTGGGACAACAAATGCTACCGCCTGGGATATGGGGGTGGTTACTTTGACAGAACTCTGGCGGTCCTGTCTCCCAGGCCCTGGACAATTGGAGTGGGTCTACATTCAGCCAGAATTGACTCCATTCAACCTCAGCCTCACGATGTCCGCTTAGATGCCATTGTGACTGAAATGGGCCTCAAAAAGGAATGAATGTGAGTGTCTGAGCACTCTACGCCAGCTTTCATGGGACATTTTTTTGGTGACCTCCGTGGGCCTCGCCTCCCTAGGTGATCTCCACGGGCAAGTTGGTGCGTCCTTTCCACAAATCTTGCCTGAGACAACAGCACTGCTTGCGCGAATGGTGCGAATCTTGTTTATAGAGCTACCGCTCAAGTGCGGTGGCGGGACGACTGGTGCACCGGGGGGTGTCAGTCGTGAGCTTTGATTCGCAGCTTCGGCGGGGTAGTGATCTGGTCCATCCCGACCCCGTCCCTCCGGTTCTCCCCGTACACTCCATGGGTCCACACTCAATGGGCTGCACATTTTTTCCTGGGCGTTTGGGTGAAAATTTCTCTGGCCATGTCAATGCTTTCCAAAGCAAATGACCATTTCAACAACTTGCCTTCTTGCGATTTTGATGTTGGGGACCAGCGTAGTTGGTTCTCCTTCTGGAAACACCAGCCAAATGAAGCGTGTGACGTGGTTCAATTGCGCGCCTGCCTGGGATCATTAGCCTTTTTCTGAGGTGGCATGACGTAAGCGGGGAGAGTTGCACTTGTCCCAAATTCTCTGACTTATGGCAGAATGCCTCTTTTGCCACTTCTCTATTTTGCCCTCAGTCTGCAACGTTCTGCTCTGGACGCACTACAATCCACTCCGTGCAATGCAACTGATGAGGGCAGATCAAAACAGACCTGCAGTCTCCACTATGTGAATCTTTCACAGGCCAGTTGCACAATATCTCTTCCTCTTTCCCCCTGTTGGATTATTGAACGTGGCCTCTGTCACTGGCCCAGGATCCACACCCATGCAGCTTTCAAAACGAGACATCGCAAAACTGAAAAAGATTGTGGACCTTGCACAGTCCGTCCTCGCCAGTGCCTCTGTGCCCTCAAGCCGTCCGTCAACTACATCATCCTCAAAAAGGATCCGCCGCACAGGCCAGGAACTGCTGGCGTTCCGCAAGATGCTCAAAGCTGAACGCAAAAAGGGCACCCCTGCCCTGGAGCTGGCGCGCAAACATGGTGTCAGCTCAGCTTATATCTACACTTTGTAATTTCAGGCCGAACAACCCAATCCTGCACTGTGATCAATGCCGTCAATTCGGCCGGCCGCTGCTGTCTGCGTCATTGGGCTTTTGCCGGAACTCCAAAAAATTGGACATGTCACGCAACTTTTCTATGGCAGCATCCACATAGGCCCCCGCACTCTTGGGTCTTCCCACCAGGGCTTCTAGTTGTGCCTCCCAAATCAGATTGCCGGCGTCCCTCATCATCAACAGCGCAGCGCGTCCTTCCTGTGACAGATCAGGCGCCATCTTTTGCTCATGCTTGAACTCTATCAGGAGTGTGATTGCAGCTTTGGCAGCACGCTGAACCAACCGCTCCCGTCCCAATACTGCATGCCCTATTGCCTCAGTCAGCAACCCCAATGCTGTGTGGAGGGACTCAAGTTTTGAGGACATGCATTCCAATTCAAAAGTAAGAGGATCTTGTTTAGCACAACCATTTGACTTCAAAATAGCTTGCATATCTTCCCTACCGCTATTGTGAATTTTTGCCTTGGAACGTCTGTGAAATCAGTTCTATGCGCCCCTTCTGCTTTTGACACTTAGTCGCTCACTGCGTCACTAGTGATTGACAGTTCTCTCGCCTTCGATCGTGGCACATCACGGGGTTTGGCGGAGACAGCAAGCGCAAAGGCTGTCCTTTGGAGAAAGTTGACACTCCATTCCGTCCATATCTTTGCACGTTTGATGTAAGGGACTATGTCGAGAGGGCGTCGCCGACAACACTCGCTTCCGTTTATGTGTGAACGTAGCAAAGAACAATTTGCTAGCCCCGCTGCTACACCCGTCGGAATCTTTGCCCAAAGCGTCAGGCTGCAGCCCCCACCCTCAACTCAAAGACGCTCACAACCAGGCAGGGAATCCCAAGGGCTCATCAAGCAAGCTCCTTCGTCCCGCCTTCAATTAACTTTCTGATCCTGATTCTGTGCAGATGATTTCTCTGAAGGACTACAAAGAGACATGTAGGCCAAGAAGTCTGAAAAAGCGGTGCCTGAAAGACGTCGAAAGAGCAATCCAGCTGATGCAGCGGCGAGAAGCTGCTTCATAGCTAACCTCCATTTACCAGCATCTTATCACAATCCCGAACACACAAAACCGTCAACGTGGACTGTGCCCTATCTGCAAAATTCCACAGCATACCAATCAAGCTTTGCAAACTCTGGTGGAATCACAGGTTGAGCCAAACTCCAGTTTACAGAATCATCGCCCATTGCCCAGGTTTTTGCCAATATCTCTATCCCCCACTCCCATTTTGGAGGCTCAACATGAAGGACAGAGCACAAGACATTTGTACCGTTTTTACGAAAGAAATGATCTCCACACTCCAGCCATGCAGGACTGCGATGAATGAGCTTGGTGACAGTCTAACTGAGGACCAACTTAAGCAGCTGGATGCGACGGCCATGTTCCTGCTTGTTGAGATTGCTTATCTGAGAATGGGGCACAATGGCTTCACTCACACTCTGCATTAGCTCCAGCTGGCCCGAATCATCAGGATGGCAACCCCACTTCTAGAAATATGCCACAAGTGGGGTTATGGAACGCTTTGTGAATGGTGTTCAACACGATTCAGAACATTCGCGGTTCACGAGAAAACGCGAAAACAATTCAACATTGGCAAAGAAAACAAATGTATTTAAGGTGTTCGATGCTACATATGGTCATACGTATGCGTGCAAAGCCGATGGTCAAACACTCAAAATGGCGCTTTGCCAATCTTGTTTAGAACGGCTGCAATGGCCTCGCCCAAATCGATTGCTTTGAGGACCTTGAGCCTTATCAAGTCACTGTCAGCCGAGACCGAGGGATCCCAGTTTTGGGCAACAATGTATTGGTCAGGGACTACGTCTTTCTGAATTGGTCCGTCCCTTTCATCCAACGTTGTAACGCTGGAGTTAATCAAATTTGGCCTCCTCAATTGCATCTCCCAAGGTGACAAGATGAGTTGACATACTTTTAGGTTGATCCTAACACTAAATTGCATTTTGACAATAGTTGCACGCATAAGATCAGCTGAAACAGCCTGGACTCTGGAAATGTTGAACTCGACTATATCCCGGGAACAAATTGCCGCGGCCTTTCAGGTGCCCACTGAACGCTTGGACGATCTTTTTCTGAAGCTTCAAGTGCGAGGCTTTCCCAGTCCATCAGTGCATGACCAAGGCGAGTGGTTGGTTATTGACCTTTTGGATTGGGCAACAGCAGAGCAAGAGAGTCTGGCGAGGCTGGTCAACTACATCGCTGATTGCCTGTGCAGGAGCTAACTGAACAGACATCATCACTCATTTTTCGTCCTGAAATGGTTCCGTGACTTTGCGCCTGGTCATGTGAAATTGCCCATTTTTCAAAAGAGTTGACGTTTTTGAAGCCATGAAGGGTTCATGAAGAGCAGAATACCACTCGAAAAGCTTTTGGAGTTGACGTCTCAGGAAACGCGGCCAAAGCACATCGTGTCCTATAAAAACCGCCCTGATTTATTGTCTAATGACGCCTACCTGACCGAACTTCATAACCGTTTCAACAATCTGTCCCAAACGGCCCAGGTGAATTGCCGCTGGCGAGCTGCGGCTGTCTTGATGGCAAATCAGTTTTACGACAAGCGCCCGGCCCTGGGGCGCCGAGCTGCAGACCATGAAGTAGGAAGGATCATTGGAGCATCGGCTAGCTCTATCAATAGGTGGCGCCGCCAGATTACGAGCGCGAACATCATGGGAGACATCCCTTGGCATTTGTTCCTCATGAATAGTGATAGGGAACTCAACAAGGATTTCGAAAGCACGCACTCGTTCTTCGAACAAAACTCACTAAAGTGAGGAATTGACCCTTTCTACAACCTCAATCACTCCTAACTTGAGGAATTGAGAAAAGGTCTATGTCGAGTTATCATCCACCTGCGAAGGGACACTTACCACCAACGGGGATGAACCCTCCTGGACGGACCGACATTTTAATCACTTCTAATATTCGCTTGATGACTACTTCGCTTCAAATTTCCCAACTTCAGGAAATGAATGAAGCAAAAATCCTTTGGATAAATTATACGTTCCACGTTTGACAGTTCCTGACGGAAACTTACACTTCGGAACTTCTCTTTGAAGCCCATTTTTTCGAAAACTCTCGACGCGGTTAGGTTTGCGTTGATGTCCTTGGTTTTTCCAAGATCATTTGTTCGACGTCATTCCATTATCTTGTCAACATGATCGAAATGCGGGATGAAGGCGTTAGCCCTTCCAGGCATTCCTCAGTTTTTTGATTGGGTCCACATTCGCTTACGTCATTGATTAGGACGCTGGCCAACTCAGAACATGGAAGATCTAGATCGAAGACCTTGACTGAGGTTTTGTTGGCCCGAACCGGACCAAGTTCCACCAGCACTTTTCGACCAATTGCCCCATCTTTCTGAAATACAATGATCTCTGTCTTCTGTGTATCAAGCCTTGTGCCTGACTGCTCACGAGTTACAAAGTAGATCCGGCATTTTCCTGCAATATCCTCTGATTTGTTAAGCTCGAGCGCTACTTTGGGTGGTTGTGCTGCCACAGGAGCAGCAACAAAACAATAGAGTAGCCACAACAATGTGCGTTCCTTCAAACACCTTCAAAACAGCCTCCATCATCACCGTGAGAGAAGGCAAGCATAAATAACCGAGAAAAATACTCAAGATTTAAAAATGATTTTAAATCAGGGGCTTGTTTCAGCGGACGTCGGTAAATAGTGGCCCCGCCGCGATTCAGACAGGAGAACCGGCACCCAGGCAGCATCTACGTTGGCAGCTTCGGTAATTGATGGCCTAACGCGATCCTTTTGGCTCCAGAGGCTGAGCTCGCTTGAGATTACGTCAAACACCGAGATGAAGGGGCTGACACGTAGCAAATAGCTAACCCACCTTGTTGCTCATCTGTTCTCAGCTGAATTGAGCGCAGCTCACGTCTTGAATTGAATGAGTTGTTTTGCTCTCCATCCGTTCTTCAAACGTCCATCAATACCTGACTCTGCCTCATGCATATTTCTCACACGCGGGTGAGCAGCCAAATCGCCCAACCACAAGACTGGTAGGCGACGCGTTAGTGGTGCCTCGAAAGCCTGAATCTATCAGCTGAAGACAAATCCTTTGTGCAGCGTGAAAACGACGTTTGAACTTCATGAGCAAAGACAGACAGTACTCCTCGTAGCGGACAGGAGATCATGACCGTCCAATTCAGTGCTTCCCACGCTTTTGGCGCAGGTGACCTAAGAGCAAACCCACAGGAACCTGCAGCGCAAGACCACTCACTACACATGTCAGAATGGAAAGAGCGTCCATGTCACCCTGCTGACCACAATCTGATTATGATGGGAAAGAGCTGACTAATCATCGCACCCCCAGCAGCGCCCGCTATGAGATTTCCAAAAGTGCCCATGTCTGACGTTCTTAGGAGTCCCCCACCAATCATGCCGCCAGTACCACCGGCAATCATCGCAACAATCACAGGAAACACGACATCCATTCGTTATCTCCGTCGGGTTCGGAATCCGTTGGGGCGCTTCAATTTAACACTGGCGGTTCGTGAAGTCCAAATCTGTGGGCTGAGTAGCTAGGTCGCATCGACCGTAGGGATGATGCAGCATATGCTAACTGCGGGCTTGGCCTTCGCCTCATCACGGTCGAGGGTCAGGGGTCGATGCCGTCGCCCGGAGGGGCGATTGCGCCCTTCCCCCTCTCTCATTTTGTCATATTCATGCCTTTAATGGGCTTGAGGTTCTGTTACCGCAAGCACGTCTGAATGAGCTTGGCTTGCAATGGAGACTGCTTCGAAAGGTCCCATTTTATACCCCGTGACAGCGGTACGTGGCCTAACATTCCCAATTCAACCTACTTCTGTAATCAGATCGGAAGTGAGCTTGGAGCCGCGCCAGGACGTGTAACGTGGCTGAGCGCCGCTTTGCACTTGACATCTAGATGAATGTGGTCAGGACGCCCAATTGAGACCACCGTTTCAACTCCGTATTCCCCTCCATTGGGCCATGCAAGGACATCTTAAAGGGAAGTGCATTCTTTTGAACATCTCGCACCAGGATGCAGCCAATAGTCGCCTCACGGCTTCGAACCAGTTCCAAAACGCCATGGAGAACGTTTCGCTTTATGATGATCCTCCGTACAAAATGTTTTTGGTCTGGCGCATTCATCACAACATATCTCCAAAACAGATCTTTAGGTGGTTCTTGAACAAATGTTTGGTTTGAGTTCTCCAGGTAGAGACGCAGTTTCCAATAATCCATCCGTGGCAAGACTTCATCAACACAATACCAAAGACTTGGTGCAAGGCTCAGCGTATAGGTCTTTTCTGCTTCGATATGGTGCCTGCATGGTTCAAGTGTTGGCGCGGAAAAAATAGCTTTTTGGCCTAGAAGAGAACTATGCCGATCGACATTCTTGTAGATAGAAACGCCGTCTTCACTCAAATGAAGCTCAGGCCAGAAATAAGATGCCGGTCGTACCAAATATGAAATCTTAACGAGAAAGAACTGGATCATATTCCGCAATCCGGTCCATTTCAGTTTTGATTTTGGAACGTCAACGATCAAATCTGGTCCGGCTTTTTGCAAGTTGAACAGGTGAGCATGAAGTATGCCACACTATTTTCTGATGACAAGTTGGTGGAGCACTGAAGAATACATGGATGGCAAAGAAACTTTGGAACGATTCTAACATGGGTCTTCCGCCTTTTGCTCCGGCTCTTCAGATGCATTCCACCTGCACTGCGCTAGGCGCTGGTACCGCTCGCCGGCATCGCAAATGTCTGACCCCATGAAAATTTGAAGTGAATCGCACTTCTTGGTCCGATGGGATTTGACGCTGTCAAAGCGATAATTGGCTGATTTCGGAACGTTGCCTTTTTTGCGACCGCCTAGCGCGGGCATGACACTGTGTTTGTCATTAATGTTGGGACTAGTTCATGTGAATGGTGTTGTTTCCAATATGCTAGCGTCTTTCTCTTTAGCCCATCCCAGCAAGTTCATCTGACTGGCCCTTGCGGAGCCAGTGCAGTCACTCAAACAAAGTTGGCACTCTTTCTTGTCCGCAATTGAAAAAGCGCCATCGACTGGCTTGACGTTTCCTTGAATTTCCCCTGTTGGGATTTCTTTCGCGAGAGTCAAAGTCCCCACCACACGTATCAAAATTCTGATGTGCAAAGGACATTTGGCTGCGCCATTCAGCGCTGTTTCGGCCTACAGATTGATTCCTGGCGATTTACCTCAAGAGCTCACTGCACTAACAACCGTGTTGTTTAGGGTGATGAAATATGGGCCGCGCTGAGCCTCATTCAACATGGTCCATTCAGACAGGTGATAAAAATGTAGGAAAGGGGACAGGGTGGGGCATCACCCTGCATGGTAACCAGGATGGCCATGGCCTTGACAGGCTCCCCCAGGCACCGCGCGCACACGGTGCCTAACTAACCTATTGCATTCCCTCATTTGGAATGGGTCCAACAGGCAAAAAAGAGGGGTTGGGAAACTCGGAAAGTCCCACGACGGGCCCAATTATGACCCGTGATTTCCCCTGCCCCCGCCAAGGAAATCACCCCTGAACCCTGTTTAATGGTATCTGGCTGAACGGTACATACTCTTTTGCCAACACTCAACATTCGTGGAAAAACATGTTGTGGAACACTGCTCACTCCTGCCAGGTTGAATGAGCGCGTCTTGCAACACGCTCCAATCCCAATAAAAAGCTTGTTTTCCCTTGTTGCTGGCCTGGCTCCTGATGACAGGTGAATGCGACTTCACCACTCAGTAGTTTTTAAGTCTCCTCATGATAACTTCCATGTTGAGCCACTCGAATGGGTGTTACAATGGAAACGCTTCTACCCTATCGTTTCACATAATTGCGGGAATATTCGGGGGGTCACTGAACGCTGTGCTCATACCCAGATTAGACATCAGCAACCTGGGCAATACAATCTCTGGGGCGGTCGGCGAGCTTCTCATTGGACAGTTGCTTCCACTCTTACTAGCCATGGGCAACGTCTTTATGGGAAGCATCATTGCAGCCTGTTTTGGAGGTTTAGCCCTTCAACTTCTCGCAGGAATTTTTCGCACCCGCTCTCATAGTGCGCGCAGCAGGGGAAATGATTGATCTCCAGAGGTAAGGGTCCACAAGCATCAGTCTCTTTTTCAAACTGCGCAGATTTTCTAGTTGATCCACACGGACGCGGAAATGAATTTATCCTGCCCATGGCCGGTCGAGAGGACACGCACCTCATTCAGAGGGTCTTTGGAACTCCCGTCAATCAGTGGTAGAATCATCGAATCCCCTATCAACGGGATGGGGGGTTACTGAGACTGGAGCAGTACGATGGAAACACTTCTTCCCCTTATCTTACAGATTGTTGCTGGTGGCGTAGGAGGTACAGTCGGTGGTGCGGCCGTCAAGACCACCGACATGGGAACCCTGTTGAACGCCATTACTGGCGCTGTGGGTGGCGTAGGTGCAGGCCAGTTGTTGCCTATCCTGTTGGGTGCAGCCTCTTCTGCAGGATTTGATATCGGAAACGTGGCTGCTTCTGGCGTGGGTGGCATTGTGCTCCAGGTTATTGCCGGACTTATTAGGTCTAAAATGAAACAATCAGCCTGAGTATAACGCAAGCCTCGAAAGCCGCCCGCGTTGGCGGCTTTCTTGTTTGAGAACTGGCGTCTGTGCTTCAGTCAAGGAGCCACCGTAGATACAATCTTGAGGGATGACATTCCTCAAAGCGTTGGATGTTCATCTCACGAATTATGCGGGCCGTTTCTGAAAAGAGACGTCTCTCCACAAATGGGCTTCTTGCATGGCACAGCTGGCTGAGTGTCTCTGCATTGTGGTGCAGTCTATCTCTAGAACTGCTGCCTGTGATCAGGGATTGAGTGTGCCCTGGCTGGAAATTCCTATTGTGCGCAACATGTGGTGAATGAACACTAGTCTCACATGTCTGATCCTGTGCAGGCTACCCCTCAATGCTCAAACAATCAGAGATTCTGGCTCACGCATGGTCCTGAAAAGCAGGCTGCCCCGCTCCAGCGGCATTCAAAACCCCTGCTGTTCTACGCCTACACTGAACTCACTGGACTGAACTTATTGCCCTCCACGCGCCCGCACACGTGCAACCGCCCTGATATCCTGAGCCTGGGCCCTGCTTGATTGCAGCTGCTGCCTGAACTCTGGAAAAATCTGCTTGGCCCCAGAGGGATCCTCAATGGTCAGCACCACAGCAAAAGGTACCCCCTCTGCTGGGAAGGTGGCTTCTGCCCTCACCAGACTGGTCACCTCCAAACGCCATTCGGAAGACGCTCCCTTTTGAGCAAATGTGGACTCATATTGCTTTGCTGGCCACCACTTGAGCCCGTGATCGATGAGCGCCCTCTCTGGGATGGCCAGCGCAGCAGAGTCTGGCAGATATCTCGCTGAAATCTGGTTGATATACCGTGTCCTGCCAGGCGCTGAGGGATCATCCTCCCTTTGCCTCAAAGAGGCCTCCAAATTGACGCGCACAAATTCAGCACCAAACGCAGGGTCAAGAGGTGGCGCGTAGACCAGTGTCATCTTAGCCCGCCCAGAGCATCGTGACAAACCATCCGTCAAGCTTTGTGGCCAGGTGAATGGAAAACGCAGGATAACAGGCTTTCGTTCACCGATACTCAGGCGGCTCTGGAACAGCAGCGTGACCTGGTGATCATCTGTCTCCAGCATCTCAGCAACAGACACAGGTTGACCGTAGCCGCAAAATTGCCTGGCCAACTCCTTAAGCCCTCTCTTGGTCAGAGGTTCAGGCATGCGCGTGTTGTGCAACAGCAGGGCACGCAAAGCTTCAGTGCTCAGCCCGCCAGCAGTTTCTGCATCAAGTCCAGCCAGGGTCCGTGCCACCAGAGGCGCAGCATAGCTGGTCCCACACACCTGCAATGGCGTTCCAGATGTGTCTATGGAGGCTAGGCCTGTAGGGGCTGCAGGAGAAGTGACACCTGCCCCACCATAAGTGGCGACGTCAGGTTTGACACCCACTTGCAGGCCAGGACCACGTTTGGTGTAGACTGTGGGCACATCTGCCAGCTGAGACGTATGGGGAGGATTGAGCGCGCCAACAGAAATGGACCTCACACTTTCAGCGGGCTTCTGAATAGTGTCCGCACTGGTCCGCGCCGCAAAATAGCGCACCACGTCCAGTGGACGCGCCGGCCAGGGCGTCCGCATCGCGGAGGGCAGCAGGTTTCCAGCAGAGTTTACAAAGATGACCCCATAGGTATCTGCAATTTGGTCCAGGCGTGAGGCATAGATGCTGTAGCGGTACCGTTCGACGTCTGAGTCAGCATTGATGGAAAGGTTGAAGATGCGCACATTGTGAAGCTGCCGCCCCTCAAAAACAGCCTGTTCCACTTCTTCCAAAAAATCGGAAAACCCTTTTGCGTATTTGGCGTGGAAGTGCCCCACTGGAAAAAGTGGCACGTCATAGATCCAACAACCATTGGTCTCTGGCGTCACTTTGGCATTATTGACCAGCTGAGGGACAGCCACCAGCCCAGCCACTTTCGTACCGTGATTGGCGTCATATTCTCCATGACTGAGGTAGTCGAAACGGCCAATCACCCAATCGTCAAGCACCCCAGAGACACCTGAATCAATGACCCCAACAATGGGATAAGCACCATCCTGTAGTGGCTGCGGAATCGTCACAGGTTGTGGAGAGGATGCGAGAGCCACTCCAGAAAGAGATACAGGCTCGTCATCCGTTATGTGCAGCAGGACAGGAGGCAGGATTGCCCTCACAAGGGGATGCTTTTGCAGTGCACTCAAAACCGCCTCGTGGCGCTCCACACTGCGATCAATGGGGGATGGCTCCTCCACTGGAGAGACATCTGTACGGGCCGAATGGGACAGGTTCTCGATCAGTGCAGGTCGCGTGTCTGACGTGAGCTGGAGCTCAAAGACGGGGGTCCTGCCCACAGAGGATGTGACGTAACTCCGCGCACCTTGCCCAAATGAAAGGAGAAGCTCGTCCAGACTTCGCTTCAAAGCAATCCGTCCAAGCGTATCATCAGAAATGACCCTATCATCTGGTGTCTCAAATAGTTCGATCTGATAGCCAGAAACTACCCTCGGATTATCGAAGGAAGCCACTGCAGCTGACGCGGAAAATGTCCGCTTCCGCTCAGGTGGAGCAATTTCAATGGTTTCAATGGCGCCAACTTCTGCACGTGCAGCGCTGGGAGCCAGATAAGGCTGTCCGTCACCCCTACGATACTTGGTTGCGACCGTATGTTCCGCGGCCTCTATCCTCCTTCTCAGGGCTTGCAGATAGATCAGGGGTGCCCTGAAATAGAGTGTCCCAACAGCATCAGCGCCAACGCAAGGAAATTGATCTTTTTTGAAAAGACAGTGCACAGGCCTGTAAGACTTGGCCAGCGCCTCTGTCCGCATTTGCACTTTGAGATAAGTAGCAGGACCGTAAGAGCTCATTGACACTTCTTCAATGATGGCATCAACTGCTGACAGCAAGGACTGTCTGTGTTCAGCAAACGCCCTGTCGGCATTGTGGAAGAAATCCTTGTTACGTGGGGGTTTTCCTGGTTCAGGGGCCTGATGAAAATCCCTGTCATTCAGGATGATTTGGACTGGGTTATTGGGCATGTTGATGCTCCAACAACAGCACGTGTCTCTTTGCCTTCTTCAGCTCACTCACGCGGGACTGGCCATATCCCGTAGCGTCCCCAATGTCGCTCTGCCTCATCGCCAGCGTCAAATCATTGGCTACCAAACTGACAAAAGCCTCAGGATCCTGCGCAAGCACCTGTGCTGCTGCATTGCCACCAGAGGGGTCACGAGCCAAGACAGTGCTCAAGGCCCGGAACATTCCGGGAGCATCCTGGGAAGAGTTGCTCAACGCTACTGTGCGTTTCACTGCCATACAGATGCGCTCAACATCTGCACCTGAGCGCTGCGCCAACACATACGCAAAAATCTTCAATGTGGCACTGGAGGCTGGAATGGGCGCCAAAAAGCGGGACACCAGTTGCTGGCGTGCATCCATATCTGGCTCATCCATGTGCACTTGTGTCTCAAAGCGGCGCCACACAGCGGGGTCCAGTAGGCGATCGTGATTTGTGATGGCTATGGTGATGCCAAAGCCTCGGCGCCTGTCCAGGTTTTGCAACAATGTGTTCACAACCCGCTTGATTTCACCCATTTCCTGAGGGTCATCGCGAAGCTTGGCCAACGCGTCAAACTCATCTAGCAGTAGAACGCAGGCGTAGCGGTTGCAGAAATCAAACAGGTTGGCAATGTTCCTTGCGGTGGTTCCCAGAAACGATGAAATCAATCCATCAATACGCGCCACCACCAATGGCAACCCAAGACGCTGGGAGATATATCCTGCAGTCACTGTCTTGCCAGACCCAGGTGGGCCATAGATCAACAGAGAGCGTGTGGGCTCCACACCCACTGCTTGTAGGGATGCAGATCTCTCCCACTCCGATATCAACCCTTCGACCGCTTCTTTCACAGTAGAAGTCAGCACAGGAGGATGAGAGATCTTGGTCCAGAACTCTACGCTGCACAAACGCGCGCCAGTCTCCCGGTCCACCGGCAAATGCACATCTGGAACAAGCTTCTCACCAGAGAATGCTACACGCGATACCTCGACACGTGTTGGGCTCAGTTCCCTGACCTCTTCTGAGGAGGACAGCAGACGCGTCAGCGTCGCCGCCTCGTTCTCTGCGCCTTTTTTTTGCAATCTTTCCCGCAGCCTGCCTACTTGCTTCTCCAAAGCAGCCCTATCACCGCTGAGTCCAGCCCGGATGATGCTCTGAATGACCGCAAAATGTTCCATCATCACCATACCGGTATATCTGCCAACGAGTGCAATATATCCATCTATTTACCGTTTTTCAAGTATATTTTGGCGTTCCTATCGGCTGCTATAGGCATTTTATCGCCTGAATTCGATTTTCTATGATCTCAGTATCCTAAGGCTCTTCATTGATGCCTCATCGCGGTGACTTAAGCATGAGGGCTCTGCACGGGGACTCAGGGAGACACAGACCAGCATAGACCAGTCGTTATCTTAGCCTTGCAGCAGACCTCGCCTTCTGGTCACAATGCAGTTGATCACAAAACAGCGCTTTGAAAACTCTGAACGCGTTTTGGCAAAACGTTTTTCCACGATTGGTCTAAGGTCAATGGACTGAAGCTCAACTTCGTCGCGAATAGGAATTCCGACTTTGCAATTGATGCCAGGACTTCTCTTATCAACCGTGCAAAAGCAGTAGGCATAAAGAATTGGTCGGGCCCATCAGCATTATAGCTGACACCGGTTCCGGTCTCCTGAAATGCACGAAATCCTACGTATTGCTCAATTTCAATCTTTTTGCAGCCGTTGGTTTCTGCCCGCTCACTATTACTATTCCTGTTTTCCGCGCCCAGGCCCTTGCCCGCATGGGAACGCCTCCCACCTGCTAGGCTTGCAACTTCACCACTTGGTCAAAGCGGCGCCAGTGCCTCGCAAGCTGTAAGGAAGTCCCCGTGAGGAGTCGTGATATCCTATTAGGGTTCCATTGCCTCACGGTCAGGACACAGCGTCTTATATTCTCTCTACTTTCAGCTCCCGGTTCCATTGCACAGTGCGGCGATCAGAATACTGTCACAAAAGCTGCGCTTGTTAGCTGATGAAGAGGGTCATATCGATCACACAGAAGCCGGAACTCCTGCTGATAGAAAGGATCGGCATAGAGACTATTGTCTGTTGCTGCCGAACCGCGAGGAGGATCTGGAGCACTACCACCGCTTCTGACCCGCCGCAGAAGTATCATCCGGCAGTATTTGGAGTCTCAGTCAGTTTTGCTCTGCCACCAATCTCTGGATCAATCGAGGCAAGAGTTCTCCGACGTCTATACGTCCAAACCGTGCATGTGAAGCTTACACCTCACAATGGAGACGCTAGGACTTCTACCTCATCGAAAGACTGGGAATTCTGTTTGGCCTCTCTTGAGGTTAGAGGGCAGATGTCGAACCATGAGCTATCGATGGCCCTAATCCTCAGTACCCGTTCTTTCGTTCCAGAGTCGTGTCCCACAATCTCTGCCCAGATGATCTGAGAATCGGGAGACGCAAGCCTGACAAGGTCCTGTGCAGATATTGAAGTCTGACTTTTCAATAGTTCCGCGGTTTGATTCCGGTTTGGGTCGACGACATCAAACTCATCATCATATTCGCTGACCCCTCTTATAATTCATCCACGATCTCTGTGTTGAGGTTCCAATGTTGTTAGGATTTCTTGTAAGGTCACAGTGAGATATCCCCACGATTGACGGCCATCTCTTATCTGTACCATCTTCATATCTGCGTCAAGATCTAGATCCGAGTACGGATTTGCAATCGGCAACGCAATTTGCGTAAGGTGCATCATGACTTTGCCGATGGCTTCCTGCGACTACATCCTTAGCACATCGTCCTGGATGTTTTTAGACTGATGTGTCATGTCTCCGATCGGCATCTCAGCTGAAAGTGCAGCTTTGAGGATGCGTTCAAGACGTGCCTTTTCTTCATCCATGTGGATTCCGCGGTAGACACTAGCAGCCAGTTCCCACACCACACACTGTTCGGGATTGAGTTGAGGCAGATTGTAGCTACGCTTCACTGCCTTCCCGGAGAGCTTCAAACTCCTCGGGAGAAGTGCGCTGGACCACCTCTTCGAAGTTATGATCCGTCCCGCGATCAGTGTGGTCCATGCCACCCTTTCGCGCCTTTCGGCCAGTCTGCTTCAAATACGCGGCCAACTGAGCTGACTTCAGACCCCGCATCTCTGCCGAATTTGTCCGCTTCTTCGATTTGGTATCAATCGCGTCTTATTTCCTCATAGTAGCGGAGATAGTAGATGCTGATTGGCGAAAGACTGAAGACCAATAGAATGGACTTTTGCCGAACGGACACTACTTTGGTTCCGAAGGAGGTCTGTGACATCTTGAACGAGTGCAGAGATGCGAGCTGACCAATCTCTCGCCATAACAATCTGCAACTGAATACAGATCATCATACCCGGGAGAGAGTGTTGGACAAGTTTGTCTGGCGACGCACTGGGGACACAGCCCGGGCTTCACCGTTGTAATGGCCAGTTTCTCTGGAGGCTTTGTGGAAGTACTAATTTGACTCCTTCGCGTTTGATCGGGAGCCGTTGCTGTTAGCCATGGGATCGCCCAGAAAAGTCACGACGACACAGACTCCAATCAACCCGCCACCCAAAGCAAAAGTCATTATAAGCGAAGACTGCACGGCATAAACGGCCCCCATGATGGAAGCACCGACGATCAAACCAAGGTTGCGCGCTAGTCCAAGTAGTGCGGACATCACACCACGGTCTCCTTTGTCGACTTCCTGCATCAGTCGAGTGGTGTTGGCCGCCTGAAAGACTGCGTATCCCAAAGTGATAACGGCTAGGCTTGCCACATAGCCTGGTACGCCTAATCGTTGCGGCAAGAACATCATCATCGCTGATCCCCCGAGCGCCGCGAGAAGACCTCCAAGCTGCATGAGCCCGGAGCCCGCCGCATCGACTAGTTTGCCGGCTGGCACACCAGTCAACGCGGCCACCACTGGACCAACCGACATCACCAGGCCAGTGTTTGAGGGACTCAAATGCAGTTCATGCGTGAGATAGAATGGCCCTACCACCAACGTCGTCATGACGACGACCGAGACGGTCATCATTCCCAGCAGCCCGGACGCAACCTGACCCTGCTTCACCATTTGCAGCCGTACCAGTGGTGCCTTAATCCGCAACTCATAAGCAGCGAAGGCAGCAAGCCCGATCATGCCTCCACCTGCCAGCGCGAAAGCGGACGCAGGTGCGGTTCTGTTCCACATCGTTGCCGCAGCACATAGGGCGGCGAGTGAAATTGCTAGCAGCACCATCCCGACCGGATCGTGGGAAGTAACCTTACGAGATGGTGTGGCGGCGCTTGCAAACATCCGCAGCAGAAGCCATGTGATGCCCCCCAGCACCGCAAGCAGAACGAAGATCGTCTGCCAACCTGCATTTGAGATAAGCATTCCGCCAAGCGTCGGACCAAGGGCGGTGCCCACCGCAGACACGGTGCCCAGCCATCCTATTGCAACGCCAGTTTTGTCCTGTGGCACCATATCGCTGACCATTGCGATTGTCAGGGACATCAGGACCGCTGCCCCTGCGCCCTGAGCGACGCGTGCAGCGATTAGGAAAGGCAGGCTCGGAGACAAGGCTGCCGCTGCGGAAGCCAACGCAAAGAGTGCAATCCCTGCCGTCAGGATTGGCGTCCGTCCAAACTGATCCCCCAGTCTGCCTGCAGCCACGATGAAGCTTGTGACCGCGAGCAGATAAGCAACTACTACCCATTGCGCACCGGCCATAGATACACCGAAATGTTCAGCGAGCGTGGGCAGAGCAACATTGGCGATACTGGTGCCGAGTGACGGCAACAACATCGCCATAGACAATACTGCCATTGCCGGCAACTGACCGGGCTGGCGCTGTAAAGGCCGGCTCATCCCCGCACCTGCGGAGCTGGCGACTTCACGAAAAGGCCGACAAAGCGGCGGGCCATGGGCGCCACCACCAGCACGGTGGGAAAGGCGATGAGCCATGACGGCAACCAGGCACTGATCCACAGACCGAGAAAGCCATCGGCAAAACCGGCATTCTTCAATGTCGCAATTCCAGAGACAATCAATGACATGAGGGCAGACAAGACGAAGCCAAAGAGGACGGGGGCAAAGCGGGGTGACATTTGAATCTCCTTGATTGTGATGCCCCACAGCTAGGCGCAAGCTGTTACTTGCGGAAGATGCAACAAAGTCATTTAATAGTTGCATGGAACGCCACGTCAGGATCGCGACGCATATGACTGATCTGAATCTTCTCACCACCCTCAACGTGCTGCTTGCCGAGAAAAGTGTGACTGCCGCGGCACGGCGCCTGGGACTCAGCACTTCCGCCATGAGCCGTTCCCTCACAAGGTTGAGGGTTGTGACCGGTGATCCCCTGCTCGTCCGCGCTGGCCGCCGTCTCGTCTTGACGCCCCGCGCAACACGGATGAGGGAGGAAGTTGCTGCAGTGGTTGAGAGCGCAAACGCTATCTTGCGTCCCTCGGAGAAACTCGATCTATCAAAAATCTCGCGACGCTTCGTCCTTCGTTGCAGCGAAGGATTTGTCGAGACATTGGGCCCTGCACTCCTGGCCCGTATTGCCAGGGAGGCACCCGGCATCACACTGCAGTTCCTGACCAAACTTGATAAGGACAGTGAGCCTCTACGCCAGGGATCTGTCGACCTTGAAACAGGTGTGGTGGAGAGGAGCACGGCTCCCGAACTGATGGTGCTGCCGCTCTTCAAGGACAGATGGATCGCGGTCGTCCGCCATGGCCACCCGCTGGCGAAGAAAGGGATGACGCTCCAGCGCTTTGCTGACTGTCGCCATGTTCTGATTGAACGGCGCGGCTTGCAGACGGACGACATCGACAGAGCCCTGCAGACCGAAAAGTTAGACCGCCAAGTGGGTGCCGTCGTAAACGGCTTTGCATCTGCCCTTGCCCTGGCGCGGGAGTCGGATCTGCTGGCCATTGTTCCCGCCAGTCACGCTGAGGGATTGAGGAAGGGTATGCAAGCCCTGGAGCTGCCCTTCAAACTGAAGCCATTTCAGGTATCCCTGCTGTGGCATCCACGCATGAACGGCGATTTAGCTCACCAGTGGATGCGAAATTGCGTCAAAGCTGCTTGCAGTAAGCAGCTCTAGGTACGCGAGTTCACACGAGTCCTGGCAAACCGCAGTGCGGGGCATAGTCAGTGGCCATCCAACATATCTGCACTTGTGGCAGAATGCTTATTTGGTCACAAGTCAAGAGAATTGTGAGTTTTTTCCTAAATATACTTTTGCCATGTCGCGGCTATAGGACTAAACCATGCCCGACAGGCTGATAACTCCAACTGACATTTGGCCGGCCTATATTTGGTGACACCTTGACAGATGGAAGATTAAATGCCGGTGCACTGTTCTTGCTGAGATACTATTGCGTATTTGCAATTTTTTTGAGTTCAGAAAGGTGTCGTATGTGGATTGGATGATGTTCTTCCAATTGGCGTTAGACCTGAAACGAAAAAGCTAACAGCCAACAAGTATCGCCGTCTGGGGTCAGCGAGTTGTTCCGTAAGATTTTGTTCGAACATTTTAATGCCAACGTCCTTTGGGGCTTCTTCTGGGTTGGTCCCATAAGGAAAAACGTGTTTCTCAACCAACCTCAAATTCTGTGTTTTGTTCTTTATGGACTGAGACTGAAAATCGCGGATGTCGAGGTGGTGAGCAAATTGATTACTAATATCTTTGATGCAAACTAGATCGCGTCTGGCAGCATCGCTATACATCTTCAAGAGATATCCAAGAGCAATTTTTGAGGCGAAACTGCCCAGCGGGCCAGAAGAACGGAACAATTCAGCCGCGACTTTGTCGTCATCAATCATTCGAAGTCGCAGCGCCATCTCCAACCTGTCCTCAAGCAACGACGCTGCTACAATCGCTGCGGCCCTGTCGGAGGCTGAACTTAAATCTTTAAAGGCGGCTGCTTCATCGTCGTTGTAGATCACCCACATTAAAGGCTCCATGAAAAAGAGATGATCAAGAAATTGACGCCGAGCAGACGCCGCTCTGCCCGCGCCTGAGTCACAGTATCCGGCACGTGCAGGGCAGAGCGATGGATGATTGTCTTATGGACCGCAGACTCCGTTCCAGGAGGCTCATAAATATTGTCTCGTCAGTATTGGGGTTCCAACTTGCCGGAAGAGGCCTAGACATCAAGGATCTCAGCGGCGGCCTCGCGCTGCATCTGGAATGTGTCTCATTCTTTGGCGAAGCGGGTCAGTTTGGACAGGATTTGCTCCATAAGCACCACAACCCTATCAATACCAAGCAATTTTGCCAGCACTAGCAGGATGATGCATTCAAGAATGGCCAAAAACCATGACATATGCCCAACTTGCGGAAAGGATCAAACGTCAAAAACGGCGATTGCATGCAAGGCGCCCGTTGAGGTTCGACAATTCTACTAACGGGCAGAAGCTCTGAGCGATCTTTGGCTATTGTCCAGCGTCCAAGTGTGAGCCTCAAAACCGCCAGTTGAGGCCAACCTTTACCGTATCGATGTCAACGTCAGATGACCACTTAACCGTACCCGGAACGATGATGCCGTCCCCCGAAACCGAGATGTCATTGAAGCGATAATGGGCGTATTCAAGCTTGGCTGTGACGGTGTCAGAAATAGCAAACTCAACGCCTCCACCCAGTGTCCAGCCGAGTTCAGCACCAGAATCGGAAGCGTGGATCATGTTACCGCCTGGGTCGCTGTCATTGACTTCGGCATTGATATCCGCAAGCGCTCCTCCCCCCTTTACGAAGAAAAGAGCTCTGTCTACGGCAAATCCCGCACGTAGGGCGGCAGTGCCGTATAGCCCAGCATCGACTGACGAGAATGTGTCACTGGAGCCAAAGCCAACGTCTGACCCGTTCGCGCCCAGCCAGCCTCCTTCGAGTTCTAGACCGAGGACAATCGAGTTAAACTGTTGGTTCCACCCAGCCTGAATACCGCCGGTGAAACCATCGGCACTATTGGAAGAGGTTGTGCCGGTGCCATTGTAACTGCCACTGACCTCAACGAAGTCGGCATCGCCGAATGCGTATCCACCATTTAGGCCAATGTATCCACCAGACCAATCATAGGACGGCTGGGCAAGATCTGCAGAAAACGCCGACGTCGAAGCAAGGACGACCCCAAATGCCGCCAGAATACCCGTTCTCATCGTACTAGTTCTCCAACCCGATTTTGTTAGTCTCTCGTTAACATATCGCGAAGGGCAGAAGGCAACAAGCCAGATCGTGAACTTCAGCATAGAGTGACGCCCGAACAACGGGGATTATTTCCCCAGCGGGGTTGATTTCGTGAAACCGCAAGTTTGGAAGCACTTTTGGATAGGGCGGCGTAGCAAGTGATTGATCGACTTCCACTCCGAGAACGTCACTACGCAACTTCCGGTTCTCCACACGCCAAGCTGGCTATTGCTAGGGCATCAAGCCTCGCCCTTTGAACTCCTTGTTGGAGGGTGGAGTGTGGTTGAAACCCTCAGCTTGCCCCAGATGTCAGGATGTGAGAACGGTTTGGCGTGGGAACAACACTCTCCTTGAACGAACAGTTATTTGATGGGCGAACCGGTGTTTCGTTCTCGTCCAGATTGCATGCTTGTCTATTCCCCATGCGGGCGATGGTGGCGTTTACCGCCGCTGCATTCGCTTTGGTAGATCCAGTTCCCTTATTGGTTCGTCTGTTCGCAGTGTTGGTCTGTGTGACACTCAATAGTCCATTGGCAAATGGAGAGGAATGGACAGGCTTCAAGGCACCTCAAGAGACGAGCTTCAAGGAGAATCGATTCGTAAACCAGTCTGTTGTGCAAATAGTCTCTGTTGGAGGCCACGAGGCAAGTGAACTGGTGAAAGTCGAGATGGTCGATGTCAGCAAGATTGACAGGGTCAAAAACCGGAAGTCTTTGCTGGCCGGCTCATGGCCGACAAAAGTCCAGCCAAATCTTCGAGCGCTAACGATCGAGACGTGCAGGCAGCAAGGCCTGAGATTTTGCCCGGTTCAGAATTTTGGCAACGTTGCAACCGGCTTCGTTGACATGGGCAAACAACTGTGGATGTGCCGTCACAGCTTCAACAACTGGTTGGCTTGGGCATCTAAAGCAAACAACAAACCGGTGGAGCAACTTTCACCTCCAATGATCATCTACGACAAAAATCGTCATGTGATCTACAATTCCGCTCTGGCTGGAGATAACTTGCTCACATTTTCCGTGCTGAATCCAGACGACCGCGTAAATGTCCCATTTCCAGAGAAGCTAACCATCAAGGATAAGCTGATAGTAAACATATTACGATCAGACATTGCTAGACTTGATAGCAGAATAGCCTTGCTGCCTCCCGTCTCTGCAAACATTGATTTGGCAATCACAAGTTTCACCGAGGGTACTCGGCTTTACGCTGCCGGGTACCCCGCACGCACCGAATATTTCACCGACAAATCCAAGGATACGACCGGCGGAAAGCTGGTAGTCTCTACAGGATTATTGAAAGCAGTAAGTCCCACAGAGTTGAGCGTTTCGAGTTCCGTTCTCGTCTACGAAGGCTCAAGCGGTTCACCTATATTTCGTGATGATGGGAGCGTGATCGGAGTTGCGTGCCATTCAGTGAGCCCCTCGGGCAAGGACAAGCCAGAAACAGTGCATACCACCAGCTTGCTCCCCGACAAATGGGCTCTTCAGCGCCAATGGCAGAAGCTGAAATTCTAGTTGGGGCATTTGTGACCCGCCACTGACGAATACCTCCAGATAGATATAGGGCCCTGATAGGAGGCGGACGATCTAGAGGGCGGGGGCTAGACCGGAAACACCACAAAGTTGCCAGAATACCCACTTGGGACCAAATGATGCGCCATTGTATCATCGTCTTGCCTTCCAGCGTTCCCGCAGCTTCGCTTTGTCGAGCACAAGGAACCCCGACTGCCAACCATTCTCTCTAACGTCGGAAGGATCAATGGAATCGATGATGATGCCCATTACCTCCCCGTACTTGTTGAACACCGGCCCACCGCTCAGACCATGTTGGGCGGGCATTTTCGCAGTAAAATACAGATCATTCGGATACAAATGCGAGATGTCACCAGATGTAGCCACCGCCACAGCGCCAGGTGCATCTAACCTCAGATCTCCGTAAAAATTCGTTTTGGCTGAAAAGCCCACAAGAGTGATCGGATCATTGCCCCACGACAGCATGCCTGTGTCGAAAATGACCGCTTCCGGTTGGGCAATTCTGTCAGGAGATGTCAATTCGACGTAGTCCAGTCTGCGCGATTCGGCAAAGTAGTCACTCAAACTTCCGTTGCTCTGCACATTCGCATTTGCCAGATCATTAATCTGGTCAAAGGGCTTTTCAAATTTCGGACTGTCATCAATCATTGTGATTTTGAGGAGTTCTTTTGCCTCCACATTGGCCGAGTTATAGAGAACCTTGCCTGCCAAAGAGTATATGATCAGCGGCGGGGTTATTGACTGGACGGTGCGGCCCGGATTGGCCTTCATAGCCATTAGGAGCCAATTGTGAAAACCATGCCTGCATGTATTCAGGATGCTACCGTCTTCGAGCAAACCTGTGGACCTGCTTTGTTGCTCAAATATGGGGCAGTATCTCAAATTCTGCTTCCGACAGGTTTCTACTTGAAGCTGCTCCATGACCTGTCTTGACTGAGGCTTCCTTGGATCCTTTGATGGACGCACATTCCTCGAAATCGCCCTAGATTGAACATCGACAATCTCAACGTCGGCTTCCTTCAACTCACCACCAAAGGCAGGAGCCTGAATAAAAACAACTGACCTCTCTACGATTCCGCGCAACTTTGGGTCGAGCTCTGCAATCGGCTTGAAGCCCTCCCACCAATCCGACTTCGCTGGAGTGACGGCAGTTATGAGGATTAGTGCGCCAATCCACAAACTCCTTGAGATATCCACTCCCGCCATCACTTGCTCCAGCCATCCAATGCAACGCAAGCTTTTCGAACTTTGCGACAAACTATTCAATCCCGGTTGTCCCTACCAGATGCGGCAGTAGCGGAGACCTAGCTGTTTGATCGCCTTTTGATTGTCCATCCAATGTGTCCACGAAACAGTGACAGTCCGGCTCGGATAACACCGAGCATTGACTTTCGCGCTGTCCTAATCGCTAACTCAATGCGAACTACCAAGATGCCGTCTGAGTAGATTGATCCAGTACATCCCTCTGAGGTAACTAAAATTGAGATTGCCAGTATGGACAACTTTTGGAAGGGCGCAACAGCGTTCCGCCGTCACTCGTGGGGCCGCGACAATCTTATTCGCAGGTTTGCTTTGGCTGCAGAGTGAACATCGCGCAACAGCCGATGATCTGTCCGGTTTCATTCCATTGGAACGTTCGCCTCTGAAATCACTGCAGTTCCTTCAAACGTCCGTGGTCCAGGTTATTTCTGTTGGAGGAAGTGGCGAGAAGGACGAAACCGACACTGAGCTTGTAGATTTGGAGAAGTCTCATCCCGAAAGTCGCCAACAAAAATTGCTTGCCGGTAAGAGTCCAACGGCCCCTCAGCCAAATTTGCGTGCAATCCAAATTGAAACCTGTCGAAAGCAGCAGTTGCGCTTTTGCCCAGTTCAGAAGGGTAACGCTATGTCCACAGGCTTCTTTCAAGATGGCAATCGTCTCTGGATGTGTCGTCATAGCTTTCACAACTGGCTAGTGTGGGCTTCTAAGGCGAACAATCGGGACATACGAACACTTTCACCACCGATGGTGATCTACAACAAAGATCGAAAGGTCATCTATAACTCAGCAACTGCGCCCACTGACGACCTAGCGCGCTTCGGACTGATTAACGACGACCCGCGGGTCAATATACAGAGAAGTGGGCAGGTGAACCTGTCTGACAAATCTTGGTACAATTACATTCGATCGGACGTCGTCGCAATGGACTGGACCAATCATCTCGTCCCGCAAAACTCTGCTAATATTGAACTGGGTACTTCAAAGCTAGCGATAGGTACGCGAGTTTTTGCTGCGGGATATCCCGGCAAGACGAACTATTTCTCAGATAAGTCTCTAGATTCCCCTGGCGGCAAATTGGTCGTGTCGTCCGGACGGATTGGAGGTGTTGTCCCTCGTGAGGTAGCCATACAATCCAACGTTCTGACGAAGACCGGATCAAGTGGTGCGCCCTTGTTGCTAGAGGATGGGACAGTGATCGGTGTGATTTGCTATGCAGCAGCGCCGAAGGCACTTGACCATCCCGAAACCGCGACAGCTACCGCCCTTGTGCCAGACGTATGGGCGCTAAGAGCAGGCTGGCAGCAACTTAGATACTGAGTATATTTGTCTGCGCCAAAATAGTCACATTCACGGGCATCAATTGCCAGAACGGGTCAGAATGAAAGAAATCCACTGCAAAGCTTTTGCTTCAGCCTTCCTGGTTGCTAGCAGCACGCATGTCCTGGCTGACACGACTCACCGCTTCACGACTATCGTAACCTATGAAGAAGCACTGAAGGCATTTCGTGCGGACATAGCCGATGCGGAACCAAACGCTCCCAGCAAGTCAGATATTGCCGCAATCGAGCAGAAACTTCGGGATTGCTCGAAGGCTTTGGGCGGTGAGGTACGAGTTGAAGACGATACTGAAGATTTCAGACCCGCAATAGCGCTGCCGTCAGCATGCTTGGCTCCGGGTGCGTCGGACGTGTCTTCATGGTTCAAACAAACGGTCCGGTCTGTTCGTAGTCAGAAACTGACGAGCCAACTTGAAGAGAAGAGTTTCAAGTGGTTCACTTACTTCCGGTCAATTGCAAAGGATGCCAGCTATGATCCGCTGTTCTATCCGGAGCGCCTTATTGCAGCGAAGTACGATTCACTTCCTTCAGACGAGGTATTGCTCAGCGAACTCCAGCGTCGCAAGGGAAACTACAGGATTGTAGCTAAAGACACTGAAGCTGTGAAAGCCTTCTACTCCTACGCACGATACAAGGACTACGAGCCGCAAAAGGCTTATCTGCTTAAGCACCGTAAGGAATTGTCAAGGATCATTCTCGCTGAGACAGATGTCAGCACTGACAGTGGAGGGACTACCGGGAAGCTTGCCCTTCTGATCCTTGCTGACAAGGACATGCAGGTTGTGCCAATTGAACTTGTCATTGTTATTCAATAGAGAGCGCAATTAGGGGATATAAGGAGGCAAGAATCCGAGAATTGACCACTTCCGAGCATTGCATGTAGCCTAGGTTTCTCCGTCCTTACCAAGGTTGGCGCAGATGGCTAAGCGCGCTTCGATTGCCGTAGATCATAAGCGAATTGTCGCGCCGCTTTTCTTTGAGCACTACGCCGAACCTGCAAACCAGCTTGGATATCTGCGAGAGCAACTGGCAAAGGTCGGTCTGAGAGAGAGCGACCTTCCACCCTACCAGCAGTCAATCCTTGGGGGTATTTCGCAGTCAGTTGGTCTCATGGCCACAAATGGCCTCATTTCAGTCTTTGATTTTCGAAGACTGAACTTCGAAGCGCTCCTAAGGAGCCACCAACCTTATCGCCCGCACATCTCAACCTATGTGGAGATAACTGCGAAAGGGAACCTGGCGCTGACTTGGCAACCTTATCACGTGGACCTGAACCTGCTGCCAATCGAGAATGACGATTGGGCTCGCACAAAGTTCTTTGGTCAAAGTTTCGATAGACCAGAAAACGAGATCCTTTTCATTCGGGATGTCAGTTGGCTCAAAGTTCTTAAGGGATTCTCATAGACCTCATGATTTGAGCATTGAGGTTCATCTACTCACCATCACAGCGGGCATGATTCAGAGTTGCATCAGATTCTTGAAGAACTTCTTTGAGGTTCAGGAGGTTTGGGAGTTCTACGTCTCAACAGTCCCCCCACGAGAACTGGGAGTTGTCGTCGAGGAGATGCACTTTAACGGCAACAGCGAGGTTGCGGCAGGATTCGAAATTGTAAGCCCCATTCTCCAAGAGTACGATCGCTTGAAGCATCTTATTGCCCATTTTGAGGACACCTTTAGTCCGGGTCTGAGTGCGTATCTTTCGGAACTTAAAAATGCTGAGACTGGTGGCTGGGTCAACGCCGACACCGTCTCACGACGCTTGCTCAAAAAGGGCGTAAAACTGACTGCTGGGAAAGTGCGTACGCTTTCAGAGGACCTAGCAAAAGCAGCCAGCGCTGGGATTGTAGTTTTGCCAAGCGACAGCTTACCGAGAGTTAGCTAAGCCGTTTTTGTAGTCACTTAGTCTCGACAGGGCCAGAACACTCTATCTCGAAAAAGTATTAGATGTATCGAGGTAGGTTTCGCGGGATCAACGGCCTCCTCCAAGTCTACAGTGTACACGACCTCGGCCTCTCCACCTTTGGAGGACCCAACGACCATCCCAGGCAACCCCGTACCGACGCTGCCGCCCCATCCCAGTACTTCTGTCTCGTTGCCAATTTTCAGGATGTAGACCGGATTGCCTTCCTGTTCGCCTTCACTCAGACGGGCTGGTTGGCTGAAACCCGCGGAACAATAGGCCTTTGGAGGGGCCGCATCCTCCGCTCTAGCACCGGCTCCGGCGTACACCAGAGGCATGGACATCAACAGGTTCAACACCGCCAAGATGGTTCGGCAGGAAATTTCGGCTCTCGTTAGGGAAGTCAAGCTGGCGAACAGGACAATCAACTCACGTTCGCATGGAGTGCAAAACGACTAGAAGGCTGACGTCGGCAAGAGAATTGCTGGCCCACGAATGTGAATGTTCCGGTCCGCTATACCGCGTCCCCGTACACCTCAACATCTCTTCCGGAAATTATGCTCGCTCAACTAAAATGCAAACATCACATTGATCGACGGACCGTGAAGCACGTTCTCACCACGTCCAGAAGGAGAAGTGAAAAGGTTTGCCTTGCGGAATGATGTTCCGTCCAGCACCATCAGATTGTAACGGGCACCAATTGTGAGTTGATTGTTAATGGCCCAGTCGATCCCAGCGTATCCACCGTATGTATACGCAGTCCTATTTTTCGAACCTTTGGGGTCACTGTAGGAGGTTCCAGCGTCGTGATCGATGTTGCCGAACAACACTGAAGCTTCCGCACCACCAACGAGACTAACGCCACCAGACATCGGAACTGCGGCATCAAATCCAAGTTTGGGCCCAAAGCCATCAAAACCAGACGACAAGCCACAGCAGCCAAGAGGACTATCTGGATGGTATCCTTGATCCTGGTCCCATCCCAAGTACCTTATTCCCAGAGATGGCCGGAAGTTGATATCACCGCTTCCCATCTGATAACCAATATCAGCGTCAAAGTTCAGCATCTTTGCATCATCGACACCAAATCGGTTGTTCCCGGTCCCGCGGAGTTTCCCTTGCGACAGGTCAGCACCTCCGACCCCTACACGCCAATCCCAGCCGTAAGGCGTCACATAGCCGAAGTAGGCGCTAGCCCACACTCCGTCGCCTGTCTTGAAGTCTCCGGGCGTTATAATGTTAGTGCTTTCAATTCCTGACCCAACGTCGCCAAAGGCGTACGTGCCATTTAACTGGATGTACCCATGGCCCGGATCCGAAGGAGCCACATCTGCGGCGCGCAACGGCGCATTCAGCGCTGCGATTGCCAATGAAGAAAGCAAAATACCCGCTAGCAACTTTGACATGGCCGACTCCTAAGCGTTGAACATCTTTTAAAAAAGCATGAACCAACGTTAGGATTCTAGTAGAAAAAACTACCCAGCAAAATCGTAAGTGCTGCACATGTTTCTGGCTTTGCCAGCAAAATCAATTACTAAGCGCAAATCGAAAGTGTGTCAGAAAAGCAACACAGCTCTACCTTTTCTTCGATGCGTGCACGGCCATCTTACACGTTCCTTGGGCTGGCCCCGACAGCCGCTCTACAGAATGCCTTTCCGCTTGAAATATCCAGCCAGCACTTCCCGGATTGCGGCAGCCCGGCTCTCCGCCTCCGTTGCCTCAACATGCTTGTCCAGCGCGCCCATCAGGTCAGGCTGAATCCGAACCACCACTTGCTCGCCCTTGCCAGTAGGTTTCGGGCCGGGCCTCTTCCGCTCAACATTTTTCATCTGTGCTAGCACATTTCTCTTGCCACTAATATTGAACCGTGCTAGCACAATAACAGGCCGGACGGAAGCGCGAACTTCCAATCCGGCCCTAACCACAACGCAAAGGACCCTTGCATCATGGCTACCGGACACAATATCACCAAAGGCCTCTTTGAAGAAACCAACCTCATCGATGACGCATCGATGAAGCTCAGCATTGCCAGCGCCATTCTCAACGCGCTTCATGAACAGCACAACGACCTAAGAAACACACCGAGCATTTCGCAAAAGGAAATCTCCGTGCTCATCTTTGCGGCCGCACGGCTCGTTGAGAGTGCCGACGCCTCGGTTCAGTCTATGCCTTTCAAGGCGGGTGAACGCCATGAGGCCGAAGATGCGGAGGACCGCAAATTGGCCGCTTGACTGCCTGACGGTGGCATTGTCTTGGAGTGGCGGCTCTCACTGGACCGCCCCACTTCACACCTTTTATGTTCGACCACGCGCAAGGCGACGCAAGTGAAGGCTATTCAGCGATCTGAGTTTGGATAGACGCCTTTGAGCACAGTATCGAAGTGAATTCTTACGCTGCGATTGCAATTGCACGATGCTCCAGCCAAGGCGTGTTTGTCGGCAATGGTCAAGCGCCCGCGGGACACGGTGAGAATCCCGTCTTCCTTGAACTTATTCAGAACGCGGCTGACATAACTGCGACCTACGCCAAGCATCGAGCCAAGCTCATCTTGTCTGAGCGGGACAATGTTGTCACCGGTCCGATCCATTGCCGCAAGAATCCACTTCGCGGCACGTTCCTCAACGCTATGTATCGCATTGCAAGCGGTGGATTGAAACATTTGCGCCATTAGACAATCTGCATACCGAGTGAACAGCCGGTCGAAGGAAGCAGACCTGTCCTTTGCAGCCTCCAACGCATCAATTGGTGCGGTCAAGAATGGGCCACCAAATTTTACGGTGATCTGACAGTAAGCTGGAAGATGGCCAGCACTCACAATACCCCCCACCGCACCCTCTCGGCCAACAAGGATAGTCTCGACGTCTGCACCGTCGGTGTTTGTTACGAGAAAGGAAACCAGGCTTGGGCCAAGGGGGAAGTAGACTTTTCCAACGTGGTCTCCGGGCACATAGAGTATATCTGCGGTTTCGCGCGTCTCGTTCATGAGATGCCGCTGAATGAGTGCAAAATCGTCGCTTCGAAGTGCATCAAGCAGGCCGCTGCCGCTGCTTTGACGGTCCATTGCCGTTCCCCACTATGGTGTAAGAGGTTGCAACCCTAGCGTAAATTTTAGGTTGCGAATATGCACAAGTGCACAGACAGAGCGGGCGCCACCTTTTAAAAGACTACAACCTAGACGAGGGCTTCCGAGCACGGCTAGCATATCTCCTCGGGCACAGGCGCCGCGATCATTTTACTGAACAACGTAACGCTTGGAGACCGACCTGTCGAAAAAGTTGCGATTTGAGCCTCGCCACTACTCGGTTTTGGTGCTGGAGGACGAGCCACTCATTGCCATCGACCTCGAACACATGTTGAGGCAACTCGGGTTCACTACGATTACTCTGGTGGGAACTGTCGAGCGCGCACTTGCGACGATTGATGCCTATGATCTAGCAATTCTGGACGTCAGTCTGAGAAATGGCACGTCTGCGCCTGTGGCGGAGGCGTTACGTTCAAAAGGAGCGCCTTTCATCGTTTCTACAGGCTACATCGACACAGGGCCAATTCCCTCCGCACTCAAGGTACAACCGTTCTTGCGGAAGCCATTTTCTATTGAAGACTTGGCGTTGTCGCTCAATCAGCTTTCTCTGCCTTAAACCCTGTCAGTGAACAATCATTGCCGACAGCCTTGCATTCACCGACTCGGATAGCACGATCAGCATCAAAATCGGATCAGCTTGGGTAAGGTCCATTGAACTCAGAATGGCCAAGCAAACAGAAATGGATCACCACCTGTGCTCAACTCACCACAGGTAACACTGCCAACTCGCTGCCTGCTAGAGATATGGGTACCATTGCTGCTGCAACATAGCTGAAAAAATTGCCCTTCCATCTCGTCATCACTGGAGTAAGTGAGACCTCCTATCTCTCAAAGTGGAACATCTGATGCCCCTCAACAAACACGACCTTTCCAAGCTCAAGAAAATCATTGCCTTGGCAGAAAAGCTGATGGCCGGTTCAGCAAAGAGGGCTGCAAGACCAAAGCCGGCATCCCGGATTAAGCGTATCAGAAGAAGCGGCAAGGAGTTGGTGGCGTTCAGAAAGATGCTGAAGGCTGAGCGCAAGAAGGGTGCATCAGTTGCCGACCTGGCCAAGACGCATGGCGTTAGCACTGCCTACATCTACGCCTTATGATGTGTGGGCCTGATAAGGCACCCAGCAGATTCAAATTAATCGGTGCATCTGAGCCTGAAGATGCCAGCATTCCACATAGATTACGGGCTGCGCACTGCCCGGTAGGCATTCACGATAGCGCTAACGCTGCGTGCGCCTTCCTGTGAATCGGTACCAAAGCCAATTACGGAAATGCGCATCACCTGCCGACCACGCCAGACGGCGCCACCTGCAAAACACTCCCCATCCTCCTGTATCCTCGCGATGACATTCCGCGTGAGATGGTCACCATCCTCATCGGAGAGATCGGAACCGAAGCGAACAATCACCTGATTGAGGACAACATCGTTGAGGATCTTGATTCCATATTCTTCGGTGAGCTTTTCGGCCATCATTTGAGCGACTGCACAGTGCCGATTAATCATGGAATCAATGCCGGCGCGGCCGAGTGCCTTAATCATTGCCCACACGGCAAACCCGCGGGCACGCCGTGAAAGCTCAGGCACATAGTGGCTTGGATCCCGTTCACCCTCCACCGTTCTCGGAAGATAACTTGCAGCAATGGTCATGGCCCGACGGTGGGCCAACTCATCTCTCACGATCGCAAAGCCGCTGTCGTATGGCGTTTGCAACCATTTATGACCATCCGTTGCCCAGCTGTCGGCGTCTTCAAGGCCCGTGGCCAAGCTTTCTTTTGACGAGCTGGTTCGCGCCCATAAACCGAAAGCACCGTCAACGTGCACCCACGCACCTTTTTTCTTGGCCCGCGGTATTATTTCGTCAAATGGGTCGAAGGCACCGGTGTTGATCTGACCCGCCTGAAGAACCACGATCAAGGGACCAGAAACTTTGGACACAGCCTTGATAAAGTCCGTGGCACATATCGCACCTTGAGAATTGGTAGTCACACGCAAAACGCGTTCTCTACCAAGGCCCAGAAATGAGAGCGCGGAAAAGACTGTAGTATGGGCGTCGTCACCGATTAAAACGGTGATCGGAGGCGCGCCAAATAGGCCCTGTGCTTCAACATCCCACCCGGCGCGGCGCAGAACCTCTCCTCGCGCGGCCGCGAGACACACAAAATTTGCGACAGTAGCGCCAGTGACAAAGCCGACAGACGACTGGGCGGGAAGCTGAAGCAGCTCCAGGATCCATTTTGCCGCTACGGTTTCAGCCGCGGAGGCTGACGGTGCTGCAATGTGATTTCCCGTGTTCTGACCCCAGGCACTTGTCATCATGTCAGCCGCAGCTCCCACAACGTGGGAACTACCAATTACCCAGCCGTGAAATCGATTGCCCGTGGACATCTGCAGGCCCTTCTCGGCCTTTTCGGCAAGTTCTTCCAGGGCCGCGATAGCATTGACCGCATCCTCCGGCAGAGGTCCGTCAAAGTCCTCAACGCATGCTCCATAGGATTGCATTGGACTGTGCGGCCAATCGGGCAAAGAGATTCGAAAGCGGCTGGCGCGGTGGGCGGCAAGTGCAAAGATACTTTTGATTTCGTCAGGCGACATATCACACCTCAAAACGCAGTTTTGCGGATACGTGATAGCACGGGATCAACAGAAGTTCTCACACCTTGGAATTTGGCCGCAATTGGGGGGCCGTAGAGCCCCCGCGTGTTCTGCAACTTCGCGTTTTTTCCGCTGGTGAAGTCTTTCTGCCCTAGCTGTCGGAATACATGGAGACCGATGTTTTCATGACAGCTGCACCGTGACGTGTAAGTGGCGATCAAACCTGTTAAACTGCTCCAGGCGCGAAATCAGTTGCTAAGGGAGGACTACGACGAGAAATTTTCATACAACCCCCGCCCAACCGCTGGTAGCGTACTCGTGAGCCTCCATCCGATTTGCGGTGGTGACTGATTGGGACGAGCTTTGATGATGCAATCTCTTTTTGCGCGAGCCACGGACGGCGAATGGATGACCACTCCTGAAGGCAACAGACGTCGCGTCGTTGCCCACACCGAGGAGCTCATGGTGGTCGAGTTTGCATTTGAAGCTGGCGGCGAAGGCTGGCTGCATTCTCATCCCCACGTCCAGTCAAGTTACGTGGCGGAGGGCACCTTCGAAGTGACGATTGATGGTCACTCCGCCGTGCTTAAGGAGGGTGACGTATACATCGTACCTTCACGCCTTATCCACGGCGTGAAGGCACTTTCCCAAGGGCGGTTGATAGATAGCTTCACGCCGAGTCGCACAGACTTCTTGACCTCGCCCGGCCAACCCAAATAGCTCTATGCGGCGTAGCCACGCCATGTAGTCGCAAGAGCATAAGCAGCTATTGATGTTCAAATTAGATGTGTCGGGAATTGCGAGTTTGTGCGGTCGTCATGGGTTTGAACCCCTCGTCTCTCAATGGCTGGGGTGGGTATTGGTTCAATGTGGAGCAACATGTGGCCAATCCCCACTAGTGCCACATGGTCTGAACTAAGTATTTTGAGCCTGGTGAAGAAGTAAAGTGTGAAATGAAAAACTTGGTCCGCTCGCTGGCAATTGGAAGTTTAGAGACAAGCGAAGGGGGATCGAACCCCTGACCTCGGCATTGCGAACGCCGCGCTCTCCCAACTGTTACAACGACTTGCATAAGGGCCCGTCGAAGCCTGATGTAGCAGTTTGATGTAGCACTTTCCAGAGGTGAAGGTCAGACACGATCAGTTCTTCTCCTCAGGTTTGACGCATATCGGCTCGCCTTTGCCCGGCCAGATACAGCCCCATTCCGGTCCAAACCCAAATGACCGCATACCCATCGGGACAACCAACAAAGCTGCGAATGTGGCCGCCAACATCACAAATGCGAGCAAAATCGCCCCTACATCTCCCAGCCGGAGCCGTAGCCAAATGACTGTGCGGCTAAGCAGCTTCATGCCAACCCTCCCTATGCACCACTCATTGAGGCAAGTGTGTCGTGTTATCGTATTGCAGATCGACGCGTGTCTTTGGTTCTGCGCTTTGCAATGCTGAGAGCATACTGCTCCTCCTTGCTGTCAACCATGGAACAAATTTTGCGGTAGAGGGGGAAGCCCAAAGATATTGGCGCGGCCTTTGGTGCAAGGACCCAAAAAACAACTCCACGTTCGTCGGTCCAGTCTTGCAATTCGTCCTCTGGCACCATCTTCTGAATGCGAGCTAGGAGTTGTGAGACCAGACCGAGCGTACTTGACGATACCAACACCTCACTGCTGCGCCGCTTACCAGAGCGATAGACAGTCTTGCACGTCACGACAGTGATCGCTTTTCGAGCAATCTTTGAGTACGTTGTTTTGAGCTTCGGTTCTGTGGCATCAAAGGTCATGGACTGGCCAGTTAGTGCATGTGTTAGCCTAACTCGAATCCAGGTGTTTTTGTTTCCATTGACCGTCTTCATCACACCTCCATTTGATGGTCCAGATAGTTGGACTCTAGTGATTGGTCAGCCCAGACGAGTTCGCACTGTTGTTCGGTTTGACAGCACACCACGCTGCGACATTGCCAGTTCTGGGCCGCGAAGCTTTCCCTAGCCGTACTCAGCCGGGCATAGACTAATCCTCGTCTGCAAAAGCCGCCCTGATCAGCGACATCATATCATCGTTTTCGGTGAACCACCGCTTTGCGATGAGAGAGATGAATTCGTTTGTGCTCAGATGGGCATCGCGGTGAAGGTGATGTTTACCCAGTAGCAAGTTCAGCTGTTGCTCCGACCAGATGTAGACAGCCCCACTCTGTATACAAGTTTCATCCTGACCAAAGACCTTAAACTGCAGGCCGCGCTCAGTGCAGTAGCTTTCGATCCACCTTCGATCCAGATTCAGAATCTTCTCAACCGTCCGCAATGGAAGGTAGCCGACGGCTTTGTCCTTCCCCACCCTAGACCATGAGGCTAGGATAAGCTCGGCGTCGTCCGACGACATATGCTGAGTTCCTCCCGTATCTTCCGCTGTATGCGCCTGAGTTATAGTTGTCTTTGGGCGTCGCTTGGGTCTTGTGCGTGTTGCGTCGTTTGTCATGCGTGAACCACAGCATGTTTTTCCACTCAACAGAACACAGTATCCTAGTCCCCCAGCCAACTCTCAAAACCTCTTGGGATTGGCGTGATTTCAATAGTTTAGTGAGGGGTCGCTGAGCCACTCCTCCTCACGCTCCTCCTCACATTCTCCTCCTCACGCAGCACAAGGACGCCCCCAGCCCCGGACCGCAGCACTTTCCCGGTGGAAAATTTTCCGAGCGGACATGAGAGACCTGGGAAAACGTTGGGGCAATGGACGCTTTCCCCCATGCACCCAGATGGGACCCATAGTCAGCAATGAGTAGCTCAATTGTTCGTCCCCTTCCGGCGACCTAGATCCCCTCAGAGACAATCGGCTGGTTGCTTGCTGCTAGATGCGAGTGATGTAGGTGACATCAGTAAAAGTGAATTGAATGTGCGCCCGGTCACGAGTGCTGAGGGCAGTGAGGACAATGTGTCCGGCACGAGAAGTGGACGGCATCAAGGTATCGAACTCAATTCGTTGAGCGTCGTAAGATACGTTTGTCACCACATATGGCTCACCATCCACGAAGTCCTTGGCGTTTACAAAAAGCTGACCACCTCGGATTTGAATATCGTATTCGGTCCTCCCATCGTCTTCTTCCGAGCGCCAAACGCCAAGCAATGACATAGGAAAATTCAAGAGAACAACTTCCGCCATCGTGAGCGAGCCTCGCAGAGAATGTTCCGCAAAGACTAATCCTTTTGCCTAAGGGTAGGAAGTGCCGTTGGCTGCAATCAGGACCGTGCCTTGCTTGGCCGGAGAAGAGATCGAGTCTTTTGAGTATAGCCGGACTGCATCACTTTCCGGACAGCATATTTTGGAGCGGTCGTGAGAGAGCCGGGAAAACGTTGGGGCAATGGACGCGTTCCCCCATGCCACCCAGATGGGACCCGATTAGCAATATGTCATCTAACTTGGAACGTAGTAGGCTACGATCATGATGGGTGGAGGCAATGCATGACAACGTTCGTAGTGACTTTCCGTCCGCATATTTCCCCGGAACGAGTAGATCACTTGAGCGGCATCCTGGGGCAAGAGGGTATTGTGCAGAGTATGCAGCCGCACGTCTTGGCAGTAGAGGTCCACCGCAAAGTTCGAGTGCCCCAGATGGTCAGGATGTTGGAGAACTGGGAGCGCTGCGGGTGGCTAGCTTGGACCTTTGAGGATGACAAGTCCGGAGGCCAGACTGGTGGAACCTTGGAGAGCGAAGACTAGTGCAGAAGCGCCTCACTCACCGCTAACTCGCACCAATCAATCCTCATCGTCCTGCTGGAGGAGGAAGAACTCTTCAGGTGACATGTGCTTCAGCTTGCGTTCGAACTCAGGGTCCGTTCGCCTATCGTTGGGCTCGATGCCCTTCTGCGCCTTCCGAGATGCGTGCCTCAGGTAAACCGCCATTTCGGCAGCCTTCAGCGCCCGTGCCTCTGCCCGGTTGGGACGCCTTTTTGGCTTCTGCTTATCAACGGAGGCAGTGTGGACCATCACTAAAGGATATCATACTCAGGCGGCCCAATGAACATGCACCAGTTGGGTATACTCTTGAAGAACTTCAACTTTAAGTGTTCCAGACTGGAAAATTGGACCCAAATCTAACCGATACTCTTGAAACCACCCGAATTGAACTGGGCCATAGCCGCCAATCGGCACTGAACGTATTGGCCGCAGCTGCTACGGCGAGATCCGAGAGAGCGCCACCAGCAGCCGGGTTGCCGTTGTCGTTGGTGGGAAGCCAGATGTAGTCCTGACGGCAAATTATGTAGAGGCCAATGCGCTAGCGGCATTTATCCTTCGGAGCGCAAAAGACGAGAGATGTCCTTAGAGTCGACCTTAACTTTGTGGAATGCTTCTGGCATTTCACCTATTTCAGATCGTCTAACTCGGGAAACTTTGCATAGATAACTGAGAGTGTATCGACTTCAATGCTTCCTATTGCCAGGCCAATACCTCGTTTCAATTCTCTTAAATTTGGCTCATCCCACGCGTTTTCTTCCGCTAAGATGGAGTGGAGTTGAGCAATAGCCAGAAGACATTTCTCTTTGGCTGATTTTGCAAGTTGAATGTCCATCTTTTTGTCCCTCTCACTACCCAAGTGGTTGACCCATGCAGCGTCTGAAACAGCCCCGATACACATTTCCGTGGTCAAGATGCATTAAGTGCTGGCATTCCTCAAAACACCTATCTCGACGCTCCCGGTCAGTTTCACAAGATTGTGGATAGGGAGTGAAGTTTGGGAGCTCGGTCGGCCTCGGCGAAAATGGGTAAGTGGAAAGGCCATCCCGATCTATTTTCACTATTGGTGAATTGAAACTATACGCATAAATGCTCGGCCCATCAACAAACCCAAGGGGGTCAGGCTGTGTGTAGCGACCGGTGACGGGGTCGTAGTGGCGGTGCCAGTTGTAATGCAGACCTGTCTCAATCTGGAAGTACTGGCCAGGGAAACGGAGATTCAGGGCCTTCGTGCCTGAGAGGGCGTACGCTTCGCCCCACGGCCTCCAAGTGGCCTGCCAGACTGTGGACTTGCTCCCATCGGTCATGCGGATGGGGCGCCCCAGATGGTCAGCATGCACCTGATACAGATTAGAACCTTCCGCAACGGCCAAAGGCAGATCTGGGGGGCTGTTGTCGTTTGCAGCACCTGCGATGTTGAGATCGCTGGACAGAGCACCACCGGGCGCAGGGTTGCCGTTGTCGTTGGCGGGAAGCCAGATGTAGTCCCTGACCGTCGCACCCGTTGCCGCATCTGCTTCGGCAATGAGATGGCCGTCCAAGTCATAGATGTAGTTCACCGTCCCTGACGGTCCACCCGGAGCAGACGTCGTCCTCGATGTCATCTGTTCGAAGGCATTGTAGCCATAGGTGGCGTAGCTGACGCTGTTGCGGATCACTTCCATCAGCCGGTTTCGCTTGTTGTAGGTGTAACTAAAGCTCTCTCCAGGACGGCTCTCGGTCAGGGTGTTCCCTGCACCGTCAGAGGTATAGCTCCTGAAGGCTGCGCCATTCTCCGTCATGCTCGACAGACGATTGGACGTGCTGGCGTAGGTTGCCACACGGTTAGCTGTCGTCGTCACATCCGTCAGCCTGTTGCCGACTGAGTCATAGCTGAAGCTGTTGGAGCCCCACACGCCACTGGCAGAGGCCAGCCGGTTGGCAAGTGTGTACGTCAGTGTGTTGCTATTGGCTGCGGTGACCTGATCTGTGATTCCAGTCAAGTTGAGGTTGTCACCATAGGCATAGGCGTAGCCGCTAATCAGTGTCGCCCCATCCTTGAGCTGCAACTGGCTGATACGGTAGTCCTGATCATAGCTGGCCGTGGTCACCAGGCCATTGCCATGGGTCAGGGAGGCCAACAGATCACTCTGCGGTTTCCAAGTAAGACTGGTTGCCACGTCAACAGCGGTCGCGCCAGAGTTCTGCTTGGTGGTGACGCTCGTCACCTGCCCCACGCTGTTGCGTCCTACAATGACGATCCGTCCCGACGGATAGGTAATCTGAGAGACACGGCCAGCTGCATTGTATTGATAGGACGTGATGTAGGTCTGGCCCCCAATCACGCGGGTATCGGTGATCACCCGTCCCAATGAGTCGTAGACCATGGCGGTTGAGCCAGATTGATCGGTCACGGAGGTCAGTCGACCCTTGCCCTTGTTGCCACCTGCCACGCTGTCATAGGTATAGGTGACGTTTTGTGCTGTTGCGGCAGGATAGGTCTCGGTGAGCAGCCGCCCAGCATTGTCGTAGGTCAGGTTGGTTACGACCCCACGACCGTCCGTCTTCTGGGTCACCAAGCCCCTTGCATCATAGACAAACACCGTGGTTCCCGCGTCAGGAGAAGCTTCCTGGATGGCATCGCCAAAGCCATTCCGCACATAATCGGTCGTGATCGTGCGGGGGTCCTGATAGGCCGTGATGTCATCCCGGCCGTTGCGCGTCAGGTTGACCTGGGCACTTTCTTGGTTGGTTTCCCGGATCAGCCTTTGCAGGCTGTCGTACGCATAGCCGTAGAGGTTCGTCCGAGGATCCTTGATCTGGATGCGAAGGTCCGTCCGGTCATAGGAGTAAACAGTCTCTTGGCTGCTTGCACCAATTGACTTCATGAGCCGGCCGAGCTCGTCATAGGCCATCGTCATCTGCCGGGTGATCGTTCCACCCGACACCGTCTTGGTCGTGCTCGATGTCATATCGCCATTGGCGTTGTAGCCATACTCAACGACTTCACCGAGATTGTTGGTGACTGACGTCAAGCGCCGGGCATCGCTGTAAGCATACTGGAGATATGCCCCGTCTGGCTCCGTGATCTTGGTCACCTGACCAATGGCATCATAGTCGATGGTCGTCACGGCTTGGCTGGCCCCTGGATTGACCGTGATTGTCGTGAGCCAATCGCGCGCGTTGTAGGCCAGCGTGGTATCGACGCCATTGGGATCTCTGATCGTCGCGGGCAAGCCATTCGACGTCAATGCAATAACCTGCGTCACATTCCCCACCTCGTCGGTGACCTGGGTGAGGTTGCCATGCCCGTCATATGCATAGGATACCGTGTCCCCAGTACCTGCCAATGGCCCATCGACCGAGGTCAGCAGATTGACTGCCGCGGGTGCGGGAAGCCTGCCGATCAGCCGCGTGGTCACACCAGTCAGGAAAGCCTGACTGCTCATCAGGTTGGCAGCTGAGGGGAAATTCAGGCGAACCTTGATCTTTCGGGTGCCAACGGGGACGTCATAGGCCGACACGCGCTGCTGCCAGACGTCCTGAGATGTCTGGCCCACGGTATTCGTGGTTCCGTTGGTCAGGACCGCACCGGACGCGTCAAGGAAGGTCACCTCGACGGCTGCAACCGAAATGCTTGACTTGGTGGTCTCGATCCACCCGACCTCGATCCGCCGAGCACTGTTGTCGATTTCAGAGACGCGGTCGGAGGGAATATCAATCGTCTGGACAACACTGTCGGCGTTTCGGGTCGTCTCACCAAAGCAGGGGAAGAAATTGCAAGGAGCTGCCGTCACCTTTCCGACTGTGCCATTCTCCGCAGTCCAGCCCGTGATGCCCGAGCTCTCAGCGTCTGGGTTTGTTATCCGGAGGTATGGCAGGGCCGCAGCCGATCCATCTGCAATGAGCTTGACGGCGATATTGTCGACGTAGCCATCGTTGGCAGACCCAACATACCTGTTCATCATCATGACCAGGCGAATGGTGCGCGTGTTGGCGGGGACAGGATATTGAAGGGCTCTTTGCGTCCAATTCTTCAGAATGATGATAGCAGATGGTCCAGAGCCTAACGTGTTTCCTGATCCGTCCAGGAACACCACCCGCATGGCCGCTGCATCTTCGGTCACTCCATTGGCAGCCTGGCTCCATTGAAGCGTGACAGCCCGCTTTCCCGCATCAACTTCTGCAGTATTCCCTACAGGTACAGCAATGTTCTGGTATGCGATTGTTTGGGCTGACGTCCCACCGGTAAAGCAAGCCGACGCTGCACAGGCACCCGTGGTCTTGGTACCGAGTGCTCCCAGAGAATTGGTCCAATTCGCGGTGCCACCAGACGCATCGGGGTTGAGAACGGTCAGCGTAACATCTGACAGCGCACCTGATGTAGGGCCCACTGCAGGGGGTGACGGTTGGGAGAGGGAGGTATATCCGAAGTTAGTCGTTCTCGTCTGTCCATTGGTTGAATAGGGGAAGGTAGTTGTCGTGGTGTCCACTTGGCTCAGCTGAGACATTTGGCCGTCAGTATTGTAGGTGAGATTTGTTGTCAGGCCCGGAGCAACAACCTGAGTGGCCAAGGGCTTCGTGGCATCCCAGGTGAATGACGTGGTTCGGGCGTCAGCCGTTCCAAACCCTTCTGTCATTGTGAGGGGAAGACCACGTGTGTTACGCGTCCACTTCGTGACGCGGCTTTCCGCGTCGGTCATTTGTGTGCGGAAGCCGTTTGTGTCGTAAGCATAGCTGGTGTTGCTCGCTACACAGTTGGTTGACGCAATTCCGTCGACGTTTTGCAATAGTCTGATTTGACCGAGCATCTTCGTATAGGAATAAGTCGTCACCTTCCCTAGCGGATTGGTCACTGTGGTCTTGCCCAGCGTGTCATCATAGGAGAAGGTGTAGCTGTCTTCCCCGCCAATATGCTTGCTGGTCAATACGCGACCAATAGTGTCGTATGTCCAAGAGGCAAAGGCCACACCCTTTTCGTCGGTAATTCCAGCAAGTGGATGCCTGTTCAAGATTGCCTGCCAAAGCGTGCCATCCCACCCCGTTACCGTCGCATAACTAAAGACTTGCTTTGGGTTATCAAGGTCTGTGCCAGGCGTGCTATCTGGAAACGTAGCCGTCCACAGTGTCCAGTCTTGGTCCTGTACAAACGGTGCTACCGGGCTATCCGTAGTCAATCCGGATTCGGGATCAAGATACTTATAAGAGAAGATCTTGCCATCGCTGGTCGTGATCTTTCGAACCAGCTTCTCCCGGCTCGGGCTTGTCTCATACTCGAAAGAAAGGGAGCGGCCCAGGCTGTCCCTCACAGTCGTTAGGAATACTCCATCGTAAGTCAGATACTGAGAGAATCCGGAAATACTCCGAATTTCGATAAGCTTTCCGTCATCATCGAAAGCATAGACGGTACCATCCTCCATTCGCAATTCCACACGGCCAGCCGCAACGCTGATCGCAATGTCGACGTCGGTGCGATATCGATCCCAATAAATGATTGCATCTGATGTGGCATGGGGCCTTGGCAAAGTGTTCTTCCAAACCCCGCTTACAAGTCGGAAATGATACTCCATAGCATCTGGAAGTATGAAGTGCAGGAGATCGCCGTTGGAAGCTTGGGTGGGAGAAGTAAACCCGCCAGACAAATCATAGGCACCATATCCATCGAAGTTCGTCCGCCAACCCGTCCCCATCATCGTACGAAGCGGCGCGGCAACTGTCATGAACTGGCTGTTGTAAAGCCGACTTAACCTCAAAGGACTGATGCCTCCTGAGGTCCAGTCATCAAATCTCTGAGTTTTTATCCCGGACCCCACATCAACTGGATTGGCAGTTGATAATGCTCCCCCGCTTTGACACGTCTGATGAACCCTCTGCCGGTCCACAATCAAGCATGCAGTACCACCCTGAACTTTTGATTCCTTCTCATTGCAGTGAAGGAGTGCTGCTCCCCCACATTGGAAATCATCTGTGGGATGGGCCACGCATACAGCGTTGTTTCCAATGCTGTAGCAAGAGCGGTGACCCCGACAAAACGATGCGTCGGCTGAGGAAGGCCACGTACACTTCATATCGGACTGTGCAGTACGAGTGCCATCGAACTCACCGCCAATGGCTCCGCAATGGGTTCCTTGCCAATAGCCTGCCTGCGCGTGCTGAGTGGACATTGTCATGTCCGCTAATAACACAGAAAAACATGCAACAATAACAAGAAGGTTTTGGCGCGCTGCACAAGCAAGAGACATGGAACAACTCCCAAATCAATGCGCCGTGCTGACGAATACTATGCAAATCAGAATTACATGCAAGACAATTTGCAGATTGATACCCAATCAGGCTCTGGGGATCTTGCTTGTCCATCATCAAATTCGAATGTCTTCACTGACTTACTCAGAAGCAAAAAAATAGTGCCGCTCTTGATTGTGGAAAGGAAGATGGGAGCCACCCCGCGTTCTCGGGTTCACTTCTTCGAAATGCTCACTAACGCTGCTGCGCAGGGCTCAAAAAGCGAATTCGGCTACTTACAGGGAAGGGTAGTGCAGCTGCTGTCACAGTGCGCTGCTGCACTTTCACGCCATGGAGCGGCGACCGGTCGCGGCAAACCCGAGCCCGATGAGCACCAGCCCGACGCCAGCCCCAAACATGAGTCCGAGCCTATCTCCAAAGAGCATGGCGCTGACGCTGATCCCGATGATGGGCTGAAGATACTGGACGCTCGCAGCGATACGTGCGGGCACGATCTTGAGAAGGTAGAGCCACAGGATCAAACCGGCCACCGTCACCATCACGCCGAGATATGTAATTGCTGCCAGTGCTTCGAAGGTGATCTGAACCGGGTGATCCACAAGCTCCCATCCCGCCAAAGGCAAAACGGTGACGAGCCCCACCAACATGTTCCACGCGGCCACCGGCATCAGGCCGTACCTGTCGGAGAGCTCTTTGCTCCAGATGTAGTATTTGGCGATACCGACTGCGGAAACGAGCATCCAGAGAATACCCGAGGGTGTTGTCTTCGACATGTCGCCAGCCCCTGCGTCACTCCCAATGGCTACGAGCGCAATCCCGAGGAAGGCCGCAATGAGACCACCCCACTGAAGAGGCGTAACGGGTTGCTTCAGCCGGATTGCCGCCAAGATCACCATGAAGATCGGAATGGTTGCTGAAAGGATGGTCGCCACCGAGGCGGAGGATTCCTGCACTCCGAAGGACTGGGCGACATTTCCCAGCGTGATCCCCATCACGCCAAGACCGATGATGCCGGGAATGGCCTTCTGAGAAACCCGCAGTTCCCTTCGTGCGAGAAACATGAAGAGCGGCACAGCCACCATAAAGCGCAGGGCCGTGAATGTCATTGGCGGGATGGTCCCGAGACCGAACTTGGTGATGGGAATTGAAAGCCCCCACATCCCCGCCAGCAGCAGCATTGCTCCAGCACTCTTGGCTGAAAGGGATGATGAGGGCGGTGCAGAAAGGGTCGGGCTCTGTGTCATCTCACTTGCGAATAATGCGTGCGCTTTGCTCATAGCTAGACCGCTGAAAGACCAGCGTACAAACTATTCCTTTTCACGTTATACGTGACTAGAATTCACGCATGTCCGATCAGCTCCCGCCTCTTCAAACCCTCCGCGCCTTCGAAGCCACGGCGCGACGGCTGAGCATGACCCTGGCTGCAGAGGAGTTGCACCTCACCCATGGAGCCGTGAGCCGCCAGATCAAGGCACTTGAAGCCAATCTTGGAACCGAGCTGTTCCGGCGCTTGACGCGGAAGATCGAACTCACCGAGCCGGGTGCGGCCTTGTTCGGCACGGTCACACGGCTGTTGTCCGAACTGTCCCGGGAAGCAGAGAACATCCGCCGCAAGAACGACACGGGACGGCTTGTCATCAGCTCCGGCGTCTCGTTTGCAAGCAAGTGGCTGACGCATCGGCTGCACCGGCTCATGGCTCAACATCCCGAGTTCGACGTGCACCTTGAAGTGACTGATGCACCCCTCGACTTCTCGGATGGTCATGTCGACGTGGCTTTGCGCTATGGTAACGGCCTCTACCCATCGGGATCTGCGGAGCGCTTCATGAATGAAACGGTCTCTCCCGTGTGTTCACCCGACTACCGCAACAGCATGGGCGGACTTCTGGCTCCCGCCGATTTGTCCCGGTGCCGCCTCATCCACGAGATCGGCATGACCACGACATGGGAGCGATGGTTCGCGATGATGAAGCTTCCCTATCCCACGTCGCGGGGCCCCGGCTTCACGCATGGCAGCATGTCGATCGATGCGGCCATCCGTGGCGAAGGCGTTGCGCTCGGGCGCAGCGTGCTTGTGGCTAAAGACTTGAGGGAAGGCCGGCTCGTTTCTCTCTTTCCCTCCTCAAGACTGGATGTCGAATGGGGATACGATCTCGTCTACAGGACCGGCAATCAAGATCACCCGAAGGTGCAAGCATTTAGGTGGATTCGCCAGTTGAGATGCTTGAGGGACGGCTGGTGCTGCCAGAGAGGATCGAACTCTAGCCTGACATCCAACATTTCCTTTTTCTTCAGCAACTTACTTCTTAGGAAATTTGTCGTGCTGTAGCAACCTGATGGCACACAATCAAGTTAGAATATGACCACGAAAGAAGCAGGATCGCAGAGCAAAGTCCTCTGACATCAGCAGTCTTGAGTGACTTGAGTGCCTCTAATGTTACATCGAAATCGAAACCGGCAAGCCTGACAATCGACTGCCGAATGTGAATTTCAGTGTGGCCTGCAAGACTGCTAGTTCAGCCAGTGCTTTCGGGGGGCGCTATTCCTAACTCGATGCCGGCAATGGAGGGCGGTGTGCGGACCCAAGGCGACTATTACCTTCCGCTCCGGGTCTCGCAGATTCTCACTTCTAAATTCAATCGCTAAGCAAATCAGGGCATTGAGGAAGATAGGCTTCCTTTCAATTGTGGCTTGTACGAGCAGCTCAGAAAAAGGCGGCCACCTATACCTGTACCCAGACGGGGTAAGTGTCTCCGTCTTTTCCGAGGTCCCAGAAGACAACACTGCGAGTGTAACCATCCACCAGTACGGTGCCACGATTGGGCACAAGGATGGCCACGCCAGGTTCTTGCGGTATGTACCCTTTGTTCCGCGAGCCAGAATTTCGCGCCACATGCCGAGGGTCCGTGTCGATAGGGGCGCGTGGTTCCTGCACGATGAAATCAGTGTAGGGTATATTCTGGCCACCACCCAAATTAGGGATAACAAGACAACTGCCCAGTTGCGGCTTTGTCCATTCGCAATATTTGAATGCTATACCATCTGGTACGGGGGGAATCTCCCGTCTCATGCGCTCGTCTACAAAGGATTTCAATGCGGACTTTTCCACCGCTGTGAGCTTCTCAAACTCGAACCCGCCGCGAGCCAAATCTAGCAGTCGAGCGGCTTCCCCACCTTTTCGCGAATACCATTTTGAATTGCGCTCGGAATGAAGTTCCCCCCAGGCCCAGCGCATCTTGAGTTCATCGCTTAGGATTACATCACCGACCTTGCGAGTCATGATACGTCTCGATGTATCTGGGCGTGTTGTGCGGTCAAAGGAACATCAAGCTCCGGCGGGGCCAAAGTGTGTATCAGGATTCAGAACCGGCAGATAGCCACCAGCTGCTCTGGCTTGTTCATACGCCACGATTGCTTCTTCTCGTGTAATATGCCCTGCGTCTATAGAACAGCGAAGCAAGCCAATTATCCCGGTGAGCCTGTTTTCGCCGAGGAGATTCTTTGTAATCTTTCTTGCCCTACGATCATCGCAACAAACAGTTCGTCCTGTGATATTGCAAGACAATATTGTTTCGGATTCTCCTGCGCCCAATCGATGTTGGCTCATGAATGCTTGAAGCTCGTCAAGTGTGACCAATTCCGCTTCAGGCTCTAGCAATCCGAGTTCAATTAGCTGATCGCAACCGACTTCTGGAGGGACAGCTTTTCTTGTCTCTCGGCGGACTTCGGGAGTGATCTTTGGCGTAGAATTGTGCCCACTAAACACCTCTGCATATCTCATGCAGTTGATGGCGTTAATTATGGAGCTGGCGTCTACCGTTATGTCAAGCAAGTGCGCCCCGCATCTCATATGTAGAAAGTCCGAAAGCGTCCGCAAGATAACCTATGGATAGATCTCCGCCTTCAACAGCGGCTCTCATAGATTTCCGAAGAGATGACGAAATCACGGGCAAATCGATGGGTTGTCGAGGCGGCAAAACGACCTTTTGCGAGAAGGCCTCGGCCGATCCATGATCCTCTTTTATTTGTCGATCAAGAGCTATAGCGCTCCCTCTTGGAAGTATGTCGAGCTGTTCAAAGCGAAATGCAGCAACAAGAAAGCTAGTCGCAAAAAAGTGACTCACATAGAGCACCTCGGTGCTTCCAATTGTATCATTCTGCGAGCCAAGCTGAGAGCGCAAGGTTCGCAAGAATATACTGAGAGTCGTTGCAGGAATCAAAAGCGCTGAAGCAAAACTGTCACACGCAGATTCTTCTTTTGAGTTTCCAAAGCTCCCCACAGTATCAGCGTCTAAGATGGGACGCTCAGCTTCTACGTGGCCAAATATCAGGTGGCCTAACTCATGAGCGACTGAGAACAATGACCTTGGAAGGTATTGCGAAGCCACAAAGATGATTGGCGAATTGCCAAGCTTTAATGCCGCTCCGTGGATGGCCAGATTCTTCAATCTCACAACATGTACGAGCTTGGCCTCATCTAATCTGGAAACTAAGTCGGGAAGCGGGTCTCCTTGATAGTCTTTTTGTGGTACTATTTTTTCTCGAACGGATTGGCTCACTATCTCCAAATCAAGAAGTGTCCTAGGTTCTGAGAAAACTGGTAAGGACCTGGTGTTAGGCAGAAGCCCTTCATGTCGTCGAAAGAGCTCAACTATGCTGAGAATACGTGCTTCAGCTGCGGCCGTCGGTAGGAACCTTGCGCCTCGATAGCGAATTTCGGCCTGAAGAGACATTTTTCCTGCATCGAGTAAGGCCGGAAGTGAAAGCTTCAGTACCGATGCAATAGCCTTCGCTTCAGAAATCTTCGGTTCCGCTCCTTCGCCCAGGGCCTTGAGCCGTTCGACACCAATTCCGGTTCTCTTAGCAAGCCAGTCATAGTCCCTGACCAACTTTGATAAGCTGGCCGCCAAGCTAGCCATGAGTGTCTTCTTTGACTTTCTTCATCCAGTTAAGGATTGAGGACAACTTTTCGTCCTCTACTTTCGAGAACCTTCCGATAATGTCGATCGGGCGATTGCCCTGCTTGTTTTTCAACTCCGCCAAAACTCTCAGGGTTTCTTCGCGAGACCTTTCGATTTCTCTTGGCTTATCGAAGTGGATAGATTGGCCCCCAACAATAAAGTTCAGGGCTCGGCGTTCGAACCCATTTTCGCGATGCCCGTCCAACGGATGTTTTACACCATTCGCATCTACTGGGATGTTTCCGATAACCCGCCCATCATCGTCTAGGCGCAGCCGATTGCTGGGGTACCTTTCAAAAGCTTCAAGAGCGGTGATTTTTTCAGCAACTTTTATGCCGCCGATTATGTATTGAGGTAGTGAAACGGTCTTGCCGCTAATGACGAAAATCCAGTCACCCTTTTGAACCATGCGTCTAACGTTGGGCATGCAGGCACCGAGGGAAGCAATTGGCTTAAAGGTAGGATCACCTAGAAAGCGTCCAGCCCCAGGATCAGCACCTCGTCCTGTGATATATATTACTGAACTCATCTCTCCCTCTTGAAAATTCTCTTAAGGTCTCTGACCTGTAGTTGATGTTCAAAGGCCAACTTATCTTGAGTTTGACTTCGGATTCAGTAAAAAGAGGGTTATGAACGAAAGAGGAACGCATGGCAAGTACGAACTGTCATATCGTTGATCGGGGGCGAAGGCGGGATGGACGGCAACGTTTCTGGTGTCTCGAACACATGGCAGACGCCACCGCGAAGAGGGGTGGAAAGGCACCACATTGCAGGCGGAGCCATATCGAGATGCCAGCGGAAGAGGAAATCCTCGATGTCGATCCCAGAAAGTATCCTGGGGGAATTGGCCTTTGGGGAGCAGTCCCTCCTGTATACTCTACTGCGGCGCACAACTTTAGCGACCTAGGTATTCATGTGCATGCGCGGGCGACAGCAGACAGCCCAAAGGAGATTGACTCAACTTTTCGGGCTGTTCGGATTGAACTCGCGCCCAACCTCTTCGAAAAAAAGAAGCTTCTACTAGGGCAAGAAGAAGCAGTGTACTATATGGCGAGTCAGGTTTTTGGCTACGAAATGTCAGAGGTTCTCTGTTCTCACTGCGGCCACAACCATCTCGACCGCGACTTTTTTGCCGTCAACCCTCACAAAAGACACCTTTGCTCTGGTTGTGGGCGACACTTTAGCGCGGCAGCGGTTGGTGTGGGGAATCCGCTAGTGAGTGTTCGGCAGTATGCTGGGTTTGACAAACCACCGATCACCCATCGCCCCCATCGCTCAATCAATATTGAGCAAAGTCAGTACGTGCTTGGTATTGAGCTGTGGGGGTCGAATCCAGCAATTCTTTGGACAGCGCAGAAGTCGGAGGAAGAAGGCATTCATGTTCACTGCTACTCAGACAATCCTGAGCGGCCCTGCATCGATGAAACTTTTGATGACTTGACAATCGATGGACATAAAATCGATGAACATCAGCTGCGCTTACTAATGGCACAGCTGTCGCTTCCTCACTTGTCAGATCGGGTGGTAGCTCTGAGCTGTCCCGAATGTACCAAACCGCATTTTGATTTAGGAAAGCTCGCTCACACGCCGCACTCAGACCATACCTGTGAGCATTGCGGGCAAGTATTCGCCACAAAGGGACCAAAGCGCAATGTTGTGAGCAACCCTACGGTCGCAACACTTGAACTATTGGAGAAGTCAGCACCTCGGCCAAGAAAGATTTTTGAGAACCAACTGCCCAAGGAGACATAGAAGTTTTCTCAACGCAGACGGTCTTACCGGCAAAATGCGTTGTTCCGGACAGGATTTTTGGAACCCATATGAAAGAGGTGGCAATCCTAACGGGCAATGGTCTGGTCCCCCTCCCCCTATGCTTGACCTAGCCGCGAATAGGTCAAAACACAGACGTCATAGGTTTCCAACGGGCTAGAAGCGTCGTTTGCTCGAATTGACCTTACGATCGCACGGAGGACGATGGCCAAGCATTGCTTCAATTCATGAGTCCATACATCACTCATTTGGGTATGCCTCTCTGAAAATGCAAATTCTAGAGTTTCTGAATACAATTTCTGGGCCCAAATCAAATCAATACTCTGGGGGCTATGCAAACCGAACTCGGCAGTGCTGGCCCAAAAGAGGGAACTGCAGGTGGCAAGGGTTGAGGGAGGGATTGCCCCTCCCTCTATTTCACAATCTGGAGATGTTGATTAAGGCCGCTGACCAGGCGCTGAGTACATAGGTCTGATGCCTCGCTAAGTGCCCTTCTGGATGGAAGGCAAAGTCTGACAGCATCATGGTGGGGCCATAGCAGCTGTTCATCAGAATCACGTGGGTTCGGGTGACTCCTATCACGACCGTCCAATGAGACTCCTTGTGGCCGTCATAGCCAAAGAACAGTGCGTTACCACGTTCCAGGCGTTGAGCGAGTTGCTGCAGCGCCGTCGCCGGGTTCAGCACCTTTCTCTTGGACCATGGCCAGGTCACTCGGAGGATGATCCCATGGCGCTTCTTGAGATAGACAGCTGCTGCCCTGAAGCAGAGCTGGATCTCCGGGCTGTCCGTTCCCTCGGTCAAGACATCGGCTAGCCGCCACCTGGCGTCGATCTGCTCCACCATGATCCGGAACACCTCATTCCAGGAGATTTTGGTGGTGATGCCTTCCGTGTGACAGGCAAAGCGCATGGCGTTGACGCTGGCATAGAGACCGCAAAGGCTGTCCAGCCTGCCCTGCTTGAACGGTGCGGGGTGCGATCGTCTTGTTCTGGCCCTGGGTGCCATCTTAGTACTCCGAAGACAGCATGATGGTGAGGACCCGGCAGGTGACCTTGGGATCCGCCGGGTTTGGGGACAGGAACTCCATCCGGCGGTCGTAGTAGTCGATCTTCCAGAGGACTCTTTGACCATCGACCTCGAGGCCCGCGCAATCGTGTTCGCCCCAGGGGTCATTGTCTTCCGAGAAGCTGTCGAAGGCGGCCACCTGCTCCACCGCTTTGCGGGCAAACTCCAACCCGCGCTCGAGGATGCCATCCGTGATCAACACCTGACCTCCCTGCCCTGTCTTTCGAAGACAGTCGTTCAGACGCTGGATTGAGGCCGTATCCCGGGTTTCAAGTTCATCGCCTGGCGTGGCTAATGGGAGTGGGGGAAAATCATTGGTTCCATTTGGACATGCGTCATCGTTCTTCGCGCACATGGCAAAGTTCCTTTCAGTCAGATTTTGAGTTGGATGAGGAATAAGAGACCCGTCAGGGGGTCTTGGATTGGCGCATCTATTAGAGTGCGCGAATCAGCCGGCGCTGTGCGTCGGAGCTGCCTTCAATGTAGCTCTGCGTGGTCTTAATCGACCTATGGCCTACTAGCTCCTGGACGTCCCGAAGGGAGCCACCAGCCTTATGCACAAGCCTCGCAGCAAGCGTCACAAAGGTCCGGCGGCCGGAGTGGGAAGAACACCCCTCCAGCCCCAATGCCCGGAATTGTAGCTTGAACCAGTTAACCACCACTTTGGCTGACATGGGTTTCCTGCGTTCTGATAGCACCACAGGACCGTCAACTGAAGAAGTCTTGAGCAATACTTCCAGTGCTTTTTTGAGGTCTGGATGGAGGGGAACGCGTCTGCCACTTCCCTTCTTTGCGGCCCGTGCTGGCAGTTCCAAAACCTCTGCTACTTTTCCTTGACTGTCCAGAACCATGGACCAGGTCAGTCTGGAGATCTCACAAGCACGCAGCCCCGCCTTCACGCTGAGCAGAACCATGACTTTGTTTCGTTGGGGGTAACGCCCTTGAGACGCCTTGTGCAGCAATGCGCGCACGTCTGCTGGCGCCAAAACCTTTGCAGGTTGGCCAATCATATTGATATCCTTTTTTGAGGTTGAAGCGCAGGATTGCCACAAGTTGGTCATCTCAGAGGTGACCTGGGGACAGCCCTTATGCCTCTACAAAATATCACAAAATCATTATTTTGTCAATATTTTCAATTAGATAGATAAATAAGGGCTTTTGAAGACCTTTAATCTCCAGATCCAACCGGTGCATTACCGCTTCCAGACAAAAGCGTAGCAAACGCTCTAAGCTGCTAAGAATGACGTCGAATTATCTGACAATCACAGAGGCGTTACGCCAGCATGGTGATCCGCCCAAAGCGAACCGCATGCGCTATTGCGGCCTGTTCTTCTACGTCATGATTTCCGACAGAGGCGATCATTTTCAAATCAAAATTTGAGCTGGAACGGCAGCAGAGTGGGGCCTCTGTCTGCATAGATCCCGCTCATTGCCACTGGACATGAACGCAAGGCAACTGAGCACAACTATCTCAGTTAGATCACACTAAATCCCTGAAGCTAGCTCCTGGCATTTCAGGTCGTTTAGTCTGAAGGCAAAGGACAGCAAGTGTCATTGCTCAAGAGGCGCCCAACCTGTGAAGAGATGGTTCACACTGCAGAAGTCGCTGAGCTTACAAAAGGCTGAAAGACTGTTATCGACCTTTTGAACACGAAGACTTCTCGCCGGCTCGATGCTCGTAGGCTACGGGAGGGCGCGGCAACACGGAGAGGAATCTGGGAGGGACCTCTGATTTGTTCCAGTAGGAAGGAGACAGTAACGATCGCTTATGATTCTCTCATAATCAGATGCGAAGCTCTCGGGAAACCTGGCAACCGCAATCTTTTGAGGAAACATCAAACGCCAACGCTAGCTCTTCTGGCCCGATCCTGCTGGGAATCTCAAGCTGCATTGCAGCTCAATCTGTTGCATTTCATAGGCTGTTCACTGTGCGGCGGCGCTGACTGGTTTATTCCCCAAATACATTCCTATTGGAACTAGGCAGCCTTTATTTCATTGAGCAGATCTGGGTGACGTTCAAGCAACTTTAGTAATTTTACCAATGAGAGTGGTGGCTTTGTCTTGCCATTTTCATAGCGTGAGAAAGCGTTCACTCCACCCCCAAACAGCTCAGCTGCTTGTCGCTGATCCAAATCCAACTTTTTGCGCACCTTTGCAATATAACTTGGATCTACATAGGCAGAATTGATCTGGCGCTGGAATGAAGCCACCGCTTCACTGTACCTGTCACCGTATTCCCTGTTCAGGATGACCTCACCACAGGATGGGCAAAACTGGCCAGTAATTTCAGGGATTGTCGTGGATTCACCCTTGTAACTATATGACAGATCCCGCGTATCATTGAGGAGTTCAGCGCCTCCGCAGCATGGACATTTCATGGTCACAACTCCTTAAAAGAGACGATCAAAACGTCTTCTATCACAGTCAGCTTTATATAGGCTTGATCCCCTGATTTGGTTTGCGCATGATAGACATCCTGCCATATGGTATGGTCACACCGCGTCGTCATGCTCTTATAAAAGTTGCCCTGCGTGAGACCCAATATCACCGCGCACATTCCTTCCAGGGACTCAATTCCAAGCTCCAAGGCACCGCCAAAAGCAGTTGCCGTGGCCCGCACCTTTCCAGCAGCAATCAGTTCACAAACCTTGGCCAGACTGTAATGGGGCTTGAACTTTTCCATTTCACATCAACATAACCTATTTGGTTAGTTTGTCAAGTAGGTTAATTTGGCAGCATTCACAGGTTGTGGTGCATGCGTGGGTAGAGAAACGTCAATGCTGTTAGTGCTTTTTTGAGCAGTGTCCCAGGTGTGACAAACTCAATTTGGTCTCACATCTTCATCAGTTTTTCCGAAAGGGTTCGTCTTCCCAAACGCGCAACAGCAACAGTTATGCAGCTCAGAAAGTTGGTTTTGAGCAAGAGGTGGCGCATCTTCTCCCGTCTGTCCTTACCTTCCGTCTTCAGCGCAGCTCTTTTTTCAATCTCCACTTCATAAATCTCCACAAACCAGTTGTCCCTTCCCAGGTAAAACATGACTTCCAATTCTGCCAGCTGTTGAACAGAAAGCGCTTTTTCAAGTTGGTCTATCACTGACTTCAGGATATCCCGACTTTTCATCATCTCTTCAGCGTTGCCAAAGCTAGTATAGATTGTGAATTCCCCCTCCTCCTGCTCTCTGGGTGGATGGAGGTGTCTCCACAACTCTGCTAACTTGATGAGATCATCATCAGAAAGGTACGCGAGGGGCGTGTCCATTTGCAGGACAACGCGCATTTCTCTGTTCTCCTGCACTTTATCCAATGCGTTGGAAAACGCTTTGTTGCTCAAGTGGAAGCGTTTCTGAATGACGTCCTTGGCATCGGTAAACGCCTCGCTTCTCCATAACTCCCTTCGCGGTAGAATCATTGCTATTTCAAGCAAATCAGCACGTGAACACCTTGAGGTCACCGTGCCGGCGCGCCGCTCGTAAACAAAGTCTCGCGTGCGATACTGCAATCCATCCAATATGTCCTTCAAGGCATGCAGGCTCTTCAGCACCACCTGGAAGTTGACCAGGGCCACCCCCTCCATACTTCGCCTGTGGTCACGCGTCTCATGATAGCGCAATTGCTGGCCATCTGCGTCAACTCTGGAAAGGCTCTCCACGAACGGGATGAGCGCAGCCAGCGCATTTCTGATCTGTTCATCTCCAATGTTGCTCCCTTGCAGGTGGGCCAGATACGCCTTGATGTTGTGATTCCTCTTCAGGGTTCCACGCGATATAATCCCAGCGCTGACCAACTTTTCTGTGACGTATTTTAGCGCCAGTTCAATCCCATGACGAGCAGTGTAAAGAATGGGAAGGACCAGGGTATCACGCTGACCATAGAGCTTTTTGGCAATGACGGTTTCAGCAAGCGCAACAGCAGATTCCAAATAGCCATCAATGTAGTTCTCTTGTTCTCCTTGACTGCCTACACAGGCATTCCATTCTGAATCATGGTTAAGGGCAAAGAATGGGTCACTTTCCAGTGGATTTGAGCTGCTCATCACCAGCACTATATATGCCCACACTCTGCAAGCGAAAGCGCAATTTTGACCCAAGCGAGGTCCCAAAGCCATGTGGCATTAGTGGAATTCCGACACATGTTGGGCAATCTAGGAAACATTTCGTATTGCGATCACACCAAATGACTTCATTTGGACAACCATTGCCCTTTTTCATCAGAATGTCTCGCAAGCATCGGCCAACCAGTTCAAGGATCACACTCTCTGAGACACAGCGCTCTCGCATTTTTACCTTGCAACAGAGAAGTTGATCAGTCCTACTACCCCTGCCTAGTATCAGCCATGAAGGTTGAACAGACCATCAGCTTCAGAACTTCCCAGGACGGGACGCGTACCCAGCCTGTGCTCCAACAAAAGACATGGAAAGAATTGGGAGCGGCCGTTTCCCTGCCTGAATGGATGGATGGCATTCAGTTCCTCCAAAATTCTGCAGCGCCTTGTGCAAGTACTCGGCTGTTGGTGCCTGGAGCAATGTGGACCGTGTCGCAATCCTTTCCTCCATTTTGCATTCAATGTCTTCAGCGGAACAGAAGTGGTTGCCCCCACGGGATCGCGGATCCGGGGATAGTGTCAGCGGCGGGACCATTCACTCGTTTTTAGCGATCGGCGGACGGCCCTTTACTGGTCACAGCGTCCACGAGAGACAGAGTTTCAGTAGCGCCTCCGTTCCCGTGCCAACGATCGTCGTTCGGCTGGTGACGGGTTGTACACAAACGGGAATATGTCGCTCAAACAAGCAAGTTGAGAGATTTGCCGCCTTTGATCTGCCAAGATGCGCATACCTTGACATCTGAAGATGTATGTTCAACAGCACATATGGCGAACAACATTTTACAGCTGGCGATGCGAGGGGTTCTCACCTTTTTTGCAGTCACGCTTCTCCACCAGGTCAATTCGGCCTGGTCGAGGGAAATCAAAACTTTTGATAGTTATTCCTGGCACGGCGGGGTTTACACAGACGAAGTCACGGATGAGTTCACGCACTGCGCCGCATCTGCGGAATTCAGGAATGGCTTTGGATTGATTGTTGCCGTCACAAAACAATACAATTGGGTATTGGGGTTTACAAAATCCAGAGGGTTGCCGCCAAATGTAAGCTCCATGAACTACCGGTTCGATGGAGGAAAATGGCACCAGATTCCAAGCAAGATGTCCCCTGACGGTACAACTATATACGTCGATATGCCGGAAGACGATTCAGTAGGTGAATTTCGACGCGCGCACACCATGGAGATTTTCTTTCGCGGTGAAAAGTACGGGTTTGATCTGGGTGGATCATCCGGAATGCTCGCAGATCTGGTGAGCTGCGTAGATGTCAATAGAACGCCTGTACCAGTTTCTCCGTCTCAACAGCCGAGTGCAGGAAATGACAGCCAAGCGGCAAGTGAAAAGGAAACCGCATCAACGGCAGCCAGCCCTCCTCGAGACAATAAAGATGCTTCGTCCTCAGGCACCGGTATCATTGTCACAGCATCTGGCGATGTCCTTACCAACTTCCATGTGGTCCAAGGCTGCAAAACGCTGCAACTAGGCCAAGCTGGCCAACTGCCAATGTCTGCCAACGTTATGGCAACTGATGTGCAAAACGACCTTGCGGTGGTGAGGCCGACTGTCACCTGGCGACCAAATGCAATTGCTCAATTCCGACCAACCCGACCGCGTCTAGGTGAGTCTGTGGCGGTATTTGGGTTTCCGCTCACAGGTACCCTATCCTCTTCAGGAAACTTCGTGGTGGGAACAGTAAGTTCGCTCGCAGGAATCGGGGACGATGCCAGGCTCCTACAGATATCCGCGCCCATTCAACCCGGAAACAGTGGCGGTCCACTCCTAGACAGCTCTGGCAACGTTATTGGTGTGGTGAACGCAAAATTGAACGAGATTGCATTTGCTTCAGCTACTGGAGCCCTTCCTCAAAATGTCAATTTTGCGATCAAGGGGAACGTCGCGCAAAACTTCATGGATGCTCATTCTGTGGGTTACGGGTCAAATTCTGATGCTCAGACACTGGATGCTTCTGCTGTCGCTGAAAAGGCGCAACTATTCACCGTTCAGATCTTATGCAATCAGGCCAAATGAACATTTGCACATTTGGGAGAATTGCGATTCCGACACATGTCATCAAATATCCGTCTGTTCCGCATTCCTACTCGCGCCATGGCGCTTTAAATGCCCAATACCCACATCGCGAACCACGTTGATAACTGGCTCCCAATGCAAACTCGCTGAGGTATCCATCACCATTCTTCACCGTGCGTAAAAACCAGAAATCCTAAATCCCATCCTGAGCGAGGGCTGAAAGATGAGCGCCAAGGTAGCGAAAAATTCTCGGACCTGAAGTGTCTGCGGTGACGTGATCTGATGACGGCCTTCCAGCTCACCTCTGCCGTGCGGGCGCAGTGAACATGAACGCCTGTTTCTGGGAAAGCTATCTCAATCGATGGGCGCGCGTCAGCTTCGCGGGTCTTCGCCCTCATCACTGCAGGTTTCCGATCGATGGCGCCAATGGCATGTCCCGCCGCTGCGGTGCGGTTCGCCACGGCAATTCCTCTAATAGCTGGAGCCATGCCAGGGGCTGTGGAGTGACGCCACGAAGTTTTTATCGCGCATCGCCGTCGCGACTCCGAAGACGCGGCTGGGCAAGCCGCCGTAACTGGAGTGTCTGGCCGCTTCCTCAATTGTCGTTGACGATACCTATCAGCGCGAGATCACGGCGCGCAGCGAGCAGAACGTGCGCTTGATCGCCGAGGGGTTTTCCTCGTGAAAGTTCTCAACCCCGATCGTAATCCAGATGGGTAAGAAAAGCGCCAGCATCAATGGTCAGCATCGGGCGGCCGCCGCCCTGTCACTCGGCTACGAGCGTGTGCCGTGTGCGATCGTCGATGCCCAGGCCGAGGAGGCGGCATCGGTATTCGCGGCGGTCAACGGATAAGTCAGGCCCATGACGCAGCTGGGGTTGTTAAAGGCGGCACGCGCCGCTGGCGTCTCTTGGGCCGTGTCAGAGGACAAGGCCTGCACCGCTGCTGGCATCAGGGCACTCCTTTATCCTATCCCGATCTCCAAGCAGAAGCCTCTGATGACTATGAACATCTACACACTGAATATTGTCCAGGAGCGGCATGGCGAAAAGGCCCTGCGGGCCGGACTTTATTCTCTCGCAAAGGCGCAGGGATCCGGGATCCCGGGGTTCATCAACTCCCGTGCCATCAAGAACTGCTGATCTCTGTACTGATCCCTAAAGGAAGGCGGAGACACAAAAGTCGACCGTCTTGAGAGGGCTGTCCGCTGTTTCCCTACCATTGGCCTGACGGCATGGAGTACCCTGAGGGCATCGAGCGTCCAATGAAATCGGAGGCCGCCTGAAATGTCAGCACGCTTTGACCGCAGAATTCCTGATTCGGCCTGTGATGATGAAGCGCGTAGTGTACTGACCGATCTCGGTGATGAACGCCTGAAAGCGGTGGTCTGCAAGCGTGATCTCGACGACGGTTCCAGTCGCATAGTCGACCGGAACCATCATGAACCCGGTGCCGCTGGGGGCTACGTCTGGATCCGCGATCGCCAGGCGCCCAACCGCACGGAAGGTTGTCCTGGCGGGGATGGTCAGGTTGATCATGCCAGCCAATTCGAATACGTCGCTCGTCATTTTTCTCGCATCCAATTGGCTGAAGCTTGCAACAATCTGCAACGGACGGCAACCGGTGGCGATCTGCCTGCCAAGTCTGAGACGCTCTCTCTAACGCCGCTCTGGAACCGGATCGGCCGCTCAAGAGTCAGTGAGATTGGCCGATCGGAATGCTGACCAGCAGCTTCTCGGTGAAGGATTTGAGGGCCCGCATGCGTTTCTCAGCTTCGACCCTACGCTGGGAGGGTAGGAACTGCATTTCTTCGGCAAACTGCTCGGTAACGGTCTGGATCACGCGCATCGTCGCCCGGTCGGCGTCCTCGGTCTCCGGGGCGAGGTTGAGCATCATCGCCAGCAAGATCGTTTCGTAGAGTTCACACTTGACCTGAAGGTCTGCAAGAAGAGCGGCCATTTCTTCTGTCGTCATCCTCGCCTCCGGGGGGTAGCAGGTGCGCCGGCTCGGCGGCACGGCTTCAAAGTTACAGCGCTCCAAGCTGCGCAGCAACGTGACAAAATCAAAGTCATTGCTGCATTGCACGCGCCACGTTGTCGCTCCTTTTTGATGGGGAGCCTGTCATGTTGTCTGACTGGCGTTTGCGTCATCGCTTCACGATTGGACAGAAAGTCAGCCCACGGTTTCCGTCCACTATCCGGTAATTGCCTCAAGGCGAAAAATCATCGTGCCGGGCGAAAGCGATCGCCGCTTGTGGATCGTGCTGGAAGGCATTCCGCACGGGTTCCCTGCAACTGATTTCACGGAAGTTGCGCGAATGCTCAAGGTCGTCGATGTCGAGGAGTTGGCCTGATGTCAGTCGCCACGCGATCTTTTGGTACCTGCCGTTTACAGGCCACTGATGGCTCCAATCGACTTGAATTCAATGCGGCCGGTGCCTCCGCCTCGCACCATGCTGATCCGCATGGAGAGGTCGTCGACTTCGAGGACAGGACAATCGCCGTGCTCGAATACCAGCGTCTCAGTGACGTGATCCGCCTGGATGAAGCCGTGTCCAACTACGAGGCCGTCCACCTTCCGAATGTCGAGCGTCACCGAAACAACCACGCTCTGCCCGGTTCGCAAGTAGAGGCGGCCAATGCCTGATTTCTCGAGCAACTGCGCCATTTTCCACCCTTTGGTCTTTTTTTCTTATGGAAATAACACACGCTTTACGCGCGTCAAGGCCATCCGCATCGCAAGGTTTCAGAGATAGTGGGGCCAAATCCCGGACTGCGACCGCGGCAGTCGATCCCTGGGAGGCGCTGATAGCAAGCGGCGCCGCACCTGCCGCCCTTTTGGGCATTTCCTCCCCAACTTCAAACCGCCGGCGGACGTCGTACTGCGCCGCCGGGTCTGTTGGGCTTTTCTCAATCGAAGATCTGCGAGACGGGCTCAGTCAACGATCCGGAGCAAGCGCCCAGACTCGACCAAGTCGCCACCCTCGAGGCCAAAACCGGGCAGCTGGGGGTGACGCCCGGATGGCGGAGTGGGCGGGGCATGAACTCGTGCCGCTCGGCACCTTCACATCACCTGATCCGCGCGTCCATCCCGCCCCGACCATCCAGCAGGCAGGCGACGTCACCGGATCGAAATTGGGGGCGCTCGTCGAAGGCATGAACAGTGCCGCCGCCGAACCCCGAACGCTGAAGCGTGATGACAATGAAGCCATCGCCGCTTTCAAGGCTTCGCCGCTCAACTCAAAGGCGTGCCACACGTATTGTGACGGTCAAATTCGATCAACCATCTGACCGCAAATCAGTCATCGGCCCACAAACGGCACTCGATGCGCTCTTAACAGAGCGGTTCGACTCAGCGATGATCCCAAACAAAACACCAAATCCAGTTTTGGTGATTTTGTTACCCCAGAAATGATGTAATGCCGCTGATCGAGTTGCCGCTCACTGGCGGCATGATCGGAAACCCTCTTCATACTCCCTTCTGAAAGACTGCCTCACCTAACTCAACAAAAGCTGACGCTGTCATGGTGGATATCGGCCTTTTCTCCTGCTGGTGGAACAAGACGCTTATCCCCCTTAGCTTCTTCAACAGAGTTTCTCCGACTCCAAATATTGATTGCGTCTCTTGCCAATGAGCCCAGCCCTAGGCTCAGCTCCTCACCTTCCTCGATCCTCTTCAAAGTCGCTGCTTCTTTCGAGCACACCTAGCAGGCCAGATTCAAATTCATTTGCCACGCATCAAACGCTCGCGGTCAATAGTTTTCACCAACTCATCCCGCTTCCACACGATCACTTGATCCAGCTCCAAACAACATCTTTCCATTCCTTCACCAACCGCGCTCTCACCTGCCAAAAGAGGTGATCGGTGATCGCAGCTTTATTCACTCGTGTCATGTTTTTACACTTCACTTTGTTCTTCAAGGAAACACTGCACCTTCGAACTCACCGAGTGATCAGAATTTGATTGAGCTGAAACGCGCTCCTCACCAATTCTAGGTCCCGGCACGCTCATTCAAATAGTGGACGCTCGCAATCCATCAGTTACTTGTCATGTTTTTTCATGTCATTTGCATGCAATTGGTTCCACTCAGAAGCGAACCGAAATTCCCCCGGGTAAAGCTCTTAGGCATGGGCCCCGCTCATGTGGCGGACTCGATGTCCGTGTAACTCAAGCATGAGAAATATCATGACTACGACTATCACTCAGCATTCGCAGAATTCAGATGCGGATGTTTTTTTGGATGAAAACCAACTTGGAGCGAGGTGGCACGTGACGCCACGCATGCTGCAACAGGCACGTTGGAAAGGAGTAGGCTGCGTCTACGTGAAAATTGGAAGGATGGTGCGCTACCGTCTTTCTGATGTGAAAGCGTACGAACTCTCCCGCACTGTGACACGGGAGGCATAGATGGGAAACACCAATATTGATCTGGCCAGATACTACCCCACACCCAAACTTTTTGCCTCAAGGCAACAGCGCGCGTTTCGCGAACTTCATAATTGCAACAGCAGTCACCCCTGCGGGCGTTTGCCTTGCAAGTGTTGTGGTAAAGCAATGCAGCGCTGGCTTGTCAGGCGGTGCAAAAAGACCTTCGCCAGCTCTTCTGATCTGCAGTGCGTATCCATCATCATCGCCGTCACCACAGCGTCGGACAAAACTCTTTCGACAATCGATCTGAAGCGGATCACTCGAACTTACCGCAACGTTATCCAGCGGGCAGGTCTGAGTACGCGACTATGGATTGGTGGCGTTGATGTTTCGCGCAACACCTACCAGTGGGATCCAGGTAAACATCATTGGCAATTCCAGGCGATGCTCATCACAACTCCCCTCAGCAAAACTCAATGGATGGCGTTGAGGGCTTGCCTGGTAAAGACGGATGAGGTTCTGCGGCCACTGCGGGCGAAGAACGTCTATGAGCTGGTTGGCATCACGAAGTACGCCATGAAGCCTGACTTCAATGCGCGATACTCCTATGTCAACAAGGAAGGAAGGCGCAATACGTTCCCTACTTCTTTGAAAGGTGCAGATTTGAGAACGTTGACTGAACAGATGAGTGACTCACTTCACCAAGACAGACTGATCACCATTGGGTTGCGCCGTCACGGCAACGTTCTGGTAAAGACTCAATAAGCCTGTTTGCTATTCACACTCTCCAGCCACCAACATGACTGCCGTTGAGCTGGAACAGCTAGAAATAGGCCAAATCTTAAAACACAATCTCAGCGCCAGGAGCTTACAGCTCAATATGCTCTACACTGCAGTGAGGAACATATTGTTGCAGCTCCCACATAGGTGTTGAGTCTGAGAAAAGGTGATCTCGTGATCAAATCTGATCACCGATCACCTTGCCCACCTTCAACTCAAACCCCAATCAATTGGAATATGTCTATGAGAAAATCTCTTAAAGTGAGGTTTGTCGCATTCAACGAGCGCGACACCTCAATCACAGTAGCTATCGATATTTGGGACAATGATTCTTCCGGCGTGTGCCGAGTGGTTCTGATTCGTAGCGAACTCGATAAGCCCCAACGCGTTGCAGGCATGCTGCGTTGCTATGGCGTCAGCGTTCCGGAGGAACGCCATGCAGCAAGCGAATTTGTCGATCGGCACATTCTTCAACGCTTGCCGCATATGGAGATGAGGCTGTTGGCTACCAAGGCGGGATGGCATTCGTCTGGCGCCTTTGTTTCTGCTCGCCGTACGTATGGCGGCACAAAGCCCTCGCCCATCCACAAGGCGCGTCTTGCAGACATGGCGCGGAGGTACAGCCCGGGCAGTCTGGCCAAATGGAAAAACGGAGCAGCGGCACTTACGCAGTTCTCGCACTCGGCTGTTTTCGCCATTTCGCACGTCTTGAGTGGACCGTTGCTCGCAAAAGCATTCCGGTTCTGGGGAGTGACAGCGGTAAATCCTCATTCCACCACGGCCACGGGTAAGACGTCGCTTTTGGCATTGGCAGCCACTTGCTACAATTTGCCTGGCGATTGGCCGGAACTCATGACGTTTCAAGCTTCGCCATGTGAGCTGGCTATTGCCCTTGATCGTTCTAACGAACGAGTCTTCATCATCGATGAGTTTGGTTCGCGAGAGGCCTTGAGCAAATTTCGTGCTCGCGTTCACCTCGGGTGCCGCCGCAACATTGGCTTTTACGACGGGGTCGAAGATTGGTTGCTGCCCGTTCTCGTTTCGGCTGGCGAACCGCTTTCGCGCGGAGCGAATGGCGACTGCGGTCCTTTCTCTGGGTGTATCGATTTTCCCATTTTGCAAACTCATGAAGGAGGAATCTTCTACCACAATGGGGATCAAATGCGCGCGTGTCCGTCGGATCTTTTGCAGAAGGCACTTCGCATTTGTCGCGATCACTCCGGAGCTGTGGGCGATGCCTGGTTGCGCAACCTGACCAACCCTAAGCTGCAGGCGAAGCTGTTTGCCAAAGCGGTTGCTTTCAAGCAGCAGTTCATTGACGAACATTGTGTCGGATCGAATTCTTCGCGGTTTCGCATCCTCGAACGATTGCAATGGTGTACGCAACCAGCAGCGTCGCGGCGCATCTGAAAATTGTGCCGTGGACAATCAAGGAGGCACAGACGTCGGTGACCTGGTGCTATCATCGCCACGCATCGTACACCCTGTCTGGCAGTGTCGACATATAGCGATCTGCGCTCGAAATTGCCACTCTGGCAATAAATAGGCACCGACCTGCGCAGATTGCCAAATCGCCCGGGTAAAGACCTTTTAGGTGCGATGGCATTTCAATGCCGCTTGTCCTTCCGAAAGTTGGAGGAGGCGATCGGCTTTTGCATCGCACCGTCAATCACCGACATCACAAAACGACCTGATCTTGGCGCGCAGTGACTCACCACATTGGTGAACCTGTCTTCGCATCTTTCGTCACGGCCTTTCTGTGCCCACCCACAACGATCAGCACACTTACTTGGGCTGGTCACTCTATCAACTTAACATTTTGAAGGATTGCACATGAACTGCAAACTCAAACTATTGTTTGTTGCGGTCGATGAATTCGACAACAGCAGCAAGATCGTACTACGCATTTCCAACAGCGTCACGATGCGGAACAGTCGCCTCCTGATCGATCCTGCCGAGATTGGTAAACCCGGTGTGCTTGCTGACAAACTCCGAAATCACGGAGTGAAAATTCCCGATGGAAAGGAAGCGTCACGGAATTTTATTAGTGAAACGATCGTGAAGCCAATGCAGGACTGCAAGGAGTATGCTATAACCGATATGACGGGGTGGCATGCCGCGACGAACACCTTCGTGTTGAAGTGCCGCACTTACGGTTCTGCAACTATGCGGCCTGTCCACCGCGCCCGCGTTCTTAGCGCTACCAAACCTTTTGTCAAAGAAAATTCGTTGGAGCGGTGGAAGTTCGAGTTGGGAAGGCTCACGCGCTATTCGCATTCGGCGGTTTTCGCCGTGTCGCATGCGCTAAGCGGCCCTTTGCTCGCCAGGGTTCTGAAAATCACCGACGTTCCTGTGGTGAACCTTTGGTCAGACACCTCGTCTGGCAAGTCGTCGCTGCTGGCCATTGCCAACACGTGCTTTGAAAGTCCCTCGTCAGCTGCCGACATGCCGGATTTCAATCAGACCCCCCGCGCGCGTGAAGAGGAGTTAAACTCGCGCAACGGGCTGTTTATGCCTGTTGACGAAGAGAATCTTTCAGAGGATCTCGCAAGTTTTGTTTTTAACGTGGCGTCGGGAAAAGGTCGTACGCGCTCCCGTGCAGTGCGCGATTCTCTTCCGAACATGAAGTGGGTCTGTGCGATTCTCACTTCGGCTAATCGCCGCGCGATCGAGAAGGGAAAAGAGGCCAGTCCGAAAGGAGTGCGAATTGTCGATCTCAGAATCAAGAGGAGCGAAGATGGGGGAGTCTTCGAGCACGGTGCGAAGAGCTTGAGGGCAGAGGACCGCAACGAAATTCTGAACGACTGTCTGGAAGGCTGTCGCAAGAATAGCGGCAGCGTGGGCCACCATTGGCTGAAGTTGTTGACTGACTCGAGTCTTCAGGCCGATTGCTTTGAAATTGCCGCGCGCAGACGGGAAGAATTTTTCGGCCACTATTCCGTCGGGCTGTCTGGAGCTCAGCTTCGTATTCTCGAAAAATTCGCGAATGTGTATGCTGCCGCTACGCTTGCCGCAAAGTTTGAGTTGGTTCCTTGGACAGAGGAAAACGGTCACGATTCCATCATTTGGTGTTACGAGAGGTACATGAAGCAGAATTCCGGCTCTTATGTTGATCGCAAGACAGTTCATCACAATCTCCACCGCGTTGTTGCCGAGGAGGACCTTTTTCTGAGAATGAATTCGGACCCGACTTTGGCGTCAAAGCGGCGCGCAACAACTCTCGGGTTTATGTCAACCTTTAAACAACGCGACACAGTTTGCATCTGGGAGACAGACTTGATGAAGCTCGGTAAGCAGGTAGGTTGCAGAGGTGACGCATTGCGGTCGATACTGATCGACAGTGGGGTGTTGCTTAAGGATGCCGACGGCAAACATACGATACTCAAGGCGGATCCTGCAACGGGAGCACGCAGTCGTTTCGTGGCAATTGACTTGAAGAGACTGAAAGCATTCATAGGATAACTACGAAGCGCGCCAGGTTCGTAACTTGGCGCGCTTTTTTGTGTTTGAAGAGATAGTTCGTGATTTGATCGCCGCGGTTGTGCTTTTCTGTGATCGGTGTATCCGTTCTTGAATTGAGATGCGTTCGGTCGTGCGCCGCTATCGTCGTTGAGGCTTGTTGGCGCAATTTTCGACGGGAAGTGTTGGGCATCGTACTTCAGCCCTCCTTCGAAAACTGATGCGAATGCCAATATTGCCGTTGTCGCAACGGTACCCGGTTGAATCGGAGCATTCGAGGGCGCGAGGTCTGCGAAGGTCTATGTGACTTCTACGCGCCAATAGCCGAGGCCCCGACTTTAAGTGGCTCAATAAATTGTGAAAGACGCTAACTCAGCATGGGAACAACTATTTATGATTGCATACCGTGTTTACTCAATCATTTAGTGTGGGTGAGGAGAGACTTCGACAAAGTCTTACTCGTCCCGAAAAGGCGGCTGCGGCCGGTTCCTTCGATCACCGCCCGGCCTCCCTTCGTGGGCGCGGTCGCGGCGGCGCCTTTACTGAGTCCAACCGGAGCAGCTATCGGGCCGTGATGGGCGCCTAAGAGCCAAAGGGAGGCCCGTAAGCCTTGCCAGGCTCAACGCTACCCGCCCCGGCCTTGCGGCAGGTCCAAAGGCATCTGGGCCGTATCGATCGCTGCCGTCGCTGCACCCGGCGATTGCAGTCATTTATCCATTCTGTGAGAACGAGGTGACTTTACGGGTGTTCTTGTTTCAAGCCGGTTGGTCAGATCCCCCGATCCGGCGACGGATACACAAATTGACAGCATCTGAAGCGTCTCTCGGCGTGAACGTTTGCGCTATCACAATCAAGCTGTCTCTATGCATACAGGAGGAAAATCACATGTTTGCACAGAAACCACCGCCTCTGAACGAAGCCCTTTCCCTTATCTACCGACCTACGCCGGTCGACTTCCTGGCTATGTGCAAGCCAGACATGCGATTGTGATCCTGTCCATGTCAAGCTAAGTGCCTCAATCTATTCCATTGAAATAATTGAGCCCATCGTGCCGAATGTTGCCAGTACGTTCCCGCTCGGTTCGGCTCAATCCGTTGCATTCCGGAGCGAATCCGGAGCGCGGAACACTTTTGCGGCCAGCCTGGTGTGCGTCGCCGCCCTGTTGATCCCCGGCGCCAGGGCTCAGCAGACCATGTTGAGCAGACCATGTCTTGCAACGCCGACGGAACGATATCCAACTTGCCTGCAATGTCTACCGGATCGATCTCCGTCGGTACAGACACTGTCAGCAAGCTGGTGTTGCCTGAGCGCCACGAACTCGACGTCGTGAAGGTCGGTGCGGTCATCCACTGGTATGCGCGGCAAGAGGTCGGGATGGTCAGACGCGCCATGGAGCGCGCCGCCAACATCATGGACACATGCGCACGGAAGGAATCGTACCTGACCCGCGACCCGCCGCTCTAGATCGCCTGCAAATGCCTGGGTCATTCTCATGCAACTCTTGGGTGTTGCGGCCATCGGATCGATGCCTGCGCTTTTGCAGTGCTCCGGCCAATTGCCGGTGATGGCGGCAGCACGCAGCAGCGGAACCGGGAAAGGAAAATGGCATGACCGGCAAAGGGCGCGCCTGCAGTGAAACACCTGGGGGCAGCTATTTCACGAAGCGCGCCCCTCCCCGTTGCCGGGGATCCTGGCGCCAAACATGCCACGTCGCAGACTATGAGCAAACCTGCTCGCCTGCCATTTCAACGGAGACTAGGCCTTCGGGATTATTCTGACCACACACTCATCATTTGTTTCAAGCCCGGCCTTCGTGCACTGAGGTGCCGTCAAATTGAAGAAGAATACATCCGAACCTTTTCCCCAAGGTCTGATGTTGCGGACGAACGGACCCGCATCGTTCAGAAAGACCTGAGCCTGAAAGGCGCGCGTTCTGCCGTTCACATACTCCGGCTTCACAACGACATAGCGCGGCAAGAACTCTTCCTTGCGCAGGATTCTGGTTGAGAAAGTGACCTTGCCCTGCTTCATGCTACTTTTCCGTCAGCTTCCGTTCGCTCAGTTTTTACACCGTTCGTGGGGCCCAAGACCCAGCAAATAAGCCTCAATCGACTACTCGTCGAGAAACATGTTCCAGCCGAAGTACGTTGCAACCAGGCTCAGCGCGAGGATCGCTCCGCCGGCGTAGTAGGCCATCCCGCCCGCCAGTGTTTCGCTCAGTAGCTCACTGATGCCCAAACAGATGCCACCGGCCGCACCCAGGACGATTGCGACGACACACCACGAAAACCAATCTCTCAGCCTATTCATTTCGGCGGCCACTCCTCCACAACGCCCCGACGGATCGTGCAGATCAGTATGTCGATTCTGTCTTGTTATCCTTCACGAGTTCAGATGGCCAGCCAATACGGACCAGCATGCCGTCCGGGCCGGAGATGCCTACCTCATAGAGGCCCCATTCACGATGTCGCAAGACGCCTCCGGGGCGAATGATCAGGTCATCGACCCGGGCGGCGATCGCATCGACATCCGGCGTGCGAATGAACACCCCAAAGGGATTGCTCTCCGCCGGCACACTCCATGGACCCGTTCCAGCCTGTGTCAGGTGCACCTCGCACCCCCACCCCGTCATGATGTGGTATTTGGCATCTCCGCCTGTTCGAGAGAAGCCCAGGCGCTCCCAGAATGGCAGCGCGGCCAACAGATCATTGCTCGGAACGATGGCGAAGGCGCCAACGGTGGGTGAGGTGGGCATACGTTCTCCATCTTCGATCAGATTTGCGCCCGGCGGTCAGAGTTGGACTGTATCTCTAGCGTGCTTTCAAACAATAGGGTTATATGAGCAGATGACAGACGACAGATCGAACGACCCTAACCTCAAGTCAGCAGACGTGCTGAGCTTTGGAGTGGCGAAGGCAATGAAGGCGGCCAGTGGCAATCTGGCCGAGATCCATGCTCTGACTCTGGAGGGCTTGAGGCAGATCGAGGGGTTCTCGGTACGATCCCTCAATGCAGAACAGCTACTGAACCTGGTCGAGAGGTTTGCTGAGTTCAAGCTGGTAGCGGCTTTGACTGCTCCAGACGTGATCGCCGCGACACAAGCGGAAGCAAAGAGGTTGGGTCGAGAACTCACAACCAAAGAGACTATGGAACTTCTGCAAGGCCTGAATGCGCGGGCCTTCGACGTCACTCTCAAATAAAGAGAGCCCCGCGCCGGTTGACCCGGGCGGGGCGAGTTCATTCCAAGGTAGACATTGGAGCCGGGTGACAGGAATCACCCGGTGAGACCAGATACGCGCCAGTCACAGAACTACAACTACAGACTGTGCACCCGATCCGCAAGGGCGGCCACTTCCAGGGAGTGGGGCGTGTCTCAGTTCGTAGTTTGACCGCCGCACTTTTTGAAAGTTTTGGGGCGATCGGCGCTAAACGACACGCAATTGCGGCTTGGCCCTATTGTTGACGACGCCCCCTCCGTTTGACGGCAGCCCAACCGTCCAGGATCCCGCGGTCTCGAAATATTGCCCCCGGGGAAACAAATTGGCTGGAGTGACCTGATCGGTCAGCGTGTCGCTCTTGTTGCTGTTGCCTTCGGTCAGGAACGAAGAAAGCGTGACGCCGTCGCGCTGCTCGATGACCGTTCGGGTGAAGAGCGAAAGCGCCGCCTCGCCGGCCGCTCCTTCCCCGGTCTCATAGACCACACCGTCGAACTGTTCGATGGGCAGGCCGTTCAGTTACACGTTTTCGATCATGCAGCGGCCCTGGACTCCGACGACGACGTGGGCCTGTGTGTTGTAAGCGCCCCATGCCGTGTAGGCCGGCGCGAGGTGCGGCGCCGAGTAACCCAGTTAACCCAAGATGAAGGGATGGTTGTCCAAAGTGACCGAGTTGCAGGTAACGCCGGCCTGGCTGAGCGTTTCTGGTCGGCGCCATTGTTCGACACCTTGGGCGGCGCGCTGAGCGCAGGGAGGGCGGGACTGCCGGCGAGGCCGACGCCAGCGGCGAGGAGGTTGGCGCCGATACCACCGGCCGCGAAGCTGGAGCCAGATACAGTAAAACGAAATGCGGCAGAAAATAAGTAGCGGAAGTATAGGGGAAAATGGTGGGTGGTACAGGGGAAGGAACTTGTGACGCCTACCATGTCAAAGTGATCCAATCATCTCTCGAAAAACCACAATCTATCACAAGCCCGCTTCCAAACTCGGATTGTTGGAGTTTTGAATCAGTGTTCATGCAAAAGACTTTCTTGTATTCTGGGTTTACTCTTTCATCCTCAACTGAACTCAGTCCACTTATTTTCGGCGGAGGGCCGTTCTAGTAACTACGTTTGGGATCACCTCATTCGCAATCTAGCCGGTATGGCGTCCAATTCACCTTTCAATATTCCTGTCATTGTAGTTTTGCCATTCAAGACAGTTCTTAAGGGAATTGAGAAGGCTTACGTTGAGCAACACTTGATGGAAACGAGTTTCAGTCGGATTTCCGGCGCTTGCACAGAACAGTTTCATCCGGTAGAACGATTTTACAATGGCGCTGTGGACCGCTTCAACGGCCACGGCTTAATAGGGAATACGGTGAGGACAACCCACTAGGGGCCGAAACCGTGGCTGCCCCCGCAACTGTGAGCGGTAAGGTTCCAGGTAAATGTCACTGGCCGACAGGCTGGGAAGACGCCCGGAACCACTTGAACCGCAAGCCAGGAGACCTGCCGTTGGACTATCGCAACTCAACGGACGGGGTGATCCGAAATGACTGTGTTCTTCATGAAATTGATCACGCCGACTTGGCGTGAGCTGATCGCCATGACTGACCGCACTTCGTTCCCCGAAGGCAGCACATGGCTCACAGCGGATACTCTCATATCATCATAGTCTGCACGACATGCAGACACACCGGCCTCACATGTAGGCCGGGATACGATCTCATAGCAAAATTGAATGCAGCGCTGGTTGCAGCTGGTCCTGCTTTGGCAAATGATTTTCAGGTGAGCGGGACATCATGTTTGGCGGGGTGTAGTCGCCCATGCACCGTTGCTTTCCGCGCTGATGCCAAGGCCACCTACGTGTTTGGCGACATTTCTGATGATTGCGACGTTGAAGCACTCGTTCAGTTCGCAGGGCTATATGCGGTGCGTGGCGACGGCATGAGCAAAGCCAGTGAGCACCCACAAGAGTTGCGTTTCAAGACGTTGGCCAGAATTCCGGCCGCCGTGATCGCATGTGTGCCGCGTGGAGGCGCCATCCAATGACCCACCTCGCTTCAGCTTCTACCTTGAGGGTTGAAGACCTTACCTGGGGTCCTCAAGGTGCATCTCCCATCATCCGCGACATTAGCTTCACAGTGAGACCAGGTGAACGCCTTGCGATCATTGGGCCGAATGGCGCTGGCAAATCATCACTGCTTCGCTGTCTCTACCGAATGAACCAGCCAACCCGAGGTACTATCACACTCGACGGTAGTGACATTTGGGGCATGAAGCCAAGGGAGGTCGCGCGAAAGGTGGCCGCCGTCCTGCAGGAGACGCCATCAGACTTTCCGTTCACAGTAGCTGACATTGTGCGAACTGGACGCATTCCTCACAGCACATTCGTCAGTGCAACAAGTGATCTTGATGCGGAGAAGATTGCCCACGCTCTAGAGCATGTCGGCATGAACAGCTTCCGGGATCGACTGTTCTCCAGTCTCTCAGGTGGTGAGAAGCAGAGAGTTTTTGTTGCACGAGCCCTTGCTCAGGACCCTACCTTGCTGATCCTCGACGAGCCGACGAACCATCTCGACATTCGTCACCAGCTTGAAGTCCTGAGGCTTGTTCGTGACCTTGGAATCACGGTGATCACGACACTGCATGATATCAATCATGCGGCGAATTTCGCCGACAAGGTCGCGATACTGGCAGATGGACAGCTTGTTGACTGGGGCAAGCCATCAATTGTGCTCACCAATGAGGCCATCAGTCGCGCGTTTGGTGTGCAGGCCAACCAATACACCGTGTCGATCGGACCCGGCCCTCATTTCTTTTTCTCACTTCCCCGCAATGCAAGACAGGAGAGGCAACAATGAGCAACCGCATACGATCCATCATGATAACAGCCATACTACTCGCCGCTGCCGAACCGGTTCTCGCTGACCAAGTAACCGTGCGAAGCTGCAACCGTGACGTCACATTCGATGATACGCCGAAGCGGGCAATTTCCAACGACGTCAATTTGACAGAGATGATGCTTGCACTGAAGCTCAATGACCGCATGGTTGGGTATACCGGGGTGTCAGGCTGGAAGACACTAGACGAGAAGCTGCGCGAAGGGGTGAAGCAACTGCCCGAACTCTCACCTGACTATCCGACCAAGGAGGTCTTGCTAGGGGCCAACGCGGACTTCTATTTTGCGGGATGGAACTACGGCATGAAAGTCGGAGGTGAAGTCACGCCGGAAACGATGGCGCAGCACGACATCAAGGTCTACGAGTTGACCGAGAGCTGCATTCATATCATGGCGAAGAATAAGCCGACCATGGATGACATGTTCATTGACCTCCTCAACCTTGGAGAGATATTCCGAGTCGAGGACCGTGCAAAGACCCTTGTCGAAGGATACAAGGCCGATCTGGCCAAGATAACTGCACAGCTTGGGAATGTTGATCCACCAACCCGTGTCTTCGTCTATGACAGTGGCGAGGACAAGCCATTCACTTCAGGAGAATACGGCATTCCGACGGCCATGATCGAAGCTGCTGGTGGTAGAAACATTATGGACGATGTTGCGAAAAGTTGGGTGGAGGTGTCCTGGGAACCGGTGGTCGAACGCAATCCCGAGGTGGTCATCATCGTCAACTATGGGCAGGTGACTGCTGAACAGAAGATCGCCTTTATGAAGAACAACCCGGCCTTCAAGAACATTGACGCTGTAAAGAACGACCGCTTCGTTGTTCTGCCATATGTCGAAGCCACACCCGGACCCCGCAACATCGAAGCCATCGTCACTTTGGCCAAGGCTTTTCATCCCGACAAGTTCTGACCACTGATCGCCGTCCTGTGTGATGCCATGGGGCTGCGGTGCACGCCGAGGGCAACTTGAGCCGTTTTTCCTTGAACATACTGGCGTCTCTGACGACGCTACTCTTCGCCATGACGCTCGCCGTCGCCCTTGGCGCAGCCACCATTCCTCTCGCCACGGTCTGGGGGGTCATCCTCAACAAGCTGTCAATCGTGCTTATCGCGCCGACTTGGTCAGCAGGTCAGGAGAGCATTATCTGGGATGTGCGCTTGCCCCGAGTCCTGCTGGCGGCGTTTGTCGGGGCAGGTTTGGCGCTGGTGGGTGCAGTCCTGCAGCCGCTCACTAGAAACCCGCTGGCCGACCCGCATCTTCTGGGCGTCTCTTCCGGGGCATCGTTCGGTGCGATCCTCGCGCTTCTCCATACCGGTCTGATATTTGGTGCGACCACGGTGCCTCTCTTCGCTTTTGCGGGAGCATTGGGCGCGACTGCATTGGTACTGATGGTGGCCCGTCTGACATCCTCCGCAACGGTGGACCGCCTTGTCCTCTCCGGGGTGGCAGTATCCTTCGTGATCGCATCACTCGCAAATCTTCTCATCTTCCTTGGGGACCCCCGAGCGCAGCATACGGTCGTTTTCTGGATGCTTGGCGGCCTCGGCCTCGCACAGTGGGGCCATTTGGCCTACCCGGGGCTTGCCCTTTTTGGAGGCCTTGTCGTTCTGATGTTCCAAGCGGCTTCATTGAATGGTTTGGCCCTTGGAGATGAAACTGCCACATCGTTGGGGTTGCGGGTTCAACGCTTGCGCCTGGAATTGTTTACGCTGACCGCGTTGCTGACGGGCGTAATGGTTGCGTTCTCCGGTGCCATCGGATTTGTCGGACTCATGGTGCCACACATCACGCGACTTCTAGTGGGCAGCGACAATCATCGAGTGCTGCCCGTTGCTGCCTCTCTGGGAGCAACTGGCTTGGTCATCGCCGATCTCGTCGCTCGCATCATCATTAGGCCTGAAGATATGCCTATCGGCGTCATTACTGGGTTGGTGGGTGGTGTCATGTTCATTGTAGTGTTGCGGAGAAAACACTAGCGCTTATGAAGCCAGTTTCCTGTGAGTGTTGTCTTGCGTCGGATTGGATCACCAACAATGGCATTCTGATCCATATTTCCATCGGCGGTCGACAGCACCAATAGCGTTTCTTTGATCAACCACTCCTGTCACTTATGAATGCAGTCACTGAGGGTATGCAAAGTATTTTTGTGAGTCTGCAACTAAACCACGTCTTCGTCATCCATGATGCGTTGTTCTCTTATTCGCGTATTTTGATTGCATTGCTTCAGAAAAATGCAGAGGTAGATGATCTGTTTTTCACAGATGAAGTGTAAAAAAACCGCCGTCAGAAAGCGTTGTTGTGTGCATGTTGTTTAAACACTATCCCCAAGTTACCCTAGGCTCGGCGTTGGGATCACTCATTCGCCAAGTGCGCGGTTCAGCAACGACTTCTTCAACGATAGAAACTCTTCTTCGAGAAGAGAACCGTTGTCTACCAAGCGCCTTAGGCGCAGAAGGAGGTCAGAAACGTCATGCAATTCTTGACGTTTATCGTCGAGGCTTGGGAGCTTTCGGACCAAATCTGGGTCATTTACAAAAAGATTGAGACCACTTTCTCCACCGTGGTTTCCAGTGGAACTCCTATGCACTGCGGACAGGGCCCAAATCAGGGCACCGAACCAGCCAATGATGGTAGCTCCAAATGCGAGATTGACAACTGCTATAGCCCAACGATTGGGGTGCGCCCTCACAATGCCCACAAACGTTGGCAAGAAGTAGATGAGCCCCCCGACCAGGTACCATGTTATGAGGAACTTCGCTTCAGAACTATTCAACCTTGCCCCCGTAACCGATATTACGATTTCTGACCGAGCAAGGTTGATTTGAGACGCTGGAACTCCTCCTGATCCAAAACTCCAGATGCTTTGAGAGCGGCTATCTTTTCGAGTTGGTCAACCACTTCTGGTGCAATTTGTGCAGCACTATGGGAGGGGCGACCTGCTGACGAAGTTTCCGCTGGAACCTGTCCATAGATATTGGGACCTGACTCAGATGCGGTAGCATAAAAAATGATCAGGACGATGAGTCCTAGGGGAACGACTGCAAGCAACTGCCACCATCCAGTACGTCCAATGTCATGCAGGCGCCTCGCCTGAATAGCCAATGTAGGGAACAAGTGGACCAGCCAAATGAGTCCAGTTACTGGTTGGACTGGCCCGTCGATAGGATATCCTAGTGCTTCATCGATGAACAAACCCAGGAGAAGGAGGAAGACCAAAGTGAGCATAAACCACCAATACTCTGCTCTGGTGGTCCTCCCCTGGAACACCGCGTATTTTTTTAACGCCTTGGAGTAGCTCCGCAACATGTTCGCCTCCCCTTTTGGCCAGTAGCAATGGCACATCCAGAATAGGAGATCAACAGTCCGTGTATTTATAGTGCCCATATATGGCGACTTCAGTCGCTATGGACACGCGCAAGATGATTGCTTGGAATCTGAGACGTATTCGGGTGGGCAAGAACATCTCACAAGAACAGTTGGCGCTTGAGGCCATGATCGATCGTGCTTACGTGGGCCGTATCGAGCGGGGAATGGAAAACGTCACTGTTAATACACTTGACGCGCTTGCCAAGGCTTTGAGCGTTACAGCAGTTGAGTTTTTCAGGAAACCCGTTGGAGAACCCCCGCCACTTCGTCTTCGTGCAGGACGTAAACCAAAGCGCTGAATAAACCTGCCAGGACAGCCTCTAACAAATGTATTCATTGAGTTTCAGTGAACACCAAGTCTTTTGAGTTTTCTCAGCGGATAGTCGCGTTTGCATAGCACTGACAAGTCAGCTGTCGTGAAAGGTAGCAATATCTTTTGAACAGATATTATAAATGCGCTGGATGCCACCTGCCCGGAGAATAAAGATCTCCAGTTCCTCAACGGGTACAGAGTCCTCCCAGGCGAGTTGAAGCACAGATGCCCAACTACGCGCTCTCTGCCGTCTTGATGAATAAAATTCGCCAAATGCCAGCTTAAAGGCGTGACGCACCACCTTACGCAATTGGGCAAAACGTTTGAGAGTCAGGCTTCTTTTTTCACTACTCCAACTATCGTTGTCTAATCCGTTGCGAAACCGCTCATCGCTGCGCAAAATTTCGTAGAGAGTTGCTAGCGCCTTATATTGGCTGTATCTGTCACCCACAGAGCCGATACGCCGGCCATGCTTTCCGGTACTATAGACCCGCCTCCCCTCTCTCTGCTTCTTTGAAGCTCTCTTCGCGCCACGCTGACGATCAAGGTCACGAAGTTCACTCTCGAAATCCAGAAGCACGTCTGCCATTTTGGCGATAAGTCTCTGATTGGTTTTCAGCTTGCTCAATTGATAGCCTGCAAAAAATGCGAGCTCACAAGACTCAACTCAGACCAGCTGCGTTCATTGCAGTCTGTTGTGGCTTGTGAACCGGGCTGCCTGGTCGGGCGACAACATCGGATTGGTCAGATAACCCCCACTCTCCACAAGTTCGCATACAGGCAGTTGGGTAAATATCCTGCGTTATGCAACGCAGAGAAAGAGCTCGACACTGTAGAAGGCGCACTGCGTGAGTTGTTTCAGACCTCAATTGACAAGTACTTCTGACACCATGCATGATTATCAGCGGAGAGTCTAAGTGACACTCTCTTTCCCCCAAGCTTCTTTGCCCCGGCGTGCGTCGGGGCTTTTTTTGATTGCTCTTAAGCAGAGATCGAAATGACGTAAACAAAGCGAGTTGATGGCGACCACATGATTTTTGATGACGAGAAACAGCCAAGAAGATACCTTTTAACATGTTTGGAGTATTGGTTAGTGACACACTCGTGCAACGAGCTTCCCTAGGTACAAAATGCCCACTCTGTCTCCAGGCTTGGTTCGGACGAGGCAAGGTCCTATCGCTTCCTCTTTCCCGTAACTCCCAATCCCATTGATTTTGCGAGACTGGACCGCAGCTCTGAAAAACGCGGTGCTGTCATCGGATAATCAGAAGGCAAACCCCATTTCAAACGGTATTGTTCAGGGGTGAGCCCAAACTTATCGCGCAAATGGCGCCTCAGCGATTTGAACCTTTTTCCATCTTCCAGACACACGATATATTCTGGAAAGATGGACCTTTTGATTTCGGACTTCCTAGGTGTCAAATCTGGCGATGATCTGGCTATTCCACCCGATTGCACAACCAACAATGCTTGATGCACATCTGACATAAGCAGCGGCAACTCCGATCTGGGTATGTCATTTCGACTGAGGTAGGAGGCGACGATTTGTGCTGTGAGGGTCATAACTGAGCTGTCCATGGCTACCTCGCCAGTTTCTGGTGCGAATTAATTCACTGCAGATTACAACCCGTCAAGGAAATCCGACAGCCGCTCGCCCTCTCTGTTCCCTGGCGACGGCATGTTTGAGACTCTACCTGCCGGATCACTGTCCCAAACAGGAACTGCGAAGACCACCGGCTTGATAGCTCATTACTAAGACGGCAGATTATGGAATAAAATTGGGGCCCTTCACGGGCCGGCTATTTATGTCGGCAGCGGCAACTTTGCATTGCTTGAGCGGGGGTGTTTTTGTTGTCTGGGCCTTGGCAGCCACCGGACGCAACCACTCTTTTACCAGCTGATTTTGCGGTGCCCCAAGGACACGGTTTAGAATGCAGTGCGCAATGCCAGCTTTGCTTACATGGTGCTTATTTGAGGTCTGAAAGCCAGTCAGTCAAAAAAGCACGTTCGAAAAAACTTTTCTAAATCATGTAGTTAAGTGGTACAGCCTCCCAGGCTTGAACTGGGGACCCCCAGATCCACAATTGGTTCCTGAACTTTGCTCCGGGTTGCCAATGGCTGCCATTTGCTGCGAATAATCGCTCAATCTCAATGACTTCCTTCGCTATGTATTGCTAACGAGCGCTCTGGACTTCGATCTCGAATGCTTCCCCCGTGCTTCCCCGGTGCTTCCCTGGAGCCGCGGCTTCTGTTTATCTAGGGTTTCCGGAAACCCGGAAGGGTCCAAAAAATATCCCAATATAGAAAAGGCCGAAAAGGTGTCCAAAGGTGTACAGGTGTCCAAGGTGTCCAGCCCGAGCGCACCCCGGTCTATGAAGGTGAAGCTCACGAAACGGGCGATCGATGCCATCACAACCGGCGTCGTCGAAGCCTTCTACTGGGACTTGGACCAGCGAGGCTTGGGGATCCGAGTAAAACCTTCGGGTGTGAAGACATGGTTTATCCAGTACCGCACTGTGAACGGTCGCACACGTAGGCTTTCCCTTGGCACCGTGCTCGAGCTCACGCCTGAGCAAGCTCGTAGGCTCGCCCAGGAGAACCTCCTGCAGGTGAAGTCTGGCAAGGATCCTTCGGCCGACCGAAAGGCTGAACGACAGGCGGAAACCGTGACGGAGATGCTGGACCGCTTCCGCAAAGACCACGTCAACATACACTGCCGACCGAAGACCATTGCGGAGTACGGCCGCCTGATGGACAAAGTCATCATCCCCGGGATCGGCGCCCTCGTGGCGAAGTCCGTCGATCGCACTGACATTGAGCGCTTTCACCGGAAACTTGTCGAAACACCGAGGCAAGCGAACCATGCTCTGGCTGTGCTGATGGCTGCCTTCACCTTCTCCCGCGGTCCTGATGCAGCCAACCCATGCCGAGGAGTGAAGAAATTTCCTGAAGTCCATAGAGAGAGGTTTTTGTCGCTCGACGAGCTCAAGCGATTGGGTGCTTGTCTTTCCGACATGCAGGAAGAGGGCTTGTTATACCTCCCAGCCCTCAAAGCGGTCAGACTGTTGGTCTTGACCGGACTTCGCCTGAGTGAAGCCACGAGCCTCACTTGGGCAGATATCAGCGAAGAGCGCAGCGCGGTCCATCTCCCCCGCCCCAAGGGCCGCAAGGGCCCGGAGTGGCGAGTGGTCGGCGCCGATGCGATGGAACTGCTGAAGGCCATGCCTCGTCACAGCAAGGTGAAGTGGATCTTTCCCAACCGAGCTGGCGACGGACCGCTGCAGAAAGAAGCGATGGAAAAGACCTGGCAGAAGATCCGCGAACGGTGCCAGCTACAGGATGCCAGATTGCATGACCTGAGGCACACGGTAGGTACTATGGCCGGCCGCACAGGCGTGAGTTCTTTCATTGTGCGAGACCTTCTCGGGCATACGACAATTGCCATGACCAACCGCTACGTCAATCATGATGCTGATCCTGTTCGTGCCCTCAGCGACAGAGTAGGGAGAGAAATTGCTTCTCAACTCTTTGGTGGCGTTCATCCGAAAAGCATCGAGGGCGACGAGCAGTGACGGCCTATCTTCCGTTCAACCTGTCCCTGCTCCACGAAGGAGAAGAGCGCACGCGACAGGATGCTCTTGACCTGGTTGCTCCCAACCTCAGGCTACAGTTGCATCTCAAGGCCGTCGAGGCTGCTATGTTGCTGGCGGATACACTCCGGCAGTTGCCGAATGAAGACGAAGATTTCAAAGTCTTCCAGCTTCTGGGACTGCGGCTCTTCAATGCTTTTGGATCCAGCGTAAAGCTGTTGATGGCCGGCTACTTTCAGAACGGTGCCCTGATCCTCCGAGATGTATTGGAGACCCTCTTTTTGCTCGACTTGCTGAGTCACGATCGTGCTCTCGTCTCTCAATGGCGGATCGCAGACAGGAAGGTAAGGAAGCAGTTGTTCTCTCCTGCCGCGGTACGAAAGACACTAGATGATCGTGACGGACTGAAAACTCGGAAGCGGGAAAAGCAGTACGTGATGTTCTCTGAGCTTGCAGGCCATCCTTCAATGCAGTCAGCCCATATGCTTAGACCGCAAAAGGATGCGGACGCGGTCATTGGTCCGTTCATGGTAGCTCGCACGTTAGAGGCGACGTTGACCGAGGCGGGACGCCTCGCGGTTCAAATCGGAGAACTGCTCGATGCGTTATTTCCCAAGACCTGGGAGCATGGCTTCGAAGCTCAGCGCACCTTCGCCATTGCCAAGAGAGAGTGGTTCAAAGAGTTCTATCCGCACCTTTTAAACCGCGGCAAAGCTGGACCGGGCGCCGGTTCTGGTTAAGTGGGGGGCTTAGGTACATCTGGCGCCTCTCGCCTCCACGGGTAATTCGGACTTTGCCCGGTGCGGGGCTTTTTGTGGTTACACTGTAATCGCGGTCAATTGCTCTTGCTGCCCACGGGTGAAGTGAGCGATTTCGCTTTAAACACTTCAATTGCCTTGGTCGCTACCACAGGCTTGATCTTTCCAATCTTTGCCTGAGAGATCAGATACTGCGGCAAGTGGTTTTTCAAATAGTTGTCCCGGAACCACTGGCGGAAATCACCCAATGCCTCGTCAGGATAACAGTAAGGCGATTGTGGGTTCGAGACGGCTTGGGGAAAATACACCGGATAGGCGTGCTCATACTTGATCCGTTCGCCATGAAGAATGGCGAGGTTCTCAGCAACCCAGTGTTTTGACCACCTTTGCCCCACGCTGATATCCGGCACGATGTGTGGCCCAACGTTGATGCCTGCATTGATCATGGGGACGATCATGCCGGCAATTTCTTGGTAGATACTGAAGTAGCCGGGTGGCACTGCGTTTGCGACTAGGCTCACGCGGTCATGGAACTGCTGCCACGCCAGAGAGACTTTGCCGTCGGGATTGTAGCCGACCTGCGCATAAACGAAATCCGAAAAGCCCTTCTTTGCGAGCGTGCGGAAACTGTTGAGCGCATGTTCGTTGGGAGTAGCTACTTCGAAGGCGTAATATTCGAGTGTCGCCATGCAGACGTGGGCGGGCACGGCGTGGTGGATTGTGCCGTTCTTCTTCACGGCGTGGAAATATACCGTGTCGTCGAACCCCTGGGCCTTGATAAGTGCCCGAATCTTTTGCTCGCGCAACTTTGGGGCAGGTGCACCCCACTCGCTGGTCAACTTGACCAAGGTTGTATGATCGACACCACACATGCGCGCGAGTCCACGGATGGTGAGGTACGGAGATCCGTCCGCAAGGACGCCCATGCCTACGCCATCGACTTCGGCCTCGACGACAATGTCGAGATCAAATTCGCCTTGGATGGGGGTGGTGACTGGATAGATGGGAAATGTCATATTTTCTAGCCTTTACAGTTGGTTGATGTGGTGACCAACGGGGCTAGACACGTCTACCCATCATTGCTTTACATGGGTTTGCACAGAGCGGGTCTGCCTCGTTGCCGACTCCTCAAATGGGCTCCTTGGGTTATACCCGGGGGCCCATTCTCGTTGTGGGACTGTGTTCTTACTCCACCTGCGGTGAAAAAGCAAAAGCCCGGCATGCCGTCTCCACACGTCACCCTCGCCGATCTCTCACGTGCCGGCCGCTTGGTCGAGTGTGGCTGCACGGCTTGCAGCACTGTGGAATACCTGAAGCCTGACGAGTTCGTGGTCCCCCTCAACGTTGAGGTGCCGATGATCCAGCGGTGGTGGAGGTGCCGGCGCTGCGGGGCGAGGAACACACCGACTGCCGGTCCTGTGTGGGTGCGGCCCGATTCTAGCGTCGACCCTCGGCAGGGCAGCTAATCATTCTCCCAGCGCTCCGACCCGCCGAGACGGAAGGAGCATGCCGGGGGGCTTAGGTACTTCCGGCGCCCTTCGCCTGCTCGGGTAATTCGGACCCCGCCTCCTCAGTAGTTTGAAACGTTTCAGACAGGGTTGACGAGGTTGACAACGGTTGACGATTTAGGTGCCCATCACAGGTTTTGACCGCACCTCTTGCAGACGTAAAAAGCCGCAGGATTAGTAGTCCCACATCTCCTGCACTTTATGGTCGGCTCCACGTTTATCTTGTCGTTAGCTCTTCGGGCTTTGCGATCCGGAAGCGCAGGCATTGCTGCGACCGCTATCAGGGCCACGAGGGAAAAAAGGAAGCCCAAGAAGCACCAGCCCAGAACGGACCTTCCTTTCGAGTATGCGACTGCAGCTGTGAAAATGGCGAAAACAGCCGCCGCAATCAAAACTTCAGTGTACGAGATCGCAAAAATTGACGAGCCGGCGTCCATTGATGATTACCTGGTTCAAGCATCCAGATTGAACACTTGAATGCTGCACGGTCAATATTATCCACTCTACATGGTCGCGTCGCCCGAACCGAAGCAGCGGATCATTACCTGCCGAGGTGTTGAGATTTGATCACATAAGCCGCGAAAAGGCTTGAACATGTTCACAAGTGAATTAAGTCTGCTCAATCATGATCACCGGCGCACAAATCAGGATGGCCCGTGGATATCTCCGTTGGAGCGCAAAAAGGCTGGCGTTGGAGTGCGGGGTCGGGCTGTCGACAATCATTCGCATGGAGGTAGGTGACGACCTTCCCGCGGCACATCGCTCAAGCATCCTGGCCGTGCATTCGACCCTAACCAACCTCGGCATGAAATTTCCACCTGCGACGAGCGCAGAGATCACGGTCCATATCAGCCCGCGAGCGAGACGCGGAAGCAGTGCGAAGAGTGCAAAATAATGGAACCTACCTATGTCTGTTGGCCGGCAGACGGCCTCACATTCTCAGAGATGTGGTTTAGGACAGTCGGTTGGGATGGCGACGGCATAATTCCACTGAGACCTGGACCCACGCCCAGGGGTAGCTTTTCATTGCACGAGTTGGACAGTGGTCGGCGCGAATGGCGAAGACGGGAGCAGATACGGAAGAACAGAGAAAATTCCAGTCGAAAGATCCTTTTGCAGCATCTCAAATCCTCGAACTTGGTAGCGATCGGACATGACACGCAAGAAGACGCTGCAAGATTTTTGACTTCCGGCCTTCCGCACCCCACTTCCGTGCGGCCCGCCTTCTGGAATGAAAACCGGCGATTCAACGACAAAAAGCATGAGCTGTTTGCAGATGGAAAGCTTGTCATGCACGGAGTTCGTTTTGTGCCGCTGCTGCTAGCGCCATCTGCTCCTGAAATGTTAGACGGCCGGCGCCTGGCCGACGTGTTTTCCCAGTTCATTCTCGGGGACCCGGAAACGCAAAACGCTATTCTGCGGAGTGGAAAAGATGGAGGTCTTGGCATTCATCGGCTCACTTCATGGAACATTCGGTCCGATACACAGGCGTCGCTGGAGACAGACATCTCGGGAGGCAGTAAAGCAGATCGCCCTATAATCCCTGCGTCCGTCCAGATGGTGATCTCAGATCGGCTCCGGTCGCTCGTGGACCTTGTTGCAAGTGGTAAAGTGAAGGTGGAGGGAAAAGACGCAAAAGGAAAGAAGGTCGTTCTAAGCTTCGACATCTGGAATGGCGAAGATATCACGATCGATCTTGAGGCATCCACTCTCAAACGTAGTTGCCGAGGGAAGCTGGAGCCCTTCGCCTCGAGCATCACACTCGTCAGAGGTACAGCGGCCGCAAGGCCGACGGCAGTAGCTCATCCTTTCCTACCGGCTTGGGATGATGAAAGAGACACCCACAAAATCTATATTCGCAAGTGGGTTGCGGGCCGTCCACCGCACGATCGAAGCTTCGAAAGGGAAGTCGAGCAGCTTGGGGATACCGCCATCGAGAGGCATCGGTGCATTGCTTCATTTGCCGGACGGCCAAGTAGGGCGGTCAATGGTTTGGGGAAAGAGCTTACCGATGTGCTCAACACCAGAAAGCAGATGCGGGAAGAAGTTTCGCGCGTAAAGCCTCTTCGCGCAAGCTGAAGCACTTTGGAATTATCCGAGAATTTTCAAAATTGATTCTGAGGCAAAGTTAGCTCTACTGCTTGCTGGTTCCATTCAGTCCCTGTCTTAAGTCAGCAACTCCTCCATGAGACCTCGAGGACGACAAATGACCGCTCAGAAAGAATCCGACGCAGCGCAGCTTGCGCTCGCGCTTGCCGAATTCATAGAACGATACCGGCGGATCAAATTGGGGCGCGCAAGCGAAGACGCTGGGTGCCTGCGTATTGCGAACCACCTCATAAAGATCGTGAAGCGGACAGCGGAAAAGAAATCGAAGTCGCCAGCAGGCCGAAAGCCCACACATGATCGCCAGTGGTGCCGCTCCGCCCTCCTCGACATCATGACACGGGATCCTGACGGACTACCTCCAGTGCAAGCATCGATGGTCGAGATGCTTAGGCTGAGACTGGAGCATGATGGAAGGCCGATGCCGGGTGATACTTGGCTAAAAAAGATTGTAAGTGAATTCTATGCAGAAGCGCGGTTGTTCGAAGAGGACGCTATTGAAAAGTTCAAGCGGTCGAAAGCCCTTCATCGCACATTCGATGGTGACTTTTCGAAGTTCCTCGCGTTTCGGCGTTCAAGACTCGGAATGGACGAGGAGTGGAGACGTTCTCCAGAGATGCAGAAAAAATACCCAACGAAAGAGGCCTACATCGACCACATTTTGAGTGGTGGTAGTCTCGAGGATCATTAGACCTAAATGCCGGAAGTCTCCAATTTGCGACCATTGGAGTCCTGACCGTCCCTCAGAATTCCGCTCTAGTGATCTCATCAATTGTTTGGAGGATCCATGAGCAGCAGCAATTCAAGTGATGTCGACTATCTGGTGAACACATTCATCGGAGGACTCCCGCAAAAGGAGCAATCTGTCGACGTGGATGGTCGCAAGGATATTTCACGCTATGCAGAGGAGTGGGCCAAGAGCGGTGACCTTCGATCTGAGTTCAGCAGTTTCCGTGCATATGCAAGCTTTCGCGGCCACAAGGACGGACGCAGGTTCGGCGCGCAGATGTGGAATGAGAACGTGAACCGACGCACCGCACGTTTTGCCGTGCCTGGGAAGCACTATAACCCCACGTAACCGGGTACCGGCCCACGCAGATCTTTCCCGCGGGTAGGCGCATCCCACTGCCAGATACGCGGGAAGAGGAGTGAAGAGACCGGCCGCCAAGGTTTTCTTCACTCGCGGTAAGGGCGCCTCAGCGACAGTGGCGCTCTTACGAGAGGAGCGGGGAAGTCGTGATAGGTGGCTTCCCCGCCCTTCTACACAAGTCTTCGAGAGCCTTTAAATTGTCCACATACCTCAAGCGCGCACGCCGGCGTGAAGAGGGACCAAACGATGCTCGGGATTTCGCATTATTCAATCGGCAATGGAAAACACGGATGGCAAATCAAAGTATGCTTATGGCTGTCGCCGCGGCCTGTTCGGGTGACTTGGAGAATGATGGATCTTCGACCACTTCAGCAGATGTTAAGAGACGTGAGCTGGAGAAGGAGACAGGTCCGGTCACGGTACAGCAGCTGAAGGAACGTTATCCGGCTGCTGCCGCAGCACTTATCGCTGAAGGAAAGGCAGCTGCCCGCATGGAGCAAGAGATATTGGAGCGCCTGCTGAAAGAGAACCAATCAGCCGGCGCCGCGCAGGTGGCTGCGCCAGCCGTCTGTTGGAAAACTGGTGTCGACAAGCACAAGGAAGAGTGGGCGACCGATGCCAATCTGCGGAAGGAATTTTCCAGCGAGGCTGCCTATCTCTGCTTCCGTAAGATGCAAGATGAAGGAAGAGTAAGGATTCTCAGCCGTTAATCGGGCAATGTTTCCTGCCGTTGCTGCAGCCTCTTCCCGATAAAGGGGAGAGGCTTTCTTTTGCGAGTGTTGGTGGTTCCCAGGGGCATAGGTTCTTCCTGCCAAATCCGCCTTCGCGGGTAGTTCGGACTATGCTCCCGCTCCAGTTCGAGCGTTATCTGAGAGCCTAAACATGTGATGCGGTTTGGCGTCGCAGATGGAATTCAATTCCCCTCATCTCTTGGGCGCATAAGCCTATGAAAACTGCGTTGAGGTCGCAGTTGGAGAATATCGTCTGGCTCGATACCGGAAGCGCTCCTCCGACGGCTTCCGCGGGGTGTAATCACCTGAAGATCAGGACTCCTCATGATTGCTGCGCGAATGTCGTCACTGTGAGCGGGGGTCTCCCCGTAAATTACCCGGCGGAAATCGGCAACGCCAATAGTGTCCCCATAGCGAGAGACCAAGCGGGGTATATCATCTGTGAGTTGATCAAGAGCCGATGCCCTGCCGACGTCGTCGAAAAGATACAGCTTTCCTTCTTCTGGCTTTTCATAAGTCAGCATCTTCAAACCTGATCTACCAAAATGAGCCTGCAAGGAAGCGTTGGCGTGCAGGATATCGTTGTAGACCTCGCGTGCTCTAGGGCTCTGCGCAAAATGGAGCAGCCAGTAACTCCATCCTTTGTTCTTGTGCACAGAGAATGGGCTGACATACGGAGCACAACCATGAAAGACTTCAAATACAAGTCTCTCCGCCAGACCCAACCATAGCTGGTTAGTTAGGGTTGATTCACTCAGTCTCCTAATGTCGAAGTCCGGACCGAGAAAGGCGGTTTGCGCAGCCAGTTTTTTCGCGTCGCGTTTGTCCAGAAAAGCCAGAAACGAGTCGATCGAGAAGTTGTAGAACATCTCGATGTTCTTGAACGCATCAATGATGTCTCGAATGCTCTCTACCTGCACTTGGCTATGGCCGCACTGATCCAGTATGAACAGGACATTTTCGAAGCCGTAGTGTTTAAGGCTGGTAATGAGGTAGGGGCAGATCTCCTCGAACTTTTTATCGTGGTACTTCACAGTCAGGTCGAGTTGGTCTCTGATTTCCTCCGCCTCAAGCAATAGGGGCGCTAGATTCTCTCGGAGAATTTGAATGGCAACAGAGTCTGCATCGTTGCAGATCATGAGACATTCGATGTGAAGCTCTGAGAATCCGTTGGCCTTCCTCACCAGATTGAGTGTTCGGGCTGCATTGACCAGCTCTTCGACAAAAATGAGTGGCGACCCCGGAGTGCCGTCTTTATATCGACCTGCTCCAGAAAATCCTTCGACTATGGCCAGCTTGAATTTCGATTGCCGTGGATGTTGGCATCGGATGGAGATGTACTCCCGGAAATACTGCCGGAGGATCGTTAGCTTTGCCTTGGATTCTTCGCCAAGAACGGCGCCTCCGGACCAATCATAATCGACCCGGACCATGGAATTATCTCACGGCGCCGCGTGCGACCCGGGCATCTCGTCCCAGGTCCGGCCACGGTATTCTCGTCCGTTTGCTTTCTTCGATCGCTTTTTGTTGTCCTTGCCCCAAGTTCCCCACTGTTTGAAGAAGAATGCAGTGCCAGCATCAGTGCACTGGTTATAAATCTCATCGATCCACTCTTCGCGGATCGGACGCGCCTGGCGGCCACTCTCTCCACCGACTATTGCCCAGTGAATGCCGTGCAGATCGATTTCGCCGACCGGCCCGATCAGTGGCTCAAACGAGATGAAGCGAATTTTGGCCCTGACGTGCCGGATCGCATCGGCGCGGTCGACATGTTCTGCATTTTCAATGCTCGTGCCGAGCCATACATTTTCCAGTGGCGGGCCGAGACGATTGACAACCTCGGCCATTCGTTCAGGGCGCTTCGTCAAAATTTGGTAGTGGTGACGCGGTGTGCGCTCCATCACGTCCCACACTTCTCGTATGAATGCCTCCGAAACTCGTTCGTGGAACAGATCGCTCATGGAGTTCACAAAGATTTTGCGAGGCTTTTTCCATCTGTCTGGGATGCCGAGCGCACCGCGATCTTCCCTGACCACCCCATTCCAAACCGCTCTATTGCCGCTCCTGCGGACAAGGCCGCGATACTTGGGTATCCCCATGGCCTGCAGACGCTTTGCCATCTCCATGGCGTAGCAGTTTGTGCAGCCAGCACTGACTATCGAGCAGCCAGCGACTGGGTTCCAAGTGGAGTCGGTCCACTCAATCTGTGTCTCGGCCATGGCGCCTCCTACGTTGAGAATATCATCTTCTGGAGTTTTCGCCAGCTATTGGAGGTTTCCGGTTTCATGGAAAATTCCATGAATAATCCAATTTGCTCCGGCGACCTCTGTGCGGCCATCTGGGGCGAGCGATCCCCAAGGAACGCGCTCCACAGAGGAAGCCTAAATGCATACAAAGATCACTCCCTTTCCGGCGCCTTCGCTACTGAACGAGCACCAGGCAGCCGAGGTTCTCAATCTCACTGTCTCCTCCCTCCGCAACTGGCGTCTCCGTGGGGACGGACCTACCTTCATCAAGGCCGGCAGGTTGGTCCGCTATCGCCCGTCCGATCTGGACGACTGGGTCAACAGGCGCGCGTTTGCCAGCACCTCCCAGATGGGACGGTCCGCGTGAGGACGCCAGCCAAACGAGAGAGACACGGCCCCGGCGCGCGGGACATCCTGAGCGCCGAATTTCGCAAGCAGCAGCGTCCTCGCCTTCGGGTTCAGGAGATGCGTCAGCTCATCGAGCTTGGCGCCACCGCTCGGGCTTTCCACCGCGCCTTGGTCACCGGTTTCTGTACGCCTGGTGCATTCGATCTGCGGAAGGCCATTCGGCCGTTGTCCCGTCCGAATTTCGGAGAAGGGCCTGTCCTGACGTTCCAGAGCTACCTCGACAGACGAGCGTGCGAGCTCGTGCCGAGAGATATGGACACGGAGAACCTTGCCCTCCGGGTCGCCTTCGGAGAGCCGCTGCTTCTGCAGGAACAGCTGCATCTCATTCGGGCGGCCGGGATTGCTGAGCAGTCCAGGATGGCGGCAGCGAGGATATCTCCGGCCAAGGTCAAACGGAGGCCGAAATGAAGCTCATCGCAAAAGCGAAGCAGGCTCCCGAAGGAGCCTGCCCGGCGTCTGAGGCGCCTCGAATCCACTCGGCAGGCTTTACTGCCCGGATCAGCTGCAGTGCCAAGACACGCGAGTTTCCTGGTGCCTGCCGGCGTTCTTGCCAGAAACGCAATCGACCGCGGATTTGGGCACGGCCGACGTCTTCGAAACTGCAGTGTGCGTGGATGCGTGTCGAGAGAGATTTATGCATGCAGAACAGCAACCATAAAGCGAAACAGGCCCCCGAAGGAGCCTGCCCGATGCATGGTTTCCGTTTCACTTCCTCGAGCAGCTGGGTGCCCCATGAACGTGAAATCGAACCGGCGGTGGTTCGCCGTTCCGTGCCATCTCGCACTTGGCTGCACCTTGTGCGGCGAAACCGGTCCTTGGAGAAGCCGGGATTCGCGACGGCAAATATGCAGGCCATTTGGCAGAGTGTCGAGACTTCTAGGCCCGTGGACAGCAGACAGCAGGCCCTCGGAAGGGCCCGCTTGACGATGGGGGCAAATCAGAACATGTTGTCAGCGGGCTTAGAAACCCTGACAACGATAGAGCTGGAAGCGGTTGGCGCCGCATTCGAGCTGACGCGAGCAACCTTCACGGTTGCCGCAGCGAAGCGCCTTGGCGGGCGCTCCACACCCGTCCTTTATGGCCGGGGGAGAGCGCTATGTCCAGAGCTCACGCTTAAAACCGCTCTGCCTGTCTCGTTGCAGGTTTCTAACCCCCGGCTTCCAGGTCCGCCACCTGGAGCAACGGGCCTTAGAAAGCCCTTCGACAACGAGGACTCCCCATGAATATCTCCCGCCGCGACTTTGTCGCCGGCTGCGGTGCACTCACCGTAGCTTCCGTTCCCGCCCATGCAGACGAACCGGAAATCTCCGAATTCGTCACGCGTGTCGAATCCTGCGGTATGACGATTTTTGCGACCACGCTCGAAGGAGTGCCGGCGCTTCATCTCCACATTGATCTCACGGTCGAGTCGCCAGATTTGGAGGTCGACCGCGATGAAGTCTTCGAGCAGCTGGCCGCATGGAAGAAGCTCTCCGACTGGCAAAAGCGTCGACAGAGGATCATCCACTATCTCGTCACCACCGGCCGCAGTTATGGGGTGACGGTATGAAGCGCCTCACCCGTCGACGGACCTGGGCGAGCTTCCAGCAGAGAGAGAGGCGCGGACTTGTCCGCGCCTTCAGTCTCCGCCTCCCCCGAAAATTTCAAGCGAACAGGTGTTATTCAACTGCATCTCATCTCCCGGTGCACCGTCCTGCTCCTCACGATCCGCGGGGTGCAAAATGAAGCCGTCGCGCAAAATCGATTTCGCCCGGATCAATGCCCGAGCGCTCGCAAGTGCAGACTCCATCCTCGTCCGATGGCTGCCAGACGGCCGCCGCGAAGGCACTGAATGGGTAGCCCTGAACCCGCGGCGCAGCGACAAGCGCCGGGGATCCTTCAAGGTCAACCTCCACACCGGGAAGTGGGGTGACTTCGCTGCCGGCGCGAGTGGTGGTGATCTCGTCTCGCTCGCGGCCTACCTCTTCGACCTCGGCCAAGGAGAGGCGGCCCTCAAGGTGTCGGACATGTTGGGAGTGGACCCACATGTCTGACCCCTTCGCTCCGATCCATACCGCCGATGACCCTCCGCGTTCTAAGGCGAAGCAGGATACCTGGGAGGTCATCTCACCAGTTCCTGACGAAGCTCCCGCTCCTCCCGCTGAGCACTACTCACGAGGCAAGCCGTCCCGCAGCTGGCAGTACCTGGATGCCACAGGGAAGCTCCTCGGCTTCGTGTGGCGCTTCGACACTGAGGAAGGTGAAAAGGAGTTCCTGCCGCTCACCTACTGCCGCAAGGCAGACGGATCGGGCGCCAGCTGGAGGTTCAAGTCCTGGACCGCGCCGCGCCCGCTCTACGGGCTCAGGAAGCTCGCTGTCTCTCCGTTCCCGGCGGTTCTAGTCTGTGAGGGTGAAAAAGCTGCAGACGCGGCCCAGAGGCTCCTGCCGGACCTTGTAACGGTCACCAGCCCGGGAGGGTCAAAGGCGGCCACAAAGGCAGACTGGAGCTCGCTGGCCGGGCGGGACGTGGCCATCTGGCCAGATAACGATGCTGCCGGCAAAGACTATGCGGAACAAGTTGCCCGCTTCGCCCGAAAGGCCAAGGCCATTTCGGTGGTGGTAATCACGCCGCCGGCCGGCGTTGCACAAGGTTGGGATGCGGCCGACGCGGAAGCGGAGGGTTTCAGCCCGGACCACCTGAAGGCACTGATCGATGGCGCCAAGGTTCTCAATCGCGAGTCTTCAGACGCCGCCGATGAAAAGCCCGAAGATGACGAGCCCAAGCGGCGGAGGCCCCGCCAGTCGACCGAGACTATTGATCTCCTCGACAGCCTTGATGTCGAGTTTTGGATTGATCAGGACGGTGAAGCCTTCGCAAGTGTTCCCGTGAATGGCCACTTCGAGAACAGGTCACTCAGATCGAAGGAGTTCAAGAGATGGCTCGCTGGCCAGCAATACCGCGCCACCGGTGGCGCCATCAGCTCACAGGTGCTAGAGGACAGCCTTCGCGTGCTGGAAGCGCGAGCCTCGATCGATGGCCAGCAGTACGACACCTGGCGCCGTGTCGGGGAACACAGCGGGAAGATCTACATCGACCTTGGCGATGCCTCCTGGCGAGCCGTCGAAGTGACGTCGCTCGGATGGAAGGTCATCAGCAATCCGCCCTGCAAGTTCATCCGCGGTAGCGCAATCCGCGCACTGCCGGAGCCCCTTATGGGCGGCTCAGTGGATGCTCTGAGGGGGTTCTTCAATTTTGAGAGTGACGATGAGTTCCAGCTGTTGGTCATGTGGACCGTTCAGGCGCTCCGATCAAAAGGACCCTACCCGGTTCTTTGCATCAATGGCGAGCAAGGCTCTGGCAAAAGCATCCTGACGCAGGTGCTGCGATCGCTGACCGATCCGAACGGCGCTCCACTACGCGCTGCGCCCGGCGACGATCGGGACCTCTTTGTGATGGCAAACAACGCATGGGTCCTTGCCCTCGACAATCTCTCCAGCATTTCCGAATGGCTGAGCGACGCACTGTGCCGGGTTTCAACTGGTGGCGGCTTTTCCACCCGTACCCTGCACAGCGACAAGGACGAGACATTCTTCTATCTGCAGAGGCCGATCATCCTCAATGGCATTCCCTCACTCACGAACCGGCCGGATCTAGCAGATCGATCGGTGTCCCTCTTCCTCAAGGCAATGCCGGCCGGCAGACGGAGAGCGGAAGAAGAGTTCTGGAAGGACTTTGACAAGGCCGCGCCCGAGATCCTCGGGGCTCTGCTTGACGGTGTCTCGGCCGGCCTTCGCAATGTCGACAAGGTCAAGATTGCGGAAGTTCCCCGCATGGCAGATTTTACAAAGTGGATGTTGGCAACCGAGCCTGGCCTTGGTTTCAAGGAGGGATCCACCTTCGCAGCCTACCAAGAGAACCGTCGAGAGATCTCCGAGACGACTTATGAGGCCGATCCAGTCGCGGTGGCGATCGCCAACCTTGCCAAGCACAAGGGCAGTTTGGATTGTGGTGTCTCCGAGCTACTGACTATGCTCAACGATGCCTCTCCCGAAGCGCTACGCAAGTCCAGGAGCTGGCCCGCGAGCCCAACCGGTCTCGGCTCGAAGATCCGGCGAGTCGCTCAAGTCCTCCGCGATCAAGGATTCCTGATCGATTTCGGTCACTCCGGGAAGCGCTTCGTGCGGATCATTGCGCCGGCTGAATTGGAGCTCCAGGCTGGGAGGTAGGGGAAAATTAATCTTTTGGTAAGATTCTGTTCCAGCTTGGGGAATTCTCATCGCATTTCCCTGGAACGGTGCGTGGGGTTGACGAGTTCAACATGTATCACTAAGGTCTGTTTTTAATCAACAAAAACAGACCTTTATTTCAGGGAAGCGCGTCATGACGAATCTGAAGACGAATGATCAGCTGCTGAGGAAAATGAGGTCAGCTGCATCGAAAAGCCTCACCGCCGAAGAGCTCCGCCAACAGAAAATCTCTTTCATCATGGCCAATTTTGATGAAGAGAGTTCGGTTACTCGCGATTACGTGGGTGCCGTCCTGGACAAGCAGGATGGCCGCAAGTCGGCAGCGTAAGTGATAATCTTCGAGATCACCGGCAGGGAGGACAGTCCCGCGTACCGGGATCTCGAAGTATCTAATGGCGAGAGGCAATTCGACTTCCTCCGATCAACGGTGGCAGCCTCACTCGCGTTGAAGCGCCCTTTTATTTCCCAGCATCTTTTGAAGGCCTTGAATTTCCATGCGATCGCCTGTTTGCACACCAGTGCAGGCGAGTTCCGTCCCTGCGAGGTGACAGTCGGCGCGTACAGGCCTCCGTCTCCTCACCGCGTCCAGGCTCAGATGGATGACTTCATCAATCAGGTCAACAGAGCCTGGGAGACGGCAGATCCTGTTTTCCTCGCGTGCTATGTACTGTGGCGTCTCAACTACATTCACCCGTTCATCAATGGCAATGGGCGGACCGCCCGCGCCGCCTGTCTGTTCGTGCTTTGTGTGAAGGCCGGTGGCTGGTTGTCCGGTGAACCTATCCTACCAGATCTTCTGAAGCGAGAACGAGCCAACTATGTCGCCGCCCTTCAAGTCGCTGACCGAACTTTCGAAGCTACGGGAGATGCCGATCTCAGGCTCCTACATGGCCTCGTCGCCAGTCTGCTTTATGAGCAGCTCAACGGCGTAAGGGATGAGCCTCAAGTCGATGAGCCTGCTGCCGCAGCTCCTGTCGTGGAGAATAACATCGATCCGGAAGAGATCCGCCCGCGGCGGGAACCCGACGACAATGACGCTGCTGTCCAAGAATAAGACTACTGCCTTTACCCCGCTCCCCCGCGCCTCTCTCTGCGCCAAGCGGCGGTCACTGCAAGCGCAAGAGCTGGTAAGGCGACTTGAGCCACGCTTTGACCGGGGGGGCATAGGTTCTTCCGGGCCACTTGCGGTACGCGGGTAGTTCGGACCGTGTACACGCTCCAGTCTCAGGGAATGGCCTCAGCCTAAAGTCCTAAAGAGCCTACTGCAGGTTGCCGAATACCCATTGTTTGCATGGCTCATGCGGTGGCTGCAGGGCGATCGGTTCGGCCGTTCCAGGATCTCGAGTGCGAAGGATTCCGCTTTTTTTAGTGGTCGGCGCCAGGCCGTGCCCCGAGCCAATTTGGACACCTTGCCGGCGCCGTCGCTGCACTCCGCGAAAAACTCAGCGCGGGGTTTCGGGCCGCAGTTGGACACCTGTGGGCACCTGTGGACACTTTGCGAAATTCAAAAGATGCCCATTTTTTGATGGTTTCGGACACCTTGGACGCCTTGGACACCTTCTTTTTTTTAATAGGATAAATATTGAAAGAGAAAGAGTACGAGAGTGTTCGATTACTCTGTAGGCTGCTTCCCCGATGCTTCTCCGTTTAAGCGGGCGCGAGAACACCGAAGATGGAACAGCCTCTATATTATTGAATTTGAAAGGGAAAAGATGGTACAGCCTCCCAGGCTTGAACTGGGGACCCCCAGATCCACAATCTGGTGCTCTAACCAACTGAGCTAAGGCTGCACTGCGCGCTTCACTAGCGCAACATTCCCGCCAGTGCAAACACTTGCATGGCGGGGCCGTTAACATGCGGTGAGACAAAGAAAAGGCCCGAAAAAATCGGGCCTTGAGGTTGGCAGTCCGGGAGGGAGGACCGCCGGGAAAAACCAAAAGTCGAAGCTCAGGCTGCCTTCGGGAAGGGGAAGGCCGCGAAGCTCTTCTTGAGGCCGTCCTGCACCGGGGCAGCGGCTTCACGGACCAGCGCCACGGTGGCGTCGTTCAGGTCCTGGAACTGCTTGAGCGCCACTTCCGACTGGCTCTTGAAGAAGCCCTGCTGGAGCGCGAACAGCGCCTCGGGCGACTTCACGCCGGCGGCTTCGCGCCAGAAGCCGAGAAAGGCCTTCGTGTTGGCTTCGAAATAGGAGAGCGACTTGGCCTGCAGGTCGGCGAGGCGCTCCTGGTAAACCTTGGCGGAGGCGCTCAGCGCTTCAACGCTTTCCTTGGCCGGACCCGCTTCGCCGCCGAAGGTGGCCTTGGCGGTGTCGATCGAGTCGGTGACGAATTCGGTGGCGAGTTCGACGGGGGTCTTGGTCTTGCGGGCGTTCATGACTCTTACTCCTCAATGGGTGGATTGACCTTCATATAGCAGGTTTATTGTGCATTGCAACATGAATTTTGCAGCGCACAATACGGCTGCCTGAAAGATCGCCAGCGGACAGGGTTAAGGAAGTGTGGACGCGGCCTCTCAAACTTGATTTATTGCAACGACTTGGACGGGCTTCCTGGGGTTTTGGCCCCGGTTCGTCCGGGGCCCGGTTGGTTTCGGGTCAGTTTGGCAGATCGAGTTTATGAGCACCCTTCGCCCCCGCACCCTTGAGGACCTCCGGCAGGACGCAAGCCCCGCCTGGCTGTGGGATGCCGCGCGCGGGCGGATCGTCTGGGCCAATGCCGCGGGGGTTGCGGCCCTGGGCGGCGAGAGCGTCTTCGATCTGGTGGACCGTCCCTTCGACCCCCTCGACCCCGCCGTGCAAGAGATCCGCGAACAGGTGGCAGGGCTCCAGCCCGGCCAGGTCCGGCAGACCCGCCTCCCGCTCCCCGATGGCGATACGGAAGCGCCCGTCCAGTGCAGCCTTCATCTTCTGGCCGATGGCCGGCAGGGGCTGCTTGTCGTGGCCGAGCCTGCCCCCAAGAAAATTTCGGCAATCGTGGGTGACGTGGCGCAATCGACGCTCCTTCACCTGCCCGTCGCCGTGCTGATCCTCGATGCCGCCGGCACGATCGTGAACGGCAATGCCGCCGCAGGCGAGATGCTGGACCTGTCCGTCCCACGCAAGCTTTCCGAGCTTGCCGCCCCGGAGAAGACGGAAGCCCTGTTCGCCGGATTGAAACGCGCCAATGTCGGCAGCGCCATCCTCGCCATGGCCTGCAAGCTCGGCGCGCGTGAAGTGCGCGTCACGCTCTCGCGCCTGCCGGGGCAGGAGCTGTTGAGCGCCATCCTTGAAGACGTGACCGACCGCCGCGCCCTCGAGCGGAGCCTGCAAGGGCAACCCGCCACGGCCCCCGCCGCAACTCCGGCGCAGGATGCCTTCGCCCAGCTTGCGAAGTCGCTTCAGGATACGATCGAACGGCAATCGGCCGCGCGCACCCAGAAGGATGCGGAACCGGTTGCCGAAGCGGCCCCCAAGCCCGCATCTCCGCCCCGCCCGCCGAAGCCAGCACCTGAAGCAGCACCTCCGGCAGCAACACTTGCTCCGTCCACGGACAATTCTTCCAAGGGTGGCGGCACAGCGGCGCCCCCGTCCGGCAGGAAGGCCGCGCCCTTCGTGCCCGAACCCGTGCGCCAGTCCTTCGAGCGGACCGGTGAGGCGATCATGATCGGCCGCGGTGATGCCCCGCTCTTCGCAACATCGAAGGCGGCGGCCCTGCTCGGCTATGACTCGACTGCAAGCCTCATGTCCGACACCGGCCTCTGGCAACATTTCAAGGCCGTGGCGCAAGCGCCGAAGCGCACCAGCCTGCCGCTTGCAGGCGGCGAGAGCATCGACATCGACGTGAGCCACGGCTGCGTGCCTTGGGTGAACGGCCCTGCCGAGCAGATCGTCATCCGGCGGAGCGTGACGCCATACGTGAAGCCGGAACCGGCCAAGCCCGCACCGGCGCCTGTTGTCGTTGCAACACCACCGCCCGCACCTGTGCCGGTGCCGCCGCCCACGCCCGTTGCACCACCTGCTCCTGTGGTGGCCGCCGAACCGCCGCCACCGCCTCCTCCGGCGCCTGCGCCCACGGTCACGGCTGCGCCGCAGCCCGAGCCTGCGCCAACGCTTGCAGTCAGCCAGCAGGTGATGGAAACGACCGAGCTCAAGGCCATGCTCGACGTGGCCTCGGACGGCATCATCGCCCTTGATGACGAGGGCCGCATCCTCAGCTTCAGCGCCGGCGCCGAGGCGATCTTCGGCATGAGTCAGGACGAAGTCGTGGGCCGGCCCTTCGCCGAACTGCTCAGTTCCGACGGCCGCAAGCCCTGGCGCGATTATCTCGCAGCACTCCGCGGCCCCGGTCTCGCCAGCGTCTTCAATGACGGGCGCGAATTCACCGCCATCGTCAAGCAGGGCGGCACGGTTCCGCTCTTCGTCACGCTGGGCAAGCTGCAATCGCCGCACTCGCAGGCGAGCTTCTGCGCCGTTGTGCGCGACATCACCCAGTGGAAGCGCACCGAGCAGGAGCTGCGCGAGGCGAAGGAAGCCGCCGAAAGCGCGAGCCGCCAGAAGTCGGAATTTCTCGCCGGCATCAGCCACGAGATCCGTACGCCGCTCAATGCCATTCTCGGCTTCTCCGATGTCATGCGCCTGGAGCGCTTCGGCGAACTGAAGAACGACAAGTACCGCGCCTATGCCAACGACATTCACGCCAGCGGCACCCATCTGCTCGCACTGGTGAACGATCTGCTCGATCTGTCAAAGGTGGAGTCGGGCAAGCTCGAGCTTGATTTCACCGCCGTCAATGTCGTCGACGCCGCCGAACACGTGCTGCGTCTGATGAGCGAAGAGGCGGCGCGCGCCAATGTGGTGGTGCGCAAGTCGTTTTCTCCGTCCCTGCCCCGCGTCGTCGCCGATCTCCGGGCGCTCCGTCAGGTGCTGCTCAATCTCGTCTCGAACGCCATCAAGTACACCGATGCGGGCGGGCAGGTGATCGTCTCCGCCCTGATGGAAGAGACGGGTGAAGTGGTGCTGCGGGTGAAGGACAGCGGCATCGGCATGGACGCCACGCAGTTGCAGGAAGCGCTCCGCCCTTATGTGCGGGTGGAATCGGTTGCCCGCGAACGGCAGGGCACGGGCCTTGGCCTGCCGCTCTCCAAGGCGCTGGTGGAAGCGAACCGCGCCCAGTTCACGATCGCCAGCGAGCCCGGCCAGGGCACGCTTGCGGAAGTGCGTTTCCCCGCCACCCGCGTACTCGCGGAATAAGAGGCCCGGACGGCGGTGGCAGCATCGGAAGCCATGTCGGGTGACGGCCCGAAGCTTGCGCTGACGCCGCTGCAGGCCGCAGCTCTCATTCTCTCGCTGCCGCTTTTCCTGCCGCTCGCCGCAATCATCGTCCTCGCCGCCACGGCCGATGGCAGCGGCTGGCCCGCCCTTCTCTCCACCGTTCTCCCCTCCATGCTGATGCAGACGCTGCTGCTCGCAGCAGGAGTAGCAGCCCTCACCCTCGTGGTGGGCGCGGTCATGGCCTGGCTCGTTACCTTTTATTCCTTCCCGGGGCGAAACCTGATGAAGTGGTCGGCGATCCTGCCGCTCGCCGTGCCGGGCTACATCACCGCCTTCGCCTATGTGGACTACTTCTCCTATTCCGGCCCCTTCCAGACGGAGGTGCGGAAGCTGATGGGCTGGCAGACGCCGGCGGAAAGCTGGATTCCCGAAATCCGCTCGCTGGGCGGCGCCATCTTCGTGCTCGCCTTCTCGCTTTACCCGTATGTCTACATGTCGGCGCGCGCCGCCTTCATGCGCCAACCCATGTCGCAGCTCGATGTGGCGCGCACGCTCGGCCGCACGCCCTGGCAGGCCTTCCTGCAGATCGTGCTGCCGCAGGCACGGCCTGCCTTCGCGGTGGGCGCCTCGCTCGTTGTCATGGAGGTGATGAACGACATCGGTGCGGTGCAGTTCTTCGGCGTCAACACCCTTACCTATGGCATCTATTCCACCTGGCTCGGGCAGGGTGACTTCGGAACCGCGGTGCAGCTCGCCTTCGTGCTGCTCGCCGGGATTGCCGTCCTCATCGGCTTCGAGCAGGTGATGCGGAGCCGCGACACGCTCTCCCGCGGCGGGCGCACCCACTCGCCCATCCAGCGCCGCAAGCTCAGGGGCCTGCGCGCGATTGCCGCCTTCCTCGCGCTCTTCATCCCCATCGGCTTCGGCTTCCTCGTGCCGCTGTTCCTGCTGCTGCACTATGGCTGGCGCCGCTTCGCCGATCTTCCCAACACGGCCTTCTTCTCGGCCATGGCGAACTCGCTACTGCTCGCCGTCCTCGCCTGTGCGGGAACGCTGCTGCTAGCGCTGCTCTTCGGCCATGCCACCCGCAACAGCGAAAGCCCGCTCCTCTCCCGCATCACCCGCTTTGCGAGCTTCGGCTACGCGCTTCCGGGAACGGTGCTGGCGATCGGCATCATCGTGCCCTTCGGCTTCCTCGATGCCCGCATCAATGACGCCACCAAGGCGATGTTCGACGTGATGCCCGGTCTCATCCTCTCGGGCAGCATGGTGGCGCTGGTCTTCGCCTATGTGACGCGCTTCCTCGTCATCGCCACGGGCACGGTCAATGCCGGCTTCGAGAAGATCTCGCCCCATCTCGACCAGGTGGCGCGCACGCTCGGGCGCAGGCCCTTCGCCGTGTTCCGCGAAATCCACCTGCCGCTGCTTCGCCCCTCGCTGGTGACGGCGATGCTGCTTGTCTTCGTCGATGCGCTGAAGGAACTGCCGGCCACACTGCTGCTCCGGCCCTTCGACTTCGACACGCTGGCCACTTACGTCTTCACCAGCGCCTCGCTCGGGCAACTGGAGGAAGCGGCCCTGCCCGCGCTCTCGATTGCGGCGGCAGGCCTCATTCCGGTCTTCATCCTCTCGCGCAATCTCCGGGATGCGGGGAACTAGTCCTTCAGCTCTGCGAGATCGGCGTAGAGATCGAGCGCCTCCGGATTGGCCAGCGCCTCCTTGTTCTTCACGGGGCGGCCATGCACCACCTCGCGCACCGCAAGCTCGGTGATCTTGCCGGACTTGGTGCGGGGAATATCGGCAATGGCGATGATCTTGGCGGGCACGTGGCGGGGTGAGGCACCCTCGCGGATCGCCTTCTTCAACGTGGCCACAAGTTCGGGCGTGAGGCTGATGCCGGGACGCAGGCGCACGAAAAGCACTACGCGCACGTCGCCCTGCCAGTCCTGGCCGATGGCCAACGCCTCCAGCACTTCGGGCACACGTTCCACCTGGGCATAGATTTCCGCCGTTCCGATCCGCACCCCGCCGGGGTTGAGCGTGGCGTCCGAGCGGCCATGGATGATCATGCCGTTGTGCGGCGTGATCTCGGCGAAGTCGCCATGGCACCACAGGCCCTTGAAGCGGGCGAAGTAGGCGTTGTGGTATTTCTCGCCCGATGGATCGTTCCAGAACATGACGGGCATGGAGGGGAAAGGCAGCGTGCAGACAAGTTCGCCCTTCTCGCCGGTGACGGGCTTGCCCTCATCGTTGAAAACATCCGCCGCCACGCCCAGCATCGGACCCTGGATCTCGCCCGCATAGACAGGCTCATCCGGATTGCCGCCGACGAAGCAGCCGCAGATGTCGGTGCCGCCCGAGATCGAGGCGAGCTGAACGTCGTCCTTCACGCCATCATAGATGAAGGTGAAGCCATCTTCCGACAGCGGCGAGCCCGTTGACATGACACTGCGCAAGGTTGCGAGCTTCATGTGATCCTTCGGGCGGAAGCCTGACTTCCGCAGGCTGTCGATGTATTTGGCGGAAGTGCCGAAGTGGGTCATGCCCTCTTCCTCGGCATAGTCGAAGAGCACGCGCTCGGACGGGTGGAAGGGAGAGCCGTCGAAGAGCAGCAGCGTCGCCCCCGCCGCAAGGCCGCTCACCAGCCAGTTCCACATCATCCAGCCGCAGGTGGAGAAATAGAACACGCGGTCGCCCGCCTTCACGTCGCTGTTCAGCACGTGCTCGACGAGGTGCTTGAGCAGGATGCCGCCGTGACCGTGCACGATGCACTTCGGAATGCCGGTCGTGCCGGAGGAATAGAGAATGTAAAGCGGATGCTCGAAGGGCAGCTGCGCGAAGGTCACGGGCTTCGCCAGAACCCCACGGGTGAGAGCAGCCAGTGTGATGCCATGGGGAATGGCGTTCGCCACTTCACTTGCCTTGCCGGCATAGTCGAAGACGATCACCTTCGCGACCGAAGGCATGGCCCGCACCACGGTGGTGATCTTGTCGGCCAGCATGAAGGTCTTGCCGCCATAGAAGTAGCCGTCGCAGCAGAGCATCACCTTGGGCTCGATCTGGCCGAAGCGGTCGAGAATGCCGCGCTCGCCGAAATCAGGCGAACAGGAGGACCAGATGGCGCCGAGCGAGGCGCAGGCGAGAAGTCCGACGATCGCCACCGGATGGTTGGGCACGACGGCGGCAACACGGTCGCCCTTCTTGACGCCGAGCTTGACCAGCGCCTGCTGCAGCACCGAGACCTGGGCATTGAGTTCCCGCCAGCTCAGTTCGAGGCGTGTGCCGTTTTCCGAGCGGAAGACGAGGGCGGGCGTGTCATCCGCCTTGACCAGAATGTTCTCGGCATAGTTCAGCAGCGCCTCGGGAAAGAATCCCGCATGCGGCATGCGCCCCGGATGGGCGATCACCCGCTTGCCCTTGGCACTCGCCTTCACCTTGCAGAAATCCCAGACGGCATCCCAGAAGTGTTCCGGCTGGGCCAGCGCATAGGCCTGCACGGCGCGGAAGCCCTTGGGGGCGGCGGCTCCGGCGCGGCCCGCCAGAAAGGCCTCGAAGCGGCGCAGGTTTGCGCCGGCACGGCGGTCGTCCGAAGGTGTCCAAAGCGGGCTGGCGGTCATGGGTGATGTGGGTCCTGCTGATCCTGTGGCCATGCTCATATCGCCTGCCTTGAAAGAGCCGCAAGGGGTGCGGCATAAGGCGGGCATGCGGCGATCCTTGCGATATGTGCTCCTTGGCGTCCCTCTGGCTGCCGTGGTTCTGGCGGGAGGCGCGCTCACCCTGCTGCCGGGGCTTGCCAAATCCCGCCTCGCCGAGCGGGCCCAGACCCGCCATGGCCTGACGATGAGCGTGGATGGCGGAACCGGTCTGTCATTTTCCGACGGTCTTGCCGTCACTCTCGACAATGTCACCTTCACCCGCACCTCGGCCCAGGGCGTGCCCTCGCTTGTGGTGGGGGAAATCCGCGTGCCCTCGCCGCTCCGGCTGCTGGTGGGCGGCAGCGTCCGCCGCATCGAGCTGGTCGATCCGGTCTTCACCTTCGTGGCCAGCGACACCAAGACCCCGGCCGAAATCACCGATGCCGCCGCGCAGGCCGCGCCCGCCCCCAAGGAAAAGCCGGTGAAGCCGCTCGCCATCAGCATCGAGAACGGTTCCATCAAGGCCTCCGACCCGCAGCACAATCTGGCCATTGCCGTCACCGACATCACCGGGGAACTCACCCAGGCCGACACCGGCACGCTTGAAGGTGATCTCCGCGGCCTCTTCAACGGTGTTGCCACGCAATTGGCCTTGACCGTGGATGACACGCGACGCTTGGCCCAGCCCGGCTCCCCGTCCGACATCACGCTCAACAGCAAGGCCGGACAGGTTGTCATGTCGGGCCGCCTCAGGCTTGTGGGCGACATGCAGTTTGACGGCAGCGTCTCGGCGGAAGCAACCGATGCCCAGAGCTTCCTCTCCTGGCTGGGCGTTCCCCTCGAGGGCCTCGCCGACGGCCTCACCCTCGGCCTCGATGCGGGTGTCTCCATCTCGCAGGCGAAGGCACAGTTCCGCAACCTCGCCTTTGCGCTCGGCAATATGCAGGCCAAGGGCGAGCTTTCGCTGCAGGCCGCGGCCCCCCGCCCGGCGCTCGACGCAACGCTTACCTTCAACACCGTCAACTTCAACATCTATTCGGGCAGCGATGATCCCGGCACCACGTCGCCGCCGGACCTCACCACCGATTGGCGCGAGAAGCGCCTGCCCTTCGCCGACCTGAAGGCGGCGGACGCCAGCCTCTCCGTCACCAGCGACAGCCTGATGGCGGGCGCCGTGACGGCGGGCCCCTCCAGCCTCAAGGCCACACTCAAAGACGGCGTGCTGCAGGCCCACGTGGAGAGCAGCGCGCTCTTCTCCGGCAAGGGCAGCCTCGACCTCACCCTGCAACAGGGCCAGGACACGGGCCTCGCAGTCGCGCTCGATGTGGCCGGAGCCGAAGCCAAGGATTTCCTCGGCAAGGCCTTCGGCATCCACTTTCTCTCGGGCCCCGTCAATCTTCAGACAGACCTGAAGGCCACTGGCAACAATCCGGCGCAACTGATCTCGACGCTGGCCGGCACCGCATCCCTTGCCCTCACCGGCGGCAGCATCGACGGCGTTGACCTTGCCTCGCTTGCAGGGCTCGTGAGCAAGGAGGAGGCGCAGGGCTGGGGCCTTTCCGATGGCGCCGTCACACCTCTCACCTCCGCCACGGCGAGCGCTGCCTTCAGCGACGGCATCGCCACGCTCTCGGAGGGACAGATCGAGGCGGCGGGCCTCGCAGCGTCGGTCTCGGGCGATGTCGATCTCCTCCGCCGCGCCCTCAACCTCACGGTGAAGCCGGAGCGCGGGCTTCCGCTTCCCGTTGCCGCCCGCGTCAAGGGGCCGTGGGACAATCCGAAGATGTCGGCCAAGGTCGATGTCGAGGGTGTGCTTGATGCGGTGGGTGCCGATGGCATCTCGGCACAGGACGTGAAATCTGCCAAGAAGGCCCTGAAGAAACTTCTGGGCGATTGACCGCGATGATCCGGGTACAGCAAGAGCCGTTCGATGCGGGGCGTGAACTCACGGCCTTCAAGGCGGGGAAAACCCATGTGGGCGGCACCGCGCTCTTCGTGGGCACGGTGCGCGACAGGAACGAGGGACAGGGCGTTTCCGCCATGACCCTGGAGCACTATCCCGGCATGACCGAGAAGGCGCTGGCCGGTATCGAGGCCGAGGCGCGGGCCCGCTGGCCGCTCGATGACGTGCTGATCATCCACCGCCATGGCCGCATGCTGCCGGGCGAGGACATCGTGCTGGTACTCACCTCCTCCTCCCACCGCGAGGCCGCCTTTGCCGCCTGCCAATTCCTGATGGACTGGTTGAAGACCAAGGCGCCCTTCTGGAAGCTGGAAGAAGGCCAGGGTGATCCGCGCTGGGTCGATGCCCGCGAGTCCGACGACGTGGCGGCCCGGCGCTGGTCCGGCACATGAGCCATCCATGAGATACGGGCTGCGCGGCGCTGCCGCGCAATGGCTGACGGTGGCCATGCTGGTGCTTGTGCTGGTGACGCTGGCCCGCCTGCATCCGGAGTGGTTCGCAAATCCCGAGACGCGTTATCCGGAAGAACCGCCCCGCATCGGTCGCTACGACGCCATCGACGGCGACAGTTTCCGCCTCGGCAAGCGCGAGATCCGCCTGCATGGCATTGATGCGCCGGAATACCGCCAGACCTGCACCACGGCAGACGGGGCGGCGGTGCCCTGCGGAAAGATGGCGCGCGATGCCCTCACCCGGCTCGCACGGAACGGCGAGGTTCGTTGCGCGCTTGTGGAATATGACCGCTACCGCCGCGAAGTCTCGGAGTGTACGGCGGGAAGCACCAACCTCAACCGCGAGATGGTGCGGCAGGGCTGGGCGGTCGCATATACCAAACACCTTGGAACCGATCCGTACAATATCGCCGGAGCCGAGGCTGAAGCGAAGGCGGCGAAGCGCGGCATCTGGGCCATGCGCTTTGACAGGCCCGACGTCTGGCGCAATCGCAACCGCAATCTCCAAGGCAACATGGGCGGTGCGCCCGGCGACGAGATCAAGGACGAGTGAGGCTCAGAGCCTCACTCACACCTTCACGAGGCCGCTGCCGTCATTGTCGAAGCAGAGATCGAGCACGCGCTGCAGGTTGGCGGCGTGGCGGAAATCCGGCGTCAGGTTCTTGCCCGCTGCGATGGCGTTGATGAAGCGGCGGTAGTTCGTCTCCACTGGCTCCGGCTTGATCGGCCGCCAGGCCATGGTGTTCACGTCATCGCCCGTGCAGGCGCGCAACTCCGTCCAGCCCTCCATGTGCTTCACTTCCACCGCGCCCTTGTCGCCGTGGATGCGGAGGTGAAGCTCGTTGTCGTGGCCGGTCATGAAGCGCGAGGCCTGGATGATGCCCAGCGCGCCGTTGGAAAACTCCACCGTCATCACCGCGCTGTCGTTGGCATCGAGCGGATATTCGCCGATCTTGTCGCCATCGGCCTTGTGGAAGGTCTTGAGGCGGGGCTGGATCGCCACCAGTTCGGCGTCACAGCCGAAGCTGGCGAAGTCGAGGATGTGGATGCCGACGTCACCCAGCACGCCCTTGGAGCCATGCTTTTCCGAAAGACGCCACAGCCACATGGGGAGCGTGCGCCAATCGCCCCAGTGATTGCCCACAAGCCACGACTGGCGGTAGCTCGCCTCCACATGGCGGATGCGGCCCAGCGTGCCGTCGGTCACAAGCTTCCGCGCCACGTGGATTGCCGCCACGTTGCGGTAGGTGAGGTTCACCATGTTGATGAGGCCCGCCTTCTCCGCGGCGTCCGACATCTCCTTCGCGAGCGCGTAGTTCTCGGCCAGCGGCTTCTCGCACAGCACATGCTTGCCGGCGGCGAGCAGCTTCATGGTGGTGGGATGATGGATCGCATCGGGCGTCACGTTGGTGGCGGCATCGAAGCCGCCCCAGGCAATCGCTGCGTCGAGATCCTCGAAGCTCTTCGCCATGCCGAAGCCCTTGGCGAATTCGGCGGCACGGCCCGGCACCACGTCGCAGGCGCCCACCATCTCGACGCGCGGATCGAGCGCAAAGGCCGTGGCATGGGCCTTCGCCATGCCGCCTGTTCCGAGAACAAGAAGTCGGATCGGTTTTGTCATGGCGTCAACTCTCAGCGGAAGCCTTCCTGGCCGTCTTCGTGCAGGCGCGGGCCCTTCACCTCGAGCGGATAGGGCGCCTTGTCATGGGGCACGTTGGGAGCGGGATGGATGCCGGTCCACGGCTTGGCAGGATTGTAGGCCCAGCGCGTGGCGTTCTTGATCACCCGCAGCACATCCGTGTTGTAGTAGGTGGGATAGGCTTCGTGGCCCGGGCGGAAATAGAAGACGTTGCCGGCACCGCGGCGATAGGTGACGCCGGAGCGGAACACTTCCCCGCCTTCGAAATGCGAGATCATGACGGTCTCGAGCGGCTCCGGAATGGAGAAGGGCTCGCCATACATTTCCTCGTGCTCGATCTTGATACACTCGGGCAGGCCCTCGGCGATGGGGTGGTTCGGATTGATGATCCACACCAGTTCCTTCTCGCCCGCCTCGCGCCACTTGAGCGAGCACGGCGTACCCATCAGGCGCTTGAAGATCTTCGAGTAGTGGCCGGAGTGGAGCACGATCAGCCCCATGCCCTCATAGACGCGCTTCGCCACGCGTTCGACGATCTCGTCCTTCACGTCGCCATGGGCGGCATGGCCCCACCAGATCAGCACGTCGGTTTCGGCGAGGCGCTTTTCCGAGAGGCCGTGTTCGGCGTCATCATCGAGGAGCGCATGGTCGACGACGAAATCCTTGTCGCCGGCAAAGGCCTTCTTCAATGCGCCATGCATGCCTTCGGGATAGAGGGAGGCCACGAGCTTGTTCTTCTTCTCGTGGCGGTGTTCATGCCAGATCAGTGTGCGGATGGTCATTTGGAATCGAGTCTCTTTCCGTTGTCATCGAAGCGGTGCGTTTGGCCCGCCTGGGGGGTAAGGTAGACCGTATCGCCGGTCTTCACGGTGGTGCGCCCATTTTCACGGGCCGTTATAAGCCCGTGGTCCGTCGCCACATAGATAAAACTGTCGCTGCCCAGAATTTCGGCATACTCGACTTTTCCGCCCATGCTGCCGGCACCGGCCTTGGTGGAAATGTCCAGGTGTTCGGGGCGCACGCCCAGCGTCTTGCACTTGGCCTTCTCCGCAGGCGCTCCGGTGATGAAGTTCATCTTCGGCGAGCCGATGAAGCCCGCGACGAAGAGATTGCCGGGGCGCTCGTAGAGTTCCATGGGCGTGCCCACCTGCTCCACCCGGCCCGCCTGCAGCACCACGATGCGGTCGGCGAGCGTCATCGCTTCCACCTGATCGTGGGTGACATAGATCATGGTGGTTTCCGGCATGTCGCGCTTGAGCTTGGCGATCTCCATGCGGGTGGCGACGCGGAGGGCCGCATCGAGGTTGGAGAGCGGCTCGTCGAAGAGGAAGACCTTCGCCCCACGCACGATGGCGCGGCCGATGGCGACGCGTTGGCGCTGGCCGCCCGAGAGCGCCTTCGGCAGGCGCGTCAGGTAAGGCGTGAGCTGCAGCATTTCCGCCACCTTGCCCACCCGCGTCTTGATCTCGTCGCGGGGCACGCCCTGGTTTTCCAGCGCGAAGGAAATGTTCTCGTAGACGCTCATGTGCGGGTAGAGCGCATAGGACTGGAACACCATGGCGATGCCGCGCTTCGAGGGCGGCACCTCGTTCACCACGGCATGGTCGATCTCCAGCGTGCCCGAGGTGATGCTCTCGAGGCCGCAGATCGAACGCAGCAGGGTGGACTTGCCGCAGCCCGATGGGCCGACGAAGACCACGAACTCGCCCGACCGGATGTCGAGGTTCACATCCTTGAGGATGTGGACGGCACCATAGGACTTGTTGAGGTTGGTGAGCTTGATGTCGGCCATGTCAGCCTCCCTTGACCGAGCCCGCGAGGAGACCGCGGACGAAATAGCGTTGCAGCGAGAAGAACACGATGAGCGGAACGATGATGGTGATGAAAGCCGATGCCGTGAGGATTTCCCAGTTGCCGCCGCGCGAGCCGAGCAGCGAGTTGAGCTGGTAGGTCAGCACCGTCTTGTCAGGCTCCGTGCCGAGGAAGACGATCGCCACCAGAAGGTCGTTCCACACCCAGAGGAACTGGAAGATGGCGAAGGAAGCGAGCGCCGGGAAGGAGAGCGGCAGGATGATGCGGCGGAAGATCTTGAAGTCGTTGGCGCCGTCAACCTGCGCTGACTCGATCAGGTCACGCGGCAGGCCGGCGATGTAGCTCCGCAGCAGGTAGATGGCGAAGGGAAGGCCGAAGCCCGTGTGCGCCAGCCAGATGCCGAGATAGGTCTTCGAAAGGAAGCCCGTGGCGTTGTAGAGCTTGAGCAACGGGATGAGCGACATCTGCAGCGGTACGACGAGGAGGCCCACCACCACCGAGATCATGAAGCCGCGTGCGGGGATCTTCATCCAGGCCAGCGCATAGGCGGCGAAGGCTGCAATCAGGATGGGGATGATGGTCGCCGGAATGGTGACCGTGAGGGAGTTGACGAAAGCCCGCCCGATCCCTTGCGAGAACAGCACGTTGGCGTAGTTCTCGGTGGTGAAGGCGGGCGGCACCGAGGTCATGAAGAAGACGCGTTGTCCCCTGCCGTCTTCGAATTTGACCGGTGACGTGTAGGTGTAGGCGCCGTCGGCATTGACGGTGAGGCTGCGGCCATCGTCGTAAGCCGCGGTGGCGCCCGGCGCGAATTCATCGGGCTTCGCCACTTTGGTGCCGAAGGCCGTGACCGTGCCTGTGCCGCCCTCTGCCCCCTCGAAGAGATTGCCGGAGATGACGAACTTGCCATCCTGCTCCACCTGGGCGGAGGCCTCCTTGGTGCGGGTCTGGGCTGAGCGCACCGTTGTCGTCAGCGCCGTCCACCAGCCGGAGGTGGCGATCAGGTTCTTGTCGCGGAGCGAGGAGACGAGGAGGCCTGCGGTCGGCAGTGTCCACATGGCGACGATGATGAGCACCGCAAGATGAAGCGCAAAGCGCGAGGGCTCGAGGCGAATGCGTTGCAGCATGTCAGTGACCTCCCTTGCGCTCGGCGTTGGCCTGGCGGATGTTCCAGATCATGATCGGCAGCACTGCGATCATGATGATGATGGCGATGGCCGCGCCACGGCCGAAGTCGCCGCCGCCGCGGAACATCCAGTCGAACATCAGGTTGGCGAGCACCTGCGTATCCCACTGGCCGTTGGTCATGGTGAGCACGATGTCGAAGACCTTGAGGACGAGCACGGTGATCGTCGTCCACACCACGATGATCGTCGGCATGATCTGCGGCACCATGATGCGCCAGAAGATCTTGAAAGGACCCGCACCATCGATGACCGCGGCCTCGAGGGTGTCTTCCGGCACGCCGCGCAGGGCAGCGCCGAGGATGACGGTGGCAAAGCCGGTCTGGATCCAGATGAGGATCACCATCAGGAAGAAGTTGTTCCAGAAGGGCATGGAGATCCACACCTGCGGCGCGCCGCCGAACCATTCGACGATGGCATTGAGGATGCCGATCTGCTCCTGGCCTTCGCCGCGGTAGTCATAGACGAACTTCCAGATCACCGAGGCGCCGACGAAGGAGATGGCCATGGGGAGGAAGATGAAGCTCTTGGCAATGGGCCCCCAGAAGATGCGGTCGGTAAGGACGGCGATGACGAGACCGAGGAAGGTGCAGGCTGCGGGCACCACGAGGAGCCAGAGGAAGTTGTTGAAGATCGAGGTGCGGAAGCCCGTGTCGTTGACGGCCCAGCGGTAGTTGTCGAAGCCCACGAAGGCGTCGCCCGCCTTGTCGTGGAAGGACAGCCAGATGGTCTGGAAGACCGGATAGATGAGATAGATGGTGAGCAGGATCATCGCCGGGAAGAGGAAGAGCCACGGGCGGACCAATGATTGCAGTTTGAGATTGCGGATGGAGCGGTCGTCGTTGCTGGCGTTCACCGGCAGCAGCACATCGAGGATGGCGTTGGAGCCCCAGAAATAGGCGAGGCAGCCGCCCACGCCGATGAGCACGGTGAAGAGGGCATAGAACAATTGCATTGCCATGGCAGCCACTCCCTGCGGACGGAGCTTGCGCTGCAACAGCAGCGGCGCCGTCTGAGTATGTCAGTACGTCGAATTCAGTTTCGTGGGATCACGCGTCAGCATCGGGTCCGGAGACGGCCAGCCGAACGACCGGCCGTCTCCACTGCGCTTTCGGGAGGAACGCGAAAGCAGAACCGTTCAAGGCCCGCCGACTGCCCCCGGTCGCAGCCGGTGGAACCCCGATGGGATTACTTGATCTCGTCCCAGGCCTTCTGGATGGCGGCACCGGTGTCGGCAGCGGACTTGCCGCCGACAAAGTCCACCATTCCGGTCCAGAACGCGCCGGCGCCGATCTTGCCGGGCATCAGGTCGGAGCCATCGAAGCGGAACGTGGTCGCGGTCGAGAGAATCTCGCCCTGCTTGCGCGCCGCATCGTTGATGTAGGCATCCTGGTTCACCGACTTGAGCGGGGTGAGGAAGCCGCCGTCCTTCATGAAGACCTCATGCGAGAGCGGCATCTTCAGGTAGTCGATGAAGGCGCGCGCGGCCTTCGAGTCCTTGGTGATGGCGAAGAGCGTGCCTGCACCCAGCACCGGCTTTCCAAGCTCGGGCTTGGAGGCGTAGGGCGGGAAGTAGAAGAAGTCGGCATCTTCACCCACCTTCGTTCCTTCCGGGAAGAAGGAGGGAATGAAGGACGCCTGGCGGTGCATGTAGCACTTGGGCGGCGAGGAGAAGAGACCCTTGGGGCTGTCGCGGAAGTCGGTCGAGGCCACGCCCGCGGCACCGCCATCCACATAGGCATCGTTCTTGGCGAACTGGCCGAAGGTGTCGATCGCGGCCACCACTTCGGGCGAGTCGAACTTCAGCTCGTTGGTCACCCACTTGTCATAGGCTTCCGGCGGCTGGGTGCGGAGCATGATGTCCTCGACCCAGTCGGTGGCAGGCCAGCCCGTGGCACCGCCCGAACCGAGGCCGATGCACCACGGCTTGCCGCCGTCCTTCACGATCTGGTCGGAAAGGGCGATCAGCTCTTCCATGGTCTGCGGAATCTTGTAGCCCGCATCCTTGAAATTCTCCGGGCTGTACCAGACCAGCGACTTCAGGTCGGCCTTGTAGGGGAAGGCGTAGAAGGCGGGCGCGCCGTCCTTGCCCTTGTAGGTGCCGAGCGACACCCACGAGGCGCCGGCGCCATAGTTGTCGGTCACGAACTTGGCATCGTCGGCAGTGAGCGGCACGAGATGCCCCTTGGCAGCAAGGTCGGCGAGAAGACCGGGCTGCGGCAGGATGGTGATGTTGGCGGGAGAGCCGGCTTCGGTGTCGATCACCGCCTGCTGCTCGTAGTTTTCGGACGAGGAGTATTTGACGTCGGCACCTGTGGCCTGACGGAAGTATTCGAGCACCACCTGGATGTGGGCTTCGTCGTCGCCGCGCCAGGGACCGAAGATGGTGAGCGTTTCACCCTTCAGGTCGACCTTCTTGAGGGCGTCGAAATTGTCCCAGTGGAACGGGCCCTCGCCGGGCTTGTACTTGAGATCAGCGGCGAAGGACGAGGTGGCGGCCGCCATGGCGAACAGGGCAGCAGACAAGGCCAGACGCAATTTCATCAGATTTCCTCCCATGATGATACTCTGCGTTTTATGGTCCGGGCGCCTTGGTCTCGAAGAAAATCCAAAGCGCTTTGGATAATTCCTCACTATCGGCAGTTGCCGCGGGAGTCAATGGAATTTTGCAGTATAATTGAGCAATTACGCCCATAAGTGTGCGGCGCAATACGAAATGTATCACAATTCGCACCTGCAAAATGGCTCTTCGGCAGCGCGGCAAAGGTCGGCTATTGAAAGCGCTTTGGGAATATGACAGAGTTCAAGCCCATGAATCTCCGCGAGCTTTCAGAGTTGCTGCAACTCTCCCAAACCACGGTCAGCCGGGCCTTGAACGGCTACCCCGAGGTTTCGGAGGATACCCGCTCGCGGGTGCGCGCGGCAGCCGAGATGCATGGCTATCGTCCCTCGGCGGCGGCGCGGCGTCTCGCCACCGGCCAGTCGGGCACGCTCGGCCTCGTTTTCCCGCGCGAACGCAACATGCTGGGCGATCTCATCTTCACCGAATTCCTCGGCTGCTGTGTCGAACAGGCCTCCGATCTCGACTACGACATCACGCTCGCCATGGCGCGCGGCGCCCAGACCGAGGAAAGCGTCTACCGCCGCGCGGTGCGCTCGGCCCGCGTCGATGCCATGATCCTCTCGAGCCCGCTGCTCGCCGATCCGCGTCTTGATCTTTTGCGCTCGCTGAAGATGCCCTTCATCCTGCATGGCCGCACCCGCGCCACCGCGCCCTATGCGACGCTTGATATCGACAACCGCGGCGCCTTCCTCCAGGCCACGCGCCTGCTCTGCGACCTCGGCCACCGTTCCATCGCCCTCATCAACGGCGACACCGCCTTCAACTATGCCGCCGACCGCGAGAGCGGCTACCGCGAAGCGCTGATGATGAAAGGACTGATCCCGCCGCCCACCCTAATCTGCGGGGCCATGATGACCGAGCGCCACGGCGAGGAAGAAGCAACCCGCATGCTGGCGCTCCCCCTCACCGACCGGCCCACTGCCTTCATCTGCTCTTCGATGGCCCAGGCGGCAGGTGTGACGCGCGCCGCCGCCCGCGCCGGGCTTGCCGTCGGCAAGGACATCTCGCTCATCGCCCATGACGACCGCGTGGCCGACTTCCGGGCCGAATCCTTCGATCCGCCGCTCACCACCACACAGTCGTCGATCGGTGCCGCGGGCAAGCGCGTGGTGGAGCTTCTCATCCACATGCTGCGCAACCCGGGCGAGCCTCTCCCGCAGGAGGTGTGGCCGGTCGATCTTGTGGTTCGTGCCTCGACAGGGCCCGCTCCCCGCCAGTAGAGTGGGGCATGATCACCGACTTCGACGACGCCTATACCAACGGCGCCTACATCCCGAACGGCAGCGATTGGCCGGGCCGCTGGACGGCCTCTGCCGAGCATTTCCGCGAGAACCTGCCGCCGGGCTGTACCGCCACCTATTCCACGGCCTACGGGGCGGGCGAGCGCAACAGCTTCGATCTCTTCCGTCCGGCCAGAACGCCCAAGGGCCTCGCCATCTTCATCCACGGCGGATACTGGATGAAGTTCATGAAATCCGATTGGTCGCATCTGGCCGAAGGCGCGCTCCGCCGCGGCTGGGCCGTTGCCATGCCGGGCTATACGCTTGCACCCGATGTCACCATAGGCGGCATCACCTCGGAAATCGCCCGCGCCATCACGGCGATTGCGGCAGAGGTGGATGGACCCATCCGCCTTGCCGGGCATTCGGCGGGCGGACACCTTGCCACGCGCATGATCTGCGAACCGTCACAGCTTCCCGAGACGGTCCTTGAACGTTTGCAGCAGGTGATCTCGATCAGCGGGCTGCATGATCTCCGCCCGCTCATGCGCACGCGCCTCAACGACACGCTGAAGCTCACCGAGCTTGAGGCGCGGAACGAAAGCCCGGCACTCCGCCGCCCCCGTCTCACCCACAAAGTGATGTGCTGGGTGGGGGCTGCGGAGCGTCCGGAATTCATCCGCCAGACCGATCTTCTGGCCAATGTCTGGCACGGGCTCGGGGTGGAGATCGACAGGCATCACGCCGACGAGCGCCACCACTTCGACGTGATCGAGGATCTTGTCGATCCCGAGAGCACGCTGACGAAGCTGTTTGCGCCCTAGCGCATCGTGCGAGCAAGTGGACACCACTTGCGACGCGGAAGATGCGCCAATGATGCGTTGAAGCCTGGACGGATCAGAAGCGGCCGGTCATCACCGACGAGCGGTTGAGGCCGATGTCCTTGAGCATGCGGTCATCGAGCTTCAGCAGGGCGCGCTGGGCGGCGCGGCGCTTGATGTTTTCCTGCAGGCCGAACACCAGGCGGGTGATGAGCGCGCGGTTCTGGCGGGCGGTGATCTCGTTGAGATGAAGGGTCGTCATTGTCGTCATTCCATTCTGTTGGCGGGGCGCGTTTGCCGCGCCCGGTGATTGAATGGTGGCGCTTCTAGTGCGGCGATGCTGGATGGCCCCTGAAGGCGGCGTTCATTTTCGGTTCAGGCGGCCTGACCTCCGGCCGTCTTGAAGCGCCCGACGACACTGTTCAGCTGCTCCGTCTGGCGGTTGAGCGTGAAGGTTGCGGCGGTCGCCTGCTCCACCATGGCGGCATTGGCCTGGGTGACCTTGTCGAGTTCATCGACCGCCTGGTTCACTTCACGCAGACTGTCGGCCTGCGCCACGGCGGTGGCGTTGATGCCTTCGATGGTGACGGCAACGCTTGCCACCTTGTCGGTGATCTTGGTGAGCGAGGCGCCCACGTCGGCCACGAGTTTCACGCCGCGCTCCACCTTGGCGTTTGAGTTGTCGAGAAGCGCCTTGATGTCCTTGGCGGCAGCGGCCGAGCGGTCGGAGAGGGCGCGCACCTCGGTGGCAACCACGGCAAAGCCGCGGCCTGCATCGCCCGCACGGGCCGCTTCCACGCCGGCGTTGAGGGCGAGCAGATTGGTCTGGAAGGCCAGTTCCTCGATCACGCCGATGATCTTGTTCATCTCCTCGGAGCTGTCGGAGATTTCGCGCATGGAGACCATGGCTTCCTTCACAACCGTGGAGCCATCGATTGCCGCGTCCTTGGCCGAGATGGCGGCAAGTTTCGCGGTCGTGGAGTTTTCGGCGGTTTCCTTCAGCGTGTTGGTGAGCTGGCTGATGGTGGCGGCGGTTTCCTCAAGGCTGGCCGCCTGGGTTTCGGTGCGGCGCGCAAGATCGCCCGAGGCATCGGCGATTTCGGAGGTGCCGGCCTTGATCTGCGAGGTTGTCTCGAGCACCGAGCCCATGGTGTCGGCGAGCGCGCGGATGGAGGTGTTGAAGTGGGCGCGCAGCCGGTCAAGCTCGCCCGGGAAGCGCGTGGCAATCTGCGCCGAGAGGTCGCCGTTCGAGAGACGGTTCAGGCCTTCGCTCAGGTTGGAGATCACCAAATGGGCCTCCTTGGCGCGGGCTTCGCGTTCTTCCGTCTGCTGACGGTTCAGCTCTTCGGCGCGCTGTTGTTGCAGCCTGGCCTGCCGCTGGAGGAGCGCGGTGAAGAGCGATGCCGCGAAGGCGCAGGCGATGGTGAAGGCCCCGAACGCCACCATCAGCGTCTGGAAGAAGGTCTGGTCGGCCTTGGTCTTCTCGGCTGCCGCCGCCTCCTCCGATTCAATGCGGGTGCGGACCTTGGCGTTGGTTTCGACCGCCGTGTCCAGTGACACAGACATCTTTTCAGCCACCGCATCAAAGTCGGCCATCATCCGGTTGCCACCGAGCGGCCCCACAGCGACATAGGCCTGGGCCATTCGCTTGCCGGCCTCATAATAGGGCGCGAACTGTTGTTCGACGTCATCAAGCGCCTTCTGTGTTTCGGCTTCACTGAGGGACTGGGCAAGGGTACGGGCCTTGTCGATATGCATCTTGAATGCCTTGGCATGTTCCTCGGCATTGGCGAAGCCGTCATCGAGTCCATCGAGCCCGCGGGTGGCCGAGATGTCCTGAAGGAACTGCTGCACCTGGGCAACGCTGTACTTCAGGTCCTTGAGTTCGCCATCAAGTGCGGCGCGCGTACTCTTGGCGCGCGAAGCCTCCAGCAGGTTCGCCTCCACGGTGGCCACCTTCTCGAGATAGTCGAAGACGATGAGGCCGGACGCCAGCAGCAGGATGCAGATCACGATCTGCAATGTCAGGATCTTTGCGCCTGTCGAGAATCGCGAAACCTTGGGGAGGGACATGATGTTCCTGCGGGGTGGGAAGATTGGGAGGAAAGCGGGTGAACTCAGCTTGGTGCTACCCCATGCAACTTGCCGGGAACTTGCAAAACATGAGGGAATCCTCACATAACTCGCGCATCAATGATGTCATGTCATCGTTCGATTGCTGTCCCTTTTTCTAGAAGGACAACGGAATTGCAGCTGGTTCACTGACAAAAATGCAGTGATTTCATTCGCTGCGTGAATAATCATTCAAAATCTTCCGTATACTGAGCATACCACGGGCAAGTGGCACATTTGCTGTCCTGACGAACAAATGAGTCACAGGGCATCCGGACTGAGTCCTGGAGGAAAATCAGGCCATGGGTGAGTGCAGGATCGGAAAAGCGGCTGGTGCTGCCAGAGAGGATCGAACTCTCGACCTCACCCTTACCAAGGGTGTGCTCTACCACTGAGCTACGGCAGCTTTTTCGCCAGGGAACCGGGGCAAGCCAAGTTCGCGCGCGCTCCATGCCACAGCCGCACCCCAAGTGCAACCCGCCCTTTTCAGAACGTTGACAGGCGCATTTCCGGGCGCAGAATGGCCCGCCATGAGCAAGGTGATTGACATAGGTCAGCCCAAAACCGCCAAAGAGGTGCAAAAGTCGGCCCGCAAGGACCGCCTGGCGCGGGCGCTCAAGGCCAACATCAAGCGCCGCAAGGAGGCGCAGGGGCAAACGGGGGAGACAAGCGATGGGCGAAAAGACTGAAAAGGCCGCCGCGGCGGCAAGCGAGGGGCTCAATATCCTCAGCCTGATCTTCACCGGCCTTGCCATCCTGGGCTTCCTGGGCGGCTTCGGGGTGTTCCTGTATGAGGTCTTCGGATTGGTCAGCGGAAACGGCTGGAACACGCTGCAGCTCAGCGACCTGTTGTTCTGGCTCCTTGGCCCGCCCCCGGCCGAAGCCGAGATGTCCACCGGCACGAAAATCCTCGCCGTCCTGTCGCTTGCCCCCTTGGACCTCGGCCTTGTGGCTTTGGGCTGGATTTTCAGCAAGATCGGCAACCTGTTCGAGTCGGCGAGCTGAGTCCGCAACCGGCTGCGAGAAAGCCTTTCGCATCCGCAACATAAAGGTTGCCCCAAAGCCGCCATTTATGCTTGTAACGAGCGCAAGCGGGACGCGTCGGCCCCATTCCCCCGGGGCCCTTTCAGGGAACAGCTTTACATGGATCGGATTCGCATCCGCGGCGGCAACAAGCTCAACGGCACCATCGACATTTCGGGCGCAAAGAATGCCGCCCTGCCGCTGATGATCATTCCGTTGCTCACCCCTGAAACGGTGACGCTGCACAACGTGCCGCGCCTGGTGGACGTGCTCCGCCTGCAGAAGATTCTCGGCAACCACGGCGTCGACATCATGACGGCGGGGAAGCGCGCGGGCCAGTCCGGCCTTGCCGGCGAGACGCTCAAGATCTCGGCCAAGACCATCGTCGACACAACGGCCCCTTACGAACTCGTCTCCAAGATGCGCGCCTCCTTCTGGGTGCTGGGCCCGCTCATCGCCCGCTGCGGCGAGGCCAAGGTGTCGCTGCCCGGCGGCTGCGCCATCGGCACGCGCCCCGTGGACATGCATCTCCAGGCCATGGAGAACCTGGGCGCCAGCTGCGAGATCGAAAACGGCTATGTCATCGCCAAGGCGAAGAACAGCCTCAAGGGCGGCCACATCTCCTTCGCCAAGGTTTCGGTGGGCGCCACCCATGCGGCCCTGATGGCGGCCGTGCTCGCCCGCGGCGACACCATCATCGAGAATGCGGCAACCGAGCCGGAGATCGGCGACGTGGCCGAATGCCTCGTCAAGATGGGCGCGAAGATCGAAGGCATCCACACCCGCACGCTCCGCATCAGCGGCGTCACCTCGCTGCATGGCACCGAACACACGGTGATCGCCGACCGCATTGAGGCCGGCACCTATGCCATGGCGGCGGGCATGACGGGCGGTGACGTGCTGCTCAAGGGTGCCCGCGCCGACAATCTCGAATCGGTGCTCGCCACCATGCAGAAGGCGGGCGTCAGCATCGACACCACCAACGAAGGCATCCGTGTGCGCCGCAATGGTGCGGGCCTTGCCCCCGTCGATGTGACGACCGATCCCTATCCCGGCTTCCCCACCGACCTGCAGGCGCAGTTCATGGGCCTGATGACCAAGGCGCAGGGTACCTCGCACATCCGCGAGACCATCTTCGAAAACCGCTTCATGCACGTGCAGGAACTGGCCCGCCTCGGCGCCGACATCCACCTCCATGGCGACATGGCGGAGGTGCGCGGGGTGAAGAAGCTCACCGGCGCCGACGTGATGGCAACCGATCTTCGCGCCTCGGCCACGCTGGTGATCGCTGGCCTTGCCGCGGAAGGCGAGACCATGCTGCACCGTGTGTACCATCTCGACCGCGGCTTCGAGGCGCTGGAGGAGAAGCTCCAGGCCTGCGGGGCCGACGTGACCCGCATTTCAGGATAGGGCCTTGCTGCATCTCACGGCGTTCGATGCGGAAGACCTCGGCGTCATCTCTGCCCAGATGCAGGATGCGGTCATCCGCTTTGCCGACGTGGGATACCTGAAGCGCCAGCGCCGCTTTGCGCTCGTCGCCAACCGCTTCGCCTGGGACCAGTTGCCGGCCAGGGAACGGCGGCGCACCGGCCTCACCTTCAACGGCGTGACCCGCGTCCGCCGCCAGGGACCGCAGGAACCGGATGCGCTCACCATCCTATCACTGCTCGCCATCACCTTCACGCCCACGACCTTCACGCCCACGGCGGGCACCGAAGAGCTGGGCGGGGTCATCACCCTGACCTTCTCGGGCGGTCATGTGATCGCACTCGATGTCGAGGTGATCGACGTGGCGCTCGATGATCTCGGGCCTGCCTGGTCCACCGACGCCACGCCGGAGCATGGCTCGTGAGTGCGCCTGCCAACCGGCTCGTTTCCGTGGAGGTTGACGACAGCATCGGCCGCGGCCCCTCGCCCGAGGCCGAGCACGAGCGCAACACCGCGATCTACGACCTCATCGAGGACAACCGCTTCGCCCTCACGAACGGCATGAACGGGCCCTACCACCTCATTCTCTCGACCCAGGAGGGCCGCCTCGTGCTCGACGTGCGCGACGAGGCGCAGCGCCCGATGATGGCCTTCGGGCTTTCGCTCACGCCCTTCCGCCGCATCGTCAGGGACTACTTCCAGATCTGCGACAGCTACTACGAGGCGATCAAGCTCGGCACCCCCGCCCAGATCGAAACCGTCGACATGGCCAGGCGCGGCCTTCACAACGAGGGCAGCGAGATCCTGATGGAGCGCCTCAAGGGCAAGGTCGACACCGACATGGATACGGCGCGGCGTCTCTTCACGCTGATCTGCGCGCTGGTGTGGCGGGGCTGAAGATGGACAAGAAGCTGCCCTCCGCCGTTCTCTTCATCTGCACGCAGAATGCCATCCGCTCGCCCATGGCGGCGGCCCTCATGCATGCCTCGCATGGCGCAAGGACCTATGTGGCGTCGGCGGGCATCCGTGCCGGCGATCCCGATCCCTTCGTCGGGCTGATCATGGATGAGGTGGGCCTCGACCTCACCCGCCACCGTCCGCATTCGATCGACGATCTGGCCGACAGCGCCTTCGATCTTGCCATCACGCTTTCGCCCGAGGCCGATGCCTATGCCCGCGAAATGGCCAAGACCATGGCGATCGAGGTGGAGTACTGGCCGACGCCTGATCCTTCGACGGCACAAGGCTCGCGCGAGCAGATTCTCGACTCTTACCGCGAGGTGCGCCGCGGGCTGGAGAAGAGGTTGAAGGAACGGTTCGGGTAATCCATCTTCCGTCATTCCATCCAAGCGGCGCGCCGCGCCGCGCGAGATGGAACCCAGCTTTTTGTGAGGACAAGGGTAGCGGGGTTCCATGTCTCGCAACGCTTTGGCGTTGCTCGCATGGAATGACGGCCTGAGAGAGATCCCTACTTCACAAGTTCCCCGCGCAGCGCCTTGGCGATCAATTCGCGGGTGTTGGCAATGCCGTAGAGCGCCACGAAGGAGCCGAAGCGCGGTCCCCGCTCCTCGCCCAGCAGCACCTGATAGAGCAGGTTGAACCAGGCCTGCGCCACGCCCACCGAGCCATCCTTCTGCGTGGTGGTGTAGGGCTCGCGGCGGCCCACGTCGTAGACGACCTTCTGGATGTCTTCCGGCACTGCGCCCTCCGGCAGGCTTGCGAAGGCATCGGCGAGATCGGACAAGGCCTTGGCCTCGCCCTCGTCGGCGCGCTTGTACTGCTTCGCCGGCTTCACGAAGTCCTGGTAGTAGCGGATGGCGTAACCCACCAGCTTGTCGAGGCGCGGGTTCGTCTCAGGCGACAGCTCCGGCATGTAGCGGCGGATGAAGGCCCACATCACCGCCTTGTCCTCGGTGTTGGCGACCGTCGCCAGATTGAGCAGCAGCGCGAAGGTGACGTTGCCGGCCTCCGGCGCCGGCGGCTTGCCGCCGTGGATGTGCCACACCGGGTTCATCAGCTTGTCCTTGGCGTCCGCCTGCTTGGGATAGGCGGCAAGGAACTGGGCATATTCGTCGACGGCGCGCGGGATCACGTCGAAGTAGAGCTTCTTCGCCTCGCGCGGCTTGTTGTACATGTAGAGGGCGAGGGACTCCGTGTCGGCATAGGTCAGCCACTCGTCGATGGTAAGGCCGTTGCCCTTCGACTTCGAGATCTTCTGGCCGTTCTCATCGAGGAAGAGTTCGTAGACGTAATGCTCCGGCGCCTTGCCGCCGAGGATCTCGCAGATCCGGTCATAGATCGGCGCGTTGGTCTGGTGGTCCTTGCCGAACATCTCGAAATCGACGTTGAGGGCCGCCCAGCGCATGCCGAAGTCGGGCTTCCACTGCAGCTTGGTGCGGCCGCCGCGCACGTCGAGGGTGACGTCGGTACCGTCTTCATCCGCAAACGTGATCGTGCCCTGCTTGGGGTTCACGTCCTTGAGCGGCACGTAGAGCACGCGGCCCGAGGTGGGCGAGATGGGCAGGAAAGGCGAATAGGTCGCCTGCCGCTCCTCACCGAGGGTGGGCAACATCACCGCCATGATCTCGTTGTACTTCTCCAGCGCCCGGATCAGCACCTCGTCGAAGCGGCCCGCCTTGTAGTATTCGGTGGCGCTCGCAAATTCGTAGTCGAAGCCGAAGGTGTCGAGGAAGCGCCGGAGCATGGCGTTGTTGTGATGGCCGAAGCTCTCGTAGTTGCCTCCGAAAGGATTGGGCACCACGGTGAGCGGGCGCTGCAGATGCGGCTCGAGGAACTTTTTGTCGGGCACGTTGTCGGGAATCTTGCGCATCCCGTCCATGTCGTCGGAGAAGCACAAGAGACGCGTCGGCAGGTCGCTCATCAGTTCGAAGGCGCGGCGCACCATGGTGGTGCGCGCCACTTCGCCGAAGGTGCCGATGTGCGGCAGGCCCGAGGGGCCGTAGCCCGTCTCGAACAGCACGTTCTTCTGGCCCGATTTCTCCACCCGCTTGAGAATCTTGCGGGCTTCCTCAAAGGGCCAGGCCTTGCTGTCGAGAGCGGCGGCGCGAAGGGCGGGAGAGACGGGCATGGGGAGGATCTTTCAAACAGGCAGGTCCTGCCCTTTACGGAGCGCCGCCCGCAAGGTCAACGTGTCGCGTGTGCCCGCCTGATCACGCCGTGCCGGCCACATTCTCCTTGAGGAAGGCGACCGTGCGGCCCCAGGCAAGGTCGGCGGCGGCCTTGTCATAGCGGGCGGCGTTGGTGTCGTTGTTGAAGGCGTGGTTGGCGCCCTCGTAGACGTAAAGTTCGAAAACCTTGTTGTTGGCCTTCAGCGCCTTTTCGAAATCGGCAATGCCGGCGTTGATGCGCTCGTCGAGACCGCCGTAATGCAGGAGGAGCGGCGCCTTGATGGCGGGCACCGCCGCCGCATCGGGCTGACGGCCGTAGTAGGCCACGCCGGCAGCGAGCGTGGGATCGGCCACGGCGAGCGCATTCACCATGCCGCCGCCCCAGCAGAAGCCCACCGCACCCGCCTTGCCGTTTGCCTGCGGATGGGCGGCGAGCGCCTTGATGGCGCCTTGCGAATAGGCGAGCACGTCTTCCGGCTTGAGGGTGCCGATCATCTCGCGCGCCTTCTCCTCGTCGGCGGGCGTGCCGCCGGCAGGGGCCAGATAATCGGCACCGAAAGCCACGAAGCCCTCCAACGCGAGGCGGCGGGTCACGTCCTTGATGTGCGGATTAAGGCCACGGTTCTCGTGAATGACGAGTACGGCCGGAAGCTTGCCCTTGGCATCCTTCGGAATGGCGAGAAGCCCCTTGATGCCCGGCGCGATCTCGCCTTCGGTGAGGACAAGGCGCGGGTCGTTCTCCGGCACGATGGCGGCGTGGGCGTAGTTGTTTTCGAGGAGCGGGAGCATGGCCGTGGCGGCGGCGGTGGAGCCCGCCATCAGTGCGAGTTTGTCGAGAAAATCCCGGCGCGACATGCCGCCATGCGTATAACGGTCGAAAAGGTTGATGATCTTCTGGTCCATGATCCCATACTCCCTCTGGCCATCGGCTTTCACTCTACGTTTGAATCGGGCAAATGGGTGACGATGCCGAATGACAATTCCGTCATGATTCCCGCTATGGCCGCATTGGGCCATGGCGCTGCAAGCAACGGGCGAGTGATCCAGCCCGCGGCTGCGCTCAAGGCGTTGGCGGAGCGCCCGCACCTTGTCTGCCACGCGGGCTTCCTGATCGAGCGGCTGGGCCAGGCCGCGGACGCGCGCCGCGCCGAAGTGCGCGCCGCCCTCGAGCAGAAACACTTCGACATTGCCGAACTCTTCGCCTTCGTCTGCCCCGCACGGCAAGCGGTACCGACACCGCGCGGACTCGCCCGCGCGCTGATGGTCGATGCAGATGACGACGAAACGGCGATCACTGCCGTGCGTGCCGAACTGCTGCGCCGCCTCTCCGATCCGCGCTATCCGCTGCTGCGCGAAACCGCCGAGACGGCGACCTTCCTCGCGCGCGCCAATTGGCCCTGGGCCAAGGACGTGATGTCGGCCCTGCTCAAGGCCCATCCCAAGCTCGATGTCGGCACCTTCGCAACGGGCCTCAATGTCTGGGACCGTGTCGATGAATGGGAAGACGAAGGCCCGCGCCCACCCGGCCGTCAGGACGAGGTGAGCCGCGACGAGGCGCTCACCGTGCTTCGCGATGCGCTCGGCAGTTTCGCCGAAGCGCGCGAGCAGCAGCGCGCCTATGCCGAGACGTCGCTCCATGCTTTCGCCGCCCGGCAGTCGGCGGCCTTCAACAACATCCTGATCTCGGAAGCGGGCACGGGGCTGGGGAAGACACTGGGCTACCTCGCACCCGCCTGGGCCTGGGCCAAGAAGAATGCCAGTCCCGTGTGGCTCTCGACCTACACCAAGAACCTGCAGCGCCAGCTCGACCAGGAATCGGCGCGCCTCTTCCCTGACCCCGAGGAGAGGCGTGAGAAGATCGTCATCCGCAAGGGCCGCGAGAACTATCTCTGCCTCCTCAACATGCAGGAAGCCTTTGGCCGCCTGCAGGCGGGCGGCACGCGGGGGGCGCTGCTGGCCGCGCTCATCGCCCGCTGGGCGCGGCATACCCGCGATGGCGACCTGATCGGCGGCGATTTCCCCTCATGGATCCTCTCGCTCTTTCCCGAAGGCGGAGATGATCACGTGCGCCATCCCTCGCCGCAGGGCCTCGGCCTCACCGACCGGCGCGGTGAATGCATCTATGTTGCCTGCCCGCACTACAAGCGCTGCTTCATCGAGAAGAACCTGCGCGCCGCCCGCAAGGCCTCACTCGTGATCGCCAACCATGCGCTCGTGATGCATGCGGCAGCGGTGGACTATGCCCTGGGGCAGGCCACGACCAGCGAAGAGGAGACCGCGCCCGGCGGCCTCAAGCGCATCGTCTTCGACGAGGGACATCATCTCTTCGATGCCGCCGATTCCGCTTTCTCCTCGCACCTCACCGCCATGGAGACGGCGGAGCTTCGCCGCTGGCTGCGCGGCCCCGAGAACGACCGCCGCCGCGGCCGTGGCCTTGCCGAGCGTGTCGGCGATCTCGTCTCCGATGCCGATGGCGGCGAACAGGCCCTCGACGAAGTGCTTCGCGCCGCCCATGCGCTGCCCTCCTCCGGCTTCATGCGCCGCATCCAGGACGGGCGCCCCGAAGGCCCCGCCGAAACCTTCTTCGCGCTGGTGCGCCAACAGGTGCTGGCCCGCGACGGGGCCGAGACCGGCCACACCCTGGAAGCCGATTGCCAGCCGCTGATCGAAGGCCTGGCGGAAGCCTCGGGCCAGCTCGCCGCCGCACTGATCGATCTCAAGCGCCCGATGCAGCGCCTTGCCACAATACTTGCCAACAAGCTCGATGACGAGGCGGCCGAACTCGCCTCCGCCGAACGCGGACGGATCGAGGCCCTGTCACGCTCGCTGCGGCGGCGCGGCGAACTGATGGTGGGCGGCTGGGTGACGATGCTGAACCGCCTCATCGGCGACAAGGACCCGCTGATGATCGAATGGTTCGACGTGGAGCAGGCCTTCAGCCGCGAGATGGACGTCGGGCTTCATTCCCACTGGGTCGACCCGACCGAGCCGCTGGCGCTCGCCGTGCTCCGCCCCGCCGATGGCGTGATCGTGACCTCCGCCACGCTGAAGGACCGCCCGCCGGAATTGCCGGATGACTGGCAGAATGCCGAGATGCGCACGGGTGCGGTGCATCTTCCCTATCCGGTCAAGCGCGAGAGCTTCGCCTCGCCCTTCGATTATCCGAAGATGGCGCGCATTCTCGTGGTGAACGACGTCAACCGCGAGAACATGGACCAGATCGCCGCCGCCTACCGCGAACTGTTCCTCGCCGTGCATGGCGGCGCGCTCGGCCTCTTCACGGCGATCTCTCGGCTTCGCGCCGTGCACCGCCGCATCGCCAAACCGCTCTCGGAGAAGGGCCTGCCGCTCTATGCCCAGCATGTGGACCCGATGGATACGGGCACGCTCGTCGATCTCTTCCGGGCCGAGCGCGATGCCTGCCTGCTCGGCACCGATGCGGTGCGCGACGGCGTCGACGTGCCGGGGGATTCGCTCCGCCTCATCGTCATGGACCGTGTGCCCTGGCCCACGCCCACCATCCTCGAGCGGGCCCGCAAGGACGCCTTCGGCGGCAACGCCTACATGGACATGGTGGTGCGGCTGCGCCTCCGCCAGGCCTTCGGGCGTCTGATCCGCTCGCAGCAGGACCACGGCTGCTTCGTCATGCTGGATGCCCGGCTGGCCTCGCGCTTCGCCACCGCCTTCCCGCCCGGCCTCGCCATCGAGCGCATGGGACTTGTTGACGCCATTGAAGCGGTCCGGGACTTCTGTAAAACGCCGGGCAAGTGATTCAGGAGTGACCATGTCAGGCACGATCTCAAGCGAACAGGCCCTCATCTACGTAATGGTGATGATGTCCGGCGTCGAAGGCGTCATCAAGGCGGAGGAACTGGCGGAGATCGAGCTTCTGGTCCGCACGTTGCCGGTGTTCAAGGGTTTCGACCGCTCGCGCCTCGCCACGGTGGCGCAGGAATGCGGCGACATGCTGCAGGTGAAGGACGGGATGGCGACCGTGATCGCGCTGGTGCGGGACCAGTTGCCGGCGCGGCTCCGCGAGACGGCCTATGCGCTTGCCGTCGAAGTGGCGGCGGTCGACCTTGCCGTCGGCAAGGAGGAACTGCGCTTCCTGTCGATCCTGCGCGACGGTCTCGGCCTCGACAAGCTCACGACGGCGGCGATCGAGCGCTCGGCGATTGCGCGGTATCAGCCGCTGTAGTCGGCCTCAAGCGTCCCAATCTTCCGATCGTCATTCCGGACGCGCGCCTTGATCGAGCGCGAGCGAGATGTCGCGCGCGAGCCGGAATCCAGCTTTGGCCGATGTGAGTTTTGAAAGAAAAAGCTGGGCCCCCGCCTTCGCTAGTGGTGACGTGTTCAGGAAGCCCCTCCGAACACCCGGTTCTCGATTGCGCCAAGCCTGCCCATGAAGGTGATGCCGCGGGCGATGAAGAAGATGTTGAGCGCGGCCCAAAGCCCGTGATTGCCGTAATGCGGCTCCAGCCACCACCACGCGCCCATGTAGACGGCGAGCGACAGCACCATCATGTTGCGCATCTCGCGGGTTGCCATGGCGCCGGTGAAGATGCCGTCGAGCTGGAAGCAGGCGGTACCGGCCACCGTCGCCAGCGCCGCCCAGCCGAGATAGTGCGAGGCCGTCTCGCGGACCTGCGGATCGACCGTCATCAGGGCCGCCAGCGGCTGGCCGAAGACGAGGATCACAAGCGCGCAGAGCACGCCCAGCACGCCTGCCCAGAGAGTGGTGAGGCCCACGGCGCGGCGGAAGCGTTCACGCGCCCGGGCCCCGATGGCCTGCCCCACCAGCGCCTCGGCGGCATAGGCGAAGCCGTCGATCATGTAAGCCGAGACCTCGAAGAGGTTGAGCACCACGGCGTTCGTCGCAACGATGAGATCCCCCTGCTTCGCGCCCCGCGACACGAACCAGCCGAAGGCGAAAACGAGGCACAGCGTGCGGATCATGATGTCGCCGTTGGCGGTGATCAGCGCCATGAAGCGGTCGCGGCGGAAGATGTAGGCCCAGTCCGGCACCTGCTTCATCGCGGCAAGTCGGCGGAGGGCGAGAGCGAGGCCGAGCGCCATCGCCGCATACTCCGCCGTGACGACGGCGATGCCGACGCCCGCGGTGGCGAAGCCTGCACCCAGCACCAGCGCCGCACTCAGCCCCATGTTGGTGAGGTTGAGGAAGAGTTGCACGATGAAGGCTGTCGTTGAGCGGCCCTGTCCGATGAACCAGCCCATGATGGCGAAGTTGGTGAGGGCGGCAGGTGCGGCCCAGATGCGGTAGCTGAAATAGACCTGCGCCTCGGCCATGACCTTGTCGCTGCCGCCCACCAGCGAGACGGCGAGCGGCCCCAGCCACGGCCCCAGCGCCACGAGGCAGAGGCCGATGGCAAGGGCGAGGATCAGGCTGCGGAACAGCACCGTCACCAGTTCCGTCTTGTCATCCGCGCCCGTCGCCTGGGCCGAGAGGCCGCCGGTCGAGAGCCGCAGGAAGCCGAAGCCCCAGAACAGGAAGGCGAAGATCAGCGCCCCCACGGCGACGCCGCCGATATAATGCGGCCCCGGCAGGCGGCCCATCACCGCCGTGTTGACCACGCCGATCAGCGGCTCCGACATGTTCGAAAGCACGATCGGTACGGCAATCCGCAGGATCGCCGTGTGGGTGATGTTCTGGGTGGGAGCAAGGGCCATCGGCGACGGGTTGCGTGAGCGGCTTCCCTCCGTCAAGTTCCACTTTCCCATGGCTGCCTTGCACCACAAGATCGAAGGCTGGTTTTCGTCCCGCGGATGGACGCCGCGGCCGCACCAGCTTGCCATGCTGGACCAGGGCCTCGCCGGCCACTCCGCTCTCCTCATCTCGCCCACGGGCGGCGGCAAGACGCTGGCGGGCTTCCTCACCACGCTGCAGGAACTGGCCGAACCGCACGAGACGGACGGCATCCACACCCTCTACATCTCGCCCTTGAAGGCGCTCGCCGTCGATATCGCCCGCAACCTCGACGTGCCGGTGAAGGAGATGGGCCTCCCCGTCACCATCGAGACCCGCACCGGCGACACGCCGCAATCGCGGCGCACCCGCATCCGCACCCACCCGCCCGACATTCTCATCACCACGCCGGAACAGGTCTCGCTGATGGTGGCTGACCCGGCTGCGGCCCATCTTCTCCGCAATCTCCGCAGCATCATCATCGACGAGCTCCACGCCATCGTGACCTCGAAGCGGGGCGCGCTGCTCTCGCTCGCCCTCACGCGGGTGAGGAGCCATGCGCCAACGGTGCGCGTCTTCGGTCTCTCCGCCACCGTCGCCGATCCGGATGCCTTGCGCGCCTGGCTCGCGCCCGCGGGTACCACGCCTGTGCCGCTCATCACCGGGGCGCCCGGCGCACCGCCCGATCTCCACATCCTCGAGTCGGAGGAGCGCGTGCCGTGGTCGGGGCACTCCTCGCGCTATGCGGTCAAGGACATCTACGAGGCGGTGAAGCGCCACCGCATGAGCCTGATCTTCGTCAACACCCGCTCGCAGGCCGAGCTCCTCTTCAAGGAGCTCTGGGACGTGAACGACGACACCCTGCCGATCGCGCTCCACCACGGCTCGCTCGATGTCACCCAGCGCCGCAAGGTGGAGGCGGCCATGGCGGCGAACAGCCTCAAGGCCGTCGTCGCCACCTCCACCCTCGATCTCGGCATCGACTGGGGCGACGTCGATCTCGTGGTGCAGGTGGGGGCGCCCAAAGGCTCAAGCCGCATGCTGCAGCGCATCGGCCGCGCCAACCACCGCCTCGATGAGCCGAGCAAGGCGCTGCTCGTTCCCTCCAACCGCTTCGAGGTGCTGGAATGCGAGGCCGCGGTAGAAGCCGTGCGCGAGAACGCCCAGGACACCGAATACCCCATGGTGCTGAAGCTCGACGTGCTGGCCCAGCACATCATGGGCCGGGCCGTGGCGGGCCCCTTCGATGCGGATGCTCTCTTCGCCGAGGTCACCAGCGCCTTCACCTACCGCAACCTTTCCCGTGCCCTCTTCGACCAGACGCTCGATTACGTCGCAACCGGCGGCTATGCCCTCAAATCCTACGAGCGCTATGCCAAGCTCCGCCGCGAGCCCAATGGCCTGTGGCGGCTCTCGCATCCGCGCCTCGGCCAGCAATACCGCCTCAACGTCGGCACCATCGTCGAGGACGAAATGATCAAGGTGAGGATCGCCAAGATCCGCACCGTGATGGGGAAGCGCGTGGCAACCGGCGGCTTCGTGCTGGGTGAATTGGAGGAGTGGTTCATCGCCCAGCTTGCGGTGGGCGATACCTATCTTTTCGCGGGCCAGGTGCTGCGCCACGAGGGGATTGACGAGTTCGGTGCACTTGCGACCCGCGCACCCGGCCGCGAGCCCCGCATTCCCAGCTATCAGGGTGGGAAGTTCCCGCTCTCCACCTTCCTCGCCTCGCGGGTGCGGCGCATCCTCTCCGATCCCTCCCACTGGGGATCTCTGCCGCCGCAAGTGCGTGACTGGCTCTCGACCCAGCGCTGGGCGAGCGTGCTGCCGGCCGAGAACCAGATGCTGGTGGAGACCTTCCCGCGCGCCGACAAGTTCTACATGGTCTGCTATCCCTTCGAAGGCCGCCTTGCCCAGCAGACGCTTGGCATGCTGCTCACCCGCCGCCTCGAACGCTGGGGGGCGCGGCCCTTGGGATTCGTCGCTTCGGAATATGCCCTCGTGGTCTGGGGGGTGCGCGACATGGGCGAGATGATCGCGCAAGGGAAGCTGTCGCTTGCACGCCTCTTCGACGAGGACATGCTGGGCGACGACCTTGAGGCCTGGCTCGCCGAATCCAACCTGATGAAGCGCACCTTCCGCAATGTCGCCATCATCGCAGGGCTGATCGAGCGCCGCATTCCCGGCAAGGAGAAGACCACCCGCCAGATGACCGTGAACACCGACCTCATCTACGATGCGCTGCGCTCGCACCAGCCCGACCACGTGCTGCTCCGCGCCGCCTGGGACGATGCCGCCGAAGGCCTGATCGACATCCACCGTCTCGGCCAGTTGCTCAAGCGCATCAAGAACCAGATCCTGCACCGCGACCTCGAGCGCGTCTCGCCGCTTGCCGTTCCGGTGCTGCTTGAGATCGGACGCGAATCGATTCAAGGCAGTGCGGATGATGCCCTTCTCGCCGAAGCTGCCGAGCAACTCATGGATGAGGCCCAGCGGCTTGTCTAAGCTCAACCCCATCAGCCTCGCCGGGCTCAGCTTCCTGCCGCATCTTTCAGGTGCGCTCTATGCCCCTGATCTTGCAGCTCTTCTTGTGGCCGACCTGCATCTTGAACAGGGCGCTGCCCTGGCCCGCCGCGGCATTTCCGTGCCGCCCTTCGATACCGGGCTCACGCTCGCTGCCCTTGAAGCGGTGGTGGCGGAGACAGCGCCACGCAGCATCTATCTCCTCGGCGACAGCTTCCATGATGCCAAAGGTCACAGCCTTCTTGATGAGGGTGTGCTCACGCGCCTCGCCCGCCTCTTCGCGGCACGCGAGACGATCTGGATCACCGGCAATCACGATCCCGATCCAAAACAAAATCTCGGCGGCGTGCATGTCTCCGAAGCGCGGCTTGGTCCGATCACGCTGCGCCATATTCCCTCGGCGCGGCTGAAGACGCCGGAGATCGCCGGCCACCTTCATCCCGGTGCGGGCATCGCCCAGCGCGGCCGCCTGGTGCGCGGCAAGTGCTTCGTGGCCGATACGCGCCGCATCATCCTCCCGGCCTTCGGCGCCTACACGGGTGCGATCAGCGTGCGGGGGCAGGCCTTCGACGGCCTCCTCGAAACGGAACGGGCCAGCGTCTATCTGCTGGCCCGCGAGAAGATGTACCGTTTTCCCTTCGCCCGCGTCTCCTGACGCGCGCGTGAAACTCTCTTAGCCGCCCACGCTCATCTGGACGTTCCAGTCCTGCTTGCTGATCGCCACCACATTGGCGGCGTCCGGCGCCTTGTCGGGGATCCACGAGGAAAGACGCGTCTTGGCCGCGAGCATTTCGGTGGGCGTCAGGTCCTTGGCGAGCTTCTGGGCGCGGGCCTTGGCGTCATCGTCGTTCTGCTGGGCCGCGACCGAATACCAGAACCAGGCATCGGCCTTGTTGGCTTCGGTGCCGAGACCGCGCTCGAGGAGAACCGCGAGGTTGAACTGGCTGTCCTTCAGGCCATGTGATGCGGCAAGCGAGAACCACTTGAAGGCGCGCTTGTAGTCCGGCTGGCCGGCAGAACCGTTGGAGGCGATCACGGCGGCATTGTGCATCGACTTGATGTTGCCGGCGCTGGCCGAACGCTCGTACCAGCCGAGAGCCGCCTTGAGGTCCTTGGCGACGCCGCGGCCACGCTCATACATGGTGGCGAGGCGGTACTGCGCCGGGGCCGAGCCCTGGGCTGCGGCCTTGCCGTACCAGTAGGCGGCCTTCTCGTAATCCTGCTGCACCTTCTCGCCATTGAGATAGCGGGTGGCGATCACGAACTGCGCATTGGGGTCACCGAGCGAAGCGGCTTCGCGGAGCGCCATGGTGCCCACTTCGGCGGGCGGAAGATTCTCAGGTGCAGCGGCTTCGCCTGCAACCAGCGCCGAGATGGGTGCCGTTGCGATGCCTTGCGGCAGCGAGCCCGTGAGGATGGGATCGGCGTCGCCCGTGTCGAGGGCACCGCTTTCGACGGGTGCCACCTTGGCCGGAGCGGCGGGCGCAGGGGCCGGCGCCGGGGCCTGGGCCGGAACCGGCGTGACGGCGTTGTTCGACTGGTTGAGCGGCTGCTCGATGGCGGCGGGGGCAACCGGTGGCTTCACCTTGTGGCTGCGGCCCACCATGTTGAAGGTGAAGGCGGAGACCGCGGCGAGGAGCACGAGGCCCATCAGCAGCAGCTTGCGGCGCTTGTTCTCGGTGTTGCTGTTGGCGGCCTTGAAGCCGGGCGGCGGCTTGATCTCGCCGCTGAGGCCGATGCCCACGGGCTTGGCTTCGGGCTTGGCCTTCTTCTTGAAGAAGCCGAGGTTGAGGAGCTTCCGCGAGCTTTCCTCGCTCATCTTCGCTGCACCGGGGGAGATGCCGCTCAGCAGCGACTTCTGCTGCGAGGCGGCCTGTGCGGCGCGGCGGGCGGCGGCGATGTAGTCGTCACCAGCCCCGTCGGTCTCGGGGGCCGGAGCCGCCGCGAAGGGGCTGGTGTTTGCAGGGGACTCGAAGGGATTGAGGGACGGCGCTTCGGCGAGGCCCTGAGGCGCAGGCTGGATCGGCGCCATGTGGCTTTCCACCGGCGGCTGGTGGCCGGGGTGGATGTCGGCGAAGGGATTGGAGGCCACGTCGGCAGCACTGCCCGGCAGCGGCATGTGGGCCTCGGGTTCCGCCATGGGCGGCTGCATGTAGACCTGCGGAGCCGCAGCCTCGGCGATGCGCTGCCCGATGGTTGCGGTTTCCAGTTCGGCCAGTTTGCTGACGATCTGTTCGAGCGTGTCGTGGACCGCTTCCAGGGTTTCCTGGTTGCGCTGGTCGGCGCTCTCGGCGGCGGTGCGTACGGCGGTGAGGCCGCTCTCCAGCGCCTGGATCTCGGGCGATCCTGCAAGGGTCACCTGCTGCGGGCCAGCCGACATGAACTGCTGCGCCATGCGGTTGGCAGCACCCTCGGCCACCTCTTCCGTCCACTTGCGCTGCTGCTCCATCGTATCGAAGAGCTGGTTCACGGCGCGCTCGATCGTCTCGAGCGAACCCAGCTGCTGCTCGGTGCGGCTCAGGCGCTCCGAGACTTCGGCGAGACGTTCCTCGATTTCGGCGGAGTGATCGGCGCCGCGATTGGCAATCGCTTCGCTGAACTTGTAGTCGAGTTCGGCGATGCGGCTTTCCAGTTCGGCGAACTGCGGCATCGACCGGGTTGCGGCCTGCGTCTGTTCGAGGCGCTGGGTGATGTCGAGGATGCGGCGGTCCATTTCCGCCAGCGGGCGGAGATCGGGGCCCTGCGCCACGCGGGTCGACAGCTGTTCAACGGCGTTGCGGAGTTCCAGCACTTCAGGTCCGGGCGTCGAGCGCGTGTTGGCTTCGTCGATGCGGCGGTTGAGGCGCTCGATCTCGTGGCGCATGCGCTGGATTTCAGCGGGACCGGCAGAGTGGCTGGAGAGCGAGGTCTGGGCTTCCTTGAGGAGGCCGAGGATGCGGTTCTCGATCGCCCGCAGTTCCTGCTGGCTGGCCTGCACGGCCTGGGTCTGCGCCTTGGACGCAAGATGCTCGGAGTTCTCGCGCACCTGGTCGATGCGCTTGGCGAGATCGGTAATCTCACGGCGCAGGAGATCGGAGAGCGTCTGGTGCGAGGTCGAGTTCTCGCTGCGGTCAAGGCGCTTGGCGAGATCGGCAATGCGCGATTCAAGTGCTGTCAGGGCAGGCGCCTGGCGGGCGAAGTGATCGTCCTGCGAGGACTGCGCCTTGCTGCCCAGTTGCGCGATGCGTTCCTGCAGGGTGCGGAAGGTTTCGCGGTTGCGCTTCTCGCTCGTCTCCATGTGCTCGACGATGCCGCGCACCGCCTTCTCCATGGCCTGGAAGCTCTGCGATTCCTCGACGCGGCCCTGCGGGCGCGGCGCGTTCAGCTGGCGGCTGAGGCCGGCGAGACGTTCGTTGACCGAGGTGAGCGCTTCGACGGTGTTGCGTTCATTGTGCTCGACGCGCTGGAGGATGCGCTGGACCACGGCGTCATCGGCCTTCGGTGCGGCAACACGCGAAGCCGTGGACTGTTCGCCAAGCGACAGGCGGGCAAGCTTTTCGGCGATGTCTTCAAGGCGCTCGGCGGCGCGGTCGATGGAGCTGCCGGAGGACGCGCCGGAACGGGCACGGAGACGCGGGGCCGCAGCCTCGGCCTCGGTGTCGCCCGCTTCACGGCCGTCGGCCTGTTCCTTGATGGTGCTGTTGAGCCACTCGCCCAGTGTCATCCCCGAACGGCGTGCGGCCTGCTTGGCAGCCTCGCGCGCATCCGGTTCAATCCCCTTCACACTCCACGGCAATCCTGGCTTCATCGCCACTCACTCCGACCCTGACCGGGGGCAATCCAGAATCAGTCCGGACACACATCCACCCCAGTGTTCTGATGGCGAAAGTTAACTTTCTTGGTAAATATTACGTTAAGCGTTTGATCTTTTTTGCCGATTGGACATCAAAACAACCCGTTGACGAGGACTATTGCCCCTCCATGCCCGCCTCCATGCCCGCCTATGTGACATCGCCCCTGAACCGCAATCACGACGTGCGGACCGTTCCGGAGGAGCTTGCCGCCCTCCGCAGGCGGGCCGATTGCGTGCTCATCCGGGTGCGCGGCGACCAGGTGGAAACGGACGGCGACCTGCCCCGCAGGCTTCAGGCGGAACCGCAGCCGGACGAAATTTTTCTCGGCCTCGATCCCGCCGGCGCGCCGTGGTTCGTGGCGCCCGCACCCGAGACGGCACAGCTTTCGCCACTCCGCGGCATGATGCTGGCGGGCGTGGTCGACCACGGCACGCTCTCGATCCTCGCCCAGGCGCGGAGCCTCGTGCACTGGCACGAGCGCCATGGCTTCTGTGCCAACTGCGGCAGCAAGACCGCCATGCATGATGCCGGCTACCGCCGCACCTGTGCGGCCTGCAACGCCGAGCATTTTCCCCGCACCGACCCCGTCGTCATCATCGCCGTCACCCACGGAGAACAGGTGCTGCTCGGACGCCAGGCGGCGTGGGCGCAGGGCATGTATTCGGCGCTCGCCGGTTTCGTCGAACCGGGAGAGACCATCGAGCAGGCAGCCCGGCGCGAGGTCTTCGAGGAATCAGGGATCGAGGTGGGCGCCATCCGCTATATCGCGAGTCAGCCCTGGCCCTTCCCGTCATCGCTGATGATCGGCCTGATCGGCGAGGCGGCGACCACGAAAGTCACCGTCGACACCAAGGAGATCGAGGATGCCCGCTGGTTCCCGCGCGCCGAAGTGCTGCAGATGCTGGCGCGCACCCACCCGCAAGGCTTCCACGCCTCGCACCCTTACGCGATTGCCCACACCCTGATCCGGGCGGCGGTTGAAGATTAGGCCGACTGTTCCGCCAGTTTCCGTGCGATTTCAGCGCGGTAGGGGCTGGCGGGATAGACGCCGAGGATGCGCATGTAAGACGAGAAGAAGGCCAGTTCCTCGAGAGCGAGGCGCACCGGGCGGTCCTGCGGATGGCCCTCGATCTCGGCGTAGAACTGGGTGGCGGCGAAGCGTCCCTCGAGCTGGTAGGATTCGAGCTTCGTCATGTTGACGCCGTTGGTGGCGAAGCCGCCCATCGCCTTGTAGAGGGCGGCAGGAACGTTCCGTACACGGAAGACAAAGCTGGTCATCACCGGGCCAGAGCCCTGCTCGGCGTCGCTGCGCTGGTTTGAGAGGATGACGAAGCGAGTGGTGTTGTGGGCCTCGTCCTCGATGTCGGCGCGGAGAATGTCGAGGCCATAGATCTCGCCTGCAAGGCGGGTGGCGATTGCACCCCTCGTCTTGTCCTTGATCTCCGAAAGCTCGCGCGCCGCACCGGCGGTGTCGACCGCGACCACCGCCTGCAAACCCATCTCGCGGATCACCTTGCGGCACTGGCCCAGTGCGTGGACATGGCTGTGCACGGTCTTGAGGTCGGTGGCCTTGGTGCCCTTCACCACCAGAAGCTGGTGATGCACCGGCAGGAAGTGTTCGCCCACGATCGAGAGCGAGGACGCGGGCAGCAGGTGATGGATGTCGGCGACGCGGCCCGCAACCGAGTTGTCGGTGGGGATCATGGCGAGCGCGGCAGTGCCGTCCTGCACGGCCTGGAAGGCGTCCTCGAAGGTACGGCAGGGCAAGGGCTCATGCTTGGGGCAGGCCTCCACGCAGGCGATGTGGGAATTGGCGCCGGGTTCGCCCTGATAGGCAATCTTGTCGGTCATTTCTTCTCCTTGAGGGCGAGGCGGGCGGCTTCGAGATCGGCAGGGGATGCCACATGGAGCGGCAGGTTGTCGATCCTGACGACAGCCACCTTGAGCCCGTTGTCGAGGGCCCGCAGCATTTCCACGCCAAGCTGCCGTTCCCGTGGTGAGGGTGGCAGCCGGGCGAAGGTGTCGAGTGCAGGCCGGCGATAGGCATAGATGCCGACATGCTGAAAGAAGGGCGGCGGCTGGGTGATGGGCGGCTCGCGCAGGAAATCCCGGGCGAAGGCCACCTCGCGCTCGGCGAGGGGCGCGATCGCCTTGACGATGGCGGGATCATGCACCGCATCGGCCCCCGAAAGCGCCGCCGCCACCGTCGAGATGTCCACCGTCTCGTTGGTGAGGCCGGCGAGGCAGCGCTGCACCGAGAGGGGATCGACCACCGGAAGCCCTGCATCGAGATTGACCACATGGCTGTAACGGCCTTGCGGATCGCGCATGGAAAGGGCTGCGGCGACCCGGTCGCTGCCCGTGGCGTGGCCGCGCTCGGTGACGATGGCATCGCCGCCATGGGCCCTCACCGCCTCGGCGATCGGCAGGTCGGCGGCCGCCACCAGCACATGGCCGATCTTCGCCTCCATGGCCCGGCGCCAGACATGAACCACCAGCGGCACGCCCCAGATATCGGCCAACGGCCTCCCCGGGAGGTTGCGCGAGGCCAGCCGTGTGGGGATCACGATGATCGTATTTTGCTGTTCTATCATCAGGTTGGGCCGGGGCGCGGCAAATTGTGGCGCGTTGAGTTATAGATATTGCGGTGGCGGGGGCAAAGCATTAGTTAGTCGCGGCTGAACCAAAAGGGACTTGGGAATCGCATGGACAGCTGGACTTTCAACAAGATCGCGGGCGCCGTTCTGGGCACAGCCCTGTTCGTCTTCGGCCTCGAGGCCGTCACGGGCGTGATCTTCCACCCCACGCCGGCCTCGGCCGACAAGCCGGGCATGGCCATTGAAGTGGCTGAAGCCACCCCGCCTGCCGGTGACGATGCGGCCCCCGCAGCGGAAGCGAAGTCGATCGGCACGCTTCTCGCCTCGGCCGATGCCACCAAGGGCGCCGCCGAAGCCAAGGCCTGTGCCGCCTGCCACGATCTCTCCAAGGCCAACACCAACAAGACCGGCCCCGGCCTCTGGGACGTGGTCGAGCGCCCGATGGGCAAGCATGAAGGCTACACCTACTCGGCCGGTTTCGCCGAGAAGGACGGCCAGAACTGGACCTACGAGCACCTGAACACCTTCCTGACCAGCCCGAAGGCGTTCATCGCCGGCACCAAGATGGGCTTCGGCGGCATCAAGAACGACGCCAAGCGCGCCAACCTGATCGCCTATCTCGCCACCCTGTCGGACTCGCCGAAGCCGTTCCCGGCTCCTTGATTCAGCCAGATTTGGGCCTCTTTCTTCGCACCGGCGGCGCAACCGCCGGTGTTTTCTTTTGGGCCCGCACCCGCGTAAAACAGGACCCGAATCAATGTCGAAAGGACGGCCACAGAAGATGTTGACGCGCAGGCAGTTGTTGCAGCTTTCCGCCGTGGCACCCTTTGCGCCAGCCTTTGCGAGCCCGCTCCTCGCCGACGACCGCGTCTTCCGCCACGGCACCACGCTGTTCGAGAAACTCGCCTACGCGCCGGGCTTCACCGCCTTCGGCTATGTGAACGCCGCTGCACCCAAGGGCGGCAAGGTGAGGCTTGCGGCCCTCGGCAGCTTCGACAGCATCAATCCCTATACGATGAAGGGTGACCCGGCCAATCCGGGCGTCAACGAAACGCTGATGAAGCCCTCGCTCGATGAACCGTCGAGCGAATACGGACTCCTCGCAGAGAGTGTCTGGTTCCCGGAGGATTACGGCAGTGTCGTCTATCGCCTGCGCCCGGAGGCGCGCTTCCACGACGGCGAAGCGGTGAAGCCGGAAGACGTGATCTTCTCCATGCAGTCGCTGAAGAAGAACAGCACGCAATACGCCGCCTACTACAAGAACGTCGACACGGTGGAGAAGACCGGCGACCACGAGGTGACCTTCACATTCTCGATGAAGGGCAACCGCGAGCTGCCGCAGATCACCGGGCAGTTGCCGGTGCTTCCCAAGCACTGGTGGGAAGGCAAGGACGCCAGCGGCAAACAGCGCGACGTTGCCAGCAACACGCTCGAACCCCTTCTCGGCTCCGGCCCCTACCAGATCGCCGCAGTGCGCCCCGGCCTCTCGATCAACGTGAAGCGCTTCGAGAACTACTGGGGCAAGGACCTGGCGGTGAACGCGGGCTACAGCAATTTCGACGAGATCGAGACCCAGTTCTACCAGGACCGCAACATCCTGCTCGAGGCCTTCAAGGGCGACCAGTTCGACATCCAGTTGGAAAGCTCGTCCAAGCAGTGGGCGACGGGTTATGATTTTCCTGCCGCGAAGGACGGCCGCGTCATCCGCGAGGAAATCCCTCGCCTCGGCGTCTCCGGCATGCAGGCCTGGGTGATGAACATCCGCCGTCCGCTCTTCGCCGACGTTCGCGTGCGCCGTGCTCTTGACCTCGCCTTCGACTTCGAATGGTCGAACGCCAACCTCTTCTATGGCCTCTACACGCGGAGCCGCAGCTACTTCAACAATTCCGAACTCGAGGCAAAGGGCCTTCCGTCGGAAGCGGAACTCGCCCTTCTCGAACCCTTGCGCGACAAGGTTCCGTCCGAGGTCTTCACCACCGAATACACGAGCCCCAGCAACAAGACCCCGCAGGACCGGCGGAAGAACCTGCGCGCCGCGCAAGGCCTGCTTGCCGAAGCCGGCTGGAAGGCCGAGACATCCGGCAACAGGCAGGTGCTGAAGAACGCCAAGGGCGAGACCTTCGCCTTCACCATCACGCTCGACAGCGAAGCCTTCCAGCGCGTGGCGCTGCCTTACGTGGAGCAGCTTGCGCTCCTCGGCATCAACGCCAATGTCCGCCTCGTCGATGCCGCGCAGAACGAGCGCATCGAGGCGGAGTTCGATTACGACATGATCGTGGGAACATGGGGCCAGTCGCTTTCACCCGGCAACGAGCAGCGCGAGTTCTTCGGCAGCGAATTCGCCGACCAGAAGAAGAGCCGCAACCAGGTGGGCATCAAGAACCCCGCCATTGACGCGCTCATCGACAAGATCGTATCGGCGCCCGACCGCGCCTCCCTCATCACCGCCTGCCGCGCCATGGACCGGGTGCTGATGTGGAACCACTATGTCGTTCCCATGTGGTTCAAGGCCGCCGACTGGATCGCCTACTGGAAGCGGGTGAAGCATCCAGACAAGATGCCGGGCTATTCGCCGGGCTATCCCGACATCTGGTGGTTCGACGCCGAGGCCGCCGCGACGATGAAGAAGGTCTGACCCCTCGATGGGCGCCTATATCCTCAAACGCCTGCTGCTGATGATCCCGACGCTGCTCGGCGTCATGCTGCTCACCTTCGTTGTGGTGCAGTTCGTGCCGGGCGGCCCCATCGAGCAGATCATCTCGCAGCTCGACAACCAGGGTGACGCCAATTCGCGCCTGGGCGGCGGCGGAAATGAGCTGCAGAATCAGGACGCTGGCGGCGTCACCTCGAAGTACCGCGGCGCGCAGGGCCTCGATCCCGAGTTCATCAAGTCGCTGGAAAAGCAGTTCGGCTTCGACAAGCCCGCCCACGAGCGATTTTTCAAGCTGGTGAAGGACTACGCCACCTTCGACTTCGGCAAGAGCTACTTCACCGACAAGACCGTGATCGAGCTGATCAAGGAGAAGATGCCGGTATCGATCTCGCTCGGCCTCTGGCTCACCCTCATCACCTATCTCGTGTCCATTCCGCTCGGCATCAAGAAGGCGGTGAACGACGGCTCCACCTTCGACGTGTGGACGTCCGCCGTCATCATCGTGGGATATGCCATCCCGAGCTTCATCTTCGCCATCATCCTGATCGTGCTCTTTGCCGGCGGCAGCTACTGGGACATCTTCCCGCTCCGCGGCCTCACCTCCGACAATTTCAACGAGCTCTCCTGGTGGGGCAAGATCAAGGACTATGCCTGGCACCTCGTGCTGCCGCTCACTGCCCTCGGCATCAGCGGCTTCGCCACCATGACGCTTCTCACCAAGAACTCCTTCCTGGATGAAATCCGCAAGCAGTACGTGACGACCGCGCGCGCCAAGGGCCTGACCGAGCGGCAGGTGCTCTATGGCCACGTCTTCCGCAACGCCATGCTGCTGGTGATCTCGGGCTTCCCCGGCGCCTTCCTTGCCGCCTTCTTCTCGGGCTCGCTCCTCATCGAATTCGTCTTCTCGCTCGACGGGCTCGGCTATCTCACCTGGAAATCGGCGGTGAACCGGGACTATCCTGTCGTCTTCGCCAATCTCTACATCTTCACACTGCTTGGCCTCATCGTGGCGCTGATCAGCGACCTCACCTACACTTGGATCGATCCCCGCATCGATTTCGAGTCGCGGGAGACCTGATGGCGCTCATCAAGCTCTCACGGCTCAACCAACGGCGCTGGCAGCTCTTCCGCCGCAACAAGCGGGGCTACTGGTCCTTCGTCGTCTTCATGATCCTCTTCGTGCTGTCGATCTTCGCGCCCTTCATCGCGAACGACAGGCCGATCATCGCCTCCTACAAGGGCGAGCTGCTCTATCCGCTGCTTGTCGATTATCCCGAGAGCAAGTTCGGCGGCTTCCTCGCGGTCACGGATTTCCGTGATCCCGTCAACGCCGACGAGATCAATGCCAATGGCTGGATGGTCTGGCCGCCGATCCGCTATTCCTACGGCACGGTGAACCGCGAACTGCCGTCGCCTGCGCCCTCGCGGCCGGCCTTCCTCATGCACGAGGACCTCGCCTGTGCGAAGTATCCGCTGCAGGCGGAAGACCCGCAGTGCGTCTTCGGCAACATGAACTGGCTTGGCACCGACGACCAGGGCCGCGACGTTCTCGCCCGCCTCATCTACGGCTTCCGCATCTCGGTTGCCTTCGGCCTCATCCTCACCTTCATTTCCTCGGTGATCGGCGTCGCCGCGGGCGCGGTGCAGGGTTACTTCGGCGGCTGGACCGACCTTCTCTTCCAGCGCTTCATCGACATCTGGTCGTCGATGCCGACACTCTATCTGCTGATCATCCTTGCCGCCTTCGTGACGCCGAGTTTCTGGCTGCTGCTCTTCATTCTCGCGCTGTTCTCGTGGACCGGGCTTGTGGGCGTGGTGCGCGCCGAATTCCTGCGCGCCCGCAACTTCGAATATGTGCGCGCCGCGAAGGCGCTGGGCCTCAGCGACCTGCAGATCATGGTGCGCCACGTGCTGCCCAATGCGCTTGTCTCCACCGTCACCTTCATGCCCTTCATCCTCTCGGGCTCGGTGACGACGCTGACGGCGCTTGATCTTCTGGGCTTCGGCCTGCCGCCCGGCTCCGCTTCGCTCGGTGAAATGGTGCAGCAGGGCAAGGACAACCTCTTTGCGCCGTGGCTCGGCTTCACCGCCTTTTTCGTCACCTCGATCCTGCTCACCCTCCTCGTCTTCATCGGCGAGGCGGTGCGTGATGCGCTCGATCCGCGGAAGACCTTCGCATGACGGCGCTCCTCGAGGTGAAGGACCTGTCCGTCGCCTTCCGCCAGGGCGGCGTGGAGACGCTCGCCGTCGATCACGTCTCCTTCTCCGTGAACAAGGGCGAGACGCTGGCGCTGGTGGGTGAAAGCGGCTCCGGCAAGTCGGTGAGCGCGCTTTCCATCCTGAAGCTGCTCGCCTATCCCGCCGCCTCGCACCCCTCGGGCGAAATCCGGTTCAAGGGCGAGAACCTGCTCGCCAAGGATGATGCGGCGCTCCGCCGGGTGCGCGGCAACGACATCACCATGATCTTCCAGGAGCCGATGACCTCGCTCAATCCGCTGCACACGGTGGAGCGGCAGATCGGCGAGATCCTCGACATCCATCAGGGCCTCACCGGCCCCGCCGCCCGCGCCCGCATCGTAGAGCTTCTCGGCAAGGTCGGCATCCGCGACCCCGAGGGCCGCCTGCAGGATTATCCGCACCAGCTCTCGGGCGGCCAGCGCCAGCGCGTGATGATCGCCATGGCCCTTGCCAACAAGCCGGAACTGCTGATCGCCGACGAACCGACAACGGCGCTCGACGTCACGGTGCAGGCGCAGATCCTCAAGCTGCTGAAGGACCTGCAGGCCGAGTTCGGTATGGCGCTGCTCCTCATCACCCATGATCTCGGCATCGTGCGCCACATGGCCGACAAGGTCTGCGTCATGCAGAAGGGCAAGGTGGTGGAACAGGGCGAGGCCAAGGCGCTCTTCGCCGCTCCGCAACACGCCTACACGAAGATGCTATTGGCGGCAGAGCCCAAAGGTGCGCCGCCGCCCGTGAAGCCCGACGCCGAGGTGATTGCGGAAGCGAAGAACTTGAAGGTCTGGTTTCCCATCCGCCGCGGCTTCCTCCGCAAGACCATCGGCCACATCAAGGCGGTGGATGGGCTCGATTGCCAGGTGAAGGCGGGCCAGACGCTGGCCATCGTCGGCGAAAGCGGTTCCGGCAAGACCACGCTGGGCCTTGCCATGCTCCGGCTCATTTCATCCAAGGGCGAAATCCTGTTCCGGGGCCGCCGCATCGACGGCCTGAACAGCAAGGAGATGCGGCCGCTGCGCAAGGACATGCAGATCGTCTTCCAGGATCCGTTCGGATCGCTGAGCCCGCGCATGTCGATCGTGCAGATCGTGGAAGAAGGCCTGCGCATCCAGAACCCTGCCCTCTCGGACGATGAGCGGCGCGAGCGGGTGGCGCAATCGCTCACCGAGGTAGGGCTCGATCCCGCCGCCATGGACCGCTACCCCCACGAATTCTCGGGCGGCCAGCGCCAGCGCATCGCCATTGCGCGCGCCCTTGCGCTTGATCCGCGCTTCATCATGCTGGACGAGCCTACGTCCGCCCTCGACATGTCGGTGCAGGCGCAGGTGGTCGATCTCCTGCGCAATCTGCAACAGAAGCACAACCTCGGCTTCCTCTTCATCAGCCATGATCTGAAGGTGGTGCGGGCGCTCGCCAACGAGGTGATCGTGCTGAGGAACGGCACCGTGGTGGAGCGCGGGCCGGCGAAGCAGATTTTCGAGAGCCCGCAGGACCCCTATACCAAGGCGCTGCTCGCCGCCGCCCTCAACCTCAAGGCCAGCGAAGGAGCCGTGAAGCAATGAGTTCGTTTCTGTTCGTGACACCCACATGGGATGGCCAGCAGTGGGCTGCGGAAATGCGCAAGGCTGCCCCCGCCATGGATGTGCGGGTGTGGCCGGAGATGGGCGATCCCGCCACCATCGATTACGTGGCAGCCTGGCTGCCGCCTCCCAATGTGGTGAAGTCGCTCGTGAACCTGAAGGTGATCTTCTCGCTGGGTGCAGGCGTGGATGCCATCCTCAAGGACCCGACGCTGCCGGAGAAGACGCCGATCGTCCGTGTCAACGATCCCGACCTCACCATGCGCATGACGGAATACATCGTGCTCCATGTGCTGATGCACCACCGCCAACAGCGCCGCCTCGACGAGAACCAGAAAAGGCACCTGTGGGACAGTTTCCCGACCCATGCGGCAAGCGGCCTTCGCGTCGGCATCATGGGGCTTGGTGTCCTCGGTCAGGATGCGGCCACGAAGCTTGCCATGCTCGGCTTCAAGGTGGCGGGCTGGAGCCGCACGCCGAAACACATCGAGGGCGTGCAGTGCTATTCCGGCGCGGGCGGCCTCGACACCTTCCTCGCCCGCACCGATGTCCTGGTCTCGCTCCTCCCCGCCACGGCGGAGACTGACGGCATTCTCAACCGCGCGCTCATCCGCAAGCTTGCCCGCAGCGGGCCCTTCGGTGCGCCCATCCTGATCAATGCGGGCCGCGGCCGCCAGCAGAACGAGGACGAGCTTCTCGCCGCCCTCGATGCGGGCGAACTCCATGCCGCGACACTCGACGTTTTCCGCACCGAACCGCTGCCGAAAGAGAGCCGCTTCTGGACGCATCCCAAGGTGACGCTCACCCCGCACATCGCGGCCGACTCCGATCCCGCCGTCATTTGCCAGTATGTGGCACAGCAGATCGCGGTCTACGAAAAGACCGGACAACTCTCCAACCTCGTGGACCGGGCGCGGGGCTATTGACCCGTTTCAAGCCTCTGTGACGGCTCCGCCACAGCCCATTGATCTTGCAGCTTTTATCCCAGCCGTTTGATGCTGGTGACGGGCTTGCCCTTGGCTTCGATACGGGCCACGGCCTCGGCCAGCGGTTCGATCACCACGAGCATGTCGCTGCCGTTGGCATGCAGCAGCATGGTGCTGTCGGTCATGATGCCGACATGGCCATCCCAGAACACGAGATCACCGCGGCGCAGGGCCTCGCCTTTTTTCAGCGCGGCGCCGAGCGTCTGTTCCTGCATGTCGCTGTCACGTGGTGCATCGTGACCGACCGCATGGAGCGACACCTGCACGAGGCCCGAGCAATCGAGCCCGCGCGCGGTCTTGCCGCCCCAGTAGTAGGGCGCATGGAGAAAGCGTTCGGCCACACTCACGAAGTCGCCGCGGCCCGATCCCACGGGTGCGAGATGTTTGGTGAAGATGAAACCGCCGCCCGCGAGTGCGCTGTAGTCCTTCTCGGTGCCGGTGACGGCGACGCGCGCCAGCATGGGGAGGGTGGCGGCATCCTGCGACTTGAGATCGGCCTTGGGGTAAACGAACGTCGAGGGCGTCACCACCTCGTGGGTCGCGGCGGCACCCGGTGCCTCCAGCAGTGCCGACCGGATGTAGCCCACGTAGCCGTCGCGGGCGAGCTTCACCCAGCTCCAGCCGTTGGCATCATCGAAGACGGTGAGCCGTTCACCCGGCAGCGCCTCGGTCAGCTGCATGGCGGCGTCATCGGGCTGGCGGCGGAGCGAAGCAACGGCACGGCCCACCTGCATGGGGCGGCCCTCCACGAAGCGTTCGGCCTCGATTCGGCCCCGCAACGAGACCTCGGCGAGGTCGGGACGGTAGGCGTTCAGGCGTTTGTCGAGCGTGCTCATCACATGGTTTCCGAAGTCTGTCCGATCAGGTCACCCAGCCGTTCCAGATAAAGCACACCCTTTACCGTTCGTTGAACAAGCACGTTGCGCTTGTCCTTCTCGTCGCGGCGGCGGCTGACGAGGCCGAGCTTGCCCATGCTGTCGAGGGCCCGTGTGATCACCGGCTTCGTCACCTTGAGCTTGGCGGCAAGGCCTCGCACCGTGTGCGGCGGCGCTTCGAGATAGACGGTGAGCATCACGCTCATCTGCCGCACCGAGAGATCCGGTTCGTCATCATGGACGAGCGCCAGGTGCACGTCGTGCCAGAGCTTCATGCTCTGGGCGGGGGTGAGGCGGTGGGGCATGGGCCAGTCTGGTCCGGACCAGTTTGTTTCGGGTCCGGATCATTCTCCAAAAGGCCCCGGCCTGCAAGTCACTTTCCGTAGCGCTCTTTGAGGAGTGCGAAGACGGCCCGGAGCGCCTGCGCCTCGCCGCCCTTGGGGCGTCCGGGCTTTGCCGTCGGTGTCCAGGCGAAGATGTCGAAGTGCACATAGGCCTTCGCCGCCTCGACGAAGCGGCGGAGGAACAGCGCCGCGGTGATCGACCCGGCGAAGCCGCCTGCCCCTGCATTGTTGAGGTCGGCGAGCGGTGTTTCGATCATGCTGAAATAGGCCCGCCAGAGGGGCAGCCGCCAGAGCGGATCATTGACCGCGAAGGCATGGCGCGAGAGGTCGGCGGCCAGCGTCTCGTCATCGGTGAAGAAGGGCGGCAGGTCCGGGCCGGTCGCCACGCGCGCCGCTCCCGTGAGGGTTGCCATGTCGAGCAGCAGTTCGGGCTTCTCCTCGTCTGCGAGCGCCAGCGCATCGGCGAGAATGAGGCGGCCCTCGGCGTCGGTGTTGCCGATCTCGACCGTCAGGCCCTTCCGCGACTTGAAGATGTCGCCCGGCCGGAAGGCATCGCCGGCGATGGCATTTTCAACTGCAGGAACAAGGACGCGGAGCCTGACCTTCAGTCCCGCCTCCATGATGAGGCGGGCGAGGCCCAGCACGTTTGCAGCCCCGCCCATGTCCTTCTTCATCAGCAGCATGGAGGACGACGGCTTTATGTCGAGACCGCCCGTGTCGAAGACGACGCCCTTGCCGACGATCGTCACCTTCGGATCGCTCGCCTTGCCCCAGGTGATGTCGATGAGGCGGGGTTTTCGGGTGGACGCCGCACCCACCGCATGGATGAGCGGGAAGCCCTTCTCGAGAGCGGCACCGCTCACCACGGTGATCTTCGCCTTGTGGGATTTCGCAAGGGCGCGGGCATCGCGCTCCAGTTCGTCGGGGCCGAAGAGGTTGGCAGGCGTGTTCACCTGGTCGCGCACCGCGAAGATGGTGTTGGCGATCATCACGGCCTCGTCGGCCAGCGCCTTCGAGGGCAGCACCAGTTCCGCCATCTTCACCTTGGTGGTGCGGAAGGGGTCGTACTTGTAGAGCTCGCCTGCCCAGCCCAGCGCCACGGAGAGTGTGGCGGCCTTCTTGTCGGCGAAGGCATAGCGGCCTTCCGGCAGGCGCGCCGCAATGGCACCCAGCGCAAAGGGATCGTCCCGCTCGGCGGGTGCTCCGACGATCACCGCTTCGGCCCCACCCTTCTTGCCGGGCACGACGAGAAGGGCGAGCGGGGCCGCCTCATAGGCGTGGGTCCTGGCCCAGCCCTGCGCCGCCTCGCCCAGGCCCGCCTTGAAGGAGGCCCAGTCCGCCTTCGCCACCACATGGATGGGAGTGGCAGCACCACCCGGCGGCAGGAGAAGTTTTCGCGCATCGATCATGGGAGAGTTCCTGTTCAGTGAGGCCGCGCCTGCCCAATCACCATACGGGCGCGGGGAGGTAGCGGGCGAAGATGCTGGCGGTGGTGCCCGATTCTTCCAGCTTGTCGAGAGCCTCGTCGAAGCGGTCGCGCACCGCGGCCTTGTCGGCCCGCACCACATAGACGAGCGGGCGCGAGAAGGTTTCGGTGTCGATCACCGCTCCGCCCAGTGCAGCACAGCACTTGCGGGCGCCGTCGCTGTTCATCCAGAAGGACATGTGGAGGCTGTCGCCGAAGGCCACGTCAAGAGCACCCGTGCGCAGTGCCTCGAACATGGTGGCTTCATCCGGTTGCGCCACCAGCTGCGACTTGTCGTAGTGCGCCTTGAGGAAAGCCTCGTGCGCCGTGCCGCCCACCACGCCCACGCGGCGGCCCGCGAGGGAGCGCGGATCGGCGGCCGCCACTTGCGTGCCGCGGCGGATCATGAAGCGCCCCATGGAGCGGAAATAGGGGCGGGTCAGCGCCATGTTGGTCATGAGATCGTTGTTGAGGCGGAGGCCCGAGATGATCGCATCGCCATCGCCTTTGAGGAGCGCAGGCAGAAGCCCGGTGAAAGGTGTCGCCGAAATCTCGCAGGTGAGGCCCGCCTCGGTGCAGGCGGCGCGGGCAAGATCGACCGAGATGCCGGCGAGCGTGCCGTCATCGAGGGTGAAGCTCCACGGCGCGAAGTCGGGCTCGGCCAAAAGCCGGATGGTGGGGAGCGGCGTGCGCTCCGCATGGGGCGCATCGGCATCGATGGCGCGGAAGCGCGGAATGGGGATCTGCTCCACCGCCGGGGCCTCGGGCTGCTCCTGGGCGGAGGCCGGCAGGGCGCCGAGAATCAGCAGCATGGCGAGCGTGGCGCCAAGACGCCGCGTATTTGCGGAAAAGCCGGAAATCATCCCAACATGCGCCCTTCGGTTGTGACCGGTTTCAAGGAAGCCCGGTTTTCAGCATGTCTTGGGCTTTCTGGAGGCTGGGTTGGGCGGCGGGCACGCAAGGAAAGGCGCATGGCAGACACTTGATCTCACGTCTGAGGTGAAGGGGCGGGGTGGTTCCGGTCGTTGCAATCTAGAGCAAGCTCCGGGCGATTGCACGTGCTTGCAGCACGGGAACAGTGCGCCACCCCCCGCCTTACACAGCTTTCAGGAGCCTGCCGTCGTGCAAGACCTGCCGGTGCTGGCGGATGAGGCCCTGGCCGCCGCCCTGCAGCGGCTTTCCCGCCGGGAGACGCGCCTGTGCCTCCGTCACAAGCTCATCACCCTGCCGGAGAGGGATGGTGCCCCGCACTACGCCGCCGCCAACGATCATGCCCTGCGCCGGGCCCGCCGTCTTGGCCTGCACGTCTCTGCCGTGGTGGATGGCGCGGCGTTCGATGCCGCCGTGCGCCACGTGCTGGGACCGGAGCTGCTGCATCAGGCCACCCGCGCGCTGGCAGAGGATGCCGCCGAGCTTTCGGCCTTCCGCCGCCTCACACCGGAAGAAGCTGTGGCGGCAACCGCGCTCACGCTTTCTGCCGGGCTCGCCCTCATCCATTTTGACTCCGTCAAGATCCTCGTTGCCCTCACCCTGCTGGCAGGCGCGCTCTTCGCCATGATGGTAGCGATCCGGCTTTTTGCGCTTCTCTCCGGCAGCCGTCCCGTCAGTGCCCGCGCGCCGCCGCTCCGTGACGAGTCGCTTCCGGTCTACACCGTGCTGGTGCCGCTCTTCCGGGAAACGGCCGTGCTTGAGCAACTGATCACCGGCCTTGTCCACCTGCACTATCCGGCCTTATGTATCAAGCGCACCAATTCAAAAGCTTGAAAAAAGTCTAAAGGTGGCGTCCCGGCGTGTGAGTGGGATTTTGGCGCAGAGACGCCACCCATCCCATTGGCCCATAGGATGGTGACTTTTTATCATGCAACCCCAAATACTCAATACCCTCGCCACCAAGCGCGCGGAGATCGAAAGCTACATCGCCCATCTGGAAACCGCCTTGGAGCAAGCCAGGCGCGACCTGTCCGCCATCTTGGCCGCCACGGCGGTATTCTCGGGCGAAGGCCCGCTTCCCAAGTCCTACATGAACCTGACACGGCTATTCCCCCGGTACGAGCTGCCCAAGCTATGCAAGCGGGCGCTTGAGACGGCCAATGCACCGATCTCCACGCGGGAGATCGCGGCCTACGTGATCCGGGAGAAGGGTTTGGACGGACAGGATCGCCACCTCCGGAAGGCCATCGCCTACAAGGTTGTCAACATCATGCGGCGGTGGGAGCGGGACCGGAGGGTCGCTCGGACGGCAAAGGTCGCGGGCGCTATCGTTTGGCGCCCTTTTTCGTTGCCTTGATCTTTGATGGCGCTTTTTTGGCTTTTTTCGCCGTCTTGGATTTCTTGACCTTTTTGCTGGCTGTGGAGGTTTTTGTAGGCAGCCGCTTCTTCTTCTTAATTATGTTCTGGGGCTCAGAAGCAAATTCAAAGATCGTAATGAGCGTGTTTATTGGCAGCTTGTCTTGTTCAAGTATCTTGAGTTCGTAGGTGGAAAGTTCCCGATTATTATCAACGCTGCGGTCCACTATGTATGGTTCAATCGTTTCACAGGAGTATGCCGCCAACACATCTGTGAGACGGAGATAGACGTCAATCCTATGACCCTTTAGGTCGGTCCCGAGAAAAACGCCTGCGCAAGCTAGGGCATATATTTCGTTGGCTCGGGCCTGTTGCAGTGTCCGTGCGTTGTTAGGGTCCCGTGGGAGAAAAGGCTGAAGGCGAGCAATTACCAAACAGGTGAGGGCAGCTGCTTTCGCTGGATGCGTTCTGTGTCCATCCACTATTCGCCAACGCTTGTAAGCGTCATTCAGAAGAAAATAGCTTTCTGCAACGCTCTTTAGCAAATTAGATCGGAAAATGACCCCCTTGTCAGAGATCACTCCGGTTGAAATAAGTTCATCAGCTATCTCGCGAAGCAAATTTTCGCGCGCGCGAATTTCTTCGTCAGACGGAAAGTCTGCCACGATTACCTCAGATGAATGTAAGGCTTACTCAGACCGAGTAAGAAGACAGTTTCTTAAGATTTTCCATAAGACCCGGCGAAACTCTAGACAGATTCTGCTTGAGTTTAGAATAGGTCAACTTGGAGTGGTTGTTATCTTCTTTTCGGCTATCAAGAGCCGTGACGGCTGGACCCCGGACAATTATCTTTGTCTCAGAGAGCGCGGAGTCGTCCACAATTTCGACTGCCATTTTCTTGACCTGCCATTATAACAATAGGTTAGCCTGCAGTAAAAACCGCGAGCTTTCTCTTGGACCGGGATTGTCAATAAAAGCGCTATTTGTCAAGCGTTTTTCTGCCAATAGCCTTTCCATGACCGGCTAACGGGGTGATGCATGGACAGGGCGGCCAGACGCCCCGCCAGTTCGCCGTTTGACAGGCGGCGGTGATCTTCAAGCCAAGCAGCGTGGTTGGCGTACTGCCCAAGATACTTGCCCGAGACGTGGTGATGCTGACCCCGGATCATCCGGCGAAGGCGGCTGAAGTAGCTTTCGACCTGATTTGTGCAGCTTTCCGGCGTGGCATAGGCGTCCGAATGGTTAACGCGGCCAACCTGCCAGCCATCGTGCAGGTGGTCCCAATGGCTGGCTTCGTCAGCGTGCATCACAGCCATCCGCGACACGTACTGCTTTGCCAGTTCGACACCTTCCGCTTCATGCTTGGCAACGAATGTCAGAGTACGGCCCTTGCGCTGACGGAAGGCCACGACCACGCGGCGCTTGCCCGTTTGGTTCTCAGCAAGGCGGCGGTCCACACGATCTTCCTTGAGGTTGGCGGGACGGACATAACCGCCATGGTACATGCCGTCCACTTCCACTTCGCCTTCCAACGGAGCGGCAGGACGAGCAGAGGCCATGGCTTCACGGATCTTGTGAGCCAGGACGAAAGCCGTCTTGTACTGGCAATCCAGATCGCGGCTCATCTGCACCATGGAAATGCCCTTGGCCCCGTTCACGACCAAGCAGATCGCGGCCAGCAGGTCAGTGAAGGCCATCTTGCGGCTGGCAAAGATGGTCCCGGACGTGACCGAGAATTGATAGTTGCAGCCCTTGCACTTGAACTTGCGGCGGGTGCTGATCTCGTAGGCATCAACACAGCCACAGCGGCAGCAGACTGGTGCGCCGTCCGTGTCAGGCCACCTGACCTTGCGGAAGGTCTGGTAAGCGGCTTCCTCACCGCCCTTGTAGATTTCCTTGAGGGACAGGGTGCGGGAAGCGGCTGAGAGGAGGAAGTGTTGGGCCATTGTCATCATATCCGGTGATGTATGTAACCGGATATAGAGACTTGTATAGCCGAATGCAAGGGTATATATCATCAGATATGATGATATTTTGAGGTCCATTTATGTGCGCTGCAACATGGAAAGATAGCCCCGTGACCGTGGAATACGAGACACGGGCAAAGAACCTGCTCAAGGGCGAATTGAAACGCCGAGGCGTGACATACGCCCAATTGGCGGAGAAGCTGGCCGCTCGCGGAATCCAAGAGACAGAGCGCAACCTGAACAATAAGATCAGCCGAGGTGGTTTTACAGCGGCTTTTCTGATTCAGTGTCTGGTGGCGCTGGAAGCGAAGGAGTTAAAGCTGGATCACCTTTATTGAGTGGCAACGTTATCCAATTGGTCCCACCCCAATTCGTCACGTGTTCAACAAACTCAGCTGCAATCAAGAAAGACACGTTAAAGAACTTGCACCGTCTGAAGTGACACTTATGAAAAACCCTTGCATTTAGTACGTTTGCGGATGGGCTAATTGCAATATGATCCACTGACTCAAAGCGGTTGCTTTCTAAAAAGCTGTCAATGGAAAGCACATTTAGCGGCCCAATAAGTTCACAGTCTTCAAAGGTCTTTCCCTCCACAAATCCGCTTCCGGGAGGGAGTAAATCTTCCAGCTTGATGCGCTTCCGACTAAAATAAGTTTCCATCGGATTGACGCGATCCGCACTGTCGTAAAACTTCTTGTGGACGGTACTGTTTATCCAGATTTTCCGAGCCACTGCAACGACAAGCCAAACCATAGAAAACACTAGTACACCAATAAAACCCGCAGAAACCCATGCTATAGGTCCGTATTTGCCAAGCCACTCCGTGGCTGACGCAAACCAGGCGGGAACGCCGAAACTTGCGATCCACCCGATTACCATGGAAATGGTCCCCAAGTGTTCCCAGAGCCAAGCTGCAAGTAATCTAATAAAGCGCATGAAACTATAGTTGCGCCACTTTTGCATGAAAGTGGAGTCCCGCTGGGGATAACCATCATTGGTATCCCCCTACGACTGGCGCTTGGTGCGCTTGATACATAAGGCCGGCACTATCCGCCGAACCGCCTCGACATCAAGCTCATCCTCGAGGAACGGGACGAGGCCATGCGCCGCGCCGTGGGCGCGCTTGCGCTGCCACCGCATTTCGAGGTGATCACCGTACCCGCCGGACATCCACAGACCAAGCCGCGGGCCCTCAACTATGCCCTCGCCTTTGCCCGGGGTGAGCTGCTGACCATATATGACAGCGAGGACGTGCCCGAGCCGCGCCAGCTCCGGGATGCCGCCGCCATTTTCGCGAGCAGTGACAGCCGCCTTGCCTGCCTGCAGGCCGTGCTCACCTTCTACAACCCAAACGAAAACTGGATGACCCGGCAATTCACCGCAGAATATGCCGCGCTCTTCAACGTGGTGCTGCCCTTCTTGGCCAAGGCCGGGCTTCCCCTGCCACTCGGCGGCACGTCAAACCATTTCCGCATGACGGCACTCCGCGCGGCAGGCGCATGGGATCCCTACAACGTCACCGAGGATGCCGACCTCGGCTACCGCTTCGCCCGCCTCGGCTACGAGACCGGTGCCTTCGCCAGCCGCACCTTCGAGGAAGCGAACACCCGCTTCTGGAACTGGCTTCGCCAGCGGCAACGCTGGCTCAAAGGATTCCTCCACACCTGGCTGGTACTGATGCGCCAACCCGTTATCCTCTTCCGCCAAGTGGGGTTGGTGCGCTTTGTCGTCATCCAGTGCCTGACGCTTGGCGTCTTCGCCACCGCCCTGCTCTATCCCTTCCTGATTGCCGATGCCGTCTGGCTGATTGGACACACGGCGCTTGCCGCTTCACTTCGCGGGCCCCTCTCGGCCCTCATCGCCGGCTTCAGTGCGGCAAGCTTCCTGCTCGGCTACTGCACCTCCATGGCCTGCGCGGCCCGGGGGCTTCGTGATCTGGGCTATTTCAGGTGGTATGCAACGCTGGCCGCCATGCCAATCTACTGGCTGCTGATGACGCCGGCGGCGTGGCTGGCGCTGTGGGATTTCCTGGTGCGCCCGCACCACTGGCACAAGACCGAACACGGCCTTTCGTCACTGCTCCGGCCCGCCGCGCCCGGGAACGGGCGGCGGCAGCGGCACGGAACCGCTCTCAGTCGAGCTTCATCACCATGATGATCGACGGGCCAAGGATGACGACGAAGATGACGGGCAAGAAGAACAGGATCATCGGAACCGTCAGCTTGGGCGGCAGTGCGGCGGCCTTCTTTTCGGCATCCGACATGCGGGCGTCACGATTTTCCTGGGCGAGCACGCGGAGTGCGGTGCCAAGTGGCGTACCATAGCGTTCCGACTGGATGAGCGAGGTGACGACGGCCTTCACCGTTTCAAGGCCGGTGCGGCGGCCGAGGTTGTCGAGGGCCTTGCGGCGGTCCTGCAGATAGGAGAGTTCGGCGACGGTGAGCGACAGCTCTTCGGCGAGCGGCACCGACTGGCTGCCGATTTCCTTGGCGACGCGCATCATCGAGGGCTCGAGCGCCATGCCGGATTCCACGCAGATGAGCAGCAGGTCGAGCGCGTCGGACCAGGCCTTCTTGATCGAGGCCTGGCGGCGCTGGATGAGGTTCTTGAGACCGACACCCGGGATGTAGAAGCCGACGACGAGGGCGATGATGGTGGCGGCCACGCGCATGTTGGGCGAGACCTTGTCGGCGAACACCGTCGAGGCATAGACGAAGGTGATGATGGCGACGACGATCGGCACGATCACGCGCATGGCGAGGAAGGTGACGAGGTGTTTTTCGGCGCGGTAGCCGGCCTGCCGCAGCATTTCGCGGCTGGTTTCGCCTTCCAGCACCTGCTTCAGGTTCAGGGCTTCCACGAGCTGCTGGTAGATGCCGCCCTTCGGCTTTTCACGCAGGCGCGCTTCGCCGCCCGACAGCGAGGCCTTGAGCTGGGCGCGCAGGCGTTCGCGTTCCTCGGTCACACCCTTGATGCGGCCCTGCAGCTTGTCGCCCTCGAGATAGGGCGCGGCAATGGTGATCACCGTGCCGAAGGCCGCCAGGGCCACGAGCAGCGTGATCATGGTTTCGACCTGGAGGAGCGAGGCGATCAGTTGCAACATGTCTTGTTCTTCTTTTCGCTTTGCAGCCGGATTAGATTTCGAAATTGATCATCTTGCGCATGACGAGCACGCCCATCAGCATCCAGGTGCCGCTGCCGACGAGCAGCATGTTGCCGGTGGTGGTGTCGAACATCGGGTTCAGGTAGGTCGGGTTGAGCACGGTGAGGCCGCCCATGATGACGAAGGGCAGGGCGCCGATGATGGCGGCCGAAGACTTGGCTTCCTGCGACACGGCGCGGACCTTGTTCTTCATCTTCTTGCGGTCGCGCAGCACGCGGCTGAGGTTGCTCAGGGCTTCCGAGAGGTTGCCGCCCGTCTTCGACTGGATGGTCATGACGATGGCGAGGAAGTTGACTTCCGCGAGCGGCATGCGCTCCACCATGCGCTCGATGCCCTGGTCGATGGAAATGCCGATGCGCTGGCCATCCACCACTTCGGCGAATTCGGGGCCGACCGGCGGGCCGGATTCGGTGGCGATGATCTTCATGGCTTCCGACACCGGAAGGCCGGCCTTGAGGCCGCGCACCATGACGTCGATGGCGTCAGCGAAGTCGTTGAGGAACACTTCCTGGCGGCGGCGGCGCAGGAAGCCGAGGAACCAGCGCGGAAAGCCGAGGAAGCCCACGAAGGCAGCACCGGCACCGGCATAGACGGGCGCACCCGCAAGCAGCGGCGCAATGAAGAAGACGGCACCCGAGACGGCTGACATCACCCAGAAGAAGCGCACCGAGATGTCGAGGCCCGACTGTTCGATGAGGGTTGCGAGCGTGATCTTCTTCTTCGCCTTGAGGCGGTCTTCGTTCTGCTTGTTCAGGGATTCCTGGATCTGGCGGCGGCGGACGTCCTTGCTGTCTTCGGAGAAGCGCGAGCGGAAGGAAGCGCGCGAGTCCTTCTTGCCTGTGGCGATCGATTCAACGCGGCGCGAAGCGTTGTTGCCGGAAATCATCGGGAAGACGATGGCGATCAGCAACCCGCCCACCGCCACGGCGACGGTGAAGAGGAAGGCCAGGTCGGTGATTTCCATTCCGAACATTGCGGAAGTCTTTCCTTACATGTTGCCGGTTTCGCGGGCTTCGGCGCGTTCCAGCGCTTCGGCGAGGCGGCGCTCTTCGCTGTAGTAGCGGGCGCGGTCCCAGAAGTGCGGGCGGGCGATGCCGGTCGAACGGTGGCGGCCGATGATCTTGCCGTTGGCGTCTTCACCGACGATTTCGTAGACGAAGAGGTCCTGGGTGATGATCACGTCGCCTTCCATGCCCACCACTTCGGTGACATGGGTGATCTTGCGCGAGCCGTCGCGGAGACGCGAGGCCTGCACGATCACGTCGATCGAGCCGCAGATCATTTCCTTGATGGTCTTCGAGGGCAGCGAGAAGCCGCCCATGGTGATCATCGATTCGAGACGCGAGATGGCTTCACGCGGGCTGTTGGCGTGGAGCGTTCCCATGGAACCGTCGTGACCGGTGTTCATCGCCTGCAGGAGGTCGAAGGCTTCCGGTCCGCGGACTTCGCCGACGATGATGCGCTCGGGACGCATACGCAGACAGTTCTTGACGAGGTCGCGCATGGTGATGGCGCCTTCGCCTTCGAGGTTCGGCGGTCGGGTTTCGAGGCGCACCGTGTGCGGCTGCTGCAGCTGGAGTTCGGCCGCATCTTCGCAGGTGATGATGCGTTCGTCGTGGTCGATGTAGCCGGTGAGACAGTTGAGAAGGGTGGTCTTGCCGGAGCCCGTGCCGCCGGAGATCAGCACGTTGCAGCGCACGCGGCCGATGATCTCGAGGATGGTGGCGCCTTCCGGCGTGATCGACTTGAAGCGCACCAGGTCGGGGAGCTTCAGACGGTCCTTTTTGAACTTACGAATGGTCAGCGCGCAGCCGTCGATGGCGAGCGGCGGGGCGATGACGTTGACACGCGAGCCGTCGGGGAGACGGGCGTCGCAGATCGGCGAGGCTTCGTCGACGCGGCGGCCGACCTGGCTCACGATGCGCTGGCAGATGTTGAGGAGCTGGGCGTTGTCGCGGAAGCGCACGCCGGTCTTCTGCATCTTGCCGTCGACTTCGATGAACACCGTCGAGGCGCCGTTCACCATGATGTCGGCGATGTCGTCGCGGGCGAGCAGCGGCTCCAGCGGGCCGTAGCCCAGCACGTCGTTGCAGATGTCCTCGAGCAGTTCTTCCTGCTCGGCAATCGACATCACGACGTCCTTCAGCGCGATGATCTCGTTGACGATGTCGCGGATTTCGTCGCGTGCCGCGTCGCGGTCAAGCTGGGCGAGCTGGGTGAGGTCGATGGCGTCGATGAGCGCGTTGAAGATCGTGCTCTTGATGTCGTAGTAGTTTTCCGAACGTTTCGTATGGTCCGGGTTGCCGGCATCGCGCGGCGGCGGTGCTGCGGGGGCAGGCGTGGCGCGCGCCCCGCCGGCGCCCGCGCCGAAACTCATCGGCTGCTGCTGCGGCTTCACGTCAGGAACGAAGTTCGCCTGGGCGGCGGCTGGCGCAGGTGCGGCACCCGGCGGCGGCGGAAGAGCCGCGCCCTGGGGAATGGAGTTTTCGGGTCTCTTGCCAAACATGCGTCAAGTCCTTTTGGAATTACTTCTTCTTGAAGAGGGGCAGCTTCGCGAGGAGGCTGCTGGACTTCTTCACGTCGGCGGTGGCCTTCTGGTTACCGGCGAGATTGCGGGCGAAATCACCCAGCACTTCCGCCGACTTTGACTTGGGCGCCACTTCGAAGACCATCTGGCCGTTGCCCTGGGCCATGCCGAAGCTCTGCGGATCGTGCGGGATCACCGCCGACGGCTGGATGCCGATCGCCTTGGCGAAGTCGTTCACCGGAATCTCCGGGCGCTTCGGCACGCCGACCTGGTTGAGGATGAGGCGCGGCGGCTTGTCGTTGGGGCGCGCCGCCTTGAGCATGTCGACGAGGTTCTTGGCGTTGCGCAACGCCGGCAGTTCCGGCGTTGCGGTGATGATGATCTCGTCGGAATTGAGCAGCGTGTACTTGATCCACGGCGCCCACATGTTGGGCACGTCGACGATGACGAGCGGAGCGGAATAGCGCACCACGTTGAGGATGGTCTCGACCGAATGGGCCTCGATCGACAGGTCACGGTCGACGGTGCTCGGACCGTTGAGCAGGCTGAGCTTGCTGCCGAGCTTGGTCATGAGGCGGTCGATCAGGGTGGAGTCGACGCGGTCGGGCTGGGCGAGCGCATCCATGATGCCGCCGGCACCGTCCTGGTTGAAGTTGAGGGCTGCGGTGCCGAAGGCGAGGTCGAGATCGGTGATGATCGTGTCGATGTTCTGGCGCTGTGACAGGGCCCAGCCGATGTTGTGGGCGATGGTGGAGGAACCGACACCACCCTTGGCGCCGACGAAGGAGACGATGCGGCCCAGCGGCGCTGCCTTCGGGTCGCTGAAGAGGTTGGCGATCGCCTCGATGAAGCTCACCGAGGTGACGGGCGCCACCATGTATTCGCTGATTCCGGCCTTCACCAGTTCGCGGTAGAGGATGACGTCGTTGACGTGGCCGATCACCACCACCTTGGTGGTGGCCTGGCAGACTTCGGCAAGGCGGGCGAGTTCGGCCATCACCTGGTCGCGGCTGCCGTGGGTTTCGACGACGAGCACGTTGGGCGTGGGCTGCGACTGGTAGACCTGCACCGCCGCAGCGATGCCGCCGAGCTGGATGGTGACGTGGGCGCGGGACATGCGGCGGTCACCGCTCGCCACCTGGATCGCCTGGCCGGTTTCCTGCGTTTCACAGAAGATGTGGATGTCGACGCGCGGGACGAGGGCCACGAGTTCATCGTGGGGGGCGGCCATCTGCGGGGAGGTCTGCATTGCGGTGTTCATGGTGTTGCCTTGAGATTTTCGCCGTTGCTAAGCGTTTGCCCTAACCTTCATCAGAAGCCGAAGATGCTTGGCGTGCCCGAAGAAGATTGACCGTTGCTGATTTTCTTGATGGCTGCGGTGCCGCTTGCCGCCTGCGAGGGCGACACAGCTGTGGGTGTGACCGCATCAGAGGGATTGGCCAGCATGGCCGCGAGGTTGTTCTGAACGGCGCAGCCGTGGTTCGGCATCTGCTCGTTGCTGTAGGAGTGGGCCGAGTCCATCGTCCAGTTGCCGCAGGCCGGGCTGTGGGCCGTCGCCTTGACGTAGCCGATCTGCACGGGAGCCGAGGCCGGCGCCGGATAGGTCGCCATGCGGATCATGCTGCGTGGCACGCCTTGCTGGAGGACAAGACTTGCCACGTCATTGGCCACGCGGGCCGAGGCGCCGCCGCCGGCAGGCCGCCGGATCACGATGGGCGACTGGCCACCTGACTGCGACTGGCGGGCGAAGCGGGCAACCGCGATCACCTGGTTGGGCTGCAGCGCGCCATGCACGCTGGCCACTTCCATGGTGACGGGGCCGCGCGAGTACTCGATGGGGAAGCGTTCTTCCGGCGAGAGCGGCACATAGGCATCGTCGAGCGCCAGATCTTCGCGCGCGCATCCGGCGAGGCCGAGGCTTGCAGCGAGCGCCACCAGCGTGAGGGACTTCCGAGACAGAACAGACATACGCATTTTCCTAAACCTTTCCCGGCTCACTCGACGATGAAGCCAACATTGCCGTGATACGTGCCATCAGGAGCCTTGCCGCCGCCGTAGACCTTGTTCAGACGGCCGAGCAGGATGGTCTGGCGGTCGGTGGGGGTGTTGTAGCCGTCGTCAGGCGAGGCGAGCTGCTTCTCTCCGGTGGGGCGCACCAGATAGGGCGTCACGATGACGACGAGTTCGGTTTCGTTCGCCGCGTAGTCGCGGCTGCGGAACAGAGCACCCAGCACCGGCAGGGTCTTGAGTCCTGGCGTGCCCTTGATGGTCTGGCTCGTCGTGTTGCGGATCAGGCCGGCGATCATCATCGAACCGCCGCTCGGCATTTCAAGGACGGTTTCAGCCGTGCGCTTGTTGAGGGTGGGGATCGATGTGTCGCTGACCGAGGGAGCGAACTCGCTCACTTCCGTCTTGATCTTGAGGTTGATGCGGCCGGCATCGAGCACGGTCGGCGTGAAGTTCAGGCTGACGCCGTATTCCTTGTACTCGTACCTGGTGCAGGAGCCGGCAGTGCGGTCATATTCCACGCAGTAGGGGAACTCGCCGCCCGCCAGGAACTTGGCATCAGCACCGGTGATGGCGGTCAGGTTCGGTTCGGCCAGGGTGCGCAGCAGGCCATCGGATTCCATGGCGCGCACGGTGCTGTCGAAGCTCGAGCCGCCGCTGGCGAAGGAGCCGGCATAGCCGCCGGCCGAGCTGATCAGCGGGTTGGCGAAGGGATTCATGTTTGAGAGGTTGAAGGCGAAGCTGCCGGCCTTGATGAGGGCCTGGAAGTTGATGCCGAGCTGTTTCAGCACGTCGCGGCGGATTTCAACCACCTTCACCTTCAGCGTCACCTGGTCTTCGCCATCGACCTTGATGGTGTTGATCAGGCTCGAGCCGCTGGTGAAGAACGAGGAGGACTGCACGAACTGGGTGGCGAGATCGACGGCCGTCTTGGCTTCGAGCTGGCTGCGGGCGGTGCCGCCCAGAATGACGTTGTTGTTGACGGTGTCGACTGTGACCCTGGTGCCGGGCAGCGAGCGCTGCAGCAGCTTCTTGATGGCAGTCGTGTCGAGGGCCACCTCGAGGTCGAGGTTGAGAATCTGCTGGCCGCTGGCGTCGAAGAAGAAGATGTTGGTCTGGCCGGGCTTGCGGGCAAAGAGATAGGCGGTGTTCTTGGAGCGCACCACCGCATCGACGATTTCCGGGTTGCCGACGATCACGTCACGGGCATCGGCGGGAAGCTTCACCACCACCGACTTGTTGAGGCCGATGCGGACGAAGCGGCCGTCGCTGGAATTGGCGGCATCGAGGTCCGTGGCGAGAGCACGGGGCGCCGTCGCGGCCTGAATGGAGATGGCCAGTGCGGCTGCGGTCATCAGGCCTGCCAGCAGCCATCCTGCCTTTGCCACCGGGCGCGCGAGAAACGAGGTGTTGAAGTTCATGAACATGACGCGTGTGCCTCAGCGATTGGTAGCGTAGGTTTCGATGCCCGCGCGGATGAAGAGCGTATCGGTCGACTTGGTCGCGCCGTTGCTCCGGTACTTTTCTGCGAGGACGGGCCCCTCTTCGAGGGTCTTGGAATCGGTTTCGGCGATGGAGCGGAGCGAGAGCGCAAGCTCACCTTCCGATTCCACCTTGGCCAGGATCTCGGCCTGTTCGGGATGAAGCTCGAGGGTTGCCGTTTCCACTTCCTTCATGGAAACCTCGTCGCCCTCCTGGACCTTCTTGAACACCTGGTCCATGGCGAGCACGCGGACATTGGTGATCACCGTCTCGCTGCGCACCAGCTGGCCCTGGCCCGGAATCTTCTTGGTCAGGATCACGTCGACGCGGTCATTGGGGAGGATGAAGCCGCCCGCCGAGGAGCGCAGCGACACCGCCACCGAGATGGCGCGCATGCCCTTGGGCAGGATGGCGCTGATGAAGCCGCCGTCGCCGGGCTTGACGATCTTCTTGTCGTTGATCACTTCGCCTTCGAACATCGGAACGAAGGCGCGGGCCTCGGCGTACTTCTCTTCCGCATCCGGCATCTCTTCCTTCGTGATCATCGGATCGAGGACATTGTCCTTGGGCCAGGCCTTCCAGATCAGGCTGCCGGCCGCCAGCTTTTCGCCCGTCTGGATATCGCGGGCGGCGACCAGCACATCTGTCGTCTCGACTTTGGAAATGATCTGCGGCGCGGGGGCAGCGGCCTTCTTGCCAATCACGCCCTTGGCCAGCATGGCCGCAACGACGGCCGCACCAATCGAACCGGCCAACACCACAACGCGCATCTTACTCATCAGAAGATCCTCACAGGTGGAGCCCACGCGACATCGCGGAGCACACGCTCACTCGCCGACCATCTTTCGGACGGAATGGCAAAATATTGGTTAATGTTATCCATAATGTTGGAAACGATGCTCATGAGACGCCCGTCACCCACCATGTTTGGGGAAAAGCAACGATCGCGCCCACTGCAAGCGCGAAGCCGTAGGGAAGCTTCGGCCTGATCTTTTTTGCAGCCTTGGTAAGACGCGAATCATCACCAGGCCCGTGGATCTCGAAGATCGTCACGATCAGCGACCACACGGCCACTGCCGCGGCAAGCCCGCCGCCTGCGAGCACGGTGGCAACAAGGAAGGGCAGCGTCTGCGAGGTGCCGAACCAGAGTCCTGCCGCGGCCATCAGCTTGGCGTCGCCGCCGCCGAAGAGACCAAATGAAAAGAGCAGGAAGCCCGCGGCAAAGAGAATGAGGCCGGCGAGCAGATGCCAGCCGAACTCGGCAAGCGGCATGCCGGTGAGCCAGGCCATGGGAAAGAAGAGAGCGGCGGTTGCCAGCGTCAGCCAGTTGGGAATGCGGAACGAGGCAAGGTCGCTGATGGCGGCCGTGATCATCAGGATCGGCAGCAGGGCAATCGAGAGCGTATGAATCATTGAACGGGTCCGTCGGGCGCTGGCTTGCAGGCAACAGCCCCGGAGACGGAACTGCTTGTGTGAGTCTTACTCTCCCACGCGAGGCGTAAAGACGCGGTTAACCTTGATGATTCGAAATGCGGGGAGGAACTTCCCGGGTGATCTGCCTCACGCATTTATTATGTGATGCGCGCTCTCTTGCGCCGTCATTCCATCCAAGCAGCGCCATGCGCTGCGCGAGATGGAACCCCGCTTTGGAGTTTGCCAGGAAGCGGGGTTCCATGTCTCGCGACGCTTCCGCATCGCTCGCATGGAATGACGATGGAGAGGATTGCGCGAGGAGAACAAGCACCGCTCTCCCTCCGGTAACCGAAGATTCACCATTCCCATGCAAGGTTCGGTGAGAAAGACAGGTGCCCCCATGCGCCTGAGCATCATGCCAAGAGGTTTGTCCGCATGCGTCTTCGTTCGACACTGATCCTGACCGCCGCCCTCGCCGGACTTGCCCTTGCGCTTCCTGCAACCGGCGCAAGCGCCGCCGAGAAGCTCGTTCTCGAAACCGATCACTCGCAGATCATCGTGCTGCCGTCGCTTCCGGGCTCGATCGTGATCGGCAACCCGACGATTGCGGATGCCACCGTCGAGGGCAACAAGCTCTTCGTCCATGGCCGCAGCTTCGGCACCACCAACATGATGATCATGGACATGTCGGGCAACGAGGTGGCGAGCTTCGAAGTCTCCGTCACCCACGTGACCGAGAACACCGTGGCCCTCTTCAAAGGCACCGCCCGCGAATCATACAACTGCGCACCCTACTGCGAGGCCGAGATGCAGATCGGCGATGCCCCGGTCTTCTCTGCTGCGGTCATCGAGCAGACGAAGAAGAAGATCGAACTCGCCACGGGCACGGATACCGCCAAGTCGGATGCGCCGCCCGCCCCGCAATGAGCCGGGCGTGGTTAACGGATACGAGGGGCTGTTCCTGCCGGAACGGCCCCTTTTTCTTTGCAGACGCAGGCTGTTACGTAAAATTTTAGACAATGCGTTCAAAAAGCTGAAAGGCCGCGGTGATATGGGTGAGCTGACGGCACAGCCTCCGGATCGTGAGGCGTGGGGAGTAAGGTGTTATGGGTCTGAGGTTTTCACCAAGGAAATTCTGGAAGAATACCCGCGGTGTGACGGCCATTGAATTCGCCATGGTCGCGCCGGTGTTCTTCTTCGCCATGGGCGCGGTCGTCGAGACCGGCCTCATGCTGTACAACGAATACGTCCTGCAATCGAGCGTGCAGGAAGCCGCCCGCAAGATCAGGACCGGGCAGGCCCAGCTTGCCGGCATGAACGCCGGCACTTTCAAGACGCAGATCTGCAGCCTCGCCAATGCGGCGATGGACTGCAACGGCAAGGTCAAGGTCTACGTCAAATCGGCCGCCACCTTTGCAGCCCTCAAGGCGGCGATCCCCTCCTATCTCAATGTCGGCACCTCCTACGGCGGGCAGCCCTCCTACACGTCCTATGACTGCGGCGGGCCCTCCGTGCCGGTCGCCGTCATCGCGACGTATGACTGGAACATCGTGCTGCCCTTCATGAGCGCCTTCGGCAACGTGAACAACGACAAGATCCGCCGCATCGCCGGCGTGGCCATGTTCATGAACGAGCCGTTCCCCTCCGGCACGAACTGTTCATAAGCGAGGAATGGCCATGCTCAGCACCTTCCGCACATTCTTCCGCGCCGACAATGGCGTGGCGGCGATCGAAACCGCCATCATCATGCCGTTCCTGCTCATCCTCTATTTCGGCATGATCGACCTCACGGCGATGATCTCCTTCAACCGCAAGATCACCTATTCCGCGAGCGTGATCGCCGATCTCGTGGCGCAGAACCGCACCAACATCCTCAAGACCCAGATCGACGACTACTACAACGCCGCCGCCATGGTGATGGCGCCCACGCCCTCGAACCAGATCAAGGTTGCCGTCTACGGCTACCGCAAGGTGGGCACGAACGTGACCCAGATCTGGAAGACCCAAAGCCCACAGGGCCCGGTGTGCACCACGACGCCCAACACCACGGCGATCGGCCAGCTCATGACCGCCAGCAACGACGTGGTCGTGGCCATCTCCTGCATGCGCTACACGCCCTATATCGGCACCTTCCTGGGCGAGAAGCTCCTGGGCGCCACCACCTTCAAGGTGGAACAGGCGATCATGGTGCGTCCGCGCTCCACCTCGCAGCTCACCTGCTACCAGACCGCCGTGGGTGGCGCCGTCTGCACCTGAGCTGAGCCAGTTCCCGGCAATCGAAAGGCCCGGCGCCCGCGCCCGGGCCTTTTTTGTTGCGCCGGGGGGCGACACGGCCTAACCCTCCGGGCCTTCCCGCCTCCCTTCCCCGCCTCCCATCCCCGACGGCCACGGTCTTGAGCACAACGGTCTTTCTTCTCGTCCTTTTCGCGGCGTTCCTGCACGCGGCCTGGAATGTCCAGGTCAAGCTCAACATCGACCGCTTCCTCGGCCTCTTCCTGATCCAGACGGGCATGGGCATCTTCGGCGTGCTGATGCTCATCTTCTTCGGCATGCCCACCGGCGTCAGCATCGTCTATGCGCTGGTCTCCGGCGTGCTGCACACGGGCTACAACCTCTTCCTCGCCCGCAGCTACCAGACCGGCGATCTCTCGCTCGTCTATCCGCTCGCCCGTGGTGGCGCCCCCTTCCTCACCCTGCTCGGCACCTCGCTCATCATGCATGACGTGCCCACGCCGCTGGCTACGGTGGGCATCGTGGTGCTGCTTGTCGGCCTCCTCATGGCCGGGCTCTCCGGCATCCGCCGCGCCAAGGTCGATGGCCGCACCCTCTTCTTTGCCGGCGGCACCGCCGTCTTCATCGCCGTCTACACGGTGGTGGATGGACTGGGCGGGCGCGTCTCGGGCGCACCCATCGCCTATGCCGGCCTCGTCTTCGTGCTCGATGGCGCCTTCCTCTTCGTCACCGGTCTTTTGATGCGCGGCCCCGTGATCCTCACCCAGGTGTTGCCGCACTGGAAGAAGGGTCTCGCCGGGGCTGCGGCCTCGTCGCTGGCCTATGCCATCGTCATCTGGGCCATGGCGCAGGCGCCCATCGCCACGGTTGCAGCGCTGCGCGAGACCAGCATCATCTTCGCGCTCGTCATGTCGGCCCGCCTGCTCAAGGAAACCCTGACGGTGCAACGCGTTCTGGGGGCGCTCCTCATCGCCGCGGGCGCAATCCTGCTGCGCATCGGCTGATGCTTGCGGAGGGCAGCGCCCTTCTCTAATTTCTTTCAGGAACAAGGATTTCGAACATGCTGCACAAGAATTACATCGCCGGTGAATGGATCGAGGGCGCTTCGGCCAAGGACAACATCAACCCCTCCGACGTGAGCGATGTGGTGGGCACCTACGCCCAGGCCGATGCGGCCCAGACGCTTGCCGCCATCGCCGCCGCGAAGGCCGCCCTTCCCGGCTGGTCGGCCACCACGCCGCAGCAGCGCGCCGACATTCTCGAAGCGATCGGCGTCGAACTTCTCGCCCGCAAGGACGAGATCGGCCGCCTGCTCGCCCGCGAAGAAGGAAAGCCGCTCGCCAACGGCGTCGCCGAGACCATGCGCGCCGCCCAGATCTTCAAGTTCTTCGCCCAGGAAGCGCTGCGCGTCGATGGCGTTGCCGTTCCCTCGGTGCGGCCCGGCGTCGACATCACCATCACGCGCGAGCCGGTGGGTGTCGTCGGCCTCATCTGCCCGTGGAACTTCCCCATCGCCATTCCGGCCTGGAAGATGGCGCCCGCCCTTGCCTATGGCAACACGGTGGTCTTCAAGCCGGCCGACCTCGTGCCGGCCTGCGCCTGGGCCCTCACCGACATCGCCCAGCGCGCCGGCCTGCCCAAGGGCGTGCTCAACCTCGTCATGGGGCGCGGCTCGGTGGTGGGCCAGGCCATGCTCAACTCGCGCGACGTGAACGCCATCTCCTTCACCGGCTCGGTGCAGACGGGCGGCCGCGTGGCCCAGGCCTGTGCCGCCCGCGGCGCCAAGTTCCAACTCGAGATGGGCGGCAAGAACCCGCTCGTCGTCCTCAACGATGCCAATCTCGATGCCGCCGTTGCAGGTGCCGTCGACGGCGCTTTCTTCCAGACCGGGCAGCGCTGCACCGCCTCGTCGCGCCTCATTGTCGAGAGCAAGATCCACGATGCCTTCGTCGAGAAGGTGGTGACGGCGATCAAGGCGCTGAAGGTTGATCACGCCCTGAAGGACGGCACGCAGGTCGGCCCCGTCGTTGACGAGTCGCAGCTGAAGCAGGATGAAATGTACATCGACATCGGCCGCAAGGAAGGCGAACTCGCCTGGGGTGGCGAGCGCCTCAACCGCGACACCAAGGGCCACTACCTCTCGCCCGCGCTCATCATCAATACGAAGAACGACATGCGCATCAACCGCGAGGAAGTGTTCGGGCCCGTTGCCTCGGTGATCAAGGTCGACAGCTATGACGAAGCGCTGGCGGTGGCCAACGACACGGACTTCGGGCTGTCATCGGGCATCTACACCACCTCGCTCAAGGCCGCGACCGACTTCCGCAAGAAGTCGCAGGCCGGCATGGTGATGGTGAACCTGCCGACGGCGGGTGTGGATTATCACGTGCCGTTCGGCGGCCGGAAGGGCTCGAGCTTCGGCCCGCGCGAACAGGGCCGCTACGCCGCGGAGTTCTACACGTCGGTGAAGACGGCTTACGTACTGGCGTAAGACCGCTTTCGACCTCGTCACTTAAACCCTCTCCCGTCATTCCGGACGCGCGCCTTGATCGAGCGCAAGCGAGATGTCGCGCGCGAGCCGGAATCCAGCTTTGCCTGATCACAAAACACAGAGGCTGGGCCCCCGCCTTCGCGGGGGTGACGTGTTTTAGGGGCGTGGGCCATGACGTTCGATAGATCGCGTTCCCTTCAACGCTCCCGTTCACCGTCATTCCGGACGCAGCACCCGATCGAGCGCACGCGAGATGTCGCGCGCGAGCCGGAATCCAGCTTTGCCTGATCACGCATCCGAAAAAAGGAAGCTGGGCCCCCGCCTTCGCGGGGGTGACCGTGGGGGAGGTCAGTCCTCCGGCAGTACTTCCTGGACCGTCGTTCCGCCCAGCTTGCGCTCGCGGGCGAAGACATAGACGCCGCTTGCGACCACGATCACCGCACCGATCAGCGTCCAGTGATCGGGGAACTGCCCGAACACCACGGCGCCCGCGATCGTCATCCAGATGATCTGGGTGTAGATGAAGGGCGCAATGGCCGAGGCAGGTGCGAGGCGGTGCGCCTTGATCAGCATGAAGTGGCCAAGCGTTCCCATCACGCCCATCATCAGCATCAGCAGCCATTCGAAGCCCTGCGGCGTCTGCCAGACGCGGGTGAGCGGCAGGGCCGCACCCAGTGCGCCAACCAGTCCCACATAGAAGAGCGAGGTCTGGGTGGCATCGGCGCCACCCACCTTGCGCGTGGTGATGTTGTAGAGCGCGCCGAACAGCGCGCTCGAGAGCGACACCAGCATGGCCCAGTGGAAGTTCATGGTACCGGGCCGCATGATCACCAGCACGCCAAGGAAACCGATCGCCACCGCAATCCAGCGGCGCAGCCCCACATGCTCGCCGAGAAGCGGCACCGACAGTGCGCAAACCAGCAGCGGCACGGTGAAGAAGATCGCCGCCGTCTGTGCCAGTTGCAGGTAGGACATGGCGGTGAAGTTGCACATGGTGGAGGCGAGCAGCAGCAGCCCGCGCGTCACCTGCAGATAGGGATGCCGCGTGGCGAGAAGCGCAACGCCGCCCGCCCGCCAGACGATGACGGCGGCAAAGACGAGCGCAATCGCATAGCGGAAGAACACGCCCACCAGGATGGGCAGGCTCTGCGAGGCATACTTGGCGGAGGTATCCAGCAGCGTGAACGATGCCATGGCCCCCATCAGCAGCAGTATGGCCTTGAGCCTGTCGCTCACGTCACCGTCACGTCGAACGTGCCAACCCCTTCGATGGCGGCATGGAGGCGGTCGCCCTTCTGCACGGCAGATACACCTGCCGGCGTTCCCGTGAAGATCACGTCGCCGGGCTTGAGGATGAAGTAGCGGCCGAGTTCGGCGATGATCTCGTCCACGCCCCAGATCATGGCGGCGATGTCACCGGTCTGGCGGCGTGTACCGTTCACATCGAGCGTGATGGCGCCTTTCTTCATCACATCGCTGCGCGGGGTGATAGGGCTCATGGGGGCGGAGAAGTCGAAGGCCTTGGAGGTGTCCCAGGCGCGGCCCAGCTTCTTGGCTTCGGCCTGAAGGTCGCGGCGGGTGAAATCGAGGCCGACGGCATAGCCGAAGATCGAGAGCCCCGGTCCCAGCGCCACCACCAGTTCCACCTCGTGGTGCACGTCCTTCGACATGGGCGGATAGGGAAACACGCCGTTGCCCACGGCGGCATCATTGGGCTTGGAAAAGAAGAAGGGCGGCTCGCGGCCGGCCACGCCCCCCATCTCCACCACATGCTCGTTGTAGTTCCGCCCCACGCAATAGATGCGGTGCAGGGGAAAGCGATTGGCCGTGCCTGCGACGGCGAGCGTCACGGGGTCCTGGGCCGGGAAAACGAGTGTCATGCGAGAATGATGTCCCGTGCGGAGAAGCTCTTGCGCGTGGCGTCAGCACTGCCGTTCAGGTCGATGGCGCGGGTGGCGCGCTCGATCACCGTCACGCTGAAGCCCAGCGCCTTCGCGTCTTCGGCGGAATAGCGCACGCAATAATCGAAGGCGAGGCCCACAAGGGTGAGACGGGTGAGGCCACGCTCCTGCAGGTAGCCGGCAAGGCCGGTGGGCGTCTTGCGGTCGTTCTCGAAGAAGGCCGAGTAGGAATCGATCGCCTTGCGGAAGCCCTTGCGGATGATGAGCTCGGCCCGCGTCACGTCGAGCTGCGGATGGAAGGCCGCACCCTCGCTGCCGATGACGCAATGGTCGGGCCACACCGTCTGCGGGCCATAAGGCATGGTGATGGTGCTGAAGGGGGCAACACCTTCATGCTGCGAGGCGAAGGAGGAATGATCCGCGGGGTGCCAGTCCTGGGTGAGCACCACGTGATTGAAGTCGTGAGCGAGGCTGTTGACCAGCGGCACGATCTCGTTGCCGCCCGCAACAGCCAAGCGGCCCGCCGGGCAGAAATCATTCTGCACGTCGATCACCAGCAGGGCACGGTTGTCGATCATCAGGCGGTCTCCATGGCGGCCAGCGCTGCCGCACAGCCCTTGAAGGCGGGGAAGCGGTCGGTGATCACGAACCACGGAATGGGCTTCATCACCTCGGCGATGCGGCCCTTCTCCTCGAACACGGCGCGGTACTTGGGAAGCTGCAGCTTGGCGGCGATCGAGGGCGCGATGCCGCCGGCAAGATAAACCCCGCCCCGCGCCTGCAGCGCCATGCCGACGTCACCGGAGGCGCGCGCAAGGAAGGTCATGAAATGATCGAGCGTCTTCTCCGCCGCAGCATCCCCACCCGCAAGCGCCGCCTGCAGCACCGCTTCCGGCGTCTGGTGCACGGCGGTTCCGGCCACGGCCCGGTAGAGCGAGAGAAGGCCCGGCCCCGTCAGAACGTCCTCGGCCTCCGCGAAGCGGTCGCGGCCCATGATCTTGTCCTTGAGGGCCAGTTCCTCGTTGGTGACCACGGGAAGCGTGGTGTGGCCAAGTTCGCCCGGAATGGGCATCCAGCCGCCCTTGGGGAGCGGCGCCAGCACGGCCATGCCGAGCCCCGTGCCCGGCCCCAGAACCACCTTCACGTGGGGTTTGGCCGGCAGCGTGCCGCCGATCTGCACGAGGTCCGCCGCCGCGATGTGGGGGAGAGACCACGCCAGTGCCTCGAAATCATTGAGCAGGCGGAAGCGCCGGGCCCTGGCGGCTTCCCGCAGGCTTTCGGCGCTGAAGGTCCAGTCGCGGTTGGTGAGGGTGATTACGTCCCGGTCCACGGGGGCTGCCACGTCGACGGCGGCTGCCGCCAGCTCCCGGATGCCGCGCTTCGTCACGTAGTGGGAAATTGCCGCCTCGAGGCCGCTGAAATTGTCGTTCTTCAGGACCTCGACATCGCGCACCTCCATGGTGCCCTGTTCCACCAGCCCGAAGCGGGAATTGGTGCCGCCGATATCGCCGAGAAGTGCCAGTTGTGTCATGGAAACGCCTTTCCGCCCCCCATGCCACAGCGGGGCTTTTTGGGCAACTCTCTGGACGCCCGGAGCCCGTTCGGCTAGAGCCCCCGGCAGCAGTTACAGAAGCGTTTTCCCAGTGTCCCTGACCATTCCCCAAGAGGTCGCCCGCCGGCGCACCTTCGCCATCATCTCGCACCCCGACGCGGGCAAGACCACGCTTACCGAAAAGCTCCTGCTCTTCGGTGGCGCCATCCAGCTTGCCGGCCACGTGCGCGCCAAGGGCGACCGCCGCCGCACCCGCTCCGACTGGATGGCAATCGAACGCCAGCGCGGCATCTCGGTCGTGACCTCGGTGATGACCTTCGAATACGGCGGCTGCGTCTTCAACCTGCTGGACACGCCCGGCCACGAGGACTTCTCGGAAGACACCTACCGCACCCTCACCGCCGTCGATGCCGCCGTCATGGTGATCGACGGGGCCAAGGGCATCGAAGACCGCACCCGCAAGCTCTTCGAGATCTGCCGCCTGCGCGACATCCCGATCATTACCTTCATCAACAAGCTCGACCGCGAGACCCGCGAGCCACTCGACCTCATCGACGAGATCGAGAAGGGCCTCGCCCTCACTGCCGTGCCCATGGTCTGGCCCATCGGTCTCGGCAAGGCCTTCGCCGGCACCTATGACCTGACCGAGCCCCGCATCCGCAAGCTCGACTCCGCCCCCGAGGGCGAAGAGGTCTCGGGCCCGGACGATGCGCGCGTCACCGCCCTCCTCGCGCCCGGCGCCGACCAGCACTTCCGCGACGAGATCGAACTCGTGCATTCGGTGACGCAAGGCTTCGACCGCAAGGGCTTCCTCGAGGGCCATCTCTCGCCTGTCTACTTCGGTTCGGCGATCAAGAACTTCGGCGTGCGCGACCTGCTCGAGGCGCTGATCAAGTATGCCCCGCCGCCCCGCGACCAACACGCCCGCCAGCGCGACGTGAAGGCGGTGGAACAGAAACTCACCGGCGTGGTGTTCAAGATCCAGGCCAACATGGACCCGAACCACCGCGACCGCATCGCTTTCATGCGCGTCTGCTCGGGCAAGCTCAACCGCGGGATGCGCACCCTCATCGTGCGCACCGGCAAGTCGCTTGCCCTCAATGCCCCGCAGTTCTTCTTTGCGCAGGACCGTTCGCTCGCCGAAGAGGCCTTCGCCGGCGACGTGGTGGGCATTCCGAACCATGGCGTGCTGCGCATCGGCGACACGCTGACCGAAGGCGAGGAGATCGTCTTCACAGGCGTGCCGAGCTTCGCACCGGAAATCCTCCGCCGCGTCAAGCTCAGCGATCCCATGAAGGCGAAGAAGCTGCGCTCGGCGCTGGAAGAACTGGCCGAGGAAGGCGTGGTGCAGCTGTTCACCCCGCTCGATGGCTCGGGCGCCATCGTCGGCGTGGTGGGTGCGCTGCAGCTCGACGTGCTGAAGGACCGCCTCAATCAGGAATATGGCGTGCCCGTCGATTTCGAAACCACCCGCTTCGAGGTGCTGCGCTGGATCGCCTGCGACGACAAGAAGATGCTGGACCAGTTCGTCGACGGCAACCGCTCGTCCATCGCGCATGATCTCGACGGTGCGCCGGTGCTGCTGGCGTCCTCCGCCTTCAACCTCAACTATACGCTGGAACGCGCCCCCGGCATCACCGCCCAGAAGATCAAGGAAATCCACGGGTAGGTCGGACGCACTCTTACTATCGTCATTCCATCCAAGCAGCACGGAGTGCTGCGCGAGATGGAACCCCGCTTTCTTTTGCCTCAGACAAAGCTGGGTTCCATGTCTCGCGGCGCGGCGCGCCGCTCGCATGGAATGACGGTTGTTGGGGTACCTCCTGAGCAGGGTAAAATGGGTCCCGCCCCCCGGGGCTTGGCAGCGCGAAAATTCCGCCCCTATAACCCTCTCCCGGGAGCCCGGAGGAGTGCAGCATGATTCCCTATGACCTCGACTTTCCCCGCGTGGCGGCGGTGCTGCTGATCTTCTTCATGTGGGGCGCCTATGGGCCCATTCTGTCGCTCCTCGGACGCGGCACCCTCAATGCCCAGCTTCACGTCGTCCGTCTGCGCTGGATGCGCATGCTGCTCAATTCGCCGCGCGAGAACCGCGTGATCGACGCGATCATGCTGGGGCAACTCTCGAGCAGCATGGCCTTCTTCGGTTCGGCCACGCTGATCCTGCTCGCAGGCCTTGTCGGCACGCTGGCCAGCGTCAACCACGTGCACGCCTCGCTCACCACCATGAGCTTCTTCCCGCCCATGTCGCTCGCCGTCTTCACGCTCTACTTCGCCACCCTCACGGTGATCATGGCGGTGTGCTTCTTCTCCTTCACCTATGCGCTCCGCAAGCTTGCCTATTCGCTCGCCATGATCGGCGGCCTCAACAATGCCGACGCGCGCACGCCCCACTGCACCGTGATGGTGGCGCAGACGGCGGTCGTCCTCACCGAAGCGGTGAAGAGCCTCAACAACGGCATCCGGGGCTACTACTTCGCGGTCGCAGCGCTCTTCCTTTTCGTCGGCCCCTATGTGGCGATGGGCGTCACCATCGGGGTGAGCCTGCTGCTTCTCTACCGCCAGGGCTTCTCGACCGAGTCGCTTGCGATCGAACGCTATGTGGTGGCGATGAACGACCTCGAGATGGAAGCGGAACGGCAGGGGAAGCTGTAGGAGTCCACCCTCATTCGCCCTGCGGGCACCTTCTCCCGCTAGCGGGAGAAGGCAGATCATCATCGCCCTCGCCCCCCGGGGGAGAGGGTCCGCGGAACGCGGGGGTGAGGGGGCAATGTCAACCTTTCAGCGCCGCAGCCTCACGCGCAAGCTTTTCTATGCCCGCCCAGTCACCGGCCGATACAAGCGCCTTGGGCGCCATCCACGAGCCGCCGAGGGTGATCACATTCGCAAGTTTGAGGTAGGTCGGCGCCAGCGCCGGGGTGATTCCGCCCGTGGGACAGAACTTCACCTGCGGAATGGGTTGCGACAGCGACGAGAGATAGGGCACGCCGCCTGCCGGTTCGGCCGGGAAGAACTTCTGGAAAGTGTAGCCGCGTTCGAGCAGCGTCATCACTTCGGTGGCCGTGACACCACCCGGCAGGAGTGGCATCTCCACCTCGGCTGCGGCATCAAGCAGGTTGGGCGAGGAGCCCGGCGACACCGCGAAGGCGCAGCCCGCCTTCGCCACCATCTCCAGCTGGGCCGGCGTCATCACCGTGCCGGCGCCGACGATCGCACCCTTGACCTCGGCCATGATGGCGCGGATCGAGTCCATCGCCGTTGCGGTGCGGAGCGTGATCTCGAGCACCGGCAGGCCGCCTGCCACCAGTGCCTTCGCCAGCGGCACAGCCTGCTTCACCTCGTCGATCACCATCACCGGCACCACGGGGGCAGCCTTGAGGATCTGTTCCACCCGCGCCTGCTTCTTCCTGTCCGGCATCACGCCACCTCGAAAATCGATGCGCCCTGGTCGGCGCGGCCCACGATGCGGCGGAAGGCCGAGAACAGCTCGCGGCCCACGCCCGTTTCATTGCCGGAGAGATCGGCGGTGGCGGGTTGGCGCGCGGCAAACTCCGCCGCGTCCACCAGCACCTCGAGCGTACCCGTCACCGCATCGATGCGGATCATGTCGCCGTCGCGGATCTTGGCGATGGGTCCGCCGTCTGCCGCCTCCGGTGTCACGTGGATGGCGGCGGGCACCTTGCCGCTGGCGCCCGACATGCGCCCGTCGGTGACGAGGCCCACCACCAGCCCACGGTTCTGCAACACGCTGAGCGATGGCGTGAGTGAGTGAAGTTCCGGCATGCCGTTCGCCTTCGGGCCCTGGAAGCGGACGACCGCGATGACATTGCCGTTGAGCGCGCCCGCCTTGAAGGCGGCCTTCAGTTCATCCTGCGAATGGAACACCTTGGCGGGGGCCTCCACCACATGGCGGTCGGCGGGAATGGCCGAGCACTTGATCACCGCCGTGCCGATGTTGCCCTTGAGCACCGCAAGCCCGCCCGTCTGCTGGAAAGGCTCAGCCGTGCCGCGCAGCACCTTGGGATTGGCGGTGGCCTTGGGCGCCTCCTTCCAGGTGAGCGTGCCCTTTTCCAGCACGGGGGCGGCGAGATAGCCGTCGAGGCCGGTGCCCATGACCGTCGTCACGTCCTTGTGCACGAGGCCCGCCTGCAACAGTTCGCGGATCAGCACGCCCATGCCACCCGCGGCGTGGAAGTGGTTCACGTCGTCGCTGCCGTTGGGATAGACGCGCGCCAGAAGCGGCACGGCCTGCGAGAGTTCGGCAAGATCATCCCAGGTGAGCACGATCCCCGCCGCCGCCGCCATGGCGATGAGGTGCATCGTATGATTTGTGGAGCCGCCGGTGGCGAGCAGGCCCACCACGCCGTTCACCACCGACTTCTCGTCATAGACCTTGCCCATGGGCGTGTATCGGTTGCCGAGTGCGGTGATCGACAGCGCCTGGCGCGCCGCCGCCTTGGTTACCTCGTCGCGGATTTCCGTGCCGGGGTTGAGGAAGGTCGTTCCCGGCAGGTGCAGCCCCATGATCTCCATCAGCATCTGGTTGGAGTTGGCGGTGCCGTAGAAGGTGCAGGTGCCCGGCGAGTGATAGGAGCGCGCCTCGGCATCCAGCAGCTCCTCGCGGCTCACCTTGCCCTCGGCATAGGCCTGGCGGATCTTGCCCTTCTCGTCGTTGCTCATGCCGCTCGGCATCGGCCCTGCCGGAATGAACACCGCCGGCAGATGCCCGAAGGCGAGCGCCCCGATCACCAGCCCCGGCACGATCTTGTCGCAGACACCGAGATAGACGGCGGCATCGAACATCTGGTGCGACAGGGCGACTGCGGTCGAGAGCGCGATCACCTCGCGCGAGAAGAGCGACAGCTCCATCCCCGCTTCGCCTTGCGTGACGCCATCGCACATGGCGGGAACACCGCCCGCCACCTGTGCCGTGCCGCCCGCCGCACGCGCCGCCTCGCGGATGAGGTCAGGATAGCGCTCGAAGGGCTGATGCGCCGAGAGCATGTCGTTGTAGGCGGTGACAATGGCGAGGTTCGGCCCGTCGCCCGAGCGCAGAGCCTGCTTGTCATGAGTGCCGCAGGCGGCAAAGCCGTGCGCGATGTTGGCACAGCCCAGCGACTTGCGGGCCGGGCGGTTCATCTGCGCCGCCTCGATGCGGTCGAGGTAGCGGCGGCGCGTCGGTTTCGAGCGCGCGATCAGCTTCTCGGTCACGGCTGAGATGGTTGAGGTCACGGACATGGAACGGTCTCCGATTGGCCTTCAGGGGCACCAGTAAAGATCAAGGGGTTTGGCCGCGGCAAGCACGGCGCGGATGGGCACTTCCAGCGGATCGCTGCCGGCGATGGCGGCGCGCAGCACGGTCATCTTCTCGTGGCCTTCGATGTGGAGGCACAGGCTTGATGCGGTCAGAAGTGCGGGCAGCGTGAAGGTGAGGCGGGGCTCGCCCGAGCCCGGCGCCGAGATGGCGATGATGGATTTATCCGTGTACGGATCAATCGCTTCAGCCAGCGTATCACCGCCCGGGAAGAACGAGGCCGTGTGGCCGTCCGCGCCCATGCCGAGCACCACGACATCAAGGGCAAGCTTTGCCGCTTCCGATTCGTTTTCGAAGAGTGGCACGAAGCGCGCCTTCGCGGCGGACTCGGCCAGCAACAGGCGGCGGACGAGGGCAGCGTTGGAGCGCGGATTGGCCTCCGGCACCTGGCGCTCGTCGACCAGCGTCACCACCACCCGGCTCCAGTCGGTTGATTGCATGGAGAGGGCCGCGAGAAAGAGTGCAGGTGTGGTGCCACCCGAAACGGCAAGCACCGCCTCCCCCTTCGCCGCAATCACCCGCGTCAGGTCGGCCGCAACCCGCGCCGCCAGCGCTTCCGCCAGCGCCTCGCGGGATTCGAAGGTGTTGTGCTGGCCGATCACGCCAGGCCCTCGTCATGCCAGGTGCGGCCGTCCCGCTCGATGAGAGCGATGGCCGAGGCCGGACCCCAGGTGCCGGCCGTGTAGGGCTTCGGCATGTCGTGGGAGAGCTTCCAGTAATCGAGGATGGGATCGACCCATGCCCAGGCCGCATCCACCTCGTCGCGGCGCATGAACAGCGTCTGGTTGCCGCGCACCACGTCCATGAGCAGGCGCTCGTAGGCGTCGGGGTTGCGCACGTTGAAGACCTCCTGGAAGGTCATGTCCACCGGCACCTGCTGCAGGCGCATGCCGCCCGGCCCCGGGTCCTTGATCATCAGGTCGAGCTTCACGCCCTCATTGGGCTGCAGGCGGATGACCAGCCGGTTGGGCATGGGCGGGCCTGCCGACGCCTCGAAGACGTTGTGGGGAATGTTGCGGAACTGCACCACGATTTCGGAAACGCGGGTGGGCAGACGCTTTCCGGTGCGGAGGTAGAAGGGCGTGCCGTTCCAGCGCCAGCTGCGGAGTTCGGCCTTGAGGGCGACGAAGGTTTCGGTTTCGGAGGTGGGACTGCCCAGTTCCTCGAGATAGCCCGGCACCGGACCCGACTCCGAGGCCCCGGCGCGGTATTGCCCGCGCACGATGTGATGCTCGAGGCGCTCGGCCGTCATCGGCTTCAGCGCCTTCAGGACCTTGAGCTTTTCATCGCGCACCGCATCGGCATTGAGGCACGAGGGCGGCTCCATGGCGGTGAGGCAGAGAAGCTGCAGCATGTGGTTCTGCACCATGTCGCGCATGGCGCCTGCCGTATCATAGTAGCCGGCGCGGCCCTCGACACCGAGGGTTTCCGCCACGGTGATCTGCACGTGGTCGATGTAGTTGTGGTTCCACAGGGGCTCGAACAGCACGTTGGCGAAGCGCAGCGCCATCAGGTTCTGCACCGTCTCCTTCCCGAGGTAGTGATCGATGCGGTAGATCGCCGGTTCGGGGAAGACCTTGCCGATCACGGTGTTGAGCGCCTCGGCGGATTCGCCCGACTTGCCCAGCGGCTTCTCCACCACCACGCGGGACTTTGGCGTGACGAGGCCATGCTGGCCCAACCGCTCGCAGATCGCGCCGAAGAGGTCGGGCCCCACGGCGAGGTAGAACACGCGGACCACGTCCTTGCGGTCGGCGAGTTCCTGGTCGATGGCGATCCAGCCGTCGTCCTTGGTGGCCTCGGCGGAATAGTAGCGGAGGCGGGCGAGGAAGCGGTCGACCACCTCCTTGGGCGCCTCGGAGGCCTTCACGTGGGAGGCAATCGCCTCGGCCGCAAAGGCCCGGAAGTCGTCGTGGCTCATGGCCTTGCGCGAGGTGCCGATAATGCAGGCGCCGGGCGGCAGCTGGCCCTGCTCGTCGCGGTGGAACAGGGCGGGCAGCAGCTTGCGCTGCGACAGGTCGCCCGTGGCGCCGAAGATCACGAGGTCGAAGTCATCGACGGGAATGATGCGGGTTGTCATGCGGGAATGGGGTCTCGCCGTTGGAGGGAAAGGATTTTGAGGTACGTACCTCAGGACTGTGACGCTTCCTAGACGCAATCAATTCTTCTGGCAATAAATCATTCACAGTGATTTATTGCGCAAAACGCATGGCTGATGGGAGGCAAGCAACCATGATTCTCTGTTGTGGCGAAGCACTGATCGATTTCCTGCCCCGGGAGGGCAAGGATGGTGCGGCGGTCTACCAGCCGGTGAACGGCGGCTCGGTCTACAACACCGCGATTGCGCTGGGGCGGCTTGGCGTACCGGTCGGCTTCTTCGCCGGCATCTCCACCGACTTCTTCGGCGACGGCATCCTCGAGGGCCTGACCGAGAGCCAGGTCAACCTCAAGTACATCCGCAAGAAGCCGCAGCACACCACGCTCGCCTTCGTGAAGCTCTCGAACGGCCACGCCCGCTATTCCTTCATCGATGATGCCTCCGCCGGGCGCAATCTTGTGAAGGCCGACATGCCGAAGCTGGGCAAGGATGTGGCGGCGCTCCACTTCGGCTCGATCTCGCTCATTCCGGAGCCCGAGGGCACCACCTACGAGGCGCTGCAGAAGCGCGAGGCCAAATCCCGCGTCATCTCGATTGATCCCAACATCCGCCCCTCGCAGATCAAGGACCGCAAGAAGCATCTCGCCCGTCTCGCCCGCATGATGGCGCTCGCCGACATCGTGAAGATTTCCGACGAGGACGTGCAGTGGATGACCGGCAAGACGGATTTCGCCGGCCCTGCGAAGAAGTGGCTGAAGGCAGGCGCGAAGGTTGTCGCGGTCACCCGGGGTGGGGAGGGCGTGGAGGTCTATGCCAAGGGCATCGCGCTCTCGCTGCCGGCACCGAAGGTGAAGGTGGCCGACACGGTGGGTGCGGGCGACACCTTCACGGCGGGCTTCCTCTGCCATCTCGAACGCAATGGCCTGCTCTCCAAGAAGGCGATTGCGTCCTTGAGCGAGGCGCAGCTCCGCGCCGCCGCCGAGTTCGCCATGGCCTGTGCTGCCGTCACCGTTTCCCGCCCCGGCGCCAACCCGCCCTGGGCGAAGGAAGTGGGCTGAGCGGGCGAGATCACCGCACGACATGCTTCGAGGCCGCTGCGCGGCACCTCAGCATGAGGAGCAACTACAACCTCATCCTGAGGTGCGAGGCGAAGCCGAGCCTCGAAGGATGCGCCACGCGGACCTCACGCCACCCCCCTTTGGGTCCGGAGCCGAACCCTGCTAAGCCCCGCGCCATGGATTTTCCCGTCGACCGCGTCGTCCCCGAACTTGCCGCCGGCCTCGCCGCCCATGCGGCAGCCGTGCTGGTGGCCGAGCCCGGCGCCGGCAAGACCACCCGCGTGCCGCTGGCGCTTCGCGATGCAGCGTGGCTTGCGGGCAAGAAGATCGTCATGCTCGAACCGCGCCGCCTCGCTGCCCGCGCCTCGGCCCGGCGCATGGCCGCGACCCTCGGTGAAACCGTCGGCGACACGGTGGGCTATACCGTCCGCCTTGAACGCAAGGTCTCGGCCCGCACCCGGATCGAGGTGGTCACCGAAGGCATCCTCACCCGCCGCCTGCAGCAGGACCCGGAACTTGCCGACACCGGCCTCGTCATCTTCGACGAATTCCACGAGCGCAGCCTCGATGGTGACCTCGGCCTCGCCCTCACGCTCGATGTGCAGCGGGGCCTCAGGCCCGACCTCAAGATGCTCGTGATGTCGGCCACCCTCGATGCCGAAGCGCTGTGTACGCATCTCGGCAATGCGCCGCTCATCCAGACCACCGGCCGCATGTTTCCGGTGGGCGTCACCCATCTCGAGCGCCCCACGCGCTTCAGCCTGATCGACGACACGGTGAAGGCGATCGCCCGCGCCCTTCGCGAGGTAAAGGGCAGCCTGCTCGTGTTCCTGCCCGGTGAAGGGGAGATCCGCCGCACCGTGGAGGCCCTCGGCAAGGTCGATCTTCCCGCCAACACAGACGTGCGCCCGCTTTATGGCGCGCTCTCCTTCGCCGACCAGGACGAGGCGATCCGCAAGCCCGACGAAGGCCGCCGCAAGATCGTGCTCGCCACCACCATTGCCGAAACCTCGCTCACCATCGAAGGGATCGAGGCGGTGATCGACACCGGCCTCAAGCGCGCACCGCGCTTCGATCCGGCTTCGGGCATGACGGCGCTCGAAACCATCCGCGTGAGCCAGGCCAGCGCCGAACAGCGCAAGGGCCGCGCCGGACGTCTCGGTCCCGGCCATTGCTACCGTCTCTGGCCCGAAGCCGAAACCAAGGCACTCGCCGCCCATGATGAACCGGAAATCCGTGTCGCCGATCTTGCGCCGCTCGCCCTCGACATGGCGAACTGGGGCGTCACCGCGCGCGATGGCCTGCCGTGGCTCGAGGCACCCCCACAGGCGCCCTTCGCGCAGGCCCAGGATCTGCTCCGCCAGTTGGGTGCCGTCGATGCCACCCACGCCATCACCGCCCACGGCCGCGCCATGGTGCGCCTGCCGCTCCATCCCCGCCTTGCCCACATGGTGGTGAAGGCAGCGGAACTTGGCGCTGGCCAGAGTGCTGCCGAGACCGCCGCGATGATCAGCGAGCGCGATGGTCTTCCCCGCGACACCACCGCCGACATCGAGGCGCGGCTTCTGCACGTGCGGGGTGCCGCGCGCGACCGCATCCGCCAGTCGGCGAAACAGATCACCGATCTCCTGCGCTGCGGCGAGGATACGTCAGACCTGTCGCATGGCGTGATGCTGGCGCTGGCCTATCCGGACCGCATTGCCGAGCGCCGTGGGCAGAACCGCTTCCGCATGGCGAATGGCGGCGGTGCCGTGGTCGCTGAACACGACACTCTCGCCAAGGCCGATCACATTGCCATTGCGCTCCTCGACAATGCGCAGGCCGATGCCAAGGTGTTTCTCGCGGGCGTGATCACGCTTGCCGACATCGAGAAACACTTCGCCGATCTCATCATCACGCAATCCCGCGCCGGATGGGACTCCCGGCAGAATGCTGTTGTCGCCAGCACGCGGCGGAGCCTCGGTGCGGTCGTGCTGGAGGAGCGCGCACTGCCGTCGGCCGATCCCGCCGTGCTGGCGCAGGGCATGGTGGATGGCGTGCGCAGTCTTGGTCTTTCGGCGCTTCCCTGGGGCGAGGCGGCGGAGAGCCTGCGCAACCGTGTGCGCTTCCTCGCGCGCACCATGCCCGATGCGGGCTGGCCCGATCTTTCGGATGCAACGCTGCTCGCAACATTGGAAGACTGGCTCTCGCCCTATCTCGCCGGCATGGTGCGCAAGTCCGATCTCGCCCGCCTCGACATGACAAACATCCTGCGCGGCCTCGTGCCCTATCAGCTGCTCTCGCAGATCGACACGCTGGCGCCGCAGCGCATGGAGGTGCCGTCGGGCGGCCACTACCGCATCGACTACGAGACCGATGGCGATCCGGTGTTGCGCGTGCGGTTGCAGGAGATGTTCGGCCTGCACAGCGCGCCGCAGGTGGCGGGCGGGCGCGCGAAGCTCAGGATCGAATTGCTCTCGCCTGCGGGCCGTCCCGTGGCCGTCACGCAATCGCTCGAGACCTTCTGGACCAATGCCTATCCGGACGTGCGCAAGGACATGCGCGGCCGCTATCCCAAGCACTACTGGCCAGAGAATCCGCTGGAGGCGCAGGCCGTGGCACCGCGACGGTTGAGGTAGGAAGAATTCGCCCCACCGCTCGTCATTCCATCCAAGCAGCACGAACGTGCTGCGCATGCTTCGAGGCATTGCTGCGCAATGCACCTCAGCATGAAGGGTGAATTGAATCCTCATCCTGAGGTGCGAGGCGAAGCCGAGCCTCGAAGGATGCGCCAATGACGGGACAACATATACATCTTCTGTCACCCTCCACGCATGTGGAGGGCTAGTCTTTGCTACATGCTCCGGCGACGGAATGCCGTGTTCAAAGACTCGTGGCCCACATGCGTGGGCCATGACGGTGCGCGAGGGAATTACGCCGCCGACTGGGTCGCCGAGGGTTCGGTGAGGATGGCGTAGAGGCCTTCCGCCGTATCGGTGCCGCGCAGCTTGGTGAGGGTCGCCGGTTCGCGCAGCAGCCGCGAGATGCGGGCGAGTGCCGTCAAGTGATCAGCGCCGGCATGGTCGGGCGCCAGCAGCACGAAGACGAGATCAACGGGCTGGCCGTCGACGCTGTCGAAATCGATGGGCGTGGCAAGGCGCGCGAAGAGGCCATAGACGCGGGTGATGTTGGGCAGGCGGCCGTGCGGAATGGCAATGCCCTGGCCGAGGCCGGTGGAGCCCAGTTTCTCGCGGCGGTGCAGTGTCTCGAAGATCACGCGGCTGTCGGCGGCCACGAGTCCGGCCATCGCCTGGGAGAGCTCCTGCAACACCTGCTTCTTGTTCTGGGCTTTCACCGCGGGAAGAACGGCGCGGGCGTCGATGATGTCTGCAAGAGTCATTCGATCAGCAATTCCGGTTCGAAACAAGACTGCCTCAGCCGCAACACATGGGCGCGATCATGAATCGCGTCAATGGTGTCGAAGCCGTCCTGTGAAGAGTTTTTTTGTTTGGCACTGCACCATTTTGGCTCATGCCGGTCCAATTCAATGGGGCGCTGGATAGGCGCGGGCGCGCCCCAAGTCAACCCTTCAGCCGGGCTTCACGGCGGCGCTGTACGGATGAGAGAATCCCGAGCGATTCCCTGTATTTGGCCACGGTCCGGCGGGCGATATCCACGCCCTCTCCGCGCAATGCCGCCACGATGTCGTCGTCGGAGAGAATGGCCTCCGCAGACTCGCGCGCGATCATGTCCCGGATGCGGTGGCGCACGCTTTCGGCGGAGTGCGCGTCGCCCTCTCCGTCGGCTGCCGCGATGGCCGTGGTGAAGAAATACTTCATCTCATATGTGCCGAGCGGTGTTGCGATATACTTGTTGGAGGTGACGCGGCTCACCGTCGATTCATGCATTTCGATGGCATCTGCCACCATCTTGAGTGTGATCGGGCGCAGGTGCTGCACGCCGTGGATGAGGAAACCGTCCTGTTGCCGCACGATTTCGCGGGCGACCTTGAGCACCGTCTTGGCGCGCTGCTCCAGGCTCTTCACCAGCCAGGCGGCCTGGGCATGACAGCCGGCGAGGAAGAGGCGGTCATCCTCGCTCTTCGCGCCGCGCGAGACGGTGGCCATGTAGCGGTTGTTGACGAGCACGCGGGGCAGCGTCTCGCTGTTCAGTTCGACGATCCAGTTGCCGTCGGGCGAGGGCCGCACGAAGACATCGGGCACGACCGGCATGGTGGGCTCGGTGCCGAAGGCATGGCCGGGCTTGGGATTGAGCGAGCGCAGTTCGGCCAGCATGTCCTGCAGGTCGTCCATGGTGACGCCGCACTTGGCCTTGAGGGCGTTGAAATCGCGGCGGGCCACCAGCGGAAGATTGTCGACCAGCGCCGCCATGGCGGGATCAAGCCGGTCCTGATCGATGAGCTGCAGCTTCAGACACTCGGCCAGATCGCGGGCGAAGACGCCGGCCGGTTCGAAGCGTCGAAGACGCACCAGAACGGTTTCGATCTGCTCGGGCGTGGCCTTGAGGATCTCGCCGAGGCTGGCGGGATCGCCCGAGAGATAGCCCGCTTCATTCAGCATGCCGATCAGGTGCTGGCCGATCATCAGGTCGGCAGGCTCGGTGAATTCGAGATTGAGCTGCGAGGTGAGGTGTTCGGCAAGCGAGATGCCGCTTGAGAGATTGGCGGCGAAGTCGCCGTCCTCGCCGTCGAAGGAGAGATGTCCGGAAGAGCGCAGGCTGGCCCAGCCGGAATCGCGCGGCATGGAGGCCTCGTCGGCCATGCGGGCGGAGGCGCCTTCGGGTGCTTCGGCATCGCCGCCCATGTCTTCGGGGGCAGCCGACTGTCCGGTGAAGGCTTCATCGAGGCTGGCAGGGGCTGTCTGTTCGGCGCGGGCGTCCACCGCTTCGCCTGCACCCTCCTCGCGTTCGAGCAGGGGATTGCGTTCAAGCTCGGCGTCGACGAAGGCCTGCAACTCGACCGACGACATCTGCAGAAGCTTGATCGCCTGCTGCAGCTGCGGCGTCATCACCGGGGACTGGCCCTGCTTCAGAACGAGTTTTTGACTAAGACCCATCAGCCCCTCCTGCCATCAGAGGCTGAAGGAATCGCCAAGATAATAACGGCGCACGTCGGGATCGTTAACGATCTGTTGCGGGCTGCCTTCGGTCAGGACATGGCCCTCATGGATGATGAGCGCCCGGTCGATGAGCTCGAGGGTTTCTCGGACGTTGTGATCCGTAATAAGCACCCCGATTCCCCGAGAGGTAAGCTGTCGCACCAGGACGCGAATATCACCGATCGCAATGGGATCAATCCCTGCGAACGGCTCGTCGAGGAGCATGAACTGGGGCTTTGCGGCGAGGGCTCGGGCGATTTCCACCCGGCGACGCTCTCCGCCAGAGAGCGCAACAGCCGGCGAATGCCGGAGGTGGGCGATTGAGAACTCATCATACAACTCACGCAACTGACGCTCGCGCGCCCTCTTGTCCTTCTCGTGAAGTTCAAGCACTGCGCGCAGATTCTGTTCAACGGTCAGCCCACGGAAGATCGAACTTTCCTGGGGAAGATATCCGATGCCCAGCCGCGCCCGTTGGTACATGGGCAGGTGGGTGATGTCTTCGCCATCCAGCCTGATCGATCCCTTGTCGGCGGCAATCAGACCCGTGATCATGTAGAACACGGTCGTCTTGCCGGCGCCATTGGGGCCCAACAGGCCAACAGCCTCACCACGCCTCACCGAAACCGACACATCCCGCACCACGGGCCTGTTGCGATAGCTCTTGGCGAGCATGGTCGCGGTCAGGCCCTCGGCCGGTTCGGTCATCCTGGCGCGTCCCTGCCCTTGCGGCACCGGCGCATTGCGCGGGGCCATGGGGCGGGGGCGAACCGGATTTCCGGTATTGGACGCCTGGTGATTACGGAGCATTTATCTTAATTTTACGTGAAGTGGATCAGAGTTGCGCTTTACGGCCTGAAATCATTCCGCATTTCATTGCGGCACGAATGAGCCCTTGACGCGCCCACCCTTCATGACCGTGCGCTTGGTCTTCAGATCGGCAACCAGTTCGGGACCCCGCAGAACCGTCTTGCCCTGCACCACCTTCGCATTGCCGGTGACGATCAGCTCGTTCTTCTGCATGTGGAAGATGGCATGATCGCCGGTGATGGTCTGGGTGTCGGTGGTGATTGTCACCGGCCCCTTGCAGTCCATGGTGTCGACCTCCGACTTGGTGGTGCCGTCGGGCTGCTTCACCTCGATGTAGTCGACCACCATCTCCGGCGTCTGGATGGTTTCGCTGGTGCGCTTGGCGATGACGTTGCCGCGGAAGACCGCGCGCTTGTCGGCGTCGATGATCTCCATCTCGTTGGATTCGATATCGACGCTTTCCGTCTGCTGCTGGGCCAGAACCACGCGCGGCTGCATCGCCGCGGCGGAGGCTGCAAGTGCCAGCATCAAGATGACTTTTCTCATTTACCGTCTCCCGATTTGCTCTTTTGTGTCACGAAGTGGGCTTTGACGCCACCCCTGAAAATGATGCGGTCGCCGTTCGATGTGATGGCCAGGCTGTCGGCGGAGATGGTACCGCCGATGATGTCGACATTGACCGGCGAGGTCGACTGCATCGACTGGTCCGCCATGTCGACGGCAGCGCTCTCCATGCGTGCCCGGAAGCGGTCGCCCTGGTCGAACAGCACGTCACCCTGGAGCGCCAGCGTCTTCTGCTCTGTCTCATAGGCGGCCGTCTTCGAGGTGATGAACAGCTTGGAGCCGTCCTGCCTGTCGAAGCTGCTGTGCACCTGTTGGAGATGGACGAGGCTGTCGACGGTGGCGTCCTGTACGCCCTTCTGGGCGGTGATCTCGAAGGGCCGCTTGTTCTTGTCGAAGCCCGAGATCTTCGATGGCCCGCCGGTGATCTGGGCCGGGTTCTCGACCGGGGCCAGGGGCGTGTCCGGCTTCCTGGTGAAATCGGAGAACAGTCCGAGCTCGATCGCAAAGGTGAGGCCAAGGCCCGCGGCACCCGCGAGGATGACGTAGGAGAGCCAGCGCGTCAGGCCGGCGCGGGTGTTGGCCCGGCGGGCGGACTCGCGCGACGAAACCGGATTCACCTCGGCATAATACTCATGAGTGGGAGAAGACATCTTCTTCGCCCCAGCCGCCGAGATCGAGTGCGGCGCGAACAGGAATGAAATCGAAACAGGCCTTGGCCAGATGCATGCGGCCTTCGCGTTCGAGCATCTGGTCGAGGCGGGATTTCAGTTCGTGAAGATAGAGGACATCTTGCGCCGCATAGGTCTTCTGGGCGTCGCTCAGCACATGCGAACCCCAGTCGGAGCTCTGCTGCTGCTTGTTGGCCTCGATGCCGAGGAGTTCGCGCAACACGTCCTTGAGGCCGTGCTTGTCGGTGTAGGTGCGGGCGAGCTTCGAGGCGATCTTGGTGCAATAGAGGGGCGCCGTGTTGGCGCCGAGATAATGCTTGAGCACGGCGACATCGAAGCGGGCGAAATGGAAGATCTTGAGGACGGCGGCATCCTCAAGCAGCGCCTTGAGGCGCGGGGCCTGATAGGCGCCGGCATCGAACTGGATGATGTGGGCATTGCCGTCCCCGGTCGAGATCTGCACCACGCAGAGGCGGTCGCGGCGCGGATTGAGGCCGAGCGTTTCCGTGTCGATCGCCACCGCGGAACCCGGTTTGAAATCGGCAGGCAGGTCTCCGCGGTACAGTTTCACAGCCATGGTATGGTCACGAGCCTCAGTAAGCCTCTGGATGAACGGAATTATGGCCGCTCAGGTGGGGTGGACCAGCGGCGCAGTCAACCGGACATGCGCATACAGGGTAATCCCCTGCAACTCAATGTGTCACACGGGAGCGGGGGTCCGGGCGGCAGGACGATGCTGCCAGCCGGCTGGATTCTGCTTCAAGTTGAGGGGGTTGAGCGGTGGTGGCTGGCCCAAACCGGGCCTGTCGCCACGCTGAAGGCCGCGGCTTGACTGAAAGCCATGGCTTACGTAGCATCTCGCCCTCATGAATAAGTGCTTGCGCGCAAGGGGCTCACCCCGTCGCATCTGAGGCGCCGACACGGAAACGACTTTGAACAACTCCGGCCACATGACTGCGCTCCCCATGGGGTATGAACCTCCCTCGGAGGTGCGTGCCCTGCACCATCTCATCAATCCACATCCCGCGCGCGCCCGGCACATGGGCGCAGGAGACACGGGACGCGACCCTTCCGCTTTCCAGTGGGTCTTCAGGTTTCGCAATGACCTGAGCAGGCCGGCGGGACACATGGCAAAGGCCGTCACGCCTGAATTTCACCCCACACTTCATCCCGATCTTCGGTCATGATCTTACCGTCGATTGGCCCGCATCAACGCTCATGACTGTCACTGCCGTTCTGCTCAGCTGGAAGCGCCCCAACAACATTCCGCTGATTGTCGGCCAGCTGGAAGCCACGGGGATCGTATCGGAAATTCTGGTCTGGAACAACAATCCGGATCTCATGCTGCGGCATCCCAGCATCATTGCCGTGAATTCCAGCCACAACTTCAAGGCCTACGCCCGCCTGGGCCTGGCCATGATGGCGAAGAACGACACCATCATGTTTCATGATGACGATCTTCTGTTTCGCCCGGAAGATATTATTGCCCTGCATCGCCTGCAGCAGGCCGCACCGCACCGGATTCATGGATTTATGGGCCGCAACCTGAAGGGCGGCCAATACGCCAGAGAGAAGGCCTTTGGAGATGTTGATATCGTCCTCGGACAGTTCATGCTGTTTTCCAAAGAGCTTCTGGCCCAGGCCAATGGCGACATCCTGCGCCTGACTCCGTTTGAGCGCGGCGATGACATCGCCCTTTCACTGCTGTCGGGAGGAAAACACTTCTGCATGGATGTCCCCCGCAAAAACCTCGACCCCGGCCAGGTGCACGGCCTGTTTCGTGCGCCCGACCACTTCGAGAAACGGCAGTTGATGGTGAACCGGGCCCTGGCGCTTCGAGAGGCGCGGCAGAAATAATCGACCCTTATCCTGGAAATGGCTTGAAGTGCTTTGACAGATTCAAGCCCTGACGCTGGTAGTTGGACCGCAGTTGGCCATGGACCTGGCTGGGCCGTTCCGCAGGAGGCTCATACAGCAGCGGATTGAAGGGGACCATTTCCGCCGCATGGGTGGGCGGCCATCCGGGCGCTTACAGGGTGCAGCGGGGATGCGCTGGCCCGCTTGTCGAGGCGACTGCGGGAGGCCGCATAGAGTGGCCGCCGCGCCCCAAAACGAGTCGCCAACGGCAATTCCTGAGGTCTGCCTGGAGAATTTTGGTTGCCAGAAGGCCGTCAGCGGCTCTCCTCAAACGATCTGGCGGCTATGTACCGTGACGATCGGCAGTCGGGCGGTTTGACCCGGCACCAGCCCAGCAAATGGCCCCGTGTTCACCTGACCATTCACCTGCCTGTCCATCCGCTCAGACAATGCCTTGTCTGAAGTTTGGTGCCCAGAAGAGGACTCGAACCTCCACGCCTTTCAGCGCTAGTACCTGAAACTAGTGCGTCTACCAATTCCGCCATCTGGGCCAGTTTCGGAGCGCCTCTTACGCGGGCCTGACGCATATTGTCAACCAAGGCTTTCAGGCTGCCGTGCGGCCCCGCTGCGGCCCAACTGCGTCGACGTCTTGTCTTTGCAACGCGCAGGCAAATCGCTAAAAGGGCGGCCGATTTCACCCCCTTCCATCACGAGGCGCATCCTTGGTTTCCCTTCCCTCCAATTCGCTCGTCACGGTGTTCGGCGGTTCCGGCTTCATCGGCCGCCAGTTGGTCCAGAGCCTCGCCAAGCGCGGCTACCGCATCCGCGTGGCCTGCCGCCGCCCCGACCTAGCGGGCGCCGTGCTGCCGCTCGGCACCCCGGGGCAGATCGCCCTCGTGCAGGCGAACCTGCGCTACCCGGCCTCGGTGCAGGCGGCCTGCGAAGGCGCTTATGCCGTGGTCAACGCCACGGGGCTCGATACCGCCTCCGGCTCGCAGACCTTCGAAGGCGTCGTCGTCTTCGGTTCGGAGGCGATTGCCAAGGCCGCCAAGCAGGCGGGCGCACAGCTTCTGGTGATGGTCTCCGGCATCGGCGCCAGCGAAAACTCGCCCAGTGCCGCGGCCCGCGCCAAGGCCAAGGCCGAAGCCTCGATCAGCAAGATCTTTCCGGGCGCCATGGTGGTGCAGCCGTCAGTGGTCTTCGGCGCCGACGACCGCTTCTTCAACCGCATGGCCGCGATGGTGCGCATCGCCCCGGTGCTGCCGGTGATTGGCCCCGACGTGAAGGTGCAGCCCGTCTTCGTGGGCGACGTGGCGGAAGCCATCGCCACCCTGATCGACCGCGGCGTGGGCACGGGCAAGACCTATGAGCTGGGCGGGCCTGCCGTCTCCACCCTCAAGGACATGTTCCAGTATGTGCTCGACGTGACCCAGCGCAAGCGCCTGCTGGTGCCGCTGCCGTGGAGTGCAGCAAAGCTCATGGGCACGGTTCTGGGCTGGCTGCCGGGTGCGCCCATCACTGCCGATCAGGTGGATCTGCTGCGTGCCGACAATGTGGTGAGCGCTGCCGCCAAGGCGGAAGGCCGCGACCTGCCGGGGCTCGGCATCAATCCGCGCAGCTTCTCGGCGATTGTTCCGACCTATCTTTACCGCTTCCGCAAGGAAGGTCAGTTCACCGTTCCCAACTGAACGCCGGCGGCGATCAGTCCCAGAAGCGCGCCCCCCAGCACGACGCGATAGATCACGAAGGGCAGGAAGCTCACCGTGCGCAGGATGCGCATGAGGAAGGCGATTGCCAGCAGCGCCACGAAGAAGGTGAGTACGCCCGTCATGATGACCGGGCCGCTGATCGGTTCACCGTTCTTCAGCGCATCACCAATCACCAGCGCCGACGCCGCGCCATTTGCCGGGATCGACAGCAGGAAGGAATAGCGCGCCGCCTCGACGCGGTTGAAGCCCAGCGCGCGGGCCGCCGTCATGGTGATGCCGGAGCGGCTGGTGCCGGGTGAAAGCGCAAAGGCCTGCGCCACGCCGATGATGATGGCCGAGACCCAGTTCATGTCTTTGATCATGCGCGTCATCAGGCCGAAAGCATCCGCGGCATAGAGCAGGATGCCGAAGACGATGGCATTCGCCGCCACGAGAAGCGGGCTGCGGATGTGGTCGTCGAGGTGGGTGACCTTCATGACGAGGCCGACGAGCACGATGGGAATGGTGCCGATCACCACGTGGAAGACGAGACGGCTGTTGGCGGTGGTGCGCCGCTGCACGAGATCGAGCGCGCCCCGCATCATGCCCACCACGTCGCGCCAGAAATAGATGATCACGGCAAGCAGCGAGCCCACGTTCGTCACCATGTCGGTGAGCACGCCCTGGTCCGGCCAGCCGGTGATGGCGGGCACGAGGATGAGATGGCCCGAGGAAGAGATGGGCAGGAATTCGGTGATGCCCTGGATCAAGGCCAGGACAATGATCTGCAGGAACTCGGAAGTTGTCATGTTGTCGCCGCCCACCCCAGAACGAAAGGGCCCAGACATCCGGTCCCGAATCGCATGCCGCCCGTGGACAAACGTCATAAATGCGGCCAAAAGCGGGGGCAATGGCCTGTCCCGGTTACATTTTTGTACGGGCCAAACCCCTCTTGACTCCATAATCGGACCAATGCCGCAACTGCACCACTTCACACTCGACCCCCAGGGCCGCCGCATGCGTCTGGCGCTCGCCGAATACGGCGTGGCCGCCACGCTTATCGAGGAGCGTCCGTGGCAGCCATCGCAGACCCTGCTTGATCTCAACCCCGCGGGCCTGTCGCCGGTCTATGTGGAGGACAACGGCGCATCCGTTGCCGGGGCCGAGGCCCTCACCGAATACCTCGAGGAAACCCTCGGCAAGGAGCGGCCGCTCGTTCCGGGCAGCGCGCTTGCTCGCGCCGAGGTGCGCCGCCTCGTGGCCTGGTTCGACATCAAGTTCTATGCCGAGGTGACAGAGCCCGTGCTCACCGAAAAGGTGATCCGCCGTTTCGTGGCAGCACCGGGCAATGGCCGCGGCTCGCCCGACATGCAGCGCATGCGCGCAGGTCTCCAGATGCTGAAGCCGCATCTCGACTATCTCGGCTATCTCGCCGAACAGCGCTCGTGGCTTGCCGGCAACGATCTCTCGCTCGCCGATCTCGCGGCGGCGGCCCACATCTCGGCCATCGACTATCTGGGTGAAATCAACTGGGCCGACCATCCGGTGGCGCAGACCTGGTACAGCCGCATCAAGTCGAGGCCCTCCTTCCGCGTTCTCCTCGGCGACACGATTCCGGGCGTGGCCCCGGCGGCGCATTATGCCGAGCTCGACTTCTGAGACGCTGACCCGCGCGCTTTCTCGCCTGCGGACCCGTGCCAGCGCGGAAGGCCTGCCGCTTCTTCGCGTGACACGCGCACGCCTTCCCGATGAGACTGCGGCTCGGCTCAACCACTTCATCGCGGCCGGGCACGCGGGCGACATGGACTGGCTGGAGGAGACGGCAGAGCGCCGGGCCTCGCCCGATGCCATGTGGAGCGATGCAAAGTCCGCGATCGTCTTCGCCCAGCCCTACACGCCGGCGATCGATCCCATGTCACGGCTCGATGAAAAATCCGTGGGCGTCATCTCCGTCTATGCGCTCAACCGCGACTATCACGACGTCTTCAAGGGCAAGCTGAAGCGGCTGGCGCAGGATTTCGCCCGCGCCTCGGGCGCCGAGGTGAAGATCTTCGTCGACACCGCACCGCTGATGGAAAAGCCGCTTGCAGCACAGGCCGGCCTCGGCTGGCAGGGGCGGCACACCAATCTCGTCTCGCGCGAGGCCGGCAACTGGTTCTTCATCGGCACCATCCTCACCGATGCGACGCTTGCGCCCGATGAGGCCGAACAGGATCACTGCGGCACCTGCCGCGCCTGCCTCGACATTTGCCCGACGAAGGCCTTCCCTGCGCCCTACCAGCTCGATGCGCGGCGCTGCATTTCCTACCTCACGATCGAGCACAAGGGCCATATCGCGCGGGAATTCCGCAAGCCCATGGGCAACCGCATCTACGGCTGCGACGATTGCCTTGCAGTCTGCCCGTGGAACAAGTTTGCGCTCGCCTGCACCGAGATGAAGCTCACGGCGCGGGATGATCTCGTGGCGCCTGCACTCGCGGATCTGTTGCGGCTCGACGATGCGGGCTTCCGCGCCCTGTTCTCGGGCTCGCCCGTGAAGCGGATCGGCCGCGACCGCTTCCTCCGCAACTGCCTGATCGCGGCAGGCAACAGCGGTGATGCAAGCCTGCTGCCCGCCATCACAGCCTGTCTCCACGATCCCTCACCCCTCGTGCGGGCCATGGCGGTCTGGGCGCATGGGGCGCTTGCGCCAGCGGACCAGCACGGGCAGATACGCGAGATCATGATGAAGACTGAAACCGACGAAGACGTGCAGCGGGAATGGCAGGCATGAAGCACATTCTCTTTTTCGGCTACAGCTTCTCGGCCGCAGCCCTCGTCCGCCGCCTTGACCGTGCCGAATGGAAGATCAGCGCCAGCTTCCGCTCGCCCGCAAGTGCGGAGGCCCTGCGCGCGCAGGGCATCGGCCGTCTCGATTTCAATCAGTCCACGGAGCTTCCGGTTGATGTGACGCACATCGTCTCGTCGGTTCCGCCCGAGGCCGAAGGTGACCCGGTGCTGCAGCGCTTCGGTGTGTCATTGGCAGAACAGGCGCGGCACATCACCTGGGCGGCCTATCTCTCCACCACGGGCGTCTATGGCGATCATGGCGGCGCATGGATCGACGAGGCGACACCGCTCACCCCCAACACCGAGCGCGGCTGGCGCCGCTTGCGCGCCGAAGAGGCGTGGCTCGATCTCCATGCGAGGCATGGCCTGCCGCTTCACATCTTCCGCCTCGCCGGCATCTATGGGCCGGGGCGGAACCAGCTGGAAACCGTCCTCGACGGCAGCGCCAAGCGCATCATCAAGGAGGGCCAGGTGTTCAGCCGCATCCACGTCGACGACATTGCCGGCATCCTGCTCGCCTCCATGGCGAAGCCCCATCCGGGCACCGCCTACAATGTCGCCGATGATGAGCCGCGCCCACCGCAGGATGTGGTGGAACATGCCGCTGCGCTTCTGGGCAAGCCCGTGCCGCCAGACATTCCCTTCGAGCAGGCGGAGCTCTCGCCCATGGCGCGAAGCTTCTATGCGGATTCGAAGCGGGTCTCGAACGGCAAGGTGAAGAGCGAACTTGGCTACCGCTTCCTCTACCCGAGCTACCGGGAAGGCCTCGGCGAACTGGTCCGGCACATCAGCGGCTCGCTCAGTAGCGCACCCCGTCGGCCCTGAGCGCCAGCTGCAGCACCGTCTCCTGGATGATGCGGAGCTGCACGGCGGTGGAGAGGCGGTGGTCGCCATCCTTGATGAAGGAGAGGGTCAGGTCCGTGGCGGTGATGGCCTCGAAAGTCTTGACCGCATGGGCGGGCGGCACGTCGGTGTCGGCGCTTCCCTGCAGGATGCGCACCGGTACGGGCAGGCTGATGCCCTCCTCCAGCAGCAGGTGCTGGGTGCCATCCTCCAGCAGGCGGAGCGTGATGGGATAGGGCTCGCCGTAGGCGGAGGGGCGGCGGAAAACGCCGGTCTCAACGAGCGCGGTCCGGGCATCCCGGTCGAACTCGTCCCACATCAGTTCCTTGGTCATGTCGGTGGCGGGCGCGATCAGCACCAGACCCGCGATGCGGCGGGCGGCCAGCGGGTCCTCCTTCAGGAGGCGCCTGGTCAGCAGCAGGGCGAGCCAGCCTCCCATGCTGGAGCCGACGATGATCCGGGGGTTCTGGGTGTGGCGGAGGAACATGTGGGTGGCCTGTTCCAGCCAGTCCGAAATGGTCCCGTCGATGAAAAGCCCGTCCGACTGGCCATGGCCGGAGTAGTCGAAGCGGAAGAAGTTCCGCCGGGTGGCGCGGGCGAGGTCTGCCAGATTTTCAGCCTTTGTCCCCGTCATTTCCGACTTGTAGCCGCCCAGCCAGAAGAAGCCGCAGGGGCCGATGTCGTCGGCCGCCCCGTCCTTCATGTAGGCCAGGCGGAAACCCTTCAAATCCTCATCAAATGCGATGCGGCCCATGGCTGCTGAAACCCCTTCATTTCAACGTTTTTCCTTGCTAACCAATGGCCGCCGGATTCGCAAAACCTCTTTGCCGGGCCCGGCGGACCACAACCAGGAGAGACCGACCACTTGAGCCTTCCCCCACGCCGCCCTTCGTTCAACCGCAATGCCCCTGTTCCTCAGAAAGAGGAGGAGCACAAGATCAACAACCGCATTGATGCCCGTGAGGTGCGCCTGATCGGCGCAGACGGAGCCAATGTCGGTGTCGTGCCCACGCGGCAGGCCTTGATCATGGCGGAAGAGGCCGGACTCGATCTCGTGGAAATCTCGCCGGATGCGAAGCCGCCGGTCGCCAAGATTCTCGACTACGGCAAGTTCCGCTTCCAGGAGCAGAAGAAGGCCGCCGAGGCGCGCAAGAAGCAGCGCGTCATCGAGATCAAGGAAATCAAGCTGCGCCCGATGATCGACGATCACGACTATGAAGTGAAGATGCGCGCGGCCAAGCGCTTCTTCGAAGAGGGCGACAAGGTGAAGGTGACGCTGCGCTTCCGCGGCCGCGAAATGGATCACCAGGACCTGGGCTACAAGCTGCTGCTGCGCGTGAAGGCCGAGATGGCGGAGATCGCGAAGGTGGAACTCGATCCGAAGCCCGAGGGCCGCCAGATCATCATGATCATGGCGCCGAAGGGCAAAGGCTGAGACCTTTTCACCCGCATCGTTCCAAGGGGCCTTCGGGCCCCTTTTGTTTTTCATATGGTGCCTGCGCAGTTGAAACCGTTTCCCCGCCTTGCCATAGTTGCAGGCACTGAGGCGACAACAAATACGCCCATCCCGGAGGAAACCGAATGTCATTCAACAGACGCACCTTCTTTGCAAAGACCGGCACCGTTGCCGCCGGCGCCACAGCGGCCCTTGCCGCGCCCGCCATTGCGCAATCAGCACCCGAACTCAAATGGCGCATGACCTCGAGCTTTCCCAAGGCGCTCGACACCATCTACGGCGCGGCAGAGACTTTCGCGAAATACGTGAGTGACGCCACCGACGGCAAGTTCCAGATCCAGGTCTTCGCCGCCAACGAAATCGTTCCCGGCCTCGAAGCCGCAAACGCGGTGGGTGATGGCACGGTGGAGATGTGCCACACCGCCTCCTACTACTACTGGGGCAAGGACCCGGCCTTCGCCTTCGCCACCGCGGTGCCCTTCGGCCTTAATGCCCGCCAGCAGAATGCCTGGATGTATTTTGGCGGCGGCATCGACCTCGTGAACGAGTTCCTCGCCGGCCACAACCTCGTCGCCTATCCGTGCGGCAACACCGGTGCGCAGATGGGCGGCTGGTTCCGCAAGGAGCTGAAGTCCGTCTCGGACCTGCAGGGCCTGAAGATGCGCATCGGCGGCTTCGGCGGAAAGGTTATCTCCAAGATCGGCGTGGTGCCGCAGCAGATCGCCGGCGGCGAAATCTATCAGGCGCTCGAAAAGGGAACCATCGACGCCGCCGAATGGGTTGGCCCCTACGATGACGAGAAGCTCGGCTTCTACAAGGTGGCGCCCTACTACTACTATCCCGGCTGGTGGGAAGGCGGCGCCATGCTGCACGTCATGACCAATTCGGCGAAGTGGGCGGAACTCCCCGCCAACTACCAGAACGTGGTGAAGATTGCGGCCCAGGCCGCGAACACCTCCATGCTGGCGAAGTATGATGCGGTGAACCCGGGTGCGCTGAAGAAGCTTGCGGCCGCCGGCGCCAAGCTTGCCCCCTTCCCGCAGGACGTGATGGAAGCCTGCTTCAAGGCGGCGAACGAAACCTATGCGGAAATTTCCGCCACCAACGCCCCCTTCAAGAAGCTGCATGACGCCATGATGGCCTTCCGCGGCGATGCCTATCTCTGGGCGCAGTTCTCGGAATACCAGTTCGACGCCTTCATGATGGGGCAGCAGCGCAAGAAGGCGCTCTGATCTTCCCGACCATCGCTTCATGCAAAGGCCCCGGTCTCCGGGGCCTTTTTCAATTGATGGGTGGCGGCGTGTTGAGATCGATGGGCGGTGGCGCATTCGGATCGAGCGTCTGCTCCGTCTGCGGCACGATCACCTCGAAGTTGGGATCGATGACCAGTTCCTTGTCGAGGAAGGCGGTGACGATCTCGGGGAAGGCAATGAGGATGCCCACAAGCATCAACTGCAGGATCACCCACGGGATCGCACCCCAGTAGATGTCCCGGCTTCGTACCGTCGCCGGTGCAATGCCGCGCAGATAGAAGAGCGCAAAGCCGAAGGGCGGATGCATGAAGCTCGTCTGCATGTTGGCGCCCAGCAGCACGCCGAACCAGACGAGATTGATGCCGAGCGCCTGCGCCACCGGCGCCAGCAGCGGCACGATGATGAAGGCGATCTCGAAGAAGTCGAGGAAGAAGGCGATCACGAAGACGAAGATGTTGACGGCGATGAGGAAGCCCACCTGCCCGCCCGGCAGCGAGGTCAGCATGCCTTCGATCCACTCCTTGCCGCCCACGCCCTGGAAGACGAGGCTGAAGACGCGCGCCCCGATCAGGATCAGCACCACCATGGCGGTGATGCGCATGGTCGTCTGCATGCCGTTCCAGACGAGATGGCGGTTCAGCCTGCCGTTCATGGCAGCGAGCGCAAAGGCGCCGAGCACGCCCATGGCGCCTGCTTCCGTGGCGGTGGCAAAGCCGGTGAAGATCGTGCCCAGCACCAGGAAGATGAGGGCGAGCGACGGCACCATGCCGCGGATGCAGCGCTTCAGCAGGGCCCAGCCGCGGATGGTGCGGGCTTCCGGCGGAAGCGCCGGCACATCGCCCGGGCGGATGATCGAGACGAGCAGCACGAAGGCCATGAAGAGCAGCACCTGCACCACGCTCGGCCCCATGGCGCCCTTGTACATCTCGCCCACGTCCACGCCCATCTGGTCGGCCAGCACCACCAGCACGAGGGAGGGCGGAATGAGCTGCGTAATGGTGCCCGAAGCGGCGATCACGCCCGTGGCATGGCGGATGTTGTAGCCGTAGCGCATCATGACGGGGAGCGAGATCAACCCCATGGCGATCACCGAGGCCGCCACCGTTCCGGTGATGGCGCCCAGCACGGCACCCACGAGAATGACGGCGTAGGAGAGACCGCCGCGCACGCCGCCGAACAATTGCCCGAAGCCATCGAGCAGGTCTTCGGCCAGTCCGCTGCGCTCGAGGATGGCGCCCATCAGGGTGAAGAAGGGAATGGCGAGCAGGAGATCGTTCCGCAGCACGCCTTCGAGCTGGAAGATGATGTTGCCGAGGAAGTTGGGTGCGATCAGGCCGAGTTCGACGCCGACGAAGCCGAAGAACAGCCCGACGGCGGCGAGCGAGAAGGCCGCCGGATAGCCGTAGATCATGAAGAGGATGAGCCCTGCGAACATCAGCGGGGCCATGTTGTGGGTGATGAATGCGATCATTGCACCGGTTTCTCGTAGGCATGTTCCCGGCGCTGGCCGGTTGCAAGCGAGTGGATGCACTTGATCAGTTCGGAAATACCCTGCAGCAGGATCAGGAAGAAGCCGAAAGGCAGGAAGAACTTGAGCGGCCAGCGCGGCAGGCCGCCGGCATTCTGGGACATTTCATTCTGGAGGAACGACTCCAGGAACCAGCCCCAGCTGAAATAGATCATGATGATGCAGAAGGGCGCGAGGAAGAGCAGCGTGCCGGTGAGATCGATCCAGGTACGGGCCCTGTCGCTGACCGAGGTGTAGAGGAGGTCGACGCGCACATGTTCGTTCAGCTTCAGCGTCCACGACGAGCCCAGCATCACCATGCCGGCGAACATCAGCAGTTGCAGGTCGCGCAGCGTGTTGGAGTTGTCGCGGTAGAGGCCGAACAGGAATTTGCTGATCTCGCCTTCGCCGCCCGTAGCATGCGCAAGCGCAAGCAGTCCGCCGACGCTATAACGCAGAATGGCATCGAGGGCGCAGGCGAGCGTGGCAAAGAGCACGAGCCAGTTCGCCACGATGCCAAGCCATCGCGCCAGCGCGTCAAGCGTTCTGCTGAGTGCCAGCAGTCCGGTCATTCGGGCGATCCCCTCTCAAACCGGGCCCTTCACAGGCCTCTCGTTCGGAGGGGATGACACTCGAATTCCTGCCGCTTCGCAATAGCAAAGCGGTGCTGTTCACTCCGCCGCGTGGCGCGAGGTTTCCCCGGTTTCGGCAAAGCGCCTGGCGTTCTCGGCGAACATGCCGACGAGCTTCTGCGCGGTGGCCTCATAGGCCTTGGCGTCGGCCCAGCCCTTGGCCGGATCGAGCACCGTCTCCGGCACGCCGGCCAGAAGCTTCGGCACGGCAAGTCCGAAATGCGGGTCGGTGCGGGTGGGCGCATCGGCGAGCGCGCCCGAGAGCGCGGCGCGGACGATCTTGCGCGTCACGTCGATGGGGATGCGCTTGCCCACGCCATAGGCGCCGCCGGTCCAGCCGGTGTTGACGAGGTAGCAGGCGACATTGTGCTTGGCGATGAGCTCCTTCAGCATCCGGCCATAGTCGCGGGGATGGCGGGTGAGGAAGGGCTGTCCGAAGCAGGCCGAGAAGGTGGCCTGCGGTTCCTTCACGCCGCGCTCGGTGCCCGCCACCTTGGCGGTGTAGCCGGCCATGAAGTGCTCCATCGCCTGTTCGGGCGTGAGCTTTGCGACGGGCGGCAGCACGCCGAACGCATCTGCCGTCAGCATGATGATGGTCTTGGGGATCGTGCCGCGGCCATCGAGCCGCGCCCCCGGAATGGCGGCCATGTCGTAGGCCACGCGGGTGTTCTCGGTGACGCTGCCGTCCTCGAAGTGGGGCCTGTGGTCTTCATCCACGATGACATTCTCGAGGACACTGCCGACGCGGTGGGCGGCGGCATGGATCTGCGGCTCTGCCGTGGCGGAGAGATTGATCGCCTTGGCGTAGCAGCCACCCTCGATGTTGAAGACACCGTTCGCAGACCAGCCGTGCTCGTCGTCGCCGATGAGGGCGCGTTCGGGATCGGTGGAGAGCGTCGTCTTGCCGGTGCCCGAGAGGCCGAAGAAGACGGCGGTGTCGCCCATGGCGCCGAGGTTGGCGGAGCAGTGCATGGGGAGAACGCCCTGTTCGGGCAGGATGTGGTTCATCACCGTGAAGACCGACTTCTTGATCTCGCCCGCGTAATGCGTGCCGCCGATGAGGACGAGGCGCTGGGCAAGGTCGAGGGCGATCACCACGTCGCTGCGGGTGCCGTGGCGGGCGGGATCGGCCTTGAAGGTGGGGAGGCAGAGAATGGTGAGGCCGGGTGCGCTGGCGAAATCGTCCTTGGGCACGATCAGCAGGTTGCGGATGAACAGCGCCTGCCAGGCGAACTCGGTGATCACCCGCGTCTCGAGGCGGTGCGCGGGATCAGCGCCGGCATGAAGGTCCTGGACGAAGAGAGACTTGAGCCGGGCATGGGCCAGCATGTCGGCCTTGATCTGGTCGAACTGGGCCTGGCTGAGGCCCGCGGTGTTCTCCCACCAGACCGAATCATTGGCTGCGGCATTGCGGACGATGAACTTGTCCTTGGGGCTGCGGCCGGTGTGGGCCCCGGTCATCACCGAAAGCGTGCCGCCTTCAGCGACGCGGGCTTCGCCGCGCTCGATCGCCTGCTGGTACAGCTCGGCAACCCCGGCATTCCACGAGATGCAATTGGCCCAGCGCAGGCCGATCTTGGCGAGTTCGGCACGAATGACGGGCTCGTTGAGGGCGTTCATGACACGGTTCTCCATCAGAGAGGAATGGGCGGGGGCACCCTCTCTCTGCGGGAAACGATGAGTGATGTAAAGATGTAATTACATCATGTGTTAATGTTAGCGAACATCATTTTCAGATGTCATAACATCAATGAGCCTCATCCCAGTTCCCTGCAGCCCGGGCATCCACCTGCAACGGAACGGCCAACTTGACGGCAGGTTCCGCCGCTTTCTCCATCACCTCGCGAACCACCGGCAGGGTTCCCTCCACTTCCGTCGATGGCACTTCAAAAACGAGTTCATCATGCACCTGAAGCAGCATCTTCGCCCTGAGGTTTGCTGCCGCAAGGGCGGGCATCATGCGGATCATGGCGCGGCGGATGATGTCGGCGGCCGAGCCCTGGATCGGCGCGTTGATGGCGGCGCGCTCGAGGAAGGCGCGCTCCGACGGGTTGGGCGACTTGATGCGCGGGAAGTGGCAGCGCCGCCCGAAGATCGTCTCCACATAACCCTGGTCATGGGCCAGCTGCTTGGTGGCATCCATGTAGTCGCGAATGCCGGGGAAGCGCTTGAAGTAGGTGCGGATGTAGTCGCCCGCCTCCTCGCGGCTGATCGACAGCTGATTGGCAAGCCCGAAGGCCGAGATGCCGTAGATGATGCCGAAGTTGATCGCCTTGGCGCGGCGGCGCACCGCGGGGTCCATGCCCTGGATCGGCGTGTTGAACATCTCGCTTGCCGTCATCGCATGAATGTCGAGGCCGTCGGCGAAGGCCTTCTTCAACTGCGGGATGTCGGCCACGTGGGCGAGCACGCGCAATTCGATCTGCGAATAGTCCGCACTCAGCAGCAGGTGCCCGAGCTTCGGCACGAAGGCGGTGCGGATGCGGCGGCCTTCCTCGGTGCGGATCGGGATGTTCTGCAGGTTCGGATCGGTGGAGGAGAGCCGCCCCGTCGAGGTGGAGGCCATGGCGTAGCTCGTATGCACACGCTGCGTCTTCGGATTGATGAAGTTGGGCAGCGCCTCCGTATAGGTCGAGCGCAGCTTGGCAAGCTGCCGCCAGTCGAGCACGCGGGTGGCGAGTTCCACGCCCTGCGCGGCGAGATCTTCCAGCACGTCGCTGTCGGTGCTCCAGGCGCCTGTTGCCGTCTTGCGGCCCCCCGCCAATCCCATCTTGCCGAAAAGGATCTCGCCCAACTGCTTGGGTGAGCCGATGTTGAAGGGACCACCGGCGAGGCCGTGGATTTCACTTTCGATCTTGCCCTGCGTGGCGGCAAATTCGGAAGAGAGCCGCTGCAGCAGCTGGCGGTCCACCACGATGCCTTCGTTCTCCATGGCGAGGAGAACGGGCACCAGCGGCCGTTCCAGCGTTTCATAGACCGTCACCTTGCCCGCCTTCAGCAGCTTCTGGCGGAACAGCATCCACAGGCGGAGCGTGATGTCGGCATCCTCGGCGGCATAGTGTGTGGCGCGGTCAACGGGCACGCGGTCGAAGGTCACCTGCGACTTGCCGGACCCCGCCACCTCCTTGTAGCTGATCGGCTTGTGGCCGAGGTGGCGCTGCGACAGTTCATCCATGCCGTGGCCCACATCGCCCGACTCGAAGGCATAGGACATCAGCATGGTGTCATCGATGGGCGTGATCTCGATGCCGCGCTGCTTCATCACCAGCATGTCGTACTTGAGGTTCTGGCCGATTTTGAGAACGGATGGCGATTGCAGCAGTGGCCCCAGCAGCGCCAATGCATCCTGCTCGCTGATCTGGTTCTGCAGGCGCTCGCCGCCGAACAGTCCCTCGCCCATGCTCTTGTGGTTGAGCGGTACATAGCAGGCGCGATTGGGTGCAAGCGCCAGCGACACGCCTGCAAGATTGGCCTGCATGGCATCGAGCGAATCCGTTTCCGTATCGAAGGAGACATAGCCCTGCGCTTCCGCCTGGGCGATGCACGCCTTCAATTGCTCAAGCGAGGTCACGGTTTCATAACCAGAGTGATCGACCGGAATGGCGCGGAGATAGGCCTCCATGTCGTCGCTCGCTCCTGCGTCCGTTGCAGGCGCAGAGGCAGGTGCGGCCGGCGCCGACGCCGCAAGCGGCATCTCGCCCTGCACGGGCGCTGGCGCAGGCGTTGCGCGCCGCTGCGGCGGAAGCACATCCAGCCCGCCTTCCGGCGGCCAAAAATTGATTTCCACCGGCATGGGCTCGATCGCCGCCATGTCGGCCTGCAGTTCGGTTGCCACCTTGCGGGTGAAGGTGGTGAACTCCAGCGCCTTGAGGAAGCCGATCAGCTGCGAGGCCTTGGGCACATCCACGGCGAAGCTTCCGACGTCCTCCTCCACCGGCACCTTGTCGTCGAGGCAGACCAGGCGCTTCGAGATGCGCGCCTGCTCGGCATACTGGATGAGGTTCTCGCGGCGCTTGTTCTGCTTGATCTCGGCGGCGCGCTCGAGCAGCGCTTCCAGCGAGCCATAGGTGTTGATGAGCTCCGCACCCGTCTTCAAGCCGATTCCCGGCACGCCCGGCACGTTGTCGACGCTGTCGCCGGCGAGCGCCTGCACGTCCACCACCTTGTCGGGCGTCACGCCGAACTTCTCGAGCACCTGTTCGGGCCCGATCTCCTTGTCCTTCATAGTGTCGTAGAGACTGATGCCATCGCGCACGAGCTGCATCAGGTCCTTGTCGGAGGAGACGATGCGGCAGGTGGCGCCTGCTTCTGAGGCCTGGCGCGCATAGGTGGCGATGAGATCGTCGGCCTCGTAGTTGTCCTGCTCGACGGCGGGCACATTGAAGGCCCGCGTCGCCTGCTTGATGAGCGAGAATTGCGGGCGGAGATCGGCCGGCGGTTCCGGGCGGTGGGCCTTGTACTCAGGATAGATGTCGTTGCGGAACGTCTTCGACGACTTGTCGAAGATCACCGCGAGATGGGTGGGCTTGTGGCCGTTGTTGGTTTCCTTCAGCAGCTTCCACAGCATGTTGCAGAAGCCCTGAACGGCGCCCACGGGCAGGCCGTCACTCTTCCGCGTCAACGGCGGAAGGGCGTGATAGGCGCGGAAGATGTAACCCGATCCGTCGATCAGGTAGAGATGGTCACCGGCCTTGAGACCGGACGCTGGAGACTTCGAATTGCTGGTCATGGCCGGCACTGTGCCAGACCTTGGCGGGGGTTTCCAGCTTCTGCGGCGGCTTCAGCCGCGCCCAGGCGGGGCGGCGGAAGAGGAAGCTCAAGGCCGTCTTGCGGGTGAGCCAGAAGAGCACAACCGGGCCGATGACGCCTGCGAGCGTGGTGGTGATCGAGATCACGTCTGGCCCCAGTCCGGGCGCGAACTTCAGCGCCAGCGTGCGGGTTGTCGCCATGAAGAGGAAGAAGGCGAGGTAGACGACGATGGAGTTCTCGCCCAGATAGCGGAGCACCTCGCCCGCGCGGAAACGCGAGAGCAACACGCCTGCGGAGATTACGGCGCCCACGCCGATGAAGCCCGCGACGATGCCGTAGCCCGGGCCCGCCACGAGATCATGCATGTAGGCCAGCGTGTGCACGTAGCCCCAGATCAGCAGCGCGGACACGAGCGCCGGCGTCGACAGCCTGTCCATGCCGGCGGCAAAGCGGAACGCCTGGGCCGAGAGCCAGTAGCCCGCGAAGAAATAGACATAGCGCGCGGCGAATTCATCGATGACGATCCAGCCCGTATGGGGGCGGAACATCTCGAGCAGGGCCGCAGCAACAAAGACGAGGACCGGCGGGAGCGGGCGCAACAGACGCGTTGTCACGAAGAAGATGGGCAGCAGGTAGATGAACCACAGCGTGCCGAAGGGTTCGATGAAGGCAAGCGCGTATTCGGAAGCGAGACCATTGAGGCCGCGCTCGGCATAGATGCCGGGGCCCTTGAAGAGCAGCTGCAGCGTCATCCACAGGAGATAGAAATAGAGGAAGTGGATGACCTTCTTGTCGAGGTAGTCGCGCCAGGGCGTGTCGATGCGGCGGGCGAGGAAGAGACCCGAGATCAGGAAGAAGTCGGGCATGCGGAAGGGCTGGGCCCAGTGGATGAAGGTGTTGAGGGCGCCCGCTTCACCCATGGCCTTCTCGACGCCGAGGGTGGAGTGCATGAGGACAACGAGGACGATGCAGATGCCCTTGGCGAAATCGACCCAGTCGACGCGCATCTTCGGTGTGGCTTCGGCCGTCATTGTGGTTCCGTCCCGGGGTTGAAGGGTGGGCGTCAAGGAAGTGGTCAAAAATCTGTGCCGGGGCGGCACAGGGCCACCCCGTCTGCCAGGGCGGAGCAAGACTGATGCCCAACCCGGAAAGGCCGGTTTAAGCCCGGGATTTCCGGAGAAGCGTGGTTTGCAAAGCGTTAACTGGGAGGAGGAGAGGCGGCGGATGGGCGGCCGGACGCGGAAGTCGGGCCGCCTCCGGCAGGGTGATTGCGGGGCCCCCACCCCTCCGCTATAGACGGTGCCGAAGCACCCGTAGCTCAGCTGGATCAGAGCGCTGCCCTCCGAAGGCAGAGGTCACAGGTTCGAATCCTGTCGGGTGCGCCATTCCGTAGAACGTGTGCGGCAACACCCTGCTCTTCGGCAACGATCCCCGGCCCTACTACTCCGTATCATCAAGCTCTTCGTGGATTTCGGCGATGAGGTCGAGGCGTTCCGATGCCTGGTCGCCGGCCCGTTCGGCGAAGGCCACGGCGAGGAGGCGGATGGCGCTCGCAACCGACGTGTAGGATGGCCCCAGCCCGTGGCTGCTGACATGACAGGGCAAGACCACACGCGCATGTTTCTGGGCCCACACGAGGCTCGTCTGGTCGGTCAGGATGATGGTGTTCACGCGCGTCGTCTTCGCATACTCCAGGATCGGCCGGAGGATGCGCGGGCGCGGCTTCAGCGATATCACCACAAAGGCGTCACGCGGGCCCGTCATGGCCAGGTCTTCCGCCCAGGATGACTGGTTCAGGCCGATCTGTGTCACGTCATGGCGCAGGCGCGACATGAGGATGCGGCCATGGCGCGCGATGCCTTCCTCCGGACCAAGCCCGAGATACCAGACCTTCGGCGCCTCACGGATGATCTCGGCCGCCTGGCGCAGACGGTCAGAGCGCAGCTCCTCGAAGGTGCGTGTGAGGTTGGAGATCTCGAGATCGAGATGGGCGCCGATGGACTTGCCGAACTTGCTCTCGCTCTTCGCCGTCACCGAATAGCGGTAGGGCTCTGTGCGGTTTCTTTCCTCGCGGGATTGCTCGCGCACTTCGTTGAAATCCGCATAGCCCAGGCTGCGGAAGAGCCGCGCCGCCGTCGCCTTCGAGACATCGGCCATTTCCGCCATCTCGGTGGCCGAATAGGTGAGGATGTCGTCCTTGTGCTCAAGGATGAGGCGCGCAAGCTTCTGCTCTGCCGGAGACAGCTTGTCGAAGCGTTCCTGTATGCGCAGGCTGAGGCGGATGGACATGTCCTCTCAATAGCGGGCCTGCCCCCCAAGATTCCAGATGACAAGCCCCAGAAATTGTGAAACCATCGTTTCAATAACCTGAAACTGTGAAACAGTCGAGGCGTCTCTTGTCAACCTCCAAGATCATCCGCCAGCGCATTTGGTCGAAGCTTCAGGATGTCGCGAAGCCAGACACCCGCTTCCACCTCAACTTCAATGAAGTGATCCCGGATTTCGAAGGCTCCGAGAAAGCCACTGATCTCATCGTCGGCATGCCCGCCTACAAGAGCTGCAAGTACGCCTTCATCACCCCGGACAACTGCCTCGTCGACCTGCGCCGCAGGATGATCGAGGCCGGCATTCCCTTCGTGATGTCGACCTACGGCATCTATCGCGGCTTTCTTTACATCGAGCCCGGCATGGTGCCCAAGGGGGCCGAACTCTATGCCGCCTGGCTTGACGGCATGGAACACTTCGCGCGGCCGATCTCGCTCGCGGAGATCGCCCGGCGCGGGCGCTTCGACCTGATGGTCACCGGCGCATCGGCCGTCTCGCGCGATGGCGTGCGCTTCGGCAAGGGCCACGGGTTTTTCGATCTTGAATGGGGCATGTTCACGGAACTCGGCATCGTCGACGAGGCAACGCCCGTTGTCGCCATCGTCCATGACGTGCAGGTCGTCGAAGACAAGCTCCATCCGAGCGCCACCGACATTCTGGTGGACTACATCGCCACGCCAACCCGAAACATCGCGGTGGAGCGGCGCGCCAAACGGCCCCATGGCGTTAAATGGGAGTTGCTGGAGCCGGAACAGATTGCCGTCACCCCGCCGCTGCAGGAGCTGCGGCGGATGAAGGGCATTGGATAACTGACACCTCACTCTTCACAGGGATAGATCGCATGACATTCGCTCTCGACCGCCGCACCTTCCTCAAGATGGGCGCTGCCGCCACGGCCGCCACGCTCGCCTCCGGCCGCAGTGCCTTCGCCGCCTCGCCGCTCACCATGCAGGCCGCGTGGATCAACGATGCTGAGTTCACCGGCTATTTCGTCGCCATCGACAACGGATACTACAAGGCCGAGGGGCTCGATCTCACCTATCTGCCCGGCGGGCCGGACGTCATTCCGGAAGCCTCCATCATTGCCGGCAAGGCCGACCTTGCGCTCACCACGCCCGACACCACCGTGAAGGCGATTGTGGAGCAGGGCGCCAAGTTCAAGATTATCGGCACGCAATACCAGAAGAACCCCATCGGCATCGTCTCGCTCGCTTCGAAGCCGATCAAGACGCCGCAGGATCTCGTGGGCAAGACGCTGGCCGTGCCACCCGTTAACGTCATCTCGGTCGAGGCGATGCTGAAGCTGAACAAGATCGACAAGGCCCAGGTGAACATCGTGCCTTACGCCTACGACCCCACGCCCCTCATCAAGGGCGAGATCGATGCCTCGCTCGATTTCACCACCAACGTGCCCTACACCATCAAGCAGGCAGGCCCCGAGGCCACGTCATTCCTGCTCTATGACTTCGGCTTCACCATCTTCAACGACACGGTTGTGGTGACCGAAGACACGCTCAAGGCCAAGCGCAAGGAACTGGTGGCGTGGCTGCGCGCCAGCCGCAAGGGCTGGGAGGAAAACTTCAAGGACCCCAATGCCTATCCGCCCAAGTTTGCCGAGACGTGGTTCAAGGGCACCGGCCGCACGGTGGAGAACGAAGTCTTCTTCAACAATGCCCAGAAGCCCCTGATCGAAGCGGCAACCGGCATCTTCTCCATGAGCGATGAAGCGATCGAGAAGAACATCGCCGCACTGAGCGAGGTCGGCATCAAGGCCACCAAGGACATGTTCGACACGAGTCTGCTTGCCGAGGTCTGATGGCTGGCGACAGAAGCATCCGGTTCCAGCACGTCTCCAAGTCATTCGTCGCGCGCGGTGAACGCTTCACCGCGCTCGATGATGTTGCGCTGGCCTGCGAACCGGGTTCCTTCACGGCCCTCATCGGACCTTCCGGCTGCGGCAAGTCCACCCTGCTGCGTCTCGCTTTGGGCCTTGAGCAGCCGGACCGCGGCGAGATCAGCATCGGCGGCCTCGCGCCCAGGCAAGCCACCGCCAGTGGCGACACGGGCGTGGCCTTCCAGGACGCGGCCCTGTTGCCCTGGCGCAACGTGGAGGCCAACATCGCCCTGCCGCTTGACGTGCTGGGAAAGCCGCGCGGCCCCTTCGCCGCCCGCATACAGGAACTGATCGCGCTTGTCGGACTCAAGGGATTCGAAAAGGCGTTGCCGGGAGAACTCTCCGGCGGAATGCGGCAGCGGGCGTCGATTGCCCGCGCACTTGTCACGCATCCCGGCATCCTCTTTCTCGACGAACCCTTCGGCGCGCTCGACCAGATCCTGCGGCGGCAGATGAACATCGAACTGCAGCGCATCTGGTCGGAGAGCAAGGCCACGACCCTTCTCGTGACCCACGGCATCGATGAGGCCGTCTTCCTGGCGGACCGCATTGCCGTCATGCAAAGTCGCCCCGGGCGCATCACCAGCGTGATCGACGTGCCGTTCGCGCGGCCCCGCCGGAAGGAGCTCTTCACCGACCCGGCCTTCCATGCGCTCACGGACCGGGTGACAACCGCACTGCATGGCGCCTGAGCGATGATGCGCGCCCTCACCCGTGCCGTCTGGCTCCGCAACCTTCTTATCCTCTTGTGCGTGTGGGAGTTGGCGGGGCGCTTCCAGCTCGTGGCGTCGGGTGCCCTGCCTGCCCCGTCCGTCATCCTCCTCAAGCTCTGGGCTGACCGGGCCGACTACCCGCCCCATGTGCTGGCGACACTTCAGGCCAGCGTCCTCGGTTTTCTCGTCGGCAACGCCATCGCCATTGCGGCAGGCGTTCTCTTCGTCCTCTCTCCCCTGGCGCTCCGCCTGGCGCGCGGCTTCAACATCGCCATCTTCGCGCTTCCGCCCATCGCCATCTCTCCCGTCCTCGTCCTCACCCTCTCGGGCATGACGCCCCGCATCGTGCTTGCTGCACTCGGCTGCTATTTCACCACCATGACGGCCACTGTCCTCGGCCTCACGCAAGCCGATGCGCGCAGCCTCGATGTGGTGCGCGCCTATGGCGGCAGCCGCTGGGCAGAGATGCGGCTGGTGCAGTTGCGCAGCGCCTTGCCCGCCATCCTCAGCGGCTTCCGCATTGCCGCACCAAACGCCGTGCTTGGCGCCATCCTCGCGGAATTCGGCGGCGGCGGACGCTTTGGTCTCGGCACCTATCTTCTGGGCTCGCTCGGGCGCGCCGACCCGCCGCGCCTGTGGGGCATCGGCCTCACCGCAACGCTGATCGCGGGCCTCGCCTATGCCGCCTTTGCGCTCGCCGGCAACCGCATCATCGGTGAATCCCGGGCCGTCACCATTCCGGCCTCCGCGCCTGCGGCACCCGGCACACTTTCCGGCCCGCAGCGCATGCTGCTCGGCCTTGCCGCTGTTGCCATCCCGCTGTTGATCTGGTGGCTGCTGCTCAAGGGGCTGGGCGTGCCGGAGATGATCGCCAAGACGCCGGCCGGACTTGTCGATTACCTCTTCCTCGCGGGCAGCGCCGAGAGTGCGCAGTCCCGTCTTCTCACCGCCCTGATGGAGACGCTTCCCATCACGCTTGTGGGACTGTTGGCCGGCCTGTGCTTCGCCTTTCTGCTGGCGCTGCTTGTTGACGTGGCGCCCGCCGTGGGGCGAAGCCTCATGCCGGTTGCGCTCGTCACGCAGACCATGCCGCTCGTCGCCCTGACGCCGCTCCTTGTGCTGCTGCTTGGGCGCGGCACCGCGGTCACCCTGTGGATCACCATCTCGGTCACCTTCTTCCCGTCCTTCGTGACGATTGCGCAGGGCATCCTGATGGTGCCCCGCTCCGCCCTCGAGGTGCCGCGTGCCTATGGTGCGGGCAAGCTGCAGGAACTGCGGCTCGTCGCCATTCCGGCCTCCCTGCCCTATTTGTTCGCGGCCTTGCGCCTTGCCGTGCCACGCGCCCTGCTGGGTGTAATGATCGCGGAATGGCTGGCGACCGGAAAGGGCCTGGGCAATCTGCTCAACCAGAGCCGCGGCTATCTCGACTACGGCATGATCTGGAGCGTGGCCGTGACAGCTGTTATCATCGCTGTCGTCTTCTACCAGATGGTGATCTTCACGGAGCGGCGTGTCCTCCGCCGTCTGGGCATGTCCACGGTGGAATAATGGTGATGAGATGTTCCGTGTTTCGCAGCGCCGCCGCCGTGCTCGCGGCCCTTGCGCTGACCGGGCCTTGTGACATCACCGCCACGCACGCCGCCCAAACACCCATCGCACCCACACGGCTGGAAGCCTGGCTTGCGCCTGCCCCCGCGGACCACGGCACATTCATCGTTACACGCAACGTGCTTCTTGGCGCCGTCGCCTTCAATTCACCCTATCTCTACGGTGGCGCCGCGCTGCACGACAACATCACCTGCGTGGCGTGCCACGGTGCCGATGGCCCGTCGGGGCCTGCCCTGAGGCTCACATTCGACACGCCCATCCCCGATCTGCTCACCAAGGACTGGGAGCACGACAACCGCAGGCCCGCCATGCCGGAAGGCTTCATCAGCACGGCGATCGTGCACGAGTTTGCGGGGCCACCGCCCGGCGAGCGGATGGTGAAAGCCATGGGCGCCTATCTGCGCGGGATCGAACAGGCGCGACGCTTGAAGACCCATGTCCGCTTCGATGCGGCCATGACCGCCGGCCTCGCCCTTGCGCTGATCCGCGACGGGCTCTCCCGCAACACGCCCGATGACCTCGATTTTCTGGTCGACACCGCGCGCTTCGCGCTCGGGCAGGCCGATGCCGAAGCGACTGCAGGCCCGCACCCCGATTTCAAGGGCATGAACCGGCGGCTGAAGACTCTGGGCGAACAGGTCACCGACACTCCGCCGGACGGCATGGCGGCGCTCGATCAGGCACTTCTCGCCATGCAAAAGGACCTGCTTCCGGGCCGGACCATCACGCTCAAAGATCCATGATTGTGCCCGCTGCGGTTGTTTGCCAGACTGCCGTCCGTGGTGTCAGTCCGGGAACATCAGAGATGACCGCAGTCAGATGGTGCGCGCTTGCCTTTTTCCTTGCCGCGGGCACAAGCCTGCCGGCCCGTGCCGATACCTACGGCCACGTGCAAGGGGCCTCCGACAAGAGCGAGAATGTCATTGCTGCCGAGGGGTTCATGGCCGACGGGAAGTGGGACAAGGCCGTGCCGCTGCTTGAAGCCCGCAATGCCGGCTATCCCGACGAGGTCGAAACCCTCGCCGATCTCGGCCACGCCTATGTCATGACCGGCGACATCGAGCTCGGCATCGAGAAGTTGAAGGTGGCGCTCGAATTCGATCCGAAACATCTCGAGGCCAATCTTTATCTGGGAGAGGCCTACCTGATGCAGAAGGATTTGCCGGATGCGGAAGCCCGTCTCAGCCAGCTGGATGAACTCTGCTTCTTCGGCTGCGGCGCCTACAGCCAGTTGAAGAAGGACATCGCCGCCTACAAGGCAGCCGCCACGCAATGACCGCGCCGGAGCCGGCCCCGGTGTTCCTCTGGCGCGATGGCCCGGATCACTACGGCCGCGCCTCGCGGCTTCTGCACTGGACCACCGTCCTCCTGATCATCCTCTCCTTCACCCTGGCCTGGACCTGGTTCCTGCCCGGCCGCGGGCCTTTGCAGAACGAGATGGTCGATGTGCACCGGATGATCGGCATCACCGTGCTGCTGCTGTCACTCCTGCGCATCGTGCGGCGCCTGTGGGGCAGGCCGCACACCCTGCGGCACGATCCCCTGTGGATCCGCATCGCAGCCCGTCTCACGCAGTTTGCGCTGCTCTCCTTGCTCGTGCTCATTCCTCTCTGCGGCTGGGCCTATACCAACGCGGGCGGCTTCGACGTGCACATCTTCTCCATCACACTGCCGCATCTGGTGCCGCGTGATCATTATCTGGAAGAGCTCACGGTGGAGCTGCACGAAACACTCGCGACAGTGCTGCTCGTTCTCGTCGGCTTGCACTCTCTTGGTGCCGTGCGCCACTGGCTGAAGGCACGCACATGAGATCGTTTTCGCTGCGCAACGCATGGCGCCAATACTGCACCTGAGCCAGATTGAGACGCTTGAACATACTTCAGTAACTCTCTGCGCGCCGTTGGATCGAGACAATAAGTCGTAATAACAATGGCTTAAGCAATTGCTTATTCCTTTTGGATCGATCCAATCCCCGTGGTATAGTACCGCCCGAGATTGCAACTTCCGGATGGCGCATGGCAGTTCGCTTGATCGACGTGGCGCGTGCCGCAAACGTATCCCGCAGCACGGCCTCCAATGTTTTCACGAATCCCGAACGCGTCCGCCCGCAGCTTCGTGCGCAGGTGGAGGCGGCGGCGAAGGCTTTGGGCTATGCGGGGCCCGATCCCAAGGGCCGCCTGCTGCGCGCGGGCAAAGTGAATGCGGTGGGCGTCGTGGTTCCCGGCCAATGGGGTGTCGCCGACACGCTGCGCAGTCCTGTCTTCGTGCAGTTCCTGCAGGGCGTGGCCAAGGCCTGTGATAAGGCGGGGGCCAGCATCGTGCTGCTCCCCGATGCGCCCGGCATCAGCGGCGTCGCCTCGGCCGTGGTCGACGGCTTCATCTTCGGCCGCATCGGTCAGATGGAACAGCTGCAAGGAGCCCGCCGCCGCAAGCTCCCCTTCGCGGTGGTCGATTTCAATGCCGGGCCGGAGGTCAACGCCGTGCTGATCGATGCCCATGCCGGTGCAAAGGCGGCGGTGAAGCATCTCCTCGATCTTGGGCATCGCCGCTTCGGCTTCATCTCCTTCATCCGTGGCAGCGGGCCCACCCACCTCATCGCACCGGGTCCAGGCCGCGATCTCTCGAAGGTCGGCCTGCAGATCGACCAAGAGAAGCTGCGGGGTGCCGCCGAAGCGCTGGAGGAGGCAGGCCTCAGTCTCGACAGCATGCCGATCCTGAACGCCCAGCCATGGGACGACTCGGCCGCCGGTCTCATTCTGGATGAGGCGCCGCAGGTGACCGCCATCTTTGCCTTTTCGGCGATGCAGGCCATTGCGGTGATCCGGGAGGCGAAGCAGCGGGAGATCCGTGTGCCGGCCGACCTCTCGGTGGTGGGCTACAACGACATTCCCGCCGCCGCCCAGTGCAACCCGCCGCTCACGACACTCGATTCCCAGCCCGTTGAAAAGGGACGCATCGCGGCGGAGTTCGTGCTGGCGGGGGAACGCGGACGCCAGCAGTATCTGGCGCCCCGCTTCATCGTGCGTCAATCGACGGGGCCTGCCCCCTTGAGCACGCTCCGGCGCACCCTCCGGGTCTGACGGGTTCATCCGTCCACGGATTAACCAGCCCCGCAACCTCTTGGTATCATGGCAAGTCTCTTGCACGAGCTCCTGCAGATGGAACGGCAGGAGCTCCAAATGGGCGACAAATCGATCAAGGGCGGTTCTGAAACCGCAAATGTTAATGTTAACGGCGGCCAGAAGCCGGCCGGAAAGGGTCAATCCGGGACACCTGCCGCAGGGCAGACCCGGGCCGACGAAATCCTGGCACAGCTGCAGTCGCACCTGTTCGACGAGATCCACCAGCAGACCGAGGCACAATATGCAGCCCTCGACGAGGCGCTGCGGGCGCGCTCCAGCGATCATGCCCGCCGCCTCCAGTCCCTCAAGGGCAATCTCGAGGCCCTCGCCGACACCCATGGCCGGATCCGCACAGCCTGGTCCTCCATGGGAAACACCATGGCGGAAATGGCCGACAGGCTGGGCGATGACGTCCGCAACAGCACGATCCAGTCGAACAAGGTGACGGAGAACGTTCTTTCGGAAGCGGATGCGACAAGCGAGGCCTTCCTCAAGCATGTCAGCAGCCAGATGGGACGCACCGCTGCCCAGTCTGAAGCGGCACTCGCCGAACTCGCGGCCCAGGCCGAGCAGCTCATCAACGAAGCGCAAGGCCTTGCCGACGAACTTCTCTATTCCACCATCCGCGCCGTGGAGGACCGCAAGGAACGCCGCCGCTAAGAAGGCCGCAAGGCAATCACCGGAGATCCGTGGACGACGGCTGGCCGTCACAACCCATCCACAGACCTCCGGCGATCATCATCCTCAGGCCTTTTCCCCGCCGCGCCGCTGCCGTGCCAGCGCCTCGAGGTGGTAGCTGAGGAGTTCTCCGAAACGTGTTTCCGATGCGGGGACATGTTGCACACGCTGCAGGAACATAACATCGAAATTGGAATTGCCTTCCAGGACGACGGGCCCATCAGGCGTCACCGCAATGTCCCATCCCACCACCACGCGATGGGGAAGAGCCCCATGGAGCTTCAGCGCGAGAGCCTTCACAGCGTCCCATTCGGGCAGGACACGCCCGGCGATGACGCGTCCTGTTGCAGGGTGAACGGCACTCCGGAAAGGTGAACTCTTCATGTCGTCGCCCGCCAACATGCCGAGCACGCCGGTCTCGAGCTGGATGGGGGTTGCATATTCTCCATCGGGAAGATCGCTGCGGTCGCGCTCCAGCACGGCCAGCAGGCGCAGCATGGCAAGGCACACTTCCGGCTCGTCACGCTCGTTGCGGCAGGTGATGACACGGACGGTGAGGAGGGAGTCGCGCGCCATGTCTGCGATGGCCGGGTGATTGGTGAGCCGCCGTTGCACCAGCATGGTGGTGCCCATGCCCTGCAGGGCCTTCTCCACTCCGGCCAAGGTGATCACCTCGCCCGCCTCGTTGATGAACTGGTCCGGGCCTGCCGCACGGAACACGGCCGTGCCCTTGGCGCCGAGTCCCTTCTGCGGCTTGCAGAACAGATCATGGGTGATCTCTTCGCGCGGAAGGAACCATTCGCAGGTGCCGGGCGAAATCCGCGCCAGCGTGCGGGCATGCGGCAGGCCTTGCGTGGTACAGAACTCCGCGAAGAAGTCCTTGTCGTTCAGTTCGTGGCGCTGGAAGGGCGAGGGCCGCGCCCGGTTGAGGCTTGCGAAGAGACCGTTCTTGGTCTCGAAGCGGGTGAGATACCCCTTCACCAGCGGCATGCGCGCCGTCTCGTAGAGTTCCTGCGCGTAATAGGAGGGCGGATCGACCCGTTGCTGGAACCACAGCCGCAGCATCTCTGCAGCCTGGACGATGAGCGGCTTCCCGGTCACCCGCCTCGCCGGCAGCCCCGCCACCGGCAGGAGATAGACCATCGCCAGCAGGGCGATGGCATGCTGGAACGGACGGTAGCGGGCGACCCGCCACGGCGGATAGCGCGGGGTACGAAAGAGGTTGAGCTCGTCAAAGAGGCGCCTGGCCTTTTCGCCGGTCGCCTCCGCCGCGCGCATACTGCGGCCCGCGCCTGTATCGGAGGAGAGAGCGCCGGTAAGTGGCGGAAGGGGTGGCAGCTTGGCGGAGAGTTTCATGATGGGCTCGCTTCCCCATCACATCACCACGCCGGTCCGCGCCCACTGTGGTCTTCAGCATACCCTTTTGTAAGAACGCCTTTCCTTACAGAAAGGTAATCCGGCGCTGCCGCTCCGCTTCCGCAAGTTGGCCACAGTTTGCAGGCCTAAGTTGTTGACCGGCGACGTTGCCGGACTTGCATGCGGGGCCGTTCCGGAGATGAAGATACTCGTGATCGAAGACGATCTGCGCATGCAGGCGTATGTGGCGGAGGGTCTTCGGCAGAACAATCACGTCGTGGTCGAAGCAACGACCGGCAGGGATGGCCTGTTGCTGGCCTCCGACGGCGATTTCGACGCCCTGATCATCGACCGCATGCTTCCGGGCTATGACGGATTGACCATCGTCAAGATGCTGCGGGCTGCCGGCATACAGACACCCGCGATCTTCCTCACCACCATGGACGGCATCGATGACCGCGTCGAAGGCCTCAATGCCGGCGCCGACGATTATCTGGTGAAGCCCTTTGCCTTTGCCGAGCTGAACGCGCGTCTCCAGGCGCTTTCGCGCCGTCCTCCGATCAATGGCGTGAAGACGGTCCTGCAGGTGGGCGACCTCGAGATGAATCTCATCCGCCGCACCGTGACGCGGGCCGGCAAGACCATCGAGCTTCAGCCGCAGGAGTTCCGGCTCCTCGAGTATCTCATGCGCAGCGACGGGCGCGTTGTCACCCGCAGCATGCTGCTGGAGAACGTCTGGGATTTCCATTTCGATCCGCAGACCAGCATCGTCGAAACACACATCAGCCGCCTGCGCGGCAAGATCGACCGCGGCTTCGGCCAGGACTTGCTGAAGACGATCCGCGGTGCCGGCTATTGCCTGCGCGCCCATGACTAGTTTCTTCAAGACGGCCAGCTTCCGGCTGACAGCCTGGCATGTCACCATCCTCGCCGCGGGCTTCATCATCGTCCTGAGTTTTGCCTATGTGGCGCTCACCTCGGCGCTGCGCGACCAGTTTCGCGCGGAGGTGCTGGAAGAGCTTCAGTCGACCGCGGAAGAAGCCGCCCGTAATACGGGTCCGGCAGCCATCCGGGATATCAACGACCGGGCAAAGTCGGGTCAGGACTATGGCCTCTACTATCTGCTCACCGACCAGACCGGGGCGCGGCTGGCGGGCGATCTTCACGACATCGCGCGAACACCCGACTGGCAGCAGTACATGTTGCAGGACGTCGCCACCTCGCAGCCCGGCAGCGAAGACGACGATGACCACCAGATTCTGGGGTCAGGGCCGGATCCTCGCCGACGGCCGCTTTCTGTTCGTCGGTCAGGATGCCTACCGCGTGCTGGACACGCAGGAGGCCATCTTCGCCACCTTCATGTGGTCCTCGGTTCTGGCGCTGGCCCTCTCGATCGTGATGGGCATGTCGTTCAGCCGCGGCTTTCTCGGGCGGATCAACGCCATCAACCGCACCAGCAAGCTGATCATGGCGGGAAAACTGAAGGCGCGCATTCCGGTGCGCGGCAAGGAAGACGAGATCGACCAGCTCTCCATCAATCTCAACCGGCTGTTCGACAGCAACCAGCAGCTTCTCGAGTCGCTGAAGGAAGTGACGACGAACATCGCCCATGACCTGCGCAGCCCGCTGAGCCGCCTGCGCCAGGGCCTTGAGGGCGCGCGCGCCGGAACGGAAGACGCAAAGGCCTATGGCGCCGCCATCGATGCTGCGATCACCGAAACCGAACAGATCCTCGGCACCTTCACGGCGCTCCTCCGCATCTCGCAGATCGGCAGCGGCAGCCGCAAGTCGGGCTTCCAGGCGACGGACATGAGCGACATCGTCCAGCGCCTGATCACGGCCTACGCCCCCGTCGCGGAAGACCAGCGGAAGACCCTCGTGGGCGACGTCGGTGCCGGCGTGATGCTCAACGGCGACGGCGAACTGCTTCTGCAGGCGGCGGCCAATCTCGTCGAAAACGCCATCAAGCATACGCCCGAACACGCGAAGATCGCGGTGACGCTCAGCGAGGAGCAGGGTGTCGTCCGCCTCACCGTGGCCGACAGTGGTCCCGGCATTCCCCCGGACATGCGGGACAAGGTGCTCGAACGCTTTTTCCGGCTGGAGCGCAGCCGCTCGACGCCCGGCAACGGCCTCGGGCTCGCGCTTGTTGCGGCGGTGGCCGAGCTTCATGGCGCCAGCCTGGTCCTCGCCGACAACACGCCCGGCCTCAGGATCAGCATGATCTTTCCCGCTGCCGCTAACCTCTCGGAGGTATTTGCGCAGGCATCGCCGCCCGCAATCCCGGCGGAGACGTGACGGCGAGCTTAGCAAAATTTAATAAAGCGCGAATCTCCCCGGGAAACGCGGGTTTTCAATGGTGCATCGGAGATGCATCGACGAAGTTGTCTTTTTCGTCAGGTGGCTGTCAGCATTCCGGCACGATTGAGTGACCATCGTGATCTTTGCAAACGGCGACAGGCGACACAGATGCTGGCTTTGGCACAGACCAATCATTGGTTGATTGAAGACCTCTTTTCATTTCCGGTTCAGCGTTTGCTTGAGGCGGGGAAGGCAGCGGGCACGGCGTCATCCGATGCCTTGCAGGTCAGGCTTCTGACGGCGGACGACAAGGACCGCCGGGCAGCGCAGGATCTCATCGCGCGCCGCTATGAAGAGCAGTTCGGCGTGCGGATCGTGCCCGACTATCCGCAGTTTCTCACGCTTCAGAGCGGCACCGGCGGCCTCCTGTCGGCCGTCGGCATCCGCCGTGCCGCCGATGCGCCCCTCTTTCTCGAGCAGTATCTCGACCAGCCGGTGGAAGACGTGCTCGCGGGTGCTGGGTTGGGGCGTCACCCGCGCAGTGCGATCGTGGAGCTTGGCAGCCTTGCGTCTCTCAGCAATCGCGCCTCCCTCTACCTGATTGCCGCCATGGCGGCCTACATGCAACAAAAGGGCTTTGCGGTTGCCACCGTCACGGGCACGCGGCGCCTGCGCCGCATCTTCAGCCTCTTCGACCTCGATCTCTCCACCCTCGCAGCGGCGCGTGCCGAGCGGCTGACGGGCCCCACCCGCAACTGGGGCAGCTACTACGATGATGACCCGCAGGTGCTGGCAGCCCCGGTCGCGCATTGCTTTGAAGCCGCAGTGCTGAACGCCACGGCCCTCAATGTCTCGAAGAGAAGCGGCGTCCTCGACAGCATCGTGGCGCAGGTGAAGGAGCTCGCCTGATGTCCGCCGTGCTGGAGGCCATCGCCCGCAAGGTAGCCCCGGAGGGGTCGCACATCGCCCTTTCCGATGGCAGCTCCGCCCTTTCCTATGCCGAACTCCACGCGGCCATCCTGCAAACGGCGGAGGCCATCGGACGCCGCTGCCCGGGATCGCAACCCGTGGCCTCGCTCCTCGACAACTCTCCGGCCTGGATCATCCTCGACCTTGCCCTGTTGCACCTCGGCCGGGTGCATGTGCCGCTGCCGCTGTTCTTCTCGGAGGAGCAGCGCCGCCATGCCCTTTCGTCGGCAGGCGTGGGGCATCTGCTCGTGGCAGCGGGCCCTGCGGCCACGGTCGTAACGGTGGCCGGCATCAATCTCTCGGTGGTTCCGCTTCCGGCGCCCGCCGTTTCCCTGCCCAAGGGTACCGCCAAGATCACCTACACGTCCGGCTCCACCGGCGAGCCCAAGGGCGTCTGCCTCTCGCAGGAGATGCTGGAAGAGACAGCACAATCGATCTGCACCGTGGTGGGGGCGCAACATGCAACGCGCCACGTGGCGGTGCTGCCACTCGCCGTGTTGCTGGAGAATGTCGCCGGGCTTTATGCCGTCCTGCTCGCAGGCGGCACCTATGTCGCGCCGTCGCTCGCAAGCCTCGGCTTTGCCAAACCCTTCACGCCGGATTTTCTGCAGATGGCAGAGGCGCTCCGCGCCCTGAAGGCGAGCAGCGCCATCCTCGTGCCGGAGCTGCTGCGTGGCCTCGTGATGGCGCTTCGCCTCTCGCAGCAGCGGCTCCCGGACATGCGATTCCTCGCCGTGGGTGGTGCCGCCGTGCCGCAGAGCCTGCTGGCGCAAGCTGGGGAAACGGGACTGCCCATCTACGAAGGTTATGGCCTCAGTGAAGCGGGCTCGGTCGTCACCCTCAACCGTCCCGGAAAGGCCTCACCCGGACGGGCCGGGCATTTCCTGCCGCACGTCTCCGCAGTCATCGCTGCCGATGGCGAGCTTCTCATCGAACATCCCGTCTTCCTCGGCTATGTGGGTGGCGGACGGCCACCCTCCGTTCTCGCCACGGGCGACCTTGTCGACTGCGACGAAACCGGCGCAGTGAGTATCATCGGCCGCACCTCCAATCTGATCATCACCAGCTATGGCCGCAACATCTCGCCGGAATGGATCGAGCGCGAACTGAGCGGGCAGCCGGTGATCCGTCAGGCCCTCGTCCATGGCGATGGCGCCGCCGGATTGTCCGCCCTCATCGTGCCCATGAGCGAGACGGTGACCGACGAGATGATCGCCGCCGCCATTGCCACCGCCAATGCCCGTCTTCCGGAATATGCGCGCCTTCTTCACTGGCGCCGCACCGCACCCTTCACGGTGCAGAACGGATTGGCCACCGCCAACGGCCGCATGAAGCGGCACGCCATCCATGCCGACCATGGCATCGGACCTCTTTCAAGGACGCAGGAGCTTTCAGCATGACATTCTTCCAACGCCTGGCCCAGGAGACGGCCGGTGAGCGCGCCTATCTCATGGCGACGCCGCAGATCACCGACGGTCTCAAGGGCAATATCTCGCTTGCTACCTATCTCGCCTATCTGCAGGAGGCCTACCATCACGTGAAGCACACCGTGCCGCTGATGGAAGCCTGCAAGGCCAGGCTCGCGCCCCGCCAGCAGTGGCTCATTCCCGCCCTCGACGAATATGTCGAAGAAGAGAAGGGTCACGAGCTGTGGATCCTCGAGGACATCGAGGCCGCCGGCGGCAACGCCGCGCTTGCCAAGGCAGCACCGCCGCGCTTCGCCACGGAATTCATGGTCTCCTATGTCTACGATTACATCGCCCGCTTCAATCCCGTGGGCTTCTTCGGCATGGTCTTCGTGCTGGAAGGCACAAGCACGCAACTGGCCACCCAGGGCGCCGAAGCCATCCAGAAATCCCTGAAGCTCGGCGACGACTGCTTCCACTACCTCACCTCCCACGGCTCGCTCGACCTCGAGCACATGAAGTTCTTCGAAAGCCTGATGAACAGGATCGAGAGCAAGGAAGACCAGGACGCGATCATCCATGTGGCGCGGCGCGTCTTCGTGCTCTTCGCCAACATGTTCCGCGCCATTCCCCACAAGGAGCACCTGAGCCATGCCGCTTGACGGCAAGCGCATCGTGGTGACGGGTGGAACGGGCGGCGTCGGACAGCCCCTCGTGCAGGGCCTTCTCTCGCGCGGCGCACATGTGACCCTTCTCGGGCGGACGCCGCCACCCGATGCACCACGGCTTGCCCATGTGCCCGCCGACTTTGCGACGGAGCGCGGCCTCATCGCCGCAGCAGACGCCTTGTCCTCGCTCCGCGCCGACAGCCTGGTTCATCTTGCGGGCGAACAATACTTCGGCCTGTTCGACCAGCAGGCGCCGGCCGACATCCTACGCAGCTACCACATCAACCTTGCCGCACCCGCCCTCCTCAGCCGCGCCGTGCTGCCCGGCATGAAGGCGCGCGGCAGTGGCCACATCATTTTTGCAGGCTCGGTGTTCGGGTCCATACCCTTTGCCCACTTCGCCGCTTACTCGAGCGCCAAGGCGGGACTCGCTGCGCTGGCGCTGGCACTCAGCCGGGAAAATGCAGGCTCCGGCGTGTCCTTCACCTGCGCCGTGCCGCGCGCCATCCGCACCGCCATGGCCTCGGAACGGATCCGCAAGTTCGCCTCTGTCGCCGGCTTCAAGTTCGACGATCCGCAGGCGGTGGCCAACCGGCTGCTCGCCATCATCGAAAGCGGGCGTGGCGACATGGGTCCCGGCTTTCCGGAATCCCTTTTCATGCGCCTGCACGGCATCGCCCCGTCGCTGGTCACCGCCGGTGTCAGGGGCACCAACGCCAAGGCGCGGCAGCTTCTCTCATCGGAATGACATTCACGGAGTTATCGTCATGCGGAAACATCTCGCAATCCTGCTGGCCTGCGGCGCACTGGCGCTTGCGGCCACGCCGTCCTGGTCCTCCAACGATCCCGCCATGGACAAGGACGTGCTCGACATCGCGCTGAAGTGGGAACACATCAAGTTCGAGGAGAACGGCGCGCCCAACCAGTTCGACGACATCGATGCACTGGCCAAGGAAGCAGGCGCGCTCGTTCAGAAATATCCGGGCCGGGTGGAGCCGCTCATCTGGCAGGGCATCACCACCAGCGAAGAAGCGGGCATGGCCAGCATGCTGCATGCCATGGGCTATGCCAAGGCGGCCAAGGCCATTCTCGAACAGGCACTGGCGCAGGATCCGTCCGCACTTTCGGCCGGCGCGCCCACCAGCCTCGGCGTGCTCTATTACCGCGTTCCCGGTTTCCCCATCGGCTTCGGCGACAAGAAGAAGGCCCGCACCCTTCTCGAAGAGGCGGTGAAGCTTGCCCCCGACGGCATGGATGCGAATTATTTCTATGCCGACTTCCTGGTGACGCAGGAGGAATATGCGGCGGCCCGGCTCGTCCTGAAGCATGCGCTTTCACTGCCCGTCGATCCCAACCGCCCCCTGTGGGACCGTCACCGCCGCGGCGTGATGCGGGAACTGCTGGCCAAGGCCGAAAGCAACTGAGCAGTCTGCGGTGACACAGGCGCTCTGGGAGGCGATGGGATCGCAACTCCGGAATCCGCGCGGACCTTGGGGCAGCGTGACCGGGCGGATCATGCGGCTGGTGAACGCCCGGGTGAATGCGCTTGCGGTGAACGCTCTTGCTGCTGCGCCCGGAGAGCATGTGATCGAGATCGGCTGCGGCCCGGGCCACGCCCTGAAGCTCGTGCTCGCGGCACATCCGCAGGTGACGGCAGCAGGCCTCGACCATTCGCCCGTGATGATCGCCCAGGCGGCCAGCCTGAACAGCGGGCCGCTCGCCGCAGGGCACCTCACGTTGCAGGTGGGAGACTTCAGCGCCATGCCGTTCCCCGACGCCGGCGCCGATGCGGTGCTTGCGGTGAACGTCGCCTATTTCATGCGCGATGGCCGGGCCCTCGACGACGTGTGGCGGGTGCTGAAGCCGGGGGGCCGGCTGGTGCTCTATGCCACCCACCGCCACTCCATGCAGAACTGGCGCTTTGCCGGGGAGCACAGCCACCGCACCTTCGATGAAGAGGATCTGCGCGCGCTCCTCTCCGAGGCCGGTTTCGCCCCGGCCGAGATCCGTTCCGTCGATGCTGGGCTTGGCGTGAAGGGCCTGATCGCCGTGGGACGCCGCAAGGATTCTCACAACCGCATCACCCCGTTGTGATGCCCCGCAAGCGTTGCGTTCCGGTAGCATCGGGTTCAGTCCCGGGTTGCTGATCCGGGGCGCAGATCAATACGTTACCTGTTCTCCCGCCCTCTCCCAGACCCCTCCGCACACCGGCTGCGGAGAAAGGATGTTTCCGATGTCAATTCCCGTGAAGCTGCTTTCCGTCGCCACGGCCGTGCCCCCGTACAAGACCAGCCAGCGCGATGCCGCCATGGCGGCGCACCAGCACTTCAGCGCCCGCTTCGCCGATTTCGAGCGGCTCGCCGCAGTGTTCGAAACCTCCGGCATCCTCACCCGCCATCTGGTGCGGCCGCTTGACTGGTACGTGCAGCCCATGGGTTGGGCCGAGCGCAACAGCGTCTACCTGCAAGGCGCCTGCGATCTCTTCGTGGCCGCCGCCAGCAAGGCCCTCGATGGCGCAGGGATCAAGGCGGCAGACGTCGACACCATCGTCACCGTCTCGTCGACCGGGCTTGCCACGCCGAGCATCGAGGCGCAGGTGGGGGCACGCATGGGTTTCAAGACCGGGGTTGAGCGCGTACCGGTGTTTGGTCTCGGCTGTGCGGGCGGCGTCTCGGGCCTCTCCATCGCCTCGCGCCTCGCCAAGGCGCGTCCCGGCAGCACCGTGCTGCTCGTCGCCGTCGAACTCTGTTCCATCGCCTTCCGCCTTGACAAGCTCACCAAGGAGAACATCGTCGCCACCGCGCTCTTCAGCGATGGGGCGGCGGCTGTCGTGGTGCGCGCCGGAGAGGGCGGAGAAGCGGCCATCGAAATGTCCGGCCAATACACCTGGCCCGATACCATCGACATCATGGGCTGGAGCGTAGATGATCCTGGGCTTGGCGTGATCTTCGACCGCGCCATTCCGCCCTTCGCCGAAGCCAACATCGCGCCCGCATTGCAGGCGATCCTCGCCACGGCGAATTTGTCCCTCACGGACATCGACCGCTTCGTCTGCCATCCGGGCGGTGCCAAGGTGATCACGGCGCTCGAGCGCGCCCTCACGCTCAACCAGGGCACCCTCGAACATGAACGCGCGGTGCTGGCCGACTTCGGCAACATGTCTGCCCCCACCGCTCTCTTTGTTCTTGAGCGAACGCTGAAGACGGGACTGGAGGGACGCAACCTCCTCACCGCCATGGGCCCCGGCTTCACCGCAAGCTGCGTCTCACTGCAGAGGGCGGCATGACCTTCGCCATGCTGCTGCTCGCCCTTGTGACGCTCAGCCGGGCGGGGGAGTTGCTGCTGGCGCGGCGCAATACGGCACGCCTCCTCGCGCGCGGCGCCGTCGAGGTGGGAGCCGCGCATTATCCCGCCATCGTCGCGCTGCATGCGGCCTGGCTTCTGGCACTGTGGATCTACGGCGCCTTCCAACCCGTCAATCTCGTCTGGCTTGCAGTCTTTCTCGTGTTGCAGGCGGGGCGCATCTGGACACTCGCCACGCTTGGCGCTCGCTGGACCACGCGCATTCTCGTCGTACCGGGGGAGACGCTGGTGCGGCGCGGGCCCTACCGCTTCGTCTCGCACCCCAACTACATGATCGTGGTGGGCGAGATTCCGGTGCTGCCGCTGGCCTTGTCACTGCCTCTCGTGGCGCTCGTCTTCACCGTGCTGAATGCGCTCGTTCTCACCGTGCGCATCCGCACGGAGCAACGCGCGCTGCAGCAAGTCTCGACAGCTCACGGCGCCTTGTAGGTTACGCGCCAGATCGTGCCGTTGCCGTCCTCACTCACCAGCAGCGAACCATCCTTGGCGACGGCAACACCTACCGGGCGGCCCCACACCTCTTCTTCACCCAGCACGAAGCCGGTCATGAAGTCGATATACGCGCCGGTCGGCTTGCCGTTCTCGAAGGGAAGCCGAACAACCTTGTAGCCGGTGCGCCCGCCGCGGTTCCACGAGCCGTGCATGGTGACGAAGGCGCTGCCCTTCATCTCCGCCGGGAACATGCTGCCTTCATAGAAGGCGATGCCGAGCGGAGCGGAATGCGCCTGCATGACGACGTCGGGCACCGTCACCTTGTCGGCGAGGTCCGGGCGCTTGCTGGTGGTGCGCGTGTCTTCATGCTGGCCAATGTAGAACCAGGGCCAGCCATAGAAGGCGCCATCCTTCACCTCGGTTGCATATTCGAACGGCGTGTTGGGGCCGAGACCATCGCGCTCATTCACCACGCACCACGGCTTCTCCGTATCGGGATTGAGCGTGAGGCCGGCACAGTTGCGCAAGCCGGTTGCATAGATTTTCCGATTCTTGCCGTCGGGATCATAGGTGAGCACGTCAGCGCGGCCCTCTTCCGTATCCCACGTGGCGCCGAGGCCATTCTCCTTGTCCCAGGAGGCCGCATCCTTGCCGCCCATGGGCTGGGGCGACATGTCGAGCGCGATGTTCGAGCCTGAGCCGACGCTGAGATAGAAGCGCTTGCCGTCCGGCGCGAAGACGATGTCGCGGGTCCAGTGATGCGTGGACGGAATCTTGTCGACGATCACCTCCGGCTTCGCCGTGGTTTTCAGTTCGCCCTCCTTGTAGGGAACGCGCACCACGCTGTCGGTGTTGGCGATGTAGACGTAGGTGGGCTTGTCGTTTGGCGGATAGAAGGCAATGCCATAGGGCTGGTTCAGGCCTTCAATGAAGATGCCGGAGTCGGCCACGCGGCCGTTGTCATCAAAGCGGTAGATGCGGATCTGGTTCGCCATGCTGTCGGCGACGAAGAGATCGCCGTTGGGCGCAATCCGCATGGCGCGCGGGCTCTCGATGTCACGCGCGATCAGTTCGGCCTGGAAGCCGGGCGGCAGCTTGGGCTGCACATGGTCGGGCCGCGCCACGACGGCAGCGGGGTTTGTCTGGTCCTCCTGCTCCTGCGCAGCCGGCAGATCGGAGGGCATGATCTTGCGGATCGTTCCGGGCGCATCGTCCTTCCAGCTTCCGAAGGCCTCCTTGCCCGTCTTGGTGGCATCGACGGCGAGTGCGGGCGCAACGAGAAACGTGCACAGCACAAACGGAATGGTCAGAGAGCGCATTGGATAGCCTCCGGCAGAAGAGTGATATCGGTCTCTAACGTGCCGGCTGCGCCGTTGTTCCGCGTCGTCTCAGGGGCGCCTCAGGGAACGGTCTTCACTTCTTGCGTGAGTTTCGCCAGCAGCCGCGCGAGACGGGCCTTGTTCACGCCGAGGTCGTCCCTGCCCAATTGCGAGCGCGAGTAGAGGGCGATGCTCGACTGGCCGCCGCCGAGATCAATGAACTTCACGTTGAGCGTGTCGGGAAAGCCCATCAGCCTGCTCCGCTGGATGTAGCGGTCTTCCATCGTGTCATCATTGCGGCTCACCGTCTCAATCCGCTCTTCCGTGGCCATCACCCGCGCGAAGGCGATGCGGAGATCGGCCGCTGTTGCGGCGAAGCGCGGCGATATGATGTCCACGGCGGCGGCGCAGGTGGCGGGCGGACAGGCGAGCGCATCGTTGGGCGTGGCGCGGCGCTGCAGCGTCTCGAAGACAATGGGACCGAGATCAGGATCGCCGAAGACGCGCCAGACACGTGCTGGCCCCATGAGCAGGAACGCGGCAACTGCTGCAGCAGCAAGTGCTGCAAGGATCAGGAGGAGTGTGGAAGCTGTTTTCATTCGAATATTCCGGATACGGATCATATCGCCGGCGCGCGGGACGAGAAAGAGCTTGCATTGCCGCGTGCTGAAGCCCATATGGCATCTATCGGGTTTCGGCCGGTTGGCTTGGCTCTGCACTCCTTCATGCAAGTGTATTAGCTTCTTCTTCTTTTCCAGAACATCGATCTGACTCTTCCGTGGCGCTCTCGCGTTCGCGGACGAACATACTTGCATCTCAAAGGATACAGCACATGCATACAGGCACAGTGAAATGGTTCAACGCCCAGAAGGGCTTTGGCTTCATCGAAACCGGCGACGGTTCCAAGGACGTTTTTGTCCACATCAGCGCCGTTGAAAGCGCCGGCATGGCCACCCTCAAGGAAGGCCAGAAGCTGACCTTCGACGTGGTCAACGACCGCCGCACCGGCAAGGCCGCTGCCTCGGCCCTCAAGGCCGCCTGACATATCAATCACCCATCAGCCCCGGAGCCACGGATGTACTGGCACGGGCGGGGTGAATGCGGCGCCGGTTGCAAAGCCGGCGCTTTTTTCTTGCCGCCGGCATCGTGCCGCCGGCCCACCAGGGAGCATCACGCAATGAACGAGCCTTCAAACCTGTTCTACTACTCCTCCGGCAAGACCAAGGGGCTTTACTGCTTCACCGGCCATGCGGATGGCGGCGGCCTTCCCGAACAGTTCTCGCCCTGGGCCGCACTCGGTGTCCTGCGGCCGGACCAGAACTCCGCCCCACGGCATCTCCCGCACGCTGCTCGAAGCCGGTGTGCGCAAGAACGGCTATCAGCTGCTCCGCAGCAAGCGCGAAACCGCTGCTTCAACGGAAAGGAACTGAACCGATGCGCATCATGGTCAGGGACAACAATGTGGATCAAGCCCTCAGGGTGCTGAAGAAGAAGATGCAGCGCGAAGGCCTGCTGCGCGAACTGCGCGCCCGGGAAGCCTACGAGAAGCCGTCGGAGAAGCGAACGCGTGAACTGGCGGAATCGATCCGCCGGGCCCGCAAGCTGGCGCGCAAGAAGATGCAGCGCGAAGGTCTGTTGCCCATGCCGAAGCCGAAGCCCCGCAAGCCGGCGCGGAAGCCGCTGTTTGCCACCGAGGGCAAGGATCAGCCTGCTGCACCGGCGGCCAAGCTGCCGGCGTGAGGCCGTGTGAGGCCGTCAGGGTTATTCTGTTTTTGAGAAAGCGATCCCGGGCGCACGCCAGCCGGGATATGGGGGATGGGGCTGGGCCGTCATAGCCCGTGTGCCGCCCTGGAGGTCAGCGTCTCAGGTCGACGCGCCGTCTTCGATGTATTGTGCGAGGTAGGAGACGAACTGGACTGCCAGTTCCTGTCGCTCCGTAATCCAGTCGAGGAGCTCCAGCACTGACCACTCGCTGCGGTCAGCCGTTTTCGGCAAGGGAAACCCGAGGCTATAAAGCGCCTCCAGTTTGGCGGAGAAGTCGTCGGGCGTCGCCCCGACGGCTTTGGCAATGTGGTCGCGACCGATCAATCGCATGATGTCTTGTTCCAATCATCTCTCTATCCACCAAAATCCCGCCCGCATCTCTCGTCGCACAGGTTCAATTTGCAGACAACTTTAACTGATAAAAATGGTTTAGAATTTTGGGCAAATCTCGGCCGTTCATTATTAAGATCGCCCGGCAGCCTTTTGTTCTTAAAGGATTAATTTGAACAAGATTGAGAAGCCTCAATCAACTTGAATTGCCTTCTTGGCATGACACGAAGCCCCGCCCGTTCTTTGATCAGAGCACGGCAATCAGGCTGTGGCGGCTCGGCACTTCATGCATCAGATCGGCGCGTTGACATATTATTCGGGAGAGGAGGCGGAAGCGCTTTCGGGTCTCGATGCGGCGACCATTTCCGTCTGTACTGCCGCCCGGGCGGTGAAGCCGCTCCTCCATGACGGTGCGCTCTTCTTCAGCGAGAACGACGTTCTCATCCTCAAGCTCATCAACACGCTCATCGTCTGCAAGCGGTCACTCCGTCTTGCCGAACGCCTGCGCACCCGCTTCGGATTGACGGGCCCGAGCCCGGACCGGGTGGAGGCTACAGCCATCGCCCGCCTTGTCGACCAGTTGATGCAGCGGGACTGACAGCCATTCGCGAATGGGGGATCATCCGAAAGGTCCGTACAAGCTTCTCCCCGCATTGAAGCTCCTGCAACCGCGCAAGAGCTCCCGTCTTTTCTGACGCGTGTCAGGCGTCCCTCTCCAAGGACGTCAGGCGGGAGTTCTTGACATTGCCTCCTTCGGTTGCGCCGCAGCACTCTCTTCCGCAGTGCAGAACCCGATTCACGCAAGCTTGGCGTGCAATGCTTCCCTTCGTGGTGACTACAACCCCAGGGCCCCGCCCTTCGTAGGCATTTGCGCCTTTCGGACACCCACGTCCGAGGTGGGGCCCACCCCTTCTGTCCTGAATTCGTCCCCCATCGATCGATGTCAGGGCGCTGCGCTCGTGAAGATCTGGTTCTGGATCACCGGTTCCGGAGGCACATAGCCCAGTGCCCTGCCTTCGTCGCACATCTTCGCCATGTGGCGGAGATAGCGGTCGTCGACACCGAGCCGCAGCCAATCCACCATCACCGGCGCCGTGCAGAAGAGCGGCCGCGTATCGAGCCTGTTGCGCAGGCTTGCGATGTCTTCGCTGTTGCTCGCAAGCAGGAACGGCACCTCGTGCAGGCGCGGATCCTGCTCTGACTTCCAGCCCATCTTCCACTGGTGCAGGCGGAGACCCGGCAGGTGATCGCCGAAAACGAAAAGCACATAGGGCTTGCCGCGCTGCTCAAGCGTTTCGCGGAAGGCCGCAAGGCTTTCGACCGCGCCCGTGAGCCGGTCGTGATAGTCGCTGATGCCGGGATGCTCCTTGCCGTCGATCACATCGCGGGCCTTGTCGTTGGCAAAGGGACCGTGTGTCTCGACCGTGACGATGTAGTGCAACTGCGGCTGCGTTGCGTCGAGACGCTCGGTGACCTTGGCATAGAGGCCGTCATCCTTGGGCCAGCCGTTCTCCTGCTTCACCAGCTTCATCGTATCCATGCTGTCGAAGGTGGCGAAGTTGAAGCGCGGATAGACCTGGTCGCGGAGCCAGAAGCGGCGGTCGAAGTTGTGATAGGCGTGGGCTGTGTAGCCGCGGCCAGAAAGCAGGCGGGGCAGGCTCTTCGCCTGGTCGCTGAAGTACTGCACGTAATGCTGGAACGGAATGATCCCCGCCATGAAGCTGTGCGCGGGAATCGACGTCAGCACCTCGAACTCGGAGTTGGGCGTGGTGCCGCCGTAGACGGGTGACACCATCTTGCCTTCGCTGAAGCCCTTGTCCCTGAGGCGGTCGAGCGGGCTTTGCGGATCGGAGGGATCACGCCACCAGGCCTCGCCAAGAATGATGAAGATGTCGGGGTCGGGTGCCGTGCGGGGTTGCGGCACGTCCTTCACCGGCAGGGCCGCCATGGCATCCGCCACATCGGCATCGCTGTAGGTCTTGATGCGGAGACCCGCAGTCGAGAAGTAGAGATGCGTGGCGAGGCCGTTCATGCGCTCGCTTTCGGCCTGGCTGAAGGTGAGGTTCTCGACTCCGATCCAGTAGGAATTGTCGTGGATCCAGTTCACCACGCTTTCGAAACGGTAGGTGGAGAGGAGCGCGAGGCAGACCGCCGCCACGGGAAGGCTCCACAGCCTGAAGCGCAAATTGCGGAGCGCAAAATAGAGCGCCGGAATGACGGCAAGTCCTGCAAGCCAGTGATACCAGTGCACGTAACCGAAGAGCGCCGGTGTCTGGCTCGTGAGGAAGAGATCGCTCACCTGGAAGGGCTCGCCTGTCGACTCCCGCTTGATCGCCGAGACGGTGCCGACGGCGAGCAGCATCGAAGCGAGCAGCAGAGTTGCGGGGACGAGGCGGATGAACGAGGCAATGACGCCCAGCATCACGAAGGCCACCACCATGCGGGCGACCATGAAATGCCAGAGGGTGCGGCCCGCCAGGAACTCCGGCGTCCAGCGCCCCAGCGCCGCCATCAGCGCCAGCAGAAGGACATAGGCAAAGAGCCATTTCCAGAGGTGATGGCGCAGAAAAACAAGCAGGGCGCCTGGCGCCCGGCCGGGAACGGGGGGTGTCATGAAGCTGTCGTTATTCCGCCGGGTGGAGGATGGCAACAGGCGCTTCTTCGCCCAGCGCAATGCCGGCGGGGCGCGGTTCTTCCGGAATGGCGAAGACATTGGCGCGCCACAGGCGGCGGCCGAAGCCGGGGTGACCCGTGGCCCATGACACGACCGGCGAGAGCATCAGGCCTGCAACAATCGGCAGGAACCACAGGAAGGTGGGCCAGGAAATGGCGAAGCTGGCGGCGCAGAAGATCATGCCGATCACGGCATGGCCGGCATGGCGGCGGAGCGCCACCGCGAAGGGAATGGCCTGGTCGTCGCGGTTCTGGGTGTTCCAGCCGGAGTCGCGGCCGAGGAAGACATCGAGCACGAAGCGCGACTGCACCAGCATCATGACCGGCGAGAGCAGCATGGAAAGCGCAGTCTCGGTGGCGACACTCTTGATGAGGCCCATGGTGCCACCGCAGCCCTTGCGCATCTCGGGATCGCGGAGCGCGAGAATGAGGCCCAAGACTTTCGGCAGATAGAGCACGAAGCCGGTGACGGCGAGCAGCCGGAGCGCCAGCTCGGGATCGAAGACGGGCCAGGCCGGGAAGAGCGAGAAGCCGTCGCCGAAGTAATTGGGTTCGGTATAGCGCGCCACGAGCGCCAGGCCCATACCGGCGACGAGCAGCAGGAACCACAGCGGCGAGGCGAGATAGGACATGATGCCCTGGATCAGATGCACGCGGCTCAGCCAGTGCAGGCCGCGGGCGCCGACGATCTTCATGTGCTGCAGGTTGCCCTGGGCCCAGCGGCGGTCGCGGGCGGCAATGTCCATGAGCGAAGGCGGCGTTTCCTCATACGATCCGCGCAGCTGTGGCAGCATGTAGACGGCCCAGCCGGCGCGGCGCATCAGGGCCGCCTCGATGAAGTCGTGGCTGAGGATATGGCCCCCGAAGGGCTTGCGGCCCTTGAGTTCGGGAAGGCCTGCGGCCTCGGCGAAGGCGCGGGTGCGGATGACGGCGTTGTGGCCCCAGTAATTGCCGTCGCGGCCATGCCAGGCGGCAAGGCCCGTTGCGACCACGGGGCCATAGACCCGTCCGGCAAACTGCGTCATGCGGGCAAAGGGTGTCCAGCGGTTGCGCAGCAGCGGCAGCGACTGGATGATGCCGGCCTTGGGATCGGCCGCCATGGCGCTGGCGAGCGACACGAGGATCTCGCCCGACATCTCGCTGTCGGCATCGAGCACGATCATGTGGTCGTAGGCCTTGCCCCAGCGCTTCACGAAGTCGGCGATGTTGCCCGCCTTGCGGTGATGGTTGTCGGCGCGGCGGCGGTAGTAGACGCCCATTTCGCCGTTGAGCGCCTTGCGCAACCCCTTGAAGCAGTCCTGTTCGAGAAGGGCCACCTCATCCTTGCGCGTGTCGCTGAGGACGAAGATGTCGAAGTGGCGCTGTGCGCCCTGCCAGATCAGGCTGCGCCCCATGCGCTCGAGGGCGGCGAAGACCGCCTCCGGGTTCTCGTTGTAGACGGGCATGAGCAGTGCGGTGCGGCCCATGGCCTTCTGCGGCACCGCCGGAATCTCGGGCAGGTCATTGCGCAGGAGCACGATGAAGCCGACGATGGCGCTGGCGCAGGCAAACGAGATCCAGGTGAAGGTGAGGGCAAAGAGAGCTGCAAAAACAACCTGCAGCCAGGTCACATCAACGGGGCTGATGACCTCGTACATGCCATAGGTGCCGGCCGCCGTGAGAAGGCCCGCGAGACCGAAGACGAAGAGACGCGCCAGATGCACCGCAGCCGACGGCTTGCGCGGCTCGCCCGCGGCAGCATCTTCTGCGTTCCATGCCGTGAGGCTCTGCTCCGGCATCTCAAGCGGTGACTCGGGCGGTGTATGGTTCACGATCTTGTCCACCTGAACAGCCACGTTTCTCCGGCCACCACGCCACCGCGCTTCAGCACGGCACGCAGCTCGGCCGCATCAATGCCCGTGGCGTCGTGGGCAAATGACAGGCGCGTGCGCTTGTTGATCTCGTTCTGATAAACCACAACCTTGCTGATGGTTCCCGCACTCGCGCTCACATCGGCAGAAAATTCGCCGGCAGCGGGCCCGCCGTCGAATTCGATCACGTACATGCGCTTGTTGGTGTCATATTTGGGCGGGTTCGCGGTGTAGTCGTAATCGACGCCTGAGCCCGAATAGGTGACGAGGCCGACGGGGGCGGGTCCCTCCACCGGCCATTCGCTGGTCCAGTGCAGGCGGTAGACGAAGGAGAAGCTGCCGCCCGCGAGCAGCGGGTCCTTCGGCTGCCAGTAGGCGACGATGTTGTCGTTGGTCTCGAGCTCGGTCGGGATCTCGAAGAGGTTTACCGAACCCGCACCCCAGTCGCCGATCGGTTCCACCCACAGGCTGGGGCGGCGCTCGTAGCGCGACTCGAGATCGAGGAAGTCCTCGTAGCGGCGGGTGCGCTGCATCAGGCCGAAGCCGCGCGGGCTCTTGTCGAGGAAGGCGCTGACCTGCAGCTTCTTCGGATTGTTGAGCGGGCGCCACAGCCATTCGCCGGTGCCGGTGAGCATCATCAGGCCATCGGAATCATGCACCGAGATGCGGTAGTCCTCCACTGGGCGGCCGATGGCATTGAAGAGGAACATGCTGGTCAGGGGCGCGATGCCCACATGGGTCAGATCACGGCGCGGGAAGAGGGTCACTTCCGTGTCCATCTGGGTGTCTTCGCCGGGCTTGACCGAGAAGCGGTAGGCGCCTGTCACCGAGGGGCTGTCGAGCAGGGCCTCGACCACGATGATGCCCGTCTGCGGTTCCGGCTTGCGGATCCAGAAGGCCTTGAAGAAGGGGAACTCCTCGCCCGAGGGCTGGCCCGTGTCGACGGCAAGGCCGCGCGCCGAGAGGCCGTAGAGCAGGCCCTTGCCGACGGCGCGGAAGTAGGAGGCGCCCTGGAAGACGAGGAACTCGTCGTTCACATCCGGAGAGTTGATCGGGAAGCGGACGCGGAAGCCGGCATAGTGCAGGTCGGTCTTGCCATCGGGCGGCTTCACCTTCGGCCCGAAGATGAAGAGGGAGGGATCGTAGTTCAGCTTCGCCTGTTCGCCGTCGCGCACCACGTGGATGTCGACCGGCCTGGTGAACAGGAAGCCGGAGTGGAACATGTCGATCGAGAACTTGTGGTCCTCGCCCTTCCACAGGGCGCGCTCGGGATTGAAGCGGATGTCGCGGTACTGGTCGTAGGTGCTGACATCGAAGCCTTCCGGCATCTCGATCTTTTCATCGACGAAGGGCTTGGCGGCGAGGTCGTGGGCGAGGTTGCGGACGAAGTCGTCGCGAAACGGCGTGAAGGCACCATAGAGCTTCTCGTCCTCGGCCGAGGCGGAAACCGGGAAGGCACCCGTCGCAAAGGCGGCAGCAAGGGCGGCGAGTTGGGTGGCCTGCGCCAGGAAGGCTCTGCGGGACGTTTCCATTGGGAGGTCTGGGCGTCTTTTCTTGGTTGTTGGCGGTAATCGTCGAAATGGTGCGGCGCACAAGTGAGCCTGCGCGTGGGTTTTGTAAAGCGGCATTTTCACAAGACCGTCATGAGCTTGTGTCTTGCCCGCGGGGCTTGCACCACGGAAAAAAGGCGAATTGTTGAAAATGCGGGCAAGAAAGACGGCGGCTGCATGAAAGCGCGGCAAGGTTAATCCGCAGGCCGCAATTTCCCCCAGATTCCGCCTCTTCACCCTGCTGGCAATGGTGAGTTGTGGTGCTAAGCCTCTGGACCATGGAAACACCCCACGCCCTGCTCTCGGAGCGCGCTTTTGGATCGGTCCACGTCCGCATAGAGCAGCAGGGTCCCGCCATCCTGCGCGAGGAGGGCGCGGCGAAGTGCCGCCTGCCGCGGGGCAGCCGGGAAGCGATCCTCATCAATACCTCCGGCGGCCTTGCGGGCGGCGACCGGGCCGAGATCCGGGGCGAGGCCGGCGACGGCGCTCACCTCGCGCTGACGACCCAGGCGGCCGAGCGGGTCTACCGCACCATTGGCCCCCCGGCCTCCGTGTCGGTCCGGCTGACGGCGGACGCGGGGGCCAGCCTGTTCTGGCTGCCACAGGAGACCATCCTCTTCGATGGTGCCAGTCTCGAACGCGAGATCAGCGTCGACCTCGCCGCCGATGCCACCTTCCTCGCCGTCGAGCCCATGGTCTTCGGACGCCGCGCCATGGGGGAAAGCCTCAACGCCGTGCATGTCCGCGACCGCTGGTCAGTGCGGCGGGAGGGAACGCTGCTCCATGCCGAGGCCCTGGCCCTCGGCCCCGGTCTTCCCGCCACGCCCGCCACCCTCGAAGGGGTTCATGCGATGGCGACGGTGCTGCTCGCCTCGCCCGCCGCAGAAGGCCTGCTGGACCGGCTGCGCGGCCTCCTCGGCCCTCGCGACGGAGCCTCGGCCTGGAATGGCAAGCTCATTGCAAGGTGTGTGGCAGAGGACAGCCTTGCCCTGCGGAAAACACTGGTCCCGGTGCTTTCCGCCTGCGTGGGGCCGTCTGCCATGCCTAAAGTTTGGTCATTATGAGGATGAAATATGCAGCTCACGCCCCGTGAGAAGGACAAGCTTCTGGTGGCCATGGCCGCCATTGTTGCGCGCTCCCGCAAGGAGCGTGGCGTGAAACTCAATCATCCCGAAGCCATCGCCCTCATCACCGAATATGTGGTGGAAGGCGCCCGCGACGGCCGCGCCGTCGCCGACCTGATGGAAGCCGCCGCCCATGTGGTGAAGCGCGGCGACTGCATGGAGGGTGTCGCCGACATGATCCACGACGTGCAGGTGGAAGCCACCTTCCCCGACGGCACCAAGCTCGTCACCGTCCACCATCCCATCCGCTGAGGCAAAAAAATGATTCCCGGTGAAGTGATCACGCCTCAGGGCGACATCGAACTGAACAAGGGCTTGCCCCGCATCACCCTCACGGTGGCCAACACCGGCGACCGTCCGGTGCAGGTGGGCTCGCACTATCATTTCTTCGAAACCAACGAGGCGCTGCGCTTCGACCGCGAGAAGGCGCGCGGCCACCGCCTCGACATCGCGGCGGGCACCGCGGTCCGCTTCGAGCCCGGCCAGGCCCGCGAGGTGACGCTGGTGCCGCTTGGGGGCGCCCGCAAGGTGTTCGGCTTCCAGCAGAAGATCATGGGAGCACTGTGATGGCAAAAATCTCGCGCACGACCTACGCCCAGATGTACGGCCCCACGGTGGGCGACAAGGTGCGGCTTGCCGACACCGAACTGGTGATCGAAGTGGAGAAGGACTTCACCCTCTATGGCGAGGAAGTGAAGTTCGGCGGCGGCAAGGTGATCCGCGACGGCATGGGCCAATCGCAGGCGACCCGCGCGCAAGGTGCCATGGACACCGTCATCACCAATGCGCTGGTGCTCGATCACGCCGGCATCTTCAAGGCCGACATCGGCCTGAAGGAGGGCCGCATCGCGGCGATCGGCAAGGCCGGCAACCCCGACACCCAGACCGGCGTCACCATCATCATCGGCCCCTCGACCGAGATCATCGCAGGTGAAGGCAAGATCATCACCGCGGGTGGCATCGACTCCCACATCCACTTCATCGCCCCGCAACAGATCGAGGAAGCGCTCTACTCCGGCATCACCACCATGCTGGGCGGCGGCACGGGCCCGGCCCACGGCACGCTCGCCACCACCTGCACCGGCGCCTGGCACATCGAACGGATGATCGAGGCGGCCGACTCCTTCCCGATGAACCTCGGCCTCATGGGCAAGGGCAATGCCTCGCTCGCCGCCCCGTTGGAGGAAATGGTTCTGGCCGGTGCCTGCGGCCTCAAGCTTCATGAAGACTGGGGCACCACGCCCGCCGCCATCGACTGCTGCCTTGCGGTTGCCGATGCCATGGACGTGCAGGTGGCGATCCACACCGACACCTTGAATGAGTCGGGCTTCGTCGAAGCGACGATTGCCGCCTTCAAGGGCCGCACCATCCATACCTTCCACACCGAGGGTGCAGGCGGCGGCCACGCCCCCGACATCATCAAGGTGGCATCACTTCCCAACGTGCTGCCCTCCTCCACCAACCCGACGCGGCCCTACACGGTGAACACCATCGCCGAGCATCTCGACATGCTGATGGTCTGCCATCATCTTTCCCAGCAGATTCCGGAAGACATCGCCTTCGCCGAAAGCCGCATCCGCAAGGAGACGATCGCCGCCGAAGACATTCTCCACGACCTCGGCGCCTTCTCGATGATCTCGTCGGACTCGCAGGCCATGGGGCGCGTCGGCGAAGTGATCATCCGCTGCTGGCAGACCGCCCACAAGATGAAGGTGCAGCGCGGCAGCCTGGCAGGCGACAGCGGCAACGACAACGGCCGCGCCAAGCGCTACGTCGCCAAGTACACGATCAATCCCGCCATCGCCCACGGGCTGTCCCACGAGGTGGGTTCGATTGCAGTGGGCAAGCGCGCCGACATCGTGATCTGGAACCCTGCCTTCTTCGGCGTGAAGCCGGAGATGGTGCTGCTCGGCGGTTCGATTGCGGCCGCCCCCATGGGCGACCCCAACGCGTCGATCCCCACGCCGCAGCCGGTGCACTACCGTCCGATGTTCGCAAGCTTCGGCAAGCTCCGTACCAGTTCGGCGATCACCTTTGTTTCCCAGGCGGCCATCGATGCCGGCCTGCAGGCGAAGCTCGGCACCGCCAAGAAAATGGTGGCGGTGAAGAATACCCGCAGCGGCATCGGCAAGAAGGACATGATCCACAACAACGCCATCCTCAACATCGAGGTCGATCCCGAAACCTACGAGGTCAGGGCCGACGGCGAGTTGCTGGTCTGCGAGCCCGCCAAGGTTCTGCCCATGGCGCAGCGCTACTTCCTGTTCTGATGGTGCTGCGCGCCACCCGTATCGTGCGCGCTGCCGAGGTGGCAGCGAAGCCGTGGGAGATTGTCGTGCTGGATGCAGGCGAACGGCACCTGCGCCGCAAGCGCCTGACGCTCCAGCATGGTGACGAGGTGATGGTCGACCTGCCCCACACGGTGAAGCTCGCCGACCGGGATTGCCTCGCCCTTGAAGATGGCCGTCTCGTCGAGGTTATCGCTGCCGACGAGGACCTGATGCAGGTCAGGGCGCGTGATGCCGCGCATCTGGTGCAGCTCGCCTGGCACATCGGCAACCGCCATCTCGAAGCGCAGATCGAGGAGAACCGCATCCTCATCCGCCCCGATCACGTGATCCGCGCCATGCTCGAACAACTGGGCGCCAGCGTCAGCGACGTGGTCGAACCCTTCTCGCCCGAACACGGCGCCTACAGCCATTCACATGCGCCGGCTCCACCGGGAGGCTTCAGCCTTGACGCCTGATCACCCGCTCACCGCCGATGCGAGCCAGCTTCTGCTGCTGCTCAACTGGATGTCGCCCACCTTCCCCATCGGCAGCTTCGCCTATAGCCATGGCACCGAGCAGGCGATTGCCGACGGCCGTCTGAAAAGCGAGGCTGACGTGACGCGCTGGATCGGCGATCTGCTCGAGCGCGGCTCCGGCTGGAACGATGCCGTTCTCTTCGCCCGCTGCTGGGACGAGGACCCGAGCTCTCTCAATGAAACGGCACTGGCGCTGTCGGGCTCGGCCGAGCGTTATCTCGAGACGACCCATCTTGGCCGCGCCTTCTCGATTGCCGCGGCGGTGTGGACGGGTGCGGAGAAATCCGATGCGGCCATCGCCTATCCCGTTGCTGCCGGCAAAGTCTGCCGCGACTTCGGGCTTCCCCGCGACATGGCGCTTGTCGCCTTCCTGCAAGGCTTCGCCGCAGCACTCGTCTCCGTTGCAGTACGACTGGTGCCCTTGGGACAGACCCATGGCCTTGCCGTGCTGCGCACCCTCTCGCCCGTCATTTCAGCCGTCGCCCGCCGCGCCGCGACAGCCTCGCTTGATGATCTTGGCTCCGCCACCATTCTCTCGGATCTTGCAGCGATGCAGCACGAACAGCTCCAACCCCGGATCTTCCGCACATGAAGAACAAGAACGGCCCTCTCCGCGTCGGCATTGGCGGGCCTGTCGGCTCCGGCAAGACCACCCTCACCGAGAAGCTCTGCAAGGCGATGCGCGAGCGCTACTCGGTCGCCGCCATCACCAACGACATCTATACTAAGGAGGATGCCCTCATTCTCAACCGGCTGCAGGCCCTGCCGGAAGACCGCATCATGGGCGTGGAGACGGGCGGTTGCCCGCACACGGCGATCCGCGAGGATGCCTCGATCAACCTCGCCGCCATCGACGAGATGGTGAAGAAGTTTCCCGACCTCGATGTCATCTTCATCGAATCCGGCGGAGACAACCTGGCCGCGACCTTTTCGCCGGAACTCGCCGACCTCACGCTCTATGTGATTTCCGTCTGCCAGGGCGAGAAGATCCCCCGCAAGGGCGGACCCGCCATCACCCGGTCCGACCTACTCATCATCAACAAGGCCGACCTCGCCCCCTATGTGATGGCCGATCTCTCCGTCATGGATTCCGACAGCCGCAAGGTGCGGGGGGCACGGCCCTTCGTCTTCACCGATCTCTTGCGCCAGAAGGGGCTCGCGGAGGTGGTGGGCTTCATTGAGAAGCACGGCGGCCTTGCGGCCTGAGGGGGAAAAGCAGGGCGGTCTCGCGGCCTGAGACGGTTTTCCCGAAGGTTTTCCCCGTCAACTTTCCATTTGGTCAAAAAGCTGCTTATCTCGCTCCCAGTCCGTTTGTACGGATTGTATCAGGGAGACATAACATGAAAACACGAAACCTGCTCCGGATCGCCTTGCTGGCCTCGTCGGTGCTGGCGGCATCGGCGGCGGCAAATGCCAAGTCGCTGGTCTATTGTTCGGAAGGTTCGCCGGAAAACTTCAGCCCGTCGATGAACACGACGGGCACGTCGCTCGATGCGGCGCGTCCGGTCTACAACAAGCTTGTCCAGTTCGCGCCCGGCACAACCGAGCCGAAGCCGGCCCTCGCCGAGTCCTATGAGATCACCGACGGCGGCAAGACCATCACCTTCAAGCTGCGCAAGGGCGTCAAGTTCCACTCCGGCGTGAACGGCTTCACCCCTACCCGCGACCTCAACGCCGATGACGTGATCTGGTCCTTCGACCGCATGTGGAAGCCGGACCATCCCTACGCGAAGGTTTCGGGCGGCTCCTACGACTACTTCAACGACATGGGCATGCCGGACCTGCTCGAGTCGATCACCAAGACCGACGACCTCACCGTGGTGATGAAGCTGAAGGAGCCGAACGCTCCGATCATTGCCAACCTCGCCATGGACTTCGCCACCATCCACTCGGCCGAATATGCCGACTACCTGATGAAGAAGGGCACGCCCGAACAGTTCGACCAGATCCCGGTCGGCACCGGCTCCTTCCAGTTCGTCGACTACCAGAAGGATGCCGTGATCCGTTACAAGGCCTTCGACGGCTGGGCGGGCAAGCCCAAGGTCGACGACCTGATCTACGCGATCACCCCCGATCCGACGGCCCGCTTCGCCAAGCTCAAGGCCAATGAATGCCAGGTGATGATCGCGCCGAATCCGGCCGACCTCGACGCCATGGGCAAGGATCCGGACATCAACCTGATGTCCCAGGCCGGCCTCAACATCGGCTACCTGTCGATGAACACCACGAAGCCGCCCTTCGACAAGCTCGAAGTGCGCGAGGCGATTGCCATGGCGATCGACCGCGACGCCATCCTGAAGGAAGTCTATCAGGGTGCCGGCCAGAAGGCGAAGAACCCGATCCCGCCGACCATGTGGTCCTATGACGACAAGACGGTGGACTGGGAATACAACCCCGAGAAGGCCAAGGAACTGCTGAAGAAGGCGGGCGTCGAAAATCTCCAGACCGATCTCTGGTGGATGCCGGTGCAGCGTCCCTACAATCCGAATGCCAAGCGCATGGCCGAAATGATGCAGGCAGATCTCGCCAAGGTCGGCATCACGGCGACACTGGTGTCGTATGAGTGGGGTGAGTACCGCAAGCGCCTGCAGGCTGGCGAGCATCAGCTCGGCCTCCTCGGCTGGACCGGTGACAACGGCGACCCGGACAACTTCTTCTTCCTTGCCGGCTGCGACAAGGACGGAAAGCCCGCCGCCCAGAACCTCTCCAAGATCTGCGTCAAGGAGTTCAACGAGGACATGATGAAGGCGCGCACCCTGACCGACACGGCAGAGCGCACCAAGATCTATCAGGAGATGCAGAAGATCCACCACGACAACGTGATGTGGCTCAACATCGCCCACTCCACCGTGTTCGAACCCACGCGCAAGTCCGTCTCGGGCTACAAGATCAGCCCCTTCGGCGCGCATGAGTTCCAGGACGTTGACGTGGCTGAATAAGACAAGCATGTGAACGGGGCGGATCCTTCGCGGGGTCCGCCCCTTCCTCTTCCGAGACCCGATGTTCCGCTTCCTCCTCAAGCGCCTCGCGCTCACCATCCCGACCTTTCTGGCCCTGATGTTCATCACCTTCGTGATGATCCGTCTGGTGCCGGGTGATCCCGTGGAAGCACGCCGCGGCGAACGCGGCATCACGCCCGAACGCCATGCCGAGCTGCTGCACGAGATGGGACTGGACCAGCCCATCTGGAAGCAGTTCGCCGATTATGCCGGCGGCATCCTGAAGGGCGACTTCGGCACCTCGATCGTCTCCAAGACGCCGGTGCTGCATGAATTCGTGACCCTCTTTCCGGCGACCCTCGAGCTCACCATCTGCGCCATGCTCTTCGCCTCGCTGATCGGCATTCCGGCGGGCGTCTTTGCCGCTGCGCGACGCGGCGGCATCTATGACCAGACCCTGATGGGCGTTGCGCTGACCGGCTATTCCATGCCGATCTTCTGGTGGGGCCTCATTCTCATTTTGGTGATGTCGAACACGCTGGGCCTGACACCCGTCTCGGGCCGCGTCGACCTCATCAAGTACTATTACCAGCCGGTCACCGGCTTTGCCCTCATCGATTCACTTCTCTCCGGCCAGAAGGGCGCCTTCTGGGATGCGGTGCATCACCTGATCCTGCCCTCGATCGTGCTCGGCACCGTGCCGCTCGCCGTCATCGCCCGCATGACGCGCTCCTCCATGCTGGAAGTGCTGGAGGAAGACTATGTGCGCACCGCCCGCGCCAAGGGTCTTTCCGCCCGCCGCGTCATCGGCCTTCATGCGCTCCGCAATGCGCTGATCCCGGTCATCACCTCGATCGGCCTGCAGGTGGGCACGCTGCTTGCGGGCGCGGTTCTGACCGAGACTATCTTCTCCTGGCCGGGCGTCGGCAAGTGGCTGATCGAATCGATCGGTCGCCGCGACTATCCCGCCCTGCAGGGCGGCATCATGCTGATCGCCGCCTGCGTCATCATCGTCAATCTCGGCGTGGACCTGCTCTACGGCCTCATCAACCCGCGGATCCGCCATGGCAAGTGAAGCCCTGATCACGACAACCACCACGCAGGCGAAACCGCCGGGGCCGTTCCGCGCCTTCTGGTCGGCCTTCAGCGAAAACCGCGGCGCCGTCATCGGCCTCATGGTGGTGACGCTCGTCGTTGTCCTCGCCGTCCTGGCGCCGCTGCTGGCGCCGCATGATCCGGTCGAGCAGTTCAAGGGCGCCACCAAGCTTCCGCCCTTCTGGAAGGACGGCGCCGACCGGCGCTTCTGGCTCGGCACCGATGCGGTGGGCCGCGACATGCTCTCGCGCCTCATGTACGGAGCGCGCATCTCGCTCTTCATCGGCCTCTCGGTCATGGTCGTGTCGATGGCGGTGGGCGTGAGCCTCGGGCTTGCCGCCGCCTGGTTCGGCGGCCTCGTTGACGTGATCATCATCCGCATCATGGACCTGATCATGGCGATCCCGTCGCTGGTGCTGGCGATCCTCATCATCGCCATCATCGGCCCGAGCCTCACCAACACCATCGTCGCCGTCACCATCGTCTACCTGCCGCGCTATGTGAGGCTGGTGCGCGCCTCCGCACTCGCCGAACTCACCCGCGATTACGTGACCGCCGCCAAGGTGGCCGGCGTCGGTCCCTTCCGCCTGATGACGGTCACCGTGCTTCCCAACTGCCTCGCGCCCCTCATCGTGCAGGCCGCACTTGGCGTCTCGGACGCCATCCTCGAAGCGGCGGGCCTCGGCTTCCTCGGTCTCGGCGCCCAGCCGCCCACGCCCGAATGGGGCGCCATGCTGGCCGACACCCGTGACCTCATGCTCTCGCATCCCTGGGTCATGGCCTTCCCCGGCCTCTGCATCCTCGTGACCGTGATGGCGATCAACCTGATGGGTGACGGCCTCCGCGATGCGCTTGATCCCCGCCTGAGGAAGAGCTGACGCCATGGCCCTTCTCGACATCCAGAATCTCGTCGTCGAATTCCGCACCTCCTCCGGCTGGTTCCGGGCGGTGGATGGCGTCTCGCTCACCGTCGATGCGGGCCGCATCCACGCCATCGTGGGCGAGTCCGGCTCCGGCAAGTCGGTCGCCATGCTCGCCGTCATGGGTCTTCTGCCGAAGACGGCCCGCGTCACTGCCGACCGGATCACCTTCGACGGCCACGACTTCCTGACCATCAGCGACGAGGCCCGCCGCAAGATCATCGGCAAGGACATGACGATGATCTTCCAGGAGCCGATGACCAGCCTCAACCCCTGCTTCACGGTGGGCTTCCAGCTGGGCGAGGCGCTGCAGACCCACCTCGGCATGGGCAAGGCCGAGCGCCGCGACCGCTCGATCGAACTTCTCCGCGCTGTCGGCATCCCGGCACCGGAGTCTCGCCTTGATGCCTTCCCGCACCAGTTCTCGGGCGGCATGGCGCAGCGCGTGATGATCGCCATGGCGCTCGCCTGCAAGCCCAAGCTCATCATCGCCGACGAACCGACGACGGCGCTCGACGTGACCATCCAGGCGCAGATCCTCGATCTCCTCATCAGCCTGCAGAAGGACACCGGCACCACCCTGATCCTGATCACCCACTCCATGGGCGTGGTGGCGGAGACGGCAGAGAGCGTGAGCGTCCACTATGCCGGCCAGAAGGTGGAGGAGCAGCCTGTGGCCGGACTCTTCACCGCGCCGCGCCACCCCTACACCGCCGCCCTCCTCGCCTCGCTGCCCGAGCGCGCCAAGGGCCGCCGCCTGCCCTCGATCGCGGGCACCGTGCCGGGGCAGTTCGACCGGCCGCCGGGCTGTCTCTTCGCGCCCCGCTGTTCGCTTGCCCAGGACGTGTGCAAGACGCCGCCGCCCCTCAAGGACGGCGTGCTCTGCTTCTTCCCGCTTGCCGCCCCCCGCAAGGCAGGTGCCGCATGAGCACGGTTCTCGTCGCCCGCGACCTTCGCCGCCACTACGCCGTGAGCAAGGGCATGTTCGCCGAGCCTGCCACGCTGAAGGCGCTGGACGGTGCGAGCTTCACGCTGGCCCGTGGCAAGACGCTGGCCGTCGTCGGTGAATCCGGCTGCGGCAAGTCCACCCTCGCCCGCCTTCTCACCATGATCGAGGAGCCGACGTCGGGCTCCTTCCGCATCGGCGAAACCGAGGTGGTGGGCGCCAAGCCCGAGGTGAAGAAGTCGCTCCGCCCGAAGGTGCAGATCGTCTTCCAGAACCCCTACGGCTCGCTCAATCCGCGCCAGAAGATCGGCCATGCGCTGGAAGAGCCGCTTCTGGTGAACGGCCGCTATTCGTCCGCCGAACGCACCGCGCGGGCCCGCGAGATGATGAGCCTCGTCGGCCTCCGCCCCGAGCACTACGATCGCTACCCCCATATGTTCTCCGGCGGCCAGCGCCAGCGCATCGCCATTGCCCGCGCCCTCATGCTGGAACCGGAGATCCTCATCCTCGACGAGCCGGTCTCGGCGCTTGACCTCTCGATCCAGGCGCAGGTGCTGAACCTGCTCGCCGACCTGCAGGAGCGGCTGCACCTCGCCTATGTTTTCATCAGCCACGATCTCTCGGTCGTCCGCCACATCGCCGATGATGTTGTCGTGATGTATCTCGGCAAGGTGGTGGAGCAGGGCCCGCGCGACCAGATCTTCCGCAATCCCAAGCATCCCTATACCCAGGCCCTGCTCTCGGCCACACCCATCGCCGACCCCGGCCGCAAGAAGGAGCGGATCGTGCTCAAGGGCGAATTGCCCTCGCCGCTCAATCCGCCCTCGGGCTGCCCCTTCCGCACCCGCTGCCAATACGCCATGGAAATGTGCTCCAAGCGGATGCCCGCCCTGGAACAGAAGGGCGGCCAGCTTGTTGCCTGCCACGTGGTCTGAGGAAGCTGTTTCCTCCCGCGCCGAATTTCGCTAAGCGGGCGGCATGACACTGAAACTTGCCATCGCCGGAGCCGCAGGCCGCATGGGCCGCGAACTTGCTCGCCTCGTTCACGCCACGGACGGCTGCACGCTGGCGGGCGGCCTTGAAGCCAAGGGTTCGCCCCAGGTGGGTGCCGACTATGGCGAACTGATCGGCGCAGGAAAGCTCGGCATTGCGATCAGCGACGATCCTGCGGCTGTGCTGGCAGGTGTTGACGGCATCATCGATTTCACCATTCCCAAGGCCACGCTCTCGCTCGTGGCCCTCACCGCCGCACAGAAGAAGATCCATGTGATCGGCACCACCGGCATCGATGCGGCGGGCGACGACCTCATCCGTGCTGCCGCGGCGAAGACCACCATCGTCAAGACCGGCAACTTCTCGCTCGGCGTCAATCTGCTCGCTGCCCTCGTGAAGAAGGCCGCCGCGACGCTGGGCGAGGACTTCGACATCGAAGTGCTGGAGATGCATCACCGCATGAAGATCGATGCGCCTTCGGGCACGGCACTGCTGCTCGGCAAGGCCGCCGCCGATGGCCGCGAGATTTCCTTGAAGGACCGCTCGGTGCGGGTCCGCGACGGGCATACGGGGGCGCGCAATGCCGGCGACATCGGCTTTGCCACCTTGCGCGGCGGCAGCGTGGTCGGTGACCACACCGTGATCTTCGCCGGCAATGGCGAACGGCTGGAACTGCGCCACGTGGCAGAGAGCCGCGAACTCTTTGCGCGGGGCGCCGTCAAGGCGGCACTCTGGGCCGGCGGCAAGCCCCCCGGGCTTTATTCCATGATGGATGTTTTGGGTTTGAACTGAGGATACCGACAATGAGTGGAACACTGGTGCTCGTCCGTCACGGCCAGAGCGAATGGAACCTGAAGAACCTCTTCACCGGCTGGAAGGATGTGCCGCTGACCGAAAAGGGTGTGGGCGAGGCCCGCGCCGCCGGGCAGCGCCTGAAGGCCAAGGGCCTGAAGTTCGACATCTGCTTCACGAGCGCCCTTAGCCGCGCCCAGAACACCCTCGCCCTCATTCTGGAAGAGCTGGGCCAAAAGGGCCTGCCGGAAACCCGCGACCAGGCGCTGAACGAGCGCCACTACGGCGATCTCACCGGCCTCAACAAGGATGATGCCCGCAAGAAGTGGGGCGAGGAGCAGGTGCACATCTGGCGCCGTTCCTTCGACGTGCCGCCGCCTGGCGGCGAAAGCCTGAAGGACACGCTGGCCCGTTCGCTGCCCTACTACGTCCACACGATCCAGCCCCATGTGCTGGACGGGAAGACGGTGCTGGTCGCTGCCCACGGCAACTCGCTGCGCTCGCTGATCATGGCGATCGAGGGTCTGACGCCCGAGGAGATCCTCAAGCGCGAACTCGAGACGGGTGTTCCGGTGGTCTACAAGCTCAAGGCCAATTCGCTGCCGGCCTCGGTCGAGATCCTGCACGTCTGATCAGGCGCGGGCCCCGGCAAGCTGGCCCGCTTCCCAGCCGAGGATGGCGCGCTTCCGCGTCAGCCCCCAGTGATAGCCCGTGAGGTCGCCCGACTTTCCGAGCACGCGGTGGCACGGCACCACGAAGGAGATGGGATTGCGCCCGACCGCAGCGCCCACGGCACGGGCCGCCTTGGGGGAGCCCACGGCCGAAGCGATGTCGCCATAAGTGGTGGCCTTGCCGGTGGGGATCTTCAGTAGCGTCTCCCACACCCGGATCTCGAAGTCCGTTCCGATCATGGTGACGCGCAGGGGTTGCCCGTCGCGCCATTTTTCGGGCGCGAAGATGCGCGCGGCATAGGGCGCGGTCAGGGCAGAATCCTCCGTATACTGAGCATTGGGCCAGCGGCCGGTCATGTCGGCGAGCGCCTTCCGCTCCTCGCCGGGATCGGCGAAGCCCAGGCCGCAGAGGCCGAAGGGCGTGACCATCACGAGCGCCATGCCGAAGGGCGAAGGGTGAAAGCCATAGTAAATGGTGAGGCCAGCCCCCTTCTCCTTGTAGGCGCCAGGCGGCATGCCCTCGTGGGTGACGAAGAGGTCGTGCAGCCGCCCCGGCCCCGAGAGGCCCACATCAAGGGCGGTGTCGAGAATGCTGGCCCGCTCCTTCAGCATGCTGCGGGCATTATCGAGCGTGATCGCCTGCAGGAAGGCCTTGGGCGAGAGGCCCGCCCAGCGGGTGAAGAGGCGCTGCAGCATTTCGGGCGACATCTTCGCCCGCGCCGCCAGCACCTCGAGCGAGGGCTGGTCGCGCCAGTTTTCGGTGAGATAGGCGAGCACGTCGCGCACCCGGCCATAATCGTCTAGCTGTGAGGAGTGTTCGTGTGTCATGTCGGCGAACCTATGCCCGCCATGGGCCCGCCGCCACCCGAAAACCGACGCGCGGGACGGATGGGTCAGATGGCGCGGCGCAGCGCCTGGGCGAGGCTGAGGCGCTCCTCGGCGCCGAGGAAGCTCGCGATCTCGTGGGACTGGCCATGGGAACGGAGGAAGAGCCGGCCGATCAGTTCGCGTTCGGCGTCCTGTTCCAACTCCACCTTCAGCCAGCGGCGGTTGAACTGCACGTCGCTGTGGCCCGCGGGAGTCATCCGCCTCAAGGTGATGGCGTCACCCTCGGCAATGATCCGCTCCGCCTTCTCGCTGTCGGCGAAGTTGCGCTTGAAGGCCCACCACATGATCAGCACGTCGAGGCCCGCGAAGCCCACGACCGGCCAGGCGCCGATGGCGAAGAAGACCACGCCCCAGACGAGGTTCAGGGCCGCGATCAGGATCATCACGGCGATGAAGCCCTGGCGGGTGAGCGAGCGGTGCGGGGTGAGCGTGATGCTCCAATTGGCGGGATCGGTGTTGCTCATGAGGATTGAATACGCAAAACTCCTGCGGCAGACCAGTCTCCGAGGCGAAATGACGAAACCCGCAAAAAAGCTGCCCAAAAACAAGGCTCCGAAGCGCAGCAAGACGCTGCCGCCGGAGCTTGTGGAAGCCATGTTCTCGCGCTTCCGAAGCGCCAATCCTGAACCAAAAGGCGAGCTTCACTCTGTCAATCCCTTCACCTTCCTGGTGGCGGTGGTGCTGTCGGCGCAGGCCACCGACGAGGGCGTGAACCGCGCCACGGGGCCGCTCTTCCAGGTGGCCGACACGCCGGAGAAGATGCTGGCCTTGGGCGAGGAAAAGCTGACGGACTACATCAAGACCATCGGCCTCTTCCGCGGCAAGGCGAAGAACGTGATCGCACTTTCGCGGCAACTGGTGGACCAGCATGGCTCCGAAGTGCCGCACGACCGGGAGGCGCTGCAGGCGCTGCCCGGTGTGGGCCGCAAGACCGCCAACGTGGTGCTGAATGCAGTCTTCGGCGAGCCCACCATCGCGGTTGATACCCACCTCTTCCGCCTCGGCAACCGGCTGGGCCTTGCCCCCGGCAAGACCGTCGACGAGGTGGAACAGAAGCTGCTGAAGCGGGTGCCGCCCGCCTATCTCCGCCATGCCCACCACTGGCTCATCCTGCACGGGCGCTATGTCTGCAAGGCGCGGAAGCCCGAATGCTGGCGCTGTCTCGTGGCCGACCTCTGCCCCTTTACGCCGAAGACACCCGCACCTGCCTGAAGAGATGGACGAAGTAGGAGGTGGCGAAGAGCGGCACCGTCAGGTTGACGATGGGCACGAGCGCCAGCAGCGCCGGCAGCAGGCCTGCGATCAGCACCGTCATGGCGTTCTCGCGGCGAAGGTCGCGGGCGTCTTCCACCGGCATCACCCGCATCGCCGCCATTTCAAAATATTCCCGGCTGATCAGGTAGGCGTTGATCAGAACGAGCGCGATGGCGCCCACGCCGGTGAAGAGCAGCGGCAGGGCAAGCATGTTCACCACCAGCACGAGAAGGCCGAACTGCAGGGCAAGGCGGATCGACTTCAACGTCGGCTGGGGCTGCCCGATGGGCCCTTGCGGATAGTGCTTCCGCTCCACCTTCTCGGCCACCGTGTCGAGGTAGAGGCCAGCGAACATCGCCGTCACCGGTGACATGAGGAAGAAGAAAGCCACCAGCAGTCCGAGCCCGGTGCCGATCGCCAGCGTCGTCTCCAGCCACGGCCAAGGCACGAACTGCAGGAAATAGAAGAGGAGCTGCACCCCCACCAGGATCGAGGCGAAGAGCAGCAGGGAAAGCCCGATCGCCTTCCAGAGCACGGAACGGAAATCGGGCGAGGTGAGGTCGCCCAGGGCCCTGATGGCGGCTTTCAACATGGTCGCACACCTAGTTACTGCATCTTGTTTGTACAAGCCATCCGGGCTAGCGATCCTGCCATGACCGACATCCGCTTCGACGTACTCACCATCGGAAATGCCATCGTGGACGTGATCGCCCGGGTGGAGGACAGCTTCATCGCCCGCGAAAAGCTGGTGAAGGGCTCCATGAACCTGATCGACGAGGCGCGGGCCGAACAGCTCTATGCCGCCATGGGCCCGGCCCGGGAAGTCTCGGGCGGCTCGGCCGGAAACACCGCGGCGGGCGTCGCCTCCTTCGGCGGGCGCGCCGCCTATTTCGGCAAGGTGAAGAAAGACCAGCTGGGCGACATCTACCGCCATGACATGCGGGCCCAGGGCGTGCACTTCGACACCGCGGCGGCAACGGACGGTCCCGCCACCGCCCGCTCCTTCATTCTGGTGACGCCCGATTCCGAGCGCACCATGAACACCTATCTCGGCGCCTGCGTGAACCTCACCGCCGCCGACATCGACGAGGCCACCGTGCAGGCCTCGCGCGTCACCTACATGGAAGGCTATCTCTACGACCGCCCCGAGGCGAAGGACGCCTTCCGCCGCGCCTCGGACATTGCGCGGGCCGCCAAGCGCCTGACCTCGGTCACGCTCTCCGATTCCTTCTGCGTCGAGCGCCACCGCGACGACTTCATGCACCTCATCCGCTCGCGCATCGACATCGTCTTCGCCAACGAGACCGAGATCAAGTCGCTCTACCAGACCCAGAACTTCAACGGCGCCATGGAGGCGATCCGCCGCGATTGCGCCGTCGCCGTGCTCACCCGCTCGGAAAAGGGCAGTGTCATCGTGCGCGGCAATGAAACCGTGGAGGTTCCGGCCCATCGGGTGGCGAAGGTCATCGATGTGACAGGTGCGGGCGATCTCTACGCCGCGGGCTTCCTCTTCGGCTACACCCGCGACATGCCGCTCAAGCGCTGCGCCGAACTGGGCGGCCTTGCCGCAGCGGAAGTGATCTCGCATGTGGGCGCCCGGCCCGAGGTCAACCTCAAGGCCCACGCCGCGGCGGCGGGATTACTTTAACACGCTGAGTTAGGCGCCCGCCTCTTCCGTCTCGGTCTGTGGCTTGAAGAGGATCTTCACCTTCTTCACGCGGCGCGGGTCACTCTGCATGATCTCGAATTCCATGCCGGAGGGATGCTTGATCACCTCGCCCTTGTTGGGCACGCGGCCATGCATCTCGAAGATCAGGCCGCCCAGCGTGTCCGCCTCGTCCTCTTCTTCCGCCGGCAGCAGGTCGACCTTGAACATCTGGTCAAGGGTCGAGATCGAGATGCGCGCATCGGCGATCCAGGTGCTCTCGTCCTGCTTCTCGATCATCGCCACTTCATCGTCATCGTCGTGCTCGTCGGCAATGTCGCCGACGATCGCCTCCACGAGGTCCTCGAAGGTGACGATGCCGTCGCTGCCGCCATACTCGTCGACCACGATCGCCATGTGGATGTGCGAGGTCTTCATCTTCACCAGAAGATCGGGGGCGGGCATGGAAGGTGGAACGTAGAGCACGTCGCGGATGAGCGAGCCGTGCGACTTGATCGTCGTCGCCAGCTCGTCGGCGGGCAGTGAGAGGCCCGGCGTCTTGCCCTTCACCCGCTTGCTCTTGCCCTTGTGGGTGAGCCAGTGGAGGAAGTCCTTCACGTGGATCATGCCGGAGACGTCGTCCAGCGTCTCGCGGTAGATCGGCAGGCGCGAATGGTTGGCGTCGGTGAACTTGTCCAGCAGTTCGCGCATCGTCGCCGTCTCGTCGAGGGCGGTGATGTCGGCGCGCGGCACCATCAGGTCATCGACGCGCAGGTTGGAGAAGCCGAGGAGGTTGCCCAGCATGGAGCGGGCATCTTCCGCCATGGCAGGCCCGCCCGATTGCTCGGCGTGGCTTTCGATGACGGTCTCGAGGCTTTCGCGAAGATCGGCAGTGCGGAGGAACCGGCGGCGCAGCTTCTGCAGGATGCCGGGTTTGGATTCGAATGGTTTTTCGTTGCTCATGGTGTCGTGTATGGGTCGGCAATGCCGAGGCGGGCGAGGATCATGCGTTCCTCGTTTTCCATTTCCTCGGCCTCACCGTCTTCCTCGTGATCATAGCCCAAAAGATGCAGCACGCCATGCACGATCAGATGGCTGGTGTGGTGGGCCAGGCTTTTGCCCTGCTCCGCGGCTTCGCGCGCAACTGTCTGAAAAGCAAGCGCAATATCGCCGAGCGGTGGGTCTTCCCCGGCCGGAACCGGCATTCCGCCTGCCGCCGGGAAGGAGAGAACGTTGGTGGGCTTGTCCTTGCCGCGCCACTGTTTGTTGAGGGCCTGCATCTCGGCGTCCGAGGTGAAGAGCAGCGTCACGGCCCCGTTCACACCCCGGCCAGCTAGGGCGGCGGCGGCGGCCTCCTCCGCAAGACGGGAAAGGCCCGGGAGGGTGTCCCAGGCCTCGTCCTCGATGTCGATGGCAAGGGTCATTTCGAAGGTCGGGCGGGCGGACGCGCCTTCTGTGCTGCCTTGTCGTAGGCGCCGACGATGCGGCCCACGAGCTGGTGGCGCACGATGTCCGCTGCCTTGAACTCCACCTGCTCGATGCCCTTCACGCCCTTCAGAATGTGCAGCGCGTCCGAGAGGCCGGAGGTGGCGTTGTTCGGAAGATCGACCTGGGTGGGGTCGCCCGTCACCACCATGCGGCTGCCTTCGCCCAGGCGGGTGAGGAACATCTTCATCTGCTGCGGTGTGGTGTTCTGTGCTTCGTCGAGAATGATGAAGGCTGACGAGAGCGTGCGGCCGCGCATGAAGGCGAGCGGCGCGATCTCGATCTGGTTTTCGGCAAGGCCCTTGGCGACCAGCGCCTGGGGCATCATGTCGTAGAGCGCGTCATAGAGCGGGCGGAGATAGGGATCGACCTTCTCCTTCATGTCGCCGGGCAGGAAGCCGAGGCGTTCGCCTGCTTCCACGGCGGGGCGCGACAGCACGATGCGGTCGACCTCGCCGTTCATGAGGGCCTCGGCGGCGCAGGCCACCGCGAGATAGGTCTTGCCGGTACCGGCGGGGCCGATGCCGAAGACGAGTTCGTTCTTGCGGATTGCATCGATGTAGGTGCGCTGGGTGGGCGTGCGGGCGATGACGGCCTTGCGGCGGGTGCGCACGGCGCCTTCGGTCACGTCCTTTTCCGATTGGGCGCGGGCCATGCGGATGGCGCCATCCACCTCGCCGCGGGTGATCTCGAGGCCGCGTCCGGCACGGCCGTAGAGCGAGAGCAGCACCGAACGGGCGTTCTCCACATTGGCGGCATCGCCACGGATCGCCACGCGGTTGCCGCGCGGCGTGATCGCCACGCCGAGGCGGTGCTCGATCAGGGCGAGATGCTCGTCGTGCTCGCCGAAGAGCAGTGAGAGCAGCCGGTTGTCCTCAAAGGTCAGCGTGTAGGTCTTGTCGTCGGGCGGATGGCCATGAGAGGGAGACTGAGTCTGATGCGTAGCGGAGTGGCGCGGCGGATGAAGGGCGCTGATCGTCTGGCTCAAAGGTCTCTGTCTCCGTTTCCTCTCAAGATTCTAGAATCACGCGGTCTGGCGAACATATTGGCCTGAAAGGCTGTTGGGGCCAACACCTTCGATTCGGCACTCCACAAGGGCTCCGAAACCGGGTCCGCCCTCCGGGATTTCTATGTGGACGCTCTGCAGATATGGGGAGCGTCCGATCATTTGGCCATCTCGGCGGCCGGGCTTTTCCAGCAAAACAGGGAATGTGCCCCCGACGCAAGACCTGTTGAAGGCCTGCTGCTGGTCAAGAAGCAGGGCCTGCAGGCGGTGCAGGCGGTCGAGCTTGACGTCCTCCGGCAACTGGTCCGGCCGTTCGGCGGCGGGCGTGCCCGGACGGGGTGAATACTTGAAGGAGAAGGCGGAGGCGTAACCGACCGTCCGGACCAGCGCCATCGTCTCCTCGAATTCGGCCTCCGTCTCCCCGGGGAAGCCCACGATGAAATCGCCCGAGATGGCGATGTCGGGGCGGGCGGCCCGGACCTTCGCCAGCAGGTCGAGATACTCTTCGGCGGTATGGCCGCGGTTCATGGCCTTCAGGATGCGGTTGCTGCCGGCCTGCACGGGAAGGTGCAGATAGGGCATGAGCTTCTGGTTTTCGGCGTGGGCAGCAATGAGGTCATCACTCATGTCACGGGGGTGGCTGGTCGTGTACCTGATGCGTTCAATGCCGGGTACAGATGAAAGTTCCGTGACAAGCCGGGCGAGGCTGGCCGTGCCGCCATCTGCTTCGCCGCGATAGGCATTGACGTTCTGGCCGAGCAGCGTCACCTCGCGCACACCCCGGCCTGCAAGCCCGCGGGCTTCCGCCAGCACCTGCGCCATGGGCCGCGAGAATTCCGCGCCGCGGGTATAGGGCACCACGCAAAAGCTGCAGAACTTGTCACAGCCCTCCTGTACGGTGAGGAAGGCTGCAACCGCCGTCCCCGGTGATGCCTTCGCGGTCAGCGCCTTGAACTTCTCCTCCGCCGGGAATTCGGTTTCGACCACGGTGCGGCCCGTCTCGCGGTGGCGCGCCAGATACTCGGGCAGGCGGTGGAAGGTCTGTGGCCCGAAGACGAGATCGACACCCTTCGCACGCTTCGCGATCTCCTCGCCCTCGGCCTGGGCGACGCAGCCGGCAACCGCGATCACCATGTCCCGGCCCGCGCCTTCGCGCTCGCGCTTCATTGCGCGGATCTTGCCCAGTTCGGAATAGACCTTCTCCGCCGCCTTCTCGCGGATGTGGCAGGTGTTGAGGATGACGAGATCAGCCTCCTCGGGGGCTGCTGCCTGGGCATAGCCCTCGCCCGCCAGGATCGCCTCCATGCGGGTCGAGTCATAGACATTCATCTGGCAGCCGTAGGTCCTGATGAAGACCTTCTTCTGCGCCGTTTCCGTCTCTGCCGTGAGGGCGATGGCCGACATGTCGTTCATGGCCGGGGCATAGCGGCTTTTTCAGCGCCCGTGAAGCGCATGGACGAGCCCCGCCCGGACGGTGTTTTCGGCATGGGCGGCGAGCCGTTTCCGGTCCTTGGCATGGGCCAGCGTCTCCGCCCCGTGGAAGATCACCTCCACGTCGAGGGGCCCCTCGGCGAGGGCGTTCCAGAGATGGGGGGCGAGGTCCATGTCGCCATACCAGGCGTAGGCCGCCACCTCCCGCTGCAGGAAGGGCATGCCCCAGCGACGGGTATAGGCGAGCGTCACGGGGATCACCGGGATTTGCGGGTCGTGCACGGCGGCGAAATAGGACGAGCGGAAGGGCAGCACGGCAAGACCCGTGTGCGAGGTGCCTTCCGGAAAGAGCACGATCTTCTCGCCCGCCTTCAGGCGCTCGGAGATTTCGTCACGCTCGCGGCCGGTGGTGTGGCGGCGTTCGCGGTCGACGAAGACGGTGCGCTGCAGGCGGGCGAGCGATCCGAAGAAGGGCCACTTCGCCACCTCCCGCTTGGCGACGAAGCTCACGGGTGCTGCCGCCGAGAGGACGATGATGTCGAGCCACGAGACATGGTTGGAGACGATGAAGGCCGCGCCCGGCGCCGGTCGTTCGCCCTTGATGATGATGTTGATGCCGAGAAGCCGCGCCGCCTGGCGGTGATACCAGTGGGGCAAACGCGCCGCCATCTGGGGCCAGGCCCACAGCAGCAGTTGCTGCACCGGCATCAGCGGCAGGGTGAGAAGCGCGAACCCGATGAGCAGAAGGAGAGGCCGGAGGTGCCTCATGTCACAGTTCTCATGGGTGGGCCTTCATGGCGTGACGGCCATCAGGATGGCGTCGCACGGCTGGCTGGTGCCGCGGGCGTAATAGCCCTTGCGGCGGCCCACTTCGCCGAAGCCCTGGCGGGCATAGAGCGCTTGTGCGGCGGCATTGTCGGCGGCAACCTCGAGATGGAGCCGCGTGATCTTCTGTGCACGGAGCATCTCGCGGAGTGCAGACAGCAGCTTGTCGGCAAGCGCCTTGCGACGGAAGTGCGGTTCAGTACAAATGGTGATGATCTCGGCCTCACCCGCGACCACCCGCACAACGACGAAGGCGCGGATGCCGCCGTCGCGCTCTGCCACCAGCGTCAGCGCACCGAGCGTGGTCATGCTCTGGCGCAGGCTCTCCTCGCTCCAGCCCTTGTCGAAACACATCTGGTGGAGGCGGGTCAGCGCCGGAATGTCCGCTGCGGTCGCCAGCCGGATGGTCTCCGCCACGAAGGCGGCCTGCGGTTTCGCGTCAGGTTCGCGGAGATAGAGCGGTTCGGGGAGGCCCTTTGCGGCCGGAAGATCGGCGGCGAAGGCAACGAATTCCTCTGCACACGGAAGATCATGGCCCTCGATCCGCTTGAAGGCCTGGGGCGCGAGCGCGGTGATGGCGTCGGCCCCGGTGCCCATGATAGAGGCGCCTGCCGGGGCAAGCTCCAGCACCTCCGTGGGCGAAACGAAGCTGAGCGGCCCCGCCAGTGTGCCGTTGCGGAACAGGCCGGCGTAGAATTTGCCGGTCGCACCTGCCTGGTGGACGACGATAAGCTCGCGCACCTTTCCGAGGAAGGGGGCGGCGGTGGCGGTGAGCGTATCGAGGCCGACCACGTCACAGCCCAGCGCCAGTCCCATGCCGTGGGCGAGCGACAGGCCGATGCGCAGGCCGGTGAAAGTGCCGGGGCCGTTTGTGACCGCGATGCGGGCGATGCTGCTCGGCCACACGCCCGCCTCCTGCAGGCAGCGCTGCACCAGGGGCGCAATCGCCTCGGCATGGCCCTTGTCCATGAGCAGCTGGCGGGCTGCGAGCATGCGTCCAGCGCCCGCATCGAAGAGGGCCGCCGAACAGGAGGCAAGGGTGGTGTCGAGGGCGAGGATGATCATGCCGGGCCGGGCTTAAGCCCAGCGAGGCCGGGACTGCAAGCCCACCCACCCTCAACCTCAACCGTCATTCCGGACGCGCGCCTTGATCGAGCGTCAGCGAGATGTCGCGCGCGAGCCGGAATCCAGCTTTGGCGGGTCACAGGTATACAGGAGAAAGCTGGGCCCCCGCCTTCGCGGGGGTGACGGCTATGTTTTCTCTCCATGCCCGGCCATGGAGGGAGGGCGAACACTCACGCACTCTCTTTGAACAGCACGTCCCGGTCGGCCATGAAGTTGGCGAAGAGCGGCAGGCTGGCTGCACCCAGGGCGCGGGCGTCGATGCCGATCGTGCCCTCCTCGATGGCGAAGGGCGTGATGCCGTCCATGTTGAGGAGCTTTGCCTCGGCCCGCGTCGCCTCCACGAGGCGGTGGCGGATCGCGGGCGGCATGGCGCCGTCAATGATGATCGCCGGACAGTCGACCACGCTGGCAATGCTTGCCGTGGCGAAGGCGAGGCCGCGGGCGGCGCCCGCAATCCACGGACCGGTTTGCGCTTCCGCACCCGACCAGTCGTCGCCCCGCCGCCACATCAGGCCGGGCTCGTTGCCGGCATCGAAGAGGGCGCGCTCCAGCTTGTAGAGCGAGGCGGAGTGAATGAGCTGTTCGCTGCCGCCACCCGGCTTCGGCACCGGCAACGAGCCGAAGGCAGCGGCATTGCCGGTCGGGCCCTGATGGAGCTGGCCGTTGATGACGAGACCGCCGCCCGCGAAGTAGCCTACGTAGAGATAGGCGAAGTCGCGGTAGCGGTGGCCGGTGCCGAAGAGCAGTTCGGCGGCGCAGGCCGCAGTCGCATCATTGCAGGGCATGACCGGCCAATCACAGAGCTGCATGATCTCGGCGGTGAGATTGAACTCGCGCCAGGCATCCATCACCTCGTCGGGGGCGCCGATCTCCTTCCCCCAGTTCCACAGCTCGAAGGGTGCGGCGATGCCGAGCCCGGCGATGCGCTTGTGCAGATTGCGCGGCAGGCTGGCGAGGATCTCGTCGAGACCGGCGCGGGCATAGGCGAGAAACTGCATGGGGGTGGGGAAGTGATAGGGAATGTGGACGGCGTGGCGCTTCCTTCCGGCAAGATCGATGAGCACCAGGTCGCCCGAGCGTCGGCCCACCTTGAGGCCGAGCGCAAAGGCCCCGTCCGGATTGAGCGAATAGGGCTGCGAGGGCTGGCCGACACGGCCCCTGACCGACTCTCCCTTCAGCACCAGATGATCCCGCTCCAGCCCGCGCACGATCACCGACACGGTCTGGGCCGAAAGTCCAGTGAGCCGCGCGATCTCCGCCTTCGAGAGATTGCCGTGGGTGCGGATCAGCGAGAGGGCGAGGCGCTCGTGATAGATGCGCACGCCGGTCTGGGTGGTGCCGCGCCGGGTCAGGCCGAAATCGGCGGCAGCCTCCGGCCCCGCCTCGAAGGGGTTCCCCTCCGTTGCGGCCGGCTTGTCGCTGCGAATGTCCCGCTCCGGCTGCATGTCGCCCATGTCCCCAGTCAATCCCGTCAGTCTCCGGTCTCCGGTTTTCTCCGTCTGCTTATGGATTCAGCAGGCCGGGCCGCCTGTCAATAATAAATCATTCTGATTTACTTATTGACAGGAGGTGAAGTTCGATTCCATCATCGTCGGCGGTGCAAGAGGCCGAAGGCCCGTCACGGGTGACTCCGGTCTCTCGCGCACATTGTAGCGTTCGCCCGCAAACTGGCGGGTATTCATGGGAGGATCTGAACGTGAAAGCTCTGTTGAAGACTGCTCTGCTGGGTGCTGGCCTCTTGGCTCTCGCCTCGACTTCGGGCCAGGCCGCCGGCGTCGGCGCCTGCCTCATCACCAAGACCGACACCAACCCCTTCTTCGTCAAGATGAAGGAAGGTGCCACGGCCAAGGCCGCCGAACTCGGCGTTGACCTCAAGGCCTATGCCGGCAAGGACGACGGCGACAACGAAGGCCAGGTGGCCGCGATCGAAACCTGCATCGCCGATGGCGCCAAGGGCATCCTGATCACCCCCTCCGACACCAAGGCCATCGTGCCCTCGATCAAGAAGGCCCGCGACGCCGGCATCCTCGTGATCGCCCTCGACACGCCGCTTGAGCCCATCGACGCCGCTGACCAGACCATGGCCACCGACAACTTCCAGGCCGGCTTCCTGATCGGTGCTTATGCCAAGGCCAAGCTGGGCGATGCCGCCAAGGACGCCAAGATCGGCTTCCTCGACATCAACTCCAAGCAGGTCACCGTGGACGTGCTCCGCGACCAGGGCTTCATGAAGGGCTTCGGCATCGACATCAAGGACCCGAACGTGATCGGCGACGAGGATGATCCGCGCATCGTCGGCCACGACTACACCAACGGCAACCCGGAAGGCGGCCGCAAGGCCATGGAGAACCTCCTCCAGATCAATCCGGACATCAACGTGATCCACACGATCAACGAACCCGCCGCTGCCGGCGCCTATGAGGCCCTCAAGGCCGTGGGCAAGGAAAAGCAGGTCCTGATCATGTCGGTCGACGGCGGCTGCCCGGGCGTGAAGAACGTTGCCGAAGGCATCATCGGCGGCACCTCGCAGCAGTATCCGCTGCTGATGGCCGCCTTGGGCGTGGAAGCGATCAAGAAGTTCGCCGACACCGGCGAAAAGCCGAAGGCCACCGACGGCAAGAACTTCTTCGACACCGGCGTGAAGCTCATCACCGACAACCCGGTCGATGGCGTCGAGTCGATCGACACCAAGAAGGGTCTCGAACTCTGCTGGGGTTGATCCCGCAGCGTTTCCGGACAATGATCACCTGAGACGGAGGGCGGCCTCGATGCCGCCCTTCGAATAATAACGCATCGTGCGAGCAAGTGGAATCACCTTGCGACGCGAAAGATGCGTCAAATTAAATATCTGGCGCAACTTTCCACTCTCAAATCGTTCCGATTTGATCGTCCGTTGCGCCAAGAGTGCGGAAGCACCGGGCACATATCTCTCGGGAGGGGACACCATGGCCACTGCGCAGGAATTCGAGAAGGTTCTCGACAAGAGCGACAAGAACGTCGCGTCATTCGAGGAGCAGGATTCGGCGCTGAAGCGCTTCCAGCATTTCCTCCATTCCAGCCCCGCGGCCGTGCCGCTGATCGTCCTCATCCTCTCGGTGCTCGCCTTCGGCGTGCTGGTGGGCGGCAAGTTCTTCAACGCCTATTCGCTCACCCTCATCGTCCAGCAGATCGCCATCGTCGGCATCGTGGGTGCAGCGCAGACGCTCGTCATCCTCACCGCCGGCATCGATCTCTCGGTGGGCGCCACCATGGTGCTCTCGGCCGTCATCATGGGCCAGTTCACCTTCCGCTACGGCATTCCCGTTCCCATTTCCATTCTCTGCGGGCTTGCCTGCGGCACGCTCTGCGGCTTCATCAACGGCTGGCTTGTGGCGCACATGCGCCTGCCGCCCTTCATCGTTACGCTGGGCACCTGGCAGGTCTACAACTCGATCAAGTACATCTATTCCAAGAACGAGACGATCCGCGGGCAGGACATCGAGGCGCAAGCCCCGCTCCTCCAGTTCTTCGGCGGGCAGATCAAAGTGGGCGGCGCCGTCTTCACGCTGGGCGTGGTCTTCATGGTGCTGCTCGTCATCTTCCTCTGGTACGTGCTCAATTACACCGCCTGGGGACGAAGGCTTTATGCCGTGGGTGACGATCCCGACGCAGCCGATCTCGCCGGCGTTCCGGTGAAGAAGATGCTGGTGATGACCTACACGCTGTCCGGTTTCATCTGCGCCGTGGCCGGCTGGGTGCTGATCGGGCGCATCGGCTCGGTCTCGCCCACCTCGGGCGAATTCGCCAACATCGAATCGATCACCGCCGTGGTGATCGGCGGCATCTCGCTGTTCGGCGGGCGCGGCTCGATCCTCGGCATGATCTTCGGCGCCCTCATCGTGGGCGTGTTCTCGCTGGGTCTGCGCCTCTTCGGCGCCGACGCCCAGTGGACCTACCTCCTCATCGGCGTCCTCATCATCGCCGCCGTGACGGTGGACCAGTGGATCAGAAAGGTTGCGGGGTAAGACCATGGCAAAGTCAGCAGCAGCAAAGGCACCCGCACAGGAACCGGCCCGCGAGCCAATCCTCACCACCCGTGGCCTGGTCAAGCGCTATGGCCGCGTCACCGCCCTCGACAACGCCAACTTCGATCTCTACCCCGGCGAAGTGCTGGGGGTGATCGGCGACAACGGTGCGGGCAAGTCGACCCTGATCAAGGCGATCTGCGGTGCCGTCACGCCCGATGAAGGCGAGATCAGGCTCGAGGGCAAGACGCTCCACTTCCGCACGCCGATGGATGCGCGCCTTGCGGGGATCGAGACCGTCTACCAGAACCTCGCGCTCTCGCCCGCCCTCTCCATCTCCGACAACATGTTCCTCGGCCGCGAACTGCGGAAGCCCGGCGTCCTCGGCTCGCTCTTCCGCATGCTCGACCGCGGCGCCATGGAGAAGGTGGCGCGCCAAAAGCTCACCGAACTCGGCCTCATGACCATTCAAAACATCGGCCAGGCGGTGGAAACCCTGTCGGGCGGCCAGCGCCAGGGCGTGGCGGTGGCGCGTGCCGCTGCCTTCGGCACCAAGGTGCTGATCATGGACGAACCCACTGCGGCGCTCGGCGTCAAGGAATCGCGCCGCGTGCTCGAACTCATCCTCGACGTCAAGAAGCGCGGGCTTCCGATCGTGCTCATCTCGCACAACATGCCGCATGTCTTCGAGGTCTGCGACCGCATCCATATCCACCGCCTCGGCAAGCGGCTCTGCACCATCAATCCGAAGGACTTCAGCATGTCGGATGCGGTGGCGCTGATGACCGGCGCCAAGGCGCCGCCGCCGGAACTTCTGGGCTGACGCTTCGATGAACCTTGCCGACCTGCAGGCCGATATCCTGGTGCGCGCCAAGGGCCATGAGCGCTTCATGGTGGCGATTGCGGGTCCGCCCGCCTCAGGCAAGTCGACCACTGCGCATGACCTGCAGAAGGGTCTGACCGCGGCGGGCGAGAGTGCCGTCGTGGTTCCCATGGACGGCTATCACTTCGACGATGCGGTGCTCAACGCCCGCGGCCACCGCCCGCGCAAGGGTGCGCCCTTCACCTTCGATGCGGCGGGCTTCGAGCATCTTCTCCGCCGCATCCGCGCCCGCGAACCCGACATCGCCATTCCGGTCTTTGACCGCACCATGGAACTGTCGCGGGCCGCAGCCGACATCGTGCGCGGCGACACCCGCTTCATCCTCATCGAGGGCAACTATCTCCTCCTCGATGAAGCGCCGTGGACCAGGCTGAGGCCGCTCTTCGATTTCAGCATCTTCATCGATGTGCCGCATGACGAACTGCGCAAGCGCCTGATCCAGCGCTGGCTTGATCACGGCTTCGACATGGACTACGCGCGGAACTGGATCGCCTCCAACGACGATCTCAACATCGCCCACGTGCTCGCCCACCGGGCCCCTGCCGACCTGGTGGTGCGGCAGGATTGATCGCCTGAGTCAGAGGGCCGCGAGGTCCACGAAGCGCACGTCATAGGCGCGGCCGAAGCCCGCCACGATGTGGGCCTGCTCCGCCGCCAGCCGCCAGAAGGCAAAGTCCCCGAAGCCGGCATAGAGTTCGGCATAGGGGTGACGCGTCAGGAAGGCCTTCGCCGCCTCTTCTTCCTCCGGCTCGGCAAGCTTCTCAAAGCGCCCCGAAAGGGTCACACGCAGGGCGGTTTGCGGGTCGCCGTCCGCCGGGAAGATGTCGTGTAGCATCAGGCTGGCGCGCGGGTCCGCCATCAGGCAGCGGGTGTGCAGCGACAGGTTCGAGATCAGGATGACGGGACGGAGACCACTGTCCACCGCGGTGTTAACCATTGTCACCATGGGACTTCCTGCCCCCGGTTCAAGCACGGCAAGGGCACCGGTTCCCCCTGCCCGCAGCAGGCGCTGGGCTGCCGCCATTCCATCACGTTTCGGCGATTCCATCTAAAAACCTCGCAATTTCAGGCCAGAGCATCTATATCAGGTGCCACATTTTGTTCCACTTTCATACCTATGCGACAGGAGGCTACGAAAGGAATGAACAAGAAGATGCCGACGATTGCCTTGGTCGATGATGACCGCAACATCCTGACCTCCGTGGGAATGACCATGGAGGCCGAGGGCTATGCCGTGCAGAAGTACAACGACGGCGCCGCCGCCCTTCAGGGCCTCATGGACAATCCGCCCGATGTCGCCATCTTCGACATCAAGATGCCGCGCATGGACGGCATGGAACTTCTCCGCCGCATCCGCCAGAAGACCGACCTTCCGGTGATCTTCCTCACCTCCAAGGACGACGAGATCGACGAGCTCTTCGGCCTCAAGATGGGGGCCGACGATTTCATCAAGAAGCCCTTCTCGCAGCGCCTGCTGGTCGAGCGCGTCAAGGCGGTGCTGCGCCGTGCGGGCGCCCGCGATGGTGCGGCTCCCGTGCCGGAAGCCAACAAGGTGATCGAGCGCGGCAAGCTCTCGATGGACCCGGACCGCCACTCCTGCACCTGGGATGGCAAGCCCGTGACCCTCACCGTCACCGAATTCCTCATCCTGCAGTCGCTCGCCCAGCGCCCCGGCATCGTCAAGAGCCGCGATGCGCTGATGGATGCGGCCTATGATGACCAGGTCTATGTGGACGACCGCACCATCGACAGCCACATCAAGCGCCTGCGCAAGAAGTTCAACCAGGTCGACGAAAGCTTCGACGGTATCGAAACGCTGTACGGCGTTGGCTACCGCTTCAAGGAGCAGTAAACCGGCATTGCCGCCCGGGTGGGGCCTGACATGCTGGACAAGCCGAAGGACATCGAAACGGACCGCAGCGACGCGGATGAGGCGCTGGAAAGCGACGCCTTGTCCGAGGCTGCGGTGCGTCCGCCGCTGCTCCGCCGCCTTGCCCCCACCAGCCTCACCGCCCGCATCGCCCTCATCAACATCCTCGGGCTTTTCGTCCTCGCCTTCGGCATTCTCTACTTCAACCAGTTCCGCCAGGGCCTGATCGACGCCAAGGTGCAGAGCCTCACCACCCAGGCGCAGATCATCGCCGGCGCGGTGGCAGGCTCCGCCTCCGCCGACACCGGCAACATCGTCATCACGCCCGATTCCCTCGACGACTTCTCGGAAAACGCCCAGAGCGAAATCAATCCGGTGGAAGGCCTCGACTTTCCCATTGATCCGGAAAAGGCAGGCCCGGTGCTGCGGCGTCTCCTCGCCAACACGAACAACCGCGCCCGAATCATCGATCCCGACGGCAACCTGATCGTCGACAGCCGCTTCCTCATGGGCGGCAGCGATCTGATCGAGTCGGAAGGCCCCGTCAACACCTCGCCGCCCAATGCCGTTGCCCGCTGGTGGAACAGCCTCTTCGACTGGGTCTTCGGCTATGACTATCCCGTTCACGCGGAGTATGGCCTCGACGGCAACAAGGATGCGCCCGAAGTGGCCGCCGCCTTGAATGGCGCTTCGGTGAGCATCGTCCGGCTCAACGAGGACGGCCAGATCATCGTGCTCGTCTCCGTGCCGGTGCAGCGCTTCCGCGCCGTGCTGGGCGCACTCGTGCTCTCCAACCGCGGCGGCGAGATCGACAACGTCGTCTGGGCCGAGCGCCGCATCGTGCTGCTCACCTTCGGCTTCGCGACACTCGTTGCCCTTCTCCTCTCGATCGCGCTGGCTTCCACCATCGCCAAGCCCATCCGCCTGCTCTCGGCCGCGGCCCAGAAGGTGCGCCGCGGCGTCAACACGCGTGTGGAGATTCCCGACTTCACGCGGCGCAGTGACGAGATCGGCCATCTCTCCGGCTCGCTCCGCGACATGACCGGCGCCCTCTACAAACGTATCGATGCCATCGAGGCCTTCGCCGCCGACGTGAGCCACGAACTAAAGAACCCGCTCACCTCGCTCCGCAGTGCGGTCGAAACCCTGAGCTTCGTCAAGACCGACGAACAGCGCCAGCGCCTCGTCGACATCGTCAAGCATGACGTGAAGCGCATGGACCGCCTGATCACCGACATCTCCGATGCCTCGCGGCTTGATGCGGAACTTTCGCGCAGTGAATCGACGCCGGTCGACGTCGCCAAGCTTTTGGGCGCCATCGTCATCCTCGCCAACGAAACGGCGAAGAGTGGCGATGCCGAAGTCGTGCTGGTGGTGCAGCCGCCGGGACCGGGCCTCCGCCAGGACATGGCCTACCGCGTGCTGGGCCAGGACTCGCGCCTCTCGCAGGTCTTCCGCAATCTCATCGACAACGCCCGCTCCTTCACGCTGCCCGGCACCAAGATCTTCGTCCGCATCCGCCGCAGCGGCGGCGACATCGAGGTGCGCGTGGAGGATTCGGGCCCCGGCATCCGCCCGGAGAATCTCGAGCGCGTCTTCGAACGCTTCTACACCGACCGCCCCGAACAGAGCTTCGGCAAGAACTCGGGCCTCGGCCTCGCCATCTCACGGCAGATCGTCGAAGCCCACAAGGGCCGCGTCTGGGCCGAGAACCGCCAGGGCCGCGCCAACGCGGACGGTACGCGCCCGGTGCTCGGCGCCCGCTTCATCGTGCGCATTCCGATGCTGGCGGCGGACTGGGAACCGCCGGCGCGGTCATGACGCCCTTCAACATCCACGCCACCACGGTCGCGATTCGCGATGCGGCGGGCACCGATCACGGCATCCTCATTCGTGGCAGGCCGGGAAGCGGCAAGTCGGAACTGGCGCTCCGCCTCATCGATGCGGCGGGGCTGGGGAGCGGCGATATTCCCCTCCGGGCGCGGCTTGTGGCCGATGACCAGACCCTTCTCACGCCGGAGGGCGGCGGATTGCGCGCCTCGGCGCCTGCCGCACTCGCCGGACTCCTGGAATTGCGGGGGCAAGGAATCCTGACACTTCCGCATCTTGCCTCTGCGCGCGTGGCCCTGATCGTCGACCTGCGCGACAGCCATGACCTCGAGCGCATGCCGGAAGAACGCCTGCTCACGGCCGAAATTGCCGGCATCAGCCTGCCCCGCATGGCCCTGGACCGGGCCCAGCCCGCCGCCCCGGCGATGATCCGGACGGTGCTGACGGCCCGGATCTGGGCACAACCGGGGGCATTGCCCGGAGGGGGGCAAAAGGCGTAAAGAGCGGCACTTTCGCGTAAGTGTTGGACAGACAATGAAACAACTGAAATGGCTGAAGGACGCATGATCGGTCTGGTGCTGGTCACTCACGGGCGTCTCGCCTCGGAGTTCATTCATGCCGTGGAGCATGTCGTGGGCCGGCAGGATCAGATCGAGGCGATCTGCATCGGGCCCGACGACAAGATGGATCTCCGCCGCGCCGACATTGCCGCAGCAGCCCAGCGCGTCGATAGCGGGGACGGCGTCATCATCCTCACCGACATGTTCGGCGGCACGCCCTCCAACCTGGCGATCTCGCTTCTGGAAGAGGGCCGCATCGAAGTGGTGGCGGGCCTCAACCTGCCCATGCTGGTGAAGCTGGCGCGGGTGCGCCGCGACACCAACCTGCACAAGGCGGCGGCGGCCGCCCAGGATGCGGGGCGCAAGTACATCAACATTGCCAGCCAGGTGCTGGGGGACTGACACGGGGAAGCAGGGGCAGGCGGGGCCAATGGCAACACTCCAGCGCGAGATGGCGATCACCAACCAGCGCGGGCTTCACGCCCGGGCCTCGGCCAAGTTCGTGAAATGCGCCGAGGGCTTCAATGCCGAGATCACCGTCTCAAAGGATGGCCAGACCGTGCCCGCCACCTCGATCATGGGATTGATGATGCTGGCGGCGTCGATGGGAACCTCGATCAAGGTGGAAGCCTCGGGCCCCGATGCGGAGGCGGCCATCGCGGCACTCGAGACGCTCGTCAACGCCAAGTTCGACGAGGAGTAACGGTTCATGCTGGTTGACGGAAAGTGGGTGGCCGACTGGCAGCCCGTGCAGGCGACCGACGCCAAGGGCGGCTTCGTGCGCCAGACCTCAACCTTCCGCAACTGGGTGACGCCGGACGGCAGCGCCGGCCCGACCGGCGACGCAGGCTTCAAGGCCGAAGCCGGGCGCTACCATCTCTATGTCGCCTATATCTGCCCCTGGGCCAGCCGCACGCTGATGGCGCGCGCCATCAAGGGCCTCGAGGACGTGATCAGCATTTCCGTTGTCGAGCCGGCCCTCACGCCGCAGGGCTGGCGCTTCGGCGATTATCCCGGCAGCACGCCTGATCACCTGGGCGGCGCCACCTACATGCACGAGATCTACACCAAGGCCGACCCGCACATCTCGGGCCGCGCCACCGTGCCGGTGCTGTGGGACAAGAGCCGCAACACCATCGTCAACAACGAGAGCGCCGACATCCTGCGCATTCTCAATACGGGCTTCGGCGGATTGGCGAAGAACGGGCATGATCTTTCTCCGGAAGCCCTGCGCACACGCATCGATGCGCTGAACGATGCGATCTACGGCAGCCTCAACAACGGCGTCTACCGCGCCGGCTTTGCCACCACGCAGGTGGCCTATGAAGAGGCCTATGCGGAGGTCTTCGCCACACTGGACCGCATGGAACAGCAGCTGGCGGAGAACGGCCCCTTCCTGTTCGGCGCACACTTCACAGAGAGCGACATCCGCCTCTTCGTGACACTGGTGCGCTTTGATGCGGCCTATCACGGCATCTTCAAGTGCAACAAGCGGCGGATTGCGGATTACCCCCGCCTCTCGCGCTTCATCATGGACGTGATGGCGCTGCCCGGCATCCGCGCCACGGTGAACATCGACCACATCAAGCGCGGCTACTACTCGATCAAGTCGCTCAATCCCAACGGCATCGTGCCGGTGGGGCCGGAGCTTCCCTTCGCCTGATCAGCGGTCCTTCTGGCCGAGCAGCGTCTCGTTGGAGAAGGCCTGCGCCAGCTGCGCCTCCGTCATCAGCTTTTCAGCCAGCACGACATCGCGGATGCTGCTTCTCGAAGAGAGCGCCGTCTTGGCGACACGGCTGGCCTCGGCATAGCCGATGTAGGGGTTGAGGGCCGTGACGGCGACGAGGGAATTCTCCAGCAGCTCGCGGCAGCGCTCGGCGTCGGCCTCGATCCCCTCGATGCATTTTTCCCGCAGCACCGTCATGCCGCGCGAGAGCATGCGCATGGATTGCAGGATGTTGAAGACGATGACGGGCTCCATGGCGTTCAACTGCAACTGGCCTGCCTCCGCACCGAGCGTCACCGTTAGGTCGTTGCCGATCACCTGATAGGCGATCTGGTTCACCACTTCCGGGATCACCGGATTGACCTTGCCCGGCATGATCGACGAGCCCGCCTGCACGGCGGGCAAGCGGATTTCGCCGAGACCTGCACGCGGGCCGCTGTTCAGCAGGCGGAGATCGTTGCAGATCTTCGAGAGCTTCACGGCGATGCGCTTCAGCACGCCGGAGAAAGTGACGAAGGCGCCCATGTCCGAGGTGGCTTCGATGAGGTCTCCCGCCGGAACGAGGGGCACGCCCGAGATCCCCGCGAGCCTGCCGATCACGATGCGGGAATAGTCGCGCGGCGTGTTGATGCCGGTGCCGATTGCCGTGCCGCCCAGGTTCACCTCGCGCAGTAGCGAGGAGAATTCGCGCAGGCGCTCGATATCCTCGCCCACGGTCACGGCGAAGGCCTTGAACTCCGAGCCGAGGCGCATCGGCACCGCATCCATGAGCTGGGTGCGGCCCACCTTGATGATGTCGTGGAATTCGCGGGCCTTGGCCTCGAAAGCGGCGACCAGAAGCTCCTGCGACTTCACCAGCATGGGCACCTCGCGCAGCATGGTGAGGCGCACGGCGGTGGGATACACGTCGTTCGTCGATTGCGAGAGATTGACGTGATCGTTGGGGTTCACCACGTCATAGCGGCCGCGCGGCTCGCCCAGTTCGCGGAGCGCCATGTTGGCGATCACCTCGTTGGCATTCATGTTGGTGGAGGTGCCGGCCCCGCCCTGCACCATGTCGACGATGAAGTTGTCGTGGTTCTCGCCGGCGATGAGACGGTCGCAGGCCTTCGCGATGGCACGGGCGATCTTCGGATCGAGCGCACCCAGTTCGGCATTGGCTTCGGCCGCCGCCTTCTTGGTCATGGCGAGTGCGATGATGAGTTCGGGATAATGGCAGAGCAGCGTGCCGGTGATGGGGAAATTGGCAGCGGCGCGGGCGGTGTGGACGCCGTAGTCGGCGTCGGCCGGCACGGCCCAGTCACCCAGTGAATCATGTTCGATGCGGTCTGGCATGGTCTTCATCTCCGGCCCCCCGGCACGCGGGCGGAGGATACCGCATCGTGGGCCGGCTTCCCACCCCCCGGCTCTCACCGTCATTCCATGCGAGCGATGCGACAGCGTCGCGAGACATGGAACCCAGCTTCCTTTTTGCTGACCAAAGCGGGGTTCCATCTCGCGCGGCACGTTCGTACCGCTTGGATGGAATGACGGACGATAAGGATCTTACGTCCGCACCACGAAGCCGCGGGCCAGGTGGTTGCGCACGAAGTAGATCATGGCAAGGCCGGGCAGCAGCGAGACCACGTTCATCGCCATCACAAGCCCCATATCGGGCCTGATGCCGAGCAGCGAATTGATCGCCATGGTGATGGGCATGCCCGCCGTGACCGTGAGGATGCGGGCGAAGACCACCTCCACCCAGGAGAAGATGAAACAGAAAAACGCCGTGACACCGATCCCCGGCGCGATCACCGGGATGAGATGACGGACGAAGAAGCGCGGCAGGGAATAGCCGTCGAGGAAGGCCGTCTCGTCAAGCTCGCGCGGCACCGCCGAGATGAAGCTCTCCAACACCCAGATGGCAATCGGGATATTGAAGAGGCAATGGACGAGGGCGATGCCGACGGGCGTGTTGACGAGGTTGAGATGGGCAAAGAGAATGAAGATCGGCAGCGACAGCACCACGGGCGGCGTCACCCGGAAGATCAGCAGCATGAAGAAGAAGTGCCGGTCGCCGGTGAAGCTGTAGCGCGAATAGGCATAGGCCGCGGGCAGGCCTCCGATGAGGCAGAGCACCACGTTGAGCAACACGTAGAAGGTGGAATTGAGGATCGAGGCGCGCAGTGCCGGCACCGTCGCGATATGGATGTAGTTGATCAGGCTCACCTCGCCCTCGCGGATCCCGTCACGCGGCATGGTCGAGATGAAGCTGGTGATGAGCGATTGCGCGAAGGGGAGCAGGATGAACAGCGCCAGGCCTGCGAAGAGCAGGATGGGGGTGAGGCTGCCCCGCCGTTCGCCTGCCGGGGTGGGAATGCTGCTCATGTGTTGATGTCCTGCAGCGCGCCCTTGCGCCGGTCCATGACGGTGCGGAAGGTCCAGGCGGCGGTGATGACGAGCAGGAAGTAGACCATCGAGCGTGCCGCCGCAGCACCATAGGTGAAGCTGTTGATCTCCTCGCCGAGGTCGAGGGTGAGGAAGGTGGTGGCGCGGTTGGGTCCGCCCGCATTGATGCGGAAGGCCTCGGTGTAGATCATGAAGCTGTCGACGAAGCGGAGCAGGATTGCAATCGAGAGAATGCCGCTGATCTTCGGCAACTGGATGTAGCGGAAGACGGCAAGCCGCGAGGCACCATCGACCGACGCGGCGCGGTAGTAGTCGTTGGGAATGCCGGAAAGCCCGGCGAAGCTGAGGATCACCACGAGGCCGAGCCAGTGCCAAGTATCCATCACCACCAGCACGAGCCAGGTATGGAGGGCGTTGAAGCGCGGATCGAAGGGTATGGCGAGGCTTGTGAGCGTGGAGCCGACAAGGCCCGTCTTGCTGATGAGATCGAGCCACATGATGGGGATCATGTTCCACGGCACCACGAGCGGCAGGGCCAGCAGCATGAGCACCGGCGTGCGGAGGCGGGGCGTGCGCGTGAGCACCAGCGCGATCCAGATGCCAAGCGGCAGCTGCACCGAGAGCACGATGCCGGAGAACAGCAGGCTGCGGCCGAGGCTGCCCCAGAAGCGGTCGGAGCGGATCAGTTCCGTGTACCAGTCGAGGCCGACCCAATGCAGGTTCTGGAGAGAGAAGATGTCGTGGAAGGAATAGTTGAAGACCGAGATCAGCGGCACCACACCCACGATGAGCATGATCGCGCCGGCAGGCAGCATCAGAAGCCAGGCGCGATTATCGTGCGGCTTCATCGGGTGCGGGTCTGGGGCTTTGCGATCGTCATTGCTGTGGCAAGCCTGTGCGATCCGGCCGCTGATTTCAACCTTCGCCGCCGCGGGCGGGCATGAGCGGGGCGCAGGACTCCTCAAATCCGTCCGTCATTCCATGCGAGCGATGCAAAAGCATCGCGAGACATGGAACCCAGCTTCCTTGCCCCGTCCAAAGCGGGGTTCCATCTCGCGCGGCACTGGCGTGCCGCTTGGATGGAATGACGCAGCAGAAATCTACCCCCGCAGCGTGCCGCCCGTGGCCTTGGTCACCGCAGCGACGATCTTCGCGGAAAGCGCCTCGATCTCCTCGTCGGTGAAGGTCTTGTCCTTGGGCTGCAACGTCACTTCCAGCGCCAGCGAGGTCTTGCCGTCGGCGAGCTTGAACACGTCGAAGACCTGCGCCTCCGTCACCGTCACCTTGTCGACGCCGCGCGCCGCCTTCACGAGTTCGGCGGCCTGCACCTTCTCGTCCACCACGAAGGCGAAGTCGCGCGACACGCTCATCAGGTCGGAGAGCACGAGCGCCGGCTTCGCGGTGCCCTTCTGGCGGGGCGCCGGGATCAGGTTGAGAACGATCTCGAAGGCGGCCACGGGGCCCTTCACGTCCATCTCGGCCAAGACCTTCGGATGGATCTCACCGAAGAACGCGATCTTGTTCTGCGGCCCCATCTGCAGGGTGCCACTGCGTCCGGGATGGAACCAGGCGGGTGCGGTGTTCACCACTTGAAGGGTGCTTGCTGCCATGCCGCAAGCTTCGAGCACGGCAAGGCAATCGGCCTTGGCGTCGAAGGCATCGACGGGGCGCATGCCGCCCTGCCACTGGCGCGACACGGCCTCGCCCTGGCGGATGCCGGCAGCCCGCAGCGTTTCGTCCTTGGCCTGGTCACCGGCATAGGCATGGCCCACTTCCGAGATGGCAAAGCCGGCATGGCCGCGGGCGATGTTGCGCGCCGCTGCCGCGAGAAGATTGGGAAGGAGCGACGGCCGCATGTCGGTCAGTTCCGACGAGATGGCATTCGCCAACTGCAATTCCTTCTGGCCGCCGCCGAAGAGTTCGGCGAGAGAATGCGGCAGGAAAGCGTAGGTCACCGCCTCGTTGAAGCCGCGCGCCGCAAGCGTGCGCCTGGTCGTTAGCATGCGCCGCTGCAGGGGCGTGAGCACGGGGCGCGCCACCGCATTGGGCCGCGGCATTTCCGCAAAGGGAAAGTTCTCGAGCCCGACGATGCGGCAGATTTCCTCGACGAGATCGGCTTCGCCGTTCACGTCCGGGCGCCACGAGGGCGGAATGCAGGAGGCGCCTCCCGCTGCTTCGGTCACGCCGAAGCCAAGCGCGCGGAGGATCTTCAATTGATCCGCCCACGGACAATCAAGCCCGCCCAGCTGCTTCACCCGCGTCTTGCGCAGCGTGTAGGTGCGCTTTGTCTCCGGCACCTTGCCGGCGATCACGAGGTTGGAGGCCTCGCCGCCGCAGAGATCGAGGATCATCTGCGTGGCGATTTCGGCGCCCACCGGCGTGAAGGCCGGGTCGATGCCGCGTTCGAAGCGGTAGCGCGCATCCGAGTTGATGCCGAGCTTGCGGCCCGTGGCCGCCGTGCGCACCGGATCGAAATAGGCGGCTTCCAGGAAGACGTCGGTCGTCTCGTCGGTGCAGGACGACGGAATGCCGCCGATGATGCCGCCCACGGCCTCGGGGCCTTGCTCGTCTGCGATCACGGTCATGCCGGGGGCGAGCGTGTAGCTCTTGTTGTCCAGTGCCTCGATCGTTTCGCCGTCCCGGGCGAAGCGGGCGGTGATGTTGCCATGCACCTTCTTCGCATCGAAGACATGCAGCGGCCGGGCATGGGCGAAGGTGATGTAGTTGGTGATGTCGACGAGCGCCGAGATGGGGCGGAGGCCGATTGCCTTCAGCCGCTGCTGCAGCCAGGCGGGCGACGGGCCGTTCTTCACGCCGCGGATATAGCGGCCGACGAAGAGCGGGCAGGCCTTCTCGTCACCCTTGGGGAAGTCGAGCGCCACCGTGATGGGCGAGTCGAACGTGCCCTTAACCGCCGGTGTATTCAGCGGCTTCAGCGTGCCGAGGCCCTTGGCGGCGAGGTCGCGGGCGATGCCGTAGATGCCGAGCGCATCGGGGCGGTTCGCCGTCACCTTGACATAGAACATGGGATCGTCGAGGCCGAGGGCCTGTGCGGCGGGCGTGCCCACCGGCCAGTCGCCCGGCACGTCGATGATGCCGTCGTGTTCATCGGAGAGCATCAGCTCACGCTCGGAACACATCATGGCCTGGGATTCCACACCACGGATGGTGGCGGGCGCGAACACCGCCCCTGTCACCGGAATGGTGACGCCGGGGAGCGCGATGATTGCCTTCATGCCGGTGCGGGCGTTGGGCGCACCGCAGACCACCTGCTTCACGCCGTCCTTCGTCTCGACCACGCAGAGCTTGAGCTTGTCGGCATTGGGATGCTTCTCGGCCTTCTGCACGTAGGCAACCGTGAAGGCGCCCAGCGCCTTGGTCTTGTCGCTCACCTCTTCCACTTCGAGGCCGATGCCGAGCAGGCCAGCGGCGATCTCGTCGACGCTGGCGGTGGTGTCGAGATAATCCTTGAGCCAGGAGAGGGTGAATTTCATGACAGTCCTCCGGCCAGGGTCGGCACGTTGAGAGAGCGGAAGCCGTAGTGGCGGAGCCAGCGCAGGTCCGAGTCGAAGAAGGCCCGCAGGTCGGGGATGCCGTACTTCAGCATGGCAACGCGGTCGATGCCCATGCCGAAGGCGAAGCCCTGCACCTTGGCGGGATCAAGCCCGCCGGCGCGGATCACGTTCGGGTGCACCATGCCGGAGCCGAGGATCTCGAGCCAGGAGTCACCCTCGCCGATCTTCACCTGACCGTCTTTCCACGAGCACTGGATGTCCACTTCCATGGAGGGTTCGGTGAAGGGGAAGTGCGAGGCACGGAAGCGCATCTTCACCTCGTTCACCTCGAAGAAGGCCTTGCAGAATTCATGCAGCACCCACTTGAGATGACCCATGTGGGTGGTCTCGTCGATGACGAGGCCCTCGACCTGGTTGAACATGGGCGTGTGGGTCATGTCGCTGTCGGAGCGGAAGGTGCGGCCGGGCGCGATGATGCGGATGGGCGGGGCCTGCGTCTTCATGGTGCGGATCTGCACCGGGCTCGTATGGGTGCGGAGCACGAGGCGCGAACCGTCCGGCTTCTCGTGGAAATAGAAGGTGTCGTGTTCCTGCCGCGCCGGATGTTCCGGCGGCATGTTGAGGGCGTCGAAGTTATGGAAGTCGTCCTCGATGTGCGGGCCCTCGGCCACGGCGAAGCCGAGGTCGCCGAAGATCTGCACGATCTCTTCCCACACCTGGTTGACGGGATGGATCGTTCCCTTCAGTTCGCCACGCACCGGCAGCGTCACGTCAATCGTCTCGCGGGCGAGACGTTCGTTCAGCGCCCTGTCGGCCAGCGCCGTCTTGCGGGTGGCGATTGCTTCCGTCACCTTGTCCTTGAGCAGGTTGAGGGCCGCACCGAAGCTCTTGCGCTCCTCGGGCGACAGGGCGCCCAGGCCCTTCATCTGCTCGGAGATCGAGCCCTTCTTGCCAAGTGCTGCAACGCGCACCGCCTCAAGGGCCGCCTCGTCGGCAGCGGCGTTGACCTGCGCGAGGGTTTCGCGCTCCAGGGTGTCCAGCGACATCGTTCGTGTCCTCAAAACAAAACCGGGCCCTGAGTATGGGAGATTGCTCTCCCGCTCAAGGCCCGGTGAATGACGTTTGGTAAGTTGTTCGAACTTACGCGAGAGCGGCCTTTGCCTTGTCCACGAGGGCGGCAAAGGCGGCCTTGTCATGCACTGCGAGATCGGCGAGGACCTTGCGGTCCACTTCGATGCCGGCCTTGTCGAGGCCGTTGATAAATCGGCCGTAGGTCAGGCCGAGTTCGCGGGTGCCGGCGTTGATGCGCTGGATCCAGAGGGCGCGGAAGTTGCGCTTCTTCTGGCGGCGGCCGATGTAGGCGTATTGTTCCGCCTTCTCGACGGCCTGCACGGCAACGCGGAAGATGTTCTTGCGGCGGGAGAAGTAGCCCTTGGCGCGGGCCAGGACCTTCTTGTGGGAGCGGCGGGCAACGACGCCGCCTTTTGCGCGTGGCATGTGACGAGCCTCCCCTTACTTCGCGGCGTAGGGCATGTGGATCTTGACCAGGCGTTCATCACCCGGAGCAAGCACCATGGTGCCACGCTGGTTGCGGATCTGCTTGTTGGTGCGCTTGATCATGCCGTGGCGCTTGCCGGCGGCACCTGCCTTCACCTTGCCGGAAGCGGTGAACTTGAACCGCTTCTTGGCCGAAGACTTGGTCTTCATCTTGGGCATTTTGTTCAATCCTTTCAGAACATTACGAAAAACCGCCATGGCAGCCCTTACACGGCCAGGCGATTGAGGAACCTCAACTTTTCAGTGAGATGGCCGGGGATAAAGCAGAATTGGCCCGGAAAGGCAAGGGCGGGGGGCGGGAGAGAAAGAACCGTCACCCCCGCGAAGGCGGGGGCCCAGCTTCATCTCCCGCGTGCGTCATCCGCCAAAGCTGGGTGCCCGCCTGCGCGGGCATGACGTGATTTGGGAGGTTCATATCATTCACCACCACCTCCGGTACATTCCAGCTCCTGCCCCGAGAGGCTATAGGCCCCGTCCCCCCGCAAGGCCCCTGATTCTTCCGGCGGGGCCACAAGGAACCTCCCGATGACCACCAAGCTTGCCCCCGGCGGCCCCGGCCGCATCGAACTCATTGCCCTTCTCGCCGCGATGATCGCCATCAACGCCTTTGCGATCGACATCATGCTGCCCGGCCTGCAGGAGATCGGACAGGCGCTGGGCGAGGCGGACGAGAACCGCCGCCAGCTCGTCATCCCCGCCTACATGATCGGCTTCGGGGTGCTGCAGCTTGTCTTCGGGCCGCTGGCCGACCGCTTCGGGCGGCGGAACCCGCTGCTGGTTGGTCTCGCCGTCTATGTGCTCGCGGCGGCGTCTGCCTATTTCGTCACCGACTTCAACACCCTCGTGGCGCTGCGCTTCCTGCAAGGCGCGGGCGCGGCAGCCTCCGCCGTCATCGCCATCGCCCTGGTGCGCGACCTTTTCGTCGGCGACGAGATGGCCAAGACGCTTTCGCTCGTCTTCATGGTGATGATGGCGTCCCCCATCTTTGCGCCGGCCCTCGGCCAGTTCCTGCTCACCATCATGCCGTGGCAGGGCCTGTTCGGCTTCATGGCCGGCTTCGGCGCACTGGTGGCCCTGTGGGTGTTCCTGCGGCTTCCGGAAACGCTGGCGCCCGAGAACCGCCGCGCCTTCACGCCGGTCGCCATCATCGAAGGCTTCGGCATCGTCTTCTCGAACGGTGTGGCGCTCGCCTACATCATGGGCACGGCGCTCCTCTTCGGCGCGCTGATGGGCTTCCTCACCTCCTCGCAGCAGATCTATGTGGACCACTACGGCATGGGCGTGTGGTTCCCCGCCTTCTTCGCAGCGGGCGGCGCTGTGGCGGCGTTGGGCGGCTTCATGAACTCGCAGGCGGTGATGCGCTTCGGCATGCGCAAGCTCTCGCACCGGGCCCTTGCCATTTTTGCAGGTTTGGGCGCGCTGATGCTCGTCCTCGGGCTCGTGAAGCTGCTGCCCGTCATCGTCTTCTTCCTGATCATGAGTGGCATGTTCTTCGCCTTCAACTTCATCATGTCGAACTTCGGCGCGCTTGCCATGGAGCCGCTGGGTGCGGTGGCCGGCACTGCCGCCTCCACCCAGGGCTTCCTGCAGATGGTGATCGGGGCGGCCCTCGGCACGGTGATCGGCCAGCTCTATGACGGCACGCCCGTTCCCCTGGCGGCGGGTTTCGTGGTTCTCTCCGTGACAGCGGGTGCCATTGTCTTTTTCGGAACAAGGCGTCATGCAGGAGGCAAGGAGAGAGTGACATGACACCTGCCACGAAGACCGTGCTCGCCGAACTCAAGGCCCATGCCCGCGACGGGCTTCCCGACATGCGCAAGGCTTTCGCTCCGGGAAAGAAGGGCCAGGCCAGCCGCTTCAGCGAGTTCTCCGTGGCGCTCGACGACCTTCTGCTCGACTATTCCAAGTGCCGGGTGACGGCCAAGACCATGAAGCTGCTCTCCGCCCTCGCCAAGGCAGCGGACGTGCCGGGGCAGGTTCACCGCATGATGCGGGGCGACGTGATCAACACGACCGAGGGCCGCGCCGTGCTCCACACCGCCCTCCGCCGCCCGAAGAGCGAGCTTGTCTTCGTCGGCGGCCACAACGTGGTGCATGACGTGCACGACGTGCTGGAGGAGATGGCGCGCTTCGCCGTGGAGGTGCGGCAGAAGCATGTGGCGGGCAAGATCACCGATGTCGTCAACATCGGCATCGGGGGCTCGGACCTGGGGCCCGTCATGGCCACGCTGGCGCTGTCGCCCTATCACGATGGCCCGCGCGCCCACTTCGTCTCCAACGTGGATGGCGCCCACATCGCCGACACCTTGAAAGATCTCAATCCCGAGACCACGCTCTTCCTCGTCGCCTCCAAGACCTTCACCACCATCGAGACCATGACGAATGCCCGCACGGCGCGGGGCTGGCTCGTGGAGAAGCTCGGCGAGGCGGCGGTGGGCGACCACTTCGCCGCCATCTCCACCGCCCTCGACAAGGTGAAGGCCTTCGGCATTGCCGAGAACCGCACCTTCGGCTTCTGGGACTGGGTGGGCGGACGCTATTCGCTGTGGTCGGCGATCGGGCTCTCGCTGATGATCGCCATTGGCCCGCGCAACTTCATGGACATGCTGGCGGGCGCCCATGCCATGGACCAGCATTTCCTCGCGGCTCCAGTCAATCGCAACCTGCCCATGCTGCTCGGGCTTCTCGGCGTGTGGCACCGCAATGCCTGCGGCCATCCCTCGCGCGCCATCATTCCCTACGACCAGCGCCTCTCGCGCTTCCCCGCCTATCTGCAGCAGCTCGACATGGAATCGAACGGCAAGCGCGTGACGCTGGATGGCAAGACGGTGCGCGAGGCGACGGGCCCCATCGTCTGGGGCGAGCCCGGCACCAACGGCCAGCACGCCTTCTTCCAGTTGCTGCACCAGGGCACCGACGTGATCCCGGTGGAGTTCCTGATTGCCGCCGAGCCCCATGAGGTGGGGATCAAGGTGCATCACGATCTTCTTGTCGCCAATTGCCTGGCGCAGTCGCAGGCGCTGATGAAGGGGCGCACGCTGAAGGAAGCGGAGGCGCAGCTGCTCGCCATGGGGAAGAGCAAGCCGGAGGCCAAGCGACTGGCGCCGCACCGTGTCTTCGAGGGCAACCGCCCGTCGATCACCATCGCCTACCGCAAGCTCGATCCCAACACGCTCGGGCGCCTCATCGCGCTCTATGAGCACCGCGTCTTCGTGGAAGCGGCGGTGTGGGGTATCAACGCCTTCGACCAGTGGGGCGTGGAACTGGGCAAGGAACTGGCGACAGGCTTGCAGCCCGTCGTCGAAGGCAAGTCCGACACGGCGGGCCTCGATTCATCGACAGCGGGATTGGTCGCGCATCTCCATGGGTTGAAGTAGGCGCGAGATCTCGCATCTCCTCCTCCGTCACCCCCGCGAAGGCGGGGGCCCAGCTTCTTCTTTCGCGCACGTGATCCGGCAAAGCTGGGTGCCCGCCTGCGCGGGCATGACGTGATTTGAAGTATCGAGAGTGACGAAGGCGGAGAGTTGCGCTTGTCCTCACCTCTCCATGGCCGGGCATGGAGAAGGAACAAAAGCGCGAAGGCGCGGCCATGATGTAATTTGTGCCCTCAGCACTCCACCACGTTCACGGCGAGGCCGCCCGTTGAGGTTTCCTTGTAGCGCTCGCTCATGTCGAGGCCGGTCTGGCGCATGGTCTCGATGCAGGTATCAAGATGCACGAGATGGGTGCCATCGCCACGCAGTGCGAGTGAAGCCGCAGTGACAGCTTTCACCGCGCCGAAGGCGTTGCGCTCGATGCAGGGCACCTGCACGAGGCCGCCCACCGGATCGCAGGTCATGCCGAGGTGATGTTCGAGTGCGATCTCGGCGGCATTCTCCACCTGCGCGTTGGTGCCACCGAGTGCGGCACAGAGGCCCGCCGCCGCCATGGCCGAGGCCGAGCCCACTTCGCCCTGGCAGCCCACTTCCGCGCCCGAGATCGAGGCATTGTGCTTGATGATGCCGCCCACCGCGGCAGACGCCAGGAGGAAGGTGTGCACGCCCTTCGCATCGGCCCCGACACAATGATCGAGATAATAGCGGATGACGGCGGGGATGACGCCCGCGGCACCATTGGTGGGGGCGGTCACCACCTTGCCGCCCGCGGCATTCTCCTCGTTCACCGCCATGGCATAGACCGAGAGAAAATCCATGACGCGATGGGGCTGGATGGCATTGCCGCCCTGTTCGGCGCGGAGCTTCGCGAGCACATCCGCCGCACGGCGCTTCACACTGAGCCCGCCCGGCAGGATGCCCTGCTGGGCAAGGCCGCGCTGCATGCAGGCGTTCATCACGTTCCAGACACGGTCGAGCTTCTCGTCGAGCGTAGCCCCGTGCACCACTTCCTCGTTGGCGCGCTTCATCTCGGCGATGGTCTTGCCGGCGCGCTGCCCCATGGCCAGCATCTCCGCCGCGTTGGAAAACGGAAACGGCACGTTGGCGGGCGGCGTGTCGCCCTTCGCCACCGAGGAGGAGCGCTCCGCTTCCGTCTGCACGAAGCCGCCGCCGATCGAATAGAAGGTCTCGATGGCAATGGTCGTCGAACCTGCCTCCACATGCATGATCATGCCGTTGGCATGGCCCTTGAGCGCCGGGCCGAAATCAAAGATCACGTCTGTCGCGGGATCGAAGGCAATGGTGCGGCCATCGGCAAGGCGCACGGCCTTCTCCGCCGCCATGCGGGCGAGGATGCTCGCCACGTTGTCAGGGTCAATGCCGTCCGGCGTTTCGCCGGCAAGGCCGAGGATCACGGCGCGGTCGGTGCCGTGGCCCTTGCCCGTGAAGGCGAGCGAGCCGTGCAGGCTCACCCGCAGCCGCGACCCTTCGGGCAGCGCCACATCTTTCAGGCTATCGAGGAAGCGCCGCGCCGCCACCATGGGCCCCACGGTGTGCGAGGACGATGGCCCGATGCCGATCTTGTAGAGGTCGAAGACGGAGAGAAACATGATCCCCGGTTCTGCCACAGGATCAGGGGATTTCCCATCCATTCCGGCCAGCCTGAGGTCCGATTGCGGCATGGCCCGCCTGCGCCGCCCCGTGTTGCGCCGCATCAGGGGCGATGCCAGTGTCCGGCCCATGCTTGCCCTGTCCTTCGGCCTCGCCGCCGCTCTCTGCTGGTCCGTTCATGACTGTCTTGCCCGCTTCCATGCCGGGCGCGTGGGGCCGTTCCGCATGGCCTTCCTTGTCTGCCTTGTGGGCGCGGCGCTGGTTCTCCCCATCGTGCTCTGGCGGGGCGTGATCTGGGAGGCACCTGCTTGGGCCGTGGGCTATGCGGCGCTCTTGGGCTGCGTCTATGCGTTGGCGCTGGGCGGCCTCTTCAAGGCCTTCAGCCTCGCCCCCGTCGCCATCGTGGGGCCGATGACGGCGGGCTATCCCGCCCTCGTGGTGCTGTGGGGCCTCATCCACGGGCTGGTGCCGACGCACGTGGAATGGATGGGCGTGGCACTGGTCATCATCGGCGCGGTGATCGTGGGCGCGAGCAGCGGCGGCGAGGATGAGGCCAAGCCGCGCGGCCCCAATGATGTGCTCTATGCCGCCCTTGCAATGCTCGCGGCCAATGTGGGTTTCGCCGCCGCTGTGATCCTGGGCCAGACGGCGGCCGTCGCCATGGGCGAGGTCGAGACCACCTTCGTGTCGCGTTTTCCCGCGGCCCTGCTCCTGGTGCCCCTGATGCTGCGCGATGCGCGGATGCAGGCGCGCATCTCGGGCAAGAGCTTCATCGGCATCTTCTTCATGGCGGCGCTCGATGCGGGCGCCGTCACTGCGGTCAATGCGGCGGGGCATTTCCCCGAGAAGGAATTCGCCGCCATGGGGATCTCGGCCTATGGCGGGCTCTCGGTGCTCGTCGCCATGGTGTTCCTGGGCGAGAAGGTGACCAAGGGGCAGTGGCTGGGGATTTTTCTTGTGGCCACCGGCATCCTGGCGCTGGGCTGGCCGAAGGGGTGAGATGACGCGCGCGCACCCTTCGAGGCCGCTCTCGCGGCACCTCAGGGTGAGGTGAGAAGAGTAACCCTCATCCTGAGGAGCGAGGCGCAGCCGAGCCTCGAAGGATGCGCCACGCGCCACATCCCATCACCATTGTGAGCGACGCCCTCACCCGATCCTGTAGAACTTCGCCGCAGTGCCGCCGAAGATCTGTGCTGCACCTGATGCACCCACGATCTCCGTTGCTGCCCCATGCCAGGCGGGATAGCTGCCGTTCAGTTCCAGCACCGGCCAGTCAGACCCCCACATCACCCGCTCCGGTCCGAAGCAGTCGATCACATGGCGCGCATAGGGCTTCAGCGTCTCCACCGTCCAGCCGGGCTTTGCTTCGGTGGCAAGGCCCGAGACCTTGCAGAACACCGGCGTCGTCCGCGCGATCTTCTCCATGCCCCTGGCCCAGTCGTCGAACTTGCCCTCGCGGATCACCGGCTTCATGCAGTGGTCGATGACGATCCGCATCTTGGGCCGCGCATCGAAGAGGCGCTGGAACGGCTCCACATGATGCGCATAGCCCAGTGCATCGAAGGTGAGATCGAGATCGGTGATGGCATCATAGGCCCACTGGATGTCCTTGCGGTGCATCCATTCCGGATCGGGCAGGTCCTGGATCATCGGCCGGACGCCTGAGAACTTCGGATGCTTCGCCAGCCGCTCGAGATGCTTGAGATCGGACTTCTGCTCGAAGTCGATCCAGCCCACGACCTTGGCGACGAAGTCGGTCGCGTCGGCAATGCCCAGCATGTATTCGGTTTCAACGACGGTGGGGGCGGCCTGCACCAGCACCGTCTTGTCGATGCCGGCGGCCTTGAGCAGCGGGCGCATGTGGTCTGGCCCGATGGGACGGCGGATGGGCTTCGCGCCTTCGCCTTCCATCCAGTAGTAGTCGCCGCGGGCGGGGTGCCAGAAATGCTGGTGGGAATCGATCTTCATCTGCAATCACTCACTTGGGGGTCGGGGCACGGGTATCGATGAGGCCTTGCGCCTTGAGGTCCTTCCACAGGCCCTTGGGCAGCTTGGCGCTCATGGTCTTGACGTTGAGGGCCACTTCCTTCGGGCTCACCGCACCCGGGATCACCGACACGACGGTCGGATGGGTGAGCGGGAAGCGCAGCGCCGCTTCGGGCAGCTTCACCTTGTGGGCCTTGCACACCGCCTCGATCTTCTTCACCCGCTCGAGGATCGCCCTCGGAGCGGGATCATAGTTGTAGCGCGCGCCGGGCTTCGCACCCGTGGCAAGAATGCCGGAGTTGTAAGGCCCGCCCAGCACGATGCCGATGCCGCGTTCTTCGAGCAGCGGCAAAAGTGAATTGAGCGCCCCCTCCTGTTCCAGCAGCGTGTAGCGGCCGGCGAGCAGGAAGAGATCGAAGTCGCCGCCGCGCGCCAGCATTTCGCAGGCGTCAACCTCGTTGATGCCCGCACCAATCGCCCTCACCACGCTTTCGTCACGGAGCTTGCGCAACGCCTTGAAGCCGGAGTCGAAGAGGATCTTCATGTAGTGGTCGCGCTTCTCCGCCGAGCCATGGGTGAAGATGTCGAGGTCATGGGCGAAGAGGATGTCGATCGAGTCGATGCCCAGCCGTTCGAAGGAGGCTTCCAGCGAACGGTAGACGCCGTCATAGGTGTAGTCATACTCCTCCTTGCGCGACGGCGTGTTGAAGAACTTGCCGATGCCGGTGCGCTCCCCGGGCGGGCAGACGTGCAGGACACGGCCGATCTTGGTGGAGAGGAGGTAGTCGCTCCTCTTCCGTCCGCGCAGGAAGGCGTTGAGACGGGTTTCGGAGAGGCCGAGGCCATAAAGGGGGGCGGTGTCGTAGTAGCGGATGCCCGCTTTCCAGGCCGCCTCCAGTGTGGCGGTGGCGTCCTTGTCGCTCACCGCCTTGTAAAGATTGCCCAATGGGGCACAGCCAAAGCCGAGTTCGGTAAAGGCCAGCGTGGCGCCCGATGGCGCACGGAACGTCTTCTTTTTCATTCTTAGCCCTTCTGACGGGTTGTTTTTGGCCCCTCCCGGGCCTATTGAACTGTTATATCAGTTTGCGGAACCAAGTCACCATGGATAAAGCGACCCGGCCCACCACCTCCCTCCTCCGCCTGCACGCCACCGACAATGTGCTGGTGGCGACCCGGATCATCGAGAAGGGCGAAACCGTCGACGGCCTCACCGCCACGGCCAAGGTCATGCGCGGCCACAAGATCGCCGCCGAGCCCATCGCCAATCGCCAGCCCATCCGCAAGTTCGGGCAGATCATCGGCTTTGCCAAGAGCGACATCGCCAGGGGCGACTGGGTGCACGAGCACAACGTGGTGATGGGTGAACTCGCCCACGACTACGCCTTCGCGCAAGCCGCGAAGAAGGAAGAGATCCTGCCGGAAAACCAGCGCGCCACCTTCCAGGGCTACCGCCGCAAGAACGGCAAGGTGGGCACGCGGAACTACATCGGCATCATGACCAGCGTGAACTGCTCGGCCACGGTCGCCGCCCACATCGCCCGCGAGGTCGAACGCTCCGGCATGCTGAACGACTATCCCAACATCGACGGCATCGTGGCGCTGACCCAGGACAACGGCTGCGTCATCGATTACCGCGGCGTGATCTTCGATACCTTCAAGCGCACCGCCTGGGGCTATGCCACGAACCCCAACATGGGCGGCGTGATGATGGTGGGCCTGGGCTGCGAGGGCTTCCAGATTCCGCGCTTCAAGGAAGCCTACAAGGTGGAGGAGAACGAGCTTTTCCGCACCATGACCATCCAGGAAACGGGCGGCACCAAGAAGACAGTGGAGCGCGGTGTGTCCTATGTGCGCGAGATGCTCAAGGCCGTGAACGACGTGAAGCGCGAGACCTGCCTGGCCTCCGATCTCGTGGTGGCGCTGCAGTGCGGCGGCTCCGACGGCTATTCCGGCATCACGGCCAATCCGGCGCTGGGCGCTGCGGTCGACATCCTCGTCCGCCATGGTGGCACCGGCATTCTCTCGGAGACGCCCGAGATCTATGGCGCCGAGCACCTGCTCACCCGCCGTGCGGCGACAAAAGAGGTGGGCGAGAAGCTCGTCGGCATCATCAAGTGGTGGGAAGACTATACCCGCCGCAACAACATGGAGATGAACAACAACCCCTCGCCCGGCAACAAGCTGGGTGGCCTCACCACCATCCTCGAGAAGTCGCTGGGTGCGGCGGCGAAGGGCGGCACCACCACCATGCAGGCGGTTTACAATTATGCCGAGCCGGTCACCACCAAGGGCTTCGTCTTCATGGACACGCCCGGCTACGATCCGGTGGGCGCCACAGGCCAGGTGGCGGGCGGCGCGAACCTCATGTGCTTCACCACGGGCCGCGGCAGCGCCTATGGCAACAAGCCCTGCCCCTCGATCAAGCTCGCCACCAACACCGACATCTACACCCGCATGATCGACGACATGGACATCAACTGCGGCGACGTGATCGAGGGCGTGCCGCTGGAAGAGAAGGGCAAGCAGATTTTCGATCTGATGCTCAAGACGGCCTCGGGCCAGAAGACCAAGTCGGAAGAACTGGGCTACGGCGAGAACGAATACGTGCCGTGGTACATCGGCGCGGTGATGTGATCTCTCTTTCTCTCCATGCCCGGCCTTGAGCCGGGCATCCACTTCCACAAGCTGATGAAGCTCTGGATGGCCGGGTCAGGCCCGGCCATGGAGGTTGGTTTTGCCGTTCACCATCTCGCGCGCCATTGGGTTCATCCAAGCTGAGAGCCCCCCTCTCACCAGCCTTGATTTACCCATGATTTGCCGTCATTTGCAGGGGGCGACAGGCCCGGCCCAGCGGGGTTCGAGCCATGTCCAATCAACGGGGCGAGTTGAGAAATGGGCTTGTTTGGCGGCCAGAAGAAGAAGGCCGCACAATCGCAGCGACGTGGACGGCAGGAGCCACAACTGTTTGCGAACGGGCGCGGGATGCGCGCCGAACCTCCCCGCCGGAAACGGCGGCGGAGCCTGCTCGGCTGGCTCGTCCGCTTCATCCTGGCGCTGGGCTTCTGGGCGGCGGCAGCCGGTGTCGCCACCTTCGCCTTCGTCTGGTTCACGCTGGCCCAGAACGGCGTCTTCCAGATCCCCGAGCGCGAGCCCGGCATCCTGATCCTCGCCTCCGACGGCACGGAACTCGCCCAGCGCGGCACCTTCTTCGGCGACAGCGTCAACATCGAGGCCCTGCCCGACTACGTGCCGAACGCCATCATCGCGATTGAAGACCGGCGCTTCTACAGCCATCACGGCATCGACCCCTGGGGCCTTGGCCGTGCCATGCTCACCAACCTGCGCGGCGGGCGCATGTCGCAGGGCGGTTCCACCCTCACCCAGCAGCTGGCCAAGAACCTCTTCCTCTCGCCCGAGCGCACGCTCAACCGCAAGCTCCAGGAAGCGGTGCTGGCGGTCTGGCTCGAGACCAAGTTCTCAAAGGATGAAATCCTCCAGCTCTACATGAACCGTGTCTACTTCGGTGGCGGCGCCAACGGCATCGACAAGGCCTCGCGAGCTTTCTACAACAAGGGTCCGGAAGAGCTGACGATCATGGAGGCGGCAACACTGGCCGGCCTTCTCAAGGCGCCCTCCAGCTACAATCCCGCCAAGAACCCCGAGGAGGCACGCCAGCGCGCCACGCTGGTGCTGCAGAAGATGGTGGAGGAAGGGTATATCAGCGAGGCCGACCGCCAGCAGGCGCTTGCCTCCGCCACCAACACCACGCCCGCCGACTATGTGCCCGCCACGCAATATGCGGTGGACTGGATCGTCGACCAGCTGCCGCTCTTCACCAAGGACACGAAGGAATCGCTGGTCGTCGAGACGAGCCTCGACACCGTGCTGCAGCTGAAGGCGGAAGCGAGCCTGCGGAAGCGCCTCGCCGACAACGGCAAGAAGCTCAACGTCAGCGAAGGCGCCCTCGTCATGCTCGATGCCACGGGCGGCGTGAAGGCCCTCGTCGGGGGCCGTTCCTACAAGAAGAGCCAGTTCAACCGCGCCGTGAAGGCGAAACGCCAGCCCGGCTCGGCCTTCAAGACCTTCGTCTATCTCGCCGCCATCGAGGCGGGCTACAGGCCTGAAACGGTCGAGGTGGACGAGCCCATCCGCATCGGCAACTGGACACCCGAGAACTACACCCAGCGCTATCTCGGCCCGGTGACGCTTGAGACCGCCTTCGCGCTCTCGATCAACACGGTGGCGGCCCGCCTCGGACAGGCGGTGACGCCCGCCGCCATTGCCGCCGTGGCGCACCGGCTCGGCATCGTCTCGCAGCTTGGCACCGACGCCACGCTGGCGCTCGGCACCTCGGAAGTGACGCCACTCGAACTCACCTCCGCCTTCGTCCCCTTCGCCAACGGCGGCTATGCGGTCGAACCCTACGTGGTGACGCGCATCTACACGAAGAGCGGTAAGGTGCTGTACCAGCGCCAGGGCGATGGCCTGGGCCAGGTGATCAACAACAACGATCTCGGCGCCATGAACATCCTGCTCCGCGCCGTGGTGCGCGAGGGCACCGCCACCAAGGCGGAATTCGGCAACCTCGACATCGGCGGCAAGACCGGCACCAGCCAGGATTACCGCGACGCCTGGTTCATCGGCTTCACGCCCTACTACGTGACCGGCGTGTGGATGGGCAACGACGACAACTCGCCCACCAAGAAGGTCACCGGCGGCTCGCTTCCCGCGCTCGTCTGGAAGGACGTGATGGAAGAAGCCCACAAGGGCCTCGAGCCCCGTGTGCTGCCGGGCGAGATGCAGGCGCCGCAGACCGACGAACCGGTCTACGCCGACCAGACGCCGTCTGACGCCATGGAGAACGATCCGCAGCTCTCCAACGAGGAAGACGTGCCGGAAGCCCAGCCGCGGAAGCGCAAGCGCGGCCTCTTCGCCCGCATCTTCGGCATCGGCGAGAACGACCCGCCGATCATCGAGCGCCGCCCGCGCAAGGACGGCACTCTCTACTAGCGCAACGGACGATCAAATCGGAACGATTTGAGAGAGGAAAGTTGCGCCAGAAATTCCTTGGCGCATCTTTCGCGTCGCAAGTGGTGCCCACTTGCTCGCACGATGCGCTGTGATCAAACGTCGAGGTTGGCGACGTTCAGGGCATTCTCGCGGATGAAGTCGCGGCGCGGCTCCACCACATCGCCCATGAGCTTGGTGAAGAGATCGTCGGCCTGGTCGATCTCCGAGACCTTGACGCGCAGGAGCGAGCGCACGTTGGGATCGAGGGTCGTTTCCCAGAGCTGTTCCGGGTTCATCTCGCCCAGGCCCTTGTAGCGCTGCAGCGACACGCCCTTGCGGCCGGCGATGAAGATCGCATCGAGAAGGCCTAGCGGGCCGTTGATGGCGCTCTCGGAATCCTTGCGCTTGAGCTTCGCCGGGTGGGCATAGACCTCCTGCAGATGCGGCGTCTTGCGGTCGAGGCGCATGGCATCGGCCGAACTGATCAGCTTGTTGTCGATGTGCCAGCTTTCCTTCACGCCGCGCAGTTCGCGCGAGAAGACAAGCCCGCCGTCGCCGGCGATGACGCCGCTCCAGCCGCGCTCGGTCTCGTCCGAGAGAATGTCGAGGCGGCGCGCCACATAGGCCGCGGCGGCTTCGGCATTGGCCTTGTCGGCGAGCACCTCCGGATTGAGGGCGCCTGCAATGGCCGCCTGCTCGATCACCAGGGTGGGATAGCGCGAGTGCAGGCCGTCGATGATGCTGCGCATGGCGAGTGCCTCGTCGACGATGGCGCGCAGGTCGGCGCCGGCCCGTTCGCTGCCGTTCCCCAGCACCAGCTTCACACCGTCGAGGCCCTGGTCGATGAGATTGTCTTCCAGCGCCTTGTTGTCCTTCAGGTACTGTTCGGAGGTGCCGCGCTTGATCTTGTAGAGGGGCGGCTGGGCGATGAAGAGGTGGCCGCGCTCGATCAGCTCCGGCATCTGCCGGTAGAAGAAGGTGAGGAGCAGCGTGCGGATGTGGGCGCCGTCCACGTCGGCGTCGGTCATCACGATGATCTTGTGATAGCGCAGCTTCTCGATGTTGAATTCCTCGCGGCCGATGCCGGTGCCGAGCGCGGTGATGAGCGTGCCGATTTCCGCAGAGGAGAGCATCTTGTCGAAGCGGGCGCGCTCGACGTTGAGGATCTTGCCGCGCAAGGGGAGCACCGCCTGGTTGTCGCGGTTGCGGGCCTGCTTGGCGGAGCCGCCGGCCGAGTCGCCCTCGACGATGAAGAGTTCGCAGCGGGCGGGATCGCGCTCCTGGCAGTCGGCAAGCTTGCCGGGGAGCGACGAGATATCAAGCGCACCCTTGCGGCGGGTGAGTTCGCGGGCCTTGCGGGCGGCTTCACGGGCCGCTGCGGCTTCGACGATCTTCTGCACGATGGCGCGGGCGTCACCCGGATGTTCCTCGAACCACGAGCCCAGCGCATCGTTGACGTAGCTTTCGACCACGGGGCGCACTTCCGACGAGACGAGCTTGTCCTTCGTCTGCGAGGAGAACTTGGGATCGGGCACCTTCACCGAGAGCACGCAGGTCATGCCTTCGCGCGCATCGTCGCCGGTGAGCTGGACCTTTTCCTTCTTGGCGATGCCGGAGTCGCTCGCATAGTTGTTGATGACGCGGGTGAGCGCGCCGCGGAAGCCCGCAAGATGCGTGCCGCCGTCGCGCTGCGGAATGTTGTTGGTGAAGCAGAAGACGCTCTCGTGATAGCTGTCGTTCCACCACAATGCGCATTCCACCGTGATGCCGTCGCGGTCGCCCTTGATGTAGATGGGCTCCTTGATCAGCGCCTGCTTGGTGCGGTCGAGGTAGCGCACGAAGGCGGAGATGCCGCCCTCGTAGAAGAGTTCGACCACCACGGGCTCAACGCCGCGCTTGTCGGTCAAGGTGATGCGCACGCCGGAATTCAGGAAGGCGAGTTCGCGCAGGCGGTGTTCCAGCGTGGCGAAATCGAATTCTGTCTTGGTGAAGGTCTCATGCGAGGGATGGAAGGTCACTTCCGTACCGCGCTTGCCCTCGCTGTCGCCCACCACGCGCAAGGGTGCATCGGGCACGCCATGGGTGAAGCTCATGCTGTGGGTTTTGCCGTTGCGGTGAATGGTGAGCTCGAGCTTGGTCGAGAGCGCGTTCACCACCGAGACGCCCACGCCATGCAGGCCGCCCGAGACCTTGTAGGAATTCTGGTCGAACTTGCCGCCGGCATGAAGCTCGGTCATGACGATTTCCGCCGCCGAGCGCTTGGGCTCGTGGTCGTCGTCCTTCTTGATGTCGGTGGGAATGCCGCGGCCGTTGTCGGTGACCGTGGCGGAGCCATCGGCATTGAGCGTCACGGTGACCAGTGTCGCGTGCCCGGCGAGGGCTTCGTCGATGGCGTTGTCGACCACTTCGTAGACCATGTGATGCAGGCCCGAGCCATCATCGGTGTCGCCGATGTACATGCCGGGGCGCTTGCGCACCGCATCGAGGCCCTTCAGGACCTTGATCGATTCCGCACCATATTCCGCGTTTGGTTTCTGCTCGTTGTCGTCGTTTGCCATGGCCCGTCAGGGGCGGCGCAAAATGATCTCTCAGCGTGATTCGGAGAGCTGCCCGCCGTCTACCAGATACACCACTGCGGAGGCCCCTGCGCCATCAAAAAGTGAGGCCTCCGTGCCAGTCATAAACACTTGAGATCCAAGGGTTTCCAGGAGCCGGAAGAGGGCCTCCCGGCGGGCCGGATCGAGGTGGGCGGCGATTTCGTCAAGAAGCAGCATCGGGCTCGCCCCGAAGAGGCTTTTGGCGGCCCTCGCCTGGGCCAGGATGAGGCCGATGAGGAGGGCTTTCTGCTCGCCCGTGGAGCAGAATTCGGCGGGCATGGCCTTGGGTCCGTGGACTACGTGCAGGTCGCTGCGGTGCGGTCCGGCAAGCGCACGGCCTGCAGCCCGGTCGGCAGATCGCCCACGCGCGAGGTCGCGGCGGTAGATGTCCTCGGCCTCGACGGCGGGATGCTGCATCACCAGGTCTTCCATCGCACCCGTGATCGAGAGGGCGGCCCAGGGAAAGGGCCCGTGATGCTCCGACTGCGCCACGTGGCGGGCGAGCGTGCTGATCGCCGCGAGGCGTGCGGCCGAAACGGCAACCGCACTCTCGGCCATCTGCACCTCGAGGCTTGAAAGCCAGGCCCCATCCGGATTGGGTTCGGCAAGAAGTGCGTTCCGCTCGCGCATCAGCTTCTCGAAGGCGTTCACACGGCTCGCATGCCCCGCATCGAAGAGCACCACCATGCGGTCGAGGAAACGCCTGCGGTCGCCGGGTGGGCCCTGGAACAGCCGGTCCATGGCAGGCGTGAGCCAGACCATGCGGAGGATGTCGGCAAGGCTCCCTGCGGACTTCTGCTGCAGACCGTCGATCATCACGGCGCGGGTGCTCGCCGCCTCGCCGTCGTCGTTGGGACGCCAGCCGGTGCCGACCTCGCGTTCGCCATCGGGCGTCTCGATCGTGGCCGCCACAGCCCATTGCCCCGAACCGCCCTGACGGGCGAGAGCGGGAAACTCGACGCCACGCAGGCCCCGTCCGGGCACGAGCAGCGAGACCGCTTCAAGAAGATTGGTTTTGCCCGCGCCATTCGCCCCCGCCAGCGCCACGAGCGGACGCGACAGCTCCACCCGGAGGTGAGCGTAGTTGCGGAAATCCGTGAGGGTGAGCCGCCTGACGGCGGAAGTGCTGGCCATAGGCCTCCTGCTTACACCCGCATGGGCATCAGCACATAGAGCGACTGTTCGTCCTTGGGATCACGCACCACGGTGGGGGAGCCCGCATCCTGCAGTTCAAAGCGCATGGAGTCCGCCGTGATCTGGCCCGCCACGTCGAGCAGGTAGCGCGAGTTGAAGCCGATCTCGAGCGGATCCTTGGTGTAGTCCACCGCCACTTCCTCTTCGGCCGAACCCGAATCCGGATTGTTGACCACAAGCGTCATGCGGCCCTCGGCCAGCATCAGCTTCACCGCACGGCTCTTTTCGAGAGAGATGGTGGAGACACGGTCGACCGCATCGGAGAATGACTTTGCATCGACCTCGAGCGTCTTGTCGTGGTTGCGCGGAATGACGCGCTCGTAGTCGGGGAAGGTACCGTCGATCAGCTTCGAGGTGAGCACGAGATTGCCCGCAGCGAAGCGGATCTTCGACGAGGAAAGCGAGACCTGCACCTCGGTGTCGTCGCCCTCGATGAGCTTGACCACTTCCAGCACGGTCTTGCGCGGCACGATGATGCCCGGCATGCCCGAGGCCCCTTCCGGCAGCGCCACCTGCGACTGGGCAAGGCGGTGACCATCAGTGGCGACGGCGCGCAGCATGGCCGCACCCGAGACATGTTCCTTCGCCTGGTGCAGGTAGATGCCGTTCAGGTAGTAGCGCGTCTCTTCGGTGGAGATGGCAAAGCGCGTCTTCTCGATCAGGCGGCGAAGCTCGCCCGAGGAGACGGTGAAGCTGTTGCCGAGTTCACCGGACGAGAGATCGGGAAAATCTTCCGGCGGCAGGGCCTGCAGCTGGAAGCGCGAGCGCCCGGCCTTGATGTTGACGCGGCCCGCATCCGGCCCCTGCTCGAGTTCGAGCTGGGCGCCATCGGGCAGCTTGCGCACGATGTCGTAGAGCATGTGGGCGGGCACGGTGGCCGCCCCGTTGCGCGCCGTCTCGGCCGGCACGGTCTCGACGATTTCGATATCGAGGTCTGTGGCGGTGAGGCGCACCTTGTCCTTGTCGGACTGCACCAGCACGTTCGACAGGATCGGAATGGTGTTGCGGCGCTCCACCACACTCTGCACGTGGTTCAGGGCTTTGAGAAAAGCAGACCGTTCAATGGTAACGCGCATGATCGCCGGATCGTCCGAAAAGAGTTGTCAGGGGCCAGCGACAATGGCGCGGATGCTGGTGTTTTTCAATGTTTTTCGCGGCTTTTGAGATCAATTCGCGAGGCCCCGGACGTCCCCTCTCCCCCGGAGGGGAGAGGGTGGGGTGGCCTCCCCGATGAAATGACCGTCGCGCGCGCTGGCGGAGAGGAAACCCCTCAAGCCCCCTGTTCGATCAGGCGGATGAGCTGGGCCAAATCCTTGGCCAGCTTCTCGTCGGCCCGCATCATGTCGTCGATCTTGCGCACCGCATGAAGCACGGTGGAATGGTCGCGGCCCCCGAAGCGGCGGCCGATCTCCGGCAGGCTGCGGCTTGTCAGCTTCTTCGCCAGATACATGCCGATCTGCCGCGGCACCACCACGTTGCGGGCGCGGCGCGGCGAGAGCAGGTCGTTCTTGGAGACGTTGTAGTGCCGTCCCACCACCTTGAGGATGTCGTCGATCTTGATGCGGCCCTGGTCCTGGCCCTGGGCAGCGGCATCGCGCAGCACCATGGAGGCGAGGTCGAGGGTGATCGCCTGGTTGTTGAACTGCTGGAAGGCGACGATGCGGTTGAGCGCCCCTTCAAGCTCGCGGCCGCCGCCGGTCACGCGGTCGGCAACGAGTTCAAGGATCTCGTCGCTCACCATCGCCGCCGGATCACGGGCAACGAGGATGTCGCGGCGGACCGAGAGGATCTTGCGGCGGAGTTCCTGGTCGGGAGACTCGATGTCGACCACAAGCCCGCCCATCAGGCGCGAGCGCATGCGCTGGTCCACCGTGTCGAGCTGGGCCGGCGGCACGTCGGCCGCCACCACCACCTGGCGGCGCTGGTCCACGAGCGAGTTGAAGGCGTGGCAGAATTCCTGCTGGATCGCCTTGCCCTGGAGGAACTGGAAATCGTCGATCAGGAGCACGTCCACCGACTGGAACTGGTCCTTGAAGGAAAGGGTGTCGCGCTGCCTCACCGCATGGATGAAGGTGTACATGAAGCGCTCGGCGGTCATCACCATGACCTTGCGGAGCGGCTGCGTCTCGCGCACGCGCTGGGCGATGGCGTTGAGAAGGTGGGTCTTGCCGAGCCCTGCGCCCGCATGGATGTAGAGCGGGTTGAAGCCCACGGGCATGCCCTGTGCCGCACTCGCCACGCGCATCGCCGCGGCATGGGCCAGCTGGTTCGATTGCCCCACCATGAAGCTGTCGAAGGTCTGGCTCTCGTCGATCACCGTGGCACGCGAGAGGGCCGCCTCCGCCGCCTGCGGCATAAAGCTCGCCATGGGCTGCAGGCTCGGTGTTTCACCGGAGCGCGTCTCGCCCGAATGGCGCGGGGCCGAGACCACGGCGCGCGGCACGGTGGGTGACTGGGCTGCGGTGCCTTGTACCCGCACCCGCACCTGCACCTGTTTCAGGCCGTCGAATTCCGCACCGGCGATCTTGGTGAGCTTGGCGATATAGTGGTTCTCGATCCAGCTCTTGAGGAAGCGGGTGGGCACCGAGGCAATGAGCGTGCCCTCCACGAAGCTTTCCGGCTCCATGCGGCCGAACCAGGAGGTGAAGAGATCATCCCCCAGCTCCGCCCGGAGGCGCTGCGCCACCCGGGTCCAGGTCTCCCGGAGAAGGGCCTGCGCCATTGAGGAATTCTGCCCGGAAGATTGCCCCGTTGCCTGATGGGCCGTTTGCCTCCCCATCCCGTTGCCTTCCATGCGTTCCGCTGCCTGTCCGCCTGTCATGATATTCTCTTTTGCCGCCGTCTTTTTGTTGCATGGCCGAGCAAAGGCCCCTCCAGATGCTCGCACCTGATGGTTCACTCAACCAACCACACAACGTTCAGTTCTGTCTTCGCGCCAAGGGGCGCATTACTGCCGGGCACCCCGCCTCAGGGTGACCGTCGCCGCTCACTTGCTTTCTACTACAACCCCACAACTCCCTGCCTTAAGGCCAGCCAGGCCTCCGGACGCGCAGGTTTGTTCTTCTTCTGCCCTGCCATCCTGTGGAGAACTTACAAAAGCGCTTTCGGGCGGCGCAAACGGAATCATTGATTCGTCCGTATACGGAACAGTGCCGTCCGCCCCCGGAGGCCCGGGAGCGTCCCAGGGTCCTTCCCCAAGTGATTGATTCAAGGGATTGAATCACTTAGCGGCAAAAATGCCACAGCGGCGAAGGCCAAATTGCCGCCCTGCCCCCCGGATCGGGCGCTTTCCCGGCGATTCCGCGCATGCCCCGGTTGTAAGAAGTCAAGCCGATGATCTGACTTAATTTTTTGTTTAACATCTGTCCGTTCCCGGAAGATCAGTACCCGGACTCGGCGGCCCCTGAGGGCCAATTGTCGGACAAAAAAATCCGCCGTGGGAGGCCCACGGCGGATTCTACCGGGAAAGAACCGGGTGGCTTGGATCAGGCCCGGATCAGGCCTGCATGGCCTTGATGCGCTTGGTGAGGCGCGAAATCTTCCGCGAGGCGGCGTTCTTGTGCATGACGCCCTTCTGGGCGCCACGGGCCAGCGCCGGGGCAGCGGCCTTGAGGGCGGCTTCCGCGTCGGCCTTCTTGCCGGCGGTCACGGCTTCTTCCACCTTGCGCACGGCGGTGCGAACCGCGGAAATGCGGTTCTTGTTGATGGTGGTGCGCCGGCCGGCAACGCGGGTTGCCTTCTTGGCGGAGGAAGTGTTGGCCATGGATCAATCCTGCTTCATGTGTTCAAACGGAAATGGCCGCATCCGAACCACGGGACCTTTCAAGACCCTCCTGGCGCGGCAGCGGCTTTCGGAATGGCGGGCTTATAGGCATGAAGCCCCGCCGCCGTCAATTGCGGGATTGGCCCGGACTTGTTTAGAGTAAGCAAATGAGCAGGATCAGGGTTTTGGGCGTCGATCTGGGCACCACGGCGCTCAAGGCCGTGCTCAGCGACGGCCGCCGGGTGATCGGCGCCGCCTCCGCCCCCGTCCCCACCCGGAGGCCCCGGCCCCTGTGGTCGGAACAGGCCCCTGCCGACTGGTGGATGGCGCTCGCCAGCGCCTGCAAGGCCCTGGCCGCCCGCCACCCGGGGGAGTGGCGGCAGATTTCGGGGATCGGGCTCTCAGGCCACATGCACGGGGCGGTGCTCCTCAAGGACGGCAAACCACTCCGCCCCTGCATCCTTCATAATGACGGGCGGGCCACCGCCGAGGCAAAAGCCCTCAATGCACAGCTTCCCGCCCATGCGGGCGTCGCCGGGGTGCGCGCCATGGCAGGCTTCACCGCCCCCAAGCTCCTGTGGCTGAAGGCGTATGAACCCGGGGTGCTGGCAGTGGCCGACGTGGTGCTCTCGCCCAAGGACTACCTCCGCTTCCGGCTGACGGGCGCCTTCGCCACCGATCCCGTCGATGCCTCCGGCATGTGGCTCCTCGATGTGGCGAAGCGGCAGTGGTGCCCGGAGATCGCCGCCGCCTGCGGGGTGGCGCTGAGGCAACTGCCGGCGATCCGCGAGGGGAACGAGATCGTGGGCCCCCTCATGCCCGTTGCCGCCAAGGCGCTTGGCCTCCCCTCCGGCATCGCGGTCGTCACCGGCACCGGCGACGCCGCCGCCAATACGCTCGGCCTCGGTCTCGTCGAAGAAGGCGACGGCGTCATCTCGCTCGGCACGGCGGCGCAGATCTTCGTGAGCAAGCGTGCCCATGTGCCGGCGCCTGCGCAGAATATTCACGCCTTTGCTCATGCCCTGCCGGGCCTGTGGTTCCAGATGGCAGCGATGCTGAATGGCGCCTCGCCGCTTGCCTGGGCGGCGGAGCTTTTCGCACCCGAAGAGAAGATCACCACGCTTCTGAAGCAGGTGGAGAAGGGCATGGCCCGGCCTTCCCGACTGCTCTTCCTTCCCTATCTCACCGGCGAGCGCACCCCCAACGACGATCCCGCCATGCGCGCCGCCTTCATGGGACTGGACGCCAGCACCACGCGCGCCGACTTACTGCGCGCCACGCTGGAGGGGATCGCGCTTTCGCTGGCCGACAGCTACGACGTTCTGACCCGCAGCGGCACCGTGCCCCATGTGCTCTATGCGGTGGGCGGCGGCTTCAAGAGCAGGCTGTGGGCAGGGATGATTGCCTCGGCGCTGGGGCGCAGCCTCTCCCTCATTCCGGCGAGCGAGACGGGCGGCGCACTCGGTGTCGCCCGGCTGGCGCGGCAGGCGCTGACCGGCGAGGCCGACGCCGCCGTCTATACCAAGCCTGCGCGCAGCAGCGTGGTCGACCCCAATCCCACGTGGCAGGCCCGCTTCACCGATCTGCTGCCCAAGTACCGCGCCCTTTACCAGGCGCTGCGCCCGATCCGCTGACTTGCACCTGAGCGCCCGCCCTTCTATGCCCGGCTCATGAAATCGAGCGGGCACATGAGATGACGGCGGAGAAGCGCTTCCATATCGGCGCCCACGCCTTCACCGCGCCCTCGCTTGCGCCCGGGCTCTATCTCGTCGCCACGCCCATCGGCAATCTCGGGGACGTGACGCTGCGCGGGCTCGAAACGCTCGCCGCCGCCGATACCATCTATTGTGAAGACACGCGGATCACGCTCCGCCTGATGGAGCGCTATGGCCTTCGCGTGCCGTTGAAGGCCTTGCACGAACACAATGAGACGGCGCTGGCCCCCGGCATCATCGCCGACATCGAGGCAGGGAAGGCCATCGCCGTGGTGAGCGATGCAGGCATGCCGCTCATCTCCGATCCGGGCTACCGGCTGGTGAAGGCTTGTGCCGCGGCGGGCGTGCCGGTGACCTCATTGCCCGGCGCCAATGCGGTGCTGGCTGCGGTGCAGCTCTCGGGCCTCGCCACCGACAGCTTCCACTTCGCGGGCTTCCTGCCCTCTGCCGACAGCGAGCGCCGCCACGCCCTCGATGATCTGATGGAATTTCCCCACACCGTCGTCGCCTATGAAAGCCCGCACAGACTGTCCGATTGCCTCGCCGACATCGCGGCGCGCGATGCCGCACGGCCCGTGGCGGTGGCGCGTGAACTCACCAAGCTGCACGAAGAGATCGTGCGCGGCACGGCGGCGGAGGTGCATGCCACGCTCACGGCCCGCGAGACGATCAAGGGCGAATGCGTCGTGGTGATCGGAGGCAAGCCCGCCGCGGAGGCTGCACTCGACGACGCCCAGATCGCCCGCATCATCGCCGATGCCGCCGCCAACCTGCCCGCCGGAAAGGCGGCGCAGCAGGTTTCGAAGCTCACCGGGCTTCCCCGCGATGAAGCCTTCGCCCGCATCCTCAAGCTCAAGGGCAGCCGCCCGTGAACCCGCGCCAGCAGGCGGAGCGGCGCGGCCATATGGCCGAGACGGTGGCGCTCTGGTTCCTCCGCCTCAAGGGCTATCGCCTGCTCGCCCGGCGCTTCAAGTGCGGGAGTGGCGAGATCGATCTCGTCATGCGCAAGGGCGGCACCACCGCCTTCATCGAGGTCAAAGCCCGGAGTGCCCACGACGATGCGGTGATCGCGGTCACATCAAAACAATCGAAACGGATCAGTGCTGCGGCGGCGGCATGGATGGCCCGCGATGCCCGCGCGGCCGCCAGCCACTGCCGGTTTGACATCGTCACCGTCTCTTCTAACCTTCGCCCCCGGCATATTGAAAACGCATTCTACGGAGACCGCTGAACCATGGGACTTTCCGTTGCGGTCCAGATGGACCCCATCAGCTCGATCGACATCACGGGAGATTCCACCTTCGCCCTGATGCTGGAGGCCCAGCGCCGCGGCCACAGCCTGTTCCACTATCATGTGAACGCGCTGGCCTGGCGCGACAACTCCCTCTTCGCGGCGGGCGAGCCCGTCACCGTGCGCGACGAGAAGGGCAACCACTTCACCCTGGGCGAACGCCGCACCACCGACCTCGCCAAGAGCGACGTCATCCTCATGCGGCAGGATCCGCCCTTCGACATGGGCTACATCACCGCCACCCATCTGCTCGAGCAGATCCACCCCAGGACGCTGGTAGTGAATGACCCGGCGGAAGTGCGCAATGCGCCCGAGAAGCTCTTCATCCTGCGCTTTGCCGAATTCATGCCGCCCACCCTCATCACCCGCGACTGGAACGAGCTCAACGCCTTCCGCCGCGCCCATGGCGACGTCATCCTGAAGCCGCTCTACGGCAACGGCGGCGCCGGCATCTTCAAGACCCACGAGGGCGACCAGAATTTCTCCTCGCTGCTCGAGATGTTCGGCCAGCTCTTCAAGGAGCCGATCATCGCCCAGCGCTATCTCCCCGAGGTGCGGAAGGGCGACAAGCGCATCATCCTTGTCGACGGCAAGGTGGCGGGCGCCATCAACCGCGTGCCGGCCGAGCATGACCACCGCTCCAACATGCATGCAGGCGGCCAGGCCGTGCCCACCGGTATCACCAAGCGCGAGCACGAGATCTGCGAGGCGCTGGGGCCGGAACTGAAGAAGCGCGGGCTCATCTTCACGGGCATCGACGTGATCGGCGACTACATGACCGAGATTAACGTCACCTCGCCCACCGGCATCCGCCAGGTGAAGCGCTTCGGTGGTGCCGATATTGCGAGCCTGATCTGGGATGCCATCGAGGCCAGGCGGTGAGCCACCTCGACCTCATCGCCTTCGATGCCGACGACACGCTCTGGCACAACCTCATCCACTTCGATGCGGCGGAGAAGGCCTTCGGCAACATGTTCTCGCATGTGCTGCCGCCGGACGAAGGTGCACGCCGCCTCGGCCAGGCGGAACAGCGCAACATCAGCCTCTATGGTTATGGGGTGAAGAGCTTCACCCTCTCGATGATCGAGACGGCCATCGAGATCACCTCGGGCAGTGTCGATGCCGCGACGATCTCGAAACTCATCGCCATGGGCCGCACCATGCTCGATCACGAGATCGAGCTTCTGCCCCATGTGACCGAAACGCTGGAACGGCTGCACAAGAGCCACCGCCTGCTGCTCGTCACCAAGGGCGACCTGTACCATCAGGAGCGCAAGGTGCTGGCCTCGGGGCTCGCCCATCTCTTCGAGGGCGTGGAGATCGTCTCCGACAAGAAGCCCGAGACCTACCGCCGCCTCTGCACCCGCCACGGCGGGCGGGCCGAGCGCACGCTGATGGCGGGAAACTCGGTGCGCTCCGATGTGCTGCCGATGATCCAGGCGGGCGGCTATGGCGTCTATGTGCCCTTCGACATCCTATGGGAGCACGAGCACGAAGAGGTGCCGGTTGATACGCCGCGCTTCTTCGCCGTCGATGACATCCGCGGCGTGGCCGAGGTGGCGGACAAACTGGAACAGGGCGGCTGATTTTCCGTCTTCCCATGTCGGGAGACGTATGACAGCATCCCGCCTTCCATGCGCACCACGGCCTCCCCATGTTCGACAAGCTCCTGATCAGCGACAACATCGTCCATGTCGGCGCGCTCCTCTATCTCGCCGGCTTCCTCTTCCGCAACCAGCTGGCCCTCCGTGGACTGATCATCGTGGGCGACATCGTCTACGTCCTCTACTTCTATTTTGCGCCCGAGGTGCCGCTGTGGGGCGGCATCTTCTGGAGCGCCATGTTCATGCTGGTGAACGCGGGCATGATCCTCGCCATCCTCTCCGACCGCATGCACTTCCGCCTGAGCCGCACCGAGAAGCGGCTGTTCGACCTGCTGAAGGAAGTCTCGCCGGGGCAGTTCCGCAAGCTGCTGGCGGCGGCGCGGGAGCAGATCGCCGTCTCGCATCTCGCCATTACCGTGGAGGACAAGCCGCTCGACGAGCTTTATTTCGTGCTGGAGCGGGAGATCGAGATCGAGAAGAAGGGCAACCGCGCCGTCATACCGTCCGACACCTTCATCGGCGAGATCGCCTTCCTTCTCTCGCAGCCCGCCTCCGCCACCGTGACCATCGCGCCCGGCACGCCCTACTTCGTCTGGAATGCCCGCGAGTTGAAGGCGCTGATGGAGGCGAAGCCCGACCTCGGCACCGCCCTCAACCTCGCCATGAACCGCAAGATGGCGCAGAAAATCGCCGCGAGCGGCTTCCTCGGCGAAGTGACGAAGGCGGCGGTAAAAAAGGCGGGGTGAGGACGCTTCATGCGTCTAGGACGCGAGCGCGGCCCGCAAGCCTTCGAGATGCCGGCGCACCGCCGGGTCGGCCGTCAAACCGATTGCGGTGACGAGCGCGGCGCGCGCCTTCTCCCTGTCGTCCAGCAAGGCCGCCACATGAGCCCGCGCCACCCACCAGGGCTGATGGCCGGCAACCTTCGTGGCATCGATGGCCTCGAGATCGGCTGCTGCCTGCGCAGGCTTGCCTGAGTCCGCCACCACCACGGCCCGGCTGATGCGCGCGGCGATGCTGTCGGTATGGGCGACAAGCAGATCATACAGCACGAGCAGGCCCTGATGGTTGATCCGCCCCGTGATGGGCCGCTGGATGTGGACCGACTGGATCGCCGCTTCGCACTGGTAGCGGCCGAACTGCCCCATCCGCGCCGCATGCGTGAGCAGTGCTTCCGCCTCGATGATCATCGGCCTGTCCCACAGCCTCGCATCCTGGCGGCTCAGGGGCACGAAGCCGCCTTCGGCATCGCGCCGCGCACGGCGCCTCGCCTCGCAATAGAGCATGAGCGCGAGCAGGCCCTTGGCCTCCGGCTCTTCCGGCAGCAGCTGCACCAGAAGCCGCGCCAGCCAGATCGCCTCCGCCGTCAGAACTCTCCGCCGCAGGGGCATTTTCTATCGCGTCCCAGTCCTGCCCGAAGGCGGCATAGATCGCATCGAGCACATCGGCAAGGCGCTCCGGCATGTCGGCAAGCGACGGCAGGCTGAAGCCGATGCCGGCATCGCGCACCCGCGACTTTGCCCGCACAAGGCGTTGCGACATTGCCTTCGCATCGACGAGGAAGGAGCGCGCGATTGTGGCCGCATCGAAGCCGAGCACCACCTGCAGGATGAGGGGGGCACGGGCGGCGGCATCGATGGCGGGATGGCAGCAGGCGAACATGAGCTGCAGGCGTCGGTCCGGAAATGCGGCAGGCTCCGATTCATCTCCTCCCTCGTGCAGCAGCGCAAGTTCCGGCTCGGCTTCGCGGCGCAGCTTCTGCGCCCGGTATTGGTTGAGGCGGCGGTTCCGTGCCACGGTCATCAGCCAGCCCTCCGGATTGTGCGGGATGCCGTCTTCCGGCCAGCGCGACAAGGCACTCACCAGCGCCTCGGAGAGCGCATCTTCGGCGGCGGCAATGTCGTTGTCGCGGGCGGCGAGAAAGGCCACGAGGCGGCCATAGCTGGCCCGGGCCGCCTGTTCGGCAGCCCGGCGCGCAGCGTGGGCGGTGCCGCTCACTTCGGCGGGTTCATCACCAGAACGGGGCGGATCTCGACCGCCGCGGTGTGGGCCGAGGGCGCCTTGGCAGCCAAGCTCAGCGCCTCATCGAGATTTGCGACCTCGATGATGTAGAAGCCGCCAAGCTGCTCCTTCGAGTCGGCGAAGGGACCGTCCTGGACGATGCGCTTGCCGTCGCGGACGCGGAGCGTGGTGGCGGTATTGGGAGTCTGCAGGCCTTCGCCGCTCACCACCACGCCGGACTTCGCCATGGCGGTGACGAATACGTTCCAGCCGGCCCAGTATTCCTGGGCGGTGGCGGGGCTCACGCGGCGGTCAAGGTCTTCCTGGGTTTCGGTGAGGATCATCATGAATTGCATGGGTGTTACTCCTGTGGTGGGCGCGGCTCAGGCGGCGCGGTGAGAGGTTGCGGGGCGCAGGCTGAGCCAGAACAAACCGGCTGCAATGGCTACGACGGTGGAGAGGATGAGGATTTGCGGCAGGCCCATGGCGGCGAAAACACCATGGATTGCGTCACCCGTCCACAGCGCCACATAGGCCGCCAGCGAGACGCCGAGCACGGCGCGCGCCAGCCCATGGCGGAGGAGCAGAAGTCCGCTGCCGATCGCCCCGCCGAAGACGCCGATGGCGAAGGCGGCGGTCATCCACAGGGGATAGCCGGTCATGACCTGCGCCTGTTCCGGGGTGAGCCCCGAGGCCAGGAGGCTTTCCGGCGTGGCCCGCACGCTGCCCACGAACTGCACGATGCCGAAGATGTTCCAGGCGAGGCCGGCGAGCGCCGCAGCGCCGATGATCTTGCCGAAGAGGGGGCCGCTGCCGGCCGTTTCAGTGATACTCATAGGTGTCTTCCCTTTCTGTCCGGAAGGTCACGCCATCGCGCCTTCCGGACCAGTGACACCCGGCCCCTGCTGATTTCGACACGACCTTGAAAAAAGATTCAAAAAAAATTCCGGGGCCGGGTCACCTCCGTGGGCAGGAGATGACCGCAGCCCCTTGCTTCTTGGCAAATCAGGAGGATCAGCGGGCGATCCGCACCTCGGCGATGTCGTTCAGGATATCCTCGAAAGCGAAGGCCAGTTCCTTCGCATCGGCTGCCTGGTAGGCCTTGTCCGCCGCCGAGGCGCAATCGGTCAGGAGCTTCTGCAGGTCCTTGTCGGCGACGTCGAACTGCACGGTATAGATCTCGATGCCGTCGGCCTTGATGTTGGTGCAGAGCTCCGCCGACAGCGCCTGGGAATAGCTGACGGACTTGTAGACCGAGGAGGAGGCGAGGACATGCGTGCCCGCCGACCGCGTGCTGGGGGCCAGTGTGGTGGCGCCGTCGGTCATCAGCACCAGAACCTTGAGGCCACCCTTCGCCGCGAATTTTTCGGAATCTTCCGCCGCGGTGAGCGGCTCGGCGGAATTGAGCATGTTCCAGCCCCAGGTGAGGCCCGCAGGCAGATAGGTCTCGCCCGAGGCGGTGAGGGCATTGATCTTGGCCTGCGCCGCCGACGCACTGGTGGTGAGATCGAGGATTTCCGCCGCACAGCTGGTGTTGAGGAAGCCGGGGTAGCGCTTCACCTCCACATCGATGCGGGCGCGGTAGTCCTCGTCGCGCGAGCCGACACAGCCCGAGAACTTGTAGGCCGTGTTCACGTTCTTGCAGCTTTTCACCGCCGGTCCCCAGGACTGGCACACTTCCTTGCTGCTGGTGCAGGCATATTTCTTGGTGACGCCGTCGTTGGTGCTGCTGCAGGTGCCGGTGGTGGTGACGATGCTGCAACCCTTCTTTTCGGGATAGGTGGTGGAGCAGGAGGACGACTGCGCCACGTAGTCGGCGGGCACGTCGAAGTAGCGGTCGTTGCGGCGGCCCACACCGACGTTCACATAATTGGCGAAGGGCACGATGCCGATCTTGGCGTCCTTGTTCTTGAGCACACTGGTCACCATGCTCGCCGCGGCAGACTTGAGGGCGGTGATCTTCGCATCCGCCATGGAGCCGGTGGTATCAAGCGCCAGCACCATCTCGACGGGCGGAATGGAAGGGCGCACAGCAACCGCGCGCACCGCGACATCGACATTCGAAATTCCGGCAAGGGACATGAGCGAGGTGGGGATCTTGCCGTTCAGCTCCACGGTAAACTCGGTCTTGGCCGCATCGTAGGAGAACTTCGGCTGGCCGGAGAATTCGAGATCGAGTGCGGTGCTGTTCTCCTTCACCGAGTTGGCAGCGATCGCCTTCATCTGGCTTTCGGAGACACCGGTGGCGCTCACCGCCGCGAGGGCCGCGGCATCGGCGATGGCGGCGGCTTCCGTCTTGGCATTCTGCCAGCGCACGAAATCGATGGCCGAGCCGCAGGCCAGCACGACGGAGAAGAGGCAGATCGAAAACACCACGCTGGTGCTTCCTTCCTTGCTCCGGGACAATTTGGAAATCAGTTTGGACTTGTTGGGTGTGTTCATTGGGGGGCCTCGCATCTGAACAATTCCCCATCCCGCACAACCTGAAAAAAATGAGTCATGTATTTTCCAACACTTTGAATTGAATTTGAGAGATCACGGAAGGACTGCCGAATTCTCATTTGCCCATGAGCGAATACTTGCGTTTGTTTGCTGCAAGGTCAGCAAGCGGAGAGGTTTTTGTGTGTGATCCTGTGGTTCGTGGCGCGGCAAAGCGACCTTGGCCGTTCGGGCTCAAAAGCCCGAAGGGTGGGATCAAATTCTGGGATCAAAAAAGCTTCGAACCACGTGAGTAATTGGTGTTGCTAGAGGCTTCAAGAGATCGAAAATGGGCATGAGAACGGATCGCAACTCATATGCTGCATATGGAAAAACCAACAACGTTGCGATCTGAGAAAATTCTCCAATGTCATGAAACCTCTGGGCGTATTGCTGGATAGTAATGCAATCGGAGAATTGGCCGCTAGCGTGATAGGCAAGCAGGAGTGCCAGAATTGTGCGGACCACCGTCATCAGAACCTCCCAATCGTATAATTTGTACAATTATGCGAAATATATCTTTTTGTCAATTAAAATCTAATTGACTGTTTTGTGCGAATGGGCATATATAGCTGTTAAGTAATCATATGAGAGTGCACAATGAGCAATCAAATTTCCCTGTCGGATATTTCGAAGTCCAAGGCCGCTGATTTGCCGCAAACTCACAAATCCGTGGCGTCAAGTGAAGCGCGTGCGCAGTTCTCTACTCTGATGGATCTGGTTCAACTTCAAAAAGAAAAGGTGGTGATTACTGCTCACAGCAAGCCGATCGCTGCAGTGGTTCCTATGGGAGAATTGAAGGTACTGGACTGGCTTAAGGAGAATAACAAGCTGGAGGATATCTATCGGCAGATGGAAAACAGGGACGATTAACGGGGCAACAAAGATCTCGATCAGGCGACAACGGGGAGTTCAGTGAGACATGAATTCGGATGCCATGAGGAAAAAAATTGCGCAGGTTCGAAACTGCGGGCTTATCGAGTTTGGGGAACACGTTGCCGACGAAATTGAGAAGTTGAACCGCGCCGGTCTCAGATCACTGTTCACTCCATTGATGAAATTGGTTCGACTAGGGGCTGAGCGATCAGAGCACGTTTTAAAGCCTTTGTTCGATTTCACTAAATTTCAATCTCCCGAAAAGCATGGCGCAGTCATACGGGAACAAGTCACGCTGTTGGTGGGGACCAGCGGAAGCTCAATTTTCTTGGTCAAGGTACTGGACAACACTGAGGTGAGAAGAGGTGACTTCGATCGTCACAATTTCCATTCTCACAAACGAGTCGAATGCACACATGGTGATCACCTTTCTTACACTGTCGGACTAAAGGACAAGCTTCTGATCTTCGTCGCAAAAATCTTCGGCGAAACGCATCACTTCATTTACAGCATCGCGAGACAAAGGGAGTTGCCCATTTCGGATTTCTACCGGGCAATTCTGAGCTGACCACACTGTAGAGTCTGACCAAAATGTCAGGCGTCCCTCTGAATATGAGAGATGGAGTTGCCTTCCGAGAGGCGCGTTCTCGCTGGCCGCTCAAAAGGGCTGAGTAAGCTCAAAGGGTTCGAGGGAGTTCACACATTTGCCCATAAGCCAATACTTCCGAATGTTCACGGTTTGATCAGTCAACGCGGGGGCGAGGGGCATCATGACAGCGCGGGTGGCAACCATCGCCTTCCAGGGCGTGGAGGGCGTGATCGTCGACTGCCAGGCGCAGTTCGTCTCCGAGCAGACGGCCTTCACCGTCGTCGGTCTCCCGGACAAGGCCGTGGCGGAAAGCCGCGAGCGCGTGCGCGCCGCCTTCCATGCCATCGGCCTGGCGCTGCCGGGGAAGCGCCTCGTGGTCAATCTCTCGCCCGCCGATCTGCCGAAGGAAGGAAGCCACTATGATCTGCCGATCGCGCTTGCCCTGCTGTCCGCCATGGGGGTGATCCCGCCCGACTTTCTCGACGCCCACGCAGTGATGGGCGAGCTTGCGCTTGATGGCAGCCTGCTCCCCGTTTCCGGCGCGCTTCCCGCCGCCATGACCGCGCACGCAAAAGGCCTCGGCCTCATCTGTCCCAAGGCGTCGGGTGCCGAAGCGGCCTGGGCCGGGGAAGAGGTGGCGATCCTCGCACCCGAAACGCTGATCCAGCTTCTCAATCATGTGAAGGGCACGCAGGCGCTTCGCCGCCCCGCGCCCCGCCTGCAGCAGAAGGCGCCGGACCTGCCCGACCTCTCCGACATCAAGGGACAGGAGGCGGCAAAGCGTGCCCTCGAGGTGGCGGCAGCGGGCGGCCATCATCTGCTGATGGTGGGGCCACCCGGTGCGGGGAAGTCGATGCTGGCGCAGCGCCTGCCCTCGATCCTGCCGCCCATGCAGGCGCGCGAAATGCTGGAGGTCTCGATGATCGCCTCGCTCTCGGGCGAATTGCGCGACGGCGAACTTTCGCTGGCGCGGCCCTTCCGCGCGCCGCATCACTCCGCCTCCATGCCGGCTTTGGTGGGCGGCGGCCAGCGGGCCCGGCCGGGCGAGATGGCGCTTGCCCATCATGGCGTTCTTTTCCTCGACGAATTGCCGGAGTTCCAGCCGCGCGCGCTCGAAAGCCTGCGCCAGCCGATGGAGACGGGAACGACTGTCGTGGCGCGGGCCAACCATCACGTCACCTACCCCGCCCGCTTCCAGCTGGTCGCCGCCATGAACCCCTGCAAATGCGGGCTTGCGGGCGAGCCGGGCCAGCTCTGCCGTCTCGGCCCCCGCTGTGCGGCGGATTATCAGGCGCGGCTCTCGGGCCCGCTCCTCGACCGCATGGACCTGCAGATCGAACTGCAGGCGGTGCGCGCTGCTGACCTCACCCTGCCCCCGCCCAAGGAGACGAGTGCCGATGTCGCCGCCCGTGTTGCGGCCGCGCGCGAAACCCAGGCCCGTCGTTTCCAGTCGCTGGGGCGACCCAACCTCCGCAGCAATGCCGAGGCCGACGGAAAGTTGCTCGAAGAGATCGCCGCCCTCGATGCCCCCGGCACCGCCCTCATCCGGGACGCGGCGGACGCCAGGCAGCTTTCGGCCCGGGGTTATCACCGCGTGCTGCGCGTGGCCCGCACCATCGCCGACCTCGCCCACGCGGACCGGATTAGCCGCATTCACATCGCCGAGGCCCTGAGCTACCGCCAGCGTCCGGCAGGACTTCGCGCCGCCTGAGAAAGCGCGAGGCCTTTCAGACGGCGGCCCCTTGCGGCAAAGTGCGCCTCCGCAAACGAAAGGTTCACCATGAGCGCAGACCGCCTCGCAATCATCCTCGATCCCACCCTGCCGCCGGGCCTCCTCGCCAACACCTCCGCAGTGATCGGTGTGGGGCTGGGAGCCCTCTGGCCCACCCTTGCCGCCACAGCCCTAACCGATGCCCAGGGCCGCAGCATCCACAACAGCGCCAATCGCGCCCTGCCCATCCTGCAGGCGACGCCCGACGCCATGCGCGCCCTGCTTCTCAAGGCCCTGCCTCCGCCCGAGGGCGCTTCCGTTGTTGCCTTCCCGCAGTTCGCCCGGGCGATCCACGGCTTCGACGACTATCAGGCGCTCTTTCCGGAGAAGGATCTGGCGAATGAGGTGATCGAAGGGGTAGGACTTGCGGGGCCTGAAAAATGGGTGCGCTCCCTCACCGGAAGCCTGAAGCTACTGCGCTGAAACGGGGTCTTCCAGGGCTGGCTCAACCCCGCCCAATCACCATTTTTCTCAATATTTATCGAAACTTTACCGTGTTTTGATCGGGTCACCACTTGGAAATGCTTATGGGCCTAAAAGCGGCCCGTTATGACCCCCCCGGCACCCGAGCGAAAAGCCTCCCGCGGCCGCGCCAGCAAGAAGCGCAAGGGCGCGCTCTTTGCGGTGTGGAGCCTCGAGATCCTGCTGACGCTGGTGCTGATCGCCTTCGTCGCCCACTTCCTCGGCCATCGCCCCTTCGTGGCGGCCACCGTGCTGATTGTCGGCACCTTCACCTTCTCGGTCATCTGCTACGTGCTGCTCAACCAGGAAATCCTCGAGCGCATGAAGATGCTGAAGTCCGGCCTTTCCGCTGAACAGGAAGCGCGCAACGCCGCCGAGGAACTGGCGGAGGAAAAGTCCCGCCTGCTCGCCACCATGAGCCACGAGATCCGTACGCCGCTCAATGGCGTGATCGGCATGCTGGGCCTGCTCCTTGAAAGCGAACTCACCCCCGAACAGAAAAACTACGCCGGCACCGCCCATGCCTCGGGCCGCATCCTGCTCTCGATCATCGATGAAATCCTCGATGGCGCAAAGTCCGAGGCGCTGAGCAAGGACAAGTATGCGCCCGTCGACATCGTCGCCCTCGTCGAGAACGTGACTGAGCTGCTGGCGCCCCGTGCGCACGCCAAGGGAATAGAGATCGTCTCGCTCTTCGCGGCTGATGTGCCGCAGATGGTGCGGGGCGACGACATGCGGCTCCGCCAGATCCTCTTCAATCTTGCCGGCAATGCCATCAAGTTCACCGAGCAGGGCGGCGTTGCCATCGCGGTCGCCCGCGGCTCCGGCGATGATCTCGTCTTCACCGTCTCAGACACCGGCATCGGCATGACGCCGGATGAATTGCAGCGGGTCTTCCGCCCCTATACCCAAGCCAATGCCGAGACGACGCGCCGCTATGGCGGCACCGGGCTTGGCCTCACCATCAGCCGCCGCATTGCCGAAGGGCTGGGTGGCAGCATCAGTGCCGAAAGCACCAAGGGCAAGGGCACCGCGCTCACCGTGGTGCTGCCGCACATGCTCGATGCCACCGCACCGCTCCGGGCCGGCAATGCGCTCGCCGGCCGCCGCTTCCGCCTCAGCCTCTCCTCCGGATTTGTCGCCGATCATTTCGCCCGCCAGCTGCAGGCGCAGGGGGCAACGATTGCTCCTGCAGCCGCCGAGAGCGACGCCAGGGCGCTGCTCACCAACAGCATCGATCCCATCATCTGCGATGCGGCGTCAGGCCCCGACCTTCTCGAGGCCGCCCGCCGCATGGCGCGCCAGGGCCGCCCGGTACCGCAGATCTGGATCCTGCTCTCGCCCGACGAGCGCCGCCAGCTCCGCCATCTCCTCACCCCGCCGCTCACCGGCTATCTCATGCGCCCGGTGCGCTGCTCGACGCTCGTCGAACAACTGACCTCGCGCGACAGCGCCTTCATCCGCACCGCCGCGGCACAGCTCCGCACCATCACCACGCGGGCCGGCAGCGGCCGCACACTCAACGTGCTCCTCGCCGACGACACGCCGGTCAACACGGTCATCGCCCGCACCATTCTCGAGAAGGCGGGTCACAAGGTGACGGCCGTCTCCTCGGGCGCTGCGGCGATCGAGGCGATCAACAGCCAGACCGCCTTCGACATCCTTCTCCTCGACATGGAAATGCCGGGCCTGAGCGGCCCCGAGACCGCCCGCCTGATCCGTGCTGCGGAAACGCAGAAGGGGGCCAGCGCGCGCCGCCTGCCCATTCTCGCGCTCACCGCCAACACGCGCCCCGAAGCGGTTGAGGCCTGTGCCGCCGCCGGCATGGACGGCCACCTCGCCAAGCCCTTCGACCGCCACGACCTCGAGAACTGCGTCGCCCGCCTCGCGCTTGCCCCTGCGGCGTGATTGCGTTACCGAACCGTCACGGTTCCGGATAATCTTGCCCCCATGCTCCAGAGTGTTGCCGAGACGATTCTCGCTGAAAAGAGCGGCTTTGCCGCCAGGCTTGCCCGCTCCGCCGACGATGTGGCGGCGGCCCAGCGGTTGCGCCACCGTGTCTTCATGGAGGAAGGCACGGCCCAGACGGCCGCCAATCCCCAGGGCCGCGACGCCGACCGCTATGACGCGGTGTGCGATCACCTCATGGTGGTGCGGAAGGGCGAGGCGGGCGACCCCGCCTTCGCCATCGATGGCGGCGATCTCGTCGGCACCTACCGCCTGATCCGGGAGGATGCGGCAGGGCAGGTGAACGGCTTCTATACCTCGGCCGAATATGACCTGGCACCGCTTCTCGAGCGCAAGCAGGGTCTCTCCTTCCTCGAGCTCGGACGCTCCTGCGTGCGCGCCGACATGCGCGACCAGCCGGTGGCCGAACTGCTCTGGCAGGGGATCTGGAATTATGTGCGCAAGCATCGCATCGACGTGATGATGGGCTGCGCCAGTTTCGACGGCACCAATCCTGACGATCACGCCGAGGCGCTCACCTTCCTCGCCCACAAGGCGGCAGCGCCGGATGACTGGCGTGTCGCGGCGCTTCCCGACCGCTATGTGGAAATGCGCCGCAAGCCGCTGGACGCCATCGATGCGCGGAACGCCATGCGGGCGCTGCCGCCCCTCATCAAGGGTTATGTGCGGCTCGGCTGCCACGTGGGCGAGGGTGCCGTCATCGACCACGCCTTCAACTCGACCGACGTGCTGATCCTGCTGCCGGTTGCCGCCATCAATCCGCGCTATTTCGCCCACTTCGGCGCGCCCGCGGGGTGATGCTTCGAGGCATTGCTGCGCAATGCACCTCAGCATGAGGGATTGCTGATATCCTCACCCTGAGGTGCGAGGCGAAGCCGAGCCTCGAAGGGTGTGCCTCACCAGTTCAAATCAAACGCCGCAATCGCCGCAAGGTTGACGATGTCGTTGGTCGTCGCCGACATGGAGGCGATCTGCACCGATCCTGAAATGCCGGTGAGCAATGGCCCGATCACCGTGACGCCGCCCAATTGCTGCAGCATCTTGGTCGAGATCGAGGCCGAATGCGCCGCCGGCATCACCAGCACGTTGGCAGGGCCGGTGAGGCGGCAGAAGGGATAGAGCGCCATCGCCTCACGGGAGAGCGCCACGTCGGCCGCCATCTCGCCGTCGAACTCGAAATCCGCGCCGCGGCGCGCCAGGATTTCGACCGCCTCCTTCACATAGGTGGCGCGCTCGCCCTTGGGATAGCCGAAGGTGGAGTAGGAGAGCAGTGCCACGCGCGGCTCGTAGCCGAACTTGCGGGCGACACCTGCCGCTTCCTGAGCGATGTCGGCGAGTTCTTCCGCCGTCGGCAGTTCGAGCACCGAAGTATCGGCGATGAACACGGTGCGGCCGCGCACCAGCGCCATGGAGACGCCGATGGGGCGGTGGCCCTCGCGCACGTCCAGCACCATGCGCACGTTATCGAGGGCCTGCGAATAGTTGCGGGTCAGGCCCGTCACCATGGCATCGGCATCGCCCATCGCCACCATGCAGGCGCCGAAGACGTTGCGGTCCTGATTCGCAAGGCGCTGGCAGTCGCGATAGAGCAGGCCGTCGCGCTGTAGGCGGCCATAGAGGAAGTTGGCGTAGTCGATGTTGCGGTGAGAGAGGCGCGCGTTCAGAATTTCGACGTTGTCGTTGAGTTCGATGCCCGCACTCTTCAACGTGTCGGCGATCACCTCTTCGCGGCCGATGAGGATCGCAGCACCCAATCCCGCCGAGGCATAGGAGTTGGCGGCGCGGATCATGCGGTCTTCCTCGCCCTCGGCGAAGACCATGCGCTTGGGCTTGCTGCGCACGTAGCTGAAGACGTTCTGTAACGTGCCGGCGATGGGATCGAGGCGGGCCGAGAGCTGGGCCGCATAGGCCTCGAGGTCGGCGATGTGGTGGCGGGCAACGCCCGTTTCCATGGCGGCGCGCGCCACGGCGACGGGAATGCGCGAGATGAGGCGCGGATCGAAGGGCACCGGGATCAGGTATTCACGCCCGAAGGTGAGGCGCGAGCCGTGATAGGCCGCGGCCACTTCATCGGGCACGTCCTCGCGGGCGAGTTCGGCGAGCGCACGCGAGGCCGCCACCTTCATCTCCTCGTTGATGGTGCGGGCCCGCACGTCGAGCGCGCCGCGGAAGATGTAAGGGAAGCCAAGAACGTTGTTCACCTGGTTGGGATAGTCCGAACGGCCCGTCGCCATGATGACGTCGCTCCGCACCTTGTGGGCATCCTCGGGCGTGATCTCCGGATCGGGATTGGCCATCGCGAAGATGATCGGGTCCTTGGCCATGCTCTTCACCATCTCGGGTGTGAGCGAGCCCGCAATCGAGAGGCCGAAGAAGACGTCCGCGCCATTCATCGCATCGGCCAGGGTGCGGAGCGGCGTATCGACGGCATGCGCCGACTTCCACTGGTTCATACCATCGGTGCGGCCCTTGTAGACGACACCCTTGGAGTCGCAGAGGATGACGTTCTGCCCCGGCACGCCCAATGACTTCACCAGTTCGACGCAGGCGATGGCCGCAGCCCCTGCGCCATTGCAGACGAGGCGGAAATCCTTGAGCGAGCGCCCGGTGAGCTGCAGCGCATTGATGAGGGCGGCGGTGGCGATGATTGCGGTGCCGTGCTGGTCGTCATGGAAGACGGGAATGTCCATGAGTTCGCGCAGGCGCTGTTCGATGACGAAGCAGTCGGGCGCCTTGATGTCCTCGAGGTTGATGCCGCCGAAGGAGGGGCCGAGATAGCGCACCGCGCCGATGAACTGGTCGACGTCCTTGGTATCGACTTCGAGGTCGATCGAATCCACGTCGGCGAAGCGCTTGAAGAGCACGGACTTGCCTTCCATCACCGGCTTCGAGGCGAGCGCGCCCAGGTCACCGAGACCCAGGATGGCGGTGCCGTTCGAGATCACCGCCACGAGGTTGCCCTTGGTGGTGTAGTCGTAAGCCGTGGACGGGTCTTCGGCGATCCGCCGCACCGGCACGGCCACGCCGGGGCTGTAGGCCAGCGACAGGTCGCGCTGCGTCGCCATGGGCTTGGTCGGATTGATCTCGAGCTTGCCGGGTTTTCCCCTCTGGTGGAACTGCAGCGCCTCTTCGTCGGAAATGGTGGGGCGCTTGGGAAGGCGGCGGGGAGGGGTGGTCATGATGGGCTGCGGCGTCCTGCTGAAAGAAGCGCCAGCCTAGAGAGGGAACGGGTGCCGCTCAAGGGCGGAACGGTGGCCCAGACCCACGCCATAAGTCGAAGCGGGGTGTGTGGTTAATGCCGCTTACACGGCATGGCAGATGAGCCTCGAAAAGCAGAAAGCCCCGCAGGGCGGGGCTTCCACAGACATCGAAACCGGATTGCATGCATCACGGTTCCGATGGCCAGCTAACGCCGGACTGAAGTGCCGGAGTGACCGGCGACAATTGATATGTACTGGAGGCGGCGGATGCAATCAAGTCACAAGCCAACGCCATGACGCACACATTGCTTGACCCGCTCGAAGACGTCGGGGTCCAGGACTCGCGGATCCTGAACCCGCCTTCCCTGCCTGTCCCGGCGGAACAGAAATCTCAACCGATGGAAAGCTACGGTAAGAATGATGTCGCCCTTCAGCCACATCCGGGGACTGGCGTAGGGTTCTGGCAACGGCGGATCGAAGGTGATTTCCATGTGATGCAAGAGCGCAGGATTGGGAGGGGTCGTACTGAGGGGCACAATGGTGCACATCTGCTTCCGCCCGGTAACAGGAGGCGAGACTATGATCGCAGGCCTTCTTTTCACCATCTCCGGTGGCCGGAAACCTTCTGACAGGTCCACCCTGACCACCGTACCCGGCTGTGGATGCACAGTGATGATCAAGCCCGTTTCCCCTCGCCAAGGAAAGGCTGGCAGCTTGTTTGCAACTCCGCCAATAAAGGAACGAGGCCCGCTTATGGCGGTATTTGTGAACAACCTCAGGCACATCACTCCGCCCGTTTCCAATTGCAGGCGTGATGGGATAAGGCAGGCCCATGCACGGGCTGTCACAGGACGGAAAAGAGGCTGAAGCCAGGGCGGAGCAGGCCTCCGCCGCCGCCGACCGTGCCACGCCGATGATGGCGCAGTATCTCGAAATCAAGAAAGCCCATCCCGGCAGCCTGCTGTTCTACCGCATGGGCGACTTCTACGAGATGTTCTTCTCCGATGCCGAAGCCGCCGCCGCCACGCTGGGGATTGCGCTCACCAAGCGGGGCAAGCACCTGGGCGAGGACATTCCCATGTGCGGCGTCCCCGTCCACGCCGTCGACCATTACCTGCAGAAGCTGATCCGCCACGGCCACAAGGTGGCGATCTGCGAGCAGATGGAAGACCCGGCGGAAGCGAAGAAACGCGGCTCCAAGTCTGTCGTGAAGCGCGACGTCATCCGCCTCATCACCCCCGGCACCATCACCGAGGAGACGCTGCTCGACACGGGGAGCGTCAATCACCTCGCGGCACTCGCCTGGCTCAAGGGCACGGACGAGCTGGCACTCGCCTGGTGCGACATCTCGACGGGCGACCTCTGCGTCACGGTGAGCGACCGGGCGCGGCTTGCCTCCGATCTTTCGCGCATCGCCGCAAGCGAACTCATCATCGCCGACAGCGCGCTCGATGATCCGCTCATCGGACGGCTCGCGAAGGAATGCGGGGCCGCACTTTCGCCTCTGCCTTTAAGCCGCTTCGACAGCAGTGCGGCGGAACACCGCCTCGCCCAGCATTTCGCGGTGCAGAGCCTCTCGGGCTTCGGTGCCTTCGCGCGCGCCGAGACGGCAGCGCTTGGCGCCCTCATCGACTACATCCGCATCACGCAAGTTGGGCAGATGCCGCACCTGCGCCCGCCGCGACAGGACAATCCGGCGCAAGGGCTTCTCATCGATGCGGCGACGCGCGCCAATCTTGAACTCACCCGCACACTCTCGGGCGAACGGCAAGGCAGCCTTCTCGCCACCGTCGACCGCACCGTGACGGCCAGCGGCCGCCGCCGTCTTGCGGCACTGCTCGGCCAGCCGCTCGCCGATCCTGCCGCCATTGCGGCCCGGCTCGATGGCGTGGAGGCGCTCGTCGCGGCGGAAGCTTTGCGCCAGGGCTTGCGCCAGGCGCTGGCCGCGATGCCCGACATGGAGCGCGCACTCGCCCGCCTCTCCGCCAACCGCGGCGGGCCCCGTGACCTCGCCATGATGCGCGACGGCCTGATGGCGGCCCGCGCCATTGCGGAGCGGCTGGCGGGCCATGGCGAACTCCCGGCCATTATCACCGCAGATGCCGGCACCATCGGTGCCGCACCCTTCGCGCTTGCCGACACGCTTGCGAAGGCCCTTGCCGCCGAGCTTCCCCATCTCGCCCGCGATGGCGGTTTCATCGCCGCGGGCTTCTCGCCCGACCTCGACGAGCAGAGGGCACTCCGCGATGACACCCGCCAGGTGATCGCGGCGCTGCAAGCGCGTTACGCCGAGATGACGGGCCTGCGCACGCTCCGCATCAAGCACAACAACATCCTCGGCTATTTCATCGAGGTGAATGCCCAGCAGGCGGACGCCATGCAGGGCGCGGAGCTTCCGGTCAAATTCCAGCACCGCCAGAGCATGGCGGGGGCCATGCGCTATTCGACCCCCGAACTGATGGAACTGGAACAGAAGATCGCCGGTGCCTCGGAGCGCGCGCTTGCGATCGAGCTCTCCTTCTTCCAGGATTTCGCCCGCGCCATTCTCGAGGCCCGCGATGCCGTCTCGAACTGTGCCGCCGCCCTCGCCTCGCTCGATTGCCTTGCTGCACTGGCCGAACTTGCGGCGCGCGAGAACTACGTGCGCCCCAGCGTCGACACCTCCGCCGCCTTCGACATCAAGGGCGGGCGGCATCCGGTGGTCGAGGCAGCCCTCGCCCGCGCCGGCGAGACCCGCTTCACGCCCAACGACTGCGCGCTGGGCGGCGCGCACGAGCGGATTCGGCTTCTCACCGGCCCCAACATGGCGGGCAAATCCACCTTCCTTCGCCAGAATGCGCTGATCGCCATCCTCGCCCAGATGGGCAGTTTCGTGCCAGCGCAATCCGCCCACATCGGCGTCATCGACCGCCTGTTCAGCCGGGTGGGTGCGGCGGATGATCTTGCGCGCGGCCGCTCCACCTTCATGGTGGAGATGGTCGAGACGGCCGCGATCCTCAACCAGGCCACGCCGCGCTCCTTCGTCATCCTCGACGAGATCGGCCGCGGCACCGCCACCTTCGACGGCCTCTCCATTGCGTGGGCCGCACTTGAATACCTGCACGAGGAGAACCGCTGCCGCGCCCTCTTCGCCACCCATTATCACGAACTGAACGCCCTCACCGGAACGCTTGCCAGCCTCGCTGCCCGCACCATGGCGGTGAAGGAATGGAAGGGCGAGATCATCTTCCTCCATGACGTGGTGAAGGGCGCGGCCGACCGTTCCTACGGCATCCAGGCGGCGAAGCTCGCAGGCCTGCCCCAACCCGTGATCGCGCGGGCCTTCGAGGTGCTGAAGCATCTGGAACAGCAGCGCGACGAAAAGCCCGCCGGGCATTTCGCCGACGACCTGCCGCTCTTCTCGGTGAGGGCCATGGCCCCGCCCACCGCCGAACGGGCCCCGGACGCCCTGCGGCTCCGGCTGGCCGGCCTCGATCCGGACCAGGTCTCGGCCCGGGAGGCGCTCAATTTGCTCTATGAATTGAAGGCCCTTTCGGGCAAAGACGGCGGCGAGACATGACCACCTCCTTCCTGCCCCTCCTCGCCTTTCCGGACAAGCTCAAGGCCCTGCTGGCGACCCCGGGGCAGACGCCGCTCGTCATCCGCACCGCGTCCTCGAAGCTGATCCGCGAGTGCCTGAACGAGCTTCGCGCCGAGGCCGAAAAGCGCCTGCTGCGCGATGGCCACGGCACCGGCTGCGCCATCTTCCTCTCGGAGGGCGAGGACGCCATCATCCGCGCCCTCTTCGACTTCGCCCGTCTCGACGTCTTCAAGTCGGGGCAGCTTCCCCTCGCGGTCGTCGCCGTGGGCGGCTATGGCCGCGGCACGCTGGCCCCGGGCTCGGACATCGACCTTCTCTTCCTCACCCCCTCGATCGAGGACCGCCGGGTGGGCGAGGTGGTGGAGTTCCTGCTCTATGCCCTGTGGGACGCGCGCCAGAAGGTGGGCCACGCCACCCGCACCGTCTCCGATTGCGTGCGCCTCGCCAAGACCGACAACACCATCATGACGGCGGTGCTGGAAGCCCGCTTCATCTGCGGCGACAGCCATCTCTTCTCCGAGCTGCAGTCGCAGTACCGCACCGGCATCCTGCAGAAGGAGGCGCGCCGCTTCGTCACCGAGAAGCTGGCCGAGCGCGACCAGCGCCACATCAAGTCGGGCGAGAGCCGCTATGCCGTCGAGCCCGACCTCAAGGACGGCAAGGGTGGGCTTCGCGACCTCCACACCCTGTTCTGGATCGCCAAGTTCATCTTCGATGCCAACTCACCAAGCCAGCTCGCCGAGAAGGGCGCCTTCTCGCATGATGACCTGAAGCGCTTCCAGAAGGCCGAGGATTTTCTCTGGGCGGTGCGCTGCCACCTCCACTTCATCGCCAAGCGCGGCGAGGACAAGCTCTCCTTCGACCGCCAGGGCGAACTCGCCGAGCGCATGGGCTACAAGGCCCACGGCGGCCTGATGCGCGAAGAGCGCTTCATGAAGCACTACTTCCTCTATGCCAAGGAGGTGGGCGACCTCACCCGCATCTTCTGCGCCAGCCTCGAAGCCCAGCACCTGAAGGAACCGCGTTCCCTCACCCGCATGATCGGCAAGCTGATGCCGCGCCCGCGCGAGAAGAGCCTCGGCAAGGCCTTCGCCATCGACGGGCTTCGCCTGACGATCAGCAGCGACGACGTCTTCGCCAAGGATCCGGTCAACCTCATCCGTATCTTCAAGGTCTCGGCCAGCGAGACACTGGAAATCCATCCCGATGCGCTGAAGCGCATCCGCGCCTCGCTTCGCCTCATCGACGAGGGCTTGCGCAACAACCGCGAAGCCAATGCGCTGTTCCTCTCGATCCTCACCGAATCGAACGATCCCGAATCGATCCTCCGCCTGATGAACGAGGCGGGCGTTCTCGGCCGCTTCATCCCCGACTTCGGCAAGGTCGTGGCGATGATGCAGTTCAACATGTACCACCACTACACCGTGGATGAGCACCTGATCCGCACCGTGGGCGTGCTCCGCCAGATCGAGACGGGTACGCTCTCGGGCGATCATCCGCTCTCGGTGAAGCTCTTCCCCACACTGACGTCGCGCCGTGCGCTGTATGTGGCCGCCCTCTTCCATGACATCGCCAAGGGCCGCGACGAGGATCACTCCATCGCGGGCGAGCGCATCGCCCTTGCCGTCTGCCCGCGCCTCGGCCTCGACCCTGCCGAAACAGAGACGGTGGCGTGGCTCATACGCCATCACCTGCTGATGAGCGAGACCGCGCAGATGCGCGACCTCAACGACTTCAAGACCATTCTCGACTTCACCTCGATCGTGCAGAGCCCGGAGCGGCTGAAGCTGCTCCTGATCCTCACCGTCGCCGACATCCGTGCGGTAGGCCCCGGCGTGTGGAACGGCTGGAAGGGGCAACTGCTGCGCACGCTTTTTGCCGAGGCGGAACCGGTGCTGACCGGCGGCCATGCCGCCTCGTCCCGCAAGGACCGCGTGCTTGCCGCGCAAAACGAATTCCTCTCAAAGTTCCCGGACTGGAGCGACAAGCGCAAGCAGCGCGAGGCCGCCCGCCACTACGACGCCTATTGGCTCAACGTGCCGCTCGACCAGCAGCTGCGTCATCAGGCGCTCATCGACAAGGCCCCGGCGCGCGACGTGATCACCGAAGTGCGGAGCGACGCCTTCACGGCGGTGACCGAACTCACCGTCTATGCGCCGGACCATCCGCGGCTTCTCGCCCTCATCACCGGTGCCTGTGCGGCGGCTAACGCCAACATCATCGGGGCGCAGATCTTCACCACCACAGACGGCATGGCGCTCGACACCATCCTGCTCCGCCGCGAGTTCAAGATGGACGAGGACGAGAACCGCCGTGGTGCGCGCGTCGCCGATACCATCGCCCGCACGCTCCGCGGCCAGCTCCGCCTCAAGGACGTGCTGCAGAATGTCCCCGGCCTTACCGAACGGGTGAAGGCCTTCTCGGTGCCGCCCCGCGTCATCATCGACAATACGTCATCGAACCGCCAGACGGTGATCGAGATCAACGGTCTCGACCGTGTGGGCCTCCTGCAGGGCCTCACCGAGGCGCTGTTCCACCTCAACCTCAACATCGCCTCGGCCCATGTCACCACCTTCGGCGAGAAGGCGGTCGACGTTTTCTACGTGACCGATCTCACGGGGGCGAAGATCGAGAACCCCACCCGCCACGCCCAGATCGAGAAGCGCCTGATGCAGGTGCTGGCGCCCGAGACGGGCACGCTCAAGACCGGGACGTGAGGCGGCCATGTCGCTTCTCAAATCCGCAGGACGGGTCGGCAGCCTCACCCTCGCCTCACGCCTTCTCGGCTTCATCCGCGACCAGCTGATCGCCTTCACCTTCGGCACCGGCTGGGTGGCGGATGCCTTCGTGGTGGCGCAACGCCTGCCCAATCTCTTCCGCGCGCTCTTTGCCGAAGGTGCCTTCAACAACGCCTTCGTGCCCATCTTCAGCCGCAAGCACGAGGGCGAGGGCGCGGAGAAGGCCTTCGTCTTTTCCCAGGATGCGCTCTCCGTCATGGCCTTCTGGATGCTGATCTTCTGCGGCGCCGCCATGGCCTTCATGCCGTGGATCTTCCCGCTCTTTGCGCAGGGCTTCTCGGACGAGCCCGCCACCCGCGACCTCGGCATCGAACTCACCCGCATCTGCTTTCCCTATCTCGGCTTCATGTCGCTCACCGCCCTTCTGGGCGGCGTTCTGAACAGCCTCGGCCGCTTCACTGCCGCAGCGGCGGCCCCCATCCTCCTCAACATCTGCATGATCGCCTTCAACCTCGCGGGCTGGTGGATGGGGCTTGGCAACACGCCCGAAGGCGGTAGGCTTCAGGCCTGGGCCGTGACGGTGGCCGGTGTCGCACAGTTGGCGCTTCTGATGTTTGCCGCGGCGCGGGCAGGCGCACCCGTCTGGCCGAAGCTGCCGCGCCTCACGCCCGACGTGAAACTGCTGTTGATGAAATCCGTGCCCGGCATCATCTCGGGCGGCGTCACCCAGATCAATCTCGCGGTGGCGACGAGCCTTGCCACCGCCTTCGCGGGCGGAGCGTCGGCGCTCTACTATGCCGACCGCCTGTTCCAGCTGCCACTCGGCGTCATCGGTGTCGCGATCGGCGTCGTGCTGCTGCCCACCCTCTCGCGAAAGCTGCGGGCGGGTGACGATGCGGGCGCGCGCGACGTGCAGAACCGCTCGCTGGAGGCCGCACTCTTCCTCACGCTGCCCGCGGCCCTTGCCCTGATCGTCATCGGCCGCCCCATCCTGCATGTGGTCTATGAGCATGGCGCCTTCACCCGCGAGGCGACGCTGCACGTGATGCCCGCACTCGCCGCCTTCGCAGTCGGCCTTCCCGCCTTCACCCTGACCAAGGTGTTCCAGCCCAGCTTCTATGCCCGCGAGGACACGCGCACGCCCATGTACTTCGCCATGGCGACGGTGGCGGTGAACATCGCGCTCTCGCTCATCCTCTCGCGGTCGCTCGAGCATGTGGGGATCGCGCTTGCGTCTTCGATCGCCGCCTGGGTGAATGCGCTGGCCCTCATCTTCACGGCGGTGCGCCGCGGCTTCTACGAGGCGGACGCCCGCTTCATCGCGCGGTTGCCGCGCATCCTGCTCTCGGTTGCCGTCATGTCGGGGCTGCTCTGGGCGCTGCTCGCCTATCCGCTGGCCGCCAACTACGCCGAGCGCGCAGGCTTCCTTGCGGCGCTGTGGGGGCTTCTCGTTCTCCTTGCCGTGGGCCTCGTCAGCTATTTCGGCACGGCCCATCTCACCGGCGCCTTCCGCCTCTCGGAACTGAAAAATCCGGGCGGCGGCGCCAGCAAATAATCCTTTTCAGAGCGGCGGGCCTTCGCTATCAGGCGCTCCGTTGCGGGGTGCATTGTCCAAGATGCGCCTGTCTGCAAAGCACCTCAATCAAGGGTCCACACCATGAGCACGTTCAGCCCCCGCGTCCTTTCGGGCATGCAGCCCACCGGCAATCTCCACCTCGGCAACTACCTTGGCGCGATGCTGAACTGGATCAAGATGCAGGAGACCCACGAGACGCTCTATTGCGTCGTCGATCTCCACGCCATCACGCAGGCCGTATCGGTCTGGGGCGGACCCCAGGTTCTCCGCAAGGCGATCCTCGATGTCACCGCCGCCTACATCGCCTGCGGCCTCGACCCCAAGAAGTCGATCATCTTCAACCAGTCGCAGGTGGCCGAGCACGCCGAGCTGGCCTGGGTGTTCAACTGCGTCGCCCGCCTCGGCTGGCTCGACCGCATGACCCAGTTCAAGGAGAAGGCGGGCAAGGACAAGGAGCGCGCCTCGGTCGGCCTCTACGATTATCCCGTGCTGATGGCCGCCGACATCCTCATCTACAAGGCCACCCACGTGCCGGTGGGCGAGGACCAGAAGCAGCACCTCGAACTTACCCGCGACATCGCCCAGAAGTTCAACCTCGACTTTGCCGAGGCGATTGCCGCGGACGGCCATGGCGAGGCCTTCTTCCCGATCACCGATCCGGTGATCCAGGGTCCGGCCACCCGCGTCATGTCGCTGCGGGACGGTACCAAGAAGATGTCGAAGTCGGACCCCTCCGATCTCTCGCGCATCAACCTCACCGATTCCGCCGACGACATCGCCAAGAAGATCCGCAAGGCCAAGACCGATGCCGACGGCCTGCCCTCCGATCCGGAAGGGCTCAAGGGCCGGCCCGAGGCCGAGAACCTGGTGGGCATCTATGCCGCACTCGCCGGCAAGGCTGTGCCCGAAGTGCTGGCGGAGTTCGGCGGCGGGCAGTTCTCCGCCTTCAAGAATGCGCTCGCGGAACTCGCCGTCCTCAAGCTTGCTCCCATCGCGGGCGAGATGAACCGGCTTCTCGCCGACCCCGGCTATGTGGAAGCGGTGCTGAAGGACGGCTCCGAACGGGCCCGGGCCATTGCACAACCTGTGATGCGTGATGTGCGCAGGATCATGGGTTTTGTCGTTTCCTGACAAACGCAATCGGGTTTTACTTTAAAACCGTTCCAGAGTCCGTTATATAACGGGCGAGAGGACTCACACATGTTCATTCAGACCGAAGCCACCCCGAATCCCGCCACCCTGAAGTTCATTCCGGGGAAGCCCGTGCTGCCGGGATCGACCCGCGACTACCGCTCGGAAGCGGAAGCGGGGGAATCGCCGCTCGCCAGCAAGCTCTTCGGCATCAAGGGTGTCTCGGGCGTGTTCCTGGGCCATGACTTCGTGACTGTCTCGCGCAAGGATGCGGAATGGCAGCAGCTCAAGCCCGCCGTGCTCGGCGCCATCATGGACCACTACATGTCGGGCGCGCCGGTGCTTGCCGGTGCCCCCACCGCCGCCAGCGAAGACGAGTTCTTCGATGAAGGCGCGGGCGACACCGTGAAGACCATCAAGGACCTGCTCGACAGCCGGGTCCGCCCCGCCGTCGCCCAGGATGGCGGCGACATCACCTTCAAGGGATTCAAGGACGGCATCGTCTATCTCAACATGAAGGGCTCCTGCGCCGGCTGCCCGTCGTCGACCGCCACGCTGAAGCACGGCATCGAAAACCTGCTCCGCCACTTCGTGCCGACGGTGACGGAAGTCCGCCAGGTGTGAGGACGTAACACACGCACCCTTCGAGGCCGCTCGCGCGGCACCTCAGGGTGAGGTTGTTTTCTTCCTCATGCTGAGGTGCATTGCGCAGCAATGCCTCGAAGCATGCGCCACCGAGAAACTTACAGAGTGATCACCTGTCCCTGAACACAGGTTTCCGCTTTTCGAGAAAGGCCGTCATGCCTTCCGTCTGGTCGTCGAGCGCGAAGAGCGCGTGGATCGACTTGCGTTCGAAGGCGAGGCCTTCGCCCAAAGGCCTGTCGAAGGCGGCATTCACCGCGCGCTTCGCGGACGCAATGACCGGCTGCGACAGCGACGCGATCTTCTCCGCCACCGCAAGCGTTTCCTCCATCAGCTTCTCTGCCGCAACCACCCGCGCCACGATGCCGAGACGCTCGGCCTCGGCCACGTCCATCATGCGGCCCGTCAGGATCATCTCCATCGCCTTCGCCTTCCCCACCGCAAGGGCGAGGCGCTGCGTGCCGCCGCCGCCCGGAATGATGCCGAGCGTCACTTCCGGAAGCGCGAACTTCGCCGTTTCAGCCGCGATGATGAAATCGCAAGCGAGCGCGAACTCGAAGCCGCCACCCAGCGCATAGCCCGCCACCGCCGCGATGATGGGCTTGCGGATCCGTGTGATGTGATCCCAGTCGCGGAGGAAATCCTCTTCCGTCACCTGGGCGAAGGTCTTGTCCTTCATCTCGCGGATGTCGGCGCCTGCCGCAAAGGCCTTGTCGCTGCCGGTGAGGATGATCACCGCAATCTTCGAATCGGCGTCGAAACGGTCGAGTGCCGCATTCATTTCGGTGATGAGTTGGCCGTTCAGCGCATTGAGCGCCTTGGGCCGGTTCAGGGTGATGATGCCGACCTTGCCGCGGGTTTCCGTGATGATCGTTTCGTCGCTCATGATCTCTTTCAGCGCTGGCAGGATGGACAATAGAAGGTGGAGCGGCCCGATTGCACGATGCGCTTCACCTTGGCGGTGCAGCCCGTGTTTTGGCACGGCTCGCCCTCGCGGTCATAGACCAAAAAGCGCTGCTGGAATTCGCCTTTGGTACCCTCGGCCGAGCGGTAGTCCTGCAGCGTGGAGCCGCCCGCCAGGATCGCTTCTGCAAGGATGTCGCGGATGTGGCGGACGAGATCATCGGCGCGGGGGTCATTCCGTTTCGCAATCGTCCCCGCCTTGCGCTTGGGCGAGAGCCTCGCCCGGAACAGCGCCTCGCAGACATAGATGTTGCCCAGCCCGGCGATGATGCGCTGGTCGAGAAGGGCGGCCTTGAGGGGTGCCGACTTCCCCGTGAAGGCGGCGCGCAGATAATCGCCGTTCAGTTCATTGCCGAGGGGTTCGACGCCGAGCTCCGCCAGCATGGGGTGGCTCTCGCCCGGCCGCTCCAGGTCCATCATGCCGAAGCGGCGGTGGTCCGAGTAGACGATGCGGGTGCCGTCATCGAGGGCGAAGACCACGTGGTCATGGGGGCCGTCGGCGGTGCCCGCGGCGGCGGAGGTGTCGTAGAACTCGCCCGGCACGCCCACCCGGCCATCGGCCCGGAAGATGGTAAACCGCCCGGTCATGCCGAGGTGCAGGATGAGGGTGTCACCCCTGTCGGTTGCAGCGAGGATGTACTTGGCACGGCGCTCCAGCCGTTCCACCCGTGCGCCCTCGATCCGGGCCCGGAAATCCGGGGGAAAGGGGAAGCGCAGGTCGGGGCGGCGCAGCTCGAGCCGGGTCACGGTCCGGCCCACCAGGGCAGGCTCCAGGCCCCGTCTCACGGTTTCCACTTCTGGCAATTCCGGCATGGCGTTAGCCATATCGGGGCCTGCGTCCCGGTTGCAATAGAAGTTTAGGGCTCTTTACCCTATGTAAGCCCCGAGGATGACCCATGACCGACACTGCTGACACGACTGGACGCAACGAGACCGCCTTCGGCTTCCGCACCGTGGAAAAGGGTGAAAAGCAGGGGCTGGTGAACGACGTCTTCGCCAAGTCCGCCGCCCGCTACGACCAGATGAACGACCTCATGTCGGCGGGCATCCACCGGCTGTGGAAGGACGACTTCGTGGCCATGGTGAACCCGCCCAAGGGTGCAACCCCGTTCCACGGCCTCGACGTGGCCGGCGGCACGGGCGACATCGCCTTCCGCATCGTCACCGCAGGCGGCGCCAACACCCGCGTCACCATTGCCGACATCTCGCCCGAGATGGTGGCGGAAGGAAAGCTTCGCGCCGAGCGCGAGGGCTTCGCCGGCAAGGTGGACTTCACCGTCGGCAATGCCGAGGCACTCGCCTTCCCCGACAGGAGTTTCGACTGCTACACCATCGCCTTCGGCATCCGGAACGTGCCCTCGATCGAGAAGGCGTTGCGCGAGGCCTATCGCGTGCTCAAGCCCGGCGGCCGTTTCCTCTGTCTCGAGTTCTCCCACATGGATGTGGAGATGATGCAGAAGGCCTATGACGCCTATTCCTTCACCGTCATTCCCGCCGTGGGCAAGGTGGTGACGGGCGACGGCCAGCCCTACCGCTATCTCGTCGAGTCGATCCGCACCTTCCCGAAGCAGCAGGAATTCGCCGACATGATCACGGCGGCAGGATTCCAGCGCGTCACCTTCCGCAATCTCACGGGCGGCATTGCCGCCATCCATTCGGGCTGGCGCATCTGATGGCGACAGCCGTCACCAACAGTTTCCGCCTGATGCGGGCCGGCCTGACGCTGGCCCGCTACGGTGCGCTGCTGCCGCCCGAGCAGACGGCGCAATTGCCGTGGCTTGCCCGCAAGGGCCTGGGGCTCGCACAATGGGGCCGCAGCGACGCGCCAAACCAGGCCAACCGCATCTCGAGCGCGCTCTCGGCGCTCGGGCCCAGCTACATCAAGCTCGGCCAGTTCCTTGCCACGCGTCCCGACATGATCGGTGCCAAGCGCGCCTTCGAACTGAAGGTGCTGCAGGACAAGCTGCCACCCTTCAGCATGGAGCAGGCCCGCGCCGAGATCCTGTCGGAGCTTGGCCATCCGGTCGAACATTTCTTCGCCTCCTTCAGCGAGCCGCTCGCCGCCGCCTCGGTGGCGCAGGTCCACAAGGCCGTTACCCATGACGGGCGCACCGTAGCCGTGAAGATCCTCCGCCCCGGCGTGGAGAAACGTTTCGCTGCCGACATCGAAAGCTTCGGCTTTGCCGCGCGCCTGATGGAAGGCTTCTCGGCGGAAGGAAAGCGCCTCCGCCCCGTTGCCGCCGTTGCCATGCTCGAGCAGTCGATGAAACTCGAGCTTGATCTCCGCATGGAAGCCTCGGCCATCGCAGAGATGCGCGAGAACACGAAGGACGATCCCGGCTTCCGCCTGCCTACCGTCGACTGGGCCACGACATCGCGCCGCGTGCTGACAACCGAATGGATCGACGGCACGCCCATGGCTGATGTGGAGTCGCTGCGCCGCCAGGGCTTCGATCTCATCGGGCTCGGCGACACGGTGATCCAGAGCTTCCTCCGCCATGCCATCCGCGACGGCTTCTTCCACGCCGACATGCACCAGGGCAACCTGATGGTGGATGCATCAGGGCAACTCGTCGCCCTCGACTTCGGCATCATGGGCCGCCTTGCCCCCAAGGAACGTCTCTTCCTCGCCGAAATCCTGCACGGCTTCATCACCCGCAACTACAAGCGCGTGGCGCAGGTGCACTTCGATGCGGGCTATGTGCCCATGCATCAGGACGTGGACAATTTCGCCCAGGCGCTCAGGGCGATCGGCGAACCCATCCTCGGCCTTCCCGCCGACCAGATTTCCATGGCCCGCCTCCTCACCCAGCTCTTCGAGGTGACCGAACAGTTCGACATGCAGACGCAGCCGCAGCTACTCCTCCTCCAGAAGACCATGGTGGTGGTGGAAGGTGTTGCCCGCACCCTCAATCCCAATCTCAACATGTGGAAGACCGCAGAACCCGTGGTGCGCGGCTGGATTGAGCGTACGCTCGGCCCCATCGGCAAGCTCGAGGAAGCAGGCGAGAGCATCCGCGATTTCGCCCGCCTCGCCCTGCAGCTGCCGCAGCTTCTCGAGGAAAGCCACAAGGCCATGCAGGTGCTGGCGGCGGCGAAACTGGCCGAGGAACAGCGCGGCGAGGAAACCGTGGCCGGAATGGCGCCCTGGCAATTGGCGGCGATCCTGTTCGGCACCATCTTCTTCGCCACCCTGCTGATACAGGTGCTATGATGACCGCTATGACGCGCTCCATCCTGCTCATCATCGGTGGCGGCATCGCCGCCTACAAGTCGCTGGAGCTGATCCGCACGCTGAAGAAGCGGGGGATCGGCGTCACCGCCATCATGACCAAGTCGGCGGGCGAATTCGTCACGCCGCTCTCGGTGGCAAGCCTCTCCGGCAACAAGGTCTATGGCGATCTCTTCTCCCTCACAGATGAGGTCGAGATGGGCCACATCGAACTCTCGCGCGCCGCCGATCTTCTGGTGGTGGCGCCTGCGACCGCCGATCTCCTCGCCAAGATGGCGACCGGCCTTGCCAATGACCTGGCTTCGACGGCGCTTCTCGCCACCGACAAACCGGTGCTGGCGGCACCCGCCATGAACGTGCGGATGTGGCAGCATGCCGCCACCCAGCGTAATGTCCGTACACTGACGAATGACGGCATCCGCTTCGTCGGCCCCACGGATGGTGAAATGGCCTGCGGCGAATTCGGACCGGGGCGCATGGCCGAGCCCGAGGACATCGCCAACGCCATCGAGATGCTGCTCCATCCCGCTGCGAAGCCGCTTGCGGACAAGCACGTGCTGGTGACGGCGGGCCCCACACGCGAGCCCATCGATCCCGTCCGCTACATCTCCAATCACTCCTCCGGCAAGCAGGGCTATGCCATCGCGACTGCGGCGGCAAAGCTTGGCGCGCGTGTCACCCTCGTGAGCGGCCCTGTTTCCCTGCCGCCGCCCGCCGGTGTCACGCTTATCCCGGCCATGACGGCGCAGGCCATGCTCACCGCCGTTGATGCAGCGCTTCCTGCCGACATCGCCATCTTCACCGCCGCGGTTGCCGACTGGCGCGTCGTCAGTGTTGCGGGCGAGAAGCTCAAGAAGAATTCAGACGGCACCACGCCGTCGCTGGCCTTTGCCGAGAACCCCGACATCCTCAGAACCATCGCCACGCGCAAGGACCATCGTCCCCGCCTCGTCGTCGGATTCGCTGCCGAAACGGAAAAGGTGATCGAGCACGCGCAGGCCAAGCTCGCCCGCAAGGGCTGCGACCTCATCGTTGCCAATGACGTGAGCGCCAAGGGCAATGTCTTCGGCAGCGATGCCAACACCGTTCATCTCGTCTCGGCCAGGGGTGTGGAGAGCTGGCCCCGTCTCTCCAAGGACGAGGTCGCAATGCGCCTGATGACGGCGCTGGCGGAACGGCTGTGAAGCTCCGCGTTCTCCGCACCGCGAACGGCGCTGATCTGCCGCTGCCGTCCTATGCCACCGCCGGATCAGCCGGTCTCGACCTTCGCGCCGCCGCCGCCTTCACGCTGAAGCCCGGCGAGCGGGCGCTGGTGCCCACTGGTCTCGCCATTGCCCTGCCCGAAGGCTACGAGGCGCAGGTGCGGCCGCGCTCCGGCCTTGCGGTCAAGCATGGCGTCACCGTCCTCAACGCACCCGGAACGATCGACGCCGATTATCGCGGTGAGATCCAGGTGCCGCTCATCAATCATGGGCAAACGGATTTTGTCGTGGCGCGGGGTGAGCGCATTGCCCAGATGATCATTGCGCGGGTGGAACAGGTCGAACTGGTGGAAGTCGATGCCCTCGACGAGACGGCGCGCGGCACAGGCGGGTTCGGCTCCAGCGGGAGGTCCTGATGCCGCTCACTGACGACGAGATCGAACGCTATGCCCGGCACATCGTGCTGCCGGAGGTGGGCGGACCGGGACAGAACAGGCTGAAGGCTTCCTCCGTGCTGGTGATCGGCGCAGGCGGACTGGGCGCGCCCATGCTGCTCTATCTTGCTGCCGCGGGCGTGGGCCGCATTGGCATCGTCGATCACGACACCGTGTCGCTTTCGAACCTGCAGCGGCAGGTCATTCACACAACCGAGCGCGTCGGCCTCGCCAAGACCGCGAGTGCGGCGCGCCAGATCGCCGCCATCAATCCCCAGGTGGTGGTGGAGCAGCACCAGACGCGCATCACGCCGGAAAACGCGCTGTCCCTCATGGCTGGGTATGACATCGTCGCCGATGGCTGCGACAACTTCCCCACCCGCTTCATGGTGAGCGATGCCGCCTTCTTCGCGAGGAAGGTGCTTGTGTCCGCCGCGGTCGGCCAGTTCGATGGACAGATCTCCACCTTCAAACCCTTTGAGAAGGCGCCCGACGGCACGCCCTACCCCACCTACCGCTGCTTCGTGGGCGAGCTGCCGCCGCGCGGTTCCTTCCCGGCCTGCGAGGAAGCAGGCGTCATGGGCGCACTCCCCGGCATCGTGGGGTCGCTGCAGGCCATGGAGGTGATCAAGGAGCTTCTCGGCATCGGCGAAGGGCTTGCGGGCCGCATACTCATGTACGACGCGCTCTGGGCCCGCTTCTTCGAAACGAAGCTCGCCTGGAATCCGGAGAACCCGCTCACCGGAAAATCCCCGTCGATCAAGAGTTTGGACCCGGCGAACTACCGGGATTAAAGCTACATAAAGATATCTTTATATTGATCTTGCCGCCCTTCTTCTCCGTTGCTAGAAAGCCGCCAACAGAGAAGGACAGAGCATGAGCAAGCACGACTACGTTGTTGCCGACATCAAGTTGGCTGATTGGGGCCGCAAGGAAATCGAGATGGCCGAGGTCGAGATGCCCGGCCTGATGTCCACCCGCGCCGAATTCGCAAAGGCCCAGCCGCTCAAGGGCGCGCGCATTTCGGGCTCGCTGCACATGACCATCCAGACCGCCGTGCTCATCGAGACGCTGAAGGCGCTGGGCGCCGACGTGCGCTGGGCCTCGTGCAACATCTTCTCCACCCAGGACCACGCCGCCGCCGCCATCGCTGCGGGCGGCACGCCGGTCTTCGCCGTGAAAGGCGAGAGCCTGCGCGACTACTGGGAATATACCGCCCGCATCTTCGACTGGCCCGATGGCCAGCCCTCCAACATGATCCTCGATGACGGCGGCGATGCCACGCTCTACGTGCTGCTGGGCGAGAAGGCCGAGAAGAATCCGGCCCTCATCGCGCACCCCAAGAGCGAGGAAGAGGAATGCCTCTTCGCCGAGATCAAGGAGCGCATCAAGAACCAGCCCGGCTGGTTCGAGAAGCAGCGCAAGGCGATCATCGGCGTCTCGGAAGAAACCACGACCGGCGTGCACCGCCTCTATGACATGCAGAAGAAGGGCGAGCTGCCCTTCCCCGCGATCAACGTCAACGACAGCGTCACCAAGTCGAAGTTCGACAACAAGTACGGCTGCAAGGAATCGCTGGTGGACGCCATCCGCCGCGGCACCGACGTGATGATGGCCGGCAAGATCGCCGTGGTCTGCGGCTATGGCGACGTGGGCAAGGGCTCTGCTGCATCGCTGCGCGGTGCCGGCGCCCGCGTCATCGTCACCGAAGTCGATCCGATCTGCGCGCTGCAGGCCTCCATGGACGGCTTCGCCGTGCAGACCCTGCAGGACACCCTCGGCACCGCCGACATCTACGTGACCGCCACCGGCAACAAGGACGTGATCACGCTCGACGACATGAAGCAGATGAAGGACATGGCCATCGTCTGCAACATCGGCCACTTCGACAACGAGATCCAGGTCGCCGAACTGAAGAACTTCCCCTGGGTGAACATCAAGCCGCAGGTGGACCTCATCAAGTTCCCCAAGGGCAACCGCATCGTCCTTCTCTCGGAAGGCCGCCTCGTCAACCTTGGCAACGCCACCGGTCACCCCAGCTTCGTGATGTCGGCGTCGTTCACCAACCAGACGCTGGCGCAGATCGAGCTCTACACCAACCGCAGCACCGGCAAGTACAAGAACGAAGTCTACGTGCTGCCCAAGCACCTCGACGAGAAGGTGGCGCGCCTCCATCTCGAGAAGCTGGGCGTGAAGCTCACGCAGCTCAAGCCGGACCAGGCCGCCTACATCGGCGTGACGCCGGAAGGCCCTTACAAGACCGAGCAGTACCGCTACTGAGCGGCACGCTCCGGATCAGGATCAGCAGGGCGGCAGCGATGCCGCCCTTTTTCTTTTGATCATTCGCTCTCCACGGCGCAGCGCAGTTCCGGGCGAAGCTGCCACAGCGCTTCCCTGTCGAGACCAATATCCTTGGCGAGGTGGGGATCGAAGCCGCGCAGGTGCTTGACCACCTGCCGTTCAGCCCGGCGGGCCTGCCAGCCCGTCCACAGGGCATCAAGGCGAGAAAGCACGGACGAGGCCGGACGGGCACTGCGGACCTGCGGGGCTAGGATTGTCTGGAACATTGTGGTTTCCTCCGTTCGGGTTGCTGTGAGGGCACCATCGCCCGAAGCCGCGACGAGGTCCTGAAAACGGGATGAAGCTCTGGTGAAATCTGGTGAAAGCCTTCCTCCCTCAGGACACCCGGCCGCTAAAGCCGGAGAGGGGCCGTTTCACTTCGCGGGCTTTACGCTCGATACCGGCCGGGGGCTTCTGAGCCGAAACGGCGTTGCCCTCGAACTTCGCCCCAAGTCCTTCGCACTCCTGTGTTTTCTCGCCCGCAACAGTGGCCGCGTCCTCTCCAAGGACGAGCTTCTCGATGCCGTCTGGAACGACGTCACCGTGACCGAGGATTCCCTCACCCAGTGCATCCGTGACATCCGGATCGTCCTCGGCAGCACGGGCGAACACCTGATCCGCACCCTGCCGCGCCGGGGCTACCTGTTCGACGCGCCCGCCCCACCGCCGGCATCGGATGCCACGGCACCTACGGTCCCGGCGGAGGAAGGCCGTCCCCGCATTGCCGTGCTGCCCTTCCGCAATCTGGGCGGCAAGCCGGAGCAGGACTATCTCTCCGCCGGCATCACCGAGGACATCATCACCGCGCTCGCGCGCTTTTCCTCCCTCACCGTGACCGGGCAGCATGTCACCGGCAGCCTCGCCCCGAGCACGGAGCCGGACAAGGCGGCGAGCCTGCTCGGCGTCACCCATATCGTCGACGGCAGTGTGCGCTTTGCGGGAGATCGCATCCGCATCACTGCGCGCTTGCTCGCCGTCCGCGCGGGTTTCACGCTCGTGACGCTGTGGGCCGACCACTTCGACCGCGCACGCGATGATGTCTTTGCGATCCAGGACGAAGTGGTGACCTCGATCGCCGCGGCCCTCGACGAGCGCCTTGTCACCGCGGGCGCTGACGAGGCGCGGCAGAAACCGATGACAAGCTGGTCGGCCTATGACTGCCTGCTGCAGGGCCGCGCCCTGTGCAACCAGCACCGCGAGTCGGAGGCATTGCCCTTCTTCCAGGAGGCCACGCGGCGCGATCCGACTTCCGCCGAGGCCCATGGCTGGCATGCCATCGCGCAGGCCCTCACCTTTGCACTCACCGCCGATCCGGTTCCGCGGGCAGGGGCGCTCGAGTCCGGACGCCTCGCGCTCCGCTCGGACGAGCGCAACGACGCCGCCCACTGGGGCATGGCGCTTGCGCTGCAATGGAACGGCCATCTCGCCGAGGCGGAACCGCATCTCCGCCGCGCCATGCAGTTGAACCCCGCCAACATCCATGTGCGCGGCGATTTTGCCAACTGGCTCCGCTACGCCGGCCGCAGCGACGAGGCGCTCCGCGAGATCGATGCTGCGACGGCACAGGACCCCTTTGCGCCGCAGTGGTTCCAGGCGGTGCGGGCCGGAATTCTCTTCGACCGCAAGGATTACACGGGAGCACTTGCGATCTACCGGCGCCTGCCCTTCCCCAATGCCCACCTGTTGCAGCAATGGACAGCCGCGTGTGCCTGGCTCGGCGATGATGACGGCATGGCGGCCGCCGCCGCCGCACTCAGGGCACTCCTGCCTCACTTCTCGCTCGCAGCCGCGGCAGCCACGCTGCCCTACGCCGACCGCGCCCTTGCCCAACACGTGCTCGACGGCCTTCGCAAGGCAGGTTTTCCCGGCAATTGAGAGCTGTTCCGCGCAAGTGAGTCCGCAGTGTCACACTCAGCCGCCGCTACGATCTGACTCGGCCGTGGTGGATTCACCTCGCGGGGGGTTTCTGTCTATACCGGGTCATTCCAGGTGATTTTGTGATTCGCGTATTCGGTCGGGGCGGGCGGAGGAGCATTCGTGTCTCTGAGGGACGGAAGGATATTGGGCAAGGCTTGCGTGCGTCACGCAGGCCTGCCGTTCCTTGCGCTCATGGCCGCCGCACCCAAGGCCCTTGCCGCGCCGCTCGTGCAACTGAGCGCGGGCAGCCTTACCGCCGCCGCCATGGTGGCGACGGGCCTCGTCCTCACCGCCGGCTTTTCGATCTTCGCCGCGCTCCGCTTCCGCACCCATCTCGCTCACTCCCGTGAGCGCATCGCCGATCTCGAACTTCTCCTCAACGAGGCGGAAGTCTCGCTTCTCTCCGAACCGCAGGTGCTGGTGATCTGGCGGAGCGGCGAAGCCAAGCCCGAGCGCCTCATCAACAACATGCGCGGCACCGCCCAGGTACCGACCCAGAGCAATGAGATCCTCGCCTTCGCCGACTGGCTGGAGCGCGATTCCAACACCCACCTCGCCGAGTCGCTGCGGGAGCTGCGTGATTCCGGCCGGGCCTTCAACATCGGCATCAAGACGCTGAAGGGCGAACTCCTCGAGGCTGACGGCCGCGCTGCAGGCGGGCTGGCGACGCTCCGCATCCGCCCCCTCGTCGGCGACCGCCGCCAGATGACAGAACTCGCCTTCGACGCCTCGAAGCTGGGGAAGCAGGTGGAACGCCTCTCCTCCATCCTCGATTCTGCACCCTTCCCCGCCTGGATCCACGGCAAGGACGGCATCCTCGCCTGGGCCAACCAGGCCTATGTCGCCGCCGTGGAAGCAACGAGTTTCGAATCCGCCCAGCGCGCCACCAGCCTGATGAAGGCGTCCGATATCGACACCACGCGGGCCGATCCGTCGAAGTATCTGCTGGGCCGCGTCCACGCCATCCAGCAGGGCAACCGCCGCGCCTACAACGTCCACCAGATGCCGGTCGATGGTGGTGTCGCGGGCTTCGCCATCGATGTGACGTCCCTCGAGAATGCCGAGAAGGAATTGGACCGCCACATCCGCGCCCACACCTCCACCCTCGACAAGCTCGACACGGCGATCGCCATCTTCGGGCCGGACCAGCGCCTGCGGTTCTTCAACCAGGCCTATGCGAAGCTCTGGGGTCTCGATGCCAAATGGCTGGAGGGCCAGCCGCTCGACGGCGAGATCCTCGACCGCCTGCGGGCCCAGCGGCTCTTGCCCGAGCAGGCGAACTACCGCGAGTGGAAGGAGAAGCAGCTCTCCTCCTACACCACCCTCGAAGTGCGCGAGAACTACTGGTACCTGCCCGACGGCCGTTCACTCATGGTCATCTGCGAGCAGCATCCCTTCGGCGGCGTCACCTATCTCTACGAAAACCTTACCAAGGAACACCAGCTCGAAAGCCGCGTGAACGAGCTCTTCGACACCCAGCGCGAAACCCTCGACAATCTTGCCGAGTCGGTGGCGCTCTTCGGCAGCGACGGCAACCTGCGCCTCGCCAACCCCGCCTTCGAGCGCTTGTGGAAAGTGGCCGCCGCCTCCCGCTCGCACGTCGACGAATTCTCGCGCCTGCCCAACCTCGAACCCGAGGCGCGCGCCGCCTGGGTCGACATCCGCTACGGCATCACCGGGCTCGAAGGCTCGCGCAAGCGCGCCGAGGGCCGCTTCCGCCATGGCGATTTCTATCTCAGCTTCCGCGCCGTGCCGCTGCCGGACGGCCACGCCCTCATCACCTTCGCCGATGTGACCGACTCGGTCCGCGCCGAGCAGGCGCTGCGTGACCGCACCGAGGCACTGGAAGCCGCCGACCGCCTGAAGACCACCTTCCTCTCCAGCGTGTCGTATGAAATCCGCACGCCGCTCACCAGCATCTCGGGCTTTGCCGAGGCGCTCGATGCCGGCATTGCGGGCAGCCTCAGTTCCAAGCAGCGCGAATACGTGCTCGACATCCGCCGCAGCGCCGGCGACCTCACCACCATCATCGATGCGATCATCGACCTCTCCGCCATCGATGCCGGCGCCATGGAACTGAAGGTCGGCACCATCGACGTGATGCAGCTTCTCGAGAACGCGACCACCCGCGTCATGCCGGCGCTGGAGCGGCGCAACCAGACCATCTCCATCGAGGTTGCCGCCAACGTGCCGGAGATCAGGGGCGATGCCGCCCGCCTCGAACAGGTGATCGGCCACCTCCTCTCCAACGCCATCGGCTTCTCGCAGCCGGGCGCCAAGATCACCATGGGCGCCCGCCGCGCCAAGGAGATGGTGCAGATCTGGGTGGCCGACACCGGCCGCGGCATGGACGTGGAGTTCCAGAACAAGGCCTTCGAGCGCTTCCAGTCCAAGCCCGCCCCCGACAGCCACCGCGGCCCCGGCCTCGGCCTCTCGCTGGTCAAGAGCTTCACCGAGCTCCACGGCGGCCGGGTCTCGCTGGTTTCCAAGATTGACCACGGCACCACGGTGGTGTGTTCTCTCCCCATCGAAGGCCCGCAACGCAAGTCCACCCAGCGGGCCGCCTGATTTTTTCGCCCCATGATGGTCACGACCCACAGTCCTGCCGAAACGGAAGCCCTGGCCCACCGCCTCTCCCTCTGGGTGAGGCCGGGCTTCCTCATCCTCCTCTCGGGCGATCTCGGCAGCGGCAAGTCCACCTTCGCCCGCGCTTTCATCCGCGCCCTGGCGGGCGGGCGGACCGACTTCGACATTCCGAGCCCCACCTTCACCCTCGTCCAGTCCTACGAGGAGGCGCGGCTTCCCGTCTTCCATGCGGATCTCTACCGCCTGCAGCCTGCCGATGAAGCGGAAGAGCTGGGCCTCGCCGATCTGCTGCAGTCCGGTGCCGGTCTCGTCGAGTGGCCGGAGAAACTGCCCGCAGGGCTTACCCCCGACAGTCTCCGCCTGAGCTTTTCCGGCACGGGCGAAAGCCGCACGATCGCCATCACGCCGGAGGGTGCGTGGGTGAAGGCGCTGGCGCGCGATGCCGAGATCGAGAGCTTCGTCGCGGGCCTCTCCGCCAGCCGCAATTTCCTCGAGGGTGACGCTTCATCCCGCCGCTACGAATGGCTCGGCACCGCCGACGGCAGCAGACCCATCCTCATGGACATGCCGACACGGCCCGACGGACCGCCCGTGAAAAACGGCAAGCCCTACAGTGCGATTGCGCACCTCGCCGAGGGCCTGCCCGCCGTCGTGGCGGTGAACACCGTGCTGGCCGATCGCGGCTATAGCGCGCCCCGCATCATGAAGGCCGACCTGAAGAGGGGCCTTGCCCTGATCGAGAATCTCGGGTCACGCGTCTATGGCAGGATGCTGCTCGCAGGCGAGGACATGACCGAACCCATGCTCGCCGCAGCCGAGGTGCTGGCCGACATGGCGCGCCACGACTGGCCGGCCCATGTGCCGGCGGGCGATGGCATCTCGCACCATGTGGCACCCTATGATGCGGACGCGCTTCTGATCGAGGCTGATCTCCTGCCCTCATGGTTCTGGCCCTATCTCCACGGCAAGGCGGCACCCGCCGGCGTCAACGACAGTTTCGCCGCCATCTGGTCAAAGCTCATTCCGCTCGCGCAACCGACGCGCCCGCAATGGGTGCTGCGCGACTATCATTCGCCCAATCTGCTCTGGATCCCCGAGCGCGAGGGCCTCCAGCGCGTCGGCCTCATCGACACGCAGGATGCCGTCATGGGCCACGGCGCCTATGATCTCGTCTCCATGACGCAGGATGCACGCGTCGACATTCCCGATGGGCTCGCCGCCCGCACCGTCGAGCACTATCTTGCGCTCCGCACGAGCGATGCCGCCTTCGACCGCGACGCCTTCCTCACCGCCTATGCCGTGCTGGGCGCACAGCGCGCCACCAAGATCCTCGGCATCTTCGCGCGCCTCTCGAAGCGCGACGGCAAGCACGGCTATCTCCGCCACATGCCGCGCGTCTCACGCGCCCTTGCCCGCAATCTCGAACATCCCGCCCTTCTCCCCTTGCGGCAGTGGTATCTCGAACACCTGCCGGAAGCCCTGGTGGTGAAGGGATGACCGAAAACATCGCCCACACCGCCATGGTGCTGGCCGCGGGCTTCGGCACCCGCATGCGGCCCCTCACCAACACCACGCCGAAGCCGCTCATCCCCGTGGCGGGCCAGCCCATCATCGCCCACGGCTTTGACCGCCTGCGCGCCGCAAACGTCTCCCGCGCCGTCGTCAACGCGCACTATCTGGCGGACCAGATCGAAGCCTGGTGCGCCACCGTCACCGCGCCCGCGACGCGCGTCTCCGACGAGCGCGATGCCATTCTCGATACCGGCGGCGGCATTGCCCGCGCGCTGCCCCTGCTCGGGCCAGATCCCTTCTTCGTCCTCAACAGCGACAGCTTCTGGATCGACCGGGGCACGCCCGCCCTCACGCGCCTGCGCGCGGCGTGGGACGATGCGGCGATGGATTGCCTGCTGCTCCTCTGCGACCCTGCCCACACCACCGGCTATGACGGCAAGGGCGATTTCGTCATCGGCAATGATGGCCGGCTCCTCCGTGCGAAGGCCGCACCAACGGGCAAGGCGCTCGCCTACATCGGCGGCTACGTCGTCCATCCCCGCCTTTTTGCAAATGCGCCCTCGGGTGCTTTTTCAATGAACCTTTTATGGGATCGGGCGATTCAAGAGGGGCGCCTCTTCGGTCTTGCCCATGCCGGCCATTGGCTTCATGTTGGCACTCCTGAAGCGATCGGCGAGGCCGAGGACTGGTTGAAACGGAACAGCTGAAGATGCGGCCACAGCCGAATGTCTGGACCTGTGGTGCCGGACTGATCGAGGCTCTGGCACGCAAGGTTCTTGCGGGTTTCCCGCTTGCCCCAGGCGATCATGACCTGTCGCGCTGGACCATCCTCGTGCCGACGCGGCGTGCGGCGCGCACGCTGGAAAGGCGCCTGTTCGATCTCTCCGGTCAAAAGGCCATGCTGCTGCCCAAGGTGCGGCCCATCGGCGATACGGACGAAGACCTGCTCGACGATGTGTTCCCCGATGAAGGCCTGCCCGAGGCGCTGCCGCGCATGGGCCAGCTCTTCCTCATGCTGGCCCTCGTCGATGAATGGGCTCTCGCCAATCCCCAACTCGATCTTGCCGCGGATGTGCTGGCCTCGCGGAGCCAGGCGCTCGGCCTTGCGCAATCCCTTTCCGATCTCGTCTCGCAGCTTGAAACCGAGGAGGTGACCGCACCGCTCGCCCGCGTCTTCGAAGGGCTCGACCTCGCCCAGCACCGCCAGTCCATCCTCTCGCTCCTCGCCCTTGTGCAGGAACAGATGCCGGCGCGGCTTGCGGCAGAGAACCGCATCGGCCCGTCCGAACGGCGCAACCGTCTTCTCCGCCTTGAGGCGAAACGCATCGCCGAAGGTGGCGAGACAGGCCCCATCATCGCAGCAGGCTCAACCGGTTCGAACCCTGCCACCCGTGATCTGCTCAAGGCCATCGCCAACCACCCGCAAGGTGCGGTGATCCTGCCCGGACTTGATCTTGCGCTGGATGCCGCGGCCTGGGATGCGGTCGGCCCCAACCATCCGCAATATGCGCTCCGTCTTCTGATCTCCGCACTCGAGGTCGAGCGCAAGGACGTGAAACCCTTCGCCGAAGAGACGCCGCGCCAGATGCTGGTGCGCGAGATGATGCGCCCTGCCGAGACGACAGAACTCTGGGCGGGGGAGGCCAGCCTGCCACGCACTGTGATCGATGCGGCGCGCGATGGTCTTCGCCTGATGGAGGCCCCCGACCGCCAGCATGAGGCCCGCGCCATTGCGCTTCTCTTCCGCGAAGTGCTGGAGCACAAGGACCAGCACGCCGCCCTCGTGACGCCCGACCGCGACCTTGCCCAGATGGTGGCGGCGGAACTGCTGCGCTGGAATGTCATGATCGACGACTCGGGCGGCGAACCGCTGATCCGTTTCGGCCGCGCGCAACTGTGCAAGCTCGTCATCGATTGCGTCGAGGACGGCTTCACGCCAGCTGCCCTCGTGGCGCTGCTCGCCCATCCATCCGTCACGCTCGGTCTTGAGGTGGCGGAGGCGCGGCGTCTCGCCCAGCAGTTCGAAGTTGCAGTGCTGCGCCAGGGCCTGCCGCCCACCTCGCCCGCCGACATGCTGGAAACCTTCACGCGGGTGCGCGAGGAGGCAAAACGCAACCGCCATCTGCCGCGTCTCGTCGATGCCATGGATGAGGCGGCATGGGATAGCCTTGGCGAATTCGTGCAGCGCCTTGCCGCTGCGCTGACGCCGCTCACGGCCGGGGACGAAGCACCGCTTGCCGATCATGTCGATACGCTGGTGGGTGTGCTGGCGGCACTCGCACCCGATGACGATGACTATCACACCGGCCCGGTCCTCGATGAGGTCTTCGAAAGCCTGCGGCAGGAGTCCTCCCGCCATCCCCTGTGCAGCTTCCGCCGGGCGCTCTCCAGCATCGTCTGGGCGCTCCGTCAGGAGACCCTGCGCCCGCAGCGCCGCGACGGCACGCGTCTTTCAATCTACGGTCTCGCCGAAGCACGCATGATCGATGCCGATCTCGTGGTGCTCGCCGGCCTCAACGAGACCATCTGGCCCGCCGCCACCGATCCCGGCCCCTGGGTGAACCGCACCATGCGGCGCAGCGTCGGCCTTGCCGAACCGGAGCGCGAAATCGGCATGACCGCCCACGACCTCGCACAAGGCATGCTGCATCCAAACGTGGTGCTGACATGGTCGAAGCGCGCCGGCACGGCACCCCTCATGCCGTCGCGCTGGATCCTGCGACTGCGCGCCCTGATGGAGAAGGCCGGCATCGCGCCCGAGGCCCAGCTTGCACAGGAGGCGGTGGCGCTCGCCCGCGCCCTTGACGCATCAAGCCCCGCGCGGCCCGTGGCCATGCCGCGGCCTGCACCGCCCGTCGCCTTGCGGCCCGTGTCCTTCTCCGTCACCGAAATCGAGAAGCTGATCCGCGACCCTTACGCCGTCTTCGCCCGCCGGGTGCTGACACTCGAGCCGCTCGAACCACTGGGCGGCGAGGCCGATCCGGCGCTGCGCGGCACGCTCTTCCATGATGCGCTCGCCCGCTATGTCTCGGGCGGCGACCGCACGCTTCCGGCCCTCATCGCGGCAGGTGAGCAGGTCTTCGCGCCTTATCTCTCGCATCCGGACGTCCGCCACTTCTGGTGGCCGCGCTTCCGCCGCATGGCCGAGGCCTTCATCGCCGACGATGCGGCGCTCTGCAAAGAGCTTGCCGCCAGTCTTGTCGAGCGCGATGGCCGCATCGCCTTCATGATCGATGGCGTTGAACACAAGTTGCGGGCCCGCGCCGACCGCATCGACGTGATGGCTGACCGCACCGCCCGCCTCATCGACTACAAGACCGGCACGGTGCCCTCGGCCAAGCAGGTGGAGGCGGGCCTCAACCCGCAGCTCACGCTGGAGGCGGCGATACTGCGCGAGCAGGGCTTCGGCGACGGCCTGCCCGAGGAGGCGAGCGACCTCGTCTACATCAAGGCGAGCGGCGGAAATCCGCCTGTGAAAGTCACATCGCTCCGCAGCGGACAGACACCGGTCGACGTCAAGGCGACACCACTCCGTCACCTTGCAGGACTGAAAACGCTCCTCGCCCGCTACCGCGCAGAAACACAGGGCTACGTCCCGCGTGCCGTCATGTATCGGGAGGATGACGTTTCCGACTATGACCATCTCTCGCGCTTTGCCGAATGGTCGCGGGGCGGCGCATGAGCAGCACTGCACCCCGCCGCAAGGTGAGCCCCACCAGCGAACAGCTTCAGGCGGCTGATCCCGCGCGTTCCGTCTGGGTGATGGCGAATGCCGGCTCGGGCAAGACCCATGTGCTGGTCAACCGCGTGGTGCGCCTGCTGCTCGCCGGCAATGCGCCGCAGAGCATCCTCTGTCTCACCTTCACCAAGGCGGCAGCGGCGGAAATGTCGATCCGGCTTTTCCGCCTGCTCGCCTCGTGGATCGCCTGTGACGACGATCAACTCACCGCGGAACTGCAGCAGCTTGGGCTCGACCACGTCACGCCCCAAGACCTCGCCCGCGCCCGCCGGCTCTTCGCCATCTCGATCGAAACGCCGGGCGGCCTCAAGATCCAGACCATCCACGCCTTCTGCGAAAAGCTGCTGCAGCTGTTTCCCGCCGAGTCCGGTCTGGCTCCCGGCTTCCGCGTGATGGACGATACCGACCGGCAGCAGCTTCTCACCGAAGCCCGCAACCTTGCCCTTGCCGAAGCGGCGGAAGACGATGATCTCGAATTGCTGGACGGCGGTCAGGTCACCGTCGATGCGCTCGAAGGATTGGCGCGCAAGCTCCTCGCTGCCACGTCGCCTTTTGCGGCGGCGGTCGATGGCCGGGTGATGCCGGACGAGATTGCCCTTGTCCTGCGGCAGCTCACCGGTGTTGCTCCACATGCCACGACGATTGAGGTGGAAGAGGTGATCTTCAGCCGCGACCGCTCCCGCTATCGCTCCGCAGCGCTGGCGCTTGAGGGTGTCGCGCCATACTACAAGAAGAATGCGAGCGTGATCTTCGACCGCATTCACAAGTCGGAGGATGTCAACTCGCTCATTGAAGTGCTGACAGGCGAACTGTTCACGTCGAAGGGACTTCCGAACGAACGGGGTCTTTTCTCCAACGATACCCGTGCCGCCTTCGCCGATATCTGCGCCTGGTTCGACGCGGAATGCGAGGAGGTCATTCGCCTCGTGACCTTGCATGCGTTGTCCCGCAAGGTTGAAGCGACCGAGGCGCTGTTCCGTCTGCTCACGCGCATCAGCGCGCGTTTCCGCTCCCTGAAGCAGGAGCGCGGCCTCTACGACTTCGATGACCTTATCGTGCAGACGAGCCGCCTGCTGCAGGACAATGCCGCCGCCCGCTGGGTGCTCTACAAGCTTGATGCCGGGCTCTCGCACATCCTCGTCGACGAGGCACAGGACACGAGTCCCGCACAGTGGAAGATCATCACCGCGCTCGCCGAGGAGTTTTTCTCGGGCGAAGGCCAGTCGCGACCGGTGACGCGCAGCATCTTCGTCGTCGGCGACATCAAGCAGTCGATCTACAGCTTCCAGGGCGCCGACACCGATGCCTTCGCGGCGGCGCGTGACATCTTCCGCGGCAACGTGCCCGCCACCGGGAAGCCCCTCCTCGAAATCAACCTCACCGTCTCCTACCGCAGCCTGCCCGCCGTCCTGAAGATGGTGGACACGGTGTTCGGCAAGGATGCGCCCGCCACGAAAGGCTTGCGCCAGGACGAACGCGACGGAGGCCACGCCGCCAGCCGGAAGGACGGGGGCGATGGCATCTTCGAGCTCTGGCCGCTCATCAAACCCGCCGATGCAGGCGAGCCGGACCCATGGCAGGCGCCGGTTGACCGCGTCGCGGCGGATTCGCCCCGCGTCATTCTCGCCCGCACTATCGCCGCCAAGATCAGGGACTGGATCGGCAAGCGCCTGCTGCCATCGCAGAACCGTGCCGTGCAGGCGGGCGACATTCTCATCCTGCTGCAGAAGCGCGGCGCCCTCTTCGATGCGCTGCTCGCCGCCTTGCGCGCCGAGGGCATTCCCGTAGCGGGCGCAGACCGCCTCAAGCTGCAGGACAGTCTTGCGGTCAAGGACCTGATGGCGCTGGCGCAGGCCTGCCTCCTGCCCGCCGATGATCTCTCGCTCGCCGCCGTCCTCAAGAGCCCGCTGGTGCCGCAGCCTCTTGATGATGATGATCTCGTCGCACTCGCCGCAGGACGGAGCGGCAGCCTCTGGAGCGCACTCGCGGCCTCCGGCGCCCATGCCGAAACGCGCGCCTTCCTCGCGGAGCAAATGGCACTCGCCCCCGTCACAGGGCCGCACGCCTTCCTCGCCCGCGTGCTCAACACGGCGCGCGCGGCCATCGCCGCCCGCCTTGGCGATGAAGCACTCGATGCCACGGCTATGCTGCTCGATGCGGCGCTCGCCTTCGAGCGCGACCACGGCACCTCGCTTGCCGCCTTCCTGCACTGGTTTGGCGCCCGTGACGAGGATGTGAAGCGCGAACTCGAAGGCCCCGCCGGCGAAGTGCGGATCATGACCGTGCATGGCGCCAAGGGCCTCGAGGGCAATATCGTCATCCTGCCCGATGCCGCCGACCAGAACCCGCGCGATACGCTGTCCCTGCTTGGTGTTCCGTACACGGAGAAAAACCTCGTCCTCCCCTTCTTCGATGCGCCCACCGCCATCAAGCCCGCCATCGTCGACTCGTGGAAGGATGTGATCGCCGACCGTGGCCTCGATGAGCGCAAGCGCCTGCTCTATGTCGCCATGACCCGCGCCCGTGACGAACTCTATATCGGCGGTGTCCTGGGGCAGGGAAAATCCAAGGTTCCGGAAGAGAGCTGGTACGATCTGGTGGAGCGCGCCTTTGCGCAATCACAGGCGTTGCGCAACGTCGACGATCCGTTGTTCGACAATCCCGTCCGGCGCCACGGTGACGAGCCGCAGTGGACGACGGAAGAGTCCTCCGAAAACCGTAGCCCTGCGGCCTCGCTTCCCGCCTGGGCCACCACGCCCGCTCCCGCCACAGCAGGGGCCACCGCCTTCGAATCGGTCACCCGGGTGGCCGCCCGCAGCAGCATGGTCTTCGACCGTGAGGCGGCGCGGATCGGCACCGCCCTTCATCGCGTCCTGGAACTGAGTGCCGCCGGAGACACGGTGGAGGTGATCGCCCGCCGCCTCGTCCGCCAGAAGCTGGACCCCGGCCTTGCACCCGCGCTTCATGGCATTCTCACCGCGCCCGCCACCTCCGGCTTCTTTGCCGAAGGTGCCCGCAGCGAGGCCGCGATTGCCGGCACGCTCGCGGGCATCGGCCCGGTGCAGGGCCGCCTCGACCGGCTGCGCATCACGGGCGACGAAATCTGGCTCCTCGACTTCAAGACCGGCCGCCGCGGCGGGCCGGCGCATGAGTCGCATATCCGCCAGATGGCCCAGTATGCCGTCCTGCTGGCGGAGGCCTTCCCCCGGCGGAAAGTCACGGCAGCCCTGCTGTGGACGCAGGATATGACGGTCGAAAATCTTTCAGAAACAGCGCTTTCCCGCGTTCTCGACGGTTTGCGTCGGGAGCGGGCCGCAGCTCTGCCTTGACCGCGGCCCCGCGCATCACTACCTGTCACGCGACCCACCAACCGGAGTTCAAAGGCCATGGCCACGATCAAAGTCACCGACGCGTCCTTCGATGCGGATGTCATCAAGTCCGATACGCCCGTGGTCGTCGATTTCTGGGCGGAGTGGTGCGGCCCCTGCAAGATGATCGGCCCGTCGCTCGAAGAGATCGCGGCCTCGCTCGGCCCCAAGGCCAAGATCGTGAAGATCAACATCGACGAAAATCCCCAGACGCCCTCCAAGTACGGCGTGCGCGGCATTCCCACCCTCATGGTGTTCAAGGGCGGCAAGGTTGCCTCCACCAAGGTGGGTGCGGCGCCCAAGGGCGCGCTGCAGAGCTGGATCGAACAGTCGATCTAACGCATCGTGCGAGCAAGTGGATTCCACTTGCGAAGCGAAAGAGGCGTCAAGAACAAATATCTGGTCAGCGGCGCGCTGCGCCACTCACCTCGGACATGGGCGTTTCCTCTTCCGCCGCCAGCACATGGCCGGCGAGATAGAGTGACCCACAGATTAGGACCCGTGAGGCAGGACCGTGTGATGCGGCCTGCCTCATGGCATTTTCAACACCCTGTGCCGTCTCCGCCGCCACGCCGAGCGCGCGCGCCGTCTCGGCCAAGGCCTCCGCCGGAATGGCATTGGGTTCACCCGGAATGGTAAGCGTGATCACCTGCGGAGCGAGCTTTGCCAGCGGGCGGAAGAACTGGCTGGCATCCTTGGTGTTGAGCATGCCCCAGATCAGCACCAGCGGGCGATGATCCCGCGCGTGCATCTCACCAAGCGACTCTGCCAGCACCACGCCCGCATCGGCATTGTGTCCGCCGTCGAGCCAGAGTTCCGCACCCGTTGGCAACAGCCCTGAAAGTGCGCCGCCCTTGAGGCGCTGCAATCGCGCCGGCCACGCCGCACTGGTGAGGCCCTTGCCGATCTCCGCCTCGCCGATGCGCGGGTCCTTCAGCATCCGCATCACCGCGATGGCATTGCCGGCATTGCCGGTCTGGTGCGCGCCCTTGAGGGCCGGAAGCGGCAGATCGAGAAGCCCATCGCCATCCTGGAAGACAAGGCGTCCATGCTGCACGAAGCAATCCCAGTCCTGACCGGCGATGGCGAGCGGTGCCGCAACCTTTTCCGCCACCGCCTCGATGGCGCCGCGGGCGGCCTCCGGCATGCGGCCGATCACGGCGGGTACGCCGCGCTTCAGGATGCCCGCCTTCTCGCGGGCGATCTCCTCGATCGTCTCGCCAAGGAACTGCTGGTGATCAAGACCGATGGAGGTGATGGCCGTCACCTTCGGCCGGTCGATCATGTTGGTGGCATCGAGCCTGCCACCCAGTCCCACCTCCAGGATGAGATAATCCGCCTTCACCCGCGAGAAGGCGAGGAAGGCCGCCGCCGTGGTGATCTCGAAGAAGGTGATGGGCTCGCCGCCATTGGCGCGCTCGCATTCCTCGAGCAACGCATTGAGATGTTCTTCGCTGATCAGTTCTCCCGCAAGGCGGATGCGCTCGTGGAAGCGCACGAGATGGGGCGAGGTGTAGCAATGCACGGTGAGGCCCGCTGCCTCCATGATGGCGCGGCAGAATGCGACGGTGGAGCCCTTGCCGTTGGTGCCGGCCACATGGATGACGGGCGGCAGCTTGCGCTCGGGATTGCCGAGCAACGCCAGCAGGCGCTCCATCCTGTCGAGCGACAGGTCAATGATCTTGGGATGCAGCGAAAGAAGCCGCGTCAGGATGGCATCGCTCACCGCCATCTGGGCTTACGCCGGAACGAGGGCCGTCTGGGTCAGCGGCACCGGCGCCTTCATCAGGATGCGGGCGATGCGCGAGATCGTGGCCTTCATCTCGTGGCGGTGGACGACGAGATCGACCATGCCGTGGTCCTTGAGATATTCCGAGCGCTGGAAGCCTTCCGGCAGCTTCTCCCGGATGGTCTGCTCGATCACCCGCTGTCCGGCAAAGCCGATGAGGGCGTTGGGTTCGGCGAGATGCACGTCACCCAGCATCGCATAGGAAGCAGTGACGCCACCCGTCGTCGGGTTGGTGAGGACCACGATGTAGGGCAGGCCAGCGGCGCGCAGTTCCTGCACGGCAATCGTCGTGCGCGGCATCTGCATCAGCGAGAGAATGCCTTCCTGCATGCGCGCACCGCCCGAGGCGACGAAGATCACGCAGGGGCACTTCTTCTGCACGGCGTAGCGCATGGAGGCGATGATCGCCTCACCTGCCGCCATGCCGAGCGAGCCGCCGATGAAGCTCATGTCCTGCACCATGACGACCATGTCGAGGCCATCGACCTTGCCGAAACCGGCGCGGACGGAATCCTCCGTCTCGGTCTTGGCCTTGGCCTCCTTCAGGCGGTCGGCATATTTGCGCTCGTCGCGGAACTTGAGCGGATCGACGCTCACGCTGGGGAAAGTGATCTTCTCCCATTCGCCGCCGTCGAAGACCTGCTTCATGCGGGCCTCGGCCGGCATGCGGTGATGGTGGCCCGACCCCGGAAAGACGAACTGGTTCGCCTCGAGGTCGCGGTAGAACACCATCTGGCCGGACTCGGGATCCTTGATCCACATGTTCTCCGGCGTGTCGCGCTTCTGGCCCAGCAGCGAGCGGATCTTGGGGCGGACGAAGTTCTTGATCCAGTTCATGCCGTCAGCTCCTCACGCCCTTGGCGATCTTCTTCACCAGCTTGTGCACGGTCTCCGCCGTCTTGGGCGTGGCCTTGCCGGTCTTGGTCAGGCTGTCGGCCACGGCGGAGACGAGTGCCGAACCCACCACCACGCCATCGGCATCGGCGGCAATCGCCTTGGCCTGTTCCGCCGTCTTGACGCCGAAGCCCACGCAGATGGGGAGCTTGGTGTGCTTCTTCAGCCGCTTCACGTTGGCCTTCACGCTCTTGAGGTCGGGCGCCTTGGTGCCGGTGATGCCGAGCACCGAGACATAATAGACGAAGCCGCTGGTGTTCTTGAACACCGCAGGCGCGCGCGCATCATCGGTGGTCGGCGTCGTCAGGCGGATGAAGTTGAGGCCCGCATTCAGGGCGGGAAGGCAGAGCTCGTCATCTTCCTCCGGCGGCAGATCGACCACGATCAGGCCATCGGCGCCGGCGGCCTTCGCATCCTTCAGGAACTTCTCGACGCCATAGACATAGATCGGATTGTAGTAGCCCATGAGCACCACCGGCGTGGTGTCATCAGCCTTGCGGAAATCCTTCAGCAGGGAGAGCGTGGTTTTCATGGTGGCGCCGGACTTGAGGGCGCGCAGACCGCCCGCCTGGATCGCCGGGCCATCGGCCATGGGATCGGTGAAGGGCATGCCGAACTCGATCACGTCGGCGCCCGCCTTGGGCAGGCCCGCGATGATCTTGAGCGAGGTCTTGTAGTCCGGGTCGCCCGCCGTGATGAAGGTGACGAGGGCGGAGCGGCCTTCCTTCTTCAGGGCTGCAAACTTGCTGTCGATGCGTGTCGTCATGGTTCAGTCTTCTTGGAAACTTTGCGAGCCTTGCTGACGCATGTCAAACAGGCGGTGGATTTCAATTCGGTCATTGCGCACCGCGCCGGCCTTGTCCGGCCTCAGAGCTTGACCCCCAGAATGTCCGCCACGGTGAAGATGTCCTTGTCGCCGCGGCCGGACATGTTGATCACCATCAGGTGGTCCTTCGGCAGCTTGGGGGCGACCTTCATGGCGTAGGCGATGGCGTGGGCAGGCTCGAGCGCCGGAATGATGCCTTCGAGCGCCGAGCAGAGCTGGAAGGCCTCGAGGGCTTCCTGGTCGGTGGCGGAGACGTACTTCACCCGGCCGATGTCGTTGAGCCAGGCATGTTCCGGGCCGATGCCGGGATAGTCGAGGCCGGCCGAGATGGAATGGCCTTCAACGATCTGGCCGTCGTCGTCCATGAGGAGATAGGTGCGGTTGCCGTGCAGCACGCCGGGCTTGCCGCCGGTGATCGACGCCGCATGCTTCGTCTTGGTCTTGAGGCCGAGGCCTGCCGCCTCCACGCCGAAGATCTCGACCGACGTGTCATCGAGGAAGGGATGGAACAGGCCCATGGCATTGGAGCCGCCGCCGATCGAGGCGACGAGCGAGTCCGGCAGGCGGCCTTCCTGGGCCAGCATCTGCTTCTTGGTTTCATCGCCGATGACGCACTGGAAGTCGCGCACCATCTCCGGATAAGGATGCGGGCCCGCCACCGTGCCGATGCAGTAGAAGGTGTCCTCGACGTTTGCCACCCAGTCGCGCAGCGCCTCATTAAGCGCATCCTTCAGGGTGCGCGAGCCGGAGAGCGCCGGGACCACTTCGGCGCCCAGCAGCTTCATGCGGAAGACGTTGGGCTTCTGCCGCTCGATGTCGACCTCGCCCATGTAGACAACGCACTTCAGCCCGAAGCGGGCGCAGGCCGTTGCGGTGGCGACGCCATGCTGGCCCGCCCCGGTCTCGGCGATGATGCGCTTCTTGCCCATGCGGCGGGCGAGCATGATCTGGCCCAGCACGTTGTTGATCTTGTGGGCGCCCGTATGGTTCAGGTCTTCGCGCTTGAAGTAGATCTTGGCCCCGCCCAGGTGCTCGGTCAGGCGCTCGGCGTAATAGAGCGGCGAGGGCCGGCCCACGAAATGGGTGAGGAAGCTGTTCAGCTCCTGCTGGAAGGAAGGATCCGCCTTGGCGTCGCGGTAGGCCTGCTCCAGCTCGAGGATGAGCGGCATCAGGGTTTCGGCGACAAAGCGGCCGCCATAGATGCCGAAGAGGCCCTTCTCGTCGGGGCCGGTGCGGAAGGAATTGGGTGCGGGTGCCTGGGTCATGGAAAATGGTCTAGCCTGAGGACTTTACGGCCTCAATGAATTTCCGGATGCGTTCGGGGTCCTTGATTCCGGGGGTGGATTCGACCCCGGAGGAGACGTCCACCAGGCGCGCGCCCGTCACCCGGACGGCCTCGGCGACATTCTCAGGGGTCAGCCCCCCCGACAGCATGAAACGGTGCCCGCCTCTGCCGTCGGCCAGCAGCGACCAGTCGAAGCTGAGGCCGTTCCCGCCCGGCAGCGCATCCTTGAGGGAGGCGGGCGCCTTGGCGTCGAACAGCAGCAGGTCGGCCACCGCGGCATAGTCCTTGGCGGCGGCGATATCCTCAGGCCCTGCCACCTTGAGCGCCTTCATCACGCCAACCCCGGTCAGCGCCTTGATCGCGGCGATGCGCTCCGACGTCTCGGACCCATGGGCCTGGATCAGGTCGGGCTTCACCGTGCTGGCAATGGCGGCGAGCAGCGCATCATCGGCATCAACCGTGAGGGCCACGATCTTCGCCTTGCCGCGGGCCTGGGCTGCGAGGGCCGCAGCCTGTTCGAGCGTCACATGGCGCGGGCTTTTCGGAAAGAACACGAATCCCACGTAATCGGCACCCGATTCAAGCGCCGCAGCCAGCGTCTCGGGCGTCGAGAGCCCGCAGATCTTGACGGCAACGCTCATGCCAGGCTCGCGAGGATGGCACGCGCCGCGGCAGCAGGATCGGCAGCCCCCGTGATGGCGCGGCCGATCACCAGGATGTCGGCCCCCGCCGCAATGGCCGAGGCCGGTGTCGCGATGCGCTTCTGGTCGTTGGCGGCGGTGTCGGCGGGGCGGATGCCCGGCACCACGGTGAGGAAATCAGGGCCCAGTGCCGCGCGCACGCCTGCAAGATCGAGCGGCGAGCAGACGATGCCGTCGAGGCCTGCCTGTTTGGTGAGGCGCGCGAGGTTGAGGGCATGATCCGCCGTATCGCGGGCGGGATCGAGCCCCGCCGCCCAGATGTTGTCGTTGGAGAGGCTGGTGAGAATGGTGACGGCGATGAGCTTTGTGGAAGCAGGCACGGCCTTGCGCGCTGCCTGCATCATCTCGAGGCCGCCCGTGGCATGGATGTTGATGATGGCGGGCGCAGGCGCAAGCGCCATGAGCGAGCGCAGGCCCTGTTCCACTGTGTTCGGAATGTCATGCAGCTTGAGGTCGAGGAAGACAGGAATTCCCGCCTTGGCCACCGCGCTGTAGCCCGCCGCCCCTTGCGCATAGAAGAACTCCATGCCGAGCTTCACATAGCCCACGCTGTCGCGGAGCGCCGTGACAAGCGCCAGCGCCTTGGCGAGATCGGGCGTGTCGACGGCGACACAGATGGGGTTCGGATGCGTCATGGTGCGGGTCATGGCCCCCGCCCTAGCGGCAAATCAGGACAAGCGCAAATGGGGTGGGCGATCTGCCACGTTACGTCACCCCCGCGAAGGCGGGGGCCCAGCTTTCTGACCGCATGCTTCGAGGCATTGCTACGCAATGCGCCTCAGCATGAGGGGAACTTTATGTCCTCACCCTGCGCGCTGGTACACCATCACCGCGGCGGCGAGATCTTCGAGCGCCGTGCCACAGGACTTGAACAGCGTGATCTCGCCAGCCTCGCGGCGGCCCTTCACCTCGCCCTTGCACAGTGCCGCAAGATCGCCAGCGACCCGCGCAAACGAGAACGTTCCCTCATGCTCCGCCTGGATGAGATCGCCCGCTTCCGCCTTCGCACCTTCATGGGTGTCGACATAGACTGTCGCACGGCCCACGGTTTCGGCATCGGTCTCGCGCATGGTGGGACGAAACGCGCCCGCCAGATCCACATGGGTGCCGGGTTTCAGCCACGCGCCCTTTACCAGCGCCTCGGTCGATCCCGTGACGCAGGAGACGATATCGGCTGAGCGCACCGCCTGCTCCGCCGCACTCACCTGTGCTGCAAAGCCCTCGGCCTTCAGTGCCGCAACCAGTGCCTCCGCCTTGTCCCGACTGCGGTTCACCACATGCACTTTGGTGATGCCGCGCACCGCCCGATGGGCGCGGACGAAATGCAGTGCGAGCGCACCTGCCCCGAAGACCGCCATCACGCTGGCATCCTTGCGCGCCAGATAATCCGCTGCCAGCGCCGAGGCCGCAGCGGTGCGGCGGCGGGTGAGTTCGCCGCCCTCCATCATCGCCACGGGCGCACCCGTCGCGTTGTCGATCAGGAGATAGCTGCCCTGGATGGTGGGAAGGCCCTTGGCGGCATTGTCGGTCTTCACCGTCACGGTCTTGAGGCCGGTCCAGTCCTTCGACCAGGCCGGCATGAGGAGGAGCGTCGTTGCGGGCCCCGTGTCGTGGTGATGGCGGACGGGGGTTTCGATCGCCGCCCGGAAGCCCTCGCGCAGGGCCGCGACGAGGCCCGCATAGTCCGCGAGCCGGGCGACCCCGGCCGAATCAATCCATTTCATATCAGTCCGCCGGGGAAGATCGTGGCATCGTTGGAGGGTGGCGCGATGCGCTGGTTGCTGGTGCGGAGGTCAGCCAGCTCGCGCTGCAATTGTGCCACCTCGCTCCGCGAGTCGCGCGCCGCCTTGCGCCACTTGCCCTGCGCCAGCCAGCTGCCGAACCAGCCCACCAGAAGACCGATGAAGCCGCCGATGAAGAGCAGCAGCCAGAGCGGCATGTCGATCGAGGCGAAGGGCGCATCGCGCGAGAAGGGATCGAGCGACAGCGTCACCCACTGGCGGTTCGCCACCGCGAAGGCGATGACGAAAGCCGCGACGGGCACACCCACCAGCCAACGGAAGAAACGGCGCAACGGCTTCAAGTCCTTGTTTTACGGCCTTTTGAGAGGCCGTGTGGCGGCCGGTATCAGCCGGCCTTGCTGTTCATGCGAACCCGCAGTTCCTTGCCCGTCTTGAAGAAGGGCACGCGCTTCGGCACCACGTCGACCGCCTCGCCGGTGCGCGGGTTGCGGCCAAGGCGGCCCTCGCGCGATTTCACCGAGAAGGCACCGAAGCCGCGGAGTTCGACCCGCGAGCCGTCGCGCAGGGCGGCAATCACCTCGTCGAGGATGCGATTGACGATCCGCTCCACGTCACGGTGGTAGAGGTGCGGATTCTTGTCGGCGATCTTCTGGACGAGCTCTGACTTGATCATGGGGACCTCAAGCTGCTGAGACGGCTGCACTTATTTCAAAGTGCAGGGTGCCAAAGCACGAGCAAGCCGTCAAGCTTTGCCCGCTCGGCCATTTGGGCGATATGGGGGAAGCCCAGCCAATCCAGCGCCCGGCTGCCGATTGAGACCCCGAAAAGCTCCTCCGAAACGGGCTTGGGCGGCCTCCGGTCGAGGACCTCGATCGCCTCCGGCAGCTTCTTTTCCGTCTTGAGCCAGGTCAGGGCCGCTTCCTCGCCGCCCAATTCATCGATCAGGCCTTCCGCCTTGGCCTGCCGCCCGGTGAAGACCCGGCCATCGGCAAGGGCGTCCACCTTCGCGGCGTCCAGCTTGCGGCGGTCCACCACCAGGCCCTTGAACCAGCGGAAGCCGTCCTCGACCAGCGTCATGGAATAGGCCCGGGCCTTCTCCGAGACCGGCTTGTAGGGCGAGGGTTCGGCCTTGAGGTCGCCCGACTTCAGCTCCTCCACCGTCACGCCCACGGTGTTGAGGAGGCGCGACACCTCGGGGAAGGTGAAGATCACGCCGATCGATCCCGTGATGGTGTTGCCGCGCGCCACGATGTGGTCGGCGGCGATGGCGGCGATGTAGCCGCCCGAGGCCGCCACAGTATCCATGACGGCGACGACCGGCTTCTTCGCACTCATGGCGCGGATCTCGTCATAGAGCGCTTCGGAGCCTGCGGTCGTGCCGCCGGGGCTGTCGATGCGGAGGATTACCGCCTTCGCCTTGTCGTCCTTCGTCACCCTCTGCAGCAGGTCGATGCTCGCCTGGTCGCCGGTGATCAGGCCGTCGATGCGGATGCGGGCCACATGCTCGCGCTCCGGCAGGCCGGTGCCCGCGAGATTGGCGATGAGCGCAATGAGTCCGATCACGAAGAGAATGATGGCGATCCAGCGCCAGCGGCGGCGGCTCTTGCGCAGGCTGATGTGGTTGATGATGTGGTCGATGTCCTGGGCTGTCATGGGGGCGAGTGTACTGCTCCGGGCACGCGGAGGGAAAGGGTAATCATGGTGACTCTTTCGCCATCACCCCCGCTCCTTTCCTCGTCACCCCCGCGAAGGCGGGGGCCCAGCTTCGACGTGTCAGCGCGTGATGAAGCAAAGCTGGATTCCGGCTCGCGCGCGACATCTCGCGTGCGCTCGATCAAGGCGCGCGTCCGGAATGACGGACCTTGTGAGGACGGCTCGAGGATGCAGGACACCCCACAAAAAAACGGCCGGAGGCTTTCGCATCCGGCCGTTCGATGTCTTTCAGAAAGAAGGACTTATTCCTTCTCTTCGTCCTTGCGCTTCAGAGCAGCCTGGAGAATGTCGCCCAGCGAGGCGCCCGAGTCGGAAGAACCATACTGTGCAACGGCCTCGCGCTCGTCGGCGATTTCCAGCGCCTTGATCGAGACGTTGACCTTGCGGGCCTTGGCGTCGAACACGGTGATGAGCGCGTCGAACTTCTCGCCGACGGCGAAACGCTCGGGGCGCTGTTCGCCGCGGTCGCGGGCGAGGTCGGCGCGCTTGGCGTAGGCCGTGAGGTCGGTGCCGGCGATCTTCACTTCGAGGCCGCCGTCTTCAACCTTGAGCACTTCGCAGGTGACCTTGTCGCCCTTCTTCATGGTGCCGGCCGACTTGATCGGATCGGAGCCAAGCTGCTTGACACCAAGCGAGATGCGCTCCTTTTCCTTGTCCACGTCGAGAACGACGGCCTGGATGCGGTCGCCCTTCTTGTAGTCCTTGATCGCTTCCTCGCCGGAGCGCTTCCAGTCGAGGTCGGAGAGATGGACCATGCCGTCGACGTCGCCGTCGAGGCCCACGAAGAGGCCGAACTCGGTCATGTTCTTCACTTCGCCTTCCACGACCGATCCCTTCGGATGGCGGGCGGAGAAGCTCTCCCACGGGTTCTGCTGGACCTGCTTGAGGCCGAGCGAGATGCGGCGCTTGGCAGCGTCGATCTCGAGCACCTGCACGTCCACTTCTTCCGAGGTGGAAAGGATCTTGCCGGGGTGGACGTTCTTCTTCGTCCACGACATTTCCGACACGTGCACGAGGCCTTCAATGCCGTCTTCGAGTTCAACGAAGGCGCCGTAGTCGGTGATGTTGGTGACCTTGCCCTTGACCTTGGTGCCGACGGGGTAGCGTTCGATGACGATATCCCACGGATCCTTGTCGAGCTGCTTCATGCCGAGCGAGATGCGCTGCGTCTCGGGGTTGATGCGGACGATCTGCACCTTCACGGTCTGGCCGACGGAGAGCACATCCGAGGGATGGTTCACGCGCTTCCAGGCGATGTCGGTGACGTGCAGCAGGCCGTCGATGCCGCCCAGGTCAACGAACGCACCATAGTCGGTGATGTTCTTGACGACGCCATCCACTACCTGGCCTTCGGCGAGGTTCTGGACGAGTTCGGAACGCTGCTCGGCGCGGGTCTCTTCCATGATGGCGCGGCGCGAGACAACGATGTTGCCACGGCGGCGGTCCATCTTGAGGATCTGGAAGGGCTGGGCCACGTGCATGAGCGGACCCACGTCGCGGATCGGACGCACGTCCACCTGCGAGCCGGGAAGGAAGGCCACGGCGCCGCCGAGGTCGACGGTGAAGCCGCCCTTGACGCGGCCGAAGATGACGCCTTCGACGCGCTCGTTCTTGTTCGACATTTCCTCGAGGCGCGTCCAGGCTTCCTCGCGGCGGGCCTTGTCGCGCGAGAGCACGGCTTCGCCCAGGGCGTTTTCGATGCGCTCGAGATAGACTTCAACGGTGTCGCCGGGCTTGATGACAATGTCCTTGCCGGGCTGGGAGAATTCCTTGAGGGCCACGCGGCCTTCGGTCTTGAGGCCGACGTCGATGATGACGTTGTCCTTTTCAATGGCCAGAACCCGGCCCTTCACGACCTGGCCTTCGGCAACCGGGCGGTCGGAATAGCTCTCCTCGAGGAGAGACATGAAGTCATCACGGGTGGGGTTCATGGAAACGGCGGATTTCGCCATAGGTCAGTACCTTTCGAAGCAGGCCACGGATTTTGAATGGAGTGGGGAATGCTTCACCTGCGGGCGGGGCGCTTTTATGTCAGCGCGGTCAAAAATGCCGGCAGGTCTGGGTTAGGGGCGTTCCGGAGGGCAACTGCACGTCGAGGCGCACGCAACTGACCGGTCCAAAACAATCATGGGGTGGAAGGCTTTTTCGGGCCTTTCACCCCGGTTCATCCGGTTTTCACCGGCCTCGAGATGGCGGGCACATAGCCCATGCGGGGGTGGAGGGCAAGGGGGCTGTCTCTATGGATAGGCCGCGGAAACCACCCTCATCCGCCCTTCGGGCACCTTCTCCCGCCAGCGGGAGAAGGCGATCGCGGTCGCGCGCGCATCACTGCCTATCCCGTCATTCCGGACGCGCGCTTCAATCGAGCGAAAGCGAGATGTCGCGCGCGAGCCGGAATCCAGCTTTGGCGGATTTCACCCTCGAACAAAGAAGCCGGGTCCCCGCCTTCGTTAGCGGTGACGGACACGTTTGAACTGACCCTAGCCCCGCGCGTCCTTCACCACCTCGAGCACCGCCTTCAGCACTTCCTCGGCGGTGAGTTCGGAGGTGTCGATCATGATCGCATCATCGGCCATGGCGGTGGGGGCGGTGGTGCGCGTGGCATCGCGCTCGTCGCGGGCCATCACGTCGGCGAGCACCGCCTCGTAGGTCGTGGCTACACCCTGCCCGCGCAGTTCATCGAAGCGGCGCCGCGCCCGCACGTCTGTTGCCGCCGTCACGAAGAACTTCAGGTCCGCATCGGGACAGACGACCGTGCCGATGTCGCGGCCATCGAGCACGGCACCTGGCGCCTTCCGCGCGAAGGCGCGCTGGAACTCGAGCAGGTTCTTGCGCACCTGCGGATAGGCGGATATGCGCGAGGCTGCCTCCGCCACGCGCTCGTTCCGCAACTCGTGATCGGCGATCTTGTCCACATCCAGCGTCGCTGCAAAATGAGCTGCAGAATCAGCATCTTCCAGCGCCTTGCCGTGCCTGATCATCATCAGGCCCACGGCCCGGTAGAGCGAACCCGTATCGAGGAAATGATAGCCCAGCGCACGGGCGATCCCGCGGGCGAGCGTGCCCTTCCCCGCCGCCGACGGACCATCGACGGCGATCATCATTTCGCTTCGATCCTTGCGCCCATGCGGTTCATCAGATCGGTGAAGCCGGGGAAGCTTGTGGCAATGAAGCGGCTGTCGTCGACGCTTGTGTGGATGCGAGAGGCCAAGCCCATCACCAGGAATGACATGGCGATGCGATGATCCATGTGGGTGACAACCGTGCCGCCGCCCGGCGCACCGCCGCCATGCACCTCGAGCCAGTCCGGTCCCGAGGCGGTCATGACGCCGTTCGCCTGAAGCCCTGCTTCAACGGCGGCGAGGCGGTCGCTCTCCTTGACGCGCAGTTCCTCCAGCCCTTCCATGCGGGTCGTGCCTTCCGCGAAGGAGGCTGCGACCGACAGGATGGGATATTCGTCGATCATCGAGGGGGCGCGGTCCTTGGGCACGCGTACGCCCTTGAGGCGCGAGGCCTTGACGCGGATGTCGGCCACGTCCTCGCCGCCCGCCTGGCGGCGGTTCTCATACACTATCGAGGCGCCCATCTCCTCCAGCGTCACGAAGAGGCCGGTGCGGGTGGGATTGAGCATGATGTTCTCGATCACGATCTCGGAGCCGGGCGTGATGAGGGCGGCCACCATGGGGAAGGCAGCCGACGACGGATCGCCCGGAATGGCGAGGTCCTGCGCCTTGAGGGCGTGGCGGCCCTCGATGCTGATGTGGCGGGCACCATCCTTCTGGCTGACGGAAATCTTCGCGCCGAAGGAGGTGAGCATGCGCTCGGTGTGGTCGCGGGTGGCGACGGGTTCGATCACGGTGGTCACGCCCGGCGTGTTGAGGCCGGCGAGCAGCACCGCCGATTTCACCTGGGCGGAGGCGACAGGCAGCGTGTAGGTGACGGGCTTCGCCTCGGCCGCGCCATGAATGGTGAGCGGCAGGCGGTCGCCCTCGCTCGTCTCGAAGCGGGTGCCGAACTGGGAAAGGGGCTTGGTGACCCGGCCCATGGGGCGGCGGGAGAGCGAAGCATCGCCCACACAGCGGGCAGTGAGCGGTGTCGACGCCATCAGCCCCATGGCAAGGCGGACCCCGGTGCCGGAATTGCCGAAATCGAGCGGCTGGGCGGGCGAGGTGAGGCCGCCCACGCCCACGCCCTTCACATGCCACGTGCCGTGGTCATCACGCAGCACCTGGGCGCCCAGCGCCGCCATGGCCTTGGCGGTGTTGATCACGTCCTCGGCTTCCAGGAGGCCGGTGATGCGGGTTTCGCCCTCGGCCACGGCCCCGAACATGAGGGAGCGGTGGGACATGGACTTGTCGCCCGGCACACGGACCGTGCCCGAAAGGCCGCCGGCCTTGCGGGAAAGAAGGGGAAGGGGTTGATCTGCGTGGGACATGGCGCCGTCTGGATTTCGCTTCAGGTTGATTGCGTCCGTCTCCTACACGCCGGGGGGCCTGCTGTCACGCAGGCAACCGGGCAGGGCGGTCCTGCGCCGCCGGGGTGCCGGAAACCCCGTGTTTCCCCCGGGGAGTTCCCGCGATTCCCCCATGAATTCCCGGCGGAACGGGGCTTTTGACAATTGCGCCAGCCCATGGCATGAGGCGCGCCAATTTCCCTCACACATTGTTTCTGAAGAGGACACTTAAGTGGTCAACGCCGAACTTGGCACCAAGCGCACTTGCCCTTCCTGCGCTGCCCGTTTCTACGATTTGCTGAAGGAGCCGATCACCTGCCCGAAGTGCGGCACCTCCTTCATCGCCCAGGCGATCCTGCCCTCCAAGGGTGATTTCCCGGGTGCTGCGCCTGCTCCTGTCGCCAAGCCGCGCGAGAAGGAGGAGACGGAGGATCAGGATACGGGTGACGTCGAGCTGGTCAGCCTCGAGGAGGTCGAGGAGGACAGCAAGGACGACGACGAGACCGCCGGCATCGAGGACGTGGATCTCGGTGAAGAGGGCGGCGACGACGAAGCCGAAGAGGACGATACCTTCCTGGTCGAAGAAGAAGAGGAAGGCGGCAACATGGACGGCCTCATCGAAGGCGGCGGCAAGGAAGACGAAGACGAGACGTAAACCGTGTTCTGCGGTGCGGGCCCCGGGGCATTGCAGCCGGGGCACCCGCACCGAAAGTTTTGCTTGATCAACGGGCGAAGGCCAACTATGGCAAGGCCCGCAACGGCAGCCGGGGTTTCCCCGGAGGCCGACAGGCAGCGGCGGCGGGGTCCCATTCCCAGCCTTTCATGCCGGACTGCTTTTTCTGGATGGACCGGTAACGGGGTCATAGCTCAGTTGGGAGAGCGCTTGCATGGCATGCAAGAGGTCGGCGGTTCGATTCCGCCTGGCTCCACCATCCACCTCCCTCATCTCCATAGGCCGGACAAGCGCGCCACGCGCGGAGATTCCTCCGTACACGCACGATCAACTCCCGCGGGCAATTTTACGAAGTTCAATCACGTAAGTCTGGTGGCGTTTTCTCCCCTTCGTCACATTGAATGAAACAGCGGCCACGAGGTCGATGTTAAGCCGGCCGAAAGGACAGCCGTGGAAGAATGCCCGGCACGGAATTCGAGCTGAGCATATGAATATTGCGGGTAACACCGCTTCCGAAGGGATGACCGGGACATGAAAGGTCTTCCGCCTTCGAAAGCTGGCGATGGAGTTGGCGGCCGGGCGCCTTCGGACGCATTGATGCCGCACGCCCGCGCGAGCGCGGCCGGCCCAGGCACGCCAGAGCGCGAGTCCTCACATTCGCAGGCTGTCGAAGAATATCTGAGCCTGTTCGAAAACGCCGTCTGCGGCATCTATCGCGACCGTCTGGATGGCACGCCCGTCCGCGCCAATCCCGCCCTCTACACCTTCAACGGCTACAACAGTGAAGAGGAGCACCTCGCAGCGGTCACGCGCCATGGCGGCAGCTGGTATGTGGACCCGGACCGCCCTCGCTACTTCCAGCATCTCATGGATACGCAGGGTTTCGTCCGCGACCTTGTTTCCGAAGTCTATCGCCACCGCACCCGCGAGCGGGCGTGGATCACGGAGAATGCCTGGTACGTGCGCGACAAGGACGGGCGGCCCCTGTTCATCGAAGGCACGATCCAGGACGCCACGGAACGCGTGGTGGCGATGGCGGAGATCGAACGCCACGCCAATACAGATGCACTGACGGGCGCTGCCAGCCGCCTCATGTTCATGAAGACCTTGGACGATGTCGTCACGCACACCTCCACGCGAACGGCCCTCCTCACCATCGACCTCGACAGGTTCAAGGAGGTCAACGACCTGATGGGCCACAGCGCCGGCGACATCGTGCTGCGGACGGCGGCCGAGCGGCTGAAGACGGCGACACGCAAGTACAATGCCACCGTGGCGCGCCTCGGCGGTGACGAATTTGCCGTCCTCCTGCCGGAGCTTCCGCCCGACCTCGATATTGCGCGGATCGCTGCTTGCGTGGTCGAGGCCATGCGCCAGCCCATCGACATCGAAGGTCACCCCATGGTGATCGGTGCAAGTGTCGGCGCCGCGCTCTGCCCGGAGCATACGCTTGACGCCAAGGAACTCCTCACGCTTGCGGACCTCGCTCTCTACGAGGTCAAGAAGAGCGGCAAGAACGACTTCTGCGTCTTCAACGCCTTCATGCGGGCCGGCCACCAGCGCCGCAAGGATCTCGAAGCGGAGCTGAATGCCGCGATTGCCTCGGATGCGCTTGAGCTTTTCTATCAGCCGATCCTCGCCCTGAAATCTCGCCGGATCGTGGGCTACGAGGCGCTGATGCGCTGGAACCACCCGCGGCGCGGACTGTTGCCGCCCAGCGAATTCATTCCGATGGCCGAAGATGCAGGCCTGATGGTGGCCCTGGGCGAATGGGCGATCGGGCGGGCCTGCCGCCAGGCCGCCGCCCTGCCCGATGACGTGCGGGTCTCCGTCAATATTTCTCCCACGCAGCTCCGCTCCGCCGGCATCGTGCAATCGGTCAAAAAGGCCCTGGCGGAGACGTCGCTCGCGCCCCATCGCCTCGTCCTCGAGATCACCGAGACGGCGATCCTGAGCAGCGAGGCCATCGCCTCGCGGGTCATCACCGAACTGCAGGGGCTGGGCGTGACCTTCGCGCTTGATGATTTCGGCACCGGCTACAGCTCGCTGAGCTACCTCCAGCGCTATGCCTTCGCCGAGATCAAGATCGACAGCTCATTCGTCTCCGGCATCGGCACGAAGCCGGTCAATCTCGCCATCATCCGCGGCATCATCGGCATCGCCCGTGACATCGGCATCGACGTCGTCGCCGAAGGCATCGAGACCGAAGCCCAGGCCGCGACGCTGCTCGCCGAAGGCTGCGGCTACGTCCAGGGCTATCTCTTCTCCAAGCCGAAGCCCTTCGCCGACATCATCGCCGACCTTGCGGTGGAAAGACTCGCCGGTGCGCACCCGGTTGACGAACGTGCGGCCCCGCGCGCGCCTCTATCTGCCAAGGGCTGAGACGCGGCTCTCTCCATCGACCGGGTTCTCTTTGCCGATTGAAGATGGCCGTGCGATGCTGCGGGTGCTTCGGTTGCTGCAACAGGCAGTGATTGCGCAGGAGACGGGATGAACATCATTGTCCTGAAGCAGGGAGACGGGTGGCAGGCGGCGCTGGGTGAAATGCGCTGGCGCTGTTCCGTGGGCCGGAGCGGTGTCGTTTCTGCCGCAGAGAAGCGCGAGGGCGATGGTGCGAGCCCGGAAGGCTGCTGGCCGCTTCGCAAGGTCTATTATCGTGCCGACCGGGTGGCGCCGCCGTCACCGCATTTTTCCTGCATCCCGATCGAAAGGCACGATGGCTGGTGCGACGATGCCGCTCACCCGCTTTACAACCAGCAGGTTCGCCTCCCCTTCGCGGCAAGCCACGAGGAGCTGTGGCGCGACGACCATGTCTACGACGTGATCGGGGTTCTCGGGTACAACGACGATCCCGTGGCGCCGGGGAAGGGCAGCGCCATCTTCCTGCACATTGCCAAGCCGGACTATGGCCCGACGGCGGGCTGTGCGGCCCTCGCCCTGGGCGATCTGTTGCAGCTTCTGGCCCATGCGCGGCCCGGCACCAGCCTGTGCTTCCGCCGAGAGCGCTGATTTTTTAATAATAGTCCCGATTTTTCAAGGCTTTGTGCGTCCAAATCCCGCACTGGCGCGGATTTGGATCGATCCATTTCTTGCTTTCTGTGGAAAGATCATCATATATTGCTTTCCAAGGATCGAGACCATGTTCAACCATCCCACCCCGTCCAGCCTCCCCGAAAAGGGCCCCGTCGTCACCAAGGCGGTGGTGCGGGCCGGCGAACAGCTTCAGCTCTCGGCCCGGATACTCGCTGGCGTTATTGGTGTCAGCGAGGCGACCCTGTCGCGCATGAAGCGGGGGGACTTCCAGCTTCAGCCCGGAACCAAGCCCTTCGAGCTCGCCCTCCTGTTCGTCCGCCTCTACCGCTCTCTTGATGCCATCGTGGGCGGCGAAGATCAGGTGGCGGCCAGCTGGCTCAGCCATTCCAACACGGCGCTCAACGGCAAACCCCTGGACAAGATTCAAAGCGTGAGCGGGCTCATCGATGTCATCGCCTACCTGGACGCCCGGCGGGCTCTCGTCTGAGCTTCACCCCTATGCCGGCCCATGCTGGCGCATCGTGGAAGCGCAGCACCGCTATTCGACGCTGAAGCTTACCGACAGCCTTGCTGAGCAGGCGCTGCTGGAGGAGCTGATCGAGGAGTCGAAGCCCTCCATTCCGGCGGAGTGCAGCCACCTGCATTTCCTGCTTTCAACACCCTTCCGCTATGGTGCGGCCTATCCCCGAGGGTCGCGCTTCCGGCGCGCCGGGCATACGCCAGGCGTCTTCTATGCGGCAGAACAGGTGACCACGGCGGTCGCGGAAATGGCGTTCTACCGCCTGCTCTTCTTCGCGGAGTCACCCGAAACACCATGGCCTTCCAATGCGGCGGAGTATACGGCCTTCTCCGCAGCCCTCGACAGCAAGGCGGGGCTTGATCTCACCCTCGAACCGCTCTCACGCGACGCGGCGTTCTGGCTTCAGCATCAGGACTACAGTCATTGCCAGACGCTCGCCGATGCCGCGCGTGCGGCAGGCAGCGAGGTGATCCGCTATCAGTCGGTGCGCGATCCGCAGAAGGGCTGCAATGTGGCCGTCCTCTCCTGTGCTGCCTTCGCCAAGCGCGACCCCGTCAACACCCAGACCTGGCGGGTTCACCTCAGCGACAACGGCGTGCAGGCGCTCTGCGAATTTCCATCGCAGTCGGTGGAATTCGGGCGCAACACCTTTGCAGATGATCCACGCCTTGCCGGGATGACGTGGGAGCGGGGCACGCGTTTCACGCGGCCGCGCGGCACGCGCAGATGAGTCACGTCCGCTTCGGGTTCACCTCGCCGGGGTAGTAGGGCAGATGGTCGATGCGCGGGGTGTAGGTGCCCGCCTTGCGGCAAGACTGGATATGGAGCGCGATCTCTTCCAGCGTGGCGAACCAGACTTCACCTGTGCCCAGCATGTGCTCGATCATCTTCTCGACCCGGAGCCAGCGCGACAGGCGGCCGCTCACGAAGGGATGCCAGATGCCGATCCACAAGCCGCCACCCGCCTGCCGCATGGCTTCGAACTCGGCCATGAAACCTTCCATGGCGCGCTCCGGCGAGACGATCTGCATGACATAATTGAGATCGATGGAATGCACATAGGGCGGCCAGTCGTCGGTGGCCCAGTTGGCCGGAAGCTCCACCACCTCACCCTTCTTGGTTTGCAGGATGTAGGGCACGTCGTCGCCCATAAGGGACGAATCATAGAGAAAGCCCTCTTCCACCAGAAGGTCGGCGGTGTTCTCCGAGAAGTTATAGAGCGGCGAGCGGTTGCCGCGCGGGCGCTGACCGGTGTGCTTCACGATCGCCGCGATGGAGCGCTGCATCCAGTATTGTTCATCGCTCCGCGACAGGGAATTGGGCGCCTCGTGGATGTAGCCGTGGAAGCCCACCTCATGGCCATCGCGCACCATCGCTTCGACCGCGCGCGGATATTGCTCGATGCACCAGGCCGGCACGAAGAAGGTCTGCTTCAGGCCGTAACGGCGGTAGCTCTTGAGAATGCGAGGCACGCCCACCTCGGGCCCGTACTTCAGCATCGAGATGGTCGAGACCCGCTTGTAGGAATCCTTCGGGTGCTCGAGATGGACAAGGCTGTCGGCATCCATGTCGAAGGTGATGGCGCAGGCCACTTTCGCTCCGTTGGGCCAGGGCACGGGATTCTTGATCATGGTCTTGTCCTTTGGAGACTCATTGCAATGCGGATTTCGGCAGACATTCGAGGAAGGCCCTGATGACGGGACGTTCGGCGTCGCTCTTGCGGAAGGCGATGTTGTGGAGCGAGCGGAAGGTATAGGTGCGGGGCTTGATCGCCCGCATCATGCCGTCCTTCACCCAGCGGTCGGCATAGTGATCGGGCAGGAAGCCGATGAAGTGGCCGGAGAGGATCATCATGAGCTGCGCCTCCATCTGCATGATGGAGGCTGCGGCGCGCGGATGGCCGACACGGAAGAGATCATCGAACTGGCGGTAGCCGCGCACCGAGAAGCGGGTGGCGTCGATCACCTCCTGGGTGATGGTGGCGTCGCGGCGGGTGAAGAGCGGATGGCCCTTGCCGCAATAGAGATAGTGCGGTTCGTTGTAATAGGGACGGTAGACGATGCCGTCGATCTTCTGGGTCAGGGGACCGAGCACGATGTCCCGGTCGCCGTCAGCGAGGCGCTGTTCGAGTTCGGAAGGCGTGCCGAGAACAAGGTCCACGAAGATATCAAAGTCGGGCTTCATGAGGCGCGCAATGATTTTCCGCATGCCGAGGTGGGGACTGGTGAAGACGCCTTCCGGCGCGCCAACCTTCAGCCGCCCGGTGATGCCGCGGCTCACGGCGGAAATGCGGCTCTGGAAATCGTCGATGTCGGCGAAGAGCTTGCGGGCCGCGTCATAGGTCGCCTGGCCCACGTCGGTGAGGCGGAACTTGTGCCGCCCGCGCAGGCAAAGCTTGGCGCCCACACGCTTTTCCAGCTCGGCGAGATGGGTGCTGAGGGTCGACTGCGAGAGGTTGAGGGTGATCTGCGCCTCGGAAAAGCCGTTGGCATCCACCAGCACCACGAAGACGCGCAGCAGCCGGAGATCGATGTTGTCGAGGCGGCGCATGGCGGGGACCCCCGGTTCCTACATTGACGGATTTCAATGTAACAATCCAAAAAAGCAGATGGAAGTGAATGTAAAAACGTTCCACTCTTCCGTCAAAGAAGAAAACACACCCCCGGAGGACCTCATGACGACGCGCAAAACCCCGACTTTTCCGACTGTTGTGAAGGGGGCTGCGGCCCTGTTGCTGGCGGCAACCGCCTGGGCGGGACCTGCGTCATCGGCCGAGACCATCCGCATGCTCGCGCCCACATGGCTCGGCTTTGCCCCTGTGCATGTCGCCAATGACCTCGGCTGCTTCAAGGAGGAAGGCCTCGAAGTGGACTACAAGTTCGAGGACGACCGCACCAATGTTCTGGCGGCTTACGCCCGTGGCGACATCGAAGTCGACATGCGCACGGTGGGTGAACACCAGGGCCGCCCGCGCGACGCCAACACGCCCGGCGTGATCATCGGCACCATCGATGAATCGGTGGGTGGCGACGGTGTCATTGCCGATGAGGCCATCAAGTCGGTTGCCGACCTCAAGGGCAAGACCGTGGCTGCCGAGCCCAACATCCCGGCCCGCCTGCTGCTGCAGCTTGAACTCAAGAAGCAGGGGCTGAAGCTCTCCGACCTGCAGGTGAAGGATATCGCGACAGCCGATACGGGCGCCGTCTTCGCCGATACCTCGATTGCCGCGGTTGCCACCTATGAGCCGTTCATGACGCAGGCGGTGAAGAGCTCCACCCGCCCCGGCGCCAAGGTGCTGCTCTCCTCCAAGGACTATCCCGGCATCATCATCGACGTGATCACCGCCCGCAAGGACGACCTCGCCGCGAACCCGAAGAAGTACGCGAGCTTCCTCAAGTGCATCTACAAGGCGGTCGACTACAGCAAGGCCGAGCCCGACAAGTATGCCGAGATGGCGGCGGGCCACTTCGGCCTGACGGCGCAGGACGTGAAGGACACGCTGGCGACGAGCCTCGCCTATACCTCGCTCAGCGATGCGCAGGCCTATCTCGGCAAGGCGGGCGCGCGCGGCAAGCTGCATGACATCTTCGACGAGGTGATGCAGCTCAACCTCGACAACGGTGCTGCCGACAACAAGCTCGATTCCAACCAGCAGATCGACAACTCGGTCATCAACACCGTCACGCCTTAAGCCATGTGGGCTGACCTGCTGGCATTCCGGGGGAAGAGTTCCGCCAAGGCGGACCTTCTCCTCGGCGGCGCGATGGCGGCAGGCCTCCTGCTGCTCTGGGAACTCGTGGCGCGGGCCGGTCTTGTCGCGCCGCAATTCCTGCCGGCGCCGAGCGCCGTCATCTCTGCCATGTGGACGATGTCGACGCAGCAGTCGCTGCTCTGGCACGCCATGGTCTCTACCTTCCGCGTGCTGCTGGCCTTCGCCATTGCCGCAGCCATGGCCATTCCCATCGGCATCCTGATGAGCAGCTACCGGGTGGTGGGGGCCTCGCTCGAACCCACCATCGACTTCATCCGCTACCTGCCCGTGCCGGCGCTTGTGCCGCTCTCCATCATCTGGTTCGGCGTCGGCGAAACAACCAAGATCTTCCTGCTCTGGCTCGGCACTTTCTTCCAGCTCGTCCTGCTGGTGGCGGACGACATGCGCCGCGTTCCCCATGAATATGTCGAGGTGGCCTTCACGCTGGGCGCAAAGCCCCGCAATGTGCTCACCGACGTGGCGTTGCGCGCCATGGGCCCCACCCTTGTCGACAATCTCCGCATCACCCTGGGCTGGTGCTGGACCTACCTCGTGCTCGCCGAAATCGTCGCGGCGGATTCAGGCCTCGGCTTCGTTATCTGGTCGGCGCGCCGCTATGTGAAGACGCCGGAGGTGATGGCGGGTGTCGTGGTGATCGGCATCATCGGCCTCGTCACCGACCAGTTGCTCCGCATGCTCCACCGCCGCATGTTCAAGTATCTCTGAGGCGGACCGGATGGCGCAGCCCTATCTCAGCCTCGAGACCATCACCAAGCAGTTCGGTGGCGTTCCCGTCGTCTCGGAGACGAACCTTGCGATCGAGCGCAATTCCCTCGTCGTCTTCCTCGGGCCCTCGGGCTGCGGCAAGACCACGCTGATGCGCATGGTGGGCGGGCTTGATCTGCCCACCGCCGGCACCATCCGCCTCGGTGGTGAACCCGTATCGGGGCCTGACCGCCGCCGCGGCATGGTGTTCCAGTCCTACTCGTCGTTTCCGTGGCTGACGGTCGAGGGCAACATCGCCTTCGGCATGCACTACCGGGATGATCTCACCGCCGCCCAGAAGGCCGAGCGCGTGAAGCACTATCTTCGCCTCATCCGGCTTGAGGATTTTGCCAAGTCCTATCCCAACCGCATTTCGGGCGGCATGCGCCAGCGCGTGGCGATTGCCCGCAGCCTTGCCGCAGGCCCCGATGTGCTGCTGATGGACGAACCCTTCGGCGCGCTCGATGCCCTCACCCGCGAGCGGTTGCAGGTGGAACTCCGCCAGATCCAGAAGGAAGAGGCGAAGACGATCATCTTCGTCACCCATGACGTGGAGGAAGCTGTCTTCCTTGCCGACCGCATCATTCTCTTTTCGGCACGGCCCGCCCGCATCCTGCACGACATCGATGTCGCGGCCATCCTCGGCAGTGAACGCACGCTGGAGGCGCGGGAAACGCAGGCCTTCTTCAATTTGCGCAACGACGTGCTGCACAAGATCCGCACGGAAACGGAGCTTCACCTGTGATCTCTTCCATCAAGGGAAAGAGCGTCGTCATCACCGGCGCCAGCCGCGGCATTGGGCTTGGCATTGCCCAGGCCTTTGCCGGGGCCGGCGCACAGCTTCATCTCATTGCCAATGACGAGGCGGTGACCGCCCGCGCCCAGGGACTGGGGGGAACCGGAGCCGTCTGCGATATCGTCGACAAGGCACAGGTTGTGGCTGCCCTGGCCGGCATTGCCCACATCGACGTGCTGATCAACAACGCAGGGCTTGAGCTCTTTACACCCGTGACCGACGACGGCGACGAGACCACCGCCAACTTCCGCCGCATCATCGAGATCAACATCATCGGCACCTCGCTGGTCACCACCCAGGCGCTGAAGGTGATGAGTGCAGGTGGCGCCATCATCAACACCGCGTCGATCTGGAGCCGCTCGGCGGAGGCGGGCTTCGGTGCCTATGTGGCGTCGAAGCATGCCGTCATCGGCCTCACCAAGACCTGGGCCAAGGAACTCGGACCTCGCGGCATCCGCGTCAATGCGGTGTGCCCCGGCTGGGTGCGGACGGAAGCGTCCATGCGGTCATTGAAACGCATGTCCAACGATCAGGATGTTCCGGAAGACGTGCTGCTCGACCGCATTGTCGGCGCCCAGGCCCTGCCCGGGCTGATGGAGCCGCCTGACGTGGCGGGTGCCTATCTCTTCCTTGCCTCCGATCTGGCGCGGAACATGACAGGACAATCGATCGGTGTGGACCGCGGAGAAGTGCCATGGTGAAGACGCTTGCCGGCAAGAAAGCCATCGTCACGGGCGCAGCGAGCGGCATCGGCCGCGCCAGCGCGCTCGCGCTCAAGGATGCAGGGGCGGACGTCGTAGGCCTCGATCTTGCGGCCTCGGCGAAGGAGTTCCCCATCCTCGCCTGCGACGTCACCCGCGAGACGGATGTGGTGAAGGCCGTTGCAGCGGCGGTGGAGCGGCTGGGCGGTTGCGACATCCTCCTCAACAATGCCGGTATCCTGCAGGAGGTGCCGCTGTCCAAGGTCACGTCCGACCACATCGACAGGATGCTGGCGGTGAACATCAAGGGCTTCATCCTCGTCGCCCGCGAGGTGCTGCCGCATCTGCCCGAGGGCGGGCGCATCATCAGTATCGCCTCGGAGCTTGCCTATCTCGGGCGGCAGGGTGCCTCCGTCTATTGCGCAACGAAGGCCGCCGTTCTTGGTCTCACGCGGGCCTGGGCGCGGGAACTGTCGCCACGCATTCTCGTCAATGCAGTGGCGCCGGGACCGACCGACACGCCACTTCTCGCCTATGACAGCATGACGGCAGAGCAGAAGGCGCTCGAGAACAACAATCCCATGGGCCGCATCGGAAAGCCCGAGGAAGTGGCAGCCGCCGTTGTCTTCCTGGCCGGCCCCACCGCCACCTTCTTCACCGGCCAATGCCTGGGCGCCAATGGCGGCGCGGCGATGACGTGAGGCCAGAATGAGTGAGTCCGTCTTCTATGCCGAACTTCCGTGGCCCGTGGCCGAGGCCCGCGTGCGCGACGGTGCTCCCGTTTTCCTGCCGCTGGGGGCAACCGAACAGCACGGCCGCCACATGGCGCTCAACACCGATGTGGTGCTGCCCACCTCCATGGCGGTCCGGGCAGCGAAGCGGGTGGGCGGGCTCGTGCTTCCCGCACTTGCCTATGGCAACCGTTCGCAGCCCCGCACCGGTGGCGGGCCTGCCTTTCCGGGTACCCTCAACATCACCGCCAATACCTTCTCGCTCCTCGTGCGCGACATTCTCTGCGATCTCTACCGGCAGAAAGTCCGCCGCATCGTCACGGTGAATGGCCACTACGAGAATGTCTGGCCCACCATCGAGGGGATCGAACTGGCGCTCGATGCCATCGGCCGTGACCGCTGCGGCGACCTCAGGATCATCCGCATCGATCACTGGGAGATGATCCGGCCCGCGACCCTCGCCCGCGTCTTCCCCAACGGCTACCCCGGCATCGAACTTGAACATGCAAGCGTCCTCGAGACTTCGATGATGCTGGCGCTCCGCCCTGAACTCGTCGATCTCTCCCAGGCGCTGCACGACGGCCCCGCGTCCTTCCTGCCCTATGACCGCTATCCGAAGCCGCCCGCAGAGGTGCCGGCGTCGGGCGTTCTCTCGCTCACCGAGGGCTCTTCCGCCGAGAAAGGCGAATGGCTGCTCAAGGACTGCGAGGACGGCATCGTTGACATCGTGAACCGTGAGTTTTTCGCACAATGACCAAGACCTTCCACCAGCCCGTTGATGCGGCTGAAGTGCCGCGCTTTGCCGGGCAGGCCACCTTCATGCGCCTTCCCCCCGTCACCTCGGCGGAGGGGCTCGATATCGCCCTCGTCGGCATTCCGTGGGATGGCGGCACCACGAACCGCGCCGGCGCCCGCCACGGCCCCCGTGAAGTGCGCAGCATGACGAGCCTGATGCGCCGCGCCCATCATGTTTCGGGTGTCGTTCCCTTCGATGCCGCCAACATCGCCGATGTGGGCGATCTCTCGGTCAACCCCATCAATCTGCTGAACGGTCTCCAGCGCATCGAGACCGGCATGGCCAAGATCGTGGCCGCCGGCGCACTGCCGCTCTCCGTCGGTGGCGATCACCTCACCACGCTTCCGGTCCTGCGCGCGCTGCGGAAGTCTCAAGCCGGCCCCATCGGCATGATTCACTTCGATGCCCATTCCGACACCAACGACACCTATTTCGGCGACAACCCCTACACCCACGGCACGCCCTTCCGCCGCGCCATCGAGGAAGGTGTTCTCGATCCCAAGCGCGTGGTGCAGATCGGCATCCGCGGCTCGGTCTATGATCCGGGCGAACACGACTGGGCCCGCGCCCAGGGCATCCGCATCATCTACATGGAAGAGTTCGTGCGCCGCGGTGCCGCAAGCGTGATGGAAGAGGCGCGCCGCATTGCCGGCACCGGGCCCACCTATGTCACCTTCGACATCGACAGCATCGACCCCTCCATGGCGCCGGGCACGGGCACGCCCGAGATCGGCGGCTTCACTACGCGCGAGGCGCAGGAGATGGTGCGGCTTCTGCCGGGGGTGAACATCATCGGTGCGGATGTGGTGGAAGTGGCGCCGCCCTTCGATGTCGGCAACATGACGGCGCTTGCAGGCGCCACCATCATGTTCGAACTCCTCTGCGTGATGGCCGACATGATCGGCAAGCGGCGGAAGAGCTGATCAGGCCTTCGGCTCCGCCACCGTCATTGCACCCACAAGGCATTCCGCCAGCACCATCGCCGCGCGGTTCCGCTCATCGCGGCGATGAGCAAGGAAGAAGCTGTCGAAGTGTGTCGCTTCCTCCGGCAGCAGCGTCTTCATCTCGCCCTGCTGCACGAAGGCGCGGGCGAAGTGTTCCGGCAGGTAGCCGAGGAAGCGTCCCGACTTGATGAGGATGGCGAGGGCTTCCATGTGCGAGGTCATGGCCCGCCAGTCGAAGGCCTGATCGCGGAGGTGACTGCCCGACTGCATGTAGGTGCGGCCTGCATAGGGATAGGAGCGCAACTGCTCCATGGTGACATGATCCGCATCGAACAGCGGATGGCCGCGGCCGCAGTAGAGCCGCTGCTCCTCCCGGAAGAGGGCGCGCGCGATGACGGACGGGTGCACTGCTTCAATGGGCGTGATGATGAGGGAGTGGCGCCCGTCAAGCAGGCGCTGCATCAGGTCCTGCGGCGAGGCGATCTCCACATGCAGCATCACCTTGGGCGCCACGCTGCTGAACTGGGCGATGGCCCGGTCGAGCGACGCCTCCACATTGGTGTGCATGGCATCGACCGTGCCCAAGTGCACCGTGCCCGACAGCTCGCCCCGCACCGAGCCCACGGTGCCGGCGAAATGTTCGACCGAGCGCAGCAGGTTTTCGGCGGCCTCGTGAATGCGGGCGCCATCGGGCGTGAGCGAGAAGCCCTTCCGGCCCCGCTCGCAGAGACGGACGCCGAAGCGCGCCTCGAGGTGATTGATGTGATTGCTGATCGTCCCCGCCGAGAGGCCCAGGGCATCCTGGGCGGCGGCAAAGCCCTCGTGCCGGACCACCGCCTGGAACACCCTCAGAAGGCGGAGGTCGGTTGGTGAAAAATTGAACTGCCAGCTCTTCGGGCGCATACAATGAGAAATATCATAGTGTCGCATGAAACAAAGAGATTTTATGGGGGTTCAATCCTCCATAGCGTTCGGAACAGAGGGAATTTGGTATGAACGCGCACGGATACGAGGCGGGACGCCTCAATCTGCCCTTTGTCGGCATCTCCACCTTCGGCAAGTCGCCGCTCGCACTCGACTGGGACAGGATCGAGGCCGATGTGGCCATCATGGGCGCGCCCTATGACTTCGGCACGCAATGGCGCTCCGGCGCCCGCTTCGGACCCCGCGCCATCCGCGAAGCCTCAACTCTTTTCTCCTTCGGTCACGCCGGTGCCTATGACCACGAGGACGACGTCACCTATCTCCCCGCCGGGCAGGTGCGCATGGTCGACATCGGTGATGCCGACATCGTCCACACCGACACGATCAAGTCCCACGCCAACATCGAACATGGCGTGCGCAAGATGCTGGCGGCGGGTGCCCTTCCCGTGGTGCTGGGCGGCGATCACTCCATCAACATTCCCTGCATCGCCGCCTTCAGCGGGCAAGAGCCGATCCACGTGGTGCAGGTCGATGCGCATCTCGACTTCGTCGACGAACGCCACGGCGTGCGCTTCGGCCACGGCAGCCCGCTCCGCCGCGCCGCCGAGAAGCCCTATGTGACGGGCCTGACGCAGATCGGCATCCGCAATGTCTCGTCAACGGCGCGCGAAGGCTATGAAGACGCCCGCCGCATGGGCTCCGACATCCTCTCGGTCCGGCAATTCCGCAAGCTCGGGGTGGAGCAGGTGCTGGCCCGCATTCCCGCAGGCAAGCGCTACTACGTGACCATCGACATCGACGGCTTCGATCCCTCGATCGCACCCGGCACGGGCACGCCGAGCCACGGCGGCTTCCTCTATTACGAGATCCTCGAACTGCTCGCCGGACTCGCCAAGCGCGGTCCCGTCGTGGGCATCGATCTCGTCGAGGTGGCGCCCGACTACGATCACACCGGCACCACAGCCATTCTCGCCGCGCAGGTGCTTCTCAATTTCATCGGACGAATCATGCACCAGCGCAGCTTGCGCCCATAACAACCGGAGGAAATTTCCATGATGAAGACACTGAAGCTCCTTGCCCTGGCCGCGTCCGTCATGGCCATGGCCTCCGCCGCTGATGCGGGCTCGCTCAAGCTCGGTCACTCCACCTGGGTGGGATACGGCCCCTTCTACATCGCCCGCGACAAGGGCTTCTTCAAGGACGAGGGCGTGGATGTGGAACTCGTCATCATGGAAGACACGCCCATCAAGATGGGCGCCCTGATGGCCGGCCAGCTCGACCTCGTCGCCTCCACTGTCGATGAATTCCCCATCTACATGAAGCCGGGGATCGGCGTTCATTATGTCCTCGCCGTTGACAACTCCAAGGGCGGTGACGGCATTGCCGCCAACAAGGACATCACCAAGATCGAGGACCTGAAGGGCAAGAAGGTGGCCTTCGAGGAAGGCTCGGTCTCGCAGTTCTTCCTCAATGCGCTGCTCAAGGATGCCGGCATGAGCCAGGCCGATATCGAGCCTGTGAACATGGCGGCCACTGACGCAGGCGTTGCCTTCGCCGCCAAGCAGGTGGATGCCGCCGTCACCTGGGAGCCGGCGCTGAGCCAGGGCGCCAAGTCGGAGCATGGCCATCTGCTGCTCTCGAGCGCCGACAAGCCGGGCCTCATCACCGACGTGGTGGCGGCAACCGATGCCACGCTGAAGGACAAGTCGGCCGACGTGAAGGGCTTCGTGCGCGCCTGGTACAAGGCGCTCGACTTCGCCAAGCAGCATCCCGATGAGGCCAACGAGATCATGGCCAAGGGCGTGGGCGGCTGGCTGAACGATCCCAAGGTCTTCGCCGAAACCCTCTCCGGCATCGAGTACCTCGACAAGGACAAGAACCTCGCCTTCTTCGGTACCAAGGAGGCACCGGGCCAGATCACCAAGACGCTCGGCACCGCACTCGATGTGTGGAAGTCCTTCGGCCGCATCCAGGTCGATGTGAAGCCCGAAGACATGATCGACTACGGTTATGTCGGGGGCTGAGGCCATGGCGGGCGGGCGCAGTCTCTTCTCGACGCTCGCCACGCCCCGGCGGGAGATCTCGCAAGGCCTCAGCATCGGCGTCAGCACGCTGGTGACGCTGGCGATCTTCGCCTTCTGGTGTCTCATCACCTATGGCGGCCTGGTGGACACCACCTTCTGTCCACCGCCGCACCAGGTGGCGAAGGCCTTCTGGACGACGCTGATGGACGGCTCGCTCCTCCGCAATGCATGGTCGAGTCTCGTCGTCATCAATCTCGGCTTTTTCCTCTCCTCCATCATCGCCATTCCGCTCGGCATCATGATGGGCAGCTTCCGCGTGGTGCAGGCCGCTCTCGAGCCTGTCGTCAACTTCACCCGCTACCTGCCCGTCACCTCGATGATCCCGCTCCTCATCCTGTGGATCGGCATCGGCATCGAGGAGAAGATCGCCGTCATCTTCATCGGCACCTTCTTCCAGCAGCTGGTCATGTTCGCCGATGTCTCGGCCCAGGTGCCAAACGAACTCTTCAATGCCGCCTACACATTGGGCGCGAAGAAGCGGCAGATCGTCATGCGCGTGCTGCTGCCTGCCACGCTCCCTGGCGTCATCGACACGCTGCGCGTCACCATGGGCTGGGCCTGGACCTATCTCGTCGTCGCCGAACTCGTCGCCTCCAGTTCCGGCCTTGGCTACATGAGCATGCAGGCCATGCGCGGCCTCCACGCTGACGTGATCTTCGTCGCGATCCTGGTGATCGGCTTCCTCGGGCTGGTGACGGATGAAATCTTCAAGCGTCTGAAGCATGCGCTCCTCCCCTGGGCGCGGTCACGGTGAGGACACGGACATGGGCACCGTCACAGTCGAAAACCTGAGCCTCCACTTCAACACCGCGGGCGCCACGCCAGTGATCGCGCTCAACAACCTCTCCATGAAGATCCCCGACAAGCAGTTTGCGGTGATCGTCGGCCCCTCGGGCTGCGGCAAGTCGAGCCTGCTCGACATCATTGCAGGACTGCGCGATCCCACGACAGGCGACTGCAAGCTCGACGGCAAGGTGATCCACGGGCCCGCCAAGGAGCGGGGCATGGTGTTCCAGAACTACTCGCTCTTTCCCTGGCTCACCGTGCTCAAGAACGTGGAGTTCGGCCTCTCGCTGCAGGGGAAGCCGCAGCGCGAGATCACCGAGCGGGCCCGGCACTATGTCAATGCCGTGGGACTTTCCAACTTCGAGAATGCCTATCCCAACCAGCTCTCGGGCGGCATGAAGCAGCGCGTGGCGATTGCCCGCTCGCTCGCCAATGATCCGGAAGTGATCCTGATGGACGAGCCCTTCGGGGCCCTCGACAGCCAGACCCGCGTGGTCATGCAGCAGTTGCTGCTCGGCATCTGGGAGAAGGAACACAAGACCATTCTCTTCGTCACCCACGACATCGACGAAGCACTCTATCTCGGTGAAGTCGTCTACGTGATGTCGGCGCGGCCCGGCCGGATCATCGACACCATCCCCGTCGATTTCACCCACCCGCGCAGCTACGAACTTTCGACCGAACCCGCCTTTGTCGACCTCAAGCGAAGGATCCAGCACAATCTCCACGCCGAAGTGCACAAGGCACTCTCGACGGCAGCCTAGACACAACTCCCGTTCACGCAATCAATCAGGTGGATCATGTCTTCCGGATCGGACTCTCGTTTTGACTTCATCGTCGTCGGTGGCGGCTCGGCAGGCAGCGTCATGGCGGCCCGTCTCAGCGAAAAGCCGGAGAACAGGGTGCTGCTCATCGAGGTGGGCCCGCGCGACTGGAACCCGATGATCCACATGCCGACGGGCGAGATCTTCATGGTGGGCAGCAGTGTCGACTGGCAGTTCAAGTCGGAACCGGAAGCGCAGCTTGGCGGATATCAGGTGCCGCTGCCCCGCGGCCGCGTGCTGGGCGGCAGCTCGTCCATCAACGGCCAAGTCTATTGCCGGGGCCATCACCGCGACTACGATGAATGGCGCCAGCTCGGCAACGAAGGCTGGGACTGGGAGAGCGTGAAGCCCTATTTCAAGAAGGCCGAGAACTGGAAGGGCGAGGAGAGCGATCTCCGCGGCAAGGGCGGGCCGCTCCGTACCGCCTTCGGGCGCTACAACAATGGCCTGTTCAAGGCCTTCATCGAGGCAGGCCGGCAGGCGGGCTACCGCTTCAATCCCGACTACAACGGCGAGGACCAGGAAGGCTTCGTCTACACCCAGTATACGCACACGCACCGCTTCCCCATGCGCTGTTCGGCGGCGCGGGCCTATCTCTGGCCCGCCATGCGCCGCAAGAACCTGACGGTGTGGACGCATTCGCGCACGCTGCGCATTCTCTTCGAGGGGCGGCGTGCGGTGGGTGTTGATGTTGACCGCAATGGCGAACGCCTGACGGTGCGGGCCGAGCGCGAGCTCATTCTCTCGGCGGGCGCCTACCAGTCGCCGCAGCTTCTCATGCTCTCAGGCGTCGGCGATCCCACGGAGCTGTCCTCCATCGGCATCGATGTGCGCTTCGCCCTGCCGGGTGTTGGCAAGAACCTGCAGGATCATGTGGGCTCCTACGTGCAGCACAAATGCCTGAAGCCGGTCACCTACTACAACATGCGGAACCCGGCGAAGCTTGCCGTCGCCGCCGCACAATATGTGCTGGCGGGCCGCGGCCCGCTCTCGGTCTTCCCGATGAATGCCATGGCCTTCCTGCGCAGCGACCCCGCACTCGAGAGGCCGGACATCCAGTACTATCTCGTGCCCAACGCCATGAACCCCAACGGCTCGGCCACCTATCTGCCCACCTTCCACGGCTACAACATTCACTGGTGCGGATTACGGCCGGAATCCCGCGGGTCGGTGACATTGCGGTCCACCAATCCGCTGGATGCGCCGCGGATCGTCCACAACTATCTCTCCACGCGGGCTGACCAGGCGCTCAACCGCTATGCCTTCCGCCTCGCCCGCGAACTCCACGCGCAACGCGCCTTCGATGAATTCCGCGGTGAGGAGGTTGATCCCGGCCCCGCCTGCACCACAGACGCGGACATCGACGGCTTCATGAGCAAGTTCATCTCCTCGCATTACCACCCGGTGGGCACCTGCAAGATGGGGAGCGACAACAAGGCCGTGGTGGATGCGAAGCTGAAGGTGCACGGGCTTGAGGGCATCCGCGTCGTCGATGCCTCGGTGATGCCCCTGCTGGTAGGCGCCAACACCAATGCGCCCACGATCATGATCGCCGAGAAGGCGGCAGACATGGTGCTGAATGGCTGAAGGGTGTGGCCGGAGCAGAAGGTTGGTTGCGGATTTTCATTCCGCTCGCGGTACATCCCGCGAATGACCCCTTCTTACGCCACCAGACTTGCGGGCGAGTGCGATACGCAGCGCTTGCCCGGGTGACTGAAGCATAGGCACTCATGGTTAACGCGCAGTAACCATGGCCTCCCGTCCGGACTGAATGTCATGCGGCATAGTGGCCGCGCGCAGAGGCTGCAACGTGCCGCGTCCAGAGCTTTTTCCGTTGATTTCGCCGGTTGCAAGGCAAGCCCGCCGACCCATAATGTGGCCGCAAAGGATACCCGCCATGACCCGCCCGCTCATCCTCGTCGATCCGCTGCCGCGCACGCTGGAGCTGATCTGCGACCCGCCCACCCGGGCGAAACTCGAGTCACTCGCTGACCTCGTGATCCACGAAACCTCCCGCATGCCGGACGAGATGGTGGAGCGGCATCTGCCCGAGGCCAGCATCATCATGGGCCAGACGAAGCTGCCGCGCGAGCGCCTGATGAAGGCGAAGAAGCTGCGCGCCATCATCGACGTTGAAACCAACTTCACCGACGCCATCGACTATGACTACTGCTTCGCCAACGGTATTCATGTGCTGACCCCCGGCTCCGCCTTTGCCGATGCGGTGGCGGAATCGGCCCTCGGCATGGCGATCGATCTGGCCCGCGGCATCACCCGCGCCGACCGCGACTTCCGGCACGGCCGCGATGCCTATGGCCTTGATGGCAATGTGGGGAGCTTCAGCCTGTTCGGCGAGAGCATGGGCCTCATCGGCTATGGCGACCTGGCGCGCTCGTTCCACCGGCTGGTGCAGCCGTTCAAGTGCGACATCAGCGTGCATGATCCCTGGGTGCCCGACTATGTGCTGAAGAAGGCCGGCGTGAAGCCGCTGCCGCTGGAAGAGCTGCTGCGCACCTGCCGCATCATTCTGGTTTTTGCCGGCGTCACCTCGGAGAACCAGGGCTTCCTCGGCCGCAGGCAACTGGAACTCATCCGCCCGGACGCCGCCTTCCTGCTGATGAGCCGTGCGGCGGTTGTCGACTTCGCCGCCTTCATCGACCTCGTGAAGCACGGCCGCTTCCGTGCGGCAACCGACGTGTTCCCTGTCGAACCCGTGGCCAAGGATGATCCGGTGCGGGAGGTGGAAGGCCTGCTGCTCTCGGCCCACCGCACCGGCGGCATGCCGGATGCGCTGTTCGACATCGGCCGCCAGGCGGTGGCCGATGCGGAGCTGATCCTCAAGGGACTGCCGCCCGTGGTCTGCCGCAAGGCGCTGCCGGAAACGGTGAAGCGCTTCCGCAGCAAGCCCGTGGAGATGACGTAACTTTCGTAAGAGCAGCTCGTCCGTTGCGCGAGCGCATCGGGCGAGCAAGTGGACACCACTTGCGAAGCGAAAGATGCGTAAGAAGCTCAGCGCAGCGTCAGGCCGCCGTCGATGACGATCACTTCGCCGGTGGTGAAGCTCGCGGAGTCCGAGGCGAGATAGACGGTGGCGCCCACCAGTTCATCCACCGAGCCGATACGGTTCTGCACTGCGGCCTTGGCCCATTCGTTGTTCACCACGTCCGGATGTTCCTTCATCACCTCGTCGGTGAGTTCGGTGCGGATGTAGCCCGGGGCGATGGCGTTGACGCGGATGCCGTGTTCGGCCCACTCCACCGCCATGCCCTTGGTGAGCTGGTGCACGCCTGCCTTCGAGACGTTGTAGGCGGTGTGGCGGAAGGGCCAGTTGATGATGTAGCCCGACATGGACCCGATGGTGATGATCGAGCCCGACTTCTGCTTGATCATGTGCTGGCCCACTTCGCGCGAGACGAGGAAGACGCCGTCGAGGTTCACCGACATGGTGTTGCGGAAGTCCTGCAGCTGGTAGGTCTCGATGTTGCCGGGGAAGATGATGCCGGCATTGTTGACGAGAATGTCGATGCGGCCCCAGCGCTTCATGACCTCTTCGGTCATGCGCTTCACGTCGGCCTCGTTGGCAACGTCCGCCTTGATCACGAAGGCATCGCGGCCTGCAGCACGGATGTCCTTGGCCACGGCTTCACCGCGCTCCACCGTGTTCTTGACCACGATCGCCACGTCGGCGCCATGCGCGGCGAGGCCTTCCGCCAGCGCCTTGCCGATGCCACGGGAGCCGCCGGTGACGATGGCCTTCTTGCCGGTGAGGTCGAAGATCTTCCTGTACTTCTCGATGTCAGACATGGACGTCTCCCAAATTCGCGTTTGTTGTTATCGTTTCACGCTGCCGCGCGCATGATGGCAAGGTAATCGGCCGCCGTGGCAATGCGGGGGTTGGTCGCATGACAGTGGTCCTTGAGGGCCTCTTCCGAGACCTGCTTCATCATTTCATCTGTGACACCCAGCGCGGTGAGGCCAGAGGGAATGCCGATGTCCTGGTTCAGGCCCTCGATCGCCTTGTCGGGCGGCGCCTTGAAGAAGGCTTCGAGCGCCTCCCACTTCTTGCCGATGGCCTGGCGGTTGAAGCGCAACACGGCGGGCATCAGAACGGCATTGAGCGTGCCGTGATGGAGATTGAGCGAGCGGATGGCGCCCAGCGGATGGGTGAGGGCATGAACCGCACCCAGACCCTTCTGGAAGGCCATGGCTCCTTCAAGTGCGCACATCATCATGTCGTTGCGGGCGGCTTCATTCTTGCCGTCCGCGACGGCGGCGCGGAGCGAGCGCCAGCCGCGCATCAGCCCGTCCATGGCGATGGCATCAGCGGGCGGGTTGAAGGAGGGCGCCATGTAGGTTTCGAGGCAGTGCGAAATCGCATCCATGCCTGTGGCCGCCGTGAGGCCTGCAGGCAGGCCATAGGTGAGTTCGGGATCGCAGATCGCAATCGACGGCAGCATGTGGGGCGAGATGATGCCGAGCTTGCGGCCCTCCGCCGTGATGATGACGGCGGCACGCCCCACCTCCGAGCCCGTGCCCGAGGTGGTGGGCACCGCGATCATCGGGCAGATGCGGCCATGGATGCGCGAGAGGCCGCCGGCAACGAGCGTATACTGTGCCAGCGGCCCGTCGTGGCCGGTGAGCAGGCGCACGCCCTTGGCAAGATCAAGCGCCGAACCGCCACCCAGCCCGATGATGCCGTCGCAGCCATTGTCGCGATAGGCCTTGTGGGCGTTGAGCACCGCCTCTTCGGTGGGATTTGCCGGAGTACCGTCGAAGATGGCCGGCTTCTCCTTGAGGAGGCCTGCGACCTTGGCGACCAGACCCGTCGCCACCAGCCCCTTGTCGGTGGCGATAAGCGGGCGCTTCACGTTGAGTACGTCCAGAAGCTCCTGCAGGCGCGAAATCTGCCCTTCGCCGAATTCGATGCGGGTGAGGTAACTGATCGTGCTCATGGGCAAACCTTGCAGGGATCACGGCCCCTGTCCTGAAAACGCTTGTCTCGAAAACCAATATATGAGTTATTAGGCACTGAAAGCGGGCCCTCTGTCAATTGCGATTGAGTGGCCAAGGTATTTTCCATCGGAAAGCGGAATGTCGGGTCAAGTCCCAGCAGAGCGAGCGCCAGCCAAGGCCGAACAGATATATGAGTATCTGCGCCGGGCGATCGTGCGCCTCGAATTGCCGCCGGGTGCTGCGGTGCAGGAAAAGGACATCGCCGAACGCTTCGACGTCTCCCGGACACCCGTCCGCGAGGCCCTGCAGCGCCTCGCCGAGGAGGACCTGGTGGACATCCTGCCCCATTCCGGAACGTGGGTCAGCCGGATTTCCTTCACGGTGGCCGAGGAAGGCTTCGTGCTGCGGCGGGCGCTGGAAGTGGAGAGCGTGCGCCGGGCCGCCGAACTCGTCACCGAACAGGATGGTGCCTCCCTCCTCGCCAGCATTGCCCGCATGCGGGTGATCCTCGCCGAGAACCGGCTTGAGGATTATCTTGAGGAGGATGACGCCTTCCATGGCCAGATCGCCCGCATCTCCGGTTACCCCCGCATCTGGAAATTCATCAACCTCGCCAAGGTTCATCTCGACCGCATGCGGCAGTTGAGCGCCCCGGTGCCGGGCCACCTTGCCGAGGTGACGGAACAGCATGCCGCCATCGCCCATGCGCTCCAGCGCGGCAATGCCATGCAGGCGGAACTGGCCATGCGCATTCATCTCGACAGCTCATTCGCCGTGATGGCCGCCATGCATCGGGACAGCACGACATATTTCCGCGACGACACGGCACCGCGTTCAGCACGGCTGCGGACAGGATAGGACAGAGGTCACAATGGATACGATCCAGAAGTCATATGATGCCATCATCATCGGAGCCGGCGTGGGCGGCGGCGCCATGGCAAACATGCTCGCCAAGGCCGGCGCCAAGGTGCTGGTGATTGAGCGCGGCACGCGCCTTCCCCGCGAGGCCGACAACTGGAGCGTCAAGGTCGTCTTCCACGAACGCCGCTATGCGACGAAGGAGACCTGGCGCGACAAGGACGGGATCGAGTTCAATCCGTCCACCTATTATTATGTGGGCGGCAACTCCAAGTTCTTCGGCACCGCCACGCTGCGCTTCCGCGTCGAGGACTTCCAGGACCTGCAGCATGAAGAGGGCGTGGCTCCTGCCTGGCCCATCTCCTATGCCGAACTTGCACCCTACTATGATGTGGCCGAGCAACTCTTCGGCACCCACGGCACCGCCGGCCTCGACCCCTGCGAGCCGCCGCGCTCCGGCCCCATGCCCTATCCTGCCGTGGGCCACGATCCCGAAATACAGGCGATCGATGCCAAGCTGCGGTCCAAAGGCCTGCGGCCCTTCCCGCTTCCTGTCGCCGTCGACTATCACCCCGGCGGCAAGTGCATCCGCTGCAAGACCTGCGACGGCTTCGCCTGCAAGCTCGGCGCCAAGAACGATGCCGAAGTGCGCATGGTTGATCCGGCCATCGAGACCGGCAATGTCGATCTCGTGCTGAAATCCCTGGTGCACCGCCTGATCACCGACGACAGCGGCCGCAAGGTGACGGGCGTCGAGATCGAACAGGATGGCCAGAAGAAAATCGTCAACGGCGATCTCTTCATCTCGAGTGCGGGCGCCATCAATTCCGCCGCCCTGCTGCTGCGCTCGGCCAATGCAAAGCACCCCAAGGGACTCGGCAACAATTCTTCGGATCAGCTTGGCCGCAACTACATGGCCCACAACAACACCGCGATGATGGCGGTGAACCCCTTCAAGAAGAACACTGTCGTCTTCCAGAAGTCGCTCTGCATCAATGATTTCTATCTCGCCAACAGCGTGAAGCCCTATCCGCTCGGCAACGTGCAGGGCCTGGGCAAGCTGCAGGGCGGCATGCTCACCGCCAACATGCGGGGCATCCCCGAATGGCTGATGGACTGGTTCGCCACCCGCAGCGTCGACTGGTGGATCATGTCGGAGGACCTGCCGGACCCCAACAACCGCGTCAGCATCGACAGCGACGGCAAGATCAGGCTCGCCTACACCGCCAACAATCTCAAGTCCCACGGCGAACTGGTGAAGCACTGGAGCCGGATCATGCGCGAACTCGGCTATCCCATCATCATCACCCAGAAGATGGACATCAAGGTCGCCATGCACCAGTGCGGCACGGCCCGCTTCGGCAAGGACCCGGCCACCTCGGTGCTCGATCCCTTCTGCCGCGCCTGGGACGTGGACAATCTTTACGTGGTCGATGCCTCGTTCCTGCCGTCCTCAACGGCGGTGAACCCGTCGCTCACCATCGCGGCCCAGGCGGTGCGCACCGCCGAACACATCCTCAAGGATGTGGTGAAGGTGACGCCCGCGAAGAAGAACGCCGCTTAGGAATTACTCTGGCATTGGCTCGGCTCGCGCACCGCGCTGCCAGGCGCGGAGGCAGAGATATTCCATGATCAGGCTTGCCGCCGCGGCTGACGTCAGATCGGAATGGTCGTAGGGCGGTGACACTTCCACCATGTCCATGCCGACGAAGTTCACGTCCTTCAGGCGGCGGATGACCGAGGCCGCCTGATGATAGGTGAGGCCGCCCGGAATGGGCGTGCCGGTTCCGGGGGCTGCCGAGGGATCGAGGCAATCGATGTCGAAGGTGAGGTAGGCTTTTGACTTGCCCACCTTGTCGGTGATGATCTTGGCCAGCTGATCCGCAGTCGAGTCATGCACCTCGTCGGCATAGACGATGCGGAAGCCCATGGTGGTCTCGCCCACGAAGGTGGTGCGGATGCCGATCTGCACCGACTTGCGGGGATCGATCAGGCCTTCGCGCACGGCATAGCCGAACATGGTGCCGTGATCGATGCGGCCGCCGTTGTCGACCTCGACGTCGCGATGGGCATCGAAGTGGATAAGCGCCAGCGGCCCGTGCTTCTTCGCATGGGCCTTGAGCAGCGGATAGGAGATGTAGTGATCGCCACCCAGCGTCACCAGTTCCGAGCCTGCCGCAAGAATGCCCGCCGCATGGTTTTCCAGCGTCGTCGGGAAATCTTCTTTCTTGCCCCAGTCGAAGAAGCAGTCGCCGTAGTCGACCACGGCCAGCGTCTCGAAGGGATCGAAGTTCCAGGGCCAGAACGGGCCCCAGGCATTTTCGGCCGAGGCGCGGCGGATGCCCTCGGGCCCAAAGCGCGTACCGGGACGGTGTGACACCGCCTGATCGAAGGGCACGCCCGTCACGGCGATATCCACGCCCGTGAGGTCGCGTGAATACTTGCGGCGCATGAAGGAGAGAGCGCCGGCATAGGTCGGTTCCCAGGTCGTGCCCTTCAGGTCGGTGCGGCGGAAGGCATCGTCGCCGGGCACGCGCCCAAGCTTGTCCATTTCAAGTGCCATGTTCTGGCTCCTTCAGTGAGGTGTCGGAAGTGTGGGGCTGCTATTCGGTCAGCACCAGGCTGTCGCTCGGGCTCCACGAGACATAGGTCTTCTCGCCCCGCGTGACGCTGGCGTTCACGTCGCGCCGTTCGTTCTGCACATTGACCGAAACCATCTGTCCGTTGTTCAGCTCGACCACGACTTCGCTCCAGTCGCCGTAATAGGCAACGTCGCGCACCCGCGCCTCGGCCTTGATGAGGCCATCGGCCTTGGGCGCCGCCTTGGAGAGCTTGAGCTTCTCCGGGCGCACCGCGATGGTCACGTCCTTGCCGCACTCCTTGTCGGAGCTGAGGTTGATCTTGCCCAGGCCCTTGGCGTTGCAGACGATGGCCTTGCCCTTCTGCGAGATGACGTTCGCCTCGAACAGGTTCACCTTGCCGATGAAGTCGGCGACGAAGCGCGAGGTCGGGTGCTCGTAGAGTTCTTCCGGCGTGGCCAGCTGCTTGATGGCACCCTTCTCCATCACCGCGATACGGGTCGCCATGGAGAGCGCCTCGTCCTGGTCGTGGGTGACGATGATGAAGGTGATGCCCACCTCCTGCTGCAGGCGCGTGAGTTCGAGCCGCATGTCGTCACGGAGCTTGGCGTCGAGGGCGGAGAGCGGTTCGTCGAGGAGAAGCACCTTCGGGCGTTTCACCAGCGCGCGGGCCAGCGCCACGCGCTGACGCTGGCCGCCCGACATCTGGTCGGGCTTGCGGTCGGCCAGGTGCGAGAGCTTCACCTGCTCGAGGCCTTCGGCGACACGGCGCTTGATCTCGTCGGCGGGAACGCCCGTGACCTTCAGGCCGTAGGCGACGTTCTGCTCCACCGTCATGTGCGGGAACACCGCATAGGACTGGAACACCATGTTGGTGGGCCGCTTGTTGGGCGGGGTGAGCGCCATGTCCTCGCCGCCGATGAAGATCTGGCCTTCGGTGGGCGTATCGAGCCCGGAGATCATGCGGAGCAGCGTGGTCTTGCCGCAGCCGGAGGGGCCCAGCAGCGCGAAGAACTCGTTCGGCATGATGTCGACGGAGACATTGTCGACAGCCGTCACGCCGCCGGGATAGCGGCGCGACACGTTGCGAACGGAGACGATGGGATCTGCCATGATCAATGACCTGACTTTTCGGGCGCTTGCAGTTTCATGGCAAGCACTGTGGCGAGGATGGTGATGAAGATGAGGATGGTCGAGGCGGCGTTCACTTCGTATTTCACGCCGGTTTTGACCATGGAGTAGATCTTCACCGGGAAGGTGACCGTTTCCGGCCCGGCGGTGAAGAAGGTGATGACGAAGTCGTCGAGCGACAGCGTGAAGGCGAGAAGCGCGCCGGCGATGATGCCCGGCTTCATGAAGGGTACGAGGATCTGCCAGAACGTCTGCCATTCGTTGGCGCCGAGATCGCGCGAGGCCTCCTCGAGCTGCTTGTTGAAGCCGACGAGACGCGAGCGCACCACGATGGCCACGAAGGGGAAGCAGAAGGCGATGTGGGCGATGATGATGGTGGAAAGATTGAAGGGCCAGATCATGGCGCTGAAGAAGCCCATGATGCCGGTGCTGTTGAAGAAGAGGAGCAGCGCCACGCCCATGCAGATTTCGGGGATGACGATGGGAAGGCCCATGGCCGCCTCGTAGGCGGGCTTGATGGGGAAGCGGAAGCGCCACATCATCACTGCCACCATGGTGCCGATGACGGTGGCGATCAGCGTGGTGACGAAGGCGATGGTCAGCGAGTTCACCATGGCGTCGTAGATCGACTGGTTGTGCCAGGCCTTGGGATAGTTCTCGAGGGTGAAGCCCTTCCACACGCCACCGCGGTTCTGCTGGTTGAAGGAGAAGGCGATCAGTACCGCAATCGGCAGGTAGAGCACCACGAGGGTGAGCCCGAAGAGCACCTGCAGCCAGCGGCGGCGGCCGTATTCGAGGGGGCCCACGCCCGGTTTCATCTGCTCCGCCATCACGAGGCTCCCACGCCCTTGGAGTGGTTCTGGACGTACCACTGGATCACCAGCACGATAATGGTGAGCAGCATCAGCACGAAGGAGAGAGCCGAGCCGAAGGGCCAGTCATTTGAAGGTCCGAACTGCGACTGGATGACGTTGCCGATCATCCAGGAGGTGGTGCCGCCCAGCTCGTCGGAGATGAGGAACATGCCGAGGCAGGGAATGAAGACGAGGATGAGGCCCGTCACGATACCCGGCATGGTGAGCGGCAGCGTCACCTTCATGAAGGTCTGGAGCTGCGAGGCGCCAAGATCGAGGCTGGCCTCGAGGTAACTCTTGTCGAGGCGCTCGATCGTCGAATAGAGCGGCAGGATCATGAAGGGCAGGAAGACGTAGACGAGGCCGAAGATCACGGCGGGCGTGGTGCCGATGATGTCGACCTGATAACCGAAGATTCCGGTGATGGCGTTGAGAGAGGCACCGACGATGCCGCGCGCGCCCAGCACGGTTTTCAGCGCATAGGTGCGGATCAGCAGGTTGATCCAGAAGGGCAGCACGATCAGCAGCAGGGCAAGCGGCCGCCAGCGCTCCGGCATGAAGCAGATGGCAAAGGCGATGGGGTAGCCCACCAGCAGGCAGGCGATGGTGGCAAGCGCGCTCCACCACAGGGTCCGGATGAATATGGAGATGATGTCGGGATTGATGGAGCGGACGTAGTTATCGATGCCGGTGAGGTAGGTGTAATCGTTGACCGAGACCTGACCGTCGATCACCGCCTTGCTGGAAAAGGAGAGCACCAGGAGGTAGGCGAGTGGTGCGAGAAAGAAGATGACGAGCCAGAGGGTGGCAGGCGTGCCCAGCGTCCAGAAGGTGCGGCCGTTGCTTTTCCAGTCTTCCAAGATGCCCTGTTCCCCTCGCCTTTTGTTTTTTCTTTTGGTTTTAACCCGATTTTTTGCCGCCCCGCAAGTTCAGCCGATTGCCTCCAGAACCCGTGCCAGAGCGGCAAGTGCAAGATCTGCCTCGGCTTTTGAGAAGGCAAGGGGCGGGCGTATTTTCATCACGTTGCCCAATTTGCCATCCGTACCGACCAGAACCCCCTCGTCCTTCAGGCGGTTCACCGCACGCTTCGTCTCGGCCGCGGCCGGTTCCTTGGTCCTCCGGTCGCGCACGAACTCCACACCGGTGGCCAGTCCCGATCCCCGGACGTCGCCGATGATGGCGTGTTTCTCCATCAGCTTCCGCAAGCCGGCGCGCAGATGATTGCCGGTCGACAGGCTGTTGGCCTGCAGGCTTTCCCGCTCCATCACGTCGAGCACGGCCATCCCCGCCGCGCAGGCAGCATTGCCGCCGCCGAAGGTGGAGAAGAACGGACCTGTTTCCGAGACGAACCTGTCGAGGATCTCTGACCGGGTGATGACAACGCCGATGGGATAGCCGTTGCCCGCGGGCTTGCCGATGGTGACGAAGTCGGGAACGATGCCGTGGTGCTGGTGGCCCCACATGTGCGTGCCCATGCGGCCGAAGCCCGACTGCACTTCATCCGCGATGAAGAGTCCGCCGGCCTTGCGGATGCGCGCCATCATCTGCTGCACATAGCCCTTGGGCGCATCGACGAAGCCGTTGGTCATGAAGGCGGAGTCGATGATGCCGATCGAGACGCCGTGGCCTTGCTCCTGCAGATCATCGATCAGGGGATCGATCATCGCGCAATAGGCACTCGCTGCATCCGGATGATCGTGACCGAAAGGGCCGCGATAACGGTCGGGCGCCTCCATCTGGCGGACGAGCGGCATGTGCCACTTGCCCGGCGGATAGTTGGAGGGCGAGACCATGTCGGTCATGAGCGTCACGCCGTGATAGGCGAAATCCATACAGAGCGCGCCGCGGTGGCCGGTGAAGGCATTGGCCATGCGCCAGGCCACGTCGTTCGCCTCGCTGCCGGAATTGACGAAGATCACCGTATCGAGGGAGGGATTGAGCGTGGCCTTGAGGCGCTCGGCATAGGCAATCGACTCGTCGGTGAGATAGCGCGTGTTGGTGTTGAGGATGCGGAGCTGCCGCGCCACCGCCTCGGCCACGTGCGGGTGGGCGTGGCCCACATGGGGCACGTTGTTGTAGCAATCGAGATAGCGCCGCCCGTCGCTGGCGGTGAGCCACACGCCCTCGCCCCGCACCATGTGCAGCGGCGTCTCGTAGAAGAGGAGCGGCTTCGGCCCCATGGCAGCGATGCGGCGCGCCATGATGTGGGCATCGCTCGCCCCTTGCGGACGAGCGCGTCCTGCCGCCTGCAACACCACGTCACTGAAATCGCGCGCCTGCAACGCCTTCAGCACATCGAGGCTGATGGCAGCGAGTGCCGTGATCTGCGGCGTCAGGCCGCCAGCACCATGGCCGCGGGACTGGGCAACAAGATAGCTGGTGACGAGACGCATCTTCGCCAGCGGCAGGAGAAGATCGATCTCGTCCTCCTCGAGCATCACATGGGCGAGGAAGCCCTTGACCAGACCCGTGATGGTGGCGGCGAAATCATGACCCGGCACGAGGCAATCGCCGATGGCGTTGGAAAGATCGAGCAGGCGCGGCGCGTGGATCATGTCGCCGAAGTCGATGATGCCGCCGATCGTGCCGTCACCCGCAAGAAGCGTATTGTAGGGATGCACGTCGCCATGGATGATCTGGTGCGGCATGTGCTTGAGCCGTGCAACAACAGAAGCTTCGAACTCCGCGATCACCGGGCGGAGCAGAGCACCTGCGTCCGGCGGAACTTTATCCAGCGTGAATCCCGCCTCGGCGAAGCGCGCCGTATTCCAGGCGAGTTGGCGGCCGGTGATGAAGGCGGAACCGAAGCCGCGGAGCGCATGGGTGAGGCGACCGATCATGGCGCCCCAGGCTTCGTACTGGCGCGGCGTGAGTTCGCTTTCCGCAATCACCTCACCCTCGAGCCAGCTCAGCACCAGCACAGGATAGGTCTCACCGCCATGCTGCAGCACCGGAACGGCGGTGCCTGTCTTTGCGATCTGCACCTGCGGCACCGGCAGCCCCGGTGCCGTTTCGGCGATGTGGCGCAGCGCCTGCGCCTGCGCCTCGGCAAGCGCCTCGCCTTCGCTCGGACTGCAGACCTTCACCACAAAAGAACCCGCCGCCGTCACGAGGCGGTGGTTCTGGTCGCGCTCACCATCAAGACGATGCCAATCGCCGGTGAGCTCGAAGCTCTCCGTCACAAAGCTGCGGATCACATCAAGCGGCAGGTGGGGCGGTGGCGGCAGCGGCATTCGTCTCTCGCACAAAAAAGCGGAGGCGCTCATCACGCCTCCGCGGGAGTGTCAGTCAGTGGGGCCCATCAGGCCGCCTGGATCGACGTCCAGATCTCGTCACGCACCTTCAGTGCTTCCTCGCCCAGATAGGAGGCATATTCGCATTTGCCGAGAATGTCCTGGGGCGGGAAGATGGCGGGATTGTTCTGGTAGGCTTCATCCATGATTTCGCGCGCCGCCTTGTTGGGGGTGGCGTACTGGATCGTCTCGGCGATGTGCTTGCCGGCATCCTTGTCGAAGATGAAGTTGATGAAGGCGTGGGCGTTCTCCGGATGGGGCGCGCCCGCGGCAATGGCAATCGTATCCTGCCAAACGTTGGAGCCTTCCTTCGGCACCACGTAGGTGATGTCGTCGTCTTCCGCCATCACCTGGGCGATGTCGCCGTTGTACTCCATGGTGAGATCGACTTCGCCCTGTGCAAGTAGGTCCTGGCCGTTGTCGTCGGCATACTTCTTGATGCCCTTCTTGGCGGAGATGAGCAGGTCCTTGGCCTTGTTCAATTCGTCGATGTTGGTGGAGTTGTAGCCATAGCCCAGATACTTGAGGGCGATGCCGATGTTGTGCTCCTGGTCGCCGAGGGAAGCGATGCGGCCGGCATAGGTCGGGTCATCCAGCATGACCTTCCAGGAGGAGGCATCCGCCACCTTGGACTTGCGGTAGCCGATGCCCACCGTGCCCCACATGTAGGGAAGCGAAAACTTGCGGCCCGGATCGAAGGTGGCGTCCATGAAGATCGGGTCGATGTTGGCGATATTGGGGATCTTGCCGTGATCGAGCGGCACCAGCATGTTGGCCTTGATCATGCGCTCCACCTTGTCGTTGGTGGGAATGATCACGTCATAGCCGGGATTGCCGGCCTTGAGCTTGGTGAAGAGCTCGTCACCGTCGGCGAAGAGGTCCATCTTCACCTCGATGCCGGTGGCGGCCTGGAAATCAGCCAGCGTGTGTTCGCCGATGTAGGTGTCGTAGTTGTAGAAGCTGAGCTTCTTCTCTTCCTCCGACATGGCCTTGTAGGGCAGCAGCGTCAGGCCTGCGAACAGCGCGCCGCTGCCGCGCAGCAGCTTGCGGCGGTTCAGGGTGGAATAGGAAAGAATGGTCTTCATGGTTCGCCCTCCGTGGTGGTCTTCCGTGATTCAGGTGCCGGGTCTCGCCGGAACCTAAGCAATTTTTGGGCCAGGGTGCAAAACACGCCTGGCCCGGTATTCTCGTCGTCTATGCAACCTCCGCTTTCACGTCGGCATAGGTCTTGTCCAATGCCTGCCGCGCCAGCTTGCCGATCTCGTCGATCTCCTTCTCGGTAATGCAGAAGGGCGGTGCCAGAACCATGGTGTCCCAGCAGGCCCGCATGATCAGGCCAGCGTTGAAGCAGTGATCCCGGCAGATGGTGCCCACGCGCCCGGACTCGTTGAAGCGCTCGCGCTTCGCCTTGTTGCGGGTGAGTTCGAGTGCGCCAATCAGGCCTACGCTGCGGGTTTCGCCGACGATCGGATGGTCCTCCAGTTTCTTCAGCATCGCGTTGAAATGCGGCGCCAATTCGGCGACCCGCTCGACCAGCTTCTCGTTCTGGATGATCTCGATGTTCTTGAGCGCCACGGCGGAGGCGACGGGGTGACCGTCATAGGTCATGCCGTGGTAGAACTCCCCACCCTTGTCGAAGAAGGGCTTGATCAGCTCTTCCGAGAAGGCGATCGCGCCAATGGGCAGATAACCGGACGACAGGCCCTTGGCCATGTTGATGATGTCGGGCTGGTAGCCGAACTGCTCGAAGCCGAACCATTTACCGGTGCGCCCGAAGCCGCAGATCACTTCGTCGGAGATGATCAGGATGCCGTACTTGCGGCAGATCTTCTGCACTTCCGGCCAGTAGGTCGAGGGCGGAATGAGCACGCCGGCGGCACCCTGGATGGGTTCGCCGATGAAGGCGGCAACGTTGTCGGGCCCCAGTTCGAGGATCTTCTTTTCCAGTTCGGCGGCAGCCTCGAGGCCGAATTCCTCCGGCGTCTTGTCGCCGCCGAAGTCATACCAATAGGGCTGCTGGATGTGGTGGAAGCCCGGAAGCTGGGTGCCGCCCTGCTCGTGCATGCCGACCATGCCGCCGAGATTGGCCGCCACCCAGGTGGAACCGTGATAGCCGCGGCGACGCCCGATGATGTGCTGGCGATAGGGCTTGCCCATCACCTTCCAGTAGTGGCGCACCCAGCGGACGATGGTGTCGTTTCCTTCCGAGCCCGAGTTGGTGAAGAAGATGTGCTGGAAGCGCCTGGGGAGGAGCGAAGAGATCTTGCTGGCAAGCTCGGTGGCCGGCACCGTCGTCGTCTTGAAGAAGGTGTTGTAGTAGGGGAGATCGAGCATCTGCCGGTAGGCAACCTCGGCCAATTCCTTGCGGCCATAGCCGATGTTCACGCACCACAGGCCCGACATGCCATCGAGGATCTTGTTGCCCTTTCCGTCCCAAATGTAGACGCCGTCGCCATGGGTGATGACGCGCGGGCCACCGGCGGCGTGGAAGGACTTGTGATCCGTGAACGGATGAAAATGATGGGCGATATCCGCCTTGACGATTTCCTCGATGTTGAGGTTCTTCTGGTGAACGGTCATTTGAATGCGACTCCGGTCTTGAAATGGCTGATGCCGCACCTCAGGAGGCGCGGAATTATGTTTCAGGAACAGAAGCTTACGGCTTGAAACCAATGCGTGCGCAATTGACCAGGACATCCGTCTTGGCGGTGCGCGAGAGGAGCGGGATGACCTCGCCCGATGCTGTCAGGTGAAAGCACATGGCGATCTTTTGGCATGCGCCGGGTGGGAGAGTCAAACAGGCGGCCGTGACTGTGCCGCTGTCTCCACGGCAGGGCATGGAGAGACACAATCAACAACGTCATTCCATGCGAGCGACGCTTGCGTCGCGAGACATGGAACCCAGCTTTGGCAAACGGAAGCGGGGTTCCATCTCGCGCAGCACTGTCGTGCTGCTTGGATGGAATGACGGCGGTAGGAGAGGGCGCGCTAGCCCGCCCTGCAATTCTGGCCGGATCAGGATTGAGGGTGTTCGGAAAAGGCCGCGGCCATCAGGCGGCGGGTATAGGGATCGCACGGATGGTCCATCACCTCGTCGGGTGTCCCCTCCTCAACGAGACGGCCATCCTTCATCACCATGATGTGGTCGGCCATGGCGCGCACCACCGCGAGATCATGACTGATGAAGAGATAGGAGAGGCCGTTCGCCTTCTGCAGGTCGCGCAGGAGGTCGACGATCTGCTTCTGCACCTGCCGGTCGAGGGCCGAGGTGGGCTCGTCCAGCACCACCACCTTCGGCTTGAGGATGATGGCGCGGGCGATGGCGATGCGCTGGCGCTGCCCGCCGGAGAACTCGTGCGGATAGCGGTTGCGCAAGGCCGGATCGATCTGCACCTCTTCCAGCGCGCGGGCGGCGGCCCGGTCCCGCTCTGCGCCTGACAGGCCGGGTTGATGCACCAGTAGCCCCTCGGTGATGATCTGCCCCGCCGTCATGCGCGGACTCAAGGAGCCGAAGGGATCCTGCAGCACGATCTGCAACTGCTTCCGCAAGGGGCGCATCTCCTGCACGCCGAGGCCGCTGATGTTGCGGCCCTGGAAGGAGATGGCGCCTTCACTCGGCAGAAGCCGCAAGAGAGCACGCGCCAGCGTGGATTTGCCCGACCCGGATTCACCGACGATGCCGATGGTCTGCCCCTCGCGGAGCGAGAGCGAAACCCGGTCCACGGCGCGCAGCGTGAGGGCAGGCCCGGTGAGGAGGCCGCCGCCGAAATGAAAGCTCACCCGCACGCCGGTGCCCGAGAGAATGGCGGGGGCATCCTTCGCCACGGGTTCCTTCCGCCCGGTGGGCTCTGCGTTGAGCAGCGCGCGCGTGTAGTCACGCTTGGGTGCGGCGAAGAGGGAGGCGGTCTTCCCTTCCTCCACCACCTCGCCCCGGCGCATCACCACCACGCGGTGGGCGATGCGGCGCACGATGTTGAGATCATGGGTGATGAAGATCATCGCCATGCCGAGGCGCTTCTGCAGGTCGGCCATGAGATCGAGGATCTCCGCCTGGATGGTGACGTCGAGCGCGGTCGTGGGCTCATCAGCGATGAGAAGTTCGGGATCGTTGGCGAGGGCCATGGCGATCATCACGCGCTGGCGCTGCCCGCCCGACATCTCGTGCGGATAGGAGCCCATGCGGCGGGCCGCATCGGGGATCTTCACCAGCTCCAGCATCTCGATCGCACGGGCGCGGGCGGCTTCCGCCGAAAGGCCCTGGTGCTGCATGATCGGCTCGATCAACTGGCTTCCCACCGTGTAGAGCGGATCGAGCGAGGTCATCGGCTCCTGGAAGATCATGGTGATGCGGCGGCCGCGAATGGTGTTCAGCTCGGCGCGCGGCAGGGTGAGAAGGTTGCGGCCATCGAAGAGCGCCTCGCCCTTCGCCTCGCCGTTTCCGGCGAGAAGGCCCATCACCGCCATCATCAGCTGGCTCTTGCCGGAGCCGGACTCGCCCACGATGGCCAGCGTCTCGCCCGGCTTCACCGTGAGGGAGACATCCTTCACCGCATCGACGATGCCGTCGAGCGTATGGAAGCGCACCGCCACGTCCCTGAGGGCGAGGACATCATCCGCCATCTCAGCGGTCCTTCGGATCGAGCGCATCACGCAGGCCGTCGCCGATGAAGTTCAGCGCGAAGAGCGTGGAGGTGAGGAAGAGCGACGGGAAGATGAGCAGCCACTGGGCGCCGGGAATGCTCTTCGCCCCTTGCGAGATGAGCACACCCCAGCTGGAGAGCGGTTCCTGCACGCCGAGGCCGAGATAGGAGAGGAAGCTTTCGAGGATGATCACCTGCGGCACAAGCAGCGTCATGTAGATGACGACGGGCCCCAGGAGATTTGGTACCACGTGACGGATGAGGATGCCCCAACGGGTGACTCCGAGCGCCTCCGCCGCCTGGACATATTCCTGACGCTTGAGCGAAAGCGCCTGGCCCCGCACGATGCGCGCCATGTCGAGCCAGAGCACCGCACCCACGGCAAGGAACATGAGCACGAAATTCCGGCCGAAGAAGACGACCAGCATGATGACGAAGAAGATGAAGGGCAGCGAATACAGGATGTCGACGATGCGCATCATCACTTCATCCGTCTTGCCGCCCATGAGTCCTGCGGTGGCGCCATAGAGCACGCCGATCACCACAGCGACGACGCCGGCGAGGAGACCGATCGAGAGCGAGACGCGTCCCGCAATCAGGGTACGCTGCAGGAGGTCTCGGCCATTGCTGTCGGTGCCGAAGTAGAAATAGGTCTGCTTGACGTTGGCCGTCATGGTGGCTTCGAGGCCGTCGGCTGATGTTTCGGTGATGGCGCTATTCTCGAAGGCGTCGGAGCGGTCGAGATAGCGGGTGGTGCGAGGGTCGATGGGCTTGCTGGAGCGGATCCGCACCGTCACCGTTTCGCCTGCCTGCGACCACGAGACCACGTCGAGGCGGGCGCGGCGGAGCACATCCTTGAGAGCCGCTTCCACGGCATCGGCCTTGGGATAGGTCGAAAGTGACGGCGGCACGCGGGTATAGTCGGCATGGATGGTGGTGGGATCGTTGGGGGCCAGCATGGGCCCGAAGATGCAGGTGATGGCCATGAGCACGAGATAGACGAGGCTCACCATCGCCGCCCTGTTGCGGAGGAGGCGGGCCCTGGCATCGGCCCAGAGGGACCGCCCGGCCACGGGCTGCGCACGGGTGGCATCAGTCATAGCGCACCCGCGGATCGACCACGGCATAGAGCAGGTCGACGATCAGGTTGAAGAGAAGCGTGAAGATGGCGATCACCACCACCGTGCCCATGACAAGCGTGTAGTCGCGGTTGAGGGCTGCATCGACGAAGTAGCGTCCCACGCCCGGGATCGAGAAGATGTATTCGACGATGAGGGAGCCGGTGAGGAGCGAGGCCGCGGCTGGGCCCGCATAGGAGACAATCGGCAGCAGTGCCCCCCGCATGGCATGGCGGACGATGACGGAATAATCCGAGAGGCCCATGGCGCGGGCGGTGCGGATGTGATGGGCGCGGAGCGACTCGATCATCGAGCCGCGCATCAGGCGGGCGACGATGGCAAGCTGCGGCAGCATGAGGGTGAGGACGGGGCCCACCTTGTTGACGAAGGCGCCATCGCCCCAGCCGCCGACCGGTACCCATTTCAGGGTGAGGGCAAAGAACAACTGGAAGAGCGGCGCGATCACGAAGGTGGGGATGGTGCTGCCGGCGGTGGCCGTGGCGACGACGGCATAGTCGCCCGCGCGGTTCTGGTTCAGCGCGGCGATGATGCCGAGGATGCTGCCAAAGACAAGAGCGAGGATGAGGGCGGACGTGCCAAGCTGGATCGAGACGGGGAGCCCGGTGCGGAAGAGCTCGCCCACAGTGAAGTCCGGCAGGTTGTAGCTCGGGCCGAAATCACCGCGCAGCAGGTTGCCGAGATAGTTGAGGTACTGCTTCCACAGTGGAAGGTCGAGGCCGAACTGGCGTTCGAGATTGGCCTTGATGACGGGATTGAGGCCCTTCTCCTGATTGAAGGGGCCGCCCGGCGCCACGCGGATGAGGAAGAACGAGATCGTGACGATCACGAAGAGCGTCGGGATGGCGGTGAGCAGGCGGCGGAGTGCGTAGCGCAGCATGAGAAGAACTCAAGGCATCCGCCCCGGCCGTGGCCGGAGCGGACACTGTCATGTCGGATCAGTTCTTCTTGATGAAGCGCGTGGGATGGACGTCCATCACGTTGTCTTCCCAGCCCGAGAGCTTGGACGAAACGATGGTGTGGTAGCTGTAGAAGAGGAGCGGCACGAAGCACAGGTCACGGGCCACACCCATGGCCTCTGCTTCCTCCAGCTTCTTCATCCGGTCGTCACCGCCCTTGGCCGCCTCGGCGAGGAGCTTGTCATAGTCCGGGTTGGAATACTGGGCGTAGTTGTTGCCCGCACCCGTCTTGCAGAGATCGAGGAAGTTGCCGGGGTCCTTGTAGTCGGCGATCCAGCCGCCGCGGGCGATGTCGAAGTCACCCTTCTGCTCGAGGAAGCCGTAGTGCGTCTTGGTGTCGGTGTTGACCAGCGAGACTTCGACGCCGAGCGGCTTCAACTGTTCCTGGATCGCCACCGCGGTGTTCTTGTGGTTCTCCGATGTGTTGTAGCGGATCTCCATCTTCAGCGGCTTCTCGGGCGTATAACCCAGTTCCGTGAGAATCTTCTTGGCGTCGTCCTCGCGGTCGAGCTGGGTCTTCTCTGCGTAATCCGTGGGCTGGGCCTCGTAGCCGCTGATGCCGGGCGGCACCAGCGAATAGGCCGGCACCATGGTGTTCTGCCAAACCTTCTCGGCCAGATAGTCGCGGTCGATCGCCATGGAGATGGCGTGGCGGAGCTTGACGTTCTTCCACGGCTCCTTGTCGGTCTTGAAGACATAATAATAGGTGCCGAGATAGGGCCCGATGCGCACCTGGTCGCCGAACTTCGTCTTGAGCTCGGCAAGCTGCTCGGTGGGGATGTCGTCATTGGAATCGAGCTCGCCCGCCTCGAGGCGCTTCATGGCGGTGGAGCGGTCTTCCGTCGGGATGAAGTTGACGGTGTCGATCTGCACGTTGGCGGCATCGAAGAAGGTGGGGTTCTTGACGAGCTTGACATGATCGTTGGGGACGAACTCGGCCAGCATGTAGGCGCCGTTCGAGACGAGATTGCCGGGCTTGATGAAGTCGGCGCCGAACTTCTCGACGTTGGCCTTGCTGATGGCATAGGTGGCCTGATGGGTCAGCATCTCGAGGAAATAGGGCGTGGGCGCATTGAGCGTGACTTCGAAGGTCAGGTCATCGATCGCCTTCACGCCCAGTTCCTCCGGCTTCTTCTTGCCGGCGGTGATGTCCTCGGCGTTCACCACGGGGGCGAGCATGTAGGCATACTCGGCGGCCGTGTCCTTGTTGACGAGGCGTTGCCAGGAATAGACGAAGTCATTCGCTGTGACGGGCGTGCCGTCCGACCATTTGCCGTCGGCGCGGAGCTTGAAGGTGTAAACCTTGCCGTCAGGCGACATGGTGTAGCTTTCGGCCGCACCGGGGATGACATTGGCCTTGGCGTCCTGGGCCATGAGGCCGGTGAAGAGATCACGCAGGATGTTGGCTTCATAGACGGTGGAGGTCTTGTGCGGGTCGAGCGATTCCGGATCGGCCGAGTTGCCGCGGTTGAAGACGACTTCGGCAAAGGCGCCGGTGGCGGTGATGGCGAGGATGGCCGCGCCCGCCAAAAGGGATTTGAAGCTGAAGTGTTTCATGACGTGTGCTCCCAGTATTCACGCTTGGCCGGGTGAACGCCCCGGCCTTCATGGACACGAGCCTAGCACAGGTGAAAAGACTGTCACCCCCTTGGGAACCAAAGGTGAAACCGTCCTTGGTGATGGACCCGGTGTGCTGGAAACGCGGCCACAGCCTTCCGGTTGCAGCACCCGAGGACGGAAGCGTACTTTCGGATCTAACGCCCGAAGATCTCCACCAGCGCCTGCCGCATGCTGGCGGGATCGACATCGAGGCCGGTCCAGTACTTGAGGCCGATGACACCCTGGTTGACGAGCATGCCGAGGCCGTCAACCACGGTGCACCCTCGCGCCTTCGCATCCCGCAGGAAGCGCGTGTCCGGCGGATCGACGATCACGTCGCAGACGACCATGCCGGGCCGCAGTGAGGCCACGTCGATGTCGAGCGGCACATGACCGTTGCCGAGACCGATCGAAGTGGCGTTGACGACGATGCCCGTGCCGGAGGGAATGGCGTAAGTGCCGTTCCAGATCACCAGTTCGGCCTTCGCCTTCGTCTTTCCGTTGAGCAGGTCAACAAGTGGTGCTCCCCGCTCCGGCGAGCGGTTGACCACCGTGATGCTCCGCGCCCCGGCCAGCGCCAGTTCGACGCCGATGGCACGGGCGGCTCCACCTGCCCCGAACATGACAACCGACCGTCCCGCCGGATCCGTCACCGCGCGGAGCGAGGTGAGGAAGCCCTTGCCGTCGGTGTTCTCGCCGATGAATTTGCCGTCGCGCGCCACCGCACAGTTGACCGCACCGATGATCGCCGCACTTTCGCCGAGGCCATCGAGATGGGGGATTACCGCAACCTTGTGGGGGATGGAGCAGTTGAAGCCGCGCCAGCCCATGGCGCGGGCGCCCTTCACCGCGTCACCCAGATTGTCCGGTTCAACCTCGCAATTGATGTAGCGCCAGTTCAGCCCGTGGTGGCGGAAGGCGGCCTCGATCATGGCGACTGTCGGATTGCCCTCCGCGCCTTTCGAAAAGGAGCCGACGAGCTCTGCCCGGAATGACCGTTCTGCCATGTGTCGCTCCTCTCCTCACCCCGCTCGGCCGACGATAGGTCGAAAACAGGTCCACCGGAAGTCTGGTTGCGTGCAGCGCTGCGCGGCACTCGCGCCAGACGGGTGGTGCGTCAGAGACATGGCCGGTGGCCGGCGCCTGCCTCAGGATTTGCTGGTGAGTCGCCGCGATCCGGTGATAGGGTCCACAACGTCCCTGGACTCACGGGACGAGACCGCCAGACGCCTTGAAGGGTCCGGCAACACTGCCGCCCGCCGGGCGCGACAGAACCCCGTGACTTGCAAGGACAGAGTGTTGCCGAGGATCACCCGAAGACCGACTGAGATACAGGCGGCGTGCAGATGTGGATAGCCAGACGCCGGAGATGGCTTGAACGGAGCCCGCTCATCGGGCTTGCCGTGGCGGGCGGACTCATGGCTGCGGCGGTTGTGCTGAAACTGCTGCTCCCCAACCTTCCCACCCTTGCCATCTTCATTCCCGCCGTGATCGTAGGTGCCTTCCTGGGCGGCCGTGGTGTCGGCCTCGTGGCCCTCCTGCTCGGCACGGTGGCGAGCGCCTATTTCGTCTTCAACCCACCGCCGCCATCGACCTTCACCACCCAGACCGTCTCGGTCTTCGTCTTCATCATGGTGGGCGGCACCATCCTCTTCATCATCCACCTGCTCGACGAAGCCATTCGCCGTCTCGAGCGGGAACAGGCGCAATTGCGGCTGGAGCGCGCCAAGCTCGGGCTGTCGCTCAAGGCGGGCCGCGCCGCCACATGGAACATCACGCAATCGAAAATGCAGTGGGACAGGACCTTCTACGAGCTGGTGGGCCTGCCCTATTCCGACTCCGTGCCGACCGAATCCGAATTCTTCGCCATGGTCCACGACGACGACCGGGCGAAGATGACGGAAGCGCGGCAGTTGATGTCGCGCGGCCTCGAACCGAAGCCCAGCGATGAATACCGCCTGCGCCGGGCGGACGGGAGCTGGATCTGGCTCATCAATCACCGGGTGCAGATCGATGCCGAGAATTACGTCGGCCTCACCATCGACATCACCGAGCGGAAGCTGGCAGAGGAAAAGATCCACTTCCTCTTCCGCGAGCTGGTGCACCGGACACGCAACCAGTTCGCGGTGATCAATTCGATTGCCCGCGAGGTCTACAAGCAATCAGGGTCGATCACGGAATTCGAAAGCCTGTTCCGTCACCGCATGGTGGGGCTTGCCCGCTCGCAGGAGGCGGTGGGAAATGCCCAGGACAATCCGCTCTCGGCCATCGTCGCCGCACAGGCCGACATCTTTGGTCTCTCGTCGCGGATCGACATCAAGGGCGTTCCCATCCGGGTGAGCGAAACGGGCGCGCAGTATCTCTCGATCGCGCTCTACGAGCTCATCACCAATTCGATCAAGTACGGCGCCTTCACGGCGGGCGACGCCCGGATCGGCGTGGGCTGGACCGTGTCGGGCGACACGCTCGAGATTCTCTGGAGCGAGAACTGTTCCACTGCCAGCACCACCGCCCAGCCCTTTGCCGGCACCGGCTTCGGCGCGCGGGTGCTGAAGGATCTCACCGCCCAGGCGCTGGACGGGCAATCGGAGTATGAGGTGCGCGACGACGGAGTGCGCTGGTCGCTGACTGTGCCGCTGGGGCGCCACTTTCAGCACTGTGCCGGAGCGTGAGCGGCGGCCGCTTCAACCACCAGATGAAGGGGTGGCAGCCGCTCCACATCCCTGGCCTGCATGTTGCACGCGCAAGGGATCATTAAGCACGTTTGCCGAGTTTCGCGGTGGAAAAGCGCCGCACCCCGGAACCCCGTGATTTCAAATTGATTCTGTTCTCAGGAACGGTGGTGAACAGATGAAAAACCAGGAGCAGAAAAACCCCGCGCGGAGACGGGGACCCCGCGGGCGGGCAGCCCGGAGTGCCAGCCTCTACATCGGCACGCGGCTCAGGACCTTCTATGACGAGGTTCTGACAGAACCGATGCCGTCGCACTTCCGCGATCTGCTGACGCGGCTCGACCACGCCACCCGGAACGGCGACGAACAGGAGCGGTGCTGACGCCGCCTCCCTGTCACTTTGGTACATCCATGTGCGCGTTCATCTGCCGCGCGCGCGCCTTTGCGGCCAGGGCTTCGAACTGGCTCTTGATCTCGTCCAGTTCCTCCTGCGAGCGGTTCTCGAGATCGAGGTAGATGTTCTGGGCGCGCCCGATGGCGCGGATGATCTCATCGAGCTTGATCTGCAGCGCCAGGCCATCGCGGTTCTGGCTGTTCTGAATGACGAAGACCATGAGGAAGGTGACGATGGTGGTGCCGGTGTTCACCACCAACTGCCATTGCTGCGAATAGTGGAAGACCGGGCCGAGCACGGCCCAGATGACGATCGCCGCGGCGGCTGCACAGAAGGCTGTCGAGGTGCCGGCGAGCCGCGAGATCCGCGCAGCGACCTGCGCAAACGCCTTTTCGAAGTTCATCCCTGTGTGTCCATGGGAGCCGGGAGGATGCGAAGATCCTCCCGGCGGTTCAGTTCTTCAACACGCCGTCAAACACGTCTCAGGCGGCTTCCTCGGCCGACTGGTCCTTCTTCTCGGCCGTGGGATTGGCATCTTCCGCAAGACCGGTGAGCTTCTCGTCGGCGGCCTTCTCTTCCTCGAGGGTCTGCTCGAGCAGCGTCACCGCCTTGGTGAGGCCGAGTTCATTGGCCCAGGCGATGAGCGTGCCGTAGCGGGCGATTTCGTAGTGCTCGACGGCCTGGGCGCTGGCGATGAGGCCCACATCCATGATCGCATCCGTTTCGGCCTCTTCCATGATGTGGTCGCCTTCAGCCGCGAGGCCCTCGAGCGCTTCGCACTTCTTGGCGCGCGGCGTCTTGCCGAGAAGTTCGAAGACGTTCTCGAGACGCTCCACCTGGCCTTCGGTTTCCGCTGCATGATCGGTGAAGGCTTCGGCGAGCGCGGGCGTTGCCGCCTTCTTCGCCATCTTGGGCAGGATCTTGGTGAGCTTCTTCTCTGCGTAGTAGACGTCACGCAGCATGTCTTCGAACAGGGCGTCGAGTGTGGCGAGGGCCATGGGTGTCTCCTTCGTTGAAGTGCGTGGGCCTCAAATTCCCGTGACCTCCATTGGTTCCATGGAAGGACGCGGCGAACCGGGAAGTGTCCGGAAGGAAACAATCGCAGGGATCAGGTCTTTGCCTTTGCGGCCTTCGGTTGCCGCCACTGGTTTGCCCGCTCGTTGACGGCGGCGCGTTCGGCTGTTTCGGCAATGCGCCTGGCGCGGGTCTCCGCCGTCTTTGCATTCGCAATCCATTCGAGGATGCTGCGCTTCACCGAGCGCGGAAAGGCGTCGAAATGGGTTGCGGCGGTCTTGTGCTTGCGGAAGGCCGCAACGAGATCAGCGGGAAGCTCCAGCGCCTCCACTGCATCAAGCGCTGTCCATGTGCCGTCCTTCTGCGCCGCCTTCACCTTCGCGAGACCTGCGGCGGTCATGCGGCCTGAGGCGATCGCGGCCTCAACCCGTTCCTTGTTCAGCTTCGACCAGTTGGTGCCTGCCTTGCGGGGCGCGATCCACAGCATCGAACGATGCGCGTCGAGCTTGCCCGGCTTGCTGTCGATCCAGCCGAAGCAGAGCAGCTCTTCGACCAGTTCACCGTAGTCGAGGCGGACCTTTCCGCTCTCCTTCTTCCACAACACGAGCCACGTGCCCTCAGCCTTTTCATGATTGCGTGAGAGCCAGCCGCGCAAGTCCGCAAGCGTTTCGGGATGGATGGCGTTGGCGGGAAGAGTTGTCTTGGCCATGTCTCACGTCCTTCGCGAACATGCGCCATCCTTGCACGCCGCGCGGGTGCCGGACAAGAAAGCCGACGACGCCCGGGGGCGGAGGTCAGGTCACTACGGGTTCACACAGAAGGGAACGGTGACGGTGCAGGTGGCGGGGCCCACAACTTGATTGCCGTTGGCATCGATGGCAAGCGCGCCGCCGAGGCAGCTGGCGGTGCGCTGATCGAGCACCAGCTTGGCGCCGTATTGCTTGCGCAGCGCCTTGACCTTGCGCTGTGCGAGCTTGCTTGCCTGCTTGGAGGCCTTGGAGGGATCCTTGGACTTGGCGGTTTCCTGGATCACGCCGCAGAAGGCGTGCGCCGCCGGGGCAGCCATCACCAGACTGGAAAGAAGCGACAGGGACACTGCCGCCAGCCGAAAACGAGTCATTGCCATCCTCCGATACCCCCAGAAACTTTGATAGACGGGAAGGGAAGGCATGGCAAATCATAGCAATGTGGAGATGGCGGAAGAGGAGGGATTCGAACCCTCGTTACGCTTTCACGTAAACACGCGTTCCAGGCGTGCGCCTTAAACCACTCGGCCACCCTTCCGTTCGCGGAGGCTTATAGCCGGGGATTCGAAAGGTTCAAGGGTTGTTCACGCCCTCCTCAAGGGAAAGTGCGTTTTCGGCCAAAGGCTTTGATGCGCCGGCCCATGGCCATTTCTGTCCCCTCGCCCCATATGCTATTCCGTCAGACAGAAGGAGAAAGACCCCATGTTCTTCAAGCGCAAGGCAGAGATGATCGAAAAGGCCGCCGCCCTGCCGGGCCGGGCCGAGGCCATCCCAACGGCGGAGAAGCATTTCGTCTCCGGCCATGCCCTCAAGGGCCCCTATCCGGCGGGCAGCCGGACGGTGATCTTCGCCCTCGGCTGCTACTGGGGGGCGGAGCGCAAGTTCTGGCAGGTGCCGGGCGTGTGGGTGACGGCGGTCGGCAATGCCGGCGGCTTCACCCCCAATCCCACCTATGAGGAGGTCTGCTCTGGCGCCACCGGCCATGCCGAGTCGGTGCTGGTGGTCTATGACCCGAAGCAGGTCACCCTCGAGGCCCTGCTCAAGGTCTTCTGGGAGGCCCATGACCCCACTCAGGGCATGCGCCAGGGCAATGACGTGGGCACGCAATACCGCTCGGCCATCTACTGGACCGACCCTGCCGACGAGCCCGTCATCCGCGCGTCAAAAGCCATGTACCAGAAGGCGCTGGCCGAAAAGGGCCATGGCGCGATCACCACGGAGCTGGCCCCGGCCGGCCCCTTCTACTTCGCCGAGACCTACCACCAGCAATACCTGGCCAAGAACCCCGCGGGCTATTGCGGTTTGGGCGGCACGGGTGTCAGTTGCCCCATCGGCACGGGAATCACCGCCTGAGGCCCGCCGCCACCCACATCCGGGACTGACTTTGCACGATGGCCAGGGACGACAGCGACGACGACGACAGCCCTCCGGCCCTTGAGATCGCCACGCGGCTGGAGCGGCTCGGCCGCCTGCTCCGGCAGGCGGGCCATGCGGGAGGGCTGGTTCCCGCCCAGTGGGAGGTGCTGCGCTACCTCGCCCGGGCCAACCGCCTGTCGCGGTCGCCGGGGGCGGTGGCGCGCTATCTCGGCACCACCAAGGGCACCGTCTCCCAGAGCCTGCTCACCCTCACCAGGAAGGGCCTCGTCACCCGCCGCACCAGTGCGGTGGACGAGCGCCAGGTGCTGCTCGACCTGACCGAGGCGGGACGGGCCAAGCTTGTTTCCGACCCTCTGCAGGCGCTGGCCCGTGACCTGGATGGCCTCGGTGGCAAGACGAGGCGCCGCTTCGCCCGCGGCCTTTCGGAACTGCTGGGGCATGAAATCGACCGCCAGAAGGCCGCCCGCTTCGGCACCTGCGAGGGCTGTGCCCACCGGGCGGAACAGGACGGCGGGCCCGCCTGCCGGATCGACAAGGCCCCGCTCGACAGCACCGAGCAGAACCTGCTCTGCGCCAGCTTCACATTGGAAAAAGGCGCTTAACCCCGCTTTTACAGGCGGCGGTCTAGCCTCCCTCACCCTGGGAGAGCGCCATCCATGTCCGTCACCACGCTGCAGCCATCCGGCGTTTCACTGATCCGCTTCGGCGACTATGGCCGCGACATCGCCGCCGCCGTCCGGGCGGGCTTCACCAGCCATCGCGTCGTCTATGCCATCGCCACCCTCGCCTATGTCTGGGGCATCATCGAGTGCAGCCTCGTGGGCCTCCCCGTCAACTATGGCCTCGTCTCGCTCGTCTCGGGCACATCGCTGCTCTTCCTCGGCGTGCTGATCGGCGCCTGGCTCGCCTTCGATCTCGTGCGCCTGTGGCGTGCGGGCTATGACGGCCGCCCCTCGATTGCGCTCCTCCACCGCCTGCAGACCGACATCCTCGCGCCCACCCGCATCGCCAACGCGCTCCATGCCTTCCTCGCCAACGGCATCTTTTTCGTGGGCTTCATCGCCATCAAGAAATCGATCCCGCTCGCCGTGCCCTTCTCCTGGGACCAGACACTGATGGAGACGGACAAGCTCATCCACGGCGGCACGCTGCCTCATGACTGGCTGATGCCGCTCGTCGGTTCGCCCGCGGCGCTCTTCTTCATCAACGTCAGCTATAATCTCTGGTTCGTCGTCCTGCTCTTCTGCTTCTTCTGGTTCGGCTATGCCAAGACGGATTCACGCCTGCGCCAGCGCTACCTCATCGCCTATCTGAGCCTGTGGCTTTTGGGCACCTGCGTGCTGGGCACGGTGTTTTCCTCGGCAGGTCCCTGCTTCTACGGCTTCACCGTTGCAGGCGTGAACCCCTATGCCGATCTGCTCGCCACGCTGAAGGCGGCGAATGACATCTATCCCATCTGGGCGGTGCCGACACAGGAGACCCTGTGGCAGAGCCATCTTGCGGGCCACGGCGAAGTGGAGGGCGTCTCCGCCATGCCGTCGCTCCATGTGGCGACAAGCGTGCTCTTCATCCTGCAGGCCAGGGCCTGGGGAAAGCGCTGGGCCGTGTGGTTCACCGGGCCCTTTGCGCTTCTCATCCTCATGGGTTCGGTCGTGCTCGGCTGGCACTATGCCGTCGACGGCTATGCCGGTGCCGTGATCGCGCTTCTCTGCTGGTGGATGGCCGGCAAGCTCGCGCCTGCCGAAGAAAAGGCGGAACTCAGTTCTCGTCCATCTTAAGGGCGGAGATGAAGGCTTCCTGCGGGATGTCGACCTTGCCGAACTGCCGCATCTTCTTCTTGCCTTCCTTTTGCTTGTCGAGAAGCTTGCGTTTGCGCGAGATGTCGCCGCCGTAGCACTTGGCGGTCACGTCCTTGCGCATGGCCGAGATCGTCTCGCGCGCCACGATCTTGCCGCCGATCGCCGCCTGCACGGGGATCTGGAACATGTGGCGCGGAATCAGCTCCTTCAGCTTCTCGCACATGACGCGGCCACGCTGCTCGGCGCGCGAGCGGTGCACCACCATGGAGAGCGCGTCCACCGGCTCGGTGTTGACGAGGATGCTGAGCTTGACGAGATCGGCCTCCTCGTAGTCGGTCATCTTGTAATCGAAGCTGGCATAGCCGCGCGACACCGACTTGAGGCGGTCGTAGAAATCGAACACCACTTCGTTGAGCGGCAGCTCATAGACCACCATGGCGCGGGCACCGGCATAGGTGAGCTGCTTCTGGCGGCCGCGGCGGTCGGTGCAGAGCTTCAGGACAGACCCGAGGAATTCGTCCGGCACGAAGATCGTCGCCTCGATCCACGGCTCTTCCATGGATTCGATCAGCGAGACATCCGGCATGTCGGCGGGATTGTGCATGCTGATCTGGGTGCCGTCGCGCATGTTGATCTTGTAGATGACCGACGGCGCGGTGGTGATGATCTCGACGTTGAACTCGCGTTCGATCCGTTCACGGATGATTTCGAGATGAAGGAGGCCGAGGAAGCCGCAGCGGAAGCCGAAGCCCAGTGCCGCCGAGGTTTCCATCTCATAGGTGAAGCTTGCGTCATTGAGGCGGAGCTTGCCCATTGCATCGCGCAGGTCCTCGAACTCCGAGGCATCGACGGGGAAGAAGCCGGCGAAGACCACCGACTGGGCTTCCTTGAAGTCCGGCAGTGGTTCGGCAGTGGGGTTCTTCTCTTCGGTGATGGTGTCGCCGACGCGCGTGTCGGCCACTTCCTTGATGGCGGCGGTGAAGAAGCCGATCTCGCCCGGGCCCAGTTCGGCCACGGTTTCCTTCTTGGGGCGCGAGACGCCGACGCGCTCGATGGTATAGAGCCCGCCCGTTCCCATCATCTTGACCTTCATGCCCTTCTTGAGCACGCCGTCCTTGATGCGCACGAGCACGACGACGCCGAGGTAGGGGTCGTACCAGGAATCGACGAGCAGGGCCTTGAGCGGCGCATCCGCATTGCCCTTGGGCGGCGGCAGGCGGGTGACGATCGCCTCCAGCACGTCCGGCACGCCAAGGCCGGTCTTGGCCGAGATCAGCACTGATTCGGAGGCGTCGATGCCGATCACGTCCTCGATCTGCTGCTTGATGCGCTCGGGCTCGGCGGCGGGCAGGTCGACCTTGTTGAGGACGGGCACGATCTCGAGATTGGCATTGATCGCCTGATAGACGTTGGCGAGCGTCTGGGCTTCCACCCCTTGCGAAGCGTCGACCACCAGCAGGGCGCCTTCGCAGGCGGCGAGCGAGCGCGACACTTCGTAGGCGAAGTCCACGTGCCCGGGGGTGTCGATCAGGTTCAGCACATAGGTCTTGCCGTCCTTGGCCTTGTAGTCGAGGCGGACGGTGTTGGCCTTGATGGTGATGCCGCGTTCCCGTTCCAGTTCCATCGAGTCGAGGATCTGGTCCTGCATCTCACGGTCGGACACGGCGCCGGTCAGCTGGATCAGGCGGTCTGCCAGCGTGGACTTGCCGTGGTCGATGTGGGCGACAATGGAAAAATTGCGGATGAGGGAAGGATCGATGGTCATGTCTCAGGAATCTGCCGGGTCGCAGGGGCCGGGCGAACCGGTGAACCTGCCGTTGCGCGCTCTTTGGCAGGGTAAGCCCGCGGAATCAAGCAAACCCGGCAGGCTGCGGCCCCGGGTGCAGGTTCCGGCGGTCCGGACAGGGTTAAGGCCCTAATCCTGGCGTTTCAGCACCGCCTGCAGCACGTCGCTGACGCCGATGGCGCCGGCAAAGGTGTTGTCCTCGTTGAAGAGGGCAACGGGGGCCGTTTCCGAGCGGTGCATGGCCAGCATGACGGTTTTGAGCGAGGTGCCGGGCGTGGCCCAGAACACGGGCCTGGTCTTGGGGTCGAAGGCCTTGTCCGCCTCGGCGCAGGAAATCCAGCTTGCGGGGCCGCCGTCGCGCTCCACCACGGTGACGCGGTTGTCCGGCCCCAGCTTGAAGCGGGTGGTCTTGCGGCGGTCGAGCCAGAATCCAGCCGCCCTTGTCGGTGGCGAGTTCGTGGGTTGCCCGCATCACGTTCCAGGCGGTCAGCACCGAGAGCGGGTTCACATTGGCAATAAAGTCGCGCACATAGTCGTTGGCGGGTCGGAGCACGATGTCCTCGGGCCGGCCCGACTGGACGATGCGGCCGCCCTCCATGATGGTGATGGTGTTGCCGAGCTTGAGGGCTTCTTCGAGGTCATGGCTGACGAAGACGATGGTCTTCTTCAGTTCCTTCTGCAATTGCAGCAGCTCGTCCTGCAGCTTGGTGCGGATCAGCGGATCGAGCGCTGAGAAGGGCTCGTCCATGAGCAGGATCGGCGCTTCCGTCGCAAAGGCGCGGGCAAGGCCGACGCGCTGCTGCATGCCGCCCGACAGTTCGTGCACGTATTTGCCGGCCCAGTTCTCGAGGCCGACAAGCTTCAGCTGCTTGTCGACGCGGGCCTTGCGCTCCTCATCCGGTACGCCCGCCAGTTCAAGACCGAAGCCCGCGTTCTCGGCCACGGTGCGCCAGGGGAGCAGCGCGAACTGCTGGAAGACCATGGCCACCGCATGCTGGCGGACATCGCGCAGTTCTTCCGCCGAACACGAGACCACATCGACCATGCGGCCCTTGTGGTTCACCAGCACTTCGCCGCGCGTCACCTTGTTGAGGCCGTTGACGGCGCGGAGCAGCGTCGACTTGCCCGAGCCCGAGAGACCCATGAGCACGCTGATCTCGCCTTCGCGCACCTGCAGGCTGGCGCCTGCCGCACCCAGCACCGAGCCCGTTGCGGCGAGAATGTCGGCGCGGCTCTTGCCCGCATCGAGCATCGACAAGGCCGTCGCGGTCTTGTCGCCGAAGATGATGTCAACGTTCCGGAATTCGACCGCGGTTGTCATTTGCGGCCTCCATGCTTCACGGCGAGGACACGGTCGAGGATGATCGCCAGCACGACGATCGCGAGGCCCGCCTCAATGCCGAGCGGAATGTTGCGGTTGTTGAGCGCGCGGTTGACCGGATTGCCGAGCGATGGCGCGCCGATCAGGGTGGCGATCACCACCATCGAGAGCGAGAGCATGATGCACTGGGTGAGGCCCGCCATGATGGTGGGCAGCGCCGCCGGCAGTTCCACCTTCCACAGCAGCTGCCGCTTGGTGGCGCCGAAGCTTTCACCCGCCTCGATCATCGGCCGCGGGATCGAGGTGATGCCGAGATAGGTCATGCGCACGGGCGCAGGCATGGCGAAGATGATGGTGACGATGAGGGCAGGGGCGGCACCAAGCCCGAAGAGGATGAGGATGGGAATGAGATAGACGAAGGTGGGCATGGTCTGCATCAGGTCGAGGACCGGCTGCAACGTCTGCCAGACCCGCGGCTTGTGGGCGGCCCAGATGCCGAGCGGCACGCCGACCGCCATGGAAAGTGCCGTCGAATAAAGCACCAGCACCAGCGTCTGCACCGTTTCCTTCCACAGGCCCTGATTGAGGATGAAGAGCAGGCCGAGGAGGACGCCGACGGTGAGCACCTTGGATTTCTGCATGAACCAGGCGGCGGCGGTGAGGAGCAGCGCCAGCACGATCGGCGGGCACTGGAGCAGGATCCAGGTCGTGCCTTCGACCAGCGCGTTCAGCCCGTTCTTCAGGGCATCGAACAGCCACTCGAACCAGGTGATGACGAAATCGATCAGGTCCTTCCCCAGAGGACCCACCGGAATCTTGTTCGCCTTGTCGGCGATCCAGAGAGAAATGGGATCGTTCATGGCCCCTCGCGCCCACCTAAGACATGATCTGTGAAGACGTGCCCCGTCGGAAGAATCGGCCTGTGGTTGCAGGCCTGAAGACGGAAACGGCGCGGAGGATGTCCGCGCCGTTTGTTGTCCGGGATTACTTCAGCAGCGCCTGGGCTGCGGCCTTGGCGTCGCCACCGTCGATGGTGGTGACACCCTCGAGCCAGGCGTTGATGGAATCGGGATTGGCCTTGATCCACTCAAGCGCCACTTCCTTCGGATCCTTGCCGTCCTTCAGCACGGGGGCCATCATCTCGCCTTCCATCTTCAGGTTGAAGCGGAGGTTGGAGACGAGCTTGCCGGCGTTCGGGCATTCGTTGAGGTAGCCGGCGCGGACGTTGGTGTAGACCTTGGCGGGGCCGAAGCCGTAATCACCCACGCCGTCGAGATAGGCGATCTTCATCTCACCCATGACCGGGTGCGGCGTCCAGCCGAGGAAGAGGATCCACTCGTTGTTCTTCATCGCCTTCTCGGCTTCGGTCAGCATGCCTGCTTCCGAACTTTCAACCAGTTCCCAGCCGGCGAGGTTGTTCTTGGCGTCGCCGATGATCGTCGAGATGATGCGGTTGCCGTCGTTGCCGGATTCGATGCCGTAGAACTTGCCGCCGAACTTGTCCTTGTTGGCGGCGAGGTCGGAGATCGACTTGATGCCGGCGTCGGCCACGTATTGCGGCACGACGATGCCGTAGCCCGCGCCTTCAAGGTTCGGCGGCTGCAGCTGCTCCACCGACTTGTCGTCGAAGTAGGGCTTCACGTCGGCGGTCATGGAGGGCATCCAGTTGCCGAGGAAGACGTCGATGTCCTTGTTCTTGAGCGAGGCGTAGGTGACCGGCACCGACAGCGTCTTCACTTCCGACTGGTAGCCCAGCGCATCGAAGAGCGAGGAGGCGATGCCGGTGATCACCTGGATGTCGGTCCAGCCCACGTCGGCAAAGCGCACGGCCTTGCAGCTGTCGGCATCGCCCGCCTGGGCGTTCGAGGCGAAAACAGCCACGAATCCGGCGGCGGCCAGCAATGACTTGGCAAAGTTCATGATTTGTAACTCCCTGTAAATTTCTTGTTTCTTGGGGCCGCGGCTCTCCGCGGACCTGATGTGCCGATGTAAGACCCTGCGGGGGCGGAGCGTCAAGGTAAGATGCGCCTTTCCAGAGGCCCGGAACGACGCTTAACCTTGACGCCGCAATCGGCCATAACAGCGACCGCACGGAAGAACCGGGCAGACAACCGGGGCCACAGGGAGAAACAGGATGAAGAAGATCAGGTGGGGCATCATTTCCACGGCGAATATCGGCGTGGCCAAGGTCATTCCCGGCATGCTGAAGAGCAGCGAGCTGGAGGTGGCGGCGATTTCGTCCCGGAAACTCTCCACCGCCAAAACCTGGGCGGCGAAGCTGGGGATTCCAAAGGCTTACGGCTCCTATGAGGAGATGCTGGCGGACCCGGATATTGACGCTGTCTACAATCCCCTGCCGAACCACCTGCACGTGCCGCTGACGCTCGCTGCAGCCAAGGCGGGAAAGCACGTGCTGTGCGAGAAGCCCATCGCCATCACGGCCAAGGAGGCAACGAAGCTCCGCAAGATCCCGAAGAAGATCATCGTGGCGGAAGCCTTCATGGTGCGCCACGCGCTGCAGTGGCTCGAGGCGCGCCGCCGCGTCAAGGCGGGCGAGATCGGCGAGGTGCGGGCGATCCAGGTGATGTTCAGCTACTTCAACCGCGATGCCGCGAACGTGCGCAACATGGCGGACATCGGCGGCGGTGGCCTGCTCGACATCGGCTGCTATCCCATCACCGTGTCGCGCTATATCTTCGGGGCGGAGCCGACGCGGGTTGCCGCGACGATCGACTACGATCCCAAGTTCAAGACCGACCGTCTGGTGGGCGGCCTCGCCGACTTTGGCAAGGGCCGCCACCTGAGCTTCACCGTCTCGACCCAGCTTGCTCCCTTCCAGCGGGTGCAGATCATGGGCACCAAGGGCCGCATCGAGGTGGAGATTCCCTTCAATGCGCCGCCCGACAAGCCGAACCGCATCTTCGTGCAGGGCATGGACATGAATGTGGGGGAATGGGTCTCGCTGCCGGTCACAGACCAGTACATGCTCGAGGCGGAAGCCTTCGGCCGCGTCATCCGCAAGGAAGAGAAGCATGTCTGGGGCATCGAGGATGCGATCCAGAGCATGAAGATCATCGATGCCTTCTTCAAGGCCGGCAAGACCGGCAAGTGGGAGAAGGTCTAACCCTGAGGCGGCGACTCGCCCGGCGGCTGGCTTTCGGCCGCTGACGCAGACTGGGTCTGGAGCTGGGCCTGCAGTTTGCGCTTCTGCCGGTAGTAGCTTGCTGCACCGACCGGCAGGAGCGCCACATAGACGGCCGCCGACAGCACCATGGTTTCCCACGGGAAGGTGATGAGGCAGACGACGAAGAGCGCGCCCGCCGCAAGGATGGGCAGCACCAGCTCGCGCGGCACCTGGGTGACCGACTTGCCCGAGAAGGTGGGAACGCGGCTCACCATCAGCACGGCGATCGCCACGATGTAGATGGCGACGGGCTTTGCCACGGTGTGGCCGTCGGGCACGATGTCGAGGAAGCCCAGATACATGGGCGCCATGGCGAGGCCCGCACCCGCAGGCGCAGGGATGCCGGTGAAATAGGCGTTCGCAAAGGCCGGCTTGTTCGGGTCTTCCAGCGCCACGTTGAAGCGGGCGAGGCGGAGCGCGCAGGCCATGGACAGCATGAGCGCCACGATCCAGCCCGCAGGCTTCATGGCATTGAGCGACCAGACATAGATGAGGATGGCGGGCGCCACACCGAAGTTGACGAAGTCGGCCAGCGAATCGAGTTCGGCGCCGAAGCGAGAGGTGCCCTTGAGAAGGCGGGCAAGACGGCCGTCGATGGCGTCGAGCACGCAGGCGAGAATGACTGCCGCAACCGCCACCTGATAGCGCCCTTCGACGGCGAGGCGGATGGCCGTGACGCCGCTGCACAGCGCCAGCAGCGTGATGAGATTGGGCAGGAGGAAGCGCACCGGCACGGGCCGGAAGCTCCGTGCGGGCGGCGGGTGATGCGGCTCGTTGCCCTGCATCAGCTCTTGCGTCCCTCGCGCTGGGCTTCGGTCGCGGTGAGATCGGCCAGCACGGTTTCACCGGCGATGGCGCGCTGGCCGAGACAGGCGAGCGGCTTCACCGTGGTGGGCAGGAAGACATCGACGCGGCTGCCGAAGCGGATCAGACCGAAGCGCTGGCCCACGTTGAGGCGCTCGCCTTCGTCCACGAACTTGACGATACGGCGGGCGATGAGGCCCGCGATCTGCACGACGCCGATGCGCGTGCCGTCATCAAGCTCGAGGGTGAGGGCCTGGCGTTCGTTGTCCTCGCTCGCCTTGTCGAGTTCGGCGTTGAGGAAGGCGCCCGGGACATAGGCGATGCGGGTGAGGCGGGCCTCCAGCGGACTGCGGTTCACGTGCACGTCGAAGACGTTCATGAAGACCGAGATGCGCACATGCGGTTCGCGCGGCAGGTCAAGCTCGGGCGGCGGGATGACGGTGGAGATGGAGCTGATGCGGCCGTCGGCGGGCGAGATGACAAGGCCCTTTCGCAGCGGCGTCACCCGCTCGGGATCGCGGAAGAAATAGGCGCACCACAGGGTGAAGACCACGCCCACCCAGGCGGCCGGGTTCCAGCCCACGAGGAAAAGGACGAGAGTGATGGCGGCGGCGCCGAGCACGAAGGGGTAACCTTCCCGGTGAACGGGCGCGAGCGAAGTGGTGATGCTTGTGACAATGTTCATGATCCGCGCCCCTTACAGCATGTGGGGTGAAAATAAAAGAAACTGCCGCAGGGCCCCCGGCCGTGCGGCAGCTTCGTCGTGCCCCCTTGGAAAGAGGAAATCTTGAAGCCTTCAACCGGCCATGCGGCGGAAGGGCAGGATGACCGCGCCGGCATCGTTGGCGGCGGCCATTGCAGGCAGCAGGGCCGGCTGGATGACCGGCAGAACCGGGACCGGAGCAGCGGCGGGTGCAGTCGCCGAGGTCTTTACTGCGGTGCCCATGGCGCTGGCCGAAAAGAGGCCGGCACCCATCTCCACGATTTCGAAGCGCATGCCGACGATGGCATCGGCGCCCATGGCTTCGGCCTGAAGGACCAGTGCCTTCTCGGCGTCTTCACGGGCCTTGTTCAGGCCCTCGGCCACGTCGGCCGTCGTCATGTATTCGACCGCGCGAATGCCGCCGCGGCTGAACTTCTTGAGGCCGCGCGACCAGACGATGGTGCCGCGGACCACGCCGAGGGTCTCGTCCACCTGACGCCCGGCAATTGTCTCCAGAGTTGATACTCGCATTTGACTTCCCCGAATTCTGTGTCGGCGCCTGCCCCTTTCGATCAGGGGCTTGGAGCCTGAGTGGTGCACGTTTCTCCGTGCTGATGGGGAGAAGATGCGCCCGAAGCCGTAAACAAGCGTAAATTGATTCGAATTTTCAGCAATTTGGTGGGGATTCCGAAAGGCAGCGTTAACAGCCGCCTCGCCTGCGTGGTTTCGCAAATCTTGATTCAGGGGGTGTTTACCGTAACACCCGGGAAGACCGTCATCCTCCACGCATGTGGAGGATGAGTCTTTGCCGAAAGCGCAATCAGCAGGAGGCTGTGATCCAAGACTCGCGGCCCACATGCGTGGGCCGTGACGGCAAAAAGGTGGCTTACGTATGGGTCTGCAGCGCCAGTTGCTCGGCCGTGGGGCCGCGCAGGTCGAGGTTCTCTGCGAGCTTGCGGCGCGCTTCGTCGGCCTCGCGCTGGCGGTTCCACATGGCGGCATAGAGGCCCTTCTTGCGCAGGAGGCCGCTGTGGGTGCCGCGCTCGGCGATCACGCCCTTGTCGAGCACGATGATCTCGTCGGCATCGATGACGGTGGAAAGGCGGTGCGCGATCACCACGGTGGTGCGGTCGCGCGAGACCTGCTTCAGCGCAACCTGTATTTCCTGCTCGGTGAAGGTGTCGAGGGCCGAGGTCGCCTCGTCGAGGACGAGGATCGGCGGCCCCTTGAGAATGGTGCGGGCAATCGAGACGCGCTGCTTCTCGCCGCCCGAGAGCTTGAGGCCGCGCTCGCCCACCACCGTGTCGTAGCCCTGGGGCAGCGACATGACGAAGTCGTGGATCTGGGCAAGGCGGGCCGCCTCTTCGATTTCGGCAGTGCTGGCGCCGGGGCGGCCATAGGCAATGTTGTAGCGGATGGTGTCGTTGAAGAGCACGGTGTCCTGCGGCACCATGCCGAGCGCACGGCGCAGGCTTTCCTGGGTCACGCCCTGGATGTCCTGCCCGTCGATGCTGATGCGCCCCGAGGTGACGTCGTAGAAGCGGAAGATGAGGCGCGAGATCGTCGACTTGCCCGCCCCTGAGGGACCGACGATGGCCACCGTCTTGCCGGCGGGCACGGTGAAGGAGATGCCGCGCAGGATGGGGCGCTCTTCGTCATAGGCGAAGCGCACGTCATCGAAGACGATCTCGCCCTTGCCGGGCACAAAGGTCTTGGCGCCGGGGCGGTCGGCAATCGCGGTGTTCTCGCGCAGGATCGAGAACATGCCTTCGACATCGATGAGGCCCTGCTTGATCTCGCGGTAGGAGGAGCCGATGAAGTTGAGCGGCATGTAGAGTTGGATCATCAGCGCGTTCACCATGACGAAGTCGCCGATGGTCAGCGTGCCAGCGAGGATCTCGCGCGCCGCCATCACCATGACGAGGGTGAGGCCGATGGAATAGATGATCGCCTGCCCGGCGTTGAGCACGGCCAGCGACACCCAGGTCTTGACCGCGGCCTTCTCGTAGCGCGCCATGGCGACGTCGTAGCGGTCGGCCTCGTGGCGTTCGTTGCCGAAGTACTTCACCGTCTCGAAGTTGAGCAGGCTGTCGATCGCCTTGGTGCCGGCATCGTTGTCGGCCTCGTTCATGGTGCGGCGGATGCCGATGCGGCGTTCCGTGGCCCAATAGGTGAAGCCGATGTAGGCAATCACCGTGGCAACGACGACCCAGACATAGAGATGCCCGAAGGAATACGAGATGACGCCGCAAACCAGCGCAATCTCGAGCGCTGTCGGGAAAGTATTGAAAAGGGCGAAGCGCAGGACCGAATCCACCCCGTTGATGCCGCGCGAGATGATGCGCGAGAGCGCGCCGGTGCGGCGGCCGAGATGGAAGGAGAGCGAGAGCTGGTGCAGGTGGCGGAAGGTTTCGTTGGAGAGCTGGCGCACCGCGCGCTGGCCCACCTTCGAGAAGATGGCATCGCGCATCTGGGCGAAGACCACCATGAGGATACGGCCCACGCCATAGGCCAGCACCATGAAGATCGGCACCGAGAGCAGCGCCACCTCCACGCCCGACTTGGCAGTGAGGGCATCGGTTGCGGCCTTGAAGGCGTAGGGCGTCACCACCGTCACGAGCTTGGAGGCCACCAGCAGCAGCATGGCGATCACAACGCGGATCTTGAGATCCATGCGCCCCACCGGCCAGAGATAGGGCATCAGATGCTTCATGGTTTGCCACTGACTGGCGTCAGCAGCTTGCCCGTCGGCGGGCGTGGCCGTCATGCGTCTCATGGTTCAATCGCTGCCGGGGGCAGCGTCAGCTCTTGGGGGCCGCGAGAATCTGGCCCGGATAGATTCGATTGGGATTCTTGATCTGGTCGCGGTTGGCTTCCCAGATCACGGTGAACATGCGGCCCTTGCCGTAGACCTCGCGCGAGATGCGCCAGAGATTGTTGCCGGGCTGGATGACGATGCGCGACGGCTGGCCCGGTGCCGCGCTCATGGAGACGGTGGAGCTGCTCTCGCTGGCCGAGGCCGTCTGCTGCTGAACGGGAGCAGTGGCGGCAGGCTGTTCCGCCGTGGTGGTGGCGGCAGGCTGTCCGGCAGCGGTCGTTCCGTTCGCCTCGTTGGCGGCGATCACCTTGTTGGCTTCCTCGCGGAGGAAGGGCAGTTCGGCGCGGCTGATCACCTTGCCGGTGGCGTCGATCTCGTCGGCGCGCAGCATGTGCTTGCCGGGCGCGATGGGCGCAGTGCCCTTGAAGAGCCAGTTGCCCTGCTCGTCGGACTTCACGTCGCCCGCAAGCTGGTTGTCGACATAGAAGCGCACCGTGCCGCCAGGCGTCACCCGGCCCTGGAAGACGATGTTGCCTTCGCTGTCGTAGTCGACGGCGGAGAGCTGGACGTCCTTGGCCACGCCGCCCGCATCGGCGGAGGCGGCGGCAGGGGCCTGCACGATCTTGGTGGGGGCGGCGGAAGCGCTGTCAACCTTGGCCACGAGGGCGGGCGACTTGTCGCGCTTCACCACGATGGCGATCTGGTCCTGGGAGATCAGCGTCTGGCCGCCGACGCTGCTTTCAAGCGTGAGCTGGCCTGCCCCGATGGGGAGCGGCTTCTCCGGGATGATGGCAAAGCTGCCGTCGGCGGTTGCGGTGGCGCGGCCCACCTCGACGCCGTCGAACTTCAGGACGACATCGCTGCCGGGCTTGCCACGTCCCGCCACCACGGCTTCGCCCGTGGGCATGACGTTGACCGTGTCGAAGGACGGCGCATCGGGATTGGCGTTGGCGTCGGCATTGTTATTGGTGGCCGAAACCGGTGCCTGGGCGGGTGCCGTGCCTGCCTCGGGAGTGGCCGAGGCCTGCTGCTGCGGCTGGGCCGCGGGCTGGCTTTCGGTCTGGGTCTGGGCCTGAGTTTGCTCCTGAGGCTGAGCCTCTGTCGCCGGCTGGGCCGGGGTCTCGGTGGCGGCGGTTTGGCTATTCTGGGCCGGAGCGGCGGCAGGGGTTTCAGCCTGAGTTTCAGGCTGAGTTTCAGGCTGAGTTTCAGCCTGGGGTTGTGCCGGGGCGGCAGGCGTTTCAGTTGCCGCGCTCTGATTGTTCTGGGCCGGAGCCTCGGCGGCGGGCGGGTTTGTGGGCGGGGTCGCGGGCTGGGTCGTCGCCGGGGCCTCGGCCACCGGCGGCTCTTTTCCGGGCGCGCCGGGGTAGTTGCCGGTCATCACGGCAATCAGAACGCCGGCTGCGGCCACCGCAAGCCCCGTGAAAATCAAAATTGGCGTATTTTTCGTCATTGCCGCACTTCCTGCCAAATCTTCGCCCCTCGACCACCCGGCGGGCGAACCGGTGTTTCCCGCTAGATCGTCACCACTCTAGGTCCTAATAAGCCCTCACATTTGAGATTGCAAAGAATCAGAGGACCAAGATGACTCCACCCAAGCACCGCCTGTGCGTCTATTGCGGCTCTTCCACGGGAAACAGGCCGGAATATGCCGAAGGGGCGAGGCTTTTGGGGCAGGCCATGGCAGCACAGGGAATCGGCCTTGTCTATGGCGGCGGCAGCCTTGGCCTGATGGGCGAAGTGGCCCGCGCGGTGCGCGACTCAGGCGGCCACGTGACCGGCATCATCCCCGATTTCCTCGTCTCCAAGGAGCGCATGCTGGAGGGGGTGAGCGAACTCATCGTCACCCGCACCATGCATGAGCGCAAGATGGGGATGTTCGAACGCTCCACCGGCTTCGTGGCGCTGCCGGGCGGCATCGGCACGCTCGAGGAACTGGCCGAGATCCTGACCTGGGCGCAGCTCCAGCAGCATGCCCGGCCGGTGATCCTCGTGGACATCCTGAACTTCTGGTCGCCGCTCACCCGGATGTTCGCCGACATGACCGGAAACGGCTTCATCCGCCCCGGCTTCGAGGTGAAGCTCGATGTGGTGAAGACGGCAGCGGAGGTGATTCCGGCCTACGAGATGCGGCTTGCCATGACGAAGGACAAGCCGCCCGTCGCCATCCTCAAGGACAAGCTGTAACCCTCAGACTGTCGCGGGAATCTCGGCAGTCCTCCGCGCTTCCGCACGGATCGCCGAGAAGGAATAGATCGCCAACGCCACCCAGATGAAGGCGAAGGAAAGCAGCTTCCAGCGGTCCATGTGTTCGCCGAACATGAAGACGGCGGTGAGGAAGACGAGCGACGGCGAGATGTATTGCAGGATGCCGGCGGTCGAATAGCGGATGCGCTTCAGGGACTCGGCGAAGAAAAGCAGCGCCCCTGCCGTGAGGCCGCCGCAGCCGATCAGCATCAGCGTCGTTCCGATGCTGGAGCCGAAGGAGGCCTTGCCGGTCTGGAAGAGCCAGTATTCCACCACCATGAGGGGTGGCGCGATCAGGAGCACCTCGACGAGAAAGCCCTGCGTGGCCCCCACCGGCACCACCTTGCGGAGGAGCCCGTAGATGCAGAAGCTCGTGCCCAGCATGAGGCCCAGCCACGGAAAGACGCCGGTTGCCACCGTCTGGATGATAACGCCAAGCGCCGCGAGCGCAATCGCCACCACCTGGGCGCGGGTGAAGCGCTCGTGCAGGAAGAGATAGCCTGCGATCACATTGAGGAGCGGGTTGATAAAATAGCCAAGGCTCGATTCCAGCGCCCGGCCCACTTCAATGGACCAGACATAGAAGCCCCAGTTGAAGACGATGATGGCGCTGGTCAGCGCCAGGATGCCCAAGTGCCGGGGGTTGCGGAAGATGCGGGCAATGTCGCCCCACTGCCCCAGCCACCAGACGATGACGGCGGCGATGGGCACCGACCAGAGGCCGCGGTTGACGGCGATCTCCATGACATGGACATGGCGCAGGAAGCCGAAATAGGGCGCCATCCCGCCCCAGAAGAGGTGGGCGATGACACAATACAGGATGCCCTTCTGGGATTCGCTCAGGCCTTGCATGGCGCCGCTCTAGCCCTGCCCCCGCCGCGGTTCAATTCGGGGGTGGCGCATGGCTGCGCGGCATTTTTGCAAGGGAGCAGTCCCTCGCGCAACGGACGATCAATCTGATTGCTCGCCCGATGAGTTACGGGCTTACCCCGTCGCGCTGCAGCTTGTAGATGATGGCATCGAGCAGGGCCTGGAAGGAGGCTTCCACGATGTTGGGCGAGACGCCGAGGGTGAACCAGCGGTTGCCCTTGCCGTCGCGGCTTTCGATCAGGACCCGGGTGGTGGCTCCCGTGCCGCCATTGAGGATACGGACCTTGAAGTCGACGAGTTCCATGTCGGCGATGTGCTTCTGGAACTTGCCGAGGTCCTTGCGCAGCGCCACGTCGAGGGCGTTCACCGGGCCGTTGCCCTCGCCCGCGTTGAGATAGGTCTCGTTCCCCACCTTCACCTTGACCACGGCTTCGGTGTGCATCTCGCCGTCGAAGCGTTCGACCGAGGTGCGGAAGGAAAGCACGTCGAAATAGTGCGGCACGGTGCCCAGCGCCCGGCGGGCGAGAAGCTCGAAGGAGGCATCCGCCCCGTCATAGGCATAGCCCTGCGCCTCACGCTCCTTCACGTCGCGGAGAAGCGTATCGAGGCGCGTGTCGTCCTTCGCCACCTCGATGCCGATGCGGTTCAGTTCGGCGATCAGATTGGACTTGCCGGCCTGGTCGGAGACGAGAATGCGGCGGCGGTTGCCGACCACGTCAGGCGGCACGTGCTCGTAGGTCTCGGGCTCCTTGGCCAGCGCCGAGGCATGGATGCCGGCCTTGGTGGCAAAGGCGCTCTTGCCCACATAGGGCGCCTGCGCATTGGGCGAGCGGTTGAGCAATTCATCGAAGCCGCGCGCCACGGCAGTCAATTCCTGCAGGCGCGCCGCATCGACACCCGTTTCGAAACGCTCCCTGTAGTGCGGCTTGGTCGCAAGCGTGCCGATCAGCGAGACGAGATTGGCATTGCCGCAGCGCTCGCCGATGCCGTTCAACGTGCCCTGGATCTGGCGCACGCCGGCATCGACGGCGGCGAGCGAATTGGCGACCGCCTGTTCGGTGTCGTTGTGGGCGTGGATGCCGAGGTGGCTGCCCGGCACGGTTTTCGTCATTGTACGGACGATGTCGGATACCTCCGCCGGCAGCGTGCCGCCGTTGGTATCGCAGAGCACCACCCAACGCGCGCCCGCTTCAAACGCAGTCTTGGCGCAGGCGGTGGCATAGGCCGGGTTTGCCTTGTAGCCGTCGAAGAAGTGTTCGCAGTCCACCAGCACTTCCTTGCCGGCGGCGCGGGCGGCGGTGACGCTGTCGCGGATCGTCTCGAGGTTCTCCTCGTTGCTGCAGCCCAGCGCCACGCGGACATGATAGTCCCACGACTTGGCGACAAAGCAGGCGGCCTTGGCCTTGGCGTTGATGATCGCCTGGAAGCCCGGATCGTTGGAGGCCGAGCGCCCTGCCCGCTTGGTCATGCCGAAGGCGGTGAAGGTGGCCTTGGTCTGGCGCGGTTCGGCAAAGAGCGCGTTGTCGGTGGGATTGCCGCCGGCATAGCCGCCCTCGATGTAGTCCACGCCGAGGCGGTCAAGCATCGCCATGACGAGGAGCTTGTCCTCGACGGAGAAATCGACGCCCGGCGTCTGCTGGCCGTCGCGCAGCGTGGTGTCAAAGAGATAGAGCCGTTCGCGGGCCATCACACCAGTCCCTTGTACTTGAGCGCCACATAGACAACGAGGGCGAGCACGATCACCTTGATCGCGATGTAGCCCAGCCAGTGCGCCGGAAACGGCAGGCTCTCCTGCCAGGATTTCTTTTCGGGTTCGGTCATCGCCGCACCTCCCATTCGGTCTTGATCTCGCCCGTCGCCTTGTCCTTCACGTCCTTGATCAGGATTCCAAGCGCGAGAAGTTCGTCGCGGATGCGGTCGCTCTCGGCAAAGTTCTTCGCCTTGCGCGCCTCGAGACGGGCCGCAACGAGCGTGTTCACCTTCACCTCGTCAACGGCAACCGGTTTCTCTTCGCCGAGGTTCGCGGCATCGAGATCGAGTCCGATCAGGAGCAGCGAGCCCTTGAGAGCGGCCCATTCACCCGCCTTGGCCAGTGCGTGAAGGCGCGTGAAGGCGGCGTGGGTGTTGAGATCATCAGACAATGCTTCGACGCATTCGGCATCGGGAGCGGCAGCCGCAACACCCTCCACGCCCTGCTTCCAGTCGCGCAGCACCTTCTGGCTGTCCTCGAGGCTTGCCACCGTCCAGTCGATGGGCTGGCGGTAGTGGGTGCGCAGCATGTTGTAGCGGGCAACCGCGCCCGGCCATTGCGCCAGCACCTCGGCGATGGTGGTGAAGTTGCCGAGGCTCTTCGACATCTTCTGGCCTTCCACCTGCAGGAAGCCGTTGTGCATCCAGTAGCGCGCCATGACATCCGTGCCATGGGCGCAGCGCGATTGCGCGATCTCGTTCTCGTGGTGCGGGAAGATGAGGTCGAGGCCGCCGCCGTGGATGTCGAAGACCTCACCCAGATGCGCCTTGCTCATGACCGAGCATTCGATGTGCCATCCCGGACGGCCACGGCCCCAGGGGCTGTCCCAGCCGGGTTCGTCCGGCGTCGACTGCTTCCACAACACGAAGTCGCCGGGGTTCTTCTTGTGGGCGTCAACCGCGATGCGCGCACCCGCCTGCTGGTCCTCGAGCTTGCGCTGGGAGAGGCGGCCATAGTCCGGCATGGAGGCGACGTCGAACAGCACCTCGCCCGCCGCCTCATAGGCATGGCCACGCTTGATCAGTGTACTGATCATTTCGGTCATGCCCTTGATGTGCTCGGTGGCCCGCGGCTGCACCGTGGGCGGAAGGCACCCCAAGGCCGTCACGTCCTTCTGGTACTGCTGGTAGGTGGTCTCGGTCACGCGGCGGATGGCGTCGTTCAGGGGCACGCCCGGATAGTCACGGAGCGCCCGCGCATTGATCTTGTCATCGACGTCGGTGATGTTGCGGACATAGGTGACGTGGGCCTCGCCATAGAGATGGCGGAGCAGGCGGAAGAGCACGTCGAAGACGATCGCGGGCCGGGCATTGCCGATGTGGGCGAAGTCATAGACCGTAGGGCCGCAGACATACATGCGCACGTTCGCAGGATCCAAGGGACGGAAGTCTTCCTTGGTCCGGGAGAGCGTGTTGTAGATGCGGAGGGTCATGATCGATCTTTCGGAGGCCGGCTCCGGGATCGCTTTGCTTAGGGGTGAGACAAGCGGCGCCGAGCCAGCGGGATGAACGCTAGGTGCAGATAATAATGCCGCAAATGTTAACGGCAGGCTGGCGGGCGGTGGTCATGGGGCGATTACATGCGCGAAAGGCCCCCGTGCCGTCAAGTGCGGCGCTTTTCCAGGGTTGCCATGCCGTTTCCGGGATGGCGGCGGGTTAACGCCCTGATAGCGTGCGGCGATCGTGACCACGGCCGCCTCCCACAACCCGTCTTCCCACCGCCTCGGCCTGATCCTGACAGGGATGGCGGCGCTCAGCTGGTCGTCGGCCGGCGTCTTCACCCGGCTCATCTCCGCCGACCTGATGACCATGTTGTTCTGGCGGGGGATTTTCTCAGGCTCCGCCATATTCCTGGTCTTCCTGCTGATCGAGAAGGGCGGCGCCGTCCGCCAGTTCCTGCGCATGGGGGTGCCCGGCCTGATCGTCGCCGTGCTCTCGGCGGGCGGCATGGTGACGGGGATCGGCTCCATCCGCTACGGCAGCGTGGCGGACGCCATGGTGATCTATGCCACCGTGCCCTTCGTCACCGCCGGCGTCGCCTTCCTGCTCATCGGCGAGCGGACCTCCCGCTCCACCATCATCGCCAGCCTCGTGGCGCTGGCGGGTGTCATCGCGATGCTGCTGGGTTCGGCGCTCGACGGCTCCTGGGGAGGTTCACTCACCGGCAAGGTACTGGCCATCCTGATGACGCTCTGCATGGCCATCTTCTCGGTGATCATGCGCGGCCACCGCGACCTGCCGATGCTGCCGGCCATGGCGCTTTCGGCGTGGCTTTGCTCGCTCTTCTGCCTGAGCTGGGCGTCACCCTTGCAGATCTCCCAGCACGACCTTCTGCTCTGTGCCGCCTTCGGCACCTGCCAGAATGCGGCGGGTCTCATCTTCTATACCTTCGGGACGAAGCGCATTCCCGCCGCCGAGGCGACACTGCTCGCGGCCCTCGAAGTGCCCTTCACGCCCTTCTGGGTGTGGCTCTTCATGAATGAGACACCCGCCACCATGACACTGGTGGGTGGCGGGATCGTTCTCGTGGCGCTGTTCTCGCACATCCTCGGGGAATTCCGCCGCGGCGGAAAATCCACCGCGGCAGAGTTTGCGCCGACGCCGTAACCCGTCCGGTCAATCAGGCGCGGACGGTGGAGGCATCCTGGCCGAAGAGCACCTTGCGTTCCTCGTCGGTCATGGGCTTGCGTTCGCCCGCCAGCGCATAGGCCTTCACCACCGCTGGCCTTGCCTTGATCGCTTCGAACCAGCGCTTCAGGTGCGGGAACTGCGCGAGATCCTGCTTGTGCTGTTCGTATGGAACAATCCAGGGATAGGACGCCATGTCGGCGATGGAATAGTCACCCGCCACGAAGGGGCGGTCGGCGAGGCGCTTGTTGAGCACGCCATAGAGACGCGAGGTCTCCTTGGTATAGCGCTCCATGGCATAGGGCACCTTCTCGGGCGCGTAGATGTTGAAGTGGCCGTTCTGTCCGGCCATGGGGCCGAGGCCGCCCATCTGCCAGAAGAGCCACTGCATTACTTCCGCACGGCCGCGGATGTCCTTGGGCAGGAACTTGCCGGTCTTCTCGGCGAGGTACTGGAGGATGGCGCCCGACTCGAAGACGCTGATGGGCGCACCGCCTCCTGCCGGATCATGATCGACGATCGCCGGCATGCGGTTGTTGGGGGCGATCTTCAGGAAGTCCGGCTTGAACTGGTCGCCCTTGCCGATGTCGACCCGGTGGATGGTGTAGGGAAGGCCTGCTTCCTCGAGGAAAATCGTGATCTTGTGGCCGTTCGGCGTCGGCCAGTAATGAAGGTCAATCATGTCTGCTCCAGAATTGTAACATCGCCACCTTCATTTATGCACGGGGGCGGCGCCGTTCAAGCCCCGCGCGAGCGGCGGAAGGGATAGAGGAACTGCTTCCAGTAGCCGTTGGGTACGGGGTGGCCGCCGATGCCATAGCCTTTCGGCCAGCGGTCCTCCGGCATGTGGTAGGTGCCGAAGAGCTTGTCGTAGAGCGGGAAGTGGATGGCGAAGTTGACGTCGATCGCCTCCTTCTCGATGCCGTGATGCCAGTGGTGGAAGCGCGGCGTCACCAGCAGCTTCTCCACGAAGGGGAGTTTCCAGCTCAGGTTGGCGTGCACGAAGGTGGAGTAGACATAGACGATGAGCAGGTAGGTCTGCAGCGCCATGGGCGAGAAGCCGAGCACGAAGGCGGGCGTTGCGGTGGCCGCGCGGAGCACGATGATCTCGAGGAAGTGCATGCGCGCCCCCGCGATCCAGTCCATCGCCTTGGCCGAGTGATGCACCGCATGGAAGCCCCAGAGGAAGGGCACGCGGTGGAAGGCGCGGTGCACCCAGTACTGGATGAAATCGGTGATCACCATGATGGCGAGCACCTGCACGAGGAAGGGCAGGTTGTCGATCCACTGGCGCATCTGGTCGAACCACCCGGTGGCGACAAGCGCCGTCGAGGGCGCGAGCGTGGTGAAGGTGAGGATCTGCACCAGCATGGAGGAGACGAAATAGTAGAAGAGGTCCTCGCGCCATTCGGTGCGGAAGACGGGCTGGCCCTTCACCTGCGAGAAGAGCCGCTCCAGCGGAATGAAGAGTACGCCGCCGAAGATCACGTTGATGATGAAGAAGTCGAGGCCGAAGAAGATGTGACGGCCGCCGGTGATGTCACCCACCTGCGGGGCGGCAGCCCAGAGCGAGGCCACAAGCGTGATGACGATCGCAAGCCCGCCCAGCACCATGTTGGGGCGGAGCGCAAGGCTGAGGCAGCCGAGAAAGAAAGCCGCGAGCATGACGAGAATGAGGATGGGCTTGAGGGCAGCCCCATCCCGCAGCATGGCAAGTTCCGGCATGCCGAGCAGGGCGGGCTGGCGCAGGATCAGAACGCCGCCGAGAGCCCCCAGCGAAAAAGCCAGTGCCAGCGTGCCCGCCAGCCAGCCGCTGCCGAAGCGGCGGAGCTCCGGTGGTGCTTCCAGTTCCTCGCGCAGCTTCTTCCGAACCGACATGCTGTTCTCCCCAGATCACAACGGATTCGCCCCGGCGCTTTATGGCGCCTGAGGCCCATGCTGTTCCAGCCTGAAAATCTTCACATCCCCGTCCACGAAAAAGGGCGGCCCCCCGGGACCGCCCTTTGATACATCCGGTATGCCAGTGCCTACTCGGCGGCTTCCACCGCGTCGTCGTCGAGACGGGGGCGGAGCGCCAGTTCCTTCTTGATCTCCTCGGCGACGAGGAACGACAGTTCCAGCGCCTGAGCCGCATTGAGGCGGGGATCGCAGAAGGTGTGGTAGCGGTCGTTCAGGTCCTCGTCGCGGAGCGCGCGGAGCCCACCCGTGCATTCAGTCACGTCCTTGCCGGTCATCTCCACATGGATGCCGCCGGCATGGGTGCCTTCGGCGCGGTGCACGGCCATGAAGCCGCGCACTTCCTTGAGGATGGCATCGAAGGGCCGGGTCTTGTAGCCGCTCGTGCTCTTGATGGTGTTGCCGTGCATCGGGTCGCAGGACCACACCACCACGCGGCCTTCACGCTTCACGGCGCGGACCATGTCGGGGAGGTGCTTCTCCACCTTGTCGGCGCCGAAGCGGCCGATGAGGGTGAGGCGGCCCGGCTCGTTCTGCGGATTTAGCAGATCGATGAGGCGGATCAGTTCGTCGGCCTTGAGCGAGGGACCGCACTTGAGGCCGATCGGGTTCTTCACGCCGCGGCAGAACTCGATGTGGGCATGGTCCGGCTGGCGGGTGCGGTCACCGATCCACAGCATGTGGCCGGACGTGGCGTACCAGTCGCCGCTCGTCGAGTCGACGCGGGTGAGCGCCTGCTCGTAGCCGAGAAGCAGCGCCTCATGGCTGGTGTAGAAATCCGTGGCGCGGAGCTGCGGTGCCGTTTCCGCGGTGATGCCGCAGGCGCGCATGAAGCCCAGGGTTTCGGAAATGCGGTCGGCGAGATCCTGATACTGCTCGAAGGCGGGCGAGTCCTTGAGGAAGCCCAGCGTCCACTTGTGGACGTTCTCGAGGTTGGCGTAGCCGCCCTGCGCGAAGGCGCGCAGCAGGTTCATGGTGGCCGCCGACTGGCGGTAGGCCATGATCTGGCGCTCGGGATCGGGCACGCGGCCTTCCATGGTGGCTTCCGGCGCGTTGACGATGTCGCCGCGGTAAATGGGATACTCGACGCCGTCGATCACCTCGGTGGGGGTGGAACGCGGCTTGGCGAACTGGCCGGCGATGCGGCCCACCTTCACCACGGGCTGCTTGCCGGCGAAGGTGAGGACCACGGCCATCTGCAGGAAGACGCGGAAGAAGTCGCGGATGTTGTCGGCGGAATGCTCCGCGAAGCTCTCGGCGCAATCGCCGCCCTGGAGCAGGAAGCCGCGGCCTTCGGCAACGCGGGCCAGCGACTTCTTGAGCTTGCGGGCCTCACCGGCAAAAACCAGCGGGGGGAATCCGGCAAGGCGGGTTTCCACCGTCTTCAGTTTTTCCTGGTCGGGATAATCCGGCATCTGGACGACGGGGAATTTGCGCCAGCTGTCGGGGGTCCATGCGGTCTTCATCGAAACTACTCCAAACGAGGCCGGGCTTATATCGCGGCGCAACAGGGAACACCAGTGGCACAACGTCCAGCCAAAGAGCCGGACCATGCGCTCAAGCGGGGCTTCCGCGCAATAACTCTTTAATTGTTCAGGACTAGGCTCGAGGACGGCAGCGCGTTTCAGAGTTCTGGGTCACGAACGTGAATTTCATCAATCAGTTTTGGGCAGCCGACTGGGACGGCCTCTACCGGATCCTCGCCACGGGGAATCCGCCGCTGGCGCTGCAGCTTCTCGCCGTCAACACCCTGTTCCTCGTCTTCTTCATTCTCCGGAATGCCACGGCCAAGCACAAGATGCGCCGCCAGACGGTTGAAATCGTTCAGCTAATCCTGCTTTGCGCCAACCTCGCGGTGGTCTTCCACGACCAGGTCTACGGGGTCATCACGGCCGCCGCCCACAAGCTGATGACCTGAGCCCGCCGGGTGGTTTCTCCGGCGATGGTTAATCCGACGTCACTTTCTTGAGGTAGTCGGCGAAGGCCTCGCGGGCCGACTTGTAGGGGCCCTGCTTCTCGATCGACCAGTAGCGCAGATTGTCGAGCCGGATGGGATCGCCCGTCACCAGGCAGCGCACGAATTCGCCCTCCTGCAGGATCTCGAACTCGTGGTCGAGATAGCGCAGCTTGGCCTCCTTGCGGGGCGGCAACAGGGGTTCGAGGCGGTTCATCAGGGTTCCATAGCGCGGGGTGCGGGCAGTTAAAAGAGGGACCCTTGCCCGGGACCCTTGCCCTTGGCTTTTCCTGCCGCATCGGCTTTCGGGCCTTCGGCCACGGCCTGCACCTCGCCGTCGGCAAACTCGATTGCAAGCCGCATGGCGGGTTTCACCGCCGCCGCCTGATGGAGCGGTGCTCCGTCCGGACCCCGGATCACGGCAAAGCCGCGGGCCAGGACGGAGCGATAGCTGAGAGACTGCAAGAGCTTCGATTCGCTCGCGAAACGGTCCTTCCGGCGGGTGAGCGACTGGGCCACGGCGCGCTTCTGCCGCTCGCCCAGATCGGTGATGCGGCGGGTGAGATCAACGACCCGGTCCTGCACCCGGCGGAGCGACAGCCGCCCGCGCTGGTTGGCAAGCGCCACCGCATGGCGCTGCAGGTTCGACTTCAACCCCGCCGGCAGGCGCTGGCCGATGGCATCGAGGCGCTGGCGGACGATCGCCATCACGTCATCCGGCGATGGCAGCGCCCGGGCTGCGGCATCGACCCGGAGCTTGCGCTCGGCGAGCACGCGGGCAATGGCGCGGGCGCGGCGGGCCTCGAGTGAAGACAGTTCGGCAACGAGATCGGCGCGGACCGGCACGGCCTTTTCCGCTGCGGCGGTGGGTGTGGGCGCGCGCCAGTCCGCCACGTGATCGATGAGCGTCGTATCGGTTTCGTGGCCGATGGCGGAGATCACGGGAATGCTGCTCGCCGCCACGGCGCGGACGATCGCCTCGTCATTGAAGGGCCAGAGGTCTTCCAGCGAGCCGCCGCCGCGGGCGACGATGAGCACATCGGGTTTCTCCGCCATGGCGTTGAAGCCCCTGAGGGCTGTCACCACTTCCGCCGCCGCCGTCTCGCCCTGGACGCGCACCGGCCAGACGATGACATGGCGCGGGAAGCGGTCGCGAAGACGGTGGAGAATGTCACGGATCACCGCGCCGGTGGGCGAGGTGATGACGCCGATCACCTGCGGCAGGTAGGGCAGTGGCCGTTTCCGGTCCTGGTCGAACAGGCCTTCGGCGGCGAGTTTCTTCCGTCGCTCCTCAAGGAGCGCCATGAGCGCGCCCACGCCGGCGGGCTCCACTGCCTCGACGATGATCTGGTAGGAGGACTTGCCGGGATAGGAGGTGAGCTTTCCGGTGACGATCACCTCCAGCCCTTCCTGCAACTTGCTGCGCAGGCGCTGGAAGCTGCCGCGCCAGATCACCGCATCGAGCTTGGCGCCTTCATCCTTGATCGAGAAATAGCAATGTCCGGAAGAGTGCGCACCCCGGAAGCCCGAGATCTCGCCCCTGACCCGCACATGGCCGAAGCGTTCCTCGATGCTGCGCTTGAGGGCATGGGAAATGTCGGTGACGGAATACTCGACGAGATTGCCCGCGCCCTCGCGGATCTCGCCTGTTTCGGGATCGTGGTCGGGGATGGGGGCCATGGGCCGGGTTTACCAGCGGCAAAGCGCCCGCACAATAAAGCCATGGCGGGGAAGGAGTTGACCCGGAGCGGTGGCTGACTGAAACTCGTGTCCAACAAGACCAAGGAGAAGACGATGAGCAATTGGGAGAAGCGCTTCAGCCTCGCAGGCCGCGTGGCGCTTGTGACGGGCGCCACGAAGGGCATCGGCCTCGAGACCTGCAAGGTGCTGGCCGATGCCGGTGCCGACATCGCCGCCGTGGGCCGCGATGCCGCCGGCCTGAAAGAGGTTGAGGCAGCCGTGAAGGCAGCGGGCCGCAAGTGCCTGACGATCAGCGCCGACATGGCGAGCACCACCGACCCCGTGATTGCCGCCCAGCGCGCGCTCAAGGAATTCGGCACCGTCGACATTCTCGTGAACAATGCGGGCATCGCCCTCATCGATCCGCTGGTTGATGCCTCGGTCGATGACTGGGACAAGACCATGGCGGTGAACCTGCGCGCCCCCTTCCTCGTGGCCCGCACGGTGGTGCCGGCGATGATCAGGCAGAAGCGCGGCAAGATCATCAACATCTCGTCGCAGGCGGGTGTCGTCGGCCTCGAGGCGCACGGCGCCTATGCGGCCTCCAAGGGCGGCCTCAACATGCTCACCAAGGTGATGACGGTGGAGTGGGCGAAGCACAACATCCAGATCAATTCGGTCTGCCCCACGGTCATCCTCACCCCCATGGGCGAGCAGGTCTGGGGTGACCCCGCCAAGGGCGATCCGATGAAGGCGAAGATTCCTGCCGCACGCTTCGGCAAGCCGGTGGAAGTGGCCGACATGATCCTCTTCCTCGCCTCATCGGCAAGTGACCTCGTCAACGGCCAGGATATCCTGATCGACGGCGGCTACACCGCCGTCTGATCCCTGCCGTTCGTTGCGCTAGTACGTGGCGCGGCCGCCCGAGATGTCGAAGACGGCGCCGGTCGAGAAGGAGCACTCCTCCGAGGCGAGCCAGCAGATCAGGCTCGCGTTTTCGTCCACCGTGCCGAAGCGGCCCTTGGGGATTTTCGAGAGCATGAAGTCGATGTGGGTCTGCGGCATCTGCTCGAAGATCGGTGTCCGCACCGCGGCGGGCGTCACGCTGTTCACGGTGATGTTGTACTTTGCCGTTTCCTTGGCGAGCGACTTGGTGAAGCCGATCACCCCCGCCTTCGAGGCGGAGTAGGCCGACGCATTGGGATTGCCCTCCTTGCCGGCGATCGAGGCGATGTTGACGATGCGGCCGTAGTTCTGTTGGATCATGTGCGGCAGCACGGCGCGGTTGGTGAAGAAGGTGCCGTTGAGATTGACCGCCATGGTCTTGAGCCAGCCATCGAGCGGGAAGCCGTCGACCGGCACGGTAGGGCCGGTGATGCCCGCACTGTTCACCAGGATATCGACGCCGCCGATCTGTTTCACCGTTTCGGCAAGGGCCGCCTCCACCGAGGCATAGTCGGAGATGTCGACCTTGATGCCGCCGTTGATGTCCCACACGGCGACGGCGCCACCTTCTGCCGTGATGCGCTTGGCGACGGCTTCGCCGATGCCTGACAGGCCACCCGTGACGATGGCGCGGCGGTTCTTGAATCTCATGATTTCACCTTCCAGCTCTTCATGGCGTTGCGCGTGTGTTCGAATGACCTGATTCCAGCGTCCGAACCCAGTCCGGTGGCGACGAGGCCGGCCGTGGCCTGGGCGAAGCGGAGCGCCGTCTCTGTGTCCATCCCGTGATGAAGCGCGGCGATCATGCCGGCATCGAAGGCATCGCCGCAGCCCGTGGTGTCGATGACATCGATGTCGAAGGCTTTCTGGCTGAGACGCGTGCCGCTGCTGTCGGCATAGAAGGCGCCATCGCCGCCCAGGGTGAAGACGCAGGCCTTCGCACCGTGGTCGAGATAGTAGCGGGCGCAGTCCTCGGCCGTGGCGAGGCCGGACATTTCCTTCGCCTCCTCGATCGAGGGCATGAAGTAGTCGATGTAAGGGAGAAGGGGCAGCACCATCTTCGCCGTCTCGGCATTGGCGGCAATGAGATCGAAGGTGACGGTACGGCCGCGCGCCTTCGCTTCCTTGAGGAGGCGGAGGCTTGCCGCACCATCGAGCTTCTTCAGCAGCCCCGTGCCACCCAGATGGATGATCGGCGCATCGAAGACGCGGTCATACATCTCGCGCGTGACATCGAAGTGATCGGAGGCGCCGCGCACATGGAGCGCCGGGCGCTCGCCATTGGGGCGGATGTTGAGGATGGTGGCGGAGGTGGGCACGCCCGTGATCCGCTGCATCATCGAGGTGTCGATGCCGTGCTTCTGCATGGTCATCAGCACCCAATCGGCCTTTTCATCGTCGCCCACGGCACCCACGGCAAGGCTCCTGAGGCCGAGCTTGGCTGTGTCGATGACGGTGCCGCCTGCGGTGCCCGCGACGGTGAGCCTGATTTCCTCGATGAAGTCCACGCCACCCCGCTCGGGGATGCGCGTCACCGGGCGGCCGAGGATGTCGAGGATGTAGAGCCCGATGACCGAGACGTCATGACGTGACGCGGCCGCCATCGCTCAGGCCTTCTTGCCGGACCGCACCGTGATGAGGCCCGCCAGCACCGCCGCGATCACCGCGATGGTCCAGGTGAAGCTGTGCATGTACCAGGGGGTGGCGGCGAGCTGCACCTTGCCCGCGGTGGTGTTCGGATCGGGCGGCTTCAGGAAGAAGATGCCGTAGAGAGACGCCGAGAAGATCGCCACCAGCAGCACGATGCAGAAGATCATGGCGACGACCATGGCCACCGTGATGACCGAACGGGGCTGCACGCCGGGCTGCGCCAGGGGCAGGAGGTTGTTGACCAGCCCCGCCACCACAACGACGATGCAGCCGAGGGTGAAGAGTGTGATCGAGAAGGGCTGGAAGATCATCAGCAGGGCGAGGATGCCGAGCCCGATGATGAAGAATTCGAGGCGGAGTGCCGACTGGCCGCTCATGCCGCTGTTGTCGCTGTTCATGCTCATGCCCGCACCGCCTTTCCGCCGTCGGCAAAGACATGGGTCTGGGCCGCATCGGGTTCGAGATGCAGGACTTCGCCCATTTTCACCTTCTTCTCTCGCGGCACCACCACGCGGATGTCGCTGCCCGTCTTGGTGCGGGCGTGAATCAGGGTTTCGGCACCCATGGGCTCGATCAGTTCGGCCATGGCCGTGATGGTGGTCTTGCCCGCCTTGCTGACCGGGGTGAAGGCGCGCGGGCGGATGCCGATCGTCACCTTCGAGGGCTTGAGCGAGGACACCGCCGGATTGACCGAGATGGCGAGCGGCGCGTCATCGAAGGTGAGTTCAGCCTTGCCGTCCTTCACGGCGCGGAGGTCGGCCTCCACCAGGTTCATCTGCGGCGTGCCGATGAAGCTTGCCACGAAGACATTGGCCGGCTTGGCGAAGACCTCATGCGGCGTGCCCACCTGCTCGATCACTCCGTCGCGCATGATGGCGATGCGGTCGGCCATGGTGAGGGCCTCGAGCTGGTCGTGGGTGACGATCACCGTTGCCTTGGAGAGATTGGAGAGCACGCCCTTGATCTGGCCGCGCATGGAGTGGCGGAGTTCCACATCGAGGCGCGAGAGCGGCTCGTCGAAGAGGAAGCAGTTGGGATCGCGCACGATGGCGCGGGCCACGGCGACGCGCTGCTTCTCGCCTTCCGAGATGTGGCCGGGAAGACGGTCGAGCACGCCGGTGAGGTGGAGGATGTCCGCCACCATGCCGACGCGGGCCTTCTTTTCGGTGGGCGAAATGCCTTCATAGTGAAGCGGCATGGCGATGTTCTCGCCCACCGTGAGGGCGGGATAGAGCGCGTAGAACTGGAACACCATGGCGATGTCGCGCTTTTCCGGCGGAAGCTCGTTCATGCGCTGGCCGGCGATCAGCACGTCGCCCGAGGTGGCGCTTTCGAGGCCGGCGATCATGCGGAGCGTGGTGGTCTTGCCGCAGCCCGAGGGGCCGAGGAGACAGACCACTTCGCCCGCCTTGACCGAAAGGTCGGCGTCCTTGACGGCCTGGAACTCGCCGAACTTCTTGGAGACGTTTCGGATTTCAATCGTGGACATGTCTTAGCGCTTCACTGTGCCGAACGTGACGCCACGCAGCAGGTGGCCCTGCAGGAAGAAGGTCACGAGGAAGACGGGAATGAGGAAGAGGGTTTCGATGGAGGCGAGCAGCGTCCAGTCGGTGCCGCGGCCGCCCGAAGAGACGGCCTGGTTCATGGCGACCGGCACGGTGCGGGTGTCGACACCGGTGAGGAGGAGCGCGAAGAGGAACTCGTTCCAGGTGAGGATGAGGCCGAAGACAAAGGTAGCGGCAAGGCCGGCCACCACCTGCGGCAGGCAGATCTTGAAGAAGACCTTGGTTTCCGATGATCCGTCGATGCGCGCGGCGTCTTCCACGTCGGTCGAAAGCTCGTCGAAGAAGCTCTTCATCATCCAGATGGTGAAGGCGAGGTTGAAGGCGGTGTAGAGCAGGATGATGCCGAGGTAGGAGCCCGAGAGGCCGACGACACGGAACATCAAGATCACCGGGATGATGACGACGATGGCCGGCAGCATGCGGGTGGTGAGGATGATGAAGAGGTAGGTGTCGTTGCCCTTCAGGGGATAGCGCGAGAAGCCGTAGGAGGCGAGCGTGCCGATCACGAGCGCCAGCAGCACCGAGACCGAGGAGATCACGATCGAGTTGAAGAAGAAGCGGTCGAAGCCGGTGGCTTCCGGCTGGCCGCCTGCCGTCATCACGCGCGAGAACACCGAGCCGAAGTTTTCAAGCGTGGGCGTGAAGACGAACTGGTCGGGGATCAGGCCGAAGAGCGAGGTGGGCGAGAGCGTCGGCGGCACGGAGAGGGCGGCATCCTGCGGCTTGAAGGCGGTGAAGATGATCATCAGCACCGGCAGGAAGTAGATGAACGAGACGATGGCCACCACGAGGGTGCGGCCCCAGCCGGCATTCTCGATGCCGCCCTTGCGGGCAAGTCCGATGTTCTGAAGGAAGGTCGTGAAATTCGACATCATCAGGTTCCCTGGCTGCGGCGGTTGGCCAGATAGAGGTAGAGGTTGGTGAGCACGATCACCATGAAGAGCATGACGTAGGAGATGGCTGCACCTTCGCTCGTCTTGTTCTGCTCGTTGGCAATGCGGATGAGGTGATAGGAGATCGTCATGGTGTCGTTGCCGCCCTTGGTGAGAAGGATCACGAGGTCGGCGAGCTTGAAGGCCTCGATGGTGCGGAAGAGCAGCGCCAGCATGAGGAGGCCGCGGATATAGGGGAAGGTGATGGTCCAGAACTGCCGCCACGACGAGACGCGGTCGATGGCCGCGGCCTCGTAGAGATACTTGGGCACCGAAACGAGGCCGGCGAGCACCAGCAGCATGACGAAGGGCGACCACATCCAGGCGTCGGCAAAGACGATGCCAGCCACTGCACCCACCTTGTTGTCCATGAGGATGAACTGCTGGCCGGTGAGGTTGTTCATCACGTAGGAGAGGATGCCGAAGGTCGGGTCATAATAATAGGTGAAGAACACGCCCGAGGCCACGACCGAGAGCATCATGGGCGTGAGCACGAGGATGAGCAGGTAGCGCCGGAGCGGAAACTGCTTGGCGAAGAGCATGGCGAGCAGGAAGCCCACCACCATCTGGGCCGACACGGTGAAGACCACGAACATGGCGGTGTTGATGAGGGCATGCCAGTTGTCGGCGGCGGCAAGCTCGTTGGTGAGCACCTTCACGTAGTTCTGCAGGCCCACGAAACGGATCGTCTGCTGGTTCGACTGGTAGGCGAAGAAGGAGAGACCGAGCGACCAGAGCAGCGGAAAGATGTTCATCACGAAGAGAACGGCGATGGCGGGCGCCACCAGGAGGCCGCCGTAGTAGCGGCGGCGGTAGGCATTCACCACGAAGGCGGCGGCGATCATTGCGGCAGCCGCACCCACAACCCAGAAGGCGGCCTTGGCGGGGAGCGTGAGCGTCGCAAGCACCGTCACGACAACGCCGGCGAGGATCGCCAGCTTCCAGTTGTCGGCGGAAGGCCTGAAGAGAGACGCAGGCGCAGGAAGAGTTCGTACCGTCGTGTCCGTCATGGGTCCGCGAAGCTGCCGTTCAGTGAGGTGTTGGATAAAAGATGCGCGGAGCCTTGTGCGCTCCGCGCATCATGTTGGTTCGTCAGATCACTCGATCAGGCCGGCTTCCTTGAGCAGGTTCTGCTGGAACTTGGCGATGTTGTCCAAGGTCGTCTTTGCATCCTGCTTGCCGGTGATGGCGAGGTCGAACTGGTCCTGCTGCTGGGTCAGGAGTTCGAAGAACTGCGGCACGTGCCAGACGTCCTTCTGCCAGTCGAGCTGGGGAGCCCAGGCACGATTCCACGGACGGTAGGTCACGTACTTCGGATCTTCATACACCGACTTGATGGCCGACTGGCCGCCACCGGCAGCGAACTGGTGCTGGATCTCGGGCGAGAGCCACCACTTCACGAATTCGACGGCTTCCTTGATCTGCGCGTCGGTCGTCCAGGTCGTCAGCACGAAGGGCTGGCCACCGATGTTCGACCAGCGGATCATCTTGCCATCCGGACCCATGGTGCCCGGCATCTGGCCGAAGACCAGCTTGTCGGAGACCTTGGAGGTCTTCGGGTCGAGCGAGGCTTCGCCGAGGCCGATCCAGTCGATGTTCATCGCGACCTTGCCTTCGCGGAACAGTTCGTCGGACTTGAAGATGTCCATGGTGCCGGTCTTGGCCACCGGCGGCATGAACTGGATCATGTCGAGGTACTTCTCCAGCGCCTTGACGGCGGTCGGAGAGTTCACCACGCCTTCAGCCTGGCCCTTGGGAGCCTTGGTTTCGTCCCAGATGTCGCCGCCCATCTGCCAGATGAAGCCGTTGATCTGCATGGACGAGAAGTCGTAGCCCTTGCCGGCCTGGAAGGCGATTCCGTAGAAATCGTCCTCGGCAGGCTTGCCGGCCAGCATGTCGCCCTTCTTGCGCATGAAGAATTCGCCGACGTTGCGGAAGTCATCCCACGTCATCGCGTCGAGCTCTTCACCCGTGCAGGGCAGCTTCTTGTTGTACTTCGCCTGGAAGTTCTTCTGCTCTTCCTCGTTGCAGAGGATGTCCTTGCGGCCGTAGTTCACCAGCACGTCGGGGAACTGCGGGAAGCCGTAGTAGTTCTGCGACTTGTGGGGATAGGTCGAATAGGCATTCAGCGGATTCGGATGGATCGACTTGAAGGTCGCCATGAAGTCCGGATCGGCTTCCAGAAGGTCGTTGATCTTGCGGAAGTAGCCGCCTTCCACGAAGGCGCCCAGCCACTGCGAGTCCGACACGATGAAGTTGTACTTCTGTTCACCCGAGGTCAGCGAGGCGTTGACACGGGTATAGAAGTCGGGCCACGGAATGAAGTCCACGTCGAGCTTCACTGTGTTGCCGGACTTCGGCTTGTACTGCTCGTCGAAGAACTTCTTCATGATGCGGGTCGGAGGCCAGTCCGGCACCGCCATTGTCAGCGTCACTTCGTCGGCAGTGGCCATGGAGGCCCCTCCCACCATCAGCGTGGCGGCAAATCCGGCCGCCGTCGCGAAGGCTTTCATCTTCGTCATCACGGTCATCTAGGTTTCCTCCCTTGCGTTACCGTTTTTTTCCTTCTGGCGTCCCGCGTCAGGCGATGGCCTGGCCGCTGGAAGCGCGGAAGACATGGAATTTTTTTGGGTCGAGATAGATGGACGCATTCTGCCCGGGGGCGAGCCCCGTGGCGATCGACTCCGGCAGCAGCATGCGCAGCGTTTCGTGGCCCGCCTCCACCGAGACGACGGTGACGTCGCCCAGGGGTTCGAGCATGGTGATGTTGACGTCGAGTCCCTTTTCGCCCTTGGCCGCAAAGCGGATGTCGCTGGGGCGGATGCCGAGCACGGCTTCCTCGCCCGCATCGGCGGCGATCTTGCGGGCGAGCGACACCGGGCCGAAGCTCGATTCCACCGCGGTCTTGTCCTTGGCGGTGCGGCCCTTGATCATGTTCATGTGGGGCGAGCCGATCTTGCCCGCCACATACATGTCGCGCGGCGCCTCGTAGAGTTCGTCGGGCGTGCCGGTCTGGACGACGCCGCCATCGCGCATCACGGCGATCTCCTCGCCCATGGAGAGGGCTTCGAGTTCATCGGGCGTGGCATAGACGATGGTGAGGCCGAACTGGCGGTGCAGGCGCTTCAGTTCCGCGCGCATGTCGTGGCGGAGCTTGGCGTCGAGGTTGGTGAGCGGCTCGTCGAGGAGCAGGATCTTCGGCCGGCGGATGAGCGAACGGCCCAGCGCCACGCGCTGCTGCTCGCCGCCCGAGAGGGTGTTGGGCTTGCGGTCGATCTTCTTGTCGAGCTTCAGCATCGCCGCGGTTTCGCGCACGCGCTTGTCGATCTCCTCCTTCGCCACCTTCTCCTCGATCAGGGGATAGGCGAAGTTCTGGTAGACGGTGAGATGGGGATAGAGCGCGAAGGACTGGAACACCATCGAGACGCCGCGGCCGGCGATCTCCGCATCGGTCTTGTCGCGGCCGAAGATGTGGACGCTGCCCTTGTCGGGCCGCACGAGGCCCGCGATCATCCGCAGCGTCGTGGTCTTGCCCACCGAGCTTGGTCCGAAGAGCACGAAGAACTTGCCTTCCTGCACTTCGAAGGACAGGTCTTCGAGCGCACGCACCTTGCCGTAGTGCTTGCTGACACCGGTCAGAGAAAGGGCGGCATTACTGCTTGACGGCATGGTCCATCCTCGTTGGCGCGGGGAGACTAGCGCAGACAGGCCATCTTGCAAGTGCATGTTTATTCATACATTACCCCTTCGCACTCTCCCAGCGGCCGGATGCTGCAGATTTGAGCACGGCATCTGTCACAAGATCGGTTGCGAGTGCATCGCGGAAGGTGGGCGCGGCCGACTGGCCCTTGTCGAGTGCCTCGAGGAAATCCGCCACCTGGTGGGTGAAGGAATGCTCGTAGCCGATCTGCAGGCCGGGCACCCACCACTTTGACATGTAGGGGTGATCGCCGTCGGTGATGTGGATCGATCGCCAGCCGCGGGTGCGGCCTTCGTCACGGTGATCGAAATACTGCAGGCGGTGGAGGTCGTGCAGGTCCCAGAAGATGGAGGCCTTCTCACCATTGATTTCAAGGGTGTAGAGCGCCTTGTGGCCGCGCGCGTAGCGTGTGGCCTCGAAGTTGGCGAGGGAGCCGTTGTCGAAGCGGGCGAGGAAGAGGCTGGCATCGTCGATGCCGACGGGCTCTTTCTTGCCGGTGAGGTTGTGCTGGCGCTCCTTGATGAAGGTCTCGGTCATGCCGATGACCTTGTCGATGCCGCCGTTCAACCACATGGCGGTGTCGATGCAGTGGGCGAGGAGGTCGCCCGTGACACCGGAGCCCGCCACGTTCACGTCAAGGCGCCATAGACCCTGGCCGCCCTGCGGCAGGTCGGCGGAGATGGTCCAGTCCTGCAGGAACTTGGCGCGGTAGTGGAAGATCTTGCCGAGGCGGCCCTCGTCGATGATCTGCTTGGCGAGGGTGACGGCGGGCACACGGCGGTAATTGTACCAGACCATGTTCGGCACCTTCGCCTTCTCGACCGCATCCACCATCTTGCGGGATTCGGCGGCGTTGCGGCCGAGCGGCTTCTCGCACATCACCATCTTGCCCGCCGCGGCCGCAGCGGTGGCGATCTCGAGATGCATGTCGTTCGAGGCGGCGATGTCGATCAGGTCGATGTCCTTGCGCTCGATCAGCTTCCGCCAGTCGTTCTCGGTCGACTCATAGCCCCACTGGTCGGCGAATTTCTTCAGGTTGTCGGCGTTGCGGGCGCAGGCCGCCTTGAGCACAGGCTGGTAGGGCAGGTCGAAGAAGTGGCCGACCTGCGAGAAGGCGTTGGAATGGGCGCGGCCCATGAAGCCGTAGCCCACCATGCCGACATTGAGTTTCTTCTTGGCCATCACGCCACCCATCCGTGCTTGTCGCGCACCTTGACCATGGTGGCGAGAATGTCGTTCCAGGTCTGCTGCTTCAGCATCACCTCGTTGGGGAACATGCAGCCGTCCCAGCAGATGTGGCGGAAGGCCTTCATCAGTTCGCCGTCGCGGTCGCGCAGCCAGTAGCCTGCGTGCTTGACGATATCGAGCTTGCCGTTCTTGTCGGTGACCATGCAGTGGCGGCCGGTCTTGTCGTGATAGCCGAGACCCTTCACCGTGCCGTCGTTCTGGGCGACGTGGAAGTCGATGGTCCAGGGGCGGAGCGCGTCGGTCATCTTCTTCAGCGCTTCATCGAGGGTGGTCTTGCTCTTCCAGTCGAACTTGGCGGGAAGGAGCCGCGACTTCGGAGCGTTGTAGCCCATCGTATAGAGAAGCGTGTGGGCCATGTCGGCCTGGAAGCCGATGGTCTGGGGGCGGTTGGTCTCCTCCAGCGTATTGATCATGTCCTTCCAGGAATGCATGCCGCCCCAGCAGATCTCGCCTTCGGCGGCGAGACGCTCGCCATAGTCAGAGGCGACGGAGCAGGCCTCGCGGAAGGTCTTGGCGATCTTCTTGGTGTTGCCGGCGGGGTCCTTGGCCCAGTCGCCGGGGCTGCTGGCTGAGTCGATACGGATCACGCCGTAATGGCGCACACCCAGTTCGCGCAGGCGCTTGCCGAGATTGCAGGACTTGCGCACGTTCTCGACGAACTTCTTGCGGTCGGCGGTCGAGCCCATGGCGGAACCGCCGCCCACCGGCGGCCAGACCGGCGCCACGATCGAGCCGATCGCGAGGTTGCGCTTCGCCACCTTGTCGGCGAGGCGCTTGATCTCGTCATCGTCGCAATCGATGTTGGTGTGCGGGCCCACATGGAAGATGTCGACGCCGTCGAACTTGACGCCGTTCACCTCGGCCTTGGCGGTGAGATCGAGCAGCGTGTCGAGCTCGATGCCGGGCTCCGAATCCGGGCCCTTGCCCACGAGCCCCGGCCACATCGCATTGTGCAGCTTGGGAAAATTGTTGGCTGCCATATTCCCCTCCCTGGATCAGTCCGTGTTTTTTCTTGTGTTGGCGGTGAACTTCGCAGTTTTTCCCGTTGCTGTCCAGAACTGTTATATTAGTATGCCAGCATGGCCCACGAGCTTGATGCCAGCCGCCTCGACCGCTCTCGCCCACTGCGCGAGCAGATCTACGATCTCGTGCGCCAGTTGATCCTGACCGGAAAAATCGCCCCCGGTGACGTGCTGGACGAGAAGTCCATCGCCGCCAGCCTGAACGTCTCGCGCACACCCGTGCGGGAAGCGGTCAAGAAGCTGAGCGACGAGCACCTGGTGGATGTTGTGGCACAGTCGGGCACGCGCGCGACCCACATCGACCGGGCCGAGGTGGAACAGGCCTTCCTCATCCGCCGCGCCCTTGAAATGGAGAGTGCGGCACAGGCAGCCCAGCGCATGACCGAGGCCCATGCCGATGCGCTCAATGATCTCCTGCTGCAGCATGCCCGCGCCATCGAGCGGCGGCGCTTCGCCGAGGCCATTGCCACCGACGACAGGTTCCACCGCTACATCGCCGACATCAGCAACCTCGACCGGCTGTGGCGGGCGATCGACATCTCGAAGGCGCAGCTCGACCGCTGCCGCCATGTGATGCTGCCGCGCCAGGGCCAGGGCGAGGCGACGCTGGAGCAGCACCGCAACATCATCCGTGCACTGAATAGTCATGACGCCGAGCGGGCCCGCCGCGCCATGGCGGACCATCTCGAAGCAGCCTTCTCCAGCACCATGCGGGCGCACGAGGCGGGCGAGATCAAGAGCCGGTAGGGCTCAGATTTTTCTCCATGGCCGGGCTTGACCCGGCCATCCAGTGGTCACGTCACGCTGAACTGGATGCCCGGCTCAAGGCCGGGCATGGAGAGATTTTATGGAATGACGATTATTGGGACATCGGTGAAGGTTCCCCTTCACACCACCAGCACGGCGCGGAAGTCGTTGACGTTGGTGAGGGTGGGACCTGTCACCACCTGATTGCCGAGCGCCTTGAAGAACGTGTGCGCGTCATTGTTGGCGAGCGACTCCCAGGGATCGATGCCGTGCGCCCGGGCCCGCGCCAGCGTGTCGGGCGTGATCATGGCACCCGCTACATCGACGGCACCATCCACACCGTCGGTATCGGCGGCAAGGGCATGGATACCCTCGGCACCCGCAAGCTTGATCGCCAGCGCCAGCAGGAATTCCACGTTGCGCCCGCCGACGCCACTTCCCCGCACCGTCACCGTGGTCTCGCCGCCCGAGATCAGCACACACGGGCGCTGCACCGGTTGGCCGAAGCGCTGCACCTGGCGCGCGATCCCTGCCATGACGAAGCCCACGTCGCGCGCCTCGCCTTCGAGTGCATCACCAAGAATGAGTGGCGTGATGCCGTGCTTCCGCGCCACGGCGGCCGCGGCCTCAAGCGAAGTCTGCGGCGAGGCGATGAGTTGCGTGCGCGCATGGGCAAGGCGCGGGTCACCCGGCTTCGGGGTTTCGTCGGGTGCCGCTTCCAGATGGCGGCGCACCGAGTCCGGCACCGTGACATTGTACTTGGCGAGAATGTTCCGCGCCTCGGCATAGGTGGTGGGATCGGGCACCGTCGGCCCGGAGGCCACTGCCGAGACATCGTCGCCCGGCACATCCGAGATCACCAGCGTTTCGACCCGCGCCGGAAATGCCGCTGCTGCCAGCCGCCCGCCCTTGATGCGCGAGAGATGCTTGCGCACGCAGTTCATCTCCTGGATGGGTGCGCCCGACTTCAGCAGCGCGCGGTTGACGGCGCGCTTGTCCTCGGCGGAGACACCTTCGGCGGCAAGGCTGAGAAGGGCCGAGCCGCCGCCCGACATCAGCGCCACCACGAGATCATCCTTCGTCAGGCCCTGCACCAGCTGCAGCATTTCCGCTGCACCCTTTTCGCCGGCTGCATCCGGAACGGGATGCGCGGCCTCGACGATGCGGATGTGCTTCGTCGGCACGGCGTGGCCGTAGCGGGTGACGATCAGCCCTTCGAGCGGACCCTGCCACTGCTCCTCGAACACCTTCGCCATGGCGGCGGAGGCCTTGCCCGTGCCGATGACGATGGTGCGGCCCTTCGGCTTTTCGGGGAGAAAGCGCGGCACGGATTTTTCCGGCAGGGCGGCATCGACGGCAGAATCGAAGAGCGCGCGGAGGAAGGTCTTCGGATCGGTCATGCAAGGCCCATCTGTTCGCGCCAAACGAGGCCGTCAACCGTTCCGGCCTTCGGCGTGTATTCGCAGCCCACAAATCCCGTGTAGCCGATGGCATCGAGATGGCGGAAAATGGCGGGGAAGTTGATCTCGCCCGTGCCCGGCTCGTGGCGGCCCGGGTTGTCGGCAATCTGGATATGGCCGATGCGCGGCAGAAGGCGGGTGAGCGTGTTCATCAGCTCTCCTTCCATGCGCTGCATGTGATAGACATCATATTGCAGCTTCACGTCATGGGGCCTGAGTTCATCCATGAGGGCGAGCGCCTCGCTGCTGCGGTTCACGAAGAAGCGCGGCATGTCGTAAGCGTTGATGGGTTCGATCACCAGCTGGATGCCGTTCGCGCTGAGGCGCTCCGCGGCCGTCGCGAGATTGGCAAGGAGCGTGCGGCGCGCCTCATCCCGCGCCACCGTCTCAGGCAGAAGCCCCGCGAGGCAGTTCAGCGTCTTGCAGCGAAGCGGCAGGGCATAGCTGAGGGCAAGGTCAATCCCGTCCCGGAATTCCGCCTCGCGCCCGGGCAGGCAGGCGATGCCGCGCTCACCTTTGGCGAAGTCGCCGGGCGGCAGGTTGAAGAGAATGACCTCGAGCCCCAGCGCCTCGACCCGCGATACGACATCGGCCACGGGGAAGGCATAGGGGAACTGGAATTCGACAGCATCGAAGCCCGCCGTCTTCGCTGCGGCGAAGCGGTCGAGGAAGGAATGTTCCTGGAACATCGTCGAGAGATTGGCAGAGAACTTCGGCACTACCCGGTCCTCCCGTGGCGGCAGGCACCCGCCACATAGGTGGCGGCAACGGCGCGGTCATCGCCCAGGATCATCAACGCAAAGAGCACGTCTTCGAGACTCTGGGAGAGGGCGTGCCGCGCCTTGAGAACCGGTGTGGCCTCGGGATCGAGCACGACCACGTCGGCGAACTTTCCACTGTCAAGCGAACCCGTGTCAGTGGCGATGTGCAGGCGGTGGGCATTGCCGATCGTCGCCATGGCGAAGAGTTCGGCGGCCTGCGGCTTGTAGCCGTTCAGCATCTGCACCTTGTAGGTCTCGCCCATGGTCTGCAGCATGGAGTAGCTGGTGCCGCCGCCCACGTCCGTTGCAATGCCGAGTGACACGGGCCGCGCCCTGTCTCGCAGGTAGGGCATGGACATGAGGCCCGAACCCAGGAAGGTGTTCGATGTCGGGCAATGGATGACGCTCGAGCCCGACTCCGAGAAGCGCTTCGCCTCGCGCTCGTTCAGGTGAATGCCATGGGCGAAGATGCTGCGCGGCCCCAGCAGGCCGAAGCGGTCATAGACATCGGTGTAGTCCTTCGATGTGGGGAAGAGCTCCTTCACGAAGGCGATCTCGCCCGCGCTTTCCGAGATGTGCGTCTGCATCAACGCGCCGGGCAGGCTCGCCAGAAGTTCGCCGCTCAGCTTCAGCTGCGCCTCGCTCGAGGTGATGGCGAAGCGCGGTGTGACGGCATAGCGGTTGCGGCCCTTGCCGTGCCAGACGTGATAGAGCTCTTCGCTTTCACGCGCGCCGGTTTCGGGCGTGTCCTGCACGGCGGGAATGGCGTTGCGGTCCATCATGGTCTTGCCGGTGACGAGGGCCATGTTGGCGGAGGTTGCCGCAGTGAAGAGCGCTTCGGCGCAGGCCTTGTGCACGGAGCAGAAAGCCAGCGCCGCCGTGGTGCCGTGGGAAAAGAGGCGCGAAAGAAACGCCTCAGCCGCCGCCGCCGCATAGCCCGCATCGGCATAGCGCGCCTCTTCGGGGAAGGTGAAGCGGCGGAGCCAATCGAGCAGGTCTTTTCCGGGCGCGGCCAGCATCCGGTACTGCGGGAAATGGATGTGCGCGTCGATGAAGCCCGGCAGCACCAGCTTGCTGCCGTGATCCTCGACCGGTGCACTGCGCCAGCCTTCGGGAAGCTTCGCGGCCTCGCCCACCCAGCCGATGCGGCCGCGCTCGTCCACGGCCACGGCGCCCTTTTCGAAATGCAACGCCACGCGCAGGTCCTCGCCGAAGGACACGACCTCGCCGCGGATCACCTTCTTCATGCCGACACCCTGTCTTCGATACGGAAGCGGAAGATGCGCAACACCTGTGTCAGCGCCATGGCGAATTCATCGTCCTTGCTGTTTTCGACCCGCGCCTCGAAACTCGCCAGGATCTGGTGCTTGGTCGCACCCTTCACCGCGAAGATGAAGGGAAAGCCGAAGCGCTCCTTGTAGCGGGTGTTGAGGGCGGTGAAGCGGCTGAACTCGGCATCGCTCAGCGTATCGAGGCCCGCGCCCTTCTGCTCGCGGGTGGAATCATCCGTCAGCTTCGCCCGCGTGGCCAGATCAGGATGGGCGCGAATGAGGGCGAGCTGTGCCGGCTGGTCCGCTCCGCGCAACGCCGTCTCGAAGGCCGCCACCATCGCCTCGCGCGACGGGTAGGGCCGTGACAGGGCTGCCTGTTCCGCCACCCAGGGCGAGTGTTCGGCCACGTCGCCGAAGGCAGCCACGAAGTCCGCAGGCGTCATCGCGTTCACGGTGGCCAGCGTCATCATGGCTGCTTCGCCAGCCAGGCGCCGAGCTTGGCGCGCTCTTCCGCCAGCATGCCTGTCTTGTTGCCGAGCGGCATGGCGTTGTTGTTGACGGCCTGGATGAGGATCATTGCCTTGTGACGGCGGAGGTTGTCGAGGCTGTCGAGGATCACGCCCTTGGGCGGTTCGCTGAAGGTGGTGTCGGCGGGCTTCGCGGCATGACAGGCGACGCAGCGCGTTTGCGCAATGCCGAGGGCCTCCGCGTCCGACACCTCGCCGGTGAAGGCGGGCCTTGCCGCCGGTGTCGTCATCAGCAGCGCCACCGAAAGCACCGCACCGATCACCGGCAGGAGCCAGGCGATCTCGCGCTGCTCGTCGCCCACCTCGGTGCGCACCAGGAAGTGGCGGAGCGAGGCGCCGCCCACCACGATGAGCAGGATCAGGATCCAGCTCTGCGGATGGCCGGTGAGGAAGGCGTAGTGGTTCGACACCATCATCAGCAGCACGGGCAGCGTGAGATAGGTGTTGTGCAGGCTCCTCTGCTTGCCCATGGCGCCATAGCGCGGGTCGGGCTTCTCGCCGCGCATGAGCGCCGCCACGATCTTCCGCTGGTTGGGAATGATCACCATGAAGACATTGGCCGCCATGGTTGTGCCGATGAAGGCGCCCACATGGATGAAGGCGCCGCGCCCCGAGAAGACATGGGTGAAGCCATAGGCTGCGATGCCGACAAGCAGAATGACGCAGAGGATGAGCAGTGTCGGATGCTTGAGCGCGAGGTGGCGGCAGAGCTGGTCGTAGACGATCCAGCCGCCCACGAGCGACGCCACCGAGATGCCGATCGCCTGCAGGCTGGTGAGCGGCATCACGCCGGGATCGATCAGGAAGCTCTCGGCATTGAGGTAGTACTGCACGATCAGGAGCAGGAAGCCCGTGACCCAGGTGAGGTAGGCCTCCCACTTGAACCAGGTGAGATGATCCGGCAGTGAGGGCGGGGCGGAGAGATATTTCTGCACGTGGTAGAAGCCGCCACCGTGCACTTCCCAGGCTTCGCCGCCCACACCGGCGGGGAGCCCGTCACGTTTCTGCAGCGAGAAATCGAGGGCGATGAAATAGAACGACGTGCCGATCCAGGCGATGCCGGCGATCAGGTGGCCCCAGCGCAGGAGCAGGTTCAGCCAGTCCGCGAGAAATGGATCGATCAAGCCTGTTCTCTTTTCCGTCTCATGAAAATGCCGGGTGACAGGACGCCACCCGGCATGTGTCGTTCACGTTCTCTTACTGCGGGAGCTTGTCGTCCACGCCCTTCACGTACCAGTTCATGCCGAGGATATCACCATCGGCCAGCGGCTTGCCTGCTTCGCCCACGACCGTGCCATCCTGCTTGGTGATGGGGCCAGTGAAGGGATTGAGCTTGCCCGAGGCGATGGCGGCTGCGGTTTCGGTGGCCATCTTGGCCACGTCATCCGGCATGTTGGTGTAGGGTGCCATGGAGACGGTGCCGTTCTCCATGCCTTCCCAGACCTGCTGCGGCTTCCAGGTGCCGTCCATCACGGCCTTCACGGCCTCGATGTAGTGCGGCGCCCAGTTGTCGACGATGGCGGTGAGCTGCGCCTTGGGGGCGAACTTGTACTGGTCGGAGGCCTGGCCGAAGCCGAGCTTGCCCTGTTCCTGGGCGACCTGCAGCGGGGCAGCCGAGTCGGTGTGCTGCACGGTGATGTCGGCGCCCTGGCTCAGGAGAACCTTGGCGGCGTCGGCTTCCTTGGCGGGATCGAACCAGGTGTTGGCCCAGACGATCTTCACCTTGAAGTTGGGGTTCACGCTCTGCGCGCCCAGCATGAAGGCGTTGATGCCGGAGATCACTTCCGGGATCGGGAAGGAGACGATGTAGCCGGCAACGCCGGTCTTCGACATCTTGGCGGCGATCTGGCCGATGACGTAGCGGCCTTCGTGGAACTTGGCGTTGTAGGTGCCCATGTTCGGCGCGGTCTTGTAGCCGGTGGCGTGTTCGAACTTCACGTCGGGGAACTTCTTGGCCACCTTCAGCATCGGCTCCATGAAGCCGAAGGAGGTGCCGAAGATGATCTTGCAGCCTTCGCGGGCGAAGCGCTCGAAGGTCTTTTCGGAATCGGCTTCCGAGACGTTTTCGGCATAGGCGGTTTCAACCTTGTCGCCGAATTCCTTCTGCACGGCGAGAAGGCCCTGGTGATGCTGGTAGGAATAGCCGTAGTCACCGATCGGGCCGACGTAGACCCAGCAGGCCTTGAGGGCTTCGGCCGATGCGGAGGCGGACGCTGCGCCCAGCATCAGGGCGGCGGCTGCCGCGGCCATCAGTAGTTTCTTCATCTGTGTAGCTCCCTGAAGAAGTTTTGGTTGGTCATGTTTTTCTCAGCGGTCCGGCACGAAGGGCTGCCCGAGGGAGGCCGGCGTGTTGCGCCGTGTCAGGGCCTTGTTCCCCGAGATCACCACCAGTGCCAGGATGGTTCCAAGATAGGGCAGACTGGAGAGGAATTGCGAGGGGATTCCCAGACCTTGTGCCTGCAAAACGAACGAGAGGATCGAAATCGTGCCGAAAAGATAGGCTCCTGCCAGAATCCGGAGCGGCAGCCAGGAGGCGAAGACGACGAGCGCCAAGGCGATCCAGCCCCGGCCGGAGGTCATGTTCTCCACCCACTGGGGCGTATAGACGAGGGAGAGATAACCCCCGGCGAGCCCGCTCATGGCGCCGCCGAAAAGGACGCTGAGGTAGCGGACCGCGATGACGTTGTAGCCCAGCGCATGGGCCGAAGCGTGGCTGTTGCCGACGGCGCGGATGACGAGACCCATCTTGGTTCGGAAAAGGAACCAGCTGACGAGCCCCACCATGAGGATGGAGAAGGGCACCAGCGGATCGATGCCGCCGATGGCCGGAAGCTTGACGCCGGGCTGGCCAACAAAGCTTTCGCCGATGAGGGCGGAGAGGCCGAGACCAAGGAGGGTGAGGGCGAGGCCCGTCGCCACCTGGTTCGCCAGCAGCGTCAGGGTGAGGAAGCCGAAGAGCAGCGACATGGCCATGCCGGCCAGGATGGAGGCGATGACGCCCACCCATGGGTTGCCCGTGGCAAAGGCCCCGCCAAAGCCGGCGACGGCGCCCATGACCATCATCCCCTCGACGCCGAGGTTGAGGACGCCGGAACGCTCCGTCACCATTTCGCCGAGGGCGGCGAGAAGGAGCGGCGTGGCCGCCGTCATGATGATGATGGGAAGGGTGAGGAGAAGATCCATCGCTCAGGCCCTCGCCGTCTTTGCGGCGGACGACGCCGACGACACGATGCGGTAGGTGATGAGGGTATCGCAGGCGAGAATGTAGAAGAGCAGGATGCCCTGGATCACGCGGGTGATCTTGTCGGGGATCTGAAGTGCGGTCTGCACCGCCTCGCCGCCGATGTAGGAGAGTGCCAAGAGCAGGCCTGCAAAGATCACGCCCACCGGATTGAGGCGGCCGAGGAAGGCGACGATGATGGCGGCGAAACCGTAGCCCGGCGAGATCTGCGGCTGCAATTGTCCGACCACGGAGGAAATCTCGAAGACGCCGGCAAGGCCCGCAAGCCCACCCGAGAGCATCATGCAGAACATCACCGTGCGCTTTTCCGAAAAGCCGGAGAAGCGGGCGGCCCGGGTGGAGAGGCCCGTCACCGTGATCTCGTAGCCCTTGAGGGTGCGCGAGACGACATAGCCCAGGACCAGCGCCACGATGAAGGCGATGAGCACACCCAGGTGAATGCCGCTTGTCAGGTAGGGCAGAAGCTGCCAGCCGTCGAAGGTGACCGACTTCGGGAAGTTGAAGCCCTGCGGATCGCGCCACGGCCCGCGCACCAGATAGTCGAGCAGCAGCTGCACCACATAGACCAGCATCAGCGAGGTGAGGATCTCGTTGGCGTTGAAGCGGTTCCTGAGAAAGGCGGGGATCGCCGCCCAGAGCATGCCGCCCAAGACGCCGAGCGCCACCATGACGATGAGGGTGAGCGGCGATTGCCAGCCCGGCAGGAAGACGGGGATGGCGCCTGCAAGAATGGCGCCGGCCGTGAGCTGGCCTTCCGCACCGATGTTCCAGACATTGGCGCGGTAGCAGACCGAGAGCCCGGCACCGATCAGGATCAGGGGCGAGGCCTTGACCAGAAGCTGCTCGATCGACCACATGGCGGTGAGTGGTTCGATGAAATAGACATAGAGTGCCACGAAGGGATTGTTGCCGCGCAGCGCGAAGATGATGGCGGCGGTGATGACCGTAAGCGCAAGGGCGATGAAAGGCGATGCAAGCGCCATCCCAGCCGAACGTTCGGGACGTTTCTCAAGCCGCATGATGCGTCCCTTCCCTCTTGGTTTCGTGTGCGCCGGCCATGAGCAGGCCGATCTCCTCGCGCGTCATCTCCTGGGCGGGACGCGCCGGCGAGAGTTGTCCGCGCGATATGACGGCGATGCGGTCGGCGATCTCGAAGATCTCGTCGAGGTCCTGGCTGATCACCAGCACGGCGGAGCCCGATTGAGCGAGGTCGATGAGCGCCTGGCGGATTGCCGCGGCGGCACCTGCATCCACGCCCCAGGTGGGCTGGTTGATGACGAGCAGCTTCGGCTTCAGTTCGAGTTCGCGGCCCACCACGTATTTCTGCAGGTTGCCGCCCGAAAGCGCGCGGGCCTCCGGGTCGGGCTTGCCCTTGCGCACGTCGAAGCTCTTGATGATGCGTTCGGCGGCAGCCTTGGCGCCATCGGGCTTCAGCACGCCCGACGAGACCGAGATCCTTGTCGACCGCATGGCGCGAGAGGATCATGTTGAGGGAGAGCGTCATCGTCGGCACGGCACCATGGCCGAGGCGTTCCTCCGGCACGAAGGCGGCACCCGCCTTGCGCCGCGCCGTGATCGAGGCCTGCCCCAGTGGCTGGCCGTCGAGCAGCACCATGCCGGATGCCACGGGCCTCTCGCCCGAGACGGCATCGAAGAATTCGCCCTGGCCGTTTCCGGCGACACCGGCAATCGCCACCACTTCGCCTGCCGCAACCGCAAGCGAGATATCCTGCAGCGCCACGCCGAAAGCGCCGTCTGCCGCAAGCGAGAGATTGCGCAGTTCGAGGCGGGGCTTCACCTCCTTTCCCTTCGCGGCACTGGCGCGGGGCTTGATGGCGTGGATGTCTCCGCCCACCATCAGGCGGGCGAGGCTTGCCGCCGTTTCCTTCCGCGGATCGACATGGGCCACGACCTTGCCGTGGCGGAGGATGGTGGCCGTGTCGCACAGCGCCTTCACCTCCTCGAGGCGGTGGCTGATGTAGAGCACCGAGCAGCCTTCCGAGGCGAGGCGCTTCAGCACCACGAAAAGCTGGTCCGCCTCCTGCGGTGTGAGCACTGATGTCGGCTCGTCCATGATCAGAAGCTGCGGCTCCTGCAGCAGGCAGCGGATGATCTCGATGCGCTGGCGTTCACCCACCGAGAGGTCGCCGACGATCGCCGTGGGCGAGATGGGAAGGCCGTAGGAGCCCGAGACCTTGCTGATCCGCTCCGAGAGGGCGGCGATGTCGTGGGGCCCCGGCATGGCAAGCGCAATGTTCTCGGCCACACTCAGACTGTCGAAGAGCGAGAAGTGCTGGAACACCATCCCGATGCCGAGATGGCGGGCCACCGACGGGCTGGTGGGGATGACGTGGCGGCCCTTCCAGAAGAACTGCCCGGAGGTGGGCTGTAGCGCGCCGTAGATCATCTTCACGAGGGTGGACTTGCCCGCCCCGTTCTCGCCGAGGAAGGCGTGGATCTCGCCCGGCATGATGGTCAGGTTCACGTCGTCATTGGCCTTCAGCGTGCCGAAGGTCTTGACGATGTTGCGGGCCTCGAGAAGCGGCGTGGCGGTGGCGTCTGTCATGATGCGGCGCGGCCCGGCTGGTGGATCATGGGATCTGATGCTGCCCCCGATGCAAGGCGCTCGTCCAGTGCGATGAGCTGGGCGGCTGTGGATATGGCGATGGCCTCGGGCCGCTTGGAGCGGATGCCGCCGATGCCGATGGGACAGATGAGGGCGCTGATCCTGTCCGCGGGAATGCCCGTGTCCCGCAGGCGGCGCTCGAAGCGGGCGCGCTTGCTGGCGCTGCCGATGAGGCCCGTCTCGGCGATGTTGGGGTTGCGCAGGCTTGCATCCGTGACGGCAAGATCGAGCGCGTGGGAATGACTCATGATCAGCACCAGCGATCCGGGCGGCGCTTCGGCGAGGATGGCAGGAGGATCATCGTCGCCCCGCAGCGTCACGTTGCCGGGCACCGCGCCCGGGAATGCATTGGGACGGGGATCGCACCAGACGATGTCGAAATTTGTCTGCGCCAGCACCAGCACCAGCGCCCGGCCCACATGGCCTGCGCCAAAGAGATAGAGTCTGCGGCCCCTCTGGCCCTCCGCCTCCAGCTCGGCGAGAAGCGCGTTTGTCAGAACCTCGGTGATGATCTCGACGTTGCCGCCGCAGCATTGCCCGAGGTCGGGGCCCAATGCGTAGCGCATGACACTCCGCGCACCACCCGCGCGCAGCAGGCGCTGCGCCTCGGCCATGGCCTTCCATTCCAGCGTGCCGCCACCGATCGAGCCTGCGATGCCGTCTGCCGTCACCAGCATCGCCGCCCCTTCTTCGCGGGGCGCCGAGCCCTTGACGGTGCCGACGCGCACCAGCGCCGCCGGGATGCCCTGGCGAAGCAGCGTACGGGCGCGGGCGGCGAGGCTCATGCGCGCACACTCTTGATGGCGTGGAGGATGGCTTCCGGTGTCGCCGGTGTATCGAGCGCCGGGATGGCGTTGCCACCCAGGCTTGCGACCGCATTGAAGATCGCCGTCCACACCGAGATGCCTAGCATCAGCGGCGGCTCGCCCACCGCCTTGGAGCGGTAGATCGTGTCTTCCTTGTTGCCCTTGGATTCATAGAGGGCGACGTTGAACTCTTCCGGCAGGTCGGAGGCGCAGGGGATCTTGTAGGTGGAGGGCGCGTGGGTGCGGAGCCTGCCCTTGTCGTCGAACACAAGCTCTTCGGTGGTGAGCCAGCCCATGCCCTGCACGAAGGCGCCTTCCACCTGGCCCATGTCGATCGCCGGGTTCAGCGACTTGCCGACATCGTGGAGAATGTCGACGCGGTCGACCCGCATCTCGCCCGTCATGGTGTCGATGGTGACTTCGCTGCACGAGGCGCCATAGGCGAAATAGAGGAAGGGGCGGCCCGTGGCCTTGGCGCGGTCCCAGTGAATTTCGGGCGTGGCGTAGTAGCCGGTGGCCGAGAGCGGCAGCCGCGCTTGATGGGCGCGCGAGCAGGCTTCGGCGAAGGTGATGCTCTTCGTGCCGCCCGACACCTGCCCGTCGCGGAAGACGAGCTTGGCCTTGGGAATGCGCCAGTCGCGGGCGAGCAGGTTCGAGATGGTGTCGCGGATTTCTTCCGCCGCGCGCTTTGCCGCCATGCCGTTCAAGTCGGTGCCCGACGAGGCGGCGGTGGGCGAGGTGTTCGGCACCTTGCCCGTCGACGTGGCGCAGATCCTGACCTTGTCGAGGCCGATGCCGAAGGTCTCCGCCACCACCTGCGCCACCTTGGTGTAGAGGCCCTGCCCCATTTCCGTGCCACCGTGGTTGAGCTGCACCGAACCGTCTGTATAGGCCAGCACCAGGGCTGCCGCCTGGTTGAGATGGGTGAGGGTGAAGGAGATGCCGAACTTGACGGGCGTGAGCGAAAGGCCCTTCTTCAGAACACGGCTTGCCGCATTGTAGGCGGTGATGCGTTCGCGCCTGGCGCGATAGTCGGAGGTACGTTCAAGCTCGCCCACGATCTCGGGCAGGATGTTGTCCGTCACCTGCTGGCCATAGGGTGTGGTATCCCGGTGGCGGGTGTAGAAATTGCGCTTGCGCACATCGAGTGCATCGCGGCCCGTACGGAGCGCGATCGTCTCCATCATCCGTTCGGCGAAGACCATGCCCTGCGGGCCGCCGAAGCCGCGGAAGGCGGTGTTCGAAACCGTGTTGGTGCGCAGGCGGCGGGAATGGATGCGCAGTGCCGGATAGAAATAGGCGTTGTCGGCATGGAACATGGTGCGGTCATTGACGCCCATGCTGAGATCAGCGGAGCAGCCGCAACGGCTGTCGAACTCCACGTTGACGGCGGTGAGGCGGCCGTCATCGTCGAAACCCGCTTCCGAACTGACGCGGAAGTCGTGGCGCTTGCCGGTCATGATCATGTCGTCGTCACGGTCGAGGCGGCACTTGGCGGGGCGGCCCGTGACATGCGCCGCAAGCGCCGCAAGGCAGGCCCATTGTGCCGCCTGGCTTTCCTTGCCGCCGAAGCCGCCGCCCATGCGGCGGCACTCGCAGGTGACGAGCGCGTCGTCCACATGGAGCATGTGGGCAACGCAGTGCTGCACTTCGGTCGGATGCTGGGTCGAGCAATGCACGAGCATGCCGCCGTTTTCCTCGGGCAGCGCCATCGAGACCTGGCCTTCGAGATAGAAATGTTCCTGTCCGCCGATGAGGAAGGAATCGAGCAGGCTGTGGCTCGAAGCGGCAATCGCCTGGCCGGCATCCTTGCGGGTGAAGGTGTATTCCGGCAGCACGTCTTCTGTTCCGGCGCGGATGGCATCATCCGCCGTGACAACCGGCTTCTCCGCCGCGATGTCGATCCTTGCGAGCCGCGCCGCACGGCGGGCAGCCTCGCGGCTTTCCGCCACCACGGCGAAGATCACCTGGCCGTGGAAGATGATCTCGCCATCGGCGAGGATGGGATCGCCACCCAGGGACGGACTGCAATCATTGCGGCCGGGAATGTCCTTCGCCGTGAGAACCCTGACCACGCCCGGATAAGCCTCGACCGCGGAGAGATCGACCGAGCGGATGCGGCCACAGGCGGCATCCTTGTGAAAGCCGGGCGCCACATGGAGAAGGCCTTCCGGCTCCGCCATGTCGTCGATGTAGATGGCACGGCCCGACACATGCAGCGCCGCGCTGTCATGGGCGAAGGCCTTGCCGACCACCGCTTCCGTGGGTTCAGCGGGGGCTGTCTTCTTTGCGGTCTTCTTCGCCGTCTTGGCGGCATCGGGCGAGGTCATGTCCAGGCCTCCTTGCCGGCGGGCGCCAGCACCCGGAGCGAGGCCGGCTTTTCGCCGACGAGTTCATGCAGCGCCTTGAGGAGCAATGCCTGCGCCGTCTCGAGGCGGTAGGCGGCAGAGGCCCTCATGTCGGTGAGCGGCTTGAAGTCCTGCGCCAAGGTCGCGACGGCGGCCTCCCAGGTCTCGGGTGCATCGAGCTTGAGGTCCTTGATCGCCGCTTCCGTCTTCTTCGCCCGCTTCGGTGTCGCGGCCATGCCGCCGAAGGCCAGCGTGGCAGATGCGATGGTGCGGCCCGAGATCACGAACTTGAAGGCCGCCATCACGGCGGAGATGTCCTGGTCGAAGCGTTTCGAGAGCTTGTGGGCGAAGAAGCGCTCGTTGCTCTTGAGCTTCGGAATGTCGATCCGCCACAGCAGTTCGCCCGGCTTCCGGTCCTGCTTGCCGTAGTCGATGAAATAATCCTCGAGGAAGAGGTCGCGCTGTTCGTCGCCCTTCTTCAGCATGATGCGGGTGCCGAGCGCGATCAGCATGGGGGGCATGTCGCCGATGGGCGAGCCGTTGGCGATGTTGCCGCCGATGGTGCCCGAACTCCGCACCTGCTTCGAACCGATGCGGCGCAGCACCTCGCCCATGTCGGGGGCGATGGCGGCCAGCTGGCGCTCTGCCTCTGCATAGGTGACGGCGCTGCCGAGCGAGAGCGTCGCCACCCGGTCGGTGATCGCATGCAGCGCCTCCACCTTGCCGGTGAAGATGAGCTTGGGCAGGCTCCGCATCTGCTTGGTGATCCAGAGGCCCACATCGGTTGCGCCTGCGACGATGGTGGCGTCGGGATGCTTGGCGCAGAGATCGAGCAGCGTCTCGGCCTTGGCGGGAACGGCAGCGAAGCTGTCACCCGTGCCGCAGAAGACATCGCTGCCGTCGTTGAGCGTCTTCAGTTCGGCGGCGATGTCGGCAGCGGCACTCGCCCACAGGTCCTTGGCGTCGCCGCGGCAGGCGTCGGAGGCAGCGGCGATGATCGGGCGGTAGCCGGTGCAGCGGCAGAGATTGCCGGCCAGCTGGTCGACGATCTGCTGGCGGTTCGGCTTTCCCTCCTCGTGATAGAGGGCGAAGAGCGACATGACGAAACCCGGGGTGCAGAAGCCGCATTGCGAGCCGTGATGATCGACCATGGCCTGCTGCACGGGATGGAGCTTGCCGTCAACCGCGAGGTCATCCACCGTCACCAGCTCGCAGCCGTGCAAATGCGCCACCAGCATGATGCAGGCATTGGCGGGCTCGTACTGCACCTTGCCGCCACGCAGGCGTCCGATCGCCACGGTGCAGGCGCCGCAATCGCCCTCGTTGCAGCCTTCCTTGGTGCCCTTGTGGCGGAGGTCGAGGCGGAGATAGTCGAGCACCGTCTGCATCGGATTCGCGATCCGGTGTTCGACCACGACACCGCGCCTCAGGAAGCGGATTGCGCCCTGTGCCATCGCTCTCAGCTCCCCCGGTAGGTGGCGTAGCCGTGGGCCGAGAGCAAGAGCGGCACATGATAGTGCTGGTCCACGTTGGAGATGCCGAAGCGGATGGGGATCACGTCGAAGAAGGGCGGGCTCGGCAGCGCCGCCCCGGTGCTGTGCAGGTATTCCCCGGCGCGGAAGCGGAGTTCATAAAGGCCGGTCTTCAGGTTTTCGCCCTGGAGGAGGGGCTGGTCGACGCGGCCATCGGCATTGGTGACCGTGGTCACGAGCTTCTGCGGCTCGCCCGCCACGTTCCACAGCTCGATGATGAGGCCTGCGGCCGGACGGCCCAGATGCGTGTCCAGCACGTGTGTCGTGAGACGGCCCTTCGTCACCATGGAACTCCTTCCCCGGTTTTCTCTCCGGTCTTCGCGCCGGAATTTCCGGCAGATGTTATCACGCTGTCACTGTTCCAGACAGCCCAATTATTTGCCACGCACTGTTCGATTTTTTGGCACAGCGAAAAGCTTCTCCATGCGGGTGCGGGCGTGTTCGAGAAAGGCCGTGGCCGCGGCATGGCCGTCGAGTCCGGGGCGGTGCACCAGCATCATCCGGTCGGGCGGAATGTTGCGGTCGGCCAATGGAATGAAACGCAGGCGGCGGTCGCTCAGTTCCTGCTCGATTCCGATCGGCGTCTGGAAGGCAACGCAGAGGCCGCGCGCCGCAAGGCTTGCCATGACGCGGAGGGAATTGCATTCGATCGCGGGCTTCACCAGCAGCTTCTGCCGCCGGGCCACGGGATCGAGCAGGCTCCGCAGGCTGAGGCCGCGGGCGGGCCAGGCCACAGGATGGGCGAGGCAATCCTTCAGCGTCACGCGCGCCAGCTTCGCCAGCGGATGCTGCGGCGTGACGATGGCGCCCAGTGGCATGTCCTGCGTGTGGGCGATGCCGAGGCCTTCGAAGCTTGTGGGATTGAAGGTGAAGCCCACATCGGCGGCATTGTCGCGGACGAGTTCGGTGACTGCATCGGAGCCCGCCACCGTGACCGCAAGCTGAAGGCCGGGATGGCGCGTCGCGAAGTCATCGAGGATGCGCGGCAGCAGCGCGCCCGAAACGCTTTCCACCGTGGCGATCCGGACCTTGCCGCTCTTGAGACCGCGCAGCGCGTTGAGGCGGTCCAGCGCCTGCTCGTGAAGGAGGGCGGACGAGGTCAGCGCCCGGCGCAGTTCTTCGCCGGCAGGTGCCAGTCGCAGGGTGCGGCCGCTGCGTTCGAAAAGCGCGATGCCGAGGCTTGCCTCGAGAAGTGCGATCTGGCGGCTGATGGCGGAGGCGGCGGTGTTCGCCTGCCGGGCGGCGGCGCGCACGGAGCCCGCCTCGGCCACCAGAAGGAAGTAGCGGCAACCTGCGGCCAGGAAGTCGTCGCTCTTCTGCATCGCCCGCTAGCCTGCCTGCGCGGCAAGCAGGCTTGCGGCCTGCGGTGTTGCTATCGCAAATACGTCGCGGTCGATGATGCGCAACAATGCATCGACGGTGCCGCGGATGATCATGTCGTCACTGAAACGGACCTGCTCCAGCGCAACGTCGCGGCGCAGCACCTCGACCACGCTTTTCTCCAGCGCCTCGCGCATGGCCTGTTCCATCAGTTCGGAGGTTTGCAGTCCGGGCCCCGCCAGCACGATGCGGTCGGGGTTCAGGATGGAGATGACACGGCCGATGCCATAGCCCAGGGCAGCGCCTGCCAGTTCGAAGGCGGCGCGGGCCTTCGCATCTCCCGCCTTGGCCTTCTGGTGGAGGCCGATCATGGTCGCTTCCGAGACGGCGGAGCGTGGCGCCTCCTTCTCCGTTTCGCCCATGTAATGGCGGAGGATGCCGTAGTCCGCCACATAGGCCTCGACGCAGCCCTTGCGGCCGCAACGGCAGAGCGCGCCATCGGGAATGTGGTTCATGTGGCCGAACTCGGCGGCAGCCCCGGTGGCGCCGTGGAAGACCTCGCCGTTGATGATGACACCCATGCCGACGCCATAGCCGGTGAAGATGGCAGCCGTGACTCCCCCGTAACGAACCCGGTCGGCGGAGACGAGGCCCTCGGCAATCATGTTGGCATCGTTGGCGACGAAGCAGGGAACGGCGAAGCGTTCTTCCAGTGCGTGCGCCACGGGAATGTCGCCCTCCTTGAAGGCGGGCGACCAGACGATGGAGCCGCTGCGGCTGTCGGCGAGGCCCTGGATGGCGACCCCGATCCTGGAAATCCGCCGGGGGGCGATCTCCTGGGTGGCGAGGAAGGCGGCGATCTCGTCGGCGAGCGCCGCACCGAAGCGGTCGCGGCCCGCGTCATAGGTGGGCAGGCGGACTTCGGTGCGGGCCAGCGTCTCGCCGCGGAAATCGGTGAGGACGATCATCACGTCGTCGATGGAGATCTTGACCGCCAGCACCAGTGCCGCGCCGGGATTGAGGGCAAGCCGCACCGTGGGCCGCCCGCGCTTGCCCGAGGGCGGGGTGACGACCGGCAGGCTTTCCTCGCTGATGATACCTTCGCTGATGAGCTGGGCGCAGATGGTGGTGATGGAGGCGGGGGACAACCCGGTCAGGCGTCCGAGATCGACGCGCGCCGATGCGCCGTGCTGGCGGAGCGCGCCCAGCACGAGCAGGCGGTTTTGCCGCCGGACAAGCTCACTGTCGGCCTTTTCTGCCATGGTCTGCCTCGGCCACTTCCTCCCGGCCGCCTGTTTTTCTTATGGGACGCGGCTTCGTTCATATGCTGTGCCAAGACCTAAATTTGCGCAAGATTAATTTTGGGGAACAAAAGAAAGCAGTCCGGCGAGCGGTTGTCAGCCCGGCGGCTTGCGGCGGCGGGCGTCGAGCACCCGCATGAGATCGTCCAGCGCGTCCCGGTCGAGGTCCTTGATAGCCAGCGCCAGCCGGTTGGCAAATTCCGTGGCGCGGGGGTCGAGGCCGGAGGTGTCGATGGTCACCCGGGGGTGACTGATGCGGGCCAGCCCGAGGAGCTGTTCGGCATCGTCCCAGATGATGTTGAAGTAGGCGATGATGCGCTGGATGAGGTACCAGGAGGGCCGCCCGCGCTTGCCGTGTTCGAGGGCCGAGAGATAGGCGCTCGAAATGCCGAGTTCGGCTGCCATGTCGGCGAGCGAGACGCCGCGCGCCTCGCGCAGTTCCCGGAGCTTGACGCCGAAGGGCGTCATCAGCCGTGCTCCGGCCTGCGGCGCAGGCGGAGATAATAGGCCCCGCCGCCGCCGTGGCGCGGATGCGCCGGCTGCAATCCCGAAACATGTTCGCGGAAGACATGCTCGTTGAGCCACATCGGCACCTCGCGCCGGAGCCGGCCTTCGCGCTCGGGCGCATGGAAGAAGCCGGTGCCGTGCAGCGTGTGGCGGGCGAAGGGCGACGCACCCTTCCCCGTGATCACCAGCACGAGGCGGCTGCCGTTGCGCCGCTCGCGCTCGAGGAAATGATAGAGCTGCATGCGCGCCACTTCGAGGCCGTGGCCGTGCAGATCGATCCGCGCATCGGGCTCCACCTGCCCGCGCGACAGCTTCTGCGCGGTGCGGCGGTCGAAGGCGGCAAGCGGCGGCGGCGATGACGCCTGCCGGTGCTCCATGCGGGGCGCATGGGACACTGCATGGCTGGTGTGACTGGCATGCGATGCCTTCGCCGCAACACCCGGCGGCTGCGGCGTGGGGCGCGGCGTCTTCAGGGGCGTGATGGTGCGCTTCACCTCGTCCCACAGGGCGTGATCGGCAAGATCGGTGTGCGGACGTTTCATCGCGGCAGCCCCAGTGAGGCGGCCACCGCATGGGGGAGCAGTGCGGTCATGCGGCCCGGGCTTTTCATGTGGCCGGCGATCAGCTCCGCCTCGCTGCCCCAGCCCCAGTAGAAATCGCCACGCACGAAACCCTTGATCGCCGAGCCCGTGTCCTGCGCGATCATCAGGCGCGACAGCCCGTGATCCTTGCGCTTTGCTTCTGGCGGATAGTGCGTCTCGATCCAGAAGGGCGTGCCAAACATCCAGTTGGCGCGGTCGACCGCCATGGAGCGGTGCGGCGTCAGATGAACGCGCGCGGCACCCACCGCGCCCAGTGTCTCATCCTCGACGGCGATCTCGCGGAAGAAGACGAAGGAGCGGTTCTCCCACATGAGCTTGCGCGCGTCCTGCGGATGCGCCGCCATCCACGTGCGCAGTGCCTGCATCGACATTGCTTCGCGGGCGATGACGCCGCGCTCGGCGAGAACGGCACCGATGCTGGTGTAGGGAAGCCCGCTCTTCGCCGCATAGGAAAGGCGGAGCGACGTGCCATCGGGAAGGCGCACGCGGCCCGATCCCTGGATGTGGATGAAGAAGGCATCGACCCAGCTCCTGAGATAGCAGAGCTCAAGACCGCGGCCCTTGAGCGCGCCTTCTTCAATCTCGCGCCGGGTGATGTAGGGGGCGGCAACACCTTTCACGCGGCGGCCGTACTTCAATCCCGTCTTCTGTTCTTCCGCTTCCGTGAAGGGCACGAGATCATCAGGCTTGCGGTAGACCGGAACATCGTAGCCGGCACGCGCCTCGCGGCTGCCGTCTGCTTCCGGTTCATAGTAGCCGGTGAAGAGACCGTCCGGCCGGTCGTAGGCGTGAACCCGGTAGGGCTGGAAGTGGCTGGCGAAAAATGGGTGCGCATCCGTGGCCGCAAGGGCTGCGTTGCATGTGGGCAGCCAGTCGTCGCGGCGGCCGCCGAAGAGCACGAGCCGCGAGAAGCCGGCACCACCTTCGATGATCTCGCGGGCCTGACGCCGGAACGCGGCGAGGCTTGCGCCGAGATCGTCCTTGTCGATGCCGTGCAGGGATGAAAAGGAAACCGGTTCGAGGCGAACCCGCTTCAGCGCAGCCGACGATGCCTCATCAGCCGATGTCGTCATCGGTTGCGACCAGTGTCCAGTTGGGATCGCGGCTCGTCACGTCGCGCTCGAAGGTCCAGATGTCCTCGACCTCGCGGATCGCCTTGTCGTCGCCCTCCACGGTCTCGCCATCGCGGGAGACCACGCCCTGGATCATCTGGCTGCGGAAGCGGAGCGTGAGGCTGGCGGTGCGGCCGGTGAGATCGGCGCGGGTCAGCGTCGCGGTATTCACGCCCACGAACTGGAAGACGAAGCGCGAGCCCTCCGCCTTGCGGCGGTCGATGGCGGCCGAGAAGGATTGCATCACATCCGGTCCGAGCAGCGGCTTCAGCGCCTGCTTGTTGCCGTCGGCATAGGCCTGCAGCACCATCTCATAGGCAACCTTCGCGCCTTCAATGAAGGGGCCGACCTTGAAGTCGGGTGACTTCTGGGCAATCGCCTCGAGGGCCTTGGCGGTCGCTGAGCCCTCCTCGGCATGGCCGTGCCAGACCGGCTTCGGCGGTTCGCGGTCGTCAACACCCAGGGGCGGCGAGGTCTCGGCCTGGGGGCCGGGAGCGGTGCGCGGTTTCAGCACCACGGGTTCCGCCGGCGGGCGTTCCAGCCCGGTGCGCGTGCCCAGCACGGAGCGCAGCTTCCAGAACACCACCACGGCGATGGCGAGGAGGATCAGGTTCAGCGGATCAAAGAGCGAGTTCATCAAGGTCCAAATGCCAGCAGATGCCAAAGTCCACATATAGAAACTTGAGCGCCGCAATCAAAGTCCAAAGCATCGACCCCAAGCTGGCCGGAAATGGGGCCGTCACGGCGGCATTTTTTTGCGTTCCACCGCTCCTGCCCGGCTGATGCACCTTGCGTCTCGTCATTGCAGGCCGCACACCTTCATGTTAGCTGGCGGGTGATTCCCGGCTAGGCCGGCGACTGCGGCGAGGAGACGAGGCTATGGCAAAGGTAACCAAGACAGCAAAGCCGGCGGCGAAGGCCGCGGCAAAACCGGCAGCAAAATCGAACGGTAGCCCCGCCAAGGCGGCGGAAGCGGCCGAACCCCGGGTTGCGGCCCCTTCCGCACCCTTGACTGCGCCGGAACCAGCACCGGGCACCACGCCCACCTTCAAGATCCTCGGCCAGTACCTGAAGGACCTCAGCTTCGAGAACCCCAATGCGCCGGCGTCGCTCGCCCCCCAGTCGAGCCAGCCCGACATCAACATCGCGGTCAACGTCAATGCCCGCAACCTGTCGCCCACCGAGTTCGAGGTGGAGCTTCACCTTGATGCCAAGGCGACGGGCGGCGGCCACGTGGTCTTCGCGGCCGAGCTTCTATATGCTGGCATCTTCCGCCTCGAGAACTTCCCCAAGAACGTGGTGCAGGCGGCCGTGCTGATCGAATGCCCGCGCATGCTTTTCCCCTTCGCCCGCCAGATCATGGCGGACGCCACGCGGAACGGCGGCTTCCCGCCGCTCATGCTGGACCCCATCGACTTCGCCTCGATGTATCAGCAGCGGATGAAGCAGCAGGCTGCCACCTCGGCCTGATCTCTTCCGATCTGATCTACTGCAGGGTCTTCGGCGCGTCGGCCCAGAGCGCCGACGGCCCCAGGCTTTCCACCAGAGCCTGATGGGCCTGGCGTTCCGCCTCGCTGAGGCGGGGCGCGAGCGCTGCCGGCCGCGGCTGAACCGCGTTGGTGATCGCCGTCACCGAGACGGAAATGCGTTCCGTCACCTGTCCGCTGCCCACCAGATTGAGCGCCGTCTGCCGCCCGCCCAGAAGCTCGATATAGACATCGGCGAGAAGTTCGGCATCGAGCAGTGCGCCGTGCTTGGTGCGCTTGCTGTTATCGATGCCGTAGCGCTTGCAGAGTGCATCGAGACTGTTCGAGGCCATGGGGTGCTTGCGCCGCGCGATGGCGAGGGTGTCCACGACCTGGCCCATGTCGATCGGCGGACGGTCGAGGTAGGAGAGCTCGGCATTGATGAAGCCCATGTCGAAGCTGGCGTTGTGGATGACCAGCACCGCATCGCTCACGAAGTCGATGAACTCCTGCGCGATCGTCTTGAACACCGGCTTGTCCTTGAGGAAGGCAGACGAGAGCCCGTGCACCGCCTCCGCCTCCTTCGGCATGTCACGTTCGGGATTGATGTAGACATGGAAGGTGCGGCCGGTGGGCACATGGTTCAGAAGTTCGATGGCGCCGATCTCGACGATGCGATGGCCCTCCGCCGGGGAGATGCCTGTCGTTTCCGTATCGAGAATGATTTCGCGGCTCATGATCGCTTCTCTTTGCGGATTTGCGCGATGACTGCAAGCACGCGCGCCCGCAACTCCTCGATTGTCCCCGTTGTTTCGATGAGGTGATGGGCGCGGCGGCGCTTTTCCGCATCCGCCATCTGCCGCTTCAGAACGAGCGCGAGCTTTTCCTCGGTCATGCCGGGGCGGGCGAGTGCCCGGCGGCGCTGGATCTCTTCGCCGGCCGAGACCACCACCGTCACATCCACATCCCTGTCGCCACCCGTTTCGAGAAGAAGCGGCACATCCAGCACCACCATCTCCGTGCCCTTTGATTTTTCCGCGGCGATGAAGGCCTGGCGGCGGGTGCGGATTTCGGCATGGACGAGTGCTTCGAGTTTCGCAAGCAGCGCCGGATCGGCAAGCACCAGGGCACTGAGCGCCGTGCGGTCAACCTTGCCGTCACTCACGGCAGAAGGTGCGAGAGCCGCGAGAAGATCAGCGCCTTCCTTGCTGTCATAGAGCCTGTGCACCTCGCGGTCGGAATCGAAAACCGGAATTCCCTCGCTCACGAAGACCTTCGCCACTTCGGACTTTCCCATGGCGATGCCGCCGGTGAGGCCGATGACGATCATCCCGCATATCCGGGATCGATGTCGCGGGCGATCAGGCGGTAGAGATCTTCATCCACCACGGGGCGCTTGCCGAACCACAGGGCAAAGCCCGGCACCGCCTGATGCAGCAGCATGCCGAGGCCGGGCACGATCGGGTGACCATGCGCCTTCGCCTCCTGCAGGAAGGGTGTGACGAGCGGCACGTAGTTCACGTCGGTCACCACCGCGTCCTGTTTCAGCTTGGCGAAGGGCACGCTGATCTTGGCGGCATCGGCCACACCGGCCGAGGTGGCGTTGATGAGCAGGTCGGTTTCGGCCAGGCTCTTGTCAAGTTGGGCGAGCGCCACCGTCGTCACCTTGCCGGGGAAGGCCTTGGCGATTTTCTCCGCCTTCTCGGGCGTGCGGTTGGCGAGCAGCACGCGGGCCAGCCCGCGCCGCAGCATCTCGTCGATGAGGGCGCGCGAGGTGCCGCCCGCGCCGAGAATGAGCGCCGTCTTGCCTGCAAAACTGAAGCCGGGCAGGCGCCAGAGAATGTTTTCGACGAAGCCTTCGCCGTCGGTCGAGGTCGCGAAGGTCTGGCCGTCGCGGACATAGACGGTGTTGATCGAGCCGGTGCGCTGGCCGCGGTCATCGAGGTTCTGCACGTAATTGCAGGCGGGCTCCTTGTGCGGCAGCGTGATGTTGCAGCCGGCGTATCCACGCTCCGGCAATGTGCCGAGGAATTCACGGAGCTCCTCGGGCCGCACTTCGACGCGGCCATACTCGCCCTCGATGCCGAACCGCTTCAGCCAGTGGCCATGGATCATGGGCGAGCGCGAATGCTTGATGGGGAAACCGATGACACAGGCCTTGATCATGGCGCAATGAAACCCTTGACACGAAGACACGCGAGAAGCGGCAGGACGGGAAGGCCGAGGATCACGTGATCGCTGCCCTCAACGCTTTCCATCAGCCGGAGGCCGATCCCCTCATAGTGATAGGCCCCGACAGAAAAGAGAATGTCTTCCCCTGCTTCGTCAAGATAGCTGTCGAGGGCGGCCTCTGAAAAGGTCCGGAAGGTGATCCGGGCCTCCTCAACGGTGGACCAGAGGAGAGTGCCGCCGCGGACAAGGGCCACCGCCGAAGCCAGCACATGGGTCTTGCCGCGCAGATCAAGAAGCTGTTGGCGCGCGGCGCTCCGGCTTCCCGGCTTGTCGTAGAGACGGCCGTCGCAGGAGAGGGTCTGGTCGGCGCCGATCACCGCCGCGTCAGTATGCTGCAGGGAAGCGGCGGTGGCCTTCCCCGTCGCGAGGAGGCTCGCCAAGGCAGTGCCGTCCAATCCCGGGTTCTGGCGCTTGGCGGCATCCTCGTCATAGTCGGGCGAGAGGGCTGTGAAGTTCACCCCGGCCCTTGTCAGCAATGCGCGGCGGGCCTTGCTCTGGGAGGCGAGGATGATCATGCTCATGACGGCAAGGTCTAGACCAGCCGGTGCACGGTGGAAATGGCCCTTGTCCTGGCGCAAGGCAGCGACCGCTCGACACATTATATATAGCCGGGCGATGTTCTCCACAGTGCTGGGGATTGTGAGCGTGGGTAAGTCCGGGACGGGTGCGGGCGGCTCTGGGGAAAACCCGGGGCCGGCGGCTGAATCCGGAGAGGGCGGTGGATGGGAGTGTTTGGGGTGTTGAGAATGGAAACGGCGGGAAAGCGCGCCAAAAGCCTTAACGATGGGTTAATTTGTCATCCCCGCTTGCTTTTCTCCCCGTTATCCCGGATTCCCACAGGCCAACAGACTCATCAGAAGAATTAACTCTTTCTTAAGGAAGACGACGTGGGCAAAGCGCTCCTGGATGTATTGACCGGCAAGACTCCCGAGAGGAGGCCGGTATGGCTGATGAGACAGGCCGGACGTTATCTCGCCGAATACCGGGCGGTGCGTCAGGAGGCGGGGTCGTTCCTTGATCTGTGCTACAAGCCCGACCTGGCAGCGGAGGTGACTCTGCAGCCCTTGCGCCGGTACGACTTCGATGCCTCCATCGTCTTCGCCGATATTCTGGTCGTGCCGCATGCCATGGGGTCTGACCTGAAGTTCGTCGAGAACGAAGGGCCGGTTCTCTCTCTCGTGCGCAACATGGACGAGGTGAATGCCCTCTCCGATGCGAAGGGCGCCTGGCAGTTCGAGCGCGTCTATGAAACCCTCGGCAAGGTGAAGGCAGGGCTGGCGCCGCACGTGACGCTGATCGGTTTCTGCGGCGCGCCGTGGACAGTGGCGAGCTACATGATCGAGGGCCGCGGGTCTGACCGCGCAGTCGCACTGGCGGCGGCGGCGAAGGCGGAGCCGTGGTTCGTGCGTCTCGTTGACCGTCTGGTCGAGACCTCGATCGACTACCTGGTCGGGCAGGTGAAGGCGGGTGCGGAAGTCCTGCAGATCTTCGACAGCTGGGCTGGCGATCTGCCGGAGGGCCTGCGGGCCCGCTGGGTGCATGAGCCGATTGCCCGTGTCGTTGATGGCGTACGGAAAGTCTTCCCCGGTCTGCCCATCATCGTCTTCGGCCGCGGCATCGGGACGGGTCATGCGGCACTCGCCCGCGCCACCCACGCCAATGCGGTGAGCGTCGAACAGGACACGAGGCTGTCGGACGTTCTGAAGGAACTCCCCACCGGTGTTGCCGTGCAGGGCAACCTGGCCCCTGAACGCCTGATGGCGGGCGGCGCAGACATGATTGCGGGCACGGAAGCGATCTGCCGCGAAGTGCCCATGGCGCGCCACGTCTTCAATCTTGGCCATGGCATCCTGCAGCACACTCCGCCGGAGCACGTGACGGCACTTCTTGACGCCATCCGCAAGACCGACGGTAGGGCCTGACGTCCATGTATCTCTGGCTGAAGGTCATCCATATCCTGGCGGTGATTTCCTGGATGGCCGGGCTGTTCTACCTGCCCCGGCTCTTCGTCTATCACGCCGACAAGCCGGTGGGCAGCGAGACCGACCAGACCTTCCTCGTCATGGAACGGCGCCTGCTGAAGGCCATCATGCGGCCGGCCCTCGTGGTTGTCCTCATCACCGGCCTCGGCCTTTGGCATGTGCTTGCGTTGTCGCTGTCGGAGCCGTGGTTCGCGATCAAGGTGACGGCGGTGGTCTGCATGCTGGCCTTCCACGGCCTGCTCGAGCGCCATGTGCGGGAGTTCCGTGACGGACTGCGCGTGAAGCCGTCGCGCTACTTCCGGATCATCAACGAGATCCCGACGGTGCTGCTGATCGTCATCGTCATTGCGGTGATCGTGCGGCCCTTCTCCTGAGGCGTGTGGCGCCCGCTTCGCTTGCACGCGGTTGGGGCTTTTCATTTTCCGTCCGAACTGCTACATGAGCGTCACTGCCGTTCGGCAGCACCCCTCCCCCTTCGCCGGTTGTTGCGACGCCCGTCTGCTGATCCCGGCCCTATTTTCAAGTTGATGGAATGACCAGTATCAGTGACCTTAAGGAGATCAAGCTCTCCGAATTGAAGCGCAAGTCGGCTGCAGAGCTTGTGAGCCTCGCCGAAGAGCTCGAGGTCGAGAATGCCAGCTCGCTGCGCAAGCAGGAGCTCATGTTTGCAATCCTCAAGAACCTTGCCGCCCGCACCGTCGAGATCATCGGCGAAGGCGTGGTCGAAGTGCTGCAGGACGGCTTCGGCTTCCTGCGCTCGGCAGAGGCCAATTACCTCCCCGGCCCCGACGACATCTACGTGAGCCCCAGCCAGATCCGGAAGTTCGGCGTCAAGACCGGTGACACCGTCGAAGGCCAGATCCGCAGCCCGAAGGATGGCGAGCGCTACTTCGCCCTCGTCAAGGTGAACACGATCAATTTCGAGGACCCGGAAAAGGTCCGCCACAAGGTGCATTTCGACAACCTGACGCCGCTTTATCCGGACGAGCGCCTGGAAATGGAAATCGCCGATCCGACCCGCAAGGACTTCTCGCCCCGCGTCATCGACATCGTGGCGCCGCTCGGCAAGGGCCAGCGCGGCCTGATCGTCGCTCCTCCGCGCACCGGCAAGACCGTGCTCCTCCAGAACATCGCCCACTCCATCACCACCAATCACCCGGAGTGCTACCTGATCGTCCTCCTCATCGACGAGCGTCCCGAAGAAGTGACCGACATGCAGCGCTCGGTGAAGGGAGAGGTCATTTCCTCCACCTTCGACGAGCCGGCCTCGCGCCACGTCCAGGTCGCCGAAATGGTGATCGAGAAGGCGAAGCGCCTCGTCGAGCATGGCCGCGATGTGGTCATCCTGCTCGAACTCGATCACCCGCCTGGGCCGCGCCTACAACACCGTGGTGCCGTCCTCCGGCAAGGTGCTGACCGGCGGTGTGGATGCCAACGCCCTGCAGCGCCCGAAGCGCTTCTTCGGTGCCGCCCGCAACATCGAACAGGGTGGCTCGCTCACCATCATCGCCACCGCACTGATCGACACCGGCAGCCGCATGGACGAAGTGATCTTCGAAGAGTTCAAGGGCACCGGCAACTCGGAAATCATCCTTGACCGCAAGGTGGCCGACAAGCGCGTCTTCCCGTCGATCGATATCCTCCGCTCCGGCACCCGCAAGGAAGAGCTGCTGGTCAAGGCGGACACCCTCAAGAAGACCTACGTGCTCCGCCGCATCCTCAACCCCATGGGCACGGTGGATGCCATCGAGTTCCTGCTCGACAAGCTCCGCCAGACCAAGGGCAACAGCGACTTCTTCGATTCCATGAATGCGTGAGGAAACGCCTGAGGCTGAGGCCTCGGGCGGAAGGGCCTCGCCGGGGCCGCCGCGGGTTCGGGATAGTATCGATTCGAATCCGAAATGAATCAGGACACCACCATTTTTGCGCTGTCATCCGGCCCGGGTAGGGCCGGAGTGGCGGTCGTCCGTGTCAGCGGCCCGAAGGCCGGAGAGGTCTTCGGCGTGTTCGGCGCGACGCCGCCTGAACCCCGCCGCGCCGCCCTCCGACGCCTCGCGCAGGAGGACGGCAGCATCCTCGATGAGGCCCTCGTACTCTGGCTTCCCGGACCCGGAACGGCAACCGGCGAGGACATGGCCGAACTCCACCTTCACGGCTCTCCAGCCATCGTCTCCACCGCCCTCAAGATGCTCGGCCGTGCCGAGGGCTTCGCCCTCGCCGAGCGTGGCGCCTTCACCCGGCGCGCCTTCCGCAACGGCAAGCTCGACCTCCTGCAGGTCGAAGGTCTTGCCGATGTGCTCGAGGCTGAATCGGAGACGCAGCGCCGTCTCGCCATGCGGCAGTTTCTGGGTGACGCCAGCCAGCGCTACGAGACGTGGCGCAGCGAACTGGTGCGGGCGCTCGCCCTCATCGAAGCAGCGATCGACTTCTCCGAAGAGGATGACGTGGCGCTGCGCGCCGCCGATGACTCTCGCGCAGTGATGCAGACTTTGATCACGGATTTCACCGCGGCGCTGGCCCAGGCGGATCGCGCCGCGCAAGTGCGGCGCGGCGTGCGCGTGGTGCTCGCCGGTCCTCCCAATGCCGGCAAGTCCTCCCTCCTCAACTGGCTGAGTGGACGCGAAGCGGCCATCGTCTCGCCCATCGCTGGCACGACGCGCGACGTGGTCGAGTCCTTCCTCGTCATGGCGGGTCTGCCCATCCTCATCTCCGATACCGCGGGCCTCCATCGCGGCACGACCGACGTCATCGAACAGGAAGGCATGAAGCGGACGCTGCGTGCCGTCGATGATGCCGACATCCTCGTCTGGATGGAGGCGGTGGATGCTGTGACGATGGAAGAGCCGCCCCGCCGGCCCGACTTCCGGGTGTTGAGCAAGGTCGACCTTGCGCCTGCTGATTCACGTGTGACGGGGGAGTCCGGGGTATGGCCGCTCTCGGTCAAGTCGGGCGAAGGGCTCGCCGCCTTCAGGGAGGCGCTGGAGGATTCGATTCGCAGGCGCAACGACCTTGGCGAGGATGCGGTGGTGGTGCGGGAGCGTCATCGCAAGGCGGTCGAAACGGCGCTCTCCCATCTTCACCATGCCATCGCTCAGGATGGCCGGGGCCTTGAGTTCATCGCGGAAGATATGCGAAAGGCTGCCGCGGCACTTTCGGGTGTCACGGGCCGCGTGGATGTTGAAGACCTGCTCGGGGAAATCTTTAGCGCCTTCTGTATCGGCAAGTAGTGTTTCACGTGAAACGCAAGCCCGTTTTGCTTGGCTGGTTAATCCTCCGTAAACGGATCAGACTCGACGGGACCCATGACGAACGGCTTTGATGTGATCGTGATCGGTGGCGGCCATGCCGGCTGCGAAGCGGCGGCGGCTTCGGCGCGTGCAGGTGCCGTGACGGCGCTGCTCACCCACCGCTTCGCGACGGTGGGCGAGATGTCGTGCAATCCTGCCATCGGTGGTTTGGGCAAGGGTCATCTCGTCCGCGAGATCGATGCCCTCGACGGTCTCATGGGACGCGTCGCCGATGCCGCCGGAATCCAGTTCCGCATGCTCAACCGCTCGAAGGGCCCGGCGGTGCGCGGCCCACGCGCCCAGGCTGACCGGAAGCTCTACCGCAACGCCATGCAGGCCGCGATCACGGCGCAGGACAATCTCTCGGTCGTCGAAGGGGCTGCCCATGGCCTCGTCATCCGGGACGGCCGGGTCGCCGGTGTAACACTCGAGGATGGCCGCGTGCTCTCCGCCGTCGCCGTGGTGCTGACCACCGGGACCTTCCTGAACGGCCTCATCCACATCGGTGAACAGAAGATCCCGGCTGGCCGTGTCGGTGAGGCTCCGGCCCGTGGGCTCTCGGAACAGCTTGCCGCCCTCGGCCTGCAGATGGGCCGCCTCAAGACCGGTACGCCTGCCCGCCTCGACGGCAAGACCATCCGCTGGGAGATGCTGGAAGAGCAGCAGGGCGACGATCCGCCCGAGCCCTTCTCCTTCCTGACCACGGCGATCACCACCCCCCAGATCTCCTGCCACATCACCCACACCACGGCCGAGACCCACCGGATCATCGCCAGCAACATCGCCCGCTCGCCCCTCTACAGCGGCCAGATCTCCGGGGTGGGTCCGCGCTACTGCCCCTCGATCGAGGACAAGATCCACCGCTTTGCCGACAAGGAGTCCCACCAGGTCTTCCTCGAGCCGGAAGGGCTCGACGACGATACGGTCTACCCCAACGGCATCTCGACCTCGTTGCCTGAGGATGTCCAGGATGCCTTCATCCGCACCCTGCCCGGCCTCGCGGATGTCCGCATCATTCGCCCCGGCTATGCCATCGAGTATGACCATGTGGACCCCCGGGAGCTGACCCACGCCCTTGCCGTAAAGCGCCTTCCCGGGCTCTTCCTGGCGGGGCAGATCAACGGCACCACGGGCTATGAGGAGGCGGCGGCACAGGGCCTGATCGCCGGCCTCAATGCCGCCCGCACGGCCTCGGGCGGTGAACCCGCCCACTTCGACCGGGCCGACGGCTACCTCGGCGTCATGGTCGACGATCTCGTCACCCGGGGGGTGAGCGAACCCTACCGTATGTTCACCAGCCGGGCGGAATACCGCCTCAGCCTCCGCGCCGATAATGCCGACGAGCGCCTGACCGCCAAGGGCCTCGCCCTCGGGCTGGTAGGCCCCGCCCGCGAGAGGGCCTTCACAGCCCGCATGGACGCGATCACGGCAGGCCGCGCCCTGATGCAGTCGCTCGCCCTCACTTCGGCCGCCGCCCTCAAGGCCGGGCTCAAGGTCAACCAGGATGGCCAGACCCGTACCGCCTTCCAGCTTCTCGCCATGCCGGAGGTCACCCTCGACCGGTTGGCTGACATCTGGCCCGACCTGAAGGGCCTGCCCGCCCACGTGCGCACTGCCCTCGAGGCGGATGCCCTCTATGCCGGCTATGCCGACCGCCAGCGCCGGGAGATCGAGCGCTTCCGTGAGGGTGACCAGGAGGCCATCCCGGCCGACCTCGACTACCACGCCCTTCCCGGGCTCTCGATGGAGCTCCGCCAGAAGCTGACCCGGGTCCGCCCGGCGACTGTGGGGCAGGCGCTCCGGGTGGACGGCATGACGCCCGCCGCCCTGACCACGGTGCTTGCCGGTATTGCCAGGCGGTCTGACCGCAAGGCCGGGTAGGGCTCTCCCATGGCCGCCATGACCCGTGACCAGGCCCGGGAGGCCGCCCTTGGGCTCAATGTTTCACGTGAATCATGGACCAGGGTCGAAGCCTTCGTGGACCTCCTCCTCACCTGGCAGCAGCGCATCAACCTGATCTCGCCCGGCTCCATTCCGGAAATCTGGGAACGCCACGTGCTGGACAGCCTGCAGCTGCTCCACCTCCTGCCCGCCGGCACCACCGCCTTTGCCGACCTGGGCTCGGGCAGCGGCTTTCCGGCCCTTCCGCTTGCCATCGCCTCCGGGGCGGAGGCGCACCTCTACGAATCGAACGGCAAGAAGGCGGCCTTCCTGCGCGAGGCGCTGCGCCAGTGCGGGGCCAGAGGGACGGTCCATCTCACCCGCCTCGAAGAGGTGCCGAATCAGGTGCGTCCGGTGGTACAGGTGGTGACGGCCCGCGCCTTGGCACCCCTCGAGACGCTTCTCGCCTGGGCCGAGCCCTTCCTCGCGTCGGGCGCCCGGGGGCTTTTCCACAAGGGACAAGATATCGACACCGAATTGACCCAAGCCGCAAAATCTTGGAGAATCCGGTTTGATGCACACCGAAGTTTGACCGATTCGCGAGCTGTCATTCTGGAGGTTGAGGAGGCCCACCGTGTCCCAACAGAACCTGTCGAAACCCGAGGCTCAGACTGAGTCCCGTCCCCGCATTCTAGCCATTGCAAACCAGAAGGGCGGCGTCGGCAAGACGACCACCGCCATCAACCTCGGCACGGCGCTCGCCGCCGTGGGCGAGAAGGTTCTGGTGATCGACCTCGACCCCCAGGGCAATGCCAGCACCGGGCTTGGCATCAAGCACCCGGCGCAGCAGAAGTCGTCCTACCATGTCCTGATCGGCGAGGCCGAATTGGCCGACGTGATCAAGGATTCGGGCATCCCCAATCTTCATTGCGCCCCCGCAACGATCGACCTTCTGGGTGCGGAGCTGGAGCTGGCCGAGTTCGAGCGCAAGACCTACCGCCTGCAGGACGCGATCAAGCGCATGACCGAGGCCGGCCGGAATTACTCCTACATCCTGGTGGACTGCCCGCCCTCCCTCAACCTTCTCACCATCAATTCGCTGGCCGCGGCTGACGCTATCCTGGTGCCGCTGCAGTGCGAGTTCTTCGCGCTGGAGGGCCTGAGCCAGCTCCTCAAGACGGTGGAGCGCGTGAAGGCGACGCTGAATTCGAAGCTCATCATTCAGGGCGTGGTGCTGACCATGTTCGACCGCCGCAATTCGCTCTCGGAGCAGGTGGCGCAGGACGTGCGCAGCGTGCTCGGCGAAAAGGTTTACGACACGGTCATTCCGCGCAATGTTCGCGTTTCGGAAGCGCCGTCCTACGGCCGCCCCGTGCTGCTCTACGATCACGACTGCGTCGGCTCCCAGGCCTACATCAAGCTGGCGTCGGAAGTGATTCGCCGCGAGCGCGATCTGCGGGCCGCCTGAAGGGCATCTACAGGCGCTCTAGAATAAAAAGATATAAAAGGAACGAATACCTATGACACAGGCTCAAAAGCGGCGGCTGGGCCGGGGACTTGCAGCACTGATCGGAGACGATGTCTCCGAGGACGCCGTCGTCGCCGATGTGCGCAGCCTGAAGCATGTGCCGATCGACATGATCAAGGCGAACCCGCTGAACCCGCGCAAGCACTTCGCCGAGGAAGACCTCGAGACGCTGGCGAAGTCGCTGCGCGAGAAGGGTCTGCTGCAGCCGATCGTGGTGCGTCCGGCAACGGGCGGCATGTACGAGATCGTCGCCGGCGAACGGCGCTGGCGCGCGGCGCAGCGTGCTTCGATCCATGACGTGCCGGTGCTGGTGCGCGATCTCGACGACCGCGAGACGCTGGAAATCGCCCTCATCGAAAACGTCCAGCGTGCCGATCTCAATCCGCTGGAAGAGGCGCGCGCCTACAAGCAGCTCATCGACCAGTACGGCTACACTCAGCAGCAGCTCGCCGATTCGATCGGCAAGAGCCGCAGCCACATCGCCAACACGCTCCGCCTGCAGACGCTGCCCGACTCGGTGCTGACCTTGATCGAAACCGGAACGCTCTCGGCCGGCCACGCCCGCACCCTTGTCGCCACCGACAGCCCGCAGGAACTGGCCGAGAAGATCATCAAGCTCGGCATGACGGTGCGCCAGGCGGAAGACCTGACACGCACCAAGACGACCAAGGGCAAGAAGGGCGGCAGCGCCGAGAAGGATGCCGATACCCGCGCCATGGAAAAGGCGATCCGCGATGCGCTCGGCCTGAACGTCTCGCTCAACCACAAGGGCGAAGGCGGCCAGCTCGTCATCACCTACAAGAACTTCGACCAGCTCGACGAGGTTTTCCGCCGCCTCACCCGCGGCTGAAATTGATCCGTCTACGGATGATCAACCCCGCAGGCCGCGCCGCGCTTCCGCCGCAAGCGAGAAGAACAGGCGGCTGACGATGCCGTTGGCGAGATCCGGGAAGCGCCGCGAGTCCTCGACGGCCTTCTCCACCGCCGACTGCACTCTGAGCACGGCATCGCTGTCCAGCGCCTTGAGCTGCTGGGAAAAGGCCTGCTTGCGGCCAAAGAACACAGGCGGCTTGGCGGTCCTGAGTGCGGCTTCAATGCCGCCCAGCCTGTCAGCATCGATGCGCAAGGTCGAGAGCCGCGACACGTGGCTTGCGAGAATGGGCAGCACGGCGCGACAGTCACTGTCATCAAGGGAATGGAGCATGCGGTCGGCGGCGAGTGAATCGCCAGCCAGAACCGCGTCGATGGCACCGTCCAGACCGTAACTCGCCTGGTCGCCGCAGCAGGCGATCACATCAGCTTCCGAAATCTCCGTCTGGCCCATGCAGTAGAGCGACAGCTTCTCCGCCTCGTTGAGGGCGAGTGCCCGGTCGGTGCCGCACAGTGCCATGAAGCGCTCGGCCGCTTCGTCTCCGAAACGGAAGCCCGCCGCGGCAAGGCGCTTCGTCACCAGATCGAGAATGTCGGCGGGGCGGTCCTCGTAGACGGGCACACAGAGGAAATCGCTGGCCCCCTCGCAGAGGCTGCGCAGAGCCGACGACTTGCCAAGGCTTCCGGCCGAGAGCACGAGAAAATTGGCAGGCGCCGGCAGCGACAGGGCAGGCTCGATGAGCTTGGCCTGCACGTCGGTCACCTCGCTCACCAGCACAAGCTGGCGTCCCCCGAGGAAAGATTGGGAGCGCAGCGCATCATCGAGCAGAACGGGATCGCTGCGGAGTGTCGCTGCCGGAAGCCGCGTCACATCCTCGGGGGCGGCAATCGTCTTTACGACCTGGTCGACCACGCCTGCGACCCGCACCTCATCGCCACCATAGACGAGGACGCCGCGCAAGGCAGTCCCACCCCGCTTCAAGGCGGATGCAAGCTCAGCCTCGCGGACAGCGGTCATGGCGGAGACTCAGCTGTTCTTGGAGGCGAAGAAGGCCGACAGGCGGATGCGGAGGTCCTGCGCCACTTCCCGGGCTGCGCGCTCGCGGGCATTCTCGAAGGCCTGCATGTCGGCCACCGGCTCGCGGATCTCGTCAAAGTCGGTGTTGCTGAAGCTGCGCCCGCCCGCAACCTGCTTGCCGGTCGAGCTGTCGATCAGCTGGTAGCCGATGTTGATGGTGTAACGGTGGCGCTTCACCAGGGTGTTCTTGATCGAGGCGACGGCGTTGTTGTTCTCGTTCAGCGTGAGCTTGAGGAGATAGTGGCTGCCGCCGCCACCCATGGTGGAGATCAGTTCGTTGCGCACAAGCTGGCCGGCGCGGGTCGGCTGTTCCTCGATCGAGATGTCGGCCAGCTTCTGCACCACGGTTCCGTTGTTGCTGCCGGCCACGGTGCCGTACAGCGGACGGTATCCGCAGCCGGCGAGCACGAGGCTCAGGACGGCAGCCAGGGCGATGGCGGCTAGTTGGCGCATACGATGTTCACAATCCTGTCTGGAACGACAATGAACTTGCTCACGGGCTTCCCGTCAAGGGCCCGCGTCACCGACTCAAGTGCCAGAACCATAGGCTCCAAAACCTCCCGTGTCGCCCCCTTCGGCACCTTGATCTCGTCACGGCGCTTGCCGTTCACCTGGATGGCGATGGTCACCTCGTTGAGGGCGGTGAGGGCCGGGTCGGCCTTGGGCCACGGGGTATCGACCACTGGAACCGTATGCCCCAGCACCTGCCAGCATTCCTCGGCAAGGTGCGGCATCATCGGGGCAAAGAGCAGGACGAGGGCTTCGACCGCCTCGCGCAGCGCCGCCGTCTCACCGGATGTCCGGTCTGTCTTCTGCAGCGTGGCACCAACGGCATTGGCCAGTTCATAGAGGCGGGCAATCGCGCGGTTGAAGCGGAGGTTGGAGAGATCGTCGGTGACCGCGGCAATGCTGCGGTGGGCCGTCTGGCGGAGGGCCAGGCCCGTGGCGTCATGAGCGCCCGTGGCACCCAGCTCCGCCGTTTCGTTGACCATGCGCCAGAGACGCTGGGTGAAGCGCCAGGCGCCGGCGGCACCAGCGTCCGTCCATTCGATGTCGCGCTCGGGCGGCGTGTCGGAGAGCATGAACCAGCGGGCCGTGTCGGCGCCGTAGGACTCGATGATGGTGTCGGGGTCGACCACGTTCTTCTTTGACTTGGACATCTTCTCGATGCCGCCGAGGATGAGGGGCTCGCCCGTCTTCACATGCACCCAGCCCGCGTCGGTCTTGGTTGCATCAGACGGCAGCACCCATTCGCCGCCCTCCGTCTTGTAGGTTTCATGCACCACCATGCCCTGCGTGAACAGCGAGGAGAAGGGCTCGTCCATGTGGAGGTGCCCCGTCGCCTGCATGGCGCGCGAATAGAAGCGCGAATAGAGCAGGTGGAGAATGGCGTGCTCGATGCCGCCGATGTACTGGTCCACACCCATCCAGTATTTCGCCGCCGCCGCATCAACCGGCACGTTGGCATGGGGCGAGCAGAAGCGGGCGTAGTACCAGGAGGAATCGATGAAGGTGTCGAAGGTATCGGTCTCGCGCGTCGCCTTGCCGCCGCAGGTGGGGCAGTTCACATGCTTCCAGGTGGGATGGTGGGCAAGCGGATTGCCCGGCTTGTCGAAGCTCACGTCCTCCGGCAGGCGGACCGGCAGGTCCGTCTTCGGCACGGGAACGATGCCGCAGGTCTCGCAGTGGATAACCGGAATGGGGCAGCCCCAGTAGCGCTGGCGCGACACACCCCAGTCACGCAGGCGGAAGTTCACCTTGCGCGCCGCCACAGGGCGGTTGCCGAGGTTTTCCTTTTCCAGCTTCGCAGCCACCGCGTTGAAAGCGGCTTCCGGCGCAAGTCCGTTGAGGAAGTGCGAATTGATCATCACGCCGTCGCCATCATAGGCGGTGCCCTCAGCGATATCCTTCGCCGTCTGGGCCACCATTTTTTCGTCCGTGGGCTGAACAACCTGTATGACGGGCAGGCCATACTTGCGGGCGAAGTCGAGGTCGCGCTGGTCGTGCGCCGGGCAGCCGAAGATGGCGCCTGTGCCATAGTCCATGAGGATGAAGTTCGCCACGTAGACCGGCACCTTCCAGTTCGGGTCGAGCGGGTGGCGGGCGAAAAGGCCGGTGTTGAAGCCCATCTTCTCGGCCGTTTCAATTGCCGCAACCGAGGTGCCCATGCGGCGGCACTGCTCGCAGAAGGCTGCAAGTTCGGGATTGTTTTCGGAGGCGGCCTTGGCCAGCGGATGATCCGCCGCAATCGCCATGAAGGAGGCGCCGAACAGCGTGTCGGGCCGGGTGGTGTAGATCTCGAGCTCGGTATGGCCGGCCGGCCCTCCCTCCAGCACCCAGCGCACCGAAAGGCCCTCCGAGCGGCCGATCCAGTTGCGCTGCATCAGCCGCACCTTGTCCGGCCACTTGTCGAGGCGGTCAAGGGAATCGAGCAGGTCCTGCGAGTAGGACGTGATCTTGAGGAACCATTGCGAGAGCTCGCGCTGCTCGACAAGCGCACCTGAGCGCCAGCCGCGCCCGTCGATCACCTGCTCGTTGGCGAGCACCGTGTGGTCGACCGGATCCCAGTTCACCTTGGAGGACTTCCGCTCGACCAGGCCCTTCTCCATGAAGTCGATGAACATCGCCTGTTCGTGGCGGTAGTAGTCGGGGTCGCAGGTGGCGAACTCGCGCGACCAGTCCAGCGACAGGCCCATGGACTTGAGCTGCTTCCGCATGGTGGCGATGTTTTCGTAGGTCCACGACTTGGGGTGGACGCCGCGCTCGATGGCGGCATTCTCGGCCGGCATGCCGAAGGCATCCCAGCCCATGGGATGGAGCACGTTGTAGCCTGCGGCGCGGCGGAAGCGGGCGATCACGTCGCCCATGGTGTAGTTCCGCACATGGCCCATGTGGATGCGGCCCGAGGGGTAGGGGAACATCTCGAGGACGTAGTACTTGGGCCGGGAGGTATCCTCCTTCGCCTCGAAGCTTCGGGCCTCGGTCCAGTGGGCCTGCCACTTCGGTTCGGTGGTGCGGTGGTTGTAGCGTTCGATGCTTGCGGACATGAATGGGCTCTGTTCGGAAAGGCCGGAAATCAGGTGGTTGCGAGGCTGCTACCAGTCCTTGCCAAGCCTCGCAAGCGTGGCCATAAGGCCGCAAATGTCTCACCCCGTCCTCTCCGCCTACCGTTCCGTGCGTGCCGACATGGCAGAGGCCTGCCGCCGCGCCGGGCGCGATCCCGGGGATGTCGCCCTCGTCGCGGTCACTAAGACCCACGACGCCGACGCGATCCTCCCCGTGCTGGAGGAGGGCCACCGCATCTACGGCGAGAACCGGGTGCAGGAAGCCAAGGGCAAGTGGCCGGCGCTGAAAGAGCGCTTTCCGGGAATCGAACTCCATCTCATCGGCCCCCTCCAGACCAACAAGGTGGCGGAAGCTGTTGCTCTCTTCGACGTGATCCAGACGGTGGACCGTCCCCGCCTTGCCGCAGCACTTGCCAAGGAGATGGCGCGGCAGAACAAGTCACCGAAGCTCCTCGTGCAGGTGAACACCGGTCTCGAGCCGCAGAAGGCAGGGCTGGCACCGGACCAGGTCGCGGGCTTCATCGCCGCATCAGCCAGGGAGCATGGCCTCACCTTCGCAGGGCTGATGTGCATACCGCCGGTCGATGAGGACCCTGCCCCGCATTTCCGCATGCTCGCCAACCTCGCGAAGGCAAACGGTCTTGCCGGTCTCTCCATGGGCATGAGTTCGGATTATGCCGTGGCGATTGCCGAAGGAGCCACCGCGGTGCGGGTGGGCTCGGCCATCTTCGGGGCAAGGCCCCCGCTGGCACCTGCCCAGGGTTAATGCCGTCCGCCTCGCGTGGCCGTGAAGATGTGGTATCATTTTCTTCACAAAGTCTTGTGTTGCCCTGTGACCCCCGCCCCAGCAAGAGCGGATGAGCCCGAGAGGACCTTTCATGTCTGCCAAGAAGAAAATCCTGATCGTCGATGACGACGATGCGCTGCGCGACACGCTGGCCGACCAGTTCTCGCTGCACGACGAGTTCGAGGTGAGCCAGGCGGAAACCGCCACCGCCGGCATCAAGGCGCTGAAGGCCGACGCTGTCGATCTCGTCATCCTCGACGTCAACCTGCCCGACATGGATGGCCGCGAGGCCTGCAAGATCATGCGCCGCAACGGCATGAAGAGCCCGGTGATCATGCTCACCGCGCAAGGCTCGGAATCCGACACCATCCTCGGTCTCGATGCGGGCGCCAACGACTATGTGGTGAAGCCCTTCCGCTTTGCGGTGCTGCTCGCCCGCGTACGGGCGCAACTCAGAAGCCACGAACACAGCGAGGATGCGGTCTACCGGGTGGGGCCCTACACCTTCAAGCCGGCCTCGAAGCTGCTCCTCACCGAGGCGGGCAAGAAGATCAGGCTCACCGAGAAGGAAACGGCGATCATCAAATTCCTCTACCGGGCGGGTGAGACCAGCGTCAGCCGCGACACCCTGCTGCAGGATGTCTGGGGCTACAACGCGGGCGTCTCCACCCACACGCTGGAGACGCACATCTACCGCCTGCGCCAGAAAATCGAACGCGACCCGTCGCACGCGGAGATCCTGGTGACCGAGGGTGGCGGCTACCGCCTTCTTCCTTAAGCGCCTGAGCGGACCCCGCAGCTCATAAAACACCGGAAAACCCCTGAAAAACTGCGGAACCATGTGGACCATCCCGGCTTTCGGGCAGGGGGCGTCCTTGCCAAATCGGGCCCATGCGGGCAAAGGGGGATCATGTTGGGCGGGCTGCCGGGACGGGCAAAGAAGGCGAATCGGCCATGAGTGTCAGGGCCGATGCCGAGAGCCTGCGCCAAATTCCCCTCTTCCGGGATTGCGATACCGTTCCCCTTCAGGTCATGGCCTTCGCTGCCGAGCGGCAGACCTTCCTGCCGGGTGAACCCATCATCGCCCAGGGCAAGAAGGCCACCTCAGCCTACTTCATCATGTCGGGGCACGCGCGTGTCATGCAGGGCGAGATCGAGCTTGGTGTCGCCCAGCCCGGCTCGTTCCTCGGCGAAATGGCGATGATCAGCGGCGCGCTCTATTCGGTGACGGCGATTGCCAACGACTCCGTCACTGCGGCGCGGATCGACAACTCGCTCTTCCTCCGCGTCGCCGACGAATATCCCGACTTCGGCCGCTCGGTGCTGCACTCGATCTCGCGCCGGCTCGACGGATCGGTGAAGGAACTCGACAAGGTGCGCGGCCTTCTCGTCAAGATCCGCAACTTTAATGAATTGTGATGCGCATCTTCCGCGTCGCAAGTGGTGCCCACTTGCTCGCCCGATGTGCGATTCATTTATGGCGCATCTTCCGCGTCGCAAGTGGTACCCACTTGCTCGGCCGATGCGCTATGAAAACCTCGCGATGACCGGAACGTGGTCCGAGGGCTGTTGCCAGCCGCGTGCCTCCTTCAGCACCTGGATTCCGGTGCTGCGTTCCGCCAGCTTCTCCGATGTCCAGACATGGTCGAGCCTGCGGCCCCGGTCGGCGGCAAGCCAGTCCTTGGCGCGATAGCTCCACCACGTATAGAGCTTCTCCGATGGCGGCACGTGCTTGCGCATCACGTCGTGCCAGCCGCCCGCCTTCTGGATCCCGAGCAGGGCCTCGCATTCGATGGGCGTGTGGCTCACCACCTTCAGCAGGTCCTTGTGCGACCAGACATCCTCCGTCAACGGAGCAATGTTGAGATCGCCCACCAGGATCGCCTCGTGGCCATCGGGCCTTGCCTTGCTGGTGGTCCAGCTCTTGAGCTCGTCGAGGAAGGAGAGCTTGTGGGCGAATTTCTCGTTGATGGCAGGATCGGGCTCGTCGCCGCCTGCGGGAATGTAGAAGTTGTGCACCACGGTGGGCGCGGGCGTGTTCAGCCTCACGCTGACGTGGCGGCAATCGCCCTTGGCGCAGAAATCATGGGAGGCCTGCTCGGTAAAGGGAATGCGCGAGACGATGGCCACACCGTGATAGCCCTTCTGGCCGAACTCGGCGATGTGCTCGTAGCCCAGCGCCCGCAGCCGCCCCGACGGAAACTGACCTTGCGGGCACTTCGTCTCCTGCAGGCAGAGCACGTCCGGCTCATGTTCCTTGAGGAAGCGGTGCACGAGATCGATCCGGAGACGGACCGAATTGATGTTCCAGGTTGCAACAGAAAAGCCCATGGCACTCACATGCCATGGGCCCTGCTGAAATTCAAACGGGGAAGTGCCTGTGCCACGAAGCGGTTGATAACCGCTCCACTTGCGCTCAGTTCCGCACTTCCTTGCGCTTGATGGTTTCGAGGAAGAGCTTCTCGTTCAGTTCGACATCCTTCTCCAGGTTGGCGAACTGCACGGTGGTGCGGCGGCCCTTGCCGTCGACAATGATCCACTGCTGCAGCTCGTTCTTCTGGTTGTCGTACATGAGCACGATGTAGCCGCCCATGCGGTCCTTCTTGTCGGCGAGTGCAATCGAGGTGATGCCGTCGGCTTCATCGACAGAGAGCACGGCGGTCTCGCTCAGGAGATCGATCTTGGGCGCCACGATGAGGCGGAGCGGCGTGGCCTTGAGCGGCACCTGGTCGCCACGCTCCTTGACCTTGTTCTTGATGGTCAGCCACTTGCCGTCGGAGACGATGAGGAGCGGGCTCGGCGGGGCATAGTCGAAGCGGATCTTGCCGGGCTTGCTCACCATCACGACGCCCTTGACAGACTGGCCCTTGTCGCTCGTCTGCACGAAGTCGCCGCGCAGCGTCTGGAAGCTGTTGATGTAGTCGTTGACCTTGGCGATGGCGGCGCGCTGGTCGTCGGTGAGGGTGATCGGCTCTTCGCTCTGGGCCGCGCGGACGCTGCCGGCGGCAAGGCCCGCGAGCATGATCGAGGCAAGGATGAATCTCAGGAATTTCAGCATGTGGGGAATCCGGTGTTGGAATGGAAATCGGGATACGCAGACAAACAGGCCCTTTTGTGGCCTTGGACAGTGATCCGGGAGGTCATACGCAAGCCCTCCGGTTCCGGGTTGGCCCCGGCTGAACCCTCATCAGACGCGGGCGCTGTCGCCCGGCACCAGGATCTCGCGCTTGCCGGTGGCATTGGCGGCCGAAATCAGGCCCTCCTGCTCCATCCGTTCGATGAGGCTTGCGGCCTTGTTGTAGCCCACCTGCAGGCGGCGCTGGATATAGCTGGTGGAGACCTTCTTGTCGCGCAGCACCACGGCCACGGCCTGATCATAGAGGTCATCGCCCGAACCGCCGCCTTCGGACCCCATGGCGCCCGGCTCACCGAAGCCCTCTTCCGGCTCCTCGGTGACGGCATCCACATAGTCGGGTGCGCCCTGCGACTTGAGGTGGCGGACGATCGCCTCCACTTCGGCGTCGGAGACGAAGGGACCATGCAGGCGCGAGATGCGCCCGCCGCCCGCCATGTAGAGCATGTCGCCCTGGCCGAGGAGCTGTTCGGCGCCCTGCTCGCCCAGGATGGTGCGGCTGTCGATCTTGGAGGTGACCTGGAAGGAAATGCGGGTGGGGAAGTTCGCCTTGATGGTGCCGGTGATGACGTCGACCGAGGGGCGCTGGGTCGCCATGATCACGTGGATGCCGGCGGCACGCGCCATCTGGGCCAGGCGCTGCACCGCGCCTTCGATGTCCTTGCCCGCCACCATCATCAGGTCGGCCATTTCGTCGATGATGACGACGATGTAGGGCATGGGTGCGGTTTCCATCTCCTCCTGCTCGAAGATGGGCTGGCCGGTTTCCTGGTCGAAGCCGGTCTGCACGGTGCGCGACAGCTTCTCGCCCTTCTCGATCATCTGGGCGACGCGGGTGTTGAAGCCGTCGATGTTCCGCACGCCGACCTTCGACATCTTCTTGTAGCGCTCTTCCATCTCGCGCACCGCCCACTTGAGGGCGACCACCGCCTTGCGCGGATCGGTGACGACGGGCGCGAGCAGGTGCGGAATTCCTTCGTACACGGACAATTCCAGCATCTTCGGATCGATCATGATCAGCTTGCAGCGGTCGGGCGGCAGGCGGTAGAGCAGCGACAGGATCATGGTGTTGATGCCGACCGACTTGCCCGAGCCGGTGGTGCCGGCGATCAGAAGATGCGGCATGCGGGCGAGATCGGCGTAGATCGGCTCGCCGCCGATGTTCTTGCCGAGCGCCACCACGAGGTTCGCCGTGCTGCCCGTGAAGTTGGGCGCGGCAAACATCTCGCGGAGATAGACGGTTTCGCGCTTGGCGTTGGGCAGTTCGATGCCGATGGCGTTGCGGCCCTGCACCACGGCGACGCGGGCCGAGATGGCGCTCATCGAGCGGGCGATATCGTCGGCAAGGCTGATGACGCGCGACGACTTGATGCCGGGCGCAGGCTCGAGTTCATAGAGCGTCACGACGGGGCCGGGCTTCACGTCGATGATCTGGCCCTTCACGCCGAAATCGTCGAGCACGCCCTCGAGGGTGCGGGCATTGTCCTCGAGCACCTCTGCCGACACTTCGTTCTGCTTGCTCGGCTTCTTCGGCTCGCTCAGGAGATCGAGGTCGGGAAGTTCGAACTCATCGGCCGACTTGCGCTTGGCCTTGGGCTTCGCCGCCGCCTTCGCAGGACGCACGGGCTCCTCGTCTTCATCCTCCTCGGCGTCCTCGTCTTCGTCCGGTTCTTCCTCGTCGCCCGGCTCCTCGTCACGGCCCTCGTCGTCGAGAAGCGTGGGTTCGATCTTGCGCTTGCCCTTCATCAGGCCGCGGGCAGGTGCAAGGCGGGTGAGGATGTCGCCATCCTCATCGTCACCCTGGGCTTGCGCGGCGCGGCGCTCCTGGCGCTGCTGCCAGAGGCGCGAGAGGAAGCCTGCGCCGGCTGTCACGGCGCCTGCACCGGTGAGGGCGGCGCCCCAGCCCAACGTCGCGGTGCGGCCGAGAAGACGGCCCGAGGCATTCACCCCTTCGCGGGTGTGTTGGCCGGTCAAGCCCATGGCACGGAGGCCGAACCAGGCGAGAAGGCCAACGCCTGCGAGGAAGGAGATCATCTCGGCGAAGACAGGCTTGAGGCCGATCGCCAGCGTGCCGACGAGGAGATTGGCGAGGCTGTCGCCCACCTGCCCGCCCATGCCGCCGGCAAGCGGCCAGGCGGCGGGCGGCGGCAGCACCGAGGCGAGAAGGGCCCCGCCCACCACGGCGAGGATCCAGCTCAGGATCGCCATCTTGAAGTTGTTCAGGGTCTCGTGGCTGAAGAGGCGGTAGACCCACGCGAGTGGAATGAAGAGAAGGGCGAGGCTCGCAAGGCCGAGGTGCTGGGCGAGAAGATCGGCGACGACGGCGCCGGGATAGCCGAGCCAGTTGCCGGGGGCGGCGTCGGTCGCATGATTGAAGGAGGGATCGGCCGATGACCACGAGGCAAGCGACAGTCCGGCGAGTGTCACGCTGCCCAGCACGATGAGGCCCGAGAGCTCGTAGGCGCGATTCCGGACGAAGCGGCGGAGAGCCGCCGGAATGGCGCTGTCGTCGGTGTCGTAGTGGTCTTGGACGGCCATGGCTTGATCCCTGCCCGGACGCTGACGCGCCGGCATAACAAATGGTTAACGGCCACAATGGCAAGCCAGGGTTAAGGGGCCGTAAATGGCGGGGTGCAGGGGCCAGTCCCGCGACAAAAAAACCCCCGCCCGGAGGGCGGGGGTCGCAGCTGTCAGGAGGAAAAGTCTTAGTTGTACGCGCGCTCGTTGTGGCTCGTGATGTCGAGACCCTGACGCTCGTCCTGCTCGTCGACACGGAGGCCGACGGTGAACTTGCAGATCAGGCAGGCGACGAAGCTGACCACCGCCGAGAGCACCACGGCCACGACCACGCCATAGATCTGGGCGGTCATCTGTGCGCTGAGGGAGTATTCAGCGATCTTGGACGAGGTATCGGTGGCGAGGTAGTCGGTGACGCCCATGCCCTGCCAGCCGCCAGACCAGTTCGGGTTGACGAAGATGCCGGTGAGGAGTGCGCCGGCGATGCCGCCGATGCCGTGGACGCCGAAGACGTCGAGGGCATCGTCATAGCCGAGCTTGGCCTTGAGCCAGACCACCGCCGTGAGGCAGATGATGCCGGCCAGAGCGCCGATCACGATCGCCGACATCGGGCCCACCCAGCCGCAGGCCGGCGTGATGGCCACGAGGCCCGCAACCATGCCCGAAGCCGCGCCGAGGAAGGAGGCGTGGCGGCGGGTCACCCATTCACCCAGACACCAGGTGAGGGTGGCGGCGGCGGCACCGAGGATCGAGTTCAGGATGACGAGAGCGGTGAGGCCGTTCGCTTCCAGGTTGGAGCCGGCGTTGAAGCCGAACCAGCCGAGAAGGAGCATGCCCGTGCCGATGCCGGCAACCGTGAGGTTGTGCGGGGCCATGGATTCCTTGCCGAGGCCGAGGCGCTTGCCGAGCATGAGGGCGCAGACGAGGCCCGCCACACCGGCGTTGATGTGCACGACGGAGCCGCCGGCGAAGTCGAGGGCGCCCTTGTTGAAGAGGAAGCCGTTCGAGGCATTCACTGCCGAGGCGTAGTCGGCGAGCACGGTGGCCTTGGCGGCATCATCGGCTGCGGCGGCAAGCTTGGCGAGGAAGTCGGTTGCGGCGGCTTCACCCACGCAGGCCTTCACCGTGTCGATGGCGTCGGGGCTCAGCGTGTAGCAGTCCGGGCCCGCCCACCACCAGACCATGTGGGCCATGGGCAGGTAGGAGAAGGTGAACCAGATCACCATGAAGATGAGCACGGCCGAGAACTTCATGCGCTCGGCGAAGGCGCCGATGATGAGGGCGGGCGTGATCGCCGCGAAGGTCAGCTGGAAGCCGAGATAGGTGAACTCAGGGATATAGGTTTCCTTCGAGAAGGTGGCCGCCATCGAGGAGATGGTGACGCCATTCAGGAAGGCCTTGTCGAAGCCGCCGATGAAGGCGTTGCCGTTGGTGAAGGCCAGCGAGTAGCCGTAGATCACCCAGAGAATGGCGAGCAGGCTGAAGACGACGAAGACCTGCATCAGCACCGAGAGGACGTTCTTGCTGCGGACGAGGCCGCCGTAGAACATGGCGAGGCCCGGCACCGTCATGAAGACGACCAGCGAAGTGGCGACCAGCATCCAGGTGGTGTCGCCCTTGTTGACCGAGGCGGCAGCGAAGGCGTTGGTGGCGGGCAACAAGGCCGCCAGCAGGGCACCTCCCGCCAGGGCCGCGAGCGGCCGTTTCAGAGTGTCCTTCAGAGACATGCGAAGATTTCCTTTCAGAAAATGCGAGAGCGTCAGAGGGCGGAGGCGCCGGTTTCGCCGGTGCGCACGCGCACGGCGAGTTCGAGCGGCAGCATGAAGATCTTGCCATCGCCGATCTGGCCGGTCTGGGCGGCGATCTGGATGGCCTCGATCACGCGGTCGGCGAGGGAATTGTCCACCGCCACCTCGATCTTGATCTTCGGCACGAAGCTCACGGCATATTCAGCACCACGGTAGAATTCCGTGTGGCCACGCTGGCGGCCATGGCCCTTCACTTCCGTGACGGTGATGCCCTGGATGCCAAGGGCGCCCAGCGCTTCGCGCACCTCCTCGAGCTTGAAGGGTTTGATGATTGCGACGATATATTTCATGTGAAGAGAGCCCTTTCCGGGTATGCCCCTGTTGTTCGACCGGACTCTCCAAATCAAGACTCGTGCCAGAACAGGTAGATCGCAAGCTCATGAAATCACTTAAGGATTTTTTAACAGTCCAGATGGACCCCGGAGATGGTGCCTGTAATCTGTGCAAAAATTCATCTTTGCCTAATTCTTCATCAGGAGGCGCGCCATGACGGACGGCCCTTCATCTGCCTCATCGCCCCCCTCCTCCCATGACGTGATCATCGTCGGTGGCGGTCCCAACGGCCTCGCCATGGCCTTGGCGCTGGCGGGTCCGCAAGCCCGGCCCCCGGCCCGGGTGCTCCTCGTCGATGCCCGTGACCCCCGCAACCTCGCCGCAGCGGCGATGGATACCCGTGGCTCCGCCCTCACCCGCGCCACCCAGAATGTCTTCAAGGGCCTGGGCGTGTGGCCAGCCCTCGCCCCCCACTGCGCCGAGATGAGCCACATCGTCGTCACCGACGGCAAGGGCAGCCTCGACACCCGCCCTGCCCTCCTTTCCTTCCTCGCCGACGGCGAGGGCAAGGCCGCGGCCACGATGACCGAGAACCGCTGGATCGCCGAGGCCTTCATCGGGAAGATCGACACCGTGCCGGGGATCGAGATCCGCGGCGGCGTCACCATCACCGCCATTACCCGCACGCCGGGTTTCGCCGAAGTGCATCTCGCCGACGGCAGCAGCGCCCGCGCCCTTCTTCTCATCGGCGCCGACGGGCGCAATTCCTTCGTGCGCAACGATCTCGGCATCGCCATCGATGGCCATGACGACAACCAGGTCGCCCTCACCTTCGCGATGGCGCACGAACTGCCCCACGGCAACCGGGCGGAGGAACACTTCTCGGCGACGGGCGTCTTCGCGCTCCTGCCGCTTCCGGGAAACCGCGCTTCGATCGTCTGGGGCACCTCGCCCGAGGATGCAGCACGGCTGATGGCGCTTGATGATGCGGCCTTCACTGAAGCACTCAATGAAAAGGTGGGCAGCCACCTCGGCCGCATCACGCTCGAAGGCAGGCGTCAGGCCTACCCGCTGAAGCGTCACGTGGCGCGGGCGATCACCGGTCCGCGCACCGCGCTTGTGGGCGATGCCGCGCACATCATTCATCCGCTCGCGGGGCTCGGCCTCAATCTCGGCTTCAAGGATGTGGCCGCACTTGCCGACTGCGTGTCGGAAGCCATGCTGCGCGGCGAGGATCATGGCGGGCCTGCGGTGCTCGAGCGCTACAGCCAGTGGCGGCGCTTCGACATCGCCTCCACCATCCTTGCGATGGAGGGCATGAATGCGCTCTTCGTCAATGACTGGCCGCTGCTCGGCCTGCTGCGCCAGACGGGCTTGCGCCTCGTCGACAAGATGCCCGGCGTGAAGCGCGCGCTGATGGAAGAAGCCGCCGGCATGGTGGGCACACTGCCGAAGCTGATGCGGGGGATGTGAGGAGACGATCCTCAGTATCACTCACTCCGTCATTCCGGACGCGCGCCTTGATCGAGCGCATGCGAGATGTCGCGCGCGAGCCGGAATCCAGCTTTTGCGACTACATTCGCGAACAAAGGAAGCTGGGCCCCCGCCTTCGCGGGGGTGACGGTTGAAAAAGAAAGCAACGCTTTCAACCAATCATCCTTCAGAGATATTTTCACTCCGTCATTCCGGACGCGCGCCTTGATCGAGCGCATGCGAGATGTCGCGCGCGAGCCGGAATCCAGCTTTGGCGGATGACGTAAACGGAGAAAAGAAGCTGGGTTCCATGTCTCGCGATGCCTCTGCATCGCTCGCATGGAATGACGATGAAAGAATTCTACCGCGACAGCCCCGCCGCCTTCAGCTTCGCCTCGTAGGCGGTGAAGAGCGTGTCCTTCTCGCGCAGCAGCTTGAGCAGGTAGGGCCAGGTGAAGATGCCGGTGGAATGGCCATCGTCGAAGATGGGGCGGATGGCGTAGTTGCCGATCGCTTCAATGCGCGCGATCTTCACCTTGCGCTTGCCCCAGACGAGCGTCTCCTGTCCCGGGCCATGGCCCTTCACTTCCGCACTCGGGCTTTCGACGCGCAGGAGTTCCGCACTCACCTCGCCCGCCTCGCTCGTGTCGAAGGTGACGGCAAGCACCGTGCCTTCGTTGCGCACGCGGATCTCGGTGGGCCAGGGTGCCTCACTCACGGTTGATGTCCCGCGCCTCTTCGGCGAGCATGATCGGAATGCCGTCGCGGATTGGATAGGCAAGGCCCGCGGCGCGCGAGACCAGCTCCTGCTTCTCCGCATCATAGACGAGCGGCATCTTGGTCACCGGGCAGACGAGGCGCTCCAGCAGTTTCGGATCGGCTGTTGCACTCATTGCAGGCGCGCACCCTTGGTGCCGCCCGAGAGCGCAAGCTCCGTGAGCGCGATCAGCATGTCGGCGCGGGCCTGCAGGTCGCTCGCTTCCAGCAGCGCCTGCTTCTCGGGGGCAGGGTAGGGAGCGAGCTGCGAGAGCGTGTTCACCAGAAGCTCGGTCGGGATCTGCTCCACCTCGCTCCAGTTGGCGCTCATGTTGTTGGCCTCGAGATATTGCCGGAAGGCCTTGATCACCGCGGCGCGGTCAACACTGCGGGTGTTGTTGTCGGTGAGAAGATCGGCGGCGAAACCGCGGTAGTCCGCCTCCACCTGGCGGTAGGGCGTGACGACCGGCAGTTCGCGCACCACGGTGAAGCGGCAGATGCCGGTGAGCGAGATGACGAGGCGGTTGTCATCCGCTTCGGTGTAGGAGCTGATGCGGCCCACACAGCCCACCTGCGTGAGTTCGGGCAGGGGGCCATTGTCCTCCGGCACCGGCTGGATCATGCCGATCAAACGGTGACTCGCCATCGCCTGCTCGACCATGGCGAGATAGCGCGGTTCGAAAATGTTGAGCGGCAATTCCGTACGCGGCAGGAGGAGCGCTCCCGACAGCGGAAAGACCGGAATGACGACGGGCAGATCATCAACGGATGTGTAGCGCGGCATCAGGACCTCTGACTGTTACGCAAACAATACGGACGAAAGCTTCCGGCGGCCTTGCAGGGTGTATTCGTCTTTCGGGCCCCAGGCCTCGAAAAATTGCACGAGTTGCTTGCGCGCCGCTTCATCGTTCCAGCCGCGGTCCTTGCGGATGATGGCGATCAGCTGGTCGGTGGCGTCAGCCCGGCGGCCGGCGCCATTGTAAAGCACCGCGAGTTCGAGGCGTGACGCGAAGTCGGCCGGGTTTGCCGCCACAGCGGCTTCGAGGGTTGCAAGCCCCGAGGTATCGACGGGGTTCATCAGCAGGTCGAGCGAGGCCTTGGCGCTGACGATCAGCGGATCATTGGCCTTGTCGGCGGGAACGGCGGCGAGGGTGGCCGCGGCGGTTTCCAGCTCGTTCGAGTCCATCAGCGCCTGGGCCTGCAGGGCATAGGCCTCGGCCTGGGTCGGATCGGCCTGGAGAATCTGTCCGGTGATGTCGAGGGCGGTCTCATATTCCTTCTGGGCCACGGCGGCGCGCGCCATGGCCAGCGCCGAGGCGATCTGCTCGGCGAGCCCGCCCATCTTGCCGAGGCGGCCAACGAACTGGCGGATCTGGCTTTCGGGAAGCGCACCCATGAAGCCGTCGACCGGGCGCCCGTCCACGAAGGCGAAGACGGCGGGGATCGACTGCACGCGAAGCTGGCCCGCATAGGTGGGGTTCTCGTCGATGTTGATCTTGACGAGGCGCACCTTGCCCTGCTGCTCCTTCACCACCTTCTCGATCGCCGGGCCAAGCTGGCGGCAGGGGCCGCACCACGGGGCCCAGAAATCGACGATCACCGGCGTTTCCTTGGAGGCTTCGATCACGTCGGCCATGAAACTGGCGTCGGTTGCATCCTTCACGGCGCTGTTGGCCGGGCCTTTGCTGTCGAGGGTCATGCTCATGGGATGGGTTCCAAGTCTGGAAAAAGGGAGATCACCATTAATCTGGGCGTTCTGCCGCCTTACGGCAAGGGATCACTGACCTCGACAACCCTGGGGTTGTGGCCCAGCGCCTTGATGAAGGTGACGAGGTCGGCAGCGGCGATGGTGGTGGTCGCGGTGTTCTGCAGGGGATGGAAGTTCAGCATCTCCTCCTTCATCATCCGGGCATCAAGGATGACATTGGTGCGTAGCTCCCTGTCATTGATGAGGCCGAAGGGTGTCACCGAGCCCGGTTCCACGCCGAGGATCTCCATCAGCAGGTCGGGCTTGCCGAAGGTGAGGCGCTTGGAGCCGATCCTGGCGGGGGCCGCCTTCAGGTTGATGACGGAATCCTCCAGGGCCACGATCAGCCAGAGGGCGCCCTTTTCATCCTTGCAGAAGAGGTTCTTGCAGTGGCCGCCGGGAATGCCGTCGTGGACCTTCTTGGCCTCCTCGACGGTGAAGACGGGGGGATGTTCGGCGGTTTTCGTTGTGATTCCGAGCTTTCCGAAGAGGTCGAAAAGCTCCTGGCGCGTGGCCGGCATCGGTCATTATCCCTTTTCTTACAATCGCGAACGACGCTATTGCATTTGCAATCGGCTTAGGCAATAAGACGCCCGCCCGATGCCTATCACCGTCGCACCGGGTCGCTTAAGCGGGCGTAGCTCAGGGGTAGAGCATAACCTTGCCAAGGTTAGGGTCGCGCGTTCGATTCGCGTCGCCCGCTCCATTTTCTCTCACAGACGAAATCATGAACGTGAAGCGGCTGCCGCCTGCAGCCGCGCCAGCACGGCCATGGCGCGCTCGGCATCTTCCGCCGGCACAAAGATGTGATCATGCAGCGTGGCGGCGATGACGTTGCAGGCGATGCCCTCGGCTGCAAGCGCCGTGGCGACGGCCGCGGTGAGGCCGACACCGGTGAGCGAGGAATAGACCTTCATGGTGATCTGCCGCATCGGCGCGCTGGCGCCGAGGCCGGCTTTCACCGCGTCGTCCTCGTGCAAAAGAAGGGACAGACCTTCCGTCTCGCGGAACGTGGCAAGCGCGGCGTCGCGAAGAGAGGCGGGCGGTTCGCCGTCGGCACTGGACCAGAACACGAAGCGTCCCGGCTGCAGCACCGGGTTCATGCCGCGGATCATGTCGCTTGCACTTTCGACCGTGGTGACCATGCCGCCTCCTCAAGGCGGCGGACTATCCCAGCTTCACCGCGGTGCCGCAAGCCGTGACCATCAGCATGGAGCCGTTGGTGCCGACGGTCTCGTAATCGATGTCGACGCCGATCACCGCATCGGCACCCAGCCGTGCCGCCTTGTCGGTCATCTCCGCCACCGCCGTCTGGCGGGCATCGTTCAGCACCTTCTCGTAGGAGCCGGAGCGGCCACCCACGATATCACGGATCGAGGCGAAGAGATCGCGGAAGAGGTTGGCGCCGAGGATGGCCTCGCCCGCCACCAGTCCCTTGTACTCGACGATGCGGCGGCCTTCGACGGTGTTGGTGGTGGTCACAAGCATGATGCACTCCCTGTTTGCGGAAGAGCATGTGGTGAGGGTGCGGCGGGAATCAAGATGCTGCGAGGCCTTGCTGCCGCAAGGCAGCTCAGCATGACGGTGTTTATTTCAATGCCGGAAGTGGCGCTGGCCCGTGAAGATCATGGCGAGGCCGCGGGCATCCGCCGCCTTGATCACATCCTCGTCCTTGATCGAGCCGCCGGGCTGGATGATGGCGGTGGCGCCGGCATCGGCTGCGGCCTCGATGCCGTCGGCAAAGGGGAAGAAGGCGTCCGACGCCAGCACCGCGCCCTGCACCAGCGGTGTGTCGCCGCCCATGGCCTTCGCCGCATCGAGAGACTTGCTGACCGCGATGCGGGTGGAATCGATGCGCGACATCTGTCCCGCACCCACGCCCACCGTGGCGCCGTCTTTCGCAAAGACGATGGCATTCGACTTCACATGCTTCGCCACGCGCCAGGCGAAGCGGAGATCGGCGAGTTCGCCCTCCGTGGGCGCGCGCTTGCTCACCACCTTCGGCGTGATCTCGTCGAGGGCGGTTGCATCACGCGTCTGCACCAGAAGGCCGCCCGCGATCGACTTGACGATGCGCGCCTGCGCCTTGGCATCGGGCATGCCCGGCAGTAGCAGGAGGCGGAGGTTCTTCTTCGCCGCCATGATCTGCAGCGCCTCATCGCTTGCGCCCGGCGCCAGGATCACTTCGGTGAAGATGGCGCTGATCGCCTTTGCGGTCGCTGCATCGAGCGGATGATTGAGGGCGATGATGCCGCCGAAGGCGCTGACGGGATCGCAGGCGAGCGCCTTCGCGTAGGCCTCCGCCAATGTGCCGCCCACGGCCACGCCGCAGGGGTTCGCATGCTTCACGATCACGCAGGCGGGTGCGGTGCCGGAAAACTCCGCGACGCATTCAAGTGCCGCATCGGCATCGTTGATGTTGTTGTAGGAGAGCTCCTTGCCCTGCACCTGTTTCGCATCAAGCAGGCCCACGCGCCCGTCATTGCTGCGGTAGAGGGCCGCTTCCTGATGCGGGTTCTCGCCATAGCGGAGCGCCAGTTCGCGCGTGCCCGCGGTGATGACGCGGGCGGGCAGCGTGTTGCCCGCCTGTTGCTGGAACCACGCGGCAATCGCTGCATCATAGCTCGCGGTGCGGGCGAAGGCCTTGGCGGCGAGTGCGGTGCGGAGCGCCAGTGTCGTGGCGCCATTGTTGGCCTCGAGATCGGCAAGCACCGCGGCATAGTCGGCAGGATCGGTGACCACCGCCACGCCATCGTGGTTCTTGGCGGCAGCGCGGATCATCGCTGGGCCGCCCACGTCGATGTTCTCGATCGTCTCCTCGGCTCCGGCCTTGCGCGCCACTGTCTGCTCGAAGGGATAGAGGTTGACGACGAGGAGATCGATGTTGCGGATGTTGTTGTCGGCCTGGGCCTTCTCGTGCACCGCATTGCCGCGCACGCTGAGGAGCCCGCCGTGAATGGCGGGATGCAGAGTCTTCACCCGGCCATCCATGATTTCGGGAAAGCCCGTTTCCTCGGAGACGTCACGCACCGTGAGTCCTGCCTCGCGCAGCGCCTTGGCCGTGCCACCTGTCGAGAGGAGCGCAATGCCGCGCTTGCTGAGGGCGGTGGCAAAGTCGATGAGGCCGGTCTTGTCGGAGACGGAGAGCAGGGCGCGGGCGACGGGGCGGAGCGTGGCGTTGGTCATGGCATGGGTCATGGCCCGGCTCATAGCGAATGCACCCGCCCACCGGAATTGCAAAGTGCGCGGAGTTCTAAAGTAGCCGTGGATTTCCCGGCGGACGCGGGCGGCCTTTCACGGGCTTCTCGGCCGTGGCGCGGGGAGGGACGGCGCGTTCGGTCTTGGCGACCCGCTTCAGGGCAAAGTTCAGGGGATGGCCGTCGTCAGGCCCGGCGGTGATCAGGAAGGCGCCCTGTTCCACCTGGATGCTGCCGCCCCTGACCAGCACCTGCCAGGGCTGGCCCGTGGCGGGCACGATCATGGCGCCGGTGCCGTTGTGGGTGGTCGAGAGCTTGGCCGTCTCCGGCACATGCAGGCGGTAGCTGCCGCCGTCGCGGGGTGCGGCACGGTCCTCGAGGCGGATGTCCGAACCGTCGCCCGAGAGGAAGAGGGCGAGATGGCTGCCGTCCGCGGGGCCGGTCTCGCCCTGCTGTTCGAGCAGCGTGCCGCCCGGCGCACAATGGAGGACGGGCGTGAGGCCACTGCCAGTGCGGCGGGACTTCTGTTCAAGCCAGAGCAGGGCGCGGCCGCCGTCGCTCATTTCCATGCGAAGCGGCAAGGTCTTCGTTTTGGTCCAGAGCCCCACATGAAGCAGCGTCTGTCCGCCGGAGAGGCGGGCATGGCCTGCATCGGCGGCAAGGGCGCTGCCCTGCAGGGGCAGGGTGCCGGCAGGCGCTGCGAGATCGGGTGCATCGGCAAAGGCCAGCGTGCCATCGGCCCGGGTGATGAGGGCGAGATAGCTGGCGATGCTGGCACCGAGCGTCGAGAGCGAAGCGGGCACGCCATCGCCCGCACGGGTGAGGCCGTCGGTCAGGGTCCAGAGACGGCCGTCGAGACGGCAGAGGTCGTCGATGCTGCCGCTCCTCAGGCTGCCGTCGGCGTGGAGCAGGGCGGAGAGCGCATCACCCAGCTCCTGCACGAGGCGGGCGCGCTGGGCATCGCTGCGCCGCGTGGCGAGGTGCGCGGCGAGCAGCGCCGACGTGCGGGCAAAGGCCTCGTCCGGAGTCGCGGGCTTGATCTTCTGGACCGGCGTCTGGGCGCGGAGGATGCAGGAGGTGGCCAGCGCAATCGCCGCCGGGCTCTGCTCCGCTGCAATGGCGGGGGCATCGACGGCAAGGCTGAAAAGCGTGGCGATCTGGTCGGCCGGCGTGGCGCCCTGAGGATTCGCCTTCATCCAGGCGGCAAGCAGGCGGAGCGCGAAGAGGCCATGCACCGGACGGCCGCTGGCCCGGAAGCGCGACAGCCATTCCATGCGGAGGAGGGCGGCACGCCATTCCTTGCTGGGCGCCGCACAGGAGAAGACGGCATCGGGCAGGGCGTCGACACGCTCGCCCGCGAATTCGTAGATGCCGCCATACATGGCCTCGGCGAACTGGGCGCCTGCAAGCTGGGCATTGAAGTCGGCGCCGTGCTGGGGCCTCGCCAGAATGAGGCCGCTCAGGCTCACCGCGGGCACGGCGTGGTGCACCGTCACCGGCAGGGTGCTGCCCGCCCCGCGAAGGCGGAACGACGACAGAACGGGATGCAGCACCGTTCTGAACAGCGATGAGGCGCGGTCAGTCATGAGGTCCAACGGGTTCGGGGCAGGGCCAAGCTTCCGCCGAAGCTGGTTAATGAAGTGCTAACGGGGTGGCCGCTTTCGGGCTTATCCCCAGGGTCCTTTCCGGGTTGCATCCGCCGGGTTCTCCTCAACCTGCCAGGGACCGCGGGTGGAGCGGCCCTGTGCCGCAGCCCCGGCAAAGCCCGGTTCCGCCGCCATGGCCTCGAGGGCGGCGATGCGGCTGTCCGTATTGGGATGGGTGGAGAAGAGGGAATCGATCCCCGTCCCGGCCAGCGGGTTGATGATGAAGAGATGGGCGATGGCGGGGTTGGCCTCCGCCTCCTCGTTGCGAATGGCCTGCGCACCCGAGGCAATGCGCCGGAGCGCCGAGGCGAGCGCCAGCGGCTTGCCGGAGATTTCGGCACCACCCCGGTCGGCGCCATATTCGCGGGTGCGGCTGATCGCCATCTGCACGATCATGGCGGCCAGGGGAGCGAGCACGATGAGCAGGATCTGGCCGATGGCGCCGCCCGGCGCGTTGCGGTCGCGGCTGCCGAAGAGGAAGCCGAAATTGGCGAGCATGCCGATGGCGCCCGAGATGGTGGCGGTCATCGCCATGATCAGCGTGTCGCGGTTCTTCACGTGGGCGAGCTCATGTGCCATCACGCCTTCCACCTCGTCGCGGGAGAGGCGCTGGAGAAGACCGGTCGTCGCCGCCACGGCGGCATTCTCCGGGTTGCGGCCGGTGGCAAAGGCGTTGGGCTGGTCCTGCTCGATGATGTAGACCTTGGGCATGGGCAGCCCGGCATTCTGCGCGAGCCGCGCGACCATGGCATGGAACTCCGGGCTCTCGCGCTCCGACACTTCCCGCGCACCCGCCATGGAGAGCACCATCTTGTCGGCGTTCCAGTAGGCGAAGAGGTTCGTCATCACGGCAAAGCCCAGCGCCATCACCATGCCGGTCTCGCGGCCGAGCAGATAGCCGATGGCCAGAAAGAGGGCGGTCATCGCCGCCATCAGCAGCCCGGTCTTCATCTGGTTCATGGACAGACGCCTCTTTCAGAGTGTGGTTTCGAGGCCTAAATGGTGAGCAACACCAGAGTTTGCAAGAATGACAGAACGCACCCTCACCCCCGAAGCCCGGCGCGCCCTTGCCGAGGCGGAAGCCCGGCGCAAGGAACAGAAGGCGAAGCCGCTGCCGCCGGAACAGGGCGGTCCGCGCGGCCCCGAACCCACCCGCTACGGCGACTGGGAGAAGAAGGGCATTACTTCGGATTTCTGATTTCGATTTCTGGCGCATCGTGCGAGCAAGTGGTCACGGTTGCGACGCGCAAGATGCGCCAAAAATCTCAATCAGCCGAAGCCGAGGAGCGTGCGGATCTCCTGCGCCGTGGCACCTGCAGCCCGGAGGTCGGCAAGGCTTTCATCGCCCTTCGACTTGGCGAGCTTGCGGCCCGTGTCGTGCCGGATGAGATCATGGTGGTGATAGCGCGGCGCGGGGAGACCGAGCAGCGTTTGCAGCACGCGGTGGATCGCCGTCTGTTCGCGCAGGTCGTCGCCGCGCACCACATCGGTGACATCCTGGAAGGCGTCGTCGATCACCACCGAGAGATGATAGCTGGTGCCGATCCCCTTGCGCGCGATGATGACATCACCCCAGCGCTCGGGATGGGCTGAGATACTCTCGCCCTTCTCGTTCCATGTGAGCGGCCCGGTGCGGGCGATGGCCTCGCTCATGCGCAGCCGCAGCGCCGAGTCGGCGGAGAACATGTGCGCCACGCGGCGGCAGGTGCCGGGATAGAGCGGCTGTCCCTCGGGATCGCGCGGAGCGTCCGGATGCGAATCGGCGAAGGCCGCGAGGTCTTTCCGCGTGCAGGTGCAGACATAGAGGAGGTTCATCTCCATCAGTGTCACGATGGCCTCGCGATAGGCGGCCATGCGGCGCGATTGATGGAGCACAGGCGTTTCAAAGCTGATACCGAGCCAGGCGAGATCATCGATGGCCGCGCGGATGTTTTCCGGCGTGCAGCGTTCGCGGTCGATGTCCTCGATGCGGAGAAGGAGGCGGCCGCCGGCTTCGCGCGCCAGTCTTTCGTTGAGCAGGGCGGAATAGGCATGCCCCAGGTGAAGCCTGCCATTGGGGCTCGGGGCAAAGCGGAAAACGGGTGGCTGCATGGGCTCCTTCTTGCGAAGGGAGAGGGCATCCGTCAAACCTTTCTCCCCATGCTCATCCTCAGCGACGAGATCATGCCCCACGCGGTGGCCGCCCTCTGCCGCGCCGAACCACGCTTCGAAAACGTGGTGGCGCGCCACGGCCTGCCGTCGCTTCGCGCCATGACGCCCGGCTTCGAGAGCCTGCTTCATATCGTCACCGAGCAATTCCTCTCGCTCAAGGCAGCGCACGCGATCTGGCTCCGGCTGGCCGAGCGGCTGCGGCCCTTCACGGCCGAGACGGTGCTTGCGATTTCGCATGCGGAGTTGAGGGCGCTCGGCCTCTCGGGGGCGAAGGCCAAGAGCTTTCACGGCATTGCGCGGGAATATCTCACCTCTCCTGATTTATTCGAGGCCATCAGCGCAGCGAGTGACGAAGAGGCGCGCAAACACTTGATTTCATTGCCCGGTGTCGGGCCATGGACGGCGGACATCTATCTTCTGGCGGCGCTGCAGCGGGCCGATATCTGGCCCTGGGGCGATCTCGCGCTCCGTCATGCGGCGGGCGATCTTTTGGCGCGCGGGCAGACGCCCGACCACACGGCGATGCGGAAACTGGGAGAGGATTTCGCGCCCTGGCGGGCGGTCGCGGCCCGGCTTCTCTGGTCGCACTACCGGGGTCTCCGCGGCCTTGAACAGGCGAGCTGAAACGCCCACATCCGGAAGCGGAAAGCATTGTTAACGGGCCCTCTTCACAGGGCTGTCACGCAATATATAGTAGGAGTCGCTGCCAAGACAGCAGGTGGAGACTGACCTTGTATCACGCGCCCATCGCGCCGGAAGCCTGTCCTGCCCTTGTCCTCAATGCCGATTACCGGCCATTGAGCTACTATCCCTTGTCCCTGTGGAGCTGGCAGGACACGCTCAAGGCCGTGTTCATGGACCGCGTCAACATCGTCTCGGAATATGACCGGGTGGTGCGCAGTCCTTCGCTCGAGTTCCGTCTGCCTTCGGTCGTCTCGCTCAAGACCTATGTGAAGCCGGCACGCTCGCCTGCCTTCACGCGGTTCAATGTCTTCCTGCGCGACCGCTTCGAATGCCAGTACTGCGGCTCGGGCGATGACCTCACTTTCGATCACGTGATCCCGCGCTCGAAGGGCGGGCAGACGACGTGGGACAACGTGGTCGCGGCCTGCGCCTCGTGCAATCTCGCCAAGGGTGGCTTGCTGCCGCACGAGGCCGGCATGTTCCCGGCCCACAAGCCGCGCTGCCCCAGCGTCAACGACCTGCACAGCAACGGCCGCCTGTTCCCGCCCAACTACCTGCACGACAGCTGGCTCGACTATCTCTACTGGGATACCGAACTCGATCCGTGAACGGATCAGCGGTTGGGAACGAAGGGCGCGCGCGCTGCGCGGAAGGCCAGCACCGCGAAGGCGAGCGAGAATACCGCATTCCATCCGGCGAGCGACAATCCGAGAATGCGGATCGCCGCTTCGTTGCACTTCACCGCGCGCTTGGTGAGATCGGGAAGGCCGAGGCCTCCGCCCACACCGAGATCGCCGCCGCCTGAACAGGTGACGGGTCCTTCCCACCAGCCCCATTCGATGCCCGCGTGCCAGAAGCCAAAGACGGCGCTTGCAAGCCAGAGCAATGCCATCACCGCAAGGGCGGCGCGGATCCAGCTCGGGTTCCAGAAGAAGATGACGAGCGCAAGCGGCACGCCCACGTAATAGGCGTAGCGCTGCAGCAGGCAGAGCTCGCACGGCAGGTAGCCGTAGTATTCGAAGATCCATGCGCCCGCGATCAGCAGGAAGGCGCCGATGGCGATGAGAAGACTGGTGGCGCGGGGCGAGAGTGTCAGCATGTGGTGGTTCCTGAGGCGGCAAGATACTTGACCGCGAGATAGAGTCCAATGAGCACCGCTGCCGCAATGCCGGCGAGAAGACCGAGGCGCTTCTCGATGAAGGTCTTGATGCCCTCGCCATAGCGTTGCAGCGCCCAGGCGAGAGCGAAGAAGCGGGCACCGCGGGCGATCACGCAGGAGAGCAGGAAGAAGACGAAGCTCACCTGCGCAACACCTGCGAGGATGGTTACCACCTTGATCGGCGGCAAATGGGCGAGGCCCGAGGTGACGAGCAGCATCACCAGCGTGTCCTCGCTGGCGCAGTTCTTCAGCGCCTCGAAGGCTTCGAGCTTGCCGTAGAAGGCCAGCACCGGCTTGGCGAAGGCCTCATAGGCGAAGTAGCCGATGAAATAGCCGGCGATGCCGCCCAGCGTGGAGGCAAGCGTTGCGATCAGTGCAAAGCGATAGGCAAGTTTCGGCCGCGCCAGCGCCATGGGCAAAAAGAGCACATCGGCCGGGACGAGGAAGACGGAGCTTTCCACGAAGGCGATCACGGCGAGCCAGGCTTCCGCGGATTTGCGCGAGGCCAGCGAGAGTGTCCAGTCATAGAGGGCGCGCAGCATGGGCCGTCAATCATCCAGTCCGGGTTTTGAACGCCGCTTCTTCTTGACGTCGGAGCGGCGCGCCTTCGATTCGAGGCGGCGCAGTTTTGACGCCTTTGTCGCCTTGGTGGCAATACGCTTGCGCGGCCTGATGGCGGCCTTGCGCAGGAGGCTCACCAGCTTGTGAAGGGCATCCTCGCGGTTCCGTTCCTGCGAGCGGTGCTCCTGCGCGGTGATCACCAGTTCGCCTCCTTGCGTGAGCTGCCGTCCGGCAAGGCTGCGGAGGCGCACGCGCATGTCGTCGGGCAGGGCCGCGGCCTCGACGTTGAAGCGCAGCTCGACGGCGGTCGCCACCTTGTTGACGTTCTGTCCGCCCGGACCCGAAGCCCGCATGAAGCTCCAGCTGAGGTCAGCCGGATCAATGACGAGGGAGGGCGTGATGAAGATCATGGGAACCAGCCTTAAGCCCCTTTCCGGTTGACGGCGCAAGCCCTCACGCTTTAGAGGTTGCGCTCGCGTGAATGCCCGTGTGGTGGAATGGTAGACGCGGCGGACTCAAAATCCGCTACCGAAAGGTGTGGGGGTTCAAGTCCCTCCACGGGCACCACTCCTGTTCCTTGACGAGTCCGGATTGACGTGTTGCAATCCTCCGTGGGGATCGTCTGGCACCGTGGTGCCGAAGGCCAGGTATGTCGTTCGTGAAGAAGCTCGCTTTCATTCTGCTCTCGCTGTTGCTGATGTTCACGCCCGCATTCGCCCAGGTGAGCGATGCGGCCGCCACCGGCCAGGCGCAGACGCCTCCGCCCCCCGTCAAGGCCAAGACCAAGGCCAAGACGAAGGAGAAGGCGAAGGACACGGCGAAAGACAACAAGACAAAGACAGCGAAGGACAAGGGCAAGGCCAAGGCGGTCCAGAAGCCGGCGGACCCCGAAGATCCGGAAGACGCCGCCGATGCCGCGAATGCCGACAAGAAAAGCGACGCCAAGGCCCAGCCTCCGGCAAAGGTCGAACCCAAGGGCCCCTTCATCATGATCGACGCCCGCTCGGGCGAGGTGCTGATGGAAGGCCGCTCGGGCGAGCCCTACTATCCCGCTTCCCTCACCAAGCTGATGACGAGCTACATCATCTTCCAGAAGCTGCGCGCCGGATTGATGAAGCCGGACCAGCAGCTCACCGTGTCGGAACTCGCCAACTCGCAGGAGCCGAGCAAGATCGGCGTACCGGTGGGCAAGACGGTGAGCGTCGACTTCGCGCTGCAGGCGCTGCTCGTCTACTCTGCCAATGACATGGCCTATGTCCTCGCCGAAGGCGCCGACGGAACCATCGCCGCCTTTGCCGACGAGATGAACGCCAACGCCAGGCGCCTCGGCCTCACCGCCTCGCATTTCCAGAATCCCAACGGTCTCTTCGATCCGCGCCACGTCTCGAGCGCGCGCGATCTCGCGGTGCTTGCCGCTGTCATCATCAACGAGTTCCCGGAGTACCAGAAGTACTTCATCCAGCCCTTCGTCGAGGTGGGCAAGAAGCGCCTGCCCAACCGCAACATCCTGATCCGCACCATGCCGGAAGCCGATGGCATGAAGACGGGCTTCGTCTGCGCCTCGGGCTTCAACCTCGTCGCCTCGGCCACGCGCAACGGCCGCCGCCTCATCGCCGTGGTCATGGGCATGAAGAACAGTGCGGCCCGCGCCGCCGCCGCCCGCGCCATGCTGGAGGAAGGCTTCGACATGCCGCCCGCACCCCGGCGCAAGGTGGCTGACGTGCCGAACCTGCCGCAGGGCGCCATCGTGCCCGTCGACATGACCGGCACGGTCTGCCGCAGCAAGCCGCTCGTCACTGTGCAGGATGGGGCGGAGCTTGCCGGATGGGCCGCCTCCTTCGGCACCTATGATTCCGCCGACAAGGCGCAGATGGCGCTCCGCGGCCGTGCCCTCAGCCCCGCGGGCCTCACCGCCGGCGGCAAGGCGGGCGTCATCGAGCTCCCCGACAACAGCGGCTATTCGCCGGTGATCTGGGGCCTCGACCAGGGCAAGAGCGCCACCGTCTGCGCCCAGTACAAGCAGGATGGCGCACATTGCGACGTGCTGCCCGCGGTGCTGATGGACAAGATCGCCATGGTCGCCAAGGCGAAGAAGGCGGCCGAGGCGGCGCAGACATCCATCGAGCAGGGTGCTGACTCGGAGCAGAAGCCGGTTCGCCGGATCGGTCATTGATGCTCTCATGCTGAAGCCGGCCCATCTGACGGGCGTGCTGCTCGCCCTTGCTGCCGCCTCGATCTATGGCGCGGTACCGAACTTCGCCCGCATGGCTTTTCTCAACGGCGTGCCTGCGCTTGAATCGGTGCTGAGCCGAACCACCGTGGTGGCGATCGGGCTTGGCCTCGTGGCGCTGGTGCGCGGCGAAAGCTTCCGCCTCAGCCGTGCCGCCTGGCCGGTCTTCCTCTATCAGTGCATGGCGACGCTCATGGTCTCGGCCTGCTACCTCGCTTCGGTGCAGTTCCTGCCGGTGACGCTCTCGGTCATCGTCTTCTATCTCTTCCCGGTGCTGATCGTGCTGGCGGCCCCGCTGGCCGAAGGCCGTGCGCCGGGTCTCGCCCGCATCGGCGTTGCCCTTCTTGGCTTTGCGGGTCTGGTGGTGGCGGTGGGGCCCGCCTTCGAGAACATCAGTCTCATCGGCCTGCTCCTTGCCTTCGGTGCGGCGGTGGGCTGCATGATGCAGTTCTTCTCGGGGCGGATGCTGTCACGCCATCTGACACCCGCCGCCTTCGGCAGCCTCGTCCATATTGCGATCTGGCCGGTGATCCTGGGGCTGGCGCTGGGCTTCGGCGGCGAACTTCACCTCCTGTCGGGCGGCGCCGGCCTCGGCCCCAATGCGTACATGGCGGTGGCGCTGGTCTCCTTCACCTACCTCGGTGGCTATTTCTTCCATATGTCGTCGGTCCGGGCCGCGCCCTCCTCGGTCGTTGCGCCATATTTCAACCTGGAACCCATCGTTTCCACCATCATCGCCGTATGGGTTCTGGGCGAGACGATGGCGCTTGCCCAATGGGTGGGCGGCGCCATGGTCTTTGCCGCCCTTGTCATCTCCGGATTTCTTCCGGAAAAGGAGCCGGCATGACGACACCGCTTCCCGTTTCCGTGCTCACGGGCTTCCTCGGCTCGGGCAAGACCACGCTGCTCAACGGCCTCCTCAAGGACCCGATGCTGGCCAATGCCTGCGTTATCATCAACGAGTTCGGCGAGGTGGGGATCGATCACCTGCTGGTGGAGAAGTCCGACGAGAACGTGGTGGAGCTGTCTTCCGGCTGCCTGTGCTGCACCATCCGCGGTGACCTCATCGATACCCTTGCCGATCTTCTGGCGCGGCGAGATGCCGGCACCCTCAAGGCCTTCGACCGCATCGTCATCGAGACGACGGGCCTCGCCGACCCTGCGCCCATCCTGCACGTGCTGATGATGGAGCCGCTGCTGGTCGCGCACCTCCGCCTCGAAGGCGTGATCACCGTGGCCGACGGCTTGAACGGCATGGCCACGCTGGACGCTCATCCGGAGGCGGTGAAGCAGGTGGCGGTTGCCGACCGCATCGTCCTCACCAAGCTCGATCTGCTCGTGGGCAAGCCGGGCGAGGACATGCTCTTCGCCATCATCGCGCGGGTGCGGAAGCTTGCGCCCGGTGCGCGCCTTCTCACCACCCATCGCGGCGAGGCGACTGCGGAACGCCTCTTCAACACCGGCGTCTATGATCCTTCGGGCAAGTCACCGGACGTGAAGGCCTGGCTCTCGCTCGAACAGGTCCAGCGGGCGGAGCGCGCCTCCCATGGCCACCAGCATCACCATGACGGTCACGGGACCGGGCATGGTCACGGGCATCTTCACGATGTCTCCCGCCATGACGAGCACATCCGCTCATTTGCATTCACCGACGACAACCCCATCAGCCCGCAGGCGCTGGAGCTCTTCCTCGAACTCCTCACCTCCTATCACGGCCCGAACCTGCTGCGCATGAAGGGCATCATCAAGCTCTCGGACGATCCGGAGCGGCCGGTCGTGCTGCACGGGGTGCAGCATGTGCTCCATCCGCCGGTGAGGCTTGATCATTGGCCCGACCCGCAGCGGCAGACCCGGCTTGTCTTCATCGTCAAGGACATCGAGAAGAAGGCGATCGAGGAATTGTTCCGGGCCTTCACTGATCCGGTGACGGGCGGAGCCAGTAAAACCGACAAGACCCTCTCCCTCTCCTGATCCCACATCCTTCCTGATCTCCCGCTGCGAGGACCCCGATGAAAGCCTACGGATTGAAGAAGTGTTCGACCTGCCAGAAGGCGCTCGACTATCTCGGCGCCAAGAAGGTGAAGGTGGTGTTCACCGACCACAGTGAGACGCCGCCCACCAAGACGCAAGTGGCCGGCTGGTCCAAGGCGCTGGGCGGCTGGGAGAAGATGATCAACCGCGCCGGCTACACCTGGCGTGGGCTTCCAAAGTCCGAGACCGAGGACCTGACCGAGGCCAAAGCCGTGGCGCTCGCCGTCAAGCATCCCTCGCTCATCCGCCGCCCGCTCATCGAGCATGACGACGGCAGCGTCACCGTCGGCTTCTCCGACAAGGTGAAAGCGTTGTTCTAGAGCAACGGGCGAGCAAGTGCCCCGCACTTGCGACGCGAAAGTTGCTCAAAGAAATTACCCTCTCACGAGGGGCCTCGTCATGCAGGTGGGGCCGCCTTCGCCCTTGCGGCAGATGTCGGCGCCGCTGATCACCTCGACCTTCACGCCCGCCTCGCGCATGCGGTGATGGGTTTCGGGGTTGCCGTCCACCATCATGGCGTGGCGGGGGCCGAGCGCCAGCACGTTGCAGCCCATGGTGTCGAACTCCTCGTCCGGCACATGGACGAAACCGATGCCGCGGGATTCGAGCAGTTCGACGAGCCGCACCGGCATGAGCGGCAGGTAGACGACCGCAAGGTCGTGGTCGAGCGGGCTCAGCACCGACATGAGGTGGAAGACGTCGCTCCGGCCCTTGTAGTGGGGCATGTCGAACCACAGGACCTCCACGTCGCCGCCCGCAAGCTCCTGCAGCTGCATCACGCCTTCCACATTGGTGCGGTAGCCGACGCCGGCGATCAGCGTGTGGCGGTCCAGCCAGACAAGGTCGCCCCCTTCCAGCTTGCCGTCGCCGTCGATCTCGCCGGCGATGGGGAAGCCCAGGCTCTCGAGATGGCTGCCGTTCACCTCCGCCTCCTTGCGGCGCTGGGGCTTGCCCATGCGCGGCTTCACGAGGCCGTTGGGGGTCACGACGAGTGCATCATGGGTATAGAGTGAATCGAGGGTGAGGCCGGGCCCCGCGGGCAGCTTGATCACCTCGGCGCCCGTGGCGGCGAGGATCTTCTCCACCGCCTCGAATTCCTTCAGCGCCTTGGCGAGGTCGGGGCGGGAATGGAAGTTGAGGTCCTTCCACTCCGCATCGATCTTGGCGTCCGACTGGAAGGCCTGGGCGGGGCCGCGCACCGCCACCTTCTTCAATGTGCCCCAATTGTTGAACTGGCCGAAATCGTAAGTCATTTGCGTCTGATCCTGAAATGAAGGGTGTCGCCCTGCTGCTCCTGCGAGAGCAGCACATGGCCCTGCTCGGTGCAGAAGTGGGGCATGTCGATGGCCGACATGGGGTCGGTGGCGACAACGCTGAGCACGCTGCCCGAGGCCATGGCCTCCAGCCGCTTGCGCGCCTTCAGCACCGGCAGCGGGCAGAGAAGGCCCGTCACGTCCAGCCGCGTCTCGCGTTCCGGGTGGTTGTCGCTCATGGGCGCTTCGTATAGTGCCAATGGGAGGGAGATGCCATATGCCGTTATTGACCAAGTTGCCGAAGCCCGGGCGGGTGGAGAAGCTGTTGCAGCGGGCCTCGCGCGACAAGGGGTTCGAGAAGGCGGAGACGGGCGAGGTGCAACTCACCTTTGCGGGCCCTGACGGCGATTGCCATGGCGGCGAGACGCGCGCCTCCGACAGCCGCACGCTGCAGCTCTACAAGCGCAACACCCCCATCCGCAACGTGCGGCAGGTGACGATCCTCTCGGTGGAGGAACTTGAGGCCACGGCAAAGGCGCTCGGCATTCCGGCGATCGATCCCGGCTGGTTCGGCGCCAACATGGTGATCTCGGGCGTGCCGGACTTCACCCTGCTGCTGCCGTCGACGCGATTGCAGTTTCCCTCGGGCGCGGTGCTGGTGGTCGACATGGAGAACCTGCCGTGCAAGCAGATTGCCGACGTGGTGGCGAAGCATCATCCGGAGGTTCAGTTCAAGGTGGTGCCCGCCGCCATGCACAAGCGCGGCGTGACCGCCTGGGTCGAGCGCGAGGGCAGCGTTAAGGAAGGTGATGAAATGACGGTTTGGATTCCGCCCAACAGGCCTTATCCTCACATGCCAGTGGTGTGAGTGAAGCGTTTCCATGCGTGTGTTGGGTGCAGTGATTGCGGGCGGCCGCTCGAGCCGCATGGGCGGCGAAGAGAAGGCCTTCCTGCCGCTGGCAGGGGTGAGCCTCATCGAGCGGGTGATGTCGCGCATTGCGCCGCAGGTGAACGAGATCATCATCAATGCCAATGGCGACCTCACACGATTCGCGGCTTTGAACCGCACCGTGATCGCCGACGCGCTCGATCTCGGAACACCGCTCGCCGGCCTTCATGCGGCGCTGAAGCATGGCGAGGCCCATGGCTTCGAGGCGGTGCTGACGGTGCCGTCCGACACGCCCTTCCTGCCGCTCAATCTGGTCAGGCGTCTCTCCGATGCGGGTGCCGCCACGGGTGCCGCTGTCGCCATGAGTGGTGGTCAAGTGCATCACCTCACCGGCTTGTGGTCGGTTGCCATCGCGACACCGCTCGAGGCCATGCTGAAGGACGGCAAGCTCCGCCGCGTGATGGATCTCGCCGAGGTCTTCGCGGTTGAAACGGCGGAGTGGTCCGCCGATGCGGTCGATCCCTTTCTCAACATCAACACCCCGGAAGACCTCGCGGCCGCCGAAGCGCACGCCTGCTGATCAGGTTACGGCCGGAAGCAGCTTCCATTTCAGGTTCAGGCCGAGTGTTGCCCCCGCGATCAGCGCCACGCCCACGAACTGCCAGGGCGAGAGCAGCTTGTCATAGACGAGCCAGTCGATGAGGATGACGACGGCGGGATAGACGAAGTTCATGATGGCGATCACCGGTGTGGCGAGCAGCGGGAAGGTGGCATACATCGCCACCATCACGAGGCCGGTGTGGATCACGCCCATGCCGATGAGCCAGCCCCAGGAGGCGGCCCCCACATCCTGATGGAAATTGGCGAAGCCCGCGAGAAGCACCGCGCCCGTCGCCGCCTGCATCATCATGGTCACTTCCGGGCGCTGGTTGCGGATCGCCCGCGTGATCATGGTCGTCACCACATAGGCGGCGGCCGAGACCAGCGTCAGCACCAGGCCCAGGAGCCAGGCGGAGCTTTCCTCATGCTGGCCACCCAGTGCGCCGCTCGCCAGCGCCACGCCGGCAAAGGCCATCACCATCCAGAGGATCTGGTCGCGGCTCACCCGGTCGCGCCAGACGATGGCGCCCGCGATCACGAGGATGAAGGGATAGCTCTGGAAGACGAGGGTGGCGGTGGCAATCGAGGTCATGCCGAAGGCGCTGAAGAGGCAGACCCAGCAGAGTGCCAGGAAGGCCCCCGCCAGCACCGCCCAGCCAAGGTTGCCGCGGCTCATCTGCTGCCACCTCAGGTGGCCGAAGGCGAGGCTCCAGCAAAAGAGAAACAGCGCCCCGAAGGCGCAGCGCCAGAACACCGTGGTCATGGCGTCAAGGCCCGCCTCGTGGGCGAAGGCGCCGACCGAGGCGCTGACGGCCAGCGCCAGCGCCAGTTGCACCGCAGGGTATTTCACGTGTGGGGCTGCTGGCACTGGTCCGTCTCTGAAGGCCTGTCTCCGAAGGCGGCAGGCTTAGGCAAAGGCGGGGACTCGATCAAACGCGCATTTGTGATAGAGGCATCACCGGAAGTCATGGCAGAGGCAGGAAACGGGACGATGCAGAAGGTGATCGGGGTCGCCGGGTTCAAGAATTCCGGCAAGACCACGCTGGTGGAGAAGCTGGTCCGCCACCTCACGGGGCAGGGGTATCGCATCTCCACCGTGAAGCATGCCCACCATTCCTTCGACATCGATCACGAGGGGCGCGACTCCTTCCGCCACCGCAAGGCGGGGGCCAGCGAAGTGGCGGTGATCAGCCGCGACCGCACGGCGATCATCCACGAACTCCGCGGCGAGGCGGAGCCGTCGCTCGCCGATGTGCTCGGCCGTCTCAGGCCCTGCGACCTCGTCATCGTCGAAGGCTACAAGCGCGACAGCCACGACAAGATCGAGGTGCGGAACCTCGATCTCGATCATCCGGCGCTGGCGGGCGACGATCCCACGGTCGTTGCCATCGCCGCGACGGGAACAATCGACGGTGCGCCCGTTCCCGTCTTCGACCGGGACGATGTCGCGGCCCTTGCAAACTTCGTGATCGGGCATATGAAACTCTGATGCAGCCCGAAACCGTCACGCGCACCTGGTTCGAGGCCGGCGAGGACCGCTGGTTCACCAAGGATGCGGGCTTCGACGGGATGCTGCGCATCCGCTTCGGCGCAGCGCTTGCGGAGGCGCGGCAGGGCGCCTTTGATCACTGGGCCGAAACACCCGAAGGGGCGCTCGCCCTTGTCATCCTGCTCGACCAGGTCTCGCGCAACATCAACCGCGGCTCGCCGCTCGCCTTCGCTGCCGATGGCCGGGCGCTGGCGCTCGCCAAGGCCTCCGTGGCGAAGGGCTTCCACATGCGCATGCCGCCACCCCGGGCGCAGTGGTTCGTGATGCCTTTCGAACATGCCGAAGACCTCGATTGCCAGTACCGGGCGGTGGCGCTCTTCACCACCATGGGGCTTGGCGACATGGCCCACTGGGCGAAGGTCCATCTCGACATCATCGCCCGCTTCGGGCGCTTCCCCCACCGCAACCCCGTTCTCGGGCGGCCCTCCACCCCGGCGGAAATCGCCTTCCTCAAGGCCGGCGGCTTCGCGGGTTGAATCCCGGGTCGTGTCGCAATCCGCCTCCGCCTGTCGCTTGTTCCCAAAGGGGGTTGAGTTTTCCTCACTATTGTGAGGAGAATTGAACCACCCCTCTTTCAGGAACTTCCCACATGAAGACAGAAGCACGCGCAGTCGTCATCGGAGGCGGCGTCGTCGGCGTCTCCACGCTTTACCATCTGGCCAAGAAGGGGTGGAGCGATGTCGTCCTGATCGAGCGCAAGGAACTGACCTCCGGGTCGACCTGGCATGCCGCGGGCCTGCTGCCGCTCTTCAATCTTTCCTACTCGGTGGGGCAGATCCACAAATACTCCGTCCGCTTCTACCAGGAGCTGGAAAAGGAAACCGGCCAGCATGTTGGCTTCCGCCAGGTCTCGAACATCCGTCTCGCCCGCACCAAGGACCGCTGGGACGAGTTCATGTATTACGCCGGTGTCGCCGAAACGATCGGCGTCAAGGTGAACCTGCTGACGCCTGAGCAGGTCAAGGAAATCTGGCCGCTCTGCGAAACCGAAGGCCTGCTCGGCGCCATCCAGCATCCCGATGACGGCTACATCCAGCCCGCCGACCTCACCCAGGCGCTGGCCAAGGGCGCGCGCTCGCGCGGCGCCGAGATCTACCGCAACACCACCGTGACGGCGATCAGCCAGCGCGCCGACGGCAAGTGGGTGGTGACCACCGACAAGGGCGAGATCGTCGCCGAGCACGTGATCTCCTGCTCCGGCAACTTCGCCCGCAAGACCGGCGCCATGGTCGGCCTCGACATTCCGGTGATCCCCGTCGAGCACCAGTACATCGTCACCGAGCCGCACCCACTCATCAAGGAGCGCCAGGCCAAGGGCCTGCCCGAAATGGGCGTGCTGCGCGAGGCCGATTCCTCCTGGTACATGCGCGAGGAGAACGGCGGCCTGCTGCTCGGGCCCTACGAGAAGGGCGCGCCCTGCTGCTACATGGATGGGCCTTCCGACGAGAGCGAATACGAACTCTTCAACGAGGACCTCGACCGCCTTGCGCCCCACATCGAGACCGCCATCACGCGCGTTCCCGCCTTCGGCGAAGTGGGCATCAAGAAGGTCTACAACGGTGCCATCGCCTATACGCCCGACGGCTCGCCGATCATCGGACCGGCCTGGGGCCTCAGGAATTTCTGGCTGAACGAGGGCCACTCCTTCGGTGTCACCGCGGCAGGTGGCGCCGGCTGGCAGCTGGCCGAATGGATCGTCGACGGCGAACCCACCATCGACATGATGGGCGTCGATCCGCGCCGCTTCGGTCCCTACGCCTCCAAGGGCTATCTCAAGATCAAGAACGAGGAAGCCTACGCCAACGTCTTCACGCCCCACTATCCGGATGAAGAGCGCTCGGCGGCCCGCCCGCTCAAGACCACGCCGTGCTACGGCCGGATGAAGGAGCTGGGTGCGGTGTTCGGCTCGGTCTATGGCTGGGAACGCCCGGGCTGGTTCGCGCCCAAGGGCTATGGCCTCACGGACGCCGAGCTTGCTTCGCCCGACGTGCTCACCAACCACAATCATGCGCCCGCCGCGGATGACGGCAAGATCAAGGAGAAGTGGTCCTTCCGCCGCTCCAATTATTTCCGCTTCGTGGGCGAGGAATGCCGCGCGGTCATGGATAGCGTCGGCCTGCAGGACATGTCGGCCTTCGCCAAGATGGAAGTCTCGGGACCAAAGGCGCGGGAGTGGCTGGAGTCGATCCTCGCCAACAAGATCCCCAAGAAGCAGGGCCGCATCGCGCTCTGTCATCTGCTGACGCCGAAGGGCGGCGTGCGGGCCGAGTTCACGGTCTATGAATGGCAGCCCGGCCGCTTCTATCTCGTCTCGGCCGGCGCCTACGAGCGTCACGACCACGACTACCTGCAAAAGCTCTGCCCCACCGATGGCTCGGTGCGCCTGAACCCGATCACCACGCGTCTGGGCGTGCTCGTGATCGCCGGTCCCAATTCGCGCAAGCTCCTGCAGAAGCTCACCTCGACCGATCTCTCCAACGAGGCCTTCCCCTGGCTCTCGGGCCAGCAGATCAGCGTGGGTCCCGTGTCGACGCACTGCCTCCGCGTCAACTTCGTGGGCGAGCTCGGCTACGAGTTCCATCATCCGATCGAGCAGCAGGTCGCACTCTTCGACCTCCTCATGGAGGCGGGCAAGGAATTCGGCATCCGCCCCTATGGCATCAAGGCCATGTCGTCGTTGTCGATCGAGAAGAGCTACCGCCTCGTGCCGCGTGAACTGTCGATCGAATACTCGGCCTATGAATCGGGCCTCGACCGCTTCGTCCATCCCAACAAGGGCCAGTTCATCGGCCGTGATGCGCTGGTGGCGGGCCGCGAGAAGGGCCTCGCCTGGAACTTCGTCACCATGGAAGTGCATGGTGTGGGCGATGGCGAGTCCGATGCGCGCGGTTCCGAACCCGTCTATGCCAAGGGCAAGCTTGCGGGCCGCGCCACCAACGGCGGCTTCGGCTTCCGCGTGAACAAGTCTTTGGCGCTCGCCATGGTGAAGCCGGAACATGCCGCACTCGGCACGGAACTCGAGATCAAGATCCTGGGCAAGCTGTTCAAGACCACGGTCATCGCCGAAAGCCCCTATGATCCGGAGAACGTGAAGCTGAGGGGGTAGGCCCGCGCCTCTTTCATTCTCCGTGGCCGGGCTTGACCCGGCCATCCAGTGGTACTCGCGAGTCTGGATGCCCGGCTCAAGGCCGGGCATGGAGAGACCTTTCCACCCCCGTCACCCCCGCGAAGGCGGGGGCCCAGCTTTCTTTGGGTGCATGGGTGATCCGCCAAAGCTGGATTCCGGCTCGCGCGCGACATCTCGCTGACGCTCGATCAAGGCGCTGCGTCCGGAATGACGACTGAGACTGGCGGTGCGTGGTGCGTTATCCCCCGCATTGCTGTCATTCCCCACACGGCAAACGTGTTAAGAGAGCCCATGGAATCACGGCAACAGAGCTATGGGCAGGGCGTCGTCTTCGTGCTGCTGGCCACACTCGGCTGGTCGCTCTCCGGGCTGTTCGTGCGGCCAATCGTTTCATTTCCAGCAAGCCAAACTGTCTAAAGATAAGACATCACTACTGCGAAACAGCCAGCAAGAGGTGATTACACTCTGCGGCGCAAAGTGATTTGCGCATTTGTTCGAAGTATTCCAGCTGTACCAACAGCTTTTTCTCCAGACATCCCACTAAACGATGGATGCTCTGTGAGAGCCCGACGGTAATGGCCCACACTCAAGTTTATAGTCGTTACGACAATCTACTTGTAACGTTCGTGCTGCCAATTACCAACATTGGTGCCGGCATGACCTGGTCCGGACTTCCCTATTTGTTAGCGAGCGAAACCAGTGATTTGTCCAATATACCTGTATTGTTCATCGCGTCAGTCACAGCGAGCGCACTCTTCACGCTCATAGGAGGGACAGTAGCAGATCACTTTCAGAGGAAGAGTGTTGTCATTGTCTGTTTGATTGCCGACGCATCATTGACTTTAGCTCTTGCAGGGATCGGGTCAGCAAACACAATCTATCTGTTCTACGCGGTCAGTTTCAGCAGTGCACTGATTGGCTCGCTGAATGGCTCAATTCTTGGTTTGTGGATCAAGGACATACTCAACGCTACCGCGGACAACCTGGCACGATCTCTTGCTCAAAGAGGAATTTGGAATATCTCTGCGAAAGCGATCGGGTTCTCGATTGGGCCTGTCATTTACAAAGTGCTTGCATTCAACGCCCTCTATGTGGATGCGTTGTTCTCTGTTATTCCGATTATTGCGCTGTTCTGGATTCATGACCCCGACCGAACTAATCATGGAAGGGTCGGCTGGAGTGGTGGGTATACAGAAATTGCAAAACGAGATTTTTGGACGCGCGAAAGGCGACTAATAATCTCTCTCTATGCCCTAACCGCCTCCTACACAGTCCCAACCGTTATAATTTCTTATGCAGTTTTGCTGGGGCGCTTCGGATACGATGTCGTAAACGCTTCAAGTTTTTGGCTATTTGCAAGTCTGGGCTCGGTGATCAGCCATCTTGGTTTAGCACAGCGTTTCGCAGATCGCTTAAACAGCGGTACTCGCCTCGTTGTAGGCCAAGCGATAATGGCAGTGGGATTTATAGGTCTGTGGGTTTCAGATTCCATTTCATCATTCATCGCCTTCTTCATGGTATTTACTTTCTCGAATCCTGTCATCACCAACTCACTTGAAACAGAAGTATACGAAAAGTGCAGCGACTCGTTTCGGGGGCGCTTTGCCGCGTTGTGTTACTTGTCTGACGATCTCGCGGGATTGTTTGTTCTTACCACATTCAATCTTTATGGCGCAGATGAGAGGGGAGATTTCTTCTATCTTCTTTCAATTCCAATAATGACGTTCGCTATTCTCCTTATTTATTCAAATAGAAGCTACCTCAACAGCCACTCGGAAAAACAGAGGGCCGACTGAGAGTTGCTGTGCGCGGCGCACCTTTTGAGGCTCGGCGCGGCCTCGCTCCTGAGGGTGAGGGTGAAAGAAACGTTCCTCATGCTGAGGTGCCGCGCAGCGGCCTCGAAGCATGGGGCTGAGCGTGGTGCCACAAATCCCCCCCGCATTGCTGTCATTCCCCACACGGCAAACGTGTTAAGAGAGCCCATGGAATCACGGCAACAGAGCTATGGGCAGGGCGTCGTCTTCGTGCTGCTGGCGACACTCGGCTGGTCGCTCTCCGGGCTTTTCGTGCGGCTGATGCCGGGGCTGGACGGCTGGCAGCTCAACTGCTGGCGCGGCTACTGGATGTCCGTCGTTCTGCTCTGCTACCTCGTGATCGTCTATGGCCGCGACCTGCCGCAGCGCTTCCGCGTCATTCCTTGGCCCGCCATGCTCTTCTCGGCCGGCTTCTTCGCCGCAGGCTCCACCCTCTACGTGACGTCTCTCACCCTCGTCAGCACCGCCACCGTCTCGGTGATCGGCGCCTCGTCCCCCATCTTCACCGGACTCCTCAGCCCGTGGGTGACGGGTGAGCGGCCCGGCCTCGCCGCCTGGATCGCCGCAGCGCTCGCCATGGTCGGTGTCGGCATCATCGCCTGGTCGAAGATCGAGGGCGGCAATGCAATTGGCATCTTCATCTCCATCCTCGTGCCCATGACCTTTGCGGGACAGACGCTGGCGCTCCGGCGTTACCGCGGCGTCGACATGACGCCCGCCATCTGTGTGGGCGGCTTCGTCTGCTTTTTCGCGGCGGGCTTTCTCGGCTTCACCGCAGACCATCCGGGCGGCGGCTTCAATGTCTCGATGCGCGAGATGATGCTGCTTGCGATGATGGGGCCGCTGCAGCTCTCGATCCCGCTCATCTTCTACATCAAGGGGGCGCGCTCCGTGCCTGCCGTCACGCTTGCCCTCATCGCCATGCTCGACGCGGTCATCAATCCGCTCTGGCCGTGGCTCTTCGTGGGCGAGGAACCGGAAGCCTCCTCCTTCATGGGCGGTGGGGTGATCGTGCTTGCCGTGCTGATCTCGATCTTCGGTGGCCAGTGGCTGAAGGCGCGCAGTGAAAAAGCTGCAGCCTTAGCCGAGCCGCGCCAGCTTCGTGTCAAAGCCAGTCACGGTGAATGAGCTCTTGCCCTTCGCCACAACGCTGTGACCTTCATCGCGCAGGCGCTTCTTCTGTTCGGCGATGCCGCCCGGCATCTTCGGATTGAGCGTACCATCGGACTTCAGCACACGCCACCACGGCGTCACGCGCTTGCCGCCCATCTCCTCGATCTCGGCGGCGGCGCGCGCGGCGATGCTGAGGAAGATGCCGGTCGTCACCGGGCAGGCAATGGAGGTGCCGTGGCGCCGCGCCAGTGCGTCCCGCAGCGTGTTGACGGTCGCAAGTTTTCCCTTGGGGATTGCCCGCACCAGCTCATCGATTTCCGATGGCGTCGAGATCACCATGCTGCCGCCGGGCGGTGCCCAATGGGCCACCCGTGCGGGCATTGGATGCACGATTTTCGCCTCCTGGGGCTTGCGCAGTTTTTCGATTGCTGACATCGCCATGGCTTGATCTCCCACGTCCTGCGGCAGAGCTTGTGCGCCTGCTGCTGTCAGGACGTGTCAGCAGGAACTGTGAACCATGGGCAAGACAACCGCAACACTGACCGGCTTCACCGCCGTTCTCATGTGGGCGATGCTTGCCATGCTCTCGGCCCGCTCCGGCACCATGCCGCCCTTCCAGCTGGCGGCCATCACCTTCCTGATCGGTGGCGGGCTCGGTCTCGTCTCGTGGGCTTTTCGGCCGGGCGCCGCAAAGAGCCTCAGGCAGCCCTGGCAGGTCTGGGCGCTCGGGGTGCTTGGCCTCTTCGGCTATCATTATGTGTACTTCTCGGCGATCCGTGCCGCCCCTGCGGTGGAGGTCAGCCTCATCGCCTATCTCTGGCCGCTCTTCCTCGTCATCTTCTCGGCGCTGCTGCCAGGCGAGCGCCTCCGGCTGCATCATTTCATTGGTGTTGTATTGGGGCTTGCGGGCGCGGTGCTGGTGATCAGCCGCGGCGACATCGCCACCATGATGGGGCAGTTCGGCAAGGGCCATCTGCTCGCCTTCGCCTGCGCCTTCATCTGGTCGGGCTATTCCGTCCTGTCACGCCGCGTGGCGGCGGTGCCGACCGACGTGGTGGCGGGCTACTGCCTCGTAACGGCACTTCTCTCCGCCCTCTGCCATCTCGCGCTGGAAGAGACCGTGTGGCCCGAGACCATCGGCCAGTGGCTGGCCATCCTCGGGCTTGGCCTCGGGCCTGTGGGCTTGGCCTTCTACACCTGGGACGTGGGCGTGAAGCGAGGCGACATCATGGTGCTGGGAGCGGCATCGTATGCGTCGCCGTTGCTCTCCACACTGGTGCTGGCGGCGGCGGGCATGGTCGCCTTCCACTGGTCGATCGTGGCCGCGTGCCTGCTCATCACGCTCGGTGCGGTGATCGCCGCCAAGGACATGATCTTCCGGAAGAGGAGTCCGAAAACGGAAGGTTAGAACCTGTTCTTGCGCTCGCGGATCTCCGCGAAGACCTGCGCATCGGTCGCGTTCTCCATCCCCAGCACCTTGCGGATCTCGGGCGAGGCGCAGCGCAGGTAGGGATTGGTCTTCAGTTCTTCGCCGATGGTGGTGGGGCAGGTCATCTTGCCCTGTTCGCGCAGGGACTTCACTTCGATCGCACGGCGCTGCAGGTCGCGGTTGCCCGGTTCGATGGTGAGCGCGAACTTCGCATTGGCTTCGGTGTACTCGTGTCCGCAATAGACCGAGGTCATCGGCTGCAGGGTGCGGAACTGGTTCACAGACGTATGCATCTGCTCCATGGTGCCTTCGAAGACGCGGCCGCAGCCCAGCGAGAACAGTGTGTCGGCGGCGAAGAGCAGGTAGTCGTCGGAGAAGTGATAGGCGACATGGCCCAGCGTGTGGCCGGGACAATCGAACACCTTCACTGGACGGTGGGCAAGCTGCAGCACGTCGCCGCCCTTCACCGTCTGCATGATGCCGGGGATCTTCGCCTTCTCCGCCTCGGGGCCGATGATGCGGCAGCCGAACATCTCCTTGAGCGCAAGGTTGCCGGCGATGTGGTCCTCGTGGTGGTGGGTGGTGAGGATGTGGGTGAGCTGCCAGCCCCGCTTCTTCAGGTTGTCGGCGATGGCGTTGGCGTCGGGCGCGTCGATCGAGATCGTCGTGCCGGTGCGGCTGTCGTGGACGAGAACACCGTAGTTGTCGTCGCGGCAGATGAATTGATGGACATCGAGATTGGACATGGGCGCTCCCTATACCATGATTGTCGTTTGGCAAGGGCAAGGGCTGCAATTTTCTTTCCGAACGTTTAGATTGTAACCATGGATGTCATTGATCTCCGCGAGTTCTATCAGGGGGCGCTGGGCCAGTCGGCCGCCGGCCTGATCCGCTCTGCGCTGCAGCCCAGGCTGCGCATCCATGCCGGACAGACTGTCATGGGGCTCGGCTTCGCGCATCCCTATTTCGAAAACGCGGTGCCCACGGACGCGGTGAGCTTCTCCTTCATGATGGCGCGGCAGGGCGTGCTGCACTGGCCCGAAGGCGAGGACAACCGCGCCGCCCTTGTGGACGAGCGCGAGCTGCCGCTCCTCGAAAGTGTCGTCGATCACGCCGTCGTCGTGCACGGACTCGAACTTGCCGACAGCCCGCTCGACATGCTGCATGAAATCTGGCGGGTGCTGGCGCCGCAAGGGCGGCTTTATCTCGTGGTGCCGAACCGCCGCGGATTGTGGTCGTCCTCGGAGCGTTCGCCCTTCGGCCACGGCCAGCCCTTCTCGCGGGCCCAGCTTCTCGCTCTTCTGAAGGAGGCGCGCTTCTCGGTGACGTGGTCGAAGGAAGCGTTGATGCTGCCGCCCTTCGGTGGCGCCTCGGTTCTCAAGGCGGCGCGCAGTGTCGAGACCGTGAGCGCCCGTGTGCTCGGGCGCTTTGCCGGCGTCATCGTCGTCGAGGCGATGAAGCAGGTCTATGCCTTCTCGTCGGGCAAGCGGGCGCGCCGCTTCGTGCCGCGGCTGCGGCCGGTGCTGCTGCCGTCACCGCAGCCCCTCCGCCGGAGTGCGGGCGGAGACGAGGGCAGTCCTCCTTGAGGGCAATAAATGCCTGTTCCCACTGGCGGGTGCGTGGGTTACTGTTCTGTCACACAGTTCGAGTCACAGATGTCAGCACCTTCCGAGTTGTCCCAAACGCCAAGCCTGGATGATGTGCGCCGCGCCATCGACATCGTCGATGACGGATTGCTCGAACTGCTGGAAAAGCGCATCTCGCTTGTGGATGGCGTGATCGCCGCCAAGGCCAATGAGCCCGCGGGGCAGGGCTCGCCGCTCCGCCCGGTGCGGGAGATGCAGATCCTCCGCCGCCTGATCGCGGCGCGGGACCAGGCCGACCCCCAGCTTCTGGTGCGTCTTTGGCGCACCATCGTCACCGAGGCGACGCTCATGCAGGGCGTCATCACCGTGCACGTCAGCCGCAAGACGGCGCAGACCATCGGCCACCGCCTGCGCATCCGCGACCACTTCGGCCGCTTCCCGGTAGAGGAGTGGCGCGACCCCGGCCAGGCCATGATGCAGGTGAACGCCAATCCCTCCGACATCTGCATCGTCGAGACCGAATCCGACTGGGTCGAGCCCTTCGTGGAAGGGGCGGCCGGGCGGGCTTCGGTCATTGCCGGCCTTCCGGCGGTGAGCGAGGGCGCCATGCCCAGGCTGCTGGTGCTGGGGGTGGCTCCCACCCCGGCCACGGGCGAGGATGAGACCCTCTTGATTACAAAGGGCAATTTGCCGCGGGACTTCTCCCCCCAGCCGATCTGGCAGCTCAAGGCCGGTCCCTACAGGCTTTCGGCGCTGGCCGGCTGGTATTCGGAGCATGAAACCCCGCTTGTCGGCACCGCCCGCTCAAACCCCGGACTTGGCCTCAGGGTCGCCGGGCGCTATGCGTCCGCCATCGAGGTTTGACATCCATGACCACTGCAGCACCCGGGCGGCCGCAACCCCGCCCCGGCATCCTGGAGATCGAGGCCTATGTGCCGGGCAAGAGCTCGGCCAAGGGCACGAAGATCCACAAGCTTTCATCGAACGAGTCGCCCTTGGGCGCGAGCCCGAAGGCGATTGCCGCCTATCGTGCCACGGCCGATCATCTGGAACGCTACCCCGACGGCAGCGCCACCGCACTCCGGGCCGCGATTGCCGCGCGCTATGGCCTCGCGGCTGATCGCATCGTCTGCGGGGCAGGGTCCGATGAACTGTTGCAGCTTCTGGCGCATGCCTATCTCGGCGAGGGCGACGAGGCGGTCTACAGCCAGTACGGCTTCCTCGTGTATCCCATCGCCATCGCCTCCAACGGCGCGAAGGCGGTGGTGGCACCCGAGAGGAACCAGACCACCGACGTCGACGCGATGATCAGGGCCGTGACGCCCAGGACGCGCATGGTCTTCCTCGCCAATCCCAACAACCCGACGGGCACCTACATTCCCTTCAGCGAAGTGAAGCGCCTGCATGCGGCACTTCCCTCGCACGTGCTGCTGGTGCTCGATGCGGCCTATGCCGAGTTCGTGCGCAACAACGACTACGAGTCGGGTGTCGCGCTGGTGAGCGAGCACGAGAACGTTGTCATGACGCGGACCTTCTCGAAGATCTTCGGTCTCGCCGCCTTGCGTCTGGGCTGGCTCTATGGCCCGGCGCACGTGGTCGACGTGCTGAACCGCATCCGCGGTCCCTTCAACGTGACATCGGGGGCGATTGCCGCAGGCGTTGCCGCCATGGAAGACCAGGCTTTCGTGGAAAGCGCGATCGACCACAACGCGAAGTGGCTGCCATGGCTTGCGGCGGCACTCGCCAAGCTCGGAATCACCGTGACGCCGAGTGTCGGCAATTTCCTCCTTCTCAATTTTCCGCCGCACCGCAATGCCCATGCCGCCGATGCCTACCTGCTCGAACACGGCATCGTCGCCCGCCGCATGGATGCCTATGGCCTGCCCGGTGCGCTTCGCCTCACCGTGGGCGATGAAGAGGCGAACCATGCCGTGGTGGCCGCGCTGAAGGACTTCATGTCGTGAGCAAGCCCTTTGAAAAAGTCGCGCTCCTCGGCCTTGGCCTGATCGGCTCGTCGCTCTCGCACGCGATCCGCGCCTATGGTGGGGCCAAGACGATCAGCGGCCATGCCAAGAGCGCCGAGACGCTGAAGATCGCAGCCGAATTGAAGCTTGCCGATACGCTGCATGCCGATCCGGCGGAGGCGGTGAAGGGCGCGGACCTCATCATTCTCTGCGTGCCCGTCGGCGCCTGCGGTGCGCTCGCGGCGGCGATCAAGCATGTGGTCGAACCCGGTGCCATCATCACCGACGTAGGCTCGGTGAAGGGCGCCATCGTCCGTGACGTGGGCCCGCATGTGCCCGCCCACGCCCACTTCATTCCGGGACACCCCATCGCCGGCACCGAGCAGTCGGGTCCGCGCTCGGGCTTCGCCGAACTGTTCCAGAACCGCTGGACCATTCTCACGCCTGTCGAGGGCACGCCGCAGCCGCCCATCACCGCGCTCGAGGACTTCTGGAAGGGCTTCGGCGCCAAGGTCGAGATCATGGGCGTCGAGCATCACGACCTCGTGCTCGCCATGACCAGTCACCTCCCCCATCTCATCGCCTACAATTCGGTGGCGACGGCCGCCGACCTCGAGGAAGTGACGCAATCGGAAGTGATCAAGTTCTCGGCCGGCGGCTTCCGCGATCTCACCCGCATCGCCTCGTCAGACCCCACCATGTGGCGCGACGTCTTCCTCAACAACAAGGAAGCGGTGCTGGAAATGCTCGGCCGTTTCACCGAGGAACTTGCGGTGCTGCAGCGGGCGATCCGCTGGGGCGACGGCGAGACGCTGTTCACACTCTTTTCCCGCGCCCGCGAGATCCGCCGCGGCATCATTGCCGCCGGGCAGGATACCGCCGCCCCCAACTTCGGACGCGATCCCGCGCGGAAAGGCTGAGGCGGCAGGGAATGGCGGAGGAGGCGGCGCACTGGGTTTTCGGCTACGGCTCGCTGATGTGGAACCCGGGCTTTCCCTTCGTGCAGTCGGGTCTTGCGCGCCTTGCCGGGTTCCATCGCAAGCTCTGCGTCTATTCCTTCCACTACCGGGGACAGCCGGAAAAGCCGGGCCTCGTCTTCGGCCTCGACCGCGGCGGCTCCTGCATCGGCATGGGCTTCGGTGTCGCGGCGAAGGACTGGCCGCAGACGTGGGAGTATCTCAAGGCCCGCGAGCAGGTGACCATGGTCTACCGCGAGCTTTTCAAGGACGTCACACTGGCTGATGGCCGAAAGGTGAAGGCCCTCACCTATGTGGTGGACAGGCGGCATTCCCAATGCGCCTGCGGGCTTGGCGATGAGGAGATCGCCAAGCTGGTCCGCCAGGGGGCCGGTGTGGCCGGACTCAACACCGACTATGTCCGCAATACCCATGCCCATCTGAAGGACCTTGGCATAACCGACCCGGCGCTGGAGAGGATTGTTGCCCTGCTCGGCGACTGAGCAGCGCCCCTCACTCGGGCGCGCAGCATGGGCCTCACCGGCGCTGACCTTTTTTCACGGATAAAACGTCGCAATCAGGACACTGACGCCGTTCGCGGAATTGACTCGGGGCGGTCGCGAAACTAGGGTCCGGCCACTTTTTTCAGCCTTTCCCCATGAGGTAGACCATGAAAGTGCTCGTCGCGGTCAAGCGCGTCGTCGATTACAACGTCAAGATCCGCGTCAAGGCCGATGGTTCGGGCGTGGAACTGGCCAACGTCAAGATGTCGATGAATCCCTTCGACGAAATTGGCGTCGAGGAAGCCGTCCGCCTCAAGGAAGCGGGCAAGGCCACGGAAGTGGTGGCCGTGTCGATCGGCCCGGCGCAGGCACAGGAAACCCTGCGCACGGCGCTGGCCATGGGTGCCGACCGCGCCATCCTCGTGAAGCACGATGATTATGTTGAGCCGCTCTCGGTCGCCAAGATCCTGAAGGGTGTGGTCGAAGCCGAGAAGCCGGAGATCGTTATCCTCGGCAAGCAGGCGATCGACGACGACGCCAACCAGACCGGCCAGATGCTGGCCGCGCTCCTCGGCTGGCCGCAGGCCACCGCCACCTCGAAGCTCGAGCCCGGTGCGGGCGAAGCAACGATCACCCGCGAGATCGACGGTGGCCTCCAGACCCTCAAGGTCAAGATGCCGCTCATCGTGACGACCGACCTCCGCCTCAACCAGCCGCGCTATGCGTCGCTCCCCAACATCATGAAGGCGAAGAAGAAGCCGCTCGATGAAAAGACGCCGGCCGACTTCGGCGTCAACCCCAGCCACCGCCTCAAGGTCGTGAAAACGGAAGATCCGCCGAAGCGCCAGGCCGGTGTGAAAGTGAAATCGGTTGCCGAACTCGTCGGCAAGCTCAAGGACGCAGGAGCAATCTGATCATGGCCGTTCTTCTCATCGCCGAACACGACAACAAGAGCCTCAAGGACGCAACCCACAAGGCGCTCACCGCCGCTGCCCAGATGGGCGGCGACGTGCATGTACTGGTCGCCGGCAACAAGGCCGACGGCGCTGCCGCCGAAGCTGCCAAGCTCGCGGGCGTCAAGAAGGTGCTGCATGCCGAAAGCGCTTCGCTGGAACGCCCGGTGGCGGAACCCATGGCCGCGACCATCGTGTCGCTTGCCGGCGCCTATGACCACATCGTGGCGCCCGCCACCACCAACGGCAAGAACTACATGCCGCGCGTGGCTGCCCTCCTCGACGTGATGCAGATTTCGGACATTTCCGAAGTGAAGTCGGCCGACACCTTCGTACGCCTCATCTATGCCGGCAACGCCGTGCAGACGGTGCAGTCGACCGATGCCAAGAAGATCGTGACGGTGCGCACCGCCTCCTTCGCCGCGACGGGCACGGGCGGTTCGGCTTCGATCGACAAGGTGAACGCCGCTGCCGATCCGGGCCTCTCGTCCTACATGAGCGAGAACCTCACCAAGTCTGACCGTCCGGAACTGACCTCGGCCAAGATCGTGGTCTCGGGCGGACGCGGCATGCAGAACGGCGACAACTTCAAGATGCTCGATGCGGTCGCCAAGAAGCTCAACGCCGCCGTGGGTGCGTCGCGCGCCGCCGTCGATGCGGGCTATGTGCCGAACGACTATCAGGTGGGCCAGACCGGCAAGGTCGTCGCCCCCGATCTCTACATCGCCGTCGGCATCTCGGGCGCCATCCAGCATCTCGCCGGCATGAAGGACTCGAAGATCATCGTTGCCATCAACAAGGACGAGGAAGCGCCGATCTTCCAGGTCGCCGACTACGGACTGGTGGCCGATCTCTTTGCCGCCGTTCCCGAACTCGAAGCCGAACTCGGCAAGCTCGGCAAGTAATCAGCGCTTCGTCATCCTGGTTGCCAGGATTGACGCGAGCAAGGCTGCAACCGTCAAGGCACACGCCGTCCACGCAATGGACGGCGTGATTGCTTTCGAGACGAACCATCCGCCCAGTCCGGCACCCACCGCCTGTCCGACATAGACGATCGAGGTGTTGAGGGCGACGGTCGCCGCCGCAAGCGATGGCGCGATGGCGACGAGCCTGCTCTGCTGGAGCGAGTTGGACGAGAACGAGCCCAGCCCCCACAGCGCAACACCGATCAGCGCCACGAGATAGTGCCCGAAGCTTGCGGCGAAGATGGCAAGCCCTGCGATGAGCAGGCCCACGGCGATGGCGATCACCCGGTCGATGCCGAGGTGCGCCACGGTGCGGGCCGCGATGGCGTTGCCGATCACCCCCGCAATGCCGGAGACGGCGAAGGCAATCGCCACCTGCTCAGGGCCTGCCGCGAAGACATCGCGCATGACGGGTGCGATATAGGCGAAGACCGTCATCTGCCCGGACATGGAGAAGAGCGTCACCAGCAGCACGACGAGGAGGGCGGGCGTGGTGAAGGCGTGTTTCCAGGCGGCGGACGTGAGCGGCTGCACGAAGAGGCCGCGGGGCAGGGTGATCCACACGAGTGCCGCCGCGAGGGCGCAGGCGATTCCCATGCCCGCGAAGACGGCGCGCCAGCTGGTGAGTGCGGCGAAATAGCTGCCGAGCGGAATGCCGGCGACGCTCGCCGCAGACCAGCCGATGAAGATGAAGGCGATGGCGCCCGCCCGCCGCTGAACGGGCACGAGCAGGCCCGCGGTTGCTGCCGCCTGGGGCGTGAAGACGGCCGCCCCCAGCACGGTGAGGGCGCGCACAACCACAAGCAGCGTGAAATCGGGGGCAAGCGCCGAGGCGAGATGGCCCGCGGCATAAAGCATGAGTGACAGGGTGAGCAGCAGCCTGCGATCGATGCCGCTGGTGAACCCTGCCACCAAGGGAGCCGAGACGGCGACGACCACGCCACCCACCAGCATCAGCAGCCCGGCGGTGGCGGGCGTGATGGCAAGGTCACCGGAGATGGCATTGAGCAAACCCGCCGGCAGCAACACGCCGGTGCCGATGATGAAATTTCCGGCAAGCAGGGTCCAGAGCGTCGCGCGCGGATGCGCGGCGGGCGGAGGGGACAGGGTTTGGCTCATATGGTGTGGTCTTGTGGGGCGTGGTCTTGTGGCATGATCTCGCAGGCGCGAAAGGCGCTTGCGGTGCGCCCCTCAGCCGTTTAGGCTTCCGCCTCACTTGTGAATGGATTTGACCAAGAAACCAAGATGAAAATCAAAAAGATCGGTGTCATCGGCGCCGGGCAGATGGGGTCAGGCATCGCCCATGTCTGTGCGCTGGCCGGATTTGAAGTCGGCCTCAACGACATCACCCGTGAGCGCATCGAGGCCGGGCTCACCACCGTCAGCAACAACATCAACCGCCAGGTGAAGTCGGGCAAGGTGAGCGAAGAGGCGAAGAACGCCGCCCTCGCCCGCATCACCCCCATCGACAGCTTCGCCGGCTTCGGCGACCACGACCTCGTCATCGAATCCGCCACCGAGAACGAAGAGGTGAAGAAGAAGATCTTCGAGAACCTCTGTCCGCACGTGAAGGCGGATGCGATCCTCGGCACCAACACCTCGTCGATCTCGATCACCCGCCTTGCCGCCGTCACCGACCGTCCGGAGCGCTTCATCGGCGTCCACTTCATGAACCCGGTTCCGGTGATGGAACTCGTGGAACTGATCCGCGGCATTGCCACGGGCGACGAGACCTTCCGTGCGGTGAAGGAATTTGCCGTCTCGCTCGGCAAGACGACCGCCGTTTCGGAAGACTTCCCCGCCTTCATCGTCAACCGCATCCTGCTGCCGATGATCAACGAGGCGATCTACACGCTCTATGAAGGCGTGGCCGGCGTCGAGGCGATTGACACCGCCATGCGGCTTGGCGCGCATCATCCCATGGGGCCGTTGCAATTGGCCGACTTCATCGGCCTCGATACCTGCCTCTCGATCATGCAGGTGCTGCACGACGGGCTTTCGGACTCCAAGTATCGCCCCTGTCCGCTGCTGGTGAAGTATGTCGAGGCAGGCTGGCTTGGCCGCAAGAGCAAGCGGGGCTTCTACGACTATCGCGGCGAGAAGCCTGTGCCGACGCGCTGAGGCGCGTGCCGGGCGATCATTCTTTCTGCAGCGATTTCGGCGCCACGTTCGCCCACGCCATGCGGAGCGTGCTCCGCATCAGCGCTTCATCCGCCCTCTCCTGATCGATGAGGGTCCACCCCTTGCGGCCCCAGCCGCCGGGAATGGGCGCGATCATCTTGGGCTCTGTGGCGATGAGCATCTCCTGCTGTTCGGGCGTCAGCTTCACATAGGCGCGGCCATCCGCATTGAAGCCCGCGAAGATGTGCTTCCGCACCCGGAAGTCGGCCTTGCCGAAGTGGGAACTCTCTTCTGCTTCCGGCAGGGCAAGAGCGAGTGCACGGAAGCGGGCAGCGGTCATTTCATCAGTTCACGGATGATCGCCTTCGCCTCATCCGACGACCAGTCGGCGGGGCCGAGCAGGCGGGCTGCTTCCTTGCCGTCCCTGGTGACGAGGAGCGTGGCGGGAAGGCCCAATGCATTCACGGCGGCGAGCGCCTTGCTCTCCTGGTCGGTATAGAGCGCAAGGTTGTCGGCGCCCGTTTCCTTGAGGAAGGCGGAGGAGGCTTCCGCCCCCTTGCGGTCAAGGCTCAGGGCCACCACCTCGAAGCCCGGTCCGCCCATCTCCTTCTGGAGTTTGGCAAGGTCGGGCATTTCCTTGCGGCAGGGGGCGCACCAGGTGGCCCAGAGGTTCAGGAGCACCGTCCGGCCCTTGAAATCGGCGAGCGAAATCTCCTTCCCCTCCGCATTCCTGAAGGTAAACGGCGGGATCTCCTTGGCGGGCTCATGGACCAGAAGGGCTGCCAAAGGTCCGGTGGCGAGCGCCTTGAGCCCGGGGGTGCCCGCCGTTTCGGCCGTGGCCGCCGCCGGGGCGGGGCTTTCCACCTTGCCAGTGCTGCCATTGAACCAGTAAAGCCCAGCAGCAATGAGCAGGATCACGAGCACCAGGGGCACCGTGGCAAAGGGCTTCGTCATGTTCGAGGTACTCATGGGGTCCGGCTCGCGTGAAAACTGGGAAAAATGATGACCAAGTCCAAAGGGTCGAACGCCTCGAATAGCATGTGGGGTGGCCGCTTCGCCAGCGGGCCCGCCGCCATCATGGCCGAGATCAATGCCTCCATCGGCTTCGACAAGCGCCTCTATGGCCAGGACATCGCGGGCTCGAAGGCGCATGCCGCCATGCTTGCCGCCCAAGGCATCATTTCGAAGGCGGACGAAGCCGCAATCGCCAAGGGACTCGAACAGGTGAAGTCCGAGATCGCGGCCGGCCAGTTCTCCTTCTCGGCGGCGCTCGAGGACATCCACATGAACGTGGAGTCGCGCCTGAAGGAAGTGATCGGCGAACCGGCCGGACGCCTGCACACGGCCCGCTCGCGCAACGACCAGGTGGCGACCGACATGCGTCTCTATGTGCGCGATGTCGTCGATGCGCTCGATGCGGCCGTCACCGACCTCATGACGGCGCTTGCCGAAAAGGCCGAGGCCCATGCCGCAACGGTGATGCCGGGCTTCACCCATCTGCAGGTGGCGCAGCCCATCACCTTCGGGCACCACTGCCTCGCCTATGTGGAAATGCTCTCGCGTGACCGCGGCCGACTGCGCGATGCCCGCGCCCGCCTCAACGAGTCGCCGCTCGGAGCCGCCGCGCTCGCCGGCACGCCCTACCCGATCGACCGCAAGGCGACCGCAAAGGCGCTGGGCTTCTCCGGTCCAATGCGCAATTCCCTCGATGCGGTGTCGTCACGCGACTACGTGCTCGAAGTGCTTGCCGCCTGTTCGATCTGTGCGGTCACGCTCTCGCGCATGGCGGAGGAGATCGTGCTGTGGACGACGGCGCAGTTCCGCTTCGTCAAGCTCACCGACAAGTTCACCACCGGCTCCTCGATCATGCCGCAGAAGCGCAACCCCGATGCCGCCGAACTGGTGCGTGCCAAGCCGGGCCGCATCCTCGGCGCCTTCATGGCGCTGGCCGTTGTCATGAAGGGCCTGCCGCTCGCCTATTCCAAGGACATGCAGGAGGACAAGGAACCGGCCTTCGATGCCTTCGACGCGCTGGCGCTGGCCCTTGCCGCCATGGCGGGCATGGTGCGCGACCTCGAACCCGATGCCGCCGCCATGCGGGCTGCGGCGATGACCGGCTATTCCACCGCCACCGACCTCGCCGACTGGCTGGTGCGGACCCTCAAGATGCCGTTCCGCGAAGCCCACCACGTGACGGGGCGGATCGTGGCGCTGGCCGAGAAGAAGGGTGTCCGCCTCGATGAGCTGGCGCTGGCCGACCTGCAGTCGGTGGAGGCGCGGATCAGCCGCGATGTCTTCAAGGTTCTCACCGTCGAGGCCTCGGTCGCGAGCCGCACGAGCTTCGGCGGCACTGCCCCTCGCAACGTCCGCAAAGCTGCTGTACAGTGGCTGAAACAAGTGAAGGACCGCTAAGGCCATGATCACCGTGCTCAAACAGGTGCTTGCCGCCCTCCTGATTGCCTCGTCGCTCGCGGCCTGCGGCGTGCGCGGCGATCCGGAAGCACCGCCCAGCTCATCCCAGCAGTAAGTTCTCTCCGATGCATCATTTCGCCTACCGTAACGGCTTCCTCCATGCCGAGGACGTGGACCTCCGCGTCATTGCCGAGGAGGTGGGAACGCCCTTCTACTGCTACTCCACCGCCACGCTGGAGCGGCACTATCAGGTCATGGACAAGGCCTTCGAAGGCACCGACCACATGATCTGCTACGCCATGAAGGCGAACTCCAACCAGGCCGTGATCAAGACCATGGCGGCGATGGGCGCCGGGATGGACGTGGTGAGCGAAGGAGAATTGCGCCGTGCGCTCGCGGCCGGGGTTCCCGCCCGCAAGATCGTCTTCTCGGGCGTTGCCAAGACGGCGCGCGAAATGGCGCTGGCGCTCAAGGAAGGCATCGCCTGCTTCAACGTCGAATCCGAACCGGAACTGGAACTGCTCTCCACCGTGGCGACGCGGGTGGGGCAGCGCGCCAGCGTTTCGATCCGCGTCAATCCGGATGTGGACGCCAAGACCCACGCCAAGATCACGACAGGCAAGGCCGACAACAAGTTCGGCATTCCCTATCTCCGCGCCTCCAAGGTCTATGCCCGCGCGGCAAGCCTGCCCTCGATCGACGTCTCCGGCATCGATATGCACATCGGCAGCCAGATCACCGAGCTTGCGCCCTTCGAGAAGGCCTACACGCTGATGGCCGAACTCGCCCGCAAGCTGCTGGGCGAGGGACATTCGATCCGCCATCTCGATCTGGGCGGCGGCCTGGGGGTGCCCTACCGCGGCGACAACGACATTCCTCCGCACCCGGATGAATATGGTGCCATGTGCAAGCGCGTGCTGGGGCCCTTGGGCCTCAAGCTGGTGCTGGAGCCCGGCCGCATGTTCGTCGGCAACGCCGGCATCCTCGTCACCCGCGTCATCTACCGCAAGGACACCGAGGCGCGGAGCTTCGTCATCCAGGACGGCGCCATGAACGATCTCATCCGCCCGACGCTGTACGATGCCCATCACGACATCATTCCGGTGGAGAAGGCCAAGGCCGATGGCGAGCATGTGGAGGCCGATGTGGTGGGCGGCATTTGCGAGTCGGGCGATTTCTTCGCCCGCCAGCGGCGTCTCCCCGCCTTCGATGCGGGCGACCTGATGGCGATCATGACGGCAGGCGCCTATGGCGCGGTGCAGGCCGGCACCTACAATTCGCGGCCCTTGGTGCCCGAGGTTCTGGTCAAGGGCGACCGTTTCGCAGTGATCCGTCCGCGCCAGAGTTACGAAGAGCTGATAGGCCTCGACCGCCTCGCGGCGTGGCAGGAATGATCACCTTCTGTTGAGACATTCTTTCGCCCTTCTGTGCTAATAGGCGGAACCCATGACAGACGCCCGCCCGACCCGTCTTTCCCGCAAGGTTGCCCTGCAGCAGATCGCCATGCTCTGGGAGCGTGTGTGGGCGGCCCTGAACGGCCCGATCCTGTCGGCGGGTCTTGCCGTTGCGGTGGTGGCCTCGGGCCTTCTGGCGAGCCTGCCGGTCATTCCCCGCCTCGTCCTCGCCGGGCTTCTGGGGGCCGGATTCCTGTTTTCCCTCCGGGGCTTGTTCCGCCTGGTCTGGCCGCGTCGGCTGGAGGCCATGCGCCGCATGGAGCGGGCTTCGGCGGTCGGTCACCGGCCGCTCTCGGCGGCGAGTGACACGCTCGCCCCTGAAATCCTCGATCCCCTGAGCGATGCCGTCTGGGAAGAGCACCAGCGCCGCCAGCTCCTTGCCCTCGACAAGATCAGGCTTTCGCCGCCCCGCTCGACCTGGGCCAAATTCGATCCCATGGCGCTCCGTGTGCCCGTGCTGCTGCTCGCGGCGGTTGCCCTGATCCTCGGGCCGGGCTCGCTCACCTCGAACATCCGCGATGCAGCGCAGGTGGCGCCCGCCGCCGCCCCCGTTCCGCTCACCCTCGATGCCTGGCTGAAGCCGCCGGGCTACACGGGGAAGCCGCCGCTTCTCCTCTCCGCACCCTCCATGCAGGAGCGCCTCGCCAGTGCCGACGGCCTTGCCGTGCCGGACCAGTCGCTCTTCACGCTCCGCGTCTCGGGCGCCAAGGAGCCGAAGCTGCAGCTTCTCGACAGCACCGGGAAACCGCTCGCTGATGCTACGCCGCGGATCTCGGCCCCGGCGGCTGGTGTGCTCGCGGCGGAGTACAAGCTCACCCGTCCGGTCACCATCGTGGTGCGCGACGGTGACAAGGAACTGGCGCAATATCCCCTCGCAGTCATTCCCGATGCGCCGCCCACCATCGCACTCACCAAGCCGCCCGAGCCCGACCTCGGCGGCACGCTGGTGACGGAGTGGCTCGCCAAGGATGATTACGGTGTGGCCTCTGTGGCAGGCACCATCGAGCTTGCCGACGAACAGGATGGCGGCATCGGCTTCGAGAGCAACGGCGTCTTCCTCTTCGATCCGCCCCAGCTCAAGTTCACCCTGCGCCGCCCCAACGCCCGCGAAGAGCAGGGCAAGACGACGCATGATCTCGCTTCGCATCCGTGGGCGGGGCTGCGCGTCAATCTCACCCTCACCGCCAAGGATGGTGCAGGCCAGGAAGGGCAGAGCCCGGTTGTCTCCTTCAAGCTGCCGGAGCGGCAGTTCGTGAAGCCCATGGCGCAGGCGATCATTGAGCAGCGCAAGCAGCTCATCATGTATCCCGAGAAGGTGCAGGAGATCGGCGAGGCACTCGACACGCTGATGCTCTATCCCGATGGCCTCATCGAGCGGAGCGGCGATGTGCTCGCGGTCTCCATGCTGGCCTCGCGACTTCGCAATGCCTCGGGCTATGACGACGTGAAGTATGTGGTGCAGGGCCTGTGGGATGTGGCCGTCGCCATCGACGAGGGATCGCTGCAGGATGCCAAGAGCGAATTGCAGGCGCTGAAGAAGGAGCTGGAGAAGGCCCTTCAGGATGGTGCGCCCAAGGAGCGCATCACCGAACTCATGAACAAGATGCGCGACGCCATGGACCGCTACATGGAGGCGATGCGCAAGGAAGCCGAGCGCCGCATGCGCGACGGCACGCTGCAGCGCCCGCCCCCCGGCCAGCAGGGCCGCAGCATGACCCAGCAGGACCTGCAGAAGATGCTCGATGCGCTGGAGAACATGGCCAAGAACGGCTCGCGCGAAATGGCCGAGCAGCTTCTCAATCAACTCGACCGCATGCTCCAGAACATGCAGCCCGGCATGAGCGATCAGGCCCAGGGCGATGACGGCATGAACGAGATGATGGATCAGCTCAACGACATGATGAAGAAGCAGCAGGGGCTGATGGACGACACCATGCGCCAGCCGGGCGAAGGCCAGGAGGGCGACCAGGGCCAGATGGGCCAGCAGGGTGAGCAGGGCGAGGAAGGCAATCGCGGACGCCAGCCGGGGAACGGCATGGGCGGCCTTGCCGACCGCCAGCAGAGCCTGCAGCAGATGCTCGATGGCCTGATGGGCAAGGGCCTCGGCCAGCTTCCGGGTGAACTGGGCGACGCCGGCCGCTCCATGAAGAACGCCGAGGACGCGCTCCGCAACAACGACCGTGACGGCGCGCTCCGTGAACAGGGCGAAGCGCTCGACAAGCTCCGCAAGGGGGCGGGCAAGCTGGCTCAACAGATGCGTGAGAACGGCCAGGGCCAGGCCGAGAGCGATGCCCGCGACGGCGAGGGCCGTGGCGGGCGGGACGATCCGCTGGGCCGCCCGCGTGCCACCCGCAATCCCGATGACGGGCCCGACCAGGACATCCTGCCCAACGAGCAGGCGATGAAGCGGGCCCGCGAGATCCTCGAGACGCTACGCGCCAAGTCGAACGAGCAGGGCCTCACCGACAGCGAGCGTGGCTACATCGAACGGTTGCTGCGCGGCCTCTACTGATCCGTTGCCGGATCAGGTCATTTCACCACGTGACCGACGAAGGGCAGTTCGCGGAACTGGTGCGCCATGTCCATGCCGTAGCCCACGACGAAAAGATCGGGGCAGTTGAAGCCGGCGAAGTCGGCGCCGATGTTGGCGGCAAGGTGGCCCGGCTTGTTGAGAAGCACGCAGCTCATCACGTTGCGCGCGCCGCGTGCCGAGAGCAGGTCCTTCGCGAAGGCGAGGGTCCGGCCCGATTCCAGAATGTCGTCGACCAGCAGCACGTCGCGGTCCTGCACGAGGGATTCGATGTCGCGCAGCACGTCGACCTTGCCGGAGGAGCGGGTGCCCTCGCGGTAGCTGGCGAGGATCATGAAATCCACCTCGGGCGAAAGCCCTGCGTGGTGCATGGCGCGGATCAGGTCGGCGGCGAAGATGAAGCTGCCCTTGAGCACCGGCACGACGAGGAGGCGGTGCGGCTTGCGGGCGGCGATATCGCCGGCCAGTTCATTGATGCGGGCGCGGATATCGGATTCGGAGAAAAGGACATCGATGCGATGCCCGTCGATCGTAAGGCTCATGATCCGCCATTTGAGCCGATTTCATCTGCCTTTGCAAAACGGATTTTGAGGTGTGTGGATGTCTCGGGCGGGGCCTGCACCCGGGTGGTGAAGCCGGTCGATTCGCCGGCGCGCAGGGGGCGGGAGGAGGTGTCCAGCGTCCAGCTGTAAAGCTCCTTGCCGCTGTCGTCCTCAAGCGCGAAGCGGAGCCAGGGCAGCTTGCGGGCATCGTCGCTGACATTGACGATATCGCCCTTGATGGAGAGCACGCGGGTGCCGTTGACGATGGCGTGCTGGCGCTCGATGCGGCGGAGTTCGAGGCCGTAGATGTTCACGTCGAAGCCGAGCTTCTGGTAGGCCTTGATGGTGACGGGGGCGGCGGCGACCACTTGTTCGGGGAACATGAGGGCGGCGGTGATGGGAGCGAAGAAGAAGACGGCATAGGCTGCCCAGTTGCGGAGGCTGCGCTGGCGTTTGGCGCGCGCCTCGCGGAAATGGCGCTCGGCCTCGCGGGCGATCTCGGCGAGGCGGCGGGCCTCAAGCTCCGGCATGTCGCCGTTGTCGATCACGCGCGGCACGTTGCGCGAGGGCACTTCCACCACGTCGATCGTCTCCACCTCGGTCCAGTGATGGCCGCAGGTCTTGCAGGAGATCGCGACCGATCCGCCGGAGAGGCGGGCCTCCGGCATGACGTGGCGGGTGGAACAGTGGGGGCAGTGGACGATCATCGTTTCGGCATGGTTTCGGCAAGTTTTGAGGCTCAGATATCCTGTGTTTACGGTTAACGCGCGGTTAAGCAGCGGACTGGCAAAAGAACCCCATGCTGGAGTTGGACAACGTAGGCTTCCGATATGGCCGCGGGCAGGAAATCCTGCGCGAGGTCAGCTTCCGGCTGCAGCGGGGCGCCTTCGCCTTCCTCACCGGGCCTTCGGGGGCGGGCAAGACGACGCTGCTCCGTCTCCTCTTTCTGGCGCTTAGGCCCACGGCGGGGCGCATCCATCTCTTCGGACAGGACGTGACCCGTCTGCCGCGGCCTGCCCTGCCGCCCGTCCGCCGCCGGGTGGGCGTGGTCTTCCAGGAGTTCCGCCTGCTCGACCATCTCACCACCTTCGACAATGTGGCGCTGCCCTTGCGGGTGCAGGGGCAGGGGCCGTCGGACTATTCCCGCGACGTCATGGACCTGCTCGACTGGGTGGGCCTCAAGAAGCAGGCTTACGCCTATCCGCCGGTGCTTTCGGGCGGCGAGAAGCAGCGCGCCGCCATCGCGCGGGCCGTCATCGCCAAGCCCGAGCTGCTACTGGCCGACGAGCCCACCGGCAACGTCGATCCGGTGCTGGCGCGCCGCCTCATCCATCTCTTCGCCGAGCTGAACCGGCTGGGCACCACCGTTCTTCTTGCCACCCATGACCAGGGCCTGTTCAAGCAGGTGCGCGCCCCCGTGCTGCACCTGCAGGACGGCACCCTGAGGACGCTCTGACATGGCCGAGCGCAGACCAGGTCCGGTGATCCCGAAGGAGGCGGCCAGCCTCCGCACCATGACCGCCACCATGGCGGTGATGTGCTACCTCGCCTGCCTGGCGATCGGCGCGCTCATCCTCATCGACCGGGCGGTCGACAACTGGGCCCGCGGCCTCTCCCAGGAGGTGACCGTGCAGGTGCGCGAGATCGAGGCCCGCGACATCGACGCCGACGTGAGCGCGGTGATCTCGCTCCTCAAGCAGACGCCCGGCGTGACCGGGGCCGAAGACATCGGCCGCAAGGCGGCGGAGAAATTGCTGGAACCATGGCTGGGCTCGGAAGGCCTCGATGCGCTGCCGGTGCCGCGCATCATCCGTGTGGGCGTCGATCCGGTGAAGCCGCCCGATTTCGAAACCCTCGCCGCCGACCTGACGGCGCTCTCGCCGGGGGTAAGCCTCGACACCCACCGCCGCTGGGAAGACGAACTCACGCGCATGGCGGGCACGCTCACCGCATTGTCGGTCCTGATCCTTCTCCTGATCAGCGGCTCGGCGGTGGCCATGGTGATCTTCGCCACCCGCGCCGTGCTCGATGCCAACCGCCAGACGGTGGACGTGCTGCATCTCGTGGGTGCCGAGGATGCCTATATCGCGCGGGCCATCAACCGGCGCTTCCTTGCCACGGGGCTGTGGGCAGGCGGGCTTGGGGTGCTGCTGGCGCTCCTCAGCTTCTTCATTCTCGGCAATGCCGGGCTGCCGCAGGCCGACGGCCTCGCCTCCGCCACGCGCTCGCTCTTCTACCTGCCGGGGGCGCGGGTGTGGGTGGTGCCTGTGGCGCTGCTCGCGGTGCCCATCGTCGCCACCTTGCTTGCGCTCGTCACCTCGCGCATTACACTGCTCAGGATGCTGAGAACCCTGCCATGACCGCGGTCCGGTCACTTGTCTTCAATGTCGTCTTCTATGTGAACCTCGTGCTCTTCCTGGTGCTGGGATCGTGGCTCTTCGTCTGTCCGCGCATCTGGGCGATCCGGGGCCTGCAGCTCTGGGCAAAGACTTCGGTGTGGCTGCTGCGGGTGATCGCGGGAACGAAGATGGAGGTGCGGGGCGCGGAACATCTTCCAGCGGGGGGCGCCCTCATCGCAGGCAAGCATCAATCCTTCTGGGAGACCTTCGCCATCCTGCCGTTGCTGCCTGACCCCTGCATGGTGCTGAAGCGCGAGCTGACATTGATCCCGCTCTTCGGCTGGTTCGCGCTCAAGTTCCGGATGATTTCGGTCGAGCGTTCGGCGGGCACGGCGGCGCTGAAGAAGCTCGTTGCGCGGGCGAAAGAAGAAGTGGCGCGGGGCCGCCAGGTGGTGATCATGCCCGAGGGCACGCGCAAGGCGCCCGATGATCCGCCCGACTACAAGCCGGGGGCGGCGGCCCTCTATGGCGCGCTCGACGTGCCCTGCGTGCCGTTCGGCCTCAATGCCGGGGTGTTCTGGCCGAGGCGGAAGTTCCTGCGGCTTCCCGGCACCATCATCATCGAGTTCCTGCCGCCCATTCCGCCCGGCCTGCCGCGGAAGCAGTTCCAGGCGGAACTGGAACAGAAGATCGAAACCTCCACCCGGGCGCTGGTGGCGGAGGCAAGGAAACAAAACTAGAACATTTTCTGGACTCGGCCGCCACGGCACCATACATTGTGGATCATGCTGCAGCGCCTGCCAGATCATGACGTGGCCGCCGACATCTGGTCACTGAAGTACCGCCATGAGGGCGAGACCCGCATTGCCGACAGCTTTGCCCGGGTGGCGAAGGCCGTGGCGGCGGCGGAGCCCGGGGCCGTGCGCGATGCTTGGGAGAGCCGCTTCCTCGCCCGGATGAACGACTTCGCCTTCCTTCCCGCAGGCCGCATCCTGGCGGGGGCCGGCAGCGCCCGCGAAGTGACGCTCTTCAACTGCTTCGTGATGGGCGAGATCAGCGATTCCATTCCCGGCATTTTCGACGGATTGAAGCAGGCGGCGCAGACCCTGCAGCAGGGCGGCGGCATCGGCCACGACTTTTCGACGCTGCGGCCCAAGGGCGCGATCGTCCGTGGTGTGGGGGCGGATGCCTCGGGGCCGCTCTCCTTCATGGATGTGTGGGATGCCATGTGCCGCACCATCATGTCGGCGGGCGCGCGGCGCGGCGCCATGATGGGCACGCTCCGCTGCGACCATCCCGACATCGAAGACTTCATCGAGGCGAAGCGCGATCCGCGCCGCCTGCGCAACTTCAATCTCTCGGTGCTGGTGACCGATGCCTTCATGAAGGCTGTTGCGGACGATGCGGACTGGCCGCTCGTCTTCGCCGGCGAAACCGTCCGTACACTGAAGGCCCGCGGCCTGTGGGACCGGATCATGCGCGCCACCTATGACGTGGCCGAGCCCGGCGTGATCTTCATTGACCGCATCAACCGCCTCAATCCGCTCGCCTATTGCGAGACGATCTCCTGCACCAATCCGTGCGGCGAGCAGCCGCTGCCGCCCTATGGCGCATGCCTCCTGGGCTCGCTCAATCTCACGCGCTTCGTGGAAGGCGCCTTCGGTGCGAATGCGCACCTCGATCTCGACAAGCTGAAGGCAGCGGTGCAGACGGCCATCCGCTTCCTCGACAATGTCGTCGATGTCTCGAACTATCCGCTGCCGCAACAGCGGGCCGAAGCGCTCAACAAGCGGCGGCTGGGCCTCGGCGTCACCGGCCTCGCGGATGCGCTCTTCATGTGCGGCCTCCGCTATGGTGCGCCTGATGCGGTTGGCGCCACCGGCACGTGGATGAAGGCGATCAAGGATGCGGCCGTGGAAGCGAGTGCGGCACTCGCCGAGGAGAAGGGCGCCTTCCCGCTCTTCGACAAGGAGGCCTATCTCGCAACACCGTACGGCCGTTCGCTCTCGCCCGCCCAACGCGATCTCATTGCGCGGAAGGGATTGCGGAACGGGCTCCTCACCTCCATTGCGCCTACGGGCACGATCTCGCTCATTGCCGGCAATGTCTCGAGCGGGGTGGAGCCGATCTTCTCGCTCTCCTATGACCGGCGCATCCTCGAGGCCGACGGCTCGCACCGCACGATCCGCATGGAAGACCATGCCTGGCGGCTGTGGCGTGAAACAAAGGGTGAAGCGCCGCGGCCCGCAGCCCTCGTCACCGCCAATGACCTGACACCGGCCGAACACCTCGCCATGCAGGCGGCGGCCCAGGCGCACGTGGACAGTTCGATCTCCAAGACCATCAACGTGCCGGAGGACCTGCCGTTTGCGGATTTCCGAAGCGTTTATGAGGAGGCCTACCGTCTCGGCCTCAAGGGCTGCACCACATTCCGGCCCAATGCGGTGACGGGCTCGATCCTCTCCGCCCGCACGGAGGAGGACAAGTCGTGCCCCTCCTGCGGCAGCTTCGACATGACGGCGCGGGAAGGCTGCACCACCTGCCTCAGCTGCGGCTTCGCCGTCTGCGGGTAACGCCAGACCGGACGGACCTCTTGACGGAACCGTTCGAATGTTCTACTTTTGTTCTCATGCTGATTCACGGTTCACCCATCTCTGCCGAACTTCCGTCCGACCCCGGTCTGCAGGACCGCTTCTGGTACTGGCACGGGGCCTCGGGACGGAAATACATCCACTCCGTCTATGAGCCGGACTGCTGTCCGCCGCTGCCGGGCGCCATCTACGTGGCGGTGAGGCGCAAGGGAAAGATGCGGATCGCCATGGCGGTCGGGCGCTTCACGCAATTCTGGGACGGCGTGCTGATGAGCAGCGAGGCGGCCCATGTGGCGCGGCTCGGGATCGACGAGATCCACGTCCATCTCCTCGCCAAGACGGCGATCGATGCCGAGGATGTGCTTGCCGATCTCCGCGATGCCATGCTCTCGGACGACGAGGCCTGCGTGCCGCAGCCGGAGGTTCAGCGGAGCGAGGTGGCGATCCCCGCCTTCATGTCCGCACCAGCAGGCGCGAGCGCAGCACCATGGTCAGCAGCAGCCCTGTGAGGAAGCCGCCGATGTGGGCCCACCAGGCCACCATCTGACCCTCCACGACGGGCGTGAAGACGCCGAGGATCTGCAGCAGGAACCACAGTCCGAGCACGATGATCGCCGGAATGCGGAAGGGAATAGGCAGGTAGAAGAAGACCCAGAGCCGTGCCCGCGGGAAGAGCAGCACATAGGCGCCGAGCACCCCTGAGACCGCGCCCGAGGCGCCGATCACCGGCAGCTGGCTCGTCGGCAGCATGATGGCATGGATCAGCCCCGCCGAGATGCCGCAGAGCAGATAGAAGATCAGGAAGCCCAGGTGCCCGAAGGCATCCTCGATGTTGTCGGCAAAGACCCAGAGGAAGGCCATGTTGAAGAGAAGGTGCAGCCAGCCGCCGTGCAGGAACATGTAGGTGATCAGGGTGACCGGCTCCGGCACCGGCTCGAGCGAGAGCGGCACATGCATGGCGGGGCTGAAGAGTTCGACCGGCACCACGCCCCACGACGCGGCGATGGCGGAGGAGAACTCCGGCTTGGCGACCGCACCCGTGACGAGAAAGATGATGATGTTGGCGGCGACGATCCCGGCCACCACGCCCTGAAAGCGGATCACCTGCAACGGGTTGTCGTCTTTGAGGGGCACCAGCATCAGCCAGCGTTAGCCCCAGTGTCCGGGCAAGACAAGTGTTCCTGCCGCAGGGCTGAGGCCAGTGGTTGATGCGCCTCAGGTGACGAGCTTGAGGGCGAGTGCGAACATGATCAGGGCGATCACGCCATCGATCACCCGCCAGACCTTGGGTGAGGCGAGCCAGGGGCCAAGCGCCCGGGCGCCGTAGCCGATGACGAAGAACCAGGCCAGCGAGGCGAGCGACGCACCCGCCGCGAAGGGCACCTGCTCGCCGGGAGGCCGCGCATTGGCGATCGAGCCCACCAGGATCACTGTGTCGAGATAGACGTGCGGGTTGAGCCAGGTGAAGGCGGCACAGGTTGCGAGTGCGGCTGCGAGGCTCTTGGCCTCGCCGCCGTCCACCCCCATGGCCACGGGATTGAGGGCGCGGCGCAGGGCCACGATGCCGTACCACGCGAGGAAGGCCGCACCGCCCCAGGTCATGACGGTGATGAAGGCGGGCACCGCGGCAATGACGGCGCCGAGCCCATAGACACCGGCCCAGATCAGGGCCGCATCACTTGCGGCACAGAAGAGGCAGATCCAAAAGATGTGATGGCCGACCGCACCCTGCCGGATGACAAAGGCGTTCTGCGCCCCGATCGCCACGATCAGGCTTCCGCCGAGCAGCAGCCCGGCCACGAGGGCCGAGATCATGAACGGGTTTTTCCGGGCACCCAGAGAATGTCGCCCGCACCCGACTTGGCGTTCACCCAGCGGCTGGCAACGAAGAGGAAGTCGGAGAGGCGGTTGATGTAGGTGACGGCGTGTTCGTTCACATGCTCGCCACCCTGCGCCTTGAGCGCCACGATCTGGCGCTCGGCGCGCCGGGCGATGGTGCGGGCGAGATGGAGATAGGCCGCAGCCGGATGTCCGCCCGGCAGCACGAAAGAGCGGAGCGGGTCGAGATCGGCGTTGAGCGTGTCGATCTCCTCTTCCAGACGCGTTGCCTGCTGGGCGGTCATGCGCAGCGGTTCATAGGGAAGGGGTTCGCCGCGGTCGGGCACGCACAGATCGGCGCCGAGATCGAAGAGCTCGTTCTGGATGCGAAGCAGCACCGCATCGAGGCGGGCCAGCTCGGGAGCGGCCGTATGCAGACGCACGATGCCGAGGGTGGAGTTGGCCTCGTCCACGGTGCCATAGGCGGCGATGCGGAGATTGGCCTTGGAGACGCGCTCGCCCGAGCCGAGGGCGGTCTCGCCCGCGTCGCCGGTGCGTGTGTAGATCTTGTTCAGAACAACCATGATGGGGACCTGTTAGCCGCTCGTCACTCGTTGCGCAAATGCGCCGATGGCTTCACCGAGAGGGCCCGCGCCGTCACGGCCAATCCAGCGCCCACGGTGAGCACCATGGCAAGGAGGGCGGTTGCAACGGCGATGGGCCAGGAGAAGGCAAAGCCGAGCTCGAGGATGAAGGAGGAGAGATACCACGCCCCCAGCGAGCCCACGATCATGCCGAAGAGGGCGGCCACCAGTCCGAGGAGCCCGTACTCCAGCATAAAGGCGAGGAGCAGCTGCCGGCGCGTCGCGCCATAGGTCTTGAGCACCACCGCCTCGTAGCTGCGGGCGGCAAGGCTTGCGGCCAGCGCGCCCGAGAGCACCAGCACGCCGGTGAGAAGCGTGAGCACATTGGCGCCGCGCACGGCCGCCAGCATGCGGGCGAGCAGGTCACTCACCGTGGCAAGCGCATCCTTCACCCGCACCGCCGTGGCGGAGGGGAAGGCGCGGGCCATGTCGTTGAGGAAACGGGCCTCGTCACCGCCCGACATCTCGATCGTGACGACGTGGCTGTGAGGTGCGGCCTTCAGCGTATTGGGCGAGAAGACCATGACGAAGTTGATGCCCATGCTCCGCCAGTTCACCTGGCGGAAGCTCGTGACCTCGGCGGTGATCTCGCGGCCGAGCACGTTGACGGTGATCCTGTCGCCGAGCTTGAGAGCAAGTCCCTTGGCGATGTCGTCGACGACGGAGACGCGGGGGCTCCCATCATAGTCCTTCGGCCACCAGTCGCCGGCCACCAGCGTCGAGCCTTCCGGCACGGTTTCGGAATAGGTGAGGCCGCGGTCGCCCCGCAGCGCCCAGGCGGCATCGGGCGCCACCTTCACCTGATCGGCCGGCACGCCGTTCACCGCGGTGATGCGGCCGCGCAGCATGGGCGCGTTGTTGACGGCGGTGACGCCCGGTTCCTTGAGCGCCATCTCGCGGAAGGCAGGGAGTTCGCTGTTCTGCACGTCGAGCACGAAGAAGGACGGAGCCTTCTGCGGGAGGCCCGATCGCAACTCTTTGGAGATGGTGCGGTCTGTGAGCGCAAGCGCGACGAACAACGTGAGGCCAAGACCCAGCGCGAGGATGACCGACACCGCCGATGCGCCGGGGCGGTGCAGCGCGAGGAGAGCATGCCGGATGTAGATGTTGCGCGGGCGCGGCAGGCTGGCGACGATCCGCATCAGGAGCCAGGCGAGACCTGCCAGCAGGATGAAGGCACCGACGAGGCCGAGGAGATAATAGCCCGTCACGCGCACGTCCGGGAAATTGGCGAGGATGACGAGCGCAGTGGTCAGCATCAGCGCCGCCGTGACGGCGAGGCCCTTGAGCGAGGGACGTCCACCGGTGTCAACCACGCTCGAGCGGAAGAGGGCCGCACCCTGGATGCGGCCAATGCGGGCGAGCGGCAGGCTCGCCGCTGCAAGCGTCACGAGCAATCCGAGAAGCGCCGCGAAGAAAAGCGGCTGCCATGAAATGCTCGTGGCCAGCGGCAGGGGCAGCACGTCACCGAACAGTGCCTTCATCACGAAGGGCGCGGCCGCACCAATGCCAAGCGCGATGGCGATGCCGATCAATCCCACGAGGATGATCTCGGTGAGGAACAGGCCCGTCACGTTGCGGTTGGAGATGCCGATGCATTTCAGCGTGGCGATGGAGGAGGTCTGCCGCGTGATGAAGGCGGAAACAGCATTGGCGATGCCCGCGCCACCGATCACCAGTGCGGCGATGCCGACGAGCGACATGAAATAGCCGAGGCGTTCGGCGAAGCGCTCCGCCCCTTGCGCGGCATTGTCACGGGCGCGCACGCGCCAGCCGGCGTCGGGATAACTCTTCTCGGCATCACTCACCACCGCCTTGGCTGCGGCAAGTGACGTATCGCCCGTAAGCTTGACGCGATAGCGCCAGGTGATGAGGCTGCCGGGCTGGATGAGGCCCGTCGTCTGCAAGGCCTCATGACTCATCAGCACGCGTGGGCCGAGCACGAAGCCGTCGGAGATGCGGTCAGGCTCGTTGGCAATCACCGCGGCGAGGCGGAAATTGCTGCTGCCGATCTTGATGTCGTCACCCAGCTTGAGGCCGAGACGGCCCAGCAGCAGAGGATCGGCAGCGATGCCATAAACCCCGTTCTTCACCGCCAGCGGATCGGATTCTCCGCCGGGTTCGAGACCGAGCGTCCCATAGAGCGGATAGGCCTTGTCCACCGCCTTGATCTCGACCAGCGTCGATTGCTCCTTGCCCATGGCCATGCCGCGCAGCGTGGCGATGCGGCTGAGCGTGCCCTTGGACGCCATGAAGCCCTGCTCGTTCGCATTGGCCTCGCGATGAATGAGCGAGAACTCCACATCGCCGCCCAGCAGCGGCTGCCCCTGCTCGGTGAGGCCGCGGTCGACCGCAGCGACAAGACTGCCGACGATGGCAATCGCCGCCACGCCCAGCGTCAGGCAGGAGAGATAGATCCAGAAGCCCTTGAGGCCGGAGCGCAGGTTCTTCGCCGCATAGCGAAGCCAGAGGAGGGGAGCGATCATGCGCCTTCGCTCACCTTGCCGTCGCGCACCTCGATGATGCGGCCGCAGCGGGCGGCAAGGCTGCGGTCGTGGGTGACGAGGAGAAGTGTCGCGCCCTCGCGTGTCTTCAGGTCGAAGAGGAGATCGATGATGGCGTTGCCGGTGTCCTGGTCGAGGTTGCCGGTGGGCTCGTCGGCGAGCAGCACCTTGGCGCCCGCGGCGAGCGCGCGCGCAATCGCCACGCGCTGCTGTTCACCGCCCGAGAGCTGGCCCGGATAGTGATCGAGGCGGTGCGAAAGGCCGACGCGCTTCAGCGCCTCGGTGGCGCGCGCCGTGGCATCGCTCAGTCCGCGGAACTCCATGGGGATCGCCACGTTCTCGATCGCGGTGAGCGTGGGGATGAGATGAAAGGACTGGAAGACGATGCCCACCGTCTCGCGGCGGATGCGGGCGAGCTCTTCTTCCGATTTGCCTGACAGTGATTCGCCCGCAAGCGTCACCGTGCCGCTGGTGGCGGGCTCCAGCCCCGACATCACCATGAGAAGCGAGGTCTTGCCCGAGCCCGAGGGGCCGACGATCCCCACCGCCTCGCCCGGCCCCACGGCGAGGTTGACGCCGTGCAGGATGTGGACCTCGCCCGCCCGGGAGGAGAGGGTGAGGTGAACATCGCGGAGGGCAAGCACGGGGGATTGGGGAGTGGTCATCAGCAGGTCCGGTCCGGAGAAAAACGGGAGATAGGTTGTGCGCTGCGAAATTGCGAGCAGGACTTGCAGGTTACGGTGATTCGCCCCACATGGTTCGCCATGCCCATGCCGATGTTTCGCCGCTCGTTTCTCGCCGCACTGCCGCTTGTTCTGGCCCTGGCGGCCACGCCCGCCCGCGCTGCGGGAGAACCGCTCACCATCCTGGCGCTGGGCGACAGCCTGACGGCAGGCCTCGGCCTCGAGCAGAACGAGGCCTTCCCGGCGAAGCTGGAACAGGCGCTCAAGGCCAAGGGCCTTGACGTGAAGGTGATCAATGCCGGGGTTTCCGGCGATACGGCGGTGCAGGGGGCGGCCCGCCTCGACTGGTCGCTCACCGACGACGTGAAGGCGGTGATCGTGGAACTGGGCGCCAATGACGCGCTCCGCGGCCTCGATCCGGCGCAGGCCGGGGCGGCGCTCAAGGAGATCGTGGGCAAGCTGCAGGCAAAGAAACTGCCCGTGCTCGTCGCAGGCATGCGTTCGCCGCCCAACCTCGGGCCCGACTACGGAAAAAATTTCGAGGCGATCTATGCGCAGTTTGCAGGGCAGGAGGGGGTGCTTCTCTATCCCTTCTTCCTCGATGGCGTGGCGGCCGACCCCAAGCTGAACCAGCAGGACGGCATGCATCCTACCGCGGCGGGCGTCGACGTGATCGTCGCCCGCATGATGCCCCAGGTGGAAGCCCTTATTGCCATGGCAAAAAAATAACTTGGCTTGGCACCGAATCGCGCTAGCCTTCGTTTTCAGAAAGAGACGGAGGGAACCATGCCGCGCCTCTTCACCGGACTCGACGTGCCAGACGACGTGGCACTGGACCTGCAGATCATGCAAGGGGGCGTGCCGGGTGCACGCTGGATGGATCCCTCGCAATATCACCTCACCCTGCGCTTCATCGGCGATATCGACACCGGGCTTGCCCGGGAGATCGCCCATGGCCTCGACAGCATCCAGGTCCAGCCCTTCCTGCTCACACTCAAGGGGGTGGGCCTCTTCGGCGGCAACAAGCCCCACTCGATCTATGCCGGGGTGGAGGACAATGCCGAGCTGAAACGGCTGCATGACCTGCATGAGCGGCTCTGCCAGATCCTCGGCCTACCGGCGGAACCGCGCCGCTTCGTGCCGCACGTGACCCTCGCCCGCCTCAAGGACCCGGAGCCCCGGGCCCTGCAGCGCTGGATCGAGGTCCACAGCCTCTACCGCAGCGCCACCTTCAAGGTGAAACGCTTCGTGCTCTTCTCGTCACGGCCGCTGAAGGGCGGCGGCCCCTACGGCATCGAGGAATCCTATGCCCTGCGCAGCCCCATGGAGGCCTATGTATGAGTGAACGCCTGCAGGGAGCAGCCCGCATCAAGGCGGTGCAGGAGCTGGACGACTGGCACGACGTGCCGGGCCGCGATGCCATCACCAAAAGCTTCAGATTCAAGAACTTCCGCTCCGCCTTTGCCTTCATGACGGAGGCCGCCCTGGTGGCCGAGAAGATGGACCACCACCCGGAGTGGAGCAACGTCTACGGCCGGGTGGAGGTGACGCTCACCACCCACTCGGCCCAGGGCCTGACCCAGCTCGATATTGCGCTGGCGAAGAAAATGGACGAGATTGCAAAGACTTGAGACCTAAGCCGGGCTGTCACAGCTTTCGCGCTAACCTTACAACCCGGTAACTTGACCGCCACAATCGGCGTTCCCATATGATGGGCACAATTTCTGGAGGGAAACATGGCTGAACTTCGCTATCCATCACAAGCCCGCACCGAGGCTGCCGTAGACCAGGGTCTGCGCTCCTACATGCTGCGTGTTTACAACTACATGGGCGCCGGTCTCGCGATGACGGGTCTTGCCGCCTATGGCACCTATCATGCGGCGGTGGATGCAGCGGGGCAGCTGACGCCCTTCGGCACCATGATCTTCGTGAGCCCGCTCAAGTGGGCGGTGATCTTCGCCCCCCTCGTGCTGGTGATGCTGCTTTCGTTCGGCATCCAGCGCCTGAGCCTCGGTGCAGCCCAGCTCGCCTTCTGGGGCTATGCCGCGCTGATGGGCGTGAGCCTCGGCTCGCTCGGCCTGATCTATACCGCGCAAAGCCTGACGCAGGTCTTCCTCGTGACCGCGGCCACCTTCGGTGCCGTGAGCCTCTACGGCTACACCACCAAGCGTGACCTCACCGGTTTCGGCACGTTCCTGTTCATGGGCCTGATCGGCCTGATCATCGCCGGCATCGTCAACATCTTCCTGCAGAGCAGTGCCATGAGCTTCGTGCTCTCGGCGATCGGCGTCCTGGTGTTCACCGGCCTCACCGCCTACGACACCCAGAAGATCAAGGAGATGTACCTGGAGAGCGACAGCACCCTGGTGATGGGCCAGAAGGCCATCATGGGCGCGCTCAGCCTCTACCTCGACTTCATCAACCTCTTCCTCTCGCTGCTCCGCCTGATGGGCAACCGCAACTAGAGACAAGAGACGGCTTCAACCGAAACCCCGGTGGCGACACCGGGGTTTTTTGTTGGGAGAAGCGCGGAGGGAAGTCCACGCGCTCGATGCTGTGGGGTCAGGTCGCGAGCTTCGGTTTCTTCACCAGCACGCGCAGCACCTGGGCGAGCTCATGGCCGCGTTTCAGGATGAGGCCGCCCTGGGCCACCACGGCATACATGCCCTGCTTGCGGGCGAGCGCCGGGGTCTTGACGATGCGGTAGAGAGGCTGTTCGGAGCTTCTCCGGAAAATCGAGAAGCTGGCGGCGTCCCGGCTGAACTCCATGGCGTAGTCGCGCCATTCGCCCTCGGCCACGTGGCGGCCGTAAAGATTAAGGATTTCCGTGAGTTCGTGCCTGTCGAAGGCGACCGGCTTCGGGCTGGGCTTGGCGGGAAAACGAAGGACTGTCGCCTCCTCGGATTCCCGCGTTCGAGCTTCGACACTTGCTTCCAGATCCACGGGTTATCTCCCGATTTCACGTGCCCGTCATAGTGCTGTGCCTTGATCGGCTTGGCAAGGCAAAATGCAAATCCTCTTTTTCGCCCTAATTGCATCATGCCCGCGCCAAAGTGAGAGTTGATAAGACAATCGTTGCCTCGATAGCCCGGCTGGATGGAGCCCCGGTTTCAGCCCCCCAGCCCCTCCGGGATCCGCGTAAGATCCGGCCGGGCCCCCAACTCTTTTTGTGAGTTGAGTACTTGAGTCTTAGCAAGCGGCCCACAGCGGCCGCTTTTTTTTGCTGAGGTGGCGGGGACGCACTATCCACCGCTCCCCTTGACGCCTCCGCAGGCTCTGCCGATATGGACGTCACGGAAGGGGCATCCGATGGCGACGGCATCCAGGACACGCAGCAAGATCAAGGCAAAGACGGGCGAACCCCAGGCGTTCCAGGCCGAGGTCGCGAAAATCCTCAGGCTCATGGTGCACTCGGTCTATTCCGACCGGGACGTGTTCCTGCGCGAACTCATCTCCAATTCCTCCGACGCGCTGGACAAGCTGCGCTACGAGGCCATCGCCTCACCGGAACTGCTGGAGGGTGAGCCCGACCTCTCCATCACCATCACGCCCGACACGGAGAAGAAGACCATCACCCTCACCGACACCGGCATCGGCATGTCGGCGGATGATCTCGCCTCCAACCTCGGCACCATCGCACGATCCGGCACCGAAGCCTTCATGAAGGGCGCCAAGGAGTACGGCGCCACCGATGCGCCTGAACTCATCGGCCAGTTCGGCGTCGGCTTCTATTCGGCCTTCATGGTGGCCGACAAGGTCGAGGTCTTCTCGCGGCCCGCAGGCGCGAAGGAGGCGCATGTCTGGCGCTCCGACGGTCTCGGCACCTACACCGTCGATGCCGTGCCGAAGGGCGAGTCCGTGGCCCGGGGCACGCGCATCGTTCTCCACCTCAAGGAAGATGCCCTCGACTATCTCGAGCCATGGAAGATCGAGAGCGTGGTGCGAAACTACTCCGACCACATCGTGCATCCGATCCGTCTTGCGGGCGAGGGTGAGCCGCGCCAGATCAATTCGGGCAGCGCCATCTGGATGCGCAGCAAGGCGGATGTGACGCCGGAGCAGCACAAGGAATTCTTCGACAGCCTTGCGCATACTGCGGGCCCGCCAGCGCTCACCATCCACTACCGCGCCGAGGGACGGCAGGAATACAACGTTCTTCTCTACGTGCCGGGCGAGAAGCCCTTCGATCTCTATGATCCCGAGCGCAAGGGCAAACAGCGGCTCTATGTGCGGCGCGTCTTCATCGCCGACGACGCGCACCTGCTGCCGCCCTACCTGCGCTTCGTGCGCGGCGTCATCGATTCCGCCGACATGCCGCTCAACCTCTCGCGCGAGATGCTGCAGAACAATCCCGACGTGGCAGCGATCCGCAAGGCGGTGACGAACCGCGTGCTCTCGGAACTGAAGAAGTGCGCTGAAACAGATGCCGCGAATTTCGCGAAGATCTGGGAGACCTTTGCGCCCGTCATCAAGGAAGGCCTCTACGAGGACATGGAGCGGCGCGACCAGCTCTTCGAAATCGCGCGCTTCCGTTCGACCAAGGGCGAGAACGTGACGCTGCGTGACTATGTGGCGGGGCTCAAGGAAAACCAGACGGCGATCTACTATCTCACAGCCGAAGATGCCGCCAAGGCTGCGGCTTCGCCGCAGCTCGAAGGCTACAAGGCGCGCGGCATCGAGGTGCTGCTGCTCACCGATCCCGTCGATTCCTTCTGGGTGCGGACTGCGCTGGGCTTCGATGGCAAGCCCTTCAAGTCGGTGACGCAGGGTGTTGCCGATCTCGACAAGATCAAGCCTGCCGACGAGAAGGAAAAGGAACCGGAAACGAGTGCCGCGATCCTGACGCTTGTCGCGGCGGTGCGGCTCGCGCTCGGCGACAAGGTGAGCGACGTGCGCGTCTCGAAGCGTTTGACCGACAGCGCGGTGTGTCTCGTTGCAGATGGTCTGATGGACCGCACGCTCGAACGCCTGCTCGCCCGCCAGAAGGATTCGGGCGTGAGCCTGAGTGCCCCCGTGCTCGAGGTGAATGCCGGGCATGGTCTCGTGAAGGCGCTCGCCAAGCTGGTTGCAAAGAAGGGTCCGGACTCCGTTCAGGATGCAGCCCATCTCCTGCTCGACCAGGCGCAGGTGCTGGAGGGCGAGCCGGTGGCGGACCCTGCCTCCTTCGCGAGGCGCATGGCGGATGTGATGCAGAAAGCCTTCGGCTGAAGCCTATCCATACAAATTGTCCGTGACCATCGTGCAACAGGGTGGGGATTTTTTCCGCACCCTGTTCTGCTTCACGCGAATCTTCTGTAGTGAAAGCGCTCCACGCCACAACCACGGGAGATCAGATCATGGAGAAATTCTTTACGCGACGCTGATCCCCGGCCCGTTCAGGCCGGTGGGCCTTGAGCGGATTTTGCGTATGACGCGCCTGAGGCGCCTTTCCTTCCATCACTGAATTCATCTGCAACGGGCTTCTGCGCGCGCCTTCACCATTGCGCGCCGTCCGCCCCCTTTTGCCCGGCATGGCCTCGTGAAGCTGTGCCGGAGGCGAGGACTCATCATGACTTTTTCCATCTTCGACTGGCTGGTGGTCAGTCTCAAATTCAAGACCAGAGCGGAGGACGATCCGGCCTTCCGGAGCCTTACCCAAGAGGAAATCCGGGAACTGCAGCGGATGCGCCGCGAGGTGCGGCTGGCCCGGGAGCGGGCAAATCTGTTCATCAGCCAGAACCGGAGCTTTCCCCTGTGACGCCCGCCGCTCATCTGCCTCCCGCCGCCTGCCCGAGCCATGCGTTCCGGGGGGCCGGGGGTCGCGAGGCGGGGACAACCGGGGGCTTTGACTCCGGCCCCCAAAGCGCTACATAGCGGCCAGATTTTCCGGCCATCTCCAGTGGCGGATGCAACACGACAGGATCTCCGATGAGCAAGGCCCGCACCCTTTATGACAAGATTCTGGGACGACCACGTCGTCCACCAGGCCGACGACGGAACCTGCCTCCTCTACATCGACCGCCACCTCGTCCATGAAGTGACGAGCCCGCAGGCCTTCGAGGGCCTGCGCATGACCGGCCGCAAGGTGCGCCACCCCGAGAAGACGCTCGCTGTCGTCGACCACAACGTGCCGACGACCGACCGCACCAAGGGCATCGCCGAAGAGGAAAGCCGCATCCAGGTCGAAACCCTCGCCCAGAACGCCAAGGACTTCGGCATCGACTACTTCCACGAGCGCGACAAGCGCCAGGGCATCGTCCACGTGGTGGGCCCCGAGCAGGGCTTCACCCTGCCGGGCACGACCATCGTCTGCGGCGACAGCCACACCTCGACCCATGGTGCCTTCGGGGCGCTGGCCCACGGCATCGGCACCTCGGAGGTGGAGCACGTGCTCGCCACCCAGACGCTGATCCAGAAAAAGGCCAAGAACATGAAGGTGGACGTGACCGGCAAGCTGCCGAAGCACTCCACCGCCAAGGACATCATCCTCGCCATCATCGGCGAAATCGGCACGGCGGGCGGCACCGGCTCGGTGATCGAGTTCACCGGCGAGGCGATCCGCGACCTCTCCATGGAAGGCCGCATGACGGTCTGCAACATGACCATCGAAGGCGGCGCCCGCGCCGGCATGATCGCGCCTGACGAGAAGGCCTTCGCCTATCTCAAGGACCGCCCCCGCGCGCCGAAGGGTGCCGAATGGGACAAGGCCATGCGCTATTGGGACTCGCTCCGCACCGATGACGGCGCGCATTTCGACCGCGTGGTGACCCTCGACGGCGCCAACCTGCCGCCCATCGTCTCGTGGGGCACGAGCCCCGAGGACGTGATGGCGATCACCGCCGCGATCCCCAACCCGGATGCCATCGCCGATGAAGGCAAGCGCCAGTCCAAGTGGCGCGCGCTCGAATACATGGGCCTGAAGCCCGGACAGAAGATGACCGAGGTTCCCCTCGACGTCGTCTGGATCGGTTCGTGCACCAACGGCCGCATCGAGGACCTGCGCAACGTCGCCAAGATCGTCGAAGGCAAGCGCATCGCCGGCAACCTCGCCTATGCCATGATCGTTCCAGGCTCCGGCCTCGTGAAGGAACAGGCGGAAGCCGAGGGCCTCGACAGGATCTTCAAGGCGGCCGGTTTCGAATGGCGCGAGCCGGGCTGCTCCATGTGCCTCGGCATGAACCCGGACCAGCTCAAGCCGGGCCAGCGCTGCGCCTCCACCTCGAACCGCAACTTCGAGGGCCGCCAGGGCTACAAGGGGCGCACCCACCTGGTGAGCCCGCAGATGGCTGCTGCCGCCGCCCTCGCCGGGCGCTTCGTGGACGTCCGCAGTCTGGGCTGACGGGGCCCGCGTGACCGCACGCCGCGCGGGTGATTCTCCTGAACGGCCGCTCCGGACAACGCCGGAATCTTGTCCGGAACTCCGGGAACTTGCGGAATATGTTGTCCGTTCATGTCCCATTCAGTGACGGCACGTTAATGCTTGCCTAATGGTGTCTTTACGGTAAAGACACCGACGGGCGATAAACGTCGATTCGGCAGCGGGGTGCCGGCACGTGTAATTAGGGGAACTATCTTGAATACCACTGTATCGGCGGACGCCAAATTTCTTCGTCGCGTATTGATCGGACTTGTGATGCTGACCCTCATGGCGGGCGCCATGGCAGCCTTCACCACCGTCCAGGCCATGGACGAATACCGTCCCGGCTGCACCACCACCGTCTGCGAATAATCTCTGCTTCGCTTTCCGGGTCTGGCTGCCATTCCGGGGAATGGCCCCCTCTTCCGTGAATGCCGTTGAAACGCGGTGGCTTTGCTTTTAAGAGCCCCGCAGCATGAGCGCAAAACCCACCATTTTCATCGATGGCGAGGCCGGCACCACCGGCCTGCAGATCCGTGACCGGCTGAAGGGCCGCACGGATCTCGAGCTGCTGTCGATTGCGCCGGAGCGCCGCAAGGATGCCTCCGCCCGCCGTGAGCTTCTCAATTCCGCCGATGTGGCGATCCTCTGCCTGCCCGACGAGGCGGCGGTGGAAGCGGTCTCGCTCATCGACACGGCCTCGCGCACGCGGGTGATCGATGCCTCGACCGCTTTCCGCGTCAATCCCGCCTGGGCCTATGGCTTCCCGGAGATGGACCGCGAGCAGCGCTCACGCATCGCCAGTGCCAGCCGTGTCGCCAATCCGGGTTGCTGGCCGCAGGGGTTGATCGCGCTGGTGAAGCCGCTCATCGCGGCAGGCCTGCTCGACCGCGGGACACCGCTCTCCTACGGCGGCGTCTCCGGCTACACGGGCGGCGGCAAGAAGATGATCGAGGAGTACGAGGCGAAGGGTGACGTGGCCTCGCGCCATGCGCCCTATGCGCTCGGCTTCAATCACAAGCACCTGCCGGAGATGAAGCACTACACGGGTGTGGCCCACGACGTGCTGTTCCAGCCCGTGGTCAGCAACTATGCGCAGGGCATGCTGACGACGCTGCCCCTTCATCTCTCGCAGCTCAAGGCCGGCACCACGGTGAAGGCGATCCACGAGACGATTGCGCGCTGGTTCGAGGGCGCGCGCTTCGTCACGGTGGCGCCACTCGATGGCGCCGAGAAGGGCCCGCACATCGATCCGCAGGTGCTCAACAACACCAATGCCATGCGCCTTCATGTCTTCGGCAACGACGCCCGCGGCCACGTGGTGCTGATGGCGATCTACGACAATCTCGGCAAGGGCGCCTCGGGTGCCGCCGTGCAGAATCTCAACCTCATGATCGGCGCCGACGAGGGTGCCGCTGTCAATCTCGCTTCGTAAGGACAAAGCTCATGCAGAAATTCGACGTGCTCACCGGTGTTGCCGCTCCGCTCAACATCGTCAACATCGACACCGACATGATCATCCCCAAGCAGTTCCTCAAGACGATCAAGCGCACCGGCCTCGGCAAGTCGCTGTTCTTCGAGATGCGCTACACCCAGGACGGCAAGGAACTGCCGGACTTCGTGCTCAACAAGCCGGCCTACCGCAAGGCCGAGGTGCTGGTGGCGGGCGACAACTTCGGTTGCGGCTCGTCGCGCGAGCACGCGCCCTGGGCGCTCCTCGACTTCGGCATCCGCTGCGTGATCTCCACCAGCTTCGCCGACATCTTCTACAACAACTGCTTCAAGAACGGCATCCTGCCCATCGTCGTCTCGCCTGACGACCTGAAGAAGCTGATGGACGACGCCGAGCGCGGCAGCAACGCGACGCTCACCATCGACCTGCCGAAGCAGGAGATCCGGGGCCCAGATGGCGGCGTGGTCAAGTTCAACATCGACGCCCACCGCAAGCACTGCCTGCTCAACGGCCTCGATGACATCGGCCTCACCCTCGAGAAGGTGTCGAGCATCGACGCCTACGAGAAGAAGGCGGCGGCGAGCCACTCCTGGCTGTGAGCTGCGATGACGGCGAGCGCCTGAGGCCGCGGAGACCGCAGCACGGATGAATGCCATCCTGACGACGGTGCTTCCGGTCTTCGGCATGATCCTCATCGGATATGCGCTGGCCAAGGCGCGCATCATCGATCAGGTGGCGGGCCGCGGCATCTCGCTCTTCGTCTTCAATCTCGCCATTCCGGCCTTCCTGTTCCAGACGGTCGCCACCATGTCGGCGGCGGAAGCCGCGCCCTGGAGCCTGTGGATCGCCTTCTTCGGTGGCCTCGCGCTCGCCTGGATCGCGGCAGCACTTGTCTCGCGGGTCATTCCCGCTCTCTCGCCCAGCGGCGGTGCGGCAGCCTCCATGGCGGCGGGCTTCGGCAATCTGGCGCTGCTCGGCACGCCATTGGCGCTGGCCCATTTCGGCCAGCAGATCGCCGTGCCGCTCGGCCTCATCCTATCGATTCATGCGCCGATCCTGTGGACGGCAGCCACGCTTCACCGCGAGATCGGGCGGCACAGCGGCAATTTCTCCATCGTGAAGACGGGCCGCGAACTGGGCTGGATGCTGGCCACCAACGCCATCATCCTCGGCCTTCTCGCGGGTGGCCTCTGGCATTTCCTCGGGCTTGGCCTTCACCCCATCGCCACGCGGATGCTCGACATGCTGGCGGATGCGAGCGTGCCCACGGCGCTGGTGGCGCTCGGCATATCGCTCGCCGGCTATTCGCTGAAGGGATCGTGGAGCGGCATGTTCGCGTTGCTCGCGATCAAGATGGTGCTGATGCCGGTTGCGGTGTTCCTGCTTGCCCGCCACGCGGTGACGCTGCCGCCGCTGTGGATCAAGGTGGCGGTTCTCTTCGCCTCCATGCCCACGGGCGCGAATGCCTTCCTCTTCGCCCAGCGCAACGAGGAGAGCGTGCCTGCCGTCTCGGGCGCGGTGGCGCTCGGCACCGGGCTTGCCGCCATCAGCGCATCGATCCTGCTCTGGCTGATGGATGCCGAGTATATTTAGATCGGAATCAGCGCCCAGTAGTCGAGATCGAGGATGACACCGGGCTGGCCCGGTGCGCCGTCCGCCACGGGAAACTCCGTACACGGAAGATCGCACGTTGCGCGGGTGCGGATGCGGAGTGCGCCCACATCGGCGCGCTGCGGCAGCACCGAGGCTTCGAGAATCTCCGACCAGGCATAGACGGTGCCGCCAGCGAAGAGCGGCGCCACGTGACGTCCGCCGTTGATGGCGGCGATGTGGAAGGCATTGCCGAGACCGTTGAAGGACAGCGCACGGGCAATCGACATCACATGCCCGCCATAGATCAGGCGGCGGCCGAAGCGGCCGGCGGATTCCGCGTGCTGGTTGAAGTGGACCTTGGCGGTGTTCTGGTACAGCCGTGTCGCAAGCTGGTGCTCGGCCTCCTCCACCGTCATGCCGTCGGCGTGGTCGATCTTTTCACCGACACCATAATCATCGAAGCGGTGCGGCGAGCCGGAGAGATGGCGGTTCCAGAACTGCGTGGGGATGAGCGGTGCGGCAAGCCCGAGCGCGGTCACCGGCACGCTTGCGGCAAGCTCCGGCACAACGGGTTCGGGCGCCGGCGAGGTTTCATCGCGCTTCCGCACCATCACCCAGCGCACGAAGTTCAGCACCTCCGCATCGTCCTGATTGAAGCCGCGGGTGCGGACATAGACGACACCCGTCTTGCCGTTGGAGTTTTCCTTGCGGCCGATCACCTCGCTGATGGCATAGAGTGACTCGCCGGGAAACACCGGGCGGAGGAAGCGGCACTCGGCGTAACCGAGATTGGCAACCGCATTGAGCGAGACATCCGGCACCGACTTGCCGAAGATGATGTGGAAGATGAGGAGATCATCGACGGGGGCGCTGCTGTAGCCCACCGACTTGGCAAAGCTGTCGGCCGACTGCACGGCGAAGCGCGAGCCGTAGAGCGCGGTGTAGAGCGCGACGTCGCCTGTGGTCACCGTGCGTGGCGTGGCGTGGCGCAGCACCTGTCCGATCTGGAAGTCTTCGAAGAAGTTGCCGGGGTTGGTCTTGCTGCTCATGCGGTCATGGCCCTTGCGATGGCATCCGTGCGTTCCGCCATGGCGAGATGGAGGCGCTCCACCATGCGTCCGTCGACGGTGATCACACCCTTGCTGCCGTTCTCCGGTAAGGCAAATGCCGCAATCACCTTCCGTGCCGCTGCAATCTCGGCGTCGGACGGCGAGAAGATGCGGTTGCAGGCCTCAACCTGCGCGGGATGAATGAGGGTCTTTCCATCCATGCCGAGCAGCACGCCCTGTTCGCATTCCGCCGCAAAGCCCGCCTCGTCCCTGAAGTCGTTGTAGACGCCGTCGATGCAGTCGAGGCCGAAGGCGCGGGCGGCGAGCACCGCCTGCGACAGGGCAGGGAGAAGGGCCAGCCGCTCTTTCCCCGTCCGCATGCGGGTGTCCTTGACGAGGTCGTTGGTGCCGAGGACGAAGCAGACCATGGTGGAGGACTGGGCGGCGGCGGCAATGTCGCGGGCGTTGAGGATGGAGAGCGGTGTCTCGATCATCACCCAGAGGGGAATGCCATGGGCGAGGCTCGCCGCATGGGCCACGTCGCTGGCACTCGAGACCTTGGGCACCAGAATGGCGTCGGGCCGGGCCGCCACGGCTGCGGCCATGTCGGCCTTGCCCCAGGGGGTGTCGAGGCCATTCACCCGCAGCACCACCTCGCGGCCGCCATAGCCTCCGGCCGTGACGGCCGCACAGGCCGTGGCGCGGGCCTCGGCCTTGGCGTCGGGCGCCACCGAATCCTCAAGGTCGAGGATCACTGCATCGACGGCAAGGGTCTTCGCCTTTTCAAGGGCGCGGGCATTGCCGCCCGGCATGTAGAGCACGCTGCGGCGGGGGCGGAAGCTGGGGCTGGTCATGGCGGGAAGGCTAGCTTTTGCAGTGCAACAGGAAAAGCAGACTTTTGTCACAGGAGCCGTGTCAGCGCCTTCGCTTGAGTGCGAAGGCTCCGCCATGCCATAGGACAGGGCATGACCCATGTTGATGTTGCCATCGCCGGCGGCGGGATCGTCGGCAGTTCCACCGCCTACTACCTGCGCAAGAACGGCTTTACCGGATCGATCGCGATCTTCGAGCAGGACACGAGCTTTAAGCACTCCTGCTCGGCCCTCTCCTGGGGCGGCATCCGCCAACAGTTCTCTACGCCGGAGAACATCCGCCTCTCGCAGTTCGGCCTCGCGCTCATCCGCAACCTCAAGCAGGAATTCGGGGCCGATGCCGACATCGGCTTCAAGGAGCAGGGCTACCTCGTGCTGGCCACCGAGCGCGGCGTGCCCGTGCTGGAGGAGAACCGGGCGCTGCAGGTCTCGATGGGCGCCGACACGGTGATCTTCTCGGGCGACGAGTTGGCGAAGCGCTTTCCGTGGATCAACTTCGACGGCATCGCCGCGGGCTCCTTCGGGCCCCGGAACGAGGGCTGGTTCGATCCCTATTCGCTGATGACGCTTGTCCGCAAGGCGGCGGTGGCCCGCGACGTGAAGCTGGTGCCGCAGGCGGTGACGGGCGTGAAAGCCAACGGCATGGTCACCGGCATCACCCTTGCCAATGACGAAGAGTACACGGTGGGCGCGCTCGTCAATGCGGCGGGTGCGGGGGCAGGGGCACTTGCCGCCATGGCCGGGATCGAGCTCCCCGTCTCGCCCGCCAAGCGCTACGTCTATGTGGTGGACTGTCCCGCCGCACCGGAGGAGATGCGGAAGGGTCCGCTCACCTTCGACGTCACGGGCGAATACTTCCGCCCCGAGGGCCGCAACTTCATCTGGGGCTTCACGCCCAGCGAAGAGGAAGAGCCCGCCGTGAAAGACTGGCTCATGGACGAGAGCTGGTTCGAGGAAAAGGTGTGGCCATCGCTCGCCGCGCGCGTTCCCGTCTTCGAGGCGGTGAAGATGGTGGGGAACTGGGTCGGCCACTACGACTACAACTGGTTCGACCACAACGGCATCATCGGCCGCCATCCCGGGATCCCGAACTTCTACTTCGGCAACGGTTTCTCCGGCCACGGCATCCAGCAGGGGCCTGCCACAGGCAACGCCATCGCCGAACTCATCATCCATGGCGGCTTCCGCACGATCGATCTCACCCGCATGGGCTACGAGCGCCTGCTCCGCAAGGAACCGCTTTTCGAAAAGAACATCTTCTGATGGCCAAGGTCCTCTCGCTGTCGTCGCAGGTGGTGTGGGGGCCGGTGGGCAATACCGCGGCGGTGCCCGCCCTGCAGCAGAAGGGCCACGAGGTGCTGCAGGTGCCGACCGTAGTGCTCTCGCACCATCCCGGCCACGGCCGCCCCGTGGCCAATTGGATCGATCCAAAGGTCTTTGCCAACCTCATTGAATCGGTTGAGGAAAAAGGCGGTTTGGACGATTGTGACGGGGTGCTTACGGGCTACTTTGCAGGGGTGGCCCAGGTGGCCACGGCGGCCCGGATCATCACCGCGCTGAAGGCGAAGAACCCGTCGCTCCTCGTGCTGGTCGATCCGGTCATGGGCGACGATGGCCGGCTCTATGTGGCGGAGGAGATTGCGGTTGCGATCCGCGATCAGCTTCTGCCCCTGGCCACGATCATGACGCCCAATTGTTTCGAACTGGCCTGGCTTGCAGGGAGCGCGGCCATCACCGACCGTGAGGCGGCCGTTGCGGCGGCGCGGCGGCTTGCTCCTGCCGAGGTGATCGTCACCTCCGTTCCCGCTGCCGGAAACCATCTCGACACGCTCCTCGTCACGGCGTCGGGGGTGCATGGCAAAACGTCGGAGAAGAAGCCGCAGGTGCCGCACGGAACGGGCGATTATCTGGCCGGGGCCTATCTCGCCGCACGCCTCCTCATGCCGGCGGAGAAGGCCTTCGACGAGGCGATGCAGCGTCTGGACAGCGTGATTGCAAGAAGCGGCACCGCGGTGCTGCAAAACACTTGATTGCAGAAACGGGGTTTGGCACGGGGCATCCCAACAAGGATCAGTCTCTCCATGCCAACCGCTTCAGGCCACCGCCACAACGCCCTTCTGGGCAAGCCCGTGGCCGATGAAATTCTCTCCAGCGTACGCGCGGGTGTCGAAGCCCTGGCGAAGGATGGCTGGCCCACCAAACTCGTCTAGATCACCATCGGCGATGTGCCGGCGATCAATCTCTATGTCCGCAACCAGGCCCGCGGCGCCGAGCGGGCCGGCATCCTCTTCGAGCAGCGCACGCTTCCTGCCAGCATCTCTCCCATCGAGATGACCGGCATCGTCCAGGCGCTCAATACCGACCCCCGCGTCACCGGCATCATCATCCAGCGCCCGGTGCCGAAGCATCTCAACATCAAGGAACTGCAGTCGGCGATCCATCCGCTGAAGGACGTGGAGGGCATGCATCCCGCCTCGATCGGCAACATCGTCTACCGTGACACCGCGCTTGCCCCCTGCACCGCCGCCGCCTCGGTCGAACTCCTGAAGCGCACGGGGCTGCAGCTCGAGGGCCTTAATGCGGTGGTGATCGGCCACTCGGAAATTGTCGGCAAGCCCATCGCCTTCCTGCTGCTGGCGGAAGGGGCGACCGTCACCGTCTGCCACCACATGACGCGCAACCTCGCCATCCATTCGCGCGCCGCTGATGCGGTGTTCATCGCGGTGGGAAAGCCGCGCTTCATCACCTCGGCCATGATCAAGCCCGGTGCCGCGGTGATCGACATCGGCATCAACCAGATCGAGGAGGCGGGCAAGATGATCACAGTGGGTGACGTCGACTACGATCCCTGCGCCGAGGTGGCAGGCTGGATCACGCCGGTGCCGGGCGGGGTGGGGCCGGTCACGGTCTCGATCCTGATGCGCAATGCCCTCACGGCGGCGCGCACCCAGGCCGAGCACTATGCCCGCGAATACGGAAGCACCAAGGGCATCGTCGGCATCGCGCCGGTGGTTTGATGGCAGGTTGAAACGAAAAAGGCCGGCGCAAGGGCCGGCCTTTGTGATTCTGTTCGCAGAGGAAGGCTTATGCCTTGGCTTCGGCCTTTTCAGCCTTGGCTTCCTGGGCCGCGTCGGCGAAGGCCTGGCGCTGGTCTTCCACGATGCGGGCCGACTTGCCGGTGCGGCCCTTGAGGTAATAGAGCTTGGCGCGGCGGACCTTGCCGCGGCGCACGACCTTCACCGAGTCGATCATCGGCGAGTAGACCGGGAACACACGTTCCACGCCTTCGCCATAGGAGAGCTTGCGGACGGTGAAGTTCTCGTTGAGGCCGCCACCCGAACGGGCGATCACGACGCCTTCATAGGCCTGCACGCGGGTGCGTTCGCCTTCGATCACCTTCACGTTGACGATCACCGTGTCACCGGAATCGAAATCCGGGAGCTGGCGCTTGGCGGCAATGGTGGCCATCTGCTCGGCTTCGAGCTGCGCGATAATGTTCATGTTTGAATACCTTTCCGGGCGGACACCGGTGTGAACGCCGTTTCGGTGGGGCTTCTAGTTCGGAGTCTGTGGAAAAGTCAACCTTCTCCCCGCTCGTTTTTCGCCTGCAGCCTCGCCCACAGGTCGGGGCGGCGGCGGCGGGTCAGGTCCTCCCGCTGCCGGCGCTTCCAGGCAGCGATGGCCTTGTGGTCGCCGGAGAGAAGAATCTCAGGAATTTCAGTATCTTCCCAGAGATTGGGCTTGGTATAGTGGGGGTGTTCGAGGAGGCCATCGGAAAAACTTTCCTCCGCCGCACTCTCCAGTTTCCCCATGACGCCCGGCAGCAGCCGGACCACGGCATCGAGGAGGACAAGGGCGGCCGGCTCGCCGCCCGAGAGGATATAATCGCCGACCGAGACCTCCCGCAGGGTGCGGCGCTCGATCACCCGCTGGTCTACCCCCTCGAAGCGGCCGCAGACGATGAGGGCACCCGGACCTGCCGCCAGTTCGGCCACAAGAGCCTGGGTCAGCGGTTCGCCCCGGGGCGACATGAGAAGCCGGGGGCCCACGTGGGGCGTGCCGTCGATGGCGGCAGCGAGAATATCGGGCTTCAGCACCATGCCCACCCCGCCCCCTGCCGGGTGATCGTCCACGGTGCGGTGCCGGTCGGTGGCAAAGTCGCGGATGTCGCGGGCCTCAAGGCTCCACAGGCCCTCTTTCAGCGCACGCCCGGCCAACGACAGGCCCAAGGGCCCCGGAAACATGGCGGGAAAGAGCGTGAGGAGGGTTGCGGCAAAAGGCATGGCCGTCAGGGCCTTCCGTTCTGGCCGCGCTGGCTCTCGTCGGCAGGATCGAGGAAGCCCTCGGGCAGGTCGACACTCACCACATCGCCGGCAGAAGTGACGAAGGCGACGGGGATCAGTTCGCCCGAGTCGAGTTCGAGGAGGTCGCCTGCGCCATAGTTCTGGATGCCGGCCACAGTACCAATCGCCTTCTCCCCGGCGTGGACGGGCTTGCCCACGAGGTCGGCGAGATAGATTTCGCCTTCCGCGGGCGCGGGCAACGCCTCGCGCGCCACATAGAGGTCGGTTCCGGCCAGCGCCTCGGCCTGGTTGCGGTCGCGCACGTCCTTGAGGTCGGCGATGAAGGCGTCGGCGGCGGGCTTCACCCGCAGGATCTCGATCGCGCGTCCGTCCGCCGTGGTTAACGGCCTGTAGCGGGCAATGGCGGCGGGCTCGGCGGCGAAGCTCCTGAGCTTCACCGCGCCCCGGATGCCGTGGGCGCCGAGGATGCGGCCGATCAGGATGGGTGCGGTCATGTGAGTGCTGGTCCGGTCTCAGAACAATTGGATTCGCGGGCTCTTTCCCCATATAAGGCGGGCCATGTCCAGCGTCTTGTCAAACCCTGTTGCCGCCCCGGCCGTTCCGTTCCGCAAAATGAACGGTCTTGGCAACGACTTTGTCGTGATCGATGCGCGCGGCGAGCCGCTGGCGATCAGCGACGACCAGGCGCGCGCCATCGCCGACCGCAAGAAGGGCGTGGGCTGTGACCAGCTCATCGTCATGGAACAGTCGCCCATCGCCGACGTGAAGATGCGGATTCTGGAATGCGGAAGGGGGCGAGGTGCAATCCTGCGGCAATGCCTCGCGCTGCATCGCCGACATCGTCATGGGCGAGCGCAAGAGCGACAGCGTCACCATCGATACGCGCGGCGGCTTCCTTTCGGCGAAGCGGGCAGGGCCGATGATGGTGACCATCGACCAGGGCAAGCCGCGCTTCGGCTGGAAGGAGATTCCGCTCTCGGAAGCCTTCGCCGACACGCGCCACATCGAATTGCAGATCGGCCCCATCGACAAGCCGCTGCTGCACTCGCCGTCGGTCGTCAATGTCGGCAATCCCCACTGCATCTTCTGGGTCAATGATCTCGATGTCGTCGATCTCGCCAAGGTGGGGCCGATGATCGAGCATCATCCGCTCTTCCCCGAGCGCACCAATGTGGAACTGGCCCAGGTCGTTTCGCGCGATCACGTCATCCTCAAGGTGTGGGAGCGCGGTGCCGGCCTCACCAAGGCCTGCGGCACGGCCGCCTGCGCCACCATGGCGGCGGGACATCGTCTGCGCCTGATCGACTCGAAGTGCCGCATCACCCTGCCGGGTGGCGATCTCTTCATGGCGGTGAACGAGGAGAACGGTCACGTGCTGATGACCGGCCCGGTCGAATATGAATACGAGGGTGTGCTGCCCGCCGGGCTCCTGGGGTAAGGCCATGAGCGACGTCCGCATCGAGACCTTCGGCTGCCGCCTCAACACGTTCGAATCCGAGATCATGCGCGGCCATGCCGAGAAGGCGGGTGTGACGAACGCCATCGTCTTCAACACCTGTGCCGTGACAGCCGAGGCGACGCGCCAGGCGCGCCAGGCGATCCGCAAGGCGCGCAAGGAAAACCCGGACGCCGAAATCATCGTCACCGGCTGTGCCGCGCAGACGGAGGCCGAGACCTTCGCCGCCATGCCGGAGGTGACGCGCGTTCTCGGCAACGAGGAAAAGCTGAAGGCCACGAGCTGGCTCAAGGGCAGCAATGCGCCGCGCGTCGATGTCTCCGACATCATGCAGGTGAAGGAAGCCCATGTGCCGGTGATCGCCCGGCTGACCGGGCGCACCCGCGCCTTCGCCCAGGTGCAGAACGGCTGCGACCACCGCTGCACCTTCTGCATCATTCCCTTCGGGCGTGGCAATTCCCGCTCCGTGCCCGTGACTGCTGCCGTCGAGCAGGTGCGCCGTCTCGTCGCCGAGGGCCACAACGAAGTGGTGCTCTCGGGCGTTGATCTGACGAGCTGGGGGGCTGACCTCGACGGCGCCCCGCGGCTTGGTCACCTTCTCTCGCGCATTCTCTCTGGCGTTCCTGATCTCCGCCGCCTCCGCCTCTCATCCATCGATTCGATCGAGGCGGATGACGAGCTGATGGATATCCTGGCGAGCGAGCAGCGGGTGATGCCGCATCTCCATCTCTCGCTGCAGTCGGGCGACAACATGATCCTGAAGCGGATGAAGCGGCGTCACGCCCGCGAAGACTCGATCCGCTTCTGCACCGACCTGCGCCGCCGCCGCCCCGACATCGTCTTCGGCGCCGACATCATCGCGGGCTTCCCCACCGAGACGGACGAGATGTTCGAGAACTCGCTCCGCATCATCGATGAATGCGGCCTCACCTTCCTGCATGTCTTTCCGTTCTCGCCGCGGCCCGGCACGCCGGCGGCGCGCATGCCGCTCCTCGAGCAGCAGATCGTCAAGCGCCGTGCCGCACTGCTGCGCGAGACGGGGGCGGAGCGGCTCAAGGCCTTCCTCGCCCGCCAGGTGGGCGAGGCCCATGACGTGCTGGTGGAGACGCCGAAGCTCGGCCGCACGCCGCAGTTCGCGCTTGCCCATTTCACCCAGCAGATGACGCCGGGCGCCATCGTGCGCGCCGTGGTGACCGCCGCCAATGATGACGGCTTGCAGGTGGTCACCGGACCCGCGGCAGGATTGGCAGCATGAGCGGCTTCTTCAAGAAACTCTTCAACCGCATCACCGGCCGCGGTGACGCGCCGCCGCCCGCCGAAGAGGCGAAAGCCCTTCCCGCGCCGGAACCAGACGCGCCGCCTGCACCGGAACCGGAACCGCTGCCGGAACCGGAGCCTGTCGTCGTTGCCGAGGCGCCGCCGCCCCCTCCGCCGCCTCCACCTGTTGTGGAGGTGATCGAGGAAGTTGATCCGCCACCACCGCCTCCGCCTCCGAAGGCTGCTCCGGCGCCGAAGGAGAAGCCGGCTGCGAAGGAACCGGTGAAGGCGAAGAAGGCTGAACCGCCACCGCCACCTCCTCCGCCGAAGCCTGCGGCGAAGAAAGAGACGAAGCCGGAGGCAAAGCCTGCGGCGAAAGCACCGGCCAAGGCCGAGGCGAAGCCTGCTGCAAAGAAGGCCGAACCGCCGCCGCCACCTCCGCCTCCGCCCGCGAAAGGCAAGGCTGCGAAGACCGACGTGAAGCCTGCGCCCGCACCGGCGAAGGCGCCCGCGAAGGAAAAGGCGGCAAAGCCTGTTCCTCCTCCGCCGCCCCCTGTACCGGAACCGAAGGCCAAGCCTGCTGCCGAGACGGTCGAGCCGCCGCCTCCAGCGCCGCCGCCACCGCCTGTCGTCGTTGAGCCCGAGCCTACACCCGCGCCTCTTCCGGAGCCGGTTGCCGTTGCGCCGCCTGAACCCGTTGCACCCGAGCCGGTTGCGCCCCCACCACCGCCCCCGCCTGCACCGGCACCTGTTGCCGCGTCCGCACCGGAGCAGCGTGGCGGCTGGTTCTCGCGTCTCCGTGACGGTCTGTCCAAGTCATCGAAGTCGATCACCGGATCGATCTCGGCGATCTTCACCAAGCGCAAGCTCGATGCCAGCACGCTGCAGGATCTCGAGGACACGCTGATCCAGGCGGATCTCGGTGTCGCCGTCTCCGAGCGCATCATCAAGGCGGTCTCGCAGGGGCGCTACGACAAGGAGATCGATCCGGAAGAGGTGAAGCGCATCCTCGCCAGCGAAGTGGCGGGCGTGCTCAAGCCCGTCGAAGTGCCGTTCAACTTCGGCAGCGAGAAGCCCTATGTGATTCTCGTGGTCGGCGTGAACGGCTCCGGCAAGACCACCACCATCGGCAAGCTCGGCGCCATCGCGGCGCGCGAAGGCTTCAAGGTGAAGTTCGCGGCCTGCGACACCTTCCGCGCGGCGGCCATCGACCAACTCAAGGTGTGGGGCGAGCGAATCGGCGCCGAGACCATTTCGCGCCCGCCGGGGTCGGATGCCGCAGGCCTCGCCTTCGATGCCATGAAGTCCGCGAAGGAGGACGGCACCGACATTGTCTTCATCGACACGGCGGGACGCCTTCACAACAAGACCTACCTGATGGACGAGCTCGACAAGGTGGTGCGCGTCATCAAGAAGTACGACGCCGCTGCACCGCATGCGGTGCTGCTGGTGCTCGATGCCACGACGGGGCAGAATGCGCTCGCCCAGGCGGACGCCTTCACCAAGGTTGCTGGCGTCACCGGCCTGATCATGACCAAGTTGGACGGCACGGCCCGCGGTGGCATCCTCGTGGCGATTGCGGAACGCTTCAAGCTGCCCATCCATGCAATCGGTGTCGGCGAATCGATTGACGACCTCCAGCCTTTCGATGCAGAGGCATTTGCCGAGGCCATCGCCGGCCTGAACGGCGGTTGAGGATTTTCGGATTGAGCCACGCATGAGCCAGGGCAGGAAGCAGTTTCTCGAATTCGCGCCGCTGCTCGTCTTTTTTGCAGTGAACTGGAAGGCGGGCATCTTCTGGGCCACCGGCGTGTTCATGGCGCTGACGCTGGCGGTTCTTCTGTACACGTATCTTTCCACCGGCAAGGTGGCGAAGGTGCCGCTTGCGACCGCGATCCTGGTGGGCGTGTTTGGTGGCCTCACCCTCTACCTTCATGACGAAGTGTTCATCAAGGTGAAGGTGACGCTGGTGAATGCCATCTTCGCCGTGCTTCTTTTGGGAGGTGTTGCATTTGGACGACACTTCATCAAGGACGTGATGGGCGAGGCCCTGACACTTCCCGACACGGCGTGGCGCAAACTGAGTCTGCGCTGGGGTTTCTTCTTTGCCTTCCTCGCGATTCTCAACGAGGTTGTGTGGCGGAGCGTGACCACCGACCAGTGGGTGACCTTCAAGGTTTTCGGGCTGATGGGCCTGACACTCGTGTTTGCGCTGGCGAATGCGCCGTTCGTGGCGCGCCACATGCCGCAGGATGATGCTGCCGGAACCAGTGGCGAAACACCGGGGCAAACGCCCTCCGGGGAGAAACCATCCGTTGACGGATGATCGGCTGCACACTTTTGCGGCCAAGAGTCAAGACTTGTAATTCATCCGCCATCGGAGCGAAAGTCTGCCTGACAAAAGCGCGTGCGCCATTGTCTTTCCTCTTGCGGGGCAACGAGCGGGAAGCTAGGACACGCGCCGGATTGAACGAGCAACACGAAGAGCAACACTTGGGGCGGCCCAGCTGCTCCACCTATCGAGACAACACAGCAGGCCGGGCTTGAGGCACAAGAAGCCGGCGGGTTGTGGCGGGATAAAGGGATACCGATGTCGGGCAGCAAAGACGCAAAAACATTTGCGCGGTCTTTCTCTCATCTGTTGAAGCGTGCCGTGCAGTATTCGGTTCACTGCTACATGGAAGAGGCGGGCAAGTCCGGCCTCACGCACCGTCAGTTCACGGTTCTGTCCGCCGTCGACACCCACGAGGGCAAGAGCCAGACCGAACTCGTGAAGATCACCGGCATCGACCGTTCGACACTCGCCGATCTCGTGGCCCGCCTGATGGCCCAGGGCTACGTGCAGCGCCGCCGCACCAAGGAAGATGCGCGCACCAATTCGATCAAGCTCACGCCGCTCGGGAAGAAATCCCTTAAGCTTGCGCAGTCGGGTGCGGAAGACGTGGACAAGAAACTGCTGCAGCTCTTCCCCGCCTCCGAGCGCAAGAACCTCATCGACAATCTCTCGTTGCTCGCAGCCGAGATGGACCGTCTCGATGACGAGGAGGCGGAGAAGCCCGCCCCCACCAAGGTCAAGCTCAAGCGCCGTCCGGCGTAATTTCTCTCACGTCAGATTTCAGTTTTTTCGCCGCCCTCAGGGCAGCGGCTTCTGCGCGGCCTCGAGCTTCACGGCAAAGCTGCCGCCGGGCTTGATGTCGTCAAGCGTGAGCGGACCCACGTGCTTGTTGCGGATGATGCCCTTGCCATCGACGATGAAGGTCTCGGGCACGCCATAGCCGCCCCAGTCGATGGTGACGCGGCCGTCACGGTCTGCGCCCACCGCGGCGAAGGGCAGGCCCAGCGCGCCGAGGAAGCGGCGGGCATTGTCGGGCTCGTCCTTGTTGTTGATGCCGACGAGGCGGATGTCGCTGCGCTTGGCGAGTTCCATCAGCACGGGATGTTCCTCGCGGCAGGGCACGCACCACGAGGCCCAGATGTTCACAACATGCACCTGGCCTGATTTCAGTTCCGCGTCCGAAAGGCCGGGCACGCCGAGCTGGTCGATGGCGGCCAGCGAGAAGGCGGGCACCGGCTTGTTGATGAGCGCCGAGGGCAGCGTCGAAGGATCGCCCGAGAGACCCTTGTAGAAGAGCACGGCAAGGCCTGCGAAGAAGATCACGGGCAGGAGAACGAGAATGCTGCGGCGGTTCATTTCACGCGTCCGTTCATTCGTCGGGGGAGGTGAAGCGGCTCGCTTCCGATTCGAGGCGGCGCTTCTTCATGAAGGTCCAGACCACGAGGCCGATGAGCACGGCCGCCGAAAGCACGTAGGAGGCCAGCACGTAGCCGAAGTGGGGCGAGGTCACGTCCAGCATCAGTGCGCTCCGATGGCCTTGAGCCGCGCGGTGCGGATCTTGCGGGCGGTGATCTCGTTGCCGATGGCGACGAGGTGAAGGGCGATGAAGAAGAAGGTGTAGCCCAGCGCCATGAGGAGCAGCGGCCAGAGCATGGAGGAATCGATCGAGGGTCCGCCCATCTTCACCACGCTGGCCGGCTGGTGCAGCGTGTTCCACCAGTCGACGGAGAATTTCACGATGGGAATGTTGATGACGCCAACGAGCGCCACCACGCGGGCGAGGCCTGCGGCCCGGTGCGGATCGTCAAAGGCCTTCCACACCGCGAGATAGCCGAGATAGAGCAGCATCAGCACAAACATGGAGGTGAGGCGGGCATCCCACACCCACCAGGTGCCCCACATGGGCTTGCCCCAGATCGACCCCGTGGCGAGCGAGAGGAAGCAGAAGGCGGCCCCCATGGGTGCAGCGGCCTTGGCGGCGGCATCGGCGAGGGGGTGGCGGAAGACCAGCGCCATGGCGCTTGCCACCGCCATCATCACATAGACGAAGAGCGCCATCCAGGCGGCGGGCACATGCACATACATGATGCGCACCGTTTCGCCCTGCTGGTAGTCGGCCGGGCTGTCGAGGAGGCCGAGATAGAGGCCGGCCCCGAGGCAGAGGATGGTGAGCGCCCAGGCCCAGGGAATGACCTTGCGGGCAATGCGCATGAAGAGGTTGGGATTGGCGAGGATCTGCATGGCGTCCTCTTAGCTCCTAAATTCTAGCGAAAATAGGCCCTCAGCGCCGCAGCCGCAGCCCAGGGCTGAATCACCAGTGCAATGAGCGCGATGGCCGAGAGGACAAGCAGTGACGGCAGGCTGCCGGAAGGGCCGAGGTCGCCGGTCGAGGCGGCAATGCCGAAGATCAGCACCGGCACATAGAGGGGAAGGACGAGGAGCGGAACCACCAGCCCGCCGCGGCGCAGGCCCGCGGTGACAGCCCCCGCTACGGACGCCAGCAGCGAGAGGGCGAGCGAGCCTGTCACCATGGCGAGCATGACGGGCAGGATGCGGCCCGTATCGAGATTGAGGAGAATGCCGACGGGGGCGGCAAGCACGGCGAGCGGCAGGCTCACCGACAGCCAGTGGGCCAGCGCCTTGGCGAGGCAGGCGAGTTCGAGCGGCAGGTCGCCCATGGCGAGAAGATCAAGCGAGCCGTCGTCATGGTCCTGCTGAAACATGCGCTCGGTCGTGAGCAGCACGGCAAGCAGCAGGGCAAGCCAGATAAGCCCGGGCGCAAGGCGGCCGAGCGTTGCCTGATCGGGGCCAAGCGCCAGCGGGATCATGACGACGAAGGCGAGCATGAAGGAGAGCGCCGCTCCGAGGCTGCCGCCCTGGCGGAACATCAGCGCAAGATCGCGGCGAAGAAGCGTGGTGAAGCTCATCAGGCCGCTCCCGCCAGAGAGATGACGTGATCGGGCTTGCGCAGGCCCTCGCCATGGATGGCGGCGAGGACGATGCCGCCCGTTTCGAGATGACGGTCGACGATGCCGGAGAGTGTCTTCTGCGAGTCCGCATCGAGCGCCGTCATCGGTTCGTCGAGAAGCCAGACCGGGCGCTGTGCCGCAAGAAGACGCGAGAGCGAAAGACGCCGCCGCTGCCCGGCGGAGAGAAGCTGCACCGGATCATCGGCGAGGCGCTCCATGCGGAAGGGGGCGAGTGCTGCCGTGGCGTCACCGCCGCCCAGCATCACCGACCAGAAGGCGATGTTCTCGCGCACCGTCATGACGTTCTTGAGGGCGTCGTGATGGCCGACATAATGACAGAGCTGGGGAACCGTCTTGTCGCCGGGCGGCGTGAGCTGAAGCGTACCGGAGAGCGAGGGCACGAGGCCGGCGATGAGGCGGAGCAGCGACGACTTGCCGGCACCATTGGGGCCGCGCAGTTCGGCATATTCTCCGGCGGCAACTTCGAAGGACAATCCGGAAAAGACAACGCGCCCGTTTCTTTCACAAGCGAGCGCGTTGGCCTGGAGTTTCATGCGGGCGGTTTTAGCCCCTCAGATCATGTATTGTCCACCGTTCACCGAGAGCGTGGCGCCGGTGATGAAGCCTGCGTCATCGGCGGCAAGGAAGGCCACGGCGCGGGCGATTTCTTCCGGTTCGCCGACGCGGCCCACGGGAATGAAGGGCAGGATGCGCTCGTTCATCACCTTCTCGGGAACCGCCTTCACCATGTCGGTGCCGATGTAGCCCGGGCAGATGGCGTTGACGGTGATATTCTTTGCTGCGCCTTCCTGGGCCAGCGCCTTGACGAAGCCGATCTCGCCCGCCTTGGCGGCGGAATAATTGGCCTGTCCCATCTGGCCCTTCTGGCCGTTGATGGAGGAGATGCAGATGATGCGGCCGAAGCCGCGGTCGCGCATGCCGCCCCACACGGGGTGCGTCATGTTGAAGAGCGAGTTGAGGTTGGTGTTGATCACCGCCTGCCACTGTTCCAGCGTCATCTTGTGGAACATGGCATCCTTGGTGATGCCGGCATTGTTGACGAGAATGTCGATAGGGCCGAGGTCGGCCTCGACCTGCTTGATGCCGGCGGCACAAGCTTCCGCACTGGCCACGTCCCACTTGTAGACGGGAATGCCGGTCTCGGCCTTGAAGGCCTGGGCCGCTTCGTCGTTGCCGGCATAGCTGGCGGCCACCTTGCAGCCCGCTGCCTTGAGGGCCTTCGAGATGGCGGCCCCGATTCCGCGGGAGCCTCCGGTGACCAATGCGACGCGAGACATGAACATCCTCCCTGTTATTGTCTGGTTGTCATGACCCATAGCGGTGCCATGAGCCACTGGCCATAGTCAATTCGGTTATGCCGTCTCGGTTATGCCGTCTCGGGGCGGAGGCGGCGCAGGCCCTCGGGCAGGACGTCTTCGAACCAGCGCTGAAGGGCGGCCCGGTGGCGGTGGGTGAAGAGTCCCGCCGCGATCACCGCGATGCCGATTGCCGATAGGGCGAAGGAGAAGAGAATGGCATCCTGGAAGACATCGGAAGCGAGGTAGCCGAGATAGATGGAAATGCCGAGCGCCCCGAACACCGCATAGATGCGCCGCCCGATGAACAGGCTGTAGCCGAGAAGCCCGACGTTGATGAGGCAGTAGAGTGCCTTCTCCACCTGGGTGGCGCCGTTCCCCATGCTGAGCCCGCCCCAGAAGGCGGCGGCACCTGCGAGGTGAAGCCAAAAGGTCATGTCGGCGCGGCCCTTGCGGCGAAGGTCTGCAATCCATGAGAGGAGCATCACGGCAAGACCGAACCAGATCGACACCGTGCGGCGGATGTCGAAGTCTTCGATGTAGGCATCGGGCGAGCGGGTGAACCACATGGCGAGGTCCATGGACATGAACCACAGCGCCACGGCGGCACCCATCAGGATAAAGGGAAAGCGATAGAAATGCACAACGGCGAAGGCGGCGAGTGCGGTTGCCAGTTCCATGTAGAGCCAGCTTCCGTGCACGTAGGGAAAGAAGTTCTTGTATTGCCCGGGGTCGCCCTGGGCGTAGTCCCACAGCTGCAACCAGTCCTGCAGGCCATAGACAGCGAGCGGCACCATCGCCACGGCGACGGCCCAGGCAAGTCCGCCGGGGGTGCGAAGGCCGGGCCGGTTCCACAGCAGATGGCCTGCGACCGCGAAGGCCGCCATGTAGGCGAGGCCGCAGATCATCAGCGCCAGTCCGCCCATGCGGTTGAAGGCCTCGGTGGTGAAAAGGCCCATCGCCCCCATGACGATGAGCGTGCCCGCATACCAGAGGACGTGGGTGAGATCGAAGCGGGGAGCGGCTGCGGCCGTCGCGTTGCGCGCCTGCAAGAAGGCCGAGATGGCGTCGAACTGCGGCGTATCGATCAATCCGGCATCGCGGATGGCAATCAGGTCCTTGTCCTGCATGGTGTCTCCGGCTCCCCCGTCAGGTGTTCTCCGGGACGGAGGATTGGTCCAATCGGGCGCCGCCTGCAAGCGGACACGAAAACGCCCGCCCGGAGCGGTCCGGACGGGCGTGCCTGTTTCAGCCTGTGGTGACGCTTAACGCATCGTGCGAGCAACTGGGCACCACTTGTGACGCGAAAGATGCGCAAACAAATATCTGGCGCAACTTTCCTCTCTCAAATCGTTCCGATTTGATCGTCCGTTGCGCTAGCGCTCGACGCACATGGCGATGCCCATGCCGCCGCCGATGCAGAGCGTGGTGAGGCCCTTCTTGGCGTTGCTGCGCTTCATCTCGTGCAGCAGCGTGGTGAGGACGCGGGCACCCGAGGCGCCGATCGGATGGCCGAGCGCGATGGCGCCGCCGTTGACGTTCACCTTGGCGGTGTCCCAGCCCATGTCCTTGTTCACCGCACAGGCCTGGGCGGCGAAGGCTTCGTTCGCTTCCACGAAATCGAGATCGGAGGCCTTCCAGCCCGCCTTCTGGAGCGCAAGCTTCGAGGCGGGGATGGGGCCCGAACCCATGATGGCGGGATCAACACCGGCCGTTGCCACGGAGGCGATGCGGGCAAGCGGGGTGAGGCCGCGCTTCGCCGCATCGGCCGCCGACATGAGGATGAGCACGGCGGCACCATCGTTGATGCCGGAGGCGTTGGCGGCGGTGACGCTGCCATCCTTCGAGAAGGCGGGGCGGAGCTTCGCCACCGACTCCAGCGTCACACCCTTCTTGATGTACTCGTCATCGGCCACCACCACGTCGCCCTTGCGGGTGGAGATGGTGACGGGAATGATCTCCTCCTTGAACTTGCCGGCGGCCTGGGCGGCCTCGGCCTTGTTCTGCGAGGCGACCGCGAAGGCATCCTGCTGCTCGCGGGTGATCTGCCACTGCTTGGCGACGTTCTCGGCGGTCGTGCCCATGTGGTAACCGTTGAAGGCATCCCACAACCCGTCCTTGATCATGGTGTCGATGAAGTTCCAGTCGCCCATCTTCACGCCGTCGCGGAGGTGGGCGGCGTGGGCCGACTTCGACATGCTTTCCTGGCCGCCGGCGGCGACGATGCGGGCCGAGCCGTCGGCGATCTGCTGGGCGCCAAGGGCCACGGCGCGGAGACCCGAGCCGCAGACCTGGTTGAGGCCCCAAGCCGTTGCCGTGTTGGGAATGCCCGCGTGGATTGCGGCCTGGCGGGCGGGGTTCTGGCCCTGGGCGGCGGTGAGCACCTGGCCGAGGATCACTTCATTCACTTCCTCGGGCGAAACGCCGGCGCGCTCAAGGGCGGCCTTGAGTGCGATGGTGCCGAGCTGTGCGCCGGTGAGCGTGGCCAGTGCTCCGTTGAAGGAGCCGATGGGGGTGCGGGCGGCGGATACGATGACGACGTCTGACATGACGATCTCCTGATGGCGGCGGGGTATGGACTTATATGGCATCTCAAAGGCGTTTGCTGCAATGCGACATAGGACTCGGTTAGGCAAGTCCTTCTTTTTTGCACTTGCAATTGTGCGGTGCGGAGAGCAGATTTTTTCGCAGTGCAAGGCCCGGCGTCCGACGGGTCAGACTCACGTGTTTTGGAGAGTAAACAAGTGACCGACGAAACCGCCTCCACTGCCGGCCAGGCGAAGCCAGAGCAGTCCCGGAACGCTACCGTCATCAAGAAATACGCCAACCGCCGCCTCTACAACACGGCGACTTCGACCTATGTCACGCTGGAAGACCTTGCCCGCATGGTGAAGGAGGGCGCCGACTTCATCGTCTACGACGCCAAGAGCGGCGAGGACATCACCCGTTCGGTGCTCACCCAGATCATCTTCGAGGAAGAGAACAAGGGCGACAACAACCTGCTGCCGATCAATTTCCTCCGCCAGCTCATCCGCTTCTACGGCGACAGCATGCAGGGCATGGTTCCGGGCTATCTGGAATTCTCGCTCGGCAACCTGATGAAGGAGCAGGACAAGGTCCGCAAGCAGATGATGGATGCCTTCGGCGGCGATGCCTTCAAGGCCATGGAAGACGCAGCCAAGCGCAACATGCAGCTCTTCCAGGATTCGCTGAAGATGTTCACGCCCTTCGGCGCCAACATGCCCGCGGGCTTCCCCAATCCCTTTGCCGGTACCTCGCGCCCCGCCGACAAGCCTGCCGCGGCAGCGAGCAGCTCCGGCCCGAGCAAGGACGAATTGCAGTCGCTCAAGGACCAGCTTGCTGCGATGCAGGACAAGATCGACCAGCTCAACCGCTAGGCGAGTGTCGCCTTCATCCGATCAACCGGCGAGGCGAACGTCCTCGCCGTTTTCGTTTCCGGCATCGCCCACGTCATCGGGGGTGGTGATCTGCAGGGTCAGGTGATCAAGGGCGGCGCGCAGCCGCATCAGGCTGCCATCCACCTCGTCCTCGAGGGCGGCGATTTCGGGATCGTCTTCGCTCAGCGTTTCCTCGCTCATCGGCTCAACGCTCGCTTCGCTCGCGGGCCCAGAAGAAAGCTCCGCTTCATCCGGAAGCTCTTCATCGGAAGTGCTCTCGGGATCCTGTTGTTCGCCATCGGCATCATCCGTGCCCTGCAGGAAGGCGGCGGCCAGTTCCATCAGAAGGTCTTCGGTGATCTCGTCCACCTGTTCACTGGTGCCTTCATCTGACTCTTCGGGAACCTCTTCATCCACCGCTTCGGCAACGGCTTCGCTGACCAGCGGCTCAGGTGGCACGGCAGGCGCGGTGGCCGCGGCTATCACCGGCTCATGGAAGCTGAAGGCGGCGGCGGCGGTCTCGGTCCAGGGCATTTCCGCTTCCGGCAGGCCGAGGTAGTTGCCCTGCAGGAAGTCGATGCCGAGGCTCTTCAGGATCTCCGCATCCGATTCCGTCTCCACCCATTCCGCCACGGTGCGGATGCCGAAGTGGTGCGCCATCTCGATCAGGGTGCGGGCGAAGTAGACGTTCTCCGGATCCTTCGCGAGGTTGCTGCAATAGCTGCCGTCAAGCTTGATCACGTCGATGGGCAGGTCACGCAGGTTGCGGAACGAGGTGAAGCCCGCGCCGAAATCGTCGATCGCGACACAGCAGCCGGTGGTGCGCAGGCGCTCGAGGAAGGCGAGCGCCGAGGTGAGATCGGTGAGCGCCGTCGTCTCGGTGATCTCGATGGTCAGTCGCTTCGCCACCGCACCGGCCATCTCGATCATCTCGATGATCTGGGTGTTCCAGCGCGGATCGTTGGCGGTGGTGGCGGAGAGATTGATGGAGAGGTTCGCCTCTTCATGACGGTGCAGGGTTTCGAGCGCCATCTGCACCACGGCGCGGTCGACAAGGCGGATGAGGCCGAGGCGCTCGGCCACGGGTACGAGATGGCCCGCAGTCACGACTTCGCCTGATGTATCGCGCATGCGGAGCAGCGCTTCGTGGCAGACGACGCGGCCGCTCTGGGCATCGATCAGCGGCTGGAAGGCGAGGTGGAACTTGTTGGATCGCAGGCACTCGACGATCTCTGCGGCGCACCGTGCATTCACCATGCGTGCCGTGTTCACCTTCTCGGACGGCATGTGAACGACAAAGCTGTCGCTCGAGAGACGGAGCGCAGACGACAGCGCCTCTTCAGCGAGGGCGCGGGCACCAGCACTCGAGTCGGCGTGGACGGGCAGCAGCACGGCACCCATCGAGAGCAGGGCCCAGACCGGACCATGCGAGGTCTCGATCACGCTGTCGCGCGCCACGTTGAGGAAGCGTTCGATGGCGACGGGAAGGTCGGCCCCGTTGCAGTTGTTGAGGATGAAGCCGAACTTGTTGCCGGAGTAGCGGGCAATGCCGTCGCCCGTGCGGGTGACGCCGCGCAGGCGCTGCGAGAGGGCGGCGATCACTTCATCGGCCACCTCGAAGCCATAGGCTTCGTTCACCACATCGAGGTTGCGGATCGCGGCCACCGCGAAGGCGCAGGTCGTCTCACTGTCGCGGGCGCTGCCGATTGCCTCTTCCAGCGCCTCATCGAGGCGGGTGCGGTTCATCATGCCGGTGAGCGGATCGGTGTGCGAGAGCGTGCTTAGCATCTGGTCGCGGCTGTGGCGCTCGTCGACGGTGCGAACGATACCCACCGCATGGGCAGGACGGCCGTCGGCTCCGGCGAACCAGCGGCCGCGGTCCTCGATCCACATGGCAGGAAGGCCGAGCACCGAATCGGCCTTCAGCTGGTACTCGATGTGATAGGCAACGCCCGTGCCTTCGTCCGCGGCCGCGCTGTTGCTGATCGCCTCGTAGCGGCTGGTGAGATTGTCCGGGTCAAGCAGTGCGGCGAAATGCTTGCCGTTCGCCAGCATGTCTGCAGGCCGCTTCAGGATACTCTCGGCGCCAAGGCCCCAGGTGAGAACATCCGTCTTCATGTCCCAGTGATAGGTGACGTCGCCTGCCGCGGCGATGGCAAGGGCAATGCTGTCCGCCGTCTGCGGGGTCAATGTGGCATTCACATCTGTGCCCGCCTCGCCAAAGGCGCTGGGCATGGTCATGCCTGAAGCTTCTGTCATGGATCTGTTCGCCGTCTTTCCTGCCCACCGGGAGCCTGCGGCACGTCAGGTCCGCTCTTCCCGATCCTCAAGGCAAGCTAAAGCGGGACCGTAAATTTTTGCAGAAGGATCATGGTGAACGTGCGTTAACCCCCGGGATTTTGCGGGGGAAATCAAACCCTCTCAGAGACCCATGGCAAAGCCGTCCTTGCGCGGATCGGAGCCGCCCGAGAGAATGCCGCGGGCATGGTCGAGGGCAATGATCTGGCCGCCGCCCAGGGGCTCGTCCGCCGGAACGATGCTGTGGCCGCGGGCGCGGAGATCGCTCACCACGCTGTCGGGCAGGGCGGTCTCTACCGCCACATCAGTGCCCGTTGGCACGCAGCGCGGCAGGTCGAGGGCCTGTTGCGGGTCCATGCCATAGATATAGCGGTTCACCACCATGTTGACGTGGCCCATGGGCTGGAAGTCGCCACCCATCACGCCGAAGACCATCTCGGGCTTGCCGCCTTCCGTTGCCATGGCGGGAATGATGGTGTGGAGCGGCCGCTTGGCGGGCGCAATGACATTGGGATGGGCGGGATCGCAGGAGAAGCCCGCACCCCGGTTCTGCAGCGTGATGCCGCTCTTCTCCGTGACGATGCCGGAGCCGAAGCCCCAGTAGATGGAGTTGATGAAGGAAATGCAGCGGCGTTCGCTGTCGACGACCGAGAGATAGACGGTGTCGGAGGGCGGCATCACCACGCGCATGTCGGAGGCGGCGTTGGGATCGATCGAGGCAGCAAGGCGCTTCGCTGTCGTCTCGCTGAGCAGCTCCTCCACCGGCACCTCGGCATGTTCGGGGTCTGCGATGTGGCGGTTGCGCAGCACCCAGGCACGCTTCAGCGCCTCGATCTCGAGATGGCGGCGCTGGGGTCCGTTGGGATCAAGGGCGGCGAGGCCGAAGCACTTGAGGATGTTGAGGGTGATGAGCACGGTGAGGCCCTGCCCCGAGGGCGGGATCTCGTAGATGCGCCGCCCGTTGAAATGTGTGGAGACGGGCTTCACCCAGTCGCACTGGGTGGCGGCGAAATCCTCGAGCGTGAGAAGACTGCCGCGCGCCCGCAGCGTCTCCACCATGTCCTGCGCGACGGGGCCGGTATAGAAGCCGTCGCGGCCTTCCCTGGCGATGTGGCGGAGTGTTGCCGCGAGTGCCGGATAGGTCATGACGTCGCCCATGCGGGGCACGCGTCCGTCGAGAAGATAGTGCTGCCGCCCGCCGGGATCGGCCTTGAGCAGCGCTTCGTGTTCCGGCCAGTCGCGGGCAACGCGCGGCATGGTGGCAACACCTGACTCCGCAAGTGCGATGGCGGGTTCCAGACATTTCCCCAGCGACCAGGTGCCGTGCGAGCGCAGGAGTTCGTCCCAGGCATCGATGGCGCCGGGCACGGTGACGGCGTGGACGGAGTGCGGTTCGATTCGGCTGAGGCCCGATTGGCTGAGCCAGTCCGGTGTTGCCGCAAAGGCGCTGCGGCCGGCCCCGTTGAGGCCGAGGATCTTGCCTTCCGGCGTTGCGATGATGGCGAAGCAGTCGCCGCCGATGCCGGTCATGTGGGGTTCGGTGACACAGAGCACTGCGGACGCCGTGATCGCCGCATCGACGGCATTGCCGCCCTGGCGCAGCACATCGATGGCGGCGAGCGTCGCCTGGGGCGAGGAGGTGGCCGCCATGGCCGTCCGGCCAAAGGCCGTGGACCGGCCGGGGAAGGTGAAATCGCGCATCATGCCGGGACATTATCTGTCAGCGGTGGTGCCGCAAGTTGCATTGATGGGTCCAATCCGGTGGTTTTGGGCCTGCGTATGCTGCAACGCAGCAGGAAATGCCCAAAGAGCAGGCGATCTGCCTCAGTGATATGCATTAGCAGTATGTCTTGTGACGTTTGGGTGACGCATTTCGCCCAAAATCGCTCATGTATGACTGATTCTTTCGCTCTTTCGGGTGATTTCTCCCGTCAAAATTCGCCGGATCGCTCCGGATATTTATTACCGCTTTATGAAGATTGAGAATTTTGACATCATGCGCGCTATGCGTATTTTGCATTTCTCTTTTTGCTGCATTGCACATATCTTCCGATCGTCGAAAGAAAACGAAGAGACCACCCGGAACCGTCCGGAGCAGATATCAGGAGATCAAAATGTTTGAAGTCCTCAAGACCCGCATCACCGCCTGGAAGCGTTACAGCCGCACCGTCAGCGAGCTCAACGCTCTCACCAACCGCGAACTGGCTGACCTGGGCATCGCCCGCGCCGACATTCAGCGCGTTGCCCGCGAAGCCGCCCGCTAACCCATTCAACGGAGACAGCCGCCCATGGGCAGCCTGACCTATATCGGACGCCTGCTGGAACGCCGGGCCCGCTTCAAGGGCTACCAGGCCATCCGGTCGGAACTCGACACACTTTCGGATGCCGATCTCTTGGACATCGGCGCCAAGCGCTACCAGATGGGCCGCGTGGCCCGGGTGAAGGCCTTCAAGTAAGGCCTCGCCACTGACAAGTTCCTCCCGGGGCTCGTCGTTCGCGCAAGCGGCGGCGGGCCCCTCCCTTTTGCGGTATCCTCCTTGCCCGGCGCGTTGCCGTGTGCCGCGGCGATTCGCACCGCGCCTGCAAGCTCAGCCAAAAATCGCAAAAAACACTGCTCGAATCAGTGTTGCGAGTCTCGGTGGCATGTGTTAGCTCCGCCGCGCGGCGGGAACATCCCGCATCGCAGCGTTTTGCCTTGTGCAAAGTGCTTCCCATCCATTTCAATGACTTAGGACTCCGCTTCCGGGCGTGTCCGGCGTCGCAGTTGAAAGATCGATCGTGGCAACGACAGATCAGTCCCAGTCCGGTGTTGCAGGCCGTTACGCCCGAGCCCTGTTTGACCTCGCAACCGAACACAAGGCAGTGGCCGACGTGGCCTCCGCCCTCTCTTCCTTCCAGGGCCTCATCGATGAATCGGAAGACCTGCAGCGCCTGATGCGCTCGCCCGTCTTCAAGTCGGAAGACCAGACCGCCGCCATCGAAGCGATTGCCGCCAAGGCCGGCATCAAGGGTCTTGCCCTCAACTTCCTCAAGGTGATGGGCGGCAACCGCCGCCTCGCCGCGGTGCCCTCCGCCATCTCGGCCTTCAACACCCTCGTCTCCCAGTCGAAGGGCGAGGCGACGGCGGAAGTGACCTCTGCCGAAAAGCTTTCGGCCAAGCAGCTTGCCGATCTCAAGGCGGCGCTCAAGGCCGCAACCGGATCCGACGTGGCGATCGACGCCAAGGTTGATCCCGCCATCCTCGGTGGCCTCATCGTCAAGGTGGGGAGCCGGATGATGGACAACTCGCTCCGCACCAAACTCAATTCACTCAAAGCCGCCATGAAGGGGACCCAGTAATGGATATCCGCGCCGCCGAAATTTCCTCCATCCTCAAGAAGCAGATCAAGGACTTCGGCAAGGAAGCCGAAGTGGCCGAGATCGGCCAGGTTCTCTCCGTCGGCGACGGCATTGCCCGCGTCTATGGCCTCGACAACGTCCAGGCCGGCGAGATGGTCGAGTTCGCAAACGGGATCAAGGGCATGGCCCTCAACCTTGAAGCCGACAACGTCGGCGTCGTGGTCTTCGGTTCCGACCGCGACATCAAGGAAGGCGACACCGTCAAGCGTACCGGCGCCATCGTGGAAATCCCGATCGGCAAGGAAATGCTCGGCCGCGTCGTCGATCCGCTCGGCAACCCCATCGACGGCAAGGGCCCGATCAAGGCCAAGGCCCGCGCCCGCGTCGACGTGAAGGCCCCCGGCATCATTCCGCGCAAGTCGGTGCATGAGCCCATGTCGACCGGCCTCAAGGCCATCGACGCGCTGATCCCCATCGGCCGCGGCCAGCGCGAACTCGTGATCGGCGACCGCCAGACCGGCAAGACCGCCATCATCCTCGACGCCATCCTCAACCAGAAGCCCATCCACATTGCCGGTCCCGAGAAGGACAAGCTCTACTGCGTCTACGTCGCCTGCGGCCAGAAGCGCTCGACGGTGGCACAGTTCGTGAAGGTGCTGGAAGACAACGGCGCCCTCGAATACTCGGTGATCGTGGCAGCCACCGCTTCCGATCCGGCGCCGATGCAGTACCTCGCGCCCTTCGCCGGCTGTGCGATCGGCGAATACTTCCGCGACAACGGCATGCACGCCCTCATCGCCTATGACGATCTCTCGAAGCAGGCCGTGGCCTACCGCCAGATGTCGCTGCTGCTCCGCCGCCCGCCGGGCCGCGAAGCCTATCCGGGCGACGTGTTCTATCTCCACTCCCGCCTGCTCGAGCGCGCCGCCAAGCTCAACGACGACAATGGCGCCGGTTCGCTCACCGCCCTTCCGGTCATCGAAACCCAGGCCAACGACGTGTCGGCCTACATTCCGACCAACGTGATCTCGATCACCGACGGCCAGATCTTCCTTGAAACCGATCTCTTCTATCAGGGCATCCGTCCGGCCGTGAACGTCGGCCTCTCGGTGTCGCGCGTGGGTTCTGCAGCGCAGACCAAGGCGATGAAGCAGGTGGCCGGCAAGATCAAGGGCGAGCTCGCCCAGTACCGTGAAATGGCCGCCTTCGCACAGTTCGGCTCGGACCTCGACGCCGCCACGCAGAAGCTCTTGAATCGCGGTTCGCGCCTGACCGAACTGCTCAAGCAGTCGCAGTTCTCGCCGCTCAAGATGGAAGAGCAGGTTGTCTCGATCTACGCCGGCGTGAACGGCCACCTCGACAGCCTGCCGGTCAACAAGGTCCGCGCCTTCGAGGACGGCCTGCTCCGCACCATGCGCGACAAGCACGCCGACGTGCTCGACGCCATCCGCACGGAGAAGGCGATCTCGGATGCCACCATGCCGAAGCTCAAGGCGGCGGTTGACGCCTTCGCCAAGTCCTTCGCCTAAGCTCAGGGGCTCCGATGCCAAGTCTCAAGGACTTACGCAACCGCATCGCCTCGGTGAAGGCGACACGCAAGATCACCAAGGCCATGCAGATGGTGGCCGCGGCGAAACTGCGCCGTGCCCAGGAAGCGGCCGTCGCCGCCCGCCCCTATGCCGAACGCATGGCGGTGGTGCTGTCGAACCTCGCCTCCGCGATGGAAGGCCAGGCGGGCGCGCCCGCACTCCTCGCCGGCACCGGCAAGGATGACGTGCATCTCCTCGTCATCGCAACGGCCGAGCGCGGACTCTGCGGCGGCTTCAACTCCTCGATCGTCAAGCTCGCCCGCGAGCATGCCGACCGCCTGATCCGCGAGGGCAAGACCGTCAAGATCATGACGGTGGGCAAGAAGGGCAACGATGCCCTGAAGCGCCTCTATGGCCGCTACATCGTCGAGGCCATCGACTTCCGCGGCGTCAAAGCGCTCTCCTTCGAGAACGCCACCAGCGTGGCCGAGCGCGTGCTCGCCATGTATGAAGCGGGCGAGTTCGACGTGGCGACCCTGTTCTTCTCCGAGTTCAAGTCGGTGATCGCCCAGAAGCCCACCGCACTCCGCCTCATCCCGGCGCAGATCGACACGACGAAGACGCCGGACCTGGGTGGTGCGGTGTACGAAGCCGAGCCGGAAGAGGGCGTCATCCTCGACGACCTCCTGCCGCGCAACATCGCGGTGCAGATCTTCCGTGGCCTTCTCGAAAATGCCGCCTCCGAACAGGGCGCGCGCATGAGCGCCATGGACAACGCCACGCGCAACGCCGGTGACATGATCAACAAGCTGTCGATCAAGTACAACCGCCAGCGCCAGGCGCAGATCACCAAGGAACTCATCGAAATCATCTCGGGCGCGGAAGCGCTCTGACGAAACTCAAGCACAGGACAGACAGTCATGGCCAAGAAAGCAGCTTCCTCCACCGCCGGTGCCACCGGCCGCATCGCGCAGGTCACGGGTGCCGTCGTCGACGTGGCCTTTGACGGCCCGCTTCCGGAAATCCTCAACGCCCTCGAGACCGACAACGGCGGCAACCGCCTGATCCTCGAAGTGGCGCAGCACCTCGGCGAAAACACCGTGCGCACCATCGCCATGGACTCGACCGAAGGTCTCGTCCGCGGCCAGGCCGTGAAGGACACGGGCTCGCCCATCACCGTTCCGGTGGGTGACGAAACCCTCGGCCGCATCATGAACGTGATCGGCGAGTCGATCGACGAAGCAGGCCCGGTGAAGACCAAGAGCCGCCGCCCGATCCACGCGCCCGCTCCCGAATTCGCCGAGCAGTCGACGGAAGCCGAAATCCTCGTCACCGGCATCAAGGTCGTCGACCTTCTCGCGCCCTACGCCAAGGGCGGCAAGATCGGCCTCTTCGGCGGCGCCGGCGTGGGCAAGACCGTGCTCATTCAGGAGCTCATCAACAACGTCGCCAAGACGCACGGCGGTTACTCGGTGTTTGCCGGCGTCGGCGAGCGCACCCGTGAAGGCAACGACCTCTATCACGAGTTCATCGAATCCAAGGTGAACGCCGATCCGCACAATCCCGATCCGAACGTCAAGTCGAAGTGCGCCCTCGTGTTCGGCCAGATGAACGAACCGCCGGGTGCCCGCGCCCGCGTTGCGCTCACCGGCCTCACGGTTGCCGAACACTTCCGCGACCAGGGCCAGGACGTGCTCTTCTTCGTCGACAACATCTTCCGCTTCACCCAGGCGGGTTCGGAAGTGTCGGCCCTTCTCGGCCGCATTCCCTCGGCCGTGGGTTATCAGCCGACGCTCGCCACCGACATGGGCGCCCTGCAGGAGCGCATCACCACCACCACCAAGGGCTCGATCACCTCGGTGCAGGCCATTTACGTGCCCGCCGACGACTTGACCGACCCGGCCCCTGCAACTTCCTTCGCCCACTTGGACGCCACCACCGTGCTGTCGCGTTCGATTGCCGAAAAGGGCATCTATCCGGCGGTGGACCCGCTCGACTCGACGAGCCGCATGCTGCAGCCCGCCGTGGTCGGCGAGGAGCACTACCAGGTGGCCCGCCAGGTGCAGTCGATCCTGCAGCGCTACAAGGCGCTCCAGGACATCATCGCCATTCTCGGCATGGATGAACTGTCCGAAGAGGACAAGCTCACCGTGGCCCGCGCCCGCAAGATCGAGCGCTTCATGTCGCAGCCCTTCGACGTGGCTGCCGTGTTCACCGGCTCGCCCGGCGTGCAGGTGAAGCTCGAAGACACGATCAAGGGCTTCAAGGGCATCGCCAACGGCGAATACGACCATCTCCCCGAACCCGCCTTCTACATGGTGGGCACCATCGAGGACGCGGTTGCCAAGGCGAAGAAGCTCGCCGCCGACGCCGCCTAATCAAGTGATTGAAGGCTCGTCCCCGCAGGTTCGCCTGCGGGGATGGTCCAACAGAAAGCGAACCCCATGGCCCTGCATTTCGAACTCGTCTCTCCCGCCCGTCTCCTGTTTTCAGGCGACGTGGTGTCCGTGCAGATTCCGGGCGCGGAAGGCGAAATGACCATTCTGCCGGGTCATGCGCCGGTGCTCTCCACCCTGAAGCCGGGCGTCGTCTCGATCCAGAAGGATGGCGGCACCGACAAGATCTTCGTGCGCGGCGGCTTTGCCGAAGTGAACGCCAAGGGCCTCACGGTCCTGGCCGAAACGGCGATTGCCCTTGCCGACCTCGATCAGGCGGCGATTGCCCAGCAGATCAAGAATGCGGAAGAGGACGTGGCCGACGCCAAGACCGACGCCGCCCGCGCCAAGGCCGCTGAAACGCTGGATCACCTGAAGGCGCTGCAGGCCTCTCTCTGACGCATCGGGCGAGATGAGCTTGCCAAAGACCGATTGAAAGGCCAGCCTTCGCGCTGGCCTTTTTCATTTCAGGAATTCGATCATGGACCTTCACCTCGCCGGCAAGCACTTCCTCGTGACGGGCGGTACTCGCGGCATCGGCCGTGCCATTGCCGAAACCTTCGCGGCGGAAGGCGCCAACGTCTCGCTCTGTGCGCGAAGCGTGGATGCGGTGGCCGAGACGGTGCACGCCCTTGAGGCGAAGGGTGTGAAGGCCTTCGGCCGCGCCCTCGATGTGACCGACACTGACGCGCTGCAATCCTTCATCCGCGATGCGGCAGCGAAGATGAAGGGCCTCGACGGCATCGTCGCCAATACGAGCGCGCTGTCATCGGGAGATTCCGTCGCCGACTTCGATGCCGCCTACCGCACCGATCTCCTGCACACGCGCAATGCGGCGGAGGCGGCGATCCCCTTTCTGGAGAAGGCGGGAGCAGGTTCAATCATCGCCATCTCGTCGATCTCGGGTTCGGAGGATTATGGCTACGACGGTGTCTCCTACGGCACCATGAAGGCCGCACTCTTCTTCTACGTGAAGTCGCTCGCCCGCCACGTGGCGAAGAAGAACATCCGCGCCAACATCGTCTCGCCAGGCACCACCTACTTCGAAGGCGGCTTCTGGGACAAGGTGAAGATCAACGATCCCAAGCAGTTCGCCGACACCATCGCCTTCAATCCCATGGGGCGCATGGCGACGCCCCAGGAGATCGCCGATGTGGCGGTCTTCCTCTCGAGCCCGCGGGCGAGCTTCGTGGCGGGTGCCAACGTGGTCGTCGATGGCACGGCGACGCAACGCATTCCTAACTGAGAGGAGGGGAGGGCGGTTGCGCGCGCCGCCGCCCGCATCCCACGGTTTTGCCCCTTCTCGAATCCTTAACGCCTCGCTGGTTAGCCTCCGGCTTCCATGTATTCCTTCCTGACCTCCGCGGGCCCCGAAATTCCTCTCATCCTGGTGCTGCTGGCGCTGCTGGGCTTGCGCCACCGGGTGACACCCAAGGTCAACCTCTTCATCCGCGCGCCGCTCAAGACCGTCTTCGACGTGATCGACCTCAAGGACGGCAAGATCGACCGCTGGGGCTCGACCGTGGTCGAGGCGAAGCTCATCGACCCCGCCGCGCGCATCTTCCGCAAGACCTACACGACGACGCTGACGACCGGCGCGCAGCAGAAGGGCGAGGCCCTGTTCTCGATCGACGAGCGGGTGCCACCCACATTGCTCATCCTCCGCCGCGAGGGCCTCGAAGGCCGCTCCACCGCCAACGAACTTCTGGTGCAGCGCTATACGCTCGAAGAGGAAGAAGGCGGCACCCGCCTCTCGATGACCTATGAGTGGGGGCAGCGGCCGCTGCTCGCGCAGATCCTCGCCCGCGCCGATCTCTGGGGCGGCATCTTCCGCATCAAGGGCCTTGTCGAAACCGGCAAGCCCGACGAGAAGCCCTATCTCCTCATCTCCGCCGGCGTGGCGCTGGGCACCGGCATCATCTCCATGGGGGCCTTCGGCCTCTTCCTCGGCTGGCGCGCCGCGCTGATGCTGCTCGTCGCCCTCTTCGTGCACGAGTTCGGCCATCTCCTCGCCTACCGCCTGATGGGCCAGCCCTGGGGACGCATGATTTTCCTGCCCTTCCTCGGTGCCGTGGCCCTGCCGCGCCTGCCGTTCCACAGTCAGGGCCAGTCGGTCTTCGCCGCGCTCATGGGGCCGGGCTTCTCCACCATCCTCGCCCTTCTCTGCCTCATCCCGGCGATGCTCGGCAGCGAGCCCAATCCGTATGTCGCCCTCTTCGGGCTGATCGTCGTCGGCCTCAACATCTTCAACCTGCTGCCCGCCGAACCGCTCGATGGCGGCGTGGCTCTGCGCTCGGTGCTCTCCCGCGTGATGGGATCATGGGCCCGCTTCGGCCTTATGTTCGTGGGCGCGCTCATCGGTGGAGCCGGGCTCTACATGCACCAGTTCGTGCTGGTGCTTTTCGGCGGCATCGCCATTCTCGCCAACATCCGCCAGCGCCGCATCGACGTGGGGCTGGAGCAGCTCAGCCGCCTGCAGATCGTCATCACCTTCTTCGCCTATGTCTCGATGACGGCCGCCTACATGACGCTGTTCAAGTATTTCCTCGCCTACGCCAGCCTCTTGCAATTGGGCTCCTGACAATCTAGCGGCCTTGGGCCATGCCCCTCACCAAGCATTATCGCGACAAACTGAAGGACGGCACGCTGAAGTCCGATCCGGCGCAGATGAAGGTGCTGGAGCGGCTCTCGGCGCTCTCGGTGGCGCTCAACACCTCGCCGCCGCTGAAGCCCACGCTGTTGGGCAGGCTCTTCCGCAAGTCGGCCTTGCCGGCCCCCCGCGGCCTCTACATCTTCGGCGAAGTGGGGCGCGGCAAGACCATGCTGATGGACCTCTTCTATGACAGCGTGCAGAACTGGCCGAAGCGGCGCATCCACTTCCATGCCTTCATGCAGGACGTGCACGGGCAGCGCCAGCGCCTGGGCGGCGAGGATGTGATCAACCGCATCGCCGACGAATGGGCGGCGAGTGCCCGGCTTCTCTGCCTCGACGAGATGCAGATCGTCGACATCGCCGACGCCATGATCATCGGCAGGCTCTACGAGGCGCTCTATGCCCGCGGCGTCATCATGGTCACGACCTCGAACCTGCCGCCCGAAGGCCTCTACAAGGATGGCCTCAACCGCGACCTCTTCCTGCCGTTCATTGCACGTCTGCGCGAAACGCTTGAAGTGGTGTCGCTGGAGTCGACAACCGATTACCGGCTCGGCCGCATCCGCGCGCGGGAAACCTTCCTCCATCCCGCCACGGCGGAGAACCGCGTGCTCTTCAACACGCTGTGGAAGGACCTGACCGACAATGCGCAAGGCAGGCCCGAGACGCTGGAGGTGCTGGGGCGCAAGCTCACCGTTCCCAAGGCCGCCCATGGCTGCGCCGCCTTCACCTTTGCCGAACTCTGCGTGGAGCCTCTGGGCCCGCCCGATTATCTTGCAATATCCAAGGCCTACAGCACGGTGTTCGTTTCCGGCCTGCCCCGTCTCAAGGCCTCGCAGCGGAACGAGACCAAGCGTTTCATCCTGATGATCGACACCTTCTACGATGCCCATGTGCGTCTCGTCGCCCTGGCCGACGGTCCGCCCGAGGCGATCTTTCCCAAGAACCAGCATGCCTTCGAAAGCGCCCGGACGATAAGCCGGCTCAAGGAAATGCAGGCATCGTCCTGGTGGGGGGCAACCCTCGTCGAAACGTGAGTCTCACCCAAAGTCGGATTTCCCGCCCTTGCCCACCCGGCCTAAGGGGATTAGAGAGATGCCGATTTCGCACTGCAATATGCCGCGAAAGAGCGGCGAGAGAGAGGTATCCATGGCGCGCAAGAAAATCGCATTGATCGGTGGTGGCATGATTGGGGGTACGCTGGCGCACCTCGCAGCACTCCGCGAGTTGGGCGACATCACTATCTTCGACATCGCCGAAGGCCTGCCGCAGGGCAAGGCGCTCGACCTCTCGCAGTCGGGTCCGGTGGAAGGCTTCGACGCCAAGCTCTCCGGCACCAACGGTTATGAAGCGATCGCAGGCGCCGATGTCTGCATCGTCACCGCCGGCGTGCCGCGCAAGCCCGGCATGAGCCGCGATGACCTCGTCGGCATCAACCTCAAGGTCATGAAGGCGGTGGGCGAGGGCATCAAGGCCCATGCCCCCAATGCCTTCGTCATCTGCATCACCAACCCGCTCGACGTGATGGTCTGGGCCCTGCAGAAGTTCTCGGGCCTCCCCAAGCACAAGCTGATCGGCATGGCGGGCGTTCTCGACTCCGCCCGCTTCCGCCACTTCCTCGCCGAGGAGTTCAACGTCTCGGTGAAGGACGTGACGGCCTTCGTGCTCGGCGGCCACGGCGACACCATGGTGCCGCTCGTCCGTTATTCCACCGTTGCCGGCATCCCTGTGCCCGACCTCATCAAGATGGGCTGGAGCACCGAGGAGAAGATCGCCAAGATCGTGCAGCGCACCCGTGACGGCGGCGCCGAAGTGGTGAACCTGCTCAAGACCGGCTCGGCCTATTATGCGCCCGCCTCCTCGGCCATCGCCATGGCCGAGAGCTATCTCAAGGATTACAAGCGCGTCCTGCCGTGCGCGGCCTATCTCGATGGCCAGTACGGCGTGAAGGACACCTATGTGGGCGTGCCCGTAGTGATCGGCGAGAAGGGTGTGGAGCGCATCGTCGAAGTCGCCCTTACGGAAGAAGACAAGGCGGGCTTCAACAAGTCGGTCGCGGCGGTCCATGGCCTCATGGATGCAGCGAAGACGCTGGCGCCGGAACTGAAGTAGTCATTCGGCCTCTTCCTCCCCCTCCCCCCTGCGGGGAGGGCCGGGGTGGGGGTCGCGCTGAACTGGATACCCCCACCCGAAAATCGCGAGAGCGATTTTCGACCTCCCCGCAAGGGGGAGGTGAAGAGGAGAGAGAATGAACATTCACGAATATCAGGCCAAGGATATCCTCCGCCAGTTCGGCGTGCCCACCGGCAAGGGGGCTCCGGCCTTCAGCGTCGATGAAGCGGTGAAGGCGGCACAGGCGCAGCCCGGCCCCGTCTGGGTGGTGAAGGCGCAGATCCACGCCGGTGGCCGCGGCAAGGGCGGCGGCGTCAAGGTGGTGAAGTCGGTGGACGAAGTGAAGAAGGAAGCCGAGCGCATGCTGGGCATGACCCTCGTCACCCACCAGACCGGCCCCGCCGGCAAGCTGGTGCAGCGCCTCTACATCGAGGAAGGCACGGCAATCGCCAAGGAACTCTATCTCTCGATCCTCGTCGACCGCGCCACCTCGCAGGTGGCCTTCATCGTCTCCACCGAAGGCGGCATGAATATCGAGGAAGTGGCCCACGCCACGCCCGAAAAGATCACGACCGTGCATGTTGATCCGGCGACCGGCCTCATGCCGCACCACACCCGCCGCATGGCCAAGGCGCTGAAGCTCGATGCCAATCAGGCCAAGCAGATGGCGAAGATGGCGGGCGGCCTCTACAAGGCCTTCGTCGAGAAGGACATGAGCCTGCTCGAGATCAACCCGCTGGTCATCACCAAGGATGGCAATCTCGTCTGCCTCGATGCCAAGGTGAACTTCGATTCGAACGCGCTCTACCGTCATCCCGAGATCCTCGAGCTGCGCGACCTCACGGAAGAGGACCCGAAGGAAATCGAGGCCTCGAAGTACGACCTCTCCTACGTGGCGCTCGATGGTTCCATCGGCTGCATGGTGAACGGCGCCGGCCTCGCCATGGCGACCATGGACATCATCAAGCTTTACGGCTCCGAACCCGCCAACTTCCTCGACGTGGGCGGCGGCGCCACCAAGGAGAAGGTGGCCGCGGCGTTCAAGATCATTACCGCCGATCCGCGGGTGAAGGGCATCCTCGTCAACATCTTCGGTGGCATCATGAAGTGTGACGTGATCGCCGAAGGCGTCATCGCCGCGGTGAAGGAAGTGGGCCTCAAGGTGCCGCTCGTCGTCCGCCTCGAAGGCACCAACGTCGACCTGGGCAAGGACATCATCAAGCGCTCCGGCCTCAACGTCATCCCCGCCGATGACCTCAACGACGCCGCCAAGAAGATCGTGAAAGCCGTGAAGGAAGCTGCCTGATGTCCATTCTCGTCAACAAGAAGACCAAGGTCATTTGCCAGGGCATCACCGGCAACAACGGCACCTTCCACACCGAACAGGCGATTGCCTACGGAACCCAGATGGTGGCGGGTGTCACACCGGGGAAGGGCGGCATCAAGCACCTGGGCCTTCCCGTCTACGACACCGTTTCGGAAGCCCGCGAGGCCACCGGTGCGGATGCCTCCGTGATCTACGTGCCGCCGCCGTTTGCAGCCGACTCGATCCTCGAGGCCATCTCGGCGGAAATCCCCCTCATCGTCTGCATCACCGAGGGCATTCCGGTTGCCGACATGGTGAAGGTGAAGCGGGCGCTCTCGGGCTCGAAGTCGCGCCTCATCGGCCCGAACTGCCCAGGCGTCCTCACCCCCGGCGAATGCAAGATCGGCATCATGCCCGGCAACATCTTCAAGAAGGGCAAGGTGGGCGTCGTCTCGCGCTCCGGCACCCTGACCTATGAAGCGGTGTTCCAGACCACCCGCCTCGGCCTCGGCCAGACGACCGCCGTCGGTATCGGCGGCGACCCCGTGAAGGGCACCGAGTTCATCGACGTGCTCGAGATGTTCCTTGCCGATCCCAAGACCGAGTCGATCATCATGATCGGCGAGATCGGCGGCTCGGCCGAGGAAGAAGCGGCCGAATTCCTCCGCAAGAACAAGGTGAAGAAGCCCATGGCGGGCTTCATCGCCGGCCGCACCGCCCCTCCCGGCCGCCGCATGGGCCATGCCGGCGCCATCATTTCCGGTGGCAAGGGTGACGCAGGGTCCAAGGTGGATGCCATGAAGCGGGCCGGAATTGCCGTTTCGGATTCGCCCGCCCTCCTGGGCGAAACCCTGATGAAAAAGCTGAAGCGGAAATAATTCGACCATTTTGCAATGGAATTGTAACCGGCGGAGGCGTAACTTCCGCCGGACCCCATGGAAAACCATCTCCGCGGGGGCCATATAGGTAAGTGTTCAGTGAACAGGTTACGGGCGATTGCGCCCCCCGGCATGTTGGCAATGAAGCCAATCCCCGCGGAAACCAGACGGGACGTACGACATGAACAAGACGGAAGCCACCGCGGCTTTTGAGGAAACCTCGTTCCTCTATGGCGGAAACGCCCAATTCATCGAGGCTCTCTACGCCAGGTATCTGAAGGACCCCGCCGCCGTGGACGCCCACTGGCGGAATTTTTTTGCCAACATGGCCGATGGCCAGGCGAAGCCGCACAGCCCCTCCTGGGCCCGCGCCGACTGGCCGCCGAAGCCGGTCGATGAACGCACCGCCGCCCTCGACGGCAACTGGGTCGCCCTCGAACAGCATCTCGCCCCCAAGGTTGCCGCCAAGCTGAAGGGTGAGGGTGCCAAGCCCGCCGCCCCGGCCCCTGCTGCCGCCCCCGTTTCGGCCGGCCCCTCCGCCGACGATGTGAAGCGCGCCACCAACGACAGCGTCAAGGCGCTGATGATGATCCGCGCCTACCGCATCCGTGGCCACTTCGCCGCCGATCTCGATCCGCTCAAGCTCAAGGATCCGGAACAGCATCCGGAACTCGATCCCGCCACCTACGGCTTCGGCCCCAACGATCTCGACCGTCCGATCTTCCTCGACAACGTGCTGGGGCTCGAAAGCGCCACCATGCGCCAGATCGTCGACATCCTGAAGCGCACCTATTGCGGCACGCTCGGCGTCGAGTTCATGCACATCACCGATGCCGAACAGAAGAGCTGGCTGCAGCAGCGCATCGAAGGCCCGGACAAGGAAATCACCTTCACGCCGCAGGGCAAGAAGGCGATCCTCAACAAGCTCATCGAGGCGGAAGGCTTCGAGACCTTCCTCAACGTCAAGTACACCGGCACCAAGCGCTTCGGCCTCGACGGCGGCGAAAGCATGATTCCGGCGCTCGAGCAGATCATCAAGCGCGGCGGCAATCTCGGCGTGCGCGAGATCGTGCTCGGCATGGCCCACCGCGGCCGCCTCAACGTGCTCGCCAACGTGATGGCGAAGCCCTTCTCCGCGATCTTCCACGAGTTCCAGGGCGGCTCCAGCACGCCCGACGAAGTGGAAGGCTCGGGCGACGTGAAGTACCACCTGGGCTCGTCGTCGGACCGCGCCTTCGACGGCAACACGGTTCACCTCTCGCTTACTGCCAACCCGTCCCATCTCGAGATCGTCGATCCCGTGGTGCTCGGCAAGGCCCGCGCCAAGCAGGACCAGCGCGGCGACAAGACCCGCACCTCGGTGCTGCCGCTCCTCATCCATGGTGACGCGGCCTTCGCCGGCCAGGGCGTCATCGCCGAATGCTTCGGCCTTTCGGGCCTGAAGGGCCACCGCTCCGGCGGCTCGCTGCACTTCATCGTCAACAACCAGATCGGCTTCACCACCTCGCCCATCTGGTCGCGCTCGTCGCCGTACCCGTCCGACATCGCCAAGATGATCGACGCGCCCATCTTCCATGCCAATGGCGATGATCCGGAAGCAGTGGTGTTTGCCGCCAAGGTCGCCACCGAATTCCGGCAGAAGTTCAAGAAGCCTGTCGTCATCGACATGTTCTGCTACCGCCGCTTCGGCCACAACGAAACGGACGAACCCGCCTTCACCCAGCCCCTGATGTACAAGCGCATCTCCGGCCACCGCACGGTGGTGGCGCTCTATGGCGAGCGCCTCGTTGCTGAAGGTGTGATCACGGCGGATGAATTCGAGGCGATGAAGGCCGACTACCGCAAGCGTCTGGAAGACGCCATGGCGGTCGCCACCTCCTACAAGTCGAACAAGGCCGACTGGCTCGATGGTCGCTGGGCCGGCATCAAGACGGCCTCTGCCGCCGACGACGAGCGCCGCGGCGCCACCGGCGTTGCGGTCGACCGCCTGCGCGACATCGGCATGAAGCTTACCAAGATCCCCAAGAGCTTCACCGCCCACAAGACCATGCAGCGCGTGCTCGATGCCCGCCGCAAGATGATCGAGGATGGTGCGGGCATCGACTGGGCCATGGCCGAAAGCCTGTCCTTCGGCACGCTGCTGGACGACGGCTACAAGATCCGCCTCTCGGGCCAGGACGTGCAGCGCGGCACCTTCTCGCAGCGCCACGCGGTGCTGGTCGATCAGGTGACGGAGAAGCGCTACACGCCGCTCAACCACCTGAAGAAGGACCAGGAGATCAAGATCGAGGCGATCAACTCCATGCTCTCGGAAGAGGCGGTCCTGGGCTTCGAATATGGCTACTCGCTGGCCGAGCCCAATGCGCTCGTGCTCTGGGAGGCGCAGTTCGGCGACTTCGCCAACGGCGCGCAGGTGGTCTTCGACCAGTTCATCTCGTCCTCCGAACGCAAGTGGCTGCGCATGTCGGGCCTCGTCTGCCTGCTGCCGCACGGCTACGAGGGGCAGGGGCCTGAACATTCCTCCGCCCGCCTCGAGCGCTTCCTGCAGATGTGCGCGGAAGACAACATGCAGGTGGCGAACTGCACCACGCCGTCCAACTACTTCCACATCCTCCGCCGCCAGCTGAAGCGCGACTTCCGCAAGCCGCTCATCATCATGACGCCGAAGTCGATCCTCCGCCACAAGCGGGCGACCTCGCGCCTTGAGGACATGGGCGAGGGCACCACCTTCCACCGCATCCTCTGGGATGACGCACGAGATCCTGCCTAACGAGAAGATCAAGCTGCAGAAGGACGACAAGATCCGCCGCGTCGTGCTCTGCTCGGGCAAGGTCTATTACGATCTCTACGAGGAGCGCGAGAAGCGCGGCATCGACGACGTCTACATCCTGCGCGTCGAGCAGCTCTATCCGTGGCCGCACCGGGCGCTCGCCCAGGAACTGTCACGCTTCAAGAAGGCCGAGTTCATCTGGTGCCAGGAAGAACCCCAGAACATGGGCGCCTGGACCTTCGTGCAGCCCGGCATCGAGCGCGTGCTCGAGTTCATCAAGGCGAAGAACACCAGGCCCCGCTATGTCGGCCGCGCGGCATCCGCCGCCACCGCCACGGGCCTGATGAGCCGGCATCTCAAGGAACTGAAGATGTTCCTCGACGAAGCCCTCTCCTGAGCCGTTCCGCGTAGCGTTTCCACGCATTCTCCAGATTGATCCGTTTCGAAAGCAACACCCATGAGCACTGACATCAAGGTTCCAACCCTCGGCGAGAGCGTCGTCGAGGCAACAATTGCCAAGTGGCTGAAGAAGGAAGGCGACGCCGTGAAGGCAGACGAGCCGCTCGTCGAACTCGAGACCGACAAGGTCGCGGTCGAGGTTCCGGCACCCGTCTCCGGCAAGCTCGAGAAGATCCTCGCCGAAGCAGGCAGCACTGTCGCGGTGGGCGCACTCCTGGGCTCGATTGCCGAAGGGGCCGCCGGTGCCGCCTCAGCATCGCCCGCGAAGCCTGCAGCGCCTGCGCCGACGCTTGCTCTTCCGCCGGCCGCCAAGGCCGCGGACCAGCCGCTCTCGCCTGCCGTGCGCAAGGCCGTGACCGAGGCCAACGTCAATCCTGCCGATGTGGCGGGCACAGGCCGTGACGGCCGCCTGACCAAGGCCGATGTGGCTGCTTACGTGGCAAAGCCTGCCGCACCTGCCGCCGCTCCGGCACCTGCTCCGGCGCTTGCCATTCCTGCCGTGCCGCCTGCGCCCGCCGGGACCGAGGAACGGGTGAAGATGACGCGCCTGCGCGCCACCATCGCGCGCCGCCTCAAGGAAGCGCAGAACACCGCCGCCATGCTTACGACCTTCAACGAGGTCGACATGACCGCTGTGATGGCGCTCCGCAACCAGTACAAGGACGTGTTTGAAAAGAAGCACGGCGTGAAGCTCGGCTTCATGAGCTTCTTCGTGAAGGCTGCGGTGCAGGCGCTCAAGGAAATTCCCGCCGTCAACGCCGAGATCGACGGCGAGGACATCGTCTACAAGAACTACTACCACGTGGGCGTGGCAGTGGGCACCGACAAGGGCCTCGTCGTTCCGGTGGTGCGCAACTGCGACATGCTCTCCTTCGCCGGGATCGAGAAGACCATCGCCGACTACGGCAAGAAGGCGCGCGACGGCCAGTTGCAGATCGCCGACATGCAGGGCGGCACCTTCACCATCTCGAACGGCGGCATCTACGGCTCGCTGATGTCGACGCCGATCCTCAACGCGCCGCAGTCGGGCATCCTCGGCATGCACAAGATCCAGGACCGCCCCATCGCCGTGAACGGCCAGGTGGTGATCCGCCCGATGATGTACCTCGCGCTCTCCTACGATCACCGCATCGTCGACGGCAAGGAAGCCGTCACCTTCCTGGTGCGCATCAAGGAAGCGCTCGAAGACCCGCAGCGCGCCATCCTGGATCTGTGAGGTCACGCACCCATGGCACATGATCTCATCGTCATCGGAACAGGCCCGGGCGGATACGTCTGCGCCATCCGCGCCGCACAGCTCGGCCTCAAGGTCGCAGTGATCGAGAAGCGCGCCACCCACGGCGGCACCTGCCTCAACGTCGGCTGCATTCCGTCGAAGGCGCTGCTCCATGCCACCGAGCTTCTGGCCGAGTTCGAAGCACAGCTTCGCCAAGATGGGGCTCATCGCCGAGACGAAGGTCGACTTCGCCCAGATGATGAAGTTCAAGCAGGAAGCCATCGACGGCAACACAAAGGGCATCGACTTCCTGTTCAAGAAGAACAAGGTCGAGGTCATCCGCGGCACCGCGAAGATCGTGGGCGCCGGCAAGGTCGAGGTCCACGGCAAGCTGCATGAGGCGACGTCCATCGTCATCGCCACGGGTTCGGAATCCGCCAAGCTGCGCGGCGTTGCGATCGACGAGAAGCAGATCGTCACCTCCACGGGCGCGCTCACACTCGAGAAGATTCCCGGCCACCTCGTGGTGATCGGTGCGGGCGTCATCGGCCTCGAACTGGGCTCGGTCTATGCCCGCCTCGGGTCCAAGGTGACGGTGATCGAATATCTCGACCGCATCCTGCCCGGCATGGACAGCGAAGTGGCGAAGGCCTTCCAGCGCCTGCTCGAAAAGCAGGGCTTTGCGTTCAAGCTCGGCCAGAAGGTCACGGGTGCTGCAACGTCTGCCGCGGGTGTCTCGCTCACCGTCGAACCGGCGCAGGGTGGCACCGCTGATACGCTGTCTGCCGATGTGGTGCTCGTCGCCATCGGTCGCGTGCCCTTCACCGAAGGCCTCGGTGCAAAGGAGGCCGGCATTGCCCTCGACGAGCGCGGCCGCATTGTCGTTGACGCTCATTTCGCCACCTCGCTGCCGGGTGTCTATGCGATCGGCGACGTGGTGCGCGGGCCGATGCTTGCCCACAAGGCCGAGGACGAGGGCATCGCCATTGCCGAACTGCTTGCCGGCCAGGCGGGCCACGTGAACTATGACGTCATTCCGGGCGTGGTCTACACTTCGCCGGAGGTGGCCAGCGTCGGCAAGACCGAGGACGAATTGAAGTCTGCAGGCGTGGCCTACAAGGCGGGCAAGTTCCTCTTCCTCGCCAATGGCCGTGCCAAGGCCAACCAGACCACCGACGGTTTCGTGAAGATCCTGGCCGATGCCGCGACCGACCGGGTGCTGGGCTGCCATATCGTCGGGCCCCAGGCGGGTGAATTGATCCATGAAGTGGCGGTTCTGATGGAGTTCGGCGGTTCGGCGGAAGACCTCGCCCGCACCTGCCATGCCCATCCGACGCTGGCCGAGGCCGTGAAAGAGGCCGCACTCGCCGTGGCGGGACGGGCCATTCACAGTTGAGAAACCATGGCTTTCGCGGTCGCTCAATTTTTACGCTTCTGATTCAGGCCGCAGCAATCGGATTTGCCTAAAACACCTCTTAACAAAGATAAGAGGGATGGCTCCATGTCCGGTGACGCAAGAAATGTCGATGTGATGGTGCTCGACGACGACGTTGATCTTCTGACCAGCGTTGCCGAGCTCCTCGCCGACGTCGGCTACAAGGTGAAGGGTTTTGCAGACCCTGAAAGTGCTGTCGAATTCGCCGTCGACCAGAAATTCGCCGTGGGCGTGTTCGACTTCCGCCTCGGCAGCGTGAAGAACGGCCTTGATGTCGTCGAAACGCTGCAGGCCATGGGCTCCAATGCAGCGATCGTGATGGTGACGGCCGACGTGGAACGCTCGACCCAGCTTCGTGCCCTTGGCCTCAAGGTCTTCGAATTCATGCGCAAGCCGGTGCAGCCGCAGGAGCTGCTCAACACGGTCGAGCGCGCGCTCGAATACTCGGCCCGCGCCGCCGCCTGATCTGCCCTACAATCCGGTTGACGGGTTCGCCCTGGTGAACCAGCCGAAACGCCCCTGGCGGAACGGCTTGGGATCAACGCAGGGCGTTTCGCCCGTGACGATCTCCGCCATCAGCTTGCCGGCCCCCGGGCCCAGCCCGAAGCCATGGCCCGAAAAGCCCGAGGCCACGAAGAGGCCGGGGATCTTCTCGATCTTGTCGATCACCGGCACGGCGTCCGGCGTGGCATCGATCATGCCGGCCCAGCGCTCCACCACTTCGATGCCCTGAAAGGCGGGATAGTCCCGCTGCAGGGCCTCGAGAGCTTCCTTGAGAATGCCCTTGTAGGGCTTGGGATTGAGCACGCGCCAGCGCTCGAAGGGCGAGATCTCGTCGAGCCGCCAGTGCTTGCGCATGATCATCTCGCGGAAGAAGCGGGTGCCGAAGCGGACCTTCACGCCCTTGTGCTCGAGGCTGAGGAGCGGCCAGAACTTCTTCATCTGGCGGAAGTGTCCGGGCGTGAGTTCGGCGACCGAGAGATGGTTGTGGGTGATGGTGTAGCCGCCATCGATGCGGCGGCGCACGGCATATTGCGCGCCCGAGATCGTGTGGCGAAGGCCCGCTTCGCGGGGTGCCGTGCGCATCACCGAGTTGACCACGCCCAGCTGCGGGAAGGAGACGCCCGCATTGCGCAGGAAGGCGCGCGTCCAGTAGCCGCCGGCGATGATCACCGTGTCGGTGCGGATGGTGCCTTTTTCGGTGACGAGGCCGGACACGCGCCCCGCCGTCTTCTCGATGCCGCGGGCCGCACAGTTGGTCATGACCACGCCGCCCCGCGCCTGCAGGGCGCGCGCCATGGCGGGCACGGCAAGGAAGGGTTCGGCGCGGCCGTCATCGGGCGTGAACATGCCGCCCCGCCAGGTCCGGAGGCTGCCGGGAGCCAGCGCTGCCACCTCCTTGGTGGAGACGAGTTTGGTGTTCAGCTTGTAGGGCACGGCGTTGTTGCGGAACCAGGCTTCCTTCTGGGCGAAGTTCTCGTCAGTGTCGCTCATGTAGAGGATGCCGCACTGGCGGAAGCCGGTTTCGGCGCCGACACGCTCGTTCATCTTCCGCCACTTCTCCATGGCGACCTGAATGAGCGGCAGTTCGCGCGGGTCGCGGCCCATCTGGCGGCACCAGCCCCAGTTCCGGCTCGATTGCTCGCAGGCGATTTCGCCCTTCTCGATCACCGCCACCAGAAGCCCGCGTTCGGAGAGTTCGAGCGCCGTCATCACCCCGATGACGCCGCCGCCCACGACAACCGCATCGGCCTTTTCAGGAAGGGTATCGTTGGGGGTGACGAGGTCGAGGGAAGGGAGCTGGCCGGCCATGAGGCTTGGTAAAGCAAGCGCCCGGGGCGGGCAAGCGCAGGGGCCTTCAGCCTTGGGGAAAAGCCTTGCGGTACTGCTGCAGCAAATGCGCGCGGTTCACGTCGGTATAGACCTGCGTGGTCGACAGCGAGGCATGGCCCATCAGCTCCTGGATGACGCGGAGGTCGGCGCCATTGCCCAGAAGATGGGAGGCGAAGCTGTGGCGGAGCGCGTGCGGTGTGGCCGTATCGGGGAGCGACAGGGCGCCCCGCAACTTCTCCATGAGCAACTGCACGATACGGGGCGAGAGGGGCCCGCCCTTTTCGCCCCGGAACATGGGTTCATCCGCCGCAAGGTCAAAGGGGCAGGCAGCGAGATAGGCAGCGACGGCGGCGCGGGCGTCTTCGATCACGGGCACGAGGCGTTCCTTCCCGCCCTTGCCCTTCACCACCATGGGATTGGCTGTCATGGCGTCAGGGGTGAGGGCGAGGGCCTCGGAAATGCGGAGACCGCAGGCGTAGAGCAGCAGCAGCACGGCCCGGTCCCGGAGGCCCACCCAGCCCGCGGCAAAAGTGAGCGAGACCTCCGCCGTCTCCCGGGCGGCCTCTTCCGGCAAGGGGCGGGGGATGGCATGGGGCAGCTTCGGGCTCCGGAGCGAGACATAGGCCGGATTGACGAAATGACCGTTCCGCTCGGCAAAGCGGAAGAAGGAGCGCAGCGCCGAAACCTGCCGGGCGATCGAGCGGCTGGAAATGCCGCCGCCCTTGCGGCTGGCGAGGAAGGCGCGGAAGTCGGCGATCGTCAGTTTCGCGAGTGCCGCCGTGTCGGCGAGCGCCTCGGCATGGTCCTGCAGGAAGGCGGCGAACTGGCTGAGGTCGCGGCCATAGGCCTCCCGCGACTTGAGGGCGAGGCGCTTTTCCGAGGCAAGCGACTGCAGCCATTTCCGCGCCACCTCGGCGGCATCGGGAGCAAGCTGGAAGGAGGCGAGGTCCATGGCCACCACCGTTAACAAGACATTATTGCCGGGAGGTTACGGGCTCCGCCAGCAGGGAAGGCCCGTAGTGCTGCACCAGCGGAAAGGGCTCATAGAAGGAATGGAGCAGGGCCTTCCAGCGGAGATAGCGCTCCGATCCGCGGAAGCCCTGTTCATGGGCCTCCACACTCTCCCAGCGGACGAGCAGCAGGAAACGGTCCGGCGTCTCGATGCAGGGCAGCACCTCTATCCCGAGAAATCCCGGCGTTGCCGCGATCAGCGGTTCCGCCTCGCGCATCGCTGCGACGAAGGCGCGGGATTGCCCCGCCTTCACCGTGAGGATGGCGTGCTCGGTGATCAAATCGACTGCCCCGACTTCTTCCAGTCGGCGAGGAAGCTCTCGATCCCCTTGTCGGTCAGCGGGTGGGCATAGAGCGCCTTCAGCACGGCAGGCGGCGCGGTCGCATAGTCGGCGCCGATCAGGGCTGCTTCCTTGATGTGGTTCACGGTGCGCATGGAGGCGGCGAGGATGTTCGTGTCGAAGCCGTAGTTGTCATAGATGGTGCGGATCTCGCCGATCAGGTCCATGCCCGGAAGGCCGATGTCGTCGAGGCGGCCGACGAAGGGCGAAATGAAGGTGGCGCCCGCCTTGGCTGCGAGCAGAGCCTGGTTTGCCGAGAAACAGAGCGTCACGTTGACCATGATGTCCTTCTCCCGGAAGTGGCGGCAGGCCTTGAGGCCGGCAGGCGTCAGCGGCACCTTTACCGCCACGTTCTTGGCGATGGCGCTGAGTTCGGTGCCTTCGCGGATCATGCCGTCATAGTCGAGGGCGGCAACCTCGGCGGAGACCGGACCATCGACGAAGCCGCAGATCTCGGCGATCACCTCTTTGATCTTGCGGCCCGACTTGGCGATGATCGAGGGATTGGTTGTCACGCCATCGACGAGGCCCATGTCATGGCAGGCCTTGAGTTCGGCGATGTCGGCGGTGTCGGCAAAGAATTTCATGGGTGGTCTCCTTCAGGACAGGATGGTGCGTTGGCAGATGTGGGCGGCAAGGCCGCTGAGATGATCGAGGATGGGATTGGCCGCGCCACTGGCGACGGGCGTTCCGTCGATCCGGGTGACGGGGCGAACGAGGCGGAGCGAATTGGTGAGGAACACTGCATCGGCGTCTTGAAGCTCACGCGGCGCAATGGTTGTTTCCTCCGCCGTGAAGCCGAGGGCCTTGGCCTCCGCAAGCAAAACCCCGCGCATGATGCCGGGCAGGATCGCCTCGCTGCGGGCAGGGGTAATCAGGCGCTTCCCCTTCACAACGAAAATGTTGGCGATGGTGGTGCAGGCCACATGGCCATCGGTGTTGAGCAGCAGCGCATCGTCGGCACCCGCTGCCTCCGCTTCGCGCGCGGCGGCGATGTTGTCGGCATAGCTCAGGGTCTTGTGGGTGGCGGCGATGCTGCTCGTGCTGCGCCGCAACTTGGAGGTGACGAGCGTCGCAGGCTGCCCGATGAGCCGCGTGTCGAAGGGATCGAGGCTGGCGATGACCACCGGCTCCTTGCTGGCGCCGCCAAGCCCGCGTGCGGTGGCACCCCGCGTGAGGGTGAGGCGCAGCACATGGGGGTTCTCGCCGCCCGCTGCGAGCAGGGCATCGAGAGCTTGCGTGATCTCGTCTGCCGGAAAGCCAAGGCCCAGCACCTGCGCCGAGCCCTTGAGCCGCGCCAGATGTTCCTCGCGCCACAGGGCCACGCGGTTGACCGCGAGGATCGTTTCAAAAAGCCCGTCGCCCAGCGTGAGGCCGCGGTTCTTGGGCGAGACGGAAATCGTCTCGTGCTGGTGCAGCGCGCCGTCGGACCAGACGAAGCTCATGCCGTCACCTTGAGGAAATTGCGCAGCATGTCGTAGCCGTGTTCGGTGAGGATCGATTCCGGGTGGAACTGCACGCCATGGGTGGGATGGTCCTTGTGGCGGAGGCCCATCACCTCGCCGTCGTCGCTGGTGGCCGTGACCACAAGCGGCGAGCCTTCGCGCGGTTCGACGATGAGGGAGTGATAGCGCCCGGCGCTGAAGCCCTGGGGCAGGCCGGCGAAGACGCCGGTGCCATCATGGCTGATGTCGGAACTGTCGCCGTGCATCGGCCGCTTCGCCCGCTTCACCACATCGCCGAAGACCTCGCCGATCACCTGATGCCCGAGGCAGATGCCGAGGATGGGCAGGCGGCCCGAGAACTCCCGCACGATGTCGATCGATTGTCCCGCCTGCTGCGGTGCGCAGGGGCCGGGCGAGATGACGATCGCCTTCGCCTTGAGGTCGGCGTCACGCACCTCGTCGTTGCGGCGGATCAGCGTGCGCTCGCCCAGCTCCTCGAAGTAGCGGGCGACGTTGTGGACGAAGCTGTCGTAGTTGTCGACGATGAGGATCATGACACGCCCTCCGCCACTGCCTCGCGCAGACGCGCGATCTTGGTGAGGCTCTCCTCGTATTCGGCGGTCGCCTGCGAGCGCGCGGTGATGCCGCCGCCCCCTTGCACGCGCACCATGCCGCCCGCCACTTCCACGGTGCGGATGGCGATGTTGAAGTCGCAATGGCCGTTGAAGCCGATATAGCCGATCGAACCGCAATAGACGCCGCGCGGGCGCTCCTCCAGTTCGGCGATCACTTCCATGGCCCTGATCTTGGGCGCGCCGGTGATCGAACCGCCGGGGAAGACGGCGGAGAGAAGATCGGCCACGCTCTTTCCCGCCTGCAACTCGCCCTGCACCACCGAGACGAGGTGATGGACATTGGCATAGGTCTCGAGGCCGCAAAGCACGGGCACATGCACCGTTCCGGGTTTCGACACGCGGGAGAGATCGTTCCGCAGCAGGTCGACGATCATGACGTTCTCGGCGCGGTCCTTGCGCGAGGCCTGAAGCTCGATCATCAGGCCCTGGTCGCGGGTGGGATCGGGATCGCGGCGGCGCGTGCCCTTGATCGGCCGCGCCTCGGCGATGCGGCCATCGAAGCGCACGAGGCGCTCGGGCGAAGACGAAATCACCTTGATGCCGTCATAGTCGAGAAGCGTGGCGAAGGTGGCGGGGTTGCGTTCGCGCAGGCGGCCGTAGAGGGCAAGCGGATCGAAGCCCTCCGGTTCGGGGGCGCTGAAGCTCTGGGTGATGTTGGCCTGGAAGATGTCGCCGGCAAGAATGTAATCGACCGTGCGGCGCACGTTCTCCTCATGGCGGGCGCGGCTGATCTCGGGGCCAAGGCCCGGTACGGATGCGGGGCCGAGGGCCGCCTGCTTCTGCTTCAGCCGTGCTTCGATGTCGTCGGCCTCGCCCGCGGTCGCCGAGATGATCCAGGCCCGCTCCTGCAGGTGGTCTGTCGCAATCACGGTGTCGAAGCGGTGGAACACCATGTCGGGGCAGAGGGGCGGGAAGGCCGGAATCTTCGCCTTGGGTTCGAGGTGGCGGCCATAGTCATACGAAATGTATCCGGCCCAGCCGCCCTGGAAAGGCGGAAGCCCCGCCACATGGGCGCGCGGGCGCTGGCCGATGAGGCGCTGCAACAGCGGGAAGGGCTCTACTGACTGCCGCTCGCCATCGAGTATGGCGATGCCGTTCTCCACCACGAGGGTTTGCGCCGGGTCGCAGGCGAGGAAGGAATAGCGCCCGAGATGCTCGTGGCGTTGCACGCTTTCGAGAAGTGTGAGGGCCCGGGCCGGGCGTTCGCCCGCCTTCAGCCGCCGCGCCATGGCGAAGGGTTCCGCATAGATGATCTCGCGGACGAAGGGCAGGGCGGGGCGGGGCGCGGCATCCGTCATCGCCTCCGGATATAAGGCTGGAAGCAGGCCGCCGCCATGTCTATTCCTGCCCCCATGCCTGACTCGCACGCCACCCCCGCCGAGGTTGCCGAAGTGCTGCTGCCGCTGGCGCTGGCCTCGGCCTACAGCTACGGCGTGCCGAAGGGCATGCACCTGTCGCCCGGCGACTATGTGGAGGTGCCGCTCGGACCCCGCAGCTACATCGGCGTGGTCTGGGAGGTGCGGCCCGCCGTGCCCACCAACCTCCGCATGCGTGACGTGAGCCACCGCTTCGATGCGCCGCCCCTGCCGGAGACGCACCGCAAGTTCATTTCCTGGCTGGCCGACTATTATCTCGAGCCCATCGGCAATGTGCTGCGCATGGTGCTCAGGGTGCCCGCCGCCCTCGAAGCGCCGCGCGAGCAGGTGGCCTATCGCGCCACGGGATCAGCACCCAAGCGGATGACGCCGCAACGCCAGCGCGTGCTCGAAATCCTGCAAGACGGCTTCCCCCTGCCCGCCAGCGAACTGGCACAGGCCGCCGGCGTTGGCACCTCGGTCGTGAAAGCCATGGCCAAGGATGGCGCGCTGCAGGCGGTGGCGCTTCCTGCGCTTCGCCCCTTCGCGCAACCTGATCCGGAGGCGGAAGCCTTCGCGCTCACCCCCGACCAGGCCATTGCCGCTGATGCCTTGAAGGCGGCGGTGCGCGAGGACAAGCACAGCGTGACGCTGCTCGATGGCGTCACGGGATCGGGCAAGACGGAAGTCTATTTCGAGGCCATGGCGCAGGCGCTGCGCCAGGGGCGGCAGGTGCTGCTGCTGCTCCCGGAGATCGCGCTCACTGCCCCCTTCCTCGCCCGCGTCGAACGGCGCTTCGGGGTCGAGCCTGCGGGCTGGCACTCGGACCTGCGCCCGCGCGAGCGCGAACGCACCTGGCGCGGTGTTGCCGACGGCACGGCGAAGATCGTCGTGGGCGCGCGCTCGGCGCTGTTCCTGCCCTGGGCCAATCTCGGCCTCATCGTCGTCGATGAAGAACACGAAGGCGCCTACAAGCAGGATGAGGGCGTCACCTATCACGCCCGCGACATGGCGGTGCTCTATGGCGCGCTGGCGAAGTTTGCGGTGGTGCTCTCCTCCGCCACGCCCTCGCTCGAAAGCCTCGTCAATGTGGATCGCGGGCGCTACGCCAGCGTCAAGCTGCGCGACCGTCATGGCCGCCCGGAACTGCCGGAGATCAAGCTCATCGACATGCGCGCCGCTGCCGTGCCGTCAGGCTCGTGGCTGTCGGAGCCGCTGCTCATGGAGGTGAAGACGGCGCTGGAGGCGGGCGAGCAGGCGCTGCTCTTCCTCAACCGCCGGGGCTATGCTCCGCTCACGCTCTGCCGCGCCTGCGGGCATCATCTCGATTGCCCGAATTGTGCCGCGTCGATGGTGGAGCACCGCTTCCGTCGCCTGATGCAGTGTCATCACTGCGGCCATCAGGAGCCGGTGCCCAATGCCTGTCCCAAATGCGGCACGGAGGGAAAGCTGGTGCCCGTGGGCCCCGGCGTGGAACGTCTTGCCGAGGAAGCGGCGCGGCATTTCCCCGAGGCGCGGCTTGCCATTCTCTCGAGCGACATCACCCGCGGCGTGCTGCTCCGCGATGTCCTGCGCGATGTGGCGGATGGCGTGTTCAACCTCGTCATCGGCACGCAGCTTGTGGCCAAGGGCCATCACTTCCCTCACCTCACCTGCGTAGGCGTGGTTGATGCGGATCTTGCGCTCGAGTCGTCGGACCCCCGCGCCGGGGAGCGCACCTGGGCGCTCTTGGCGCAGGTGGCAGGCCGCGCCGGGCGCGGCGAACGGCCGGGCCGCGCCTTCGTGCAGACCTATTCGCCCGACCACGCCCTGATGCGGGCGCTGGCGAGCGGCGACCGCGATGCCTATTACTCGCAGGAGAAGATCATCCGGCAGGGCGCGGCATTGCCGCCCTATGGCCGGCTTGCGGCGCTCATCATCTCGGATACAGATGGCCCGTCGGCGGAGCGCTTCGCCAAGTCACTGGCGCGGAATATTCCGCCTACGGACGATGTTCAGGTTCTGGGTCCTGCAGTTGCCCCCATCGCGGTGGTGCGGGGCCGTCACCGCTGGCGGCTGCTGGTAAAGGCGGGGCGCGAGGTGGACATCCAGGCCTTCCTGCGGCTCTGGCTGCAGGACGTGAAGGTCAAGGGCTCGCTCGCGCTGCAGATCGACGTCGATCCGTATAACTTTCTTTAGTTTCCCTCCCCCTTGCGGGGAGGAGGTCAGGGAATTGTCACGCCCGCATGCTTCGAGGCTTTGCGTGCCGCAAAGCACCTCAGCATGAGGAGAAACAGACGTATCTTGTCACCTCACCCTGAGGTGCCGCGAAGCGGCCTCGAAGGGTGCGCAGCGTCGCTCTGGGCTCAGTTGAACCGCCATTCCATGTGGTTGCGGTAGAGTTCGCCGGGCCGCAGGATGGACGAGGGGAAAGCCGGATTGTTGGGCGCATCGGCCACGTTCTGCGGTTCGATGGCGAAGGCCTCGGAGCGCTGGAGCGGCCCCATATGCCCGATGAAGCCGGGCTGCCAATGAATCGCAGTGTAGGTCTGCATGCAGCCTTCCGTGGTCCACACCTCCATGCGGCGGCCCGAGGCGGGATCGCGGAGCGTGAGGCCGTGCTTCATCTCGCCGCGTGGGCCCGAGAGCAGGGTGCAGAAATCATGGTCCTCACCGATCACGCGGAGCTTGCGGAAATCGAATCCGGTGCCCGCGGTGGGTTCGATGCGGCCCAGGGGTAGCAGTGTTTCATCGAGCGGGAAGTAGCGTTCGCCCATCACCTGCAGTTCGTGGCCCAGCACGGAGCCTCCACCGGCCAGGTTCCAGTAGGCATGGTTGGTGAGGTTGCAGACAGTCGGCTTCGAGGTGCGCGCCTCGATCGTGAGCGACAGGGTCTTTCCCACCAGCGCGTAGGAGGCCTTCACGTCGAGCATGCCGGGGAAGCCTTCCTCGCCGTCCGCCGACTTCAGGTAGAAGCCCACCTTGTTGCCCTCGATCATGTGATCCCAGCGGCGGCAATGGAAGCCGGTGTCGCCGCCATGGAGCTGGTGCGGTCCCATGTTCGGCGTGAGTTGAACGACTCTGCCGTCGATCGGCACTGCGGCGTTGGTGATCCGGCCGGCATGACGGCCGCAGATGGCGCCCGCATAGATGTCGCCCGAGAGGACCGAGCCCTCGCGCCCGGAACCGAAGGCGGTCTCCACCCCATCGACCACGCAGGAGGCGATGCGCGCTCCCACGGGATGAAGGGAGACGCTGATGCCGGGGGAGGTGAGGGTGATCATGATCGCGGTCTTTACTTGGCCTTGGCCTGCAGGGCCTTGAGGATGGCGTCGCCCATTTGCGTGGTCGAGGCATTGGCGGGTGCGGTGTCGCTGGCGATGTCCTTGGTGCGCAGCCCATCGGCCAGTACGGCGGAGATGGCGGCATCGAGCTTGTCGGCCCACTCGCCCAGGCCCAGCGAATAGCGGAGCGCCATGCCGAAGCTCGCGATCATGGCGATGGGGTTCGCAGCCCCCGTGCCGGCGATGTCCGGGGCGGAGCCGTGCACCGGCTCATAGAGCGACTTGCGGCGCTTGGTCTTGGCATCGGGCGCACCGAGCGAGGCCGACGGCAGCATGCCGAGCGAGCCCGTGAGCATCGCTGCCACGTCGGAGAGCACGTCGCCGAACAGGTTGTCGGTGACGATCACGTCATACTGCTTCGGCCAGCGGACGAGCTGCATGGCGCAGTTGTCGGCGAGCACATGCTCGAGCTGCACGGAGGCATACTCGTCCTTGTGCACGCGGGTGACGACCTCGTTCCAGAGCACGCCCGTCTTCATGACGTTGCGCTTCTCGGCGGAGGAGACCTTGTTGCGGCGGGTCTTGGCGAGGTCGAAGGCGACGCGGGCGATGCGCTCGATCTCGAAGGTGTCATAGACCTGCGTGTCGATGCCGCGCTTCTGGCCGTTGCCGAGGTCGGTGATGGTCTTGGGTTCGCCGAAGTAGACGCCGCCCGTGAGTTCGCGGACGATCAGGATGTCGAGGCCCTCGACCACGTTCTTCTTGAGCGAGGAGGCGTCGGCAAGGGCGGGATAGCAGATGGCGGGGCGCAAGTTTGCGAAGAGGCCGAGGTCCTTGCGGAGGCGGAGGAGGCCCGCCTCGGGGCGGACGTCATAGGGCACCTTGTCCCACTTGGGGCCGCCCACCGCGCCGAAGAGCACGGCATCGGCGGCCTGGGCCTTGGCCATGTGGTCTTCGGAAATGGCCTTGCCGTGGGCGTCATAGGCCGAGCCGCCGACGAGGCCCTGGTCGGTCTCGAATTTGGCGATGCCCTGGGCATTCATCCAGGCGACGATCTTCTTCACTTCGGCCATGACCTCAGGGCCGATGCCGTCACCGGGGAGATAGAAGAGATTATAGGAGGCCATGGTCGTTCCGATCGCGAAAGGGGTTGATTTCGCGGGCTGAGGTAGCGGGTTCCGCGCCCGCTGACAAGCCGTGGCATCAGGCGGCACGTGGTGCCCACGTGCTCGCCCGAGCTTTTTGCGCATCTTTCGCGTCGCAAGTGGTGCCCACTTGCTCGCCCGATGCGCTAGGCCACCTTGAAGACCTGCACCACCTTGTAGGCGATCAGTTCGTCGTCCTCCCGGACCGAGACATATTCTCCCGGGCGGAAGGCATGGTCGGCGAAGCGGTAGCCTGCCTCGTCCTCCTCCGCGTCGGAATGGATGTCGTAGTGGAAGGCCCAGCTGCCGCCGCGCTTGTGCACGAGGTGGCCGATGTCGTCCGCCTCGCCGGGGCGGAAGCGGCGCACCCGGCAATGGTCGCGGTTCTTGGCCCAGCCCTCCGCATCGATGTGGCCGTCAGCCTTGAGGGGAGCGGCGAATTCATAGCCGATGTCGTGCGCGCCGTCCGGGTATTCCTTGCAGCGGGCCAGTTCCAGCCTGATCTTCGACAGAGACATGTCCGGGCCTCCTCAGTGCGACATCAGCACGGGCCGGTCGAGGTGATGGATCACGTGCCGCGTCGCACCGCCGAAGACGAATTCGGTGAAGCGGCTGTGGCCATAGGCGCCCATGACGAGCAGGCCTGCGCCCTGGTCATTGGCGGCCCGCAAAAGGGTTGCGCCGGCATTCATGCCATCGGACGACACGCTCAGGATCTCGACCTTGATCTTGTGGCGGGCGAGGCCCTCGGCGATGTCGGCGCCGCCGAGCTGGCCGCGCGGCGCTTCATCAACCCGGGCAAGCTGCACGCGCTTCGCCTTCTTCAGAAGCGGCACGGCATCGAAGGCGGCGCGGGCGGCTTCGCGGCCCCCGTCCCAGCCCACGATCGCTTCGGTGTAGCTGAGGTCAGCGCTGCCGGTGCGCGGCAGGATCAGCACCGGGCGGCCCGCGGCCATCACCACGCGCTGCACGAAATCATATTCGGCGCCGAGCGATTCATCCGGGTTCACCGCCGAGATCACCACAAGATCGGCGCTGCGGCACTGCTCGACAACCGAGGAGGAGAGCAGCGGCGTCGTGGCGTCCACCTCCTGGAAGGCGTAGCTGAGGCCGTCCTGTTTCATCGCCTCTTCGAACTTGCCTTTCACCTCGGCCTTGTTGGCGAGATAGTGCTTGCGGTTGCCGTCATAGACATCGGGCACCGCGGCAAGGCCGGCGTTGGGATACACCTGGATGCCGGGAATGATGTAGAGGCCCGTCACATGGGCGTCATGGTCGACACCAAGCTTGCGGCCTGCCGCGAGAAGCTCGGTCATCCGGTCGATCTCGGTGAGGCAAAGAAGAATGGTCTTGTAAGCCATGGGAGTCCTCCTTGGGGAACTGGCTGGAATGTCCCTCTTCAGATGTGCGGGCGCCTTGATCTGGAGCAAGGGCCGGGGTGCTTATGCCGCAGCCCCTCTTCAATCTCCGGCGTCAGGGCACTCCTTGCAGAACAACTCTGGCCTTTCGTTGTTCCCGGTGCCCAGCCTTACCCTGACATGCATACACATGCCCCCGCCACCGAACGGCGTGAGAGCCTCTGATCCGATTCAACCCTGGAGTGCGGCGCCCGAATGGAAGCCGGCGACCGGCTACTCCGCCGCCTTGCGGGCCATGGGGTTGTTGGGGTGCGTCGTCCAGTTGGCGTAGTCGGGCGAGATCGGCTTCTCGGTGCGCGGATCGACACCGCTCGTCTGCCGCACCATGGTGATGCAGTTCTCGACCGGGCAGACCTCGACGCAGAGGTTGCAGGCCACGCACTCGTTGTCCATGACCTCGAAGTGGCGCTTGCCGTCCTTCTCCTTCATGATCGCCTGGTGCGAGGTGTCCTCGCAGGCGGCATAGCAGCGGCCGCACTTGATGCAGAGGTCCTGGTCGATCTTCGCCTTGGCGACATAGTTGAGGTTGAGATACTGCCAGTCCGTGACGTTGGGCACGGCGCGGCCGCGGAAGTCGTCGATGGTGCGGTAGCCCTTCTCGTCCATCCAGCGGGCAAGCCCCGACTTCATTTCCTCGACGATGCGGAAGCCATAGGTCATGGCCGCGGTGCAGACCTGCACCGTGCCAGCCGACATGGCGATGAATTCCGCCGCATCGCGCCAGGTGGTGACGCCGCCGATTGCCGAAATGGGAAGGCCGCGGGTTTCCGCATCGCGGGCAATTTCCGCCACCATGTTGAGGGCGATGGGCTTCACTGCCGGGCCGCAATAGCCGCCGTGCGAACCCTTGCCGTCAATCGTCGGCATCGGCGCAAAGTTGTCGAGGTCGACCGAGACGATGGAGGAGATGGTGTTGATGAGCGACACCGCATCGGCGCCGCCGCGCAGTGCGGCGCGGGCCGGATAGCGGATGTCGGTGATGTTGGGGGTGAGCTTGACGATCACGGGCATGCGGCTGTGCTGCTTGCACCAGCGGGCCACCATCTCGATGTATTCCGGAACCTGGCCCACGGCGGCACCCATGCCGCGTTCGCTCATGCCGTGGGGGCAGCCGAAGTTCAGTTCAACGCCGTCGGCATCTGTTTCCTCGACGCGCTTCAGGATTTTCTTCCACGGCTCTTCCTCGCAGGGGACCATGAGCGAGACGATCATGGCGCGGTCGGGCCATTCGCGCTTCACCTTCTTGATCTCGCGGAGGTTCACTTCGAGCGGACGGTCGGTGATGAGCTCGATGTTGTTGAGGCCGAGCAGGCGGCGGTCGGGGCCGTGGATGGCGCCGTAGCGCGGGCCGTTGACGTTGACGATGGGCGGGCCGTCCTCGCCCAGCGTCTTCCACACGACACCGCCCCAGCCCGCCTTGAAGGCGCGGACGACGTTGTATTCCTTGTCGGTGGGCGGCGCGGATGCGAGCCAGAACGGGTTCGGCGACTTGATGCCAAGGAACGTGGTGCGAAGGTCAGCCATGGGTCAGTCCTCCCTCAGGCGCTCAGGAATGCGTGGATGGATTCGGCGGCGCGGCGGCCATCGTCGACGGCGGCGACAGTGAGGTCCTTGCCGCCCGCGGCGCAGTCGCCACCCGCCCAGATGCCGCGCACGGTGGTGCGGCGGTCGGCGTCGACCTGAAGCTTGCCGCTCTCGAGGGCAAGCTGGCCGCCCATGACGTCGATGAAGCTCTGGCCAATCGCCTTGAAGATCATGTCGGCATCAAGCGTGAAGGTCTCGCCGGTGCTGGCAAGCTTGCCGCCCGCGTCCCTGGTGTATTCGCAGACGAGGCCGCGCACTTCGCCATCGGCCGTGACGACCTTCTTGGGCGCCACCCAATGCCTGATCTTGACGCCGCGGGTCTGGGCCAGTTCCTGTTCGTAGCGGCTCGCCTTCATGTGCTCCTGGCCGCGGCGGTAGAGGATGGTCACCTCTTCCGCGCCCAAAAGCTTCGACTGCACGGCGACGTCGATTGCCGTCATGCCGCCGCCGATCACCAGCACCTTGCGGCCCACGGGAAGCTTGGCGAGGTCCTTCGCCTGGCGGAGTTCGGCGATGTAGTCGACCGCGTCCTCGATCCCCTTCGCATTCTCGTCGCGGGTGCCGAGCGCATTCACGCCCTGCATGCCCATGCCGAGGAAGACGGCATCGAACTGCGATTGCAACTCACTGAGCGAGAGTTCCTTGCCGAGCGACTTGCCGTGCTCGATGGTGATGCCGCCGATCGAGAGGATGAAGTCCACCTCGCGCTGGGCGAAGTCATCGACGCTCTTGTAGGCGGCGATGCCATACTCATTGAGGCCGCCTGCCTTCTCGCGGGCCTCGAAGACGGTGACGTCATGGCCGCGCATGGCGAGGCGATGGGCGCAGGCGAGGCCCGCGGGCCCTGCACCCACCACCGCCACCTTCTTGCCGGTGGGGCGGGCGCGGCCATAGGGATGCTTGCGCTCGGTCATCGCCGCATCGGTGGCGTAGCGCTGCAGCATGCCGATCTTGACGGGCTTGCCTTCCGAGGTGTTGCGCACGCAGACCTCTTCGCACAGCGTCTCGGTGGGACACACGCGGGCGCACATGCCGCCGAAGATGTTCTGGTCGAAGATGGTCTTCGCTGCCGACTTCGGGTGGCCCGCCTGGATTTCACGGATGAAGAGGGGAATGTCGATCGAGGTGGGGCAGGCGGTCTGGCACGGCGCATCGTGGCAGAAGAAGCAGCGATCGGCCTCGACCAGCGCCTCGTGGTCGCTGAAGCGGGGATGGAGATCGGAGAAATTCTCGGCATAGGCCGCGGGGCTCAGGCGTCCGGGCCGGACGTCGGCAGGCTTGAGTTTTTTCGGAGGGGGAACGGCGGGCTTCGCGGCTTTTGCCGGGGCCTTGGCGGCACCCTTGGGTGGGGTCTTGCCGTGGGCCGCCGAAGGCTTGGCGGCAGCCTTGCCTTTCACCGCCTTGACGGCGGCGGCGACGGCCTTCCTGATGACCTTCGCCGGCAGCTTTGCGGTGGCTTTCTTCTTCACAGCCATCTGCGTCTCCTCCGTGAGACATTTTTTGATTATCGCGGACGATGACAGATTTTGTTCAAATGGTCAAATTTTCAAAACAGGTGGACGGACCGCCCCTCTCCCGCTTATCTATTGTATGACAATTCTTGCCCAGTTTTTCACCAGAGGCCCATATGAGCAGCACCCCGAAGACCCCGTCCAAGATGAAGTTCCGTTCGCAGGCCTGGTTTGACAACCCTGCCAACGCCGACATGACGGCCCTCTACATCGAACGCTATCTCAACTACGGCTTCACGCAAGGTGAACTTCAGGGCGGCAAGCCGATCATCGGCATCGCCCAGACCGGCTCCGACCTGTCGCCCTGCAACCGCGCCCATGTGGACTGGGTGCGCCGTGTGCGCGACGGCATCACGGCGGCGGGCGGCATCCCGCTCGAATTCCCCATTCATCCCATCCAGGAAACGGGCAAGCGCCCCACCGCCTCCATCGACCGCAACCTCGCCTATCTCTCGCTCGTCGAAGTGCTGCACGGCTATCCGCTCGATGGCGTGGTGCTGACCATCGGCTGCGACAAGACCACGCCCGCCTGCCTGATGGCGGCCGCGACCGTCGACATCCCCGCGATCGCGCTCTCCTCCGGCCCGATGCTGAACGGCGACTACAAGGGCCAGCGCACCGGCTCCGGCACCATCGTCTGGCTGGCGCGTGAGAAGCTGGCCACGGGCGAGATCGACTACAACGGCTTCGTCGATCTCGTCGCCTCCTCGGCGCCATCGACCGGCTATTGCAACACCATGGGCACGGCCTCGACCATGAACTCCCTCGCCGAGGCGCTCGGCATGTCGCTGCCGGGCAACGCCGTGATCCCCGCGCCCTACCGCGAGCGCGGGCAGATGGCCTTCGAAACCGGCAAGCGCATCGTCGAGATGGTGCACGAAGACCTCACCCCCTCCAAGATCATGACGCGCAAGGCCTTCGAGAATGCGATCCGCGTCAACACCGCGATCGGTGGCTCCACCAATGCGCCCAACCACCTGAACGCCATCGCCCGCCACCTCGGCCTCGAGCTCGACGTGATCGACTGGGAGAAGGAGGGCTACGACCTGCCGCTTCTCGTCAACCTGCAGCCGGCCGGTGAATACCTGGGCGAGGACTTCCACCGTGCGGGCGGTGTTCCTGCCGTCGTGGCCGAACTGATCAAGGCGGGCAAGATCCACGAGGACTGCATCACCGCCAACGGCAAGACCATCGGCGAGAACTGCAAGGGCAAGTTCTCGTGGAACCGCAAAGTCATCCGCGAGTTCAACGACCCGCTCAAGAAGACTGCCGGCTTCAAGATGCTGAAGGGCAATCTCTTCGACAGCGCCATCATGAAGACGAGCGTGATCTCGGAAGAATTCCGCCAGCGCTATCTCTCCAACCCGAAGGACCCGAATGCCTTCGAGGCCAAGGCCATCGTCTTCGACGGGCCGGAGGACTATCACGCCAACATCGACGACAAGAAGCTTGGTGTGGACGAGAACACCATCCTCTTCATCCGCGGCGTGGGCCCGCTCGGCTATCCGGGCGCGGCGGAAGTCGTGAACATGCGCGCGCCGAACTATCTGCTCGAGAAGGGCGTGCGCTCGTTGCCGTGTGTCGGTGACGGCCGCCAGTCCGGCACCTCGGGCTCGCCCTCCATCCTCAATGCCTCGCCGGAAGCGGCAGCAGGCGGTGGTCTTGCCATTCTGAAGAACGGCGACCGGGTGCGCATCGACCTCAACACCGGCGACTGCAACATGCTGGTGAGCGACGAAGAGATTGCGAAGCGCCGCGCCGAACTGGAGAAGAATGGCGGCTACAAGGTGCCGGAATCACAAACCCCGTGGCAGGAAATCTTCCGCAAGGAAGTGGACCAGCTCTCCCACGGCATGGTGATGAAGGGCGCGGTGAAGTTCCAGCGGGTGGCCAAGGTTCACCCGGTGCCGCGCGACAATCACTGACGCCGCTGCCGGGCCGGATGAAGCGGCGGTTGTTCATCGCAGGCGCGGCGGGCCTTCTGGTTCCGCGCGCCGCATTCGCCCGCAAGGACATCGACGAGGCCGAATGGGTGATCGGGATCATTCCCGAGCAGCCCTTCGACATCCAGCTCATGAACCTCGAGCGCATTCCGCCGGAGTTCCGCCGCCGCGACGTGCGCTGGAGCGGGCCGGAGGAGACGGGCTCCGTCGTCGTCTCGGTGAAGGACCGTCATCTCTATTCCATTCAAGGGAACGGCAAGGCGATCCGCTTCGGCATTGCCGTTGGCCGCGAAGGCGTGGGCTGGACAGGCACCACGGTGGTGGGCCGCAAGGCGAAATGGCCCACGTGGACTCCGACCGCCAACATGCGCGCACGCAATCCGAAGCTGCCGGTGCAGGTGAAGGGCGGGCCGGAAAATCCGCTGGGTGCACGCGCGCTCTATCTCTATCGCGACGGCCGCGACACACTCTTCCGCATTCACGGCACCAATGAACCATGGTCGATCGGCAAGGCGGCGTCATCCGGCTGCTTCCGCATGCTGAATGAAGATGTCTTCGAGCTCTACGGCAGCGTGCCCGTGGGCGCGCGCGTTTATGTGCGGTGACTCATCTCCCTCCCCCTTGCGGCGAGGGATCAAGGGCGGGGGTTGCGCTGTGCGTTCATCATCTGCGCTCAGTACAAATCATTCCTGTGAGACCACCAGACCCCCACCCCAACCCTCCCCGCAAGGGGGAGGGTGAAGCGATAGCTGCCAGCAACCGACCTCCCCAGCTTTCGCACCGCACATCCGATGCTGCGCTGCATGATCGCTCATTTTCCTGCGCTGTGTATCGTGCATGTCAGCCATACACATGCCACTCTTTAACTGATATAACAGTTTGCGCATGTTCCGCATGCCGAATAGTCTGGCGTAACAAATTGGCCGAATGGCCCTGGGAGGAACCACTATGATGACGCGTCTTACTCGCCGTACCCTTTTTGCCGGTGTTGCTGCTCTCTCGCTCGTGGGCGGGGCAGGCACCGCACTCGCTGCCGACAAGATCCTGGCCTCGGTGCCGGGTCTGAGCTTCCCCTTCTTCGTGCACATGATGAACGCCTTCAAGGCCGAGATCAGCGCCCAGGGCTATGAGCCCGTGGAAAGCGACGGCCAGGTCTCGTCGCCCAAGCAGACCGCCGACATCGAAGCGGCGATTGCCCAGGGCGTGAAGGGGATCGTGATCAGCCCCAATGAAGTGGACGCCATGGCGCCCGCGCTTCAGCAGGCCGTGGAAGCCGGCATTCCTGTTGTCACGGTTGACCGCCGCGTGCCTTCGGTTGACGGCATTCTCGCCCACATCGGCGCCGACAACGTCAAGGGCGGCGAAGCCCAGGGCAACCTGATCAAGCAGATGTTCCCCGATGGCGCCACCATCGTGAACCTGCAGGGCCAGTCCGGCGCTTCACCCGCCATCGACCGCAACAAGGGCCTGCACAACGTGCTTGACGGCGATGCCAAGTACAAGATCGTCTTCGAGCAGACCGCAGGCTTCGCCCGCGACAAGGGCCTCTCGGTCACCGAAGCGGCCCTCTCCGGCCTTGCCGAACCGCCGAAGGTGATCGTCGCCGCCAACGACGACATGGCGCTTGGCGCCATGGAAGCGGTGAAGGCCCGCAACCTCTCGAGCATTGCCATCATCGGCTTCGATGCCCTGCCGGAAGCCCTGGCCCAGGTGCGTGACGGCGGCCTCACGGCAACGATCGAGCAGTTCCCCGGCAAGCAGAGCTCGCTTGGCGTGCAGACGCTGACCAGCTTCCTCAAGGACGGCACCAAGCCGGCCGAGAAGGTGATCCTGCTCACGCCGGTTGCCGTGACCAAGGACAACCTGAACATCGCCGAACGCCTCGGCGAAGTGAAGTAACGCGATACGCGATCATGGCCGGAGGAGCAATCCTCCGGCCTCTCACTTTGATGCAGACAGAGCCGCACGCAGCCGCGCCCCTTCTCCAGATGACGGGCATCTCGAAGTCCTTTCCGGGCGTGAAGGCGCTTGAGAACGTGAACTTCGCGGTGGGGCCCGCCGAAATCCACGCCTTCCTCGGCGAGAACGGGGCCGGCAAATCCACGCTGCTGAAAATCCTCTCGGGCGCGCAGGCCCCCGATACCGGCACCATCGCGCTCGATGGCAGGGACACCGTCTTCGCCACGCCGCAGGATGCGCAGCGGGCGGGCATCGTCACCATCTACCAGGAATTCACCCTCGCCCCCGACATGTCGATTGCGGAGAATGTCTTCGTGGGCCGCGAGCTGGGCTCGCGCTTCTTCGTCAATCACAGCCTGATGGAAGAGGAGACCCGCAAGATCTCGAAGCGGATCGGCCTCGACCGCGATCCGGGCACCCGGGTGCGCGATCTTGCAGTCGCCGAGCAGCAGATGGTGGAAATCGCCCGTGCCCTTTCCATGAAGTCGCGCATCATCGTCATGGATGAGCCCACCTCGGCACTGAGCCGCTCGGAGGTGGAGAAGCTCTTCACCATCGTGCGCGGCCTCAAGGCGGAAGGCATTTCAACGATCTTCGTCACCCACCGCCTCGAAGAGGTCTTCGAGATCTGCGACCGTTACACCGTGCTGCGCGATGGCCGCAATGCGGGTGACGGCCGCGTCGCCGAAACCTCGATCGAAGGCATCATCCGCATGATGGTGGGCCGCGACGTGGGCCTTCTCGCCCACCGTCAGGGCAGCTTCGCGCAGAGCGAGGTGGCGCTTGAGGTGAAGGGCCTCAACCGCCGCCGCAAGGCCACCGACGCCAGCGCCATCGAACTCCACGATGTCGCCTTCAAGGTTCACAAGGGCGAGATCCTCGGCCTTGCCGGCCTTGTCGGTGCCGGCCGCACCGAATCCGCCCGCGCCATCTTCGGCGCCGATCCGCTCGATTCGGGCGAGGTTTTCGTGGGCGGCAAACCTGTTCGCATCGCCAGCCCTTCGGATGCGATTGCACAAGGCATCGGCCTTGTGCCGGAAGACCGCAAGCAGCAGGCGCTGTTCCTCGGGCTTGCCATCCGCACCAATCTCTCCATGGCGGCCCACGACCAGATCAGCGGCTGGGGTCCCTTCATCAGTTCGAGCAAGGAAGCGGCCCTCGTTGAAGACTACCGCCGCAAGCTCAACATCCGCATGACCTCGGGCGAACAGCTCGTCGGGAACCTCTCGGGCGGCAACCAGCAGAAGGTGGTGCTGGCGCGCTGGCTGGCGCTCCGCCCCAATGTGCTCATCGTCGACGAACCGACGCGCGGCATCGATGTCGGCGCCAAGGTCGAGGTCCACAATCTGCTCATCGAAATGGCAAGGGAAGGCATCGCGGTGATTGTCATTTCCTCCGAATTGCCGGAGGTGTTGTCCCTTGCCGACCGCATCGTCACCATGCGCGAGGGCCGCGTCACCGGAGATGTGCCGGGGCCGGGCGCCACGCAGGAACAGCTGATGACGCTCATGACCATGTCCACGCCCAAAGCGGCCTAGGAGAGAATACCCGATGTCGACCACCGGCTCACCCGCCCCCGCGACGGACACCTCATTCGACGCCTTCGGCTTCATCGCCCGCTTTGCGCCGCTCATCTTCCTGCTGGTGCTGATGGCGGTCTTCGCCATCGTCGAGCCGCGCTTCATGTCGTCGATCAACCTCTTCAACGTCATGCGTCAGGTGTCGATCACCGGGCTTCTGGCGATCGGCATGACGTTCGTGATTCTCACTGCCGGCATCGATCTTTCCGTGGGTTCGCTCCTCGCCTTCGCGGGCCTCGTCGCTGCGGCCGTCGCAAAGGGCGGCATGCAGGACCGCTTCACCGTGGGCGACGATGCCGTGGGTTACGGCTGGCCGCTGGCGGCACTGGCGGCGATCGCCGTCGGCCTCATCGGCGGCTACATCCAGGGCTATTCCATCACGCGGCTCAAGGTGCCGCCCTTCGTCGTGACACTGGGCGGCATGTCGGTGTTCCGCGGGGCTGCACTGCTCTTCGCCGCAGGCGGCCCGATCAGCGGCTTCGACAAGGCCTTCACCTGGTGGGGCCAGGGCAAGATCGGCCCGGTGCCGGTGCCCGTCATCATCTTCCTCGTGGCGGCGATCATCGCCCACATCGTGCTCCGCTACACCCGCTTCGGGCGGCGCGTCTATGCGGTGGGCGGAAATCCGGAAGCGGCCCGGCTGTCGGGCCTCAACGTCAACGGCATCATCTGCAGCGTCTATGTGATCATGGGCTTCTTTGCAGGCCTCGGCGCCTTCGTGCTGGCGGCGCGATTGAACTCGGCGGAAGCCGTGGCGGGCACGGGCTATGAGTTGACCGTGATTGCCTCCGTGGTGATTGGCGGCACCAGCCTGTTCGGGGGTGCCGGCACCATCTTCGGCACGGTGGTGGGCTCGCTCCTCATCGGCGTGCTGCTCAACGGCCTCGTGCTGATGAACGTCTCGAGCTACGTGCAGCAGATCATCATCGGTGTGATCATCGTGCTCGCGGTCGCGTTCGATACCTTTGCCAAGTCGCGACGGAAGCGCGGGTAGGCGGGCGCGCAGGTTCCACTTTCAACACGTGATCAACCAAAGCTGGATTCCGGCTCGCGCGCGACATCTCGCGTGCGCTCGATCAGGTGCTGCGTCCGGAATGACGACCGGGAGGAGCGTGACGTGGAAGGCGTGAGTCCCTCACCCACTCCTGGCATTCCTCACCCTGAGGTGCCGCGGAGCGGCCTCGAAGGGTGCGCCACGCGACTCATGCTTCGAGGCATTGCTGTCGCAATGCACCTCAGCATGAGGGTGTGGCCCGGCCATGGAGAGACTTTATTTGACGATCAGATGATCGGTCTCACGTATTCCTTTTCCGGGCGGCGAGCGTGCGCAGGCGGAGCGCGTTCAGACGGATGAAGCCGGCGGCGTCCTTCTGATCATAGGCGCCGCGGTCGTCCTCGAAGGTCACGAGATCGTTCTTGTAGAGCGACTTGGGCGAGCGGCGGCCCACCACGATGACATTGCCCTTGTAGAGCTTGAGGCGCACATCGCCCTCCACATGCTCCTGGCTCTTGTCGATGAGGGACTGCAGCATCTCGCGCTCGGGCGCAAACCAGAAACCGTAGTAGACGAGCTCGGCATAGCGCGGCATCAGCGAGTCCTTGAGATGCGCTGCCTCACGGTCGAGCGTGATCGACTCCATGGCGCGGTGCGCCGTTGCCAGGATGGTGCCGCCCGGTGTTTCGTACACACCGCGCGACTTCATGCCGACGAAACGGTTCTCCACGAGGTCGAGACGGCCGATGCCGTTGTCATGGCCGAGGCGGTTCAGTTCGGTGAACAGCGTGGCGGGCGACATGGCCTTGCCGTTGATCGCCACGGGGTCACCGTTCTTGAAGCTGATCTCGATGTAGGTCGGCGTGTCGGGCGCATCCTCCGGCGCGATGGTGCGCTGATAGACGTAGGGCGGCGGCTCGATCCATGGATCCTCGAGCACCTTTCCTTCGGATGACGAGTGCAGAAGATTGGCGTCGACCGAGAAGGGGGCCTCGCCGCGCTTGTCCTTCGCCACCTGGATTCGGTGCTTCTCCGCGAACTCGATCAGGTCGGTGCGGCTCTTGAAGGCCCATTCGCGCCAGGGCGCGATGATCTTGATGTCGGGGTTGAGGGCGTAGGCCGTGAGCTCGAAGCGCACCTGGTCATTGCCCTTGCCGGTGGCGCCGTGGGAAATGGCATCGGCGCCGGTCTTCTCGGCAATTTCGATCAGGCGCTTGGCGATGAGCGGACGGGCAATCGACGTGCCGAGCAGGTAGACGCCCTCGTACACGGCATTGGCGCGGAACATCGGGAAGACGAAGTCGCGGATGAATTCTTCGCGCAGGTCCTCGATGAAGATTTCCTTGATCCCCTGCATCTCCGCCTTCTTGCGGGCGGGCTCGAGTTCGCCGCCCTGGCCGAGGTCGGCGGTGAAGGTCACCACTTCGGCGTTGTACTCGGTCTGGAGCCACTTCAGGATGATGGAGGTGTCGAGGCCGCCGGAATAGGCGAGCACGACCTTGTTGATCTTCTGCTTGGACATGATGTTTCCCGGATGGTCCCCCGCAAGGGCCGGGGGACGCTTCGAGAATGGGCCTTACACGGGCCAAAAAGGGCAGGCAAGATCACTCTCTCTGGCGCAACTTTCCTCTCTCAAATCGTTCTGATTTGATCGTCCGTGGCGCGAGGGGGTCTTGCTTGCCCTGAACCGGGGGTTACTGGCTTTCGCCGTCCTGTTCGATCTGGTTGATGACGGTCATCAGGCCGAGTTCGGGGGACTGGGCGCAGGCCTCACCGATCGCCTTGCCGGATTCGGCGAAGGAGTCGGTGTCCATGGTGGTGTCGCCGGCCTTGCCGCCGTAATAGCCGTGCAGCCAGATCATCAGGTAGCTGCCTTCATCGTCGCTCATCTTGGCGAGATCCGAGCACTTGATGGTGGAGAGGTCGATCACTTCCGCCTTGGCGGGAAGTGCCGCGAGCGCGAGGAGGGCCGCAGCCATCGCCATCGTCTTGAACATTCGGGGGGTCCTTTGTGTTGCCTTAACGGCACAACCCTAGATCATACTTGAAGTGATTTGGGTATGGGGTCCTTGGCGCCGCGGTGAACAGATCGCTTACGCCAGACCCGCCGCCAGCCGCTCCTTGGCCCGCATCTTCTGGCTTTCGCTCTTGAGCTGGCCGCAGGCGGCCATGATGTCCCGACCGCGGGGAGTGCGCACCGGGCTCGCATAGCCCGCCCGGTTCACGATCTCGGCGAAGCTCTCGATCGTCTCCCAGTCCGAGCATTCATATTGCGTGCCGGGCCAGGGATTGAAGGGAATGAGGTTGATCTTGGCGGGAATGCCGGCCAGCAATTTCACCAGCCGTTTGGCGTCGTCCCTGGAATCGTTCACGCCCTTCAGCATCACGTATTCGAAGGTGATGCGCCGCGCATTCGAGACCCCGGGATAGTTGCGGCAGGCCTCGAGCAATTCCGCCAGCGGATACTTCTTGTTGAGGGGAACGAGCTTGTTGCGGATCTCGTCGGTCGTGGCGTGGAGCGAGATCGCCAGCATGGTGCCGATCTCGTCACCGGCACGGGCAATCTCGGGCACCACGCCGGAGGTCGAAAGCGTGATGCGCCGCTTGGAGAGCGACAGGCCCTCGCCGTCGCTCGCCAGTTCCATGGCCTGCTTCACGTTGTCGAAATTGTAGAGGGGTTCGCCCATTCCCATCAGCACCACGTTGGTGATGTAGCGGCCGGAGGAGGGTGGTGCCGGATTGGCGGCAAGGTCATCCGGCCAGTCCTTGATGCGGTCGCGGGCGAGCATGATCTGGCCCACGATCTCCTCGGCGGTCAGGTTGCGGACCAGCGTCTGCGTGCCGGTATGGCAGAAGGTGCAGGTGAGCGTGCAGCCGACCTGGGAGGAGATGCAGAGTGTGCCGCGGTCTTCCTCGGGGATATAGACGGTCTCGATCTCGTGACGCTGGCCGCGGGCATCGGGGGCAAGCCGCAGCAGCCACTTCATCGTGCCGTCGGAGGACTTCTGTTCGGTGACGATCTCGGGCCGGGCGATCTGGAAGGCCTCGTCCAGCTTTTCGCGGAGTTCGCGGGCGATGTTGGTCATCGCCGAAAACGAGGTGACGCCCTTGTGGTAGATCCAGTGGAAGAGCTGGTTTGCCCGCATCTTGCGCTGCTTCTCCGGCACGCCCACGCGCGCCAGCATCTCCATCAGCTGGTCGCGCGTCAGCCCTGCAAGCGAGGGCCGCATGTCGTTCTGGATATAGCGTTCCGGCAGGTTGGCAATGAGCGTCGGCATGATGGATCGGAAAGAAATGGGGTTGGGACGAATGAAATACAGATGCGTCCGGGGATTGGCCGGGAGTTAGCCCCTTGCGGGCACAAAATCAAATCCGCCGTAAAACCTTCACTTCTCTTCGTAAACGCCCACCATGGGGCCGAGCGGCAGGAAGCCGTCGTTGCGGCGGAGGTCGGTGGAGTAGAGGCTCGAAATGGTGCCGTCGAGGAAGAGCGCGTTCGGCGTGCCCAGCCCGTCGCGGAAGAAGCTTGCGAACTGGTGGAAGGTGACGGCCGTCTCCGAGAGGGCGAAAACCACCTCGCCCGAGGGCGTGACACCCACGCCGTTCCTGACCTTGGCCGAGGTCCCGGTTGGCGAGAATTTCGGATGGATCTTGCCGTTGATCACCAGCATGGGGCCGGATTGGGTGGCGAAGTCGGGCTTCACGCCTGACTTGGCGAAGCTCTCGGAGTCCATCACTGCCGCCTTGCCGTCCTCGATGAAGAAGACGCCGTTGGGCTTCAGGTGGAAGTTGCCGAAGCCGTTCCGCCGGTTCAGCTTCTTCAGGGTCTGGCCACGCTCCACGTAGAGCCCGATGGGGTGCAGCTTGTCGTCGAACATGCCGGCGTTCATGGCAAAGGTGAGTCGCTTGCCGTCGCCCGCCAGCTTTGCCGCGAGCGCCGAGAAGGTGCCGATGGGCTCGCCGTTGTCGTTCAGGTTGAAGAGTTCGAGCGGTTGCGTGGCGGGATCGAAGCGGCAGACGTCGTAGCTGCGGCCCTCATGTTCCTCGGTGGAGCAGGAGGCTTCGGCATGGCCGGAGGAGACCGGCGCCAGCAGTGCCAGCAGGGGAACAAGGAGAAGACCGAGAAGACGCCGCCGCGCCGTCATCGCAGGCCCTACTTGCAGGCGCTGTCGATCTCGTCGATCGCAGCGGAAATGCCCGCCAGCGAATAGCTGTCGGTGGTCTGGGTGCCCTTCCAGCTGGTACCCGAGACCTTGAGCGTCTTGCCGTCCTTCATGGCGGCGACGATGTCGGCATCGTCTTTTTCGGCCCAGGCGGTGTCACCCACGGGGTAGAGGGTGAACTCCTTGTCGTCGATGACGAGCTGCACGGTGGAGCCGTCCTTGAAGGGATAGCCGATGATGGTCGAGATCTGGCCCTGCACCTTGCGGCCGGGATAGTTGGTGACGATGAAGCGGATGGGCCCGCGCTTGGCCTCGCGGGTGGACTTGGAGCTCTTGGGCTCCGAGAAGGCGAAGCAGACCTTGGAGTCCGGCGCCTTGTAGGTAAAGGCCTGCCAGTCCTTGAAGCTGCCGAGCTTCTTCGGTTCGTCTGCAGATTGCGCCAGGGCCGCCGAGGAGAGGCCGAGCACGATCAAGAAAGCTGGAAAAACGCCGCGCATCTTCATCCGTTAACCATATGATCCGAACCGTTAACAGGGTGTAACGGCGGGATATGTTGCCTAGAGCGGAAAATTCCGGCCCAAATGCGGCAGCCTGTGGATGCGAGCCCCCTGCGGCCCCCGCCCGAGGGGCGACCAAAGGTGATGTTGCGGCGCAGCATCCGCCGTCATAGCCTTTCCGTTTCAGGAAACAGACCGGGAGAACAGGTGTGACGATTGCCAGCGACCTTCACGAGGCCCATGCGCGGGTGGCCGAACTCGTTCCGCAGGCGATTGCGCATCTCCGGGTGAAGCTGGCGGGCGACCGCAGCGCGGAGGCCTTCGACCGCGAGCAGCACCTCGCCCACGGCATCTCCTGGCTTGCCACCTATGCCGAAACCTTTGCCGCGCTTGCGGCCCATGCCGAACAGCTCGGCAGCGCCTGGACGGCGGCCGACCAGGCGCTCGCCGCAGTTCTGGCGGGGGATTACCTCAGCCAGATTGCAGGCGGCATTCCGCTCAACCAGCAGGAGACGATCCGCCCCCACGAGCTGGGCCTGTCGGAGGCCTCGCTCACGGCGATTCGCGGGCTTGCGCTTTTCAGGAACGGCAACACGGCGGAGCGGCGGACCGAAGTAACGGAGGCGCTGCGGGCCAAGGCCGCCGCCGACATCCTTGGCTCCTCCGGCCTCGACCCCGCGCTTGAGGACATGCGCCAGTCGATGAACCGCTTCGTTGCCGACAAGGTGGCGCCCCATGCCCACGGCTGGCACCGCAGCAACGCCTATGTGCCGCTCGAGATCATTGCGGAACTGGCAGAGCTTGGTGTCTTCGCGCTCACCCTGCCGGAAGAACATGGCGGCTTGGCGCTCTCCAAGCAGTCCATGTGCGTCGTCTCGGAAGAACTGTCGCGCGGCTGGATCGCCGTGGGCTCGCTTGGTACGCGGGCCGAGATCGCGAGCGAGCTCATTCTCTGCGGCGGCACCGAAGAGCAGAAGCGCCACTGGCTGCCGCGCATCGCCTCGGGCGAGATTCTGACGACGGCCGTCTTCACCGAACCCAACACGGGCTCTGATCTCGGATCACTCAAGACGCGCGCCGTGCGCGAGGGCGACGTCTACAAGGTGACCGGCAACAAGACCTGGATCACGCATCCCGTGCGCGCCGACCTGATGATGCTGCTCGCCCGCACCAATGCGAATGAACCGGGCTACAAGGGCCTCTCCATGTTCCTCGCCGAAAAGCCGCGCGGCAGTGATGCCGAGCCCTTCCCTGCCAAGGGCATGACCGGCGGCGAGATCGAGGTGCTGGGCTATCGCGGCATGAAGGAGTTCGAGATCCGCTTCGAGGATTTCGAGGTGAAGGCCGGAAATCTTCTGGGCGGGGTGGAAGGGCAGGGCTTCAAGCAGCTGATGCAGACCTTCGAGAGCGCCCGCATCCAGACCGCAGCACGCGCCGTGGGCGTGGCGCAGAACGCGCTCGATCTCGGCCTGAAATACGCGCAGGACCGCGTGCAGTTCGGCAAGCCGATCGTGCAGTTCCCACGCGTCGCCGACAAGCTGGCGTTGATGGCGGCGGAAACCCACGGCGCCCGTCTTCTCACCTATCGCGCCGCCGCGGCAAAGGACGAGGGCAAGCGCTGTGACGTGGAAGCGGGCATGGCCAAGCTGCTGGCCGCGCGCGTCGCCTGGGCCAATGCCGACAACGCCGTGCAGATCCACGGCGGCAACGGCTTCGCGCTCGAATACCAGATCAGCCGCGTGCTGTGTGACGCCCGCATCCTCAACATCTTCGAAGGTGCCGCCGAAATCCAGGCGCAGGTGATCGCGAAGCGGCTGCTGGACGGGTCGAATTGATCACACCCGCCCCCCACCGTTCGAGGCGCGGGCGCGGCCCGCGCACCTCAGGGTGAGGGGATAATTCATTCCTCATGCTGAGGTGCCGCGGAGCGGCCTCGAAGCATGCGCCACGCGCGCAATTGTCTCCCTTCGCCATCCCTCCTAAACATCCGCCATGACCCAGAAGACGATTCTCATCACCGGTTGCTCCACCGGCATCGGCTACACCTGCGCCCACGGGCTGAAGCAGCGCGGCTACCGCGTCTTCGCCACGGCGCGAAGCGAGGCCGATCTCAAGCGTCTCGAAAGCGAAGGCCTCGAGGCCATTGCCCTCGACTACCGCTTCCCCGAGAGCGTCGAGGCTTGCGTTGCCGAGGTGACGAAGCGCACCGGCGGCAGCCTTTATGCGCTTTTCAACAACGGGGCCTACGGCCAGCCTGGTGCGGTGGAAGACGTGCCGCGCGCCGTGCTCGAGGAACAGTTCGCGGCGAATTTTTTCGGCTGGCACCAGCTCACCCGCGCCGTGCTGCCGATGATGCGGAAAGCGGGCGAGGGCCGGATCGTGCAATGCTCGTCGGTGCTTGGAATCCTCGCCCTCAAGTACCGCGGGCCCTACAACGCCTCGAAGTTCGCGCTCGAAGGCCTCACCGATACGATGCGGCTGGAACTCCGCGGCAGCGGCATCAAGGTGGTGACCATCAATCCGGGTCCGATCAGCAGCATGTTCGTGAAGAATGCGCGCGCCGCCTTCGAGAAGAACATCGACATGACCCATTCGCACTACAAGGCGGATTTCGAGAAGCAGCGCCGCCGCCTCGACAAAGGCGGCACCGGCAAGTTCAAGCTGCCGCCCGAAGCGGTGCTCGCCAAGCTCATCCTGGCGCTGGAGAAGCCCAACCCCCGGGCCCACTATTATGTCACCATACCCACCCATGTGGCGGCCTTCATGCGGCGCATCCTGCCGTCGGGCCTGCTCGACCGCTTCGCCGAGCGGAACAGCTGAGGCCCTGCCTGCCTTCACGGAGTTGTGCCTTTCCAATTCCTTTCCCCGCCGCGCCGGATCGGCTAAGGAGACGCCATGTTTGCTGCCAATGCCCTGAGTTACGTTGCCGTCGCCGCGGTTGCCGTGGTGCTTGTCCTCGGCCTTTCCAACATGATGCGGGGTGGCTCGCCCAACCGTTCGCAGTCGTTCATGCGCTGGCGCGTCATCCTGCAGTTTGCCGCCATCGTCATCCTCATGGGCGTGCTCTGGCTCACCCACCGCGGCCCCTGATCGCCCGGCTCTTGAAATCCGCGCCGGTCTTCCCATCTGTGAGTCCTCTCGCAACGGGGAGGGCAGAGACATGTCTGACGACCGCACCGAAACCCTGGTCCGTGAAGGCTTCTGGCCGAAGCTGACGCGCAACGTGGCGCGCATACCCTTTGCCGATGAGCTGCTCGCCGCCTGGTATTGCGCAACCGATGCGGCCACGCCCTTCAAGGTGAAGGCCACGCTCTTTGGCGCGCTTGCCTATTTCATCATGCCCTTCGACGTGATCCCCGATGTCATTCTTGCGCTTGGCTTCACCGACGACATGGCCGTCCTGATGGGCGCCATCGGCCTCGTCCGCAGCCACATCACCCAGGCCCACCGCGACCGCGCCAAGGCCGCGCTTGATGAACTCAGGACGCCGCCTGTCGCCGCCGGTTGACAATGATCACGGCGGCGGCACAGACCGCCATGCCGAGGATCTGCACGAGATTGAGCGTCTCGTCGAAGAGGCCGTAGGCCATCAGCGCCACAACAGCGGGAACGAGGAACATCAGGCTCGAGACCTTGGCGACCTCGCCCTGGCGAATGAGCAGCATGAGGAGCGAGATCGCTCCCAGCGACAGCACCAGCACCGACCAGGCCAGCGCGAACCAGGCATTGAAGGTGCCGTCGAAGCGGCCGTCCTCGAACAGCGCCACGGCGGCGAACATGACGAGCGAAGCTCCCACATATTGCCACACCCCGCCGCTTGCGATGTGAAGGCCGGTGGCGAAGCGCTTCTGGTATACCGTGCCGAAGGCGATGGCCGCCGTGCCGCCGAGGCAGGCGAGCGTCGTTGCCGGCGTGATGCCGTCGATCGAGGCAAGCGAAAGCTTGGGCGAGATCACGAGGCCCACGCCAATGAGCCCGACGATGAGGCCGAACCAGTGGCGGGGCGCGATCTCCTCGCCCACGAAGCCCGAGGCTATGAAGGCGGTGAGGAGCGGCTGCAAGCCCACGATCAGCGCCGAGACACCGGCCGGCAATCCGTGCGCCACCGCCCAGAATATGGTGGAGAGATAGACGGCGTGGATGAGTGCCCCCGTCACACCGGCATGGAGCGCAAGGCGGGGCGAGGGCCATGGCGCCTTCGAGGCCACGGCGATCAGGGCGAAGAGGGCGGCCGCAATGGGAAAGCGGATGGCGAGGAAGGTGAAGGGTTCCACATGGGGTGCGGCCAGCCGCGCCGCGATGAAGCCCGTCGCCCACATGACGACGAAGAGGGCAGGGGCGGCGGTGACGATGAGGCGGGTGAACCGGACTGGCATGGCCGGCAGCATTGCCTTGCCTTCCGCCAAAACGCCACAACCGCAGTGACCGAAACAGGCTTGTGCATTGCTGCCATGCGACCCGTTTTCAAGGCCGCCTTCCTATGGGATAAGTGTTTGAGATGACCGAAGAACAGTCTCCCCGGCACGGCAGCGGCGGCATTGCGGGGTTGAGCCCGCTCCGCCTCGTCGCCAAGACCTTCCGGCGTCTCTTCGCGGACGAGGCCGTGCCGCTGGCCGGCAACATCGCCTTCCGCACCCTGTTCTCGATCTTTCCCTTCCTCATTTTCCTCACCGCCTTTGCCGGCTTCATCGGCACCGAGGACCAGGCCCGCACGGCGGTCACCTTCCTCATCGACGTGGTGCCGGATGCGCTGGTGAAGCCGCTCTCTGGCGAAATCACCTCGATCCTCACCGTGCCGCGCGCCGACCTCTTGAGCATCGCCGCACTACTGACGATCTGGAGCGCAATGGCGGGGGTGGACTCGGTCCGCGTCGGGCTCAACCGCGCCTATGACCTGAAGGACCGCCGGCCCGCCTGGTATGTCTATCTCATCGACATCGTCTTCGTCGTCGCGGCGGCGGTCCTGTTCGTCGCCTTTTCGGTTCTCATCGTGCTCCTGCCGCTCGCCCTCCGCTATGCGGCGGGCCATGGCATCGCCATCGCGGCGAAGTTCGAGTCCCTGCAGCAGATGCGAATTCCCCTCGCGTTGCTGGTGCTCTTCATCGGCGTGATGGCGGCTCACGTGGTGCTGCCGGCCAAGCGCATGCCGTTCCTCCGCATCCTGCCCGGCGTGCTGCTGACCGTTGTGGTGTGGGGCGCGCTCGCCTTCGGCTTCTCCTGGTGGCTGCTGCAGTTCCACACCTTCACCTCGACGTATGCCTCGCTGTCGGGGTTGTTCGCGGCGATGTTCTTTCTCTATCTCGCCGCACTGGTGCTGATCCTCGGCGGCGAGGTGAACCGCGTGCTGCATCTCCTCTCGGAACTGAACTCCGTCCCCGACAAGCCTGATCTCAGGGAGTGAGGGGGCGCTCACTCCGTTTTTGTGTACCGTCATTCCGGACGCGCGCCTTGATCGAGCGAAAGCGAGATGCCGCGCGCGAGCCGGAATCCAGCTTTGGCGGAACACGTATACGAATGAAGGAAGCTGGGCCCCCGCCTTCGCGGGGGTGACGGAAAGGAAAATAGTGTTGCGCATCCTTCGAGGCTCGGCTCCGCCTCGCACCTCAGGATGAGGTGCATACGACACCCTCATGCTGAGGTGCCGCGCAGCGGCCTCGAAGCATGCGCCACGCAATCATCTCACCCGCCCGCGGCTTCCACCGTGTCGTCGAAGTTCTTGAGGCCGGTGCGCGGCGCCGAGACCAGCACCGCCATGTTGCCGGGGCGGTGCTCGTTCTTCCACATCTTCATGTGGGCGAGCGGAATGTCGTTCCAGGCATAGACCTCCGACATGCAGGGATCGATGCGCTGCGCCTCCACCAGGCGGTTCGCCGCCGAGGCCTGCATGAGGTTGGCGAAGTGCGAACCCTGCACCCGCTTCTGGTGCATCCAGAGGTAACGCGCATCCATGGTGAGATTGAAGCCCGTGGTGCCCGCACAGATCACCACCATGCCGCCGCGCTTGGTCATCAGCACCGAGACCGGGAAGGTCGATTCGCCCGGATGCTCGAAGACCATGTCGACGTTGTTGCCCTTGCCGGTGATGTTCCAGATCGCCTTGCCAAACTCGCGCGCTTCCTTGACCCAGGCATTGTATTCCGGCGTGCCCACCTGGGGCATGGCGCCCCAGCACTTGAAGTCCTTGCGGTTGATGACGCCGCGTGCGCCCAGGCCCAGCACGAAGTCGCGCTTGTCCTCTTCGGATACAACGCCGATGGCGTTCGCACCCGTCGTTGCAGCGAGCTGCACCGCCATGGAACCAAGCCCGCCCGAGGCGCCCCACACGAGCACGCTCTGGCCTGCGCTCAGCACATGCGGGCGGTGGCCGAAGAGCATGCGGTAGGCGGTGGCGAGGGTGAGCATGTAGCAGGCGCTCTCCTCCCACGTGAGGTGCTTCGGCTTGGGCAGAAGCTGGCGCGCCTGCACGCGGGCGAACTGCGCGAAGGACCCGTCCGGCGTCTCGTAGCCCCAGATCCGCTGCGAAGGCGAGAACATGGGGTCGCCGCCATTGCACTCCTCATCGTCGCCGTCATCCTGGTTGCAGTGGACGACGATCTCGTCGCCCACCTTCCAGCGCTTCACCTTGGAGCCCACGGCATAGACAACGCCCGACGCGTCGGAGCCGGCGATGTGATAGGGGTTCTTGTGGCCGTCGATGGGCGAGATGGGTTTGCCGAGGGCGGCCCACACGCCGTTGTAATTGACGCCCGCCGCCATCACCAGGATGAGGCACTCGTCTTCGCCGATCGCCCAGGTCGGCACCTCTTCCACCTGCATGGCGGTGTCGGGCGAACCGTGGCGCTCCTGGCGGATGCACCAGGCGTGCATTTTTTCCGGCACATGGCCAAGCGGCGGGATCTCGCCCACCGCATAGACAGACTTGCCCGTGGCGGGAGAGAGCTTGTGTAGGGCTGCGGTCATGGCGTCCTCTGTGCAGGTCGGTGGGTCGGAGGGACAGTCTAGTCCGCCCCGAGACTATTTTGCATTGCACCATTAGTCCATGGTCCGTGCGGACCACCCTCGCGCGGCATCTTGACCGCGCCGGTCAACCCCGGTCTACTCATTCTTGGGATGGCAACCGGGAAACCGGCCTGTCCCACCATGTAACCGGGGGCGGTTCTGTGACTTTTCTTTTCGAGGCTTACGCGGCCTTGTTTCCGTTTGCGGAAACATGGTCGCCATCGGCCACCGTGCTGATCGGCAATTGTCTCCTGACCGCCGTCAGCAGCTTCGTGGTGACCGGCCTGCTCAGGCGGGACAACCGCATCCTGACAGGCGTGACCGTGGTCATGCTCTTCGCAGCGGGGCTCTACAGCAACGGCATGAGCCGGGAGGTGGTGCTGCCTGACACGGGGCCCTTCCAGCGTGGCATCGTGCTGGCGATCCCGGGGCAGCTGGTGATGGCCTATCTGCTCTTCCTCATCTTCGGATACCGCCCCTCGGGCGACAACCTGCCCTAGGGGCATCGGGCCAGGCTGCACCAAAGTGGAGTTGCAGCGCGGCAGGGGCCATGCTTCCCTGTTGCAATGCAAAAGAACCGGTCTCTCCATGGCTGACCAACCCTGGCTGATGCGCACCTATGCGGGCCACTCCACGGCGGAGGAGTCCAACCGCCTGTTCCGCACCAATCTCTCCAAGGGCCAGACCGGCCTCTCGGTCGCCTTCGACCTGCCGACGCAAACGGGCTATGACAGCGATGATCCGCGGGCGGCGGGCGAGGTGGGGAAGGTGGGCGTTCCCATCTCCCACATCGGCGACATGCGCACCCTCTTCGACGGCATCCCGCTGGCCGAGATGAATACCTCCATGACCATCAATGCCACGGCGGCGTGGCTGATGGCACTCTATGTGGCGGTGGCGGAAGAGCAGGGCGCGCCGCGCGCAAAGCTGCAGGGCACCACCCAGAACGACATCATCAAGGAGTACCTCGCCCGCGGCACCTACGTCTTCCCGCCGGAGGCGTCGCTGCGGTTGACCGTCGACACCATTTCCTTTGCCACGCAGGAGATGCCGAAGTTCAATCCGGTCAACATCTGCTCCTATCACCTGCAGGAAGCAGGGGCGACGCCGGCGCAGGAACTGGGCTTCGCGCTTGCGACCGCAACCGCCGTGCTCGACGCCTGCAAAGCCTCGCCCGACATTGCTGCATCGGTCTTTCCGATCGTGGCGAGCCGCATCTCCTTCTTCGTCAATGCCGGTATCCGCTTCATCACCGAACTCTCCAAGATGCGCGCCTTCGTCGATCTCTGGGACGATCTGCTGCGTGAGCGCTATGGCGTGACCGACGAGAAGTTCCGCCGCTTCCGCTACGGCGTGCAGGTCAATTCCCTCGGCCTCACCGAGCAGCAGCCGGAGAACAACGTCTACCGCATCCTGATCGAGATGCTGGGCGTGGTGCTGTCCAAGAAGGCGCGGGCCCGCGCCGTGCAACTGCCCGCCTGGAACGAGGCGCTCGGCCTGCCGCGGCCCTTCGACCAGCAGTGGTCGCTTCGCATGCAGCAGATCATGGCCTTCGAAACCGACCTGCTGGAGCATGACGACATTTTCGATGGCAGTGCGGTGATCTCCGCGAAGGTGGATGAATTGAAGACGGCCGCCCGTGCCGAGATGGCGAAGGTGTCATCTCTCGGGGGCGCCGCCTCGCTCAAGGGCCTCGCCTACATGAAGGAGGAACTGGTCGCCTCCAACACGGCGCGGCTGCGCGCCATCGAGTCGGGCGAGACGAAAGTCGTTGGCGTCAACGTCTTCACCAGCGGAGAGCCGTCGCCGCTTGCCGCCGGCAATGCCATCATGACGGTGAAGGACGATGTGGAGTTCGGCCAGATCGAACGCCTGAAGGCGTGGCGCGCCAGGCGCGATGCAGGGGCCGTCGAACGCACGCTGGCCGCATTGAAGGAGGCGGCGAAGGCCGGCCGCAACATCATGGAGCCGTCGATTGCCTGCGCAAAGGCCGGCGTCACCACGGGCGAATGGGGCCAGACGTTGCGCGCCGTCTTCGGCGAGTTCCGTGCGCCCACGGGTGTCAGCCTCAGCAGCAGCGAGGCTGCTCAAGGTTCACTTGAAGCACTTCGCGGCCGTGTGGCGAAGCTCGCGCAGGTGCTTGGCACGCAACCCCGTTTCCTCGTCGGCAAGCCCGGCCTCGACGGCCATTCCAATGGTGCGGAACAGATCGCTACCCGCGCCGCCGACATCGGCCTTGCGGTCGTCTACGACGGCATTCGCATGACGCCGGATGAACTGGTGGCCAAGGCGGAAGCCGACCGCGTCCACATTCTCGGCCTCTCGATCCTCTCCGGCAGCCATGTGCCCCTGGTCCGCGAGGTGATGCAGAAGCTCCGTGCACGGAACATTTCCGCGCCCGTCGTGGTGGGCGGCATCATCCCGGAGGAGGATGCCCATGTGCTGAAGCAGCTGGGCGTCGCCGCCGTCTACACGCCCAAGGACTATGACCTGAACCGGATCATGGACGGGCTCGTCGGCCTCGTCGAGCGCAATGCCTTGCCCTAAAGTGTCTTGAGTTATTGCGTGACCGCACTCACGGCACTTGCCTGGCAGTTGGCGGGGAGCGGCGATTTCTGGCAACGGCCCTTGCCCACCAGCGTGCCCAGCCCCGCGCCGCTGGTCCGGAGGCGCAGGCGGTCGAGTTCTGCCGCGTTCAGAAAATTGATGTCCTTGAAGGAGGCCTTCTCGGCTTCGGCCAGAACCGCGGGGTCGATCCCCATGGTCTTGTAATAGGAGGTGAGAGTGCGGCGGAGCGACTTGTCGTAGCCGTAGGTGATCTTGGGCTTGGCGGGCTTGCGGCTCACCACCTTGCGGTCGATCACCTGCTTCTCGCCGGCCACGATGCGGTAGCGCTCCCGGTAGGTCACCACCTCGCGGTTCCAGACGGTGCGGGCCTGGTGGACGCCGACCGAGCTTCCCGGCGGCACCAGCCGCTGGGTGCCCGCCGCCAGCACGAGATGACAGGCGGAATTGCAATAGGACACGGCGGTGGAGGCGATGCCCACGTAGACGCCATCGCGGGCCTTGGCCTTCTTGCAGGAGGCGGCCAGCGGCGGGCAGCCCAGGATGCTGGTGCGGCCGATGGCGACATCAAGCCCCGCCTTGCGGATCATCCGGCCGATTTCGAGGGAGGCAGCGATCGAGCCGCCCGGCGAATTGAGGATCACGGGAAGCTTGCGCTTGCCCATCTGGCGCAGGACCTTGGCGAAGCGTCCGGGGCTTGCCGCGGTGATTTCCCCTTGCGCCGCGATCCACTGCGGGCAGGCGCTGCTGCAGTCGCCCGTTCCCTGGACGATCAGCACCTGCATCGGGGGCTCGGACGGGCCGATCACCACGGCCGGGCTGTTGGTGGAGGTCTTGCCCGTTCCCGCCAGGGCGGCGGGAGCGGCAAGGACAAGTGCCGCGACGAGCAGGATCAGCAGGCGGTGGATCATCGACTCATAACTCCGGGGTGGCGCATTCAAGCCACAACGCCCGGCGGGCGCAAGCCGGACGGATTCCCCAACGCCCTGCCGCTTGACTTTTTCCCGGCAATTCGTCAGTAAGCCCCCACGTTTGGCGGCTTTCCGGCCGCCAAAACATATGGCGCTGCCCCAGGGTACCCGGCTTCTCACCGAAGCAATTTGAAAAAAGACCGCTTTTCCATAGGGTTAAGAAGCGGCTCCGTCCGGCGCGGGAAAGAAGGAAGAGAATGTACGCAGTCATCAAGACGGGCGGCAAGCAGTATCGCGTTGCCGCCAACGACAAGATCAGCATTGAAAAGCTCGACGGCGCGGCCGGCGATCAGGTCACGTTCACGGACGTGCTCATGGTCGGCAACGGCGGCACGGTCGAGATCGGCGCGCCCTTCGTGGCCGGCGCCACGGTGGTGGCGGAAATCGCCAAGCAGGAAAAGTCCGACACCGTCTATATTTTCAAGAAGCGCCGCCGCAAGCACTACCGCCGCCGCAACGGCCATCGCCAGCTCCTCACCTCGGTGACCATCACCGAGATCCTGACGGGCGGCGCCAAGCCGGCGGCTGCCAAGCCCAAGGCGGAAAAGAAGGCCGAGGCCGCTCCGGCTGCCCAGACGCTTGCCGCGCCTGCCGGTGACGGCAAGTCCGACGACATCTCCCTCATTGGCGGCGTTGGCCCCAAGATGGAGAAGGGCCTGCGCGAACTGGGCTTCAACACCTTCGCCGCCATCGCCAACATGTCGGCGGCGGATGTCGAGAAGGTCGAAGCGCACCTGAAGCAGAAGGGCCGCGTGGCCCGTGAAGAATGGATCGAGCAGGCCAAGGAGCTCTTGGCCGGCAAGCCGCCCCGCGCCAAGACCGACCGCGCCCGGGCCGAGTAACCGAGAGGAGTTCTGAACCATGGCACACAAGAAAGCAGGCGGTTCATCCCGCAACGGCCGCGATACCGCTGGCCGCCGTCTCGGCGTCAAGCTGTTCGGCGGTGAGCAGGCCATTCCCGGCAACATCATCCTTCGCCAGCGCGGCACCAAGTGGCACCCCGGAACGGGCGTCGGCATGGGCCGTGACCACACCATCTTCGCCCGCGTCGCCGGCACGGTGGAATTCCGCGGCACCAAGGACAACAAGCAGGTTGTCTCGGTGATCGCGCCCAAGGCCGCCGAATAAGGCAGGAAGCATCCGCATGGCCGGTCCTCCGGCGTTGCATCAGGGGAGCAGATGGGACACCATCCGCTCCCCTTTCGTTTGGAGACGACCATGGCCGGACCCCTGGAAACCGCACGGCTCACCCTCCGCCCCGTCGCCGAAAGCGACGTTCCCGTGTTGCTGCGGGAAATGAATGATTTTGCCATCGTCCGGAACACGGCGCGCATTCCCCATCCCTACCACCTCGATGACGCCCTGGATTTCGTGCGCTTCGTTGGCACCCTCAACAATCGATCGCGGGTTGCGGCGGTCGAGGAGAAGGCCCATCCGGGCGAACTCGTCGGCGTCATTTCCTATGAATGGAGCGAGGAGAAGGGCGATGCCGAGCTGGGCTACTGGTATTCCCAGCGGGTCTGGGGCCGGGGGATCGGCAGCGAGGCCGGCCGCGCCATGGTGGACGATGCCTTTCTCCGCGCCGGACACGACAGGCTTGTCTCCTGCTACCACAACGGCAATGCCGCCTCGGCGCGGATCCTGGAAAAGCTGGGGTTTGAGGTGGTGGGTCCCTGCAGCAGCTTCTCGAAGGCGCAAGGGAGGGAAGTTCCCGTGACAAACCTCAGCCTGTCACGGGCCCGTTGGCAGGCCAGCCGCCGGCCCTGAAGCCGGGGCGAACTCCGTTCGTCAGAATACCTTGGCGACGTAGGAGGCGACGAGCCGGGTGCGGCCGAGGCCGCCATTGTGCTTGGAGGCGGCCATCCGCAGGTCGCCGTTCGACTTCTGGATGGCGAGCGAGAGGTGCTTCAGGCCGTATTCGATGTTGACGGTGGGATTGAGCAGGGTGGAGCAGTTGCCGCGGAAGCCCACCTCGCGGGCGGTGGAGCACTTCAATTGGTAAAGGCCCAGTTCACCATGCGTGCCGCGGGCGCGCGGATTGTAGTTGGATTCGACCTTGGCAATGCGGAGCGCAAACCAGGTGGGAACGCCGTGGGCCGGCGCGACGGCCTTGATCATCTCGACGATCTCGGCGCTCTTCGGGCTTAACTTTTCCTTAGCGCAGGCTTTTCCTTTCAGGCACGCTGCCGACGCAGTCATTGCAAGTACAGGCAAGAAAAGCGCAGACGCGACAACAGCAGACTTGAAGTACTTATTCATGTATTAGGCCCCCTTCAGGCTTATGCCGGACTAACAGAGCATCATCCTTCTGTAAGATGACGACGTGTCAGGCCGACGCTGTGGTGAATGGGAGTGTTTACATTGTCCAAATGTGACGACAATAAGGACCTAACCCCCGGAACTACCTTCGTTTCACATTGTTGCTGCGATGCAACATCTTGGTAAACAGAGCGTTAATCCGGTTAAAAACCTGCCTTTTCAACGCCTGGCAGGAGCCATTCCGGGCGCGAGTCCCCTTCCGGACAGTCCCTGGACCAAGGAGCCCTTGGCTTTTGGGGGGTACGATTCCCCCGGGCAAATGTGTCGCGGGGCCGCCCCGGGGTCAGGACCGCCGTCTGGCGCGCGTTCCTGCTCTCCTTAATGATCCGCCATCTTTTCTCGCCGGATTGATTCCAACTGCGCATGCGATGCGCTATGAGCCCGCTCATGAAATTTCTCGATGAAGCCAAGATCTATGTGAAGGCGGGCGACGGTGGCGCCGGTTCCGTCTCGTTCCGCCGCGAGAAGTTCATCGAGATGGGCGGTCCCGACGGCGGCGATGGCGGCCATGGCGGCGATGTCTGGGTGGAGGCCGCGCGCGACCTCAACACCCTCATCGACTACCGCTACCAGCAGCATTTCAAGGTCCGCACGGCGGGCCACGGCATGGGCCGCCTACGGGCGGGCGCCTCGTCCGAGGATATCGTCCTCAAGGTACCCGTCGGCACCCAGGTCTATGACGAGGAGCGCGAGATCCTGCTCGCCGACCTGACGGAACCCGGCCAGCGGGCCATGATCGCCAAGGGCGGCAATGGCGGCTTCGGCAACCACCACTTCAAGTCGTCCACCAACCGCTCGCCCCGCCACGCCAATCCCGGCCTGCCGGGGGAGGAGCGCTGGGTCTGGCTCCGCCTCAAGCTCATTGCCGACGCCGGCATCATCGGCCTTCCCAATGCCGGTAAGTCGACGCTCCTTTCTGTCGTTTCGGCGGCCCGCCCCAAGATCGCGGATTATCCCTTCACCACGCTCCACCCGCAGCTCGGCGTCGTCCGCAGCGACGGCAACAGTTTCGTGCTCGCCGACATTCCCGGGCTGATCGAAGGGGCGAGCGAAGGCGCAGGCCTCGGCACCCGCTTCCTCGGCCACATCGAGCGCTGCATCGTCCTTCTCCACCTGATCGACGTCACCTCGGAAGATCCCGCCGCCGACTACAATACGGTGCGCGAGGAACTGAAGTCCTACAGCAAGGAACTGGCGAAGAAGCCCGAGGTCATCGTCTTCAACAAGACCGACGCCATCGATGCGAAGACGCTGGAGAAGAAGCTCAAGGCCTTCAAGACCAAGACGAAGAAGACGCCGCTCGCCATTTCTGCCGCCGGCCAGCGCGGCATCGACGAGGCCATGCGGGCGCTGATGACGGTGATCGCCAAGGCCAAGCAGATTGCCGCAACCCCGGACCCGGAAAAGGTATCAACGGGTGAGTGGCGGCCATGAAGACCCGGCTGGAGAAAGCCCGCCGGATTGTCGTCAAGGTTGGCTCGGCCCTTCTCGTCGATGAAAAATCCGGAACCCTGAAAGCCTCATGGCTGTCGTCGCTGGTCGACGACATCGCCGACCTGCGGGTGAGCGGGGCCGAAGTCATTCTCGTTTCCTCGGGCGCGATTGCGCTCGGGCGCCGCACGCTGGGCCTCCCCAAGGGCAAGCTCGAACTGCCGCAGAAGCAGGCCGCAGCTGCCGTGGGGCAGATCGCGCTGGCGCAGGCCTGGGCCGAGGCGCTCCGCACCCGCAACATCGTCGCCGCACAGGTGCTGGTGACGCTGCACGACACGGAAGAGCGCCGCCGCTATCTGAACGGCCGCGCCACGCTGGGCACGCTCCTTGCCCAAGGTGCCGTGCCGGTGATCAACGAGAACGATACGGTGGCGACGACCGAAATCCGCTACGGCGACAATGACCGCCTTGCCGCCCGCGTCGCCTCCATGATGTCGGCGGATTGCCTCGTGCTTCTCTCCGACATCGACGGCCTCTATTCGGCCCCGCCCAACCGCAAGGGGGCAGAGTTCATTCCGGAAGTGCGCGCCATTACGCCCGAGATCGAGGCGATGGCGGGAAAGCCTGTTTCGGGCGTGGGCTCGGGCGGCATGATCACCAAGATCGATGCGGCGAAGATCGCGCTCGGTGCCGGTTGCAACATGGTCATCGCCTCGGGCCACGTGGAACATCCCTTGCGCCGCATCCGTGCCGGCGAGCGCGTCACCTGGTTCCTGGCGGAAGCGACACCGCTGCAATCGCGCAAGCGCTGGATCGCGGGCACGCTGCAGCCGACAGGCCGCCTCACCATCGACGACGGTGCGCGTGCGGCCCTCATCCGCGGCAAGAGCCTGCTGCCTGCCGGCGTCAAGGCAATCAGCGGCTCGTTCTCTCGTGGTGACACGGTGAGCGTGGTCGGCGCCGACGGGCAGGAGATTGCCCGCGGCCTCGTCGCCTATGACAGCGCGGACGCGCAGCGCATCAAGGGGCGCAAGTCCTCCGAGATCGAGAAGGAACTCGGTCTTGCAGGACGGGACGAATTGATCCACAGGGATGATCTCGTGATGATGACGGGGACTGCCGATGGACAGTGAGATGAAGGCGCTGGGCGAACGGGCGCGGCGCGCTGCCGCCGCCCTGGCGCTCGCCTCGACCGAGCAGAAGAACCGGGCGCTCGCCGCCATGGCCTCTGCCATCCGCCGCAGTGCCAATGCCATCATCTCGGCCAATGCCAGGGATCTGGCCGTGGCAGCGGAAAAGCAGTTGAAGCCGTCGCTCGTTGACCGCCTGCGCCTGACGCCCGACCGTCTCGAGGGCATTGCCAAGGGGCTTGAGGAGATTGCCGCGCTGCCCGATCCCGTGGGCCGCGTGCTGTCACGCTGGACGAGGCCCAACGGTCTCGAGATTTCGCGGGTCTCGGTACCCATCGGCGTCATCGGCATCATCTATGAAAGCCGCCCCAACGTCACCGCAGATGCGGGCGGGCTCTGCCTCAAGTCGGGCAATGCCGCCATCCTGCGCGGCGGCTCCGACAGCGTCGAAAGCTCGCGCGCCATCGTGGCCTGCCTCGCCGAAGGCCTCGCGGAAGCGGGGATCGATTCCGCCGCCATCCAGATGGTGCCGACGGCGGACCGCGCTGCGGTGGGCGAGATGCTTGCAGGGCTTGGCGGGACCGTCGACCTCATCGTGCCGCGTGGCGGCAAAAACCTCGTGGCCCGCGTGCAGGCCGATGCGCGTGTCCCCGTCTTCAGCCATCTCGAAGGCATCTGCCACGTTTTTGTCGACCGCGATGCCGATCCCGCCATGGCGGAGAAGATCGTGCTCAATGCCAAGATGCGGCGCACTGGCGTGTGCGGATCCGCCGAAACCATTCTCGTCGACAAGGCGATTGCCGGAACGGCACTGACACCGATCATCCGTGCCCTGATGAATGCCGGTTGCGAGGTGCGCGGCGACGCCGCGACGCAGGCCGCCGCGGCGGGTGTGAAGCCCGCAAGCGAAGAGGACTGGTCCACCGAATATCTCGACGCCATCGTCTCGGTGCGCGTCGTCGACGGCGTGGACGAGGCCATGGCCCACATCGCAAAGTACGGCTCACAGCACACCGACTCGATCGTCACCGGCAATGCCGCCACGGCGGAGAAATTCCTCCGCACGGTCGATTCCGCGATCGTGCTTCACAATGCCTCGACGCAATTCGCCGATGGCGGCGAATTCGGCTTCGGTGCGGAAATCGGCATCGCCACGGGCAAACTGCATGCGCGCGGGCCCGTTGGCGTGGAACAGCTCACCACCTTCAAGTACCAGGTGCGCGGGCATGGCCAGATCCGGCCGCAGTGATGAAGCTGCCACCCTTCGGTGACGGCCAGCGGATCGGCCTCTTCGGAGGCTCGTTCAACCCGGCGCACCGCGGCCACTACATGGTGGCGCTCTATGCGCTGCATCGCCTGCAGCTCGACTGGGTGTGGTGGCTGGTCTCGCCGCAGAACCCGCTCAAGGATCCGAAGGAGACGGACGACTACGGCAAGCGGCTCGCCTACACGCGCCGCATCGCGCGCCATCCCCGCTTCATCGTCACCGATCTCGAGGAGCAGATCCACACCCGCTACACCGCGCAGACGCTGGAGGCGCTGAAGGGCGCATTCAAGCGCGGTCACTTCGTCTGGATCATGGGGGCCGACAGCCTCGCCAACCTGCACCGCTGGCATCACTGGACCGATATCATGGAGAGTGTGCCCGTGGCCGTGCTGGCCCGGCCCGGCTATTCCATCCGCGCCCTGCAGAGCCCGGCCGCCACGCGCTATGCCAGTTGCCGGGTGCCGCAGCATCTGGCGGCCTCGCTGCCGCTCCGCCCGCCGCCCGCCTTCTGTTTTGTCACCATGCCGTTGCGAAATGAGAGTTCGACGGCCATCCGCAACCGCCGCAAGCGTTCTTGAACGCGCCTGCGCGCGGGTCTAGATTGACCGCCATCACAAAGGGATCACCACTCTGAAAAAGCCAGCGAAGAAGAGCGCAGCCAAGGCGAAAAAATCCGCCAAGCCTGCCGCGAAGAAAGTCACCAAGTCTGCCAAGCCTGCCGCCAAAAAGACGGCAAGGCCCAAGGCAAAGCCCAAGGCAAAGACAGTGGTGAAGGCCCCCTCCAAGACAAAGGCAAAAGCAAAGGCCGCGGTTGCGAAGAAGGCCGTTGTCAAAACTGCTGCCAAAAAGACATCGGCCAAGCCTGCCGCGAAGAAGAGCGTGAAGGCGGCACCGAAGAAACCCGCCGCAAAGGCCGTCGCCAAGACGCCTGCCAAGAAGGCTCCAGCGAAGAAGGCCGTCGCGAAGAAACCGGCCGCCGTCAAGGCCGCACCGAAGCAGGCGGTTGCCGCCACAGTGGCGGCGCCCGCGCCGCAGTGGCCGCCGCTCGTCATGGAAGTGCTGAAGCAGCTCGATGACAGCAAGGCCGAGCAGGTGGTGACGATCGACGTCTCGAAGAAGTCGTCCGTTGCCGACGTGATGGTGGTGGCCTCGGGCCGCTCCAACCGCCACGTCAGCGCCATCGCCGACCAGGTGGTCGAGCGGCTGGAGCAGATGGGCAAGAAGAACCTGCGCGTCGAGGGCATGCCCCAGTGCGACTGGGTGCTGGTCGATGCGGGTGACGTGATGGTCCATGTCTTCCGTCCGGAAGTGCGCAGCTTCTACAATCTCGAAAAGCTCTGGTCCGAGCACGCGCCGGTCTGAGACCGGCCGTGAAGATCGCAATCGCCGCCATCGGGCACTTGAAATCGGGACCGGAGAAGGATCTCGCGGCGGAGTATGAGCAGCGCATCCTCGGGCTTGGCCGCAAGGCAGGCTTCACCGGCCTTGCCATCCATGACTGGGCGGAATCCCGCGCCCGCGACGTGAAGCTGCGGCAGCAGGAAGAGGCGAAGCATCTCTGGTCGGTTGTGCCGGAGGGCGCGCCGGTGCTGGTGCTGGACGAGCGGGGCGAGGCGCTCGCCAGCGAGGCATTCGCCAAATTGCTGGCCGCCGAGGCGGGCCGGGGTGCCCGGCAGCTCACCCTGATGATCGGCGGGCCCGACGGACACATTTCCGAAACCCGTTCCAAAGCATTGAAAACAATCAGTTTCGGGCCGATGACCTGGCCCCACCGGATGGTCCGGGTGATGCTTCTCGAGCAAATTTACCGGGCGGTCACCATTCTGGTTAATCATCCCTATCATCGCGCCTGAGCCCTGCCTCGGGCTTTCGCCCGTTCACTGTTCAAGAGGCTGCCGCCGACCCGCTCCTGATGCTCACCCTGCCGCGCCACCTCATGCTTGCCGCTGCGCTTGCCGCAGGGCTTTCGCTTGGGAGCATGGCGGCGCAGGCCGAGGGTGACCCGGCGCAGGATCTGGCCGCCCTCGAAGCCCAGCTGGCCGCCGCCAAGGAGGCCCAGGCCGCCCTCGTGCGCCGCATGGTGGAGGCGATCCGGGCCCAGGAGGAGGCGTCCGCCAAGCTCGTCGAACTCGCCGCCAAGGCCCGCACCCAGGAGGAGGCGCTGGCCAAGACCGATGCCCGCCTCGACAAGCTGCAGGCCGACAATGCCAAGGCACTTCTGGCGCTCGCCCAGAAGCGGGATTCGCTGTCGAAGCTCCTGGCCGGGCTGCAACGGCTGGAACAGAACCCGCCGCCCGCCCTCGTGGTCTCGCCGGGGGATGTGCTGACGGCGCTGCGCGGCGCCATGATGTTCGGGGCGGTCATTCCTGACCTCCGCCATGACATGGAAGAATTGAAGCAGGCGCTCGCCGACGTGGAGACGATCAAGCAGGCCCTCCAGGCGGAAAAGCAGCGGAGCGCCGACGCGCTATCAGCCCTTGAGCGTACCCGGGGCGAGATGGCCATGGTGGTGAGCGACCGCCAGAAGGCGGCCGAGGAGATCGCCGCAGCCCTCTCCACCGAGAAGGCCAAGTCCGATTCGCTCGCCGCCGAGGCCCGCACCCTGCAGGACCTTGTCGCAGTCGTGGAGCGGGAAAAGGCCGACGAGGCTCGCCGCCAGCAGGCAGAGGCCGACGCCCGGGCCAAGGCAGAGGCCGAACGCCTCGCCCGGGAAGAGGCGGCACGGGTCCAGGCGGAGGCTGATGCGGCGCGCGCGGCGAAACCGCCCGTGATCTTTGCCAAGGCCTTGGGACAACTGGATTATCCGGTCGAAGGCAAGCTCTGGAAGGGGTTCGGGGCCGACAACGGGCTCGATGGCAAGACGGCGGGCATTTTCCTCGCCGCCCAGCCCAAGGCCCAGGTCCTCAGCCCGGCCGATGGAACGATTGCCTTTGCCGGCACCTTCCACAGTTATGACCAAGTTGTGATCATAAATCCCGGTGACGGGTATCTTGTGCTATTGGCCGGGATGCACGAGATTACAGCTGCCCAGGGCCAGACTGTCCGCGCAGGAGAGCCCGTGGGCTTCATGGGCGACAAACCTGCGCACATGGCATTGGCAGCAGATTTAACACAGGCGGCTTCTCCCGTGCTATATGTGGAGTTCCGCAAGCGAAACGAGCCGGTTGACCCATCCCCATGGTGGCGCACCGGCGGCAAAGAGGCGATGAGATGAAGGCGTCACGAATGAAGACTTTTGGTTTGGTGCTTGCAGGTGCCGTGTCCGGCATCGTGCTGATGCAGGCCTTCAATGCGGCCGACGCGGCCTCCAATGCCGAGACCTACAAACTGCTCAACCTGTTCGGCGACGTCTATGACCGCGTCCGCTCCGACTATGTGGAAGAGCCCGACGAGAAGAAGATGATCGAGGCGGCGATCAACGGCATGCTGATGTCGCTCGATCCGCACTCCAGCTACATGGACGCCCAGTCCTTCGAGGACATGAACGTCAAAACCAAGGGCGAATTCGGCGGTCTCGGCATCGAGGTCACCATGGAAAACGGCGTGGTCAAGGTGATGTCGCCCTATGACGGCACGCCCGCCTCCAAGGCGGGCATCCTCGCCAACGACCTGATCGTCGGCATCGACAAGAAGGACGTGCAGGGCCTCACCCTCAATGAAGCAGTGGACAAGATGCGCGGTGCTGTCGGCACGCCCGTCACCCTCACCATCCTGCGCGGCAAGCAGGACCCCTTCGACGTCACCATCACCCGCGACATCATCAAGATGGAATCGGTCAAGTGGTCGCTCGAGGACAATGACGTGGGCCTGATCCGCATGAGCTCCTTCACCGAGCAGTCGGACGTCGGCCTCAAGAAGGCGATCGAGGACATCGAGAAGAAGACCGACGGCAAGTCCAAGGGCTACATCCTCGACCTCCGCAACAACCCGGGCGGCCTGCTGCTCCAGGCGGTCTCGGTGTCGGATGCATTCCTGGAGCGCGGCGAGATCGTCTCGACCCGCGGCCGCAACCCCGAGGAAATCGAACGCCACTCCGCCCAGAAGGGTGACCTCACCAACGGCAAGCCGCTCGTCGTGCTGATCAACGGTGGCTCGGCCTCGGCGTCTGAAATCGTCGCCGGCGCCCTGCAGGACCACCACCGTGCCACGCTGATCGGCACGCGGTCCTTCGGCAAGGGCTCGGTGCAGACCATCATCCCGCTCGGCAATGAGGGCGCCATCCGCCTGACGACCCAGCGCTACTATACGCCCTCGGGCCGCTCCATCCAGGCCAAGGGCATCGACGCGGATATCGTGATCGAGGAACCGCTGCCGCCGGAACTGCAGGGCAAGAACGTCTCGTCGGAAGGCGAAGCGGGCCTGCGCGGCCACCTCTCCAATACTGAGGGTGGCGATGAGGGCGGCGGCTCGTCGGTCTATGTACCCGACGACAAGACCAAGGACGTGCAGCTCAAGGCGGCCATCGACTTCCTCCATGGCGTGAAGGTCGTGACCAACGTCAAGCCGCCGGAGAAGAAGGACGACGACAAGACCAAGCAGGCGAACTGACGCCCGCGCCGGTTCGGCGTCCGCGCGAAATTCCAGGAGGGCCGGGGCAACCCGGCCTTCTTTTTCAGCTCTTTCAAGCCGATCCTTGGATCGATCTAAATCGGGCGATTCCTTGGGGTTGTGACCCACTCTTCAGGCCACGTCTCAGTTGCGCTTGGACCGATCCCGGCGTGGTTAACAACGCGTTAACGGTTGGGACGGCAAAGTGGGCTTTCACGAATCGAGTCCTGACGGCCTATCCCATGTTTCGCGACGAACTGAAGCAGCCCTTGCGCAAGAAGAGCCTGAGCCAACGCCTGTGGGCGAAGCGGCCGAGCCTGCTTGCCACCGCCTATGTCCTGACCGCCGGGGTCTTCCTGGCAGGGGGCGGCTGGGCCATCCGCCAGCCCATGCCCTTCGCCGGCGAGCCGGTGGTGAGCCTCACCATTCCGGCCGCCGAAGAGATCAAGACCGCCTCCACCGATCCCGCCCCTGCGGCGGGGAATGAGGAGGTGGCGGACGCCGCCGTCCCCGACATCGACCCCAATGACCCGGCCGCCCAGGCCCAGCCGCCCCCCTCGGAGGATGCCTCCGAACAGCAGTTCGTGAAGAGCGACGACACCATCATCGTGCAGCCGCGGCGCTCGCTGGCGCCCGCCCCCATCGATGCCGTGACCGAGGTCTCGACCTGGGGGCAATTGCCCCGCATCTCGAAGACGGGCGACAAGCCCTCCAAGGTCTATGCCCGCACCGCCTCGCTCAACGACATCCACTCCGACCAGCCGAAGATCGCCATTCTGCTGGGTGGTCTTGGCCTCAACAAGAAGCTGACGCAGCGGGCGATCCGGGAACTGCCGGGCGAGGTGACGCTCGCCTTCGCACCCTACGGCGCCGACCTGCAGGAGCAGGTGAATGCGGCCCGCGCCGGGGGGCATGAGATCTTCCTGCAGATCCCGCTCGAACCCATCGGCTATCCCGCCAGCAACCCCGGGCCCAAGACCCTGCTGGGGGATGCCAGCGACGCCGAGAACATCGATTCCATGCGCTGGCTGATGAGCCGCTTTGCCGGCTATGCCGGGGTGGTCAACTACATGGGCGGGCGCTTCCTCTCCATGCCCAAGGCGCTGAAGCCCATGTTCGCGGAACTCAAGTCCCGCGGCCTCCTCTTCCTCGAGGATGGCTCGCTTGCCCTCTCCGCCACCGAAGGGGCCGCCAAGGCGGCCAACCTGCAGGTCCAGCGGGCCAAGACCGTGATCGACGCCGACCCCTCGCCGCAGGCGATCAGCAACGCCTTGAACATGCTGGAAGAAGAGGCAAAGGCCAACGGCATCGCCGTGGGTACGGGCTCCGGCCTCGAGATCACCATTGACACGCTCAAGGACTGGGCCAAAGAGGCCAATGACCGCGGCATCATCCTGGTGCCGGTGACGGCCAGTTTCCAGGGCCGTCTGGGATAGACCTTTAAAGACGGACCTGAACGACCATGGCGAAGAACAAGGCCCCGGAGATCACGGCCTATCGCCCCTGCGTGGGCGTGATGCTGATCAACAAGGACGGGCTGGTATGGATCGGCCGCCGCTTCGAGAAGCAGAACGACGACGGCGTGGGCAAATGGTGGCAGATGCCCCAGGGCGGCATCGACGACGGCGAGGACCCCGCCGCAACGGCGCTCCGCGAACTGGCCGAGGAAACCAGCGTCACCTCGGCCGAAGTGATTGCCGAAGCGCCGGGCTGGTTTACCTATGACCTGCCGGAGAACCTGATCGGCAAGAGCTGGAACGGCAAGTACCGCGGCCAGAAGCAGAAGTGGTTCGCCTGCCGCTTCCTGGGCGAGGACAGCGAGATCAACCTCAAGCCGCCGGGCCACAAGCAGGAGTTCGACCTGTGGAAATGGGCGACCATGGACGAGGTGCTGGAGCTGGTGGTGCCGTTCAAGCGCGAGGTCTACGTCGAGGTCATCAAGGCGCTCAGGCATCTCGGCCGATGACCATCAGGCATATCATTTTCGACTGCGACGGGGTTCTGATCGACAGCGAGGAAATCTCCATGGAGATCGACCGCCGGCTGCTCGCCGAGAACGGTGTCCACATCTCGGAAGGCGAGATGCACCAGCGCTTCGTGGGCAAGACCTTCGCCGCCATGGTGAGCGAGGTGGAGGCCCAGACCGGACAGCCACTCCCCACCGATCTCGAGGCGCGGAAAGACGTGCTGATGCTGGAGGTCTACCGGAAAGAGCTCAAGCCCATCGCCGGGGTGCGCGAGGCGCTTGCCGCCATCACCCTGCCGAAGAGCATCGGCACCAATGGTCCCCGCGCCCGGGCCATGGAGGCCCTTTCGATCGTGGGCATCAAGCAGCACTTCGGCGAGCGCATGACCACCTTCGAGGATGTGAAGAACGGCAAGCCCGCCCCCGACATCTATCTGCTGGCGGCGGAGCGGGCCGGTTTCGCCCCCGGCCAATGCGCCGTGGTCGAGGACAGCGTCACCGGCGTTGCAGCGGCGGTTGCGGCGGGCTGCGTCACCTTCGGCTTCACCGGGTCGCAGGTGCACCGGAGCGAGCATGCCCTCAAGCTCGTGGAACTGGGCGCCACGGCGGTGTTTGACGACATGGCGCAGCTTACGGGACTGATCACGAAGTTTGGTTAAGTCTCCCTGAACCCCTTAAAGGACGTTGCCTTCTCCCGCCTGCGGGAGAAGGTGCCCGAAGGGCGGATGAGGGTGATCCCGAAGTATTCATTTGACTTTTTGCGCCGCAACATCCATATGCTGCCCACCTGCTTCATTGCGGCCATTATCAGAATGACGTGAGGCGCTTTTCAAAGCTGCCGTTCGGCCCTGCAGGATTTTCACCAACACTCCTTTCACGTGGGACTGTCACGAGCGTGCCCGTGCCCGGATGCAGCGGCGCGCTCAGTCCCCTCTTGCTTCCGGACTTTGAAAGACCATTGCTTTGACAACTTTTGACTCGCTCAATCTCTCCGCGCCCATTCTCAAGGCGGTAAAGGCGGAGGGCTATGAGACGCCGACGCCGATCCAGGCGCAATCCATTCCCCATCTCCTCGCCGGCCGCGACCTTCTCGGCATCGCCCAGACCGGCACCGGCAAGACCGCCGCCTTCGCCCTTCCGATCCTCGAAATCCTCTCGCGTGAAAACCGCAAGCCCGAGCGCGGCACCTGCCGTGCCCTGATTCTCGCGCCCACCCGCGAGCTGTCCTCGCAGATCCTCGAGAGCTTCAAGGTCTACGGCAAGAACCTCAAGCTCTCGCGCACCGTCGTCTTCGGCGGCGTCGGCATCGGGCGCCAGATCGATGCGGCGCGGAACGGCGTCGACATCATGGTGGCCACTCCCGGCCGCCTCGTCGACCTGATCGAACGCAAGGCGCTGACCCTCTCGAAGGTCGAGATCTTCGTGCTCGATGAAGTGGACCAGATGCTCGACCTGGGCTTCATCCATGCCATCCGCAAGATCACCGGCATGCTGCCGAAGAAGCGCCAGAACCTGTTCTTCTCGGCCACCATGCCGAAGGAGATCGCAGGTCTTGCCGCCAATCTCCTTTCCGATCCGGCCCGCGTCGAGATCACGCCCGTTGCAACGACCGCCGAACGCGTGACGCAGTCGGTCATTCACGTCGAGCCCGGCAACAAGGTGAAACTGCTCTCGGCGCTGCTCAGCAACCCGCAGATCACCCGCGCCCTCGTCTTCACCCGCACCAAGCATGGTGCCGACAAGGTGGTGAAGGCCCTGAGCAAGGACGGCATCGAATCCGCCGCCATCCACGGCAACAAGAGCCAGAACAACCGCGAGCGCGCGCTCGCCGGCTTCAAGAACGGCAAGGTCGTTGCACTGGTTGCCACCGACATCGCCGCCCGCGGCATCGATGTCGACGGCGTGTCCCACGTCTTCAACTATGACCTGCCCTTCGTGCCGGAATCCTATGTCCACCGTATCGGCCGCACCGCGCGTGCCGGCGCTGCCGGTGAAGCCATCGCTTTCTGCACCCCGGAAGAGCGCGGCCTGCTGCGCGACATCGAGCGCACCATCCGCCAGCCCGTGCCGCTGATGCAGCACGAACTCGGCATTCAGGGCATCACCGAACTTGCCCCCGGCCACGGCTGGTCGCCCATGGGCGACACGCCGCGGAAGTCGGGCGGCGGCCGTCACATGCCGAAGTCCGCCAAGAAGCCGCATCGTGGCCAGGGTGGCGAACAGCGTGGAGAACAGCGCGGCGAACGCCGCGGCGACCATCGTGGTGGCCCGCGCAAGCCGCACAATGGTCAAGGCAAGCGCGAGTGGATGCCGACCCAGCCCATCGACCAGTCGCAGTTCGCCAAGCGTGACGCGGCTCCCGCAATGGCCGAGCAGCCGCGCCGCGAGGCAGGTCCGGTGGAGCGTCCGCATCATGAGCGTCCGCGCAAGGATCGCCCGCATGGTGACCGCCCCCATGGTGATCGTCCGCGTGGTGACCGCCCGCATGGTGAGCGTTCGCAAGGTGAGGGCGGCAAGAGTGCGCGGCCGCAGCAACGCCCCTTCAAGGGCGGCAAGCCGGCGCACGGAAAGTCCCACGGGAAGTCTCATGCGGCGAGCCATGGCGGCCAGCAGCCGTCGTCCGGCGGCAACTGGATGAAGGCCATCGGCCGCGGCAACACACCGTAAGCGCGTACACGGGATCGCACCCTTCGAGGCCGCTTCGCGGCACCTCAGGGTGAGGGATTAAGTCTCCCTCATGCTGAGGTGCATTGCGCAGCAATGCCTCGAAGCAAGGGTTGCGCGCGAACAAGGAAGCTGGGCCCCCGCCTTCGCTAGTGGTGACGATACGGGTGGCTGAGAGATTTCACCCCAGAACCGGCACCTGCGGGCTCGCATCCATGGCAAGCTTGCCGAGGAGGCGCGGGTCGTCGTGCACTTCCACCATGCGCAAGTAGGGCGTGAAGCCCGAGCGGATGTAGAAGGGAAGGGCGAGCGGTGAATCGAAGGTGCAGGTGTGCACCCAGAACCGCTCGATCGGTTTCGCCCAGGCGCGGCGGATCGCCTCATCCATCAGCACGCGGCCGAAGCCCTGACCGATCGCCTCCGGCACAAGCCCGTAAAAGGCCAGTTCGCAGTTGGGCAGGTCTGAGAAATTGAGCTCGAGCATGCCCAGCGTGTCGCTGCCCTGCATGAGGGCAAAGGATTCGATTGCCGGATTGGCGAGGATGGCGGCGAGGTCCTGATCCTTCATGATGAGGCGCGAGAACCACATCAGGTCGCTGCCCACGGCGCGGAAGAGGGCGCGATGACCCTCGAGGTCTCCGGCGGCGAAGCGCTTCAGACGCAGCTCCGCCGGGAAGGGCTGCAGGGCCCGGTGCGGTTTCGCCTTCATTTCAAGACAGGTCACCACATTGGCGAGCTTTCCCGGCGGCAGCTCGTAGTAACCGTTGGGCAGATCAAGAATTGGCATTCAGGCTTTCGTTTCTTTCGGCAGATGGCGTGAGGGGATCCACACGTAGCCATCATCGTCGAGAAGCATGCATTCGCGCAAGCCGTGGGGCTTGTCGAGCGAACCTGCGAGAACCGTATAGCCGTGGGCCCGCGCCTTCGCCTCCGCCTCGTCCGGATCGACGTGGTAGCAGCGCAGCTCGATGCCGACACCGCGCGGCGCATCGCTGACGAGGGTGGAATGGAGCTCGTTGCCGCGATAGCTCGCCGGCACGTGGAACATGAAGTCGGAGCCATGCAGGCGCATGGCGGCGAACACATCGGTGCGGAAAAACACCGTGGCGCCAAGCACTTCGGTCACGAAGTGCACCGCCTTCGAAACGTCGTTCACGATGATGTTGAAGCCCACGCCCTTGAGGGTGCGGCCGTAGTCTGCGCCGGACATCGGCGTGTCGTCTGATGAAGCCATGATCGCGGGACTAGACCACGGGGAAAGCCGCCCGGTCCAGACCAGTCGTCAGGCGGTGAGGTATTCCACAACCTCGGCGCGGCGGCGGTCGTCGAAGGTGATGCGGCAGCCGCGGAGCGTATCCTCGAGCGGCAGGTTGCGGTGGCGGATGGCCAGGAAGAGACAGGCGGCGGCTTCGCTGGCGAGATGGATTTCCTCGCCCTCGCATTCATCGAGTTCGCCGCAGAGGCGGTGGGCGAGCTCGGCCACCATGGCACCCGCCACTTCGGACTTGAGACTGCAGGCGGATTGCCAGCTTTCCAGGATGTCGCCGGGGGTGAGTTCGAACATGCAGGAGGCGCCGACCCTCACCGGCACATTGCCGCGGGCCCGGATGGCAACCGCAAGGCCTCCGGCCGCCAGGGGCGGGCAGCAGACGATTTCCACGCCGCAAACGCTATCGAAGGCCACAACGCACCTCCTTACTCACGCACTCAAGACCACGAGTGTGCGCCCAGGAGATTGCGAAGGTGTTAAGAGTCGTCCCACGGGATGGCGGGGTCAGGCCCGGTCCTGGAGAAGGGCGGGGTCAACTCATCTCCCGCCAGCGCTTCTGATAGGCCGCGAAGCCGGGAATGTCGGCGGGCCGGGGCGTGCGCATGGAGATGTCGATGTGGGGAAGCGCGCCGTCAGGCATGAGGGCGAGGCAGGCGGCGCCGGCGGCGGTGCCGTCACGCTCCTCCGAGGCCAACACACGTTGGCCAGGCCGGAGGGCGGCAAGGAGCGAGAGAAAAACCTCGTTCTGCGAGAACGGGCCATCGACGATCACGTCGTGGGCAGAGGCAATGGCATCGAGGGATTCCGCCACCATCAGGGCGCAATAGAGCGAGGCGATGGTGGTGCGGGCCTCGGGCGTCTCGGTGAAGGGGCCGGTGATGCGGCCCTTCAATCCTGTGCCCGGCATGGGGCCGCCCGTATCACTGAAGGAGGGAAGCGCCATCACGCCTGCCGCCACCATCTCGCGGGCGAGGTCGAGCGATGGCGCGGCGCTTGCGCCCTCGGACACGAGTTCGAATTCCTTGCCGCCGAAGAAGCGGCAGCTGGCGATCGTCTTGCCGAAGACATTCTTGTTGGCGACGATGTCGCGCGCGGGGTTGAGTTTCGTGATGTCGGCATCGGTGTCGAAGCCGATGATCCATGTGCCGGTCGACAGCAGCGTGAAGTGTTCGCGCCCGCCTGCGAGATAGCGGAGCAGGTTGGCGTTTGAATCATGCACGCCCGCGAGGATCTCGCCCCGCCCGCGGAAGTCCGTGCCGCGAAGATCGGATGACAGCCTGCCGATGACCTCCCACGCCTTGGCGAGGGGCGCATAGCGTGTGTCCCACCCGAGTTTGCGGGCAAGGCTGGAGGGACCACCCGTCCGCATGTCGACGAGGTGGGACTGGCACGACATGGAGGAGACTTCGGTGACGGCGCGGCCGCCGAGCGCAAAGCCCACATATTGCATGAGGGGCAGGATGGTGGTGGCGCGGGCAAAGTCGTCCGGCAACACGGTCTGCTGCCAGTAAAGCTGCATGCCGTGGAGGAGCGCCATGGGAAGCGGCGGCGAGTAGCTTTCCTCGAAGCCCGGCATCTGCGCGTGGTACGCGGCTTCGATGTCGCGCGGCGGCTCCGACATGTAGTCCATCACCGGCACTGCGGGCTTTCCGGCGGCATCGAGGCTGACGATGCAGGCGCCATGGGCCGAGGTCACGATCCTGTCGACGGGCAGGATGGCATCAAGTTCGCGCAGCGCCTGGGCGGCGAAGGCGATGATGGGGCCCGTATCGATTTCGCGATAGTGCCTGCCCTGATGGTGCGGGCTGACGCGCTTCCGTTCGCTCACCACCTTGAGCGCGGAATCATAAAGAATGACCTTGGAATTGGTGTAGCCCACATCGACCACGGCGATGCCGCGCGGCGTTTCTTCTTGTTGGTTCTTGCTCATGCGCGCAACTTATGCAGACAGTGGCTCTGGACGCAACGGCAGCCACACGGTTAGCAATGCCGCAGTGATCGGGAGATGTCGATGAGCAAGCTCAAGTACAAGGACCTGCGCCGGGAGGTGATCGAGACCTGCCTCGCCATGAATGCCGAGGGCATCAACCAGGGCACCTCAGGCAATGTCAGCGTCCGCACGGAGGAGGGCTTCCTCATCACCTCCTCCGGCATTCCCTACAAGAAGATGAAGCCCCATCACGTGGTGGAGATGGACCTCGACGGCGGTTACCGCGGCGACTTCCTGCCCTCGACCGAGTGGCGCATGCATCTCGACATCTACAAGCACCGGCCGGAAGCCAAGGCCATCGTGCACACGCACTCGACCTATGCCACCACGCTCGCCTGTCTGCGCAAGGACGTGCCCGCCTTCCACTACATGATCGGCGTCACTGGCGGGCCCAGCCTCCGCTGTTCGGAATATGCCGAGTTCGGCACGCCCGAACTCTCCGTGGTGATGCTGAAGGCGATGGAGGGGCGGAACGCCTGCCTGCTCGCCAATCACGGCCAGATTCTGCTTCGGGCCCAATCTTGAAAAGGCGCTGTGGCTGGCGGGCGAGATCGAGACCAACTGCCACCAGTACTGGGCGGCGCTTCTCGCCGGAAAGCCGGTGCTGCTGGACGATGGGCAGATGGCGAGCGTGCTGAAGCGCTTCAAGAGCTACGGCAAGCAGGCGAAGGACCTCGAGGGCGTCGACCCGGCACAGCTGGCGGTGATGATGCCGGTGAAGCGTGGCGATGCAACCGAAGAGAGCGCCCCGAAGGCGGACAAGAAGAAGCCCGAGAAAAAGAAGAAGGCCAAGGTTTTCTGAGGCTCTTTTCGTCGCCGGTGCGTCACCGCACCCGCACATGATCGCGCCAGCCTGTTGCAGTGCGAGATCACTTTCGGCCGACATGTTGACAGGCGCGAGCGGGCGATTCTAGTGTCCCCAATACAAATGTAATTTCAACTTTACAAAAGTTCAGGGCCGGTCTCGATACCGGCTCCAATGATAACAGGAAGGACATGGGAGTGGGGCAGGCGGCATCAGCAAGGCGCCCGTGGTTGCCACGTTGGCTGACAAGTGAACATCCTTTCCCCTGGCTCTTTCCGGCCGGGGCGCTGATGGTCGTGTTCGGCCTCTACCCGCTCTACAAGGCGGTGGAGACCTCGCTCTACAAGAAGAACGCCGCCACCCGTAAGCTCATCTTCGCGCCCGACTTCAACTGGGGCAAGGTGTTCCTCGACGAGCGCGTCTGGAACGCCCTCTTCAACACGCTGATGTATACTGGCATCGCGCTCTTCTTCCAGCTCGTGCTCGGCATGCTGATCGCGCTGCTGCTCGATTCCGACCGCAAGGGCTATGCCCTGATGCGCGCCCTCATGACCCTGCCGCTGGTGATCCCGCCCTCGGTCACGGCGATGATGTTCCTCCTGATGCTGAACGGCTCCTTCGGGGTGCTGGCCCGCGGGCTCGTCGCCCTCGGCTTCATTCCGCCGGGCTTCCCGATCCTGGGCGATTCCTCCACCGCCATGGCCGGCGTGCTCCTCGCCGAAATCTGGCAGTGGACGCCCTTCATGGTGCTGATCATGTTGGCCGGACTTCGCTCGCTGCCGAAGGAACCCTTCGAGGCGGCGGCCATCGACGGCGCGACGCCGGTGCAGGCCTTCTTCAAGCTGACCCTGCCGATGATGAGCAAGGTGATCGCCATCGCCGTGCTGATCCGCGGCATCGACCTGATGCGCGCCTTCGACTACGTGAAGGTGATGACGGACTCAGGTCCCGGCACGGCCACAGAAACCATGACCAGCTATGCGGGGCGCATCTATTTCGGCAATGCCGACTTCCCCTACGCCTCCACGATTTCGCTCCTCACCCTCATTCTCGTGATCATCGCCTCCACGGCGTTCATGCGCATCTTCAAGGTGAAGCTCTGATGGAACTCTCGAAGCGCTGGCAGTTCGTTCGCGATGCGGCGGCCATCCTGGTCACCGGCCTCTTCATGTTCCCCATCTTCTGGTGGGCGCTCACCTCGATCAAGCCGATCTCGGCGGTCTTCGACAAGGACCGTGTCGTCTGGTTCGACTTCAAGCCGACGCTGATCAACTACGGCGTGACGCTTTTCGGCATGTCGCGCTCGCAGCTCGCGATCGACGATGGCCTCGGCATGGGTGTCGCCGGTTCCAGTTCCTATGACTCGCGCCAGTCCATTCTCGATTCCATCATCATCTCGGTGGGCTCGACGGCGATCACCATGATCGTGGCGGTGCTCGCCGCCTATGCGCTCTCGCGCATGCGCTTCAGGGGCCGCGATTCCTTCCTCAACTGGGTGCTGGGCCAGCGCTTCATGCCGCCCATCGCAATTCTCGTTCCCATGGTGACGATCTATGCCGGGCTCGGCATGCGCGACAACCAGAACCTCGTTCTGGGCTATGTCGGCATCATCCTCATTTACGCGCTGATGAACCTGCCGATTGCGCTTCTGCTGCTCAAGTCGTTCTTCGACGACGTGCCGCATGACGTCGACCAGGCCGCCATGATCGACGGCGCCACCCGCTGGCAGAGCTTCTCGAAGGTGGTGCTGCCCATGGTGAAGGGCGGTGTCGCCGCCGCCGCCGTGCTCTGCTTCATCTTCGCCTGGACGGAATTCCTGCTGTCGCTCTTCCTGACGACGCAGATCCGCGCCATCCCCGTCAAGATCCAGACCTTCGTCACTTCCACCGGCAACGAGTGGGGCTTCATCACGGCGCTGGGCACAGCCGCCGTCATTCCGAGCTTCATCTTCATCCTGCTGGTGCAACGCCATCTGGTTCGCGGCCTCACTCTTGGATCCCTGAAAGAGTAGGCCCTGAACGAGAACCTGAACTGAACCACTGCTCTAGACTGAATGGGAGGAAATTCATGAGTTTTAGAGATCACGACAAGAAGACCTTCATTGCGGACGCTGCGCGTGACTTCGCAGCCCGCCGCATCTCGAAGCGCGACTTCCTGAAGAAGACCGCGATGGCCGGCGTCGGCTTCTCGGCCTTCAACCTCGGCCTTCTCGGCAACGTGCGCCGCGACCGCGGCATCACGCTCGGCGAAGAAGCCATGGCGCAGGATGCCGACATCACCAAGTGGCTGAAGGACGTCTCGGGCCCGTTCAAGGGCACCAAGATCCGCTACACCTCGGAAGCAACGCCGCCGACCGTCGTGCTCGACAAGCTGAAGGGTGAATTCACCGAAGCCACCGGCATCGAAGTCGAAATCGAAATCGTTCCGCTCGAACAGGTGCTCGCCAAGGCGACCCAGGACGTGCAGGGCCAGCTCGGTTCCTACGACCTCTACTATCTCGACCAGTCGTGGGTTGCCACCTTCGCCCAGGACACCGTCGATCCGATCGCCTACTACAAGGACAAGCCCGACCTCGCCATGCCCGGCATGGACTGGGACGACTTCTCCAAGCCGCTGGTCGAAGGCCTTGCCATGTATGACGGCCACTGGGCCGGCATTCCCTTCGACATTCCGATCATGACCACGATGTACCGCAAGGACATCCTGGAAAAGCACAAGATCGCTCCGCCGAACACGCCGGAAGAATTCATGGCTGCGGTGAAGCTGATCACGGAAGCCGAAAAGGCCAACGGCATGTACGGCACGGGCCTCCAGGCCAAGTCGGGCCACTACTCGCTGGAATGCGACTGGACCCAGGTGGTCTGGAACGCCGGCGGCTCGATCTTCGGACCCGACAAGAAGTTCAAGGGCAACGACGAAGCCGGCATCGCCGGCCTCCAGTACTACCAGGAACTGCTCAAGAACGCTCCGCCCGAGTCCACCAACTCGACGTGGGACGGCCAGTGGCAGATGGGCGCGTCCGGCCAGGTCGCCCTCATCAACTCCTGGGACGAGTTCTTCCCCGGCTGGGATGCTGCCGACTCGAAGGTCAAGGGCCTCTGGGAAGCCAAGCGCCCGATCCGCGGTCCGAAGTACCGCACGCCTGCGGAAGCCGGTTTCGGTGAAATCCCGAATGCCGGTCACCAGGGCGGTTCGATCCTCGGCCTGTCGAAGTACTCCAAGAACCTCGACGCCGCCTGGATCTTCATGCAGTGGGCCTGTTCGAAGGACATCATGACGCGTTGCACGCTGGGCGGCGGTTTCGCCCCGATGCGCCTGTCGTCCTTCGCCGATCCGCGCGTGAAGGCCAAGGAAGTTGTCGGCCCCGGCACGACGCGCCACCTGCCTGTCGTGAAGGAAATCATCGACAACGACATGGCGTCCGAACCCGACATGCCGCTGTGGGCCGGTTTCTCGAACAACGAGATCCCGGTGAACCTCGGCAAGCTGCTCACGGGCCAGGACTTCGGCGGCGACGCCAAGAAGTGCATGGACACGATTGCCTCGGCAATCGACGCAGCGGTCGCGGAAGCAGGCCTCTAAGACACGCACAAACGGAACCTTCCCCCGCAAGGGGGAAGGTTTCTCCTGCACTGGCGCAAGGATACCGCCCCCGGTCCTTTGCCGGTCATCATGCGATCCATCCATCGCGTGCACGGCGGCGCAAGCCCCGCGTGACGCGCAACCTGACCCGGACCCGAAAGACCCATGAAGCCCGATCTCGTCATCGGTATCGACCAGTCCACGACCGCGACAAAGGCCATCGCCTTTGACAAGCGCGGCCGCATTGTCGCGGAAGGCCGCGCCGGTGTGCCGCTCTCCAACCCCAAGATGGGCTGGTTCGAGCAGGACGTGGCGGACTGGACGGGCTCTGTCGCGACCGCGCTCAAGCAACTGACCAAGAAGATTTCAAAGGACCGCATCGCCGCGGTCTCGATCTCCAACCAGCGCGAAAGCTTTGCCCAGTTCGATGCGGCAGGCCGCGCGCTCCGCCCCGGCACGCTCTGGCTCGACGAACGCGCCCATGTGGAGGTGAAGGAGATTGCCGCCGAAGTGGGCGCAGACCGCCTGCACGACATCTCCGGCATTCCCAACGACGTCACACCCTGCCGCACCCGCTGCCGCTGGTTCTCGAAGCATGAGCCCAAGGTGTGGAGCAAGACGGTGAAGACCGCCGAGGTGCATGGCGTTATTGCCCATTTCCTCACAGGCGAATGGAAGACCTCCGTTTCCTCGGCCAGCCCCATGGGGCTTCTCGATGCCCGCACCTATGACTGGTCCGAGACCATCATGGCGGCGAGCAAGATCCGCCGCGACATGCTGCCTGTGCTCGTGCCTTCGGGCGACGTCATGGGCCTCGTGACGGCAGAGACCGCCAAGCGCACCGGCCTCAAGGCGGGAACGCCCGTGGTGGCGGGCGGTGGCGACGGACAATGTGCCGGCGCCGGTGCCAACACCTTCCTCAAGGGCCGCGCCTATCTCAATCTCGGCACGGCCGCCGTCTCCGGCAGCTATGGTGAGGACTACGCCGTCGATCTCTCCTTCCGCAGCCTCGCCGCCGTGGGCGAGACGGGCTTCTCCTATGAAACCGCAATCCGCACCGGCACCTATCTGGTGACCTGGCTCGTCGAGCGCGTCTTCCACCAGAACCCGGCCAAGAACCCGAAGATCCTTGCCGAGCTTGAAACGGAAGCGAAGGCCGTGCCCATCGGCTCGCGCGGGCTCGTGTTGCTGCCCTACTTCTCCGGCATCATGACGCCCTATTGGGATACCGATGGCCGCGGCATCTTTGCCGGCCTTTCCGGCAGCCACACCCGTGCAGACCTCTATCGCGCCCTCATGGAAGGCATCGCACTTGAACAGGCGATGATGACCAACCGCGTGGCGGCGGTGACGAGCCCCATCGACCACTTCGCCATCGTGGGCGGCGGCTCCAAATCCGACCTCTGGTGCCAGATCGTGGCCGATGCCTCGGGCCGTGACGTGAAGCGCCTGGAAACGCCGGAAGCCTCCGCGCTCGGTGCCGCGATGGCGGCGGCCAAGGGTGCCGGCTGGTACAAGACCCTGCCTGCCGCTGCGGCGGCGATGAGCGGCAAGCCCACCAAGACCTTCCGTCCACGGACGAAGGAATCGAAGGCCTATGCCGAGCTTCTCTCGATCTATCAGGAACTCTGGCCGCAGGTCTCGGGCTGGAACGCGAAGCTGCAGGACTTTGCCCGGAGGCAGGGCTGATGAACGCTGCGCCGCCAAAATCCCTGACCGGCAAGACCGACTGGAACAGCCTGATCCGCGAGGTCATCTCCGGCGCATGGCGTGATCCCGCCACGGGCAAGCGTTGCGAGGTGCCGTTCGAGACGATCCGCATCGAGGAAAGCCTCGATGGCGGAGCCGCTGATCTCGTCGCTCCCATGAACATCGGCCGCAAGCTTGCGGTGGTCTCCGACACCAACACGGTCGAGGCCATGGGCCGCCGCGTCGCCAAGGAATTGCGCGGCTGGGCCAGCGTCGAGGAAATCGTCTTCCCCGGCGACACCCACTGTGACGAGCCGACGATCGCGCTGATGCAGGAGAAGACGCGCCACTGTGACGGCTGCGTCGTTGTGGGCTCGGGCTCGCTCTCCGACACGGTGAAATACGCCACCTTCAAGGATGGCCGCAAATACGTAAGCTTCGCGACAGCGGGTTCGATGAACGGCTATGGCGCCGGCACCGCCTCGGTGACGCTCGCCAACGGCTACAAGACCAGCGTCTCGGCTCATGCGCCGCGCGCCGTCTTCGTCGATCTCGCCGTCAACGCCGCTGCCCCGCCGTGGCTTCCGGCTGCAGGCTTCGGCGATTCCATCGTGCGCCCCGTGGCGCAGGTGGATTGGTGGGCCTCGCACCGCCTGCTCGACACCGCCTATACGCAAACACCCTTCGACCTCTTCCACGTGGAAAAGGACGAGGAACTGATGATCAAGACTGCGCCCGGCTATCGCGCGGGATCGATCGAGGCCAATGGCTATCTCTACCGTGTGCTGGTGCTGGCAAGCTTCGGCAACAACATCGTGGGTTCGTCGCATTCGGGCTCCATGGGCGAGCACCAGATCTCCCACTGGATCGACATGTTCGCCGGCAAGGCCCATCCCGGCACGACCCATGGCCAGCAGGTGGGTGTTGCCTCGATCACGCTCGCCCGCCTGCATCAATTCATGCTCTCCCTCGACAAGGCGCCGCAGATCAAGCCGACGCAGATTTCCGAAACCGATTTCGTCCGCCGCTATGGCGAGAGCATCGGCCGCATGATGTTCTCCGAAGCGAAGAAGAAATCCTTCGACGAGACGAGGGCCGCCGCCTTCAACCGCCGCATTTCCGACCTCTGGCCCCAGCTTCGCGAGGAGCTGAAGGCGATGATGATCGCGCCCGAGGAGCTCACCCGCATGATGCGCGAGGCGGGCGGCCCCACTTCCGCAACCGAACTCGGCCTGCCGCTGCCCTTGTGGCGCGAGGCCATGAAACACGCCCGTGACATCCGCAACCGCTGGTCCTTCCTCGACCTTGCGGATGATGCAGGCCTCCTCGACGAATTCCTCTCTCACGATCCGCAGTAGGGACCGCAACCAATGGCATCAGTCACATTACGCAACATCCGGAAGAACTACGGTGCCGTGGAGGTGATCCATGGGGTCGACCTCGACATTCCCGACGGCAGCTTCGTCGTTCTGCTGGGGCCTTCGGGCTGCGGCAAGTCCACGCTGCTCCGCTCGATCGCCGGCCTTGAATCGATCACCTCGGGCGATATCGAGATCGGCGGCCGCCGGGTGAACGACGAGCATCCGAAGGACCGTGACATCGCCATGGTCTTCCAGAACTACGCGCTCTATGCCCACATGAACGTGAAGGACAACATGAGCTTCTCGCTCAAGCTGGCCAAGCGCCCGCAGAGCGAGATCGACGAGAAGACCGCCTGGGCCGCGAAGATCCTCAACCTCGAGCCCTACATGGCCCGCTTCCCGCGCGAGCTTTCGGGCGGCCAGCGCCAGCGCGTCGCCATGGGCCGCGCCATCGTGCGCAATCCGTCCGTCTTCCTCTTCGACGAGCCGCTCTCCAACCTCGACGCCAAGCTGCGCGTGCAGATGCGCACCGAGATCAAGGAACTGCACGAGCGCCTGAAGACCACGACCGTCTACGTGACGCACGACCAGATCGAGGCCATGACCATGGCCGACAAGATCGTCATCCTGCGGGACGGCATCATCGAGCAGGAAGGCTCGCCGCTGGAGGTCTACGATCATCCCGCCAATCTGTTCGTCGCTTCGTTCATCGGCTCTCCCGCCATGAACCTGATCAAGGGCAAGGTGAACAAGGGTGCCGTCGTTGCCGCCAATGGTGCGCGCCTGCCGCTGCCACCCAAGGATGCCCGCGCTAAGGAAGGGCAGGAGGTCGTCTACGGCATCCGCCCCGAAGATCTCGAACTCGGCAAGGGTTTCGACATCATGCTCTCGGTCACGGAGCCCACCGGGCCTGAGCTCCATCTCTATGGCGATCTCGGCGAAGAAGAAGTCTGCGCCGTGCTGCGGAGCCGTGCCGAGCTGAAGCGCGGCGAGATGGTGGGTCTGGCACCCCGCCTCGACCGCGTCCACCTCTTCGATGCTGACACGGGCAAGGTGCTGTGAGCCTCACTGCCACCATTCTCGGCGCCGGAGTCATGGGTTCGGCGATGGTTCTGCCCTTCGCCGACCGTGGCATGAGGGTGCGCCTCGTCGGCACCCATATCGACCGCGCCATCATCGACAGTGTGGCCGCGACGGGTCTTCATCCCAAGCTCAACGTGACGCTGCCCAAGGGCATTGCCGCCTTCCATCACGAGGACTTCGGCAAGGCGGTGGGGGACGATACGGATTTCATCCTGCTCGGCGTTGCCTCGGCGGGTGTTGAGTGGGCAATCGACAAGCTCGCGGGCGTGCTGAAGAAACCCATTCCGGTGATCATGATCACCAAGGGCATGTCGCCACAGGAAGCAACGCTTGCGGCCTTCCCGGATGTGGTGCAGGCAGCGCTGGAAAAGCGCCTCGGCTTCAAGGTTCCCGTGGCGGCGATCGGCGGTCCCTGCATTGCGGGCGAACTTGCCGTCAGGCGGCAGACGGGCACCGTCATCGTCTCGCGTGATCCGAAGCTGGCGCAGTTCTTCGCCGAGAACTTCGTCACCGAGTACTATCACCCCCGCGTCTCCACCGACATGATCGGGGTCGAGGTCTGTGCCGCCTTCAAGAACTTCTTCGCCATCTCGGTGGGCTGGGCCCACGGCAAGCTCGAGGTTCTGCCCGAGTCCGAGAACAAGGCCCGCAACAACAATGCCGCCGCCATCCTCTTCGACCAGGCGGTGCGCGAGATGATGGAACTGACGCGGGCCCTCGGCGGTGGCGCCGAGAGCGTCTGGGGCATGCCGGGCACGGGCGATCTCTATGTCACCTGTCAGGCCGGCCGCAATTCCCGCCTCGGCAATCATCTGGGCCGTGGCCTCACCTATGGCGAGGTCAAGGCCGGCCCGATGCGCGAGGATACGATCGAAGGCGCCGAACTCGGCCGCTCGGTGGCAACGTCGCTCCGCGCCATGATGAAAGCAGGCACGCTCTCCCAACAGCGTGTGCCGCTCACCTCGGCCCTTCTCGATTGTCTCACCAACAACACCCCGCTCGATCCGCCCTGGTCCACGTTCCACATGAATTGATGCTGATGACAGAAGGCCTCCCAGAGTCAGTTGCCGGCACAGGCCATCGGGCCTCGACACCGGACATTGGGAGCGACCTCCGCGAAGCCGACCGCGAGGAGCAGCTCGCCACCCGCGCCGCCTGGCTCTATTTCATCGGCAACAGCACCCAGGCGCAGATCGCCAAGAAGCTGGGCCTGACCCGCCAGCGGGTGAACCGCCTTCTTGCCCAGGCCCGCGAGCAGGGCCTCGTTCAGATCCAGGTGACGGGCCGGCTCGCTTCGTGTGTCGCCTTCGAGCATGCGCTGGTGGCGCGCTACGGTCTCAAGGATGCGGTCGTCGTTCCGCCGCCTGCGGAGGCAAGCCAGCTCCGCCATGTGATCGCGGCGGCAGCGGGGCATTATCTCTCGCAGCATCTCCACGATGGCATGTCGGTGGGCGTGGGCTGGGGCCGCACCCTGCGCCTGTCGCTCGCCTCGGTGCCGCGGCATTCCTACCGCAGGCTCTCGGTTGTCTCGCTGATCGGCGGACTCACCCAGTCCTCCGCAGTGAACCCCCATGAAACCGCCTCGCATCTCGCCGATATCGTCGGCGGCCAGTGCTATTACTTCGCCGGACCAGCCTTCACCGACTCGGCCGAAAGCCGCGACATCCTGATGAAGCAGCCGATGTTGCGCGAAGTCTTCGAGCGCGGCTGCAATGTCGATCTCGCCTTCCTGTCGGTGGGTGACCTTGCCAATGCCAACACCATGACGGCGCTCAACCTGATCACCGAGGAGGAAGCGCAGAGCCTGCGGGCGGCGGGTGCGGTGGGCGACCTCTGCTCGCACTGGATCAATACCGCAGGCGAGGTGATCGACCATCCCCTCAATTCCCGCGCCGTGGGCTTGCCGCCGCTTCACCTGAAGACCGTGCCCGACACCATTCTCGTCTCCGGCGGCAAGGCCAAGGTGGGCGTCATTCACGGGGCGCTTGTGGCGGGCTATGCCAACCGCCTGTTGACCGACGAGGCCACGGCAGCCCAGCTGCTCGCCTTCAAATGATCGTCTTGTAAACCTTCTTCGTATGCGGATGTGGACATGACCCAGGACGCGGCACTCGGCATCGATATCGGCACATCCGGCGTGCGCATCGCGGCGCGCGGACGCGATGGCGCGCTGCTCGCCATGTCGCAGGCGGCCATGGCGGCACCGCTCGTGGATTTCGGGCGTGCCCTGCAGGATTCGGCGATCTGGTGGGAGGCGCTTGTCGCGGCCTTTGCCGGATTGAAGCTGGATGGCCTGCGGGTGCTCTCGCTTGCCATCGACGGCACCTCGGGCACGATCCTGCCCTGCGATGTGGATGGCGCGCCGCTCGGCCTTGCCTCCATGTACAACGACGTGGCCGAGGCCGCTGCGGTGAAGGCGATCCAGCAGGTGGCGCCGGCCGAGACGGCGGCACTGGGCTCGACCTCGCCGCTCGCCCGCGCCCTGATGATGGAAGCGAAGGCGCCCCGCATCCTCCACCAGGCGGATTGGCTTGTGGGCAAGTTGTGTGGCCGCTTCGACGTTTCGGATGAAAACAACGCGCTGAAGTCGGGCTACGATCCGGTGCAGCGCACCTGGCCCGCGTGGATTGCCGGCACCGGCTTCGATGTCTCGCGCTTTCCCAAGGTAGTGCCTGCGGGGGCCCATGTCGGCGCGATCCTGCCCGCGATGGCAAAGCAGTTCGGTTTGCCCGCGGATGTCGCCGTCGTCGCCGGCACCACGGATGGCTGTGCCGCCTTCCTTGCGAGCGGGGCGCGCGATGCAGGCGATGGCGTCTCGTCGCTGGGCACCACGCTCACCATCAAGGTACTCTCGGCCACGCCCGTCTTCGCGCCGCAGTTCGGCATCTACAGCCATCGCATCGGCGACCAGTGGCTGGCGGGCGGCGCCTCGAACACCGGGGGCGGCGTGCTCGCCTCTTTCTTCAATCGTGAGGAGATCGCGCGGCTCACCGCCCTCATGGACCCGGCTGTGCCGACGGGCCTCGACTATTATCCCCTGTCGCGCCCGGGTGAGCGCTTCCCCATCAACGATCCCGCCTTCGCGCCGCGCCTCACGCCCCGCCCGCCGCAGGATCATCTCTTCCTGCAAGGCCTGCTCGAGGGCATCGCCGCGGTGGAGGCCCTGGCCTATCGCAAGCTGGCGGAGCTTGGCGCTTCGCCGCTTGCCTCGATCCGCAGTGTCGGTGGCGGAGCCGCGAACGAGAAGTGGACCATGATGCGTCTCCGGGCGCTCGGCGTTCCGGCGAAGGAGCCGGAGAGCGAGCATGCCGCCATGGGCACGGCGCGGCTGGCATGGCGGGGCATCGGCCATGACGCGTAGGATCAGCGGCCTCTCCGAGATCGCGCGCGACTTCGATGCCATGCTGATCGACCAGTTCGGCGTGATCCACGACGGCCAGAACCTCTATCCCGGTGCCGCCAAGGCGCTGGCCGAACTTCATGCCCTGAAGATTCCCGTCATCGTCATGACCAATTCGGGCAAGCGCGCTGCCCCGAACACACGCCGCGTGGTGCGCATGGGAATCCCGCGCGATCATTTTCTCGCCTGCGTCAGCTCGGGCGAGGTCGCCTTCCAGGCGCTCGATGTGAAGACGGCATGGCTCGTGGGCAAGGATGGCGAGGACTACGCATTTGATCCCATCCGCTTCGTTGCCAGCCCGCAGGAGGCGGAGGTGATGCTGATTCTCGGCTCCAATGCGCCGCGGGTCTCGCTCGATCAGTATCGCGCCATGTTCGAAGGCGTGTCGCTCCCTGCCTTCTGCTGCAATCCCGACAAGTGGATGATCACGCCCTCTGGCCTGCAGCCGGCACCCGGCGCCATCGCGGCGCTCTATGAATCGATGGGCGGCAAGGTGACGTGGATCGGCAAGCCCCATCCCGGCATCTACCGGCATTCTCTCGAAATCCTGGGCCATCCCAAGCGGGTGCTCTGCATCGGCGACAGCGCCGAACACGATGTGGCGGGGGGCCGCGCCGCAGGGCTTTCAACGCTGCTCGTGCAGCAGGGCGTGAGTGCCGGGGTGGATGAGCCGGAGCTTCACCCCGCGCCCGATTTCATCGCGACCGATTTCGGGTGGTGATTACTTCACCCTGAGGTGCGAGGCGCAGCCGAGCCTCGAAGGGCAATTCACCCACGCATGCTTCGAGGCATTGCTTCGCAATGCACCTCAGCATGAGGGGTCCTTTACCTCTTCAGCAGCCACTCGTGTTCCTTCTGGTTATGGAACTTCCAGGTGCGCACCGGACCTGCCATCACATTGAGGTAATAGAGGTCGTAGCCGTGGATGGTGGCGCAGGGGTGATAGCCCTTGGGCACCATGGTGATGTCGCCGTCCTCCACCGCCATGGCCTCGTCCAGCTTGCGGTCGTCTGTGTAGACGCGCTGGAAGGCGAAGCCCTGCGGCGGATTGAGCCGGTGGTAGTAGGTCTCTTCCAGCAGGGACTCGTGCGGCAGGTTGTTCTTGTCGTGCTTGTGCGAGGGGTAGGATGAGGTGGAGCCGTTGGGCGTGATCACCTCGACCACCAGCAGGCTCTGGGCCCGCTTGTCCTGCTCGGGCAGGATGTTGCAGACGTAGCGCGTGTTGGTGCCGCTGCCGCGTGTTTCGATCGAGAGCGTGGCCGGATCGATGATGAAAGCCTCGCCGCCTTTCTTGGCGGGCGCGGTGCAGATGTTGATGACGCACTCCGTCTCCGCCTTCACCGACCATTTGCCGCCCGCCGGCACGTAGACGCTCCACGGCTTCCCTTCGAAGACGTTCATGCGCTCGCCGATGACGCCGAGGCTCTTGCCGTCCACCTTCACCTCGCCCTTGCCGGAGATGAAGACGATGCAGGTTTCCCGCGCCGCTTCCACGCCCTTGGCGCTCTTGCCGGGCGCAAGCCGCCAGACATCGTGGCCGACATATTTCCATTTCGCCGTCTTGGGCGTGATCGAGATCACCTTGCCGGATTTGCGGGCGGGTTTGACGAGAAGCTTGGAGGGCATGATGTGGCCTTTGGTCAGTATCCGAGTGTCTGCTTGCCGCGTGCTTCGGCCCATTTGGCGTTGGCGTCAAGGACGGTGGACCGCGTCGAAACTTCCGGCACGCCCACATCCCACCAGGCGCCGCCCGCATCGGTCGACATCATGGGGTCGGTGTCGATGACGATCACGGTGACCTGCTTGCTGCTGCGGGTGTCCTTGAGGGCAGTCTCCAGTTCGGCGAGCGACTTCACCTTCATGGCAACCGCACCCATGCTGCGGGCATGGGCGGCAAAGTCGATGGCCGGGGCCACTTCCTGCTTCACGTTGTAGTCATAGAGATTGTTGAAGCGTTCGCCGCCCGTTGCATGCTGCAGGCGGTTGATGCAGCCGAAGCCGCGGTTGTCGAGAAGGACGACGGTGATCTTCTGGCCGAGCATCACGGCGGTGACGAGTTCCGAGTTCATCATCATGTAGGAGCCGTCGCCCACCATGACGACGACCTCCTTGTCGGGGCGGGCCATCTTGATGCCGAGCCCGCCTGCGATCTCGTAGCCCATGCAGGAGAAGCCGTATTCCATGTGGTAGGAGCCGGGGAAGGAGGCCTGCCACAGCTTGTGCATCTCGCCCGGCAGGCCGCCCGAGGCGCACATGCCGATGACGTCGCGGCCGAGCGCCCGCTGCACCGCGCCGATCACCTGGGCGTCCGAGGGCCGCTCCACATTGCTGGCGGCGGTGTAGGTGTCGGCCACCGTGATCCAGTCGGCGCGGGCCTTCTTCGCCTTTGCCGTCCAGTCGGCGGGGGCCGCCCACTTGCCGAGATTGGCGGAGAGTTCCTCGAGGCCGACGCGGGCATCGGCCACCAGCGGCAGGGCCTGGTGCTTGGTGGCGTCGAAAACTTGCGTGTTGAGGCCGATGATGGTCTTGGCCCGGTTCTGGAACAGCGTCCACGAGGCGGTAGTGAAATCCTGAAGCCGGGTGCCCACGGCGAGAATGAGGTCGGAGTCCTCGCTCACGGTGTTGGAGGCAGCCGTACCTGTGACGCCCACCGCCCCCATGTTCAATTCGTTGAGGAAGGGGAGCGATGATTTGCCGGCTTGCGTCTCGACCACGGGAATGCCGTGACGCTCGGCGAAGGCGGCAAGTGTTGCGTTTGCTTCCGAGAAGTTGACGCCGCCACCGGCAATGATCACCGGCTTCTTCGCCGCCTTGAGGGCGGTGACGGCCGCATCGAGTTCCGTCTCGTCGGGGCGCGGGCGGCGGAAGGACCAGACGCGTTCGGCGAAGAAGGCTTCCGGATAGTCGAAGGCTTCGGCCTGGGTGTCCTGGCAGAGGGAGAGCGTCACGGGGCCGCATTCGGCGGGATCGGTCAGCACCGACATGGTGCGGTTGAGCGCGGGGATCAGTTGCTCGGGCCGCATGATGCGGTCGAAGTAGCGTGACACCGGCTTGAAGGCGTCGTTGACGCTCACCGTGCCGTCGCCGAAATCTTCGACCTGCTGCAGCACGGGGTCGGGCCTGCGGCCTGCGAACACGTCACCGGGGAGAAGCAGCACGGGCAGGCGGTCAACATGCGCCACGGCAGCGGCGGTCACCATGTTGAGGGCGCCGGGGCCGATCGATGTGGTCGCCGCCATGATGCGGCGGCGGTTCGAGGCCTTGGCATAGGCGATGGCCGAGAGCGCCATGCTCTGCTCGTTCTGGCCACGGTAGGTGGGAAGCTGCTCGCGCACCTGATAGAGCGCCTCGCCGAGGCCCGCCACGTTGCCGTGTCCGAAGATCGCCCAGACACCGGCGAAGAGCGGCGTCTTCCGGCTGTCGATCATGGTCATCTGGCGGGTGAGGAAAAGGGTGAGGGCTTGTGCGGTGGTGAGGCGAATGGTCTTGCTCATCGGTTCTGTCCTTTAGGCGGTCCGCGCATCGTTCCAGATGCGCACGAGTTTGCCGAATTTATCTGCCATCATGCTGACGGCCTTGCTGTCGTCGAGGGTGCCCGCAAACCAGCCGCGGGCGGCCTCGCTGAAAATGGTGCGGCCCACCGCGAAGCCCTTGACGTGGCGCTTCTCCGCCACGGCAGCGAAGCCCTTGGCGAGCTCCTCTTCCGGGGCATCGAGGCCGAGCAGCACGATGCCGCGGCAATGGGGATCGTTGCGGTCGATTGTTTTGCCGATCTCGTCCCAGGCGGCGGGCTCCGCCTGCGGTTCGAGCTTCCACCAATCGGGCTTGATGCCAAGATCATAGATCTCCTGCATGGCGCGCGCGATGGTGTGGCGGTCGAGGCTGCCGTTCTTGCCGGCGATGATCTCGATCAGCAGTTCGCGGCCCACCTTGCGGGCGGCCTCGTAAAGTTGGCGGTACTTGGCAAGCTGCTGCTGCTTCAGCTCCGGCGGATCATCGGGGTGATAGAAGGCGAGGCACTTGATGCAGTGGTCGACCGGCCAGTCGACGAGGCGCGAGCCCACATCCTGCGTGTGTTCGAATTCGAGTGGGCGCGAGCCCGGCTTTTCCAGCGGACGCCCCACCCAGAGGCCGAGCTTCGCCGCATCGAACATGGCCTCGCGGCCATAGGTGTCATCGAGCAGCGTGCCGAAGCCCGGCTTGCCGTCCGCCACCTTGCCCAGCGCCTGCATGGCGAGGCGCTTGAAGGGTGCGATCCGCTCGCGCGGGGCTCCCGCGGCATCCGCCATCTCTTCCAGCTGCTTGCGGTGGTCGATGGCGAAGGCGAGCAGCTTCGGCCATTGCGTGCGCCGCGTCGTGGCGTGATGGATGTGGTTCAGCGTCTCGTCCTTGCGCAGCGCCTTGTGCGGCGAGCCATTCTTGAGGAAATACTGCAGCTCTTCCCAGGTCACGTACTCGGGCGAGCAGAGCAGCCGCGAGACGGCGAAGGCGCCGCAGGCATTGGCCCAGGTCGCGCAGATTTCATAGGGTTCATTCTTCAGCCAGCCCCGCAGGAAGCCGGACATGAAGGCATCGCCCGCGCCCAGCACATTATAGACCTCGATGGGAAAGCCCTTGCCGACGATGCCGTCCTCGAGCTTGGCGGGAATGTCGTTCGGGTAGACGACACAGCCCATGGGGCCGCGCTTCAGCACGATGACGCCCTTCGAGATCCTGCGGATGGCGCGCAGCGCCTCGAGGGTGTTCTCGGTGCCGCCCGCAATGTGCACTTCCTCTTCGGTGCCGACGATGAGATCGCAATCGGCGAGGATCGATTGCAGATGCGCTGTCACCTTGTCGGACTTGATGTAGCGTTCCTCGCCGGCGCCATGGCCGGCAAGGCCCCAGAGGTTCGGGCGGTAGTCGATGTCGATGATGATGCGGCGGCCATGCTTCTTGGCAATGGCCATGGCCTTGCGCTGCGCCTTGTCGTTCACCTCGCGGGCGAAGTGCGTGCCGGTGACGAGGAGGGCGCCCGCATCGCGGATGAAATCCTCGTTTACATCGTCCTCGCAGAGCGCGCTGTCGGCGCAATTATCGCGATAGAAGATGAGCGGGAAGGCCTTGTCGCTTTCGACGGCAAGCAGCACGAGCGAGGTGAGGCGGGCGGGATCGGTCTTGATGCCGCGGGTCGAGACGCCTTCGCGCCCCATCTGCTCCAGCACGAAGCGGCCCATCTGTTCATCGCCCACGCGGGTGATGAGGCCGGAGCGGAGACCGAGGCGCGCCGTGCCGATGGCGATGTTGGTGGGCGAGCCCCCCACCGACTTGGCGAAGGAGCCGATGTCCTCGAGGCGCGAACCGATCTGCTGGCCATAGAGATCGATGGAGCAACGGCCCATGGTGATGACATCGAGGGCTGCCGGCTGCGCTGCCATGGTGAAAAACTCCGGAGGTTCAGGCTTTCGGGGAACGAAACATTAATTCCACATGAAAGTCAAGCGGAACGTTTGTTCTATTTCGCCCGGCGCTCGGCGGTGGCGACGGTGAGGGTGGTGGCCAGCGTGAGCGTGGCGGTCATGGAGCGGAAGCCCTCGAAATTCGCCTCCTGTACCTCGAACCAGAGCCGGGCGAGCGAGGCGAGCGGCGAAAGGGGCGAGTCGGTGATCGCCAGAACGGGCACGCCGCGGGCGGAAATCTGTTTCACCAGCGCCACGGTCTCGCTGGCATAGGGCGTGAAGCTCACCGCCAGCACCACGTCCTTCGGGGTGGCGAAGCTCGCCTGCTCGGCGGCGAGTCCGCCCAGTCCATCGACCAGCACGTTGCGGATGTCGAGCTTGCCGAAGGCATAAGCCATGTAGCTCGAGATCGGGAAGGAGCGGCGGAGTCCGATAAGGTAGATCGTCTCGGCCGCAGCGAGCATGTCGGTGGCGGCATCGAGCTGCGCCGGATCGAGCCTTTCGCGCAGGCGCCCGAGGGATTGTTCGGCAGCACCCACCACGCCATCGAAGACGAGCCCGGCCTTGCCGGAATTGCGGGTGTGCTCGCGCAGTTGCCCGATGCGCTCGTCATAGTTCAGCACGCGTTCACGGAGCCGCGACTGGAACACCTCCTGCAATTCGCTGAAGCCCTGGTAGCCGAGGCTTTGGGCAAAGCGCACCAGGGTGGAAGGCTGCACGTCGGCGGCCTGGGCAATCGAGGCGACGGTGCCGAAGGCGATGTCGTCGGGGTTCTCGAGGGCGTAGGTCGCAACCTGGGTGAGGCGGCGCGGGAAGGCCGCGGCGCGCTCGACGATCAGGCTCCTGAGGGCGGTGAAGTCACGGGGGGTCTCGACGTCGGTCATGGCGGGAGACAACCACGATTGGCAATCTCCGGCAATGATTTTGGAACGGATGTTCCATTGTCATTCGTCGATGGACGAAGGCTTCCCCTGTCGTCCGACGGCCGGCTTCTGCGTGGTCTGGCCGTTGGCGGGCGCGCCGTTCTCTTCGGCCAGCGCACGGCGGAGACGGCGGATGATCACCGCCTTCGACTTGGCGTCGGCCGCACCCTTCAGTTCCTCGCCGATGTCGAGGATCAGGGACTGAAGGTCGTTGTTCCAGTCGAGCTTGGCCACACTGGTGGGATCGATGCGCGGCTTCGTCTCCTCGGCGAGGAGGGCGCAAGAGGTGCCGGTGAGATCGTAGACGTCATCGAGCCGCGGCCGCACGATGCAGTCATCCGCAACAAGGCCGCGGATGTCTTCGGCGAGCGCAACCTGTGCCTCCTCTTCGCCGTGGGTGAGGAAGATGGTGCGGCCCACGGGCAGGCGGTTCTTGATCCATTTGACGAGTTCCGGACCATCGGCGTGGCCCGAATAGTCCTCGATGCGGCGGATGGTGGCGGCGACGCGGATCTGGTCGCCCATGATCGTCACCTGCTTCGCACCTTCCTCGAGCAGCGAGCCCAGCGAGCCCTTGGCCTGGAAGCCCACAAGCAGCACGGTGGTCGAGCGCTGCCACAGGCGGTTGCGCAGGTGATGGCGGATGCGGCCTGCCTCCGCCATGCCTGAAGCGGCAATGACGATGTGGAAGCCGGCAAAGCGGTTCAGCGCCTTCGAGTCTTCCACGCTCTCGGTCGACTTCACGTAGGGTGACGCGAAGGCCCGCGCCAGTGCGGCACCTCCTTCCAGATCTTCGGCGTGCTTGCGGAAGACGGCGGTCGCCTTGTTGGCCAGCGGCGAGTCGATGAAGATGTTCGCCTTCGGCGCAAGGCCCCGCTCCATCACGGTGACGAGATCGGTCACCACCTCCTGCGTACGTTCCACGGCGAAGGACGGGATGAGCAGCACGCCGCCGCGCTCGGCCGCGTCGCTCACTTCCTTGGCGAGAAGCTGCAGGCGCTTTTCCGGTTCGCGCTCGAAGCGGTCGCGCCCGCCATAGGTCGATTCACAGATGACGAAGTCGAAGCCGGTGGGCGCTTCCGGATCATGTTCGAGGAGCTTGTTGTCGGGGCCGATGTCGCCCGAGAAGAGAATGCGGGTGGGCTTGGCGTTGGCCTGCTCCACTTCGACTTCGATGGAACAGGAGCCGAGCAGGTGGCCCGCATTCCAGTAGCGCATGCGGATGCCGGCAGCCGGCGAGAACCATTCCTCCATGCGGTGGGTGGTGAACTGGTTCATGGCGGCGAGCGCGTCATCCATGGTGTAGATCGGCTCCACCTCGGGAAGGCCGCGCTTGGCGTTGCGCTCGTTCAGGCGCTTCACTTCGGTTTCCTGGATGAAGCCGGAATCGGGCAGCATGATCGCGCAGAGATCGCGGGTGCCTTCGCTGGCGTGGATCGGACCTGTGTAGCCGTGCTTCACCAGCTTCGGCACGAGGCCGGTGTGATCGATGTGGGCGTGGGTGAGAACGAGCGCCGTGATCGACCTGGTGTCGTAGGGAAAGGCCCGGTAGTTCAGCTCGGTTTCCGTCTTGGCGCCCTGGAACATGCCGCAGTCGATGAGCACGCGCGCGGTCTCCGTCTGGATCAGGTAGTTGGAGCCGGTGACGGTGCGGGCGGCGCCATGGAAGGAGAGTTTCAGCATCACAGGTCCTTGGGGATGGGAAGGCCGGCGGTGAGGAGTTCCTCCCATGCCTGCTCCGGCGTGTCGGCAAAGGTGAAGAGGTCGAGGTCACGGGCACTGACGAGGCCGGCATCGACGAAGCTCTGGAAGTTGATGGTGCGTTTCCAGAACTTGGAGTCATAGAGAATGACCGGAAGCGGCTTGGTCATCTTGCCGGTCTGCCGCAGGGTGAGGAGTTCGAACAATTCGTCCATGGTTCCGAAGCCGCCGGGGAAGACCACGAGGGCGGCGGCGCGCATGGCAAAGTGCATCTTGCGCATGGCGAAGTAATGGAAGCGGAAGGTCAGGTCCGGGGTGGAGTAGGCGTTGGGTTCCTGCTCCATGGGCAGCGTGATGTTGTAGCCGATCGATGGCGCGCCCGCGTCATGGGCGCCGCGGTTGGCGGCTTCCATGATGCCGGGTCCGCCGCCCGTTGCGATGACGTTGTAGAGGGGCTTTGCCCTGTGCTTGGCGCCGCCCTTTTCCGAGCAGATGCGGCCGAAGGCGCGGGCGCCGTCATACCAGCCATCTGCCGCGCCGGGCTTCACCCGGGCCGAGCCGAAGACCACCACGGTCGTTTCCACGCCCCAGGTGCGCAGGCTTTCTTCCGCCTTCTGGTATTCCAGCTGGAAGCGGATTCCGCGGGTCGTGTCACCCAGCAGGAATTCGATGTCCATCGCCGGCAGGCGATAGGCCGCGCTCTTCATCTGCGGCAGGTTGGACGGGTGGGTCACGAGGGGCGTTCCTTCACCTGATTTGTGCTCACTTGAGGCTTGCCGGAAAGGGTGCTTTCAATCAAGGGCAGGCGCGGGCACGGAGTTGCCCCAATTGCAGAACAGAGTTGACCCCCATGGCAAAATCCTTCGCAGACCGCTTCCGGGTGACCCCCGGCAAATCCTTCAAGCTTTCCTCGGTTGATCCCCGGGCCACCGATCCCTTTTCCGACAAGGACGAAACCAAGGCGGCTACCGCCAAGGATTCCGAGGCGATCGACGCCCTGCAGGACAAGCTCTACGCCGAAGGCAAGCGGGCCCTGCTGGTCATCCTCCAGGGCATCGACTGTTCCGGCAAGGACGGTACGGTGCGCGCGGTCTTCAACACCTGCGGGCCGATCGGCGTGCGTGTCAGTTCCTTCAAGGCACCGACGCCGCCGGAACTCGCCCAGGACTATCTCTGGCGCGTGCATCAGGTGGCGCCGCCCCGGGGTATCATCGGCATCTTCAACCGCTCGCACTACGAAGACGTGCTGGTGGTGAAGGTGAGGGGCTTCGCTCCCCCTGAGGCAGTGGAGCGCCGCTATGACGAGATCAACGCCTTCGAGAAGATGCTGAGCGACAACGGCACGCGCATCCTGAAGTTCATGCTGCACATCTCGAAGGACGAGCAGAAGCAGCGCCTGGAAGAACGGGTGAGCGACGAGACCAAGCGCTGGAAGTTCAATCCGGGCGACCTCGCCGACCGGGCGCTGTGGGACAAGTATGCCGAAGCCTACGAGATTGCCCTCAACCGCTGCTCCACCGCGCATGCGCCGTGGCATGTGGTGCCGGCCGACCGCAACTGGGTGCGCAATGCCATCATCTCGAAGATCGTGCGGGAAACGCTGGAAGACATGAACCCGCAGTACCCGCAGCCCAAGGACTGGGACCCGAAGACGATCCAGATCACCTGACGCCGCGGAAACGGGCGCGGATGTATTGGAAGAAGCCGGGGTGATACCACACCGCCGAGGGGCCTTCGGCCTTGCTGGTCTGGAGCGTGCCTGCCGCGCAGTCACGGATGGCGCGCACGAGAAGCGGAAGGGCCGCGGCAATCTGAAGGTAGGGATAGGTGACGTAGCTGTCGCGCGGGCCGGGCGTGATCAGCGCCTGGGCGATGATGTTGCCGGTATCGATTCCCTGGTCGACGAGATGGAGCGTGACACCGCAGCGCCCGGGGTCATTCTGGTAGAGCGCCCAGTAGCCGCCATGGGCGCCGCGGTAGGTGGGTGTGATGCCCTGGTGCGTATTGATGAAGGTGGCGCTGGTGCTTTCGAGCACGTGACGCTTGAGGATGCGCGTGCCGTTGACGATCACCACGTCGGGCTTCGCGGCGGTGATGAGGCTCACCGCGTCCGCACTGTTGATGTTGTCCACGCGCCGGATCGCCTGGGTCAGTGGCTCGTGGATTTCCATGGTGTTGATGCGGCAGATTTCGCGCGCGCGGTCCGCAGCACTTCGGCGCAGCAGCGGGCGTATGAGCGCGATGAAGGCCATCTGCGAGAGTACCGCCGCCCAGCCGAGCTTGCGCACGCGGTTGCGGATCAGGGCGCGGCGGCCAATCGTGTTTTCGATCACCGCATCGAAAATGCCGAACTCCCGCACCAGCCTGTTGTAGACGATCCAGGTGGTCGGGTTGTCGCTGCCGATCAGCAGAAGCCGCGGAGAGGGTGGATTAGGCGCCATCGCACCCTTCATAGTTGCAGTGAGGCAAGGAAGCGTTAATGGCAGCGCCAAACACGCGTTTTGGGTTAACCACTTCCCGGGGCGATACCCGCCAGCAGAATGTCGAGCACGGCACGGCGCACGCGCTCGCGGTCAGGGGTTCCGGTGATCGCCTCCACCTGCACGGCAAAGTCGGCATAGTGCTGCGTCACCGCCCAGATGGCGAAGATGAAATGCGTGGCATCGACGGGGCGGAGCTTGCCCTCCGCCACCCAGCGGCGGATCACCAGGGCCTTGGCCTCCACCAGTTCCTTGAGCGGCCCCTTGAGGAAGCGGGCCACATGGGGCGCGCCATGCAGGATCTCGTTGGCGAAGAGACGCGAGGCGGCCGGGCGCTCGAAGGTGAGGTCGAGCTTTGCCGAAATGTAGCGGCCGAGTTCGGCAACCGGATCGGCTGCGGGATCGAGGCTGCGCAGGGGTTCCAGCCAGTCGGCGAGAGTGCGTTCGAGCACCGCCTTGTAGATGTCGTCCTTGCGGCGGAAGTAATAGAGCAGGTTGGGCTTGGAGAGCCCGCAGCGGGCGGCGATCTGGTCGATGGTGCCGCCCCGGTAGCCATAGGCCGAAAACACCTCGAGGGCCGCGTCGAGAATGATCTCCTCATTCTGGGACTGGATGCGGGTTTTCCGTTCAGCTTTTGCCTGCGCCTTGGGCATGGTGGATAGCCTGATAAATCTTGATCAAATGGTCAAGTCCGGTTAGCCTTTCCTGCAACAAGAATAATCATTCGGGGAGACTTCCGTGGCAGCCGTGATCGAGGCGCGAGACCTCAGCCTGACCTTCCAGACGGCGGACAGCCCGGTCTATGCCCTGTCGAAGGTCAATCTCACGGTTGAGGACGGCGACTTCGTCTCCTTCATCGGTCCCTCCGGTTGCGGCAAGACCACCCTTCTCCGGGTGATTGCCGATCTCGAGCAAGCCACCTCCGGCTCCATCACGGTGAACGGCCTGTCGCCGCAGCAGGCCCGCCTGGCGCGGGCCTATGGCTACGTGTTTCAGGCGCCGGGACTGTTTCCCTGGCGCACGGTGGAAAAGAACGTGGCATTGCCGCTCGAGATCATGGGGCTGGGTGACGCGGCCGAACGGGTGAAGCGCAATCTCGATCTCGTCAATCTCGGCGGCTTCGAGAAGAAGTTCCCCTGGCAGCTCTCAGGCGGCATGCAGCAGCGCGTCTCGATTGCCCGCGCGCTCGCCTTCGATCCCAAGCTCCTTCTCATGGACGAGCCCTTCGGTGCGCTGGACGAGATCGTCCGCGACAAGCTCAACCAGCAGCTTCTCGATCTGTGGGCCCGCACGCAGAAGACCGTGGTGTTCGTCACCCACTCGATTCCGGAAGCGGTGTTCCTCTCCACCAAGATCGTGGTAATGAGCCCGCGTCCTGGGCGCATCATTGATGTCATCGAGACCAAGCTGCCGCGCGAACGTACGCTCGATTTCCGCGAGGCGCCGGAGTTCCTGAAGCTGGCGCACAGAGTGCGCGAAGGCCTGAAGGCGGGGCACAGCTATGAGGATTGAGTTTCACGGGATCCCGTCATGCCCGCGCAGGCGGGCAACCAGCTGTCTTGAGGGCAATACAGGTGCTTCAAGCTGGGCCCCCGCCTTCGCGGGGGTGACGTTCGGTAAAGTGGATGAAGGTGCCCCCGCATGACCGGACGCAAGGGCCAAACCATTCCCGTTCTCGTCGTCTGCCTCGTGCTGGTGGTGGTGTGGTATCTCGCCTGCATCCCGATGAATGCCGTGGTCGCCCAGGCCAAGATCGATGCCGCAGGCGGCGGGCTTGCCGCGACGCTGATGGAAAGCTGGAACCATCCGCGGCCCGTGATCCCGGCACCGCACCAGATCATCGTCGAACTGTGGAACACCGTCTTCATGATCGCGCCGTGGAAGGTGAAGTCGCTGCTCTACCATTGCTGGGTGACGCTCTCCTCGACGCTGGTCGGCTTCTTCTTCGGCACGGTGCTGGGGATCGGCCTTGCCATCCTCATCGTCCATTCGAAGCTCCTCTCCAAGGCGCTGATGCCGTGGATCATCGCCTCGCAGACCATTCCCATTCTCGCCATCGCGCCGATGATCATCGTGGTGCTGGGGGCCATGGGCTTCACCGGGCTTCTGCCCAAGGCGCTGATCTCTACCTATCTCTGCTTCTTCCCGGTGACGATCGGCATGGTGAAGGGACTGATGTCGCCCGACATCATCCACCGGGACCTGATGCGGACCTACAATGCCTCGGCCGCCGAAACCCTGTGGAAGCTGCGCCTGCCCGCCTCGGTGCCCTATCTCTTCACCTCGCTCAAGATCGCCATTGCCATTGCGCTCACCGGCGCCATCGTCGGTGAACTGCCGACGGGCGCCATCGCCGGCATCGGCGCGCGTCTTCTCGTCGGCTCCTACAACGGCCTCACCATGATGATCTGGTCGGCGCTGGTGGCGGGTTCGGCCATGGCGGCGATCCTCGTCTGGCTCGTGGGCTACATCGAACGGAAGACTCTCGCCCGCATGGGAGTGCGCGCGTGAAGGGGCTTCGCGATCTTCTGGCGCCGGCGCTCCTCGGCATCTTCATGCTGGTGGCCTGGGAGGTCGCCTGCCGCGCCATTCCCATTCCGCAGGTGCTGCTGCCGGCCCCCTCGGTGATCGGCGCCAAGATCGGCGGCGAGGTGCCGCTTCTCGCCTACGACTTCTTCAAGACGGTGCTGCAGGCGGTGATCCCCGGATGGATCATCGGCTGTGGTGCCGGCCTTGCGGTGGCGCTGCTCTGCGACCGCTTCTCCTTCCTCGAGCGCGGCCTCCTGCCGCTCGGCAATTTCTTCTCGGTGCTGCCGCTCGTCGGCGTTGCGCCCATCATGGTGATGTGGTTCGGGACGGGCGTTGCCCCCAACATCGCGGTCGTGGTGATCATGACCTTCTTCCCCATGCTGGTGAATGCCATCGCCGGGCTTCAGGCCTCGTCGCATCTGGAGCGCGACCTGATGCGGTCCTACAACGCCTCGTGGGCGCAAGCGCTGCTGTCGCTCCGGCTGCCCGCCGCCATGCCCTTCATCTTCAACGCCCTCAAGATCAATTCGACACTCGCGATGATTGGTGCCATCGTGGCCGAGTTCTTCGGCACCCGCATCGCCGGCATGGGCTTTCGCATGCAGACGGGATTTGGCAGCATGAGCCTCGATCTGGTCTGGGCTGAGATTGCCGTTGCGGCGCTGACCGGTTCCATCTTTTATGCATTGCTCGTTCTGGCCGAGCGGGCGGTGACATTCTGGCATCCTTCCTACCGCACGTAGGACGGTCTGTGTGAAGTAGAGAATAATTTTGAAAAACAGGGAGTTATACACATGAAGAAATATCTGCTCGGTGCCGTCGCCGCGGTTGGCATGATGACGGCCTCGCTTGCCGCCCATGCCGAGGCGGTGACGATCCAGCTCAAGTGGGTGACGCAGGCCCAGTTCGCCGGCTACTTCGTGGCCCAGGCCAAGGGCTTCTACAAGGATGCCGGCCTTGACGTGACGATCAAGCCGGGCGGCCCCGACGTGAACCCGCAGCAGGTGCTGGCTGGCGGTGGCGCTGATGTCGTCGTCGACTGGATGCCGTCCGCTCTCGCCACCCGCGAGAAGGGCCAGCCGGTCGTCAACATCGCCCAGCCCTTCAAGCGCTCGGGCATGATGCTCACCTGCCGCGCCGAGACCGGCATCAAGGCGCCGACCGACTTCAAGGACAAGACGCTCGGCGTCTGGTTCTTCGGCAACGAGTATCCCTTCATGGCCTGGATGGCCAAGCTCGGCTACAAGACCGACGGTTCCGCCGGCGGCGTGAAGGTGATCAAGCAGGGCTTCAACGTCGACCCGCTGATCCAGAAGCAGGCCGACTGCATCTCCACCATGACCTACAACGAATACTGGCAGGTGATCGACGCCGGCATTCCCGCCGACCAGCTCGTCACCTTCAAGTATGAGGACCAGGGTGTCGCCACCCTCGAAGACGGCCTCTATGTCATGGAAGACAAGCTCAAGGATCCGGCCTTCGTCGAAACCATGGCGAAGTTCGTGAAGGCCTCCATGAAGGGCTGGGACTATGCCCGCGCCAACAACGACGAAGCCGCCCAGATCGTGGTGGACTCGGACGCCACGGGTGCGGCCGCCATCGAACACCAGAAGCGCATGATGAGCGAAATCTCGAAGCTCACCGAAGGCTCTGACGGCACGCTCGATACCGCTGCCGCCGACCGCACGGTGGAGACGCTGCTCTCGGCCGGCGGTGAAGCCCCCGTCATCACCAAGAAGCCGGAAGGCGCCTGGACGACCGCGGTGATGGACAAGGCCAAGGGCATGTAACCAGCCACGCGGCTGACGTGATTGCGGCGCTCCTTCGGGGGCGCCGTTTTTGTTTCAAACACTCTCCATGCCCGGCCCTGAGCCGGGCATCCAGTTTCGACAACAAAGTCTGGATGGCCGGGTCAAGCCCGGCCATGGAGAGTTCGGGAGCATCTCCATCTCCCCGCCTCTGGACGCGCGCAAAATTCCGGTCCAATCTCTGCTTTATCCAATTGGTCAAAAAAATTTCCGGAGGACAAGCCATGGCCACCACCCTCATCCGCGGCGGAACCGTTGTGAATGCCGATCTTTCCGAGCGCGCCGACGTGCTGATCAAGGACGGGCATATCGTTGCGGTGGGCGAAGGGCTTTCGGGCGATACCGTGATCGACGCCGGCGGCTGCTATATCCTGCCCGGCGGCATCGACCCGCACACCCACATGGACATGCCCTTCATGGGCACCTCGAGCGCCGACGACTTCGAGAGCGGCACCATGGCGGGCCTCGCCGGCGGCACCACGATGACGGTGGACTTCTGCCTGCCGTCGCCCGGCGAAAGCCTGCTCAAGGCCTATCAGGCCTGGCGCCACAAGAGCGAGAAGGCGGCTGCCGACTATTCCTTCCACATGGCCATCACCCAGTGGTCGCCCATGGTGCATGACGAGATGGAAACCGTGGTGAAGACCTACGGCATCAACACCTTCAAGCACTTCATGGCCTACAAGGGCGCGCTGATGGTGAACGACGACGAGATGTACAACTCGTTCAAGCGCTGCGCGCAATTGGGCGCGCTGCCGCTCGTCCATGCCGAGAATGGCGATGTCGTCGCCCGCATGCAGGCCGATCTGCTCGCCCGCGGTGTCACCGGTCCCGAAGGCCACAGCTATTCGCGCCCGCCGGAGGTGGAGGGCGAAGCCGCCAACCGCGCCATCATGATCGCCGACATGGCGGGCGTGCCGCTTTACATCGTGCATGTCTCCTGCGAGCAGACCCATGACGCCATCCGCCGCGCCAAGCAGGCGGGGCAGCGTGTCTATGGCGAGCCGCTGGTGCAGTATCTGGTGCTCGACGACAGCGAATACCAGAACAAGGACTGGGACCATGCGGCGGGCCGGGTGATGAGCCCGCCCTTCCGCAACAAGAAGCATCAGGATTCACTCTGGGCGGGTCTGCAGTCGGGCACGCTCTCGGTCGTTGCCACCGATCATGCCACCTTCACCCGTGCACAGAAGCGCATGGGCCTCAAGAACTTCACGCAGATTCCGAACGGCACGGGCGGCCTTGAAGACCGCATGCGCGTGCTGTGGACGGCGGGCGTCAACACCGGCCGCCTCACCAAGGAAGAGTTCGTCGCCGCCACCTCCACCAACATCGCCAAGATCCTCAACATGTATCCGCGCAAGGGTGCGGTGCGCGCCGGCGCCGATGCCGACGTGGTGATCTGGGACCCGAAGGCCACCCACAAGATCACGGCGAAGAAGCAGTTCAGCCGCATCGAGTACAATGTCTTCGAAGGCTACGAGTGCACCGGCGTTGCCCGCACCGTGATTTCGCGCGGCAAGGTGGCCTATGAGCAGGGCGACATGCGCGCCAAGGCGGGCGATGGTGACTTCGTGCCGCGCAAGCCAAATCCGCCCGTACATCAGGCAATGACCATCTGGAAGGGCATCACCCAGCCGCAGGGCGTGAAGCGCATCGAGGTGACACCGTGATCCGTCACGCGGTTTTTGTGCGCTTCAAGCCGGGCACGGATGTGCGCCCGATCTTCGCCGCCTTGCGTGGGCTCAAGGGCAAGATCGACGGCATCACGGCTGTGACGGCGGGCACGGATTGCAGTCCGGAGGGATTGCAGCGGAGCAACACTCACGGCTTCACCGTGGACTTCAAGGATGCCGCCGCGCGCGATGCCTATCTGCCCCACCCCGAACACCAGAAGGTGGGCGCCCTGATCGTGGCCGCCGCCGAGGGCGGCATCAACGGCGTCACCGTCGTCGATTGGGAAATGGAGTGACGCGATGATCCGCCACGCCGCCCTTTTCAGGCTGAAGCATCCCAAGGGTTCGGCGGAGGAGAAGAGCTTCCTCGCCGCGCTTGCAAAGCTTCGCGACATTCCGGGTGTGGAGCAGTTCGAGATTGCCCGCGAGGTAAGCCCGAAGAACGACTTCGACTATGCCATCTCCATGGTCTTCGCCGATCAGGCGGCCTACGAGGGCTACAACATCCATCCCGATCATGTCGCCTTCGTACAGACGCGCTGGCTGCCGGAAGTGGCCGCCTTCATGGAGCACGACACGGTGCGGCTGCCCTGAGCGGAAAACCCCTCAGCGTTCCAGCCAGTCGTGCTCGAGGGCGCGGAGCTTGCGCATCAGCGAAATGAGGAAGGCTGTCGACCAGCCGAAGAGGATGAGGCCGTTTGCTCCCTCGATGGCGCTGAGGATGCGCCAGGCGGGATCAAGCACGATGTCGCCGAAGCCCAGCGTGGTGAAGCTCACGGTGGAGAAGTAGAGCGCGGGCTCGAAGCCCTTGAGGGCGCCCACCGCGATGTAGACCAGCGCATAGGACCAGATCTCGATCGTGTGCAGGGCGACGATCCCCAGCACGGCGAAGATCAGCAGCATGATCTGGCGCAGCACCTCCGAGTAGCCGTCCACATGGTGGCTGTGGGCGCTGAGGAGGCGGAGCAGGGCGACGATGCCGAAGAAATGGACGGAGACCGTCCAGGTCATCATGACCGTCGCCGTGACGAGGTTGAGAAAGAGGCCGTGCATCGGGAAAGGTTAGCCGAGCACGGGCCTGCCGGAAATTGACCTAGCGCAACGGATGATCAGATATTGGCTTGACGCATCTTTCGCTTCGCAAGTGGATTCCACTTGCTCGCACGATGCGTTAGGCAGCGCTGCGCGATTTCGCCTCGCCGTCGTCGCTGGCGATGATCACGTTGACGCCCTTGCCGCGCAGCATGTCGAGCATGGCGGGTGGCGCATCCTGGTCGGTGATCAGGGTATGGACCTGGGAGAGCTGGCACAGCACCATGCTGCCGCGGGTCTCGAACTTGGTGGAATCCGCGAGCACGACGAGCTGCTCGGCGCGCGTCAGCATCTTGGCCTCGGCGCGGGCGATGAGCGGATCGCCCTCGATGATGCCCATCTGGCCGATGGCGTGGCAGCTCATGAACATGCGCGACGCGGTGAAGTGCTGGATCGCGTCCTCGTCGAAGGGCGAGAGGATGATGCCCTGCTCGCGGTAGACCTCGCCGCCCGGCAGCACGATGCGGTTGCCGCTGGTGCCGATCAGCTCCTGGGCGATGGGGAAGGAGTTGGTGAGGATCTGCAGGCGGCGCTCGCGCAGGTATTCCGCCATGAAGAAGGTGGTGGAACCCGCGTTGATGATGATCGACTCGCCGTCGATGCAGAGATTGGCGGCCTCGCGGGCGAGCGCGCGCTTCTTCGCGGTGTTGAGGTTCTGCGCCACGTCGAAGGGCCGGGCGGTGAGATGCGACTGCTGGTTCGCCTCCACCACTTCGATGCCGCCGTGGATGCGGCGGATCTGGCCCATCTCCTCGAGCTTGGTGACGTCGCGGCGGAGCGTGGCAGGCGAAGCGCCGGTCATGGCGGCAAGCTCGCGCAAGCGCATGACCCCGCGGCTACGCACCTGGGTGAGGATCAACTGCCATCGTTCGCGCTCATGCATGGGCGGGAACGGTAGGCAGGTTCGCTCAAAATCGTCAACGCATTTTCGCTCATATTGCATCGCAAAACGTCATTGCAGCGCAATATCGCACATGCAGTGACGATTGTTGATTGACCCTGAGCGAATGCCTTGCCTATGGTTTTGGCATGAGCAACATCCTCCTGCAGTCCCAATGGGACGATGCCCACGCGAAGTCTCTCGATGAGCCGGGCAAACTTCTGTACCGGTCCAACCTCCTCGGTGCCGATCTCCGCATCACAAACTTCGGCGGCGGCAACACCTCCGCCAAGGTCACCCACAAGGACCCGCTGACGGGCAAGGACGTGACCGTTCTCTGGGTGAAGGGTTCAGGCGGCGACCTGGGTTCGATGAAGCTCGATGGCTTCGCCACCCTCTACATGGACAAGCTCGAGTCCCTGAAGTCGCTCTACAAGAGCCTCGACCAGGAAGACGCGATGGTGCACGCCCTCAACCACTGCATCTTCAATCTCAATCCGCGCGCGCCATCGATCGACACCTGCCTGCACGGCTATGTGCCGTGGCCGCATGTGGACCATGTGCACTCTGATGCGGTGATCGCCATTGCAGCCTCTGCCGACTCCGAAAAGCTCACCCGCGAAATCTTCGGCGACGAGATGGGCTACCTGCCGTGGCAGCGCCCCGGCATCGATCTCGGCATCAAGCTCGGCGCCATGGCGGCGGCAAACCCGAAGCTCGTGGGCGTGGTGCTGGGCGCCCACGGCCTCTTCACCTGGGGCAAGACGGCGAAGGAGTCCTACGAGACGACGCTCCGCATCATCAACAAGGCGGCCACCTGGCTCGACAAGAACGTGAAGCGCCCGGTCTTTGGCGGCGAGGCGGTGTCATCGCTTTCCGCCGACGAGCGCAAGGCAACGGCACTGCGGCTCCTGCCCGAAATCCGGGGCCGGATCAGCAAGGGCGAATACAAGGCCGGGCACTTCACCGATGCGCCGGAAGTTCTGGAGTTCGTGAATTCGAAACAGCTGGGTGAACTGGCGCCGCTTGGCACATCCTGCCCCGACCATTTCCTCCGCACCAAGATCAAGCCGCTGATCGTGCCGCATGATGCCGATGGCGCGGCGCTCGATCACCTGCTCGAAGGCTACCGCAAGGACTACGCCGCCTATTACGAGCGCTGCAAGCATCCGGACTCGCCTGCGATCCGCGATGCCAACGCGGTCATCTATCTGGTGCCGAAGGTCGGCATGCTGTCCTTCGCCAAGGACAAGGCGACGGCCCGCATCGCCGCCGAGTTCTACGTGAACGCCATCAACGTGATGCGCGGCGCCAATGGCGTGTCGAAGTATCGTGGTCTTCCCGAACAGGAGGCCTTCAACATCGAATACTGGCTCCTCGAGGAAGCCAAGCTGCAGCGTATGCCCAAGCCCAAATCCCTGCAGGGGCGCATCGCGCTGGTGACCGGTGGTGCCAGCGGCATTGGCCTTGCCATCGTTGAGAAGCTGCTCTCGGAAGGGGCTTGCGTCACCATCGCCGATATCAACGATGACGGCATGAAGGAGGTCAGTGCTGCCCTCGGCAAGCGCTTCGGCAAGGACAACGTCTTCACCGTCAACATGGACGTGACGAAGGAAGAGGCGGTCATCAAGGGCTTCACCGACACCGTGCTCCGCTTCGGCGGCCTCGACATCGTCGTCAACAACGCCGGCATCGCTATCCCGATGCCCGCCGACGAGACCACGCTCGATGTCTGGAACAAGCAGATGGCCATTCTCGGCACCGGCTATTTCCTCGTCGGCCGCGAAGGCTTCCGCATCCTCAAGCGCCAGAAGAATGCGGGCTCGATGATCTACATCGCCTCAAAGAACGGCATGGTGGCCTCGCCCGGCACGTCGGCCTATGGCGCGATGAAGGCGGCGGAAATCCATCTCGCCCGCGTGCTTGCGGCGGAAGGCGCGCCGCTCGGCATCCGCGTCAACACGGTCAATCCCGATGCGGTACTGCGCGGCTCCAAGATCATGTCGGAGGGCTTCCGCCTGAGCCGCGCCCAGTCGCTGGGCATCAAGCCCGAGGAACTGGACGATCATTACCGCAAGCGTTCGCTCCTCCAGCGCTCGGTCTATCCGGAGGACATCGCCGAGGCGGTCTACTGGTTCGCCTCCGATGCCTCCGCCAAGTCCACCGGCAACATCCTCAACGTCGACGCGGGTCATCTCGCGTCCTTCACGCGGTAAACGCCCATGAGCTTTGCCATTTCGGCTGATCAGCTGGCTTCGGAGAATGCCAAGGCTCTCGCGGCCCACAAGGAAGACTATGCCCACCTCGGGCGGCAACTGGAGCGGCGGGGCATCGCCATCGAAACCATGACGGAACGGGCCATGGCCTATCAGGTCGCGGTTCCGACATGGGGCGTGGGCACGGGCGGAACGCGTTTCGCCCGTTTCCCGGGCCCGGGCGAGCCCCGCCATATCCACGACAAGCTCGAGGATTGCGGCGTCATCCACCAGCTCACACGTGCCACGGGAGCGGTGTCGCCGCATTTCCCGTGGGACAAGGTCTCGGACTACAACGCGCTCCGCCAGGAGGCGGCACAGTATTCCCTCGGCTTCGATGCGGTGAACTCCAACACCTTCCAGGACCAGAAGGACCAGAGCCTGTCATACAAGTATGGTTCGCTCTCGCATGCCCAGAAGGCGACGCGCCAGCAGGCGATCGAGCACAATCTCGAATGCATCGAGATCGGCCAGAAGCTGGGCTCGACGGCACTCACCGTGTGGATCGGCGATGGCACCAATTTTCCGGGCCAGCAGAACCTCGCGAAGATGTTCGAGAATTATCTCCAGGCCTGCGAGCAGATCTATTCGGCGCTACCCAAGAACTGGCTGATGTTCCTCGAACACAAGATGTACGAGCCCGCCTTCTATTCCACCGTAATCTCCGACTGGGGCTCAAGCCTGATGGCGGCCCAGCATCTGGGCCCGCAGGCGAAGTGCCTCGTCGATCTCGGCCATCACGCGCCCAACACCAACATCGAACAGATCGTGGCGCGGCTCATCCATGTGGGCAAGCTGGCCGGCTTCCATTTCAACGATTCAAAGTATGGCGATGACGATCTCGACTCCGGCGCCATCGATCCCTTCCGCCTGTTCCTCGTCTTCAACGAACTCGTCGATGCGGAGATGCGGAAGGCGAAGGACTTCGCCCCCGCCTACATGATCGACCAGTCGCACAACGTCACCGACCCGATCGAAAGCCTGATGTCGTCTGCGATGGAGATCGTGCGCGCCTATGTGCAGGCCTCGCTCGTCAACCGCACGGCGCTGGCGGACGCGCAGGGCGCCAACGACGTGATGGCCGGCCACCGCATGCTGAAGCAGGCCTACACGACCGACGTTTCGCCGATCCTTGCCGAGGCCCGGTTTCGGAAGGGCGGGGCACTGGCGCCGATCGAGGCCTATCGCGCCTCCGGCTACCGCGCCGCCAAGGCAAAGGAACGTCCGGCGGTGCAGGGGTCTTCCTCAGGTATCGTCTAAATCCGTACTCAGGGCCCGGACCTTGGCAATACCCATGGCCCGTGCCAATCATTGCATCCCCTTGCCTTGAGGAACCTGCCGCCCATGCCTGTCCGTATCGATCTTGCCTCCGTCCACTTCGGCGAAAAGGAGCGTCCGCTTGCCGAGGCGGCCGGCTTCACCCTCTCCACCTTCCGCTATGACAGCGGCATTGCAGCACTCCGGGTCCGCAACCGGCGGGGCGAGATCATCGTGCTGCCCTTCAAGGGCCACCAGATCTGGCGCAGCATCTTCGATGGCCGCGACCTCACCATGAAGTCCATGTTCGAGGAGCCGGTGCCGGATGTGCCCTACCTCGAAACCTATGGCGCCTTCTTCATCCACTGCGGCGCAACCGCCATCGGCGCGCCGGGGCCGACCGACCGTCATCCCTTGCATGGCGAGCTTCCCAACGCGCCGTTCCAGAAGGGCTGGGTGGTGATCGACGAGGAGAAGGGCACCTGCGCCATCGTCGGCAGCTATGAATACACCGTCGCCTTCTCCTATCACTATCTCGCCACCTCCACCCATGTGATGGGTGCGAATTCGACGATGCTCGACATCTCGCTCTCGGTGGAGAACCTGAAGAAGACGCCGATGGACCTGATGTATCTGGCCCATGCCAACTTCAGGCCGGTGGACAATGGCGAGCTCTTCTATTCGGCCCCTGCCAACAAGACGAGTGTGCGGGTGCGGAAGTCGATCCCCGCCCACATCACGCCTGCCCCCGGCTACAAGGAGTTTCTCGAGGAGCTGGCGGAGAAGCCGGCACTTCATCACGTGCTGCGGCCCGACCTGAAATTCGATCCGGAAGTGGCGATGACCATCGACATGAAGGCCGGCAAGGACGGCTTTGCCCATGCGCTGCTCCGCCGTCCGGACGGCACCTCCGACTACATGCGCTACCGGCCTGAGCAATGCAGCCAGTGCATCCGCTGGATCTGCCGCACGCCCGACCAGGATGCGATCGGCATGGCTTTCCCCTCGACCTCCGAAGTGGAAGGCTACGCGGCCGAAAAGAAGAAGGGGCTTTATGTCTCGCTCGCAGGCGGCGCCACCTGGCGTGTCGACATGCATCTCGGCACTCTCGGCAAGGCCGAGACCGATCACGTCATCAAGGAGATCGCGGCGATCACGGGATGAACAGCGGGCGGATCATGCGGCTCACCGCGGAGCACGTGAAGCTCTGCCACCGCGAGGTGGCGGATGCAGGTCCCCTCGCGTCGGTCGAGCCCATGACGGACGCCGATTTCCGCCCCGCCGCAGAACGCCTGTTGACGGGGCGCACGGACAAGCCTGTCTGGCTCTTCGCCTACGGCTCGCTGATCTGGAAGCCGGAAGTGCCCCACGAAGACATGAAGCGGGCAACGGCGCAGGGCTGGCACCGCGCCTTCTCCATGCAGATCAGGCGCTATCGTGCCACCGTCGAGCAGCCGGGTTACATGATGTGCCTGGATAGGGGCGGAACCTGCGAAGGTGTTGTGCTGCGTCTTCCCGCAGAGGGCATCGTCGATGTGATGGAAAAGCTGCTCCGCCGCGAGATCAGCCGCAAGAGCGCCCTCGAGGCGGTGCGCTGGATCGATGTCGAGACGGAAGACGGTCCGCTGCAGGCGCTCGCCTTCTATGCGGCCCCCGCCCATCTTGATTCCTATGTGCAGGACCGGCCGCTGGACGAAGTGGCGCAAGGGCTGGCGCGGGCCTGCGGGCACTGGGGATCAGGCGCCGAATATCTCTACAACACGGTCCTGCATCTCGAGCAGCTCGGCATCCATGACGATGGCCTGTGGACCTTGCAGGAGAAGGTCGCCCACGAGATCGAGGCGCTCTACGGGTTCGCCACGGTGCCCTGAGCGGGCGTTTCGAGTTCCGTCTTTTTTGCGCCCGCCGGCGTGAGGCTGATGATGAAAGCCGCAAGGGCTGCCGCCTGGTCCGGGGTCATCTGCCAGTCGGGCATGGCGGGATGTTCGGTTGGAACGCCTTCATTGAGGGCATCCTCGAGTTCGCTCTGGTCGAAGTCGAGGGCCATGTCGCGGAAGGGGATGGCGGCGGCAAGCTTGCTCGCGCCCTCGGGGCCGATCGCATGACACACGGCGCAATTGGCTTCGGCGAGGCGCTTGCCCTTGGCGATCAGGGCGGCGTCCGCGCCCCAGGCGCTGGAGGCGAGAAGGGCGAGGCCGGCGGCGGCAACAATCGCGCCGCCCATGAGGCGGGGAAGGGTCACATGGGTCATGGTTGATCTTCCAGCGTGTGCAGATAGGTGACGATGGCCCCCACCTGGTCCGGCGGGAACACGAACTCCGGCATGGCGGGGTGGCCGGTGATCAGGCCCTCGGCCAGGGCCTCCTGCAGGGAATCGGCGCCATAGATCCGCATCACGTTGCGGAAGGGCGGCGCCTTGACGAAGGGGCTGCTGCCGGTCTGTCCGGTGGCATGGCAGCGGCTGCAATTGGCATCGAGCAGCGCCTTGCCTTCTGCGGCAAGCGCGCCCGGTGCCGCGATGGAGGATGATGGCAGGTCAGCGGCCAAAACCACCGGGGAGGAAAAACCCAGACTCACCGCCAGGACGAGGACAACATGGCTTCTCATGTCCCATGGCTAGCGCAAGCCGCACACGGGGACCTTGATGCAAATCAACGGGGATAGATAGGTGGGCTCAGCCGCCCAGGTGGCTCCGCCAGAAGGAGAGCATCCGGCCCCAGGCCAGTTCGGCGGCGGCGCGGTCGTGCACGGTGCGCTGCTCGTTCATGAAGGCGTGGTCGGCGTCGTAGCGGAACAGCTCCCACCTGGCCTTGGATTTCTTCAGGTCGCTTTCCAGCGCGCCCACCACTTCGGGGGTGCACCAGTCATCCTTGGTGGCGAAATGCCCCTGGAAGGGGATCTTGATGTCCTCGGGCTTCGCGGCTTCCCGCGGCGGCACGCCATAGAAGCAGCAGGCGGCGGCAATCTCGGGCACGCGCACCGCCCCGATCACGGTGACCGCACCGCCGAGGCAGAAGCCGGTGAGGCCCACCTTGGCGCCGCTCTGGGAAAGATAGGCGGCGGCACCGCGCACGATGTTGTCCACCGCATCGAGGAAGTCGAGGGACGACATCTCGCGGTTGGCCTTCTGGCTGTCATGATAGGGGACGGTCACGCCGCCATAGAGATCGGGGGCGAGCGCCTCGTAGCCGGCGCGGGCAAGGCGGTCGCACATGCCCTTGATCTGGTCCTGCAGGCCCCACCATTCCTGGATGACGATGATGCCGGGGGCATGATCGCGTCCCGCCTTGGCAAGATAGCCTTCCGTGTCCTTGCCGTCGGCGCGCTTGAACGTGATCGATGTACCCATGATGAACTCTCCTGAACCACTTGCGAGTGTGGTTCTTGCACCGCCCTTGCGGCGAGGCAAGGCTTCAATCGGCTTGCGCCCAACACATGCTCGTGAAACAAGGTACGGATGCTTGAAGTCCCGGATCATCCCTTTTACCGGCCGCTGTGGCGGCGCCTTGCCATCATTGCCGTGGCCGGCGGCTGGACCGCCTTCGAGGTCCTGTGGAGCGGCAACGCCATGTGGATGGTGATTGCGGCGGGCTTCCTTCTCTATTCGCTCTGGGTCTTCCTCATCGCCTGGAAGGAACCGCCGCCGCCTGCTGCCTGAGTTTGAGGCATGATCCTCAGGCGCGCGCCACCTTGTCGGCCATGTCGGTGGTGAGGAGCGAGGACATGGCGTTCTTCAGGTCCTCGTTCTTCTTGAGGAGGGCCCGCAGTTCGGCCTGGTCCCATGACACGTAGAGCGATTTCGAGGCCGTCATCACCGTGGCGCTCGCCGCCTTGTCGCGCAGGAAGGCGATCTCGCCGATGAACATCTTCGGCTCACGTTCAATCACCCGGCCCTGCTTGCCGATGGTGATGTTGCCGTCGAGCACGTAGTAGAGCTTGTTCAGGGCGGCGCCCTCTTCGGTGAGCTGCACCGGGTCTTCCGATTCATGCCATGTCGCGATCTTGAGCAACTTGCGGAACTGGCCGGGGGTGAGCGTCTCGAGGCAGCGGAACAGTGTCATCTCGTGGTCGGTGAGGAGCGACATCCGGTGCTCGCGCAGCAGGATGATGATCATGGTGACGTTGATGATGACGTTCGCCACGGTCCAGACGAGCCCGTTCCACAAGGGCTTGTCGAAGGCGAAGTAATAGTAGCCGGTCAGCAGCGCATCGCCGAGGGCTGCGAAGAAGCGCAACTTGATCTGGTCGCGGAAGAGGTAGCAGATCAGCGTCGAGATGGCGGCGAGGTGGACCAGATAGTCCGAGGGGGCGAGCGTCGGCATATTTATTCAGCAAATCCTGCGTTTGCGCATCATGCGTTTGCGCGAAATGTTGTTGACCATCTTCCCCTCCCATGGCCTGATAGCGGAAAATTCGGGAGGATAATACCATGGAATATCGTTCGCTTGGCCGATCGGGCCTGAAAGTGTCGCTGCATTCGCTGGGCACCATGCATTTTTCCAGCGAAGGCATGTTCGGCAAGATCGGCACCGTCACGGTCAAGGACGGGGCCCGCATGGTGGATATCGCCATCGACCACGGCGTGAACCTCATCGACACCGCCAATGTCTACACCACCGGCAAGTCGGAAGAGAACCTGGGCCAGGCCCTCAAGGGCAAGTCCAACCAGGTGCTGGTGGGCACCAAGGTGCGCTTCCCCATGGGCAAGGGACCGAACGAGCAGGGCAACTCCCGCTTCCACATCATCGAGCAGTGCGAAGCGAGCTTGAAGCGTCTCGGCCGCGACCACATCGACATCTACTATCTCCATGAATGGGACGGCATGACGCCCGTCGATGAATCCATGGCCGCCCTCGACCGCCTCGTGAAGGACGGCAAGGTCCGCTACATCGGCTGCTCCAACTTCTCGGGCTGGCACGTAATGAAGTGCATGATGGCGGCCGACCGCCACAACTTCGAAAAGTTCGTGGTGCAGCAGATCCACTACACGCTGGAAGCCCGCGACGCCGAATACGAGCTCATTCCCATTTCCACGGACCAGGGCATGGGCGTGCAGGTCTGGAGCCCCATCGCGGGCGGCCTGCTCTCGGGCAAGTTCCGCAAGGGCGTGACGCCCGAACTGTCCCGCCACGTCAACGACTGGGGCGAGCCGCCCATCCGCGACGAGGAGCGCCTCTACCGCATCATCGACACCATCGTGAAGATCGCCGATGGCCGCGGCGTCTCGGGCGCGCAGGTGGCGCTGTCCTGGCTCTCGGGCCGTCCGGGCGTGTGCAACATCATTCTCGGCGCCCGCAACGAGGCCCAGCTCAAGGACAACCTCGCCGCCGCCTCGCTGGTGCTGACGACGGAAGAGCGCAAGATGCTGGACGACGTGAGCTTGCAGCCGCTGATCTATCCCTACTGGCATCAGCTCAACGCCGCCTCGCGCCTCGGCCCGGCAGACCTCACGCTGATGGCGCCCCATGTGGCGGCGATGAAGCCGCGCATGTGACGCAACCGCGCTTCTCTGCGGGGCCCTGACGGGCCCTTGACGGGGCCGGTACTCCCAAGCCTATTCTTGACCAAACGTTCAAAAGTTTGGGAGCACCGTTGCCATGTCCGCCACCGCGCCGAAGACCAACCTCACCATCAATCCGGCCCGGCTCTGGGACACGCTGATGGAAACGGCGAAGTTCGGCGGCACGCCCAAGGGCGGGATCAAGCGGCTTACCGTTTCGGATGAGGACAAGAAGGTCCGCGACTGGTTCAAGGCGCAGTGCGAGGCCCTGGGCTGTACCGTCGAGGTGGACGAGGTCGGCAACATGTTTGCGACCCGCCCCGGCAAGCGCAAGGACCTTCTCCCCATCGCCATGGGGTCGCATCTCGATACCCAGCCCACCGGCGGCAAGTTCGACGGCGTGCTCGGCGTGCTGGGCCCGCTCGAGGCGCTCCGCACCATGGTGGACATGGGCTACGAGAGCAACGCGCCGATCATGATCGTGAACTGGACCAACGAGGAGGGCTCGCGCTTTGCCCCCGCCATGCTGTGTTCAGGCGTCTATGCCGGCGTCTTCACGCCGGAGTTCGCCTACAGCCGCGAGGACCGTCAGGGCATCAAGCTCGGCGATGAGCTGGAGCGCATCGGCTACAAGGGCAAGCACAAGGCGGGCGCCATCAAGTTCGGATCGATGTTCGAACTGCACATCGAGCAGGGGCCCATTCTCGAAGCCGAGAACAAGATGATCGGCGTCGTCACGGGCGTGCAGGGCATGCGCTGGTACGAGGTGACGGTGCGCGGCCAGGAAAGCCATACCGGAGCAACCCCCATGGGCCTGCGCAAGAACGCGCTGCTCGGAGCCTCGCGCATGATCGAGGCGATCCATCAGGTCGGCATGGCCAACCTTCCGGGTGTGGCCTCGGTGGGCCTCATCGAGAACCGCCCTAACAGCCGCAACGTGGTGCCGGGCGAGGTGTTCTTCACCGTCGACCTCCGCCACCCCGACGAGACGGTCCTCGACAAGATGGAGAAGGCCTATCAGGAGGCGCTGCCGAAGATCGCCGCCGAGCTCAACCTCGAGCTCGAGGAAAAGCGCATCTGGAAATCGCCGGCGGTGAAGTTCGCGCCCGAACTGATCAAGTGCGTGCAGCAGGGGGCGGACCAGGCGGGCTACAAGTCCCGCGAGATGGCCTCGGGTGCCGGCCATGACGCGGCCTATATCGCGCGTGTCACACCCACCACCATGATCTTCGTGCCCTGCCTCGGCGGCATTTCCCACAACGAGGCGGAATCGACCACGCTGGAAGAATGCGGTGCGGGCGCACAGGTGCTGCTCAACGCCGTGCTCGCCCACGACGCGACACTGGGCTGAGAATGGCCGATCCAGCCGCGCGCGCCCGGGAACTGGCGCTGCTCTTCACGTCATGGCCGTCGGTCACGGGGACGGCAGACGAGGCGGCCTTTCCCGAGCGTCTTCACGAATATCTGACGGGTTTCGATGCGGCGCGGGTGGCGGCCATCCCCGATGATCCCTTCGGACGCAGCACCTTCTTCGCCCTGAAGCGCGGGCGGAGCCGCCGCACCATCGTGCTCACCGGACACTTCGACACGGTGACGACGGGTGATTACGGCGCGCTCCAGCCGCTGGCGCTCGACAGCGGGCGTCTTGCGCCTGCCCTCATCGCGGACTTGCGCCGGAGCGGCGAGAATGCGCTGGCCCTTGCCGATCTCGAAGGCGGCGATTTCCTGCCGGGCCGCGGCCTTCTCGACATGAAGGCGGGTCTTGCGGCGGGCCTTGCTGCCATGGAGGCCTATGACGGCGAGGCGAGCCTTCTCTTCCTCGCCGTGCCGGACGAGGAAGAACGCTCGGCGGGGGCACGTGCCGCCATTCCGCAACTGAAGCAGGCGGCGGCAACCTACGAACTCGACATTGCGCTCGTCATCAATCTCGATTCCATTTCCGACCAAGGCGATGGCTCCACCGGGCGGATCGTCACCTATGGGTCGATCGGCAAGCAGCTGCTCTGCGCCCATGTGGAGGGAAAGCCCGCCCATGCCGGTTATCCGCAGGATGGCGTCAACGCCGCCTATGTGATGGCCGAACTGGTGCGTGCCATCGAACTCTCTCCCCGCCTCTCGGAAGAGACGGGACAGGAGAAGGCGGCACCTCCCGCCACGCTCTTCGCCAAGGATGGCAAGCAGGGCTACAACGTCACCACGCCATCCTCCGCCTTCGCCTACTGGAACACCATGCAGCACCGCCAGAGCGGGGCCGATGTGCTGTTGATCGCCCGGGAGCTTGCGGCCACGGCGATTGCCGATGCCGAAGCGCGCACCGGCCACCGGATTGCGCTTCACATGGCGGCGGATTTCCCCAAGCCGAAGCTTGCCACCGATCACACCCTCTCCCTGCCGGATCAGTCGCGCCTCGCCTTCCAGAGGATCGTGGAGGAGAACGGTATCAAGGGTCCGGCGGTCATCCTCGGCTTTGCCTCGATTCCCTATCCCGCCGTCATGCTGCGCGAGGGGCCGGTGCGGGCGGCGATCTCCGCCGCGGTGCGCGCCCATGGCCTCGCCGAGGTCAACTACTTCGCCGGCATTTCCGACATGAGCTTCTTCGGCGAGGCCGCAGGCGACCTTGCCCCCGTGGCCGCGAACACGCCCATCTGGGGGTCTGGTTTCACGATGCCGGAGGCAGGCGGCTATCCTTGCATCAACATCGGGCCCTGGGGCCGCGACTACCACACGAAGCTCGAGCGCCTGCATGCACCCTATGCCTTCGACACACTGCCGCGCGTTCTGCTGTCTGTGATTGAAGCGGTCAGCAAAGTTGGCTAGAGGCGCTCCTGTCATTCAGGAGAACGAACACATGGCATTGAAGCGTATCGAACCCGGCAAGCGCATGAGCGCCGCCGTCATCCACAACGGCATGGCCTATCTCGCAGGCTTCGTTGCCGATAAAGCCGCCGGCAAGTCGGTGGCCGAACAGACGGCCGACATTCTCGCCCAGATCGACGAGACGCTGAAGCAGGCGGGCACCAGCAAGACCAACATCGTCAAGGCCAACATCTGGCTCACCGACATCGGCACCTGGGCCGAGATGAACACCGAGTGGGACAAGTGGGTCGTTCCTGGCCAGACGCCGGCCCGCGCCACGGTGGAATCGAAGCTCGCGGCCCCCGGCCTCGATGTGGAGATCATGGTTGAAGCGGCAATCCTCGGGAAGGGCAGCGCCGCCAAGGCCTCGCGCCCCGCGAAAAAGTCGGCCAAGAAGGCCGTGAAGAAGACCGCGAAGAAGTCTGCAAAGAAGTCTGGGCGCAAGTAACTTCAGTAGCCCCTCACCCCCGCTTTCGCGGACCCTCTCCCCGGAGGGGAGAGGGCGATGTGGGGGCCTTCTCCCGCTGGCGGGAGAAGGTGCCCGAAGGGCGGATGAGGGTGGCGTCATCCACTTGCAACATCCCGATATGCAAAGGCCCGGTCATCAGCCGGGCCTTTTTGCTGTCAGCGGCTGTCCTTGAGGCCGTACCAGAGATAGGCGCCCTTGAGGTAGAGTGGGCGGAAGGCGGGCAGCGGGAACTGCGCCAGCCTGCGGGTGACGACGGCGGGAAGCGACGCCTGCACTTTCTCATCAAGCACCATGCGGGCCACCGCACGGCCGCTCCACGAGCCCATGGCGACACCGTTGCCGTGATAGGCGAGTGCGGTCCACACCGTCTTCTTCTCGTCGAGCGGCCCGACATAGGGCACCCGGTCATTGGCAAGACAGACGAAGCCCCGCCAGAAATGGGTGATCTCCGCCGTCTTCCAGGCCGGGAAGAGGCGGTGGAAGGTGGCGATCATGCTGGCCTTGTAGTCGGCAGCGGCGGCTGCGGAGGAGTCCGTGCCGCCCCGCCCGCCGAAGAGGAAACGCCCGCCCGGCAGCAGGCGGAAGTAGTGGAGCAGGATGCGGCTGTCATAGGCCAGCGTCTCGGTGGTCCAGCCCTGCGCCTTGAGTTCATCCGGGGTGAGCGGCCGTGTCACGATGATGCTGGAGAGCGCCGGCAGCAGGTGGCCGGCATGGCGGGGTGACACATCCTCCGGCGTATAGCCGTTGGTGCAGACGATGACGCGCTTTGCCGTGAGCGTTCCGCCCGCCGTGGTGAGGCGGTGGCTGCTCCCGGTCTCTTCCCAGCGGATGAGACGCGAGCGGGGATGGAGCTTTGCCCCTGCCTTGTGGGCGGCGCGGGCGAGCCCCCGCACATAGTTGAGGGGATGAACGCCGAAGCCCACGGGCCCCATCAGGCCGCCGTGGAATTCAGGGCCGGCCAGGCCGCGCTCCACGAGATCGCCGCGCGAGAGCACCTCGTTCTCCTCGCCGAAGGTGTCGCGGTAGAAGCGCTGGTCGTCGCGGAACTCGTCCATGCGGTTGGGCAGGTGGGCGAGCGTCACCTCGCCCGAGACCGTCTTCCAGATGTCGATGCCGTGGCGCTCCGCATTGTCGGCCACAAGCGCCACGCTCTCCTTCATGGCGTTGTAGTAGGCGATGGTGGCCTCAAGACCGTAGCGGCTGATCATGCTGCTGTAGGGCAGCTTGTGCGAACCGATGCAGGCGAAGCCGCCGTTCCGCCCGGAGGCGCCCCAGCCGATGTGGCCCGCTTCGAGAAGCCGGACATCCACACCGCGCTCGGCCAGTTCGAGGGCCGCGGAGAGGCCGGTGAAGCCGCCGCCGATCACCGCCACCTCGCAGGACTGTTCGCCTGCGAAAGCCGGAAGCTCCAGCCCCAGCGGATCGGCAGAGGCCTCCCAATAGCTTTCAACGGGGGTTTCGAAATGAAGGGCGTCGGGGTGAACAAGCTGCATCACCGCTCCATGCCACGCCCGGCGCGTGGTTCCAAGTGCGGCACGGTGCTGGAATTGATCTGCCCCGGAAAGTTTGACAGTCTGGCCCGCAGGAGACCCTTCATGCGCATTGTTTTTTCCGAAGACCACCGCAAGCACTTCCCGCAAGGGGAGGTCTATGGCGGCGAACTGGTGACGCCCTTCGAGCGGCCCTCGCGCATGGAATATGTCCTCCGCGAACTGAAACGCCGCAAGATGACCGACATCGTGCCGCCCGGAAAGCTCCACATGAAGGCGGTGAAGCGCGTCCATGATGCGGGCTATCTCGATTTTCTCAGCACCGCCTGGGCGGAGTGGCAGAAGGCGGGCTACCGCGGCGAGATCCTGCCCACCGCCATTCCCAACCGCTCGCTGCAGCAGCGCATCCCCCGCTGGATCGACGGCAAGGTGGGCTACTACATCCATTCGGTCGAAACGGCGATCACCGGCGGCACTTGGGAAGCGGCCTGTGCTTCGGCATCGGTGGCGCTCACCGCCCAGAAAATCGTGGCGGGTGGGGCGGCCGCGGCCTTTGCGCTCTGCCGCCCGCCGGGCCATCATGCCCATGATGATCTCTATGGCGGCTACTGCTTCCTCAACAATGCCGCCATCGCCGCCCAGGCCTTCCGCGACCAGGGGGCGGCGCGGGTGGCGATCCTCGATGTCGACTTCCATCACGGCAACGGCACGCAGGACATTTTCTACGACCGTGCCGACGTGCTGTTCTGTTCGCTGCACGGAAATCCCGAGGACTGCTACCCGCACTTCCTCGGCTACAAGGACGAGACGGGCGCAGGGAAGGGCGAGGGCTTCAACTTCAACTATGCCATGGGCCCCGGCACCGGCTTCGACAAGTGGGGTTCCGCACTTCGCAAGGCCCTCGGCCAGATCAAGTCCTACAAGCCCGATGTGCTGGTGGTCTCGCTGGGCGTCGATGCCTTCAAAGATGATCCGATCAGCTTCTTCAGGCTGACGAGCGAGGACTTCACCCGGACGGGCCAGGCCATCGCCAAGCTCAAGCTGCCCACGCTCTTCGTGATGGAGGGCGGCTATGCCATCGAGGCGATCGGCGTCAACACCGTCAATGTGCTGGAAGGCTACGAGAATGCGTGACCCGCGCTACGACATTCTCTTCGAGCCCGTGAAGCTCGGGCCGCTCACCGCCAAGAACCGCTTCTACCAAGTACCCCACTGCAACGGCGGCGGCTACCGCGATCCCTCTGCGGTTGCGGAAATGCGGCGGGTGAAATCGGAAGGGGGCTGGGGCGTCATCTTCACCGAGCAGGTGGAAATCCACCACACCTCGGAGATCACGCCCTTCATCGAACTGCGCCTGTGGGAGGAGAAGGACATGCCCTCCTTTGTGAAGATGGCGGATGCCATTCACGAGCATGGGGCGCTGGCCGGTGTCGAACTCGCCTATCCCGGCGTCAACGGCCCCAATCTCTACACCCGTGAAGTGCCGATGGCGCCCGTCAACATGCCGATCCTCACCTTCACCAGCGATCCGGTGCAGGCCCGCGCCATGGACAAGGAGGACATCCGCAATCTGAGGGAATGGCACCGCCAGTCCTACCGCCGGGCAAAGCGGGCGGGCTTCGACATCCTCTGCCTCTATGGCGCCCATGGCTTCGGTGTCATCCAGCACTTCCTTTCGCCACGCATCAATCAGCGGACGGATGAATATGGCGGGTCGCTGAAGAACCGCGCCCGGCTCCTGGCCGAACTCGTGGCCGATGCGCGCGACGAAGTGGGCGATACTTGCGCCATTGCGGTGCGCCTCTCGCTTGACGAGATGGCAGGGCCGGACGGCTTCACCAATGCGGAACTCCGCGAACTCGTCGCCATGCATGCCGAGCTTCCCGACATCTGGGATTTCGCCCACGGCACCTGGGAGGCCTGCTCCGGCACCTCGCGCTTCAAGGAAGAGGCGGCCCAGGAAGACCTGATCCGCGGGCTGAAGCAGTTGACGCCGAAGCCCGTCGTCGGCGTCGGGCGCTTCACCAGCGCCGACCAGATGGTGCGGCAGGTGAAGCAGGGCCTTCTCGACTTCATCGGCGCGGCCCGCCCGTCGATTGCCGACCCGTTCCTGCCGAAGAAGATCGACGAAGGCCGGATCGAGGACATCCGCGAATGCATCGGCTGCAACATCTGCGTCACCGGCGACATGACCATGGGTCTCTCCCGCTGCACGCAGAATTCCTCCTTCATGGAAGAGTGGCGCAAGGGCTGGCATCCGGAACGCATGCGGAAGACGGCACCGGCCAAGAAGGTGCTGGTGGTGGGCTCCGGTCCGGCCGGGCTGTCGGCGGCCCACCGTCTGGGCCTGCGCGGCTATGAGGTGGTGCTGGCCGAAGCCCGCAAGGAGGTAGGTGGCCGCGTTACGCTGGAATCGAAACTGCCCGGCCTCTCCGCCTGGGCCCGCGTGCGCGACTACCGCATGGGCCAGATCGGCAAGATGACCAATGTCGAACTCTACCGCGACTCCAAGCTGACGGCGGAAGACGTGCTGGCCTTCGGGGCGCAGCATGTCTGCGTGGCGACAGGATCGCTGTGGCGGCGCGATGCGGCGGCGCGCTTCCATCTCCGGCCCGTGCCTATTGCCGCGGGCGTGCGCGTGCTGACGCCGGATGACATCATGGCGGGTGAGAAGGCGTCGGGGCACGTGCTGATCTATGACGACGACCACTATTACATGGGTGGCGTGATGGCCGAGGCGCTGCTCAAGATGGGCTGCACCGTGACGCTGGTCACGCCCTCGGTGAAGGTCTCGGAATGGGCGACCAACACGCTGGAGCAGGGCTTCATCCAGAAGCGTCTGCTCGACCACGGTGTGGACGTGCAGGTGACCCGCGCGCTGGTCTCGGCTGGTGTGGGCGAGGCGGTGATTGCCTGCACCTACACGGGCCGCGAGGAACGCGTCGCCTGTGATGCCGTGTTGATGGTGACGTCGCGCCTGCCGGTCGACGGCCTGCTGCATGATCTTCGCGCCGTCACTGCTGCCTGGGCCGACAATGGGATCGAAAGCGTCAAGGCAATCGGTGATGCGGAAGCGCCCTCATCGGCCATTGCCTGGTCCACCTATGCGGGGCATCGCTATGCCGAAGAGCTTGATGAACCGGAGCGCGGCGACCAATTGCCCTTCCGGCGTGAAATTGCGGAGATCCTGACATGAGACACCTCACCGTCGCCATCACCCAGATGGCGTCGCGCCACGACTGGGCCAAGAACTGCGATGCCGCAGAGACGCTGGTGCGCCAGGCGGCGAAGGCGGGCGCAAAGCTCATCCTGCTTCAGGAGCTTTTCGATGGCGATTATTTCTGCATCGAGCAGCATGCCAAGTTCTTCGAAGGTGCCGACGAGCTTGACCGTCACCGTACGGTGAAGCGCTTTGCGGCGCTCGCGAGGGAACTGAGCGTGGTGCTTCCGGTCAGCGTCTTCGAGCGCGCCAATACCGCCCACTACAACACCACGGTGATCGTCGATGCTGATGGCCGGCAGCTCGGCTTCTACCGCAAGACCCACATTCCCGATGGCCGCGGCTATCAGGAGAAGTTCTATTTCTCGCCGGGCGACACGGGCTTCAAGGTGTGGGAGACAGCGGCAGGCAAGGTGGGCCTCGCCATCTGCTGGGACCAGTGGTTCCCCGAAACGGCCCGCGCCATGGCGCTGATGGGGGCGGAAATCCTGCTCTATCCCACGGCGATCGGCTCTGAGCCGCCGAATCCCACCTATGATTCATCGACCCACTGGCAGAACGTGATGCGCGGCCACGCCGCCGCCAACATCATGCCGCTCCTGGCTTCCAACCGTATCGGCAAGGAAGTGGCGCCCGATGGCCGCCACGACATCTTCTATGGCCGGTCCTTCATTGCCGACTATCAGGGCGAGAAAGTGCAGGAGATGGACCGCAGCGAAGAGGGCATCCGCGTGCACAGCTTCGACATGGACGAGGTGCAGGGCTTGCGCCGCACGTGGGGCCTGTTCCGTGACCGGCGGCCCGAGATGTACGGCGCGCTGATGACGCTTGATGGGCGAGTGAAGAGTGCAGCCGTAAGTTAACGCATCGTGCGAGCAAGTGGCATCCACTTGTGAAGCGAAAGATGCGTCAAAACATCTGGCGCAACTTTCCTCTCTCAAATCGTTCCGATTTGATCGTCCGTTGCGCTAGAACTTAGGACGCTTCTTCCTGTCGCCGTACCAGCCGCCCACTGCCTTCTCGTAGGCGAGGCCCACCTTGAAGACGCGCGCGTCATCCCAGGTGCGGCCGACGATCTGGATCCCCGTCGGCACGCCCGTGGCCGCAAAGCCCGAGGGCAGCGACAGGACCGGGCAGTTGTGCAGCATGTTGAAGGGATGGGTCATCACCCAGCCGTATTCCGGATCGGCCTTCCGGCCGTTCACGGTGAAGTTCATGTCCCACGGATCATGATCCGCCTTCACGCTCGGCACATTGTTGGTGGGGCAGATGAGGACGTCGTATTTCGCCAGCACCGGCCCCAGCGTCTGATAATTGATGTGGGACCGCTGCCAGGGCCTGTGTACATCGTCGAGCGTGGAATTGCGGTTCACCGCTTCCGCCATCCTCACCGCATAGTCGCTCATCAGGTGGGCGTGGGTCTTCGCATGCCACGCCGTCTGCCGCCCGAAGTGCATCATGTTGTACCAGTGCAGGCAGTCGCTGTCGGTCTCCGCCGACCAGCCGAGATCGGCTTCCTCGACGGTGGCGCCGAGGTCACGGAAGTGATCGATGGCAAGAAGCGTGTTGCGGCGCACGTCGGCGTCCAGGTTCACGTAGCCGAAGTCGAGCGAGTAGGCGATCTTCATGCCCTTGATGCTGGCGGCCTTGGTGGGCAGCTTCGCCGTGCCGCGGAGGGAATCGTGATCGAGGGGATGCGGGCCCGCCGTCAGCGATTGCATGAGCGCTGCATCGGCGAGGCTGCGGGTCATCGGTCCGCAATGGTTGAAGCGGTCGAAGTTGGCAGGGGGACCATCCGGGTTGCGGCCATGGGGCGGCTTGAAGCCGACAACGCCGCAGCATCCCGCCGGAATGCGGATGGAGCCGCCGATGTCGGTGCCGGTCGCGAGCGTCGTGAGCCCCGCCGCAAGGGCTGCGCCCGAGCCGCCGGAGGAGCCGCCCGGTCCCCAGTCCGGGGCCCAAGGGTTGCGGGTGATGCCCCAGGCGCGGGAATGGGTGACGCCGGTCAGGCAGAATTCGGGAGTCGTGGTGCGGGCGAAGATGATGGCGCCCGCCTTCTCCAGCCGCTCGATCATGGGGTCGGAATGCGCGTCGGGCGGGGCATCCATGAAGATCAGCGAGCCGTGGGTGGTGCGCTTCCCCTTCACCCGCTGGGCATCCTTCACCGCAAGCGGCACGCCCTCGAGCGGCCGCACCCTGCCGCCCCGCTTTGCATAGGCGGCATCCGCCGCCTTTGCCTTCTCCATCGCCTCGTCCCAGTACTGGTCGGCGAAGCAGTTGATGGCCGGGTTCACCTTGGCGGCCCGCTTGTGGAGGGCGGCCAGCAGCTCGGAGGGCTTGAGGGACCGCTTGCGGAAGAGGCCAAGGGCCTCGCTGGCGGAGAGGTAGCAGAGATCGTCGTCGGACATGTGCAGTGGACAGGCTTCCCGGGAATTGGCTAGAGACGAGATCACCATTTCAAGGGAACAAAGTCCATGGGCGGAAGACTCGCAGGGAAGACGGCACTGATCACATCGGCGGCGCAGGGCATCGGTCGCGCCACCGTGCTGGCCATGGTGGCGGAGGGCGCCAAAGTGATCGCCACCGACATCAACATGGCCGCCCTCGAGGCGCTGGCGAAGGAATCCCCCGCCATCAGCATCCACAAGCTCGACGTCACCAAACAGGCGGAGATCGATGCGCTCGCCGCCAAGGTCTATGCCCCGGACGTGCTCTTCAACTGCTCCGGCTATGTCCATGCCGGCACCATCCTGGACGTTGTGGACAAGGACTGGGACTTCGCCTTCGAGCTGAACGTGCGCGCCCACTACCGCATGATGCGCGCCTTCACGCCGCGCTGGCTGGAGCGCGGCTCGGCTTCGGTCATCAACATGGCGTCGCTCGCCTCCTCGGTGAAGGGCGTGCCCAACCGCTTCCTCTACGGCACCAGCAAGGCCGCCGTGATCGGCATGACCAAGGCCATGGCGGCGGATTACCTCGCCAAGGGCATCCGCGTGAATGCCATCTGCCCCGGCACCGTCGACACCCCCTCGCTCCATGACCGGATGCGCGCCACGGGGGACTATGAGGCGGCGCACAAGGCCTTCGTCTCCCGCCAGCCCATGGGCCGCCTGGGCCGTGCCGAAGAAATCGCCGCATTGGTCGTTTATCTGGCAAGCGATGAGAGTGCTTTCATCACCGGCCAGGCGATCAACATCGATGGCGGCTGGTCTGTCTAGGTTGGACAACTGAACCCATTGGCAAGCCTCTCGTTTCCTGCCTAGTATCGCGTCTTCAGAGGTGCCCGCGCAGCTCCACGCTGCAGAAGGAAGGCACCCAGGGGAGACGTTGATCTTGGCTTCAGCAGCAAGCGCAATCGATGCGCGGGGCGTCAGCAAGGTGTTCAGGGGGGCAGGACAGGACGAGGTCCGCGCCCTCGACAATGTCTCCGTCGCCATCCGGGAGAACGAGTTCTTCACCCTGCTGGGGCCATCGGGCTGCGGCAAGACCACGCTGCTCCGCCTCATCGCCGGCTTCGATTTCCCGACCGAGGGCGAGATCCTGCTCCATGGCGAGAACATCGCGCTGCTGCCGCCCTACAAGCGACCGGTGAACACCGTCTTCCAGAACTATGCGCTCTTCCCGCACATGACCGTGGGGCAGAACATCGCGTTCGGTCTTGAGATGCTGGGGAAGCCCAAGGACGAGACGGCGAAGCGCGTGAGCGAGATGCTGAAGCTCGTGCGCATGGAAGACCTGAAGGACCGCCGCACCTCGCAGATCTCGGGCGGCCAGCAGCAGCGCGTGGCGCTCGCCCGTGCGCTGGCGCCGCGGCCCAAGGTGCTGCTCCTCGACGAGCCGCTTTCGGCGCTTGACTACAAGCTCCGCAAGGACATGCAGATCGAACTGAAGCGCCTGCAGCACGACACCGGCATCACCTTCATCTTCGTCACCCACGACCAGGAAGAAGCCCTCACCATGTCAGACCGCATCGCGGTGATGAGCAAGGGCAAGATCCTGCAGGTGGGCGCGCCGCACGACATCTACATGCGGCCTGCCGACCGCTTCGTCGCCAACTTCATCGGCGAGACCAATTTCCTTGTGGGCACGGTCGCCTCCGAGAAGGCCGGCAAGGCGAAGGTCGATCTTGCGGCGGGCGGATCGCTCTCCGCCGACGTGCCGGAAACCGGCGCGCCCAAGGGCGGCAGCGTCACACTTGTCGTTCGCCCGGAGAATGCCACGCTCGTCGCACCCGGCAAGGGCGACATTTCCGGCGTCGTCGAAAACGTCGTCTATTTCGGCACCGACACGCACATCCATCTCAAGCTCGCCGATGGCTCGGCCTTCATCGTGCGCCAGCAGAATGCCTCGCTTGCGGGCGAGGAGCACAAGCCCGGCGAGAAGGCCGGCATCGCCATTGCCGCGGGCACGCCGCGCATGCTGAAGGATTGACGATGTCGGACGCCGCCCGCATTGCCGAAGAGGCCCGCCGTGCCGATATCCGCACCCGCTGGTGGCTGACGACGCCTGCGCTGGTGATCCTTTTCATCGCCGCCGTGGGTCCGCTCTTCGTCGTGCTGCTCTTCTCGCTCATGGTGAAGGGTGACTATGGCGACGTGAAGTACTGGCAGTTCTCCGGTGACGGCTGGTTCAGCGTCTTCTTCGAGCGCGACATCTTCGATGACTCCGTTGGTCTCGCCCAGGCACACGTGGAAATCCTCTGGCGCTCGGTGAAGCTGTCGCTGATCACCACGCTGCTCACCTTGCTGATCGGCTTTCCCACCGCCTATTACATTTCCATCCAGCCGCCCAAGAAGCGTGATCTGCTCGTCTTCATGATCACCATTCCGTTCTGGACCAACATCCTCATCCGCACCTTCGCCATGCAGGAGGTGATCCGCAACGAGGGCGTGATCAACACGCTGCTGGTGTGGAGCGGGCTGATCGATAAGCCGATCCAGATCATGTACACCGACTGGGCGATCTTCTTCGGCATGGTCTATGTCTACCTGCCGCTCATGGTGCTGCCGCTCTATGCCAGCATGGAGAAGATCGACTTCCGTCTCGTCGAGGCGGGCTACGATCTCTATGCCGGGCGCTTCCAGGTGTTGCGAAGGGTGATCATTCCGCTGGTGAAGCCCGGCATCGTGGCGGGTTCGATCCTCGTCTTCATCCCGTCGCTCGGCGCCTATGTCACGCCGCGCGTGCTGGGCGGCGGCAAGAACCTGATGCTCGGCAACCTCATCGACCTGCAGTTCGGCCAGGGCAAGAACTGGCCGCTCGGGGCGGCGCTGTCGATCACGCTGCTCATCATCGTCACCGTGGCGCTCCTCGTCTATGTGCGCAACGCCAGCCAGCAGGGGAGCGGCCATGGCCACTAGGCTCCGCACCTTTGACGTGAAGGCGCAACCCGGTTTCGGCACGGTGGCGCTGATCTGTTTCTTCTTGCTCTACCTGCCGATTGCCGTGCTCGTCGTCTATGCCTTCAATGCAGGCGAAAACATCGCCATCTGGGAAGGTCTGTCCCTGCGCTGGTTCCAGTCGGCCTGGCAGAACGACACGGTGCAGGAGGCAGCCTTCCGCTCGCTCTTCATCGCCACCATCGCTTCGACGGTGGCAACCGTGGTCGCGGCGATGGCGGCGATTGCCACCACCCGCACGCCGCCCTACCGCGGCCTCACCTTCAAGTACGCGATGATCAACCAGCCCCTGATGGTGCCGGAGATCGTCACCGCCGTGTCGCTGCTCATCGTCTTCTCGCGCTTCAAGGTGTGGACGGGCTACAGCGGCATCGGCTACCTCGTGCTCGCCCATACGGCCTTCTGCATTCCCTTCGCCTATCTGCCGATCCGGGCGCGCCTTGAAAACATGGACCTGACGCTGGAGCGCGCCGCCGCCGATCTCTACGCCACGCCGTGGCAGGCCTTCCGCCGGGTCACGCTGCCGCTGCTCGTCCCCGGCATCATCGCCGGTTTCATGCTCTCTTTCGTCATCTCGCTCGACGACGTGGTCATCACCGAATTCGTCAAGTCCGGCGGGCAGGAGACGCTGCCCACCTACATGCTTGGCCAGCTGCGCCGCGTCGTGACGCCCGAGATCAACGCCATCGCCACGGTGTTCCTGGCGCTCTCGGTGCTGCTCGTCACCCTGTTCTACATCGTCAACCGCAAGAAAACCTGAGTAACCCCCAAGGAGGATTCTGATGAAAAAACTGTTGAAAGCGGCCATCGCCGGCGCCGCGCTGCTGCTGAGTGCAGGAGCGGCCCTCGCCGATGGCGAACTGAACATCTTCAACTGGGGCGACTACACCAGCCCCGAGATGATCAAGAAGTTCGAAGACACCTACAAGGTGAAGGTCACCATCACCGATTATGACTCCAATGACACGGCACTCGCCAAGGTCCGCGCCGGCGGCCATGGCTTCGACATCGTGGTGCCGTCCGCCAACTTCATGCCGATCTGGATCAAGGAAGGCCTTCTCCTCGAGACCCGTCCCGACCAGATGGAGAACTTCAAGAACGTCGACGAACGCTGGGTCAACGTCGAATGGGATCCGGGCCGCCACTACTCGGTTCCGTGGCAGTGGGGCCTGACCGGCATCGGCGTCAACAAGACGGTCTATTCGGGCGATCCGAACACCTCCGCCATCTTCCTCGATCCGCCGCCGGAGCTGCAGGGCAAGATCAACGTCGCGCCGGAAATGAACGACGTGATCTACGCCACCATCCGTTACCTTGGCGGCAAGTGGTGCACCGACGACAAGGAGTTCCTCAAGAAGGTGCATGACAAGCTGAAGGAAGCCAAGCCGAAGTGGCTCGCCATGGACTACAGCGCCCACGAAAAGATGGCGTCGCGCGAATACAGTGCCGTCTACTACTGGAACGGCGCCATGCTGCGCGCCCGCCTGCAGAACCCGGAAGTGACCTTCGGCTTCCCCAAGGAAGGCTTCCCCTTCTTCATGGACAGCGTCGCCGTCCTGAAGGATGCGAAGAACGTGGATAACGCCAAGCTCTTCCAGAACTTCATCATGGCACCCGAGAACGCCGCGATGATCTCGAACTTCGCCAAGTATGCCAACGGCATCAAGGGTTCGGACAAGTTCATGGACAAGGACCTGCAGGACGCGCCCGAAATCCACCCGACGGCGGAGCAGTTCAAGGTGGGCGAATTCATGCTGCCCTGCCCGCCGGAAGTGAACGACATCTACACCAAGATCTGGACCGACGTGCTGAAGTAATCAGCGCTCACCGAAAGGAAAACCCCGCGATGGCGAAGGCTGTCGCGGGGTTTTTCATGTGCCGGAGAGGCTCAAAGCCGGCCGGTGCGCTTGAGATAGGTGACGATGTCCGAGGCCGCATCAGCGGGGCTCGTTTTCGCCGTATCGATGCGCAGTTCAGGATTTTCCGGCGCTTCGTAGGGCGAGGAGATGCCTGTGAAGTTCTTGAGTTCGCCGCGACGGGCCTTGGCATAGAGGCCCTTCACGTCGCGCTTCTCGGCCTCCGCAAGCGAGGTATCGACGAAGACTTCCACGAACTCCCCGTCACCGATCCGCTCGCGCGCCATCAGGCGTTCTGCCCGGAAGGGAGAGATGAAGGAGACGAGCACGATCAGGCCCGCATCCGCCATGAGGCGCGCCACTTCGGTGACGCGGCGGATGTTCTCCACCCGGTCGGCGTCGGTGAAGCCGAGGTCGCGGTTGAGGCCATGACGGATGTTGTCGCCGTCGAGCAGATAGGTGAGGTGGCCATCGGCGTGGAGCTTCTTCTCCACCATGTTGGCGATCGTCGACTTGCCCGCACCCGACAGCCCGGTGAACCACAGCACCGCCGGCTTCTGCTTGAGAAGCTGGCCACGGGAGTCCTTGTTCACGTCCGTCGCCTGCCAGTGGATGTTGGAGGCGCGGCGGAGCGCGAAATGGACGAGCCCCATGCCCACCGTGGCATTGGTGAAGCGGTCGATGATGATGAAGGACCCAAGCGCCCGGTTCTGCGAATAGGGCGCAAAGGCGATGGCCGCATCGAGTTCGAGCGCGCAGACCGCGATCTCGTTCAGCGTCAGCGTGGTTGCCGCCACGTGCTCCATGGTGTTGACGTTCACCTTGTACTTGAGCTTGTCGAGCGTGCCGGTGATGGTCTTGGTGCCTGCCTTGATGATGTAGGGCCGGCCCGGCAGCATCTCCTGGTCGCCCATCCACAGCACCTGCACCTCAAACTGGTCCGAGACTTCGGCAGGTTCGCCCGCGGCGCAGAGCACGTCGCCGCGGCTCACGTCGATCTCGTCGGCCAGCGTGATGGTGACGGCCTGGTCGGGAATGCCGTTGGCAAGATCGCCGTCAGCGGTGACGATGCGCTTCACCACGGATTGGCGGCCCGAGGGCAGAACCTTCAGCGTGTCGCCGGGCTTCACGGTGCCGGAGGCAATCGTCCCGGCGAAGCCGCGAAAATTCTGGTTGGGACGCGACACCCACTGCACCGGCAGGCGGAAGGGAAGGTCGCGCAGGTCTTCGCCCACTGGCACCGTCTCGAGATGGGCCATCAGTGTCGGGCCCTGGTACCACGGCATCTTGGAGGAGCGGTCGATGATGTTGTCACCGGCGAGGGCGGACGCAGGAATGACGGTGATGTCGTTCGCGCCTACCGACTTCGCGAAGGCGCGGTAGTCGGCCTCGATTGCCTCGAAGGTCTCGCGCGAATAGTTCACGAGGTCCATCTTGTTGACGCAGACGACGAGCTTGCGGATGCCGAGGAGGGTGCAGATGTAGGTGTGGCGGCGCGTCTGGGTGAGTACCCCCTTCCGCGCATCGATGAGGATGATGGCAAGTTCGGCCGTCGATGCACCCGTCGCCATGTTGCGGGTGTATTGCTCGTGGCCGGGCGTGTCGGCGACGATGAACTTGCGCTTCGCGGTGGTGAAGGCGCGGTAGGCCACGTCGATGGTGATGCCCTGTTCGCGTTCGGCGGCGAGACCATCCACCAGAAGGGCGAAGTCGAGATTGCCGCCCTGCGTGCCCAGTTTCTTGGAATCGGCTTCCAGCGCCGAGAGCTGGTCCTCGAAGAGCATCTTCGATTCATAGAGCAGGCGGCCGATCAGCGTGGACTTGCCGTCATCCACCGAACCGCATGTGATGAAGCGCAGCATGTCCTTGCGCTCCTGGGCATTGAGATAGGCTTCGACGTCGCCGCCGGAAAACTCGATGAAGCGTGACATCAGAAATAGCCCTCCTGCTTCTTCTTCTCCATTGAGGCGGAGGCATCCTTGTCGATGACGCGGCCCTGGCGCTCGGAAGAGGTGGTCACCAGCATCTCCTCGATGATGTCGAGAAGGGTTTCGGCGGTGCTGTCGATGCCGCCGGTGAGCGGATAGCAGCCCAGCGTGCGGAAGCGCACCTTGCGCATCTCCGGCGTTTCACCGGGAAGAAGGCGCATGCGCTCGTCATCGACCATGATGATCTGGCCGTCGCGCCAGACGATCGGGCGCTCCTTGGCGAAGTAGAGCGGCACGATCTCGATCTTCTCGCGGTGGATGTATTGCCAGATGTCGAGTTCGGTCCAGTTCGAGAGCGGGAAGACCCGGATCGACTCGCCCTTGTTCTTGCGGGCGTTGTAGATGTTCCACAGCTCCGGGCGCTGGTTCTTCGGGTCCCAGCGGTGCTTGCTGTCGCGGAAGGAGAAGATGCGCTCCTTGGCGCGGGACTTCTCTTCGTCGCGGCGCGCGCCACCGAAGGCGGCATCGAAGCCGTGCTTGTCGAGCGCCTGCTTCAGGCCCTCGGTCTTCATGATGTGGGTGTGCAGCGCCGAGCCGTGGTCGAAGGGATTGATGTCCTTCTCGATCCCTTCCGGGTTGATGTGCACGATGAGGTCGAGACCGAGTTTCTTCGGGATCGCATCGCGCATGGCGTACATCTCGCGGAACTTCCAGCGGGTATCGACATGCATCAGGGGGAAGGGCGGCTTGGCCGGGTAGAAAGCCTTCATGGCGAGGTGCAGCATCACCGCCGAGTCCTTGCCGATGGAATAGAGCATCACCGGTTTTTCGCATTCGGCCGCCACTTCGCGGATGATGTGGATCGATTCCGCCTCGAGGCGCTCGAGATGGCTGAGCCGCTCCGGCGAGGTGATCAGCTTCTCTGCCGCACTTGTTTCTGGCGCAGGGGCCGGAGCTGCGTCAGCCTTGGCCGCGGCCATGAAGGCACGCACCTTGTCCATGGTGCGGGTCGAGGGCGAGCGGCCCTTGCGCAGGTCGAAAATGAAACTGGGATCGCCCAGGGCCAGCTTGCCGAAGGTCGAGGCATCCATGTTTTTCTGAACGAGATGACGCTCGATCTCGGTCAGGAAGGTTTGCGCGATGGTGTCCATGCCGCTCTTTTGGCGTCACGAGCATTTCTCGTCAAGGTTAAATCCTATTCATGTTCCCGGCAAGGGCGTCAGTATAGGCTATCTCCTTCCGAAGTGCCCTGATCAGCCGATTCCGGCAGGATCACGGCCTTTTTCTTCGTCTTCTTGGAAGGAATCGGGCCTTCCGCCGGCAGGTCCGGCAGGGTCGAACCGTCGGAGGTTTCAAGCTGTTCCGGCTCCTGGGGCGGTTCGGGCTGAACCGCCTGCTTTGCCGGCTTCAGGGGCTTCGGCTTCTGCACCGGTTGCTGGACCGGCTGGACCGGCTGCTGCTGGGTCTCCTGGTCCTGATCCATGTCGCTGTCGGGCTGGGTTGCTTCCGGCGGCAGGTGGCCGTGCACGTTGCTCTTCAGGATGGCGGCGATCACCTCGACGCTGGGATAGGAGTCGGCCGGCAGGTTCAGCTTCATCTGCTGGTCCTTCACCGCAAGGCGGGTGCCCTTGCCGATCTTGCCGTCGAGTTTGCCCACGTCATAGCCCAGGCCTTCAAGCTTGGTCTGCAGTTCCACGATCTTCTCGTAGGTGGGGTGGTTCACCGGTGCCCGGCCCGGGCTCACCGGCGGAGCGCCCGCGATGCGGGTGGCGAGATAGGCTGCTGTCAGCGAGTAGACCAGGCTCTCGTTCCACTTGAGATAGGCCTTGGTGAAGTTGTGGTAGGCGAGGAAGGCCGGGCCGTTCCGCCCCATGGGGAGCAGCAGCGAGGCTTCCATCGTGTCAGCCTTGATCGGATTGCCCGAGACCGCCGTCACACCCCACTTCGCCCACTGGCTGCGCGGATGCTTGATGGCGATGTCCGCTTCCTTCCACGGAAGCTGGGCTGGCACCTTCACTTCCTGGATCCACGGCTGGTTGGGTTCCCAGCCGTGCTTGCGCAACAGGTTGGCGGTGGAGGCGATCACGTCCGGCACGGAGTTGCGCAGGTCGCGCTTGCCGTCACCGTCATAGTCGACCGCGCTTTCGTTGTAGTCATAGGCCATGAACTGGGTCTGGCCGATTTCACCCGCCCAGGCGCCCTTGAACTCCGCGAGCGTCAGGTCGCCCTTGTCGAGAAGCTGCAACGAGGCGATGAGTTGCGGCCGGAACTTCTCGGGGCGGCGGCAGTCCCAGGCCAGCGTGGCGATCGACTGGATAGTCGGGAAGTCACCCGTCACCGCGCCGAAATCGGTTTCCAGCGCCCAGAAGGCGGCGATCACGGGCGGCGGCACGCCATACTGCTTCTGCACCCGGTCGAAGACATCCTGGTATTTCTCGATCTGGCTCTTGGCGCGGGCAAGGCGGCCCGCCGAGATCATCTTCTTCTGGAAGGTGAGGAAGCTGTCGGAGAAGATCGACTGGCCGCGGTCGCGCTTGATGATGGCAGTGTCGTAGGTCACGGTGTCGAGCACGGCGATGGAGCGCTTGCTCACGCCCGCTGCCGCCGCCTCCTGCTTCATCTGCTGGATGAAGGGCTTGAAGCCGTCGGCGGTGTTGCCGCAGGTTTCCGCCGCCGCGGCCGAAGCCGAGAGGGCAAAGGCGAGACTTGCAATGACAAAGCGCATGGCCGGCCGAATCCTTTTCTCAATCCCCCGCCCGCGCAGGGCTACCGGGAAGGCGTGGCAAGATCAAGGTTTCCTCTGCTTGAGGATCCAGTTGAGCAGGAGCGAGAGGATGATGCCTGCGGCAATGCCCTCGATCAGGTCGCGGAAGATGGTGATGAGGAAGGTGACCAGCAGCACGGCGAGCGGCGCCCAGTGGCCGAGCTTCATGATCTCCTTCTTTTCCACCATGTTCCAGGCGACGAGCGCCAGGATGCCGGCCAGTGCCGAAAGGGGAATGAGGCTCATGAGCGGTGCGGCCACCAGCATGAAGAGCAACACATAGAGAGCGTGCATCATGCCCGAGATGGGGCCGTGGGCGCCCGCCTTCACGTTGGTGGCGGTGCGGGCGATGGTGCCGGTCACGGTGATGCCACCGAAAAGGGGGGTCACGGTATTGGCCACACCTTGCGCGACGAGTTCGGCATTAGAGCGGTGCATGCGGCCCGTCATGCTGTCGGCGACGACGGCGGAGAGCAGGCTCTCGATACTGCCCAGCACGGCAAGGGAAAGCGCGCTCGGAATGAGGGCGATCACCTTCTCGAGGCTGATGGCAGGAAGGGTGGGCAAGGGCAGGGTGGAGGGAATGCCGCCGAAGCGCGAGCCGATGGTTTCAACCGGCAGGTGGAAAGCCCAGGCCACGAAGGAGGCAACGACCACGGCAATGAGCAGTGACGGCCAGAGCGGCCGGTAGGCGCGGATCGCCGAAATGATGACGATGGTTCCCGCCGCCAGCAGCATGGCGGGCAGGTTCAGCGTGGCCCGCGCGCCCCACAGCGTTTCGAGCTTGTGCAGCAGGTCGCCCGGTTCCGGCCCGGACAATGTCAGGCCGAAGAGGTCGTGGATCTGGCTTGCAAAGATGATGACGGCGATGCCGGCGGTGAAGCCCACCGTCACCGCATGGGGCACGTGGCGCACCAGCGTGCCCAGGCGCAAGACACCCGCCACGATCATGATGAGGCCTGCCATCATGGTGGCGATCATCAGGCCGTCCATCCCGTATTTATCGATGATCGAAGAGACGAGCACGATGAAGGCGCCTGCCGGGCCGCCGATCTGGAAACGGCTGCCGCCCAGCGCTGAAATGAGGAAACCGCCGACGATGGCGGTGAACAGGCCCGCCGCCGGCGGAGCGTGGGAGGCGATGGCAATCGCCATGGAGAGCGGCAGGGCGACGATGGCGACGGTGAGACCGGCCAGCGCATCCTTGCGGAAAAAGGCAAGCGAGTACCCCTCGCGGAGCTGGGTCACGAGTTTGGGCGTAAAGGGAAACTGCATGGTGGGCGGCGCCGTGGAGGAGTGAGTCGTTTCTTCATACCACGGCAGGGGAGGACTTTGCCCGGATTACGGGAGCGGCACTTTCGCACCGCTCCCGCCCAAGACCAGCCAAGCCCGAGACCATGCCAAAGGCGAGGTCATCGAACCGGGGGCGATGCCGATGAACTGCCAGCACGAACTCACGGCGCGCCGGCCTCAAGCCAAGACTCCGCAAATCCACGCCCCCGTGGAAGCCTGCCTATAGCCGGAATATGTAACAGATTCAATTTCAACGCGCAGTTTCGCGCGGACTTCGCCTCAAAGGGCTTTGGACAAGGCCCGGATTAAAACCTGAACGCGAGAATCCGCCGCCGCCTCCCGCCTCGCGGCAAGAACGGCGCAGGATTCGAGGATAATGCCGTCATCGAGGATGCGCAGGTGATTGGCCTTGAGGGTCGAACCCGTAGTGGTGATGTCGACAATGAGTTCGGCCAGTCCCGCCGCGGGGGCCCCCTCGGTCGCCCCGGAACTGTCGACGATCCGGTATCCCGTCACGCCATGGGCGGCGAACCAGCGGCGGGTGAGATGGACATACTTGGTGGCAACCCGGATGCGGCGGCCGTGGCTGCGGTAGAACTGCTCGGCCACCTCTTCGAGGTCGGCCATGGCGGCAACATCGAGCCAGCATTCGGGCACGGCGACCACGACATTGGCTGGACCGAAGCCGAGGCGGAGCGGAACCGTGGCGCAATCATCCGTGGGCGGAATGTTTTCGCGGAGCAGGTCTTCGCCCGTGACACCAAGGCTGATCTTGCCGTCGCGCAGCTGTCCGGCAATTTCGGAGGCGGAGAGATAGGCGACCTCGACGCCATCGATCCCGGCAAGGCGGCCGCGATAGCCGCGGTCATTGCCGACGCGCTCGATGGGAAGACCCGCCTTGGCGAACACCTCGGCGGTTGATTCCATCAAGCGGCCTTTGGAGGGAATGCCAAGCGTGAGGACGGGCGCGCTCATGCCAGCACCGCCTTCACACGCTCGGTGTGAATGGCGCAGCCCACCGCGGGCACGCGTGTGGTGGCGCCCAGATCCTGCAGAAGGTCGTTGTAGCGGCCGCCGCCCCCCACCACGAGCGGGGCGTTGCGGGCCTCCACTTCGACCTGGAAGACGAGGCCGGTGTAGTATTCGAGTTCGCGGCCGAAGTTGGCGCTGAAGTGGAAGCGGCGGGGGTTGAGGCCCTGGTCTTCCAGTGCGGCGATGCGCTCCTCGAACCAGCGGCGGGCGCCGTCGAAGGCGGGCGAGGCCGGAAGCTTCGCCAGTTCCGATGCAACGTCGGTGACGCTGCCTTCGATGGCGAGATAGCGTTCGATCACCCGCACCATGTCGGCGGCGAGCGGCGTTTCGGACCGGTCGGCGAGTTTCTCAGAGAGGCGCGCTGCGATTTCGGAGACGCTGCGGTCGGTGACGAGCGGCAGGCCGAGGGCTGCAATGCGGGCGCTCACCGCCTCGTCCGCATCCGTGCCCGCGATGGCATCGACATGTTCGGAGATGGCGGTGCGTTTCACCGCAGAAGGTTTGGCAAAACGTTCCAACAGGGCGCGGAAGGCGGTGGGGCGCCAGAACTGGTGCTTCAAGCGGCGGCGCCAGCGCTCCGGCATTTCCATGCTGTTGATCAGCGCGTTGAAGAGGCCGAGATCGCCCATGGTGATCTTGAGCTTGGAGAGGCCTGCGGCTTCGAGCGCGGCAATCGCAAGCTTCATCACGCGGGCTTCCGCCTCGACCGGATTGCGGTCGCCGAACCATTCGATACCGGCCTGGTTGAACTCCTGTGGGCTCAGCAGTTCGTCGGGAAAGCGGAAGGCAGTGCCGAGATAGCAATAGCGCGCTTCTGCTGCCGTGTTGCCGGCGTGGCTCAGGTGATAACGGCAGGCGGGCACGGTGAGGTCTGGCCTGAGGCAGAGTTCATTGCCGTCGGGATCGCTGAACACGAAGGTCCGTGCACGGATGTCTTCGCCCGAGCGCTCGAGGAAGATGTCGGCGGGCTGGATGATGTCGGGGGCGATGTGATCAAAGCCCGCGCGTTCGAACACTGCCATGATGGCGGCGTTCTGGCGGGCCAGCGCCTCGCGTTCCGCGGAGGAGCGCCCCGCCATGCTCAGGCCAGCGCCTTCTTCACGGCGGCAACGAGTTCCGCTTCCGGCACCGACTGCTGCGCCAGGCGCTGGCTTGCATATTCCTCGCGCGAGGCGGTCTCGGCCAGTTCGGCGCCGAGCCGCAGATCCTTGATCTGCACTTCGCCCCTGGCCTTTTCATCCGTGCCCTGAATGACAACGAGCGGGCTGCCGCGCTTGTCGGCATATTTCATCTGCGCCTTCATGCCGGCGGTGCCCATGTACATTTCGGCGCGGATGCCGGCCGCACGCAGCGTCATCACCATGCGCCAGTAATCGGCCTGGCGGTCCTTGTCCATGACGAGCACGACGACGGGGGCCTGTACCGCCGCTTCACCCGCCTTGCCCACAAGCTTGAGGGCGGAATAGAGACGCGACACGCCGATCGAGAAGCCGGTTGCCGGCACCTTCTGTCCGGTGAAGCGGGCGACGAGATCGTCATAGCGGCCGCCGCCACCCACCGAGCCAAAGCGGACGGTCCTGCCGTCCTCGTCCTTCGTCTCCATCAGCAATTCGCATTCGAAGACCGGGCCAGTGTAATATTCGAGGCCGCGCACCACGGACGAGTCGTAGCGCACCCGGTCCTTGCCGTAGCCTGCCGCCTTGAACAGCGCTTCCATGGCCTGCAGGTCCGCGAGGCCTTCCTCGCCCGCCTTGCTGCCGCTCACGAAGCGAGAGTCGAGTTCGGTTGCCGTTGCAAAGGCAAGGCTCGCCTCGATCTGCTTGTCGGAGAGGCCCGCACCCTTGGTGAAGTCGCCCGATTCATCCTTGCGGCCTGCACCCAGCAGCAGGGCCACGCCCTCCCTGCCGAGACGGTCGAGCTTGTCGAGGGCGCGGAGCCAAGTGAGCTTCACGTCATCGCCGATGGCAAAGGTTTCGGTAAAGCCGTCGAGCAGCTTGCGGCTGTTGAACTTCATCACGTACTGCCCGCGGGCGATGCCGAGGGCTTCCATGGTGTCGGCGGCCATCATGCAGACTTCAGCGTCTGCGGCAGGTGAGGCCGAGCCCACCGTGTCGGCGTCGAACTGCATGAACTGGCGGAAGCGGCCGGGGCCGGGCTTCTCGTTGCGGAAGACCCAGCCGTTGCGATAGCTGCGATAGGGTGTGGGCAGTTGCCCTTGCGTGTTCTCCGCCACATAGCGGGCGAGCGGTGCGGTGAGGTCGTAGCGCAGCGACAGCCACTGCTCGTCTTCATCCTGGAAGGAGAAGACACCCGCGTTGGGGCGGTCCTGATCGGGCAGGAACTTGCCCAGGGCATCGGTGTATTCGATGAAGGGCTGTTCAACCGGTTCGAAGCCATAGGCTTCGTACACCTGCTGGATCGTCGCCAGCATGCTGCGGAGGCCGCGGATCTCGTCCGGGCCGACATCGCGAAACCCCTTGGCCACGCGGGCTTTCGGGCGGATTTCCTTGCTCATCGTTCACTCATCGTCAGGTGCGGGCAAAAGCCGCGACCGGGTTCTGCCCGGCTCTTAACGAAGGTGGGCGGATTTGACCAGTGCAGCCGTCACAGGCGGCTGGCAAGGGCGGTGATGCGGCGGGCGGCCTCGGCCATGGTGGCCTCGTCGACGGTTAACGCCACCCGGCAATGGCCTGCGCCGCGCGCGCCGAAGCTCTCGCCCGGCATGGTGACGACCGCCTCCTCGTCCAGCAGGCGGCGGGCGAAGGCCTCGCCCGTAAGCCCTGTGCCACGCACGTCCAGCATGAGGAACATGCCGCCTTCGGGCAGGTGGGTGGTGACCCCCTTGGCCCCGGCGACACCGGTCATCAGCACCTTGGCGCGGGCGAGATAGGCCTGCTTCATGGCATCCGTCTCGTCGAAATGGGTGTCGAGGGCAAAGGCCGTGGCATCCTCGAGGAAGGGCTGGCAGCCGAAGAGCAGCGTCTCGGAGACGGGCAGCAGGTGATTGCAGAAATCGGCCGAGCCCGCCACCCAGCCGGCGCGGAAGCCCGGCAGCGCGTGGGACTTGGAAATCGAGGAGACGACGATGGTGCGCTCCTCGAGGTCCGTTTCGAAGAACGGGGAGTGGAAGCTGTGGTTACCGTGGATCATCGAGGCATAGACCTCGTCCGAGACCATCCACAGGTCATGGCGCTTGGCGATCTCGCCGATGGCCAGGTTCTCGGCGCGGCTGAAGACGGCCCCCGTGGGGTTCGACGGCGAATTGAGCAGGATCGCCTTGGTCTTCGGGGTCACGGCCTTTTCGATGGCGGAGATGTCGGGGTGGAAGCCGCGGTCGGGATCAAGCGGCACCGGAACGGGCACGCCGCCGGGTGCGGTCACCACGGCCTCGTAGGTCGCGTAATAGGGATCGAGCAGCAGCACCTCGTCACCCGGTTCGATGATCGCCATGAAGGCGCACGCCAAGGCCGCTTGCGTGCCCGGCAGGAAGAGGAACTGGTCGGCGGCGATGCTGCGGCCGGTCTGCTTCGTGTAGTGGCGGGCCAGTGCCTCACGCAGATGCAGCTCACCGCGGCCTGCCGAATAGCGCAGGCGGCCCGCCCGCATCTGCCGGTCGGCCACGTCGATGATCGCCTTCGGCGGCGGCAGGTCGGGTTCGCCGATCGACAGGAAGATCAGCTTCTCGCCCTTGGCGGCGCGCTGGCGCCCGGCAATGTGGACGGCCCACTTGGCGGAGCCGAGATCGGACAGACGGTCGACGGTGGAGGCATAACGCATGATGCCGGGCGGGATACACGGAACCCCGTGCGCCTTCAACAGCAGCCGGGCAGGGCTGCTATTCCGGAACGCGCTCCCGCGCCATGCGGTTGATGGTGACGTAGTCAACCTTGCCGGAGCCCAGGATGGGCAGGCTTTCGAGGCTGAAGATGGTCTTGGGGATCATCAGTTCGGCAAGGCCGAGCTTCTTGAACCCCGTGGCGATCTCCTTGCGGTCGGGTGCGGCGAGCGTGGTGAACATGACGAGCTGCTCGCCCTTCTTCTTGTCCGGCACGGCGACGACGGCGTGGGCCTGATCGGGATAAAGCTCGAGCAGCTTTGTCTCGATGGCGTTGAGCGACACCATCTCGCCGCCGATCTTGCAGAAGCGCTTGGCGCGGCCGAGGATGGTGATGAAGCGGCGCTCGTCCACCGAGACGATGTCGCCGGTATCGTACCACCCGTTGGGCGGGGCTTCGAGCACGCCCGGATTGTCGGCGCGGAGATAGCCCAGCATGACGTTGGGGCCCTTCACGTGCAGGCGTCCGCCGCCTTCGATGCCGGGCACGTCCTCCAGCCTGTAGTCCATGCCGTCGAGGAGGCGGCCCACCGAGCCGGCGCGGTAGTGCATTGGCGTATTCACGGAGACGACGGGCGCGCATTCGGTGGCGCCATAGCCTTCGAGGATGCGGAGGCCGAAGCGGTTCATCCAGATCTCGCGCGTTTCGGGGCGCAGGCGCTCGGCCCCCGCCACCACGAGGCGCATCCTGTAGAAGTCGTAGGGGTGGGCGTTCTTGGCATAGCCCGAGAGGAAGGTATCGGTGCCGAAGATCACGGTGGCGCCGGTGTCGTAACACATCTCGGGAATGATCTTGTAGTGGAGCGGCGAGGGATACATGAAGGTGTAGATGCCCGAGAGCAGCGGCAGCATCAGCCCGCCGGTAAGCCCGAAGGCGTGGAAGACGGGAAGCGCATTGAACACCAGGTCTTCCGGCGTGAAGGCGATGCGCGCCGCCGCCTGCAGGCGGTTGGAATTGATGTTGCGATGGGAGAGCACGACGCCCTTGGGCACGCCTTCCGAGCCCGAGGTGAAAAGGATGACGGCGGGGCTGTTCGGATCCTGCGCGGCGCCCATGGCCTTGAGCGTTGCGACGGGGAAGGTCTTGTCGATGAGGGCCTTGATCTTGTCGCCGCTCGTCACGGTCTCGCGTAGGTCTTCGAGGAAGACGATCTTGCAGCGCTCGGCGAGCAGCTTGAGATCAGCCTCCATCTCGCCCGCCTCGATGAACTTGCGCGAGGTGAGGATGGTGCGCACCTCTGCGGCCATGCAGGCCGCCGCCATGTTCACCGCGCCCGTGGAGAAGTTCAGCATGGCGGGCACGCGGCCCGAAGCCTGCACCGCGAAGATGGTGACGGCGGTTGCCGTGGCATTGGGCAGCAGCACGCCCACGTTCTTTTCGCCGGGCGTGAGGCTCGCGATCTTGCGGCCGAGCAGGAAGCCGCCGAGGATGATGCGGTTATAGGTGATGGGCGTGCGCTGGATGTCTTCGAGGATCCGGCTGTTGCCGCCGAAGAGCTTGCGGGCATCGAGCAGGGATTGCCACAGTGTCTCGTTGATGGGGGCGGTCTTGAACTGCGAGTCCGTCATCACGTCGTAGAGATGCTCGGCCTGATATTCGCGGAGTGCCGCCCCCTTCAGGTTCTCCGGCGCCTTCCACTGGATGGGCGGCATGAAGGTGATGGTGATCTTGGGGAAGAGCACGGTGGGCAGCTTGCCCGCAAGCCGCGAGAAGGGCGTGAGGTGGGCGCCGTCGATGCGCACGGGGATGACGTGTCCCCGCGCCATCTGCGCCACGGCGGCGGGGCCTTCGTAGATCTTCATGAGGCCGCCCGTCACCGTGATGCGGCCTTCGGGGAAGATCACCACGCGGCGTCCCCGCCGCATCATGTCGACGAGGCTGCGGAGCGCCATGGCATTGGCGGGATCGATGGGGCAGAGGTCGAAGAGGGCGAAGGCGGGCTTCACCCACCAGCGCTTTGCCATCTGGGTATTGATGGCAAAGCCGGCGCGCTCGGGGAGGAAGGCGGAAAGCAGCGGGCCATCGAGGAAGGAGGTGTGGTTGGCGACGATGAGCGAGCGGCGGCCCTTGGCGGTGAGGTTCTCGATCCCCTTCACTTCCACGCGGTAGAGCAGGCGGAAGAGGCTGCGGGCAATGCCGGCGAGTGCCTCGTGCGGCAGGATGCGCACCACATAAAGTGCTGCGATGAAGTTGGCGATGCCGAGCGTGAGGAAGAGGCCGCGGGCGGAAAGTCCCGCCGCCAGCAGCACGCCCGAGAGCACTGTTGCCACAATCATGAAGATGGCATTGATGATGTTGTTGGCGCCGACGATGCGGGCGCGGAGATAATACGCGGTGCGCGACTGCATCACCGCGAAGAGCGGCACCACGTAGAGACCGGCGAGGAAGGCGATGGCCGCAAGGTCGAAGAGCACGCGCCAGGCCTGCCAGTGGCCGAGCATGGCGCCGAGGCCCATCACCTTGTCGCCTGACGCCGTCGTGGTGGTTGGAACGGCACCCGATGCAATCGCGTCGCCCAGCGCGCGCTGGGTGCTGCCGGCGGCGAAATAGAGTTCCACCATGAAGACGCTCATCAGGAAGGCGGCAATCGGCACGAAGCGCACGCTCACCTTGCCGCCCAGGAGCTTGTTGCAGAAGACCGAGCCCACGGCGATGCCGATCGAGAACAGCGCGAAGATGAGCGAGGCCGCCGTCTCCGAGCCCTTCAGGCTGTCGAAGGTGAAGAGCGGAATCTGCGTGACGAAGACGACGCCGAGGAACCAGAACCACGAGACGCCGAGGATCGACTGGAAGACTTCGGGCTTGCGGCGGGCCAGCTTGATGACGTTCCAGGTCTCGCCGAAAATGTTCCAGTTGAGCTTCAGGTCGGGCTGGGCCGAGGGTGCGGGCGGAATCTGCAGGGCGGTGAAGTAGGAGACGATGCCGATGCCGATCATCATGGCGGCGACCCAGGTATGGCCGCCTTCGGTGTTGATGACGATCGAGCCGAAGATGGTGCCGAGCAGGATGGCGATGAAGGTCGCCATTTCCACCATGCCGTTGCCGCCGAGCAACTCGTCCTTGGTCAGGTGCTGGGGCAGGATGCCGTATTTGATCGGGCCGAAGAAGGCGGCCTGGCAGCCCGCGAGGAAGACGCAGAACTGCTGCAGGTGCACATGTCCCGAGAACAGCGAATAGGCCGAGAGCGCCACGATGAAGATTTCGGCGAAGCGCACCCGCCGCGCCACGAAGGCCTTGTCGAACTTGTCGGCAAGCTGGCCTGCAAAGGCCGAGAACAGGAAGAAGGGCAGGATGAAGAGGGCCGCCGAAATGGTGTTGAGGAAGCCGCCCTGTTCCTTGCCCAGCGTGGTGATGAAGAGAATGGAGAGCGCATAGCGAAAGACGTTGTCATTGAAGGCGCTCATCGCCTGGGTGACGAAAAGCGGCAGGAAGCGCCTGGTCTTCAACAGTGCAAACTGGCTGTGGGCCGCCATTCCATCCTCCGAATTGCCGTGGTGAGCCGTTGACCGGGCTTTTTTCTCCGAATCTCACGGGGGAGTGGCAGGGTCAAGCACTCAAAGCGGCGCGAATGAAGGCAAGGGTTTCAGGATGATGGGCGCTGACGCGGGGGGCTCCGGCGGCGGCCAGTTGCCTGCGCCGTTCGGGCGAGGTGGAGAAGCCGATGAAGTGGACGCCGTTCCGCACGCCTGCCTCCAGGTCGTTGAGGTTGTCGCCGACATAGATGATGCGTGAGGCGGGAAGGCCTGACGCGGCGATGGCGCGGGCGAGGATCTCGTGCTTGTGGCCGCCGCCATCGGCACCTTGGGCGAGGCCGGCGACAAGATCCCACAATCCGGCGGCGGCAAGGCGCAGGCAGGCGGCTTCGCGAAAGTTTGCGGTGGCAATGCCGAGGCGGGCTTGGCCCTGCAATGCGTGGACGAGATCGTGCGCGCCCGCAACCGCCGGACTGGTGAGCGTGCCCGCGGCGAGTGCGCTGCCAAGCGCACGGTGATAGCGGTTGATCAGAAGCGGTTTCTCCGCCGGCGGAATGCGCCAGCGTTCCATGATCTCGCCGACGATGTTGTCGTCGTTGCGGATGCGGTAGCTGTTCCAGTCGCGGGAGAGACTGGCGGGATCGCCCCAGTCCGCAAAGGCTTCGAAGAAGAGGTCTTCTTCCGCCGCCGTCAGTTCCAGGAGAACGCCATCAACATCGAAGATGACGGCGCGGTCCGTCATCAGAGCCCGCTCATCCGCGGCGTCATCTCGATGACCGTGGGGACATCAGCCTTGAGGGCCGCAGCAATGGCCTTCGCAAGTGCTGCAAGGGATTCCGGCCGTTCGGCGCGCGCGCCGTAGGCTTTCGCCAGCGCCATGAAGTCCGGGTTGAGCAACGTCACCGCATTGGGCTGGATGCCGTTGTCCGCCATGTTGTCGCGGATCTGGCCCAGCGCATCATTGTTCCAGAGCAGAATGGGCAGCGGCAGCCTGTGTTCGACCCCGGTGCCAAGCTCATTGAGCGTGTATTGCAGGCCATAGTCGCCGGCGAGTGCGGCAACGGGTGTCTCGCCCACGGCGATCTTCGCACCGATGGCAGCGGGCAGCGCAAACCCCAGCGTGCCGAAGCCGACAGGATGAATCCATGTGCGGGGCAGCGAGACGGGGAAGATCTCGTTTGCGGCATAGGCGATCTGCGTCATGTCGGAAGCGATCACCGTTTCGGCGGGCAGGCTGTCACGGATCACGGTCAGCACCTTGGCCAGCATCTGGCGGAGGGGTGAATCATCCGTGGGCGGAGCACTTTGCTTGGTCGTCTTCTTTCCGCTGAAGCCCGCCGCAATGGCCGCAAGCGCCGGGGCGGCATCGGCGAGGATTGCAAGCCGTGCCGCATGGGGCCGCATCAGGGAGGCGGGGTCGATGTCGATGCGGATCAGGTTCTCGAGAATGCAGTCGCTGTTCCAGAAATCGGTTTCCGAGAGTTCCGTTCCGGCGGCGAGCACGCAATCGGAGGCCTTCAGCATCTCCTGCACAGCAGGGTGGCCCATGCGGTAGCCCCAACAGAGGGGATGATCGGCAGGCACCGCACCCTTGCCCGCTGTCGTGGTGATGATGGGTGCACCCAGGGCTTCGGCAATCTGCACGGCGGCACGGCCGCCATCGAGGGCGCCGCCGCCCAGAATGATGAAGGGATCGCGCGCCGCCTTGAGCATGGCAATGGCTTCGCTGATCTGCGCCTCGGCATGATGGGCGCGGGCGGCGGCGCGGCGCGCCGTCCAGCCCTCGCCTGCGGGTTCGGAGAGGAGATCGAGCGGGATTTCGAGATAGGCGGGGCGGGGCCTGGCCGAGGCAAAGCCGGAGAAGGCGCGGGCCACGCCGTCACGGATGTCCTTCGGCGTATAGGCGCGCATCGCCGTTGCCGTCACGGCTGAGGCGGCGTTGAACTGGCTGATCATCTCGTGCAGCCGGCCGCGGCCCTGGCCGGAGTCCTTCATGTCGAGGGCGGACGAGACAACGAGCACATTCGAGCTGTCGGACCACGCCTGTCCCATCGGTGTCAGGATGTTGGTGAGGCCGGGTCCGGTGATGGTGAAGCAGACGCCGGGCTTGCCGCTGGCGCGGGCGTAGCCATCGGCCATGAAGCCTGCGCCCTGTTCGTGGCGGGTGAGGATGTGGCGGATGCCGGAGCGCGGCAGCGCGCGGTACATCTCGATGTTGTGCACGCCGGGAATGCCGAAGATCGTATCGACGCCATAGGCCTCCAGCAGGCTCACCAACGCTTCGCCTGCGGAGAGTTCGGGTCTTTTGCTCATGAGTGGGTCAGCCGCCTTGGGGAAATGTCCTTGATGTCCAGTCCCTGCGCCACCACGCTGTCGGGCAGGGGAGTGCCGAGGATCAGCGATGCCGCCGTCTCCGACAGGGCCGGAGACGACTGGATGCCATATCCACCCTGTCCAGCAAGCCAGAAGAAACCCTCTTGGTCTGGCGCAAAACCGACAACCGGCTGCCCGTCACGCACGAAACTGCGCAATCCGCCCCAGCTGTGATGGAGCCGGTCGACGGTAAGCGTCGTCGCCTGCATCAGGCGGTCGATGCCGGTCGCAATCGCCATATCGTCGGCGTAGGCGTCATGCGGGTCGACGGGCGTGGCATCGGCGGACGACACGATCAGCTTGCCGCTCTGCGGCTTGCAGTACCAGGTCTCGCCCGCATCGGTGACGAGCGGCCAGTCCTCGAGGTCGTCATGGCCGGTGACCGGCACCACGCCGATCGACCGGCGCTTCGGCTGCAGGCCGATCGGCGCCACTCCGCCCAGCTTTGCGATCGTGTCGGCCCAGGCGCCTGCGGCGTTGACGATCATCGGGCTCGTATAGATGCCGTGCGGCGTCGCCACCTGCCATTTCCAGTCGCGGTAGAGGAGGCCCTTCACTTCATGATCGGTGAAGACCTGTCCGCCGCGCTCGCGCAGCAGGCGGAGGTAACCGCTGTGAATGAGGTCGACATCGAGGTCGCCGGTGTTGGGATCGAGGAGCACGCGCTTCGCATGTCCCGGCCGCAGCACGGGAAAAATTTCACGCGCCGCCCGCTCCGACAATTCACCAAGTTCGTTCGCCTTGGCGATCAGTTTTTCGCAGGCCTCCTCCTGGCCTTCGGTGACGAGGAAGAGGGATTCCCGTGAGGTGAGCAGGGGCGCTTCGGCAAAGCCCTTGGGCGGCTCGCGAAAGAAGCTCTCACTCGCCCGCGTCAGGGCCAGCATGGCGGGTGGCCCGTAGTTGGGTTCATAGCTCGCGGCCGAGCGGCCTGTGCTGTGGAAGCCCGGGCGGTTTTCCATTTCGAGCACCGCGACACGGCGCGTGGCGGCGAGATGGGCCGCCACCGAGGCGCCCGCGATCCCGGCGCCGATCACGATGATGTCGTAGCTCTTCATGAAAACAAGCCTAGATCACCTGCCGCGGATTGGGCAATGCGGCTCTCGCCATGTGCCTAGGATTTATGGTCAATCTTAATGGTCCGGGCTGGCCGTTGCACCCTCGCCCGGCCATGGTAGCCTCGGGACAGAGGAGAACTTCATGTCCAACAACCATCCCGTATCCGGTCTCGTCACGCCCCGCTTCGGCGGCATTGCCACCTTCTTCCGCCTGCCCCATGTGGCGGCGGACGCGGCAAAGGGGATCGATATCGGCGTCGTCGGCATTCCCTGGGATGGCGGCACCACCAACCGCCCGGGCCCCCGCCATGGCCCCCGCCAGATGCGCGACCAGTCCTCCATGGTGCGGCCCATGCACCAGACCACCCATGTGGTGCCCTACAAGCTCGCCAACATCGCCGACCTCGGCGACTGTTCGGTGAACCCGGCAAGCGTCGACGACACGCTCAAGCGGGTGGAGAACTATTATGCCGCCCTCATCGCGCAAGGCATCCGCCCGCTCTCGGCCGGCGGCGATCACCTCTGCTCGCTGCCGGTGCTGCGCGCCGTGGCCAAGAAGAAGCCCGTCGGCATGATCCACTTCGATGCCCACACCGATCTCTACGACAGCTATTTCGGCGGCTTCAAATACACCCACGGCACGCCTTTCCGCCGCGCCATCGAGGAGGGCCTGCTCGATCCCAAGCGCGTCATCCAGATCGGCCTGCGCGGCTCGATGTATGATCTCGACGATTTCCAGTGGGGCGAGAAGATGGGTGTCCGCATCATGCGCATCGAAGAGGCGATGGAGCTTGGCCCCACGAAGGTGATGGAAGAGGCGCGCCGCGTGGCGGGCGACGGCGAGACCTATGTCAGCTTCGACATCGACATGCTCGATCCGGTCTATGCACCGGGCACCGGCACGCCGGAGATCGGCGGCTTCACCACCTTCCAGGCCCAGCAGATGCTGCGCGGGCTTCGCGGCGTGAACATCGTCGGCGCCGACGTGGTGGAAGTCTCGCCGCCCTTCGATCCGTCCGGCATCACCGCCTATGCCGGTGCCGTGATGATGTTCGAGATCCTCTGCAACATGGCGGAGGCCGTGGCGAAGCGGAAGTGACGTGAGGAAAATGTATCTGCCGTCATTCCATCCAAGCAGCACGATAGTGCTGCGCGAGATGGAACCCAGCTTCACATTGCCAAAGCGGGGTTCCATGTCTCGCGACGCGTTCCGCGTCACTCGCATGGAATGACGGATAGAAGGTGATCGGCCACCCTTGCCCGCGCCCTGATTCCCCGCCAAGGGGAAGCCCATGAACGCTGACACCCCAGGCTTGCGTCGGCAGCCGCACGTGCTCCTGCTCTTCGTGGCGGGCCTGCTCTCGGGCCTTGCCCTCCCGCCCATCGGCCAGTGGTGGGTGCTGGCGCTGACGCTGCCCGTCTATCTCTGGCGGATCGAAACCCTTCCGCAAGGCCGCTGGGGCAGGGGCTTCCTGAGTGGGCTCGTCTTCGGCTTCGGCTATTTCGTCGCCGCCTTCCACTGGATCGCCTTTGCCTTTTTCATCAATCCCGCCGACATCTGGATGATGCCCTTCGCGGTGGGCGGCCTTGCCCTCTTCATGGCGGGCTACTGGGGGATCGCCTCGGCGCTGGCGATGCGCGTGCCGCGTGCCGTGGCGCCGCGCTGGCTTGCGGCCCTTCTCCTGATTGCGGTCGCTGAGTGGTTGCGCGGACATCTCCTCACCGGCTTTCCCTGGGCGGTGCCCGGCCTCGCGGCGGACGGCATGGGTGCCGTGGCGCAACTTGCCAGCCTCGTCGGCATGAACGGGCTCACGCTTCTCGTGCTTGTCTGGGCAGCATTGCCGGCGCTGCTCTGGTGCGGCTGGCGCCGGGAGCGAAGGGTCAGCCTTGCCGCCCTCGCCGTGCTGCTCTGCCTGCCTGCGGCGGAAGTCTGGGGCCTGTGGCGGATCGGGCAGAACCCCACCCTTCTCAACGGAAGCGTGAAGGTCCGCCTCGTCCAGCCCAACATCTCGCAGGACGACAAGTGGCGCTCCGACAATGCCGACGCGATCTTCCGTTCACTGATGGATCTGTCTTCGGCCGGGGCCACGGAAGCAGGCGTCAGCCTGGTGGTCTGGCCCGAGTCCTCGGTGCCCTTCCTGCTCGATGAGGACCGCACCGCCCTCTCTCAGGTGGGCGCCATGCTCAGCCCGGGACGCACGCTGCTGGCGGGTGCGATTCGCCGCGACCGGGGCGCAAACGGCAACGACTCCTATTACACAAGCGTTGTCGCAGTGAACGCACAGGGTGAGGTGTCAGGCCGCTATGACAAGTGGCGGCTGGTGCCGGGCGGCGAGTTTCTCCCCTGGGAGGACCTGCTGACGCGTCTCGGCTTCCGCAAAGTTGTTTCCCTGCCGGAGAGCTTCACCGCGGGCCGGGGGCCCCACAACCTGCCGGTGCCGGGGCTCGGCCTCGTTGCTCCCCTCATTTGCTACGAAGTGATTTTTCCCAATCGCCTCATCGCCGAAGAGCGTCCGGACCTCATCGTGAACGTCACCAATGATGGCTGGTTTGGCCGTTCCACCGGGCCTTACCAGCATCTGGCCCAGGCCAGGCTCCGGACGATCGAGCAGGGCCTGCCCCTCGTCAGGGCGGCAAACACCGGAATTTCGGCGGTTATCGACCCGCTCGGAAAAATTGTTGCGCGCACGGAACTTCTCTCGCGTGGCGTCGTTGATCACCTCGTACCACTGCCGCTTGCAGTGACGCTCTATGCACGTATCGGTGATCTGGCCCTGTGCCTGCTCATCGGTGTCGTGTTGTTGTCGCTGCGAAAAGTGTGGATTTAATGGGCCGATTATCAAATCTGGATTGGTGACATGCAAATATACTTTCTGGCGAATTTTGTATCTCCGGACAGATTTCTGATTGTTCCATCTCACGACTTGGCTTATTTGAGGCCAATCATTGATCAGGCCCCTTGCCATTGCTGGGAATAGCTAAGGGCCTGAGTTAAAACGCATCAGACTGGGGGCAAGGGTCTGAGGGAATGGCTAGACGCGATCCGAACTACATCGACGTTCATGTCGGCACACGCATCCGAATGCGCCGTCAACTGATCAACATGAGTCAGGAACGACTTGGGGAATTGCTGGGAATTACTTTCCAGCAAGTCCAGAAATACGAAAAAGGTGCGAACAGGATCAGCGCAAGCCGCCTGTTCTACGCCGCGAAGACGCTTGGCGTGCCGATCAACTTCTTCTTCGAGGGTCTTCCGGGGCTCGAAGGTGCGGAAGGCGGCATGAAGGAGGGCGGGCAGCCGGACGAATTCATGACCTCGCTCATGACCGTCGAAGGCATCCAGCTCGCCAAGGCCTTCCGTGACGCCAACAGCCCGCAGAAGCGCAAGCTGATCGCGGCACTGGCCCGCCAGGTGGCGGACAGCAAGGAACCGGCTGTCTAGACAGCTCAGAATATCTCAAGGCAGCTTTGACTCTGCGCAGGGGCCCATCTTAACCGATGCGGCCCCTTCGCACTTGACCCTGTGCGGCAGTGCTGCCATTAACGCATCCCGATACACATAAAGATATCTTTATGTCGCTTGGAAGGGGTCGCTGATGGCGCGCAAGAACTTTGTCTTTACCAGTGAAGCTGTGTCTGAAGGTCACCCGGACAAGGTGTGCGACCGCATCTCCGACGAAGTGGTGGACCTGTTCTTCCGCGAGGCGCTGGCCCAGGGCATGGACCCGTGGCAGGTGCGCGTCGCCTGCGAAACCCTTGCCACCACCAACCGCGTGGTCATCGCCGGCGAATACCGCGGCCCCTCCTCGGTGACGAAGGAGAAGATCGAAGCCACCGCCCGCCAGGCGATCAAGGACATCGGCTACGAGCAGAACGGCTTCCACTGGAACACCGCCAAGGTCGAGATCCTGCTGCACGGCCAGTCGGCCGACATCGCGGTCGGCGTCGACTCCACCTCCGACAAGGATGAGGGTGCCGGCGACCAGGGCATCATGTTCGGCTATGCCTGCGATGAAACGCCCGACCTTCTCCCTGCGCCTCTCTATTATTCGCAGCGCATTCTGCAGCTTCTCGCCGAAGCCCGCCACAAGGGTGAAAAGCGCCTGGGCCCGGACTCCAAGAGCCAGGTCTCGGTGCAATACAAGAACGGCAAGCCCGTCGCCGCCACGCAGATCGTGGTGTCGCACCAGCACCTCGATGAATCGATGACTTCGAAGGACGTTCTTGAGCTGGTGAAGCCCTATGTGAAGAAGGCCCTGCCCAAGGGCTGGATCACCAAGGACACGGTCTGGCACGTGAACCCCACCGGCAAGTTCTATATCGGCGGCCCCGATGGCGACTGCGGTCTCACCGGCCGCAAGATCATCGTCGACACTTACGGCGGTGCGGCGCCCCACGGCGGCGGCGCCTTCTCCGGCAAGGACCCGACCAAGGTCGACCGCTCCGCGGCTTACGCGGCGCGCTACCTCGCCAAGAACATCGTGGCCGCGAAGCTCGCTTCGCGCTGCACGATTCAGCTGTCCTATGCCATCGGCGTGTCGCAGCCGCTCTCGGTCTATGTCGACACCCACGGCACCGGCAAGGTGAAGGAAGAGAAGCTCGAGAAGGCGATCCGCAAGGTGATGGACCTGTCGCCCCGCGGCATCCGCAAGCATCTCGACCTCAACCGCCCGATCTATGCGCGCACCGCTGCTTACGGCCACTTCGGCCGCAAGCCGGAAAAGGACGGCGGCTTCTCCTGGGAGCGCACCGACCTAGTGAAGCAGCTCAAAGCGGCGGTGAAGTGACCTCACCCACGCCGAAGTTCCTGTTCTACGGACGGCGCAAGGGGAAACCCTTGCGCCGCCGTCATTCCGGGCTGATGGAAAGTTTCCTGCCCACCGTCGCGCTCGATCTGGCCGAGCCGCTCGCGGGCCTCGGCGAACGGCGCTGGCTGGAGATCGGTTTCGGCGGCGGCGAGCACCTCGCCCATCAGGCGGCGCTTCATCCCGAGATGTCGTTCATCGGCGCGGAGGCCTTTCTCAACGGTGTCGCCAAGCTCCTCGCCCATCTCGAAGACCAGAAGGCCGCCAATGTGCGCGTCTTCTATGGTGATGCCCGAGACCTGCTGGAAGCGCTCCCGGACCGCTCGCTCGAGCGCATCTATCTCCTCTATCCCGATCCCTGGCCCAAGGAGCGGCAGAAGAAGCGCCGCTTCGTCAGCGCTGCCACGCTCGCCCAGTTCCATCGCCTGCTGCAGGACGGTGGCCTGTTCCTCTTCGCCAGCGACATTCCCGACTATGTGGCGTGGACGCGCGAACACGCGACGGCCCACGGTGGCTTCGGCGAAGAGGGCGATCCCGCCCAGCCGTACGAAAACTGGGTGCAGACCCGCTACGAGGCCAAGGCCCTGCGGGAAGGGCGCACACCTGCCTACCTCACCTTCAGAAAGCGGTGAATCGCGGCAAATCGGCCCTTTCGGGCGCTTCTCCGGCCTGTCATATCACTGTCATCCAATTGTCACGACCGGAGCCCGGCCATGTTCCACTTCATCAAGTCCCTCATGCCGAAGGAAGAGAAGTTCTTCGATCTCTTCGAAGCCCAGGCGGCGAAGGCCATGGAGGCCGCCCAGTCGCTCCGCAAGGTGCTGGACGGCGGCGATGCCACCGCAGACAACTGTGCCATTCTCTCGCGCCAGGAAGAGGAAGCCGATCACATCTCCTACGAGGTGATGCAGGCGATCCGCCGCGCCTTCATCACGCCCTTCGACCGCAGCGACATCAAGGCGCTCTCCTCCACCCTCGACGACGCCATCGACCAGATGAACAAGACCGGCAAGGTGGTGATGCTCTATGACGTGCGGCAGTTCGAGCCCAACATGCGGGCGATGGCGGACCGCGTCATCCTTCTCGCCAAGCTCACTGCCGAAGCGCTGCCGCTCATCCGCAACGTGGCGCAGAACTCGTCGCGCCTCCATGCCCTCACCGGCGAGATCACCAAGATCGAGGAACAGTCCGACCAGTTGAACGACGAGGGCCTGCGCGCCCTCTTCATGGGCCGCGCCAAGCAGGACCCGCTCGCCTTCGTCATCGGCTCGGAACTCTATGACCACCTCGAGAAGGTGTGCGACCGCTTCGAGGATGTTGCCCACGTGATGAGCGACATCGTCATCGAGCACGCCTGAGGAGCGCCGATCCATGGACCTGAGCGCCCTCAACGCGACGCTGATCTTCCTGATCTTCGTGGCGCTCTTCTTCGACTTCATCAACGGCATGCACGACAGCGCCAACGCCATCGCCACGGTGGTCTCGACCCGCGTGCTGAAGCCGTTCCATGCCGTGCTCTTCGCCGGCTTCTTCAACTTCGCCGCCTATTTCATCTTCGAATCCCACGTGGCGGCAACGATCGGCAAGGGGATCGTCGCGCCCGACCTCATCGACAATGCGGTGGTCTGCGGTGCGCTGGCGGGCGCCATCGCCTGGAACCTGATCACCTGGTGGGGCGGCATCCCGTCATCGTCGTCGCATGCGCTCGTTGGCGGCATCGTGGGTGCCGGCGTCTCAAAGGCGGGCTTCAGCAGCATCGTGTGGAGCGGGCTCTCCAAGACCATCTATGCCATCGCGCTCTCGCCCTTCACCGGTTTCGTTCTCGCCATCCTGCTGATGATCCTGATGAGCTGGCTCTTCGTGCGCGCCAATCCTCTGTGGGCGGAAGGGGTGATGCGCAAGCTTCAGCTTGTGGCCGCAGCGCTCTATTCCCTCGGCCACGGCAGCAATGACGCGCAGAAGACGGCAGGGATCATTGCCGTGCTGCTTTACTCGAACGGTGTGTACAAGGAGTTCATCGTTCCTGAATGGGCAGTGCTCTCGTGCTATGTGGTCATGGGGCTCGGAACAATGATGGGTGGATGGCGCATTGTGCATACGATGGGATCGAGGATCACCAAGCTTTCTCCGATGCAGGGCGCCTGCGCCAACACGGCGGGCGCGCTCACGCTCTTTGCCGCCACCTATCTCGGCGTTCCCGTCTCGACGACCCACACCATCACGGGCGCCATCGTGGGCGCCGGCACGGCGCGGCGCGCAAGCTCGGTGCGCTGGGGTGTTGCTTCGAACATCGTCTGGGCCTGGGTGATCACCCTTCCCGCCGCCGCACTTCTTGCGGCCGTCTTCTACCACATCTCGGCGCTCTTCCTGTGACGGAGATGGCGCCCCTGCAGCAGATCGCGGCGCTGTGCTGGCGCAAGCGCAAGGGCGCGGTCGAGGTGCTGCTCGTCACCTCGCGGGAAACGCGGCGCTGGGTCATACCCAAGGGCTGGCCGATGGAAGGCCTTGCCGACTTCAATGCCGCCCGCCGCGAAGCCTTCGAGGAGGCGGGCGTCGAGGGCCGCATGCGGCGCGAACCCATCGGCCAGTATTTCTATGAGAAGCGCGGCAAGAAGGAAGTGCTGCCCGTCACTGTCACAGTCTATGCGCTCGAGGTGGTGAGGAAGCTCAAGTCGTGGCCGGAGGCGAAGGAGCGGGAACGGAGCTGGTTCTCGCCCCATGACGCCATGCTGCGCGTGGCAGAGCCCGGCCTCAAGGACATCCTCAGCACCTTCACGGGCTAGGACTGCCCGGACCTGTCGTGCCCCTGGCGCACCGCCTGGCCGAACAGCACCATCATGGACTCCGGGAAGACCATCAGGAACTTGCGGAACTTGCCGTAGTCGAGTTCGAGCACGTCCGTCTCCGTCGTGGCGCGGAGCGTCGCCGAGCGGCGCGGCAGGAAGAGGCCGTATTCGCCCGCCACGTCGCCCCGCGTCTTGCGGGCGATGGGTTTCGTCTGCTGCGGCAGGATCACATCGAGCCCACCCGACATGATGGCGAAGACAGAACTTGCGGGATCGCCCGCCTCGCACAGGGTTTCCCCCGCGGCGAGATGGCGGCGGGTGAAGAGGGCGGCCAGCACGCGCAGGTCCTGCGCCGGAATCGTCTCGAACACCGGGCTGCGCAGCATCATGTCCAGACGCGAGTCGAGTTCACCGGCGTCGAGGGATTTGTGGGCCGCGTTGAAGAGGCGTTCGACGCGCTTCAGTTGCTCGCGCCAGCGCCGTGTCTCGGTGAAGCGGCGGTTGGGCAGGATCGAGGGATCGTCTGTGAGGCGCGCCGCCTCGCGCAGGCCCGAATGATAACCCGACTGCATGGTGGCCCAATGGATGCGGAGCGTGTGTTCGCCCGCAAAGAACAGCCGCCCGTCCACCGGCTCGGCGATCACGTCCAGTTCCTCGGATGTGACGCCGGGCGGCAGGTACATGTAGGCGCCTGCGGAGTAGGGGTCGCTCTCCCACGTGGTGGTCTCTATGCGGGAGGGTTCGGTCACGGCGTCACCGAAGACGTTGCGGAGCGCTGCCATCGCAATCTCGCGCACGCCCGCGTCGCTCTCGCGCTCGAGGGCGCGGCCCAATGCCCCGCCATAGAGCATCACGAGAATGGGCCGCCTGTGGCTTTTCCACATGTTGATGATGGCGGTGGGCCCGAAAGGCTTCGCCACCGGCATGTTGGCGAAGACATACTGGTTCTGCGGCCAGAAGGGTGCTTCGAAATGCACGATGATCTTGGTGAGGGAGCCGACGCCCAGCCGTTCGATCGCCTGCTGCTTGCGCCGTGGCAGCGGCGGATCGAAGCCGATCATGCCCGACTTCAGGACGCCGAGCGGCACCGTGACGATCACGGCATCGGCCGTGAAGTGAGCGCCGCCCGCCGTCACGTCGGCACGCCCGTTGCCGTGGGCGATGCGCGAGACGGGAGTCGAGAGGCGGATGTCGAGGCCTTCGGCCAGCTTGTTGATCAGGCTGCCGCTGCCGCCCGCAATCAGGCTGTCGCCGGGGCCATAAACTTCATAGCCCTCGTCCCAGTGCAGGAACGAGATCTGCTCGGCACCTGCGCCCGCATCGTCGCGCGCCACCAGTTCCTGGTGCCAGTCCACGTCATGGGCAAGTTCGGGATCGATCGCCATCTCCTGCATCACGCGCGCCGCCGCTTCGCCGAGGCTCATGTCTTCGCCGCCATCGAGCAGGATCGACCGGCGCAGGGCATCCATGGCATCATGCACTTCGTCCATGAGCGCGATGCTCGCCTCCTTGCGATCGGCGGAGAGGCTGCTGCCATGCCTGTGCAGCGCGAGGTCTTCCCAGCCGCCGGTGTAGCTGCTGTCGCCGCCTACGAAGATGGTGGGCACGCCAAGCTCGCGGCAGATGGAGGTCATGGGGTTGCCGTCGGTGCCGTGAATCCAGTGGGCGCCGAGGTCGATGCCATCTTCGGTCCAGACCCGGCCGCCCGGCCTGTCGCGGGCCTCGAGCACCGTCACCGTCACGCCTGCTGCCACCAGGGCGCGGGCAGCGGCCAGTCCCGCCAGGCCAGCACCCACCACAATCACGCTTTTGACGCGCATCACACAACGTTCCCCGAGCCCCGTGAGCGCAACGCTAGCCTGTGCAACCCAGGATGAAAAGCGCTGGGTTGATGTGCGTGGGGCCTGTGGTGCTTGACGGAAGAGGCGGGGCGCGCCCAAGAGCCTTGGCCGAGATGGCCGCTGTCCTGCCCGAGGTTTCCCTTACGCTCTTTGCGCTCCTTGCCGTGACGGCTTTCGTCGCCGGCATGGCGCGCGGGTTTTCCGGATTCGGCGCGGCGCTGATCTTCGTGCCTTTCGCCTCGCGCCTGCTGGGACCGCAGGCGGCCGCACCGCTTCTCCTGCTCACCGATGGCTTCGTTGCCTTCCCGCTGATCTGGTCCGCGTGGGAGAAGGCCCGCAAGAAAGAGGTGGGCCTGATGGCGGTGGGCGGGCTGATCGGCATACCGCTCGGCACCTACGCGCTCTCCGCCGGTGATCCCGCCGTGTTGCGCTGGCTCATCACCATCATCGTGACGCTGATGCTGGTGCTGCTCGTCTCGGGCTGGCGCTATGCGGGGAAGCCCCATGGCGGTGTCACCGTGGGCGTGGGCGCGATGTCGGGTCTCTTCGGCGGGCTTGCCCAGCTCGCGGGGCCGCCGGTCGTCGCCTATTGGCTGGGCGGCAATCACGATCACCGCGAGATGCGCGCCTCTACCATTCTCTACTTCGTCTTCTCCACCCTGATCGCCTTCGTGAGCTATCTGGTGGGGAAGCTGCTCACCCTCACGATCCTGAAGCTCGCCATCCTGCTTGTGCCGTTCTTCGCGGTCGGTCTGTGGATCGGCAGCCGGATCTTCCGCCTTGCCTCGCACGAGACCTTCCGCAAGATCTGCCTCGGGCTCATCGCCCTCTCGCTCGTTCTCAGCCTGCCAGTCTGGGGTTAAGTGTGGGGCTAGCCCCAAAAGCAAACAGGGCGTCGAAGCGCCCTGTCACATACGTACTCATGTCCCGTAGACCGGACTATTCCAGCCACTGCCACAGCTTGGGGTCGTTGAGCTCGGTCTCGTCCACCAGGTGGCGGTCGAACACGTCGCTGTCGCGGCACAGCAGCCACTGGTGCACTTTCCCGGACTTGCCGTGGTTATGCACGCTGTAGGTGTGGCCTTGGTTGGGTTCGGCCATTTTGCGGTATTTCTTGTGCAACATCATCTTTCTCCGTTCGGACGGAGCTGATCGCAAGCGCCTGTCCTTACACGAAAGTCTATGTATCTCGCATGTGCGAAATGATCAATCTCGCATATGCGAGATGGGCGAGGGCAAAGTGTCACTGACCATTTGTCAGGAGAGGGCCGCTGCCGGGACGGGGGCCGCTAGGTCCAAAACCCCCTTTCTGCTTGCTCTTTCCGGGCAAAAGGACTATGGCAACGCCCAAGAATTCACTCATCAGACCCGGGAAACCGGAATTGGGAGTGGGTCCCGAAAGGGGCCCGCTTTTTTTATTGCCCGAAAGGGACCTCAGAAGGACCGCATGACCGACGCCCTGCCCAGCACCCGATTGGCCCGTGAAACGGGACCCGCCGCGCGCATCGCGGCGCTGGCCGAACCCGTGCTCGACGGCATGGGCTTCCGGCTGGTGCGCGTGAAGCTGATCGGCGGAACGGTGCAGGTGATGGCCGAGCGCCCCGACGGCACCTTCACTATCGACGACTGCGAAAAGTTCAGCCGCGCCTTCTCGCCGGTGCTCGACGTGAACGACGTGATGAGCGGCCGCTATCATCTCGAGGTGTCGTCGCCCGGCATCGACCGTCCGCTGGTGCGTGCCCAGGATTTCGAAGACTGGGCCGGCCATGAAGTGAAGCTCGAAATGGCCGTGCCGCAGGCGGGCCGCAAGCGCTTCAAGGGCGAGCTCGAAGGTTACTCCGACGGCGAGGTGCGCCTCTTCATCGAGAATCCGGAAGGCGCCAACAAGGAACCCGTGTTGATCGGCGTTCCCTTCGCCGACATCGGCGAGGCCAAGCTCACGCTCACCGACGAACTCATCGAGGCGGCGAAGGCCCGCCTCAAGTCCAACCCCAATGCCGTTGCGGATGCCTCCGACTTCGACGGCGAGATCAACCCCCTCGAGACCGAGGACGACGAAGAAGAAGGAAACGACAATGGCTAACACTGCTGTCAGCGCCAACCGGCTGGAACTTCTGCAGATCGCGGATGCCGTGGCGCGCGAAAAGTCGATCGACAAGCGGATCGTGCTGGAGGCCATGGAAGAAGCCATGACCCGCGCCGCCAAGCAGCGTTACGGCCTCGAGAACGACATCCGCGCCGAGATCGATCCGCGCACCGGCGAAACCCGCCTCAACCGCCTGCTGCAGGTGGCTGAAGTGGTGGAGAATGACGCCACGCAGATCTCGATCACCGACGCCGCCAAGCGCAACCCGGCCGCGCAGGTGGGCGACTTCATCGCCGAAGCCCTGCCGCCCATCGAGTTCGGCCGCATCGCCGCGCAGTCGGCGAAGCAGGTGATCGTGCAGAAGGTGCGCGATGCCGAGCGCGACCGCGTCTACGAGGAATTCAAGGACCGCATCGGCGACATCATCAACGGTGTGGTGAAGCGCGCCGAATACGGCAACGTCATCGTCGACCTCGGCCGTGGCGAAGGCATCGTCCGCCGTGACGAAACCCTGCCCCGCGAAACATTCAGGCCTGGCGACCGCATTCGTGCCTATATCTACGACGTGCGCCGCGAGCAGCGGGGTCCGCAGATCTTCCTGTCGCGCACGCATCCGCAGTTCATGGCCAAGCTCTTCGGCCAGGAAGTGCCGGAAATCTATGACGGCGTCGTCGATGTCGTCTCGGTGGCCCGTGATCCGGGTTCGCGCGCCAAGATCGGCGTGCGCTCCAAGGACGGCTCCATCGATCCGGTTGGCGCCTGCGTCGGCATGCGCGGCTCGCGTGTGCAGGCCGTTGTGAACGAACTGCAGGGCGAGAAGATCGACATCATCCAGTGGTCGCCGGATGTCGCCACCTTCGTGGTGAACGCGCTGGCGCCTGCGGAAGTCTCGAAGGTCGTGCTCGACGAGGAAGCCGAGCGCATCGAGGTCGTGGTGCCGGACGAGCAGCTCTCGCTCGCCATCGGCCGCCGCGGCCAGAACGTGCGCCTCGCCTCGCAGCTCACCGGCTGGGACATCGACATCATGACGGAAGCCGAGGAATCGGAACGCCGCCAGAAGGAATTCGCCGCCCGCACCAAGCTCTTCGTCGATGCCCTCGACGTGGACGAGACGCTGGCGCAGCTGCTCGCCTCGGAAGGATTTGCCGAGGTCGAGGAACTGGCCCTTGTCGAACCGCGCGAGATCGCCTCGATCGAAGGTCTCGACGACCAGACGGCGGAAGAGTTGCAGAACCGCGCCAAGGTGTTCCTGGAGCGGGAAGCGGCCGAAATGGAAGAAAAGCGGAAGGCGCTCGGCGTTGCCGACGACCTGGCCCAGTTCGAGGGCCTGAGCCCGCGCATGGTGGTGGCCCTCGGTGAAGCCGGCGTCAAGTCGCTGGAAGACTTCGCCGATCTCGCCACCGACGAGCTCACCGGCTGGAACGAACGCAAGAACGGCGAGACCGTGAAGCACAAGGGCTACCTCTCGGATTACGGCGTCACGTCGGCCGAGGCCGAGGCCCTGATCCTTCAGGCCCGCGTCCAGCTCGGCTGGATCGAGGCGCCGGTTGCCGAAGAGGCCAGGGAAGAAACGGAAACGGAGCAGACCGCCTGAGTACAGACCCCGACACGCTGGTAACGGCTGAGGACGACATGCCCGAGCGCATGTGCATCGTGACCCGCGCGGTCATGGATGAGGCAGAGCTCGTGCGCTTCGTCCGCTCGCCCGATGGCGAGGCCGTGCCGGACTTGCAGCGCAAGCTGCCGGGCCGGGGGGTGTGGGTGAAGGCGGCCCGCGCGACGGTGACCGAGGCTGCGGCCAAGGGATTGTTTTCGCGGGGCTTTAAGGCTCAGACGAAGGCGGCTCCGGAGCTTGCCGACAGGCTTGGCGTGCTGCTCCGGCAGCAGGTGGTGTCGCATCTGTCGCTCGCCCGCAAGGCCGGCGAGGCGCTCTCCGGCTTCTTCAAGGTCGAGGAAGCCCTGCGCCGGGGGCCGGTCCGGCTGCTGTTCCATGCCGCGGGTGCGGGCAGCGACGGCAGCGCCAAGTTGAACCGCCTGCGCGGGGAGCGGACAGTGGTCTGCGATTTCCTGACCACGGACGATTTGGATTTGGCTTTTGGGCGCGCAAATGTGGTACACGCTGCCGTGGCTGAGGGCGGTTTGGCGAAGCGGCTGCTTTTTCACGTGACGCGGCTTGCGCGTTACGACGGTTTGGATTTCAAGGTTTTTGGGTCAGAAGACGAGAGATGAACGATACAACGGATAACAAGGACAAGCCCGGAGGCAACAGGCCCGGCGGTACGCTGACGCTCAAGCGCCCTGCGGTGGAGCAGTCGCGGGTGAAGCAGAGCTTCTCCCATGGCCGCACCAAGACCGTTGTCGTGGAGACGAAGCGCAAGCGGTTCGGCGATGACAAGCCGGCTGCACCCGCGCCTGAAGCAAAGCCCGCCTTCCAGCAGCAGCCGCGTGTGACCCCGACGCCGTCGCAGACGCAGCGTCCGGCGCCGCAGCAGGCCTCGCGCTCGGGCGTGGTGCTCCGCACCCTCACGACCGACGAGCGCGAAGCGCGCGAGAAGGCGCTGGCCGATGCCCGCGTCCGCGAAGCAGACGAGCGCAAGCGCCAGGAAGAAGAACTGGTCCGCCGCAAGGTCCAGGACGAGCGTGACAAGGTCGAGCGCGAGGCTGCCGCTAAGCGCAAGGCCGAGGAAGAAGCCCGTCACCAGGCCGAAGAGCAGGGCCGCCGCAAGGCCGAGGAAGCCGCCAAGAAGCTGGCTCCGAAGACGGCCACGCGCGATGACGATGACGAGGATGAAGGCAGCCGCCGCCGTCCGTCTTCGGGTGGTGGTCCGCGTCCTGCGGCCTCCCGCCCCGGCAGTGTTGCCGCCCGCGCCCCGGTCAAGCCGGTGGCCGTGCCGACCCGCACCAAGGCCGACATCGTCAAGAAGGAAAACCGCGGCCGCCTCACCGTCTCGAATGCGATGGACGAGGACGAGACCGATCGTGGCCGTTCGATCGCCGCCTTCCGGCGCCGCACCGAGCGCCTGAAGAACAAGGCGCACGGCTTCCAGATGCCGACCGAAAAGGCCTCGCGCGAAATCATCATTCCGGAAGCGATCACCATCCAGGAACTGTCGAACCGCATGGCCGAACGCGCCGTCGACATCATCAAGTTCCTGATGAAGCAAGGCCAGATGCACACGATCAACGACGTGATCGATGCCGACACAGCCCAGCTCATCGCCGAGGAAATGGGTCACAAGGTGAAGCGCGTCTCGGAAGCCGACGTGGTGGAAGGCCTCGATGCCGACACCGACAGCGCCGAGTCGCTCCAGCCGCGTCCGCCGGTCGTCACCATCATGGGTCACGTCGACCACGGCAAGACCTCGCTGCTCGATGCCATCCGCAAGACCAACGTGGTCTCGGGTGAAGCGGGCGGCATCACCCAGCACATCGGCGCCTATCAGGTGTCGACGCCGCGCGGCCTCATCACCTTCATCGACACGCCCGGCCACGAGGCCTTCACCTCGATGCGTGCGCGTGGCGCCAAGGCAACCGACATCGCCATTCTGGTGGTCGCCGCCGACGACGGCGTGATGCCGCAGACGGTGGAATCGATCAACCACGCCAAGGCGGCGGAAGTGCCGATCATCGTAGCCATCAACAAGATGGACAAGCCGAACGTCAATCCGACGCGCGTCCGTACCGACCTGCTGCAGCACGACATCGTGGTGGAAAGCATGGGCGGCGACGTGCTCGACGTGGAAGTCTCGGCGCTCAAGGGCACCAATCTCGACAAGCTGCTGGAAACCATCCTGCTGCAGGCCGAAGTGCTCGACCTCAAGGCCAATCCGGACCGCGAAGCCTCGGGCCTCGTCATCGAAGCCCAGCTCGACAAGGGCCGTGGGCCCGTGGCGACCGTGCTCGTGCAGCGCGGCACCCTCAAGCATGGCGACATCTTCGTTGCCGGCTCCTCCTGGGGCCGTGTGCGTGCGCTCGTCAACGAGAAGGGCGAACAGCTCAAGTCGGCGGGTCCTTCGGTTCCCGTCGAAGTGCTGGGCCTCAACTCGGCGCCGGAAGCGGGTGACCGCTTCGACGTGGTGCCGACGGAAGCCCGCGCCCGCGAAATCACCGACTACCGCGAGCGTCAGCGCCGCGAGAAGCGCGGTGCGGCGGTGGCGCGTGCCTCGCTCGAAAGCATGATGAGCCAGATGGCGCAGGCGGGCCGCAAGGAATTCCCTATCCTCGTCAAGGCCGACGTGCAGGGTTCCGCCGAGGCGATCGTGCAGGCGCTGGAAAAGGTCGGCAACGACGAGATCCGCGCCCGCGTGGTGCACTATGCGGTGGGCGGTATCTCGGAAAGCGATATCGCGCTGGCTGCTGCGTCGGGTGCCGTGGTGCTGGGCTTCAACGTCCGCGCCAATGGCCAGGCCCGCGATGCGGCCCAGCAGCAGGGCATCGAGATCCGCTACTACAACATCATCTATGACCTGGTGGACGACATCAAGGCGGCGATGGCCGGCAAGCTCGCGCCCGAACTGCGCGAAACCTTCATCGGCAACGCCCGGATCCTCGAGGTGTTCAACATCACCAAGGTCGGCAAGGTGGCCGGCTGCCTCGTCACCGAAGGCAAGGTGGAACGCGGCGCCAAGGTGCGTCTCATCCGCGACAACGTCGTCATCCACGAAGGCACGCTCTCCACCCTCAAGCGCTTCAAGGACGAAGTGCGCGAAGTGGTCTCGGGCCAGGAATGCGGCATGGCCTTCGAGAACTACCAGGACATGCGCAAGGACGACATCATCGAATGCTTCCGCGTGGAGAAGGTGGCGCGCACGCTGGAATAAGCGCTGCGGCAATCGAGTTCAGAAGGCCGGGTTCACGCCCGGCCTTTTTGTTTTTGGGGAATCACTGGCTACTCCCCTCGATCCCGTCATGGCCGCGCAGGGGGATGTAACAAACGTCCGTCATTCCGGACGTGCGCCTTGATCGAGCGCACGCGAGATGTCGCGCGCGAGCCGGAATCCAGCTTTGTTGGATCACTTGCGCAACCAGGGAAGCTGGGCCCCCGCCTTCGCGGGGGTGACAGTTAAGATGTGAGCCTTGTCCAATTGTCTTACGTCGCTAATCTCTCCCCATGATCGAGGGGCTTTCACATCTGACGTTCATCGTCCGGGATCTGGACCGCATGGGCCGGATCATCACCGAGGTGCTGGGCGGGCGGGAGGTCTATTCCTCGGGCGATCGCACCTTCTCCACCTCGCGGGAGAAGTTCTTCGTGGCGGGGGGCCTGTGGATCGCCATCATGGAGGGCGAGAGCCTGCCCACCCGAAGCTACAATCATGTGGCTTTCAAGGTCTCGGAGGAGCACCTGGTGCGGGCGAAGGGAGCGATTACCCGCCTCGGCCTTGAGATGCGCCCGCCCCGGCCACGGGTGGCGGGGGAAGGTCAGTCCCTCTATTTCCATGACGAGGACAACCACCTCTTCGAGCTCCATACCGGCACGCTGGAGGCGCGTCTGGCGCGCTATAAGGCGGACCCATCTTGACGGTGGAAAGTTCGGGTCGCGCAATCTGAACTTCACTGCCGTGCCGGAAGGGCTGGCGGGCCACGCAGCAAGCGCCTAAGGTCACCTGAAACACCGTATTGGACCTTTCATGCCCCATTCCTCTGCCCCGTCCCAACGCATGCTCCGCGCCGGAGAGTTGATCCGCCATGCCCTGGCGGATGTCTTCATGCGGGGCGAAACGGGGGACCCGGAGCTGGAACGGCTGAAGTTCAGCGTGGTCGAGGTGCAGATGTCGCCCGACCTGAAGATCGCCACCGCCTTCGTCCGGCCGCTGGTGGTGGGCGAGGAACGCAAGGTGCTGCACGCCTGCACCCGCAACCAGAACTACATTCGCGGTCTTCTGGCGCCCAAGCTCGACATGAAGTTCATGCCACAACTCCGGTTTCGAATCGATACTTCCCTCGATTACGCCAGCAAGATCGACAATATCCTCCACTCTCCCCACGTGGCGCAGGACCTGGAGAAGAAGTAGGTGGCGGGCGAGACGCCTCCCGCCGGCACCGGTCAGCCCCGGCCGCCGAAGCAGACAAAGCGGAAGAAAGAGGCCATTCACGGCTGGATCGTGCTGGACAAGCCCCTTGGCCTCTCCTCCACCCAGGCGCTCGGCAAGGTCCGCTGGCTGCTCAACGCCGAGAAGGCGGGCCATGGCGGTACGCTCGATCCGCTGGCCTCCGGTCTTCTCCCGATTGCGCTTGGAGAAGCCACCAAGACCATCCAGTGGGCCATGGATGGCACGAAAACCTATCAGTTTACGGTGCAGTGGGGTGCCGAAACCTCCACCGATGATCTGGAAGGCCAGATCGTAGCGACTTCAAACGAATTCGTTCTCGGCAACGAAAACAGTCTCTTACCGCGCAACGTGGAAATTGCTGCAATGCAGCATAAGCTGCAGCAAAGCCTGGCGGCCTTTCATGGTGCGGTGCAGCAAAAGCCTCCCGCCTACTCGGCCATCAAAGTGGATGGCGAGCGTGCCTACGATCTGGCCCGGGCCGGCGAGGAGGTCTCGCTGGAGGCCCGCACGGTGCAGATCGACCGCCTCACGGTGCTGGGCTGGCCCAGCCCGTCCCAGACCACCTTTGAGGTCGTCTGCGGCAAGGGAACCTACGTCCGGTCGCTTGCCCGCGACCTCGGCCGGGCCCTGGGCTGGCTCGGCCATGTGGTGATGTTGCGGCGACTGGCGGTGGGGCCATTCCGCGAGGCCGACATGATTTCGCTGGAAAAGCTTGCGGAAGTATGCCAATCCGCCCCCGGCGAAAGACGCCTCGCGCACATCCTACGCCCCATCGAGACCGTGCTGGACGGCATCCCGGCACTGGCCGTGATGGATCAGGATGCGCAACGCCTCAGACATGGCCAACCGGTTGTGTTGCGTGGGACCGAAGGTCTCCCGGCGGCGGAGGTGGTTTTGGTGAAACACGGGGGTCAGCCCCTCGGCCTGTGCTCGCTGGAGCAGGGATCGCTGAAGCCGAAGCGACTGTTCAATCTTTAAAGTCCATTCAGGAGATGACCGAATGACGATCACTGCCGAGCGCAAGACCGCGCTCATCAAGGAACATGCCACCACTGCCAACGACACGGGCTCGCCCGAGGTCCAGGTGGCCATCCTCACCGAGCGCATCAACGCGCTGACGGATCACTTCAAGAGCCACAAGAAGGATAACCATTCCCGCCGTGGCCTGCTCAAGATGGTGTCGGCACGCCGTGGCCTGCTCGACTACCTCAAGAAGAAGGACGAAGGCCGCTATCAGGCTCTCATCAAGAAGCTCGATATCCGCCGCTAAACAGGTTTGTACCCTCCCGGCGTAACGGGAGGGACAGTTCGGGTGGGGCCAGCCCCACCCGCGAGCTTCCCCACCGGGAAGACGTTTCTACGCATGAGCGGGCGGACACCGAACAGCCGCCCGCGTCCCCGCCAAGCGAATGGGCAATGGGGCCCGCTTCGCGAAAAGTCCAAAGGGGATGCCGTCCAGATGATCGGTGCTGAAAAAGTGGCGGCGAAGGACGATTGAAAAGGACAGACGATGTTCAACATCGACGTTGAAGAATTGGATTGGGGCGGCAAGCCGCTCCGCATGGAAACGGGCCGCATCGCCCGCCAGGCCGACGGGGCCGTTCTCGTCACCATCGGTGAAACCACCGTTCTCGCCACCGCCGTTGCGGCGCGCAGCGAAAAGCCGGGAATCGATTTCTTCCCGCTCACCGTCAACTACCAGGAAAAGACCTACGCCGCGGGCAAGATCCCCGGTGGCTACTTCAAGCGCGAAGGCCGCCCGACGGAACGCGAAACCCTCGTGTCGCGCCTCATCGACCGCCCGATCCGCCCGCTCTTCCCCGATGGCTTCCGCCTCGAGACGCAGGTGATCGCCACGGTTCTCTCCTATGACCTCGAGAACGACAGCGACATCGCCGCCATGGTGGCCTCGTCCGCTGCCCTCACCCTGTCGGGCATTCCCTTCCTCGGCCCCATCGGTGCCGCCCGCGTGGGCTACATCGACGGCCAGTTCGTGCTGAACCCGACCATCGAACAGCAGAAGGCCTCGGCCCTCGATCTCGTGGTCGCCGGCACCCAGGACGCCGTTCTGATGGTGGAATCGGAAGCCAAGGAACTGCCGGAAGACGTGATGCTCGAGGCCGTGATGTTCGGCCACCGCGGCTTCCAGCCGGTGATCGACGCCATCATCCGTTTGGCCGAGCGCTCCTCGCGCGAGCCGCGTGACTTCAACCCGCCCGACCGTTCGGCCGTCTATGCCAAGGTCAAGGCGCAGGCCGAAGCCGACCTCCGCAAGGCCTATGCCATCGCCAAGAAGGAAGACCGCCAGGACGCCGTCGCCAAGGCGAAGGACGCCGTGAAGGCCGCCCTCGTCAACAAGGAAGACCCGAATTCCCCGAGCGAGCAGGCGGTGGGCGAGCAGTTCAAGCAGCTCGAAGCCGACATCGTCCGCAACAACATCCTCGACACCGGCAAGCGCATCGACGGCCGCGACACCAAGACGGTGCGTCCGATCATCGCCGAAACCTCGGTTCTGCCGCGCACCCACGGCTCGGCGCTTTTCACCCGCGGTGAAACCCAGGCGCTGGTCGTGACCACGCTCGGCACCGGCGAGGACGAGCAGTACATCGACTCGCTCGACGGCCTGCAGAAGGGCAAGTTCATGCTGCACTACAACTTCCCGCCCTTCTCGGTGGGTGAAGTGGGCCGCATGGGCGCCACCGGCCGCCGCGAAATCGGCCACGGCAAGCTCGCCTGGCGCGCCATCAATCCGCTGCTGCCGAAGCCGGAAGACTTCCCCTACACCATCCGCGTCGTCTCGGAGATCACCGAGTCGAACGGCTCGTCCTCCATGGCCACGGTGTGCGGCTCCTCGCTCGCCCTCATGGATGCGGGCGTGCCGATGAAGGCGCCCTGCGCCGGCATCGCCATGGGCCTGATCAAGGAAGGCGACCGTTTCGCCGTCCTCTCGGACATCCTGGGTGACGAAGACCACCTCGGCGACATGGACTTCAAGGTCGCCGGCACCTCGGAAGGCGTGACCTCGCTGCAGATGGACATCAAGATCACCGGCATCACCGAAGAGATCATGCGTGTCGCCCTGTTCCAGGCCAAGGAAGGCCGCATGCACATCCTCACCAAGATGTCGGAAGCGCTAGAAAAGGCGCGCCCGGGCCTTGGTGAACATGCGCCGCGCATCGAGCAGATCAAGATCCCCACCGACAAGATCCGCGAAGTGATCGGCACCGGCGGCAAGGTCATCCGCGAAATCGTGGAAAAGACCGGCGCCAAGATCGACATCCAGGACGACGGCACCGTCAAGGTCGCCTCCTCGTCGGGTGCGGCGATCACCGCCGCGCTCAAGTGGATCAAGTCCATCGTCTCCGAGCCGGAAGTGGGCGAGATCTACGAAGGCAAGGTCGTGAAGATCATGGAATTCGGCGCCTTCGTGAACTTCTTCGGCGCCCGCGACGGCCTCGTGCACGTCTCGGAACTGGCGCCGCAGCGGGTCCAGAAGGTTTCCGACGTCGTGTCGGAAGGCCAGATGGTCAAGGTCAAGTTCCTCGGCATGGACAACCGCGGCAAGAATCCGCCTCTCCATGAAGGTCGTCGACCAGGCAACCGGCGAAGACCTCTCGAAAAAGCAGGGCGGCGGTGACGCCGACGGCGGCGACGAGAAGACCGGCGACTGAGCCGGACTACGAATAGGCTAAGCAAGGTGAACGCGGGTGCCCACAGCGCCCGCGTTTTTTGTGTGTTCGCAAACCCGTCATTCCATCGGAGTGGCGCGTGCGCCACGACAGATGGAACCCCGCTTTCAGGACGGCAAACATAAGCTGGGTTCCATCTCGCGCGGCACAAAGTGCCGCTTGGATGGAATGACGAAGATGCAGAATCGCGGAGTTTCGCTATCCTCCATACGCCCAATCCCTCCGGAGTCCCCCATGCGCCTCATCCTCACTGCCGTCCTGCTCGTCCCGCTCATCACGCCTGCCTTTGCGCAGGAGGACAAGCCCGACTGCACCGATCCGCAGGACCAGTCCTCCATGACCTATTGTGCGGGCGTGGATTTCGACAAGGCCGACAAGGAACTGAATGCGCTCTGGCCCGAGATCAAGAAGGCGGCACAGGAGGACGACGCGAATGTCGGTAACGGCACGCACGAGTATCTCGACGCGCTGATGGCCTCGCAGCGGGCCTGGCTTGCCTATCGTGACGCCGAGTGCACCTGGCAGGGCTTCTATGCCCATGGCGGTTCGATGGAGCCGATGCTGATAAATGCCTGCCTCGCCAAGCTCACGGAAGAGCGGGTGAAAGCGCTGAAGGACGGGCAGGAGCAGTAGAGTTTTTCGCTCACGTCACCCCCGCGAAGGCGGGGGCCCAGCTTCTTCTTGCAAGATCAGGATCACTCGAAGCTGGGTGCCCGCCTGCGCGGGCATGACGGCATTGTGGTTAGTGCCGCAACCCCTTCGCCTCGGCATAGGCGAGACATTCCGCCCACGGACGAATGGAGGATGAGGTCGTCGCCGAATGAAGCGAGGTGGCGGCGGAGGCATTGGCCAGCGCCAGGCATTTCGCCAGCGGCCAGTCTTCATGCAGGCCATAGAGCATGCCGGCATAGAAGGCATCGCCCGCCCCCACCGTGCCCACGATCTCGCCCTGCGGCACCTTCACCGAGGGCGCGAACAGGCTTTCTCCCGATGCAGCGACCGCAACGGCGCCCTCCGGATGATGGACGCAGGCGAGGTCCTTGACACCCATCTCGAGGAGCGTGCGGCAGGCCTTCTCGGCGGCCTTGCGATCGAAGCGGCCGTTCTCCGTGACGGCCACGCCCGAGACCGCTTCTGCTTCGCTGTCATTGATGACGAAATAGTCGAGAAGCGGCAGGCAGGGCCTTGTGCGCTCGCGCTGCAGGTCCGCCGGCACGGGGCACAGCTCCATTGCCGTCTTGTAGCCGCGGGAACGCGCGGCTTTCAGCACCGTGCGCCAGCCATCTGCCGCATCCATGGAAACGGAAATGCCGGGCGAGCCCAGATAGAAGATCTTCGCCTCATCATGGGGCGGCATCACCTGATCGGGCGTCATGGTGGCGTTGACGCCGGGCAGCACGAAGAAGGTGCGGCGCCCCGTGGCGATCGAGGTCATGACGAAGGTGCAGTCGGTGGGCACGCCCGGCACGCGGATGATGTGCTTGGTGTCGAGGCCGTGTTCCGCCGCCTTGGCGATGAAGGTGTCACCCGCTGCATCATCGCCCACAAGGCAGATCATGGTGACGGGGAAGGCGGCCCCCAGCTTGACGAGGCCGGCGGCCGCATTGTGGGGCGGGCCGCCCGGCGCATGGATCGTGTTGCGGATGAAGGCGATCTGCTCCTCGTCGGGCCAGCGTTCGATCATGTGAACGATGTCGAGGACCGAGGTCCCCGCGAGGATGACGCCTGAACGCATTACTTGCGATAGCCTTCGAGAACGCTCTCGGTGATCTTCTGGTCATCCTCGAGCGAACGCACGGGCGCAAGCTTCTTGTCCTTGAGAATGGAGTGATACTTCTTCACGGCTTCCTCAGGCGTGAGGGCGCGTTCCACCACGGGGCGGAAGAGCGAGAGGAGGTCGAGCGGGCTTTCGGCCAGCTTGATCTTGCGGCCGAAGAGCGAGACGCGCGCCCCCGACTTTTCCGACTGGTGGAGAAGTTCGAAACAGTCGCGCGTGGTGCCGCCGGAACCCCCGAGCACGCCGACCACGAGTTCGGTGTCATAGGCGGCGAGTTCTTCCATCGCCTTGCGGCCGTTGAACGGCATCTTCAGGAAGATGGGGCGCTCGGCCTTGGTCATGCCGGCGATGCAGCGCAGGATGTTGTCGTTGACGAAGGCCGGGATCTGCTCGGGGGAGAGGTTCTTCGGCGCGTTCGGATTGAACACCTCGAGGAAGTGGCGGAACTTCAGCTTCGTCGCCTCGGCGCGGAAGTCGTTGTAGGCCTCGAGATGGGCGTAGTCGGCCGAGAGGTCGTTGTTGAAGGTCACCGAGTAGAGGCCGAGGTCGGAGAACTTCTTGCACAGCGCCAGGTTCGCGGTGCGGAAGGGGCGGGCGAATTCCTTGTGGTAGTTGGCGTGGCGGGCGCGCCAGATGTCGGTCGCATCATTGGCGCGGATCGCCGGCGTCACATGCGACTTGGTGAAGACGCCCTTCGCCGCGATGGCTTCCAGCGAGGATGCGGCGACGAGCATGATGTCGACCACGCCCTGCTTCACCACATCGATCACCGCCTGTCTGAAGTGGCCCACGTTGTGGAAGCCCTTGCTCTCGTCCGACAGGTCCCTGGGGCCGGGCGAGGAAATGCCCGCGGACATTTCCGGATCCTTGGCATCGGCCACGATGAAATCCTTGGGGCTGTACTTACCCGAGGTGATCTTCTTCAGTTTGACATCAAGGGATTTCGCCATGGCAGTGCTGGGGCCTCGTTTGCAGGGTTGCGCGTGAGGCGTTTATGGCGGCACAGTGCGGCCCACGCAAGTGACAGAGGTGGTCTTTCCGTATGCGCAAAACACTGGTCATGGTCCCCGCCTTCGGATGTGACGGCGGCCTCTATGCGCCGCTCGCTCCGGCTCTCTCCGCTCATGTGGATGAGCGAGTGCATGTGGCGACCGAAGACCGCTACGAGAAAATGGTGGCGGGACTTCTTGCTGCAGCGCCGGATACCTTCATCGTGCTCGGCACCTCCATGGGCGGACGGCTGGCGCTGGAGGTGACGCTTGCTGCACCGCAGCGTGTCGAAGGCCTGGTGATCATCGGATCGGGGGCAGGGCCTGTCGCCGATCAGGCCGCGGGTCTTCGCCGCTCAACGCGCATCCGTGCAGGCGAGATGGAGCAGGTGCTGGCCGAGATGGGCAACATGATCTCGCACATGCCGGGGCCGCGCGGGCCCGAGACGCGGGAGGCCTTCATCCACATGGGCCGGGACATGGGGGCGGAGTCGTTGGCGCGGCAGTCCGATGCGCTTGCCCACCGGGTGGACCGCTGGCCGGAGCTTCCCGGCATCGCCTGCCCGGTCCTCTGCCTGTGGGGCGTGCACGACCAGTTCAGCCCCGCCGCCGATGGCCGCCGCATTGCCGAGGCCGTGCAGAAGGGCACTTATGTCGAGCTGGCCGAGTGCGGGCATTTCCCCACGCTTGAATATCCCGATGCGGCGGCGGCTGCCCTGGTGCGCTGGCTTCAGGCCGCGTTCTGATAGGCGATTGCGCCCATCATCCCGGCGTTCATGTGATAGAGATGGTGGCAGTGGAAAGCCCAGGTGCCGGGGTTGTCGGCGTCGAACTGGATCGTCACCATGCCGTCAACCGGCACCAGCACCGTGTCGCGGAGCGCGCCGTCGATCGCCGTGCCGTTGATGTTGACCACCTTGAAGTAATGCCCGTGCAGATGCATGGGGTGCGCCATGCCCGTCATGTTGTGGAACATCACCTGGTAGCGCTCGCCCTCGCGCACGCTGAAGAGCACGTCGTGCATCGATGACATGCCGTTGAGGCCCCAGGCATAGTCGCTGCCGCCGCCCGTGAGCATCAGCATCTCGACGCGCGAGACGGCGGTGTCGGAAATCTTGCCCATGGCGCGAAGCTGCGCCTCCATCTCGAGGCCGATCGCTGGCTGCATCTCGCCCTGATCGTTGAGCTTCGCAACGGCACCATCGCCCGCGACGAGAATGATGCCGGATTGCCCGGTTGATCCTTCCGTCTTGAAGAGCACCGGCCAGGCGCCGCTTGCCTTCGGCAATTGCAGCCGGATGTCGGCGCGTTGCGCGATGGCGATGGGGAAGCGGCTGGCCCGGTGCGGGTGGATCGACTGTCCGTCGACCGCGATCAGTTCGCCCGATATCTCGCCGAGGTCGATCCACATGTTGCTGGCGGCGCTGGCGTTGATCACGCGGAGACGGAACAGTCCGCCCTTTTCGGCGCGCACCACTTCCGGATCATCGAGCGTGCGGTCATTGGCGAGGAAGGCATCGAAGACGATGTCGTTGGTCATGGCGCCGCCCATGCCCATGCCGCCGCCCATCTGCATCTGGCTGTGGTCCATCTTGCTGTGATCCATGCCGGCCATGTTTCCACCCGCCATGCTGTGGGCTGCGTGGGCGCCGCCCCCGCCCTTCAGTTCGGCGAGGATGTCCTCGGGCGAGCGGAAGGTAAAGTCATGCAGCATCACCACGTGCTCCTGCTCGTCGACGAGGGGCGTGGCGCTTTCCCGGATGATGAGCGGGGCTGCCAGCAGCTGCTGTTCCTGGAGCCCCACATGGGAATGCATCCAGTGGGTGCCGGCGACGCGGGTGGGGAAATCATAGGTCACCGTCTCGCCCGGCTTGAGCGGTGGGCCCGAGAGCATGGGGGTGCCGTCCATGGTGATGGGGGGCGCCAGCCCGTGCCAGTGCACCATGGTCTCGATATCAAGGGCATTCGTGAGTTCCACGGCGAAGCGGCCGTCAAAGACCTTGTTGACCCCGTGGCCGCCCGCCTCGTTGAAGATGCCGAAGACCTTGGCGGCCTTGCCCTTGACCTCGAGGGTGCGGGTATCGACGCGCAGTTTGAGGGGTGGTGCTGCGGCAATCGAGGGCCGGGACACGGCATCGGGAAGGATTGCGCTTGAGGTTAACGCGGCGGCCCCTTTCAGCAGGGTCCGGCGGCTCGGCTGGTAAGGATTCTTGTTCATCTTCTGGAAACCCTTCATCATAAAACTCAACCGGGCGATGTGGCGGATTGCTGCATTAACCAAACGGGAAGCGGTTCAGGACTACACTCCCGGGGTGTGGGAATCACCTTGGGGAAACACAGTGAACATCATTCATGCGGACCGTTTGAAGGCATTCTGGCAGGACGTCGAAGGCGCCCAAGCGGTTGAATATGTTATCATCGCTGCAGCACTCACCACCGCCATCATTCCCGGCTTTTACTATGTTTCCTCGGCCGTTGCGGATCAGTTGTCCTTCATCACCAGCTTCGTGCTGGGCAACTGATCGGCGGACATGTAATTTTAGTCATGTCTTTAACGAAGGTGCAGTGGGTTCATGATTATTGCTTTTCCGTAATGAGGCGGGATCGACCGCTGGGAGAGCAGGGCATGTTGAAGAATACCTGGAAGCGTTATCTGGATGACCAGTCCGGTGCCACCGCAGTGGAATACGTTGTCATTGCAAGCGCCCTCACGCTGGCGCTCATTCCCGGTTTCTATTACGTGACATCCGCCTTCCAGACACAGATGGAAGACCTGATCAGCGCCATCAACAGCTAAAGGCGAAGCGCCTTACAGCCCGCGCCCGATCCCCAGGAATTTCTCGCGCCGCTGCGTGCGCAGCACTTCCGCCGACACACCTTCCAGCGCCTGCAACGCCCGCGCAATGGCATCACCGCCGGCGGCAACGGCCGCGTCCGGATTGCGGTGGGCGCCACCCAGCGGCTCCGGCACGATTTCATCAATGACGCCGAGCTTCTTCAGGTCCTGCGCGGTGATCTTGAGCGCCGCCGCAGCATCCTTCGCGCGGCCCGCGTCTCGCCACAGGATCGAGGCTGCCCCTTCCGGCGAGATCACGCTGTAGATCGCGTGTTCCATCATCAGCACCGAATTTCCGGTCGCGATGGCGATGGCGCCGCCGGAACCGCCTTCGCCGATCACCAGCGAGACAAGCGGCACGCCGAGCGACAGGCAGCAGTCGGTTGAGCGGGCAATGGCTTCCGCCTGGCCGCGCTCCTCGGCGTCAACGCCGGGGTAGGCGCCGGAGGTATCGACCAGCGTGATCACAGGAAGGCCGAAGCGGTCGGCGGTTTCCATCAGGCGCACCGCCTTGCGGTAGCCTTCCGGCTTGGCCATGCCCCAGTTGTGGCGGAGGCGACTCTGGGTGTCGTTGCCCTTCTCCTGGCCGATCACCACGCACGGCCGGCCACGGAAGCGGCCGAGGCCGCCCACGATCGCCTCGTCCTCGGCGAATTTGCGGTCGCCGGCGAGCGGCACGAAATCGGTGATCAGCTTGTCGATGTAGTCGAGTGCGTGGGGGCGTTCGGGATGGCGCGCAACTTGCGACTTCTGCCACGGCTCGAGCGCGGCATAGATGTCGGCGAGGTTCTTGGCGGCCTTCTTCTCGAGAGACTTGACCTCGTCGGCAATCGACATGGAGGCATCGCCTTGGGCCAGCGCCCGCAATTCGGCAATTTTGCCCTCAAGTTCGGCAACGGGGGCCTCGAAATCGAGAAATGCCTTCAAGATCAACCTCTGAACCTGTCTGTGGCGATGTTACTGGCGGGGTGGCCGCCCAAAGTCAACGTGTCTTCGTCCGCCCCTTGGCGCGCGCCAGGGGGTGAAAATCTTCAACCGCCCGCGTCAGCCGCGAAGCCTGTACATGGGTATAGACCTGTGTTGTGGAAATGTCCGCATGACCGAGCATCTGCTGCACGGCGCGCAGGTCGGCGCCGTGGTCGAGAAGGCGGGTGGCAAAGCCGTGGCGGAGCACGTGGGGCGAGATGCGCGAGGCGGCAATACCCGCCCGTGCCGCCAGGGCCTTCAGTTCCAGCGCGAAATGCTGGCGCGAGAGCACGCCCGACTTGCCATGGGACGGGAAGGCGGCCTTGCCGCCGTCTTCGCGAGACGCGAGAAGGGCGAGATACCGGTTGAGCACGGCCCGCGCCTGCGGCGACACAGGAACAAGGCGCTCGCGCCCGCCTTTGCCGCGGATGGTCAGCACCTCCGGTTCTGCGGCGAGCTGACGGCGTGTCAGTGCGAGGAGTTCCGAGACGCGAAGGCCGGTGGCCGCAAGGAGACTGACGAGGGCATGAAGCCGCCAGGCCTTGAAGGCCTGCTTTCCTTCTGCGGCCTGCGCCTCCTGCGCCGCGGTGGTGACAAGGGCAGTGATTTCTTCTGCCGAAAGAACGTCGGGCAGGATGCGCTGCGGCTTCGGACTTTCGACGATCTGGGCGGGGTTGTGGGTGCTGAAGCCTTCGCTCAGCAGGAAGGCGTGGAACTGGCGGATGGCCGAGAGCCTGCGCGCGGCGGTGCGGCGCGAGAGGCCGTCTGCCTCGATCTCGGCGAGGTAGTCGCGGATCTGGTCGGTCGAGGCCGTTTCGGCCTTGGCGTTTTGCCGGGCGAGGGACGCGATGTAGTCCTCGAGGTCGCGGCGGTAGGCGGCGAGCGAATTCTGGGCGGCGCCCCGCTCTGCCGCCATCATCTCGAGGAAGCGGCTGACCAGGACGGGAACGGATTTCCGCTCAGTCTGCCCTGAGCTTTTCATGGGGAAGGGGCCTGATCACATCGGACTGTTCCGGCGGATAGGTGGCAAGCGCAAGTGCACCGCCGTAAACGGCGCCCACAAGGGCGGCGATGATGAGGATGAACTTGAGAAAATCGGGAATCACGTGCTGAGTGGCCGGTATCTGGGACGAATGGCGCCCCCGCGTTGGGCTTTTGCCAGAATCGCTCTTCCCCTGCACCTGAAAAGTGCCAAAAAAGGTGGTCCTCAAAATCCATGCAATCCCCGGCCTGATGCGCTATGAGCCGGGCGAACATGGCAAAACGCTCAACCAGCAGGGATCTCGAAACCGCCAAAAGCTTTCTCGGCGGGCGGCCCATCGTGCTCGTCGGGCTGATGGGGGCGGGAAAGACCAGCATTGGCCGCAGGCTTGCCGAAAAAATGGGGCTCTCCTTCGTCGATGCCGATCACGAGATCGAGGCCGCTGCCGGCAAGTCCATCGCCGACATCTTCGCCGACCATGGCGAGGCCTATTTCCGCGACGGTGAGCGCAAGGTGATCGCCCGCCTGATGGAAAACGGCGAACAGGTTCTGGCGACGGGTGGCGGTGCCTACATGAATCCCGAAACCCGCGCCCGCATCAAGGAGGGTGGCCTCAGCATCTGGCTCAAGGCCGACCTCGACCTTCTGATGAAGCGGGTGATGAAGCGAAACGACCGGCCGCTGCTCCGCACCGCCGACCCCGAAGCGGTGATGCGGAAGCTCATCGACGAGCGCTACCCCGTCTATGCCGAGGCCGACGTCACGGTGGAATGCCGCGATGTGCAACACGCCCAGATGGTGAACGAGGTTCTCCGCGCCATTGCATCGAAGGCGGCCCGGGAGAAATCACAGAACGGACGCACCGGAAACGGCGCGGACAGGACATGAGCACGACCCACCAGACCGTTCCGGTTGCCCTCGGCGACCGGTCCTACGACATCCTTATCGGTGACGGGCTACTCGCCCGCGCCGGCGATCTCGTGAAGCCGCACCTGAAGCGGCCGCACACGGTGATCGTGACCGACGAGAACGTGGCCCGCCATCATCTCGACAGCCTGCAGGGCTCGCTCTCCAAGGCGGGCGTCTCCAGCGATGCCGTCGTCTTGCCTGCGGGCGAGAAGAGCAAGAGCTACGCCACGCTGGCCGAGTTGTGCGACCGGCTGCTGGCCGCGGGCGTCGAACGCCGCGACACCATCATCGCCTTCGGCGGCGGGGTGATCGGCGATCTTGCGGGCTTTGCTGCCGCCATCCTGCGGCGCGGTGTGAACTTCATCCAGATCCCGACGACGCTTCTCGCCCAGGTCGATTCCTCCGTAGGCGGCAAGACCGGCATCAACTCGCCCTATGGCAAGAACCTGATCGGTGCCTTCCACCAGCCGCAGCTCGTTCTCGCCGACCTCGGACTTCTCAAGACGCTGCCGCGGCGCGAGCTTGCGGCAGGCTATGCCGAAGTGGCGAAGTATGGCCTTCTCGGCGACCGCGCCTTCTTCGACTGGCTCGACAAGAACGTCGGCAAGCTGTTCGACGGCGATCTCGCCACGATTGCCGAAGCGGTGGCGGTGAGCTGCCGGATGAAGGCGAGGATCGTGGCGGAGGATGAAACCGAAACGGGTGTCCGCGCGCTCCTCAACCTTGGTCACACCTTCGGCCATGCGCTCGAAGCCGCAACCGGTTATTCGCAGCGGCTGCTGCACGGGGAATCGGTGGCGGTAGGCATGGTGCAGGCCTTCCGTTTCTCGGAGAAGCAGGGCCTGTGCGCCCCGCAGCTTGCGTCACGCGTGGCGGCCCATCTCAAGGCGGCCGGCCTTCCCACCCATACATCAGACATTCCGGGCGAACTTCCCCCGCCCGCCGGACTTCTCGAACTCATGCGCCAGGACAAGAAGGCGGTGGCCGGCAGGCTCACCTTCATCCTGGTGCGTGGCATCGGCGAGGCCTTCATCGCGAAGGACGTGCCCGATGCGGACGTGCTTGCTTTTCTTGAAGAGGATCGAAACCGCACATGAGTGGTGACATCGGCTACGCCCTTATCTCCATCTTTCTCCTGATCATCGTCGCAGCCTTCTTCTCTGGTGCCGAGACCGGCCTGACCGCCGCCTCGCGCGCGCGGCTGAACGAAATCGAAAAGCGCGGCAGCAAGCGGGCCCGCACCGCGCTTTCGCTCATGGAAGCGCCGGAACGCCTGATCGGTGCGCTGCTCCTCGGCAACAACCTCGCCAACATCACCTCGTCTGCGGTGGCAACCGCCGCCCTCATCAAGGTCTTCGGCGACAGCGGTGCGGTGATCGCCTCCGCCATCATGACGGTCGTCATCCTGATCTTCGCGGAGGTGATGCCCAAGACCTATGCCATCACCTATCCCGAGCGCACGGCCCTCTTCGTTGCGCCGTTGATGCGCTTCATCTCGGCGGTGCTCGGCCCGATCGTGATTTCGGTCGAGGTGATCGTGAAGTTCACCCTCAAGGTGCTGGGTGCCAACGTGGACGAGAGCAAGAACATCCTCTCGGCCCATGATGAACTGCGCGGCGCCATCGAGATTCACCACAAGGACGAAACCCTTGTGAAGACCGACAAGGACATGCTGGGTGGCATCCTCGACCTCAAGGACCTCGAGGTCATGGACGTGATGATCCACCGCACCAAGATGGTGACGCTCGATGCGAGTGAACCGCTGAAGGACATCATCGATGACGTGATCAAAAGCGGCCACACCCGCATTCCCGTGTGGAAGGACAAGCCCGACAACATCATCGGCGTGCTGCATGCGAAGTCGCTCTTCGCCGAAATCCAGAAGGCGCAGGGCGACCTCGGCAAGGTGAAGCTCGACGACGTGATCTCGGACCCGTGGTTCGTGCCCGACACGCGGCCTCTTGAAGACCAGCTCAACGCCTTCCTCCGCCGCAAGAGCCACTTTGCGATCGTGGTGGACGAGTACGGCGAAGTGCAGGGCCTCGTGACGCTGGAAGACATCATCGAGGAAATCGTGGGCGACATCAAAGACGAGTTCGATGCTGTGGCAACCGGCGTTCGCAAGAGCAAGGACGGCTCCTTCATCGTCGATGGTGCGGTTCCGCTCCGCGACCTCAACCGCGCCTTCGAGTGGAGCCTGCCAGACGATGAGGCAACGACGCTGGCGGGTCTCGTCATCCACGAGGCGCGCATGATCCCGGCTGTCGGCCAGACCTTCAGCTTCCATGGCTTCCGCTTCGAGATCCTGAAGAAGAAGCGCCAGCAGCTCACCTCGATCCGGGTGACGAAGCTCGAGGCGCCGGCGGAGGGCAGCGAGGAGTCTTCCGGCTAGCTTGTTTTCGCGACTTCGATCGCAAGGGCGTGGACGCGCGTCTTCAGTTCGTCGGCCAGCACTTCGTTCACCTTGCGGTGCTGGTTGACGCGGGAGAGGCCGTCGAGCGCGGTCGCTGAAATGCGGATGCGGAAATGGCTCTCGCCGTCGGGGCGGCTTCCGGAATGCCCGGCGTGGTGATGGCTTTCATCGATGACCTCGAGGCTCTGGGGCGAAAGTGCCCGTTCAAGCTTTTCCGCCATGCGTTTTCCGACGGGGCCCAATGCGTTCTCCACCTTAACACTTCCTTTCAAATGACACGACCTGATGGTGATTGCCGCCAGCCTTTCGCCTCTGACAGTTTTTTCCCGAAAGGCTTCGCATTTTCATCCGCGATAGGCTAAAAGCCTGCGCTCCATCATCCATCATGTTTTCAGTGCGTATATCCGACTCATGAAACTCGATTCAAAGTACTTCGACAAGATCAGGATCACGCCCCGCGGCTCGAAGCCCGAGCCCAAGGCCGAGGCCAAGTGCGAATGGCCGGGCTGCGAGAAGCCTGCGCGCCACAAGGCGCCCAAGGGCCGCGGCGCGGAGGGGCAGTATCACAACTACTGCACGGCGCACGTGCAGGAGTACAACAAGACCTACAACTATTTCGCCGGCATGTCGGATGGCTCGATCTCCGACTACCAGCGCGCCGCCCAGTTGGGCGACCGCCCCACCTGGAAGCTGGGTCAAAATGCCCATGCCCGTGCGGGCTCCACCCGCGGCACCGCCCGCCGCTTCGAGGACCCGCTGGAACTCCTCGGCCGGGCCCAGCGCAAGCCCGCTGAACAAAAATTGGGCCGTGGCCTGAAGCGCAACGAATTGCAGGCCCTGCAGACCCTCGGTCTCGATGAAAACGCCACGCCGGAAGATGCAAAGGCGAAGTACAAGCTGCTGGTGAAGCGTCTTCACCCCGACGCAAACAACGGCAGCCGCGCCAACGAGGACACCCTCAAGGCCGTGATCCACGCCTACGACACGCTTAGGGCCAGCGGCTTCTGCTGACTTGCCGGATCGCCGTCTTGCCTCTACAAGGCGTTGCATTCCCCGAATGGACGTAGCAATTGGGCCTGATCCGGGTTCCCGCCCGAAAAGCCCCTGTGACTGAGTGAGCAGTAGATGACCGCGAATAGCAATGGCGCCACGCCCGGCAACCCCGACAAGACGGTGTCCGTCTCGCAGGTGTTCGGATTTGAATCGAACATGATGGTGCCCGCCTACAGCGACACCAGCGAGCACGTGCCGGACCTCGATCCGGACTACCTCTTCAACAAGGAAACCACGCTGGCGATCCTCGCGGGCTTTGCCCACAACCGCCGCGTCATGGTGACGGGCTATCACGGCACCGGCAAGTCCACCCACATCGAGCAGGTGGCGGCGCGCCTCAACTGGCCGTGCATCCGCATCAACCTCGACAGTCACATCAGCCGTATCGATCTCATCGGCAAGGACGCCATCGTCCTCAAGGAAGGCAAGCAGGTCACGGAATTCCGCGAAGGCATCCTGCCCTGGGCCTACCAGCACAACGTCGCACTGGTCTTCGACGAATATGACGCGGGCCGCCCCGACGTGATGTTCGTGATCCAGCGCATTCTCGAATCCTCGGGCAAACTGACGCTGCTCGACCAGAGCCGCGTGATCCGTCCTCATCCCGCCTTCCGCCTCTTCGCCACGGCGAACACGGTGGGCCTCGGCGATACGACCGGCCTCTATCACGGCACCCAGCAGATCAACCAGGCGCAGATGGACCGCTGGTCCGTCGTCACCGTGCTCAACTACCTGCCGCATGTGCAGGAAGTCGGCATCGTGCTCGCCAAATGCAAGGCCTACGATACCGAGAAGGGCCGCAAGACGCTGGCCAACATGGTGCGCGTCGCCGACCTCACCCGCAACGCCTTCATGCAGGGCGATGTCTCCACCGTGATGAGCCCGCGCACGGTCATCACCTGGGCCCAGAACGCCGAGATTTTCGGCGGCGACATCGGCATGGCCTTCCGTCTCACCTTCCTCAACAAGTGTGACGAGCTGGAGCGCCCGATCATCGCCGAATTCTACCAGCGCTGCTTTGGCGAAGAGCTGCCGGAATCGGCAGCCCGCCTCGCCATCGCCTGAGCCGGACGAGAGGGATGGCGCAAGGCAAGGACGATCGCGCCGAACGCTTCAAGGGTGTGCTCGGCACCGCCATGAAGACCATGGCGCTCGATCCGGAACTCAACGTGAGTTTCGGCAACGAGCAGCCGTCGCTCACCGGCCACAAGGCGCGCCTGCCGCAGGTGAACCAGAACGCCACGCCGCGCGACATCTCGATCACCCGCGGGCTTGCCGACAGTTTCGCGCTCCGCCTCTCGCACCATGCCGACAACGTCCACAGCCGCTACAGCCCGGTGGGCAAGACGGCGCGGGCCGTCTTCGATGCGGTGGAGCAGGCGCGCGTCGAGGCGATCGGCGCCAATGCCATGCCGGGGGTGAAGCAGAACCTCGGCGTGATGCTGGACGACCGCTACAGCCGCACCGTCATCAACCGCTCCACCAACCGGCGCGACACGCCGCTGGAAGAGGCGGTGGGCCTGATCCTGCGCGAGCGCCTGACGGGCGAACCGCCGCCGCCCTCGGTGAAGAGCTATGTCGATCTCTGGCGCCCGTGGGTGGAGGAAAAGGCCCATGACCAGCTCGATCATCTCAAGGAGGCGCTGAACGATCAGCAGGCCTTCGCGAGGCTTTCGCGCGAGCTGATCTCGGCCCTCGACATGGCCGACGAACTGGGCGAGGACCCGGACCAGGGCGACGACAACGAAGAGCAGGAAGCCGAAGAGGATCCGGGCGAGCGCAACGAGACGCCGGAGGGCCAGGAGCAGGAAAGCGAAACCCAGGCCGAGCAGATGGAGCAGGCCGAGGGCGAGAGCGAATCCGCCGAGATGGAGGCCCAGTCGGTCGAGACCGACGAGCAGCCCGACGACGACACGACCGACGAGAACACCGACGGCGAGGAACCTTTCCGCCCGCAGCTTCCCTTCTCCTCCAACACCAACGAGGATTTCTACAAGGTCTACTGCAACACCTATGACGAGACGGTGGAAGCGGAAGACCTGTGCGATGCCGAGGAACTGACGCGGCTCCGCGCCTATCTCGACAAGCAACTTGCCAACCTGCAGGGCGTTGTGGCGCGGCTCGCCAACCGCCTGCAGCGGCGCCTGATGGCGCAGCAGAACCGCTCCTGGGACTTCGACCTTGAAGAGGGCATGCTCGACACGGCGAAGCTGATGCGCGTCATCATCGACCCCATGCATCCGCTCTCCTTCAAGATCGAGAAGGACACCAAGTTCCGCGATACGGTGGTGACGCTGCTGCTCGACAATTCGGGCTCGATGCGCGGCCGCCCCATCACGGTTGCCGCCACCTGCGCCGACATCCTTGCCCGCACGCTGGAACGCTGCGGCGTGAAGACCGAGATCCTCGGCTTCACCACGCGGGCCTGGAAGGGCGGGCAGTCGCGCGAGAAGTGGCTCGCAGGCGGCAAGCCTGCCAATCCCGGCCGCCTCAACGATCTCCGCCACATCATCTACAAGGCCGCCGACGAGCCATGGCGGCGCGCGCGCCGCAACCTCGGCCTGATGATGCGCGAGGGCCTGCTCAAGGAAAACATCGACGGTGAGGCGCTGATCTGGGCCCACAACCGCCTGCTCGGGCGGCCCGAGCAGCGCCGCATCCTGATGGTGATCTCGGACGGCGCGCCGGTTGACGATTCCACCCTGTCGGTCAACTCCGGCAATTATCTCGAACGCCATCTCCGCCAGGTGATCACCGACATCGAGGGCCGCTCGCCCGTCGAACTCATTGCCATCGGCATCGGCCACGACGTCACGCGCTACTACAAGCGCGCCGTCACCATCGTCGATGCGGAAGAGCTGGGCGGTGCCATGACCGAGAAGCTGGCCGAACTCTTCGATGACAAGGTGACGCCGCAGAAGCCGGGCCGCCGTGCACCCAAGCCTGCCCGTGGTGCACCCAAGGGCCGCCGCGCCGCTTAATCCTTCTTGTCTTCTTCCGGAATGCGGAGCGCATCTGCCAGCCGCATCTTGGCCGAGCCGGGCTTCAACGGCTGCTGCTGCGAGGGGTGCGGCTTCCATGCCATGGCCCAGGCGACCTCGAGTGTCATCCGCACCCGGCCATCGCCATCGGCATTCGCTTCGGCATAGCGCTCCGCCACCCGTTGCAGGAGACGCCGCGAGGTGAAGGCGCTGCTCCGCCCGGCAAGAGGATTGGCAAAGCCGAGCGTCTTCACTTCAGCCATGAGGGCGAGCGCATTGTCGTAGCGGAGCGTCACACGGTCCATGTCGGCGACGGGGAGCGCGAGGCCTGCCCGCTGCAGGAGGCCGCCCGCCTCACGGAGATCGATCATCGGCGCCACGCGGGGCGAGACGCCGGGCAGCACCTCGCTCTCGGCGGCAAGCCAGGCCTCGCGCAACTCGCGCAGGGTGTCGCCGGCGAAGAAGGCGAAGAGGGCAAGACCATCGGGACGAAGGGCTGTTGCGGCTTGCGCAAGGTGGCCCGGCACATCGTTGATGGTTTGCAGGTCGAGGAGGCTGACGAGGCAGTCGATGCTGGCCTCGGGCAGGTTCACGCGGTCGTCAGGGGCAGGGGACAGCGTGCTGATTTTCAAACATTTTCCACCTTCATGCAGAACCTGAAGAGCCGCCTCCGGCCGGGCCGCGATCAGCACCGTCTCGGCGAAGCTTCGGTTGATCACGGCCATGCGCTCTGCCAGTTCCGCGGCGATGTGGCGGTCAAGCAGTGCCGCTACCTCGCCCGTTGCGGCAGCGATCCGGCGCGCGTGGACAGCGCGATCGAAGATATGGTTTGGTCCGTCCATGACGGATGAGCCGATAGCGGAAATTCCCTCCCTCAGCCAGCGCGGGCGTGCGCTTGCAGGTCTCGTCTGGCATGGCCTCGTCGACTGGCTGACACCGCCCAAGTGCGTGGCCTGCGCCACCGACGTGACGGCGGGCGCCACGCTCTGCCTCGCCTGCTGGCGGAGTTCTGAGCTTCATCGATGAACCGGTGTGCGAGGCGCTGGGCATTCCCTTCGAATATGATCAGGGCGAGGGGGCCCTCTCGCCTGCCGCCATGGCGGAGCCTCCGGCCTGGGACCGGGCGCGGGCGGCGGTGGCCTTCACCGAGACGGCGCGCCATCTCGTCCACCGCCTCAAGTACAATGATGCGCCAGAGGCCGGCCATGCCATGGCGCGGATGATGCTCGGTCCGGGGCGGAAGCTGATCGCCAGTTGTGATGCTCTGGTGCCCGTTCCGCTCCATGGCCGGCGGCTGTGGAAGCGGCGCTTCAATCAGGCGGCGGTGCTGGCCCAGGCCATCGCCCGCCACAGCGGCAAGCCCATGCTGCATGACGTGCTCGTCCGACTGTCAGCCACACGCTCGCAGGTGGGACTCACGGCAGAGGAGCGTCGGAAGAATGTGCGGCGGGCCTTCGCCGTGCCGCCCGAGACGCGGCCTGCCATCGAAGGGAAGGCGGTGCTCCTCATCGACGACGTGCGCACCACGGGCGCCACCGTGGAAGCCTGTGCCGCCGTCCTCAAGGCGGCAGGGGCGGCGCGGGTCGATGTGCTGAGCTTCGCCCTTGTGCTGACGCCAGCGCAGTTACATATTGAGGGCTGACGGAACCAGACCCATGCCCGAGATCACCATCTACACCACGCCGCTCTGCCCCTATTGCCAGATGGCCAAGGGATTGCTGCGCAAGAAGAATGCCGCCTTCACTGAAGTCGATGTCAGCGGCGACCCGGCCCTGCGCCAGACCATGACGGCCCGCGCCAATGGCCGCCGCACGGTGCCGCAGATCTTCATCGGCAACACCCATGTGGGCGGTTGCGATGACCTTCATGCCCTCGATGCGGCAGGCAGGCTCGATCCTCTCCTGGCCTCGTGATGAAGGTTGCCCTCGTCCAGATGCGGTCAAGCCGCGAGCCGGCGCGCAACGTCAGGGACGCCGAGGCGCTGGTGCGCGAGGCGGCGGCGACGGGTGCTGCCTACGTGCTCACGCCGGAAGTCTCCAACATCTTCGAGCCCGACAAGGCGCGGCTTCGCGCGGTGATCCGGAGCGAGACCGATGATCCGCTGGTGGCGAAATTCTCGGACCTCGCCAAGGAATTCGGGATTCACCTCCATGCGGGGTCGGTGGCGGTGAAGGCGGCTGACGGGCGCATTGCCAACCGTAGCCTGCTCTTTGGGCCCGACGGCAAGGTGATGGCGCGCTACGACAAGATCCATCTCTTCGACATCGACCTGCCGAACGGCGAGAGCTACCGGGAATCCGCCACCTATGCGCCGGGCGAAGAGGCGGTGCTGGTGCAGCTTCCGGAGGCAAGGCTCGGCTTGTGCATCTGCTACGACGTGCGCTTTCCCCGCCTCGCCAATGCCTATGCCGCTGCCGGCGCCGAGGTGTTGACCTATCCCGCCGCCTTCACCGTGCCCACGGGCGAGGCCCACTGGCATGTGCTGCTGCGCGCCCGCGCCATCGAGACCGGAAGCTTCGTGCTCTCCGCCGCGCAGGGTGGCGAGCATGACGGCGGCAAGGCCACCTATGGCCATTCGATCGCCATCACGCCCTGGGGCGAGGTGATCGCCGAGGCGGGCACGGAGCCCTGCGTCATCACCGCGGAAGTCAACCCGGCAGAGGTGGCGCTTGCCCGCCAGCGCATCCCGGCGCTTCGCAACGCCCGGGACTTCACCTTGAAATCGATCTGAGCGATTGCTACCTCAACGGCCATGATCCGCTACGATCTCATCTGTGACAAAGGCCACGCCTTCGACGGCTGGTTCTCGGACTCGGAGGCGTTCGAGACGCAGGCGAAGCGCGGCTTCGTGGAATGCACCACCTGCGGCTCCAGCAAGGTGGAGAAGCAGCTGATGGCGCCCCGCATCGCGGCCAAGTCGAACCGCAAGGCCGGCACCCAGCCGATGGTGGCCGCCGCGCCGGCGGATCCGCGCCTGCAGCAGATGATGCACATGGTGCGCGAGCTTCGGCGCCACGTGGAAGAAAATGCCGAGAATGTCGGCGACCGCTTTGCCGAGGAAGCCCGCAAGATCCATTACGGTGAGACGGAAGAGCGCGGCATCTACGGTCAAGCCACCCATGACGAGGCCCGTTCCCTTCTGGAAGAAGGGATCGAAGTCCATCCCCTGCCGCGCCTGCCGGAAGAGCGGAATTGAGCGCAACGAACGATCAAATCGGAACGATTTCAGAGAGAAAAGTTGCGCCAGAAATTCGCTACTGTGGCGGTGAGCCCGCCAGCAGCGTCTTCATCTCGGCGATTTCCTTTTCCTGACCGGCAATGATCTCCTGACAGAGCTGTTGGATGCGCTGGTCGGTGACGGGCGCCTGCCGGCACATCAGCACGGCCCCGGCATGGTGCGGAATCATCGAGCGCAGGAACTGCTCGTTGCCCACCGCCCACTGGCCGCGGATGGCAAACCAGAAGAGCAGCATGATCACCACCGCCACGATGCCGAGCATGATGTTGGCGTTGCGGCTGGGATACATCCGGCCCATGAGCAGCAGTTCGATCACCACCATGGGAGCCGCCATCAGCCCCGCCATGTAGACCTGGTTGAAGCTGTTGAAGACGTTGTCGCTGCGGTCCACCATCGCATACATCAGCCCGTACATGACGATGAAGGAGAGCACCGCCATTGCCATGAGCATCAGGTAGGGGCGGCCCTCGTCCATGGCGTCCGCTTCAGCGGCGCCAGGAGGATGGGTGTGCGCGTGAACCTCGCTCAGCTCCGGTGACGCGGTGACGCGATGCTTACCTTCGCTGCGGTGACGCCCTTCACTGCGGTGGCGCATATCGCGGCCGCCGCCTGCCCCTTGCGTGTCGGTGTGGGACTGGAAGGGTTCGTCCGCGCCGGTGCGGGGGTCTTCCTCCTCATCCTGCTTCGGCAGGATGGAAATGTTGGGCCGGTCCTCTGGCCGCTCGGTGATCGATTTGCGGTCGCTCGATTGCCCGGAGATTTTGGATTCGTGTTTCGAACCGGCCCTGGTTGCGCGCCGCGTCGTTGTTCTGGCCATGGCGAAGCCCTTTCCAAAAGCTGTCTGGAAAGGGGCTAACGCGAGGCTTTGCCTGCGGTTCCGGTTTCAGTTGGCCGGGCGCTTCTCGGCCACCAGCATGTAGTTGACGCCCATGTCGCGGGAGCGCCGCCAGGTGTTGGCGAGGGGATGATAGGAGACGCCGCTTTCGTCCTTCACCACGGCGCCGTTGGCGGAGAGCCAGCCCTTCAATTCGTCCGGGGTGATGAACTTCTCCCACTGGTGGGTGCCCTTGGGGAGCCAGCCCAGCACATATTCCGCGCCGACGATGGCGAGCGCAAAGGCCTTGCCGGTGCGGTTGATGGTGGCGACGAACATGAGCCCGCCGGGCTTCAGCATGGAGACGCAGGCCTGGGTGTAGGCGGCGGGATCGGCGACGTGCTCGATCACCTCCATGTTGAGGATGACGTCGAAGGTTTCACCCGCCCGGGCCAGGTCCTCTGCAAGGCCGACCCGGTAGTCGATGTCGAGGCCCATCTCCTGGGAGTGGACGCTCGCCGTCTTGATGTTCTTTTCGGAGGGATCGACCCCCACCACCCGGGCGCCCAGCCGGGCCATGGGCTCGCAGAGGAGGCCGCCGCCGCAGCCGATGTCGAGGATGCGGAGGCCCTCGAAGGGCTGGCGGGCGAGGGGGTCACGGCCGAGGCGGGCCGTCACCTGCTCCTTGATGTAGTCGAGACGGACCGGGTTGAAGACATGGAGCACCCCGAACTTGCCCTTGGGGTTCCACCATTCGGCGGCCATTTTGGAGAACTTTTCGACCTCGGCCGGGTCCAGGCTGGGCTGATGGGGCGCGGAAGTGCCGGAATTTCCTGCTGTATCGATTGTCATCTTGCCGTTACTCCAACTTTTCGGGCCCATTTCAGGACCGTTATATTGCATCGCACGGTCGCGTCCACTATGAGACGCCCCGACGCGCCCGCGGATTCCCTGCTTCACTCTAGATAAGGGGCCGAAATCGCATTGGATTTCAGGCAGCGTCCAGATGTGAGGGATTTGGCCCATGGGCCGTTTGGTGATGAAGTTCGGGGGCACCTCGGTTGCGGACATCGACCGCATCCGCAACGTCGCCCGCCACGTGGAACGGGAAGTGAAGGCGGGTAACCATGTCGCCGTGGTTGTCTCGGCCATGGCCGGCACCACCAACCAGCTCGTCGAATGGTGCCGCCAGGCCGCCGCCGTGCATGACGCCCGCGAATATGATGCGGTCGTTTCGACCGGCGAGCAGATCACCGCCGGCCTCCTCGCCATCGTGCTCCAGGACATGGGCATCCCGGCCCGCTCCTGGGCCGGCTGGCAGATCCCCATCGAAACCGACGGCGTGCATGGCGCCGCCCGCATGACCAATATCAACGGCGACGAAATCCTGAAGCGCATGGAGCAGGGCCAGGTGGCCGTGATCACCGGCTTCCAAGGGATCGGCCCCGACAAGCGCGTTTCAACACTGGGCCGTGGCGGCTCCGACACCTCGGCTGTCGCCGTGGCGGCAGCGCTCGATGCGGCCTGTGACATCTATACCGACGTCGATGGCGTCTATACCGCCGACCCGCGCATCGTCACCGCCGCCCGCAAGCTCGACCGCATCTCCTACGAGGAAATGCTGGAACAGGCCTCGCTCGGCGCCAAGGTCCTGCAGACGCGCTCGGTGGAACTCGCCATGGTCTACAAGGTGCCGCTGCAGGTGCGCTCGTCCTTCGAGCCGCCGGATTCGGCAAACCAGAACAAGCCCGACGGAACGGGCCCCGGAACAATCGTTTGCGATGAGGACAAGATCGTGGAACAGCATGTTGTAAGCGGCATCGCCTACTCGCGCGACGAGGCCAAGGTCTCGATCCGCCGCGTCAAGGACCAGCCCGGCGTCTCCGCCGCCATCTTCGGCCCCCTCGCCGAGGCCGACATCAGCGTCGACATGATCGTGCAGAACCTTTCGCCCGACGGCGCCTTTACCGACATCACCTTCACGCTGGCCCGCAAGGACCTGCGCAAGGCGATCGAGGTGATCTCGGCGATGAAGGGCAAGGTTGGCTACGAGGAAGTCGTGCACTCGGCTGACGTGGCCAAGGTCTCGGTCGTCGGCATCGGCATGCGCAGCCACGCCGGCGTGGCGGCGAAGATGTTCAAGTCGTTCGCTGACAAGGGCATCAACATCCAGGCCATCACCACCTCGGAAATCAAGGTTTCCGTGCTGATCGACGAAGCCTACACGGAACTTGCCGTGCGGGCCTTGCATCAGGCCTACGGATTGGACAAGAAGTAAGCATGACCAGCGCCAGCCCGCTCCCGCCCGTCCGCTGCCAGGCCGTCACGCCTGTCGCCGTGGTATGGCCGCGCGCAGGGCTTGTGCGCCGCGCCATGCGTTACCGGCACAAGCGCCCCTAAAGGACACGTCTCATGGTCAGTGCCACACTCGGCCCGCGTGTCCTCCTCAGACGGCTCCGGGAAGTGATGGCGGAGCCGGAGACAGCGCAGGTCAAACTCGACAAGATCGTCATGATCATCGCCGCCAACATGGTGGCGGAGGTCTGCTCGATCTACGTGATGCGGCCGGGCAACGTGCTGGAACTCTATGCTTCAGAGGGCCTCAAGCCTGAATCGGTCCACAAGTCGAAGCTGAAGACGGGCGAAGGCCTGGTCGGCGTCATCGCCGAGCAGGCGATCGGCCTCAACCTCTCCGACGCACAGAACCATCCCTCGTTCAAGTACCTCCCGGAAACCGGCGAAGAAATCTACCAGTCCTTCCTCGGCGTGCCGGTGATGCGGGGCGGCGCCGTGATCGGCGTTCTCGTCGTGCAGAACCGCACCAAGCGCAACTATTCCGAAGAGGAAGAAGAGGCGCTCCAGACCACCGCCATGGTGCTGGCGGAAGTGATCGCGTCCGGCGAATTGCAAGAAGTGGCGCGCGAGGTGGCAATCGACGTCGCCCACATGCGCAGCCACAATCTCCGCTTCGAGACCCTGGCGGAAGGCATTGCGCTCGGTCAGGTGGTGCTGCACGAGCCCCGCGTCGAGATCCACAATCTCATTGCCGAAAGCATTCCCCACGAACTGAAGCGCCTCGATACCGCGATCCAGCAGCTTCGCGAGCAGGTCGATGAACTGCTCGACGGTTCGGACGCCATGCGCGCCACGGATTATTCCGACGTGCTCGAGACGATCCGCATGTTCGCCCATGACAAGGGCTGGGTGAACCGCCTGCGCGATGCGGTGCAGACCGGCCTCACCGCCGAAGCGGCGGTGGAGCGCGTGCAGAACGACAACCGCGCCCGCATGATGCGCATGCAGGACGAATACCTGCGCGAGCGCATGCACGACCTCGACGACCTGTCGAACCGTTTGCTGCGCATCCTCACCGGCGCGGTTGCGACCGCGTCCCGCACCGATCTGCCGCAGAACGCCATCATCGTCGCCCGCAACATGGGGCCCGCCGAACTCCTCGACTATGACCGCAGCAAGATCCGCGGTGTCATCCTTGAGGAGGGCGGCAAGACCAGCCACGTCGCCATCGTGGCCCGCGCTCTCGGCATTCCCGGCATCGGCCTTGCCGAAGGTCTGATCGATCTCGTCGATCCCGGCGACAACATCATCGTCGATGGCGGTACGGGCGAAGTCTTCGTGCGCCCGAGCCAGGAGCTGGAACGGGCCTATGGCGAGAAGGTGCGCTTCTATGCACGCAAGCAGGCGCGCTATGCGGCACTCCGCGATCTTCCCGCCATCACCAAGGATAATTTCCCCGTCGAGCTGAACATCAACGCCGGCCTGATCGTTGACCTGCCGCATCTCCATGATTCGGGTGCGGCCGGTGTCGGCCTCTACCGCACCGAACTGCAGTTCATGATGGCGCAGCGCTTCCCGCGGCTCTCCTCGCAGGTGCGGCACTACAAGCAGATCCTCGAGCAGGCGCAGGGCAAGCCCGTCGTCTTCCGCACCCTCGACATCGGCGCCGACAAGACGCTGCCCTATCTCCGCCAGCCGCGCGAAGAAAATCCGGCGCTGGGCTGGCGCTCCATCCGCATGGCGCTCGACCGTCCGGCACTTCTGCGCCTGCAGCTTCGCGCGATGCTGATGGCGGGTGCCGGCCAGAGCGTGAAGATCATGTTCCCGATGATCGCCGATGTGGACGAATACCTGCAGGCCAAGGCCGCGGTCGACAAGGAGATCGATTATCTCAGGAAGCGCGGGCACGACCTGCCGAAGACGCTGAAGATCGGCGTGATGATCGAAATTCCCTCGCTCATCTGGCAGCTCGATCATCTGCTGCCGCTCGTCGACTTCGCCTCGATCGGTTCGAACGACCTCGTCCAGTTCCTCTTCGCCTCGGACCGCGGCAACCCCAAGCTGGCCGGACGCTATGATCCGCTGTCGCCTGCGGCTCTCTCGGCCATGCGGCTCATCGTCGAGAAGGGCCGCCAGCACGGCAAGAAGGTGACGCTCTGCGGTGAACTGGGCGGCCGTCCGCTCGAAGCCATGGGGCTTGTCGGCATCGGGCTGTCATCGATGAGCATGGTGCCGTCGGGTGTGGGTCCGGTGAAGGCGATGATCCGGTCGCTCGACCAGCAGAAGCTCTGGGCCTTCATGGAGCCCTTGCTCAAGTCGCCGCTGCATTCGCTGCGTGGCGATCTTCTCGAATTCGCCAACCGCCACGGCGTCGTCATCTGAAGCGGTGATCTGAAAATGACAAACCTCCCGCAGCCCCCTGCGGGAGGTTTTTGCACACAGGCCCGGCGCTTCCCCTCCGGGCGGTGCAAGGCCCCCTGGCCGCTTTCGCTACAGGGGGAGATGCCGGCTCACTGCAGCGGCATCTTCTCCTTCACGTGCTTCCACACCGTGGGATTGTCCTGGTGGGTGTAGTCGTGAACGATCTCGGCCACGATGTGCTTGTGGCTGTCCTTGTTCAGTGCCTTGCGCAGCACGCCCATGGCGACCGCGGGCGCCACCAGCACGATCTGGTCGCACTCCTTGCGGGCGATGCCCGTCTGCACGGTGGCGGCCAGCGTCGAGAGGAATTTGTCTTCGCCGCGCTTTTCGTCACTGGGCTTGTGCACCACCTCGTGGTGAACGCCGGCGGCGAGTTCGCCATGGTGATGGGCGAGGCGGGGATCATGCTTCGAGACCAGCGGCAGTTCGCTGACGCCCTCGTCGCGATGGCTGTTGAGAAGGATGCGGGCATGGGCGCCGTCGGCGACGACGATCCAGGTCTTGCGGGTTTCGTCCCTCATTCGGGAAGGTCTCCATGTTGTGTCGGATGAACTTTCGGCCCCCCGCCCGGTTCCCGCATTGATCGATGTCAAAGGTTAAATTCGGCAATGGGCAGGCCGCGTTAGGGCGATGTTCACCATTCCCGGTCCATTCTGCAGATTGGTTAGTCAGACGTTAAACGGGCGGCTCCGGCCGCACGGGTGGGTGAGTGAACATGGATCAGCGTTATTTGAACGATATCAACGGCGGCGTTTCCGGACACGATGAGGAGCAGCTGGCCGAACAGCCCGTCATGTCGCGCGAAAAGCCTGATGGCCTCACCGATCCTGCGGGAGAAGCGGGCTGGTATCTGGAGCGCGAGCGTGTGTCGCGCGGTCTCTCTCTGGAAGACATCGGCGCCTGCACCGGCATTCATCCCTATCACGTGGAAGCAATCGAATACGGCGACATGACCCACATGCCGCCGCGGCTCGAGGCGCTGGAAATGATCGCGGCCTACGCGGATTTCCTCGGCTTCGATCCCGATCCGCTGCTGCAGCACTACGCTTCGTTCCTGCCGCCCCCCGAAGTGGCGCCACGCCGCCATCCCGCCAACCCCGGCCCGATGATGAGTGCCAAGATCCTGCCCTTCGGCAAGTTCCCCAAGATTCCGGCGATTGATTTCAAGGCGATCAAGCTGCCGTCGCCGCCGACGATTCCGGGTGGACGGAACGGCATCGTGGCTTCGGTCATCGCCGTGCTTTTGCTGGCAGGCGGCGGCTACATGTATTCGGGGAGCGGCGATACCAGCGCACCCGCGCCCGGCCTCGAGCAGATGGCCGCCAACAGCGATCCCATGCCCACTGCCACCACGGGCACCGAGGCAGCTGACGTGAAGGTGACCGACAGTCCCATCGCCATGACCGAACCTTCGGAGCAACCGGTTGCCGGACAGGGCGAGACCGACGCCGATGCCGATGGTGACCAGACGGCCTCCGCCATCCCCGCGCCGGAAGCCGTGCCGGGTACGACCGAAAACAATGAAACCGGCGATCTCGGCGCCTTCATCGCCGAGCAGGTGGATGGTGCGGATGCGCCTGAAACCGTTTCCGCAACCTCGAAGCCCGTCGATCTTGCGACCGCCAATTCCGGCACCGGCAAGGTGTTCGGCAGCACCGACGACAAGGTGCACGTGGTGCTCAAGGCCACCAAGGCGATCTGGCTGCTGATCGAGGACGGCCAGGGCAATCGCGTCGCCACCCAGATGCTCAATCCGGGCGATGTCTACCGCGTGCCCAACCGCGAGGGTCTTGTGGCCATCGCGCAGGATGGCGGCGCACTCGTCTATTCCATCGATGGCGTGGAGAAGGGCGTGCTGGGCCAGCCGGGCTCTCTGCTCGCCGCAGAACCGCTCGATGTGAAGGCGCTCGCCGCCAAGGGTTGAGGTTTCTCGCGCCATGCGCGCTCTCGTGCAGCGGGTGTCGGAGGCGCGGGTCAGCGTCGATGGCGCCATCACAGGTGAAATCGGCCGGGGTTTTCTCGTGCTCGTCTGCGCCATGCAGGGCGACAGCGAGGCCGAGGCCCAGTGGCTGGCCCGCAAGATCGCGGCCTGCCGCATTTTCCGCGACGATCAGGGCAAGATGAACCTGCCGCTTTCGGCGGTGGAGGGGGCGGTGCTGGCGGTGAGCCAGTTCACCCTTGCCGCCAATGGCTGTGAAAGCGGTAACCGCCCCGGCTTCTCGGCCGCTGCCGACGCCGCCACGGGAAAAAGGCTTTACGAACACTTCTGTGCGGCGATGGCAGGCGAGGGCCTGACGGTGGCGCGCGGCGTTTTCGGGGCCGACATGAAGGTGGCGCTGGTCAACGAGGGGCCGGTCACGATCTGGTTTGATACGGCGCTCCGATGATTGTAGAGAGCGCCCGTCATGGCCTCTCTTCCCCTCGAAAAACTCGACCGCATCCTGGAACGCTTCGCTGCCGTGGAACACGGCCTGTCGAGCGGGGCGACCGGCGAAGCCTTTGTGAAGCTCTCGAAGGACTATGCCGAGCTGGAGCCCGCCGCCAAGGCAGCGCGGGAATTGCGCAGCGCCTATGACGAACTGAAGGGCCTCGAGGAAATGATTGCGGCGGGTGGCGAGCTTGCCGCCATGGCGGGCGACGAGCGCCCTTCGCTCATTGCCCGCATCACCGACCTCGAACACACCATGCGGCTCATGCTGCTGCCCAAGGATGCTGCCGACGAACGCGACGTCATCCTTGAAGTGCGCGCCGGCACGGGCGGCGACGAGGCCGCGATCTTTGCCGGCGATCTCTTCCGCATGTACCAGCGCTATGCCGCAGCCCAGGGCTGGCGGGTGGAAGTGATTTCAGCGAGCGACGGCGAGCATGGCGGCTACAAGGAAATCATCGCCAACATTCACGGCGCGGGTGCCTATGCGAAACTGAAGTTCGAGTCCGGCGTGCACCGGGTGCAGCGCGTGCCCGATACGGAAACGCAGGGCCGCATCCATACCTCCGCCGCAACCGTCGCAGTGCTGCCGGAAGCCGAGGAAGTGGACATCAAGATCGAGGATAAGGACCTCCGCATCGATGTCTACCGCTCGTCAGGCCCCGGCGGGCAGTCGGTGAACACCACCGACAGTGCGGTGCGCGTGACGCACATTCCGACCGGCATCTCGGTGGCCCAGCAGACGGAGAAGTCGCAGCTCAAGAACAAGAACATGGCGATGAAGCTGCTGCGGGCGAGACTCTACGAGATCGAGCGTGAGCGCATCGATTCCGAGCGCAGCGCGGCGCGAAAAGGTCAGGTGGGCTCGGGGGACCGCTCGGAGCGCATCCGCACCTACAACTTCCCGCAGGGACGCCTCACCGACCATCGCATCAACCTCACGCTCTACAAGCTGCCGGAGATCATCGAGGGTCCGGCGCTCGAGGAAGTGATCTCGGCGCTCATCTCACACCATCAGGCTGAACTCTTGGCCGCCGAAGATGCCCGGACCTGAGACCATCGCCGCCGCACTCGCTGCGGCGCGGGCGCGGCTGGTGGCGGCCGATGTTCCGGATGCCACAACGGATGCGCGGCTCCTCATGCAGCACGTGCTGGCGTGCGATCATGCTGGATTGATCCTTGCGGGCGAGCGATCTCTCACTGTTGCAGAGCGCGCGGCCTTTGAGGCGCTGCTCTCGCGCCGCCTCGCGCATGAGCCTGTCTCAAAGATCCTGGGCGAGCGGGAATTCTACGGACGGTTGTTCCACGTCACGGCGGATGTGCTGGACCCCCGCGCCGATACGGAAACCCTGATTGACGTTGCTCTGGAACAGCCCGCCCGCCGGGTGCTGGACCTGGGCAGCGGCAGCGGCGCGCTCATCGTCACGCTCCTTGCGGAATGGCCGGAGGCCACGGGCGTGGCCGTCGATCTCTCGGAGACGGCGCTGGCCGTGACGGCTGAGAATGCCCGCCGCCTCGGTGTGGCAGAGAGGCTCACGCTTCTGCAGGGAGAATGGTTCGCGCCCGTCTCGGGGCAATTTGACCTCATCCTCTCCAACCCACCCTATATCCCGACCGCCGAGATCGCCGGGCTCGAGCCCGATGTCCGGGAGCATGACCCGCTGCTGGCGCTCGATGGCGGGGCAGACGGGCTTTCCTGCTACCGGGCGATTGCCGGGGCCGCCGCCCCCCACCTTGCGCCCCAAGGCCGGATCATCGTGGAAATCGGGGCCGGGCAGGGGCCCGATGTGGCCCGGATCTTCGCCGCGGCGGGCTTCCGGCAGGGGGCGGAGCGGCGGGACCTGGGCGGCCATGTCCGTGCACTTCTCTTTACCTTCCCCGCATGAAATTCCGGACAGTCCGGGGAAAAGGACCCGGAAAGCCCTTGGAATCGCCACGGGGTTCCGCTATCTAACTCCCGTACCCCCTGCCTTTTGAGACTGTTCAGCCGAAAGAGCCGGGTTTTGCTCCCATAAACCAGCGAAATCCGTATCCCAGTGTAGACAGACCAGGCGATGGCATGTGCCCGATGAGGTCACGTACGGCGGTGGCAGGGAACACTCGCAGGACAACGTGATTGCCCAGTCTATTTGATTTTCGACTCGCCCTTCCCGGAACCGGACGTTGCATACGCGCGCCACGGGAAAACGAAGGCCTGTCGTTCCAGGACCGAACATGAGACCCGGACAGAACAATTTCAAGAATCGCAACCGCAACCGTAATCGCCGCCATGGTGGCGGTGGAGGCGGCGGTGGCGGCGGTGGTGGAAATCCCGGCAACCGGGTGCTCGATTCGAACGGGCCGGACGTCAAGCTGCGCGGCACCGCGCAGACCATCGCCGAAAAATACATGCAGCTCGCCCGCGATGCCGCCTCTGCCGGCGACCGTGTGATGGCTGAGAGCTATTATCAGCATGCGGATCATTATTACCGTCTGTGGCTCGCCGCCCAGCCGGCCGGACAGCCGATCCAGTTCTCGCGCCGCCTCGATGAGGACGTCGAAGATCTCGACGGCACCGAAGGCGAAGAGGATGCAGCCGAAGCCGCCGACGGCGCAGAAGCGCCCGATGCCGCGCCAGCATCCGGTGAAGCCCATGCCGCCGAAGGCGAGGCCGCACCGGCCGGAGACGACCAGGGCCAGCGCAATGCCCGCCCGCGCGACAACCGCGAGCAGGGCAACCGCGATCAGCAGGGCGGCGGCCGTGACCGCTTCCGCAACCGCTGGCCGCGCCGTGGAGACCGCAATGGGCAGGAGCAGCGCGAGGGCAATGGCCAGGCCGCTGAAGCGTCGGGTGACGAGAGCGAGCGCCCGGAACGCCCCGAGCGTGCCGAACGATCAGAACGTCAGGAGCGTCCCCGCCGCGAGCGCAGCGAAGCTGCCGCCGGTGACGAGAACGCCAAGGATTGGGAAGCACCGTCTTTCCTCAAGCGTCCGGTGCCTGCCGTCAACGGTAGCGAGGCTGCCGAGGGTGAGGCCGGAGCCGGTGAACGCCGTCCCCGTGGCCGCCGTCCGCGCTATGGTGAAGAGGGCGTGACGCCCAACGAACCTGCGGCTGGCGACGAGTAAGACTTTTTCAGCGCATCATTTCGGTGGGCCATAGGCCAGCCGGTAGGTGAGGGCGACACCGCCCGCGCCACCGATGATATTGCCGATCGTGACCGGAACCAGATTGTGGAGATAGCTGGCGAGCGTGATATCCGCGCCCGCCGCGTATCCCGCAGCAATCAGGTACATGTTGGCGATCGAGTGCTCGTAGCCCATCAGCACGAAGCCCGCGATGGGCAGCAGCACGGCGAAGATCTTGTCGGTGACACTTCGCGCCGCAAAGGTGAGCCACACCGCAAGGCAGACCATCATGTTGCAGAGGATGCCGCGCACCAGCGCCTCCGGCATGCCGATTGTCACCTTGGCGAGCGCAAGCTTGCGCGCGGTTTCGCCGACGGGTCCGGCGAAGAGGCCGCTTGCCCCCATAAGAAGGGCAATCAGCGTTGCCCCCACGAGATTGCCCATGAAGGAGAAGGCCCAGTTGCGGAGCAGGCCCGCGCCCGAGATCTTGCGGTCGACCCAGGCGAGCACCACGAGGGCATTGCCGGTGAAGAGTTCGGCCCCCGCCACCACCACCAGCACGAGGCCGAGCGAAAAGACGAGCCCGCCCAGGAGGCGCGTGGGGCCGTAAGCGAGGTCAGTGCCGGTCACCACAGCGGTGAAGGCTGCCGCCCCCAGCGCAATGAAGATCCCCGCCATGACCGAGAGGACGGCCAGGGGCTGGGCGTGGAGGGCGGCCTTGGTGACGCCAGCCTCCTCGATCCGCCGTGCCACTTCGGCAGGGCGGAAGGCATCGAGGCCGGTGGGGTCGCGGCGGGGTTCGGGGGCAGGTGCATCGGCAGCCATGGTGGAAACTCCCTCAGGTCGGCACAATTTTAGGAGGGTAAGGACGGTGGCTCCATGATTGGGGTCAATCCCCCGCGCGATGCCGCCGCAGGGTGTTCCGGGGTTCTTGTCAGGGGAGAATCCCTCCCCATATCTGACCCAAGTTGAGCCGTTGACGGCGTTTCTGAAGGTGCCTTCGGGGCCTTGGGGAAGCGTGCCGAGGAGGAGTACAGAATGGATTTCGAGAAATATACGGAGCGGTCGCGGGGCTTCATCCAATCCGCGCAATCCCTTGCGCTGCGGGAAGGTCACCAGCGCTTTACCCCTGAACATCTGCTGAAGGTCCTGCTGGACGACGAGGAAGGCCTCGCCGCCGGCCTCATCCGCGCCGCGGGAGGCGATCCCCGCCTCGCCCTCAAGGAGACCGAGCTTGCGCTCTCCCGCCAGCCCAAGGTGTCGGGCGGTGGCGCCGGGCAGGTCTATCTCGCCCCTGAAATGGCGCGCGTCTTCGACGCCGCCCAGAAGATCGCCGAGAAGTCGGGCGATTCCTTCGTGACGGCGGAACGCCTGCTGCAGGCGCTGGCGCTCGAGCAGAGCGACGCCGCCAAGGCCCTCAAGACCGCCAACGTGACGGCCCAGGGCCTCAACAAGGCGATCAACGACATCCGCAAGGGCCGTACCGCCGACACGGCGTCGGCCGAGCAGGGCTATGACGCCCTCAAGAAATATGCCCGCGACCTCACCGAGGCGGCACAGGCGGGCAAGCTCGATCCGGTCATCGGCCGCGACGAGGAAATCCGCCGCACCATCCAGGTGCTGTCGCGGCGCACCAAGAACAATCCCGTGCTGATCGGCGAACCCGGTGTGGGCAAGACGGCGATTGCCGAAGGCCTCGCCCTCCGCATCATCAAGGGCGACGTGCCGGAAAGCCTGAAGGACAAGAAGCTGCTTGCGCTCGACATGGGCGCGCTCATCGCGGGCGCCAAGTATCGCGGTGAATTCGAAGAGCGCCTCAAGGCGGTGCTCTCGGAGGTGACCTCTGCGGAAGGCGGCGTCATCCTTTTCATCGACGAAATGCATACGCTGGTGGGTGCAGGCAAGGCCGATGGCGCCATGGATGCCTCGAACCTGCTGAAGCCCGCGCTGGCGCGCGGCGAACTGCACTGCGTGGGCGCTACGACGCTCGATGAATACCGCAAGCATGTGGAGAAGGACGCAGCCCTTGCCCGCCGCTTCCAGCCCGTCTTCGTCGACGAGCCGACGGTGGAGGATACGATCTCCATCCTGCGCGGCATCAAGGAGAAGTACGAACTGCATCACGGCGTGCGCATCACCGATGCTGCGATCGTGGCCTCTGCGGTTCTCTCCAACCGCTACATCACCGACCGCTTCCTGCCCGACAAGGCCATCGACCTGATGGATGAGGCGGGGTCGCGGCTCCGCATGCAGGTTGATTCGAAGCCGGAAGAACTGGACGAGTTCGACCGCCGCATCATGCAGCTGCAGATCGAGCGCGAGGCGCTGAAGAAGGAAGACGACACGGCCTCCAAGGACCGGCTCGGCAAGCTCGAGAAGGAGCTGGCTGATCTCGAGGAGAAGTCATCCACCCTCACCCGCAAGTGGCAGGAGGAGAAGGACCGGCTTGCTGCGTCCTCGAAGCTCAAGGACGAACTCGACCAGGCGCGCACCCAGCTCGAGCAGGCACAGCGCAAGGGCGATTTCGCCAAGGCAGGCGAGCTTGCCTACTCGCGCATTCCGGAGCTGGAAAAGAAACTGAAGGCCTCGGAAGAAGCCTCCGGCCACAAGCTGGTGGAAGAAGCCGTGACCGACAAGCACATCGCGCAGGTGGTGTCACGCTGGACCGGCATTCCCGTCGACAAGATGCTGGAAGGCGAGCGCGAGAAGCTCTTGCAGATGGAACTGGCGCTGGCGAAGCGTGTCGTCGGACAGTCCGACGCCGTGGCGGCGGTCGCAACCGCAGTGCGCCGCGCGCGGGCCGGCCTCCAGGACCCGAACCGGCCCATCGGCTCGTTCATGTTCCTCGGCCCCACGGGCGTGGGCAAGACCGAACTGACCAAGGCGCTGGCCTCGTTCCTCTTCGACGACGAACACGCCATGGTGCGGATCGACATGTCGGAATACATGGAGAAGCACGCGGTTTCGCGGCTGATCGGGGCTCCTCCGGGCTATGTCGGCTACGACGAGGGCGGCGCTCTCACCGAAGCGGTGCGGCGGCGGCCCTATCAGGTCGTCCTCTTCGACGAGATCGAGAAGGCGCATCCCGACGTGTTCAACGTGCTGCTGCAGGTGCTCGATGACGGCCGCCTGACCGATGGCCAGGGCCGCACCGTGGACTTCAAGAACACGCTGATCATCATGACCTCGAACCTGGGGTCGGAGCATCTGGTGCGTCTCGCGGAGGAGCAGGACGTGGACGAGGTGCGCGATGAAGTGCTGGAGGTGGTGAAGCGCGCCTTCCGGCCCGAGTTCCTGAACCGCGTCGACGAGATCATCCTGTTCCACCGTCTGAAGCGGCAGCACATGGGGGCGATTGTCGACATTCAACTCGGCCGCCTGCAGAAGCTGCTCGCCGACCGCAAGATCACCGTCACGCTGTCGGAGGAAGCCCGCAACTGGCTCGCCGACAAGGGTTACGATCCGGCCTATGGCGCACGCCCGCTGAAGCGTGTGATCCAGAAGGCGGTGCAGGACCCGCTGGCGGAGGCGATTCTTGCCGGTCGCGTGCAGGATGGCGAAGAAGTGAAGGTCACCGTGATCAACGGCAAGCTCGCCCTCAACGGGGTGATCGACGGCGAAGTGGCCGTGCCGAGCAACGTGGTGACGCTGCACTAAGCCGTGACAGGCCGGGCCGCCGTCTTTTCTTCCGCCATCATGTAGGCGCGGGAGAGAATGACGGCGGTCATCGCGATCTGGTAGGCGCCAATCACGTTGTTGAGCAGGGCTGCGAAAATGGCGACCGCATCAACGCCGCCCGCCGGAAAGAACGTGCCCTCGGGCTGCATGTACTTCCCCAGAAACATCATCGCACCCACCATGACCGCGGAGAGCACGCCAAAGCTGACGAGGAGGCGCGGGAAGGCGTAACCGAAGCTGTGCGAGGCGCGCCCCGCTGCACGGGTGAAGCGCTTGTCGCCATTGAGCACGGCTGCAGGCAGCATGGTGCCCCACACCGCAAAGACAACAGTGAAAGTGAGAACGGCAACGAGTCCGAAGACGAGGAACGTCTGGGCGGTGTCATAAGACTGGACCAGCATCACAAACAGAAGAAGGAACGGCAACACGCTTGCCAGAAGGCCGAGGCCGATCCCGCGCATGACGAAGGGAATGACGGCTTTCTCGGCGCCGCTGCCCTTCAGGCTGAGGCTCACGTCCATGTTCCGCAGGACGGTCAGGTGCGCCGGAATGGCGAGCCATGCGGCGGTCACCGTTTGTGCAACAATGAGGCTGCTGCTGCCGCCCATGTGTTCCTGGGCAAAACCAAGCAGCATCATGATGGCGACATAGACCAGCACGGCGGTGCGATTGCGCTGGAGGATGGTCCACGCGCTGAGCCAGATTCCCGGTTGCGATGTCATGATGTGCCCCGTGTGTGCCCCGTGTCCCGCTGAATTCTGCTTGTCAGAATGACTGGCTTCACCTTTGCTGACCATCATGAATACTTCCCGTTACAATGAATTCTGTGGGCGGTTGCCGCACACCTTCTACGTGGTGCAGTGGGGCGGCGCGCATGTCTGGAAGGTGGGTGGCGCCAAGGGCAAGGTTTTCGCCATCGCCTCGGAAGAGGAAGGCGGGGCACTGCACGTCACGTTCAAGTGCTCGCAGATGAGCTTCGATCTGTTGAAGGAGATGGCGGGGGTGAGGCCTGCGCCCTATCTCGCCTCACGCGGCATGCTGTGGCTGCAGCGGACGGATGCCCGCAGCCTCGATGATGCGGCGTTGTGCGACTACATCCGCGAAAGCCACAGGCTGGCAGCGGCCAACTTGCCCAAAGGCGTGCGCGAAAAACTGAAGCTTTAGCGCAACGGACGATCAAATCGGAACGATTTGAGAGAGGAAAGTTGCGCCAGCTTTCTTGCGCATCTTTCGCGTCGCAAGTGGTGTCCACTTGCTCGCACGATGCGCTGTTATTGCCCGGCCTGGGCGACCTGTGCCGAGGACGGCGCAGACTGCATCATCGCAACAACGCGATCCTTGATCACCCGGAAGTTCTCGAGGTCCTTGCCGGCCAGCTGGCGGCCACCGGTTGCCTTGATCGTGGTCGGGTTCACAGGACGGTCGCTCACGCGGACTTCGTAGTGGAGATGCGGACCCGTGGAGCGACCGGTGGTGCCCACGTAGCCGATGATCTGCCCCTGGTTGACGGGGACGCCCGGACGGATGCCGGCAGCAAGGCGCGACATGTGGGCGTAAAGCGTCTTGTACTTGGCGCCATGCTTCAGCACGACGGCGATGCCGTAGGCGCCGTGGCGGCCCGCGAGATCGACGACGCCGGCACCGGCGGAGCGGATCGGCGTACCCGACGGCGCACCGAAATCGACGCCGGTGTGCATCTTGGAGTAGCCGAGGAGCGGATGGCGGCGCATGCCGAAGCCAGACGTAAGGCGGGCACCGGAAATCGGCGTCTTCAACAGGGCGCGCGAGGCGCTGCGGCCGTTTTCATCGTAGTAGTCGGTGCGGCCATCCGAGGTGGTGAAGCGGTAATAGGTCTGGGTTTTGCCGCCATAGGTGAGGGTGGCGTAGTGCAGAACCTTGCGCTTGCTGGAGGAGCCGGTGAGCGGCTTGCCGAAGAACATCTCGTAGGAATCGGACGGCTGCAGCTGGCGCTGAAGGTCGACGTC